>NZ_CP021130.1:0-2802273 GCF_003568585.1 Meiothermus taiwanensis WR-220
GTAAAATGTACAAACTTGTATAGGGGAGGAGTGGCCTTGACCCAAAACACTGTCTGGCAGAATGTACTCGAGTACGTGCGCCAAAGCATCACGGAGGTGGAGTACCACACCTGGTTCGAGAAGATTCAACCGTTGGGGGTGGTCAACGGCTCGCTCGAGCTGGGTGTTCCTACCAGCTTCTTCAAGGGCTGGATTGAGGATCACTACGCCGAGCTGCTGACCGAGGCCCTGGCCCGTCTGGGAGCCCAGGCACCTCGCTTCGAACTCAAAGTAATTCCAGGAAAACCCGTCCAGGAAGATATTTTTTCCGCATCCACTCCCAGCAAGCCCCAAGAGGCACGCGCCCGGCTCAACCCCAAGTACATCTTCGAGAACTTTGTGGTGGGGCAAAACAACAACCTCGCCCATGCTGCGGCTGTCGCAGTCGCAGAGTCCCCCGGCAACGCATACAACCCCTTATTCATCTATGGCGGCGTAGGATTGGGCAAAACCCACCTAATGCATGCTGTTGGGCACTCGGTAGCCCAGCGTTTCCCCGACAAAAAGATTGAATACGTTTCCACCGAAACTTTTACCAACGAACTTATCAATGCCATCCGCGAAGATCGTATGACCGAGTTCCGCGACCGCTACCGCTCGGTGGATCTGCTGTTGGTAGACGATATACAGTTTATTGCCGGCAAGGAACGAACCCAGGAAGAGTTCTTCCATACCTTTAACGCCCTCTACGAGGCCCGCAAGCAGATTATTCTTTCGTCAGACCGACCGCCCAAAGATATCCTGACCCTCGAGGCCCGTCTGCGCAGCCGCTTTGAGTGGGGCTTGATTACCGATATACAGCCTCCCGACCTCGAGACCCGGGTAGCCATCCTCAAGATGAACTCCGAGTACCGCAACATGCGCGTTCCCGAGGAGGTGCTAGAGTACATCGCCAAACAAATTACCTCCAACATCCGCGAGCTCGAGGGTGCCCTCATGCGGGTAATTGCCTATGCTTCCCTCAATGGTGTACAACTCAGCAAAGCGGTGGCCGTCAAGGCCTTATCCGACGTGTTTGCGGCCTCCGAGAGCGGGCTGGCCCCAGAAGAAATCCTCAAAGCCGTAGCCGAACACTACAATCTTAGGCCGGAGGAAATACGCGGCGCGGGCCGGCGTAAGGAGGTCGTGATCCCTCGTCAAATTGCCATGTATTTGATCCGCGAAATGACCCACGCTTCCCTGCCAGAAATCGGACAGTTCTTCGATGGACGAGACCACACCACGGTGCTATACGCCATCCAAAAGATCCAGGAGAGCCTGGATACCGAACCCAGCCTTCAACAGGCCCTCAAAAGCATCCGGGAACGCCTGCGCTGAGGTTATCGCGCTCAGCGAGTCAAATTATTTGAACAACATAATCGGCAAGCTCGAGGCTGTGGATAAATTAATTTAGCCTGTGGATAACCCTGTGGATAACCTGTGGATAACCCTGTGGATATACCTGTGGATAAATGCGTCCGCACCGAGCCTGTGGATAAGTGCCCCATTTTTCCACAGCTTATCCACAGCTTATTCACAATTCTCCACACCTTTTATCCACAGGCTTAATTCGATACCAATGGGCCTTAATTCAGCCTTATCCACATATCCACAGCCCCTACTACTACTAGTACTAATCTTAAAAATTTTTAAAAACAAGAAGGAGTAGTTTAAAAACGGCCCCACTAACCCGCTGTTTGGTTCAAACCCCTTAAATGGGATGATGGCATTCTGCAAACTGGCTTCAATCGTTTGGTGGGTTGACTGTTAGAATATCTGGGCTGACCGGGGCGGTTGCCCCGACCAGATAGCCCAGCATGGAGGCCAGCGTGGAAGTTCGCATCCCCAAACGTACCCTTGCCGAAGGACTATCCATTCTAGAGCGGATTATTCCCAGCCGCAGCTCCAACCCCATCCTGACCTATTTACCCGTCGAACTTTCCGAACAAGGCCTAATTCTGCGGGGTACCAACGGCGAGGTGGACATCGAGGTTAAGCTACCTGCTGAGGTACGGGGCAGGGGTCAGGTGCTGATAATGGCTCAGACCTTCACACAGATTGTGCGCAGCGCCCCAGGGGAACTGGTGGAATTAATCTTTGGGAACGGGGAGCGCTTAGAACTGCACTCGGGGGCCTTTAATACCCAGCTTTCCACCACCAGTCCAGACGGTTACCCCGAGCTATCGTTTGGCCCGCCAGGTGTTGAAAAAATCGCCGCCGCCCGTCTAGCCCAGGCCATCACCCGTGTGCGCTACGCTGCCAGCACCGAGGAGTACCGGGCCATCTTCCGTGGGGTGCAGCTCGAGATGTCTCCTACCAGCCTGCGTGCGGTGGCCTCCGATGGCTACCGCCTGGCCTGCTACGACCTACCCATGCAGCTTCAACCCCGCAAGCTGGTTATCCCGGCCCGGAGCGCCGATGAGATCGTGCGGGTTTTCAAGGATGCCCAAGGTGAGGTGGCCCTGGCGGTGGCCGAGGGCACCCTGACGCTGGTGGGCGAGGCGGTTCGAATGTCGGTGAAGTTGATGGAGGGTGAGTTCCCTGACTATGGGCGGGTTATTCCGCAAAGTTTTGTGTTGGAGGCCACCTTGCAGGCCGAGGCCTTGCGTGAGAGCCTGAAGCGGGTAGCGGTGCTCTCGGATCGCAACAACCACCGCGTCAATCTTCTGTTTAATAACAACAGGCTTGATATTGATGCCGAGAGCGATTATGGCCGGGGTAGGGAAGAGCTTAGCATAGAGGCTTCGGGTGAACCCCAGCTGATGGTAGCTTACAACGCCCAGTTCCTGATAGATGCCCTGGCCCCCATCGAGGGGGCGGTGCGGATCAAACTATCCGGCACGACCAGCCCCAGCTTGCTACAGGCGGTGGAGGACAGCGGCTACCTGGCGGTGGTGGTTCCCCTGCGGGTTTAAGGCAGTGCAGAGTATCGCTGGTGGTGTAACCAATGTGGCGGCATTCCAGGCCTCGAGGTGTAGACTCTTAAGCGGTTGCGGGAAATAGAAGCGTTTCCAGCGAGGAGGCACAAACCAATGACCACAATTGTTGAAATCAAAGGACGCGAAGTACTGGATTCACGCGGCAATCCCACCGTCGAGGCCGAGGTGGTGCTGGAGTCAGGGGCCCGCGGGCGGGCCATGGTGCCTTCGGGTGCCTCCACCGGGGCCCACGAAGCGGTGGAGCTACGGGATGGCGGGCCCCGCTTTGGGGGTAAGGGGGTGCTGCGGGCGGTGGCGGCTATCAACGAGCGCATCGCCGACGAGGTGATTGGGCTGGATGCGCTCAATCAGGAGGCCGTGGATAAAACCATGCTCGAGCTCGACGGCACCCCCAACAAAGGCAACCTGGGGGCCAATGCCATCCTGGCAGTTTCGCTGGCCACGGCCCATGCGGCGGCCAGCGGGCTGGGCCTGCCGCTTTACCGCTACTTGGGGGGGGTGCAGGGGGTGACCCTGCCGGTGCCCTTGATGAACGTAATCAACGGGGGCAAGCACGCCGACAACAACGTAGACTTCCAGGAGTTCATGCTGGTGCCGGCTGGCCTGCCCACCTTCTCGGAGGCCCTGCGGGCTGGAGTTGAGACCTTCCACGCCCTCAAGTCGGTTTTGAAGGCCAAGGGCTACAACACCAACGTGGGGGACGAGGGAGGGTTTGCCCCCGACCTCAAGTCCAATGAGGAGGCGGTGGAGGTGCTGCTTACGGCCATCGAGAAGGCCGGCTACAAGCCCGGCCAGGAGATCGCCCTCGCCCTCGACCCAGCCAGCTCGGAGTTTTACCAGGAGGGCCGCTACGTGCTCGAGGCCGACGGTAAGTCGCTCTCCGGCCCGGAGATGGTGGCCTACTGGGAAAACTGGGTCAACCAATACCCCATCGTCTCCATCGAGGACGGGCTGGCCGAGGACGACTGGGAGACCTGGAAGCTCCTGACCGAGCGGCTGGGCCGGCGCATCCAGCTTGTGGGCGACGACCTGTTTGTGACCAACCCGGCCATTCTGAAGCGCGGTATCGAGATGGGGGTGGGGAACTCCATCCTGGTCAAGGTTAACCAGATCGGCACCCTCTCCGAGACCCTGGAGGCCATCCGGCTGGCCCACCGCTCGGGCTACACCACCATCCTCTCGCACCGCTCGGGGGAGACCGAGGATAACACCATCGCCGATATCGCTGTGGCGGTCAATGCCGGCCAGATCAAGACCGGCTCGGCCAGCCGCTCGGATCGCCTGTCCAAGTACAACCAGCTTTTACGCATCGAGGAGGAGCTGGGCGCAGGGGCGCGCTTCCTGGGGTTTGAGGCCTTCAAAAAATGAGGCTGCAGGCCAGCCCGAGATGAGACTATGGGACTCTTGAAACGAACCAAAATTGTGGCCACCCTAGGGCCTGCCTCGCGTTCGCCTGAGGTGATCCGGGCCCTGATCGCGGCCGGCGTCGATGTTTTTCGCCTCAACTTTTCGCATGGCGTGCCCGAGGATCACCGGGCCTCGGTGCAGATGATCCGGGAGGCCTCGAGCGCCCTCGGCCGTACCGTGGCCATCCTGCAAGACCTGCAGGGCCCCAAAATTCGCTGTGGTCGCTTTCGCGAGGGGGCGGTGGAGCTGCAGGCCGGGCAGAAGTTCATCATCACCTCTGAGCCTGTCGAGGGGGATGAAACCCGGGTCTCGACCACCTACCGGGGCCTGCCCAACGATGTGACCCCAGGACAGATTTTGCTCCTGGACGACGGGAACATCCGGCTGCGTGTCGATGAGGTGCGGATCAACGACATCCACACCACCGTGCTGGTGGGGGGGCGGCTGTCCAACAACAAGGGCATCAACATCCCCGGCGCCGACCTCTCAATTCCGGCCCTAACCGATAAAGACATCGACGATATCGCCTTGGGGGCCGAGCTCGAGGTGGACTGGGTGGCTATTAGCTTCGTACGCAGCCGCGACGATCTGCTGCTGGCCCGTCACTACCTGACCCGCCACAACTCCCGCGCCCGGCTGATGGCCAAGATCGAGAAGCCCAGCGCGGTGGCCCGCTTCGACGAGATCCTGGAGGAGGCCGACGGCATTATGGTGGCCCGCGGCGACCTGGGGGTGGAGATGCCGCTGGAGGAGGTGCCGGCGGTGCAGAAGCGCATCATCCTCAAGTCGGTGCAGGCCGGCAAGGCCGTAATTACCGCCACCCAGATGCTGGAGTCGATGATTAAAAACCCCAGCCCCACCCGCGCCGAAGCCTCGGACGTGGCCAACGCCATCTTCGATGGTACCGATGCGGTGATGCTTTCAGCCGAGACCGCTGCCGGTCAGTACCCCGTCGAGGCAGTCTCGTTCATGACCCGGGTGGCCAAAACCATCGAGGCCACCCAGGAGTACAAAGACCGTCTCAACGCCCTGCGCCCGCCGGCCACCCGCACCGTGCAGGACGCCATCGCTCGGGCTGTGGACGATGTGGTGGAGTCCACCGGGGCCAAGGCCGTGGTGGTGTTTACCTCCAGCGGCGGGGCGGCCCGCCGGGTGGCCCGCACCCGGCCCCCGGTGCCGATTCTGGCCCTGACCCCCAACCCCCACGTGCGCAACCAGCTGGCCCTGGTTTCGGATGTGCTGCCCCTGCTGGCCCCCGACCCCAAAGACACCGATGACATGGTGCAGATTGCCGTGGCTAAAGCCAAAGAGACCGGCCTGGCCGAGGTGGGCGAGTATGTGGTGATTGCCGCTGGGGTGCCCTTTGGGGTGCGGGGTACCACCAACATGATCCGGGTGGAGCGGGTTAGCTGAAGCCGGAAGGAATGCATGCGGGTAATACTGAAGAGCCTGGTGGTGCTGCTGTGGTGCAGCAGCCTAGCGATGACCCAAGGAGCAAGCGTGGAACGCCCGGATGCCCCGCCCCTGGCGGCTCGAGGCAGCGCGGTGGTGGGGGTCAGAACCCTGCAACTCACCGACCCAAGCCGTCAAAACCGAAGCATTACCGTTGAGGTTTGGTACCCTGCCAGCGGAGTTCAACAAAATACGGTCTACCAAAGCGCGATCGGCCAGACCCCGGTTCGGATTGCCGGGCGCGCCAACCGGGATGCCGCGCCCGCCAGTGGCAGGTTCCCACTGATTGTGGCCTCGCACGGTCAGCCCGGCACCCGCTTTCAGTTTGCTTACCTGAATGAGCACCTGGCCAGCCGGGGCTTTGTGGTGGCCGCGCTCGACCACCCCGGTTCGACCTACCAGACCCTGACCCAGCCAAACTACATCAGCAGCATCGTGGACAGGCCGCTGGATATACTGTTTGCCATTGGCGCGGTAGCCCAGCAGATTCCGAGCGCTGATGCTAGCAACGTGGGGCTGCTGGGCTACAGCTACGGTGGTTACAGCGTGATCAATGCGGCCGGGGCGGGGTTGGATGGTGCGGCCCTGGGCGAATACTGCCGGGCCAGCAACAACGAGGGGCCCTGTTTTGCTCTGCCCTTCTTTGCCCAGCTCGAGGCCCAGCGCGGTGCCAGGATTGCTCAGCCTGATCCCCGCATCAAGGCGGTGTTTGCCATGGCCCCCTACGGCCAGCCCTGGGTAGGGGCCCGCTCGCTGGCAAACCTCAAGGTTCCTTTGTTCGTAGCGGCGGGCGAGGCCGACGATGTGGCCACTTACCGGCGCGATGCGCTGGAGTACTTCCGGCAGGCGGGTTCGCAGGATAAGTACCTCCTGACCCTGGTTGCTGCCCAGCACAATCCTTTTGTCGAATGTCCCCCCGAGGTGCGGGGTAGGGAAGAGGACTACTGGCGCTGCTTTGAGCCGGTGTGGGACATGGAGCGCGCCCACGACCTGGTCAAGCATTTTGCCACCGCTTTTTTCAGGCGCTTTTTGCTGAACGATGGCGAGGCAGGGCGCTTTTTGAACCCCAGTTTGCCTGGATTCAAACCGCGCACCACCGTAGGGGTCAGGCTGGAAACCGCGAGATGAAAGGGTTGCCGATGCCCTGCTGCCCGTTGAGGTAGCAGATTGGCGGGTTTTGCGCCAAGCCGTAAACCGTGATACAACAGCTTTTAGAGGTCGGAGGGCCTCGAGTCGGGAGCCCCAGCCATGCCACACCACCTGCCAACCCAACGCCCCCTAAAGGTCAGCCGCTGCATTAAGCCAATGCTCCGCGAGACGTCCCAGGAAGTCCAGCGGGTCGTTACCATGTTGTGTGGCTCCAACCCAAAGCAGAAGGAGGCGGGGTGGTGAGCCCTCCCCTGAACAGCCCGAAAGATGCCTTCTGGCGGGGTTTTTTGGAGGTAATGCCGATGACCATCGGGGTGATCCCCTTCGGCCTGGTCACCGGCCTCGCCGGGCTCAAGGCGGGGCTGAACGTCCTTGAGATCACCCTTATGTCGGCCCTGGTGTTCGCAGGGGCCTCACAGTTGGTCGCACTGCAGCTAATGCATTCGGGGGCGGCGATTCCCCTGGTGCTGCTGGCCGGGCTGGTGGTGAATCTGCGCTATGTGATGTATTCCTCGGCCATTGCCCGGCACCTGGCACCCTTCCGGGGCTGGCTCAAACCCCTGGCGGCCTTCCTGATGGTGGATCAGAACTTCGCCCTCACCATGGAGCGCCACCAACGATTGGGCCCTAGGTTCACGCCGTGGTACTTTCTGGGCGGAGGGGTGCCGCAGTATATCGCCTGGGTGGGCAGCACCTACATTGGTGCGCTGCTGGGGGCGCGGGTTCCCGAAGGCTGGGGCCTCGAGTTCGCCATTCCACTGAGTTTTATGGTGCTCCTGATCCCTGCCCTGCGCGACCGCCCCAGCCTGGCCGCCGCCCTGGTGGGCGGCCTGGTGGCCACCGCCCTGGTCAGCCTGCCCTACCGCTTGGGGCTGTTTATTGGCGCCCTCGCGGGTATTGCGGCGGGGGTGTGGCTGGAAAACCGCAAGAGGGGCCCGGCGTGGGAAGATGCCCTGAAGGAGATGAAAAAAGGGCCATAACAGAGCAAAACCCCCCACCACTTCAGAGCACGACCGCTTTTTCCTGTAGAACATGACCCCGCTCGATATCTGGCTTAACATCCTGGGGCTTGCCCTGATCGCCTTCGCGGTGCGCTACTACCCCATGACCCTCCTCGAGCGTTTCAGGTTGCCCTCGCTGGTGCAGCAAGGCCTGCGCTACGTACCTGCCGCAACCCTGGCCGGGCTGGTCTTCCCGGCCTTGCTTACAAAAAACGGCCAGTGGGCTGGGCTGGCGCACCCCGAGCTGTGGGCCGGGCTGGTTGCCGCGTTGGTGGCCTGGCGTTTCAAGAACGCGCTGCTTACCATTGGGGTGGGGCTGCTGGCCCTATGGCTGCTGCGCTCGGTGGGTTTATGAGGCTTGCTTTTTGGGCCCCGATTATCTTTGTGCTGCTGTGGAGCACCGGCTTCGTGGGGGCCAAGTTTGGGCTGCCCTACGCCGAGCCCTTCACCTTTTTGTGGGTGCGGATGCTGATTGTGGCGGGGCTGCTGACGGCGCTGGCCGGGCTGCTGCGCTCGGCCTGGCCCAGGGGCTGGGCCCTGAACCTGCACATCGGGGTCTCGGGGCTGCTGCTGCACGCGGGCTATCTGGGCGGGGTGTTTTTTGCCATCTCGCGGGGGATGCCCGCCGGGCTGGCGGCCCTGATTGTGGGCTTGCAGCCCATCCTGACCGCTCTTTTGGCCCAGCCGCTGCTGCGCGAACGGGTGGGTATGGTGCAGTGGGCCGGCCTGCTGCTGGGCTTTGTGGGGGTGGGGCTGGTGGTGGGGGAGAAGGCCCTGGGCGCTCGAGTTCTGCCCATCGAGCCCTCGGCCTTTGCGGCCATCGTTCTGGCCCTGTTCTCCACCACGCTGGGCACGCTGTACCAGAAGCGCTTTGCCGTACAGATGCCCCTTATCGGCGGGACGGTGGTGCAGTACCTGGCGGCGGCGGTGGGGTTGTTTGTTTTAGCCCTGCTCTTTGGCGAGACCATGCAGATCCAGTGGACGCCGCAGTTCATCCTGGCCATGGCCTGGCTGGTTCTGGTGCTCTCGGTGGGGGCCATTCTGCTCCTGATGTACCTGATCCGGCACAACTCGGCCAGCCGCGTGGCCAGCCTGTTTTACCTGGTGCCCCCGGCCACCGCGCTGGAAGCCTATTTTCTGTTTGGCGAGCGGCTCGGGGGGCTGGCCCTGCTGGGGATGGGCCTGGCCGCCCTGGGGGTGGCCCTGGTGGTGCGGCGCTGAAGCGTTCAGGTCGTGGCAACGCTTGCCTTGCTTCTGGAGGCGATCTCCTTCCGCACCACCGGCGCTACCTCGGTGCCTAGAAGCTCGATAGCCCGCAGAACCTTGCGGTGCGGGAGGGTGCCCACGGTGAGCTGGAGCAAGAAGCGCTGGTGACCGAAAATTTCGTGCTGGAACAGGATTTTCTCGATGATCTGCTCGGGGTGGCCCACAAAGTTGGCCCCGCGCAGGCCGGTGGAGCCTTCGTACTGGGCGCGGCTCTGGGGGGGCCAGCCGCGCTCGCGTCCGATGCGGTTCATGATGTAGCTGCTGCTGGCGTAGGCCAGCTCGAGGGCCTCCCGGGGGTCATCGGCGATAAAGCCGTGCGAGTTGATGGAAAGGGGCTGGGGGGCGTGGCCCAGCCGCTGGGCGGTCTGGCGGTAAAGCTCGAAGAGGGGGGCAAAGCGCTCGGGCATCCCGCCGATGATGGCCAGAGCCATGGGCAGGCCCAGGCTGGCCGCGCGCACCACCGACTGCGGCGTGCCGCCCACCGCCACCCAGACCGGTAGGGGGTTCTGCACCGGACGGGGATAGACCGCCTGGTCGTGCAGGGCGGGGCGGAACCGGCCGCTCCAGGTGACGCGCTCCTGCTCGCGGATTTTCAGCAGAAGCTCGAGCTTCTCTTCAAACAGCTCGTCGTAATCGTCGAGGTTGTAGCCAAACAGCGGGAACGACTCGATAAAAGAGCCCCGACCCGCCATAATCTCGGCCCGGCCCCCCGAGAGCAGATCCAGGGTGGCAAACTGCTGGAAGACCCGCACCGGGTCGTCGGAGCTGAGCACGGTGACGGCGCTCGAGAGCCGGATGCGCTGGGTGCGCCCGGCAATGGCCGCCAGGATGACCGCCGGGGCCGAGGCCAGGTACTCCTCGCGGTGGTGCTCGCCCACCGCAAACACGTCCAGCCCCACCTGGTCGGCCAGCTGGGCCTGCTCGAGCAAGTCCTGCATGCGCTGGGCAGGGTCTAGAAGCCGACCGGTGTAGGGGTCGGGGGTGTTTTCTACAAAGGTGTAGAGGCCAATTTCAAAGGGCTTGGGCTCCATGCCGGTAGTATACTTTTTATAGCACTAGCAAACCTGGACTGGATTACCATGGGTGCTCTCAGGCCTCCCGCCGCACCAGGCTTTGCAGGATTTCCAGCACCAGCGCCCCATAAGCGCCCCGTGGGGCCCCGCGCAGCACCGGCTCGAGGGCTTCCAGCCCCTCGGCCAGCAGCCGCTCGGCCACCTGCTGGGCATGGGCCACCGCCCCCGACTGCAACAGCCGCTGGTGCAGCCACTGCACCTCCGGGGCCGGCTTTTGCTCCCTAGGAATGCGCAAAAGGGCCTCGGCCCGGCGGCGCTCCTCGGGGCTGGCCTGCTGCAAAAAGCGCAGCAAAATAAGGGTGCGCTTGCCCTCCCAAAGGTCGCCGGCGATCTCTTTGCCGTACTTGGCGGGGTCGCCCATCAGGTTGAGCACGTCGTCCACAATCTGGAACCCGATCCCCAGCTTCATCCCCGCCTCGGTGAAGGCGGCGGGCGGCTCTGCCCCGGCAGCCAGCGCCCCCAGCCGCAGCGGGGCTACCGCGGTGTAGTAGGCGGCCTTCTGGCCCACCATCTCCAGGTAGTCCGCCTCGCCCAGGTCGAAGCGCTGCCCCTCCATCCAGCTCATCTCCAGGTGCTGGCCCTGGGCGGTTTGCTCCACCATGTGCACAAACTCGAGCAACACCCCCCGGGAAGCCCCCGCCTCCACCAGCAGGGCCCACTGCCGCGCATGCAGGGCATCGCCGGCGTTGAGGGCCAGCGGCACCCCGTACAGCTTGTGCAAAGCCGGCTTGCCGCGCCGTTCGTCGGAGGCGTCCTCGATGTCGTCGTGAATCAGGGCCCAGTTCTGGAAAAGCTCGAGCGCCGCCGCAACGGGCAAAACCTCTTCCAGCGAAGCCCCATAGGCCAGCCCGGTGTACACCAGCAGCGTACCCCGCAGCATCTTGCCGCCGCGCTCGGGGTAGTCGCGCAGCATCCGGGCAAACTGGGCCAGCTCGAGGCGGGTGGCCGCTTCGGGCTTGGGCAGCGCCTCCAGCAGGTACTGCTGGATGGCCGCCCGCACCTGGGCCGGAGAAAGATCGGCAACCATGCCCAAATACTACCCCCACACGCCCCCGCCCGACACCGCCTGCCAAAAATGCCTGCGCGATCGCACCCACCCCACACCAAACTCAACCCGAAACCAGTCCAGAACATCACGGAAGCACTTTCACCAAATAACCCATTCTGTTTTGCGCAAAATGCTATAATGCTCCCGTCGAGCAGTTCGATAGCGCACTTTGAAAGCCAGCTTTTGCGATGAAAAAGGCAAACCCACGCCACAAAAAATCTAAAAGCGTGGAAAAGTAAGCCCTCATCGCAAAAAACGCACTTTTTACCCCAGTTATCCACAGGGGAGCTGTGGATAACTCCACTTTCTCATAAATACCCCCTCCAGCACCCCTGTACAGCACGGCGTTTAACGGGGTATGCTGTCGCAAACAAAAAGCCCCGTAAGGGGATTGCAACTTGGGTTTACGCATAACAAACACCCCTCACGCTTGGGTCGCAAACAAAAAGCCCCGTAAGGGGATTGCAACACTGACCTTGCCTCTACATCCGTGCTTGGCGGATATCGGCCAGTCGCAAACAAAAAGCCCCGTAAGGGGATTGCAACCCGACCGCCGCCGCGATGTGTTCTGCCGCCCGCGTGACATGTCGCAAACAAAAAGCCCCGTAAGGGGATTGCAACAAAGCCAAACTTCGTGGCTTGGCGCGGCGAGGAAGAATGCTTCCGTGTGCCAGCGTGAGGGTGGGAACTGGTGGGTTTTCTGCTATTCCAATAGCTTCATCAGTTGCTCGGGGCGGATTATCCGGGTTTTTCCCACTTTTTTTAGGGATAAGACGTGCTCTTCGTCCAGACTAACCAGGTAGTTGGCTTTGCCTTCGGTGGCAATAAGCAGTATCAGGTCGTCGTCGGTGTCTTGTGACAAGGGTTTGGCTTTACCGTGCGGCACCAGCTCGGCTCTGGCCTTGAGGGTGTTGATCATTGCCCCGGCTTGGGCAGGCCGGATAATATCTTTGAACTTGGCGTAACGGCTTACGCGACGCAGCTCAGCAAGCTGTGCCCTGGAGGTGAGGAGGGTAAACTGGCCGCTCCGCCAGGCCCAGTACACCCGGGCTACGCGGGACGCAGGGGCAATGAGAGTAGAAATGTAGATGTTGGTGTCGAGGACTACCCTCACTGTTTTTTACGGGCTTTTCGCACAGCTTCCACCGCCATTTGTACGGCTTGCTGGTCGCTAATTTTGCTGGCCTTGGCTCCGGCTTTGCGCACCTCGGCGTCCCAGTTGGAAAGCTTCACGGCCTCGTCAAGGATTTTTTCAAGCTCTTTGACCCACCTGCGCCCTTTGATGCGCTTGAAGGCCTCGAGTTTTTTGTTGATCTCCTCGGGCAATGCGGCGGCCATGCCTCGAGGATAGCACACCCAGTGGGCGGGCGTTTCGCCGTTTGATCCCGGCTTTGCGTGCGGTGGAGGTTGTGAGGGGGGTGGGGGTGCGCTACACTGGGTTGCAGGAGGGACAAGTATGGGTATTCTCGACCGGCTTTCGCGCCTGATTCGGGCCAATATCAACGATCTGATTAAGCGGGCCGAAGACCCGGAAAAAATCATCGAGCAGGCCTTGGAAGACATGCGGGCCACCCTGCGCGAGGCCCGGATGGAGGTGGCCGAGGCCATGGCCGAGCTGAAGAAGCTCGAGCGCGAGCAGCAAAGCTACGCCGAGCAGGCCCGGGCCTGGGAGCAAAAAGCCGCCGAGGCCCTCAAGGCGGGGCGTGAAGACCTGGCCCGCGAGGCCCTCAAGCGCAAGCAGCAGGCCCAGGCCCTGGCCGATGGCTTTGCCCAGCAAGTGGCCCAGCAACAGACCCTGGTCAACCAGCTCACCACCCAGCTCAAGGCCCTGGAGGGCAAAATTCAGGAGTCCGAGGCCAAAAAAGCCCTGCTCATTGCCCGCAAGAAGGGCGTGGAGGCCGCCGAGACGGTGCGCAGGTTCGAGTCCAAGGTGGACGCCCACAGCGCGCTGGAGGCCTTCGAAGACATGGAGCGCCGCATCGAGGCCATGGAGGACAAACACGCGGCCCTTTTGGAAATGGACAAAAGCGATGTGGAGAAGGAGCTCGAGCGCCTGGGCAGCAATAAAGAGGTGGAAGAAGACCTGGCCCGCCTCAAGCGTGAACTGGGGATGGCCTAAGGGCTTTGACGGGAAAAGTCGGCTGAGCCCCAAGCCCGGACGCCTGGGCGGTTTTGCACTTTGCGAAGGGGGCTGTACTCTTAAGGCAACATGGCCGGTATTGCCCTGTTGGAGCTGATGCTCTTGTTGCTGGCGGTGGGGCTTTTGGTCTGGGTGTTTGGGGCCAGCCGGAACCTGCCACCAGCGCAAGAAGAGCAGGCTCACCGGCTACAGGCGGCCCTGGCCGAGATTGAGCGGCAGGGGAGGCGGCTGCCCCATCTGCGCGATGCGCTCAAAGAGGCCCAGCAGTACGGGCGGAACCTGGGTAAGTTGCTGCCGCAACTGGCCGAGCTCGAGCGCTTCTTAGCCAAGCCCAGCACCCAAGGCCCCACCCGCGACCGCCTGCTGGTGCGCCACCACGAGCTTACGCGGGGCTTTGAGCGGGGTGTGGAATACCTCGAGCGCCTGGGGGCCGAGCTGTTGCTGGTCTCAGGCTCGGAGGAGCCCCTGGCCCTGGCCGAGCTGCCGCAGCTCTTAATCGAATTGCGCGAGGTTTTACATCCATCCCCCCTCACCCGGGGGTAAATTGGGGCGATGCAACGAATTGCCCTGCTGCTACTGCTGCTTCTGGGGGCCTGCGCCCCCCGTGCTACCGAACCCCAGACCAACACCGCCCTCATTCAGGGCCCGGTGGGCTTCTACCCATCCCAGCCGGGACTGGACTGGATTTACCTGCCGCCCCGGGCTTCCATCGGCGACCCGCCGGTGCGTTTATCGGTGCTGGGCCCCTCCACCTTTGAAGGCCAGCCGGCCATCCGCTACCGCCTGAGCGGGCGGGGCCTCGAGCGCTCCTACTACCGCCAGGTGGACGCCAGCGGGGTGCGGCTTTTGGGTATGGAAGACTTCGGCCGGCTCCAGGTGACCCGCTACACCCCCCCCATCCAGGAATACCCGCCCCAGGCCAGCCTGGTGGTGGGGGCCCGCTGGGGCGGCCAGACCCGCGAGGTCATCGAGCTGCGCACGGGCAACAACGTGACCCGGGTGAGCGACCGGATGCTGGACTATACCTACACGGTGCTGGGCAAGTCCAACGTGACCGTACCGGCGGGCAGCTTCGAGGTTTTCCGCATCGCCTGGGAGGTGCGCGACCCCCGGAACCCCAGCCTGCGTGAGGGCTTCGAGATCTGGTTTTACCCTGGGGTGGGCGAGATCTACAGCTCGGTGAACTTTGGCGACCAGGGCGGGCTCTCGCTGATTGACCGCAACTTCAAATAGGCCCCTTTGTTCCCTGGGGTACTGCAACAGACCCACAAACCCCTAGAGTTTAGAACAGGATGCACGCGGCGGTCGGGTCATCGCCGGGTCGTTTTGGGAGGCGCCTGTGATATTGCAAAAGGTCAACCAGCCGCAAGACCTCAAAACCCTCTCGCAAGAAGAGCTGCTGCAACTGGCCCAGGAACTGCGCAGCGAGATTATCCGGGTGTGTGCCCAGAACGGCGGCCACCTGGCCTCCTCGCTGGGGGCGGTGGAGCTGATTGTGGCTTTGCACCGGGTCTTTGACTCGCCCCGGGATCGCCTCTTGTTCGATGTGGGCCACCAGGCCTACGCCCACAAAATCCTGACCGGGCGTAAGGAGGTTTTCCACACCATCCGCCAGGAAGGGGGCATCTCGGGCTTTACCAAGGTTTCGGAGAGCGAGCACGACGCCATTACGGTAGGCCACGCCTCTACCTCGCTGGCCAATGCCCTGGGCATGGCCATTGCCCGCGATACCCTGGGCGAAAACTACCACATAGTGGGCATCATCGGCGACGGGGCCCTGACCGGCGGCATGGCCCTGGCCGCGCTCAACGTAATCGGCGAGCGCAAGCCCAAGCTGCTGATAATTCTGAACGACAACGAGATGTCCATCTCCGAGAACGTGGGGGCCCTCAACCGCTACTTTAGGGAGTACCAGACCAAAAAATGGGTACAGGACACCCAGAAGTGGGGTAAGCAGGTGCTGGAGGGCATCTCGCCCCGGCTTTTCAATCTAGTAGACCGGGCCAAGGAGGCCGCCAAGCTGATGCTGCACCAGGAGAACCCCTTCTACGCCTGGGGCATTCGCTACGTGGGGCCGGTGGACGGGCACGACCTGCCGGGCCTGATTCACATCCTCGAGCAGATCAAAGAACTCGACGGCCCCACCCTGCTGCACATCGTGACCCAGAAGGGCAAGGGCTACGGGGTGGCCGAGGAAGACCCCATCTACTGGCACGGGCCGCCCGGCTTCAACCCCCAGAAACCCGAGAAGGTGAGCAAGGGCTACTCCTGGTCGGCGGCCTTCGGCGACGCGGTGACCGAGCTGGCCTATCGGGAGCCCCGGCTTTTTGTGATCACTCCGGCCATGCGCGAGGGTTCGGGGCTGGTAAAGTACTCCCAGACCCACCCCGAGCGCTACCTGGACACCGGCATCTGCGAGGACGTGGCGGCCACGGTGGCGGCGGGCATGGCCCTGCGGGGCCTCAAGCCGGTGCTGGCCATCTACTCGACCTTTATGCAGCGGGCCTACGACCAGATCATCCACGACATTGCCATCGAGAACCTGCCGGTGGTGTTTGCGGTGGATCGGGCCGGGATTGTGGGGGGTGACGGGGCCACCCACAACGGGGTTTTCGACATCGCCTACCTGCGCACCGTGCCCAACGTGCAGATTGCCGCCCCCAAGGATGCCCTGGAGCTTCGGGCCATGCTCAAGAAGGCCCTGGAACTGGGCGGGCCCATTGCCATCCGCTACCCCCGCGACAACGTGGAGAAAGCCCCCGAGGGGGCCTGGCCCGAGATCGAGTGGGGCCGCTGGGAGGTGCTGAAGGAGGGCTCCAAGGCCTATATCCTGGCCTTTGGCAAGACGCTCAAGTACGCCCTCGAGGCCGCCCAGGATCACCCCGAGATTGGCGTTATCAACGCCCGCTTCCTCAAGCCGGTGGACAAGGGGATGCTGGAGGCGCTGGCCCTGGAGGGCTACAAGCTGGTTACCACCGAAGACCACCAGAAGATGGGGGGGTTTGGCAGTGCGGTGCTGGAGGCCCTCAACGAACTGGGCCTGAAACCCGATATCCGGGTGCTGGGCCTGCCGGATGTCTTCTTTGATCACGGCTCCATCCCCCGCATGCACCGCGAGGCCGGCATTGACGCTGCGGCCATCCGGGCGGCTTTAGCCGAGATGGGGGTTTCGCTTCAGACCGTTGGCGAAGCAATAAAGCCTTGATGCAAGTTTTTTCGCTGACCGCCAACCTGTACTTGCTGGACACGCCGGAGGGTTTATTACTGGTGGACTCCGGCATGCCGCAGGAGAACCAAAGGCTGCTGCGGCACCTGGGGGGGCGCAGGCCGGTGGCTATGCTGCTGACCCACCACCACCTCGACCACGTGGGCGGGGCCCGGATGCTCTGGGAGCGCTACGGGCTGCCCATCTACGCCCACCCGCTGGATATCCCCTTCATTAGCGGGGAAGCGCGCCGCCCACCTTTTCCGCCCATTCCCTGGCTGGGCGACTGGATTGCCAACAGCCCCAGGCCGGTACCTAAAGAGGCCCTGAGGCCTGTTGAAGAGGGCGCGGAAGTGCTGAGCTGGCAGGTGGTGCACCTGCCCGGCCATACCCCCGGTCAGATTGGCCTGCTGCGCGAGGGGGTTTTGCTGGCTGCCGACGCGCTGCGGGTGGGTGCGAGGGGCCCCTGGGTTCCCCCGGCCATGGTCAACCACGACACCCTGGAGGCCCGGCACACGGTGCGCAGGATCGCCCGCCTCGAGGCCCAGAAGATCTACGTGGGGCACGGGCCGCCCACCACCACCCAGGCGGTGCGTGCCCTGGCCGATAGGCTGGGGGTTTGAGCGCAGTGGGCTAGCGCTGCAAATCCCCCTTTTTCACCGGCAACCCCGCGGCCTGCCAGGCCGAGATTCCCCCGGCCAGGTTGTAGACCTCGAGGCCCTTCTCGGCCAGAAACTCGGCGGCTTGCTGGCTGCGGCTGCCGCTCTCGCAAAAGCAGATGATGGGCCGGTCTTTGGGCAGGCTTTCCCAGCGCCTGGCCAGCTCGGCCAGCGGCAGGCCCTGGGAGCCCGGTATTTTGCTTAGTTTGCGCTCGAGGGGGGTGCGCACGTCGATCAGGAGAGCCCCGGCCTTGAGCTTCTCCTGGGCCTCCAGCGCGCTTATCCGGGGCACCCTTGGCCCCAACCCCAGCAGGTTTTTGAACCAACCCCACATGCTTTTAGTCTAGGGGTCAACCGCTCTTGCGAAATATATCCCCTGGGGGTATACTGAAGGTATACCGGTGGGGGTATAAAACCCCGCTCAAAGGAGAAATCATGTTTCTAGACGAGAAAATTCAAGCCCAGGTGCGCGAGATGCTGGCCCCCATCAAAACCCCTGTGGAAGTGGTGGTCTTTACCACCGCGGGCCTCGAGCTGCCCGGCCAGGAGGTGGGGCTGCAGGAGGAAACCCTGGGCCTGCTCAAGGAAGTGGTGGCCCTGAACCCCCACCTGAGCCTGGAACAACGCTCCATCCACTCCGACCCCGAGGCCCAGGCCTTGGGCCTGAGCTATGCACCCACCATTCTGCTGCGGGAAAAAGGCTCAGAGCGCAACAACATCCGCTTTTTGGGGCTGCCGGCTGGCTACGAGTTCAGCACCCTGATCGAAACCTTGCTGATGCTGGGTACCGGCGAGAGCAAGCTGGGGGAAAAGTCGCAGGCCGATCTGCAAAAAGTGGCCTCGCCGGTGCGTATGCAGGCCTTTGTGACCCCCACCTGCCCCTACTGCCCGCAGGCCGTGCTGGCGACCTACAAGCTGGCCTACCACAACCCCAACATCATTGCCGAAGGGGTGGAAGCCAGCGAGTTCCCCCAGCTCTCGAGGCGCTACAACATCTCGGGGGTGCCCGACACCATCATCAGCGGCGCGACCCAGCAGCGCATCCTGGGCGGGCAGTCCGACCGGGTCTTCGTGGAGGCGGCCATTAAGGCCAGCGCTGGGGTGGTGGCATGAAGGCCATAGCCGGCCTGGTGGTTTTTCTGGTGGCCTCGTCGGGGCTGGCCCAGAGCTTCAAGGTCGTAACTGTGGACGACCTCTACCGCGCGCTATCCGACCCCAAAAGCTTTGTGATCGACGTACGCACCCCGCAGGAGTATGCCCAGGGGCACGTTCCCGGAGCGGTTAACTGGCCCTTGCAGCAGATTGAGCAATGGTGGAGCAAAGTCCCCAAGGATCGGGTGGTCTACGTCAAGTGCAATACCCAGAACCGCAGCAGGGTTGCTGTGCAGTACCTGTTCTCCCGGGGCTATCGGAATCTGAACCTGGTCACCGGGGGCATTCAGGCCTGGATGGCCCGCGGGTATCCCACCGTCCGATAAAGGAGCGTTTCCCATGCCCGCCGCCCCTGAAGCACCCCCGAACCTTCGCTTTGACGTGCAGGATAAAACCCGGATCATCCACCGGCTGCGCCGCCTGGAAGGGCAGGTGCGGGGCTTGCAGAAGATGGTAGAGGAAGACCGCGAGTGTCGGGAAATCCTGACCCTCCTGAGCGGGGTGAGGCGTGCGCTGGACTCGGTGGGGGAGGAGATCCTGGAGGCCTACTTAGCCCGCTGCCAGGCCAGCCCAGGGCAGCCCCAGCCGGCCCAGGTGGTTGAGGTGGTGCGGCTGTTGCGGAAGTAATACCAGAACACTTTGGCAAGAAGACCGACCCATCCCATCCTGGGGGAAGCTGGAGAAAGCCTGCCGTATCCCCAAGACACGCCACCTGGTTCCACAAAGCCTGGGTGCAGGGCAGGGTTTGCTTCAGGGGTGACCGCAATGAGCAATCCTGTGTAGTTTATAGACCGCCAATTGGGCTAATCTTTTGCAATCAGGACGGGGTGAATTCGGTCGCGGCCCGCTTGTTTTGCTTTGTAGAGGGCCTGGTCGGCCTGCTCGAGCCAGCGCTGCACGGTGGCCATCGAAGCGGGGATTTCGCCACCGGCCAGGCCCACCGAGATGCTCAGCTGCCAGGCGATGGGGCTGACCTGCAGGGCCCGCACCTCGCTCTGGATGCGCTCCAGCACCCGGTAGGCGTCCTCGAGGTCGGCCCCGAATAGCACCAGCGCAAACTCCTCTCCCCCCAGCCGCACCGCCAGGTCGTCGCTCCGGCTGGCTTTGTGCAGCACCTCGGCCAGCTGCTTGAGCAGCTTGTCGCCGACCGGGTGGCCGTAGGTGTCGTTGACCTGCTTGAAGCGGTCGAGATCCAGCAGGGCCAGGGTGATGGGTTTGTTGCGCTCACCCGCCAGGCGAATCAGACGCTGCAGCTGGCGCTCAAAACCCCGGCGGTTCAAAAGCCCCGTCAGGGGGTCGGTATAGGCCTTGCTGCGCCATTCGTTGAGGGTCAGGGAGAGTCGCAGCCGCTCGGTGAGCAAAGGGGCCAGGGCTTCCAGCCTGCGGGTGTCTTTGGGTGCGCTGGAGAAGTAGAGCCGTCCCTCGGTAGGGGTGTCCAGGGCCAGCTCGAAGGTGTAGACGTAAGGGCCGCTCTGCCCTGCCCGGATGGTCACGTCCGAGCGCACCTCGATCCCCGCCAGGTTGCCGTACAGGGGCCTGAGTCCGTCCATCACGCTGTGCAGCACCCCTTGGGGCGTGAGGTTCTGGGTGGACTGGGTTTTGGTGGAGAGGCTCTCCAGCAGGTTGATCCAGAGCTCGAGCTGCCGCTCGGCTTTGATAATCCGTTGATAGACCCCCCAGCCCACGCCGCCCAGGGCGACCAGCGCCACATAGCCCCATCCCACCAAGACCGCGCTGTGGAGCGGGTGCACAACCTGGGAAGGCCATCCCAGCAGCACCAGGCTGCCCAGCAAACTCCCCAGCACAAACCCCAGCAAACCCTTGCCCAGGCGGGTCTCGGTGGCCTCGAGGTAGCCCCCCCAGCCGATCAGAACGAAGCCCAGGGCCCAGACCAGATACACAAACCCGCTGGGGGGCCAGCCCAGCGCTAGGGCCCAGCTACCCCCGGCCTTGAAGATCAGGCCTAGGCCCCAGACCAGGCGGCTTTCACCGGCCTGCCCGTGCAAAGCTGCTTCCAGAAGGGGTAGGGCCAGCAGCACCGGTAGCAGGTCGGTTAGCCACACCATCTGAGAAGAGCGGTCTGGAAGACCAGATAGGGCGGTTACCAGGGCGGCCAGCACAAAGGGTAGCAGGGCCAGGCTTAGGCGGGGGGGCTCGTACAGGCGCAGCTGGCGCAGGGTGGCGGCCCAGGTCAGGGCGGCGGCAAACAACAGGACGCCGGAGGGTGTCAGGGAGGCCTCGAGGCCCCCCTGGCGCTCGAGGAGCCAGACTGCGGCCTGCATGCCCCAGAGCAGCGTTCCCAGACTGGCCCAGCGCCAGACCGGTTCTGTCCTGGCCGGCCACCAAAGCGCTAGACCGGAGGCCACAGCCAGCAACAAGAGCCCGACTTCGGGGTGTACTCCAATCACCTTTACGAAGGTAGCATTGACATGGAAGGAAGTGTCCCAAAAATGCACATTACTACGTTACTTTTGCTTTATTTTCTCTTTAACTGAAGCAAGCTTTCTTAATCTGGTGGATCCACAGGCCCGCCCAACCCGATAAATTCGGGCTATGTTCAAGGTGGTACTCTACCAACCTGAAATCCCTCAGAACGCTGGCAACATCGCCCGTACCTGCGCGGCCACCGGGGCCGAGCTGCACCTGATCCGCCCGCTGGGCTTCCAGTGGAACAGCGCCAAACTGCGGCGGGCCGGTCTGGACTACTGGCCCGAGGTGGAGTACGTTCTCCACGACTCCTGGAGGGCTTTTCTGGAAACCCTGCCCCCGGCTGGCCGGGTCTGGGCCTTTAGCAGCAAGGTGCCGCAGCTTTACAGCGAGGTGCGCTACCAGCCCGGCGATTACCTGTTGTTTGGGCCGGAAAGCCGTGGGCTCCCCAGCGAGGTATTGGAGCGTTTTCCTAGTGTGACCATTCCTATGCCAGGCAGGGGCGGGCGCTCGCTCAACCTGGCGGTGGCGGTGGGAATTGGGCTGTATGAGGCGCTAAGACAGGTGGGCTTTGGTACGGCTACTTAGCCAGCCGGATGAGGGCAAGGCGCAGCGCCTCGATGGCCTTCAGAAACTCGGGGATTTCCACGTGCTCGTTGGGGGTGTGGTCGAGGGTGGAGTCCCCCGGCCCGTAGGCCACCATGGGCACCTTCCAGTGTGGGGCCACGATGTTCATATCGGAGGTGCCGGTTTTGTATTTGAACACCGGCTCGCCCCCGGCCTGGCGGATGCCGATGCGCAGGGCGCGGGTCAGGGGGGTGTCTTTGGGGCCCACGTAGGGCACCTCGCGCCCGGAGAAGTCGAGATCCAGAACGGGCGGGGCGTAGGCCGAAAGATGGCGGATGGCCTCTTCCACCGAAAGGCGGGGTGGGAGGCGCAGGTCGAACTTCATCTCGGCGAACTGGCGGGTGTCGGGGTGTTCGATGCGGAAGTCGCGCAGGTTGTACTGCACCTGGTTGAAGGGCCCCTGGCCGCTGTTCATGGCCTCGGCCCAGGCCTTGATGCTCACAAAGTAGCTGATGAGCTCCTCGGCGGCGTTGGGCTCGTGGTGGGCCGAGTGGAAGTTGTCCTTCTCGCGCCGCACCCGCACCAGCAGGCGGCCCTTGTAGCCCAGGGTGATGCCCTGCCAGCTCGAGGGCTCCCCGATCACCACGTAGTCGGGCTTGAGCTTGTCCACCACGTAGCGGGCCCCTTTGGAACTGGGCACCTCTTCCTCGGTGGCCCCCACCAGGTGCAGGGTGAGCTTCTGCAAGACCTCCGGCGGGAGGCTGGCAGCGGCCAGAATGAAGGTCACAAAGGGCCCCTTGGCATCCACCGAGCCGCGGCCAAACAGCTTCTGGCCCTCGATGCGCACCGGTACCTCGCCGGGCACGGTGTCGATGTGGCCCAGGAGCACCACCTGCACCGGCCCCGTGCCAATCTGACCGCGGGCGTTGTCGGCCTCGTCCACCCAGGCTTTGGCAAAACCCAGCTTTCTCATGCCCTCGGCCAGGTACTGGGCCACCGCGCGCTCCTGTCCCGAGACCGAGGGGATCTCCAGCGCACCTTTCAAAAACTCGACGGGGTCTAGGCTCAGGCCAGTATCCATAAGGGTTTTGCTGGCCTTTTGCAGGCCAAACGCTTTTAGAATAGCACTTACGGATGGTGTGGGGCCTCTTGACTTCTTGCAAAATTCTTTAGAATAAAGACCAGTTTGGTGGCTCTGCCCAGCAACCCAAGCCCAGTCAACGGAGGAAAAAGCCATGCCCCATGTGATTGTTGAACCCTGCATCGGCACCAAGGATAAGTCCTGTGTCGAAGTCTGCCCGGTGGAGTGCATCTACGACGGTGGTGATCAGTTCTACATCCACCCCGACGAGTGCATTGACTGCGGGGCTTGCGTGCCAGCCTGCCCAGTCTCGGCCATCTACCCTGAGGAAGACGTGCCCGAGCAGTGGCACGACTACATTGCTAAAAACCGAAAGCTGGCAGGGCTCGAGTAGACCCCTTGCGTTTTGTCGGGCCGGGGTAATTCCCGGCCCTGGCTTTTTCCATCTGCAAATGCCATACCGGATTCAAAAAGAAGGTTATCTTTTTGCATCCGAGAACACACCCCTCCCTACGCTCGGCGAAGAAAGCAGATCCCCTCGGTCGGGTTGGCTCGCTGCCTTCCAGCGCTGAACCAACCAAGTTAGGCTCCCGATGTCTTGTTTTCGGCAGGCGACGGGGGCTGTGCTTTTGACTCCAGTAAGGCTCTCTTCTTATCGCGCCGGATGCGCCACCCCAGGTAGTAGACCGCCACCATCCGCAGCCCCATCGAGACCAGGATGGGCAGGTGATAGGCGCTGGGAAAGAGCTGGAGATTTTTGTGCAGGTTGCCCAGGGCCCCGCCCAAAAGCGAGCCCAGGATGCCCCCCACCGCGTAGGCCGTCCAGTACCAGGCCAGGTAGAGGTTGCGCTTTTCTGGCGAGGCGCTTTGCAAGGCCACGTTGGTCAGGGCGGTGCCAATCCCGCCCCAGGCCACCGCGTCGAAGACCGCGGCCATCCAGATGGTCTCGAGGCGGCCTGGCCCGCCGGCCAGCCACAAAGGGGGCAGCACCAGGGCGGCCACGCTGCTGCTCAAAAGCAAAACCTGCCAGTGCCCGATCCGGTCGGCCAGCCGGCCCCACAAGGGGCTCAGCACCAGCCCGCAGCTTGCAGCGATCACCGTCCAGAGGCCCACCTGGGTAAAGCTCATGCGAGCGTACTCGAGGAAGAGCGGAAACACGAAGGGCCCCCCCACGCTCACCGCGCCCAAAAACAGCACCACAAACCCCAAAAACCCCCGGAAGCGCCGGTCGGAGAGGGGCTGGATGTACTCGGCTGGGCGGGGTGGGGTGCTGACCATGAGCGGCTCAAACTGCCGCCGCAAGATAAAGGTGGCCCCAACCCCTGCCCCCACCGCCAGGCCCAGCACCAACAGAAACCCCCAGGGTTTACCCAGGGCATCGATCAGGCTACCGGCAGCCAGGTTGCCCAGGGTGCCCACCAGGCCCAGCAGCCCGTTACGAAGCCCAAAGTAGCGTCCCCGTAGTTGATCTGGCACCAGATCGGCCATCCAGCTTGTCCAGAGCACGCTAACCGGGGCCAGGATGAACTGTGAGAGGGCGGCAATGGTCAAGAGACCTGGTATGCGCCAGGCTTCGGGCATCAACGGCACGAACAAAGCCAGCACGAAAAGCCCACGCCCGAACACCGAGAGGTTGGCGCTCAAATCCTTTCGGCTGCCCCGGAAGAAGAGGGCCAGCGGCGCGGCCATCTGCCCGACCATGGGCAGCGCCCCTAGAATAGCCAGGGCCACCGGGGGTGCTCCCAGCCACAAAGCGTAGCCGGTCATGACCATGCCGGTGCTCCAGTTGATGAATAGGATGGCCAGCACGCCTTCCCAGATGGCCAGGGTTTGTGAACGGCGGGGCTCGCCAGGGGGCAGTGTCACGAAAGCCCATTATTGACCGACAGGTCAGGTTTGCAAAGGGCAGACTTCCCCAAATCTACATAAATCCCACCCTGGCCCTTCATGGTCTGAGGGCAGACTGGGGACATGGCCGGGTCTACCGATACACTGGAGCCGATGGCGCTGGTACTGGTGGTGGAAGACGAGCCGGAGATCGCCGAGATTCTCGAGGGCTATCTGCGCCGGGAGGGGTTTCGCACCGAGCGGGCCTCCGATGGCCGGCAGGCTTTGAACCTTCTGCGGGCGGCCCGGCCCGACCTGGTGCTTCTGGACATCATGCTGCCGGAGATGGACGGCCTCGAGGTGCTGCGTCGCATCCGCAGCAGCGGCCACACCCCGGTCATCCTGGTGACG
This sequence comes from Meiothermus taiwanensis WR-220, assembly GCF_003568585.1. Taxonomy (NCBI): domain Bacteria; kingdom Thermotogati; phylum Deinococcota; class Deinococci; order Thermales; family Thermaceae; genus Meiothermus; species Meiothermus taiwanensis. Next base: position 24,823 of record NZ_CP021130.1, read on the forward strand.
GCCCGCGCCGAGGATCTGGACAAGCTGCTGGGCCTGGAGCTGGGGGCCGACGACTACGTGACCAAGCCTTTCAGCCCCCGCGAGGTGGTGGCCCGGGTCAAGGCGGTGTTGCGGCGGGTGGTGCTGGCCGAGGCCCCCAAAGAGGTGCTGCGGGTGGGGCCGTTGGAGATTGATAGCGAGAAGGTGGTGGCGCGGCTGGGAGGGGTGCGCCTCGAGCTCACCCCCACCGAGTTTCGCTTGCTGGAAACCCTGGCCCGTACCCCCGGCAAAGCCTTCAGCCGGGCCGAGCTGCTGGAGGCCGCTCTGCCCGACTCGGACGCGCTGGAGCGGGTGGTGGACGTGCACCTCAAGAACCTGCGCAGGAAGCTCGAGGCCGCCGGGGGCGCGGGGCTTCTGGAGACCGTGCGGGGGGTGGGGTACCGGCTCTGGACGGAGTAGGTGGGGCCACCCGAAAAATATATGCGCTTCTTCAACCGCATTGAGGTTCGGCTAAGCCTGCTGATGGTGCTGGTGGTGGTGGTGACCAGCCTGCTCACGGTGGGCCTCAACACCTACCAGCGCGAGCGCACCTTCCGGGAGCTGCCCGCCGAGGTGCGCGATATCTTGCGGCGCAGCGATAGCCGCCTGCCGGCGCTGGGTTTCCCCGCGGAGCTGCGCGATGTGCTGCTTTCCGGTCAGGAGATTCGCGTGCGGCTCGAGCCCAGCCCCGACCCCGGGAACCCCAATCCGGTCTTTGTGCTGAGCCTGCCCGACGGTTCAGGCAGCGAGATTCGGGTGCAGCCGCCGCCCCGCCTGCGGCGGCCCAGCCTGGAGACCCGGTTGCAACAGAACCTGCTGATTGCGAGCCTGGCCGCAACCGGTCTGGGGGTGTTGCTGGCGCTGGTCTTTGCCCGGCGGATTGCCCGGCCCATCGAGGCCATATCCGATGCCGCAGGCCGCCTGGCCCAGGGCGACCTCAAGGCCCGGGTGGGCCCCCAGCCGGGCGAGGACGAGGTGGCCCGGCTGGCCCGCAACTTCGACCAGATGGCCGAGGCTTTGGAGCGGCTCGAGGCCGAGCGGCGGGCCATGATTGCTGATATCGCCCACGAGCTGCGCACCCCCCTGACGGTGATGCAGGGCCGCCTCGAGGCCATTCAGGACGGGGTGCTGCCCCTGGAGATGGGCGAGGTGGATCGGCTGCACCAGCAGGCCCGGCTGCTCTCGCGCCTGGTCGAAGACCTACGCACCCTCTCGCTGGCCGATGCCGGGCGGCTCAACCTGACCTTGCAGCCCCTCAACCTGGCCGAGCTGGCCGACCGGATGGCCGCCACCTTTCAGGCGGCTCTGGAGGCCAAGCAGATTACGCTCGAGCGGCGGCTGCCCAAGGGGCCTGTCCTGGTACGGGCCGATCCCGACCGCCTGGCCCAGGTGATTGGCAACCTGCTCTCCAACGCCTTGAGCCACACGCCTACCGGGGGGTGGATTGGGCTCGAGGTGGCCGTCGAGGCCGCGCAGGCCCGCTTGCGGGTGCTGGACAGCGGCCCCGGCATCCCCGAAGCGGCTTTGGGCAGGGTCTTCGACCGCTTCTACCGGGCCGAGGCCTCGCGCTCGCGGGCCACCGGCGGCAGCGGGCTGGGGCTTTCCATCGTCAAGGCCCTGGTGGAGCTGCACAAGGGAACCGTGACTGCCCGCAACCGTCCCGAGGGCGGGGCGGTCTTCGAGGTGAGCCTGCCGCTCGATCAGGCCGGCTGAACCCGGATCCACAGCTCGGCTTTCAGGCCGTGGGGCTCGAGGTTCTTGAGCTCCAGCCGGCCCCCGTGCACCTGGGCCACCTGGGCCGCCACGCTCAGGCCCAGCCCGTTGCCCGGCACACGGGTGCCGGGGGCGCGGTAGAAGGGCTCAGCCGCCCGCTTAAGCACTTCGGGGGGCATGCCGGGCCCCTCGTCCAGCACGCTCAGGACGGCGAAGTCTCCCTCCTGGCTGAGCTCGAGCCGCACCGGGGCCCCCGGGGCGTACTTCTGGGCGTTGGAGAGCAGGTTTTCCAGGGCCTGGCGCAGCAGAATGGGGTCGCCGGAGGTTTCCAGGTGAGGGGGCCCCTGGTAGGGCACACCGGCTTTTTGTGCGACCTCCCGGGCCAGCTGGGCCAGATCCAGCCCCACCCGCTGCCCCCGGCCCTCCCGCGCCAGGGTCAGGAGCGACTCGCTCAGGTGGGTCATGCGCTCCACCTCCTCGCGTACCACCGATAGGGTTTCCTCAGGCGAGGCCAGCCCCTGCTGCAAGGCGTCGAGCTGCAAGCGCAAAGAGGTGAGGGGGGTGCGCAGCTCGTGGGCGGCGTTGCGGGTGAACTCGGTCTCGCGCTGGCGAAAGGCCGAGAGCCGCTCGAGCATCTGGTTAAAGGTCTGGCTCAGGTGCAGAAGCTCCCCGCTGCCCTCGGCGGGCACCCGCAGGCTGAGGTCGCCCGAGTCGGCCACCCGGCGGGCGGCCTGCTGAAGGTGGCGCAGGGGCCGCAGGGCCGGCCCGCTGACCAGCCAGGCCACCCCGGCCCCCAGGAGGGCCACCAGCAGGGCGGTGAACAGCACGGTCTGCCGGTAACCGGCCAGGCTGGCCCGCACCTGGCTGGCCTCGAGCGCCCCCTGCAGGTAAAGCCCGGGGCCCAGGCGCACACTTTTGTACAGCCAGTTCTGCTCGAGCCGGGCCTCGGGGTGGTGGTGCATGGGGATCTCGCTGGGAAACTGGCCCCACTCCCGCAGTACCACCTGCCCCTGCACCAGCCGGGCGTGGGCCACGATGCCGGCCGGGGTGGGGTTGGGGAGGGAAAGCAGGGGCGTGTTGCTGCGCAGGCGCTCCACCAGCTCGGTGTCGGGCTCACCACCCCGTTCGCGCCAGAACAGCCGTGGGGGCCGCCGGCGGCCCTCGAGCTGGTCGGCAATGCGGGCTAGGTAGGCGTTCAGGTCGCGCTCGAGGTTGCCCATCTGCAAGCGCTCGAAGCTGGCGTACCCCAAAAACCCCTGCACCAGCAGGGCCAGGGCAATGGCCAGGGCGATAAACAAAGCCAGGCGCAGCCGCAGGCTCATGGCTCCACCCCCAGCCGGTAGCCCCCCGGTACTGTGCGCACCACGCGGCTGTCCAGCTTGCTGCGCAGGTGGTGCACGCACACCTTGACCACCCCGGTATCGGAGGCTTCCTCCCCCCAGATCAGATCCAAGAGCTCCTCGGGGCTGTAGACCCGGCCCGGAAACAGGGCCAGCCGCTCCAGCAGGGCGTACTCGCGGGGGGAGAGCTCCACGCTCCGCCCCTCCCAGCGCACGCTGCGGCTTGCCAGGTCGAGCTCGAGGGGGCCTAGGCTCACCCGGCTCTGCTTAACCTCGCTCACCCGGCGCAAGAGGGCCCGCACCCGGGCTAAAAGCTCGGGCAGGTCGAAGGGCTTGACCACGTAGTCGTCGCCGCCTTCGTCCAGGCCCATCACCCGGTCGGCCAGGGCGTCGCGGGCGGTCATGAAGAGGATGGGGCCTTTGTAGCCGGCGGCGCGGGCCTCACGGGCCAGGATAAACCCCCCGTCCTCCGATTCCGGCAGGCGCACGTCCAGGATCATCAGGTCGGGTTCGGCCTCGGCCAGCCGCGCCCGGGCCGTGGTCAGGTCGGGCGCATGGCGCACCTGGTGGCCCTGGGCCTCCAGGGCCCGCGTGAGCGGGCGGGCGATGTTGGGCTCGTCTTCGACCAGCAGAAGCCGCATGGTTCCAGTCTGCATTCTAGGGGTTACGGGCGGGTTACGGGTGCCTCCATGAGAAACCCTCTCAGCGAGTCGTAACTGCTCCGTAACCGCCCTGCCGCAGACTTCTTCTCGGGAAAGCCAGAGGGCTTTCCACAAGGAGGAAAGCATGAACAAGACGCTAAAAACCCTGTTGGTGGTCTCGAGCCTGGCGGTAGCGGGCGCCTTTGCCCAGCAAACCCCGGCGCCCCAGCCCGCCCCAACGCAGCCCAGGGCCATGCAGCGCATGGCGGCGCCCAAGGGCCTGATTGGCAACCTCTACTACGCTGCGGCTCAGTTCCTGGGGGTCACCCCCGCCGAGCTGGCGGTGCTGAGCGGTGGCAGCAAGACCCTGGCCCAGGTGGCCACCGACCTCGGCAAGACCCCGGCGGCCCTCGAGGCGGCCCTGGTCACCGCCCGCAACCAGGCCATCGACCAGGCCGTGCAGGCCGGGCGGCTCACGGCCGAGCAGGCCAATACCCTCAAAGCCAGCAGCCAGGCGGTGGCCAAGGCTTTTGTGGCCCAGCCGGTGCAGCTGCGCCTGGGGGGCCGGGGCGACTGGGACGGCCCCCGGGGGCGGTGGCGCTAGGCCCTGTCCGGTAGTAGCAGTTGGGCGTGTGGTTGAAGCTTCGGCCACACGCCCCTACTACAAAAGCAAAGGCTTACCCGGAACCGGGTTTTTGCTGTAGGAGGCGCAGTATGTGGATGATGGATCACCGTGGACGTTGGGATGGTTTTGGCTACTACGGCTTTGGCTGGATGGACGATGTGCTGTGGGCCCTGCTGCTGCTCGGACTGATTGCGCTGGTGGCGGTGCTGATCGTGCGGCTGCTGCGCAGCCCCGCCACTGGCAGCAAAGCAGCCCCCGACCGGGCCCTGGAGATCGCCCGCGAGCGCTATGCCAAAGGTGAGATCGGCCAGGCTGAGTTCGAGACCCTCAAGAAGAACCTGGGCGGGTAGGCATAACGGCGGGGTTCGACCCCTATTTTCCTAACCCGTTTGCCACCATTTGCGTGGAAAATGTTGGAAAAAAGGAGGGCCAAAATGGATAACGACGATAAACCGATTGGAACGATATTGAACCGTCGTAAAGTGTTGATGGCGCTGGGCCTGGGCGGGCTGGCCGGGGTGGGTGGGCTAATGAACGGACAGAGGGCCGCAGCCCAGAACAACGCCCTGCCTTCCTGCATTGTGCGCCCGGCCCTGACCGAGGGGCCCTATTTTGTGGATACCCAGCTCAACCGCTCCGATATCCGCTCCGACCCCACCACCGGGGTGGTGAAGCCAGGGGTGCCCCTGAGCCTGCGCTTTGTGGTCTCGAGGGTCTCATCCAGCGGGTGCACACCCCTGCCAGGGGCCATGGTGGACATCTGGCAGTGCGACGCCCAGGGCCTCTACTCCGGGGTGCTGGATCGCTTCGCCGACACCCGCGGGCAGAAGTGGCTGCGCGGCCACCAGATCACCGATGCCCAGGGGGTGGCCCAGTTCACCACCATCTACCCCGGCTGGTATCCGGGCCGCACCGTGCACATCCACTTCAAAATTCGTTACCAGAACCGCGACTTCACCTCGCAGCTCTTCTTCGACGATGCCCTGAGCGACCGCATTTTTGCCAATCCCCCCTACGTGAAAACGGGCACCCGCACCCGCAACGCCAACGACAGCATCTACCGCAACGGGGGGAGCCAGCTTCTGCTCAACCTGACCCAGAGCGGGCAGGGCTATGCGGCTACCTTCGATATTGGGCTAAACCTCTAGCCTTTACAAAAACTTCACCCTTTGTTTACGCAAACCTTATGCCGCACGGGGATACTTCTCCGTGGAGAGGAGAACCTCTGATGCCGCTGGCCCTGTTCAAACCACGCCCGTACCTGCACCAAGCCCACTACGAGGGGGTGCTGGGCACAACCCTGACCCTTCAGGTGCGAGCCCAGGGCCCGCGGCAAGCCCGCGCCGCCGAGGCCGCCAGCTTGGCCGAAATTGAGCGCCTCGAGCGCATCTTCAGTAGCTTTCTGCCCGACTCTGAACTGGCCCGCTGGCAGGCCCAGGGCGTAGCCCAGCTTTCACCGGAACTCCAGGCCTTGCTGCGTGCCGCCGAAGGCTGGATGGCCCACACCCACGGGGCCTTCAATCCGGCGGCTGCGGCCATCCAGGCCTTATACAGGCAAAACCCCAAACCCACCGAGGGCGAGCTCGAGGCCCTGCGACAGGCCCTCCAGGGCCCCTTGTGGCGGCTGGAGGGCCGCACGGCCCACAAACTCACCGCGCTGCCCCTCACCTTAAACGCCCTGGCCAAAGGGCATATCGCCGACCGCGCGGCCCAGGCTGCGATGAGCCAGGGGGCCGAGGAGGTGCTGCTCAACCTGGGCGGGGAGATCCGGCACATCGGGCCCCGGCCGGTGCGGGTTGGGGTGGCCGACCCCCTGGCTGGGGCCGACAACGCCCCGCCGCTGGCCCGGCTTTTGGTCTGCAATCAGGGCGTGGCCACCAGTGGGCGCTCGCAGCGGGGAGCGCACCTGTTCGACCCCCGCACGGCCCGGCCTGTCACCCAGATGGCGCAGGCCACCGTAGTAGCCCCGGATGCGGCCACCGCCGATGTGCTGGCCACGGCTTTTTGTGTGCTCGAGCCCATGCTCAGCCTGGCCCTGGCCGAGGTATTTGGGGTGGGCTGCTTATTGGTGGAGGCCGACGGACGCACCCATACCAACCCCCGCTTTTTAGAGCAGGCTGAGGAAATTCGGAGGATTTAGATGAAGCGTTCCTGGATAAGCCGTCGAAACTTTGTCTACCGCACAGTTGGTTTTCTCCTGACCCTTCTGGCCGGCCGGGGCCTGGCCCAGGCCAGGCTGGCTGGCATGAAGTTGGATATCACCTTCGAGTTCGTGGGCGGTGGTTTCCGCTATCGCCGACCCTATGTGGCGGTTTGGATCGAAAACGCCCAGGGCCTGCCGGTGCGCACCCTGGCGGTCTGGTTTGAGCAGTCCCGCAAGGGCCCGCGCTGGCTCAACGAACTCCGGCGCTGGTATCACAACAACGAGCTGAACGAAACCGTCTCGGGCCCCACCCGGATGCCGGGGCGGTACACCCTGAGCTGGGACGGCAAGGACGATAAGGGCAACCCGATGCCCCAGGGCGACTATTACGTCTGTGTGGAGCTGGCCCGGGAGCACGGGCCCTACCAGCTCTTCCGCGAGAAGGTCACCCTGGCCCAGAGCCCCTTCCAGCGCGCTTACAATCTGTCCGGCGAGAAAGGGGATCTCAAGGAGGTGAGCCTTTCCTATGATCGGCAGGGTTGAGAGGCCCATGGAAAAAGTGCAGAAGCCCCTGCGCTCGAGGGTCTATGCCCTGGCCCGCTGGCTGCACCTTTACGCTTCCATGCTGAGCCTGCTGGTGGTGCTGTTTTTTGCCGCTACCGGCATCACCCTCAACCACCCCGAGTGGGTGTTTGGCAACGCCCAGACCATCCATACCTATCAGGGCACCCTGCCCCAGGACTGGCAGCAACGAGGCGAGATCGACTGGCTAAAGACCGCCGAGACCCTGCGGGCCACCTATGGCCTGCGGGGGCAGGTGAGCGATACCCGTGCCGACGATCAGGAAGCCTCCATCAGCTTCCGCGCCCCCGGCTACGCCGCCGATGCCTTCATCAGCCGGGCCGACGGCAGCTATACCCTCAAGGTGGTGGCCCAGGGCCCGGTAGCCGTCCTGAACGACCTGCACCGCGGGCGCGATGCCGGCCCGGCCTGGGCCTGGCTGATTGACCTCTCGGGTGGGTTTTTGTTGCTGGTGGCGCTTACGGGCTTCGTGCTCTCGCTGTACTTCCGCAAAACCCGCAGCGCGGCCTTGAGCGTGGCACTGGTCGGCGCGGGCGGTTTGCTGCTGCTGGTCTGGCTGGCTATACGGTAGGCCCTTTGGGATCTTTGCCCGCGGCCAGCGCGTAGGCAACAAGGCCCGCCAGCGCGGCAAATCCCACCCCGGTGCGAGCCTGGCCGGTCTCGGGGTCGAAGGACTCGCAGGCGTAGCCCTGGTCGAGGGGGGCCTGCTCGAGCGTCATGAGCGCGTCGCCCGCCGGCCGCATCAGGCCGGAGAGGATCCGGTTGGCCAGGCCAAAGCCTGAGGGGAAGGGAAAATGGGCCGAGCCCTCGCCGGGGAAGCGCCCTTTGTAGTGGTGGGGGTTGTCGCTTCCCAGAATCCACAGCGCGGTGGCCTGCCAGATGGGGTCCTGCCGGCTGCAAAAGCCCAGGTGCGGGAGCAGCAACAGGCTGCCCGCAGGCTCATCGGAGAAAGTGTGGGTGCCCCCCGGCTCAAAACTGAAGACGAAGCGCCCGTTGCGCTCGGCCTGGCGGTAGAGGGTCTCGCGGATGGCCCGGGCCTCGAGCCTGAGCGCCTCGGCCTCCGGCCAGAAGGGGGCCAGCCGTTCCAGTGCCACACACCACAGGGCGTTGTCGTAGGTCAGATAGGGCTCCTTCACCGGGTCGTCGGTGGGGGAGAGGAAGGTGCGGTAGAGGGTGAGGGAAGGGTGCTTCTCCTCGGCCACCCGCGCAAACACCCATGCCAGGGGCTCGCGCAGCTCGGCCACCAGCCCGGGGTCGGGGCCGGTGGCCTCCAGGTAGCGGGCCAGGGCCAGGGGGTAGGCCGCGGCCTGATCCAGTTCGAAGCCGGGGTACAGGGGCGGCCCGCTCAGGTACTGGGCGTGCTCCCCCGGCCAGCGGGCCTGGCGCTGGAATACCGCTTTCAGCACCTGTTTTGCTCGTTTGCGGTCGGCCTTGAGCAGGGCCGGGAAAAACCACAAAAGCGCGTCGCGGGCCCAGTAGGCCCCCGAGACGTAGTAGTGCGGGCTCCTCGAGGTGAGCAGCACAGGCTCGCCCTCCAGGGTGTCGGCCTGGGCGTAGAAGTAGCTGAAGATCAGGTGCCGCCGGTAGACCTCGTAGAGGGGGCCCGTGTAATTGGTGCACAGCAGGGCCAGCTTGTGCAGGGTCTTGTGCAGCAAGCCCTCCCAGCCCACCCGCCGCAGGTGCAGGGCGGTGGTGCGGGCACCATCAGCCTCGGGGGCCAGGCCCAGGTAGAGCGTGACCGGGCCCGCCGCCCACTCGAGCACGAACTGGGGGCCCCAGTCTATTCGGGTGGGCGGGGGGTCGGCCTGCAGGCCCAGAGCCAGCAGGGTGCGGTGGGTGCGGGCTTCCATCACATGGCTCCCCGTCCAGCCGTCGTGCCCGCTAGGGAAGACGCAGTCGAGCGGCTCCTCCCGGAAGCGCCGCAGGCCCAGGTACTCGAGGTTGCCCGCTACCTGAAGGGGGCCTTGCCGTTTGGGCTCGAGGCGCAGCGCCAGCCCCCGCTCCCCCCAGGGGGCCAGCAGCGTAACCTTGAGGTCATCGTTCTCCCAGCAGGGAATCCAGTCCGCGAGGCGCGAAACCTGCCAGCCCTGCCCGGACACTTCCAAAAGCGGGGCCCCCACCCAGTCCAGCAGGCCGCTAAGCCCTAGGGAGGCCACCCCGATGCGCGAAATGGAGGGGGCCTGGGGGCTGGCTTCTACGTGCACCTCGAGGTTCCCGGTGGGCAGGTGCGCGGGGGGTGTGTCCAGGATGGGGGCGGGCGTCATTAGCTCCATAAGGCGGCTCACTGTTTCTTGAGCTTATCGAAGTAGACCCAGATGAAGTACATCGCCCCCAGCACCCCCAGCACGAACAGGATGGTCACGAGGCTCCGCAGCCAGTCGGCGAACATCACGCCCACCAGCACCCCCGCGGCAAAGCTGAGCAGGTGCCCGCGGTACTGCCGCCATAGCCGCTGGCCCAGGCCTTGGTTCATGCCGAACAGATTACCAGGAAAAAACCCCCTAGCCCTTCACCCCGGTCAGCACCACCCCTTCGATGATCTGGCGCTGGAAGAACAGGAAGACCAGCAGCACCGGCAGCACGGCCAGGCTGCTGGCGGCCATAATCAGGTTCCAGGCGGTGCCGGCCTCGCTCGAGAACAGTGCCACCCCCACCGGTATGGTGCGCATATCGGGGGTCTGTACCACGATCAGGGGCCACAAAAAGGCGTTCCAGTTGCCCAGAAAGGTAAAGATGCCTAAAGCCGCCAGGGCCGGACGCACCAGCGGGAAGGCGATACGCCAGAACACCCCAAACTCGCTCAGCCCGTCTATCCGCCCGGCATCCAGCAGGTCGGTGGGCAGGGTCTGGAAAAACTGCCGCATCAAGAACACCCCAAAAGCGCTGATGAGGCCCGGAAAGAGCAGACCCCAGTAGGTGTTGCTCCAGCCGTACTCGGTGCTCATCACGTACCAGGGGATGATCAGCATCTCGGTAGGCACCATCAGGGTCGAAAGGATGAGCACGAAGATGAACCCCTTGCCGGGAAAGCGCAGCTTGGCCAGGGTGTAGCCCACCAACGCGTCGAAGAACAGCACCGAGGCCGTGGTGATGAGCGCCACAATCAGGCTATTGAGGAACCAGCGGGGGAACTGCGTATCGAACAGCACCTCGCGGTAGTTGTCCAGGGTGGGGGCCTGGGGCAGCAGCGTGAGATCGAAAATCTCGGCAAAGGGCTTGAGGGAGGTTAGAAACATCCACACGAACGGAAAGAACATCACCAGGCTGCCCAGGATGAGCAGGAGGTAGATCAGGAGTGTAGAAAGGCGTCTCATCAGTACTCCACCCGCCGGGACAACAGCCGCAGTTGCACCAGGGTGATGGCCAGGATAATCACGAACAGCAGCACCGTGATGGCCGCCGCATAGCCCAGGTCAAACCGGGCAAAGGCTTGCTGGTAGATGTAGAGGGCCAGGGTCAGCGTGGAGCCCAGCGGCCCGCCCTGGTCGGTGAAGTTGAGGTTGACCACCTGGGTGAACAGCTGCAAGAAGCCGATGGTGCCGATGACTGCCGAGAAGACCATCACCGGGTTCAGAAGCGGGAGGGTGATGTGGCGGAAGAGCTGCCAGTTGCTGGCCCCGTCTATGCGGGCGGCCTCGTAGTAGTCGCGGGGGATGTTTTGCAGACCCGCCAGGAACAAGACCACCTGAAAACCCAGGTTCTGCCAGACCACCACCATTGTCACGGTGACCAGGGCCTGGGAGGGGCTGGTCAGGAAGGGCTGGGGTGGGATGCCAAACACCCCCAATATTTCATTGACGATGCCAAAATTGGGCGAGAGCATCCAGCTAAACACCCAGGCAACGGCGGCCGCGGGGGTGACATAAGGCGCAAAGTAGATGGCCCGGAAGACATCCCGGAAACGGGTTACCGCATTGAGCAACAGGGCAATGCCAAGCCCCAGCAGGATCTGCGTGGGAACGCCTAACAGGGTGTAGGCCAGGGTGTTTTGCAGGGCTTTGAGCAAGAGCCGATCCTCCAGCATCTGGTGGTAGTGCTCGAGGCCCACGAAAGGCCGTTGGCTGGGGTCGGCGTGCCAGTCGAAGAGCGAGAGCCACAGGGCCTGGAAGGCCGGCCAGATGCGGATAAACAGGAAGAAGGCCAGCGGGATGGCTAAGAAGGCCAGGGCCCACAGCGCTTCTCGGGCCGCCAGCGATACGCCACGTCGGGCGGGCTCAGATGGTCTCATAGAAAGAATGCCATACCGGACTCAAAGGTCCACGCATAGTTGCTTGTGTTGGGTGGAAAGGGGATTCCTCACCCCCTAGCGAAGAATCCCTCGAGCCGGATAGTGCGGGGTGACGGCAAGCCTCGGGCGCGCTACTTCCAGAACGCGTCCAGCAGCTTTTGCTCCTCGGCCACGGCCATGCGCCAGGACTCCGCCGGGTCTTTGTTTTCCAGGAGCACCCGGTTGATGGCGTCGGTCATGACCTTGCGCTGCCCAATTTCATCCACAAAAGGCGTGGCTTTGGCATAGGCCAGCGAGAGCACGAAGGGGCCAAAGACCTTGTCCAGGGTGAGCTTGGGGTCTTTGATCAGGCTCTTGCGGGCCGGCAGCTCGCCCACCTTCTCGAGCCAGTAGCGCTGGGTTTCCTCGGAGACCAGAAACTCCAAAAACTTGAGCGAGGCCGCCTGCTTAGGCCCGGTGGCCAGGGGGGTCAGGCCGTGCATCCAGAAGGAGCCGTAGTTCACCTTACGGCCGCCAACCTTTTCTACGGGCAGCTCGGCCACGCCCCAGTTGAACTTAGCCCCACTGCGGATGGTGCCGATGGCGAACGAGCCATCGATAATCATGCCCACCCTGCCGGCGATAAAGGCGTCGCGGTAGGCGTTGTTGCCGGGGAAGAACTGGTTGCCCAGGGTGCCCACATTGTGCTTTTTGAACCAGTCGGTGTAGAAGGTGAAGGCTTTGAGCCCGGCGGCGTCGCCATAAAGCACCCGGCGCCCATCGTCGGAGTAGGGCCGCCCGCCAAACTGCCGGATCAGCACCTCACGCACCAGGTGGTGATCCTGCCCGTCGGGGGCCATGGCGTAGCCCAGCTGGGTGAACCTATTGCCCTGCCTGACGGTGAGCTTGCTTGCGATGTTTAGAAACTCGTCCCAGGTTTTGGGTGGGGTGTTAAAGCCGGCGGCGTTGAGCAGATCGCGGTTGTAAAACAGGGCCAGCGAGCGCACAGCGGTGGGGATGCCGTAGAGCCTGCCCTCCACCTTGGCGGCCTGGGCCATGCCCAGGAACTCGTTGTCAACCATCCTTACGTACTCTGCGGGCAAGGGCTGCAGGTACCCAGCCTTGACCCAGGTGGGCAGCCAGCCGTAGAACAGGTTGACCACATCCGGCCCCTGGCCGGCGGGAATCGAGGAAGCCACCTTCTGCTGATAGGCGTCGTAGGGGAAGGTCTGGTGCAGCACCCTGATGCCGGGGTTGGCGGCCTCGAACTTTTTGATCAGTTCATTCACCGCCTCGACCTTGCTTTTGAAGTCGTACTGCCAGTAGGTGATGGTGACCTGACCCTGGGCCAGTGCTGCTCCCAGCAAAGCGATTAGGATGACTAGGGCTTTCTGCATGAACTGCCTCCTTTAACCTCTGAGGGGTCATACCCATTATATGACCAACCGGTCACCCATCCAAAAAGAGGCCAGGCTTTTATCACAACCCTCGGATTAGCTTCAGTAGAGCCTTAGGATTAGCCGAGAACTTTCTAACCGAGCGCAACACCGGCCACTTTTTGAGATGCAAGAGGCTCAGGATTACATCCCGTAAGTACATCAGCCCCACCGCCCCCTTGCGGCTGCGGCAGGCATCTTCTCCCAACACCGTGTCTCGTTTATGGTGTAAGCGGTTCTCCACCTCCCAGTGTCCCCGCCACAGGGTATACAGCTGCTTGGCCGATGCTTGCAGGCTGGTCAGCGCATAGGCACTCTCCTCCCGCAGCTCCCCGGTATTTTTGCGCACCACCCTCCGCCGCATCCGCAAGGCCATCTGCGAGCCCCGCCAACCGCTGACCGCCTCCGGCAGGGGCAGCACCTCTAGGTGCCATGTCCAGACCTCTCCACCCCGAACCTGGTGCTGAATATGCTGGTCTGTAGCCTGGTAGCTGGCAAAAGCCCACTGGATCAGCTCCTTGAGCTCCGCCTGGTTCTCTTTGACGCTGAGCAGATACCCCCCTTTTGCGCCACCACCGCTGCCGCCACCTCCTGGGTGCACAAGGCCGCATCCCCCGTCAGCACCCAGTCCACCCCCAGCCCCTCCATGCGTACCACCCATCCCTGCGCCGCCGCTGCCTCACCGGCAACAACCCCCTGGCTGCCCAGGGAGAGCCCCAGCCCCTGAACCAACGCCGACAAAAAGACCAGCGCCTCTTCCCCTCGCCGGATGCGCCGGGTGCCCCGCAGGTGTTTACCGTCCACGGCTACGCGCAAAGGTTCATCGCCCTCCTTGCCCAAGGCCTTGAGTACCTCCTGAGCCCAGGATAGTAGGGCCTTTTGCAAGGGTTCTAAGTGCTCGCTCAAAAACCAAAAGAAGCGGTAGAGGGTGGCTTGCGCAGGTAGTTTGCGTTCACCCCGGCGGGTACGGATATGCACCTCGTTCAGCAAGAAGCGTCGCTGGTCTTTCACCCACTGGCTGATGGCCAGGATGTTGTGCCGTCCCGAACCCACCGCCATCAAGCAGATGAGCAACAGGTCTTGCCAGCGATGTTGGGTTTTCAGGTACTCGCGGGGATCGGGTATCTGGGCTAGATATGGCAACGGACTGGGAATGGAGACAGCTTTCATATGTGATTATGATAAAACCCTGAAAAGAGGCCCCATGCCCTACGGAGGATCTATTCCTGGGGCCTCGAGGGCGACGGGTCAGGGGCGAAGCTGCCCGTGGGATGCTCAGAGCTTCGGGAGCGGTGCGCGGCCGTGGGGGATGAGCTCGAGCCTCCGCCCATCCTCGGTGGGGGTCAGGCGGATCTCCAGGCTATCGGGAAACACCTCGGGCTTTCCCCACTCGATCAGCACCAGCCGGGCCTCGGGCAGGTAGTCCTCCAGGCCCAGGGTAAAAAGCTCCTCCTGGTCGGCCATGCGGTAGGCGTCGATGTGAACGATCAAGCCCTGCGGGCTGGGGTACTCGTGGATCAGGGTGTAGGTGGGGCTGGTGACCTCGCCTTTGAAGCCCAGGGCCTCGGCTATGAATTTCACCAGGGTGGTCTTGCCCGCGCCCATGGGCCCCGTGAGCAGCACCAGCGCTCCCTCGGGCAGGCTTTGCGCAAGCCGCTGGGCTACCGAACGGGTGTCTTCTAGATGCTCTAACAGCACGTTTACTAGCTTATCGTGTAGATGAGCCTGCGCTTCCAATCCGCCCAGGCCTGGGGTGTCATAATGGCGCGGTCATGTCGAAGCAGGCCTCTATCCCCTTCATCCTGATCTCGGTGCTCATCAACGTGATGGGCCTGGGGCTGGTTATTCCGGTCTTGCCCAGGCTCATCGAGACCCTGGCCGGCGGCGTGGAGGCGGGGGCGCGGCTCAACGGCCTGTTTTTTGCGGTGTACGCGGTGATGCAGTTTGCTTTTGGCCCCATCCTGGGCATGCTCTCCGACCGCTACGGGCGCCGCCCGGTGCTGCTTTTATCGCTGCTGGGCACCGGCGTGGATTATTTGATTGCCGCTCTTACGCAGTCCATCTGGGTGCTGTTTGCTGCCCGGGTGATCGCTGGGGCGCTGGGGGCCAGCCTCTCGACCGCCAACGCCTACATTGCCGATATCTCCAAACCCGAAGAGCGGGCCCGCAACTTTGGCCTGATTGGGGCCACCTTTGGGATGGGCTTCGTGCTGGGGCCGGTGCTGGGTGGGCTTTTGGGCAACATCGACCTGCGTCTGCCCTTCTACTTTGCGGCGGGGCTGGCCTTTCTCAACTTTTTGTATGGCTATTTTGTGTTGCCGGAGTCGCTCAAACCCGAAAACCGCAGCACCCAGGCCCGCTCGCTCAACCCGTTTGTGGCCCTGGGGGTCTTGCGGAAAACCCCCATCCTGCGGGGGTTGTCCCTGAGCCTCTCGCTCATCTTTTTGGCCTTTGGGGCTTTGCAGAGCGTGTGGGTGCTGTACACCGCCTACAAGTTTGGCTGGGAGCCGCTCGAGGTGGGCTTCTCGCTGTTTCTGGTGGGCTTGGGCGGTGTGATTGTCCAGGCCGGGCTGGTTCGGCCCGTGGTGGCCCGCCTGGGGGAGCGCCGGGCCCTGACCCTGGCCCAGAGCGTGGGGCTGTTCTCCTTCACCCTGTATGGCCTGGCCACCCAGGGCTGGATGATGTACGCCATCATCGCCCTGGCCGCCTTGAGCAACCTGGGCCAGCCCCTCATCCAGTCCTTCCTGACCCGCGAGGTCTCGCCGCAAGAGCAGGGCACCTTGCAGGGGGCGCTGGCCGGTCTGCAAAGCCTGACGGTGGCAGTGGGGGGCCTCCTGGGTGGATTCCTCTTTTCGCTGGTGGCAAAGCCCGAGCTGGCTTCCTGGCTGGTGGGGCTGCCCTTTTTTGTGGGGGCCCTCTTCTACGCCACCGCAGCGGCCAACACCGCCCGGCTGTTCCGGGCCCTGCGCTAGCGTCGCCGGGCCAGGGTCTGCCGGATGTCCCCGGCCACTCCACAAACCGTAGAATCACCGTAAAACGACAAACCCGAGGGGTGAGCATCCTCGGGTTGTTGCCTCCTGGACTGGTGCGCCCGGCAGGACTCGAACCTGCGACCTAAGGTTTAGGAAACCTTTGCTCTATCCATACTGAGCTACGAGCGCACGGGGCCTGCCTAGGCAAGCAACCAAGATTCTAGCATCTGGCCGTGCAGACTTCCACGCACAGGCCAAACCACATCTACCGATGGCCCACCCCACAATCGCTTCCAAGCGCATGCTAGCCGGAAAACTCCGTATCAAAATGGGCCCAGGGATATTTGCCGCCCTATAATATCCGCGTATGCCCGATTTCGAAGCCGTGGTAGGGCTGGAAGTCCACCTGCACCTCAAAACCAAAAGCAAGATGTTCTGCGGCTGCGATGCCGATTATTTTGGCGACCCGCCCAACACCCACACCTGCCCGGTCTGCCTGGGCCTGCCGGGGGTGCTGCCGGTGGTCAACGCCCAGGCGGTGGAGTACGGCATTCTTTTCGGGCTGGCCCTGAACTGCCAGATTGCCCCCTGGACGCAGTTCCACCGCAAGAGCTACTACTACCCCGACATGCCCAAAAACTACCAGATCTCCCAGTACGACCTGCCCATCGCGGCCCACGGCTACCTGGAAGTGGAGGGGCAGCGGGTGCGCATCAAGCGGGTGCACCTCGAGGAGGACGCGGCCAAGTCCACCCACCCCGAGGGGGCCCCCTACTCCCTGATTGACCTCAACCGGGCCGGCTCCCCCCTGATCGAGATGGTCACCGAGCCGGACATCCGCACCCCCGAGCAGGCCCGGATTTTCCTCTCCCACATCCGCTCGATTGCCCAGACCCTGGGGGTATCCGACGCCAACCCCGAGGAGGGCAAGATGCGGGCCGATGTGAACGTCTCGGTGCGGCGGGTGGGGGAGCCTTTGGGCACCAAGGTCGAGATCAAGAACCTCAACTCCTTCCGCAGCGTGGCGCGGGCCCTCGAGTACGAGATTCGGCGGCAGCAGGAGATCCTGCGCAGCGGGCGCCGGGTCGAGCAGGCCACTTTGGGCTTCGACGAGGCCGCCGGCAAGACCTACGTCATGCGCCTGAAGGAAGGCGAGGCCGACTACCGCTACTTCCCCGACCCCGACCTGCCCCCCATCGTGGTGGACGAGGCCTGGCTGGCCCGGCTCAAAGCCGCCATGCCCGAGCTGCCCGCCCAGAAATACGCCCGCTACGTGGAGGCCGGGGTGCGCCCCTATGACGCCGAGATCCTGGCCTACAACCCCTCGCTGGCCCGCTTCTTCGACCAAACCCTGGCCTGCTACCGGGGCAACCCCCAGACCGTCGCCAACCTGCTCAACGCCGATGTGGCCGGCTATCTGAACGAGCGGCAGATGGAAGTGCAAGAGACCGCCCTCACCCCCGAGCACCTGGCTGCGCTGGCAGGGCTGTTCGAGCGGCGCGAGATCACCAACCGGGTTCTGAGCCAGCTACTGCCCGAGGTGATGGAAGGGGCCGACCCCTTGAAGCTGGTGGAGGAACGCGGCCTGCGGGCGGTCGCGGACGAGGGCGCGCTGCGGCCCCTGGTGGAGCGGGTGGTGGCCGCCAATCCCAAGGTGGTGGAGCAGGTGAAAGGCGGCAACCTCAAGGCCGCCAACGCCCTGCTGGGCCCCATCATGAAGGAGACCAAGGGCACCGCCAAGGCCGACGTGGTCAAGAAGATGCTGGGCGAGATGCTGGGGGTTGAGCTATGAACTACCGGGATGCGGGGGTGGACATTGACCGCAAGGCGGGGGCTCTGAAGGCCGCCGCGGGCAAAATCAAGGAAACCTACACCCCCGAGGTACTGCGCGGTATCGGGGCTTTTGGCGGCATGATAGAGATCTCCAGGCTCAAAGACATGGCCGAGCCGGTGCTGGTGGCCTCCACCGACGGGGTGGGCACCAAGACCCTCCTGGCCGTCCAGACCGGACGCTACAGCGGGCTGGGTTTCGACATCGTGAACCACTCGGTCAACGATCTTTTGGTACAGGGGGCCCGGCCCTTGTTTTTTATGGACTACATCGCCAGTGCCCGGCTGGAAGCCGAGGTGCTGGCCCAGATCCTGGCCTCGCTGGCCGAGGCCTGCAAGGCGGTGGGGATCCCCCTGCTGGGGGGCGAGACCGCCGAGATGCCGGGGGTCTACCAGGAGGGCGGCCTGGATCTGGTGGGCACCATTGTGGGCGTGGTGGATAAGGCCCAGGTGGTGGACGGCTCCAGGGTACAGCCCGGCGATGTGGTGCTGGCCCTGCCCTCCTCGGGGCTGCACACCAACGGCTACAGCCTGGCCCGCCGGGTGTTCGCGGGGTGGAACCTCGAGGAACCCCGGCCCGAGCTGGGCGGGCGGTCGCTGGCCGAGGCCCTGCTGGAACCCCACCGTTGCTACCTGCGCGAGGTAGAGCTCTTGCAGCGCGAGGGCCTGGAGATCCGCGCCATGGCCCACATCACCGGCGGGGGGGTGTTTGAGAACCTGCCCAGGGTGCTGCCGGAGGGGCTGGGGGCCGAGATCCGACGGGGCAGCTTTCCCATCCCCCCCATCTTTGAGCTGATTCAGCGGGCTGGACAGGTTCCCGAGCAGGAGATGTACCGGGTCTTCAACATGGGGCTTGGTTACATTTTGGTCTTAAGTCCAGACACGGCACCCATAGCCCGGCAGCTGCTACCGCAAAGTTACCCCGTAGGGTATATCATGGAGTCGTCAGGGATTAAGGTTGTCTGAACCCTGATCCACCTTATGAAAGAACTCTGGCTGGTACGCCACGGCGAGACCCCCTGGAATGCCGAGGGGCGTTTTCAGGGGCATTACGACGTTAATCTCTCCCCGCAGGGCCTGCACCAGGCCTTCCGGGTGGCCGAGCGCCTGGCCGCCTGCCGCCAGGGCTTCGATGGCCTGTACAGCTCCGACCTACAACGGGCGGCCCTCACCGCCAAGCCCATTGCTGAGGCCCTGCGCCTCACACCCACCCTCGACCCCCGCCTGCGCGAGATTTACGCCGGCGAGCTGCAGGGGCTGCTGCGCAGCGAGATGCAGGTGCTTTACCCGGAGTTCCACGAGGCCATTCAGCGCGACCCCTGGAACACCAAGCGCCCCGGCGGCGAGAGCATGGCCGATCTGGCTGCACGGGTGCAGGAATTTATCGAGGAGCTGCCAGAGGGCCGGTTTATCGTGGTGACCCACGGGGGGGTCATCCGGGCTGCGCTCAAGATTGTGCTCGAGCTGGAAAACGGGGCCTGGCGCCGCTTCCAGATTCAAAACACCTCCATCACCCGCCTGCTCTACCCCGAGGGCACCGCCCTCTCCATTGGGGATGTGGGCCACCTCGAGGCCTGGGCCGAGGGGCTGATGGACGAGGCCACGCTCACCTAGCTACCTCGACCAGCGGATATTCAGGTCTTCCTTATCCCCCATCGCCTTAGCCAGCAGCTCGATGAGGGCCGGGTCGGCGCCCTGTTCGCGCCAGGCCTCGAGCAGGTCGGCGTTCAGGTAGTAGTCCTGATCCCAGGCGTGCTCTTCTTCCATCTGCGCGACCAGGAACTCGAGCTGCGCCTCGCCGATCTGGCCGATGGGCGCGCCGGTATCGGCGTTGAACAGTTGAACCATGCCCGTTATGCTTGTGGGCATGGACAAGCCTTCCTCGCTCAAACCGGCCTCCTGGCTGGTGGCCGCCGGCCGCCCAAGCGAGCCCGGCGAACCCCTCAACACCCCTTTGGTGCCGGCTTCCAACTTCATCCTGGGACAGGAACGGGCCTACGCCCGCGACGACGGTACGCCCACCTGGGAGGCCCTGGAGGCCCTGGTGGGGGGGCTCGAGGGCGGGCAGGCCGTGGCCTTCGCCTCGGGCATGGCGGCGGTGGCTGCGGTTTTTGACCAGCTTGCGGCCGGGGCGGTGGTGGTGCTGCCGGACGACTGCTACCAGGGGGTGGTGGGGCTGGCGATGGCAGGGGCCCAGAAGAAGCGCTGGTCGGTGCGGCGGCTGGCCCTGGAGGACACCGAGGGCTGGGTGCGGGCCTGTGCCGAGGCCGACCTGATCTGGCTCGAGTCCCCCTCCAACCCGCTGCTCACGGTGGTGGATCTGGCCGCCATCGGGCAGGCCCCGCGCAAGCCCGGGGCCATCCTGGCGGTGGACAACACCTTCGCCACCCCCCTCAACCAGCAGCCTTTGGCCTTTGGGGCCACGGTCTCCATCCAGTCGGCCACCAAGTTCATCGGCGGCCACTCCGACCTGCTCTGCGGGGTGGCCACCACCCGCGACGAGGCCCTCTGGCAGGCCCTCCGAACCTCCAGAACCCTGAGCGGGGCCACCCCCGGCACCCTCGAGGCCTTCCTGGCCGTGCGGGGGGCGCGCACCCTGGCCCTCCGCCTGCAAAAAGCCCAGGAGAACGCCCAGGAGCTGGCCCTTCGCCTGGAAAAGCACCCCCGGGTGGCCCGCGTGCGCTACCCCGGCCTCCCTTCCCACCCCACCCACGCCACCGCCAAGCGGGTGCTGAAGGGGTTTGGCAGCATTATCTCCTTCGACCTGAAGGGCGGGGCGGCGGAGGCCGATGCGGTCTGCCGGAAAGTACAGCTCATCCGGCACGCCACCAGCCTGGGAGGGGTGGAGTCTACCATGGAGCGCCGGGCGGCCATTCCGGGGCAGGAGCACCTTCCCCCTTCGCTGCTGCGGCTGAGCGTGGGCATCGAGGACGTCGAGGATCTCTGGGCCGACCTCGAGGCCGCCCTGCAATAACCCGGCTCAACCTGCTATACTTTTGGCTTTGTGGAGAACCTCACCCCCCGCGCCCTGGGCTTTGGCATGCCCGCCGAATGGGCCCCGCACGCCGCCACCTGGACGGCCTGGCCCTACGACGACGAAAAATGGCTGGGCTACTTAGAGCCCGTGCGGCAGGAGTTCGCCGCCTTCGTGAACACCCTGGCCCGCTTCGAAACAGTGCACCTGGTAGTCCACGACGAAGAATCCGAGCGCGACGCCCGGCAGCGGCTTTCGGGCCCCATTCACTTTCACCGCATCCCCCACGACGACCTGTG
This sequence comes from Meiothermus taiwanensis WR-220, assembly GCF_003568585.1. Taxonomy (NCBI): domain Bacteria; kingdom Thermotogati; phylum Deinococcota; class Deinococci; order Thermales; family Thermaceae; genus Meiothermus; species Meiothermus taiwanensis. The sequence goes on from NZ_CP021130.1 coordinate 45,603, forward strand.
GTTGCGCGACTCAGGGGCGATTTTTGTGACCCGCTATAGCCCCCCCGCCACCGAGGTGGCCGCCGTGGGCTGGGAGTTCAACGGCTGGGGCGGGAAATACCCAGCCCAGCAGGACAACCAGATGCCCCAGCACATGGCCCGCCTCCTGGGCATGGGGCTGTTCGAGGCGGGCATCGTGATGGAAGGGGGGAGCCTCGAGGTCAACGGCCAGGGGGTGGGCCTCACCACCCGCCAGTGCCTGCTCTCGCCCGAGCGCAACCCCGGCCTCGACGAGGAGGCGCTCGAGGAGTATCTGCGCCAGTACCTGGGTATCGAGCACCTGATTTGGCTGGGCCGGGGGCTCGAGGGCGACCACACCGACGGGCACATCGACACCCTCACCCGCTTCACCTCGCCCCATACCATCGTCACGGCGGTCTGCCCAGACCCCGACGACCCCAACCACCGCCCCCTGCAGGAGAACCTGGAGATCCTGCGGAGCCTGGGCGGGTTTCGCATCGTGGAGCTGCCCCTTCCCAAACACCCGCTCTGGCTGGACAGCGAAACCCGCCTCCCCCTCACCTACGCCAACTTCTACATCGCCAACGGGGCCGTGCTGGTGCCCATCTACGGCGACCCCCACGACGAACAGGCCCTGGAAATCCTGCGCCCGCTCTTCCCCGGACGCGAGGTGATCGGGCTCAAAAGCCGCTACCTGATCACCGGTGGGGGCAGCTTCCACTGCGTGACCCAGCAGCAGCCCGCCGGTACCATCTGGCCGGGGAGGGAGACCGCATGACCAAGCTAGCCGTTGTTCAGATGTCCATGACCGCCGACCGCGAGCAGAACGTGGCCAAGGCCACCCAGATGGTGCGCCAGGCCGCCGCCCAGGGCGCGCAGATCGTGCTGCTGCCCGAGCTTTTCGAGAGCCTCTACTTCTGCCAGGTCGAGCGGGAAAGGTTCTTTGCCCTGGCCCACCCGGTCGAGCACCACCCTTTTCTGCCGCACTTCCAGCAGCTGGCCCGGGAGCTAGAGGTGGTGCTGCCCATCTCGTTTTTCGAAAAAGCAGGGCAGGCTTACTACAACAGCCTGGCCCTGATCGACGCCTCGGGGGAGGTGCTGGGGATTTACCGCAAGTCGCACATCCCCGACGGCCCCGGCTACGAGGAGAAGTACTACTTCAACCCCGGCGACACCGGTTTCAAGGCCTTTCCCACCCGCTTCGGCTATGTGGGGGCCGGCATCTGCTGGGATCAGTGGTTCCCCGAGTGCGCCCGCAGCATGGCCCTGCTGGGGGCCGAGATCCTGCTCTACCCCACGGCCATCGGCTCCGAGCCGGCCGAGGCCGGCGGGGTGGATACCAAGGATATGTGGCAGCGGGCCATGATCGGCCATGCGGTCGCGAACCTCTGCTACCTGGCGGCGGCCAACCGGGTGGGCACCGAGGTGGTGGAGGGCCACACCCAGACCTACTACGGCTCCTCCTTCATCGCCGACTACATGGGCAACAAACTGGCCGAGGCCGGCCGCAGCGAGGAGACCATCCTGCTGGCCGAGCTCAACCTGGAGGAAGCCCGGGCCTTCCGGGCCGGCTTTGGCTTCTTCCGCGACCGCCGGCCCGATCTATATGGCCCCCTCCTGACCCTGGACGGCAAAACCCGTCCCCCTCGGTCTTGAAGGCCGTATCCTCGAGGCTCATCCCTCCGAGCCGGTGACGATTCGGCATGGGCAGCCATCAGGCATTTGGCCAGGATTCTGCGTGGGAGCCGTAGCTGGGCATGCCACCCAAAGCTCCTACCCGCCTCCTGCATAGGAATCGGGGCCTTTTGAAGGCATGCAGGTTTTACGAGCCGCAAAACACCCTGGCTTTGGATAAACTTTGAACATGTTTCACGGCAAAGTGGTTCTGGTCACCGGCGCCGCCCGGGGGATTGGGCGGGCCATTGCCGAGGCTTTTGCGAAGGAGCGGGCTCTCCTGGTTCTGTGCGACGTGCGGCCCGAGGGCCTCGAGGTGGCCAAGCGCCTGGGGGGCTTGTTCGTCTACGCCGATCTGGCCCAGCCCGAGCACCGCGAGCGTTTTGTGGAGCAGGCGGTTAAGCAGTGGGGCGGGGTGCACGTCCTGGTCAACAATGCGGCCATCGCGCCGCCCGGTTCGGCGCTCAAGGTGGGGCTGGATGACTGGCGGCAGGCCCTGGAGGTTAACCTGACCGCTCCCATGCACCTCTCGGCGCTGGCCGCTCGGGAAATGATCAAGTGTGGCGGGGGGGCAATTGTCAATGTGGCCAGTGTGCAGGGCCTTTTTGCCGAGCAAAACAACGCGGCCTACAACGCCTCCAAAGGGGGCCTGGTCAACCTGACCCGCTCCTTGGCGCTCGACCTGGCCCCCATGAACATCCGGGTCAATGCGGTGGCCCCGGGGGCCATCGCCACCGAAAACGTGCTGGAGGCCATCCAGATGTCCCCGCACCCCGAACTCACCCGCCAGGACTGGGAAGACCTGCACGCCCTGCGCCGACTGGGCCAGCCCCAGGAGGTCGCCCAAGCGGTGGTGTTCCTGGCTTCCGAGAAGGCCAGCTTTATCACCGGCGCGATTCTGCCGGTAGATGGCGGCATGACCGCCAGCTTCATGATGGCGGGCCGGCCGGTTTAGCCAGCGCCTACTGTTCGTGCAGCAGCAGCTCGCCGCTGGGCTTTTCGCCCTCGGTGCCCCGGACGTTGGCCCAGTGTTTGAGCAGCTGGTCGCGGGCGTCCAGAATGGCCTGCTGGATGCGGCTCAGTTCAGTGCGGGAAAAGCCGTTGTTGGACTGCAAGGCCAGCGGCTGCAGCGAGAACTTGGCCACATGCCCCTCGTGTTTGACGCAGACATAGGGGGGCTCGAGGTTATAGCCCGAGTTGACATAAAAGCGATACTGTCCCGAACGGTGAATAGTAATCATACAGGCCCGACTCCTCCCTTAATGTGACAAATAACCGTAAATAGAAAGGACGACGTAACGCTATAGTAACAAAAAGAAGCCCCGCCGGTATGAGATCGGGGTTAATATCGGCACCCAGGGCAACAGCAGGGTTCTCGCCCCCCACAGGCCGGCTAACGGCTAAACGACCAGGAGAGTACCTGGCCCTCGCGGTAGGGCATCACCCCATGAAAAGGCCGTGGGTCGGTATCGAAAACCAGCGGCAAGAAGTACCGGTCGCCCGGCCACATGGGCAGCTCCTGGCGCAGAATTTTTTGGATGGGCACCCAGTGGAGTTCACCTTCGTTGTTGGTTGGGTAGGGGCTGCCTGTCCAGGCTGTAATCAGAAAGATAAAACCAAACCAGTCCTCGCCTTGCCGGCCAAACCCCGGCCAGGAGATGGTGCCGCGCAGGTGGAGTTCCAGCGCAGTAAGGCCGGACTCTTCCAGGATTTCCCGCCGCATGCCCGCCACCACGTCCTCGTGGGGCTCGAGCTTACCACCCAGGCCGTTGTATATCCCAAAAGCCGGATCCTGAGGCCGGGCGTTGCGGTGCACCAACAACACTTCCTGTCTGTCTGGCGATAGAACGAAGCCCAGGGTAGCCAGGATGGGGGTATAGGGCATACGAACGCGGCTACTCGCCTTTCCAAAGGATGCGCCCGCAGGAGGGGCAGCGCACCACCTTGCTGGCCTGGTGAACCTGCTGGGCCACGTGCATGGGGAGCTGCACATTGCAGGCCGTGCAGCGGTAGCCACTGCCAGCTTTAGCCATTTTGGTCAGACCGGTGCCTTTGCGGGCCCGGCGGATGGACTCGTACTCCTTGACGATGGCGGTGGGGATGGTGGCTGCTAGTTGGTCGCGGCTGACCTTTTTGGACTGGTATTCGGCCTCGAGGGCATCCACCCGCGCTTGGTTGGCTGTCTCCAAAGCCTCGAGCTTAGGCCGGGCTTCTTCCATCTGGGCTTTGACCTGGGCCAGTTCCGCCTCCAGCTTCTCGATCTGCTCGAGCAGCGGCATAATCTGGCCGACGATATCCTTGTTGTTGCCCTCGAGGTCTTCAATCAGGCCCGACAACTGGCGAATCTGCTCGCCGTACTGGGTCTGCTCTTTAGCCCCGGTGGCCTGGGCCTGGGCCGCTTTGGCTTTTTCGCGCTTGCTTTTGAGGTCTTGCAGCTCGAGGTCAACCTTGTTATAGGCCAGACGCACCTCGCGCAACTGCTCCTGCAAATCGCCCAGAGAAATTTCCAGTTTCCTGAAGTGCTCACGGGCCTGGGCCAGCTCATCGGGAACGCGGGATTGATCTTCGCGAATCTGGTCAAGCTCGAGGTCGCGTTCCTGCAAACGGTTCAACTCGGCCAGCGGGTCACTCACACCTATAGTCTAACACCGTCCAGCGGGCCATGGGCCAAATAACCCCATTGTGCTCAGACCGTTCCTAGCTTGGCCTCATCGGCCAGGTCGGGTGTTTCTTCTTCCGTCTTTTGGGCTTTTTTGCCCTTGCCTGGCTTGCAATCCAGCTTGCGCACCTCTTCAATAAAGTTCTCCAGGCTGTCGAACTCGCGGTAAACTGAGGCGAAACGGATATAGGCCACCGGGTCGAGTTCCTTGAGGAAGGCCAGCGAACGCAGCCCGATCTCCTCGGAGGTAATTTCCATCTCCTTGACGGTATCTTCGAAGCCGAAGGCGAACTCCTGCAGCACCTCCGGATCGATGGGCCGTTTTCGAGCAGCCAGGCTCAGGCCGCGCAGCAGTTTGTTGGGGTCGAAGGTCTCTTTACGCCCCGAGCGCTTGATGACCAGCAACGGCTCTACCTGGGCCCGCTCATAGGTGGTGAAGCGGCGTTTACAGGCCGGGCACTCCCGGCGGCGGCGAATTACCGAGCCCTCGTCGGAAGGACGCGAGTCCAGCACGCGGCTATCGGGGTTCCCACAAAAAGGACAGTTCATCCGATTGGGGTCTGGGGTGCTAGAACCCCTGGGTGAGTCCCGACATGAGATTGTCCCCAGGCCGCCCTCAGGCGGCCACACCCGCTCACCTCCTTTGCGGTATGACCTTCGATGGCTTCGCACCCACCCTGTGGGATGGCCTTAGAAGGAGCAGATACATTGCCCAGAGCGCAGGCGCGATGGGCATGGCCGCCGGGCGCTGTGCGCCTGACCTGTGTAAAGCGGCCCGGATTGGGAGGATGTCTTCTCAGCATCGTCTTTCCTCGGAAAGCCCTATGGCAGCTCCCTCAATAGATCGTAGATCTCTGGTTGGTGGGGCGGATCGGGCAACAGAACCTCCAGGAGCTGGCCCCGCACCCCCTCTGAAACCATCGAGCCCAGCGCAACAGCTACCCGTACCAGGGATCGGTCGTGCTCCTCACCCACCGGGTCGCGGCTGGGGATGACCCCGTTGACCCGCACATTGGTGGGGAAGACCCGGGTGGCCCCTTCTATCAGGCCGGCCACCGCACCGCGAATGGCGGCCACATGCGGCTGTTCGCGCTGCAAGGGGGGGAGTACCAGGGTGACGAACCCCCCCCCGCTCAAGTAGCGCAGGCCCTGCTGCAACACGTACAGGCTCGACTTTACATCGGCGTTGAGCAGATCGTACCACTCGGCCTCTAAAAGTTCGACAAAGGGGGTTTTGCTCTCAGCGCTGGTTACGTGGACAATCCCGTCCAGCATCCCAAAGAGTTCCTCGATTTTCTCGAAGGTGTTGATCACATCCAGCACCACCGACATATCCCCCCGGATGGGGATGGCCGGGGCGCCGAGCTGCTCAACCTCAGAGGCGATGGCGGTCGCCATCTCCACATCGGGATCTACCGTGATAACCGTGGCCCCGTTGCGGGCATAGGAACGGGCAATGGAGCGTCCAAAGCCCCGCCCTGCCCCGGTGACCATGACGATGCGCTGCTCCAAGCCTAGTAAATCTCGTGAAAATTCGACCATTGGTTTTCATCATAGCGCAAAAAGCCGTGTGGCGCGTAACGAACCTACCTATGCCTCAGTCGGCGGCCTGCGAGGCAGCGGCCTCGAGGCCCTGGGTTTTGAGGAATATCTTCACCAAGTTTTGGTCGAGGTGCCCGCTCTGGGCGCTGCGCCAAAGCTCCTGGGCGGCTTGCTCCGGCGACAGGGCGGTTTTGTAAGGTCGGCAGGAGCAAAGGGCATCGAAGACATCGCAGACCGCAAAAATACGAGCTGCCAAGGGGATGTTTTCTCCGGCCAGGCCATCGGGGTAGCCCCGCCCATCCCAGCGCTCGTGGTGGTGTCGCACAATCTGGCGCGCTACCAGGGGCACAAAGGGCAGGTTGCGTACCAGGTCGTCCCCCAGATGGGTATGGGTTCGCATGGTGCAAAACTCCTCGAGGGTCAGTTTGCCGGGTTTGAGCAGGATGGCATCGGGAAGGGCAAGCTTGCCCACGTCGTGCAAATAGGCCCCCCAGCGCAGGTCGCGCAGCTCGGTTTCGCTCAGGCCCAACGCCCGGCCCAGCTGCTCGACCAGGGCCGCGACCCGGTCGGTGTGTCCGGCAGTCTCGCGGTCCCGCGCTTCCAGGGCCAGACCAATGGCCCGCAAAGCCCCTTCATAGGCAGCCTCGAGCTGCCGGGTGCGTTCCAGGCGCAGGAGCAAAGCCCCCAGAATCTGGGCGGCCCCCTCCAGCAAGCGATCCTCCGCCGGGCCCCAGCCCGGGCCGGGTTCCAGCCGCATCAGGGCCAGGGCCACCTTCAGCTCTGGCTCGTTGAGCACCGTGCGCAGGTACATGCTGCGTATACCCACCCTGGCATACGGCTTTAGCAGAGGGTGCGCTGCGGTATCACCAACCTGGAAGGCCTGCTCCTGGGGGATTAGGTTAACCAGAGGGTGCTCGAGGGGCAGGGGCTTCTGCAAAAACCCCCTGGCTCCGGCCCCTAGATGGCCCGTCAACCAGCGCAGGTGGTATCCATCCGGCTCCTGCACCCCCAGGGCAATCGCGTCGGCGTGGCCCATCTGGCGAATTTTCTCCATCGCCACAGGCAACAAGGCCGCATCGTTATCCCCCAACATCTGTGAAAGTTCGAGCAGGGCGGTTTTTTCGGCGATTTCGGCCTCGAGGCTCTCGGCGGCCCGCACGCGTTCCAGGGCGTTGGCGGCGATGTTGCCGATGATTTGCAGCAAGCGCACGTCGCGCTCGTGGTAGGCCCGCTCGCCGTTGCGCGCAGAGATCAGCACCCCGAGGGGCTGGCCCTGGGAGTTGAGCAGGGGGATTACAATCTCCGAGTAGGCCCCTGGGGGGTGCTTGAACTGTCCGTAGGCCCGCGGATCGAGGTGGGCCTGATCCAACCAGATGGGTGCGCGGGTCTCGATGGCCGCCCAGCCCAGGCCCCATCCCTTGGGCACAGGGGTGTCTTTGATCTCCAGAAACATCCCGGCAGCCGCATAGCAGCGCTGGTGTTCACCATCGGGATCCAGCAGCAGCAGTGCGGCATGCTCGGAGTTCATCAGGCGGATGGTCTCGTACACCAGCCGCCTGGTGATCTCACTGGTGCCCTTGAGTCCCCGCAAGGCCCCGCTCAGGGCTTCGATGACCTCGAGCTCGCGGATCCGGGCCTCGAGTTCACTCTGCTGACGGTGCACGGCCAAAAGCGCCCGAACCTGTTGGGCGTACTGCCGGGCCACCTCAATCGACCGGCAGTCGAAGGCGCGGTCGTGAAAGGCGTCGAGGTTGATCTCCGCCACCACCTCGTCGCCTAGCAGTATGGGCACACAAAGGGTCGAGCGGATATGCTGGATCCGCTGGCGGCTGGCCTGGTTCAGACGCTCATATAGCCGATAATTGGCCGTCTGGGTGGCCCAGACTCGCCGCAAGTCGGCATGGTTGGCGATACGGGGCTGCCCCCGGCGCCACTGCAAAGGGTCTCCATGCCAGGTCATCGCTTCGTGCACGCTGCTGCGCAGACCCAAAACGCCTTCGCCGAAGCCCTGCTGCGCCACAAAGACGAAATCGGCCCCCTGCCGTAGGCGGATGCTACCGGCCTGGGCACCGGGCACCACCTGCACGGCCGAGGCCAGGAGCCGCGACCATAGCTCCGCCTCTGAGCGCTGGGGGAGTGCTGCCATGGTATCGAGCAGGGCCGAGTACACCGACTCAATCGACTCGCTGCGCTGCTGGTGTTGAAGCGCCGTGAGGTAAAAAGCCAGCAGGGGCCCGGCCGATATGGCCTGCAGCAAAAACCCCAGCACCAGCCTGTCCAGCCCCTCCTGGGTCGCCGCAAAAAGCAGCCCGCTGTTGATCAGCGCCAGCAGCGGGAGCGCCACGGCCAGGGCCCGGATAGGGTCTTTGGGGGCCAGCCGTGGGTAGAGCCAGCGGGCCACCCCCCCTCCCAGCAGCAACGCCAGCCCCAGAGCCCCCAGGTGGCCGGCCACGGCACCGCTCGTTGATGGTAGTGGGAGGCCCAGCGGGCGTAGCAAAAGATCCATGCCCAGGAACAGCCCGCCCAGCAAGAGCAGGCCCCGCCAGGTTTGGTGCCAGCGCGTTGGCTGCTCGAGCGCCACCAGCAGCAGCCCCACCTGCAAGGTAAAAAGGCCGAAGTAAAGCCCGGGAAACCAGGTGCTCGAGCAGACCAGAAGGCCCACCGCTCCAAGAAGCGTGTAAAAAGGCGTATGCCCCAGACGCCCTCGATGGCTAAAAGCAACCACCAACAAGGTGGTTAAGAGGCTTGAGATGACCACCCCCCACATCCACACAGCGGGCCTAGCATATCCACCCAGCCCCCACCGCTTCCGGACATTTGCACCAAAAGAGACCCCGCTGCGTTACGTGTGGAAATCGGCGGTGAGGGGTATTCCCTGCTACATTGTCAGAAGGAGGCATCGTTCATGCAGATTCGGCCTTTCTCATTCTCGCCCGCCGATTACCAGACCTACGCTGCGGTGCGGCGCGCCGCCCACCCCGAAAGCCCGCTCGACCTGGCCGGGCTCGAGCACCTCGATCGCACTCGAGCCCAAAGCGATGTGCTGGCGCGTTTTGTGGTTGAAGTAGGGGGGGAAGCCGTGGGGGTGCTGGAGTACGCCACCCCCTACTACGACCCCAGGCCGGGGGTGCTCGAGGTGCAGTACTACCTGCACCCTCGCTACCAGGCCCTGGAAAGGGCTTTATGGCCGTTTTTGCTCGAGCGCGTTGCCCCTCACCAGCCCCAGATGTTGCAGGCCAGCGTGCGGGAGGACTGGCCCCAGTACAGCTTTCTAACCGCCCAGGGCTTCGCCGAGGTGGAGCGCCGCTGGGTTTCGGTGCTCGACCTGGCCCACTTCGACCCCACGCCCTTGGCCCGCCCCCTGCCGCCGGGCCTCACCATCCAGCCCCTGAGCGCCCTGCCCTGGCAGGAGGAGGCCTTCCAGCGCGACCTGTACGCCCTGGAAATCGAGCTGCTGGGCGATGTGCCCAGCGCCCAACCCATCACCCCCTGGCCCTTCGAGCTCTGGCAGGAGCGCACCTTCCAAGACCCCAACCTGCTGCCCGATGGGTTCTTCCTGGCCCTCGAGGGTGCGCACCTGGTAGGGCTGACCATGCTTTTCAAGTCCCACCGCCCCCAGACCCTGCAAACCGGCCTGACCGGGGTGCGCCAAAGCCACCGCCGGCGGGGCCTGGCCCTGGCCCTCAAGCTGCGGGCGGCGGAATTCGCGCGGGCTTATGGGGCCCGCTACATCCGCACCTCCAACCACCAGACCAACCGCCCCATGCTGGCCATCAACGAGGCCCTGGGCTTTGTGAAGGAGCCGGCCACGGTGCTGCTGCGCCTCAGTCCCGCACCCCAAAAACCCGGCCAATCAGGTAGTCAATGAGCAAAAACAGCACCAGCAGCATCAGCAGCGCCCCCCACCAGGGGGTGTTGACCCAGATGAGAACCAGGGTGCGCTCGAGCAGTTTGTACAGGATAAAACCAAACACCACCGTGGTCACAATAGCGGCCAGCTTCTGGCGGGTCTTTTGGCTCACGGTTCTAGCTTAGCATCCGAGGAAAATATGCGTAACCCGAAGATTCGCCCTTTTGAAGCACACGACTACCCGGCCATCGCCGAGGTGCTGCAGGCGGCCTGGCCCGATGAGGCCCAGAGCGTAGACCGGCTGCGCGAGGACGACCGCCATGCCCCGGAAATCAAGTGGGGGCGCTTTGTGGCCGAGCTGGAGGGACAGATGGTGGGGGTGGCCCATTACACCCAGTTTGAGGGCATGTACCACCCGCAAAAGTTTGGGGTCTGGGTCACGGTACATCCTGCTTTCCGCAGCCAGGGGATTGGCAAAGCCCTGTACCGGGTTGTGCTCGAGGCCCTGCAACCCCACGACCCCATCTCGATTCTGAGCACCACCCGCGAAGACCAGCCCCAGGCCATGGCCTGGCTCAAAAAGCTGGGCTACGCCGAGAAGATGAAGTACTGGGAGTCGCGCCTGGATGTGCGGAACTTCGACTTTGCTTCGTGGGCCGGCAAGATCGAGGCGGTGGAGGCCGCCGGTTTCCAGCTCAAAAGCCTGAAGGAGCTGGAGGCCGACCCCCAGCACCGGCAGAAGCTCTACGACCTCTGGCTCGAGGCCCGCCTGGATGTCCCCCGCCCTGGAGAATTAAGCGAGGTGCGCTTCGAGGACTACTGCAAGTGGGTGTTCGAGAGCAGCTACTACCTGCCCGAAGGCCATTTCGTGGCCGTAGACCCCCACACGGGGCAGTACGTGGCCCTGAGCACCCTCTGGAAAACCGACGGCGACTATCTGCAAACCGGCCTCACCGGCACCCGCCGGGCCTACCGCCGCAAGGGCCTGGCCCTGGCCCTCAAACTCAAGGCCATCAAGCTTGCTCAAACTTTGGGCATCCGCGAGATCCGTACCGGCAACGAGTCGAACAACCGGGCCATGCTGGCCATCAACGAGGCCCTGGGCTTTGTGAAGCAGCCCATCTGGATCGACTACCTGCTGACCCTGCGGGAAGAGACCCCTAGCCCGTCGTGAGCCCCAGCAAAAGCCCCAGCAGCCCCCCGCCGGCAATAACCCAGACCACCCCCAGGCCGCGGTAGATCAGGTAACAGGCCACAAGCACCCCCAGGCCCCAGAAGAGCGTGTCCACGCTGAGCTGAACCAGCACCAGCACCATGCTGGCGCTCAGGCCCATGCTGATGGGCACCAGGGCCTTGCGCAGGGCCCGGCTCCACCGGGCTTTGGACATCCAGGCCCAGCCCCAGACCAGCCACATGGCCCCCACCGCGCCCGGCAAGAACATGCCCAAAGCAGCGGCCAGGGCCCCGCCCAGCCCCGCGGCGCTCAGGCCATAGAACAGCACCGCCAGCATGTTGGGCCCCGGTACGAACTGCCCCAGGGCAAAACCGTCGGCAAACTCCTGCCGGGTTACCCAGCCGTTGCCGATGATGACCCGGGCCATCTCGGGCAGGTTGGCCATGCCCCCGCCAAAGCTGAGCACCCCAAAGCGCAAAAAGGCCAGGAAGACCTCGAGGATCTCACCCACGTTCATCGGCCTCCATCCCCTGGCTCGCCCGAGGGTGGGCTGAATTTTCCGCGGCCTCTTGCCAGTACAACCCCATCCCCACCGGCACCGTGAGCAGCAGCACCAGCAGCAGCGGCCAGTGCAGCAGGCCATAGGTCACAAACACCACCAGGGCCAGCCCCACGGCCTTGAGGGAGTCCAGCGCGATGGGGGCCTGGTGCAGCATGGTGGCCAGAATCAGGCCGATGGCCGCCGCCGCCACCCCGTTGAGGGCGCTCTCGGCCAGTGAGCCGGGCACCGCCCCAAAGCGAAAATAAGCAAAGCTCAAAAGCAGCATCAGGGTGGCCCCCGGGGCCAGAACCCCCAGCAGAGCCAGGACACCCCCCAGCACCCCACCCAGCCGCGCCCCGATATGGGCGGCGGTGTTGGCAAAGACCGGCCCCGGCAGGACGCGGCACAGCGCGGTGGTTTCCAGAAACTCCCGCTCCTCCATCCAGCGGTGCTTTAGCACGATGCTCTGATAAATCTGGGCCTGTCCGCCCCCGCCAAAAGCCACCAAACCCACCTGCAAAAAAGCCAGAAATAGTCGGCTGCGCGGCACTTTCACGCTTTGGATGATACACTGTCGGATGGTGCACTACGTCGTCGGCGACATCCACGGCTGCCTTCAACCCCTCATCCGGCTCCTGCAGCGCGAGGGGTTTATCGGCGAGGGGCTCGAGTGGGCTGGGGGCACCAATCAACTCTGGTTCCTGGGCGACTACACCGACCGCGGCCCCGATGGGGTGGGGGTGATTGAGCTTTTGATGCGCCTGGAGCGCGAGGCCCGCGCTGCCGGGGGCGCTGTGCACGCCCTCTTGGGCAACCACGACCTGATGCTGCTGGCCGCGTACCACTTTACCGATACCGAGATCCCCAGCTTCAAGCGCCAGGGCCAGAGCGTGACCTTTTACGAAATCTGGCAATATGTGGGGGGTAAAGCACGCGACCTCAAGCGCCTTGGCGAGGCCCATGTCGAGTGGCTCTCCAACCGCCCGGCCCTGGCCCTGGTTGAAAACACCCTGCTGATGCACGCCGACAGCTTGTTTTATCTGGAATGGGGCAACAGCCTGGAGCAGATCAACCGCAGCCTGTACGAGGTTTTGCACTCCGACAGGGTCGAAACATGGGATCACCTGTCCGAGCAGTTCACCAGCCGGTTTGCTTTTATCGAGGGAGGCATCGCTCTGACCGAGCAGTTTCTGGGGCAGCTGGGCGGCCGGCGGCTGGTGCACGGCCACACGCCCATCTACAGCCTGACCAAGCAACGGCCCCAGGAGGTGCTCTATCCGCTGGAGTACAACGACGGCCTGTGTTTCAACGTGGATCACGCCCTGTGGCGCAGGGGGCCGGGGTTTACATTCCACCTGGGCCCCTAGGCCCATAATATCGGTGGATATGCTGCCTTATCTGCAACTCTCCGGCCCCCCCTACGAGCAGGGCCACCAGCAAGGAACCGCCTGGGCCGAGCAGATCGCCCACAACCTCGAGCTCTACTTTCGCCGCTTCGAGGTGGAGTGCAGGCTCTCCCCCAGCGAGGCCCGCGCACGGGGGGGCCGCTACCTCCAGGCCATCCGGGAACAAAACCCAGCTTACGCGCAGGGCCTCGAGGGCATCGCCGCAGGATCCGGCCAACCCCTGGTCGACATCGCCACCCTCAACGTGCGCTACGAGATCGTCTACTACCAGTTCGCCCACGAGGCCCCCAACGGCTGCACCGCCTTTGCCCTGATGCCCGCCCACAGCGCCGACGGCCACCTGTGGCTGGGCCAGAACTGGGACTGGATGGAAGGGGTAAAGGGGGCCTTGCAGCACATCACCGAGCCCGACGGAACCCGCATCCTGGCCTTTACCGAGGCCGGCATTTTCGGCGGCAAGATTGGGCTCAACTCCCATGGTCTGGGCCTGTGCATCAACGGGCTGGTCTCGCTGGGCGACAACTGGGCCGGGCTGGGCAAGCCCTTCCACCTGCGCACCTATGAGGTGTTGCGGCAGAAAACCCTCGCAGAGGCGCAGAAGATTCTTGTCGCCGAACCGCGAACCGCCTCGGGCAACTTCCTCCTGGGCCAGGGGGAGCGGGCCGTGGATATAGAGGTCTCGCCCAAGGCCGTTGCCCTCTGGCAGGACGAGCGCCAGCTGGTGCACGCCAACCACTACCTGGCCCCCGAGCGCTACGGCATCGAGGTGCCGCCCATCGAGTGGCTCGACCGCTCCCACCACCGGGCCGAGCGCCTGGCCCTGCGGCTGAGTGAGGTGGAAAAACCCGGCCTGGAAGACCTGCAGGCCGCCCTGCGCGATCGGGAGGGGGCCCCCTACGCGGTCTGCCGCACCGCCAGCCCGGAGGAATACGCGCTGGGTGAGCCCTACCGCACCATCGTTTCGGTGATCATGAACCTGGGGACAAAGGAGCTCTGGATCTCCGACGGGCCCCCGCACGAGAACCCCTATGTGCGCTACCAGGTTTAGCCAGGCGCATCCTCCAGCGGATTAAGAAACCACACCCCCTCCAGCACTGCACCCGTGGGAAAGTCCTGCCGGGCGCACCAGTCTCAAGACATACCGCCCTTGGTGGCTGCTCGAGGCCAGCCGGCAAATTCAGATGCCGGTAGCGGCCCTGCAGAGGCTATCTTTATTGAATCCTGGAGCACAAACTCGCTACGCTCAGCGAAGAAAGCGTATCCCGTTGGTCGGGTTGATGCGCTGCCGGAAGGCGGCGAACTAACCGAATCTGGTATTACTCGGGTGAGGGGCGGCTTATGGATGGCCTCTGGGGTGATGGCCGTTCAGTCGAGGAAGGCCTAGGAGCCAGAGCGGTGCTCGAGCGGCCCGGCTTGGTCATCCTGGCGTTCTGGGTGTTTTTTGAAGAAAAGATGCTCTCGATGTCCCGGAAGCATCACCTCAGGTTGAGCACCGGGCAATCGTCGAGCTGCACGGCGGTGGCGGGGCCAGGGGTGCGGATGCGGTACTCGCCGGCGCTACCAGTTTCCCAAGTGGAAGCGGTGATGTTGCCCTGGTCGGTGTAGACCAGGATGCGCTCTGCCGAGCCGGTGATGGTCAAGCGAATCTCGTTTGCACCTTGAGCTACTTGCGTGATCTGGCCCAGGCAGGTAGAAGCGGGGGTGGTGGCCGGTGCTGGAGCGGGCACCTGGGTTGCCAGGGGCTCTTCTGGCTGTGGCCGGGTGAAGAGGAAGGCGAAGTATCCGATTAGAGCAGTCAGCAGCACCAGGCGCAGCGGGTTCAGTTTCTTATCGTCCATGCTTCTAATCTTTAGGTTAGCAAATTTTTGAGACGACCCTGTTCGGGACAAAAGTCCAGATGACCCATGGCATCTTAGGCGCATGGAGAGGCTGCAGCGAACACCCCGTCCGTTCGACCGCCTTGACCGCAGAATTACGCGCTTTTTAGCTCGCAATAGCCTGGGCATGCTGCGGGTGAGCCTGGGGTTGGTTTTCCTTTGGTTTGGCCTGCTGAAATTTTTCCCAGGGCTCAGCCCGGCTCAGGATCTTGCGGGCCGCACCATCGAGGTGCTCTCCTTCGGGCTGCTTCCACCTGCCTGGGGGCTTCTAATACTGGCTGCGTGGGAAAGCCTGATCGGTCTTGGATTGATCTTTGCGCACCCGCAGGGTTTTGTGATGCGGGCCACCTTACTGCTCATGGCTTTGCAGATGCTGGGCACGCTCTTGCCGGTCTTCTTCTTTCCGGCGGAAGTATTTACCCGCTTTCCCTACGCGCCCACTTTAGAGGGGCAGTACATCATCAAAAACCTGGTGCTGGTGGCGGCCGGCATGGTGGTTGGTGCGACAGTGCGTGGGGGGTATCTGGAACCAGAGCCTGCCGAGCCGTAGGCGCTTCTCACCGCGGCTTGGTTTTTCGGGTGGGCTCGGCGTTCCAGGGATCCTCGGGCCAGGGGTGCTTGCTGTAGCGCCCGCGCAGCTCCTTGCGAACCTCGGGGTAGGTGTTGTTCCAGAAGCTCTTGAGATCCTGGGTCACCTGGATGGGCCGCCCGGCGGGGGAGAGCAGGTGCAGCAAAACCGGGGTGCGGCCCTCGTTGACGGTGGGGGTATCGGCCAGGCCAAAGAGCTCCTGTAGCTTGACCGCCAGCACCGGCGGGCTGCCATCGGGGCTGTAGGTGAGCTTGATTTTCGAGCCGCTGGGCACCTCGAGCCTCGTAGGAGCCAGCGCCTCCAGGCGGGCCGGTAGAGGCCAGGGCAGAAGCCCGCCCAGCAGGCTTTGGAGCTCGAGCCGGCCAAAGTCCTCGCGGCGCGAGACCCCGTCCAGCCAGGGGGCCAGCCAGTCCTCGAGGGTCTCCAGCAGGTGGGCGTCCGAGACATCGGGCCAGCCCTCCTCAGGCCGCCAGCGGCGCAGGCTCAGCACGCGGGCCTGCCACTGGCGCAGCGCTTCCGTCCAGGGCAGAAGCCCCAAACCCTCGCTGCGAACTGCTTGGCACAGCACCTCGCGGCGCCTGGCGGGCTCGAGGTGGGCCAGGGGCTCTTTGGATAGCACCACCTCCCCAATCCGCAGCTCGCGCTGGGCTACCAGAACCCCGTTGCGGGCGTCCCAGGCGATATGCTCCACGGGACGGGCCAGGGGGGCCAGACGCTCGGGCTCGACCGGAGCAGCCAGAAAGATGCGCCCTTCCTCCTGGCCGGCATCCAGATGGGCCACGGCCAGCCAGGGGGTGCCGGCCAGGGGGTCGTCCTCGCCCAGCCGTACCCCGCGCCCCCCCGAGAGCCGGTAGCGCAGGCGGTCGCCCTCGCGCAGCTGGGCCAGGCGATCGGGGTAGGCCTGGGCCACCAGCAGGCCCACCGTGTGCGGGTCGGGGGGGCGGTTGTCGGTTGTCACCCCCAGCCGCTTGCGCCACTCCTGGCTGAGGCGCTCCACCCTGGACAGCGCGCCGGTCTCGGCACCGTGCAAAGCCTGCCGGGTCTGGCGCCAGTGCCGCAGGGCTTCGATCCGCAGGCCCAGGTCGGCCCCGGCCTCGCGGGGCAGGGGGTCGCGCTCCTCCAGCAGCGCCGCCAAGTCGGCGGCGAGGGCGCCCTGCCCCAAAGCCAGACCCTCCAGCAGCAGATGGGCCAGCCGGGGGTGGGTGGGCCACTCGAGCAGGGCCTTGCCCCGCTCGGTCAGGGTGTGGTTTTCCAGCGCCCCCAGGGCCTCGAGCAGATCGCGGGCCTGCCGCAAAGCCCCGGCGGGGGGCGGTGTGACCCAGTCCAGGGCGTAGGGATCCTGCACCCCCCAGCGGGCCAGCTCGAGCACCAAGGAGGCCAGGTCGGCTTCCAGAATCTCCGGTCGGCGCTGGGGTAGTAGCTGTGCATCGGTGGCCGGGCTCCACAGGCGGTAGCAGACCCCCGGCCCCAGGCGCCCGGCCCGCCCGGCCCGCTGCTGGGCAGCATCGCGGGTGACCCGCACGGTGACCAGGCGGGTGAGGCCGCTGCGTGCCTCGAAACGTGGAAGCCTCGAGTACCCCGAGTCCACCACCACCCGGATGCCCTCGATGGTCAGGCTGGTCTCGGCGATGGAGGTCGCCAGCACCACCTTGCGTTGCCTCGGATCGGGCAGGATGGCGGCCTGCTGGGCGGCCAGGGGCAGGTCGCCATAAAGCGGGGTGATTTTTATCTCGGGATGCCGCTCGGTCAGCAGCCGCTCTACACGGGCAATCTCAGCCACCCCCGGCAGAAAGACCAGCACATCGCCCGCATGCTCGGCCAGGGCCCGCGAGACCGCAGCGGCCACCACCCCCGGCAGGGGGCCCTCGGGGTCACGGGGCAGGTAGCGGATCTCTACCGGGTACTGCCGGCCTTCCGCGGTTAGCACGGGGGCTTGTAAAAACGTGCCCAGCCCCTCTGCATCCAGGGTGGCCGACATCAGCAAGAGGCGCAGATCCGGGCGCAGGGCCTGCTGCACCTCGCGGCACAGCACCAGGCCCAGATCGGCCTGCAGGCTGCGCTCGTGGAACTCGTCGAAGAGGATCAGCCCCACCCCTTCCAGGCCGGGGTCCTGTTGCAGGCGGCGGGTCAGGATGCCCTCGGTGAGCACCTCGATGCGGGTGGCGGGCCCCACCCGCCGCTCGAAGCGCACCTGGTAGCCCACGGTCTGGCCCACCGGCTCCCCCAGCAGGTCGGCCATGCGGGCCGCCACGTTGCGGGCGGCCAGGCGGCGGGGCTGGAGCATCCAGATCTTCTGGCCCTCGAGCCAGGGCTCGTGGAGCAGTTCCAGCGGCAGCACCGTGCTCTTGCCCGCACCGGGCGGGGCTTGCAGGATGGCCGTGCGATGCGTGTCCAGGGCCTTTCGCAGCGCGGGTAAAACAGAATAGATGGGCAGACTGGTATCGGACATGGCCCCAACTTCCCTGGTATTTTTGCACAGGCCCGGGCCAGCCGGGGTGCTAACCTGGGCACAATATGTTCGGATTTATTTGGTTCCTATTCACGGTATTTGCGGCTTTTGCGGCTGCTCAACTGGTGCGAAGGCCCCGTTTATGGCGCACCGAAGCACCGGCTCTGGGTGAGGTGGTATCGGTCTGGTTGATTCTGACCCTGGTGATGGCAGGTGCTCTGGTGGGCCTGCGGGAGCTGCTGGTGCAGTTCTGGCCCCAAAGCCCGGCCGGGCTGAGCTCTCGATAAGGCCTGGCGCCCCTTGGCCCTGCGCTAGTAAACCAAGAAGCGGCACCCTATTAGGCTGAGAAGTCTAAGAAACGCTCGAGGCCGTTTTGCTGTCGAATTTCGACATGGCCTTTGGTTTTTCTCCGCTATTTTTATCTGAGTATGAGCAGAATCGAAGAATACCTGCCCTGGGCCGAGATTTTTATCCAGACCCGGCGGGTGGTGGCGGTGCGGGTGGATGCTGAGCGCGGTGAGTACGAAGCCCTGAGTGAGACCGGCTCGAGCTACTTTATCGAGCGGCTCGAGCAGGCCCAGGCCCTGCTACGGGTGTTGCAGACGGCCGAGCAGCGCACTGAAAAGGTCTGATACGGGTTTGGGCATGGGGGGCCTCTGACCGGGGGCTCCCTGCGCCTTTTGGGCTTGCCCCCAGCGCCCAAGCGTGTGAGAAAATTTGGATGGGGTTTGGGATGAACGGGGTGGAACTGCTCGCCTATCTGGTGCTGGGCCTGACCTACCTGGGCCTGGGCCTGGGCTACTGGCCCGGCTACCGCATGAACCGTGCGGCCATCGCCCTTACCGGGGCTGCTTTTCTGATTGTGCTGGGCGTGCTCGACTTCGAGCAGGCCTGGCGGGCCCTGGAGCCCCATACCCTGGGGTTTTTGTTTGGGGTGATGGTGCTCAACACCCACCTGGCCTATGCGGGGTTTTTTCAGCTGACGCTGAATGGGCTGGTGCACCTGGCCCGCTCGCCGCTGGGCCTCCTGGTCTGGCTTACCTTTGGCACCGGCCTGCTGTCGGCGCTCTTCCTCAACGACACCATCGCCATCCTCTTCACCCCGCTGGTGCTGGCCCTCACCCGCACCCTGGGGCTGCCGCCCGTACCCTACCTGCTGGCCCTGGCCGGGGCTACCAACCTGGGCAGTGTGGCCACCCTGACCGGCAACCCCCAGAACATTGTGGTGGGAAGCCTGTCCGGGATTACCTACCTGGACTTTGCCGCGGCCCTGACCCCGGTGGCCCTGCTGGGCCTGGCGGTGCAGGTGGGGCTTTTGTACGCGCTGTACCCGGCGGTGCGCTCGAGGGCCCCCCTGCCGCCCCTGCCGCCCTTGCGCTTCCGCTTCAACCGGGCGCTTTTGTTCAAGGGGGTCTGGATTACCCTGGCCCTGCTGGCCGCCTTTGTGCTGGGCTACCCGCTGGCCCAGGCCGCCCTGATTGCCGCGGGGCTGTTGCTGTGGAGCCGCCGCATCCGTTCGGAGCGCTTTTTTATGCGGGTGGACTGGGAGCTGTTGGTGATGTTCTCGGGCCTGTTCATGGTCACGGCCGCGGTCAAGAAGCTGGGCATCCTGGCCCTGCTGGAGCCCCTGGCCGCCACCGCCCCCGGCCTGGTGGGGGTGACGGTGCTGCTCTCCAACCTAATCTCCAACGTGCCGGCGGTGCTGCTGCTGTACCCCTTGATTCCGGCGGGGGATACCCAGGGCTGGCTGCTGCTGGCGGCGGCCTCCACCCTGGCGGGCAACCTGACCCTTTTGGGTTCGGTGGCCAACCTGATTGTGGCCGAGGCGGCCCGGCGCGAGGGCTACCACCTGGGTTTTGGGGAGCACCTGCGCTTTGGCCTGCCGCTCACGCTGGTAACGCTGCTGGTGGCCTATGCCTGGATCTACCGCTAAACTCGAGCCCCGCCTACAAGCGGTGGCCCAGGAAATAAGCGCCCCGACCCACGCCGACATCGGCTCCGACCACGCCCTGCTGCCCCGCTACCTGCTCCTGAGCGGGCGGGTAGAGCGGGTGATCGTGGTGGAGAAGCACAGGGGGCCCTGGGAGAACTCGAGGCGGGCTTTGCAGGGCCTCTGCGCGGAGGTGCGGCTGGGCGACGGGCTGGGGCCTTTGGAACCGGGCGAGGCCGACTCGCTGAGTCTGTGCGGGATGGGGGCCCGCCTGATGGTTCAGATTCTCTCGGCCCACCCCGAGCGGCTACCGCCCCGCCTGGTGCTCCAGCCCAACGACAGCGCCCTGCCCCTGCGCCGCTGGGCGCTGGAAGCCGGCTACGCCCTGGTCAACGAACAGATGGTGCAGGGCTTCTGGCGCTACAGCATCCTGACCCTGGCGCGGGGGCCCTGTACGGCCTACCAAGGGCTGCCGCTCGAGGCCGCCCTGCGCTATGGGCCGCTGCTGCTCAAGGCCCGGCATCCTCTGTTATGGGCCGAACTGCAAGCCAGACGGCAACACCTAGCCAGGCTGCCGCAGGTAGAACGGGTGCGGCAGGAGCAAACCGACCTCGAGCAGGCCCTGGCCTTTTGGGAACCGGATTAGTGCGGCAGGTGGCGCTGCACCAGGCCATACACATAGGTGCCCAGCAGCGCCCCCAGCAGGATCACCAGCGCCCCGGCATAGCCGCTGCCCAAGAGCGCGTAGATGGGGCCGGGGCAGGCCCCCACCAGCCCCCAGCCCAGCCCAAACACCACCCCGCCCAGCAGATAGCGGTAGCGCCCGGGGTCGGCGGGCCGCACGCGCAGGGGCTCACCGTCGCGCGACCTCACCTCCAGTTTCCGCAGGAGCCACAGCGAGAGGGACGCGGTGAGCACCGCGCTGCCAATCACCCCGTACATGTGAAACGACTCGAAGCGGAACATCTCGTAGATGCGGTACCACGAGGCAATCTCGCTGCGGATGGCCACTATGCCAAAGAAAGCCCCGGCCAGCAGGTAGGGTAGGTACGCCAGCAGGCCCACCGCGCCGGGGGTGTGGGCTTTGCTTTGCAGCTCGAACTCGTCACGAATCGGGAGTGCCATGCTTCACCTCAGGAGACCCAGGGCCCAGGGCAGGATGAAATGGGCCGCGACCAGGCCGCCCGCGAAAAAGCCCAGGGTGGCCAGCAGGGAGGGCAGTTGTAGCGCGGCCAGCCCCGTAATGGAGTGGCCCGAGGTGCACCCCGCCGCCCAGCGGGCCCCAAAGCCAATCAAAAAGCCGCCCAGGAGCAAAAACAAGAACCCCACCGGACTCAACACCGCCTGCCAGGAGAACAATTCTTTGGGCAGAAAACCCGAATCCGCCGAGACCCCCATCTGCTGAAGGGCCCCTGCGGTCTGGGGATTAAGCTGCACCGGGTTGGGGTTGGCCAGTAGCACCCCCGCCACAAACCCCCCCAGCACGATGCCCAGCACAAAGGCCAGGTTCCAGCTTTCGGCCCGCCAGTTGTACTGGAAGAAGGGCAGCCGGCTGCCCAGCGCGGCGCACACGTGCCGCAGCGAAGAGGAGATGCCAAAGCGCCGGTTGCCAATCAGGAGCAGTAGGGGTACGGTCAGGCCAATCAAGGGGCCGGCCACGTACCAGGGCCAGGGCTGGGTTAGCCATTCCATAGAAGCTCATTGTGGGGCAAAAACTGATAAAGATTGTAAAGTGATTTGCAAAAAGAGCGCCTCGAGCCCTCTGGCAGCTCGAGGCACCGAAAAACTAAATCCGGCAGTTCGAGAGCACCACCTGCCCCCGTACAATCAGGCGGCCTACCTGCCCGATCTCCCAGGTGTAGATGTTGTTGGAATAGACCAGCTCCGCGCCGCTACGCACCAGGGGCAGGGTCTGGAAGGCCCCGTCGTAGAACAGGCGCACCTGGCTGCTGCTGATGTAGTTGACCACCAGCGTGCCGCCCTGGCAGGTGTAGGTGAAGGAGCCCGAGGGTGGGCGCACCGGCTGAACCGGTTGGACGGGCTGCACGGGTTGCACCGGCTGGACGGGCTGAACCGGTGGTGGTGGGGGCGCAATGCTGATCAGGTTGGCGGTCAGGCGCGTGGTGCGGCCCGCCTGAATGGTAACCAGGGTGCGGAAGGGGCTGAACCCGCCGCGGCGCAGTTCCACCGTGTAGCTACCGGGGTTGAGGGTGATGTTGAGGGGGGTGTTGCCCACCACCCGGCCATTGATGAGCACCTGTGCGCCCGAGGGGTTGCTCTCCACCGACAAAACGCCGGTGGGCGGTGGGGTGGCGACGAGGGTCAGGTTGAGCCGCGTAACCTGGCCGGCCTGGATGGTAAAGGCCGTGCGCAGGGGGTTGTAGCCGCTGCGGCGCAGCTCGAGGTTGTACCTACCCGGCAGCAGCTCGAGGGTGAGGGGCGTAGTACCCACCAAGCGCCCGTTGATAAGCGCCTGGGCCCCGCTGGGGGTGCTGTTGAGCGACAGGGTACCGGTGCTGGGCGGGGGCGGGGGCAGTTGCCCGGCAATGAAATAGGCCTCATCGGTCACCCAGTCGTTGGTGGGGATGGGCGTAACCACAATCGAGAGGGCCCGGGCCAGGTTGCTCTCGCCCTGGATGCGGGCCCGCCCGGTCTGGATGTCCACAATCTCCGAAACGTCCAGCGGACGGCGGCTGGCCACTGCCAGCACCCTGTCCTGCCCCGCCGGGCCTTCCACCGTAAAGGTGTAGGGGGCCCCGATGCCGGGGAAGGTGCGCACCTCGCCGGCCTGGAGGAAGTTTTGCTGCTCGAAGGCGTTGGGCAGAATCCCGTTGATCTCGCCGGTGGCCCGCACGCTGAAGAGGTACACAAAAGCCGGCTGCGTAACCTGCACCGAGATCTGGATGTTCTCGCCAAACTGGTAAACCGGGTTGCCGGTTTTGCCCGGATCCTTATCCACCCAGACCCGCACCTGCAGGTCTTGTGGAGGGGTGGGGTTCACAATGATGCTTTGAGGACGCAAAGGCTGTGCCAAGGCCGAAGAAAGCAATGCCAGGCCCAATATGCCGATGATTTTTTTCATACCGCCTCCGCTCGTGTGATTTTTTACAGAGCGCAATTGCTAAGCACCACCTGGCCCCGCACCGTAAGAGTGCCACGGCTGCCCGTCCACTCCCAGGTATAAGCACCCCCGGCCCCGCCGCTAAACAGCAGGGTGGGGCTGCGCCGCACCAGGCTCAGGTTCTGGAAGGCGCCATCGTAGAACAGCCGCAGGTTGTTGCTGTCCAGGTAGTTCACCACCAGCGTCCCCCCGCTGCAGCGGTAGGTGAAGGTGCCGGGGCCGGGCGTCACAATGCTGGGCTGTACCGGGGTAACCGGCGTAACGGGCTGCACCGGCTGGACGGGTCGCCGGGGTTCGTCCTCTTCCACCAGAAGGATGCACGAAGAAAGGGCAAAAGCCAGCAAAAGAAGCAAAAGCGGGCGAAGCATAGGATTCAAAAGTCCTTTCTAGGGGCAGTTGGCATAGGTAATGTAGGTGTAGGTTCCGCGATAGGTGATGCCTGCAGTGTTGACCACTTCCACCGTCACCTCGGTTGCACCGTTTATGGCAGCGCGGGGTGGGTTGGTAGTGACAGGGGGGGGAAGGGTGGGAACTACCACTATCGAAAACGGTTGCAAGCTTTGTGGAATGCCTGTATCACCGAAGGTAAGTTTACCAACAAAAGTATATCTGCCACCTGAATAGTTTAGATCTGATTTCGGACGAAGTACTGGCAATTCTCTTCCTGAGATTTCTCCTCGATAAATCTCAGTGATGGTTCGAATGCGATCTGGACTGGGTCCGCTGAAGCTATAGCGTATGTAGCTGTCTTGGTTGGTGCAGAACACATAGGCTCCATCGGTTGTACGCTGCCAGTTGCTGTCGAAACGGAAGTTAGATACCGGTAAGTCGACCACAACAATGCAGCTCGAGAGCACCAGCGGCAGCAAAAGCAGAAGCCAGGGTGTTTTCCTCATGCCTCGAGCCTAGCACAAGCCCCCCCCTGTGCCTAGTTGCGGACGAGTTATCTTAAAGCGAGCTTAATCAAACTATCTACAGGATGTTTTTATTGCAAGTTTTGCACAAGCGCCGATTGGCCTGTGGGTTAGGCCAGCAGGATGGGGCGCTCGAGGTAGTAGGCGATGCGCTCCAAGAGCTTTCCGGCCTGGTCGGCTTGCATATCACCCGAAAGCGAGAGCAAAGCATGGCCGCCGCTGGCCCGGCCCAGGGTGAGGGTGGAGAGGCCAGGGAAGATGACCTGATCGAAGGCGCTGTCCGCCAGCGAGAGCACCACCAGCCCTTCGGCGGGTTCAGAGGCCATGCGCAGCGAGTCCAGGGTGCCCCGCAACGACTGGGCGGGGGCCACCCGCAGGCTTTTGAGCTCGTTGCCCTCGAGGCGGCCTTTGGTGGGGCGCAGGGGGGTTTGAGTGTCGGATAGGGCTTTGTCAACCGCCCGGTACAGCAGAGCGTCCAGCCCCACCTCCATGTGCCAGGCCTCGCTCAGGGTTTGGGCGGCCTCTTGTGCGGGAGCAATGGCTACCAGCCGCTGCCAGGCCTGAACCCGCAGCATGTGGGTGCTGGGCGTAGCTTCCGCGCCAGGAGCGATGCCTAGACCGGTGTCGGCGAAAGGGGTGGGTATGGCAGCCGCAGGGGGTGTCGGGGGCGCTTCGACCGGGGGTTGATACCCAGGGGTGGGTGGAGGCTCGGCTTCAGCCAGGCGGGGTTCGGGGACGTTGGTGAAGCTCATGCCGGGCGCTAAGGGTTCGGGTGCAGGGGGAGGAACCTCGGGGGCGGTCAGAACCTCCTGGGTTTCCCAGATTAGCTTGTTGGCGCTGCTGGGGGGCTCGAGGTCGGGCTCACTGGGCAAGGGGGGCAGGCTGGCCAGCTCGGGGTTGACCTCGGGGAGCGGGCTTAGAGGCTCGGGCTCCTCCCACTGGAGGGTGGAAAGAGGCCCGGTGCTTACGAGCGGCTCTGGCTCTTCAAAATTGGGTACGATTTCAGGCTCGGAGGCCAGCGTGGGGGCTTCCTCGAAGGCCGCGCTGGCCGGGGGTACCGGAGGGGGAGGGGTGGGCTCGAGGTCGAGGTCGAACTCGATGTCTTCCAGGGTGGGCAGGGCCGATGCCGGTGGTGGGGGGGTGCTGGGGCTCGAGGGCACCAGATCGCCAAGCTGCACCCCTTCCTTCTGCAGAACCGCCTGGGCCTGGGTCATGTCGGGAACGACGCTGGCCGGAGGGGCCGTCTCCTCGGGGGTGGGCGGCAGGTTGACCTCACCCGCCATAACCTTTGCCAGGAAGGCTAGGATATCACGCTCTACCACCGTGCCGTCGGGGCCGGTGCCCTTAATTTGACGCCAGTCTATGCCGTTCTCTTCCGCCAGACGACGGGCCAGCGGTGTGATTTTGACTTCGCTCATGCTTTTTACATCATAGCGCAGAAGTGGTGAATTTCACGTGCATATGCGCCTGAGGATTTCGACAGGGTAATTTGCTCGATGTGCTGGGCAAAATTCCAACGGTCTCCGGTATAACTTTGAGGATATGGAAGGCCGCTTTGCCTGGTTACTGGCGCGCTACTGCCTGGACTTGCAACCGGGTCAGACCGTGCTGATTGAAGCTGAACCCGCCGCCCTCCCCTTGCTCGAGGCCCTGCATGAGGTGGTTTTGCAGTGTGGTGCCTACCCCATTGTGCAGCTATTTCCGGCGGCGGTCTCGAGGCCCTTCTTTATGCTGGGCGAGGCCTGGCTGGATCGGCCCCCAAGACCCCAGATGCAGCTCATGGAACAGGTGGATGCCAGCCTACGCATCGAGAGCGCCCAGAATCCGCTCGAGCTCAGCGAGGTGCCCCCAGCCCGCATAGCCCAGTTTGAAGCAGGCTGGCGGCCCTACAAACAGATGCGGGCCCGCAAGCGCTGGTGTCTGACCCTATACCCCACCGCTGGCTATGCCCAGCAGGCCGGCATGTCCACCGCTGGGTTCCGGGCCTTGGTGGAGCGGGCCTTGTACCTCGACCGGCCCGATCCCATTGCGGCCTGGCACGAACTTTCGGCATTCCAGGCCGCCCTCATCGAGCGGCTGCGTAAGGTAAAGGAACTCCGCATCCAGGCCGACGGAACCGACCTGCGCTTATCGGTGGAAGGGCGCACCTGGATCAACTCCGACGGCAAGCGCAACATGCCCAGCGGTGAGGTGTTTACCAGCCCGCTCGAGGCCTCGGTTGAGGGCCAGGTACACTTCAACCTGCCAGTGGTGGTATCGGGGCAGCGGGTGGAGGGGGTGCGCCTATTTTTTCGGGAAGGGCGGGTGGTAGAGGCCAGCGCTCAGACCGGCGAGCAATACCTGCTGAAAATGCTCGAGGCCGACCCAGGAGCCCGCTGCTTGGGCGAGCTGGGCATCGGCACCAACTTCGGTATCACTCACCCCACCGGCCTCATCCTCTACGACGAAAAAATCGGCGGCACGGTGCACCTGGCTTTGGGCCAGAGCTACCCCGAAACCGGCGGAACCAACACCTCCTCGATCCACTGGGATCTGATCCTGGACTTGCGCCAGGGGGGGCGTCTTCTGGCCGATGGGGTGGTTTTGCAGGAAAATGGGCGGTTTTTGGGGTTTTAATACCAGACTCGCTTAGTTCGGCGCTGGAAGGCGGCGCACCAACCCGACCGAAGGGAGTGCTCTAGGATTCAAAAAGATAGCCTCTGGAGGTCTTTGCTTTGGAAGATTATCTTTTTGAATCCGGTATGACTGGCTTTTGGGAGCCGTATCACCAAACGCCGATCTCCATGAAAATAGCCGCCCACCTGGGCGGCTGCTGTCTGGCAGAGTAATGGTTAGGCCTTTTCTTTGTCTTTGTCCTCTTCCAGCGCAAGCTGGCTCAGGAGATCGCCGAACACATCACCGAGCTTCACGTTGGTGTTGGAGGTAGCCACCACGCTGGGATCGTAGTTGGTATAGGAGGCGGCCCCACCACCCATGCCGTACTCGTAGTCGTGGTCGCGGCTGCGCCCTTCGCGAGCCCCACCCTTGCTCTTCGAACGCTTGGGGCGCTCGCCTTCTTTGCCCTCGCGGCGGTTCTTGCGACCCTCGCCTTCCTCGCCGCCGGGGATGCTGACTGCATGGGCCGGAGGAGGTAGCAGGCGTTTGCGTGAGAGGCTGATGCGCTGCTCTACCGGGTCAATCTGGAGGATGGCCGCCTCAACCTCGTCGCCCTTCTTGAAGATCTCGGAAGGCTTCTCGACGCGCTCGTAGGCTAGCTCGGAGACGTGAATCAGGCCTTCGATGCCCGGCTCGATCTCTACAAACACCCCGAAGTCGGTGAGGCCTGTGACCTTGCCCTTGACTGGGGTGCCCGGGGGGTAGCGGTCGGGTAGGCTCTTCCAGGGGTCGGGTTGGGTCTGCTTTAAGCCCAGCGAGAGCCGGCGCTCCTCCGGGTCAATGCGCAGAACCTGGGCCTCAACCTCCTGGCCCTCTTTCAAGATCTCGCCAGGGTGCTTGGGGCGCTTGGTCCAGGACAGCTCGGAGATGTGAATCAGACCCTCGAGGCCGGGCTCCACCTCCACAAAGGCCCCGAACTGGGTTAGGCCTACCACCTTGCCAATGAGCCTGGAGCCCACGGGGTATTTTTCTGAGACGGTCAGCCAGGGATCCTGGGAGAGGGCTTTCATCGAGAGGTTGACCCGTTCGCGCTCGGTGTCCACCGAGAGCACCTTGGCTTTGACGGTCTGGCCCTTCTGCACCACATCCTTGGGGTGATTGAAGCGGCCCCAGGTGATTTCGCTGCGGTGCACCAGGCCATCCACGCCGCCTAAAGCCACAAACACGCCAAAATCGGTGACCTCAACCACCTGGCCCTCGACAATGTCGCCCTCTTTCAAGCTGGCGAGTATCCGGCTCCGGGCTGCTTTTTGCTCAGCTTCCAGCACCGTACGGCGCGACAGGATAATCCGGCCCTTTTTGCGATTAAGCTCGATGATTTTGACCAAAAAGCTCTGGCCTACATACTCGTCGAGCTCGGGGGTGCGCTTCAGATCCACCTGGCTGGCAGGCAGGAAGGCGCGAAGGCCCTCAATGGTTGCTACCAGACCCCCTTTGACCTTTTCCTTAACCTGCACCATTACCGGTTCGCCCTGCTCGTAGAGGGCCTGAATCTTGACCCAGCTCTGGTCGGCCTCGGCCCTCTTTTTAGAGAGCACCACCTGGCCGTTCTCGAGGTCGGCCCGAACCACGTAAGCAGTCACGGTATCCCCTGGCTTGAGGAGATTCTTGAGCTCCTCTTCAGACAGGTTCTCCTCGGTGAGCTGATTGAACGGAATAACGGCTTCGGTGCGCGCCCCGATGTCTACCATCACGCCGTCGTTGGTGACGAACACCACTGTGCCGGTGACAATCTGGCCGCGCTGGACGGTCTTCTCGAGCCTTGCCTCTGCGTCCTGCAGGGCCTGCTCCATGCTAAAAGCTTGGGGTTCTTTTCCAGTTTCCACTGGAGTCTGGGTAGCTTGGTCTTCCATTCGCCTGTTTCCTCTCTGCCTTTGCCGTTCGTCGCGCTAAAACCCCGCCCAGATTGCTCTGGGACTGGGCTGTGGATGGTCTGCGCGACGGGTTGTCTCCCCAGGGACTCTAGACCCTATGCTGAGACATACCTGTCATTTATAGCATAGGCGCTCGCGTTTGTCCAACGCGACAGGACAATTGGGGTGTTGTAGATACTCAGTCCAGGGCGGTCTTTCTCATGCTTTGCATTGAGGCTTCCCGACAGGAGGCTGTAAAGGGTGTTAAAGGCGGTGTTCCTCCGATGCATGCCCCTCTACCCAATGGGAGCCGTCGGGCAGGAATTCCTTTTTCCAAACCGGAAGAATTTGTTTGACCCGCTCAATGGCATAGCGGCAGGCTTCGAAAGCCTCGGGGCGGTGGGGTGCCGAGACCACTATTAAGATCGAGCTTTCACCCGGCAGCACCCGGCCCAGGCGGTGCCACAAGGCCACACGGCCCAGCACCCAGCGCGTGCGCATCTCGGCGATAATCTGCTGCATTACCTTCTCGGCCATGCTGGGGTAGGCCTCGTACTCCAGATGGCTCACCACTAGGCCTTTGTTGGGGCTACGGGTGGTGCCCAGAAAGCTGACCACCGCGCCGTAGGGTTCGTCTGAAGCCCAGTCTATCCAGGGTTGTAGGGCCAGGGCTTCGTAGGTCAGGCCAAAGCTTTCGTTTCCGCTTGCCAGGGCTGGATCGGCAGCGTGTGTAGTGGATCCGCCCGATACTGGTGGTAAGAAGGCCAGCTCGTCACCGTCCTTGAGTGGCTGGTGGGGTTGGGCGAGCTGTTCGTTGATGGCAGCCAGTCCACCGCTGAGCTGCAGGGGATACTGGGCTTCCAGCAGGGCTTTGACATCGGCCACGGTGGAACCTTCGGGCAGCTCGAGCTGCAGCCGGGCCTGGCCGGCCTGCTCACGGAAAAGGGCAAACAACAACACCTGTACGCGCATATTTAAAAGAATAGTCCAGGGCTGTGGTTTAGATGCATAGGGTTGAGAGCGCCTCCAGTATGGCCTGGTCACTTTCCCATGTACACCTGGCTCATGGTAAAAGCTACCGATAAGGCCCTTTCGTAGCGCATGCGAACCGGGCCTAGAAGGGTCAGCTCGCCGATCTGGTCGTTGATCTTAATGCCGGCTTGCACCAACGAAAGCCCTTCATTTTCACCAACCCGAACATTCACACCGCCGGGCGGGGTAAAGGTGGAGTCGCTGGGGGACTCGAACACCGCAATGGCTTGGCGCAGGAATAGAGGGTTTTGGGCTTCGGGCTCACTAAGCAAGAGGCCCATTCCCTCGCGGTACTCTTCTTGGCTGCCCTGGGCGAAGGCCCTTCCGATGGATTCGTACAGTTCCATCATGGCAGGTGTGCTGGCCTTAACCGGCCCGTTGGCCTTGTACAAGCGTTGCTCGGCCTCATTGAGCTGGGCTTCGGTGGGTGTGAAGGACAGCTCGATACGGGCTTCGCGAACCCGTCCACCTTCCAGCACTGCCACCGCCAAAACTTTGCCAGATGTCAGGTTGGAAAGGTGCACCTGCAAAAGCTTGGGTGCGCGCTGAGGCCGTAGCCGCAGGGTAGCGGGGTAGCCGGCTAACTTGGAGGCTACCTGCACCAGCAGCGTTTCTCGCCTTGGGCCGGCATCCTCCAGCACCTGGGCTAGTTTCTCCAGCATGGCCTGGGGCAAGGGGTTGGGGGGTAGTTTGGAGAGCGCGTAGTGATGGAATCCGGCGCGGGTGGGTACACGACCTGCCGAAGTATGCGGTTTGCCGATTAAGCCTTGTTGCTCGAGCTCAATCAGCTCATACCGCACGGTGGCCGGCGAAAGCGACAACTGCTGGGCCAGCACCCCCGAAGGCACGGGGGCTTGGGTCTGGATGTAGGTATCTACCAGAAGGTGCAGTATGCGCCGCTGCCGCTCGGTCATGCTCGAATTCTAGTTTAGAGCCAAATGGGTTGTAGGGGGTATGGTGGATTGCATTGTAGGACAGCTCGCGGTGGCCCGGCGCATGAATCCAGGGTATGTCAAATTTTTTCTGGACATCTGGCATATATTGTCCAAAATAAGGCGACTTACATTACAGTAAATTGCATAGTGTAAATAAAAATATTAACAGATGTCACAAAAAGCATTGACAATTTGTACAATCCATCGGTAGCCTAGTGCTCAGGAGGTGAAGGGTTGATGAAAAACCTTCGACTACCGCTTGGCTTGACGGTATTGCTGGGTGGCCTGGCTTTCGCCCAAGACCCTGAGTTCAACGCTGCCGACACCGCCTGGATGCTGGTAGCCACCGGCCTGGTTCTGCTAATGACGCCAGCGCTGGCTTTCTTTTATGGGGGGATGGTTCGTTCTAAAAACGCCCTTAACACCATGATGATGAGCTTCTCGGCGCTGGGCTTTGTGGCCGTGGCCTGGGCCTTGCTGGGCTACACCCTGGCCCTCTCCGGGGATGGCAACTTCATTGGCGACCTGCGTTACGTGTTCTTAAATAACGTGGGTATGGAGAACAAGGGGGCGATTGTTTCCCTCACCATTCCCCACATGCTCTGGATGATCTTCCAGGGAACCTTTGCCATCATCACCGCTGCTCTAATCTCGGGGGCGGTGGTCGAGCGGATGCGCTTCCCGGCCTTTTTGCTGTTCGTCACCCTCTGGAGCCTTTTGGTCTACGCCCCCATTGCCAAGTGGGTCTGGGGGGGCGGTTTTCTGGCTGATCTGGGGGCCTGGGACTTTGCTGGCGGTACGGTGGTGCATATCAACTCCGGGATTGCCGCGGTGGTGGCGGCCCTGGTGCTGGGGGCCCGTAAAGACTTCGGACGGCAGGCCATCCTGCCGCACAACGTGCCTTTTGTTTTGCTGGGAGCTGCGCTGCTGTGGTTTGGCTGGTTTGGCTTCAATGCCGGCAGCGCCTGGGCGGCCAGTGCTACGGCCGGGCTGGCCCTCACCAACACCATCCTGGCCCCTGCTGCGACCATTGTGGTGTGGTCGCTTATTGATCTGTTGCGCACGGGGCGGGTGACCGCCGTGGGGTTGGCTACTGCGATTGTGGTGGGCCTGGTGGTAATTACCCCTGCGGCTGCTTTTGTCGCCCCCTTCTACGCACTGGTGATGGGGGCGATTGGAGCCTTCCCCAGCTATTTTGTGCTCTTATGGCGGGCTAGGAGCGGGATGGATGACTCGTTGGATGTGTTTGCAGCGCACGGGATTGGCGGTATTACGGGCGCGATCCTGACCGGGGTGTTTGCGCAAAAGTCGGTCAACGGTTTGTTTGATGGCCTGATTGCAGGCAATCCTGCCCAGGTGCTGATCCAGGCCTTCGCCGTGCTTATAGCGGTGGTGTACAGCGGAGCTATAACCTTTGTGTTGCTTAAGCTGGTGGGGGCCATCACCCCCCTCAAGGCGACTGCCAAGGAAGAAGGGGTGGGCATGGATGTCAGCCAGCATGGTGAAGAGGCCTACACCAGCGGTGAAGGGGCCATCCTGGTAAAGAGCGAGACCGTTCTACCGGCTGCCAGACCCAAGCCAGCGGGTGGCACCGACTAAGGGAGGGCTTGATGAAGCTGATTGTTGCCATTATCCGGAGCGAAAAGCTCAACGATGTACTCGAGGCCCTCTTCAAGGCCGAGGTGCGGGGTTTATCCATCAGCCGCATACAGGGGCACGGTGGCGAGACCGAGCGGGTTGAAACCTACCGGGGCACCACCGTAAAGATGGAGCTTTCCGAAAAGGTTCGGCTGGAAATTGGCGTTTCGGACCACTTTGTTGAGCCAACTGTGCGGGCTATCCTGACCGGGGCCCGCACCGGCGAGGTGGGGGACGGCAAAATTTTTGTGATCCCGGTAGAGAAGGTTTACCGCATTCGCACTGGCGAGGAGGATACTGCTGCGGTGACGCCGGTCTCGTAGCTCGAGCCGCGTGTGCAGAAACCTGGGTCGTCAGGACTGATACGCATTCCGGCAGTATCGTTAACTTTTGAAAGTCTAAACGGTACTGCCGAAATGCTTTTCTATCCCCTTTGTCGGCTTGAATCCTTGACCTCGGACTGCCCATGGCGGTGAAGGATTCAAGCGAAACTGGTATAAAGCGGTTCCCATAAAGAGCCCGGCGATGCTGAAAAAAATCAAAATTTCTGGCCGCCACCAGCTACCGGTCAGTTTAGACTGTTCCCATGTTGATCTATGGGCGCAACCCGGTCTTGGAGGCCTTACGCGAAGGCTGGGTGGAGCAGGTCTGGGTAGCTAAGGGCGTGGAAGCTTGGCTTTTAAGAGAGCTGGACAAACTGGGGGCTTCGTACCAAACGGTACCGCGCATCCAACTCGATCAGATGGTGCGAACCACCCAGCACCAAGGGCTGGTGGCCGAGATTGCAGAGCTTGCCTACGCCGACCTCGAGGCCCCTTTTCGGCTGGCAAAAAAGCGCGGTGAGCAGGTTTTGCTGGTGGTGCTGGACGGCATCACCGACCCACGCAACTATGGGGCCATCATCCGCAGCGCGTTTGCCCTAGGGGCGCATGGAGTGGTAACAGAAGAACGCAGAAGCGCACCGCTGTCTGCCCTGGTGATGAAGGCCTCGGCAGGCACAGCCAGTAAAATCCCTTTGCTACAGGTCAAAAACATTCCTCGCTACCTCGAGCAGCTCAAACAGCAAGGGGTCTGGGTCTACGGCACCAGCGGCAAAGCTGGCAAAACCATCGCCGAACTCGACTACCAGCGCCCCTTGGCCCTTGTAATCGGCTCCGAGGGCGAGGGTATGCGCCGGCTGGTGGCCGAGCACTGCGACGAACTGGCCAGAATCCCTCTATCTGAAGGGGCTGAAAGCCTGAACGCGGCGGTGGCGCTGGGGGTGGTGTTGTACCAGGCAGCAATCAATCGCAGGCCCAGATAAAGCCTCCGCTGTAGCAGCTCGACACCGCAAGGCAAAGCTCGGGCCGCCACGGCTGGATCTTATACCGGATTCAAAAAGATAGTCATCCAAAGCAAAAGCTTCCAGAGGCTATCTTTTTGCATCCTAGAGCCCACCCCTCGCTACGCTCGGCGAAGAAAGCCTACCCCGTCGGTCGGGTTAGTTCGGCGCCGGAAGGCGGCGGACTAAGCGAATCTGGTATCAGTTGCTCTGTTGCACCACCGATTCGTCAATAAGGGTCTGGCGGGCTGCGTTGATCTGCAGGGCCTTGACCTTGACATACTGGGCGCTGGTGGCGTGGGCCAGGGCGGTCTCCAGGTCGATTTGGTCGCGGGCGTAGAGCTCGGCCAGATGGTCATCGAAGGTCTGCATCCCATCCAGCGAGGAGTCCTTGAGGGCCTCGTAGATTTCGTTGGTGCGCTCGGGGTCTCGAATGAGATCGCGAATGCGCAGGTTGCCCTTGAGGATTTCCATGGCGCACACCCGCCCCCCTTGTTTGCTAGGCAGAAGCCGCTGAGAAACAATTCCCACCAGCGACTCAGCAAAGAGGATGCGGGCCACCTCCCGCTCGTGGGGGGGGAACAGGTCGAGCACCCGGTTGACGGTGCGCACGGTGTCGAGGGTGTGCAGGGTGGAGAAGACCAGGTGGCCGGTCTGGGCCGCTTCCAAAGCAGCGGCGGCGGTGGCGTGATCGCGAATCTCGCCGATCATGATGACATCGGGATCCTGGCGCATGGCTGCGACCAGCCCGTCTTTAAAGCTGGGGGCATCCTGTCCAATCTCCCGCTGCACAACAATAGATTTCTTGCTGCGGTGCAGGTACTCGATGGGATCCTCCAGGGTGACGATCATCTTGGAGTGGTGCTGGTTGATCTCATCGATGATGCGGGCCAGGGTGGTGGATTTTCCTGAGCCGGTGGGGCCGGTGACCAGCACCAGGCCCTTTTCTTTATCGCGGAAGTAGTTGATGGTGTCTTGGGGTAGTGAGACGATTTTGAGCTTGCTCTCGTCGGAGTTGACCACCCGCATTACACAGCTCACCGAGCCGCGCTGCTTGAACAGGTTAACCCTAAAACGGGCCACACCCGGCACGCCATAGGCCAGGTCTACCTGGCTGCGTTCGGCGAAGAGGGTTTTCTGCCGTTCGTTGCACATCAAGTCTACCAGTGCCTCGGTGTATTGAGGGGTAAGCGGGCTTTG
This sequence comes from Meiothermus taiwanensis WR-220, assembly GCF_003568585.1. Classification (NCBI taxonomy): domain Bacteria; kingdom Thermotogati; phylum Deinococcota; class Deinococci; order Thermales; family Thermaceae; genus Meiothermus; species Meiothermus taiwanensis. The sequence goes on from NZ_CP021130.1 coordinate 79,963, forward strand.
AGTAATGGGGATAAGCCGGCCATGCAGGCGGGCCATGATGGGCAGGCCCACGTGCAGGTGGATATCAGAAACGCCTTTGGCGACCAAGTTGGCGAGCAGTTCAGGAAAGGTCATAAGCAATTGCGATTGTAGGAGGGTTTTGTAAAACGACCTGGCCCCCTGCACACCCGGCTGTTACGTTAATTTTGTTTATTTGCGCTTGACAGGCATGTAGCAGAAAATCACGTAAAAATCGCATTTTTTTGCATAATGGGAGCGTTACGCGGCTGGGCTAATGCGTTACGAGGCTCGAGCGCGGGGGGCTTTCGTCCTGGGTGCAGGGTATTAGACTGGAAACAGCCAAGACAGGGAGGGTGCCATGTACAAACGAATCCTAATGCCCACCGACGGCAGTAACTGCAGCCAGCAGGCCATTCGCGAGGGTCTGGAAGTCGCAAAAAACATGGGGGCTCGGGTGACCTTCTTGTACGCCCTGGAGAATATCAGCTCGAGCTTCTGGATTAGCCCCGAGAGCGTACCTTATGGCCTCGAGCTGCTCGAGGATCTCAAGCGGGTAGGGAGCGAAGCCCTGAGCAAAGCCGCCGAACTGGCCCAGACGGTTGGGGTAGAGGCCGAAACCAAGCTGGTGGAGGCCAGGCCGGTGGAGGCCATCCTGGCCGAGGCCAAAAACCACGACCTGATTGTGATGGGCACCCACGGACGCAGCGGGCTGGATCGTTTCATGCTGGGCTCGGTGACCGAGGCTGTGTTGCATCGTTCGGAAAGACCGGTGCTGGTGCTGCGCTGCAAGTAAGGGCCTCAGCGCGGCGGGCGGGTGGTTGGCCTAAACTAAAGGGGTGTTACGCAAACTCCGTGCTCTTTTGACCACCTGGTATGCCTACTTCCTGGAATACCGCGCTGAGGTGCTGCTCTGGGCCCTTTCGGCCATGCTGCCCCTTATTCTGATGGGGGTCTGGACCCAGGCTGCGGAAGGGGGTGACTTTGCACTTTCGGCCCCGGAGTTTGCCCGCTACTTTCTGTGCGTATTTCTAGTGCGCCAGCTCACCATCGTCTGGGTGATCTGGGAGTTTCAGGACGACGTGGTGCAGGGGCGCTTATCGTTCAAGCTCTTGAAGCCCATTGACCCCGGCTGGGATCACCTGATGCAGCACCTGGCCGAGCGCCTGACCCGGCTGCCCTTTGGCCTGTTGATTGTGGCGGTTTTTCTGCTGGTGTATCCACAGGCCCGCTTTGTGCCCGATGTAGAGGGGGTGTTGCTGGGCCTGGCAGCCTCGCTGGCGGCTTTTTTGCTGCGCTTTCTGATGCAGTACACCTTCGCCATGCTGTGCTTCTGGACCGAGCGCGGGGCTGCAGTGGAGGAGCTATGGTTTGTGGCCTACCTGTTTTTGTCGGGCCTGATTGCCCCCCTCTCGGTATTTCCCGAAGCCGTGCGCAACCTTGCGCTCTTCACGCCCTTCCCCTACCTGGTCTACTTCCCGGCGGCGCTGTTTGCCGGGCTGCCGGTGCCCGGTGGGGTGGGGCAGGGCTTCTTGGTGCTGGGGATCTGGTTTGCGGTCTTCTGGGTGATCAACCGCTGGCTATGGCGCAAAGGGCTTCGGCAGTTCTCCGGCATGGGGGCCTAGGCTTTGGGCTTCGCAACCCAAGAACCGCCGTGCACATCAAAGAAGCAGGCCCCTTACGCTTATAAGTACCCCGGCGCAAGGGTAGTATTGGCGCTATGAACACCATTGCAGCAGACCTCGAGGGCACCCTTACTACCGGCGAGACCTGGCGGGGCCTGGCTGCCTGGATGCAGGCGCACGGGCGGGCCGCGCAATACCAGTGGTTTTTCTACCGGAACCTGCCGGGTGCAGTGGCTGCACGGCTGGGCTTGCAAGACAGGCGGGCCTTTCAGGATCGCTTTATGGAAGGAGCGGCGGGCTTGCTGGCGGGGTTGGGGCAGGCCGAGCTGGCCGCGGTGAGCGAGTGGGTGGTGACCAACGAGCTCTGGCCCAAGCGGCGACAGGACGTGCTGGACGAACTCCTCCGGCTACGGCAGGATGGGCGGCGGCTGGTGCTGTGCTCGGCCACCTTCCAGCCCATTCTGGAGGCGTTTGCCCGGCGGATGGGGGAGGGGGTGGTGGCCCTGGGTACGCCCCTCGAGGTCGAAGGCGGCGTTTTTACCGGGCGGTTGCGGGGGCCGGTGCGCTCAGGGGCGCATAAAGCCGAGCACCTGCGCAAGCTGTTGGATGGTGAGGTGCTTTATAGGGCGTATGGCGACAGCCTGCCCGATCTGGCTATGCTCGAGCTGGCCGAAGAGCCGGTGGCGGTATACCCTGAACCCAGGCTGCGAGAGCTGGCCTTACAGCGTAACTGGAGGGTGATTGGATGAGCTACTTTCCTCTAGGACGGCCCGCCCGCATGGCGGTGATGGCCTCGGGGCGCGGGAGCAACCTGGAAGCCCTGATCAAGGCCTTTCCCCACGACAACCCCCTGGGCCACATCGTGCTGGTGATCTCCGATAGGCGGGAGGCCCTGGCCTTGCAAAAGGCCGTCGAGGCGCAGATTGAAGCCGAGTATGTGCCCTGGCCCAAAGAACGTGGACGCGAACAGTTTGAACGGGTGGCAGGCCGGCTTTTACATGACCACCGCATCGACCTGGTTCTGCTGGCGGGCTTTATGCGCTTGCTATCGCCGGGGTTTGTGCAGGCCTGGGAGGGGCGCATTCTCAACATTCACCCCTCGCTTTTGCCACAGTTTCCGGGCCTGCACGCCCAGCGCCAGGCCCTCGAGGCTGGGGTAAGCGAGACGGGCTGCACGGTGCACTTTGTGGATGCCGGGATGGACACCGGCCCCATCGTGCTGCAACGCCGGGTGCCGGTGCTGCCGGGCGATACCGCAGAAACCCTGGCCGCCCGTATTCTGGAGCAGGAACACCTGGCCTACCCCGAGGCGGTGCGGCGGGTGTTGAAGGGGGAGGTGTAGCGAGCGGGAGGCTTTGTGGCCCCCTCACCCCCTATCCCTGTTTGGCCCCGCCCCCTGTTATTCTTAGCTCCGTGAAAGTTTTGGTTGTGGGTTCAGGTGGGCGGGAACACGCCATCTGCTGGAAGGTAGCGCAGTCGCCGCTGGTGCGCGAGCTGTACGCCGCGCCGGGCAACCCCGGCATGGCCGAGCTGGCCGAGTGCGTTCCCTGGGATGGCAATGTGCGCGGACTGGCTGAGTGGGCCCTTCGGGAGGGCATCGAGCTGACCCTGGTGGGGCCGGAGGGGCCCTTGGTGGAGGGCATCGCCGATGCGTTTTTGGAGAAGGGCCTGAAAATTTTCGGGCCCACCCAGCAGGCCGCCATGATTGAAGGCTCCAAGGCCTTTGCCAAGGGGCTGATGACGCGTTTTGGTATTCCTACTGCCAGGCACCAAAGTTTTAGCGATGTGCTTGATGCCCTGGCCTACCTCGAGGCCGTGGGGGCGCCCATTGTGGTCAAGGACTCGGGCCTGGCCGCTGGTAAAGGTGTGACGGTGGCCACCAGCCTGCAGCAGGCCAAGCAGGCCGTGACCAACATCCTCTCGGGGCCCGAGCGGGCCGAGATCGTCATCGAGGAGTTTTTGAGCGGCTCCGAGGTCACCGTGCTGGCCGTGACCGACGGCGTAACCATCAAGCCCCTGCTGCCCTCCCAGGATCACAAGCGCCTGCTGGACGGCGATACCGGCCCCATGACCGGGGGCATGGGGGCCATCTGCCCCTACCCCCTGGCGCCCGGCCTGATGACCGAGATTGTCGAACGGGTGCTCAAGCCCCTGGTGGACGGCCTGCGGGCCGAGGGGATTGTCTACAAGGGGGTCATCTATGCCGGCCTGATGCTCACCGACGATGGGCCCAAGGTGCTGGAGTTCAACGCCCGCTTTGGCGATCCGGAGTGCCAGGCCATCCTGCCGCTCTTGGAGACCGACCTGGTGGAGCTGGCCCTGGCGGTGGTGGAGGGCCGCCTGCACGAGCTGGAAATCCGCTGGCGGGAGCAGGCCTCGGCCTGTGTGGTGATGGCCGCGCCCGGCTACCCCGACGACCCCCACAAAGGCCTGCCGCTGTCGCTGCCCCAGCTACCCCCAGAGCAGGTGCTCTACTTCCAGGCCGGCACCCGCCGGGGCCCACAGGGGCTGGTCACCAACGGGGGCCGGGTGCTCAATGTGGTGGGCCTTGGGCGCGACTTGCGCGAAGCCCTCGAGCGGGCCTACACCGGGGTGGCCGCAGTCAGGTTCGAGCACGCCCTATACCGGCGGGATATTGGCCGGAAGGTAATCTGAATGGCCTGCCGGTAGTCGCCCAGCGGGTATTTGTGCGCACAGTAGGGGCAGCGTCGCTGCAAACCACAAGCGACCACAAAATCCTTGGGCAGCTCCATTCCGCAGGCCAGGCAGACCCGCCGGTTGCGCTCGAGGAAGACCTCGGCATCGGCGGCGGGTACTGTGTACCCTCGAGCCTCTCCATCTTTGGGGGATTTCACCAACCGATCCCCTGCCTTTGCCTATCGCCCGTGGAGGGTGTCCAGCAAGGGCTGATGAATTAGGCCGTTGGAGGCCACCAGGTAGCGGTTGCCCAGCCGGTAATCCTCGCCCTGAAGGCCGCTTACCCGCCCCCCCGCCTCACTGACGATGAGCCAGCCCGCGGCCACGTCCCAGGGGTTCAGCTTCACCTCCCAGAAGCCGTCCAGGCGCCCGGCGGCCACATAGGCCAGGTCGAGGGCCGCCGCGCCGGGGCGCCGTACCATGAGCCCTTTGGTCAATGCCCGCTGGAAGTAGGTCAGGTTTTCGGTATCCTTGCTTACGTCGTAGGGAAATCCGGTGGCCAGGAGGCTGCCCACCAGGGTTGAACGAGTGGAAACCCGGATGGGACGACCGTTCAGGTAAGCCCCACCCCCTTTGGTAGCGGTAAACAGCTCGCCTCGAGCGGTATCCAGAACCACCCCCAGCACCACCTCGCCGTGGGCTTCCAGGCCAATGCTCACCGCATAAAAAGGAAAACCATGGGCGTAGTTTACGGTGCCGTCCAGGGGGTCTACAATCCAGCGGAAGGCCCCTTCTTTGTCCTGGCCCTGCTCCTCGCCCAGCACCACGTGGTCGGGGTGGCGCGCGGCGATGAGTTCTCGGATGGCCGCCTCCGACTCGTGGTCGGCCTGGGTGACCAGATCGGTGGGGGTGGACTTGCTGCTCTGGGTAAAGCCTTTTTCCTGGTAGTACTGGTGGATGCCTTTGGCTAAATAGGCGGCGTCGAGGGCGGTTTGCAGGTAGGCACGCAAGTCCATGGGTCAGATTCTATCGCGGTTTTTGTGGGTGCTGCTGAGTTAGTTCCTGCCCGAGGCCAGCCGGCCCGCCTTCTCATCTGCAAGCCCAGCAGCGGCCTGAGCGGGCTTCTGAGCACCCAGGTAGCGGGGTTGCTGGGCCAGGTCGCGGAACACCCTGGCTTGGCGCCAGCCCTGCGCGATGGCTTCCTCGAGCAGCGTGTAAACGTTCTCGGGGGCCAGCTCCAGCCACAGCCAGCCGCCGGGTTGGAGGGCGTCCCAGGCCTGGGGCAGCAGCGCTCGAGCCACGTCGAGCCCCTCAGGGCCGGCGTAGAGGGCGCTTTCGTCCTCGTAGGCCAGCTCGGGCGGGGCCTCCAGGCGGTAGCTGTCGGGCAGGTAGGGCGGGTTGGAGATAATCAGGTCGAGCCCCGTCAGGTTGGCGGTAAAGGGGGCCTCCAGGAAGGTGACCTCGAGGCCCAGGCCCAGGGCATTTTCCTTGGCGAGCTGAAGAGCCTGGGGGTTGATCTCGGTGGCCCAGACCATGGCCTGGGGCCGCAGGGCCTTGATGGCCAGCGCAATGGCCCCGCTGCCCGTGCCGACATCCAGAACCCGCGCCGGTGTATGAAGCGGCAGATAAGCCAGGGCTTGCTCGACCAGTCCTTCGGTCTCGGGCCTGGGAATCAAGACCCCCCGTGCCACTTTAAGCCGGAGCCCGTAAAACTCCGTCTCGCCCAGCAGCAGTTGCAAGGGGTGGCCGCTTAGGCGCAAATTCAAGAGGCTCCAGGCCGCTTCTTCTACGTCCGGTGGAACCGGCTGTCTCAGACGGGCCGCCAGTTGGGCATCGCTCAGGCGGGCGGCGTGGCTCAGAATCCAGCGGGACTCGACAGCGGGTTTGCCAGCGGCCACCAGCTTTTGCTGCAGGGCTTGCAAAAGCGCCAGGTGGCTTTTACTCGAGGTCATTCTCGGGGGAGGCAGAAGAGGCGGTGCGGGGCAGAACCACCACGTGGCGCTCCTCCCCCTCACCAACGGAGGTGGTGGTCACCTTGGGGTGCTGCTTGAGCATCACGTGAATTAAGCGCCGCTCGCTGGGGCGCATGGGCGGCAGCTCGATGGGCTGACCGCTCACCTCCACTTGCAGTGCGGCGTCCGAGGCTATCCGCCGGATGCGCTCCTCGTTGCGGCGGCGGTAGCCAGCCGCGTCCAGCATCACCCGGTAGGCCGAGCCAAAGTGTTTGGCCATGGCTACGTTGGCGATAAACTCGAGGCTTTGCAGGGTTTTGCCCTCGCGCCCAATCACCCGCCCCGAGTCGCCGCCCAGAATCTCAACCCGGAAGAGGTTCTCCTCCTGAGCAATATCCACCGAGTAGGCCGGGTCGAGGCGCAACAAGAGCCCCACCATAAAGTGCTCGAGGACGCTTTTGGGGTCTTGCGCTGGGGCTGGCTGGGTTACGATGGGGGCTGCCTCTTCCTCCTTCAGTACGACCTCGGGGGCGGTTTCGTTTTCCCCAATCCCCAGGTCGGATAACAGATCGTCGAGTCCGCGCTTTTTGTCATCCATAACTAATCGTCCGATTATAGCTTACCAGGCACAAGAAATACCGTGACCTGACGTTGCCATACCGGATTCGGTCAGTTCGGTGCCGGAAGGCGGCGAAGCAATGCTCTGGGATTCAAAAAGACACACCGGCACAGCAAGATGCCGCACCGGTGCATAAACAGACCGAACTAGCTTTTGGCTGGGTGCATAGGCAGGCCCAGTTGCCTGTTTATAATCCACTGCTGCCCCACACTGATAATCGTTGAGAGCAGCCAGTACAGGGTGACCCCCGCTGGGAAGCTAAAGAGCAAGAAGGCAAAAATCAGGTTAATGAGGATGCCTTGTCGCAACGCGTCTTTGTTGCCCGCCGCTGAAAGCCAGGTGGAGGCCAGCAGAACTACCACGTACAAAAAGGGCAGGATGTACAAGGGGTCGGGCAGCGCAAGGTCTCTGATCCACAAAAAGCCCTGCCCAAACTCGTAGCCCACCATAATCTTGTACATCAGGAACAAAATGGGCATTTGGAGCAGCAGGGGGAAGCAGCCGCCCAGGGGGTTAATCTTGTGTTCCTGGTAGAGCTTCATCATCTCTTCCTGCTGCTTTTCTTTGTTGTCTTTGTACTTTTCCTGAATTTTCTTGATCAGGGGCTGGATTTTTTGCATTTCGGCCATGCTCTTGTACTGCTGGTGCATCAGGGGCCACATCAAGAGCCGGATCAGGATGGTCACCAACACAATGGCCAGCACCCAGCTACCCCCCACCAGGCGGTGGGCCTCTTCCAGCAGCCACAGCAGGCCCAGCGAAATTTGACCCCAGATGTTGGGCTGGAAAACCCCCGGCAGCTCGTAGAAGTTCTCCACGCTCAGGCGCACCAGCTCGTTGGCCCCTCCATACACCTTAAGGTTGAGGCTGCCCGCTGGGACGCTGATTTCGGCAATCCCCGTGCCGTTGAGCTGGGTGAGGGTGATGGGGGTGGGGGTTTGCGGGCGAATAAACATAGCGAAGCCCGAAGCCTTCTGGGTTTGCCAGCCCACGTACACCGCCGGGCCCTGCCCCGCATTGAGGGGCTGGTTGTTGCCCTGCCCCAGCCATTTGGTGATGGGGGTGTCGGTGCCGCCGATGCCCGTCCAGACCAGTTTGCGCGGGGTGGGGCTTTGCACGTCTACGTCTATGGTCAGGAAGCGGGGGTGGATGGTGTAGGTCAGGGTGGTGCTGCCGTCGCTGAAGCGGGCGATGAAGTCGGCGTCGGGGCTGCCCGGCTCCCGGCGGATAAACTCGCGGCTGGTGGGGGTAAAACCCTCGAGGGTTCCGGGCGGGGTTTGTCCGGCCCGTACTAGGTTGGGGGCGCGGTCGTAGTTGCCCCTGAAGTCGGTGGCACGCACGGTTTTGATGTACCAGCCCACAATCTGTCCCTGCTCGTTGAAGGCGATGTCGGCCAGGTTGGTGACGGCCACCTTCTCGGGCCTGCCGTCTTTGTTCACGTCCACATCGCGCCATTCAGGGGAGAGGGCCAGGGCGGGGGCCAGGGCAAACACAGCCAAACTTATCCAGAACCAGCGTTTCATCCAGTAGCTCCTTCTATTTCAACGAGTCCAGGGGGTTCCAGCGGACTCGAGGCCTTTCTGTGGGTACATAGTCCAGCCCACCGGGGTGCAGGGGGTGGCACTTGAGGATGCGCTTGATGCTCAGGTACAGGCCCCAAAAAGGCCCGTGACGCTCGAGCGCCTCCAGCGCGTAGTGGCTGCAGGTCGGATAAAAGCGACAGGTGGGCGGCTTCAAAGGGGATATAAAGCGCCGATAGAAACGCACGCTTCCTTGCAAAAACAGATTGATCATCACCCGATGCTCCAAGCCTTTACCATAGAGCAAACCAACCTGTGTCATTGTACCAGCCCGCTCTTTTTTAGGGCATGGGTTAAATCTTTGAGCAAGTCCCAGTAGGACGCCCCTACCGCCTCGGGCTGGGCCACGACCACCATCTCACACGGCGGAAGGTGCATTTTGCGCAGAATCTCCCGCAGGCGACGCCGGATTTTGTTTCGCACGGTGGCTTTTTTGGAGACCTTATTCGAGACCACGATACCCACCCGCACCGGGTTGAAGGCGGTAGGCCGCAGGGGAAACCAGCGCACCGTCAGATACCTGCCACGCCCCACACGCCCCCCCCGAAGGCGCTGGAAGGCTTTTTCACCCTTGAGGGAAGAGAACGGCATGGGCAAATTAGATAGGAAAAAAAACTCCCCGGCAGAGGGGAGCTGGGCCAATGGGCTGGGCCTAGCGGCGGAGCTGGGGCTCGCTGCTGACGGTAAGCTTCACACGGCCTTTGGCCCGCCGGCGGGCCAGCACCTTGCGGCCATTGGCGGTCTTCATGCGGGCGCGAAAACCGTGGGTTTTTGCCCGTTTGCGCTTGTTGGGTTGCCAAGTGCGTTTCATCGCTTCCTCCAGAGAACTGGCCTAAGGGGCCAGACAAATATCCTGCCGGGTCGAGCCAGGCAACCCTAAAAGTTTAGCACATTCACCCCAAGGCGGGAAGCGGGGGTGGGTTGCCAAATGTGGGCTGTGGCCAAGCGGTGTTCTCATGGCAAAAATCTGTACTTTTTGCAATGCTTGCAATATAACGTTTTTTTGCGTAAACGATTGCAAAACGTTGACATGCTATAGGGGCCATCGGTATACTCAGCCCCAACCAAACGCTTGTTTGTTAGTCATCCGCAAAGCGCCTTTGAGGTGTTTATTAGGAAGTTTTAGGAGGCCAGGTGCAGCTCAAGGTAGAACGTGTATCGCTGAACTTCGGTGGGGTGAGGGCCCTCAGCGAGGTTTCCCTCGAGGTCGCCCAGGGCGAGCTGGTCTCGGTGATTGGCCCCAACGGCGCGGGCAAGACCAGCCTGCTCAACTGCATCTCCGGTTTCTACCACCCCAGTGCGGGCCGCATCACCTTCGAGGGCCACGACCTGACCCGCGCCTCGCCCCACCAGGTCACCCAATTTGGTATCGCCCGGGCTTTCCAAAATATCGAATTGTTCACCGGCCTGTCGGTGCTGGAGAACCTCCTGATGGCCCGCCATACCTTTGGCCACTACAACCTGCTGGACAACATCCTGATCTACGGCCGGGCCATGCGGGTGGGGGTGGAGAACCGCCGCTTCTGCGAGGAGATCATAGATTTCATGGAGCTCGAGCCCTACCGAAAAGCCCTGGTAGGCGACCTGCCCTACGGGGTGCGCAAGCGGGTCGAGGTGGCCCGGGCCCTGGCCCTCGCGCCCAAGCTCTTGCTGCTGGACGAGCCCATGGCCGGCATGACCCTGGAGGAAAAAGAAGACATGGTGCGCTTCATCCTGGATATCCGGGCCGAACGGGGCACCACCATCATCCTCATCGAGCACGACCTGGGCGTGGTGATGGACATCTCCGACCGGGTGTACGTGTTGGATTTCGGCCAGGTGATTGCGTCGGGCCTGCCCGAGGAGGTCAGCCAGAACCCGCGGGTGCAGGAAGCCTACGTGGGGGTGGATCATGGGGCGTAAGCCATCCGCGATGCCTTCCGGTTACGAACTCAAAAAATACACCCTCCCGCAGGTGCTGCAAATGCGGGCTAGAGCGATGCCCAAACAGGTGGCCATCCGCGAGAAGGATCTGGGCATCTGGAACGAAATTACCTTCGCCGACTACTACCGCCACGTGACCCGCTTTGCCGCAGGGCTTTTGGCCCTGGGCTTCGAAAAAGGGGAGCGGCTGGCGGTAATCGCCGACAACATCCCTGAGTGGCTCTACGCCGAACTGGGGACGCAGGCCCTGGGAGGCATCTCGGTGGGTGTCTACCAGTCTTCGCTGCCCCCCGAGATCGCCTACGTGCTCTCGTACACTGGGGCGGCCTTCGTGGTGGCCGAAGACCAGGAGCAAGTAGACAAACTCCTAGAAATCCGCAGCGAAATTCCCAGCGTGCGCAAGGTGATCTACGAAGACCCCAAGGGGATGCGGGCCTACCGCGACGACCCCTGGATTATCAGCTTCGACGAGGTGGAGCGGCTGGGCGAGGAATACCTGCAGAGGCACCCCCAGGCCGTGGAGGAGCGCATCGCCCAGGGCCATCCCGAGGACGTTTGCCACCTCTCCCTCACCTCCGGCACCACGGGCCGTCCCAAGGCCGCCATGCTGCGGCACCGCAACCTGCTGCACATGGGGGTGGCGCTGCAGGAGATCGACCCACTAAAGCCCACCGACGACTACCTATCGTTTCTGCCCTTCGCCTGGATTGGCGAGCAGATGATGTCGGTGGGGATGGCCCTGGCCGGTGGGTTTGCCGTCAACATGCCCGAGTCGGTGGAGACCGCCATGGCCGACCTCAAGGAGATTGGGCCGCACGTGATGTTCAGCCCGCCCAGGGTCTGGGAGGGCATCCAGAGCCAGACCTGGGTGCGCATCTCCGAGACCTACGCCTTCAACCGCTGGGTCTACCAGCAGATGCTCAAAATCGGCTACCGCGCCGCCGACTACCGCATGCGCGGTAAACCCATGCCCCTGGGGTTGCGCCTGGCCTACTGGTTCGCCGACCAGATCATGTTCAAGCCTTTGCGCGACCAGCTTGGCTTTTTGCGGCTGCGCCGGGCCTATACCGGGGGGGCGGCGCTGGGCCCGGATGTCTTCCGCTTTTACCACGCCATTGGGGTCAACCTCAAGCAAATCTACGGCCAGACCGAGATTATCGGGATTGCCTTCGTGCACCGCGACGGCGACGTGCGGGCCGACACGGTGGGGCTTCCGATTCCCGGTGGCGAGGTCAAAATCAGCGAGCGCGGCGAAATTCTCTGCCGTTCGGACGCGGTGGTGGCGGGCTACTGGCAGAACCCAGAGGCCACCGCCGAGACCTTCGCCGATGGCTGGTTGCATACCGGCGACGCCGGCTACCTCACGCCCGAAGGGCACCTGGTGGTGATCGACCGGGTATCGGATGTGATGCACACCAGTACCCAGCAGATGTTCAGCCCGCAGTTTATCGAGAACAAGCTCAAGTTTAGCCCCTACATCAAAGAAGCGGTGGTTTTTGGCGACCAGAAGCCCTTCCTGACCGCCTTCATCAACGTAGATCCCCAGACCGTAGGCAAATGGGCCGAGGATCACCGGATTGCCTACACCACCTACCTCGATCTGTCGCAAAAACCGCAGGTGGCCGAGCTTATTCGCAAGGAAGTCCAGCATGTCAACCAGGGCCTTCCCGAGCACCTGCGCATTCGGCGCTTCGTGCTGCTCTATAAGCTGCTCGACGCCGACGACGACGAGCTAACCCGCACCGGCAAGGTGCGCCGGAAGTTCATCATGCAGCGCTACCAGCCCATTGTGGATGCGCTGTATGGCGGCACCGACAAAGTACAGGTAGATACCGAGTTCAAATACCAGGACGGCACGGTGCAAAAAGTCTCGGTGGAGGTACGGGTGCTCGAGGCCGACGGAAAGCCTGAAATAGTGGGGGTGTAGTATGGTTGATTTTGTGCAAAACCTCATTTCCGGTGTGGCCGTGGGCTGCATCTACGCCCTAGCGGGGCTGGGATTTGTGCTGATTTACAAGTCCAGCCGGGTTATCAACTTTGCCAACGGTCAGTTCATTGCCATTGGGGCTTTTATGGCCTATGCCCTGGCGGTGTGGGTTAAGCTGCCGGTTCTACTGGCGGCGCTGCTGGCTATGCTGCTTACCGCGGGGCTGGGCTTTTTGGTCGAGCGGGTTTTTCTGCGCAGGCTGGTAGGCCAGCCGATCATCTCGGTCATCATGGTGACCATCGGGCTGGCCAGCGTGCTGGACGGACTGATGTACCTGACCCCCTTTGGCTCGGGCAACTTCACCTTTCCGCAATTCCTACCGCAGGGCGGTCTTAGCCTGGGCGGTGTTAACGTTTCGTACCCGCAGCTTTTAGCGATTGGCTTTACCGCTATTTTCCTGGTGTTGTTTAGCTGGTTCTTCCAGCGCTCGGTGCTGGGGGTCTCCATGCGGGCCGTGGCCGACGATCAGATGGCCGCGATGAGTGTGGGGGTCTCGGTACAGCAGGTGTTTGCGCTGGCCTGGGCTGTGGCCGGGCTTACTGCTGCTGCCGCGGGCATTGTGGTGGGGGCGGTCTCAGGCCTGAACCAGGATGGTCTGATCGCCATCGGGCTGGCCGTGTTTCCGGCGGTGATTTTGGGTGGACTGGACTCGGTGCCGGGGGCGGTGGTGGGAGGAATTATCATCGGTGTCCTGCAGTCTTTTTCCACCGCCTACCTGGACGGGCTTTTTAGCCAGATTGGCCTGGTAGGGGGCGGTTCGCAGTACGTGATGCCCTTTGTGGTGCTGCTGGTGATGCTGTGGTTCAAGCCGCACGGGCTATTTGGTACCGAGGAGATTGAGCGGGTATGAGCACGTCCATTCAGCTTGACGGTCGCATGGGGGATGTCGATGCGTAACCCCTGGGCTCAGACTGGCAACTACCGCACCTCTTACGTGCAGGACACCACCATCTTTGCCAACTACCGCGAGATTGTCTCGGTGGTACTGCTTTTGCTGGCACTGTGTATACTGCCGCTGTTTCTCGAGCGCTCACAGGTGCTGGTGCTCAACTTCATTCTGATTTACGCCATTGCCGTGCTGGGACTCAACATCACCACCGGCTACGCGGGCCTGATCAGCGTGGGACAGGCAGCGTTCATGGGGGTAGGGGCCTATACGGTAGCCCTGAGCGCACCCAGCCTGCCCTTCTGGCTGACCATTCCCCTGGGGGGCTTTACAGCGGCCATCATCGGCTTCATCGTGGGCATCCCCAGCCTTCGGGTTAAGCACCTCTACCTGGCGCTGGCCACGCTGGCCTTTCAGGAGATCTTTGTCTGGGTGGTGGGGCGCAGCCCGGCCCTGGCCCAGGGGGCGGCCATTCCAGTGGAGATGCGCAACTTTTTGGGCCTGGAAATCGGTTTCCGCAACCACAACTACTTCTGGTATTACGTTGTCCTGTTTGTACTGGTACTGATGGTGATAGCCTGGCGCAATCTACTAAGGGGCAAGTATGGCCGGGCCCTTATTGCCGTGCGCGACAACGACCGCGCAGCCGACGCCATGGGCATGGATCCGGGCCGAACCAAGCTCATGGCCTTTGCCCTGGGGGCCTTTTATGGCGGGGTGGCCGGGGGCTTGCTGGCCTATATGCAGCGGGCGGTGGTGGTTGAGGAGTTTACCCTAAGCCGCTCGGTGGCGCTCCTGGCTATGGCCATCGTGGGCGGGCTGGGCACGGTGGTGGGCAGCCTACTGGGCCCGGCCTTTATCGAGTTCCTGCGGCTTTACATGGAGCGCCTCTCCGAATGGATGAAGTCCAACGCCTTTATTCAGAGCATCACCCCGGCCGGTGTGGATGTGGCCTCGGCCCTGCTGCCCCTTTCCTTTGGTTTGGTGATTGTGCTGTTTTTGATCTTTGAGCCAAGAGGCCTCTACAACTGGTGGCGGCTTTTGCGAAGTTATTTTCGAACCTGGCCGTTCAGGTACTAGCGGGGCAGGGAAGACTGGGCAACACCGCGACAGGCGCGTTGCAATAGGCGAGATAGAGGAGGCATCATGAAGCGAGCGATAATTTTAGTGGCAATGGCCTTCCTGGGGCTGGTTATGGCCCAAGGGCGCACGGTAAACCTGTTGTGGTCGGGGGCCATAACCGGCCCGACCTCGGATGTGGGAGGGCCTTACGGGGCCGGCGTGGAGGACTACTGCAGGTACGCCAACGAGCAGAAGTTGATTCCTAACTTTACCCTGAACTGCACGGTGCGCGACGACCAGTACCAGAACCCCAACACCCAGCGCATCTTTGAGGAAGCCCTGGATCGGGCCAAGCCAGCTATTTACCTGGGCTACTCCACCGGGGCCATGCTGCAACTCAAGCCCCTCATCAACGAGGTGAAGATGCCCACCATCCCGGCCTCGGCCCACATCGGGCTGATTGACCCACCCAACAACCAGTACATGTTCTTGCCGGTGAGCAGCTACTCCGAGCAGGTGGTGGCTTTGATGGAGTACATCAACCGCACCACCAAGAACGCCAAGATTGCCCTGGTGATCAACCCCAGCCCCTTTGGGCGGGCGGTGGTGGATCACGCCCGCCGGGCGGCCCAGCGCCTGGGCCAGACCATCGTGGATGTGCGGGAGGTGGGGAGTGGCAACCTGGATAACACCGCGCTGCTGCGGGCCCTGGATGCAGCAGGGGCGCAGTTTATCATCCACCAGAACGTGGCCGGGCCGGTGGCCAACATTCTCAAGGACGCCCAGCGCCTGGGCCTGAACCGCAAGATTCGTCAGATGGGGGCGGTGTACACCGGCGGCTCGGATCTGATTCGTCTGGCAGGGGATGCCGCTGAGGGGTTCTTGTGGGCCAGCAGCTACTACACCCTGGACGAGAACGCACCGGGCATCAACCTGCAGAAGCAGCTGGCTCAAAAATATAACCGCAGTGCAGACATCCTCAACTCCACCAACTACACCGCTGGGATGCTGGCGGCGGCTATAGCGATAGAGGCCATGAAGCGGGCGGCCCAGCGCTTCAATGGGCGCATTGACAACGAAACCGTCTACCAGGCCTTGATTGGCATGAACGGCCCCAACGCCTTCAAGCCTGGCTTTGCGGTTTCGACCAAAGCCGGCATCGAGATTGACTTTACCCGCAGCGAGCAGACCGGTGCCGAGGGCCTGCGGGTGCTGGAAGCCAGGGGTGGTAAGTTTGTGCCGGTAACCGAG
The DNA here is from genome assembly GCF_003568585.1 of Meiothermus taiwanensis WR-220. Classification (NCBI taxonomy): domain Bacteria; kingdom Thermotogati; phylum Deinococcota; class Deinococci; order Thermales; family Thermaceae; genus Meiothermus; species Meiothermus taiwanensis. Next base: position 95,482 of record NZ_CP021130.1, read on the forward strand.
CCCTTCACTTCGGCCCTGTTCCGGCAGGTGCGCAACCCATAGCATCAGACTGTCGCCCCATAGCCGGTAGACACGGGCTCGAGCAAGCTACCGGCTATGGGTGACCAACGAGGTTATATGCACCCTGAAGACCTGGGCCCCATTTTGCTGGAAGTCAATAACATCGAGGTGGTGTACAAGGACATCATCCAGGTGCTGCGCGGGGTATCGCTGAAAGTGCCCGAGGGGCAGATTACCGCTTTGCTGGGCCCCAACGGAGCGGGAAAAACCACCACCCTGCGGGCCATCTCGGGGTTGCTGGTGCCTGAGGACGGCCAGGTGGTCTCGGGTTCCATTCTGTACCGGGGTGAAAACATCGCCAACAAGCCGCCCGAGCAGATTGTGCTAAAGGGCATTGTGCAGGTGCCGGAGGGGCGGCGGGTGTTCAAGCACCTCACGGTGGAGGAGAACCTGCGGGTGGGTGCGGTGACCCGGCGGGATGGGGCCAAGGTAAGAGAGGATCTCGAGCGCATCTACCACTACTTCCCCAAGCTGGCCCTGATCAAGACCCGTCTGGCGGGCTACTGCTCCGGGGGTGAGCAGCAGATGCTGGCCATTGGGCGGGCCCTGCTGGCCAACCCCAAGCTGCTGCTGCTGGACGAGCCGAGTCTGGGTCTGGCCCCCCTGCTGGTACGGGAAATTTTCGATATTGTGGCCCAGATCAATGCCGAGGAAGGCGTGACGGTGCTGGTGGTGGAACAGAACGCTCGAGTGGCCCTTTCGGTGGCCCACTACGGCTACATCATGGAGTCGGGTCGGATTGCCCTGGAAGGTACCCGGGAATACCTGGAGACCAACCCTGACGTGAAGGAGTTCTATTTGGGCGTAGCCAAGTCGGGTGGGCGCAAGAGCTACAAGGACGTCAAAAGCTACCGCCGGCGCAAGCGCTTTATGTGAGGGGAAGGAGCAAGTACAAGCTCGCTCTTTTTTGGAATGCGGCTCAGCATGTGTGGCTCCGGCCTAAAGTACCATAGGGCTATGAGCGAGACCACGCTACCCACCAAAGAACAAGTTCTGGAGGCCCTCAAGGTTGTGCGCGACCCGGAGATTCCGGTGAACGTGGTGGATCTGGGGTTGGTTTACGAGGCCGAAGTTAAGGAAGGCGGCATTGTAGACATCACCATGACCCTGACCTCCATTGGCTGCCCCGCGCAGGACATTGTCAAGGCCGATGCCGAGATAGCGGTGATGCGCCTGGCAGGTGTTAATGCTGTGAATGTGGAGTTTGTCTGGACACCGCCCTGGACGCCGGCTCGCATGACCGAGGACGGCAAGCGCCAGATGCGGATGTTTGGTTTTAATGTTTGATACCGGATGCAAAAAGATAGCCATCCAGAACAGAGACCTCCAGAGGCTATCTTTTTGAATCCTAGAGCACACCCCTCGCTACGCTCGGCGAAGAAAGCGTATCCCTTCCAAGGGAGGTATCGCCCTCCGCTACGCGGATAACTTCGGTCGGGTTAGTTCGCCACCGAATGGTGACGAACTAACCGAGTCTGGTATTACATCCGGCTGGTGAATTCCCGTTTTATGTAGAGCATGGGGTCGGTGGGGTTGGCGCTGGCCATAATCAGCTTCTGAGCTGTTTCCGCCTCGAGCTCAAACAATGCCGCGAACTCGGAGGGGGCTACCACGGCTTCCTTGAAGTCGGTCACGCCCCGTTCAATCAGCCAGAGGGTCAGGTCTTTGAGCGCCGCGTCGCCCTCGAGGCCAAACCGTGGGCCGAAGGCATCTCGGCTTAAGACGCGGTGCTTGCCCTGTCGCACAAAGAGGGCGAAGCGGGCCTGGGCTCGCCGATCCTGCCAGTCGGTGATATAGATCGCCACAGCCTCGGGAAAGTCAACGCCCTTCAGGGCTTCCTTGAGGGCTCGGAGGGTCTCGTGGGGCGCGCCGCGAAGGCCTACAATTTCCATAGGCACCATTTTATAGCCCTTTTTGCAGCCCGGTGTTTTGAGGGCGAAAAGTGTCTTCATAAAGATTTTATTTGACAATAGTTTGTTTTGAAACTATACTAACGAAAGTATGACCTGGGGCTTACTTACCAACCTATGGCGGCTGTCCCGTGGTTTGCGAGAGGAGGTGGTGCCCCACCTCGAGCACCTCGGCCTGGCCCCAACCGACCCCTGGCTTCTGGCCGAAATTGAGCGCCACCATTACCCCACCGAGGCGGTGCGGGCCATGCAGATGCCAGCCCCTACCATCAGCCAGATGTTGAAGCGGCTCGAGCAGGCCGGTTTGGTGGTGCGCTCGCTGGATCCTGCCGACCTGCGCCGCTACCGCTTTGAGCTGACCGAGGCCGGTCGGGCAGCGCTGGAGGAAAGCCGCCAGCACATCCTGAAGGCTTTGGAGCGCCGCCTGGAACGACTAAGCCCTCAGCAGCGCCGGCATTTTGCCGAGTGGTTGGAGATTCTGGCGCGAGAAGAGACCCCTGCCCACAAGGAGTAATTCACTGTGAACCCCTCAACCCAAACCCCATCCCAAAGCACTTCCCGCGAAACCCAGCTCACCTTCATTGGGATTCTGCTGGGGCTTTTCCTGGCTGCGCTCGACCAGACCATTGTCTCGACTGCGTTGCCCAAAATTATCGCCGACCTTAACGGCGCCGAGCTGTACGCCTGGGTGACCACCGCTTACCTGCTGGCCTCCACTGTTTCCGCCCCCATCTTTGGCCGCCTGACCGAGCTTTTCAGCCGCAAGGCTATTCTGCTGGTGGCAATCGCCATCTTCCTGCTGGGCTCGGCGCTTGCGGGTTTGTCGCAGAACATGCCCGAGTTAATCCTGTTCCGTGGAGTCCAGGGGATAGGCGGTGGGGCTTTATTCGCCCTCGCCCTGACCACCATCGCCGTGCTCTTCCCCCCCCGCGAGCGCGGGCGGGTGGGGGGGTTCTTCGGAGCCATCTTTGGGGTGAGCAGTGCGGTGGGGCCGTGGCTGGGGGGGCTCCTGACGGATCACTTCTCTTGGCACTGGGTTTTTTACATCAACATGCCTGTAGGGGCGGTGGCGCTGTGGTTCATCTTGCGCTATATGCCCCGGCTGAGCCCAGAGCACCGCGAACGCTTCGACTACCTGGGGGCTACCTTGCTGGTAGCTTGGACGGTGCCGCTAATGCTGGCCTTTTCCTGGGGGGGCAGTACCTACCCCTGGCTCAGCGCCCAAATTCTGGGCCTATTGGGGCTGAGCGCGCTGGCCCTGGCGTTGTGGGTATGGTCGCAGAACCGTGTGCAGCACCCGCTTTTTGACCTCTCGGTTCTGCGGGTGCGCAGCTTTAGTCTGGCCTCGGCTGCAACCTTCTTCTACGGCCCTGCTTTCCTGGGGGCGGTGGCCTTCTTGCCCCTGTACTTGCAGGTGGTGAAGGGGGTCTCGGCCTCGGCCTCGGGGGTGACGGTGTTGCCCCTTACGCTGGGGGTGGTCTTGGGGGCTACTGGCAGCGGGGTGCTCTCGGGGCGGCTGGGCCGTTTCAAGCCCCTGCTGCTGCTGGGTACCGGCTGGCTGCTGGCAGTTTTTCTCACCCTGCACTTCTTGATTAAGGTGGATACCCCCCTCTGGCTGGCGGTGTTGTTTTTCTTCCTGTTAGGACTGGGGTTGGGCCCCGCCCAGTCGCTGCTGCAGATTGCTGCCCAGAACAACGTACCGCCCCAGCGCCTGGGCTCTGCCACGGCTTTTACCCAGTTGATGCGGCAGATTGGTTCAACGGTGGGCATCGCCCTGATGGGCACGCTCTTAGCCAAGAGCCTTACTACTGAAACCTGCAAGGTATTCCCCGACGATGCGGCCTGCCGTCCGGGTGCGCTGGTGCAAAGGAGCAACGAGGCGGGGGTTGGCTTCAACCTCGATGAGCAGTTTGCCAAGCTCGAGGCCCAGATTGTGGCCGCCCTGAAGGGGGATACCCAGGCCTACGCCGCCCTATTGCAGGATGCCCAGGTGCCCACCCAGGTCAAGGAAAACCTAGTAAAAGGTGGCATTCCGGCGCAGTTTAAGCAGCTCGAGGGCCGGGTGATAGCAGCTCTCAAAGGCGATACCCAGGCCTACGAGGCCCTGATGCACGACCCCAACCTGCCGGCGGAGTTCAAATCGAAGCTCACCAGAGGGGGTATTCCGGCGCAGTTTGAGCGGATGGAAGGTCTGATGGTCTCGGCGCTCGATGGGGATATCAAAGCCTACGAGGCCCTGGTGCGCGACCCCAACCTGCCGGCAGAGTTTAAAGCCCGGCTGGTGAAGGGCGGCATTCCAGCCCAGTTTGCCCAGTTGCAGGGTCTGGTGATCGCGGCCCTCGAGGGGGATGTAGCCGCTTACAACCAGCTCATCCACAACCCCCAGATTCCAGCCGACCTGAAGGCCCGGTTGGTGAAAGGTGGTATACCCGCCCAGTTTGCACAGCTAGAAAAGCTGCTCTTGGCGGCCTTAAACGGGGATGCCCAGGCTTATCAAGCAGTGCAGCAGAACCCGCAGATACCCTCTGCCTTCAAAAGCCAGATTCCGCAGGGCGGCCTGGCGGCCCAGGTGGAGGCCCAGCTACAAGCAACCGTGCGCTTGCTCGAGGCGGCCTGGCAGGGGGATGAGAGTGCACAACAAGCCCTGCGTCAGAATCCCAGGCTCGACCCTCGTCTGCGGAGCCTGCTCGACAACCCGCCGCCCGTGGAGGCCCAGCCGGGGGTGCTGGCCCAGGTGCGGGCCCAGGCGCCTCAACTCCAGGAAGCCGCTTTGCAACAGGCCACAGCCCGGATTAAGGCGGGCCTAGAGCAAGCCCAGGCCCAGGCCCTTGCCCAGGCCATTGCCGGGGTCAAGGCGGGTCTGGCCCAGGCCCAGGCCAAAGCCCAGGCAGCGGCCATCGCGGCAGTTCGGGAAAACCTGCAAAAAGCCCGGGCCCAGGCGCTGGAGCGGGCTGTACAGGCCACCCACGAGAACCTGGTCAAAGCTGAGCAGCAGGCCCTCGAGGAGGTGCCCCGCAAAGTGGTAGCGCAGCTCGAGGAAACCAAGATCAAACTGCACCAAGCCCTCAGCAATGGCATCACCAACGCAGAGAAAAACATTTTCCTCTACGCAGCCCTGTTTGTTCTACTTTCAATGGCCTTTATTTTTCCCTTGCCCAACGAAGAACTGCGCGGCCGGGAGGCTCGAGCCTAAATCCTAGAGCATTGGTTCGCCGCCTTCCGGCGGCGAACTAACCGAATCTGGTGCCGGTATCAATCAACAAAAACCCAGCACAGCCAAAGTCGCTGTGCTGGGTTTTGTGGCCGGGCTAGGGCAGCAAAAACGAGATGAGCTTGGTCTCGAGGAACTCCTCCATGCCCCAGTGCCCGCCCTCGCGGCCCAGCCCCGAGTTCTTGTAACCGCCAAAGGGCAGGTTGGAGCCCATGGCACTGGGAACCGGGTCGTTCACACCCACGATGCCATACTCCAGGGCCTCGGCCACCCGGAAGGCGCGGGAGAGGTCTTTGGTCCAGATGTAGGCCGCCAGCCCGTAGTCGGTGTTGTTGGCCCAGGCGATGGCCTGCTCTTCGTCCTCGAAGGGCATCAGGGGGGCGACCGGCCCGAAGGTTTCTTCCTCCAGGATGCGCATCCCGGGCTGGATGCCGGTGAGCACCGTGGGGGCGTACAAAAGCCCGCCCAGGGCCTTGCCACCCGTGACCACCTTGGCGCCTTTGGCAACGGCATCCTCCACGTGCGAGACCACCTTATCCAGGCCTTGCTGCTCCACCAGGGGGCCTACGTTGGTGCTGGGATCCAGGGGGTCGCCTACCTTCAGCTTGCTCACCGCCTCGGCCAGGGCGCTGGCATAATCGGCCTCGAGCTTCCTGTGCACATAGATGCGGTTGGTGGTTACGCAGGTCTGGCCGGTGTTGCGGTACTTGGAGAGCAGGGTAAACTGCACGGCTTTTTCGATGTCGGCGTCCTCGAAGATGATAAAGGGGGCGTTGCCGCCGAGCTCCAACGAAACCCGCTTGAGGGTATCGGCCCCCTGGCGGTAGAGGATCTTGCCCACCGGCGTGGAGCCGGTAAAGGTGATCTTGCGGATGCGCATATCCTCCATCAAGACCTTGGAGACCGGCACCGGGTCGGAGGCCGGCAGCACCTGCAGGGTTCCGGCGGGCCCCCCCGCTTCCTCCCAGAGCTTGGCCAGGTAGAGCGCACACAAAGGGGTTTGTTCGGCAGGCTTGACGATGATGGTGCAGCCCGCAGCCAGCGCCGGGGCGGCCTTGCGGGTGATCATGCTGGTGGGGAAGTTCCAGGGGGTAATGGCATACACCGGCCCCACCGGCTCGTACACGGCCATCTGGCGCTTGTTGGGGAAGCGTGAGTGGATGAGCTCCCCGGTCACTCGAGGGGCCTCCTCGGCGCACCACTCCACAAAGCTGGCGGCATACAGCACCTCTCCCTTGGCCTCGGTGATGGGCTTGCCCATCTCCAGCGCGGTCAGCCGCCCCAGCTCTTCCTGGTGGGCGATGAGCAGGTCGTTCCACTTGCGCAAAATCCTGCCCCGCTCAAAGCCGGTCAGCTTTTTCCACTCCTTAAAAGCTGCCACAGCGGCATCGGCGGCCATTTTTGCTTCGGCCTCGCCGCAGTCGGCCACCTCGGCCACCAGTTCGCCGCTGTAGGGACTCTTGACCGCAAAGGTTTTGGAGGCTTTATGCCATTGGCCGCCCACATAGGCCAGACTTGGAAAATCGAAATCTTTGACCATAGCAAGGCCCAGCATACTCCTGAGCGGCTGGGCTGGTGCTAGGGGGAGGCTCGCAATTGGAGCGCGGCAGGTCTGAAGGCCCTCGACGAAGGCACCGGATCTTCTGGGTGGGCATCAACCAAAATCCCTAGGGGTTGCGGGCCGGACTCAAGAAGCTTTTCCAGTCGCGGTCTGTCAGCAGGGGCAGGGGGTCAATTACCCGGTAGTCGCAGGTGCGCCGGCTGCCCGCGTACACCCCAAAGTGCAGGTGGGGTGGGGTGGTGCGGGCGTTGCCGGTGTTGCCCACGTACCCCAGCAGGGTCTGGGGGGTTACCCGCTGGCCTTCCTGGAGGCCCGGGGCGTAGCGGTCGAGGTGGGCGTAGTAGTAGCGCCGCCCACCCGGCCCCACCACAAACACGTACAGCCCGCCCAACTGCCCCTGCCCGATGCGCCAGACAAACCCACGGGTGGCCGAGTAGACGGGGGTGCCCCTGGGGGCGAAGATGTCCTGCCCTTCGTGGGTACGCCAGCCGCTGCGGGGGGCGCCGAAGGTGTTGGTCACCTGGCGTACCCGTACCCCCTGTACCGGCATGGCCAGCCGGGTGTCGGGTTCTTTGGGCAGCAGAGCCAGATAGCTTTGCAGTTTGGCCCGGTAGGCCGCCCAGCGTTCCCGCTCGCGCCGCTCGGCCTCGGTGCGGGGCTCGGGTGGGCTCCAGCTCGAGTTGCACACGCGCCCGGGCTCGGGGTCGGGCTCTCCCCGCTGGGCCAGGCCCTCGCTGCCCCACAGGAGCACACATAGCAGCGCAGAAAAACCCACTTGTCGAGCCAGCATAGCTTTAGTTTGCGACTGCAAGATTAGTTTTACAAAAGAGCTGGTCAGAGCAGGCCGGGATGGCTAGACTCTATTTATCGGTTCTACCGATGGGAGGCCTCGGTGCAGATATCGCTCAAGCAGTTGGTGTACTTCATTGCGGTGGCCGAGTCGGGCTCGATTTCCAAAGCCCTCACCTCGCTCAACGTGACCCAGTCGGTGGTCACGGAGGCCATCAAAAAGCTGGAAGACACCCTGGGGGCCGAGCTTTTTACCCGGCACGCTCGAGGCATGATTCTGACCCACGCCGGACACCAGTTTTTGCGCCACGCCCACGAGGTGCTGGCCGCGCTGCGCAACGCTGAACAGGCCATCCGCGAGCGCCCCATCACCATCTTCGGACGAAAGAGAGGAAAGCCATATGGTAAAAACCCGCATAACACAGGACAAGATGCTGATTGGTGGCGAGTTTGTGGCCGGGGAGAGCACCCCGCTGGAAATCCTCAACCCCGCCACCGGCGAGGTGCTTTTGAAGCTGCCGGAGGCCTCGGTGGAGCAGGTTAAGCAAGCCGTGGCAGCCGCAGAAAAGGCCTTCGACGCCTGGTCGCAGACCACCCCCAAAGACCGCTCCATGATGCTCTTGAAGCTGGCCGACAAAATTGACCAACACGCCGAGGAGCTGGCCCGGCTGGAATCGCTCAACTGCGGCAAACCCTACCTGGCGGCGCTGAACGACGAAATCCCGGCCATCTCGGACTGCTTCCGCTTTTTTGCCGGGGCGGTGCGCTCGATGACCGGGGCGCTGGCGGGCGAGTACCTGGCCGGCCACACCAGCATGATCCGCCGCGACCCCGTTGGGGTGGTGGCGAGCATAGCCCCCTGGAACTACCCCCTGATGATGGCGGCCTGGAAGCTAGCCCCGGCCCTGGCGGCGGGCAACACGGTGGTGCTCAAGCCCAGTGAGCAGACCCCCCTGACCACCCTCAAGCTGGCCGAGTTTTTGGCGGAAATTTTCCCGCCGGGAGTGGTGAATGTGATCACCGGGGTTGGGGAGACCGTGGGTTCCACGCTCATCCACCAGCCGGCGGTGCGGATGATCTCGCTGACCGGCGATGTGGCCACGGGTAAGCGGGTGCTCGAGGCCGCCGCCGGCAGCCTCAAGCGCACCCACCTCGAGCTCGGCGGCAAGGCCCCGGTGATCGTGATGGACGACGCCGACCTCGAGGCCGCCGTGCAGGGTATCAAAATCTTTGGCTACTACAACGCTGGCCAGGACTGCACCGCAGCCTGCCGGGTGTATGCCGGCAAGAAAATCTACGACAAGTTCGTGGCCGAGCTGTCCGACGCGGTCAAGTCCATCAAGCTGGGGGCCCAGACCGACGAAGGGGTGGAGATGGGCCCCCTGATTACCGAGCGGCAACGGGCCCGGGTGGCCAGCTTTGTGGAGCGGGCCAAAATGCAGAAGCACATCGAGATTACCGCCGGTGGACACCCCGTGGAGGGCCGGGGCTTCTTCTACGAGCCCACGGTGGTGGCCGGGGCCTTGCAGTCCGACGAAATCGTGCGCCGCGAGGTGTTTGGCCCGGTGGTCTCGGTCACGCGCTTCTCCGACCCCGAGGAGGCCATCGCCTGGGCCAACGACTCCGACTACGGCCTGGCCAGCTCGGTCTGGACGCAGGATGTGGGCAAGGCCATGCGCATTGCCAGCCGCTTGCAGTACGGCTGCACCTGGATCAACACCCACTTCATGCTGGTCAACGAGATGCCCCACGGGGGGCTCAAGCAGTCGGGCTACGGCAAGGATATGAGCCTGTACGCACTGGAAGACTACACCGTGGCGCGGCACATCATGGTCAAGCACTGAGAAGACTAATGCTTACGGCCAACTTGCTTCAGTGGTGATATTTGGCGGTTGTCCCATTCATCGGCGGGATCGAACCATTGCCTGTTTAGCTTTGCATAAAAAACGTCCCCCTCATGAGGCTCGGAGCCTAGAGGGGGCTTTCTCGATTCCAACTCTACATTGGGGGGGAAGCCTGTCAAGTACATCCCACACATACTAAAGCTGGCCGGTATCGCCCCAGCTCTTCAGCCGTTGCTGGTAGGCCGGGTCTTGGTAGCGCGACAGCAAAAAGGCCGGGGCATAGCTGGGGAGGGGTGCGCCGGTCAGGTGGGCGGCCAGGAGTTCCCCTGCCGCACAGGCCGCCATCACCCCAAAGCCCGACAAAGCCCCGATAAGGTAAGCGCCCTTTACGGGCAGCGGGCCAATCAGGGGGCGGTTTTCCTGGGTTTTGAGGTAGTAGCCGCCGTCAACCCAGGGTTTGGGGGCCTTGTCGAAGTACTGCCGCAGGCCAGGAACCATCACCGACATAGCGCGCAGAGCGATCTCGGCATAGTTGGGCTCCTGGGGAATTGGGAAGGTGGGCGCAACGGGTTGTGTGTGGTAGTTGTACAGCACGATTAGGGTGGTGCTTTCCCCGTGGCCGTCGGGCCGGCCATGCACCCCTGAAGGCAGCCGCTCCAGCAGCCAGCGGGTGGAGGCCTCCTCGGCCAGCAGGGCGCGCTCTTGGGGGCTCCAGGGCAGCTCCACCTCGTCCAGCCAGATCAGCATGGGGGCCTCGCGGGGCACCACGCCCAGGTGCTCGCGGAAGCTCATCTTGCGGTGCAGCTCGGCAAACACCGGCAGCTCGAGGCCCAGCAAGGCCGCCACTTCCCGCTGCATGGGCCCGGCGGCGTTGACGAAGGCTGGCGCCTGGATGAACAGCAGGCTGCCGTCCTTCTGCCGCACCTGCACCCCCTGCACCGCACCCCCCGCGGTCTCGAGCCCCACCACCTGGCCCGGTAGAAGCCGGGCCCCGTGGCCTCGAGCCTCCTCCAGCAGGTACATACCCAACTGCTGGGCCGAGAGCCAGCCCGCCCGCCGCACGTGCAATACGGCTTGGGTGTCGGGGGACAGGTAAGGGAAGTGCTGGCGAATCAGGCTTTGCGAGGTGATCAGGTCGGCCCCATCCTCGAACCCACCAGGGTAGGCCGCAGAGGGGTGGCTGTGCACCCGCAGGGCCCCCGCGCCCTGTTGGGCGGCCTGCTCAGCGGTCTGGGCCAGCCGGTCAACTTTGCTGCTCTCGGCAGTGGCGTACAGATAGCCGCGCCGGTTGAGCTGGATGCGGTTGGCCGACCGCTGGGCCACTTCCTCCAGCAGCTCGATGCTGCGGTTCATAAAGGCCACCATGGCCCCGTCGGGGCCGGGCCACCAGTTGCGGTAGGCCTCGCTGGACTTGTCCGAGGTGAGCGAGAGCGGGTCGCCCTGCTCAACGATCACCACCTCCTTCAAGCCCTGCTTTACCGCCAGGTGGTAGGCTGTCGCCACCCCGGCAATACCGGCCCCACAGATCACGACCTCGGCTGTTTGCGTTGGCATAAAGTGTATACAGTATACATCTGACTACAAATCAGGGAACAGCACACCAGTCCGCCACCCGGTTTGGCTTGAAAGGGAAAAACCGACCTGTACCAAGTTTATATAGCGTAGGACTTACGCAGTTGGGTGAAGGATGTGTATGGGATTGGCCAGGTAACTTCGTATCGCCTCGCGGATAATACTTGCCTTGGACTCATACCAACTCACCCCCGTTCGCAAGCGGTACACCTCCAGCCTCAGAAAAGCACGTAGGGACAGAAGAAGGTGGCCCAGGATAGAGGCCCTCTTTCTCACCTGGGCCCGCTCCACCCCGCAACACCCCTTGAGCCCCCGGTGGTAGACCTCGATACCCCAGCCTGCCCGCTCCAACTCCCCCCGCCGACCTTCAGTCATCCCCAGGTCGTTGGTCGCCCAGTGCTCCGCGTCCCCGTCTTTCGAAACCGTCCGGAACACCCTGACCAGACCAAAACCCCTCAGGTGCACCACCCGCCCCTCCGGCGGTATCTCCACCTCGCTCACCGGCCGAAGCCCCTCCCTATCCGGGTTCACCTGCCGGTTCCCCTTCAGCCGCGTGAGGAAGCGCCAGCCCAGGCGAGCAATCTCCTTCAGGTTCTCCAGCGAAGCGTACCAGCTATCCATTAGCACGTACGCTGGAGCAAACCCCCGTCCCTTGGCTACCCGCAGCATCTCCATAAAGTGCTCGTTCTTGGTCGTCCCTTCCCAGGGCTTGTCATAAATCCTGAAGTCGCAGGGGATGAGGGCCTGGCCCTCCGTCCACAGCAGGGTCATGAGGGCGATCCCCTTGACCACCCGCTGGTGCTTGCCGCTCCAGTGGTAGGTCACCAGCTCCATCCGCTGGGCATAGGGTTTATCCAGGGTGGTGTCGTCCAGGATCAGAAGCCCCCGGGTGGGCTCCACCACGGCCCTGGCCTCCTGCCACAGCGCCTCCGTGTCGGGAGGCTGTCGCTGGAGCAGGCGGGTGAAGGCGTCGTGGGCGGGAGCGCTGGGTTCCTCGGGTTGGCAGCGGGCGGCTTCGGTACAGGTGAAGACCTTCTGGGCGGCGATGAGGAAGTGGATATAGTCCAGGTCGGTGCACTTTGGGGGGTTCATAGCAGCTAACTCCTCTTGGCCTGTTTGCTTTGCAGAAAAGGGTAGCCGAGTAGAGGGGTGAGAGGCAACTGCGTAACTCCTATAGCGATTATCTGATTGACCATACTCGCGCACCCAACCTAAACTGAGTCAGGCTGCCCAAAATGTAGCCGGGGCTGTGGAGGTGTATTCAGCCATGTGTGTTGCATCTTTTGCTCGTTGGGCTGGTTTTGTTGCTGGCGGTGTGTGAAGCAATGATTCTGCGCCTGATTCCAATCACGAAGACGACAGGGAGGGCGCTGGCTCACTTGTCGCTTGTCGCAGAGGACTCAAAGTTGGAGACCGGATAGAAACCCAACAAGTGGTTCGTGCTGGAACAGATTGTTCCGAATTGTAAACCAGTTCAGGTAAACACGATGACCAGGTTCACGCTTCAGGACGTGCTCCTCCGGATGATCACGCGTCCGCTCAACGGAGTTAGCGGTGTGTACTACAAGATTCGCTGGGAGCAGGATGCGGGCCTGTGGGCGCTTACCAGGGCCCGGCTGCCCAGAGATCACGACAAGACCACGCCGTACCGGGCAGAAGAGGGGGTCGGAAAGCCCGAGTTTTTTCTTAACCCACAAGGTAACCTTGTGATAGAGAGCCAATTCTGGTGGAAGCCAAAGGTGGGCTACCGGATAAGATCGAAACCGCACACAGACGAATCGTTTTATGAAGGTACAGAGAGGTATTTCTATGAGCAGGGGCGAGTCAAAAGGAAAGTAGATAAGCGGCAAAGAGAGGAAGAGCGGCTGGGAGCTATAAAGTTTCAAATAGCCAGCTTTTTGCAGGAGACCGGGAGGGCGCAGGCGGGCATAGAGTTTTTGCCAGTGGGCGTAGAGATTGACCTGGGTGCACAGGCCGAGGTGAAAGACGAGGAGATTGAGCGGGTTCTCAAACCCCTGCTACAACCTGAAAACCTCATCAGGCAAAGTACAGTGTGCTGTGATAGCCCGGACGGAGTGGACGCCTTCTACTGCGACCCGGTTAATGTGCGGGCCCGACGCCCCAACCTGACCATCGTCAACGAACACCACTATCTGAGACCTTTGGCCCTGGATTTGAAGCTCGAGGTACTGGGGGAGTGCAGCCACCTGGGCCGGCCAGCGGTGCTGGTTCGGGGGGTGCCCCGCACCATTGAGGAACAGGATGAGATGCTCTGGGTGGACTGGTGGGGTGCGCCGGATGACTGGTGGTTGGTGTGTGACCACTACGAGCTGGCCATAGACATGGAATCGGGGCTGCTGCTCTACTACCGGGGTGTGGTTGGAAGCAAAACCATGGTTCGCTCGGAGATGCTCGAGCTTGTTTTTGACCCCCCAGAAGTGCTGGATGAATCTATTTTCAGGGGTGGGAAAGCTACCCGATCAGCGCCCTAACCGCCTCCTCGAACACCTCGGTATGCCGCCGCACCTGCGCCGCGGTGGTCTCGGGCGAGATCAGGGTCATGTTGTGGAAGGGGGTGAGCAGGATGCCACGGTTCAGCATGAAGAGGTGGATGAAGGGGTCGAGGTCGGGATCCTGGCCGGCCAGGGCCTCGCTGCCGTTTTGGGCGGGGTTGGGGCGGAAGAGGTACTCGACCCGGCAGCCTACGCGGGTGACGTGCCAGGGCAGGTGGTAGCGGGCCATCACCTCCTGCACCTCGGCCTCGAGCTGACTTCCCAGGGCGATCATGTGGGCATAGTTTTCCTCGGTCAGGACGTGCTCGAGGGTGGCCCGCATGGCCGCCAGGGAGAGGGCATTGGCCGCCAGGGTGCCGCCAATCCCGCCGGTGTCGGCGTAGGGGGGCTGGATGACCGCCTGGGCCTGCCGGCCCACTTCCTCGCTAAAGCCGTAGGCGGCGCTGGGAATGCCGCTGCCCAGGGGCTTGCCCACCGTCAGCAGGTCGGGCTCGAGGCCATGCGCCCGGGTATAGCCGCCCGGCCCCGCCGAGAGGGTGTGGGTCTCGTCCAGAATCAAAAGCGTGCCGTAGCGGCGGGTGAGCTCGCGCAGGGCCTGATGAAAACCGGGGGCAGGCTGCACGATGCCCACGTTGGTCATCACCGGCTCGGCCAGCACCGCCGCCACGTCGCCGGGGCGCAGGGCTTCTTCCAGGGCCTCCGGGTCGTTCCATTCCACCACCTTGGTGGTGAGGGTGGGGTCTACCTGCGGCCCGATGTTGCCGGGGCGGCTGGCGGGTTTGCCGTCTACCAGCCAGGCGTAGGCCTCGTCCACGGTGCCGTGGTAGCAGCCGTGGAAGACCAGCACCCTGGGCCGGGCGGTAATGGCGCGGGCCAGCCGGAGGGCAAAGCGGTTGGCGTCGGTGGCCGAGAGGGCAAACTGCCAGTACTTCAGGCCAAAGCGGCGCTGCAGCTCCTCGGCCACCCAGAAGGCGTTTTCGCTCGGCAGCATGGTGGTGATGCCCTTGTGGAGCTGATCGACAATGGCCGGTAGCGCGGCGGCGGGGGCGTGGCCGGTCATGGCCCCGGTGTCGCCCAGGCAGAGGTCGATGTATTCGTGCCCGTCCACATCGCGGAAAGTGGCACCCCTGGCCTCGGCCACAAAGATGGGGAAGCCCCCCGGCCAGCGGGTCATCCAGTGCATGGGCACCCCGGCCAGCAGGGAGTGCTGGGCGCGCTGGTAGAGCGACTGCGAACGCGGGTGCTGCTCGGCAAAGCGCTGCTGCTCGGCTTGCATCAAGGCCCTGACTTTGTTGCGGTCTATGGTTGCGGTGTGGGGCATGGTACCTCTCCTTTATAGCGATTTGCGAAAACAGACCATGCGCTCTACTTCCTGGTAGCCCAGACGCGCGTGGGCCTGCTGGCCCTGGGTGTTGGATAGCTCGCTGTCGGAGGCCATCTCGCTGCAGCCTTTAGCCCTGGCCCAGTCTTCGGCGGCCTGCACCAGCCTGCGCCCAATGCCGGTCTTGCGGTGCTCGGGCACCACGTACCAGCCTTCCAGGTAGCCCACCGGGCTGCTCTCACAGCCCTCGGCATAGTCGCGGAGCGAGACCTCCACAAAGCCAACAAGCTGCCCGTTTTGCTCGGCCACAAAGCTGGCGAGGCGATGGTTGTTCAGGATTTTGCTTACCTCGAGCTCAAAATCGTCGGCGCTGTCGGGCCACAGGGCCGTGCGGAGGGCAAAGTAGGCGGGTAGGTCTTGGGGGTGTAATGGGCGGATGGTCATGGGGTTGCCTTTCCGCCCACCATTGTCTGGTAGATGCTCAGGCTATAGGGGTCGCGCAGGTCGCCCTCGAGCACCACCAAGTCGGCCCACTGGCCCACCTCTAAACTGCCCCGGTTGGCCTCGTCGCCTTGCGCGATGGCGCTGCCCACGGTGTAGGCCCAGAGGGCTTGCCCGAGGGTCACCTGGTTGCCCTCCACCAAAGGCTCCCGCAGGGCGGCTTGCAGGCCCTTGAGCGGCTCCACCTGCTGTACCACCGGCCCATCCGAGCTGAAGGCCACCGTGAGCCCTGCCTCGAACATGGCCCGCAGGTTGAAGCAGCGCCCGAACCACTCGTCCGGCACGTAGCGCTGGTAGTTGGCCCGCAGCTCGCGCAGGAAGATGGGCTGGGGCACGGCGATAACCCCCAGTTGGCGGGCTTTTTTCAGGTGCTCGGGGCCGGCCAGCCCAAAGTGCTCGATGCGGTGGCGGGGGCCGGGCGCTTCCCGGTACAGCCGCTGGTAGACCCGCAAAACCTGATCCAGCGCCCGGTCGCCGATGGCATGGGTGCCGATGCGGAAACCCGCGCGGTGGGCCTCCAGGGCCAGCTCGAGCAGCTCTTCTTCCTCGAAGCGCAGGATGCCGTACTGGGGGGGCTCGAGGGTCTTGTACGGCTGCGAGATGGCCGCCGTGGCCCCCGAGAGGCCCCCATCGGCAAAAAACTTGACCGCGTCGCAGCGCAGCCAGTCCGAACGGTGCTTCTCGGGCAGCGGGAAGGTCTCGCTACCCCCGTCCGGGCGGCGGATGTAGAGCAGATTAACCCGGATGGGCAGCTCGCCGCGGGCCTCCAGGGCCCGGTAGGCCGCGTAGAGCGGGGGGTCTACGGCGGGGTCGGTGGCGCTGGTGATGCCCAGGCTGCGCAGGTAGTCGCAGCCCGCCTTGATCCAGTGCTCGTACTGGGCCTGGCTGGGCTGGCCCATGGCCTGGAAGACCAGCCCGTAGGCGGTCTCGTAGAGGATACCCTGCTCAAAATTAATCTCGCCGCCCGGCACCTGGGTCTCGGGGGTGATGCCCGCGAGCTTTAAGGCTTGTGAGTTAACCGCGTGGATGTGGGCGCAGATGCGGGTGAGCAGCACCGGGTTGTGAGGGGCCAGCCGATCCAGTGCGGCCTTGGAGGGCATGGCCTTCTCGGCCAGCAGGGCCTCGTTCCAGCCGCGCCCCCACAGCCACTCGCCGGGCTTTAGGGTCTTGGCCCGCGCCTCCACAAGGCGGTAGAGCTCCTCCAGGCTTTTGACCCCCCGCAGGTCGAGCAGGGTGGTGCGGAGCTGCCCTACCTTCCAGATGTGGACGTGCGCGTCGTTGAAGCCGGGGAGCAGGGTGCGGCCTTCCAGGTGGATGCGCTGGGTATCGGGGGTGACCAGGTGCTCCACCTCCGAGAGCCTGCCCACCGCGGCGATTCTGCCATCGCGGATAAGGAGGGCCTCGAGGGGCTTTAGAACGTAGCTCGATCCTTCAAGGGTGGGGGAGAGGATGGTACCGCCAAACAGGAGGCGCTGGGGCATGGGGTTATTGTATGGCTTTGGGGGCTCGAGCACCTTTGCCACAAGTTGAGGGGCGGCCCGCCGTGTTTGCGAACCGCCCCGGTGCGGGCTTTGCTTTAGGCCTACTGCAGCCAGGTGTAGCGGAAGGCCAGGTAGCTGGTGTTGGGGAAGTGCAAGAAGCCCTGCACACGGCGGTTCATGGCCTCGTACTGCGCCGAGTGGAACAGGAAGACCATGGGGCTATCCTGCAAGACCAGCTCCTGCACCTGGGTGTAGATGCGCTGGCGCTCGCTCTGGCTCGAGACCCGCCGCCCCTGCTCCAGGAGCTGGGTGACCCGGTCGTTCTTGTACTTGGAGAGGTTCAGCGCCGAGGAAGGGTGGAAGGTGTTGAAGAGATAGTCGTCGGGGTCGACCTGACCCGAGGTGCCCAGCAGGGTTACGTCGAACTCGCTCCTGAGGGCCTTGGGCAGGTAGACGTTCCAGTCCTCGGCCTGAATGTTCACCCGGATGCCCACCTCGGCCAGGTTGTCACGGATCACGTCGGCGGGGGTGCGCAGGAAGTCGTAGGTGGAGGTGACGTAAAGGTTCATGGTGAAGCCGTTGGGCAGGCCGGCCTCCGCCAGGAGCTGCTTGGCTTTGGCTACATCGCGGGTGTTGTAGGGGCTGTTGGTGTAGGCATAGGCCCCCGAGGGGATGGTGGTACCACGTGCTACAATGCCCCCGGTACCAAAGAGGGCCAGATCCACGATGGCCTTTTTGTCGATGGCGTAGGCGATGGCCTGGCGCACCTTGGGGTTGTTGTAGGGCTCACGGGTGGTGTTGAAGTAGAGCGCCCGGAAGTTGGCCGAGGGCCCGCCCACCACCACCAGGTTGCGGTCGGCTTTGAGCGGCCTGACATCGGCAGCAGTAACGTACTCGATCCAGTCCACGGCCCCGGCCCGGAGCGCGGTGGAGCGGGCGGCGGGGTCGGGGTAGAAGGTGTAGGTGATGCCGTCCAGGTAGGGCAGGGGGCGGCCCTGGTTGTCTTTTTGCCAGTACTTATCCCACTTGCGCACCACCAGACGGGTCTGGGGAATGTACTCCACAAAGCGGAAAGGCCCGGTACCGATCACGGCCTTGTTGAGGTCGTTGTTGTTTTCCTTGGTCACCTTCTCCGAAACGATTGCGTTGGTGCTGAAGGCCAGCTTGGCCAGTAGGGGAGAGAAGGGCTGGGAGAGGGTGATGACCACGGTGTTGTTGTTGGGGGCCGTAACCGAGCGTACCAGTGCGAAGTCGTTGGCGCGGGGGCTTTTGGTGGCCGGGTCTTTGATGCGGTTGATGGAGAAGGCCACATCGGAGGCCTTGAGGGGGTCGCCGTTGTGGAAGGTTACGCCCGGACGCAGGCGGAAGGTCCAGGTCAGGCCGTCCGCCGAGACACTCCAGGACTGGGCCAGCCCCGGCACAATGCGGCCTTTGCTATCGAGCATGACCAGGGTGTCGTAGATGTTTTCCAGCACGTTGCGGCTGGCGGTGGCGTTGGTGGTGTGGGGGTCGAGGCCCACCGGGTCGGTCTGCATCCCGGCCCGCAGGATGCCCCCTGTTTTTTGCGCCAGCGATACCGCAGCCAGAACCAGCACGAACAGAACCAACAGTCTTTTCATTGCGCCTCCTTGCCGGTGATTATACCGGTATACAACCAAAGCTAAGCCTTTTGCAGCCGGGGGTCGAGGGCGTCGCGCAGGCCATCGCCCAGCAGGTTGAAGCCCAGCACCATCAGCACGATGGCGCACCCCGGCACCAGCGAGCCCCAGGGCGAAAGCGAGAGGAAGGCCCGGCCCTCCGAGACCATGGAGCCCAGGGCTGGGAAGGGGGGCTGGATGCCCAGGCCCAGGAACGACAAAGCTGCCTCGGCCAGCACCGCATAGGCAAAGCGCAGCGTGACCTCCACAATGAGCGGAGCGGCGGCGTTGGGCAGGATGGTGCGGAAAATTATGCGGGCATCCGAAGCGCCCATGGCCCGCCCGGCCTCCACGTAGAGTTCCTCGCGCACGGTTAAAACGGCGGCCCGAGCCACCCGGATGAAGGGCCCCACAAACACCACCGAGATGGCCAGCACCAGGTTGATGAAACCACCCCCTAAAAAGGCCAGAAAGGCGATGGCCAGCAGGATGGCCGGGTAGGCGATCAGGATATCGGCCAGGCGAGAGATGGTCAGATCGAGCCAGCCCCGGAAGTAGCCGGCCAGCAGGCCCAGGGTGCCGCCCACCAGCAACCCCGCCAGCACCGAGACCGCCGCCACCGAGAGGGAGAAGCGCGCGCCATAGAGCACCCTCGAGAGCAGGTCGCGCCCGTACTGGTCGGTGCCCAGCCAGTGCGCGGGGGAGGGGCCGCTGAGGCGGTTGGGGGGGTCGAACTTGAGGGGATCCCAGGGGGCAATGATGGGGGCCAGGAGCGCGCCCAGCAGCACCAACAGGGTGATGATACCGCCAATGACGGCAGAGCGATTACGCAGCAGGGCCCGGACGACCAGGGCCAGTTGGGAGTTGGGGGAAGTAGTGGTCATGGTGGTAGGAAAAAGGGGCGGCTCGAGCGCCCGGCTTCAGCGCTTCTGAGGGGTGTTACTCATACCGAATCCTAGGGTCTATGAGCGAGTAGAGCAAGTCCACCAAAAGGTTGACCAGCACCGCCGCGCTGGCTACAAACAGCACCGTGCCCTGCACCACCGGGTAGTCGCGCAGGTTGATGCCCTCGAGGGCAAAGCGCCCCACACCGGGCAGGCTGAAGACCTGCTCGATGATCACAGCCCCGCCCAGCAGCGAGCCGAACTGGATGCCAATTACCGTGACCACCGGAATCAGGGCGTTGCGCAGGGCATGGCGGAAGATCACCACCCGCTCCGAGAGCCCCTTGGCCCGCGCGGTACGGATGTAGTCGCGCGAGAGTACCTCGAGCATGGAACTGCGCAGGATGCGGGTCACTGCGCCGGCCAGAATTAGACCCAGCGAAAGAGCGGGCAGAATCATATGCCGGAAGTTTTCACCGGGGTTTTCGGCCAGGGGCACAAAACCGGCAGGTGGCAGCCAGCCCAGGGCCAGGGCAAAGAGCAAAATAAGCAAGAGCGCCAGGAAGAAGCCGGGTACGGACAGCCCCAGAATGGCAAAGAGCGAGGCGAAATAATCCACAAACCCACCCCGCCGGATGGCTGCCAGCACCCCCAGCGGCACGGCAATCAGCAGGGCGGTGAAAAGGCCCATCAGGGTGAGCTGGAGGGTGACCGGAAAGCGCAGGGCCAGATCCTGGGCCACCTCCCGCCCGGTGCGCAGGCTGCTGCCCAAATCGCCCTGGAGCACGGCGCCCAGCCACTGCCCAAACTGCACGTGCAGCGGCAGGTCGAGCCCAAACAGGCGGCGCAACTCGGCCATGCGCTCGGGGCTGACGTTGGCCTCGAGGCCCACCAGGCTGGTGACCACATCCCCCGGCACGGCCCGCATGAGCAAAAAGGTGATGACCGCCACGCCCAGCAGGGTGGGGATGGCAGCAAGCAGACGGTTCACGATGTAGCCAACCATAACGAGTAGCCAGAGTATATCGCTCAGCCGCACTTTGGGGCCAAAGCCATAGGAGATAGCCCCAGTTCAAGATTTGCCTCAGACATAGAGCAGTGAACGGGTCTTAAGCTTTGCGTGCTGGCTTGAGCGGCCCAGAGGCTATCCTGATGCCCAACCGAGGGTTTCTTGGCTCGACATATAATGCAAACACCAACAGACCCGATCTTGACCTATGGAACCTACACTCGAAGCTGCCCAGGCCGTACTCCGTTCGCAGCCGTTTAGCCTGCTGCTCAACGCGCAGATCACAGCGTTTGGGCCAGGCTCTGTTGAGCTGCGTATACCAATAACCGACCAGTTAAAGCAGCAACACGGCTTTGTTCACGGTGGGGTGATTTCGTACGCTGCCGACAACGCCCTTACCTTTGCCGGAGGTGCGGTGCTGGGCCCGGCGGTGGTCACCTCCGAGTACAAAATCAACTACATCCGTCCGGCCAAAGGCCAGGCGTTGGTGGCCCGCGCCAACGTGGTGCACGCTGGCAAAAGCCAGGCCGTTTGCCAGTGCCAGGTGTTTGTGCTTGCCGATGATAGAGAAATTCTGTGTGCGCTGGCCCAGGGAACCATCGTTTCTATGAGCCAGCCAAAGTAGAATTTTTAGATATGAACCTAAAAGACCGCTTCCGCGGCTGCCTCCTGGGTCTTGCGGTTGGCGATGCGGTGGGGGCGGCGGTGGAGTTTCGCCCTCGAGGTAGCTTCGAGCCGCTCACCGATATGGTGGGTGGGGGCCCTCATCACCTCCTTCCCGGCCAGTGGACCGACGACACCGCAATGGCGCTGTGCCTGGCTACCAGCCTGCTCGAGTGCAGCGGGTTCGATGCCCTCGACCAGATGAAGCGGTACTGTTTGTGGCAGGATACAGGCTACCTGAGCAGCACGGGAAGCTGTTTTGGCATCGGTACAACGATTCGTACCGCCCTGGATAGGTTTCGACAAACCGCAGACCCCTATGCGGGCTCGAGCCACCCACACACCGCGGGCAACGGTTGCATCATGCGGCTGGCCCCGGTGCCCATGTTCTATTTTCCGAACCTGGATTTAGCAGAACGCTTCGCGGCCGAGAGTGCCCGAACCACCCACGGGGCTGCCGAGTGCCTCGATGCCTGCCGTTTGCTGGCCCGCATCATCTGCCGGGCGCTGGCGGGAAGACCCAAGGATGAGGTCGTGCTGGCCGACCGCCACACCTTTGCCGGGGCGGAGAAGATTGTGGCTATTGCCCAGGGTGCCTACCGCGACAAACCCGGGGAGGCGCTTTGTGGCAGCGGGTATGTGGTCGAGAGCCTCGAGGCGGCCTTGTGGTGCTTTGTGCATACAGAGAGCTTTGCCGAGGCGGTCTTAGCGGCGGCCAACCTGGGCGAGGATGCCGACACCACCGCCGCAGTATGCGGGCAGGTGGCGGGGGCCTACTACGGCGCTCAGGGAATTCCGGCTGCATGGCTGGAACGCCTGGCGCTGGGCTCGGAAATCACGGCGCTGGCCGACCGACTGTACAGCTCGAGCCAGGGAAAAGCGAGATAGTCTGGATTCAGCCCTACTGGCTGAGGCCCTGTACCCTGGTTCTCGACAGTGAACCTGGTGGGCCACCGGGGGATGGCGGAGGTGTGTTGGCGGACGAGCGCGAGGACGGCGCTGGATTTTTTGCGTCGGCGGGCTCATGGCAGGGTTGGAGGAGGGTTGCGAGGTGCTGGATATTCGGCTTTTTGTCCTTCTGCTGAGGAGTCCGAGGTTGAACGGGGTGATGGAGCGGCCAGATTTCTATATCGTGCCCAGCAAGTTTGTGGCCGATTTTGTCAGGAACGACCACCAAGGTTGGTTAGATAGGCCAGGGAAGAAAGGTCAACCTCATAAAGATAATCCGGTACGGAATTTCCGTGACCCAAAGGGAGAATTTCGAGAACGATGGGATTTACTGGGCCTCTAGTTCAAGAAGCGGCTTAACACAGCACGCACCCGACAGCAGGGATTCGGCGCGTTTTTTTGAGCTTTTTCGCGGTTATGGCAATTTCCCGTTACCAGGCCCGTCTCGCACTTGCTGCGGGTAACGCAAGCCGTCGGAGCCCCAAAACCCTACCCCTTCACCGACCCCGCCAAAAGCCCCCGGATGAAGTAACGGCCCAGGAAGATATACACCAGCAAAGTGGGCAGGGCTGCCAGCAATGCGCCGGCCATCGGCAGGTTCCACTTCACCGCCTCGCCCCCCGCAAGCTGGGCCAGCGCTACCGTGATGGGCTGGTTGGCGGGGCTGCTCACCAGGGTTACGGCGAACAGAAACTCGTTCCAGATTTGCGTAAACTGCCAGATGATCACCACCACAAACCCCGGCACCGAAAGCGGGAAAACGATGCGGCTGTAGATGCCGAAGAACCCCGCGCCGTCGATGCGCCCGGCCTCGATCATCTCGTCGGGGATTTCGGCATAGTAGTTGCGGAAGATCAGGGTGGTGATGGGCAGGCCGTAGACCACGTGCACCAGAATCAGGCCCCACAGGCTGCCGCCCAGCCCAATCTCGCGCACAAACTGGAACAGGGGAATCAGCACTGCCTGATAGGGGATAAACATCCCGAAGAGCATCAGCGGGAAGACGATGTTGGCCCCAGGGAACTTCCATTTGGCCAGCACGTAGCCGTTCAAGGAGCCCAGCAGGGCCGAGAGGATGGTGGCTGTGATGGTGAGGAAGAAGCTGTTTTGTAGCTTGGGGGCAAAGGCCGTCCAGGCCTGGGCAAAGCTCTCCCAGTACCAGACCTGGGGCAGTTGCCAGGTGCTGCTGAGGGTGATGGCCGAGGGTTCCTTGAATGCAGTGACGATAACCAGGTACACCGGCAGCAGGAAAAACAGCGTAGCGATAAACAAAACTGTGTATTGTAGGATGCGCCCGATCATCGCCGCACCTCGCTTTTGAGCTGGCTGTACAGGTAAGGCACAATCACGGCGGCTACCAGCAGCAGCAGAATCATGCCGATGGCCGCACCTTTGGCGATCTGGTTGGCCCGGAAGGTGGTTAGGTACATCAGCAGGGCCGGCACATCGGTAGGGGCGTTGTCGGGCCCGGCCATGGCAAAGATCAGGTCGAAGATTTTGAGTGAGATATGGCCCAGGATAATCATGGCCGAGAGGGTGATGGGGGCTAGCAGCGGGAAGATCACCCGCTGGTAGAGCTGCCACTCCGAAGCCCCGTCTACCCGTGCCGCCTCGCGCAGCTCCTCGGGGATACCGCGCAGCCCGGCCAGGTAGAGGGCCATGGTGTACCCCGACATCTGCCAGACCGCCGCCAGAATGATGCCGATAAAGGCCAGGTTGAAGCCGTGGGGTTCGTCGTAGGGGAGGGGTTGCAGGGTGCGTCCCAGGGTGAAGGCCCACAAGAGCAGCAAGGCTGCCGAGCCAGAGGCGATGTAACCCCGCCGCCGCTCGCCCCCCCTAAAGGCTGCAATAGCGATAAATATTAGCACGACGCTCACCACCAGGGCGGTGATGAAGGGCAGGTCGTTCCAGCTTACCTGCCAGATTTGCTCGCGGCTGGTCAGCCAGGCGAACTCGCCCTTGGGTAGCCCCACCAGGGTAGGTAGCTGGTTGACGCCGCCCTCTGGCTGAAGCATCCAGCGCCAGATGGTGCCGGTGACGATGAACGAGAGCGACATGGGGAACAAAAAGATGGTGCGAAAGAACCCCTCGCCCCGGGGGCTTCGGTCGAGCACGATGGCCAGCCCCAGGCCCACGCCCAGGCAGCCCAGGATAAAAAACACCGTGAAGAAAAAGGTATTCACTAAGTCCTGACGGAAGCGGGAATCCACCAGGCCCGTAAAGAGTTCGCGGTAGTTTTCAAAGCCGATAAAGCGAATCTGGGGGTTGGCCGCGAGGGCCTGGGCCGGGTCTTTGCCCCAGTCGGTGAGGGAGGTATAAAAGGTCTGAAAGATAAAGCCGTACACAAAAATGCCCAGCAGCACCAGGGAGGGCAGGATAACCAGGAAGCCGTACAGGGTATCTTTGTTGTTGAACCAGCGCATTTTCACCTCTGGGGCGGGTACCACGTTTGAAGAAAAAATCTCGGTTCTTGGTTTGTTTGCCTAAAAATCTAACTCTGGGAAAAGAAGGGGCAGGCCCCAAGGCCTGCCCCGGTGAAGCCTACTGACCCAGACGTACCTGGGTGGCGATGGCCTGGGCAGCGTTGGCCGCGGCCTGAGCGTTGCGGCTCGAGAGGTAGATTTCCATCACGGTGCCAAACTGGCTCATGAAGGACTCGGGGGCCACTGCACCGTGCACCAGCGAGCCTACGATGCGGTTGGACTTCCAGTCGCGCATGGCCGACTGCAGGTAGGCGTTGTACTTGCTGGGGTCGGAGTCGGTGCGAGCGGCAATGGAGCCCTTGAGCGGGTTGAAGGTATCCTGGCCTTCCTTGGAGCCCAAAAGCCGCAGCCAGTTGAGCACGTTGGTGCGGTTCTTCACACCCTTGGGCAGGCCGAAGGAGTCGGAGAGCATCATGAACACGCCGGCGGTGCTGGGGGCAGGGGCCCAGCCGAAGCCTTCACCAGGCTTGAGGCCCTTGGTGGTGGTCATGTAGCCTGCGGCCCAGTCGCCCATAATGTTGAAGGCGGCGCGGCCCTCGAGCACCCGGTCGACGGCCTGCTGCCAGCTCAGGCCCGAGGCATCCTTGTTGGCGCAGTCCAGCACCCGGCCAAAGGTGTTCCATACCGCCACGGCTTTGGGGTCGTTGAAGCGCAGCTTGCCGCTCCAGAGGTTGGCGTAGTCGGCAGCGCCCAGCACGCCCAGGGCCACCGACTCCCACAGGTGCTGCTGCGTCCAGTTCTCGCCCAGGGCCAGAGGGGCCTCGAGGCCCTTGCTTTTGAGGGTTTGGCAGACGGTCAGGAACTCAGCCCAGGTTTTGGGCGGCTGCACCCCCCATTCGCGCAGCTTGGCCGGAACGTACCACATCACGTTGGAGCGGTGGATGTTGACCGGCACGCTGTAGATCTTGCCCTTGTAGGAGATCAGGTCGATCAGCCCCTTGGGAAACTTGGTCATCCAGCCTTCCTGGTTGAATAGGGCGTTCAGGTCTTCCATGCGGTCGGCCACCACCCAGGTGCCGATCAGCTCCTGCCCGGCGTGCACCTGGAAGCTATCGGGGGGATCGCCGCCCAGCATGCGGGTCTTGAGCACGGCCCGGGCGTTCACACCGGAGCCGCCGGTGACGGTGGCGTTGACGACCTCTACGTTGGGGTAGCGCTTCTTGTACAGGTCAATCAGGGCTTGCAGGGCGGGGCCTTCGTCGCCGGCCCACCAGGAAAAGATCTCCAGCTTTCCCGACTGGGCCAGCCCCATGGTGCTAAGGGCCAGGGCCGCTAGGCTTAGGAATAGCTTCTTCATGCGCATCCTCCTCTAAGTCTTACACGCCAATGGTTGACCGGGTTGCCAGGGGGGAGATTGGCGGGCTCCACGCCCTGGTACCACCATTTGCTAAAAAGCGCTGCAACACCAACGCCGCAGCGCCCATAGCCGGGGCCAGATGTCCGAACGCGCTGGGTTTGACGGGTATTTCGGCGTGTTCGGGGATAAAAGCCAGGTTGCGGATGGTCTGGCGCAGGGGGGCCTCGAGCCACTTCCAGGCCTCGGCTCCGGCCCCGCCCAGCACCACCACCGCCGGGTCGAAGGCAACACACAGATTGACCACAAAACGCCCCAGCTCGTAGGCCAGGTTCTGCAGAGCTTGCAGGGCGTAGGGGTCTTGCTGTTCGGCCCGCTGCAGGATGCCCCAGAAGCCTTCTTGGCGGTTGCTGGCGGCCTGGTAGCGTTCCACCATAGCCCGCAGCGAGAGGCTGTCCTCCACATCCCCGGCACGGCTGCGGCTGTGGGGCTGGCCGGTAAGCCAGTGGCCCAGCTCACCCGCGGCCCCCAGCCGTCCCCGGTAGACCTGGCCGTCCACCACCAGGCCGGTGCCCAGGCCCGTGGTCATGACCACGTAGACCAGGGGGCTTTGCTGCTCGCCCCAGAAGGTCTCACCCAGGGCGGCGGCGTTGGCATCGTTGTCTACCAGGGTGGGCACTTGGAGCAGGGCCTCGAGCATCTCCGCGGGCTGCTCGTTGTGCCAGCCGGGGCCCGGTGCATAGAGCAGCCTGCGACCGTGGACTACCCCAGGGACGGCCAGCCCAATCCCCAGCAGCTGGGTGGGTTCGGAAAGCCGACCCTGCACCTGCTCGGCCAGCTTGGTTAGCCGCTCGTTCAGCGGGGTGTGGGGGCTTTCGACCCAGTCCCATTCTCCGTGGATGGTGTTGTTCAGGTCGAGCAGCACAAGCTGCGTGTTCTCCACGCCCAGCTCGACCCCCAGGGCCAGGGTGTGCTGGGGGCAGAACTCGAGCGCGGTGCCCGGACGGCCCAGGCCGGGTTTGTGTCGCTTCCCCTCGTCCAGCAGGCCCTCCTCCAGCATCTCCTGTACCAGCGCGGAGACCGTGCTTTTGGTCAGACCCACCGCCCGGGCCAGCGCAGCCCGGCTCTGCGGGCCATTGCGGCGCAGGGCCTCCAGGATCAGGCGGCGGTTGAGCCGCTTAATGGCTTGCTGGTCAAGGGGAGTGGTACGGGCCATAACACGCCTTTGCAGGCAGGGTTACTTAGTAAGTTTAGCGAACGAACTATATCCCAGCCGGGCGCGCGCTGTCAATCCTCGGTCAGGCCCGCCGGGGTGAAAGCCGCTTGGCGGAGTCGAGCCACAGGGTGACCGGGCCATCGTTGACCAGGTGCACCTGCATATGGGCCTGGAAGACGCCGGTTTCAACTGGCAAGCCCTGCCCGGTCAGCAGATCGCAAAACTGCTCGTACAGGCGCCGGCCCACTGCTGGCGGCGCTGCTTCCACAAAGCTGGGCCGGTTGCCCCTGCGGGTATCGCCATAGAGGGTGAACTGCGAGACCACCAGCACCCCGCCCCCCACATCGGCCAGCGCCAGGTTCATCTTGCCTTCGGCATCGGCGAAGATCCGCAAACCGGCAATTTTGCGGGCCAGATAGGCGGCGTCCTCGAGGGTGTCGTGCTGGCCGACCCCCAGCAGCACCAACAAACCCCGCCCAATCTGCCCCACGGTCTGGCCGTCTACCTCCACCCTGGCCTGGGAAACCCGCTGCACCACCGCACGCACAGCCCAACAATAACAGGGGAGCAGGGAAAAGGGGAGGGGCCTACCTTCTTGCCTCCGGGGTGTGGGAGCCCTCGGGATGAGGGAAAATCTGGGGCAGGGCCTTTAGCGGGGCGCTGCAAACAACGCCACCGTGCCGGGGCCGGTGTGAGCGGCCACCGCCGGGCCGCATGTGCGCACATCCTCGATGACCACACCCTCCTGGCTGATCAGTTTGCGCAACTCCTCGACCCCCTGGGGGTTGTAGGCGTGGGCCAGCACCACCCGGGCCCCTTCAGGAAAGGCCTTGTGGAAGGCCTCGGCCAACTGTTGCAAACCCTTGTGCCAGCCCCGGGCCCGCTCGAGGGGCCGCACCAGCCCATCCCGGACTTCCAGCACCGGCAGCAGCTTTAAAAGCGAGCCGATGAAGTGTTGCAGGCCGCCGATGCGCCCGCCCCGGTGCAGGTACTCCAGGGTGGCCGGCAGCACGAAGCCGCGTATGCGCTGCACCAGCGGCGCGATGGCCTCTTCCAGCCGATCCCAGGGCACCCCCGCGGCCAGCTTGCGCCGGGCCTCCTCGATCACGAACGAAAGACCGCCGTTCAGGGTCAGGCCGTCAATTACCTTGACGCGGTTGCCGAATTGCTCGGCCACCTTGCGGGCGGTTGCATAGGTGCCCGAGAGCTTGCTGGAGACGTGCACCGAAACGATGCGGTCGAATTTCTGCAGCAGCTCCCTGTACAAAGCCTCCAGATCGGCCGCCGAAATCTGGCTGGTGCTAACCTTCTTGCCCGCAAGCTGGGCCTGGATCACCTGGTCGGGGGTCATCTCTACATAGTCGCGGTAGCTCTGGCCCTCGAGGATGACCTGCTGGGGGACGAGGTAGATGTCCCGCTCGAGGGCTTCTTGCGGCGAAAGGCCCAGGGTCGAGTCGGCCACAAAGGCGGTGCGTTCCATGGTTACCTCCTGGCTGGCGGATTTAGTCCAGCATACCAGCAGCCCTCCCCCAGCTAGACCGGCGGCAAAGCGGGGCGGGTCTAGAGGCTGTAGGCATAAAACCCGTAGACCCCCGGCCCGGTGTGGGTCGAGATCACCCCGCCGATGCTGCTAGTAGCCCGCTCCTCCAGGGGCAGCCCGGCGGCCTGCACGGCGGCCTTGAAGGCGGCCAGGTCGCTTTCCTCGGCGTTGTAGAGGTAGTAGATGCGGATTTTCTGGCGGCCTGCGGCCCAGTTTTTGAGGGATTCGACCATCTCGGCCAGGGCCTTCTTTTCACCCCGGGCCCGGCCTGCGGCCTCTACCCGGCCGTCCTTGAGGGTCAGGATGGGCTTGATGCCCAGCAGGCTGCCCAGCAGGGCCTGGGCCCCGCCGATGCGCCCATTCTTTTTAAGGTAGTCCAGGGTGGCCAGGGTAAAGCGCACGGTGTGGTCGGCGCGGATGCGCTCGAGCTCCACCAAGACCTGCCCCAGGTCGGCCCCCTGGTCGAGCAGCTCCTTGGCCCGCTCCACCATCATCCCGATGCCCATGCTGGCGGCCTGGGTATCGAAGATGGTCACCTTGCCTGGAAACTCCTGGCTGGCGAGCTGGGCCGACTGTACGGTGCCGGAAAGCTTGGAAGATATGTGAATCGAGAGCACGTGGTCGGCTTTTTGCAAGGCCCGTTCGTAGGCCAGCTTGAAGTCGGTGGGGGAGGGCTGGCTGGTGCTGGGCATCCCGGCCCCGGCCCGAACCCCTTCGAAGATATCGCTGGGGGTGATTTCGACCCAGTCTTTGTGGATTTTGCCCTTGAAGTTGACGTATAGAGGCACTATTTCGACGCCCATCTCGGCGGCGCGGTTCTGTAGGTCGGAGGTTGAGTCGGTTACGATGGCTATTTTCATCTTGGCTCCTATCTCTGATTGTGCGCCCATCCGGGCCACCAGCGCCCTTGTGGGACTGGTTGGGGAATGGGCGAAGCGAAAAGCGGCACTTCTTCGTGGTGTAAGTCTAGCACAGGCTTTTGGCATTACAAAAGCAAGCTTTGGCCCGGTATTGCGCTTTTGTATTGTGCCAAACCACACAAAATGATAAGGTTGAAGGCGTGCTGCTTGGGGGCCAGCGCCCCTAACCCATCCCACAATACAACCGAGGGCCAGAGCTATGTGGAAAGTGTTAGTGACCGACGAGATGCGGCTGGGGGAGGTAAAGCACCCCCAGGTACGCCTGGACTATAAGCCCGGTATGGTGCGGGAGGAGCTGCTTCGGGTGATTGGCGCCTACGACGCCCTGATTACCCGCAGCCGCACCCAGGTGGATGCCAGGGTGCTGGAGGCCGGGGTGAACCTGAAGGTGGTGGGCCGGGGTGGGGTGGGGGTGGACAACGTCGATCTGGAAGCCGCCTCCCGCCGGGGTATCCTGGTGGTCAACGTACCCGAGGCCAACACCCGCTCCGCCGCCGAGCTGGCCTGGGCTCTGCTGCTGGCGGTGGCGCGGGGCCTGGTGGAGTCGGATCAGAAAATCCGGCAGGGCTTGTGGGATCGCAAGTACCTGGGCCTCGAGCTCAACCACAAAACCCTGGGCATCGTGGGCCTGGGGCGCATTGGGGGGCAGGTGGCCAAGTTTGCCAAGGGCTTCGATATGCGGGTGCTGGCCTACGACCCCTACATCCCGCGCAGCCGCGCCCAGACCCTGGGGGTTGAGCTTTTCGACGACCTGGCCGATATGCTGCGCCAGTGCCACTTCCTGACCGTACACACCCCCCTCACCGAGGAGACCCGCGGCCTGATTGGTCGCCGCGAGCTCTACCTGCTGCCCAAAGGGGCGGTGGTGGTGAATGCCGCGCGGGGCGGCATTGTGGACGAAAAAGCCCTGGTGGAGGTGCTGAACGAGGGGCACCTGTGGGGGGCCGGGCTGGACGTGTTTGTGGAGGAGCCCCCCAACGCCGAGCACCCCCTGGTGCACCACCCCAAGGTGGTGCACACCGCCCACCTGGGAGCCAACACCATAGAGGCCCAGGAGCGGGTGGGCGAGGCGGTGCTGGAGCGGGTCATCGAGACCCTGCAGGGCAACTTAGCCCATGCCCTCAATACCGGCTTCGATGCCGAGGGCCTGCAGCTCTTTTCGGCCTGGCTGCCGCTGGGCGAGGCTCTGGGTAAGCTGCTGGCCCAGATCACCCAGGGCCGCCCGCAGGCGGTGGAGGTCTCGTTCTACGGCGAGTTTGAGAAAAACCCCGACCCCATCGCCTCGGCGGTGGCCAAGGGGCTTTTGGAGCAGGCGCTGGAGGCCGGAGCCATCAACCTGGTCTCGGCCCGGCCGCTGCTGCGCGACCGGGGCATCGCGCTGGTGACCCGGCAGGTGCAGGAGCCGCTCGATTACCGCCAGGTGCTGGAGGTGCGCCTCGAGACCGACAAAGAGACCCGCAAGGTGCGGGGGGCGCTGCTGGGCGGCAAGCCCCGCATCGTGGGGATTGACGACCATATGGTGGAGGCGGTGCCCAGGGGCTATATGCTGGTCTGCATCAACCGCGACCGGCCTGGGGTGGTGGGCAAGGTGGGCACCCTGCTGGGGGAGAACAACATCAACATCGCAGGTATGCAGCTTGGCCGCGACAACCCCGGCGGCAAGGCCCTGTTTGTACTGGCCATCGACGAGCGGCCCGGCGAGGCGGTGCTCTCGGCCCTGCGCGGGCTGGAGGTGCTCGAACGGGTAGATCTGGCCGAGCTGTAGTGTATGGCCTAACGATAAAATACCTGCCATGTACCGCCCCCGCCTTCTCACCCCTGGCCCCGTTGAACTTCACCCCAAAGCCCTCGAGGCCCTGGCCCGCCCCCAGCTGCACCACCGCAGCGAGGCCGCCAGGAAAATCTTCCTGCAAGCCAAGGCCGGCCTCGAGGCGGCCTTCAAGACCCAGGGCCAGGTTTTGATCCTCACCGGCTCCGGCACCGCCGCCATGGACGCCCTGGTGCAGAACCTCTTTGCGCCGGGGGCACGGGTGCTGGTGCCGGTGCACGGCAACTTCTCCGAGCGCTGGGCCAAAATTGCCACCGAAGCAGGGCTGGAAGTGGTGCGGCTGAACCTGGAGTGGGGCCGGGTGGTGCGCCCGGAGCACCTGGAAAGCGCCCAGGGCCCCTTCGACGGCCTGCTGCTCACCCACTCCGAGTCCTCCACCGGGGCCCTCAACGACGTGCGCACCCTGGCCCAGGCTTTCAAGGCCCGCTTCCCCGAGAGCCTGGTGGTGGTGGATGCCATCACCAGCCTGTTTGTTAGCGAGTTCGAGCTGGAGGGCTGGGGCCTGGATGCCGCCGCCTGTGGCTCGCAAAAAGGCATCATGTGCCCGCCAGGGCTGGGCTATGCGGCCCTATCGCCCCGTGCGATAGAGCGCCTCAAGCCTCGAGGCTTCTACCTGAACCTGGCCTCCGAGCTCAAGGCCCAGAGTTCGGGTGAGTCGGCCTGGACGCCGGCCATCAACCTGGTGGCCGCCACCGCCGCGGTGCTGGAGGAGCTGCTGCCCCGGCTGCCCGAGCACATCGCCCTCAAACGGCAGCAGAACGAGATTCTCTACGCCACCGGCCAGGAGCTAAGCCTAAAGCCCGTGCCCGAGGTAAAAAGCCCCGCCACCACCTGCTTTTACCTGCCCGAAGGGGTAAGCTACGCCCAGGTCAAGGAGGCCTTCGCCGTGCGGGGCGCCACCATTATCGGCGGGCAGGGCCAGCTCAAGGGTAGGGTCTTTCGTCTCTCGCTGATGGGCTACTCCGACCTGTACGATGCGTATGCGGTGGCCCAGATGATGCGCGAGGCCCTGCGCTTCGGTTAGTGCGCTGGCGCGGTGAAGGAGCTCGAGGTTCGAAGGGGGTGCATAGCATGAAGGTTCAGGGCAAGGTGGTGGTGGTCACGGGGGGCGGCAGCGGCATGGGGCGGGCGCTGGTCTTGCAGCTGCTTGGCAAGGGGGCCCGGGTGGCGGCGGTGGATCTCAACGCGGCCAGCCTCCAGGAGACGGCCCGGCTGGCCCAGGCGGGTGAGCGGCTCTCCACCCACGTGCTCAACATCACCCAGCGCGAGGCGGTGGAGGCCCTGCCGGCCGAGGTAATAGCCCGGCATGGGGCGGTGGACGGCCTGATCAACAACGCCGGCATCATCCAGCCCTTTGTGCGGGTCAACGATCTGGACTACAGCGCCATTGAGCGGGTCATGAACGTCAACTTCTACGGCACCCTGTACATGATCAAGGCCTTTCTGCCGCACTTTTTGCAGCGCCCCGAGGCGCACATTGTAAACATCTCGAGCATGGGGGGCTTCTTGCCGGTGCCGGGTCAGAGCGTGTATGGGGCCTCCAAGGCGGCGGTCAAGCTCCTGAGCGAGGGCCTGTTTGCCGAGCTGCTGGAGACCCCGGTGCGGGTGACGGTGGTCTTTCCGGGGGCGGTGGCCACCAACATCACCGCCAACTCGGGGGTGGAGATCCGGGCCGCCGAGGGCCGCCGGCCGGCGGCCAAGCCCCTCGAGCCCGAGCGGGCCGCTCAGATTATCGTGGAAGGCATGGAGCAGAACCGCTTCCGGGTGCTGGTGGGCTCGGATGCCCGGCTGATGGATCTGCTCTACCGCCTGGCCCCGGAGCGGGCCGCCCGTTTTATCTACCGGCAGATGCGTTCGCTGCTGGGTTAGACCCAGGTGTCCAGCAGAATCACCGCCAGCATCCCCAGGCTCACCGCCACATTGGCCTGGAAGAAGGCCTGGTCTACCCGGCTCAGGTCATTGGGCTTTACCAGTTGATGCTCGTACCACAGCACCGCACCCACCCCCAGCACCCCCACAAAGTACGGCCAGCCTGCCCCGCAGAGCAGGCCGGTGAGCAGAAAAAACCCGAAGGTGAGGGCGTGGCAGGCCTGGGCGATGCGCAAAGCAGTGGGGAGACCAAAGCGGGCCGGCACGCTGTGGATGCCGTTCTCGCGGTCGAAATGGTAGTCCTGGGTGGCGTAGAGGATGTCGAAGCCGGCCAGCCAGAAGGCCGTACCGGCCCACAGCGCGAACAAAGCGGGTTCAAAAGCCCCGGTAACGGCAATCCAGCCCCCCGCGGCGGCGGCCCCGATGGTCAGGCCCAGCCAGAAGTGGCACAGCCAGGTGAAGCGCTTGGTGTAGCTGTAGCCCACCAGAAAAAACACCGCCACCGGCAGCAGTTGGGCGGTGAGGGGGTTGAGCTTGAAGGCGGCCAGGGTCAGGAGCAGCAGGCCCACCAGGGCCAGGGCCAGCACCTCGGCGGGCTTGACCAGCCCCCTGGGGAGGTGGCGTCCGGCGGTGCGGGGGTTGGCGGCGTCGATGGCGCGGTCAATCAGGCGGTTGAGGGCCATGGCCCCGGTGCGGGCCCCCACCATGGCCACCGTAACCCAGGCAAACACCTCCCAGCCCGGCCAGCCCCGGGCGGCCAGCAGCATGCCGCCGTAGGCGAAGGGGAGGGCAAACAGGGTGTGCTCGAAGCGGACGAGCTCGAGGTAGGTTTTGAACCGATGCGAGATAACCTGCATATCCTGAAGGCCAGTTTACCCTGGGCCGGGGGTTTATTCTGGACCCCTGGCTACCGGGCGGCTGGGGTCGGAGATCCAGTCGCTCCAGGAACCGGCGTAGAGCCTGGCCTGTTTGCCGGCCAGCTCCAGCGCCAGCACATTGGCCGCGGCTGAGACGCCCGAGCCGCAGTATGCGATAATCTCGCCCTCGAGGCCCTCGAAACGCTTTCGCTGTTCTTCGGCGGGCCTGAACCGGCCCGAGGCCTCCAGGCCGTCCAGCCAGTTGCGGTTGATGGCCCCCGGAATATGGCCGGCCACCGGGTCTATGGGCTCCACCTCGCCCCGGTAGCGCTCGGGGGCCCGGGAATCGATCAGGATGGTACCCGCTGGCCGGCGGGCCACATACTCGGCGTCCACCACCATCTCAGGTCGAGGGTTGGGTTTGAAGGCAGTCGGCGCATGCCTCACCTCCGAGGTAGAGACCTCATACCCGGCCTCCCGCCAGGCCCCGATGCCGCCGTCCAGCACGGCCACCTCATCGTGGCCCAGCCAGCGCAGCAGCCACCACAGGCGCGGGGCATACATGCCGCCCGCAGGGGGGTCGTCGTAGGCCACCACAAAATGC
Source organism: Meiothermus taiwanensis WR-220 (assembly GCF_003568585.1). NCBI lineage: Bacteria > Thermotogati > Deinococcota > Deinococci > Thermales > Thermaceae > Meiothermus > Meiothermus taiwanensis. The sequence goes on from NZ_CP021130.1 coordinate 129,997, forward strand.
TCATTGCCGATGCCGGCCTGGCCCAGGGTTTGGGCCAGGGTCTCCGGGCTGGGCAGGGGGTGGCGGCCCCCCCGACGGTCGGGCCGCACCGGCCCCGAGAGGTCCTGCTCCAGGTCGAGGTACAGGGCCCCGGGGATGTGCCCGGCCACGTAGGCCTGCCGTCCGGCCAGGGGGTCTTGCAGGGAAAAGCGACAGTCCACAATCCGCAGCCGCTCGTCGCCTAGGTGCGCGTGCAGCCATTGGGCGCTGACCAGCAAAGAAGGCATACCACCAGCCTAACACCGCCGGCCGGATTGTGCTGGCCCAAGGCCCATCGGGTAATCTAGGGCCATGCAAACCTTCAAGGCACTGGTGGTGGAGTCGGGCGACCCCTACACTGCCCATATCCGGCAGGCCCGCTTAGACGAGCTGCCGCCGGGTGAGGTGCTGGTGCGGGTGGCCTACAGCAGCCTCAACTACAAGGACGGCCTGGCGATCACCGGCGCGGGCAAGGTGATCCGCAGCTTCCCCATGGTTCCGGGCATCGACCTGGCCGGCACCGTCCTGGAGTCGGCCTCGCCGGAGTACAGGCCGGGCGACCCGGTGATCCTGACCGGCTGGGGCCTGGGGGAGCGGCACTGGGGGGGGCTGGCCGAGCTGGCCCGGGTGCGCGCGGAGTGGCTGGTGCCCCTGCCCGAGGGGCTCACCCTAAAGCAGGCCATGGGCATCGGTACGGCGGGTTTTACCGCCATGCTGGCGGTGATGGCCCTCGAGGCCCATTCCATAGACCCTGCCAAAGAGGTGCTGGTCACCGGCGCCGCCGGGGGGGTGGGCAGCCTGGCCGTTGCACTTTTAGCCCAGCGGGGCTACCGGGTGGTGGCCTCCACGGGCCGCTTGCAGGAAGAAGCCTATCTGAAATCGTTGGGGGCTCACGAAATACTGGATCGCGCGGCGCTCAGTGCACCCAGCAAACCCCTCGAGTCCGAACGCTTTGGTGGGGCGGTGGACACCGTGGGTGGGGCGGTGCTGGCCGGGGTGCTGCCGCGCATGGCCTACGGCGGCAGCGTGGCGGCCTGTGGCAACGCCGGGGGGGCGAGGCTCGAGACCACCGTCTTCCCCTTTATTCTGCGCGGGGTCAACCTGCTGGGCATCGACTCGGTGATGTGCCCTAAAGAAAAGCGCCTCCTGGCCTGGCAACGCCTGGCCCGCGAACTGCCCAAGCCCTTGCTGGAAGCCACCCTGCAAACCGTGAGCCTGGAGGAGGTGCCGGCGCTGGCCCAGGCCATCCTGCAGGGGCAGGTGCGGGGGCGGGTGGTGGTGAAACTGGACTGAACCCTTTTTTGCGCGGTGCTCAAACCGGGCTTTGTGCTTATGATGGTTGGGCCATGTACGAGTACGGCTTGGGCGTGTACAAGGTCTGTAAGGTGATTGCGCGGTTCTTGCTGCAGGTCTTGTTTGGCCTGAAGGTTGAAGGGGCCGAGAAAATTCCCAAGGAAGGCCCGGTGATCCTGGCCTCCAACCACATGTCCTTCCTCGATCCGGTGGTGATGGGGGTGGCCTGCCCCCGGGTGGTGAGCTACATGTCGCGCGACGATGTGTTCAACTATCCCATCCTGCGCTGGCTTTTACCGCGCCTGTACGTGATTCCGGTCTCGAGGGGCTCGGGGGACTTGGGGGCGATTAAGGCCGCCATCCGCGTGCTCAAAAACGGCATGGCCTTTGGCATCTTTCCCGAGGGACGGCGCAGCCGCACCGGCTTTATCGAGCCCTTCAAAACCGGTGCGGCGGCCATTGCCCTGCGCACGGGCGCGGTGATTGTTCCGGCCGCCATCATCGGCAGCGATAAAGCCTGGCCGGTGGGCCGGTGGCCGCGCCTTCGTCGCAGGATCCGGGTGGTGTTTGGAGATCCCATCGTGCTCCCTCCAGGCAAGCCCGACCACCAGACTTTGGAAGAGGTCACACACCGCCTCGAGGCTGCTGTGACCGCACTTTTGCCCCCCCAGTACCACCGAAAGCCCACGGTTTAGGCATTCTGTTTGAAACGAAATTGCCTTGAACACTGCTCTGGTGCTTGCAATTTGTAGATTGGCTGTGATACACTCCGTGCCGAAGGGAAAATAAAGGAGGTAACAGTATGGCACGAGCTGCAGCAAAGAAAACCAAAACCAAAGCCGACCTGATTGACCAAGTGGCCGCTACTGCTGGCTTGAAGAAAAAAGACGCCAAGGCCGCCGTGGACGCTTTCCTGAGCAAAGTCGAAGAAGCCCTCAAGGCCGGTAATAAAGTGCAGTTGACCGGCTTCGGCACCTTCGAAGTGCGCAGCCGTAAAGCCCGCACCGGCGTGAAGCCTGGCACCACCCAAAAGATCAAAATCCCCGCTTCCAAGTACCCCGCCTTCAAGCCTGGCAAAGCTCTGAAGGAAGCCGTTAAGAAGTAAACCGGCAATCCCTTCCAACAGAGGAGGCCTCGGCCTCCTCTGTTGATTTGTTGAGACCGCTACCCAAGGCGCAGCAGGGGGCGCCACCAGGGAATGGCCAGCAGCACCAGCGCGAGGCTCGAGCCATACCAGATTAGCGCCTGACGATGTTTTAGCAAGGCGTCGGTGGCTTTTTTGCTGCGAACACCCCCTATATGGGCCAATACCAGCGCAGCCAGCATCAGTACCCAGTGCTCTGCTATAAAAAAGCGGGTTTGGCTGTTTTGCATGGCCGCGCCTGGGTTGTTCAGTGCGCTTTGAACAAAGGGACTCAGCAGCATCAATAAAACACCCAGAAGCAGCTGGAGATCTATCAGACCGGTATACACCTGGCCGGCGCGGCGATCCGTGGCTGTATAGACACGGTTTTTGAGCCCTATAACGCTTCGGTAGATCAGGTATGCTGCGGCGAGCAGCACCAGCCAGCGGGCGATGTTGTGGAAAGAGAGCAGAAACTCGTACATACCTTTATCCTACAGCCCAATGGGCATGGCCTGCTCTTGTGCCAGCGTCATCTACCCTGGCTACTGCCAGCGCACCACCCGCTGTAGCTCGTGGCGGTGGTGCTCGAAGCCGGCTTCATCGGCGACACCAATGGGTAACAGTGCTGTGATGGCAACGTGCGGGGGTAAATTCAGAATTTCTTTTACCTTGCCGGCATTGAACCCGCCCATCGGGACGGTGTCGTAGCCGAACCCGCGGGCAATTAGCATCAAGAAGGCCAGCAAGATAAAGCCCTGGGCCTTACCCCAGTTTTCGCGCTCCTCATCGCTTTTGCTTTCCCAGGCTTTGCGCAGATTGGCGGCCCGGATCTGTTTTTGCTCCTCGGAAAAGCCGGGATGGAGGGTTTCCTCCACGTGCTCGAGGGTATCCTTCATATCGCTATACACCACCAACACCGCAGGAGCGAGACTTACCTGGGCCTGGTTGTTGGCAGCTTCGCGCAGGCGCTCCTTTAGCTCGGGGTTTTGTACCACCACCACCCGCCAGGGCTGGAGGTTGTTGGAGCTGGGCGCTTTGAGGGCCAGTGACAAGATTTCCTCCAGCACCTCTTTGGGAATGGGTTGGGGCTTGAACTTGCGGATGCTACGACGGGTGAGCACCGCGTCTTTGACTGAGAGGATGCGCTCGCTTACTGCTTCCATACCGCGGCTCACTCTAGCGGATATACCCCGGACAACCATGCCTCACTTTACAATTTATAGTTTGGGGCTGGGGCGTGGGTGCCTGTTGTGCAGGGGATTTTTGCCTCCCACCTTGCATTTTTGCAGAGCCTGCTATTCTTGGCGCGGGAAGGCTTTTAGTTTCCGGTTCGCATTCCCACCGCCTCGTAGAGGGCATTTATTTCATCTGATGTAAGTGCGCGGCTGGCCCCCGAGGGCAGATCGGGGGGAAGCCAGAGCGGCCCGAAGGCCAGGCGCTTGAGGTAGGTTACCTGGTTGCCTCGAGCGGCAAACATCCGCTTGACCTGATGGAAACGACCTTCGCGGAGGACCAGCTCTACCTTATAGGGGTCGGGGCCCAGGTACAGCTCCGCGGGCTGGATCGGCTCGCCTTCTAGCTCGAGCGTACCCGCCGCAAAGACGGCGACATCCTCGGGGGTTGCCGGGCTGGCCAGCTCCACGTAGTAGCGCTTGGTTACCTTCCAGCGCGGATGGGTCAGCCGGTGCAGCAACTCGCCGTCGGTGGTGAGCAGCAAAAGGCCCTCGGTATCTTTGTCCAGGCGTCCTACCGGCATCCAGTCGTCGCGCTGGAAGGCTTCGGGTAGCAGGGCTGTAATGGGGATGCCGTCGTGGTCTTTGGTCGAGGTGATGTAGCCAGCAGGTTTGTTAAGCAGCAGGTAAAAGTATTTTTGATACGATAGCGGTTCTCCAGCCACTTCGATGCGGGCCTGGGTGGGATCAAACTTATAGCCCGCGTCGGTGATGGTCTCGCCGTCAACGGTAATCAGGCCTGCGCGGGCCAGCCGGTGTATTTCTTTGCGGGTTCCTACACCCAGGTGCCCCAATACTTTGTCTAAACGTTCTTTGGCCATGTTAAATAAAAAACCCCCGTTTTCCGGGGCTGATAAATAAAGTATATACCCATATACGCTATGCGTCAAGGCTATGCAAGGCTGTGGGGTATGCAAGGCCAATTTTCGGCTAGTTCGCTGCGCTCCCGGCCTCTTTGTGGCTCGAGTGCCCTACCCCGATTTGCCCACACGCTGGGCACCTGGGCTCATACCTCATGGGTTGGAGCCAGGCCCAGGTGTAGCACGTATTTTTCCGCGCCGTTCCGGTGGGCATAGCGTTCATAGAGTTCCCAAAGATCGCGCTGCAGCGCTTTGGCATCGTGTCTATCCAGCATCAGACCCCCGTTCCAGAAATTGAGAATGGCCGGGTGCTGGGGATCTAGGTGCTCGGGTGGACTGGATTCATCCTCGAGGTTGGAGCCCCAGACCAATAGCCCGTCTGCGTTGCGGTAGACCACGATTTCCGATCCGTACTCATGCGCTCTAAGGGCTTTTTGCAGGCTGCGCTCGAGCAGGGCTTTCCAGAAAGCATGGCCGCTCAGGTTCTCTAAGAGCCGCTGGGGTATCAGTTCCAGGGGAACACGAAAAGAGGTAGCGGTGGCCTGGTAGTGCTTGATGGGCCGCCCGGGTCTTTGCGATATAGCCACCACTTCCAACAAGCCGGCCTTGCACATCCGCTCGACCCGATAGTGCATGGCCTGGATGGGCAGATTCAACACCTCGGCAGCGGCCTTGAGGGTGGTGGGGCCAGACATAAAGGGCTTGAGGAATACCGCAGCCTTGGGATCGGCCAGAATGCGGGCGGCCAGTGCATTATCGACCAGGCGTGTCTGGAGCATGCTTGTATCCTACTCTAAGTTTTGTATTTTTCGTGGAGTAGGCTTTACCTACACTAACAGGGAAGGGGGTCTGGGCCAGGCCTTGTGCCCAGGCCGTTTGACTGCAATATGCGAGCGCAATTAACCGGACTGAAGGGGTTTACGCTGGTGGCTTTCGGGCAACTGGTCTCGCTGGTGGGCAGCGGCATGAGCCAGTTTGCCCTTACCATCTGGGCCTTTGAAAAAACCGGGCTGGCGACCTCGCTGGCCCTGATGGGATTTTTCTATATGGTGCCGCTCATCCTGATTTCGCCTTTGGCCGGGGCCTGGGTCGATCGGGGCAGCCGCAAGCTCATGATGATGGTCTCCGATCTGGGCGCGGCGGTGGGTACGCTGGCGGTATTTTTGCTGTATTTGAGCGGAAACCTCGAGATATGGCATCTGTACGTGGTGGGTGTGCTCAACGGCCTGACCAGCGCCTTCCAGTGGCCGGCCTACTCGGCGGCCATCTCCACCATGGTGGACAAGAAAGACTATGCCCGGGCCAATGGCCTGCTCTCGCTGGCAGAATCGGCTTCGGGCATTGGAGCCCCCATTCTGGCGGGCATCCTGCTGGGGCTGGTGGGGCTGAGGGGCATTCTTCTACTAGATCTGCTTACCTTTGCGGCGGCTTTCACCACCCTTATGCTGGTACATGTACCGCAGCCCAAGCAAAGCGCCGCTGGACGGGAAAGCCGGGGAGGCCTGCTGGCTGAGGCCCTGTATGGTTTCCGCTTCATTTTTGCCAGGCCCAGCCTGCTGGGCTTGCAGACGGTGTTCTTGCTGGGCAATCTGGTGGCCAACCTGGGTTCGGCCATCATGGCCGCGATGATTCTGGCCCGCACGGCCTCGAGCGAGACCGCCCTCGCGACCGTGCAAAGCGCCGCGGGGGTAGGGGGCGTGCTGGGTGGGGTACTGCTCTCCACCTGGGGTGGCCCCCGCCGCAAGGTGCACGGGGTGTTGCTGGGCTGGGTGCTCTCGAGCTTTTTTGGCAGTGTGTTGCTGGGTCTGGGGCAAAGCGTGTGGGTCTGGGCGGCCTGCGCTTTTATTTTTGCCCTGATCGTGCCCATTTTGAACGGCTCCAATCAGGCCATCTGGCAGGCCAAAGTGCCCCCCGATGTGCAGGGCAAGGTGTTTGCGGCCCGGCGCATGATTGCCTGGGTGGCCGGGCCCCTGGCCATGCTGGTGGCCGGCCCCCTGGCCGACCGGGTGCTGACCCCGGCCATGATGCCCGGTGGGGCCCTGGCCGGTGTTTTTGGCGGTCTGGTGGGGGTGGGGCCCGGGGCCGGAATGGCGCTTTTGTTGGTGATCAGCGGCCTGCTGGGGATGATGGTAGGGTTTGGGGGTTACTTCTTCCGGGTGGTGCGGGAGGCCGAAGACCTGGTTCCCGACCACGACCACACCCCCGAGGTGCGGGCGGAGCCGGTGGCATCGTAGCGGATGGGCGGGTTGTAGCCGTCCTGGGTGGCAAAGAATGGCTGGGGGAATAAGGCCAGCCGGGATGTGATATAAGGAAGCTCGGATGATTCGAGGACGCTTTACGCTGGTGGTGGCTTTACCCAAGGGGCGCAACTTCGCGGATGGCTACAGGGCCCTGGTACAGGCTGGACTGGAACTTCCCCCCCTCGAGGGCGAACGGGCCTTGCTGCATGGGCGGGAGGGGGGGGTGGCGGTGCTCGAGCTGCGCAACCACGACGTGCCCACCTACGTCGACCTGGGCATTGCCGATGTGGGGGTGGTGGGCAACGATGTGTTGCTGGAGTCGGGGCGCGATGTGTACGAGCCGGTGGATCTGGGCACGGGGGCCTGCCGCCTTTCCCTCATCCGCCACCCCGCTGCGACCGGGCCCATCCGCCGGATTGCCACCAAGTACCCCCGCTTTACCGCACAGGTGCTGCGCGAGCGGGGAATGGTGGCCGATATCATCGAGCTGGCCGGCAATGTTGAGCTGGCCGCCCTTACCGGGCTGGCCGATGCGGTGGTGGACGTGGTGCAGACCGGGGCCACCCTCAAGGCGGCGGGTCTGCTCGAGGTCGAGGTGCTGGCCCACTCCACCGCTCGTTTTATCGTGAACCGCCAGTCGCTCAAGCTCAAGCGTGAGCTGCTGCGTCCCCTCATCGAGCGCCTGCGGGCCAACGCCCACAACCTGCCCGCCTCCTAAACCCTGAGCCGCCAGGGGCAAAGATGAAAAATCTTGCAATGCTCGAGGGCCGATGGCCGTAGAATCAGGCCCTATGCGCTACCGCAAACTAGGAAAATCCGGTCTGTTTGTTCACCCCATCGCCCTCGGCACCATGCAGTTTGGCTGGACGGCCGACGAACCCACGGCGTTTGCCATCATGGACGCTTTCGTGGAGGCGGGCGGTAACCTGATCGATACCGCCGACATCTACAGCACCTGGGCGCCTGGCAACCCCGGCGGGGTCTCGGAGGAGATTATTGGGCGCTGGCTTAAAAGCCGGGGGCTGCGCGACCGCGTAATTGTGGCTACCAAGGTGCGCGGCCCCATGGGGCCGGGGGGTTCGGAGGGGCGCAACCACCCTTTGCAGCGTGAGGGGCTCTCGCGGGCCTGGATTATGCGGGCGGTGGAGGACAGCCTGCGCCGCCTGCAGATCGACCACATCGACCTGTACCAGGTGCACTGGGTAGACAACCAGGTGCCCATCGAAGAGACCCTCTCGGCCCTGACCGACCTGGTGCGCAAAGGCTACGTGCGCTATATTGGCTGCTCCAACTTCTCGGCCTGGCGCCTAATGCAGGCTTTGTGGGCCTCGGATAAGCATGGTTTTGAGAGTTTTGTCTCGATCCAGCCGGAGTACAGCCTGACCCTGCCCACCCGCATGAACTTCGAGCGCGAGCTGGCTCGTGTCTGCGAGACCTATGGTCTGGGTGTCATTCCCTACAGCCCCCTGGCCGGTGGCTTTCTGACCGGCAAGTACCGGCGCGACCAGCCCCTGCCCGAGAGCGTGCGGGCCCAGGGCATCGCCAGCGGGCGCTTTAGCGAGCAGAACTGGAAGATACTGGATAAGGTGCTGGAAATTGCCCAGCAGCACGGAGCGCATCCGGCCCAGGTGGCCCTGGCCTGGCAGCTATCGCGCCCCTTCATCACCGCCCCGATTGTGGGGGCCAATACCGTACAGCAGCTGCAAGACCTGCTACCGGCCGTGCAGCTACAACTAAGCGCGGAGGAGGTGGCGGCGCTCAACGAAGTATCGAGCTGGCCGCTCTCGCGCACCGAGCGAGAAGTTTAGGGGTAAAGCAAGATTTTGCCGGTGCTCTGACGGCTTTCCATTAGGGTGTGGGCTTGGGCGGCCTGCTCGAGCGGGAAGCGTGCGCCCACCTGGAGCCGGATCTTGCCTGAGCGGAGCAGCGCAAAGACGGCCTCCACGGTGGGCCGCAACAACCCGGGCCGATTGCGCCGGTAGTGCCCGCTGCTGTAGCCGATGACGGCCTTGCTCTGGCGGTGCAGCGGGCGGGTCTCGAAGCTACCGGCCTGCCCGCTGGCGTGCCCATACACCACCAGGCGGCCAAAAGGGGCCAGGCAGCGCATACCCTGGCTAAAAACCTCCCCCGCCACCGAGTCGAGGATCAGGTCGACGCCTTTTTGCTGGGTTTGCTCGAGCACCCGCTCGGCAAAGCCCTCATACCCCATCACGGCATCGGCCCCCAGACCACGGACGAACTCGGCCTTGGCCGGATGCCCCACGGTTCCGATGACCAGCCCTGCACCCAGGGCCTTTGCCATCTGCACCGCCAGGCTGCCCACGCCACCCGCAGCGGCGTGCACCAGCACGCTCTCGTTTTGCTGCAACCGCCCGGCCCAGGTCAGGGTGTTGTAGGCCGTCACCAGGGCGGTCAGGCCCGAGACCGCCTCGTCGGAAAGCTCATCGGGCACCGGGTAAGTCAGCACCGCTTTAGCCAGTACCTTTTCGGCATACGAGCCCCCACTCGTAAACACCGCTACCCGCTGCCCTACCCTCAGGCCCTCTACCCCTGCCCCCAGCGCCTCTATAACCCCTACTGCATCCAGCCCCGGTATGAAGGGGGGAGGCGAACCCGCCTCGTAGCCGCCCCGCCGGGCCTGCACGTCGGCGTAGTTGAGGCTGGTCAGGGTGGTGCGCACCAGCACCTCGTCGGGCCCGGGGCAAGGTTCGGGCACCTCCTGGTAGCGCAGGTGCTCGGGCGGGCCGTTTTGTTCAACCACGATGGCTTTCATGCCGTCATTTTGGCACAGTACAATAAACCTCCGTGACGCCAGAACGCCTTGCCAGGATTCGCGCCGTATTGGACAAACGCCAGCCCGATCTGACGGTGCTGATGGAGCGGGTGCACAAGCCCCACAACTTCTCGGCCATTCTGCGCTCTTGCGACGCGGTGGGGGTGCTCGAGGCCCACGCCATTCCGGCCAAGCACGGTATTCCAAACCTGGAAGAAACCGAGGATCTGAGCCTCAAGGGCAGAACCTTCAACGAGACCTCCGGCTCGGCGGCCAAGTGGATCGAGCTTCGTGTCCACCCAGACACCGCCTCGGCCTTTGCCCACCTGAGGTCGCAGGGGTTTCAGGTGCTGGCCGCGCATTTTTCCGAGCGGGCCGTGGACTATCGCCAGGCCGATTACACCCGCCCGACCTGTATCCTGCTGGGCACCGAGAAGTGGGGGGTCTCGCCGGAGGCCGCCGAGCTGGCCGATGGTCACATTCTGATTCCCATGATGGGCATGGTGCAAAGCCTGAACGTCTCGGTGGCAGCGGCGGTGATCCTGTTCGAGGCTCAGCGGCAGCGTTTGCAGGCGGGTTTTTACCAGCGGGTGCGCCTGACGCCCGAGCAATACGAGGCTGTGCTGCAAAGCTGGATGGCCCGGCATGCGCAGGGCCAGGGTTAGTTTGCACATTTTTTGAGTACTCTGGGCCTTAGAGTGGGGTATGCGTGCTGCCACACTGGCTATTTTTTGCTGGATTTCGTTGGCTTTGGCGGGGCCGGACGGCCTTTACTACGCCTTAGAAAACCGCATTGAAAAAGGCCAGATTGTAACTGTAGGGGTGCCCCAGCGCCTCAAGATTGGGGGGGTGGGGCAGCTTCCGGCCCTGCTCGGTAAGGCCGCCCGGCCTGCCCTCGAGGCCCGCTGGCGCTACGACACGGCTTTGAAGGACTGGGTGTTGCAAGACCAGATGGGCCACAGCTTCGACCTGGCCGAGGCAAAAAAGCGCTACCTCGAGGCCCTGCGGACGGGCCAGCCAGAGTTTTTGCTGCCGGTGCGCCACACCCTGCACCCTCGAGGCACGCCATATTTCTACAACCTGGGCATTCGTCAGCTTTTGGCCGAGGCCACCACCTCCTTTGCCGGTTCCTCCTACGAACGCCGCTACAACATCCAGCTCGCGGCCAGCCGCCTCAACGGTGTGCAGATAGCGCCCGGCGAGACCTTCTCCTTCGCCCAGGCCATGGGCGAGGTCTCCGAACGCACCGGCTTCAAAAAAGCCTTCGTCATCTCCGGCGAACAGACGGTGGAGGGGGTGGGTGGGGGGATGTGCCAGGTCTCCACTACCCTCTTCCGCGCGGCTTACTTCTCCGGGCTGCCCATCGTGCAGCGCCGGCCCCACAGCTACCAGGTGCGCTACTACCAGCCCACCGGCCTCGATGCCGCGGTGTTTCTGCCCTCCCTCGACCTTAAGTTCAAAAACGATACCCCCGGCCACCTGCTAATCCAGAGCAGCGTGAGCGGCAGCCAGCTCACCTTCCGAATTTTCGGTACTAAGGAGCGCCAGGTTACCTGGAGCAACCCCGTCACGCTCAGCCGCACGCCAGCACTACCAACCCGCTATATCGTTAGCCCCGAACTGCCGGCGCAGCGCTTTGTGCAGGTAGACTGGGCCGCCGAAGGGGCTACGGTGCAGGTGCACCGTACCATTCGATTCTCCAATGGCAGGGTGCAAAAAGACACCCTCACCAGCACCTACCGCCCCTGGGGCGCAGTGTACCTCGTTGGGGAGGGCACCCAGCTTAAATCGGGGCGGGTGATTACCGCTGCCACCGACGACGCCCCCGACAACCACGGTTACCGCCTGCCCACCCAGAGCCTTCTGCGCCCTACCCGCAGTCCCTAGATGGGGCCGTTTTCGGGAAGAACACTGCTTGCGAATGGGGTTTGCGCGCAAGCAGCCATAGGGCCGGCCACCCTACAGCACCTTGACCTGAACCAGCACGTTCAGACGCTCCTGGCCCCCTCCACGGCGAAGCCCCTTGAGCGGCGGGCAGTCGTCGTAGTCGCGCCCGTGGGCTTTTTTGATGTACTGCTCGGTAATGGTGGAGTTGTTGGTGGGATCGTAACCATACCAGCCCGAGCCGGGCACGAAGGCTTCAACCCAGGCGTGGCTGCCCTGTGAGCCAACCCCTGTGGCCAGATACCCTGAGACATACCGGGCCGGAATTCCCACGCTGCGCAGAACCGCCAGCATGGCCTGGGCGTAGTCCTGGCAGACCCCAGCCCGGCCCTCCACAAATTGGAGCAGCGGGGTGTTTAGCTCGGTGGCAGCGGTGTCGTAGCGAAAACTCCGGTGGAGGTGCTCCGTCACTTCCAGCAGGTAGCTGTGCAGGTTTTCGTGGGGAAGAGGGCGGCGCACACCCAGGAGCTCGAGCCAGTCGTGGTGCAGGGGTACCCTGGGCGTGGGTGACAGATACTCAAAGAACCTAGGCCTCAGGCTTTTCAAGGCCTGAAGGGGTACCGGCCGTGGCTCTGGCATGGCAAAGGTCAGGACTTTGGCCTGGGTTTCGATCCGCAGGGTGGTGTGGGGGTGATGCAGGTGAAAGCTGTACACCCGGTTATGAAAGTAGTCCTGCCGGCTACGGGCCGGGGCCTGGGGTGTAATCTGAAGGCGAAACTCCAAAAGCCCCTGGCGGTGGTCGTCGACTGGATAAAGCCACAGCTCGTTGAAGGAGTCCCGCGCCGCGTCGGGGTAGGAATACTCGGTTAGGTGGTAGACCGCAAGCAGCACCGCGGGTAACCTTCAAAGCTCGAGCCGCGCGCACACCTCCTCGCGCCAGGGCAGCGAGGATTGAGCGCCGGTTTTGGTGGTGGCCAGGGCCCCGGCCACACAGCCGTGGGCCACTGCCTGGGCCAGGGGTCTTCCCTCGCAGAGGGCTGCGGCCAGGGCTCCGATGAAAGCGTCGCCCGCCCCGGTGGTGTCGATGGCCTGCACTGCGGGAGCCGGCTGATGCCCTCGGCCCTGGGGGGATACCCATACCGCGCCCTGTTCGCCCAGGGTGATGATGACGGTGGGCACTTTCTCGGTCAGCAGCTGGGCTACCTCGAGGGCCATCTCGGGCGAGTCGGGCTTTACCCCGCTCAGGCCCAGGGCCTCGATCTCGTTGACCACCAGGATGTCGATGTGGCTTAGGAGCTTATCGGGCAGCTTTTGCGCGGGCGCTGCGTTCAGGATGACCTGGGCGCCTGCCTGGCGGCCCAGCTCAGCCGCCCGTCGCACAGTCTCGAGGGGAATCTCCAGCTGCAAGACCACCACCCGGGCCCCCTCGAACTCGGCGGGGGAGAGGTGTTCGGGCCGCAGGCGGTGGTTGGCCCCCGGCGAAACGATGATGGTGTTCTGCCCTTCTTCATCAATGGCAATGAAGGCTACGCCGGTAGGGGCTACGATGGGAAGGGTGGCGCTCACATTGATACCCTCACGCTTGAGGGCGTTGCGCAGCTGCTGGCCGAACTCGTCCTGCCCCACCCTGCCGATCATCCGCACCCCGGGGGCCGGGCTGGGGCCGGCGCTCTTGGGGGGTGTGGGGCGGGCCAACAGGCGCGCGGCGGCCACGGCCTGGTTGGCCCCTTTTCCCCCGTAATGGGTTTCGTAATCCGAGCCCAGAAGGGTTTCGCCGGGAACCGGATGCCGTTTGACCCGCACCACCAGATCCATGTTGATGCTCCCCACCACCACAATGCTCATGGCCTATAGCTTATACCCTTCAGCGGTGGAAGAGCCCTGCGCACTGGGGCGCTACGCATAGCGCGCAATGCGCTCCAGCAGCAGGTTGTAGAATCCGTCCACATCAACCTCGAGGCCCACCTCGCAGTTGGGTTGCCGGCCGGTCACCCGCCAGTAGTCGCAGACCGTGCGCCCAAAGGCCAGCCCCTCGTTGGCCTCGATCTCCACGTTGAACATAGCGGTTTTGAACAGCCCGGGGCGCAGCAAATAGGCCACGGCGCAGGCATCGTGGATGGGGGCCCCGTCCCATTTGTAGCGCTGAACATGGTGTTCGCGGAAGAACTCGAGCAGCTCAGCCACGAAGTTGCCGACCCGTGTTCCCAGGGCCCGGAAGCGCGCCACCCGTTCGGGATGGGCGATGGTTTGATGGGTCAGGTTGAGGCCCATCATCACCAGCGGAACCCCGGCCCCAAAGACAATTTTGGCGGCATGGGGATCGCACAGGATGTTAAACTCGGCGCTCGGTGTCCAGTTGCCAATATCAATCGAGCCGCCCATCAGCACGATTTCCCTAATCTGGGGGATGATGCGCGGCTCGAGGCGCATAGCCAGCGCGATGTTGGTGAGAGGGCCCACCGGCACCAGCGTGACCTCGCCGGGGTACCGGAGCACCTGTTCGATGATGAAGTGTACCGCGTGCTGCGGCTCCACCTGGCCGGTTGGGGTGGGCAGGTGGGGGCCTTCCAGCCCGGAGACCCCGTGCACAGCCTCGGCGCTGATGCGGTCGCGCACCAGGGGGCGGTCGGCTCCGGCGTAGATGGGCACGCTTTTGCCCAGCACCTCCCGCACCACCAGGGCGTTGCGGGTGGTGCGCTCGAGGCCCACGTTGCCATGCACGGTGGTGATGCCCAGCACCTCGAGCTCCTCGCTGGCTAAGGCCAGCATGATGGCGATGGCATCGTCATGTCCGGGGTCGCAGTCGAGGATGATTTTGCGCGGCACGCCCAATAGCTTACACCAGAAGCGGCCTTTGTTGCGGTACAATCGGCTTGTCTATGCTCGAGGTCAAGGAAGCGGTCAGGATCGCCACCGAGTACATCCAGACCCTCTTCAACGAAAAGCAGATTCCCGAGCTGCGGCTCGAGGAGGTCGAGCTCACCCCCGATAATCGGTTCTGGGAGGTGACCCTCTCCTTTGTGGTACGCGAGCCCACCGCCTACCTGAGCCTGGGCGATGCGGCCCGCACCCGCGAGTACAAGATCTTCCGCATCAACGCCGAGACCGGTCAGGTGCAGAGCATGAAGATTCGCAAAGTATAAACTAGCAGCCATGCGGCCCGCCTGGCTGGAAATCAACCTCGATGCTTTAGCCCACAACTACAACCTGCTGCGCTCCAGAGCTGGGAATACCCAGGTGATTGGCGTGGTTAAGGCCAACGCCTATGGGCATGGGGCGGTGGAGGTGGGCAAGGAACTGCTGCGCTTAGGGGCCTGGGGGCTGGCGGTAGCCACCACCGACGAAGCCCGCGAGCTGCGCAAGGCCGGCATTGTGGCCCGCATCTTGCTGATGGGGAGTCTGCACCCCCAGCAGGCCAGGGAGGTGGTGGAGCTAGACCTGATTCCCTCTATCTCGACCCTCGAGAGCGCCCAAGCCCTCAACGCCCTGGGCAGACCGGTGACGGTGCACCTCGAGTTCGACACCGGCATGGGCCGGGTGGGCTTCCAACCCGAAGAGGCCCCAGCAGTCAAAGAACACTTTCTTCGCTACGAAAACCTGCTCATCCAGGGCATCTACTCCCACTTCGCCGATGCGGAGGAGGACGTGCTCTGGACAAAAGAGCAAATAGCCAGTTTCCAGCGGGTGCAGCAGGTGTTTGGGCCGGGCTACTTTTACCACCTGTGCAACACCGCTGGAACCTTTAACTTTGGCGAGTATGGCCTGAGCGCAGTACGTCCGGGCATTGGCCTGTATGGCCTGCTGCCCCACCTGGGCCTGAAGCCCATCGCCCGCCTGCTGGCCAAACCCACCCAGGTCAAAGAGCTGCCACCCGGGCGCAGAATCGGCTACAGCGGTCTCTACACCACCCAGGGCCGGGAGTGGATCGCCACCCTGCCGGTGGGCTACGCCGATGGCATCCCCCGCCTGGTCTTCAACCGGGCAACGGTTCGGTATTACCCGGATGCCCAGCCCTGCACCTGCCCGGTGGTGGGCCGGGTCTCGATGGATCAGATCACCGTGAAGCTGCCGGGGCCGGTGGGCCTGGAGCAGGTCTTCGAGGTGGTCACCCCCGACTTCGACCCCACCAGCAGCCTGTGGGGCTGGGCCGAGCTGACCGGAACCGTCAGCTACGAGCCGGCGGTGCGGCTGGCTGCGCGCCTGCCCAGGGTATACCTGCGGGATGGGGTCGAGGTGGCGCGGGTGGGATAAAGGGTCAAAGCCACTTTTGGTTTCGGTTCCAGCGGCGAGAATCAGACCTGTGACTGCGATGAAGGCCATCAAGCTGTTTCAGGGGTATCTGTGGCATCCCAAGGAACTCTCCTTCGACCCCCGCGAGGCGATTCCCCGCCAGCTGGGCGAGGTGCACGTGCTGATTGACAAAGTGCGGGCCCCCATGACCTTTTTCGAGGACGGCACCCCCACCGAGACCCAGCAGTTTTACCAGGTGACCCTGCTGGTGCGCACCGAGCAGGAGCCGCACGACCTCAAGCCGCTGGCGCTATGGGTAAGCCAGGCGCTGAAGCCCTACCTCGAGGCCACCCCCAAGGAGGTGGGCTGGCAGCTGCTGGAAGACCTGCGGCAGGTTTGAGTCGGGCTAGCGGCCATACAGCCGGGCCTCGAGGCCTTTTTTCACCTGGGGCCACTCCTCGTCGATAATCGAGTACACCGCGGTATCACGGATGGTGCCGTTGGGATAAATCTGATCCTTCCGCAAAACACCCTCGAAGGTGGCCCCTAGCTTCTCGATGGCCCTGCAGCTACGGGTGTTGCGGGCATCGGCCCGAAACTGCACCCGGATGGCCTTTAGATCCTCGAAAGCCCTGCACAAAAGCAGGTACTTGCTTTCGGGGTTGGTGTTGCCGCCCTGGTAAGGGGTAAAGATCCAGGTGGTGGTCTCCAAGGAGCGGTGCTCGGGATTGACCCGCACATAACCGGTGCGCCCGGCCACCCGGCGGCTGGCCTTGTCAACAATGACCCAGTTCACCCGATCTTTGGCGGAGAGCAACGAGCGGATGTAGTTTTGCATGGCTTCTAGGGAGGGTTCCCTGGGGGCGTTGCTCAGGTACTGTACCATCTCGGCATCGTAGTGCTCGAGCAAAGCCGGGGCATGCTCCAGGCCCAAAGGCTCCAGCCGGATATAACGACCCTCCAGGGTTGGGCTATCGTGCCACATATAACCCAAAACTACCATCTTTATGCTCTAAATTTGTACTGAATGATTCGAGTCGGCATCCTTACCATTTCCGACCGCGAAGCCCGCGGGGAGATCGAAGACCATGCCTATGCGGCGTTGCGCGAGAGCCTGGCTTTAGGCCCCTACGAGATTACCAATTACGAGATCATCCCTGATGAGCCGGCCCAGATTAAGCGGGTGTTGCGCCTATGGGCGGATCGCGATGGACTGGACGTGATCTTGACGCTGGGCAGCATCCGCCTTAGCAACCGCGACCACGCCCCTGAGGCCACGCGTGAGATGCTGGAGAAAGAGGCCCCCGGAATTGCGGAGCTTATCCGCATGGAAACCTACAAGAAAAACCCTTTAGCAGCGCTATCCCGTGGGGTGGCGGGTGTGCGGGGCAAAACCCTAATTATCAACCTGCCGGGTGGGCCGCAGGGCAGCAAGGACTCCCTCGAGGTCATCCTGCCCCTCATTCCCGAGGCGGTGCAGCGCATTACCGGCCGCCCGGTAGCCCACCTGGCCAACGGCTTTTCCTTCGACTGATCTTGGGAGGCCAAAAGCACCCCCTGGGTTCACAGGTTGGTTTTTATATGCGCAAGGGGCGGCGCAAAAGATGATAACCTTTGCCTGGGTCGCCTATGCATTTTGAAGAAATGCTCGTTTTGCTGGTTCATAAAGGGGCCTCCGATATTCACCTGCACGCCGGTATGCCGGTGCTGGCTCGCATTGGCGATGAACTCAGAGCCGTTAGTCAGAGCGCGGTCACCCCCGAGTTTACGGCCAGCCTGGTCGAGAAGCTCTGTACCCCTCAACAAAAAGCCCGCCTGCGCGCCTACCGCCAGGTGGATGTGGCCTATAGCCTGCCCGGCCTCACCCGTCTGCGGGTGAACTTTTTCTACCAGCGGGGCTCTATCAGTGCGGTGCTGCATGCCCTTGGCAGCGCGGATACTGACCTGGATAAGGTCAGTCTAAAAGCGGAGTACCTCGAGTTTTTCCGCAACCAGCGGCGGGGTCTGGTGCTGGTTACAGGGCCCCTTGGCGCCGGTAAGTCCACCACCCTGGCCCGCCTGGTGGACGAGATCAACACCCACCACACCCGCATCATTGTTACGGTGGAAGACCCCATCGAGTACCTGCACCGCCCCAAGCGCTCGGCGGTTGTTCAGCGCGAGATTGGCTCCGATGCGATTTCCTACGAGAAAGCCCTGCTGGCGGCCATGCGCCAGAACGCCGATGTGATCGTGATTGGTGAAATCCGCGACTCGGCCACCGCCTCGGCGGTGCTCAATGCGGTGTACACCGGCCACCTGGTGCTCTCGACTTTTGTCTCCAGCGATAGCGTCGGGGTGCTGCACCGCATGCTCGAGCTCTTTAGTCCAGCCGAACGCAACATCAACCGGGTGTTGCTGGCCGAAAGCCTGCTGGGCATCATTCATCAACGCCTGGTTCCTACCGTCAAGGGCCAGCGCACCCTTATTGCCGAGGTCATCACCATGACCCCCCGCATTCGCGAGGCCCTTAAGCAGCCCAGCCAGACCGATCGCCTGCGTGAGGTGCTGCGTGAACAGGGCCTCGAGGGCTACCAAAGCTTTGACCAGAGCCTGCTGTCTTTGTACCACCAGGGCCTGGTGGACTACCAGACGGCCCGCCTGCACGCCCAGAACCCCACCCAGTTTGAACTGGCCGTCCTGCGCAAATCCAGCGCGCAAAGCCCGGATGAGCCGGGCAAGTAGCAAGAAGGCTGGGGGCACCCCGGCGCGGTCTTTCGCGGGGATGGGTATTTGCAGGCGGGCAATGGATGCGCTTCCCGTCTTTGTTTTCCCGGCCCAACCGGATAAAGTACAGACATGACGCCTCATATCTCTGCTGCACCTGGTGCTATTGCTGAAGCCATCCTGCTCCCCGGCGACCCCCTGCGGGCCAAGTACATCGCCGAGAACTTTCTGGAAAACCCGGTTTTATACAACCAGGTTCGCAACATGTTTGGCTACACCGGCACCTACAAAGGCAAACGGGTGAGCGTGCAGGGCACTGGCATGGGGATCCCCTCGGCCAGCATCTACATCCACGAGCTGGTTCAGTTTTACGGCTGCAAGACCCTGATTCGGGTGGGCACCGCCGGGGCCATCACCGAGCGCCTCAAGCTGCGCGATCTGGTCATCGCCCAGGCCGCCTGCACCGACTCCTCGATCAACAACCTGCGCTTTGCCGGCCAGAACTATGCCCCCATCGCCACCTTCGACCTGCTGTGCCGGGCCTACGAGCAGGCCCAGTCCAGGGGCATGCCGGTGCACGTGGGCAATGTGCTTTCCACCGACACCTTTTACCACGACCAGCCCGACCCCTATCAGCTATGGGCCCAGTTTGGGGTGCTGGCGGTTGAGATGGAGGCCGCGGGGCTCTACACCCTGGCGGCCAAGTTTGGGGTGCAGGCTTTGTGCATCCTTACCATCAGCGACCACCTGATTACCCGCGAGAAAACCACCCCCCAGGAGCGGCAGGAGACCTTTAACCAGATGGTCGAGGTCGCCCTCGAGACCATCTGATTCAAGAGGCTGTCTTTTTGCATCCTGGCATGAGTGGCACCTGGCCCGTAGCTTTGTATAATCAAACCCTATGACTGGGTTTTTATACACACAGAAGGGGAGGTGCTCGTGCCTGAGGTAATCCCGCCGCTGGCCGGCCTCAAAGGCCGCGACTTCCTTTCCAACCTCGACCTGTCGCCTGCCGAGTACCGTACGGTGCTGGATACCGCCCACGCCATGAAACGGGGGGCCTACAAGGGGCTGCGGCCCCTCGAGGGCCAGACCCTGGCCATGATCTTCGAGAAGCCCTCCTTGCGCACCCGCACCACCTTCGAGGTGGCCATGAACCAGCTCGGCGGGCACGCGGTTAACCTCACCAACGCCGAGATCGGCCTGGGCACCCGCGAGCCGGTGCGCGACATTGCCCTGAACCTCGAGCGCTGGGTGGAGGCCATCATGGCCCGGGTCTACCTGCACTCGACTTTGGAAGAGCTGGCCCGCTACTCCTCCAAGCCGGTCATCAACGGGCTTTCCGACCTGCTGCACCCGGTGCAGCTGCTGGCCGACTACCAGACCATCGAGGAGAGCTTCCCCGATACCCGGGGCCTCAAGGTGGCTTATATCGGCGACGGCAACAACATGGCCAATGCCCACATCCAGTGCGCGGTGCTCTCTGGTGCCAAGCTCACCATCGCCACCCCGCGCGGCTACGAGCCCAACGCCCTTATCCTCATGGAAGCCCTCAAGCTGGGGGCCGATATCACCCTGACCCACGACCCCATCGAAGCGGCCCGGGGCGCCCAGGTGCTCTACACCGATGTCTGGGTCTCGATGGGCCAGGAGGCCGAGGCCAGCCAGCGGCGCAAGATCAAAGACTTTACCGGTTTTCAGGTAACCCCGGCCATGCTGGACTTGATCGACCCCGAGGGCATCTTTTTGCACTGCCTGCCGGCCCACTACGGGGAGGAGGTGGTCGAGGAGGCCACCTTGCACCCGAAGTCGCGGGTCTTCGACCAGGCCGAGAACCGGCTGCACGCGCAGAAGGCCCTCCTGTACCATCTGCTAGGCTAGAGGCATGGGGCCGGGTGAGCGCATCCGCAAACAGGTGGGACGGCTCCGCAAGGAGTCTCCGCTGGCCCTGGTTTTCCGCCTGCGCCAGATGCTGCTAAAGCTGGGTATACAGCCAGACGATGAACACAACGTTCGAAAGTCTATTGGCCGCGCTGGGCCGGGGCGGGGTTGGGTGACGCCATGAGTAAACCCAAGGTCTTCATCGACGGCGAGGCGGGCACCACCGGCCTGCAGATCCGGGCCCGCCTGCAGCATAGAGACGATCTAGAGCTCCTCTCGATTGACCCGGCCAAGCGCAAGGACGAGGCCGAGCGCAAGCGCCTGCTAAACGAGGCGGATGTGGCCATCCTCTGCCTGCCCGACGAGGCGGCCAAAGCGGCCGTGGCGATGCTGGAGAACCCCCAGACCCGCATCCTGGACGCCAGCTCGGCCCACCGGGTGGCCGAGGGCTGGGTGTATGGTTTTCCCGAGCTCACCCCCGAGCAGCCTGAGCGGATCCGCCGGGCGCGGTTTGTCGCCAACCCCGGCTGCTACCCCACCGGGGTGGTGGCCCTGCTGCGGCCTTTGGTGGAGGCCGGGCTTCTGCCTGCGGAATTTCCCGCCTCGGTGAACGCCGTCTCGGGCTACTCCGGCGGGGGGCGGCCGCTCATCGAGGCCATGGAAGGCCGGGGGGAGCACCGCCTGGCCGGGGATTACCGGGCCTATGGCCTCGAGCTCACCCACAAGCACATCCCCGAGATGACCCTCTACTCGGGCCTGCGGCACCCCCCCATCTTCACCCCGGCGGTGGGGCGCTTCCGCCAGGGGATGCTGGACTTCATCCCGGTGCACCTGTGGGCCCTGCCGCGCAAGGTCACCGCTGCCGAGCTGCACGAAGCCCTGGCGGAACGCTACCAGGGGCAGCGCTTCGTGCGGGTGATGCCCCTGGAGACCTACGGCCAGCACCACCCGGTGCTCGACCCCCAGGCCCTCAACGGCACCAACCTGCTCGAGCTCTTCGTCTACGAGAACCCCGCGCACGAGCAGGCCCTGCTGGTGGCGCGTTTCGACAACCTGGGCAAGGGGGCTTCGGGCGCGGCGGTGCAGAACCTCGACCTCATGCTGGGCCTGGAAGGGCCCCATACCTACGAGTACTTTGGTGATTGATGTTCCAGAGGGTCACCGTCTACCTCGACTACCTGTGCCCCTTTGCCTGGCGGGGCCTCGAGCTGGCCTACGTGGTGGCCCCCCAGCTGGCGCTGGATCTGGAAATCAGGCACTACAGCCTGGAGCAGGGCAACCACCCCCAAAACGCAGGCCTGCCGCGCCATGCCCCGGCCTGGAAGCTGTCCGAGCAGCCGCTGGAAAGCTCCAGATCGCTTCGGGCTTTTCTGGCCTCCCACGCTGCAAGGCAGCAGGGGAAGGCCGCCCACCTGCGCTTCGCCCTCGAGCTCTTTCGCCTGCACCACCAGGACAAGCGCGAACTGGGCGACGATGAGACTTTTGTAGATGCGGTGAGCCGGGCTGGGCTGGATCTAGAGCGCTTCATGGCCGACCTGGAGGATGAAGAGGATCGCCGGATCGAATTGGGCCGGGATCTGGAAGAAGCAGGCGAACTGGGGGTCTTCGGTACGCCCACCTTCGTGCTGCCCTCGGGCGATGCGGCCTATTTTCGCTTTACCCAGCTCACCACCGAGCCCGAGCTGGCTGTGAACCTGTGGGAGCTATTTACCGCCGTACTGGAAAACGGGGCCCATATCGAGACCATCCGCAGGCCCCGCCGATAAGCAAAATCCTAAGGAAGAGAGGGGGTGGCCGGCCCTTCGGATGTGCTGCTGAGCACGGCTTGCAGCTCTTCCAGGTCGGCCACGATGTGGTCGGGCCGGGGTGGGGTTGGGGGGTGGGCCGAACCTACCCGGCCGTGTTCCTCCAGCTCTCCTTGCAGCCTGGCGGTGATGACTTTGCTGAGGTCGGGCCGCCGGGTACGCTCGAGCACCGGGGTTTCGCGCCAGTCCTGGGGCATGGTGCGCCAGATCCAGACTGCTCTCAGGCCGGCGGCGTTGGCCCCCCAGATGTCCTGGCTGAGCAGATCACCGACGTGCACAATCTGCTCTACCGGCCCTCCAAAGAGCGGCCTCCAGAAAGCAGGATCGGGCTTGAGGGCCTGTGAGATATCCGGGGCCAGCAGCCGGTCGTAGGCGATGTTAAGCCTGTCTATCAGCACCTGCTGGTACTTGGCCAGGCCGTTGGTGGCGACGGCGATCTGGTAGCCCTGCCGGCGAAAAGCAGCCAGGCTGGCTGGTACATCGGGATAAAGCACCCCTGGCTCGAGCTCCGCCTCGGCGAGCACCTGGGCAATGTTGGGGAAGACCGGTGGGAGCCCCAGTTGCTCCCGCACAGCCCGGTGAATATCCCCCCAGTCGTACACCTTGGTGGGGTCGCCCTGGGCCAGGCGGCGCAGGTACTCCGCGCGCAGGGCCTGGCGGATGGTGGGCTCTGCCAGCAAAGCCTCCATGTGGGGCCGCAGCAGGCGGCGGAAAGGCCAGTCGGCCAGGGTGCCGTCCAAGTCGAAGGTAAGCCAGCGCATCGGCCTTAGCCTATCGTTTTGTGGGGCTGCCGTACAGAACCACTTGCATTCTGGCCGCCCATAGCGCAGACTGAAGGCCAGATGGTACCGATCGTGCCCGTCAAGGGTTGGTGGTGGCCCGGATAGCCCTGGGACGGTAGCGGTCGTTACCCCTGGGGCTTTCCTCAGGGGATTTTTTATTGCTAAAGGAGAACAGATGCCCATCGCACACCTAACCAGACCCACCATCCCGGTCAAAAAAACCCTGCTGGCCGACCTCGAGACCCCCGTCACGGCCTACCTGAAGCTCTCGGAGAAGGCCAGCCCCAGCTTTTTGCTGGAGTCGGTGGAGGGGGGCAAGGCCTGGGCCCGCTGGAGCTTTGTGGGGGTGGGGGCCCGGCAGACCTGGCGGCTCAAGGATGGGGTGCTGACCCTGAACGGTGCGCCGGTGCCCACCCAGGATCCCTTGCGCACCCTCTACCAGGCCATCCACCGGCCCATCCAGCCCGACCCCGACCTGCCCCTGTTCTGGGGTGGGGCGGTGGGCTACGCCGCTTACGACCTGATCCGCTACTACGAGCGGCTTCCCAGCCAGAAGCCCGACCTGCTGGGCATTCCCGACCTGCTTTTCATCGAGCCGGAAGTCCTGATTGTATTTGACCAGTTCAAGCAGCAGCTGCACATCGTGGCCCCGGCCCTGGAGGACGAGCGGGCCCAGGCCCTGGAGCGCATCGCCTGGGCTGAGAAGAAGCTCAGCGGGCCGCTGCCGGGGGTGCCGGGCGAGCGGGCCGGGCGGCGGGTGGAGTTCAGCCAGAACGTGAGCCAGGCCGAGTACGAGCAGATGGTGGAGCGGGCGCTCGAGTACATCCGGGCCGGCGACATCTTCCAGGTGGTGCCCTCGCTGCGCATCTCGGCCCCCCTCCAGGTGCACCCTTTTGCTGTTTACCGCGCGCTGCGCTCGGTGAACCCCAGCCCCTACATGGGCTATCTGGAGCTGGGCGAGGTGACGCTGGTCTCGAGCAGCCCCGAGAGCCTGCTGCGCTCCGATGGGCAGCGGGTGGTGACCCGTCCCATCGCCGGAACCCGCCGGCGGGGCCGGGACGCTGCCGAGGATCAGGCCCTGGCCGAGGAACTCTTGTCCGACGAAAAGGAGCGGGCCGAGCACGTGATGCTGGTGGATCTCTCGCGCAACGACCTGGGCCGGGTCTGCCGCTACGGCAGCGTGCGGCCCCGCGAGCTCATGAAGGTGGAGAACTACTCGCACGTGATGCACATCGTCTCGACCGTGGAGGGCGAGCTCTGTGAGGACAAAACCCCGCTCGACGCCCTGGCCGCGGTCTTGCCGATGGGCACCGTCTCGGGGGCTCCCAAGATCCGGGCCATGGAGATTATCGAGGAGCTCGAGCCCGCCCGCCGCGGTGCCTACGGAGGGGCTTTTGGCTATGTGGCCTACGACGGGCACATGGACATGGCCCTGACCCTGCGCACCATCGTGGTGGCTGGCGGGCAGCTGCACATCCAGGCGGGGGCGGGTGTGGTCTACGACTCCAAGCCCAGCGCCGAGTACCAGGAGTGCCTGAACAAGGCCCAGGCCATGGTGAAGGCGGTGCGCCTGGCCGAGGAGGGTTTGTGAGCCTCGAGGGTCTTCGTTTGCAGATCAACGCCATTGACGCCCGCATTGTGGGCTTGCTGGCCCAGCGGGCACGGCTGGCTAAAGAAGCGGCCCGGCTCGCGCAAGGCCAGGTGCCCATTGAGTCAAAAGACCGGCAGGAGCAGATTATCCAGCACGTGCGCTACATGGCTGAGCACCAGGGCTTGTCGCCCAACGTGGCCGAGCGGATCTACCGCACCATCCTCAGCGAGTTCGCGGCCATGGAGAAGCGGGAGGCGGGGTTATGAAGCGAATCCTGATGATTGACAACTACGACTCCTTTACCTACAACCTGGTGCAGTACCTGGGCGAGCTGGGGGCCCTGGTGATCGTCTGGCGCAACGACTGCTTTGCCTTGCAGGACGTGGCCGACCTCGACCCCGACGGCATCGTGGTAAGCCCCGGCCCCTGCACGCCCAAGGAGGCCGGGCTTTCGGTGCCGCTCATCCAGCGCTACGCACCCCGGTACCCCATCCTAGGGGTCTGCCTGGGCCACCAGAGCATCGGCGAGGCCTTTGGGGCGGCGGTGCGGCGGCACCGGGTGATTGTGCACGGCAAGACCAGCCCCATCCTGCACGACGGCAGCGGGGTGTTTGCCGGCCTGCCCACCCCCCTGACGGCCACCCGCTACCACTCGTTGGTGGTGGAAGACCTGCCCGACGAGCTGGAGGTCAATGCCTGGTGCGACGAGGCCGGGGGCCGTACGGTGATGGGCCTGCGCCACCGCCGCTACCCCACCCACGGGGTGCAGTTTCATCCCGAGTCGGTCTTGACCGAGGGGGGCCGGCAGATGCTGGCGAATTTCTTGCAGATGTGTGAATAATGCGGTAGTTGACGATGATCTCGGTAATCGTACCCACCCACAACCGCCGCGAACTATTGGAGAAGAAGTTGCACGCCCTGGAGGCCCAGCCGGGCGCGTTCGAGGTGATCGTGGTGGCCGATGGCTGCACCGACGATACCCTGGAATTCCTGCAGCGCTACAAACCCCCTTACGCCCTTCGTTTTATCGAGATAACGCCGGGCCTTGGCGCGGCTAGCGCCCGCAACCGGGGGGCCGGGGTGGCCAGGGGCGATATCCTGCTTTTTTCCGATGACGATGTGATACCCCAGCCGGGCTGGCTCGAGGCCCATCAAAAAGCCCACACCCAGCCCCGCACGGTGGCGGTGGGGCGGCTCGAGCTGCCCCCCGAGCTGCGGGGCACAGGGGCGGCGGAGCTGAAGGGCCCCCGGGCCTTCTGGTGGAACATCACCGGCAACAATACCTCGCTGCCCAGGGCCCTGTTCGAGGAGGTGGGCGGCTACGACCCCGCCTTCAGCGGCTACGGCGGCGAAGACCCCGACCTGGGCTACCGCCTGATGCGGGCCGGGGCGCGGCTGGTGTTCGTGCGGGACGCGCTGGCCGTGCACGAGGCCTTCGACTACCGGGGCCGGGCCATCGAGAAAGCCCGGCAGGCGGGGTCGGCCCACGTGCGGGTCTGGCAGAAGCACCGCGATCCCCGCATCGCCTGGGCCCTGGGGGTGCACCCGGTGCTGGTGAGCATAAAGCTGGCCCTGCTCCCCTCCTTCAAGGGCCTGCTGGGGGCGCGGGGCGACTACGAGCTGGCGTATGCCTGGGGGGCCTCGGAGGCATGGAACCCACCTTCAGCGTCGTGATTCCCACCTACAACCGGGCCCAACTGCTGGCCCGCACGGTGCGGGCGTTTTTGGCGCAGGACGGGGTGCCCTTCGAGGTCATCGTGGTGGACGACGGCTCTACCGACGCGACGCCGGAGGTGTTGGCCGGGTTCCGCGACCCCCGCCTGCGGGTGCTGCGCCAACCCAACGCAGGGCTGGCCTCTGCCCGCAATGCAGGGCTGCTTCAGGCCCGGGGCCAGTATGTGCTGTTCAACGATGACGACATCGTTCCGGAAGCAGGGTTCTTGCAGGCCCACCTCGCCTTGCATCGGCGTTATCCCTCGGCGGCTGCGGTGAGCCGAACCTACATTCCCGACGGGGTGGGCCAGGAGCCCTTCGTTCGCTTCTGGCGCGCAAGGGCCGAGTCGGGGGTGCGGGGCCGGGCCGAGGGGGCCTCGCTGGGCTGGGGCGGCTTCTGGTTTGCCAGTCTTTCTTTGCCGCTCGGGGTAGCCGAGGCCTTTGTACCTTTTCGGGGTTACGGCTGGGAGGAACACGAGCTGGGCTGGCGGCTCTGGCGCAAGGGGGTGCGGCCCCGCCTGGCCCTAAAAGCCCGCGCGGCGCACGAAGACCGTGTGAGCCTCGAGGTCATGGTAGCCAAGTCGCGGAGCCTGGGACGGATGGCCTGGCAGTTTTACCGGCTGCACCCGCACCCCCTGGTGGCCCTCTGGACGGGTGTACACCCCCTGGCGCGGGCCTACAAGCGCTGGGCCTACCCCTGGGCCCGGGCCGAGCGGCTGTTGCAGGTGCGCGACTGGGAGGCGGGGGCGGGGGCTTTTGCAGCCTACCGGTTTGTGCTCGAGGCCGCCTACACCCAGGGGCTGCTGGAGGGCAAAGATGGCTGAGCCTCTGGTCTACACCCTGATCCTCAACTACCGAACCTGGCGCGATACGCTGGTTTGCCTGGGGGCACTGAAGAGGCTCGAGTACCCCAACCACCGGGTACTGGTGCTGGACAATGCCTCCGACGACGACTCGATAGACCAGATCCGCGCGGCTTTTCCAGCGGTGGAGCTGGTGCGGCTCGAGCGCAACCTGGGCTTTGCCGGGGGCAACAACGTGGGCATCCGCCGGGCCCTGGCCGCGGGGGCCGACTACGTCTGGCTGCTCAACCCCGACACCCTACCCGATGCCAAAGCCCTCAGCGCCATGGTGCAGCGGGCCGAACAGGATGCCCGGATTGGGGCGGTGGGCGCGGTGCTCTACGAAATGGACAACCCCCAGCAGGTGCAGGCCTGGGGCGGGGGTGAGGTGGTGCTCCCCTGGGGCCTGATCCGCCTGCTGACCCATCCGCGCCAGCTTGGGCGCTTGAACTACATCAGCGGGGCCAGCCTGCTCATCCGCCGGACAGCGCTGGAACGGGTGGGCCTCTTGGACGAGGGGTTTTTCATGTACGGTGAGGACTGCGACTATGGTCTGCGCCTGCTCGAGGCGGGGTTTAGACTGGCGGTGGCCGAGGAGGCGCGGGTGCTGCACAAAGGAGGCAGCTCCTGGTCGGGTAACCTGCGTTCCGACGAAACCTTTGCCGCCTACAACGTTCGGCTCTTTCGCAAGCACGCCCCCTGGCCCCTGCTGGCGGTGGCCGGGTATGGCCTGTTCTGGCTGCTGGAATACAGCCGGCAGGGCCGCTTCGACAAAGTGGGGGCCCTCGGGCGGGGCCTACGGCGGGGTTGGCGTCTGCCGCTTGATGTGTAAACTTTTGGGGAGGAAGTGTGGACGAACTCAAGAAAGCCCTTCTGGCCGAGCCTTTATCCCAGACCGAGGCCCATGCCCTGATGCGCCGGATTATGGCCGGCGACCTGACCCCGGTGCAGACCGCCGGGGTGCTGATGGCCCTGCGCACCCGGGGCGAGACCCCCGAGGAGATCGCCGGTTTTGCAGCCGGTATGCGCGAGGCCGCGGTGCGGGTGGAGACCCGCCGCCAGCCCCTGCTGGACATCGTGGGCACCGGAGGGGTGGCCCCGGAGGCCTTCAACATCTCCACCACCACCTGCTTTGTGGTAGCCGCAGGGGGGGTGGCGGTGGCCAAGCACGGCAACCGGGCGGCCTCCTCCAAGTCGGGCTCTTTCGACCTGCTCGAGGCCCTGGGGGTTCGCATTGACCTGCCCCCGGAGCGGGTGGCCGAGGCCATCGAGACGGTGGGCCTGGGCTTCCTGTTCGCCCGCAACCACCACCCGGCCATGCGCCATGTGGCCCCGGTGCGGGCCGAGTTGGGGGTGCGCACCGTCTTCAATCTGCTGGGCCCCCTCACCAACCCCGCCTTTGCCACCCTGAACCTGGTGGGGGTGAGCAGCCCGGCCCTGCTGGAGCCCTTTGCCCGGGTGCTGCGCGATCTGGGCAGCAGCCGGGCGCTGGTGGTGCACGGCCAGATGGCGCGCGGGGAGGGCCTCGAGGCCATCGACGAACTGGCCCTGGGAGAGAACCTAGTGGCCGAGCTCAGGGACGGCCAGATCCACACCTACCACCTGCGGCCCGAGGAGGTGGGCCTGCAACCTGCCCCCTACACAGCAATTGGTGGGGGAACTGCCGCCGAGAACGCGGCGGAGGCGCGGGCCATTCTGAGCGGCCAGCAGCGGGGCCCCAAGCGCGATGCGGTGGCGCTGAACGCCGGGGCGGCCTTCTACCTGGCGGGCCGGGTGGGGAGCGTGGCCGAGGGGGTGCGGCTGGCCCAGCAGCTCCTGGACGAAGGGGCCGGGCTGGCGGTGCTCGAGCGCCTGGTTCGCTTTACCCAGGCATGAAGCAGATACTGCTCATCTCCAACGGGCACGGCGAGGACATCATCGGGGCGGCCCTGGGCGGGGCCTTGCAGGCGCTGGGCTATGGGGTGCAGGCGGTGCCGCTGGTGGGCCGGGGCCAGGCCTACCGGCGGGCTGGTATTCCTGCGCTGGGGCCCTGCCGGGAGCTGCCCTCGGGGGGGTTTGCCCTGCAGAGTGCGGCGGCGCTCTGGGCCGATCTGCGGGCCGGCTGGTTTTCCATGAGCCGGGCCCAGTACCGCTCGGTGCGGGCGGCGGCCCGGGCGGCGCAGGCCACGCTGGCGGTGGGGGATGTCTACGCCCTGGGGGTGGGGGTGGTGTTTGGGGGTCGCCCGCTTTTTTTGATGCAGTGCCGCTCCTCGCTTAGGGTGGGGGGGCGGCCTTACAGCGTGACCGAGCGCCTGCTGATGCGCCGGGCGGCCCGGGTGTACCCCCGCGAGCCGGAAGGGGCGGTCTGGCTGCGGGCTCGAGGCGTTCCCCAGGCCTGCTACCTGGGCAACCCCATGCTGGATGCCCTGGACGAGGGGTCGCTCGAGCTTCCTCCCCCCTACCTGCTGCTGCTGCCCGGCTCGCGCCAGGACGCTTACCAGAGCCTGCCGTTGATGCTCGAGGCCTGCCGCCTGCTGCGCGATACCGCGCTAACACCGGTGGTGGCCTGGGCGGGCCTGCCCTTGGAGGGGCTGGAGTGGGCAGGTTTTAGCCTCGAGGCCACCGGTAGGAGCGAGGGCGTCACCCACCGGCTTTGCCACCCCGATGGAACCGTGGTCTACCTGGCGCAGCGGGCCTTCGGCGCGGCCCTGCGGGGCTCGAGGGTGGCCCTCTCCACCAGCGGAACCGCGGCCGAGCAGGCCGCGGGCTACGGGGTGCCGCTGGTGGGCTTTCCCACCCAGGGGCCGCAGTACACCCCAGGGTTTGCCCAGACGCAAAAACGCCTGCTGGGGGAGGCCTTGATGCTCACCGAGCCCAACCCCGAGGCCATTGTGCGGGGTGTGCGGGCCTTCCTCTCCTCCGAAACCCTGCTGGAGCGGGCTAGAGCAGCCGGGAAAGCCGCCATGGGCGAGCCCGGCGCCGCCCTGCGGATTGCCCTGGATATACACCAGCACCTGCTGGCTACTGCGCGGGAACCCGAGCTATCCCGGTCTCGATAAAGCGCCACCACAAGAGCAAGCAGACCAGGCTGGCCCAGAAGAAGTAGGGCCCCACCTGCTCCGGGGGCCGCTCCAGGCTTTTGCGGAACCAGCCCCCAGGCTCCAGGCCGCTCACAAACCACAGGATGCTGGCGGCCAGCAGGCCGTAGACGGCGTGCAGCCAGCTCACGCCGCCCATAAACAGCGTGCGTACCAGGAGCTCGACCACCACCGCCACCACCGCAAAACCCGCCACAAACTTGAAAAAGCGCAGCTGCCGGGCCTGGGGCTCGCGCACCAGCAGCGGTAGGTTCCACAGGAGCGAAACCCCGATTAAGAGCAGCGCGATCAGGTTGAGCAGGCCGCGCAAACCGATGATATAGACCGGAAGAGGGGCGTCCATGCCAGGCAAAGTTTACCGAAGGATGGGGGGCCGGTGGATGCCCAGCCGCGCTGCAACCGCCTGGGCCAGGCCAATCAGCAGGGGGTCTTGCAGGGCCGGGCCCACCAGCGAGGCCCCTATCGGCTCGCCGCTCTCGCGGTAGCCTGCTGGAAAATTCACCACCGGAAAGCCCGAGGTGGAGGTGAGCAGGCTCAGGCTGTTGCTGATGGCCAGCAGCACATCCACCCGCTGGGCCTGCATCAGCTCGAGCAGCTTTTCACCCCCCTGCTGGCGGTTTTTCTGCACCAGGGCCTGGTACTCGGCCTCGGATAGGGGGTGCGAAAGCGAGACCTCGAGCAAGTCCTGCCCGTAGCGCATGGCCTCGGGGTGCTGGCGGTTGTATTCGATCACGTCCTGCAAGCCCCTAATTGCAGCCCCGGTGGTCTGTAGGTAGTGGGCCAGGTCGCGCCGCATACCGGCGTGCAGCACCGGCATCATCTCGATGGAAGCCTCGGGAAAAGGCACCGACACCACCTCGGCCCCCAGGCTTTGCAGGGTCTGCGCGACCCGCTCCAGCGCTTCCAGGTCGCCCTTGCGCTGGGTGTGCTGCACCCAGCCCACCCGCAGCGTGGCCGGCGGGGGTGGGGGTACGGCGGGGAAGGTGAAATCCTGGGCAAGCTGGGTCGGGGGGTCGCCTGGGTCGTACCCGGTGAGCACCGACATCAAGACCGCCAGGTCGGGGGCCTTTTTGGTCATGGGGCCGGCGGTGTCCTGGGCGGCGGTGATGGGGATGATGCGGTCGCGGCTGACCAGGCCCAGGGTGGGCTTGAGGGTGAAAATGCTGTTCTGGGCGGCGGGGTAGACGAGCGAGCCGGAGGTCTCGGTGCCGATGCCGGCCACGGCCAGGTTGGCCGCTACGGCCACCGCTGTGCCGCTGCTGCTGCCCCCCACATCAAACGGCCCATAGGGGTTGCGGGTATGGCCGCCCAGCGTGCTGTAGCCGTTGACCGACTGGCTGGTCATGAAGTTGGCCCACTCCGAGAGGTTGTTCTTGCCCAGGATGACCGCCCCAGCGGCCCGCAGCTTTTGCACAATAAAAGCGTCCTGGTCGGCGATGTGCTGGGCCAGTACGGCGGCCCCGGCGGTGGTGTGCATAGGGCCCCTGGTAGAGATATTGTCCTTCAGGGCGATGGGAATGCCGTGCAGCAAGCCGCGCACCCTGCCTTGCTGGCGTTCCTGGTCGCGGGCCCTGGCTTCCTCGAGCGCCCCGGGGTTCAGCTCCAGGTAAGCGCCGAGCTGGTCGTTGTAGCGGCGGATGCGCCACAGATAAAAAAGCGTGAGCTGCTCGGAAGTGAGCTGCCCGGCCTGCATCAGGGCCTGCAGCTCGGCGATGGTGGCCTGCTGGGTAAGGGTTTGCAGGCGCTCGAGGGTCTTTGCCTCGAGCCGGTCTAAGGCCCTTTCAAAGGGGCTAAAATCCAGCTTGCGCCGCAACGGGTAGCTGGAGGGGGCGGTCTGCTCGGCCACCTGGCGGGCCACAAAGCTTTCCCAGTCGCGCTTATTCGGGTTCAGACGTTTTTCGGCAGCCTGGCTCATCACCCACCACACTACCAACCCTGCAGCGAGCAACACCAGAGCCGTCCACACTCCAACCCCTCTGGGCATGGCTTTTATTGTGCAAACAGCCCACGGGCATCAACTGCGACGCCCCTTACCCACGGGTTTTTCGGCAACGGCGCGGCTCACCAAATGTCACAAGGCTTTAGCTGGCGGGGAGCTAAACTTTAGCTTAGGTTAAGTAACGCTGTTTCTT
This sequence comes from Meiothermus taiwanensis WR-220, assembly GCF_003568585.1. NCBI lineage: Bacteria > Thermotogati > Deinococcota > Deinococci > Thermales > Thermaceae > Meiothermus > Meiothermus taiwanensis. Next base: position 162,182 of record NZ_CP021130.1, read on the forward strand.
GGTTGCGATCATGCACGAACTTTATACCAACGCACCAGCCCACTGGCCCAGGGTTCGCCTCGAGGGCCTGATCAACAGCAGCGCCCCCGAGGTCAGGGCGGCCAACCGCCTGATCTTTGCCACTACCATCGAGACCCTGTTCCGCAAATCGGGCATCCAGGTGCTGGAAGCTGATGTGCTGCGCCTGACCCGCGAAGGGGTGCTGGAAATTCCTTTGCGGGTACGGGCCGAAGACGGCGAGTACGACCTCTTCTTTTATCCTGTAGCCGACGAAAAAGCCGCAGCCCATTATGTGGCGGTGCAGGAGCTGGCCCAGCGCTGGGGCCGTCTCCGCCCCATTTACTACAGCACCGGCGACCTGCTGTCCATTTACCCCGAAACCCTGGAGCCGGTGACCTACCGCGACCGGCTTTTTATTCAGGCTTCTCTGAGCGCCCCCAAGGGCCAGTACGCCATGTGGTGGGCTGAGCAGGAGGGCGAGCAGTTCCACTACAGCTCGACCTACGACCTTATCGATCGCATCTACCGCGAGATCAACGGTCTCGAGATGCGGGCGTTTGCCCTGATTTTGCTCGAGCTTGGCATGATCCAGGAAGAGTACGAGTTCACCGCCTCCACCCTGCCCGACACCACCGTGGAAATTCCGGTAGAAGGCCCCGAAGGCGTACCCATCATCATCTCTTTCTCGCAGCACCGTGGGGTGCGCTTTCACTTTCATATGGAGCGGGCCAGCGCCGAGTACCGCGATCTGTTCCTGAACCTGTTTTTGCTGCGCTTGAAGACCTGGCGCAAGGAAGCCGCCCTCGAGCACATCAAACGCCTGGACAGCCCCGCCTACATCTGGTGGCGCGAATTGGGCAAACGCCTGCGCCTGAACACAAGCGAGCACGCCATCAGTGCGGTGGGTTCGGTTAAGCGCTAAAGCAAGCCCGACACCTTTTGTCTGTACCGGAATTGGTATGGGCTGCCTGCCCGGCAAGCAAAATGTATAAACCTGTTATACACGCTTAAAAAGCCCTTTATGTGTGGGATGGTGGCGTGAAGGCGGCTCGAGGTTCCCCGGCAAGGCCGATTTTGAAGCGTCTGGGACGCATTATTCAACGATTCACGCGCTTGCTCTTTTTGTTACGCAAATAACAAAATATGGTATACTATACAGGTGAGCACTGACCTGACTACCAGCTACGATGCATCCGCAATCAAGGTTTTGAAGGGCCTGGAAGGGGTTCGCCACCGTCCGGCCATGTACATTGGCGGCACCCAGGCCGATGGTTATCATCATCTATTCAAGGAAATTCTCGATAACGCGGTGGACGAAGCCCTGGCCGGCTTTGCTACCGAGATCATCACCACCCTGCACCCCGACGGCTCCATCACCGTGGAGGACAATGGGCGCGGGATTCCAGTGGACATCATGCCCGAAGAGCAGAAACCTGCAGTAGAGGTGATCTACACCGTGCTGCACGCCGGGGGCAAGTTTGAAGAGGGGGCCTACAAGGTTTCGGGCGGTCTGCACGGGGTGGGGGCCAGTGTGGTGAACGCCCTGTCCGAGTACACCCGTGTGGAGGTCTTCCGCGATGGCAAGCATCACCTGATCGAGTTCAGCCGGGGGGAGGTCACCAAGCCCCTGCAGGTGGTGGGGGAGGCCCCCAAGGGCAAGCGCGGCACCCGTGTGACCTTTCTGCCCGATCCCCAGATTTTCGGCAGCGAACAGAAGTTTGAGGCCAGCCGTCTACGGGTGCGGTTGCGCGAGGTCTCCTTTTTGGTGGCGGGTCTCAAGCTGGTTTTCAAGGACGAGGTTCACCAAAAAGAAGAGGTCTTCTACGACAAAGGCGGGGTGGCCTCGTTCGCTAAATTCCGCGCCGACGGCGAGGAGCTGCTTTACGACAAGCCGGTGCTGTTGCAGGGTCAGGTAGATTCAGTGGGGGTCGAGGTGGGCCTGGTGCACACCAAAGGCTACAGCGCCGACCTGGTGAGCTTTGCCAACATGATTCCAACCGTGGATGGGGGCACCCACGTTTCGGGCTTCAAAACCGCCTACACCCGCGCCATCAACACCTACGCCAAAAAAGCCGGCCTGGTCAAGGATCTGGAGCCCACTGGCGACGACCTGCTGGAGGGCCTGTCCTGCGTAATCTCGGTCAAGATTCCCCAGCCGCAGTTTGAGGGCCAGACCAAGGGCAAGCTCCTCAACCCCGAGGCCGGTACTGCCGTAAGCAAGGTGGTGTACGAGAAGTTTTCCGAGTACCTCGAGGAAAACCCCCGCATCGCCAGGATGATCTACGAAAAAGCCCAGCGTGCGGCCCAGGCCCGTGAGGCGGCCCGCAAGGCCCGCGAGCTGGTGCGCCGGGCCAACCCCCTCGAGTCCGACGACCTGCCCGGCAAGCTGGCCGACTGCCAGTCGGAAGACCCCGCCGAGGCCGAGCTCTTTATCGTGGAGGGGGACAGCGCGGGCGGCAGCGCCAAGAGCGGGCGCGACCGCCGTTTCCAGGCCATCCTGCCTTTGCGCGGCAAAATCCTCAACGTCGAGAAGGCCGGCCTGAACAAAGCCCTCAAAAACGCTGAGGTGCGGGCCATGGTGGCGGCCATTGGGGCGGGTATTGGCGGCAAGGACAACGAAGAGGCCCACTTCAACATCGAAGACCTGCGCTACCACAAGATCATCATCATGACCGATGCCGACGTGGACGGCTCGCACATCCGCACCCTGCTGCTCACCTTCTTCTACCGTTACATGCGCCCCATCATCGAGCGGGGCTACCTGTACGTGGCCCAGCCCCCCCTGTACGGCCTGCGGGTGGGTAAGAGCAAGCACGTCGAGTACATCTTCGATGATGAAGCCCTCAAGAAAGCCCTGGCCAACATCGGCGACAAACCCTACGAGATCCAGCGCTTCAAGGGCTTAGGCGAGATGAACGCCGAGCAGCTCTGGGAGACCACCATGGATCCGGCAAGGCGGGTTTTGAAAAAGGTGGATATGAAAGACGCCTCCTACGCCGCCCAGATTTTTGACGATCTGATGGGCTCCGACGTGCAGCCCCGCCGCGAGTTTATCGAGGAGAACGCCCGCTTCGCGCAGATTGAAATTTAGCCCCAACCGCGCGGTAAGTGGGTTCCGCTGGATGCATGGGCCGGGAAGTGGTGGTGGGTTGCGATCCTAAAGCAAGCGCTCCGGATTCCGCCACACGATAAACACCCCGTAGTTGCCGCAGCTGGGGTCGTTGAGGTAATCCGGCATAATGCCCCACACGCAGTAGCCCCGCTTGAGCTGCACCGAGAGCACCGGGTCGAACATCTCGCCGCGCACCACCTTTTGCACGTACTGCTCGATGCTCAGGTCGCGCTGGTAGGGGGCGTAGCCCTTGGGCATGGCCCCGGCCACGTGGCCCTTGAGGCCCAGGCGGCGCACCAGGTTCTGCCGGGCGGTGTAGAGCAGGGTGGATAGCCTAAGCCCGCGAAACTCGGGGTGGACGCCGATGTCGGCGCCGTAGAGCCAGTCGCCGGAGGGGTTGTGGGTGGTGAGCCAGTTGCCCCCCACGGCCTCGAGGTAGCGGTGCTGGTAGTGGCTAAAGTCCACCTGGGTGCGCAGGTCGGTGGAGCAGGCCACCACCCTGCCGCTCTGGCGCTCGAGCACGGCGTGCTGCCCTTCGGGGAAGACCTGCATGTGGGCCCGGTACTGCTCGGCGCTGATGAGCTCGTGTTGGGCCAGCGAGGGGAAAGAAGCCCGCTGGATGGCCTCGAGCTCCTGGGCCATCCAGGGTTCGGACTGCACCACGACAAAGCGCTTATCGGGGCTTTGAAGGAGTTCGGTCATCGGCGGTTTACCTACAGCTTTTCCGTCAAAATACTGTGTCTGCGGCTCCCGCGCAACTAACACAACACCGTTTGCAGGGCCGATAGCCCGATGTTGGCCCCGCAGATAACCACCACCACCCGCTGCCCCCGGTAGCGCGCGGCCTGTTTGAGAAAAGCGGCCAGGGCCACGCCGGCGGCCCCTTCCAGAAGCTGGTGCTGGGTCTCGATAAAAAGCCGCATGGCCGCCCTGATTTCCTCCTCGCTCACCGTAACCCAGTCGTCCACCAGGGTTCGGCACAGCTCGAGGGTGATCGCGCCAGGCTCGAGGCCCCCCGCGCTGCCATCCGAGAGGGTGGGCCTGGCCTCTACCTTTACGATTTTTCCCGCCCGCACCGAGGCCAGCATGGCCGCGTCGTTTTCCGGCTGGCAGCCGACGATTTTGACCTTCGGGCTGACCGCCTTCAGATAGGCCGCCACCCCCGAGACCAGCCCCCCACCGCCCACCGTCACAAACACCGCGTCCGGCGGGTTGGCTATCTGCTGGGCAATCTCCACCCCGAGGCTGCCCTGCCCGGCGATCACCTCAGGGTCGTTGTAGGGCGAGATGTAGGTCAGGCCGTGCTGGGCGGCGTAGCTCCGGGCGTAGGCTTCGGTGTCGTCGCCGCTCTGCCCGTAGAACCGCACCGCTGCCCCATAGCGCCGGATGGCCTCGAGCTTGGTGGGGCTGGCCCCCTCCGGCACGAACACGATGCCTTGTGCGCCCAACTTGGCCAGGCCAAAGGCCACCCCTGCCCCGTGGTTGCCGCTGCTGGCCGCCACCACGCCTTTTTGCAGTTCCTGGGGGGATAGCGAGAGCAGCTTGTTCAGGGCCCCCCGCACCTTGAAGCTTGCGGTGTGCTGGAGATTTTCCAGCTTCAAGTAGACCTCGGCCCCGGTGGTTTGAGAAAGGGCCAGCGAAAGCTCCAGCGGCGTCTCGCGCACGTGGGGCCGCAGGCGGGCGTGGGCCTGCCGGATGACCAGGGGCCAGTCCATGCTGGCCTCAGGCCCCCACCGCCAGGGTCTGGTAGGTCTCGCGGATGGCCCCCGCCACCACCCCCAGGGCCTCGCGCAGCATGTCCTCGGGGATGTCGAGGGCGGGCAGGAAGCGGATGCAGTTGGTGTAGAGCCCGGCCCGGATCAGAATCACCCCGCGGCGGGAGGCCAGCTTGATGGTCTCCATGGCGAACTCCTGCCAGGGTTCTTTGCTTGTGGGGTCTTTGACGAACTCGAGCGCCATCATGGCCCCGAGGCCGCGCACGTCCCCCAGCACCGGAATCTCTTTTTGCAGCGGCTCGAAGGTCTCGCGGATGATCCGCTCGATGCGTTGGGCCTGCTCGAGGAAGCCCGGCGACTGCAAAATCTTGAGCGACTCCAGCGCGGCCACACAGGCCAGGGGGTTGCCCCCGTAGGTGCTGCCCACCCCGCCCACGTGGGGGCTGTCCAGAATCTCGGCCCGGCCCGTCACGGCGCTGATGGGCATCCCCGCCCCCAGGCTTTTGGCACTAATCAGCAGGTCGGGCACCACCCCGCTGTGCTCGATGGCCCAGAGCCTGCCGGTGCGCCCCGAGCCACTCTGGATCTCGTCGGCGATCATCACCGCGCCCGTGGCATCGCAGACCTCGCGAATCTTGCGTAAAAACTTGTGCGGCACCGGGATAAAGCCCCCCTCGCCCATCACCGGCTCGATCACGATGGCGGCCAGGGCCGAGGGGTCGATGTGCGCGGTGAGGGCGTTTTCCAGATTCCAGCAGGCCCAGTCTACGTACGCCTCGGGGGTCATGCCCGGCGGTGTGCGGTAGAGGTTGGGCACCGGCAGCCGGTAGACCTCGGGGGCGAAGGGGCCAAAGCCCTTCTTGAACAGGCCCCACTTGCTGGTCATGGCCATGGTCAGGTTGGTGCGCCCGTGGTAGGCCCCCTCGAAGACGATAATCCCAGGGCGTCCGGTATAGCGGCGGGCAAACTTCACGGCGTTTTCCACCGCCTCGGCCCCGCCGTTGGCCAGAAGGGTCTTTTTGGGGAAGTCGCCGGGGGTCAGGCGGTTCAGGGCCTCGCAGACCGCCACATAGGGCTCGTAGTTGGCCACGATGCTGCACATGTGCAAGAGCTCGTCGGCCTGGGCTTTGAGGGCTTCCACCACGCTTTGGGGGGTGTGCCCCACGGCCAGTACGCCAATGCCACCGGCCAGGTCAATGAGGGTGTTGCCGTCCACGTCCTCCACCAGCGAGCCGTGGGCTCTCTTAACCGCGATGGGATTGGCCTGGGCCAGCGCGCCCGAGACGGCGGCGGCCCGGCGGGCCTGGAGTTCCTGGCTTTTAGGGCCGGGGATGGGGGTTTTGAGCTGGATATACGCCATAGATTCCTCTAATGGTTGCTAGTCGCTGGGCCGACCCCTGCCTGGGTCGGCGCATGGTTGCTGAGCTTGTCGGAGCAAAGCCTACCGGAAGAGACCGGGGCTCACCAGGCCTGCGGGGGGCGGGATGCACGCCTTTTGCACATCCATCTGCTTCTAGCTTAGCAGACCGTACAGCGCGCTTAGAACCTGCTCTTCCCAGCGGGTGTAGGCCGAGTAGAGGCCCCTGTGCTGGGCGGGGTCACAGCCCTGGCCCCCCAGGATGTACACCAGCGCGTGCCCGGCCTCGAGGTCGAACAGCAGGCCGCTCAGAAGGCCATAGGCATCGCCTAAATGGCCGAACCAGGGCCGGGGGTAGCCCTGCACCGGGCAGTCCTGGCCCGGCTGGTTGGTAAAACGCCAGACCCCCAGCCCCCAGCTTTGGGCCTGGCCTTCCAGGGTGTCGCCGTTGGTGCCATCGAACGTCCATTGGGGCTGCAGCATCTGCTCGAGGGTGTGTGGTTTTAGCAACTGAACTTCCCCAACCCTGCCCTGGTTCATAAACAACCGCGCAACCTGGGCCAGCTCGAGGGCCGAGGCCCGCAAGCCCCCTTGCGGCGAGAAGAAGGTAGCGTTGGTTCCTGGCCGGTAGGTATTTAGATCGACGGTAATAAAGCTATCGTCGGGCAGCTCGGGGTTTTGGATGACGGGGCCCGCGGGAACCACCATGCGGTAATCGTCCACCTGGGCCACCCAGGGGCCACGGGGGTTCCATACGGCGCCGGTTCGCTTTCGGTATAGCACGGCTAAATTGCCGATCTGCTCAGGTGTAAACCGGCTCACATTGAACCCGCCCCCCATCCCCAGCGGGTGCAGGACTTCCTGTTCCATGAACAGGTCGAAGCGCCGGCCCGACACGCACTCCAGCAGGGTGCCCAGCACGCCGGTGTTGAGGTTGGCATAGCAGGCGTAGCGGCCGGGGGGGTGGGCCGGGTCGAAGTGGGCCCCGGCCTCAAAAAAACGCCCCTGGGGATGAAAAAAGTCCTGAAGTGTGTAGGGGCTGGGAATGGCGTAGCGCGAGCCGTCGCGCAACGAGGAGGTATGCGAGAGCAGATGCCGAACCCGAATGGGCGCCTGCGGAAACGCCGGGTTGCGCAGGGGAAAGCCCAGGTACTCGCTGACATCGGCCTCGAGGTCGAGCTTTCCTTGTTCCACAAGCTTCATCGCCCCCAGCGCCACCACCAGCTTGGAGATGGAGGCCACCCGGAAGCGGGTCTGGTTGTCTACTGGCAAGTTTTTGCTGGGGTCGTCGGGGTCAAGGTAGCGATGTCCAAACGCCTCAGCGTAGACGATTTCCCCGGCCCGGATCACCGCTACCTGCAGGCTGGGAACGGCGTGTAGGGGGTCGTCGAGCAGCGATTGAAGCACGGCGGTTGGCCTCATGGTAAAACAAGGACGCGGCGCAGAGCGCAAGGCACCGCGTTCCTACAATGCAACCCCAACTACCGGCTCTTGACGGCCGTCCAGACCTCGTCGTAGATGCGGGTGTCGCGGCCTAAGTCGAGCACGAACTCGAGCTTCTGCATGGTCGCAGCGTCGGGGTAGATGGCCGGGTTCTTGCGGTCTTCGGGGTTGATGAAGGGCAGGGCGGCCTTGTTGGGGGTGGCGTAGCGGTTGTAGTTGGAAAGCTGGGCTCCAATTTTGGCGTCCAGAATAAAGTTGATGAACTGGTGGGCGGCCTCGGGGTTGGGGGCCCGGGCGGGGATGGCCATGTTGTCGAGGAACAAAGCGGCCCCCTCTTTGGGCACCACAAAGCCCACGTTCTTGTTCTCGTCGGCGGCTTTGAGCGCATCGCCGTTGTAGACCACGGCGTAGGTGGCGGTACCGGCGACCAGGCGGTTCTTGGCCCCCACCCCTCCCTCGAAGCCCAGGAAGCGGGGGTTCTTTTTGGCGTTTAGCAGCACCTGGCCGGCAGCCCGTACCTCGGCGGGGTTTCTGGTATTGATGGACTTGCCCTGGTAGCGCAGCGCGGCCCCTAGCATCTCGCGGATGGAGTCCATCAGCACGAAGGGCTTATCGGCCCCTGGCCCCAGGATCACGCTCCAGCTGGTGGGGGTGGGGACGCGGTCTTTGCGGTACATGATGCCCGACATGCCCCACTGATAGGCTACGCTGTAGCGGTTGCCGGGGTCGAAGGGCGGGTTGGCAAACTTGGGGTCGAGGTTTTTCAGGTTGGGGATCTTGCTGTGGTTGAGGGGCTGGATTAGCTTGAGCTGGATCAGGGTGGGGATGATGTAGTCGCCCGGTACGATCACGTCGTACTGCGAGACCCCCCCGGCCTGGAGCTTGGCCAGCATGTCCTCGTTGGACTCGTAGAGGTCTATGCGCACCCGCAGGTTGAACTTTTGCTCAAAGGCTTTGATGATGGCCGGATCCATGTACTCCGACCAGATAAAAAGCCGCATCTCGCGGGGCTGGGCCAGGGCGAAAGAAAGAGCCAGCAGGCAGAGGGCAAACAGGCGTTTCATGATTCCTCCTGATTGGCGCCAGTTTACCGTAGTTTTCAACGCCGTGTAAGGCGCTCGGAGGCCAGCACCAGGAGCACCGTAACCAGGAAAATCAGGGTGGAGAGGGCGTGAATCTCGGGGGTGACCCCCCGCCGCACCGAGGCGTAGATGAGCAGGGGCAGGGTTTGCGAGGTGGGGCCGGCGGTGAAGAAGCTAATCACGAAGTCGTCGAGGGAGAGGGTGAAGGCCAGCATGGCCCCGGCCACGATGCCAGGGGTGAGCAGGGGTAAGAGGACGCGGCGCACGTAGTAGCCGTAGCTGGCGTAGAGGTCGCGGGCGGCCTCGTCGAGCTCGCGGCCCAGGCTTTTGAGGCGGCTGCGCACGGTGAGGGCCACAAAGGCGATCTGGAAGGTAACGTGGCCCAGAATCATGGTAAAAAGGCCGGGTTCGAAGAGGCTCGAGACCGCCCGGAAGGCCCCAAAGGCCACCACCAGGGCCACCGCGAAGATGATGTCGGGGGTGACCACCGGTAAGTAGAGCAGGTTCTCCAGAAAACCCTGGACTCGCCGGGGCCAGGGGTAGCGCTCGAGGGCGATGGCAAAAAGCGTGCCCAGCACCGTGGCGATGAGGGTCGAGACCAGCGCCAGCACGAAGGTGTTGCGGGCGGCCTCGAGGATCTCCGGGTTGTTGAAGAGCCGCACATACCAGTCCCAGGTGAAGCCCGACCACTGCAGGCCGTAGCGGGTCTTGTTGAACGAGAGCACCGCCACCGCCAGCATGGGCAGGTACAAAAAGGCCAGGGTGGCCAGGGCCACGCTGCTGATGAGGGGGTTCAGGCGCAAGCGTCCCTCCTGCACGCTTGTAAGCCAGGGCTGCGGGTCATACCAGGTCCACGTCCTTTCCTCGGCGGCGGTAGATGGCCAGCCCAATCAGGGTCAGAACCATCAGGCCCAGGCTGACCGCCGCCCCATAGGGCCAGTCGCGGCTGGCGTAGAACTGCTGCTGGATGAGGTTGCCCACCAGCAGGTACTTGGCCCCGCCCAGCAGGTCGGGGATCACGAACATGCCCATGGCCGGGATAAAGGTCAGGATGATGCCCACCGTGAGGCCCGGCAGGGTCTGGGGCCAGATGGCCTGGAAGAAGGTGCGGATGCGGCTGGCGTACAGGTCCTGAGCAGCCTCCACCAGGCTCCAGTCCAGCCGCTCCACGCTGGAGAAAAGCGGCAGCACCACAAAGGGCAGAAAAGCCGTAATCATGCCAATATAAACCGCCAGTGGGCTGGGGTAGAGGCCGCTGTCGGGGGCCAGCAGGCCCAGGGCCTGGGCCAGCCGGGCAAAGGGAAAATCGGGGGCCAGGAGCATCTGCCAGGCGTAGGTGCGGATGACCAGGTTGGTCCAGAAGGGGATGATCACCAGGGCCAGCCAGAGGTAGCGGGTGCGGGGTGGGCGGCTGGCGATGAAGAAGGCCAGGGGGTAGGCCAGCACGATGCAGATGAGGGTGGTGACGAAGGCCACCCAGAGGCTTCGCAGCAGGATCAGGATGGTGTCGGGGCTCCAGCCGAAGAGGCCGTAGCCCAGCAGGCGGCGGTAGTTTTCCAGGTTGAAGTTCCAGACCACCTCGCCGTACGGCCCCCGCTCGGCGAAGGAGAGGGCCACCAGCGAGAGGCCCGGAATGACCAGCAGGCCCAGGATCCAGATGGCGGCAGGCAGCAAGAACCACAGCCCCCGGCGGTAGAGCCGGGCCGGGGTGGTCAGCTCGCCGAACCAGACAAGGAGCCTATTCATCCAGCACCACCAGCGCATCTATCGGCAATTCGGCCCAGAGTTCCTGCCCGGCCTGCAAGGTGGGGTGGGGGGCGGTGCGCACCCGGATGTCGCAGGGCTCGAGCCAGGCTTCCTGATAAGCCCCGCGGTAGACCGCCTCGCGCACCCGCACCCGCAGGCCGTTCTGCCGGGGTTCTACCTCGGATAGCCGCACCCGCTCGGGCCGGATGGCCACATAGCCCTCGTCCCAGGGTGGGGTCTGGCCCAGGGCCAGTTTGCCGAAGGGGGCCTCGAGGCCCATGGGGAGCCGCTTGCCCCGGATCAGGTTGGCCGCCCCCAGGAACTCGGCGGCGTAGCGGGTGCGGGGCCGCTCGTAGACCTCGTCCGGGGTGCCGACCTGCTCGAGGTGGCCCATGCGCATCAGGGCGATGCGGTCCGAGACCGCCATGGCCTCGTCCTGGTCGTGGGTGACCAGGATAAAGGTCAGGCCCAGCTGCTGCTGGAGCCGCCTGAGCTGCACCTGCACCTCGGCCCGGAGCTTGGCGTCGAGGGCGCTCATGGGCTCGTCCAGCAAAAGCACCTGGGGCTCGTTGACCAGGGCCCGGGCCAGGGCCACCCGCTGGCGCTGCCCCCCCGAGAGCTGGTGGGGCAGCCGCTCGGCGAAGCGCTCGAGCTGCAGCATCTCCAGCCCGTACCTCACCCGTCGTTCCACCTCGGCCTTATCCATACGCCGACTCTTGAGGCCAAAGGCGATGTTCTCCCGCACTGTAAGGTGGGGGAACAGGGCGTAGCTCTGAAACACGGTGTTGACCGGGCGCCGATTGGCCGGGAGGGGGGTGAGATCCTGGCCCCTCAGCACCACCCGGCCCTCGGTGGGCAGCTCGAGGCCGGCAATAATCCGCAGCAGGGTGGTTTTGCCACAGCCCGAGGGCCCCAAAAGGGTGAAGAACTGGCCCGCAGGCACCTCGAGGCTCACCCCGCCCAGCGCGGTAAAGTCGCCGAATTTTTTGACCACGTTCTGTATGGAAAGGGACTCCCCCGTGGCCGGAGGCCGTATGGCGGCGGTCATGGTTGGCGAACAGATTACCAGAGGGGGCCGGGGGTTGACCAGGGAGGCGATCGAAAAAACACCCGCCCCCTGCAGGAGGCGGGCCAGGCAAACCTTGGGCTATCTGGCTTCACTCAGGGCCTGCTCGAGGCTGGCCTCCAGAATCTCCAGGCCCTTGCGGGCCTCGGCCTCGCTCACCACCAGCGGTACCAAGCAGCGGATCACGTTGGAGTGCATCCCGGCCTTGAACAAGAGCAGGCCCTTCTCGCGGGCGACCTCGAGCAGGCGGTTGGTGAGCTGCGGGTTGGGGCTCTTGCTGCTGGGATCCTTGACCAGCTCCATGGCGATCATGGGCCCCAGGCCGCGCACGTCGCCCACTGCCTGGGGGAAGCGGGCCTGAATTTTGCGGAAGCCCTCGTGCAGAAGCTCACCCAGCTTCTGGGCTTTCTCCAGCAGGTTTTCCTGCTCGAAGATCTCCAGCACGGCCAGCGCGGCGGCACAGGCCAGGGGGTTGCCCCCAAAGGTGCTGCCCAGCCCGCCCACCGCGGGCGCGTCCATAATCTCAGCCCTGCCCAGCACCCCCCCGATGGGCAGCCCGCCGCCGATGCTCTTGGCGAAGCAGATCAGGTCGGGCTCCACCTCGGCGTGCTCGATGGCCCAGAATTTGCCGGTGCGGCCAATGCCGGTCTGTACCTCGTCGTCAATAAACACGATGCCGTGTTTCTGGGTCAGGCTCCTGAGGGCCTTGAGGAAGGGCTTGGGGGCCGGTATAAAACCGCCCTCGCCCAGCTGCGGCTCGATGATGATGGCGGCCACCCGCTCGGGCTGAATCTGGGTATCGAAGACCTCGTGCAGGCCGTCCAGAGCCTTGCGGGTGTCTACCCCGTGGTACTCGCTGGGGTAGGGGGCGTGGTAGACCTCGGGGGCAAAGGGGCCAAAGTTCTGGCGGTAGGGGTTGGATTTGCCGGTGAGGGTCATGCCCATCAGGGTGCGCCCGTGGAAGCTGCCGCGGAAGGCGATCACCCCGGGCCGGTTGGTGAACGAACGGGCAATCTTGATGGCGTTCTCGGTGGCCTCCACGCCGGTGTTCAAAAAGAAGGCTTTTTTATCGCCGGAGATGGGCGCGGTGGCCGTGAGCCGCTCGGCCAGCTCGATGTAGGGCTCGTAGGCTGCTCCAGGAAAGCAGGTGTGCATGTAGCGGCGCAGCTGCCTTTCCACCGCCTCCACCACCCTGGGGTGGTTGTGCCCCACATTCAGCACCCCGATGCCGCCAAACCAGTCCAGGTACTCGTTGCCGTCCACATCCCAGATCTTGCCGCCCTCGGCGCGGGCCACCACGATGGGGTGCACCTGCGAAACACCGCGGGGGACAATCTTGTGCCGCCGCTCGATGAGGGCTTGGTTTTTGGATGGGGTTTGGGTCATAGGCTTCCTCCAGACGCTCTATAAAGTCTAAACCCCCAGGCAGGCCTTGTGTACCCCAGGTAGAATCACCCCATGCTCTACAAGATCCTGCAAACCCTGGGTGTGCTTTTGTGGACGGGTTTCCTGGTCTACTTTACCGCCTACCTCTTCTCACTCGGCTACCGGGTGCAGAACCTGGCCCAAGGCGCCTTGATTGCCCTGATGCTCCTGGCCTGGGTGGCGCTATGGATGGGGCATGGCCGCTGGCTGCTCTTGCTGGTGGGGCTGCAGCTTGGGCTGGTGGTGCTTTTGTACCTGCTGAGCCAGAGGCCTTAGATTAGGGCGAGGTGTCTTATGAACACATCCCCGGTGCAGATGCTCTGGCCCACGCCCATACTGGTTCGAAAGTTTGAAGATGCGGCGGCGGTGAACCCGGAGCTCCTCCGCCTTTTCTACCGCGAACTGGGCGAGCAGGGCTTGCAGGGAACCGTTTACAGCAGCTCCGACGACATCCTGCTGCGCTACCAACACCCGGCTTTGCAGGCTTTGTTCGGCTTTATCTCCGATGCGGTTTTCGAAATCGCCCGTACCCTAAACGGGGCCATCTGGCAGCAGGCCGGGGTCAAGAACCTGCGCATGGAGATTGTGGGGGCCTGGTTCCAGATTCAAAACCGCTACGGCTTCCACGATATCCACAACCACGGCAACTGCTCGTGGTCGGGGGTCTACTACGTGCAGCTCGACCCTGCCCAGAAGCGGCAGCAGCACCCGGTGCTGGGTGCGCTCAACGGCATCACCCGTTTTTACGCCCAGCACCTCAACCTGCTGGGCGGGGCCCACATGGACATGGGCAACGCCTACCTGCAGCAGACCACCTTCGATATAACCCCCGAGGAAGGGGTGCTGGTGGTCTTTCCAAGCTGGCTGCTGCACAAGGCCATGCCCTACGACGGCGAGCGCGACCGGGTGATTATCTCCTTCAACGCCCAGGTGCACGGCGAGCAGGGCAACAAGGCCTTCGAGTATGGCTTCCACTAGGGCAGGGGGAACTGCGAGGCGAAGGCCTTGACCTCGGCCCTGAGGGTTTCGGGGTTTTCGCCCTTCAGGGCCCGGTCAATCAGGTCGGCGATGATGGGCATGTGTTCTTCGGTCATGCCGCGGGTGGTGATGGCCGGGGTGCCGATGCGGATGCCGCCGCCGTGGATGATTTTCTCGGTGTCGTAGGGCAGGGTGCTCTTGGAGATGGTGATGTGCACGGCGTCGAGCAGCTTGGTGGCCTTGCTGCCGTTGAGGCCCTGGGGGCGCAGATCCACCACGAAGAGGTGGTTGTCGGTGCCGCCTGAGACGATGCGGTAGCCGCGCTTTTGTAGCTCGGCGGCCAGGGTCTGGGCGTTTTTGATGATCTGGGCCGCGTAGGTTTTGAAGGAGGGCTGCAAGGCCTCCCAGAAGGCCACCGCCTTGCCGGCAATCACGTGCTCCAGAGGGCCCCCCTGGGTGCCGGGGAAGATGGAGCGATCGAGGATGGCGGCTATTTCCAGGTCGTTGCTCAAAAGCAGGCCGGAGCGCGGCCCGCGCAGGGTTTTGTGGGTGGTGGAGGTCACGATGTGGGCATAGGGCAGGGGGGAGGGGTGCAGGCCCGCGGCCACCAGCCCCGCGATGTGGGCGATGTCGGCCATCAAGTAGGCCCCCACCTCGTCCGCAATTTCGCGGAAGGCCTTGAAGTCGAGGGTGCGGCTGTAGGCGCTGGCCCCGCAGATGATCATTTTGGGTTTGTGCTCCAGGGCCAGAGCCCGCACGTCCTCCATGTGCAAAAGCTCGTCCTCCGGGCGCACCTTGTACCCGATCACCTTGTAGTTGAGGCCGGAGAAGTTGACCGGGGAGCCGTGGGTGAGGTGGCCGCCGTGCGACAGATCCATGCCCAGCACGGTATCGCCGGGCTTGAGCAGGGCCGTGTAAACCGCGATGTTGGCGCTACTGCCCGAATGGGGCTGCACGTTGGCCCAGGCCGCCCCAAAAAGCTGCTTGGCCCGCTCGATGGCCAGGGCTTCCACCTGATCCACCACCTCGCAGCCGCCGTACCAGCGCTTGCCGGGGTAGCCCTCGGCGTACTTGTTGGTGAGCACGCTGCCCACGGCTTCACGCACCTGGGCCGAGGTGAAGTTTTCCGAGGCGATGAGCTCGAGGCCGTTGCGCTGCCGTGCTTCTTCCTGGCGGATCAGGTCGAAGATCAGTTCGTCGCGCGGAGGGGTTTCGGGAGCCTTGATCACGTTTCAAGTATAGCAATTAGGACTTACGCAGTTGGGTGAAGGATGTGTATGGGATTGGCCAGGTAACTTCGTATCGCCTCGCGGATAATACTTGCCTTGGACTCATACCAACTCACCCCCGTTCGCAAGCGGTACACCTCCAGCCTCAGAAAAGCACGTAGGGACAGAAGAAGGTGGCCCAGGATAGAGGCCCTCTTTCTCACCTGGGCCCGCTCCACCCCGCAACACCCCTTGAGCCCCCGGTGGTAGACCTCGATACCCCAGCCTGCCCGCTCCAACTCCCCCCGCCGACCTTCAGTCATCCCCAGGTCGTTGGTCGCCCAGTGCTCCGCGTCCCCGTCTTTCGAAACCGTCCGGAACACCCTGACCAGACCAAAACCCCTCAGGTGCACCACCCGCCCCTCCGGCGGTATCTCCACCTCGCTCACCGGCCGAAGCCCCTCCCTATCCGGGTTCACCTGCCGGTTCCCCTTCAGCCGCGTGAGGAAGCGCCAGCCCAGGCGAGCAATCTCCTTCAGGTTCTCCAGCGAAGCGTACCAGCTATCCATTAGCACGTACGCTGGAGCAAACCCCCGTCCCTTGGCTACCCGCAGCATCTCCATAAAGTGCTCGTTCTTGGTCTTCCCTTCCCAGGGCTTGTCATAAATCCTGAAGTCGCAGGGGATGAGGGCCTGGCCCTCCGTCCACAGCAGGGTCATGAGGGCGATCCCCTTGACCACCCGCTGGTGCTTGCCGCTCCAGTGGTAGGTCACCAGCTCCATCCGCTGGGCATAGGGTTTATCCAGGGTGGTGTCGTCCAGGATCAGAAGCCCCCGGGTGGGCTCCACCACGGCCCTGGCCTCCTGCCACAGCGCCTCCGTGTCGGGAGGCTGTCGCTGGAGCAGGCGGGTGAAGGCGTCGTGGGCGGGAGCGCTGGGTTCCTCGGGTTGGCAGCGGGCGGCTTCGGTACAGGTGAAGACCTTCTGGGCGGCGATGAGGAAGTGGATATAGTCCAGGTCGGTGCACTTTGGGGGGTTCATAGCAGCTAACTCCTCTTGGCCTGTTTGCTTTGCAGAAAAGGGTAGCCGAGTAGAGGGGTGAGAGGCAACTGCGTAACTCCTAGCAATATCACAATGTCCGCTAAATCCGGTACACTGGGGCTATGAGTGTTTTGGGGCGCATCTCTTTGGTACTGGGGCTTGTCCTTCTGATCGTCGCGATTATCTTAGCCACCATGAATTTCATCACCATCCGCGACTACCTGGTGGCCCTCACGGCCCAGCGCAGCCGCGACTTTTACAATGTGAATCCGCGCCTTTGGATCACCTATCTGGTGGTCTTTGGCTCGGGCCTGTTCCTGGGGCTGGGCCTGGTCTGGAGCTGGATGGGCCGTCGTCGTAACTCCGTTGCCGAGTAGGCTGTGATCGGGTACCTCTACGTGCTGGCCGCCGCCTGCTTGTGGGGGCTCTTGGGGGTGGTCTCGCGCTGGGCCTTTGCGCAGGGGATAAGCCCCCTCGAGGTGGCCTTCTGGCGGGCGGCTTTGGGGGCGGTGTTGTTTGGGGCGCAGGCACTGCTGATGCAAAAAGTGCGCCTCGAGCGCGCCGACGCCTGGGCGGTGCTGGGCTTTGGCCTGGTGGGCATCTCGCTTTTTTACGGGGCCTACCAGCTCGCCATCGGGAGCGGCGGGGCGGCTTTGGCCGCGGTGCTGCTCTATACCGCCCCGGCCATTGTGGCCCTCTTCTCCTGGCTGTTTTTGCGTGAGCCCATGGACGCCCATAAGGTGGGGGCGGTGGGCCTGACCCTATTGGGTGTGGCCCTGGTCAGCCTGCAGGGGGGCGGGGTCAGGGTCACGCCGGCCGCGGTGTTCTGGGGCCTGCTCTCGGCCCTGACCTATGCCACCTACTACCTGTTTGGCAAGCTCTACCTGAACAAGTACGCCACCCCCACGGTGTTTTTGTACGCGCTGCCGGTGGGGGCTTTGGGGCTGCTGCCGTTTGTGCATTTTGTGCCCAAAAACGCCGAGGCCTGGACGGCCATCGCCTTTCTGACGGTGGCCTCCACCTTTTTGGCCGTCACCCTGTATTTTGCGGGGCTTCGGCGCCTGGAGGCCACCCGGGCCTCGGTGGTGGCGACTATCGAGCCGGTGGTGGCAGCCTTGGCGGCCTGGCTTTGGTGGGGTGAGCGCTTCAGCCTGCTGGGCTACCTGGGGGCGGGGCTGGTGCTGGCGGGGGTGGTGTGGATGGTGCTCAGGCCGCAGACGGGCGCTGCGCCTATTCGTCCGATTGCAAGGCCCGAACGTCCTCGAGGTCTTTAGGCGGCCCTTAGCGACCAGATCCTCGAGCGATACCTCTTCTACGTGAGTTTGCGGGTGCCCTGAAGGTTGTGTAGCCTGGGTGCGAGCGGAGGTAAAGGTGCGAGGACTCAAGTATTGGATGTGGTTGTTGCTCCTGCTTCTGGGCTTCTCCTGGGCCCAGCAGCAGATTGCCGTTACCTTCACCTACGACCCCCCCTACGGCCTCGAGGTGCGCTCGGTGAGCCTGCGCGGTAGCTTCAACAACTGGGCCGAGCTGCCCATGCAGAAAACCGAGGAGGGGGTCTGGCGGGTCACGGTGGAGCTGCCGCCGGGCCCCATCCAGTACAAGTTTTTCATCAACGGGCAGTGGCCCAAGGACATGTGCGAGGACGAGACCTTCGGCACCCCGCAGGTGGACGCCGAAGCCGAGGGCTGCACCGACGACGGCCAGGGCGGGAAAAACGCGCTGCGGGAGGTGGGGCGGGTGGCCGATGGGCCCACCGAGGCCGGTGGGCTGGCTTTGGAGCACGACCCCAGCCAGCCGCGCTTCGTCTCGCAGGCGGCGGGCCGCCTGTCGGTGCGCTTCCAGGTGCCGGCGGGTAGTATTCGCGCTGCGGTGCTGCGGGCCGAGCGCGACCACCCCTTTGCCCTGCAACTGACCACGCCCGAGGGGGAAACCTGGCGGGTGGCCCTGCCGCCCGGGCTCCGGCAGTACCGCATTGGAGTGGTGGACAAGGAGGGCCGGGAACACACCTTTGGCCCCTTTGAGGTGCCGGCCCGGGTCTTCCGGGCGGTGGACTGGGTGGCGGGGCGGGTGGGGTATCAGATCTTCCCCGAGCGCTTCTGGAACGGCGACCCCCGCAACGACCGCCAGGCCCTGGAAACCTCCCAGGCCCGCTTCGACCAGACCTGGAGCGGAAAACCCCCCTACCTTTCGCGCTGGATCGACCCGCCCGGCGACTACCACTGCTGCCAGCAGTACTACGGCGGCGACCTGGCCGGGGTGCTGGAGCGCCTGCCCCACCTGCGCGCGCTGGGGGTGAACCTGATCTACTTCAACCCCCTCTTCGACTCCGGCTCGGCCCATGGCTACGACACCCACGATTATGTGAAGGTCTCGCCCAAGTTTGGCGACAACGCCCTGCTCAAGCGCCTGCTGACCGAGGCCCGGCGCCAGGGCATCCGGGTGATCTTCGACTTCGTACCCAACCACACCGGCCTGGGGCACTGGGCTTTTCAGGACGTGGTGAAGAAGGGGCCTAAGTCGCGCTACTGGGACTGGTACTTCATCCGCCGGTGGCCCTTCACCCCCGGCGATGGCCGGGCGTATGTGGGCTGGGCCGGCCTGGGCAGCCTGCCCAAGCTCAACACCGCCCACCCTGAGGTGCAGGACTACCTGATCCGGGTCTCCCGCTTCTGGCTCAACTTTGGCTTCGACGGGATCCGGGTGGATGTGGCCAACGAGATCTCCACCGAGTTTGTGCGCAAATGGCGGGCCGCACTCAAGGCCCTGAAGCCCGAGGTGTATCTGGTGGGCGAGGTCTGGGACCTGCGCCCGCAGTATCTGCAGGGCGACCAGTTCGACTCGCTGATGAACTACACCCTGGGGCGCGGGGGCTCCCCCCCGGCCATGGGGGGCCTCCTGGGGTTTGCCAGGGGGGGGCCCTTGCAGAGCGGGCGGCGCGTGCTGGGCGAGCTGGCTCGGGTCTACGCCACCTACCCCGAGGCGGTGGCCGCCATGGGCTTCAACCTGATCGGCTCCCACGACACCCCCCGCGTCCTGACCGACCTGGGCGGGGGTGGCCTGCGCGACACCCCCAGCCCGGAGGCCCTGGCCCGGCTGCGGCTGGCCTCGGCCATGCTCTACGCCCTGCCGGGGGCCTCGGTGATCTTCCAGGGCGAGGAGTGCGGCTTTACCGGCGAGCGCGGGGTGTGGCCCATCAACGAGCTGTACCGCTACCCCATCCAGTGGGACAGGTGCCGCGCCGATGTCCTCCAGCACTACCGCTTGCTGGGCCGCCTCAAGGGCCAGCTTAAAGCCTTCCAGAGCCCGCTTTTCCGCACCCACCTGGGCGAGGGCCCGCTGATGGCTTTTCTGCGCGGCGAGGGTGGCCCTGGCGAGGTGCTGGCGGCCTTCAACAACGGCCTCGAGGCCGCCCCGCTGCCCCTGCCCCCCGGCCAGTGGCGCGACGCGGTGGAGGGGCGGGTCTACCAGGGGCAGGTGCTTTTAGCCGGGCTGGGGTGGCGCTACCTCGAGCGGGTTCGCTAGGGTATTAAAGCCCATCTCGAACCTGTCTAAATGCCAGATGTGTCGGTCTGGCCAGTAATCCAGTACCGCATAGCCCAGGTCGGCGAAGGAGAACCTGAGGTGGGGCGTACCGTTGCCGGGGGAGAGGCCAAAAATGGCCCACAGCGCACAGTTGAGGATTTTCCCGTGGGCCACCACCAGGTACGAGCCCGCACCCCGGTTCACCAGGTTCTGAACCGCTCTGGCGGCGCGGGTGTAGGTTTCCCACTCGCTTTCTCCAGTGCCGTCGAATGGCCTTTCGTAAGGGCTGCGAAAAAGGGGCTTGGGGAAGCGCTGCTCGGCTTCCTCGTAGGAAAGACCGGCAATCTTGCCGTTGTCCTGCTCCATCCAGTCGGGGTCCAGCTCCAGCGGCACCCCCAGCCCTTCGCTCATCAGCTCCGCTACGGCCCTGGCCCGCTGGAGGGGGCTGGAGATGATGCGATCGAAGTGTAACTGCTTGGCGCGAAACTCCTCCAGGCGCCGCTGGGCCTGGGCCCGGCCCACCTCGGTGAGGGGGGCGTCGTAGCGGCCTTCGTGCACCCGCAGGTCGTCGCCCAGTGAGCGGCCATGACGCAGGAATGTGACCAGAACCCGACTCATGGGAGACAGATTACCAGAGCTGGGGAAAAGCCCGCAGCCACAGGCCCAGAAGAGGGGTGCGCTGCGCTGGGATGGGGCCAGGGCCATCGAAAAGCGCGGGAAGTCGGTAAACTTTTCCTTGTGCGTCGAGACCTGCTTCTGGGAGTGTTCTACCTCAACCTGGCCACGCTGTTCTGGGGCAGCACCTTTGTCTTGGTGAAGGATAGCCTTCAGACCCTGGGGCCGGGGCAGGTCAACTTCGTGCGCTTTGCCATTGCCACACTGGTTTTCCTGCCGTTTTTGCTCCGCCGCGACCCCCGGCTCTGGGGGGCGGGCCTCGAGCTGGGCACGGTGCTCTTTTTGGCCTACCTGACCCAGACCGTGGGCCTGCAGTACACCACGGCCAGCCGCAGTGCCTTTATCACCACGCTGTATGTGGTGGCCCTGCCCATGCTATTAGGGCTGTTGGGGCAGCGCCTGGGCTGGCCCATCTGGCTGGCGGCCGGGCTGGCCATTGGGGGGGTGGGGCTCTTGTCCTACGATGGCTCCCCGCCCAACCTGGGCGACCTCTGGACGCTGGGAACCGCCCTGGCCTACGCCGTGTACATCTGGCGCTTGGAACACTTTGCGCGCCGGCACGCAACCCTGCCGCTGACGGGCATTCAGATGCTCACCGTGGCGCTTTTATCGCTGGTCTGGATGCTCTGGGAAAAGCCCGTATGGAACGCGGCTGGCTTCCCCTATTTTTCCCTTTTGTACCTGGGCCTGGTGGCCTCGGCGCTGTGCATCTGGTTGCAGGCCCTGGGGCAGCGGCGGGTGCCGGCCCCCCAGGCGGCGGTGATCTTTACCCTCGAGCCCGTCTATGCGGCGGCCTTTGCCTACCTGCTTCTAGGTGAGCGGCTGGGCTTGCAGGGCCTGATTGGGGCTGGCCTGATTATCGCGGCCACCCTGATCAGCCAGCTCAGAAGCCCCAAACCCCATCCCGAGCAGATAACCCCGGAGATGTGACCTGGCCCAGGTTTTTGCCTGGCGGCAGGGCCTGTATATTGTGCAGGATGAAACCTTCGTATCCCCCCGCCCCCACCGCCCCGGTGGTCGAGGAGCTGCACGGGGTGCAGATTCCCGACCCCTACCGCCCCCTCGAGAATCCCCAGGCCCCCGAGACCCAGGCCTGGATCGAGGCCCAGAACCGGCTTACCTTTGGCCACCTCGAGCAGATCCCTATGCGGGAGACCCTCAAGCGGCGGCTCGAGGAGCTCTGGAACTACCCCCGTGTGCTCAGCTTCTTCAAGAAAGGGGGTCGCTACTTTAGCCTGCGCAACGACGGCCTGCAGAACCAGAACGTGCTGTACGTGCAGGAGCACCTGGAGGCCACCCCCCGGGTTCTGCTCGACCCCAACACCCTCTCCGAGGACGGCACGGTGGCCCTGAGCAACTATGCGGTAAGCCGGGATGGGCGCTACCTGGCCTACGCCCTGAGCAAGAGCGGCTCGGACTGGCTCACCTGGCGGGTGCGCGAGGTGGAAACAGCCCAGGATCTGCCCGACGAGATCCGCTGGAGCAAGTTCAGCGGCGTGGCCTGGCTGCCCGATGGCAGCGGCTTCTTCTACAGCCGCTACGACGAACCCCGCGAGGGCACCGACTACACCGGGGCCAACTACTTCCAGAAGGTCTATCTGCACCGCTTGGGCACCCCCCAGCAGCAGGACGTGCTGGTCTACGAGCGGCCCGACCAGAAGGAGTGGGGTTTTCAGGTCTTCGTGACCCACGATGGGCGCTACGAGTGCCTGCACGTGTGGCGGGGCACCCACCGCGAGAACCTGTTTTTCTACCGGCCCCATGGCTCAGAGGAGCGCTTTGTTGAGCTGGTGGGCGAGTTTGTGGCCTCGTTCGAGTTCATCCGCAACCAGGGCTCCCGCTTCTACTTCAAAACCAACCTGGAGGCCCCCCGGGGCCGGGTGGTGGTGGTGGATGTGGCCCAGGGGGGGCTGGAAACCCTGGAGACCCTGGTGCCCGAGGGCGAGGACACCCTTAGCTTTGCGGTGCCTGCCGGGGACGGGCTGGTGCTGGGTTACCTGCACCACGCCAGCCACCGGCTGGAGCTGGTGGATCTCGAGGGGCGCCCCAGGGGCCGCCTGCCCCTGCCCACGCTGGGTATGGTGCCGCTGCTGGCGGGTGAAGAGGACGACCCCGAAATCTTCTACGGCTTCACCTCTTTTTTGTACCCCCTCACCCTCTACCACCACCACCTGAGCACCGGCCAGACCCGGCCTCTGTTCACACCGCCCCTGCAGTTCGACCCTGGCCTTTACGAAACCCACCAGGTGTTTGTGCCCAGCCGGGACGGTACGCGCGTACCCCTGTTTCTGGTGCACAAAAAAGGGCTCCGGCTCGACGGGCAGAACCCCACCCTGCTGTATGGCTACGGGGGCTTCAACATCCCCATGACCCCCGCCTTCAACCCAGGGCGGCTGGTCTGGCTCGAGCAGGGCGGGGTGTTTGCCCAGGCCTGCCTGCGCGGGGGCGGCGAGTACGGCGAAGACTGGTACCGGGCCGGCACTTTGGAGCGCAAGCAGAACGTCTTCGACGACTTTATCGCCTGTGCCGAGTGGCTCATCGCCCAGGGCTATACAAAGCCCCAACGGCTGGCTATTCAGGGGGGCTCCAACGGGGGGCTGCTGGTAGGGGCCGTCCTCACCCAGCGCCCGGAGCTGTTTGGGGTGGCGCTGCCGGCGGTGGGGGTGCTGGACATGCTGCGCTTCCACAAGTTCACCATCGGCTGGGCCTGGGTCTCGGATTACGGCTCGCCCGACCACCCCGAGCACTTCCAGTACCTGCGGGCCTACTCGCCCCTGCACAACCTGAAGCCCGGCACCCACTACCCGGCCACCCTGATCACCACCGCCGACCACGACGACCGGGTGGTGCCCGCGCACTCCTTCAAGTTCGCCGCAGCCCTGCAGGCGGCCCAGGGCGGCCCGGCCCCCATCCTCATTCGCATCCAGACCAAGGCCGGGCACGGGATGGGCAAGCCCACCCGCATGCTAATCGAGGAACAGGCCGACATCTACGCCTTTACCCTGCATCAGATGGGCCTGGCCTAGCCGAAGCGGCCTGCAGCAAAGCCAGCACCTCTTCGTCCGAGGTCTGGGGGAAATGCTCGTACCACAGGCCAACCGCTTGAAAGAAAGCCGGGGTTTCCAGGCAGACCACCTCGTCTACCAGCGCCTGGATTTCCGCCACCGTATCGGGCGGGGCCACCGGCACGGCCACCACCAGCCGGGCGGGGTGGTGCTGTCGGGCGGCGGCGATGGCGGCCTTCATGGTAGCCCCGGTGGCCAGCCCATCGTCTACCAGCAGAACGGTTTTGCCCTTCAGGTCGGGGAAAGGCCGGTTGCCGCGGTACAGCCGCTCGCGGCGCTGCAGCTCGGCGAGCTGCTCTTGTTCGACGGCGGCCAGGGTGTCGGCCGAAACCTGCAAACTGTCCACAATCCCCTGGTTGAGCACCCGCCCCCCGCCCGCGGCGATGGCCCCCATGGCCAGCTCCTCGCGGCCGGGGGTGCCCAGCTTGCGCACCACCCATACCTCCAGGGGTGCGCCGAGCCGCCGGGCCACCTGAAAGGCCACCGGCACACCCCCTCGAGGCAGGCCAAACACCCACAGGTTGGGCTGCCGGTCGTAGCCCAGCGCCACCAGCCGCTCGGCCAGCAGCGCACCGGCCTGGTTGCGGTCTTTGAAGGGTTTCATTGCGACCTCCTCAGCCATCACCCTACTGCTTTGCCATTACCGGTGGATTACACCCCGGATCAGCCCCACCCCGGCAGGCTATACTGCTTCAGGTGAGCCAGATTCGGGCCGAACACCTCTTCAAGTTCTATCCGGTGGCCCTCAAAGAGCCTGGTTTTGTGGGCACCCTCCGGCACTTCCTCAAGCGCCGGTACCGGCAGGTCGAAGCCGTCAAGGACGTCTCCTTCCAGATTGAGCCGGGGGAGGTGGTGGGCTTTTTGGGGCCCAACGGGGCCGGCAAAACCACCACCCTCAAGCTTTTGTCGGGCCTGATTCACCCCAGCGCGGGGCGGCTCGAGGTCGCCGGGCACCAGCCCTTCCGGCGGGAGTACGCCTTCTTGCGCAAGATTACCCTGGTGATGGGCAACAAGCAGCAGCTCATCTGGGATCTGCCAGCGGCCGACAGTTTCCGGGTGAACGCCGCGGTGTACGAGATCCCCGAGGGCGAGTTTAAGAAGCGGGTGGCCGAGCTGAGCGAGATGCTTGCACTGGAGGGCAAGCTGAACCAGCCGGTGCGCAAACTGAGCCTGGGGGAGCGCATGAAGGCCGAGCTGCTGGCGGCCCTGCTGCACCGGCCCCAGGTCTTGTTTCTGGACGAGCCCACGCTGGGGCTGGACGTGAACGCCCAGGTGGCGGTGCGGGAGTTTTTGCTCGAGTACAACCGGCGCTACCGGGCCACCATCCTGCTCACCAGCCACTACATGGCCGACATCACTGCGCTGTGTGAGCGGGTTCTGATGATTCACCAGGGCCGGCTCATCTACGACGGGGGGCTGGCGGGTTTGCTCGAGCGCTTCGCCCCCTACCGCGAGGTGCACATTCAGCTGGGAAAGCCCATCGAAAAAGACCGCCTGGAGCAGTTCGGCGAGGTGCGGGCCTGGGAGGGGCTCGAGGCCCGGCTGCTGGTGCGGCGGGAAGACCTGGTGGGCCGGGTGAGCCGGATGCTGCACGAACTCCCCATAGACGACCTGGAAGTGCGGGAACCGGCCATCGAAGAGGTGATCGGGCAGGTCTTTGCCGATACCCGGCTGGTGACCGACGGTTAGGCGGGTTTGCTCCTTTGAGCGTTGGCCCGGCCTTCCGGGTCTGGGTTAGTCTGATGGTGCTATGGAGCGCACCCAACTGCTGGAGAAACTCGCCTCGGAAACCTTCGACGTGCTGGTGATTGGGGGTGGGGCCACCGGGGCCGGGGTGGCCCTGGAAGCGGCCAGCCGGGGCCTCAAAACCGCCCTGGTCGAACGCTACGACTTTGCCGAGGGCACCTCGAGCCGCAGCACCAAGCTGATCCACGGGGGGGTGCGCTACCTCGAGCTTGCCATCAAAACCTTCGACAAAGTACAGCTCAACCTGGTGCGCGATGCCCTGCACGAACGGGCCATCATGCTCAGGAACGCCCCCCACCTGGCCCGGCCCCTCTGGCTCCTGACCCCTTTGTACAGGGTGTGGGAGGTGCCCTACTACTACACCGGGCTGAAGCTCTACGACCTGCTGGCCGGCAGTGCGCGCCTGCAACCCGCGCAGTACATCAGCGCCAGGGGAACCCTGGCGCGCTTCCCCGCGGTCAACCCCGAAGGCCTCAAGGGCTCGGTGGCCTACCAGGACGGGCAGTTCGACGATGCCCGCTTCAACGTGGAGCTGGCCCTAACCGCCATGCAGCAGGGTGCGGTGGTGCTCAACCACCTGGAAGTGACCGGGTTGCTCAAGCAAAACGGCAGACTATCGGGCGCTGCTGTCAAAGACCGCCTGTCCGAAAAGGAAATTGAGGTTTCTGCTCGGGTGATCGTCAATGCCACCGGCCCCTTTTCGGACCATATCCGGCACCTGGACGACCCCGAGGCCCCCCCCTTGCTCAAGGCCAGCTCGGGTATTCACATTGTGCTGGACAAAAAATACAGCCCCTCCGATACCGGCTTGCTGATCCCCAAAACCGAGGATGGGCGGGTGGTGTTCGTGCTGCCCTGGCTGGGGGGCACCCTGGTGGGCACCACCGACGACCCCGCCCCGATTGTAGATCACCCCAGGGTGAGCGAAGCGGAGGTTGAGTACGTGCTCAGACAGGTAAGGCCCTACCTAGGAGCGATCCCCAGGGAGGCGGTGCGCGCGAGCTGGTCGGGCCTGCGCCCGCTGATTGCCCGTCCTGAAGCCGATACCGCCCGGCTGGCCCGCGACCACCTGATCCAGGAGAGCGCCTCGGGCCTGCTAACCCTGACCGGGGGCAAGTGGACCACCTACCGCAAGATGGCGCTGGATCTGGTGAACTACGCGGTCAAGAAATTTGGCCTGACGGCGGGCGAGTCGCGTACCGAGCGGCTCCCGCTGGTGGGCGGACAGGGCTTTGAACCCGAGGGGGCCCGGAAGCTCGAGCAGATGGGATTTTCCCCAGATGTGGCGCGGCACCTGCACCGGGCCTATGGCGCCCGCGCCCAGGCTGTGGCCCAGCTTGCAGCCGAGGGCTACGGAAACCGGCTGGCAACGGCCTGGCCCTACCTCGAGGCCGAAGTGGTCTACGCCGTGCGTCACGAGATGGCCTGTACTCCCATGGACGTGCTGGCCCGTCGCACCCGGCTGGCCTTCCTCGACACCTCGGCGGCGCTGGGTGCTGTGCCCCGGGTGGCCGAGCTGATGGGTCGCGAACTGGGCTGGGACGCAGATAAAGTGTTGCTCGAGCAGGAGAAGGCCAGATCGCAGATACTCGAGGCGGTATAAGGGGCTTGCTGATATGCCGCTGCAGATTT
Organism: Meiothermus taiwanensis WR-220; assembly: GCF_003568585.1. Lineage (NCBI taxonomy): Bacteria > Thermotogati > Deinococcota > Deinococci > Thermales > Thermaceae > Meiothermus > Meiothermus taiwanensis. Next base: position 188,994 of record NZ_CP021130.1, read on the forward strand.
TCAACCAAGCCTGCAGGCCTGCATCTCACCATTTGATGGGCACGTACTGGATACCATTAAGCCCAGATGCCAGAAACGGAAAAGGCCACCCTGCACTACCAGAACATAGCGATTCGCTATACCATCCGCCGCAGCGCCCGTCGCCGGACGGTGGGAATTACCATCGATCCCCAAGGGGTGCGGGTGGCTGCCCCTGAGCGGATGCCCCTTGAACAAGTTGTGGCCCTGGTCGACACCAAAGCCCGTTGGATTGCCGAGAAATACGTGGAATTCAGGAACCGCCTGGGGCCAAGAAAGCGTTTCGTGAGTGGGGAGGAGTTTTTGTACCTGGGTCGCCGGGTCAGTTTACAAGTACAAACCGGGCCTTCTGCCTCGGGTGGAGGCAGGCGCGATGAGCAGGGCTTTCTCCTCCCGCCCGGGCCATTCGACTTTGACTTTCCCTGCAGGAGCCGACCAAAGACCGCGGTGGCCCTCAAAGGCAATGTGTTGCTGGTGCAGGCTGCCTCCAGCACGCACAGCCAGGAGGTGCGCGAGATGCTGGAGCACTGGTACCGGTCGCGCGCCGAGGAGATTATTACCCGTCGGGTTCAGCACTACGCGCTGCAGCTTGGCTGGCCCATGCCCAAGGTGCTGATCCGCAACCAAAAAAAGCGCTGGGGAAGCTGCAACGCCAAGGGGGAGCTGCGCTTCAACTGGCGGCTGGTGATGCTGCCCTTGCGGGTGCTGGATTATGTGGTGGTGCACGAGATGGCCCACCTCAAGGTGCTCAACCATGGCCCTCGCTTCTGGGCCCTGGTCGAGCGGATCATGCCCGATTACAAAGCCCGCCACCAGGCCCTGCACGAACTGGGGCTGGGCCTGTACTGGTAGGCCTCTCAAGGGGCCAGCCGCTCGATTTTCCAGCTTCCATCCGGCTGCAGGCGGTAGACCAGCCGGTCGTGCAGGCGGCTGGGGCGGCCCTGCCAGAACTCGAAGGTGTCGGGTTTCAAACGGTAGCCGCCCCAGTGGGCCGGACGGGGCACGGCCCCGGGGTAGCGGGCCCTGAGCTCCGCGACGCGCTGCTCCAGTTCCTCCCGGCTGGCAATCACCTGGCTTTGTGGGCTGGCCGCCGATCCGATCTGGCTGTCGTAGGGGCGGCTGGCAAAGTAGGCATCGGACAGCTCGGGCTCGGCCTTCTCGACCCGTCCCTCGACGCGTACCTGGCGCTCCAGGGGGGGCCACCAGAAATTGACACAGGCCCAGGGGTTGGCCTCGAGCTCCCGTCCTTTACGGCTCTGGTAGTTGGTAAAAAACACCAGCCCCCTTTCGTCCAGCCCCCGTAGCAAGACCACCCGGCTGCTGGGCCGCCCGCCGGGGCCTACCGTGGAGAGGGTCATGCCGTGGGGTTCGTGAAGCTGGGCCTCGAGGGCCTCGGCCAGCCAGCGCTCGAGCTGCCGGAAGGGGTTGGGGTCGGCCTCCTGCTCGCTGAGGGTGCCGTAGGTGTATTCGCTACGAAGATCGCGCAGCATGGCTGTATTATGCGCTTTTGCTCAGCGCCAAAAGGGGTCTTCCACTAGATTGGCCGGAAGGGACGGATAACCCTAGCCAAGCCGGTTTTTGCACGATATGGTAAGGGTGTCGGCGGGTAGATGTTACAAGCAAACTCAGGAGGTGAGGATGTACAAACGCATGCTGCTCCCAGTAGATGGCTCCCCTCCCAGTGAGCGCGCCGCGGCCTTGGGGTTGGCCCTGGCGAAGCGTCTGTCGGCTGCGGTGGTGTTTGTGCATGTCATAGAGCCGCACCGCTACCGTGAGCTGCGCGATAACCAGGAAGCCCTCGAGCGCGCCCGCACCGTAGGGAAAGCCCTCCTGGAGCAGTGGGCGCGCAAAGCCGACCAGGCCCAGGTGGCCTGTTTGACCCAGCTCACCAGCACGCAACCAGAAGGCCGCCCGGGGGTGGCCGAAGCCCTGATGGACGCGGGGGTGGCCCATGGCTGCGACCTGGTGGTGATGGGCACCCACGGGCGCACCGGGCTGCCTCGAGTTTTGCTGGGCAGTGTGGCCGAACGAATGGCCCGCCTGGCCCCTACACCGCTCCTGTTGGTGCGGGGGGACGGGCTCGAGTCCACCTTATTCAGGCGCATCCTGGTCGCCTTTGATGGCAGCGCTTATAGCGAACTGGCCCTGCAACACGCCGATGCCCTGGCTGGGGCCCTGGAGGCCAGGCTCTCGGTGGTGTACGTGGTGCCCGACCTGACCCAGCTATACCGCAGCGCAGGCCGGGCCTGGATGTTCACCGATCAGGCCCAGCTCCAGACCCGGCTTGCCCAGGAACAGGCCCACCTGCGTAAGCAGGGCGAGCTCATCCTGCACGAAGCGGCCGGGCGTTGCACCCACGCTCCGGCGGTGCACACCGTCCTGCGGGAGGCCGGGCGGCACCTGATTGGAGAGCGCATCCGCCAGGTGGCCGAGGAGGAGCAGGCCGATCTGATTGTGCTGGGTACCCACGGACATACCGGGTTGCGCAAGTTTTTGCTGGGTAGTGTGGCCGAGGATGTGGCCCAGCAAGCCCGTCAGCCCATTTTGTTGGTACGCAACCCGGCCGCCCTGACCCACCCCGATGCGTCACACCTCCCCCCACCGGGGGAGCGCTAATGCAACGCGAGGAGGAGCCATGTACAAACGCATTCTGATTCCCACCGATGGCAGCGCCCCCAGCGAGACCGCCGTTAAAGCAGGCCTCGAGCTGGCCAAAAGCCTGGGGGCCGAGGCCACCTTGCTGTATGTGCTGGAGCCGGTGGTGCCGCGCATTCTGATTGGCCCCGAAACCATCCCCTACTACCCCGACCTGACCCGCGACCTCGAGGTGGCCGGCAAGCAGGCCCTCGAGCGGGCCGAGGGCTTCGCCCAGTACCTGGGGGTTCCGGCCAGGGCCGAGCTCAAGCAGGGCAACGCCGCCCAGGTCATTGCCGAGGAGGCCGCTGCGCACGACCTGGTGGTGATGGGCACCCACGGGCGCAGCGGGCTGGATCGGCTCCTGCTGGGCTCGGTGACGCAGAGGGTTCTACAGCGCAGCAGCAAGCCGGTGCTGGTGGTGCGTCACCCCGGAGAGGGATCTTGATGAAGCGCACGGGGCTCTCCCAACGGGAGGCGGCGGATCGATTGGCCCGTTATGGCCCCAACACCCTGCCCGAGCAGCCGCCAGAACCCCTCTGGCGGCGCTTTCTTCGTCAGTTTAGAAGCCCCCTGATCTATATCCTGCTCTTCGCCCTGCTGGTGGAGCTGGCCCTGTGGTTCTACGAGGGCCGCCAGGGAGCCCCTTTTGAAGCGCTGGCGATCCTGATTATCCTGCTCTTCAACGCAGGACTGGGGGTCTGGCAGGAGCGCCGGGCGGAAAACGCCCTGGCCCGCCTCAAGGCCCTGGCAGCTCCGCAGGTATGGGTGCTGCGCCAAGGGGTGCTGTCCCGCGTTCCCAGCCAGCAGCTAGTGCCAGGCGATCTGGTGCGGCTCGAGGCCGGAGAGCGCATTCCCGCCGATGGCCTGCTGCTGGAGGGCCAGGGCCTTATGGTAGACGAATCGCTGCTGACCGGCGAAAGCGTGCCGGTGGACAAGGGCCCGGGGGAGGAGGTGTTCTCTGGAACCCTGGTGCTGCGGGGCACGGGCTGGATCGAGCTGACCCGCACCGGCCCCCACAGCGCCATGGGCCGCCTGGCCGAGATGCTGGGCAGTATCCGGATGGAAAAGACCCCGCTCGAGCGGCGCCTGGACGCTTTTGGGCATCAGGTTGCCCTTTGGGTGGGCCTGCTGGCCCTGGCGTTGCTGCTCGGTATCCTTCTGGCGGAGGGCACCGCCCATTTTTCGAAGGCATTCCTGTTCACTGTGGCCCTGGCGGTGGCGGCTGTGCCGGAGGGCCTGCCCGCCGTTCTGACCCTGGCCCTGGCCCTGGGGGTAGAGCGCATGGCGGGACGCAAGGCCGTGGTAAGGCGGCTTTCAGCGGTGGAAGCCCTGGGCTCGGTCACGGTGATTGCCACCGACAAAACCGGCACCCTAACCCAGAACCAGATGGAGGTGCGGGCCACCGACCTGCCAGATCCGTTGCGGGGTCATCGGGCCATGGCGCTGGCCTCCGACGCAGAGCCGGGCAGCCCGGTGGGAGACCCCCTCGAGCTGGCCCTGCTCGAGCACCTACGCAAGGCCGGGATGGATGTGCCGGCCCTGCGCCAAGCGCACCCCCGCCTGTCCAGCCGCCCGTTCGATAGCGCCTGGAAGTACATGCGGGTTACGGTGGAGGAGGCCGGTCAGGTGGTGAGCTATCTCAAGGGTGCGCCCGAGGTGCTGCTGGCCCGTTGCCAGCTCGAGCCCCACGAGCGGGCCCTGTGGCAGGAGAAAATCGAGGCTTACGCCCACCAAGGCTACCGCTTGCTGGCCTTTGCCTGGGGGCCAGGAGAAGGGGAAGACCATCTGACCTGGCTTGGGCTGGCCCTGCTCTGGGATCCGCCCCGGCCCGAAGTACCCGAGGCCATCCGCCGCGCCCAGGCAGCGGGCATTCGGGTGCTGATGATCACCGGCGACCACCCGGCTACCGCCCTCGCGGTGGCGCAGCAGGTCGGTATTCCGGGCCAGCGGGTGCTGACCGGTGAAGATATTGAAAGCTACACCCCGGAGGGGCTGCAACGGGCCCTGCAGGAGGTTAACGTGTTTGCTCGAGTCTCCCCCGAGCACAAGCTGCACCTGGTCAATCTGCTCAAGGCTCAGGGGGAGATTGTGGCTATGACCGGCGATGGAATCAACGATGCCCCAGCCCTCAAACGGGCCGATGTGGGGGTGGCGATGGGGCAGCGCGGCTCCGATGTAAGCCGCGAGGTGGCCGACCTGGTGCTCTTAGACGACAACTTCGCCACCATTGTGAACGCCGTCGAAGAAGGGCGCAACATCTACGAAAACATCCGCTCCTTCATCCGCTTCCTCTTTTCCACCAACGTGGCCCTGGTTCTGTTGGTGGCCGGGGGCGTAATTGGGGCAGCCTTGCTGGGTTTGCGCGATGCTGCCGGCGCGCTGCTGGTGCCGCTCACGGCGGTGCAGCTGCTGTGGATCAACATCATCGCCGACGGGCCACCGGCCCTGGCGCTGAGCCTGGATCGGCATCCCGAGGTTATGCATCGTCCGCCCTACCACCCCCGCCAGCCCCTGCTGGATCGCTTCTCATTGGCCTTTATTCTGGGTACTGGGGTGGTCAAGGCCGGGCTGGGGCTGGCCTTGCTGGCCCTGCTACCGCTCTACCAGCTGGCTCCAGTGGCGGTACGCTCGGCACTTTTTCTCTACGAGTCGCTGGCCCAGTTGCTGTTTGCCCAGCCCTCGCGCCTGACTACCAGCCGCCCCCTAGGCAACCCTATTTTGCTGCTGATTCTTCTGGCAAGTGCCGGGTTGCAGATCCTAACCGTGACGCTGGAGCCCTTGCGGGCGGTGCTGGGACTCGCCCCCCTACCCGGGCCGGCCTGGGGTCTGGTGGGGGCTGCGCTCTTGCTGAGCTGGGCTTTTGCCATGCTTTTTGTGGTCTGGTTGCGCCAACACAACAGCCCTCAAACCCATCCCCTGCGATAGCAGCCGGCCTCCAAGGGCTCTGTACTGTCTAGCCGCGCAGCAGGCGCACGGCCTCTACGATGGCTTTGGTGTCCCCCTGGCCTTTGGCTAGGTCGGCCCGGCACTCCTCCAGGTAGGTCTCAAAGATGAGGTCGCCGGTGGCTTCCAGGGCGCTTCTGATGCCAGCCAGCAGCGTTAGGATTTCGCGGCAGTCGCGGTCTTCTTCCACCATCTTTTGCAGGCCCCGAACCTGCCCCTCCAGCCGCTTGAGCCGGTTCAGGATGCGGGTGCGGGCCTCGAGGTCGTGTTTTTTGACAGTGCGCATGGCGTATCCCCAGGGGGTATCGTACCCCAAGGTGCCCGCTCCTTCCAACAGCGGGGTTTTTACTCCAGCCGTCGCAAGAGCTGCTCGAGCTGGGCCCGGTTCACCGGCCCCAAGTGGCGGGCCAGCACCTTCCCATCGGTGCCAATCAGCAGGGTGGTGGGCAGCCCGCTTACCTGGAAGGCCCGCTGCAAGCCGGCGCTGTCCAGGAAAACCCGGGCCGAAAGCCCGCTCTGGGCTAAAAAGCCCTGGATGGCCCCTACGTCCTCGCCGGCGTTGAGCAGCACGATGGGGTAACCTTTCTGCTGGTACTCCACCAAAAGGGGCATCTCGGCCCGGCAGGGGGGGCACCAGGTGGCCCAGAAGTTGAGCAGCATGGGTTTGGGGAGGTCGGCAAAGCGCACTTCCAGGGGCCGGGTCTGGCCGGGCTCGAGGTACTGCAGCACGCGGCTGGCCTCCGCGGGCAGGGTGGGGATCTGGGCAGGCCGGGTCAGGCTAAACTGCACCCCCAGGGGCAACAAGGCCAGCGCCAGGGCCGCGCCGCCCGGTAGCAAAAGCCGTGGGCTTTCTTGGCGCAAGAGCCAGACCGCGGCCAAAGCCCCCACCGGAAGCCCCACCCACCAGTTCCAGCCCCCGCTGCGGATGTCCACAATGCCCAGGAGGGCGGCCCCCAGGCTGGGCCAGGTGGAGAGGTGGGCCATCATATAGCCCGTCCGGGCGGCCAAAAGCGCTGCCAGCAAGACCCACCAGGCTTTGCTTTCCAGGCCTTGCCGGGCAGCCAACCAGATAAAGGCCAGAATGCCCACCAGCAGGGCCAGGTTGGGCCAGCTCAGGGCCAGAGGCCCCAGCACGAGGGCATCCGGGGTGAGTTTCATCGGCTATGCACCACCCATCCCAGCGCCAGCAGCGCGACCCAGGGGGCTACCCGGCATAGTGAAAACCCACGCAAACGGCAGGCCAGCCCGCTATGCAGGCGCTCCACCCCAACTTTTATAAAGCGCGCCATATCCGGGGCCATTATACCCCAGGGGGATATTATGTGCAAATGACCTTCTGAATAGAGAAGTACCGAACCAATTTTTTCGTAATCGAGAGGGTATGCATCGCGGTAGGCTGGGTTGCATGGGCGAGCCAATGTTGTGGGCGTTGAACCCTGGTGTACGAACGGCCTAGCGCATCTGGGCGGTGAGAGTAAAGGTGAGGGTGGCCCCACCCTCGAGCCTCAGGGTTATCGGCACCTTCTGCCCCTCCTGCAAGGGGCGGGGGTTCTTGTCGCGCAGGCCGTAGAGCATCAGGTGGTACTTGCCGGGCAGGATCTCCAGCCGGCCTCGAGCGGGCACGGTGAGGGTTTCCACCCGCTTCATGGCCGAGATGTCCAGGTGGTCGTCGTGGCCGGCGTGCGTGGTCTGGTGGAACTCCACCCGGGTGGCGATAGGGGTGCTGGCCCCCAGGATGCGGATGGGCTGGTTGCTGGGGTTGTAAAGCACCAGGTAGGCCGCGGTGATGTTGCCCGGCACCCGCCGCACCCAGCCCTGCTCGAGCTTTAGCGTGGGCTGGGCCTGGGCTAAGCCGATGAGCACAAAGAGAACAGAAAGAAAAAACCTTTTCATGCCAATCACCATTGTGAGCGCAGGCTAGGAGCGCATGTGTAAGAAGCCGTACAGCCCTATCTGTCCCGTCTGGCAAAGCGCCAGCCCGCGCCCACAAGCCCCGCGCCGACGCTCAGCAGACCCACCCCCAAAGGGAGTAAACCGCCGGTAAAACCCAGAAACTCCCTGAGCAAGTATCCGGTGGGCCCCACCAGCACCGGGGCCTCGAGGGCATAGAGAAGCCCTACCCGGAAAAGCTCGAGGGGGTTTAGGAGCACCGCCGGCAGCAAGAACCTTTCCAGGGGGTATTCCCGCAGGGCCACCGCTATTCCCACCACCAAGGGGTCGTAAGCCAGCACCAGCAGCCCCCAGACCAGGAGGCCTACCCCCAGGGCCCGGGCGGGCTCGAGGCCGGCCCCCACCCAGCCGGCCAGGGCCACCCAGAACCACAAAAGCCCCAGGCCGCTCAGAAGCAGCAGCCCGGCGGCCTTGCTCCCCAGCCCCAAAAGCCCGGCAGCCAGGGCCAGCCCCCCCAGGATGGGTAGGCTCAGCCCCAGCCCCACCCCCAGCACCCCGCCCAGGTAAAGCCGGGCCGGGCCTTGGGGCAGGCCCGCCCAGAAGGCCCAGTCTTCCCGTGGGGTGAGCATGGGAAGGGCCAGGGCCAGTACCAGAGGGGGCAAAAGAAGCGAAAGCGCGGCGAAAAGCGAGACCACCGCCACCGCCTCCCCCCGGCCCTGGAAGGCCAGGGCCAGCAGGGGTAAAAGCCCAAACGGGGCGAAGGCCCAGGGGTTGCGCAGAAGGGCCCTGGCGTAGAGGGGCAGCAGGGCCATCCCTACCTTCCGTAACCGGGCACCCAGGCCCGCTGGCGGCCCCTGGCTAAAAGGTTGTTCCAGCGTAGCTGTTCGCCGGCGTGCTGGGGTTTTTCCCGAAGGTAGGCCTCGAGGGCCCCTGGGCTGGCAAAGGCCAGCAGGCCTGTCCCCATGGGGGTACGGATGCGCTCGTGGTAGAGGAAATAGGCCTGCTGGGCGGGGAGGAAGCGGGCCGCCTGGCGCTCGGAGGCGGCAAAGTCGGCCACGTAGACCTCCCGCGGGGTGGCCTTAGGCCCGCCGTAGCCCAGCAGATGGTCCAGCAGGCAGCCCACGTCGTCGTAGTGGTAGACCCGGCCGGTGCTGGTTACCATCTGGGCCGCATAGCGGGCATCCAGGAGGGTCATATTGCAGTAGGGGCAGGCATCCACCCCCACCCGCAGGGGGCGGGGTGCGGCCAGGGTTGGCTGGAGCAGGCCCAACCCCAGGGGCAGGCCCAGCAGGCTTTTTATAAGGGTACGTCGCTTCATTGCAGGGCTCCTCCAAAAGCGGGGGCAGACTCTGCCCCCGCCCAGACTATAGCGCTTATTTCAGCAGCCCGGAATGCTTGGCCAGCAGGTTCACCAGGCCCATCTCCGGCAGGGGGGCCAGGTCCAGCAGGGTCTGCCAGTCCAAAATGCGGGTGCGGCCCAGATCGGGGATGCCCTTAGCAAAGGCCATGGCGGCCTCGGGGGTCTTGAAGGCGGCGATCTTTGCGTCCATCACCACCCAGCCGCGCTTCTCACCCCACAGGTACACGGCCTGGCGGGCTGGGATCAGGCTCACTGCAGCCGGCCCCTTGGCCGGGTCGTAGGCCCCCCGGTCGGTTACGTAGAAGGTGCCCTCCACCCCATCGCGCAGGCCGTAGACCCAGGCGTAGTTCACCATGCAGGCGATGGACTCGAAGTGGTGGGCTTCCCGGCCCTTGGCCGGCTCCTTGAGGGCTATCTGGCTATAGGTCTGCTCGAAGAAGCCAGGGGCAAAGGTGCGGCCCATCCAGGCCCCGGGGGCAGGGGTTTTGAGGGGCATCTCGCAGAAGTCACAGGTGCCGTTCTCCCAGGGGATGGGCTTGGGGGCGACGGTCACGCCCATGGCCTGGGACGTAGAGGGGCTGTGCTGATGGTTCTGGTGCATGTGCTGGGCCAGGGTCTGGGCCAGCGCGCTAGAAGCTCCTAAAGCCGTAAGCAACTTGACCACTTCACGACGGTTCTTGTGCATACTCAATCCTTCCTTGTCGAACCACCCGGCCGTTTTCCAGGTAGATGTACCGCTCGGCCAGGCGTGAGATTTCCTCTTGTCGATGGGCCGAAAGTATCACCAGTCCGCCCATGGCCAGGTGGGCCGCAAGCCAGTCCTGTAAGCAGGCCAGGCCCTCGCTGTCCAGGGCCGAGGCCGGCTCGTCCAACAGCCACAGCGGGGGATACCCCATCAAGCCAGCGGCCAGGGTCAGGCGCTGCCGCCAGCCCCCGGATAGCTGGGCAACCGGTTGTTTGAGGCGGTCTTGCAGGCCCATGCGCCAGATGGCCTCCTCCTTGCTGGCCGGGCTGGCCCCTTTGAGCCGACGGGCGGCTTCCAGCACCTCCTCGGCCCGTAGGGTGGAGGGGAAGGTCAGGTGCTGGGGGATGTAGGCGCGCACCCGGGCCGCCGCCAGGCTGCGGGGGGGGTGGCCGAAGAGGCGCACCACGCCGCCATCGGGCCTGAGCCGCCCGGCCAGCAGGCCTAAAAGGGTGCTCTTGCCTGCCCCATTGGGGCCCAGAAGGGCCAGGCTGCCTGCGGGTAGATGAAGGTCTACGCCCTGCAGACGCCCTTTTTTAGACAGGTCTATGACCTCAACCATACACCTCCCCACAGGCTGAGCAAAGCCAGCCCCAGCCAGGCGGCCGAAAGGCCAGGCCGGGGTGGGGGCAGGGACTGGGCCTCGAGATCGGCCAGGGCCAGCAGGCGCAGGCCGGGCACCCGGGCCTCGGCGGCCTCCCAGAGCAGCACCCCGGGCGAGAGGGCAAAAAGGCTCAGGTCGGGCTGCCGGGCGCTCAGCAGGGCGAAGCTGCTGCTGGGGAGGTGGGGCACCGGCAGGGGGGCGGCGCGGTCGAAGGCGTTGCCCCGGAGGGCCACCCTGGCCTGGGGGTCGTCCACCGCCAGGTCGTGGAGGTTGCCCACAAAGGTGTTGCGCTGGGCGGTGAGGGTGTTCCGGTCGGTCTCGCGGGCGAAAAGCAGAGCGGTGCCGTTGGAAGTAAAGCGGTTGGTCTCGAGCCAGACCTCCCGCGAGTCCAGGGACAAAAGCCCAATGGTGTTCCCCTCAAAGCGGTTCCCCCGCAGCACCGCCTTCCACTCCTCCTGCAACAACAGCCCGTAGCGCAAAGGCCCTACCTCCCGGGCGAAGAGGTTGCCCTCCAGGCGGTTCTCTGCCCCGTGCATGACCGCCGAGCCCACCCGGTTGCGCTGGCTCTGGTTGTCCCGCACCCGCGCCCGGTAGGAGAACATCAGGTGCAGCCCGTAGCGTTTGGCCCCCTCCAGCCGGTTCTCCTCCACCACCACCCGCTCGCCGTATTCCACATAGAGGTTGTCCAGGAAGTTCGCAATACGGTTGGCCCGGAAGACCACGTCGTCGCTGCGGTAGGCCTGGAGGCCGGGGGCGGCCTGGGTGCCGGTCAGAAGGGAGTGTTCGACCCGGGCCCGGTGGGACTGCTCGACCCGGATGCCCGCGGTCACCCCCTGGGCCCGCAGCCCCCGCACCAGGCAGCCCTCGCAGCGGTAGAGCACCACCGCGGCGTCGGGCTCGTAGAAGTCGTCGCCCGGCCCAACGTTTCGCACCTCGAGGCCCTCCACCACAATCCCCGGGGCCGAGAGGGTGAGGGCACTGCCCTTGCCCCCCCCATCCAGCACAGCACCGGGACGGGCCACCAGGCGCACCCCAGGGGCCGTGATGACCCAGGGGCCGCGGTACAGGCCGGCCTCGAGCACCACGGTCTGGCCGGGGGGCAGTGGCGGCAGGGTCGCCGGGGGATGGAGTATCAGCATGGCTACAGGAAATACGTCTCGTCCTGGGAACGAGCGGACAGCAGCAAGCAGCAGGTTTTGAGGTAGTAGGCCCAGGGCTACCTGCGGGCCCCAACCTTGGGCGGCGGTTGTGCTAGTCCAGCAGGGGCGGCCCCCGGTTGAACAGGGGAAAGACCGGCTGCACCGGGGGCTGGGCGGTCTCGAGCGGCGCCAATCCTGCTGCCCTCGGCGGCACGGGCAGCGGCAACGAGACCAGGGGCGCCACCCCGTCGCTGAACCCCCCCATCACGCAGAGGGGGCAGTGGGGCTGGTGGGTGTGGGTGGGGGAGGGGGTGGGCTGGGTGTGGGAAGTCCCTGTGGCAAAGGTACAGACATCGGCACCCGCCAAAAAACTCACCGGCAGGGCCTGGCTGCGCGGGTCGCGCAGGGCGTACTGGCTCGAGACCAGGAGCACCAGCCCCGCCAGGAATAAAGCCCAGGGGGTGCGGTGGACTCGAGCCGGGGCCGGCCACATATCTGGAACCAGTATAGCCAGGCCCCCCCTAGGGGCAAACGTCCCGCAGTACATATCCCCCAGGGGTATGTTATACTGACCCATGAAGAGCCGGCCTTAGGCTGGCACAAGGAGACCAAGCATGAGCCAACTCTACGACGTGGTGATCATCGGGGGCGGCCCCGCCGGGCTGACCGCAGGCATCTACACCGGACGGGCCAACCTCAAAACCCTCATCCTGGAAAAAGGCCTGCCGGGGGGCCAGATCGCCCAGACCGAGGAGGTGGAGAACTACCCCGGCTTCCCCGAGCCCATCAGCGGGGCCGAGCTATCCGAGCGCATGGTGCAGCAGGCCAAACGCTTTGGGGCCGAGATTGTGATGGACGAGGCCCGGGCCGTGGAAAAAGCCCCGGAGGGCTTTGTGGTGCGGGGCTACGAGCAGGACTACCGCGCCCGCACGGTAATTCTGGCCACCGGGGCCAACCCCAAGAAGCTGGGCGTACCCGGCGAGGAGAAGTTTTATGGCCGGGGTGTGAGCACCTGTGCCACCTGCGACGGCTTCTTCTACCGGGGCAAGGAAGTGGTGGTGGTGGGTGGGGGCGACGCCGCGGTGGAGGAAGGCCTCTTCCTCACCAAGTTTGCCAATAAGGTCACCCTGGTGCACCGCCGCGACACCCTGCGGGCCAACAAGACCGCCCAGGCCCGGGCCCTGGCCCACCCCAAGATGCAGTTCATCTGGGATACCGTGGTCGAGGAGGTGCTGGGCGAGGAGACCGTGACCGGGGTGCGCCTTAGAAACCTCAAGACCGGCGAGGTCTACGACCACCCTACCGACGGGGTCTTTGTTTTCATCGGGCATGAGCCCAACACCGGCTTTTTGCAGGGGGTGGTGGAACTCCGACCCGACGGCTACGTGGCGGTGCGGGACGAGATCTTCACCTCGGTGCCGGGGCTGTTTGCCGCGGGCGATGTGGCCGACCCCATCTACCGTCAGCTTTCGACCAGCGTGGGGGCCGGCACCCGTGCGGCCATGATGGCCGAGCGCTACCTGGCCGAGCAGGAGCAGGCCGCCGTGCACTAAGGAGCCCCCGTGGAAGCGGCCGTTCCAGCAGCGCCCAGCATGCGCTACCTGAACCCCGCCTGGTTTGCCGCGGTGATGGGTACGGGGGTGCTGGCCCTGGCCCTGGCCCAGTTCGGCCTGGTGGGGCTGGCCCTACCGCTTTACGGGCTGGCCCTCCTGGCCATGGCGGGGTTGCTGGGCCTCTACCTGGTCAAGCTCCTGCGCTTTCCCCAGGCTGCCCTGGCCGACCTGCAGCATCCCCTGCTATCCCAGATGCTCCCCACCCTGCCCATCGCCCTGCTGGTGCTGAGCCTGGCCACCCGGGCGCTGCCTTTAGGGCCCTGGGCAGTTCCTCTGGGCCAGGGGCTTTTTCTGCTGGGGACGCCGCTTATTTTTGTGGTGGGCCTGTTGGTGGTCTACTGGGTGAGCACCCGGCTCAGGCTGCCCATTGAGGCCGCCAGTGGAGCCTGGTTTATCCCGCCGGTCTCGGCTTTGCTGGTGCCCATGGCCGGGGGGCTCTGGCTTTCCAGTTTTCCCAAAGCCTGGCAAAAGGAGCTTTGGGTGGTGAGCGGCCTGTTCCTGGGGATTGGGCTTTTTCTGTTCTTGTTCGTGCTGCCGAGCTTTTTGCAGCGCTTGTATGGGTATGGCCGCCTCGAGCCCCACCTCCTGCCCTCGGTCTTCATCGGGCTGGCCCCGGTGGGCCTCTTGGTGCTGGCCCCCTGGCGCTGGCTCGAGGGCGGGGTGCAGGCCGGGTTCATCCCGGAGAGCTATGGGGCGGCCTGGCCGGTGATCGGGCTGGCGGTCTGGGGGCTGGGTGTATGGTGGCTGGCCTACAGCCTGCTGCTGCTGCTGGATACCCTGCTGGTGGAGTGCCGCCGGATGCAGTTTCACTTTGCCCCCGGCTGGTGGGGGTTTGTCTTCCCCCTGGGGGCTTTTACCCTGGCCACGCTGGCGCTGGCCCGGGCACTGGACTCGGCCTTCCTGGGCGGGCTGGCCTGGGGGCTGCTCGGGCTGTTGGGGGTGTTCTGGCTGTGGGTCGTGTTCTATTCCATTAGGGCCTGGGCGGGCCTGGGGGCCTTGCGCCCTCCCAAGGGACCGTAGAAACAAGCCAGACATGGCCTCAGGGCTGCGAATGCCCGGATATGCGGGTCTGGGTGGGCGCCTGTTGCCCGTGGGCATTTGACGCCGGATTCAAATGATCACCCAAAGCAAAGACCTCCAGAGGCTGGCTTTTTGCATTCCAGAGCGCACCCCCTCGCTACGCTTGGCGAAGAAGGCGTATCCCTTTGGTTGGGCTGGTTCGGGGTGGGCTAACCCAATCCAGTATGATAAGTTTTCTTTATCAAAAAAACAAAGAAAGGGATTGATGGTTTGGGTTTGCCGTGCCTAAACTGGCCTCGAGGCCCGTCGTGTGAAAGGAGACACATGATCGGTGCCCTCGGATCGACTGCAACCCAGGCCCTTATAGCTAGCCGGCGGTTGGTGAGGCCGACCGGGTTTTTCTTGGGTGATGGAGGGGATTTTGTATGGGGCAGGATAAGGTGATGGTGCGCGAGGCTGGCCTGCTGCCGCCCGACGACCCTTTGCGCCACGAGCTCCACAACGAACTGCACGCCCGCCCCACCCCCCGCATCCGCCTCCCGGCCCTGGTGGTACAGGTGGCGGTGCGGCACGAAGGGTTCTCGCGCGAGGAGGAGTACGAGCACCTGCGGCGGCTTTCGGGGTTGGGGGAGCTCGAGCTCGACCAGCTCGCCGGCATCTACCTGCGCCTGCATCTGCCAGGGGGCTCGCTGCGCTGGGAGCGTCATACCGAGTTCAGTACCTATACCCTGATCCAGCCCTTGCCTGCGCTCGAGGCCAGCCCCGAGGCCGACCTGCTGGGCCACCTGATTGTGGATGCAAGCTGGCTGCGCAGCATCCCCGGCCGCACCCTCTCGGCGGTCAAGCTGATCATGCTGCACGGGGCGGTGGAGGAGGCCCTGACCCTGGCCTGCCCCTGGCTGGGTGTGCACAGCGTGGTGGCCTCGCTGATGGGCCGGAATGGCCATAGCTGCGCTGTGACCGACTTCCTTCTTCGGCCGGACGGCTTTGAGCAAATGGTGGTGGTGGCCCCACCGGGCACCAGCGAGACCCGGGCAGGCCGCATTGCAGCCCGGCTTCTGGAGATGGAGGCTTACCGCATGATGGCATTGCTGGGCTATCCGCTGGCCCGGGCTTTGCGTCCCATGCTGCTGGAGTCAGAGCGGGCCCTGGCCGGGATGACGGCCCGCATTCGCGACACCAACCAGGCCGATGCTGGTTTGCTGGACGAGCTCGAGGCCCTGGCCGCTCGGGTTGAGCACGCCATGGCCGAGCACAGCTACCGCTTTAGCGCCAGCGCAGCCTACCACGCCCTGGTCAAAGCCCGGCTAGCCGAACTGCGTGAGGCCCCCATCCCCGGCATCCAGACCATCGGTGAGTTCTTGCAGCGCCGCTTCAGTCCAGCCATGGCCACAGTGGAGTCCACCGCCCAGCGCCTGGCCGCCCTTTCCCAGCGCATCGAGCGGGCCGGGGCCTTGCTGCGCACCCGCGTGGACATCGCCCTCGAGACCCAGAACCAGGAGCTGTTGCACAAGCTCAAACGCGGCCAGGAGATGCAGTACCAGCTCCAGCGCACCGTGGAGGGGCTTTCCATTGCGGCCATCTCCTACTATGTGGTGGGCCTTCTGTACTACCTCTTCAAGGCCGGTAAGGAGGCCGGCCTGCCCATCTCGCCCGAACTGGCGGCAGGGCTGTCCATCCCTGGGGTGATGGCCGCGGTCTGGTGGCTTACCCGCCAGATTCACCACCGGCTGGCCTCGCAACAGAACCGGGTAGACTAGAGCGTTTCCCACCAATATTCCGTACAGCGTATTTTGCTGTACTGGGTGAATTGCCTGCCAACGTGGGGCCGGCCATTGTGGTAAACGCGATCAGGAAAGCAGCGTGTTTTTTAGCGCCTCGGCAGCGGGGTTGCCCAGCTCTTTGGGGTAGAACAGCCAGAAGAGCCGGCGCAGCTCCAGCCCCTTCAGGCGCAAGGCTCGCAGGTTGCCTACCCGGACGTTGGGCCGCACCACCACACTCGAGACGATACCCACCCCGGCCCCCTCGAGCACCAGCCGCTTGGTGACCTCGTGGTTGTCGGTGTAGAAGATGGGGTTGACCTCGAGGCCGGCCTGCTCCAGCGCCGATCCCAGCACCCGGAAGGTCATGGCCCCCGGCTCCCGCACAATCAGCGGAACCTCGGCCAGTTGTTCCGGGGCGATCTCTTCCTTTCGGGCCCAGGGGTGCTCGGGGGGGACGATCACCACCAGCTCGTCCTCGTAGAAAAGCTGCCGCTCAAAGCCCTCGAGGTGCTCCACGGCCTCCACCACGGCCAGCTCGAGCTCGCCCTGCAACAGCCGCTGCGTGAGGCGCTCAGAACTGCCGCTCTCCAGTTTGATGCGGATTTCCGGGTAAAGTCGTTTGAACTCGGTCAGGTAGCGCGGCAGCACGTACACCGCCATGGTGGTCGCGGCCCCGATCTCCACCCGCCCCCGCTCGAGGCGCTCCAGGGCCTGGGCGGCCTGCACAAACTCCTCCAGGGCCTGCACCACCCGGCGGGCCTGGGGTAGCAGATCCTGCCCCGTTTTGGTAAGCACCAGCCGGCGACCCTGGCGGTGGAACAGGGCCTGGCCGATCTGGGTTTCCAGCGCCTGCAAGTGCTGGCTTACCCCCGGCTGGGTCATGCCCAGGCTCAGGGCCGCGCGGCCCACGCTGCCCTCCTGGGCCACGCACAAAAACACCCGCAGGGCCTGAGGGTTGGGGAAGGGGCGGCGTCCATTCATAAGTAGATATTATAAAAAATGATAAAATCAGGCCTTTCGCTGCTACAACACTGTCCAGGCTTCCTCGGGGTGGTGGGATCGGCCGTTGCTGGGATGGGGCCGCCCACCGGGTCATCGCGTATGATTGGGTAGTTATGCCTAAACTCCTGGTAGCCCCCTCCATCCTCACCGCCGATTTTGCCCGCCTGGGCGAACAGATCCGCGAGGCCGAGGCCGCGGGGGTGGACTGGATTCACCTGGACGTGATGGACGGGCGCTTCGTGCCCAACCTGACCTTTGGCCCGCTGGTGGTGGAGGCCATCCGCAAGGTCACGGCCTTGCCCCTGGACGTGCACCTGATGATCGTGGAGCCTGAGCGCTACCTGGCCGACTTCGCCCGGGCCGGGGCTGACTGGATCACGGTGCACCACGAGGCCACCCCCCACGCCCACCGGGCGGTGCAGCAGATCAAGGAGCTGGGCAAGAAAGCCGGTCTGGCCATCAACCCTGGCACCCCCCTCGAGGCTTTGCTACCCCTGCTGCCCGAGCTCGACCTGGCCTTGCTGATGAGCGTGAACCCCGGCTTTGGTGGGCAAAAGTACATCCCTGCCAGCACCGAGCGCATCCGCCGGCTGAGCGGCCTGCGCCAGCAACTGAACCCGGCCTGCCTGATCCAGGTAGACGGGGGCATCAAGCCCGAGAATGTGGCCGAGGTCTACCGGGCCGGGGCCGATGTGGTGGTGGCCGGGAGCGCCTTGTTTAATAACCGGCCGGTGGCCGAAAATATGGAAAAACTGATGGGAGAGGTATATGCCGCTGGCTCTAGGTAAAGACGTTCTCGACAAAGCACGGCGTGAAGGCTACGCCGTGCCCAGCTTCAACACCAACAACCTCGAGATCACCCAGGCCATCCTCGAGACCGCCGAAGCCCTGCGCGCCCCGGTCTTCATCCAGGTCTCGGATGGGGCCCGCAAATACGCCGGACTGGAAAACCTGTCCAACCTGGTGCGCGATATGGCCAGCCGGGTCAGCGTCCCGGTGGTGCTGCACCTCGACCACGGGGCCGACTACAAGATGGTCTTGCAGGCCCTCCGGGCTGGGTTTACCAGCGTGATGATCGACGCCTCGCACCACCCCTTCGAGGAAAACGTGTGCGAGACCAAAAAGTGCGTGGAGGCGGCCCATGCCGTGGGGGTGAGCGTGGAGGCCGAGCTGGGGCGCCTGCAGGGCATCGAGGACAACATCGTGGTGGATGCCAAAGATGCTTTTCTCACCGACCCCGAGGAGGCCGCGCGCTTCGTGGAGGCCACCGGAATTGACTACCTGGCCATCGCCATCGGCACCTCCCACGGGGCCTACAAGGGCAAGGGGCGGCCCTACATCGACCACGCCCGCCTCGAGCAGATCGCCGCTAAGGTATCCATCCCCCTGGTGCTGCACGGCTCCTCGGGGGTGCCGCAGTGGCTCAAGGACAAGATGGCCGCCACCGGAGCCGACCTGGGCGACCCCACCGGCATCCACGACGAGGACATCAGGAAGGCCATTCCCAACGGCATCGCCAAGATCAACATCGACACCGACCTGCGCCTGGCCCTGACCGCCGGGATCCGCGAGGTGGTGGTGGGCAGCCCCAAGGAGTTCGACCCGCGCAAGATCCTGGGCAAGGGGCGCGAGTACCTCAAGCAGGTTATTCGGGAAAAGTTCGAGCTGATGGGCACGGTGGGCCGCGCGTGAACCGCCTCGAGCAGGCCTGAAAAAGCCCTACAGATCCTTGGCTGCCGGCATTTTGTTTGGCAGATAACCTCTGGTTATTCGCAAAATAACCAAAAGTAGCTTGCAAATCGATTTTTTGGGCACATACTATGACCTCTGAGGTGATGCAACTTGATCAAGCGTAACATCTCGCTCTTTCTTTCTTCAGCGGTGGTACTGCTAGGTTTGGGCGCTTATGTCTTCAGTGCACAGACAGCCATTGCCCAGGCCAGTCCCCTTTACGCCCAGTGCCAGGGCTGCCACCAGCCCAACGGCGCTGGTATCCCTGGGGTCTTCCCCCCGCTGGCCGGCCACGTACCCGAAATTCTGGCGGCCAAGGGTGGCCGCGAATACCTGATTCAGGTGCTCCTCTATGGCCTGCAAGGGCAGATTACCGTGAAAGGCACCAGGTACCAGGGGGTTATGCCGGCCTATGCTCAGCTCAAGGACGAAGATATCGCGGGCCTGCTCAATCACATCTCCACCCAGTGGGGCAACA
The DNA here is from genome assembly GCF_003568585.1 of Meiothermus taiwanensis WR-220. Lineage (NCBI taxonomy): Bacteria > Thermotogati > Deinococcota > Deinococci > Thermales > Thermaceae > Meiothermus > Meiothermus taiwanensis. The sequence continues at coordinate 207,934 of NZ_CP021130.1, forward strand.
GGTTCCCCGCCGGCCAGCAGCCCTTTACCGCAGCAGAGGTCAGGGCCCAGCGCGCCAAGACCCTCACCGCGGCGCAGGTGCTCGAGGCCCGCAACAAGCTGGGCTTGAAGTAATACCAGATTCGGTTAGTTCGGCGCCGGATGGCGGCGAACTAACCCGACCGACGGGAGTGCTCTAGGATTCAAAAAGATAGCCTCTGAATGTTTCTTGTTTGAAGATTATCTTTTTGAATCCGGTATAAACCCCACAAGCCAAACACCCAGGCCAATAGGGTCTGGGTGTTTTTCTATCGAGATGCCTTGGCCTTCAAATTATCTTGCGCAGAATCATGGCGATGTGGCCCTTGCTCATCTCCGTGTCGTCCGCTGCAGCCTGGGCCTCCCAGGCATTCAGGTATTCCTCCAACACCACCCCGGCTACCGCGTCCATGGCTTTGCGGGTTGCGTTGATCTGATCCAGCAGTTCGCTAAAGGGCCGCCCTTCCTCGGCCATCCGCTGCAAGCCCCGCACCTGGCCCTCAATGCGCTTGAGCCGACGTAGGAGGCCTTCCAGGGCCTCGAGGTCGGTAAAGGTGCCATCCAGCTTGGGCCTGCTTGGCTTCATCTGTTCCTCCGCTCACAGCAGTTTTTGCAGCCACTCGGGGGTGATTCTGAGGAAGAAGCTATTGAGCTGGGTAAAGGTGCCGGTGATTAGGAGAACGCCCACGGCGATCAGCACCACACCGGCCACCAGCTCCACCGCATGGGAAAGGCGGGCGGCGCGCCTCAGGAAGGCTCGAGCCCGCTCGGCAAAGAGGGCCACCAGCAAGAAAGGTACGGCCAATCCCAGGATATAAGCCACCAGCAGGTGGATGCCCCCGCCGGTGGCGGTGAGGGTGAGGATGCCCCCCAGAATAGGGCCAATGCAGGGTGTCCAGCCCAGCCCCAGCACGATGCCCAGCACAAAAGCCCCCCAGGGCCGGTCGGTGGGGCCCTCATAGCGCAGGTTCACCCCCCACCGGGGCCTGAGGCCCAGCATATAGAGCCCCAGCAGAATCAGCACCCCACCCCCAATGCGCGAAAGCAGGTCGCGGTACTCAAAGAGCAAGCTCCCCAGCAGGGTAAAGGGCAGGCCCAGCAAAAAGAAGATGGCCGAAAAGCCCAGCACAAAGAAGAGGGCGTTGCGGATGGGGCGGCCCTGCTGCCCCCCCAGGTACAGCAGGTAGGTGGGCACCAGGGGGAGCACGCAGGGCGACAGGAACGAGAGAACGCCGGCCAGGAAAGCGATGGGGAGGCTCAGGGTCATGGTCTGGGCTCGAGGGCTACCCCAGAACCGGGCAGGTGGTGGGCACCCTGGTGTGCTCGGCGTAGGGGATGACAGTGGCTTTGCTTACCTCTTCGCGGGCCCGGGCGGTGGTGCGGAATAGGTCGCGCAGGGCCTGGCTCTGGGCCCGGAAGAAGCCATCAAACTGGGGGTTGCCCAAAAAGCCCACGGCGTAGGCTTCGTCTTTGGCAGCGTCGTACTCGAGCACCACCGCAGCCAGGGCGTGGGGGGCGGGCCCTCCTTTGACCTCGCCGCCCCGGGTCACATCGAAGGACGAAAGGTGGGCGCAGCAGACCATGCGGGGGCCGCGGTTCCCTTCGGGCTTGTAATAGCCCATGGCGCCCAGGTTGGGGGCGGCGTAGCTGTAGCCGTGGGGGCAGATGCTGGTGTAGGCCACGATGCTCCTGCCCTTGCCCACCCCCCCGGGCCAGCGGTAGTTCTTGCCATCCGGCATCTTCACGTCTACCGGGGAGAGCTCGGCGTCCACATTAACCAGGATATTGGGGGTGGCTGCAAAGGGGTAGGCAAAAACAAAGGGCTCGTGGGGCTTGAGGGTGCTCAGCTTGAAGGGGTTGCCAGCCTTGTCTACCAGGAGCGCTTTTTGAAAGCTGGTGGCACTGGACTGGGCCCGTACAAACTCGAGCATCCCCAAGGGCGAAAGCTTGAGCAGCAGGCCCAGCGAGGTGCCTTTAGCCAGTAGGTCAAGAAAATTGCGTCGATCCATGCTTAACCTCAAGGGAGCTTGATCCAGGGGAAGCGTTTCTGGGTGTTGGGGTCGAGCTCCAACAGGGCGCGGGCGGGCATCTGTACTTTGGGTAGGGTCTGGGCGTTCATGGGTTCGCTGCCGTCGATGATCCCGTTTTGATAAAGGATATAGGCCACCACTGCGTACACCTCATCGTCGCTGAGGATGCCCGGTGTGGCAAAGGGCATGGCCCGGCGGGTGTAGTCGAAGAGGGTGGTGGCGTACTGCCAGTAGTTCCCGATGGCAAAGTCCACCGAGTCCACATCTTTGGTGATGGGGAAGGGCTCGGAGACCAGCCGGGTAAAGGCCCCCCCTTCGCCGGTGGCCCCGTGGCAGCTCGCACAGTGGGTGGCATAGACCCTGGCCCCCTCGTCTACCGTGCCCTGGCCGGGGGGCAGACCCACCCCGTTGGCCAGGATGGAGGGCCGGATGTTCCACTGCTGCACCTCCTGCTCGCTTAAGGGGGTGCCGATCTGATAACGCCCCTGGGCCAGCACCAGAGCCGAGAGGGCCAGGGCTGAAAGGGCTAGGTAGAACCACTTGCGCCGCATCACGACTCACCTCCACAGCCGCCCCGGCCCACCGCGCCGAGCCGGGCGGGGGCCCCGGCCAGGGTCTTGTCGCCGTTGACCACCTTGCCATCGGCCCCGATCCGCCAGGCCTGGATGGCGTTGTAGTGGTAGCGGTTGTTGCGGGCCCACTTAGCAAAAAACTCCTCCTGGGTGGGCTGGGTGTTGCCTTTTTCGTCCCAGGCCCGGCTCATGATCACCGTTTCGCGGCCATCCCAGACCCAGTTGTACTTGAAGCGCACCACCGAGAGCGCGTCGGGGGCGGGCTCGAGGCTGGCCTGTTTCCAGGTCTGGCCGCCGTCCAGCGAGACCTCCACCCGGCGGATGCGCCCGTGGCCGCTCCAGGCCAGGCCGCGAATCTCGTGGAAGCCCCGCGAAATCTGCTGCAACCCCGAAGGATAGGTGATGATGGACTCCGGATCCATCACCCAGGTAAAAGCATAGATCTTGCCATCGGCCATCACGTCGGTGTACTCCGAGGTCTCGTCCTTGCTCATCACCGGGGTGTCGGTCACCTGAATGCGCCGCAGCCACTTGACCTGGATGCTCCCCTCCCAGCCCGGCACCACCAGGCGCACCGGGTAGCCCTGCTCGGGCCGGATGGCCTCGCCGTTCTGGGCGTAGGCCACCAGCACATCGTCCAGGGCCTTCTCTAAGGGCAGGCTGCGGGTGTAGGCGGCGGCGTCCTGCCCCTCGGGAATCAGCCAGCGGGCACCCTCCTTGAGGCCCGCCTCCTTGAGCAGGATGGAGAGGGGTACCCCCGTCCAGGAGGAGTTGGAGACCAGGCCCCGGCTGCGGGTGGCGGTCAGGGTCATATCGGGGGGGTTGCGGTAGCCGTTCTGCCCGTTGCCGGCGCACTCGATGAAGTAGGTGCGGGTCACCGAGGGGAAGCGCTTGAGATCCTCCAGGGTGAACATCAGGGGCCGCTCGACCATCCCGTGGATCACCAGCCGGTACTCGGCCGGGTTGACGTTGGGCACCCCGGCGTGGTGCCGCTCAAAGTGCAGCGAGCTGGGGGTGACGACGCCCTCGAGCTTCTCCAAGGGGGCAAAGCTGGCCCCGGTGTGGCGGCTGCGCAGGTTGGGCGAGATGTAGCGGATCACGTCCTTTTCGAATTCACTGCGCTCGCCGTACTCGCGCAGGGTGGTTCCCAACACCTTCATGGTCTCGGTAGCGCCTTGGGGAATTTTGCTCTGGGCCAGGCCCCCGGAGAGCTTTACAAAGGCTCCGGCGGCCGCTCCTTTGCTCAGAAGTTGCAGCAGTTTTCGACGGTTCATTCGATGCGTTCTCCTTGGATGGGGTGGGGTAGACGCGGCCCCCACCCCGTGCCGCAGGCTCAGGCGCCTGGGCCAAACATGTCGCTCCACAGGCCCCGGGCCCATTCCAGCGCCAGGGCTCCGTTGGGCTTGGAGCGGTTGTTGTCTACAGTGGATTGCTGCCGAACCTGCCGGGCGGCCTCGTCCCAGTTGTGCTTGTGCGAGACCCAGATGGACTCCTCGTTGCTCACGAAGCTGTAGCAGATGTTGTCGGGCAGCGGGTTGGCAATCTCATCCAGGCGCTTACCGGCGATGCGCTGGGCGATGTGCTCGGCGATGATCTTACCGTCGTTGTAGGCCACCTGCCCGCTCTTGGGGTAGGGCACGTTGCCGATCACGTCGCCGATGATGTAAACCCGGTCGTCCCGCTCGGAGAGGAAGGTGGGCAGCCGCACGTTGGCCCAGCGGTCGCCCAGCCCTGCGGTGCGCACAATTTCCCCGGCTTTCATGGGCGGGATGATGTTGGCCAGGTCGAACTTGAACTCACCCAGGGAGGTTTTGACCTCCTTCCTGGCGTAGTCAATGGCCGTGACCTCGGCCTGGGGGATGTACTGGATGTAGTCCTTGTAGAGATCGTTGTAGGCCGCAGTGAAGCCGGGGCCTTTGGAGATGGGGCCGGGGTTGGCGTCCAGCACGATCACCTTGCCCTTGATCTGGTTGGTTTTGAGGTAGTAGGCCAGCATGGCCGCCCGCTCATAGGGCCCTGGGGGGCAGCGGTAGGGGGGCCTGGGAATGGCCAGCACCAGATCGCCGCCTTCGAAATTGTCAAGCTGGCGCTTGAGGGCGATGTGCTCCCAGGGTTTGAAGCCCACCGGCAGGAACTGCTTGACCTCGCTATAGCCCTGGATGGCCTCGTACATGTAGTCGATGCCGGGTGAGACCACCAGGTAGTTGTAGAAGACCAGGCCGCTGGTGGTGCGCACATAGCGGCCCGCCCGGTTGACCTCAATGGCCCGCTCGTTGATGATGGTGACCCCGGCCCGGGCCACGTTGGCGTAGTCGAAGACGATAAAGTCGAGATCCTTGACCCCGCCTAGGTACAGGTTGCTCATGGGGCAGGACATAAAGGCGGGGTTCTTCTCGATCAGCACCACCTCGATGTTGGGGTTCTTGCGCCGCAGATGCCGGGCGGTGCTCACCCCGCCCCAGCCGCCGCCAATGATCACCACGCGGTTGCCCCTGGCCGGCCCCAGCACGCTGCTGGGTTTGCTGAAAAACTCCTGGGCAAAGGCGCTGCTGGCTGCCGCCGCACCTGCTGCTGCACCTGCTTTGAGAAGCTTACGACGTGTTACCTGGCTCATACTTCCTCCCAAAACCCGAGCCACTTCGGGGGCTTTCCCTCGATAACCTCTGTGAGCTTGGGTTTAAAGACAAGTTTATCAGATTTTGTCCAAGCCCACGAAAGCCATAACAGCGGGTTATAACGCCTATTGCCCGGGGCGATAAGGCTGGCCGCCCACCCCCTCCAGGATCTGGCTCATCACCCGTCGGGCCTCCTGGAGCATGCCCATGGTGGCCTGGTTCTGGGCCACGCCCGGCATGATGCCCATCAGCATGGGTTCGATGGCCCCGACCAACACACCGCCGGGCACGGGTGCTACAAAGAAGCGGCACGGCGCGGCAAAACCGCCCGCGGGCTGGGTCATGAACATCTGGTAAGCCCACTCGCTCTTGCAAGGCTGGATGCCCACCACCTCGCCCATCCTGACCGAGGGCAGCACGTTGAGGCCGTTATTCCCCAGCTCGCTTTCGATCAGGAGGGTGAGTTCATCCACGCTGCCCCCTTCAACTTTGTACATCATGGCGGGCATCATGCCGGAGCTGGGGTCGGGTATCATGGCCGGGGCCACCTTACGGGGCAGCCCCAGGCTGGCAATGATCGCTTTGAGCTTGGCCCCCAAGAGCCGGCTCTTGGTGTTTTTGACCCCCAGCATGGCAAACATCAGGTCGGGGTCGAAGGTGCCCACCGTGACCATCCCGGGCCGGGCGGCATGCACGTAGATGGTGGGGGGCAGGATGATGGCGCTCATCAGGTTTTCCTCCACCGCTGCCAGCACCCCGGCCTCGGGCTCGAGCACCATCAGCAGGTAGTCGGGGAAGTCGGCTTTGAAGTTTTTGACCTGCCCACCCAGGTTCAGGGTGCGGGCCACCTTGAGCCCCTGGGCGCCAACGGCGGCCTCGAGGCGGGCCTGGGCCTCGGCCAGACTAACCCCGCGCAGGGTGGTTTCCAGCGACTGGGCCAGGGCCGATAGCGAGAGAATGAAACCCAACCACAGCGTCCACTTGATCTTCATAGGTCTCCTTTAGGGTCTTTGTACCGGCAGGCCCAGCTCGAGCCAGGCCCGAAAACCCCCATTCAGGTTCTTAACTTCGCGGTAGCCTAAGGCCCGCAAATAGGCCGCCGCCACCGCACTGACATGCCCGGTGCCGCAGTAGACCAGGATGGGCTTGTCTTTTTCTTTGGGTAGCTCGCCCAGGCGGTCGGGTAGCTGGCTGATGTGGATGTGCACCGAGCCGGGCAGGAAGCCCCTCGAGCGCTCCTCGGCGGTGCGTACGTCCAGGATAAAAGGCTCGAAGACCTCCACAAAATCCTTGGCCTCGGCGGCGTAGAGCAGGTAGCTGGCGGGGTTTGTTTTCTTGATGAAGTTGCCCATCTCCTGCAGCGAGGCCGGGCTCATCTCCTGGGCCAGGCCCAGCCCACCCAGCAGCACCAGCACAATCCAGCCCTTCCGCATAGACACCTCCTTTAGCGGGTGAAACCTGGTAGTTCGGTGAACTTGTTCTTGCCCTTGGTGGCCTCGGCCAGCATGTAGATAGAAAGCGCGATGTAGGGTTCGGAGTAAAACTCGGGCGCGGCGATACCAATGGACTCGTAGCAGAAAGCGATGCGATCCTGCAGGGTGTAGAGCTTGTCGGCCTCGAAGCGGTAGGCGGGCCACTCGTTGGACAGGCCCTGGCGCGGGCTGCGCACCGGCGAGAGCCGCACCCTGCCCCCGGCGTAGGCATCGTGGCAGATGGCGCAGTTCATGTCGCGGTCACCGGCCCGGTGGTACCACAGCTCGCGGCCCAGGTTGTACAGGGCGATCTCCTGGGAGGTTTTGGGCACCACATTGATGGGCATCTCACTGGACTTGGAGGCCACATACGCAGTGAGCGCCTTCACGTCCTCGCGCTTGATTTCTTCGGGTTTAAAGCCCTGGAGCCGCACCATGCAGCTCACGATGCGGGTCTCGAGATCCTCCACCCGCCGGGTATCGGCAAAATAGCGGGGGAGCTGGGTCAGGGCGCCCTCGAGCTTCCCCGGCCCCAGGCCAAAATCACAGGCCTCGAGGCTGGCCTGCTTGGGCCCGCGCTTCTGGTAGAAGAGCTCCTCGCCCTGGGCGGCATACAGCTCGCCGGGCAGAATGCCGGCAGTCTGGCGGAACAGCTCCCGCTGCCGCTCGGCTTCTTTGTAGGGGTCTACTTCTTGCTGCTGGGTGAGGGCGATGCTCAAGCCCAAGCCCAGCGCCAACAAAAATCCAATCCACAGGCTGCGGTTGCGCATGGCATCACCTCTTGGCATTGACCGGCGAGGCCGGATCGAGCAGGAAGGCGGTTACGTGGGCGGTTTCCTCCGGGGTCAGAATGCCGTGGTAGCCGGCCCGGTACATCAGCGAGCAGGGCATGGTGGCCCAGGCGTTGTAAATCTTGTCGTAGGTGTACTTGACCACCGCCTCGCTGGTGCCGCGCTGTCCGTAGTTCACCAGCCCCGGCCCCATCCGCCCGGCCCCGGGCTCCCGGGGGTCGCCGGTGTGGCAGGCGTAGCAGTTGCCTTTGCGGGGGTTGGTGAAAAGCTCCTCGCCCTTCTTCCAGTCCCCCATCAACTTGCCGTCGGCGGGGTACTTGATCAGGGCCCGCTGGCGCTCGAGGAAGGCCCCTACCAGCTCTGGGGGTAGTTTGTCGCGGTACTGCGAACACAGGGCCTGATCGGGGTCTTGCTTCATGCTCTCGGCAAACCTGCTGCCACCGTTCTGGATGGCCTGCTGTACCCGCTGCTGAAAGGGGCTGGGTTGCGACAGGGTAAGACCGGCCAGCAGCACAGCTAAAAGTCCTAATGTGTACCTTTTTTTCACTGCCACTCCTCCTGGTTATCCGGGTAATACATAGCGTTGATCCAGCACCCGCATGCTGGGGCGTGGGGGGATGTTGACGGTCTTGACCTGTTTGAGGTACTCAGCAATCAGCTCGTAGATGGGCCGGGGGGTGTATTTCTCTACCAGGGTGCCGCTGCGCTGGAGGCGCCCCCCAAAGGAGGCCAGGGTGTACTCCCGGTTGGGATCGAGCCGGCGGCCCTGGATGGCCACGTTGCGGATGCGCTGGCCGGTGGGGGCGTTCACCGCTAGTTCGTAGGTGAGACCGAAAACCCGGCTCATGTCGCCGCCCTGCTGGTAGAAGGGGTCGGGGTTGAAGGTGTTGGCCGCGACATCCTCGAGCACGGCCTGTAGGCGTTCGCCCTTGAGCTTGAACACGTAGACCTCGGGGTAGGTAAAGCCGGTGAAGGCCAGGATTTGATCCATGGTGATGGGCTGGCCCGGCAGGATGGCGGTACCCCAGCGGGTGCCGGGGCTGAAGGCCACCTCCACCTCGGGGTAGGCCGCCCGAATCGCCCGCCCGGCCAGCTCGTCCAGGGTGGAGTAGGTGGAGTCGCGCTTGTATAGTAGGGTCTCGGTGGTGCCCAGCACCTGGTCGAGGTAGTTTAGGTGCGGGGCGTAGGCTTCGCGGATGAAGGCCTCGAGCCCAGGGTCGGGCTTGATCAGGCGGGTGGCTACCGGCAGGGTCTTGGCCCGTATATCGGCAATCCCCCCTTTCTTCATCTGCAGGTCTACCCGCACCACGGCCTTGCCCGCCGAGCCCCCGGCCACCAGCCAGGTGTTGCCCACCCGGATGGGCCTGGGCGTAAAGTCGTGGGTGTGGCCGGTCAGAATCAGATCCAGGCCCTTGATGCGCCCGGCCAGGGCCAGATCCAGCGGCACACCGTTGTGGGAGAGCATCACCACCGCGTCCACGCCCTTGCCCCGCAGCTCGTCCACGTATTTCTGCAGCTCGTTTTCCCGGATGCCAAAAGACAGCCCCTCGGAGAACTCCTCGGGGTGTGAGACCTTCACATAGGGGAAGGTGGAGCCAATCAGGCCCAGGGTGTAGCCGCCAATCTCGTGGATGACGTAGGGTTCGTAGATGGGGTCACCAAAAAGGTCATCCACGATGTTGAAGCTGATGATTTTGGCCTTCAGGGCCTGCACCAGCTCCTCCACGCGCGCACGCCCCAGGGTGTACTCCCAGTGGAAGACCATGTGGTCGAAGCCCACCCGGTTCATCCAGTCCACCATGACCTGCCCCTTGGTCAGAAGCGAGATCCCGGAGTTGGTCCAGGTATCGCCGCCGTCCAGCACCAGGGTGCGTTTTTCACCAGCCTGTGCTCTTTGCTGCTGGATGAGGGCCCCGATATAGGCCCCACCCCCCATCGGCCCAAACCGCTGGGCCAGGGCGACAAAGTCCACCGAGGCGAAGGTGTAGGCCTCGAGGCTGCCCCGCCGGATGCCGTAGTAGCGCAAAAAGGCCTCGCTGGTGAGGTAGCCCGGCTGGCCCTCCAGGGCCTTGGCCGCCAGCAGGTTGGGCGGCTCCATGAAATAGTGGGGCCGCAGCTGCCCGTGCAGGTCGGTGTTGAAAAGCAGGGTGATGTTGCCAAAGGGGGGCAGATCGTAAAGGGTCTCGGGGCGTTCCATGGCCTGGGCGAAGGCTTTGGGGGAGGTGATACCCAGGGCCAGCATGAGTTGTACCAGTTCACGTCGGGTCACAAAACCTCCTTTCCCCCAGGCCTAGGCCCGCTGGGGAACGCGTTGCGGTTGAGAAAACTTAGCGCTTCAGTGCCGGTTTGGTGTTGAAGTCCGAAGCTGGGTCGAGCAGGTAGGCCACCACATGGGCGATCTCCTCCGGCTTGAGCAGGCCGCCATGCCCGAAGCGGTACATCACCGTGCAGGGGAAGTAGGCCCAGGTGTTGTAGATCACCTCGTAGGTGTACTTCTGCACCGCTTCAGAGGTGCCGCGCTGGCCGTATTTCTCCAGGCTGGGCCCCACATTGCCCCCGATGTTGCGGGGAGAGCCCACATGGCAGGAGAAGCAGTTGCCACGGGCCAGGGTGTTAAAGATGGCATCGCCCTGCTTCCAGTCCCCCATCAGCTTGCCGTCGGCGGGGTATTTGATGGTCTGACGCTGGGCCTCGATAAAGGGGCCCAGCACATCGGCGGGTAGCTTGTTGCGGTGGATGGAGCACAGGGCCTGGTCGGGGGCCTGTTTGAGCAGGCTATTGGCGTAGCTCTGGCCCCCAGCCTGGATGAGCCGCTGGAGTTCGGCGTCGATGTAGGAGGGGCCGGTCTGCCCGAGCGCCAGACCCAGGAGCACCAGGGGTATGAGCAGGTAGATTCGCCGCACAGAACCCTCCTAGCGTATGAAACCGGGCAGATCCATCCGCGCCCCATTGGCCTGTACGTTCATGAACAGGGTCAGGGCGATGATGGGCTCGGAGTAGAAATCGGGTGCGGGCATGCCGAGGTTGGCGTAGCAAGCCCGGATGCGGTCGGCCATGGTCCAGGCCTGGTCGTTGGAGTAGCGGAAGGCAGGCCAGTGGCTGGCGGCGCGCTTATCCTTCAGAAGATCGGAGTAAGGAAGCACCCCCGCCCGCTTGCCCACGTAGGTCACGTGGCAGGTTGCACAGCCCATATCGCGCGGGCCGGCCCGCAGATAAAAGAGCCGCTCGCCTAGCTCGTAGAGTTTTTTCTCCTGGGGCATCAGGGGACGCACCACGACCGGTTGCTCGTTGGAGAGCGAGGCGATATAAAAAGCGATGGCCACCACCTCGCTGCGACTAATCTCCTCCGGCTTGAAACCCTGCAGGCGAATCATGCAGGTGCGGATGCGCGAGTCGAGGTCTTCCACCCGGCGGGTGTCGAAGAAGTAGCGGGGCAGCCGCCCCACCACCCCCTCGAGCTTCCCCGGCCCCCGGCCAAAGTCGCAGGCCTCGAGAGAGGCGTTTTTAGGGCCGCGCTTGGCTTTGAACAGCTGCTCACCCTGTTCCACGTACAGGTCGCTGGGAAGGATCCCCCCGCTCTGTTCCAGAAGCTGCTTCTTTTGCTTCTCGGCCTCCTTGGCCGGATCGTCTTCTTCCTGGGCCAGCACCATCAGGCTAAAAAGGGCTAGGGCAACCGCCCCTACCAAACGCCAGAAGCGACCCATCCAACCCTCCTCAGGCCAGGGTGAGATCCGCGGTTCTTTCGCCGGTCTGGCCGTTTAGGTCTTTGCAGGTGACCTTGAGCTGGCCGGCTTTGTTGGCTTTCATTTTGAAAGCGAACAAGGGGTTGGCGCTGGTGCCCGGGCCCGGCTTGACCTGGGCGATGAGCTGACCGTCCATGGTCACGTTGACCTCGTTGATGTGGTCAGCAGGAATCAGCTTCCCGCTGGCATCCCGGCGGGTACCGGGCTCCATGGGGTGCTGTACGACAATCTGTACACGAACTTCATCGCCTGCTTTGGGTCTGGCTGGGTTGAAACGAACCAAGATGTTAATCGCCATGTCGTGCCTCCTTAACCGCAACCGCCTACGGTGACCCGCACCGACTGCGAGGCCATCAGCAACCTGCCGTCTTTGGTCTCGACCACGGCCCGCACCGGGGCGGTCTCGGCGACCCGCACGCGGGTGGCGTAGTAGGGCAGTACCCCGTTGAGTACGACCGTAAAGAGCAGGGGGTTGGCGTTTTTGTCGCAGAAGCAGTGAATGGCCTTGACCTGATCGGCGGGCAGGCTAGCCTCGATCTCCACCGGTACGTTGGCGCCCGACTCGGCGATGGTGGGGGCTACGAGCTTAACCTGCTGCGAGGGGGTCAGATCCTTGAAGCTTTTGCCCAAGACCTGTCGCAGTCCCTTCTCGAGGTTGGCGATGTCCTCGCCCTCGAGGCCCCCCTGGGCCAGCGCTGAAGTGAGCTGGTTGGCCAGCACGGTTCCGGCAACGGCCCCCGCCGATGCTTTTAGGAATGTTCTTCTATCCACAACCTTCACCTCCAACTTTCGCACAGATCTGCTGCAGTTCGCTCAGAAACTGTGCACGGGTGCGGCTACCAAATAGCCGGCCCGCTTCTTTCAACGTACCCCCCTGGGGTACGAAGAAGACAAAACTGGGTGTGCCCAGGGTGCGCATCTGGGCGCTCAGGGCCCGGCCCTCGGGGCTATGGCTATCCACGCTGGCCACCACAAAGCGACGCTCGAGGATGCTCGCGACCCTTGGGTCGGACAGCACATGGGTGTTCATCTGATCGCAGTACGGACAGGCCTCACCCCAGAAATAAACCATCAAAATGCGCCCCTGCGATTGGGCATACTGGCTGGCCTGGGCATAGGGATACCAGCGGTTGAAGTCCACCCCTTGGGCCTGCACCGCCATGAAAATCCCCATCACTGTGAACAGTATGTACCGCATAGCGTACCGAAGGTTTTCGATTACCTATTAATACTACCTGGGGGTATCATCGTCAACACATTCACGCGGCTGGATGTTGGTATCTAATGTGGTTAATACGCATTATCGTACAGGCTATAGCTTAGAGATATAGCCTTCATTACTTTTTGGGTGGGAGTGCGGCTGCGATCTCGACAGTGTGTAGACGGGCCCCTTGTGCCAAGCGGGATGGTTGCTGTTTAATATACCCTCTGCAGGTATTGGGACGGGAGGAAACATGAAACGCTGGCTGGCAGTTCTAACTTTGTTTGCGGTGGGCTTGGCTGTATCGCCGGGACAGAGCGCGCCCGACTTCCGGCTGCGCGATTTATCTGGCAGGGTCTATACCCTGGCTAGCTTCAAGGGTAAGCCGGTGGTGATTACCTTCTGGGCCAGCTGGTGCCCTATCTGCCGGGCCGAGTTCCCCAAGCTGCACCAGCTGGCCCAAGAATACCAGGCGGTGCCCTTTGTGGTGATCAGCCGCGAGCCCCGCGATACCGAGCAGGTGGTGCGCGACTACATGAAAAACTACCCCCGCTTCCTTCCCCTCCTGGCCCTGCCGGGTGGTGACAACCCGGTGGCTGTAGCCAATCGCTTTAAGGTGCTGGGTCACCCCTGGACTTTTGTGCTCGACGGTGAGGGCAAGGTGGTGAACCTCTACGCGGGCCGGGTGGATGTTGAGGCGCTCAAAGACGACCTGGCCCTGGCCGGTTATTCAGAGTAAAAGCCTGCGCCAGCCAACTCGAGCGCCGTCGCCTACCCATGCAGCACCCTGGGCAGGTTCTGCCACAGGATGAAAACCCCCATCACCACAAGAAACCCGGCAAAGCCGCGCCGCAGGGTGAGCTGGGGGATCGAGGCGGCCAGGCGGCCCCCAAACAGGCTGCCCACAATGCCCAGCGCTGCGAAGAGCAGCACGATATCCCAGTGCACGGTGTAGCCCTGCTCGGGTAGCAGGTGCAGGTACTTGTAGAACCCACTGGCCGACTTCATGGCCACAATCAGCAGGCTGGTGCCCACGGCCAGGTGCATGGGCAGGCCGCCCAGCAGAACCAGGGCCGGGACAATTAGAAACCCTCCACCCACCCCCACCAGGCCGGTGAGGATGCCCACCACCAGGCCATCCAGGACGATTTTTAGGTATGAGCGCTTTGGTGTGGGGGCCTCGAGCCGCGGGGGGCGGAACATCATGTAGGCGGCCAGCAGCATTACCACGGCAAACAGCCCCAGCTGCCAGACCCCCGGCACCCATTTGGAAAAGTAGGCCCCCAGGTAGGTGCCGGCCATGCCCGGCAGGCCAAAAAACAGCACGTTGCGCCAGTCTATCTGGGCCTTGAGGGCGTAGGGTATGGCCCCCACCAGGGCAATCAGGCCCACGATGGCCAGCGACTCGGCGATGGCCAGTTTGTCGGGCTCCCCCACCAGGTAGACCAGGATGGGCACCGTGAGGATGGAGCCGCCCGAGCCCAGCATGCCCAGGGCCAGGCCAATCAGAATTGCCCCCATCCAGGCTAGGAGCATGGGGCCTCCTCGGGTTTGAACGGCGCCTCATCCGCCTGGGTTGCGCTGCGCTCGAGCGGGTAGCCCTGGGCCGCGTAGCCCTGGATACCCCCCACCAGCTTCCCCACCTCGAGGCCTTCGTACCCCAGCACCTCGGCGGCCAGCCCGGCCCGGCTGCCCGTAGCGCAGATGGTCACGACGGGGCTTTTCAGGGTATCCAGCGCCTCCAGAAGCTGTTCCAGGGGAAGGTTGCGCGAGCCTGGAATATGCCCGCTGGCAAACTCCTCCGGCGAGCGCACGTCCAGGAGTAGCGCCCCGCGCTTTTGCCAGAGCGATAGTTCACTGGGAAAAACGTCCTGCATCATTTCACCGGGAGTTTGTGCCGCTTCCAGGCCTCGAGGCCGCCCGCCAGGTTGTAGGTCTTATAGCCTTTGGCGGCCAGAAAACGCGCGGCCTGGGCGCTGCGTGCGCCGCTTCGGCACTGGCAGATGATCTCCTTGTCCCTGGGTAGCTTTTCCCATTCGCTGGCCAGCCGATCGAGCGGCAGGGCCTGCGAGCCGGGGATTTTGCCTTCCTGGCGCTCCAGTGGGGTGCGGACATCCAGAATAATGGCCCCGGCCTTGGCTTTTGCGTGGGCCTCGAGGGGGCTGAGCTGGCCCACGGTCGCCCCGCCCAGCAGGTTTTTGAGCCAGCCGATCAACGTTCCACCTCCAAGCCCGCGCTCATCCAGCCGTAGGTGCCGCCCTCGAGGTTGCCCACCTTTTCCTTGGCAAAGCCGTGCCCCACCAGGTACTCCGAGGCCTGCGACGAACGATTCCCGGAGGCGCAGACCAGCACCAGCTTGCGGTCTTTGGGTAGCTTGCCCACCTCGCTCGCAAAGCGCCCCAGCGGTATGTTGACCGCGCCGGGTACGTGGCCCATGGCGTACTCGTAGGGCTCGCGCACGTCGATCACGTAGGCCCCCTCCTGGATCCAGCGCTGGGCCTCGTGGGGGGTAAGTTCGGTAAAGGCGGTGTCCTGGTAGGTGGCCTCGATAGGGGTGGTATCCAGGGGCAGCCCGGCCTGGTACCAGGCCATGAGGCCCCCCTCCAGGTTGAGCAGGTTGGTATAGCCTTTAGAGGCCAGCCAGCCGGCGGCCTGGGCGCTGCGGTTGCCGCTGCGGCAGTAAAGCACCACCGGCTGGTTTTTGGGAATCTCGCTAAAGCGCCCGGCAAACTCGGAGAGCGGGATCAGCTGGGCCCCCTCGAGGCGCACCTGGGCAAACTCCTCCGGTTCGCGCACGTCTACAAACAGCACCTTTTGCTTCTGCAGCTCGTGGGCTTCGTGTGGCTGGATGTCTTTGTATAAAGCAGTAGGCACAAGGTTCCTCCTTTAGACCGGGCTGGCGCAGGGCAGGCCGGCCTCGCGCCAGGCTTTAATGCCGCCCTCGAGGTGCCAGACCTTGGGGTGCCCCAGGCGTTGTAGCTTCTGGAGGGCCTCCTGGGAGCGGTTGCCGCTGCGGCAGTAAAGCAGTACGGGCTTTTCGCGCTCGAGGTGCAGCGGGGCCAGCGCCTCGAGTTTGGAGAGCGGCAGGCGCAGAGCACCCGGCAGCACCCCCTCGGCCCATTCCTCGGGTTCCCGGACGTCTACAACTTGAAAGCGTTCTAGCTGGTGATAGGCAACTTTTACAGGCAGATTCATGGTCTTTGCTTCACAGGGGCCCCTGGCCGTGACCAGGGGCCAGGGGAAGAACAGGGCTCAGACACTGGCCAGCTCGCGGGCGGGGCCTTTCTCCACCGGGAAGCCCTCCTGCTGCCAGGCCCGGATACCACCGGTGAGGTTGAACAGGTTGCTAAAGCCCGCGCTCATCAGGGCGCTGATGGCGGTAGAGGAGCGGTCGCCGCCCAGGCAGTGCACCACCACCGGCCTGTCCTGGGGGATGTGCTGTAGGTTGTTCATCACCCGGCCGGCGTGGATGTTTAGGGCCCCGGGGATGTGGCCGGCTAGGTACTCGTCGGCCCCGCGCACGTCCAGGATGGTGGCCTCGCCCTTTTCCCACATGGCTTTGGCCTGGGCCGCGCTGACCTGAGGAACGGTCTCCAGCTCACCCTGTGCGTAGCCCTCGAGGCTGGGGATGTACCCCACCACCCGATCCAGCCCGATGCGGATGAGCTGCCTGACCCGCTCGCCGACCTGCTCGGGGCTGGCCAGCAGGATGAGGTCGCGCTCATAAGGCAGCAGCCAGCCGGCCCAGGTGCTGAAGCTCTTACCCCCCGGGATGTTGATGGCCCCCCTGAGGTGGCCGCCGGCGAAAGCCAGCTTGTCGCGGGTATCTACCAGCAGGGCCCCTTCGCTCAGCCTCCGCTGGAACTGCTCGGGGGTGAGCAGCTGGGGCTGCGGGAGCTGGCCCAGGATGGGCATCCCGTCGCGGTTGAGCCGCTTCATCTGGGCGAAGTAGTAGGGGGCCTCGGGCTGGCCCGAGAGCAGGGCCTTTACAAACCCCTCCTCATCACCCTTCTGCAGGTAGTCGGCCCACCAGGCAAAGCGGCGCTCGTAGCCCACGGTGGTGCTGGCCACCGCCCCCAGGCCCTTGCCACAGGCGCTCCCCGCGCCGTGGCCGGGCCAGACCTGCACATAGTCGGGCAGGGTGAGGAATTTTTCCTTCAGGCTTTTGAACATGCGCCGAGCGCCCGGTTCGGCGGTGCCTTTAATGCCCGCGGCCTCTTCCAGCAGGTCGGGGCGGCCAACATCCCCCACAAACACAAAGTCGCCGGTCAGAAAGAAGCCAGGCTCGCTGGCCGCGGCCCCATCCTGCACCAAAAAGCTGATGTGCTCGGGGGTGTGGCCGGGGGTGTGCACCACCGTAAGGGTGATGTTGCCCAGCTTGATCTGGTCACCATCGCGCACCAGCTGGTAGTCGAAGCCCTCGAGGCCCTTGTACTTCCAGTTTTCGTCGCCCTCGTCGCTCAGGTAGAGCCGGGCCCCGGTGGCCTTGGCCAGCTCGCGGGCCCCCGAGAGGTAGTCGGCGTGGATGTGGGTTTCGGCCACGGCCGCAATTTTCATCCCGTTCTTCCGGGCCTCCTCGAGGTAGACCTGGATATCGCGCCGGGGGTCTACCACAATAGCAGTGCCCTGAGATTGACAGCCGATAAAGTAGCTGCCCTGGGCGAGTCCTTCCTCGTAGATGTGTTTGAAGAGCATGCGACAACCTCCTGACGGCCAGGATATATCCCCAGGGGGTATCTTGTCAAATACCCATAGGGGATATGTGTAACCGGGGTAACCCCATCCTTGAGAAGATGCGTGATACAGGGGCTGGCCCCTCGACGAGGGGATGGGTAAACCCCCGTTGCGGTTTGGGTTGTGGGCGGACTTTGTGGGGGTGATGAGGCTGTATACTGCATTGATTTGTCCTTATGCGTCTAAATCCTCGGTACTTGGTGGTATTTTGCGTGGTAGCCGAACTGCGCAGCCTGAGCCGTGCTGCCGAAGTTTTGCACCTGAGCCAGCCTGCGGTGAGCAAAACCCTCAAGGCCCTCGAGGATGCCGTCCGTCAACCCCTCTACGAACGTACCCCTCAGGGTATCACCCTGACCGAAGCCGGCAAAGCCCTGCTCCCGTATGCCTGTGCGGTGAGCCGCAGCCTGGCCCAGGCCACCCGCTTTATCGAGGAAAGGCGGCACCAGCGCATTCCCAGCCTCGAGGTGGGCCTGGCCTGGAGCCTGATTCCGCGGTATCTGGCCGCGCTAATAGGCTGGGCGGAAACCCAGCAGGGCCGTTGCGAGCTGCAACTAAAAAACGGCACCACGCTCGAGCTCATCGAGCAGGTGTACCAGCGCGACCTGGATGCGGCCCTGGTGTTGGGGGGCACCGACGCCCTGCCCGAGCCGCTGCTGGCCCGGCGGCTGACCAGCGACGAGATGGTACTGGTGGTGGCGCCTTCCCACCCCTGGGCTCGGCTGGGGGGGGTGGCGCTGGGCCAGCTCGAGGGGATGACCCTGCTGGTTCCTCAGCGCAATTCGCGCCTGCGCCTGCGGCTCGAGCAGTTTCTGGAACGCCATGGCATTGTGCCAGCACGTCTTTTGGAGTGCGGCAGCCTGTATGGGGTCAAGGCGGCAGCCGCCGCCGGGCTGGGGGTGGGGCTGGCCAGCCGCTCGTTTGTGGAACCCGAGCAAAAGGCTGGCTTGCTACGGCTTTTATTCATTGAAGACGCAGGTTTTTCCCTGGGGGTGCACTGGATCTCCTACCCCGATTCCTCGGTGGACTTTGCCACCCGCGAACTGCTAGGGCTGCTGTGGCGCTCTCTGGGTACAGCCCCTGATCTGGTGGGTGCCTAACCCTCCAGGCCCTACTGCAGAGCCTGCCTGCTGCAACAGCCAGGACGGCCACAGCAGGGCAGAATACCGGTGGACTCCTCCGGTATGCTGGTGGGCATGAAGATCACCACCATTGTGCTGGATTCGGTGGGCCTGGGCTACCTGCCCGACGCTGCGCAGTTCGGCGATGAAGGGGCCGATACCCTCGACCACACCGTGCTCAAGACCGGGATAGAGCTGCCCCATCTGGCCGCGCTGGGGCTGGGCCACGTACCGGGGGTGCACACCCTGCCCAGGGTTGCGAAGCCACAGGGGGCCTTTGGCCGGATGCTGGAGGTCAACCCTGGCAAAGATACCTCTACGGGCCACTGGGAGTTTGTGGGGATTCGGCTTACACACCCCTTTCAGGTTTTTCCACAGGGTTATCCACAGGACTTTTTGGCCGAGTATTGCCGGCGCATTGGCGTGGGGGGTTATCTGCTCAACCGGCCCTACTCGGGTACCGAGGCCATCCGCGACTACGGCGACGAGCACCTGCGCACCGGCTTTCCCATCGTGTACACCTCGGCCGACTCGGTCTTTCAGGTGGCGGCCCACATCGGTAAGGTACCCCTCGAGACCCTCTACGACTGGTGCCGGGTGGCACGGGAGATGCTGGTGGGGCCGCTGGCCTGCGCCCGGGTGATCGCCCGCCCCTTCGAGGGCGAGCCCGGCCGGTATTACCGGCGCGAGGATCTGCGCAAAGACTTTGCGCTCGAGCCCCCGCACAACGTGCTGGACGAGATCAAGGCCGCGGGGCTGGAGGTGGTGGGGGTGGGCAAAATCCCCGATATCTACGCCCACCGGGGTTTTACCCGCGAGGTTAAGTCGGGCAGCAACGAGGAGGGCCTGGCGCGCACCCTGGAACTCATGCGCCAGGACTTCTCCGGCCTGATCTTCACCAACCTGGTGGACTTCGACGCCAAGTATGGCCACCGCCGCAACCCCCAGGGCTATGCCCAGGCCCTTGTGGATTTCGATGCCCGCCTGCCCGAACTGCTGGCCGCCCTCGGCCCGGACGACCATCTCTTTATCGTCTCCGACCACGGCAACGACCCCACCTACCGCGGCACCGATCACACCCGTGAGTACGGGATGCTGCTGGTAGCCGGGCCGGGGATGGCCGGGCGCGACCTGGGCACCCGCGCCACCTTTGCCGATCTGGCGGCGAGCTGGGCCCGGTTGTTGGGGGTGCGCTGGAACGGAGAGGGGGTTTCAATCTGAGGTCTGGGTGCGGGCTACCTGATACCCGGCCAGCGAAAAAGCCAGATAGCTCACCACCCCTGCAAGCAGCGCGGCCACGGCAAAGCTGGCCCGTACGGTGCCCACCTCGGCCACGATGCCCAGCAGCATCGGCCCCACCAGCCCACCGAAGGTGCTCATGGTAGAAATGCTAGCTATCGCGGCGGCGGGGGGCATGCCGGGGGTTTGGGCCGCGGCAGCAAACATCAGAGGGAACAGGGTGGCCATGCCAAGCCCCATGCAAGCAATGCCGAAGAACATACCCTCCACCGTGCCCGAGACCACCGCTACGGCCAGTCCAAAGCTCCCCAGCAGCGAGCCATAACGCACCACCTGCACTGCCCCGAACTGCTGCACCAGCCAGTCTCCGCTCGAGCGCCCTACCAGCATGACCGCCTGATGTACTGCAAAGCCCAGTGCGGCCAGTGACTCCGGGGCGCCCAGGCTACGCAGATACACCCCACTCCAACCGGCAATCGAGCCGTCGCTTATGGCGGTGCAAAAACCCATCAAGCCCAGCACCAAAAGCGCCCCCTTGGGCAGCACAAAGCCTTGCCGCTGCGGAGAGGGCGAGGCCGCTAGCAAGCGGCTACCCGCCTGCCAGGCCAGCCCAGCGCCTGTCCCGCCAACCAGCAGGAAGTGCCAGAAAGGTGAAAGCCCCAGCCCTGCCAACCCGGCACCGGCCAGGGAGCCCAACAGAGCCCCAGCGCTCCAAAGCGCGTGGAAGGAGGAAAAGATCGGCCGACCGTATCTGGCTTCCAGGGCGGCGGCCTGGGTGTTCATGCCGATGTTGAGGATGTTGAGTAGAAAACCGTACAGTACAAGTCCAGCAAACAACCATGCCGGAGTGAGCAGCGCCCCCAGTAGCGGTAGGGAGAGCGATGCGGCCACGCCAAAGGTGCGGGCTACCCGGCGGCTGCCCCACCAGGCTACCCAGATGCCGGCGGTCAGGCCCCCCAGCAGCGCCCCCAGCATGTTGCCCAGCAACACCAGTCCCAATACTGCTGCGCTCATCTCGAGACGCTCTTTCTCAGCGGGTATGCGTGAAATCCAAGTAGCTGTCACAAACCCGTGCAGGATGAAGAAGCTGGAGATTGCAATGCGCGTTTGGAGGAGGGTAGGCGTTGGCAGCATGCAAAGCTGAGTATACGCCTGCAAGCTCAGGGCCTCGGCCCCAAATGCCGGGGTGAAGAGGGTGGTGTGTCTAGGGGCAGGCCTGCTAGCACCCGCTTGACCTGCTCCACCCGTTCCTCCAAACTGCCACGCACGACGCTATACTCGATGCCACGGCAATCGAGGTCATGAAGTATCAGCCCCTGCATCCGGCCCCGCCAGACGGCGTTGTCGCGCCAACCATCCTGCTCGAAAGGAATGTCGTCGTCGCATACAAAAAAGTAGTGATAGCGTTCTTTGCAGGCGTTGGCCAGTTGGTGTAACCGGGGTAGGCCGCCTTGGTTGTAGTAGTAACTGAAGAAAAGGGTGGTGAGGGCATTGGTGTCTACAAACAGGTAGCTGCTACCTTTGGTGTGGGCCAGTTCAAGGCGGGCACGGTTTTCCAATTCCAGGTGTTGACAGGCGATTTGTACGTAGTCTTCCAGAACCAGCTTTCCGCCTTTTCGTTCGTAGTACTCGCGCCCGTACTCATGCACAAACAAACTGCCGAATTCCTGGGCCATGCGCTGGGTTAGGGTGGTTTTACCGGTAGACTCGGCCCCCAAAAAAACCACCTTCTTCACCGGGTCGAGCCAGTGCAACAGGTCTCTGACGACCTGGGGGTGAACCCACTGCGTCAGTCTGGCCTGGCTGTGGGAATTCTCCCACGTACCGGTTACTTTGACTTCGATACTTTCCGCGATCTCCTTAACCCACGTCCGTACCTGTGTACCCGAGATGGGGAACCGCTCGCGCTGCAAGTCCACCGATACATGCTCGGCGCCGATGTGCTGGGCAAAACCTGGGCCGTAGCCTTCACTGGTGTAGACCTTCCTCACCTCGAGCTTGTGCTGTGCCAGCCATTCTTTTACGAACTCACGCTGAGTGTGGTCGTCGGCGTCATCCGGTGGTGGGTTTTCGGGTACGTAAACCTCTGCTTGCGGGTAGAGGGCCCGAATCCAGCCAGCGCGGCGCTGGCTGGACATCCAGGGAAAGTCGGGGTTGGCATAGACCAGCACCAGTAAGCGGTCGAGGGTGGGGTCGGCCAGGGCCGTTTCGATCAAGTACTGGTGGCCCTTGTGCAGCGGGGCGAATTTCCCCACGATCAAACCAGTGATCCGGGGGTCGTTAGACATCTTCAGGCCCCCGTTCTGGCTTCGCCCATCGGGGCCGGCTCGAGCGCATCCTTTCGCCACTGCTGCCAGCCCAGAACGCTGAGCGCTGCCAGTACAAACTGCAATCCGAACAGCGCCCATAGTTCCAGGTGCCAGAAATAAACCGCGTTGATGGCGTTAACCCCAATCCAGATCGGCCAGCTCCAGATCCACTTACGGGTAGTAGCAAAATTCGCTACCAATGCCAGCGAAACCGCAGCAAACTGCACCCAGTTCCAGGCCTCTGAGAAGTCGGTGACAGCGATGGTGTAGACAAAGATGACCAGCGAAGCCACCCAGGTCACGCTGTACCAAAAGGGCTCGTTAAAGCGAATCTGGCCCAGGTCGCGGCGTTTTTCCAAATACCACAGGTATAGTCCATGGATGCCAAAAACCAAATAGGTGACCTGCAGCCCTGCCAGCAGGTACTGCTGACCCGACATGAACAACCAGAAGTAGGGTAGCAGGCTGGCGTTCGACCAGTGCCAGTAGGCCAGGTGTTTGCGAAACAGATAGAACAGCGAGACCACCACACACAGCGAGCCGCTCCAGTCGAGTACAGCCTGAGGAATGGGGATGTCAAATAGATTCATAGAGTTTTGCCCTTCCTAGCGGTTTCATTGAAACCCATTTGGGGTGCGCTTTTTGTCAGGCTAGCGCCCCTTTTCTGCAAGGAACTGGCTTGCCCAACCTGTTTTCCAGCAGCCTGTTTCCTATCTTCATCGTACAGAGCTCGTGTAGATATCCCGTGCTGCTTCAGCCGTTGCGCCGCACCTCCTCCCAGGTGTAGCGCCGCTTGATCTCACCGTTTTCGAAAACGGTTTGCAAAATGCTCTGGGGGTGGGGCTGGGGGTCGTCCAGGGGTAGCTCCACCGTGCGGATGCCGCGTTCGTCCTGGATGACGTCGAGGCGGCCCTTCTTGGAGAGTTTGCCGGGGTCGTCCACCGGGCTCTTGCCCACCCCGTAGGTCTCGCCGTCCACCGTGACCAGGTGCAGCTTCTGGGCGAACTTCTGGGTGTCGCGGTGGGGGTGCTGCAAGAGGGCCCCGCCCATGCCAAAGGCCACGTTGGAGGCGCTGTAGCCCCACTGCTCGAGCAAAAACAGCACCTTGCGGATGGTGTCGGCGTTCACCCCGTCGCCCTGGATGACCCGCACCCCGTTCAGCACCTTGTAGCCCTTCTGGTTGAGGGTGGCACCGAACTTGGCCTCGAGGGTCTGCACGGTGCGCAGCACCACGAAGGGGGGGTCGCCCGAGTCGGGCCGGATGACCACGGTGGCCCCCGACTGCTGGATGAGCTCGCGCAGCTCCTCGCCGATGATCTGGCCCACGGCGTGCTCGCGGTTGTACGAGTCAATCACCATGGCCAGCAAAGCCCCCGGCTTGGCAAAGGTCTCGAGCATCTGGCGGTAGGCCTGGGCCTCGCCGGTGCGGCCAAAGCTGGTTACGGTGCTGTGCTCCATGGCCGGGATGCTGTAGCCGGCCATCTCGGCCCCGTAGTAGTTGCGGGCGTAGATCAGGGCAGTGACGGTATCGGTGCCCATAAAGTTCACCAGGTGGGCCATCCCGCCCAGCCCGGCGCTCTCCAGGCTGCTCACCCCCCGCGCGCCAAAGTCGTGCAGCTTGAAGGGCAGCTCGGCCTCGGGGTCGTCGGCGGTTTTCTCCAGGTACTCCTTGATGGTGTTGCGGATGCCCCAGGAAACCGTGCAGACCGTGGTGGGATACCAGACCGCCCGTAGCAGCGCGGTCTCGAGCCAGCCCGGCAGCCAGGGTACTTTGGGGTCGGTGCTCTCGATGATCACCAGGGGGTTGTGTACGGGCACCACCCGACCCTCGGGCACGGCCCGGATGCGCACCGGCAGCCGCCCCCCTAAGTCCTGGGCGATGTAGCGCCAGCCTTCCTCGGGGAAGGGCAGGCCGTGGGCCAGGAAGACCGCTTTGGCCTCCTCCACGTCCTCTAGGCTCACCCCCTTGCTCAGGTACTCGATCAGGAAGGCCTGCAGACCAAAGAAGCGCACGAAGTTGGAGTCGCCCCCGCGGCTTTCGATGTACCAACTGGCATAGGTCATGCCCTTGGGGAACTGGGCGTAGTGGCTGGCCTTGTAGCTGTCGGTGTTGAGGATGAGGTTGTGGGGGTTGAGGGGTTTCACAAAAGCTCCTTTCCTTGGGACAGCGCGGGTTGGTGCGGTGCGCGCCCCAAAAACCAACAAATCTGCTGATAGTGATCCTCAAAAAAGCGGGCCTGGTGGCGCTCGAGCTCGCTCAGGGGAAGCCAGAAGGCCCCTTCGTTGGCAAGTGCTGGGGCCTCCTCCAGCTCGAAGAAGTGGCCCAGGCTAATCACCCGTCCGCGCAGGCTGCGGCCCGGGTAGTCGAAGGCCTGGGTGGCCTTGGGGTGCTGGGCTTCCAGTGCCAGGCCGGTCTCCTCGCGCAGCGCGCGCAGGGCCGATGCCAGCAGGGTTTCCTGGGGCTCCAGGTAGCCCCCCGGCAGGGCCCAGGCCCCCTTGCCGAGGGCCCCGTTGCGCTCGACCAGCAAGACCTGTTCCTGGGCCAGCACAAAAGCGTCGGTGGCGACGTGCAGGATGGGGTAGGGGTAGTGCCGCTCGAGCGCGCGGTAGTGTTGAATGGTTCTCCATTCGTCCTGCAAGCGTTTGAACTCGAGGGTGGTGGCAAACTCCTGCATATACTGCTGCACTGCCTGCGGAACCATGGCCTTCCAATCGGTGCTGCCGCCAAAGTAGCTGTTGCGCACCTCGGTGGCGCTCAAGGGGCTTACCACCCCGCTGGGCTCGAAGGGCCAGTCACCAAAGCCGTGCAGGTAGTAGCTGCTCTCGTCCTTGTCGTAGCCGGTGATGGAGATGCGGGCTTGGGGGCCCGCGAGGGCCTCTACCGCGGCCCGAACAGTACGGAACCAGCGGGGGTCGTCGTAGTAGTCGTCGGCGATGGCTACAAACTGCAAGCGGGCCGCTTCCGTACCCAAGCTGGCCCGGATCATGGCCGCGCGCGCTTCGGCGCTGAAGGGGTTTTTGGGAGTGGGGTAGCAGTAGGCGCTGCCCAGCACCACGATCAGCCGGTCGAAGCATTCCAGGGCGCGCGAGATGGTCTCGAGGTGGGCCAGGTGCGGCGGTTGGAAGCGCCCGATAAAGACAGCGGTCTTCATACCTCCCTCCGGAAGCGGTAAAGCTCGGCCGGCCGGCCCAGGCCGCGCTCGAGCTCGCCGGTGGCCTCGAGCATCCCCGAGGCCAGCATCTTGCGGCGAAAAGAGTCCTTGTTGAGCTTTTTTTGCAGGATGGTTTCGTGCACGGCTTGCAGCTGGCGCAGGGTGAAGCGCTCCGGAAGCAGCTCAAAGCCGATGGGGGTGTACGAGAGCTTGCCCCGGATGCGCCGCAGGGCCACCCCCAGTATCTCGGCATGGTCGAAGGCCAGGGAGTACTTTTTGTTTTTGCTATCGAAAATTTCTACACTGCTGGCTCCTTCCGGTGTGCGCAACTTGAACAGCGCAATCTCCTCGCCCGCCTCGCGGATGTGGCTGGCCTCGACCAGGGCGTAATAGGCCACGCTAATCACGCGCATGCGGGGGTCGCGCCGGGGGTCGCCAAAGGTGTAGAGCTGCTCGAGGTAGACCGGGTGCTTATGGGGGCTTTCCCGCTCCATGCCCACCATACCTTCCAGCCCGGCTTTTTGCCGCAGCACCCGCGCGGCGGCCTCGTCGAGCGACTCATGAGTTAGCACAAAGCCACCCGGCAGGCTCCAGTAGTTGAGATATGGATGCTCCTTGCGCTTGACCAGCAGGGCTTCCAGATGCCCTTCCCGCAGGGTCAGGATGACCACATCAACCGTGACCGATGGCCGGTCGAAGGCGTTGGGGTCGTAGCTGCTCAGGTATTGCTGCTCTTCTGGGTTGCGCTGAATCAAGGGAACCACCTGCTTATATGCGAAGAGCATATATCTAAAATGCATATAAGTCAAGTGTAAACAACAAAAGGGTAAATAGTTGGCTTTATTTCTGACAAAAGTTCACTTGCAGTGGTACATTTTGCAATTTATTGACGAACATGGTGTTGATTTTTATGGATTTATGCTATTGTGTTGTTCCAAGTGGTGCTGGATAATCGGCCCATTTAGATACACATAACATCTAAATATGCGCCGACCAGCACCACCCCCCAGGAGACCCTATGACCCACGATTTTGACGTTGTTTCGGCGGCCCGCAATTGGCGGTTTAAGGACGTTCGGCAGGTTTCCAGCGATATCGCCGGCCAGGTGTTTGCCAGCGATGTGCTGGATATGGACGAGTTGCGCGAGCTGGTCTCCAAGCCGGTTTGGAAGTCGCTGCAGGCCACCATCGAGAAAGGGGCCCCGCTCGACCCCAGCATCGCCGATACCATCGCCCTGGCCATGAAAAAATGGGCCCTGGAAAAAGGGGCCACCCATTACACCCACTGGTTCCACCCCCTCACCGGCTATACCGCCGAAAAGCACGATAGCTTTTTCGTCCCGATTTCCGAGGGCAAGGTGATTGCCTCGTTTAGCGGAAAAGAGCTTATTCAGGCCGAGCCGGATGCCTCATCGTTTCCTTCGGGGGGCTTGCGTGCGACCTTCGAGGCCCGGGGCTATACGGCCTGGGATCCCACCTCGCCGGCCTTCATCATGCGCCACTCCAACGGCGCCACCCTGTGCATCCCCACCGCTTTTGCTAGCTGGACGGGGGAGGCCCTCGACCTCAAAACCCCCCTGCTGCGCTCCATCGAGGCCCTCAACAAAAGCGCCCAGCGGGCCCTCAAGTACTTTGGAGTGGAGGCCAGCAAGGTTTCCTCCACCCTGGGGGCGGAGCAGGAGTACTTCCTGATTGACGAGGAGTTCTACTTCCGCCGCCCCGATCTGGTCATGACCGGGCGCACCCTGTTTGGAGCCAAGCCCCCGCGCGGGCAGGAGCTCGAGGATCACTACTTCGGCTCCATTCCCGACCGGGTGCTCTCCTTCATGACCGATGTGGAAAACCAGCTCTACGCCCTGGGCATCCCGGTCAAGACCCGCCACAACGAGGTGGCCCCCGGCCAGTACGAGATTGCCCCCATCTTCGAGCCCTCCAACATTGCCGCCGACCACCAGCAGCTCATCATGCAGGTGCTCAAGAACACCGCCCGCCGTTACGGTTTGGTGGCCCTGCTGCACGAAAAGCCCTTCGCCGGCATCAACGGCTCGGGCAAGCACTGCAACTGGAGCATGAGCACCGACACCGGCATCAACCTGCTGGAGCCCGGCGACACCCCGCACGAAAACCTGCAATTCCTGTTTTTCTGTGCGGCGGTGATCAAGGCGGTGGATCTGCACCAGGATCTGCTGCGCATTAGTGTGGCCTCGGCCTCCAACGACCACCGCTTGGGCGCCAACGAAGCCCCCCCAGCCATCATGTCCATCTTCCTGGGCGACCAGCTCACCGATATCTTTGAGCGCCTGGCCAACGGCAAGGGTGGCTCGAGCAAAAAAGCTGGGGTGCTCGAGCTCGGCACCCCCGTGCTACCCCCCCTGCCCAAGCACGCCGGCGACCGCAACCGTACCTCGCCCTTCGCCTTTACCGGCAACAAGTTCGAGTTCCGCGCGGTGGGTTCCTCGCAGAGCATCTCCTTCCCCATCACGGTGCTCAACACCATCGTGGCCGACGCCATTGATGCCCTGATGGACTCGGTTGAGGCCAAGATGAAGAAGAAGATGAGCTTCGAGCAGGCCGCTTTGGAGACCATCAAGGAGACCTACGCCCAGCACAAGCGCATCGTCTTCAACGGCGACGGCTACTCGGCGGCCTGGCACAAGGAAGCCGCCAAGCGGGGGCTGTTGAACCTGCGCACGGCTGTCGATGCCATCGAGCGCTTTACCGACGAGAAGAACATCAAGTTGTTTACCCGCCTGGGGGTGCTCAACGAGCGCGAGATTCACGCCCGCCAGGAGATCATGTACGACATCTACTTCAAGCAGGTCAACATCGAGGGCGAGACCACCGAGTGGGTGGCCCAGACCCAGATTCTGCCCGGCGCCCTGAGCTACCTGGCCGAACTCTCGGAGATCGAGGTCAAGTCGCGGGCGGTTGAGCGCACCATCAAGCAGGTGGTAGAAGCCACCGATGCGCTGTCGGATGCCCTGGAGAAGCTCAAGGCCCAGAACGCCGAGCTGGGCGGCGACGAGGTGCACGAGAAAGCCCACCACATGCGCGACAACGTGCTGCCCGCCATGGCTGAGGTGCGCAAGGCCGCCGATGCCCTCGAGCGCATCCTGGCCGATAAATACTGGCCCCTGCCCAGCTACCGCGAGATGCTGTTTGTGAAGTAAGCGCCGGCTTCTTCTGCCTCCAAACACCCCCGGGCCTGGGGGTGTTTTTGTGCTCCAATCGCAATAGAACGCTAGTTCTCTCGACGATCCTGCACGAGGTGCGCTAGACCGCTCTAGTTTCGCTGTTGCACATGCCCACCTGCTTTGGATTTGCTGTGGTTTTTGCCCACGTCGGCGCGTGACTCATGAAGGGTGTTTTGCTATAGCATCCTGGGCCAAAATGCCCTACACTCTGTTCTGGACAGCGCACGGTGAATGCCCCCTGACATTCCATCCGTAGCCTGTGTGAGGAGACCCGGATTCAAGTTGGAGAAGCTCAAACGTTTCACTGCCAAGGATGCCGAAGAAATCTACCTCGTCCCCCACTGGGCGGCGGGGTTTTTTCGGGTAGGGGAGGATGGCGAGCTCGAGGTCACACCCGAGGGGGCGGAGGGCCCCAGCGCCTCGCTCTTTGAGATCGTGCAGGACCTGCGCGATGAGGGGCGCCCATTGCCGGTGATGCTGCGCTTCCCCCAGATTCTGGAAGCGCGGGTGGTGGCGCTCAACGAGGCCTTCCGCCGGGCTATCAAAAAATACCACTACAACGCCAGCTACCAGGGGCTGTTCCCGGTCAAGGTCAACCAGCGGCGCATGGTGGTGGAGACGGTAGCCAGGGCGGGAAAACCTTTTGCCTATGGCCTCGAGGCCGGCTCCAAAGCCGAGCTGGCCCTGATCCTGGCCCAGGATCTGCACCCCGAGTCCATCATCGCCTGCAACGGCTTCAAGGACGACGACTTTATCCGGCTGGCCCTGATGGGCAAAAAGCTGGGCCGGAACGTGGTGATCACCCTGGAGAAGTTCGCCGAGCTGGGGCGGGTGATCCGCATCGCTAAAGAAATCGGGGTGGAGCCGCAGATTGGCATCCGCTACAAGCTCAAAACCAAAGGCTCGGGGGCCTGGGAGGAGTCGGGGGGCGAGGCGGCCAAGTTTGGCTTCACCACCCCCGAGATCATCAAAGCGGTGGATATGCTGGCCGAGGCCGGGATGCTGGGCACCATCGCCATGCTGCACTCGCACATCGGCAGCCAGGTGACCGATATCCGCCGCATCAAGCAGGCCGTGCGTGAGATTGCCCAGACCTACGTGCAGCTGCGCAAGCTGGGGGCCCCGGTGCGCTACCTCAACCTGGGTGGGGGGCTGGCGGTGGACTACGACGGCTCCAAGACCGCCTTCTACGCCTCGGCCAACTACACCCTGGAGGAGTACGCCGAGGATCTGGTCTATGTGACCAAGGAAATTTGCGACGGCCACGGGGAGCCCCACCCCATCCTGGTCACCGAGTCGGGCCGGGCCGTGACCGCCTACCACAGTGTGCTGGTGCTCGAGGTGGTGGACACCATCCGCCCCCCCGGCGAGGAGAAGCTCGAGCAGCCCAAGGACGCCCACCCGGTGGTCAAGGATATGTTCGAGCTGGCCCGGAGCATCTCGGCCAAGAACTATCGCGAGGTCTACCACGACGCCTTCGCCAACAAGGACACCGTCCAGAACCTCTACGACCTGGGCCTCATCTCCCTGCGCGACCGGGCCGCAGCCGAGGCCCTGTTCTACCAGATTGCCCGCAAGACCCTCAAGCTGGCCCTCGAGCTCGACTACCCCGCCGACGAACTCGAAGACCTGCAAAAGATGCTGGCCGACAAGCTGGTCTGCAACTTCAGCCTGTTCCAGAGCCTGCCCGATACCTGGGCCATCAAGCAGATGTTCCCCATCGTGCCGCTCACCCGCCTGAACGAGCGCCCCACCCGCGAGGCCACCCTGGTGGACATCACCTGCGACTCCGACGGCAAGATCGACCGCTTCATCGACACCCACGATGTGCGCAACACCCTGCCGGTGCACGAGATCCGCCCCGGCGAACCCTACTACCTGGGGGTTTTCCTCGTGGGGGCTTACCAGGACGTGCTGGGCATGAACCACAACCTCTTTGGCCGCATCGGCGAGGCCCACGTGGTAGTGGATGAGCACGGCTACGAGATCGAACGCTTCATCCTGGGTGAGAAGGCCCGGCGGGTCATCGAGAAGATGGGCTATGAAGAGGACAAGCTGGCCGGGGCCGTGGAAAAGCTGGTGCGATCCTCCAAAAAACTGACCCCGGCCGAAAAAGGTGCTTTTATGGAGCTGTACGCGCGGGAGCTGGTGGGGTATACCTACCTGGAGGACTAGCAAACACAGCGGCTCGTGCAGCAGGCCTCGAGGTCGTCGGCCCACATCCCGCGTTTACGGTAGGCTTCCAGCGGCGAGGTATCCAGGCCCAGGCGCTGCCCTATCTCCAGGGCCACCACCGGGAAGCGGGCGCGGAACTTGTAGATAAAGCAGAAAGCGGTTTGGTGATGGTTGACCTTGGGGCCGACCAAAAACAGCCCACGGGCCACGGTGGACTCGTCTTTTTCCGAGAGAAGGGGTCTTCCCTCGGTCACCTCGAGCAAACCCTCCAGCGGCTCCAGCCCATTTCCAAAACCCGCGGCCAGGATGGGTCGGTGGGGGGCTTGGAGTACGCCGTGCGTGTGATGCACAAGGTAGCCCCCCCGCTTTTTTTCAATGCGCTCCACGCCCAGCTCTACCAGGCTTAGCCGCCGGGTGTCCAGGGCTTTTTGCAGCCGCTCGAGGGTAAAGGGTGAAAGATCGAGGGAAGGCTCCCCCGTCCGCCTTTTCCAGGGGGCTTTGGGGTCGAAGACCATCACCTCCTTTCCCAGCATCACCAGGTGGTATGCAGCATCTATACCCGATTCGTACCCTCCAATGATGACCTGTTGCTGGCCCTCAACCGAACCCCAGGATCTGACCCGGCTGTAGGGCAGCCCGTGTTGCGCGCCCTCAAAGGGCCAGTGGGGAAAACTAAACTCACCCACCGCCCAGACCAGGAAGCGGCTTCGGAATAGGCCCCGGTTGGTATGCACCAGGAAGCCCTCGGTGCCCTCGAGCCGGGCCACCTTGGTCACCCGCGTTCCCTCCACCACCGGTAGCTCATAATGCCGCGCCAGGGCTTCGAGGTACCGGGCATACTCCCGGCCCGAGGGGTGTTCCCGGCCCAGCGAGTAGGCCGGTGAGGTCTCCGGGGTGAGGGCGTTCAGGTCGGGCAGGTTGAAGGCATTGGAGGTGAACGAGGGGGTGATCATGCGGGTTTCTTGCGGCCAGCGGCGGAACGATGCGCCTGTTTTGGCGCGCTCCAGGATGCCAAACCGCGCAGAAATTTTTTGCAAAGCCACCCCCAGGCCAATGCCGGCGGGGCCGGCGCCCACAATCAAGATGTCCTTTTCTTCCACCATCTCCCTGCTGTTTACGTCTCCACAGGCGCCAGGCACGCATTGAGGCGGCCCTCGAGCACCCGCCGCTGTTTCCGTATGCCTCGACCGATAAAGACGATCTCGGTGGGTTCTTGGTTGAGAGCTGCGAGCAGCTGTTGGTAGTGGGTTTGCTCCTCGGGCGGCAGGGCCGCGAGCTCATGCTGCTGCAGCGGCTCCATGCGAGGCTCGAGCACGATCTGTTTTCCAGCCTGAGAGAGCGTGACCGGCACATGGTTGACGAATTTGACCCAGCCCTTGGCGCGCACGATGTTCTTGGGCCAGTTGTGTAAAAACTTTTCGAAAGCATGGGCATCGAAGCCCACTTCACTGCGGTAGACGAAGCTCTCGAAGCCGTACTCCTCAACCTCCGAGCTGGGCTTGTTCCACTCGGCTTCCCAGTCGGGGTGGGCCAGACCCAGTTGGTAGTTGTAGAGGCCGGTGTGCAGGAGTTTCTCGGGCTCAATCTGGCCCCGCACCGTGCGGTAGATCCGCGCGTAAGGGTTCAGTTCGTGGATGAAGCTTTCGAGTTGAAGCAAAGCCACTTCGTCCACCCGGTCGGCTTTGTTGAGCAGCACGATGGAGGTGAACTCGAGCTGATCGGCCAGCAGGGGTGCCAGGGGTTGCTCCACCGGATTGCCTTCCTCGTCTTCGACCGTATCTTTACGGTTCCAGTCGTCCCAGAAAGCCTCGGAATCCACCACGGTAATGATGGCGTCGAGGCGCACCCGGCTGGGCAGGTCTTCCATGTGGAAGGTCTGGGCGATGGGGAGTGGCTCCCCGATGCCGGTGGACTCGATCAGGATGTAGTCCAAATCCATCTGCGAAAGCTCGCGCAACTCCAGCAGCAAGTCCTCGCGCAGGGTGCAGCAGATGCAGCCGTTGGACATCTCGACCATGCGTTCGGTGGTGTGGCGCACCAGCCGGGCATCTACGTTGACCTCGCCGAACTCGTTCACCACCACCGCTATTTTTTTGCCGTGCTTGCTTGAGAGCAGATGGTTGATCAGGGTGGTTTTGCCAGCGCCCAGGAAACCGACCAGGACGCCAACCGGAATCGGGCTGGTTCTCACAGTTCATCTCCTCAGAGGTTTTGATCGACAGAACCTAAATGCGGGGCAGTTCAGCCCCGCAGCTAATAAAGCCTGGTGGCTGTCAGTGCCGCACCCCATCCACCCACAGCCAGGCCAGGCTGCCGGGTGTGCCGTCCACCTTGAAGCGGCGCTTGATCTGCAGGCTGGAAAGCTCGACCTCGAGCACCTCTCCCTTGTCGGGCAGGGTTACAAAGGCCTTACCATCCCCCAGGGCCAGGCCGGGCCGCACCGCACCCTCGCCGCTGGCGGTGATGGGTTCGGAGACCTTCAGGCTGGCGATTACCTTGCCGGTGGGGGCCTCGAGGGTGTGCAGGCTGCCGTCGGCGGTCAGCACCACCAGCACCCCGTCCTTATCGAAGCCAAAGCGTACCGGGTTGGCAGGCAGTGGATACACGCTTATCTGGCTGTCTACCCTTGCCAGACCCTGTGCAAAATTGCCGATGAAAAAGGGGTATTTGCCGTGGCTGACCAGGGTGCCGATCCGGGCATTTTGCGGGGCTGCGGCGGGGTTGGGCAGCTTGCGGCTCACGAAACCATTGCCCTGGCGCTCCAGCAGCAAGACCCCATCGCTGCACCCGTAGGCGATCCGGTTGCCCAGCACAGCCTGGCCGTGCAGGCGCGGGCAGCCGCTAAAGCTGGTGATCTTCTGCCCGCCCCGGCTGAACACCTCCACCACCCCCCGGTTCAGGCTACCGGCCAGCACCAGGTTGCCCACCGCCAGCGGTGCGCCGTGGTCGGGGGCGCCGGTGGCGATCTCGAACATGCGCAGGTTGAGGCCCAGGCTCTTTTCATCTATTACTGCCACCGTGCCGTCGCCATCGTTGAAAATGGTAGCCATCCCATTGTGGCTGCTGAAATGGGTGGGCTTGGGGCCGGTGGTGAAGGTCTGAAGGATGTAAGGGGCTTCCACCACCAGGTCTTTGTGGTCGCCGTGGTCTTCCTGCCTCAATCCACCGTACACCACGCTTACCCGGTTCTGCTCGCGGTGCAGCGCGAAGGCATACATCCCGTTGCCGGCGGTGTACACGTTGGCGGGGCCGGGGGCCGAGAAGGAGGCCATCACCTCGCCCTTCTCGAGGTCAATTACCCGTAGCATCCCCACCTTGCCATCGGCCACCACCAGCCGCCCGGGGTGCTTGGCATCATCCGGCCCTGCCCACGCGGGGAGGCCCAGCAAGAGGCTTGCCACAAGCCATACAGTTCTTCGGTTCATCATGCACCTCCGAGATAATATTGATAACTCATTATCAAAAACTTTGCAAGCCGCCGGTGTTGTTCTAGCCCTTTGAACAGCCTAGCGGAAGGCCTCGCACATGGTCTGTCCGTTGTGCTGGATAAGCGCAAGGTAGCTGGCCACCTGGGGGGTGAGCGCGTCGGAATACAGCGTGAAAACACGGGCACCGGTGGCCTCGGCCAGGGCCCTGGCTTCGGCCTGGGCAAACTGCGGTTCGGTGAAGATCACCCGCACCCCGCGCTCGCGCATGGCTATAGCCAGGTTGGCAAAGGCGCGTGCGCCCTGTTGCTGGCCTGAGAAGTTGGCGATAGAGCCCACGAACTCGACGCCATAGTAGCGCCCGGCGTAGCGGTAGGCGTCGTGCTGCACCACCGCTTTGCGGTTGGCAGCAGGGGTGCGCGCGATACAGGCCTTTACCGCGGTGTCGGCAGCGTTTAGTTTGGCCCGAAACTCGGCCAGCCGGGTCTCGTACAGGCCGCGGCCTGCAGGGTCGAGGCGGGCCAGTGCGTCGCGGATGCGCTCGGCGTAGGCGAGGCCGTAGGTGGGGTCGAGCCAGAGGTGGGGGTCGCAGGGGCCGTGCAGGTGGGCGCCGGGGGCCTGGCGGTCGGCCTGGGTGTAGCAGATGGGATTGGGCAGCCCTTCCGCCAGCCGAACCAGCGGTGCGTTGCGGGGAAGCTGGGCGGCGATGCGATCCAGGAAGACCTCGAGGTTCATCCCGTTGGCGAAGAGCGCCCGGGCCTGGGCGAGGGCCTGCACCGTGGAAGGGCGCGGCTCGAAGCTGTGGGGGTCAGCCCCCATCGGTACCACTGTGACCACCCGCACCCGGGGCCCTCCCACCTCACGCACCAGGTCGGCTATCACGGTGGTGGTCGCGGCCACTTGAAGCGGCTGGCCCAGAGCCAGACCGCCGAGGACAATCAGCGCAAACCAGCGTTGCATATTCATATGATAATGCATTATCAAAAAGCGCCGGCCAGCGGCGCTACCTGCTCAGCCCCTCTGGGGCGCGGGTGGGAAGCCGTGTGGGTGTGGGCCCTGGGTTGAGGCTTCTGGCGTGCACCTGTGTGGAAAGGTGCGTATGATGTGGCCCGTGGACTACGACGTGCTGATTGTGGGGGCGGGGTTCGCCGGTTCCGAAGCGGCCTACGCCCTGGCTCACAAGGGCCTCAGGGTGGGCCTGGTCACCACCAGCCTGGACTCGGTCTACCTGCCTTTTACCCCAATTCAGGCCCCCTTCCCCCAGGGCTCGCTGCTGGCTTTGGTGGGTGAGGCCGGCTTGAAAGGCTGGGAACTGCACAGCCGGGCCAAGTACCGGCTCGAGAACCACCCGCGGATTCACCTGTTGCAGCTCTCAGTCACCCGGTTGCTGCTGGAAGGCCCGGCGGTGGTGGGTGTTGAAAGCTGGGAAGGGCCGCGCAAAACCGCCCCCAAGGTGGTGCTGGCGGTGGGTAGCTTCCTGAGCCCCCGGCTGCACATCGGTCAGGTGGTCGAGGAAGCCGGCCGCCTCTCGGAGGTGGCCTACCCCGATCTGTATCAGCACTTGCAGCAGCTCGGCTTCAGGTTTTCTACTCGCCACGCCGAGGTGCCCGAGCAGGATGGAACCCCCGGTTACCGGGTGGAGTACGCGGTGTTTGCCGAAGGGGAGTGGGAGCCCAGCAGCATGCGCTTGATCCGCCTCGAGGGCCTCTATGCCGTGGGGCTGTGCGTGCTGGGGCAGGGCACCTACGCCCAGATGGCCGCAGAGGGCATGCGGCTGGCCTCCTTGCTTTAGGCTACTGGATGGGCTCGAGCCGGCCCTCCACCGCCAGCCAGCCGATGCCTTTTTCTAAGGCGTATTCCTTTAGCTCGCGCAGATTATCGGTCCAGGCCAGCTCCACCCGCCTGCCCTCGGCCCGTAGCTGGCGGGCTAGGGCCCGATCCAGCGCCAGAACTTCTGGGGGGGGCTCGGACAGCGGCAGGCGCAGGGCCTCCATCACCCGTTCCAGGCCCAGGGCGAAGCCCGCGGCATAAGGGAGCAGGGCCCCATCGTAGCGGCCTCCGCCCAGGAGGGGCAGGCCGAAGTCGGGGGTGTAGGCCTGGAAGTTGAGGCCGGTGTAGAAGTTCAGAAGCCGGGCCCGGCCTAAGTCGAGCAGCAAGGGCACCTCGGGCAGCAGGGCCAGCACCGCCTCGAGCCAGTCCAGGTCGGCCTGGGCCTTCTCCGATAGGGGCAGCCGGCGGGCCTCGGCCAGCACCTCGCGTCCGCCGTACAGGTCGGGCAGGGCCAGCAGAGCGGTTTGCAGGCCCGGATGCACCTGGTAGTCCTTGAGCAAGGCCTCGAGCTCAGGGCTGTTCTTGCGGTGGATGGCCTGGCGCAGGCGCTCCTTTTGCTCGCCGGGCAGGCCTGTGGCATCCAGCAGATCCCGCACCAGCGCGGGGAGCCCCACCTCGATCCTGGCCTCGGCAAAGCCCACCAGCTGCAAGCAGGCCCAGGCCAGCTCGAGCACCTCGGCGTCGGCGCGGGGGCTCGAGACCCCCACCAGCTCGGCCCCCACCTGGCAAAACTCGCGGCTGCGCCCCAGCTCGGCGTTGGCCTCGCGCAGCCAGAGGTTTCCAGCGTACTGCAGGCGCACCGGCTGGCCGGCTACCAACCGCCCGTTGCTTTTGAGCAGCCCCGCCACCGCGGTGGTGAACTCCGAGCGCAAGGCCAGCACCTCGCCGGTTTTGTCCACCAGCTTGAAGGCCCGCTCGGCCAGGGCGTGCTGGGGGTCGTAGAGCTCGAGGGCCGGCAGCTCCACCGGCTCGTAGCCCCAGCTATACAGCAGCCTGGCCAGGCGTTCTTGCAGTTCGCGGCGCAGGCGGGCTTCCGGGGGCAGAAAGTAGCGGGTGCCTTCGGGGATCATTTACTTTTACTTTTAGCAAAAATCTTCACCGAGAGGATCTTGTCGCGCTCCCGGCTGGCCAGAGGGCCCTCGGTGGGGGCGATGCGCTCGACCACGTCCATCCCCTCCACCACCTGCCCGAAAATGGTGTACTGCTGGTTAAGGTTGGGCGTAGGGCCGTAGGTGATGAAGAACTGGCTGCCGTTGGAGTTGGGGTCCATGGTGCGGGCCATGCCCAGCAGGCCTTTTCTGTCGTAGTTGAGCCTGGGGGTGACCTCGAGGCCAAACTGGTAGCCGGGGCCGCCCATGCCGGTGCCGGTGGGGTCGCCGGTCTGGGCCACAAACCCCGGAATCACCCGGTGGAACACGATGCCTTCGAAGTAGCGGTGCAGGGCCAGAAACACAAACGAGTTAACGGTGATGGGGGCCTCGGTTTCGAACAGGTCTATGCCGATTCGGCCTTTGCTGGTCTCAATCTCGGCGTAGTAGTCGAACTTGGTCGGGTCGATCACCTGTTCGGGCTTGGCAAACCGGGTCACCGG
Organism: Meiothermus taiwanensis WR-220; assembly: GCF_003568585.1. Classification (NCBI taxonomy): domain Bacteria; kingdom Thermotogati; phylum Deinococcota; class Deinococci; order Thermales; family Thermaceae; genus Meiothermus; species Meiothermus taiwanensis. The sequence goes on from NZ_CP021130.1 coordinate 245,141, forward strand.
CCGGTCGGACTTGTAGGGCAGGGCTTCCATCTTTCCTCCAAAGCCACTCTTTGCTCCGCCGTTGCCTTGCCAGAGGAAGAAAGCGGCGATGGCCAGGGCCAGCAGAGCGGCGATTAGCAAAGCAGCGCGCATCCCATCCAGTCTACCGGCCCGGATGAGAACACGCCAGCTCAGATGCGCGGCAGGGTGATGCCCCGCTGGCCCTGGTACTTGCCTTTGCGGTCGCTGTAGGTCACCTCGGGGCGCTCGCCCTCGAAGAAGACCAGCTGTACCACCCCTTCGCCGGCGTACATCTTGGCCGGCAGGGGGGTGGTGTTGGAGAACTCGAGCGTGACGTGCCCCTCCCAGCCCGGCTCCAGGGGGGTGATGTTGGCCACAATGCCCACCCGCGCATAGGTGCTCTTGCCGATGGCGATGGCCATGACGTTGTCGGGCATGCGGATGTACTCCATGCTGCGGGCCAGCACGAAGGAGTTGGGCGGGATGATCACCTCGTCGCCCTCGTAGTCCACGAAGCTCTTGGGGTCGAGGCCCTTGGGGTCGGCGATGGTGTGGAATACGTTGGCAAAAATTTTCCACTCCCGGGCCGCCCGCAGGTCGTAGCCGAAGCTCGAGAGCCCATAGCTAATCACCCCTTCGCGCACCAGGCGTTCCTCGAACGGCTCAATCATGCCTTGTTTGGCCTTTTCACGTATCCACCAGTCGGGTTTAATGCTCATGCCCCCCACTATACAAGGGGCTTCAGGGTCGGAGAACCTGCAGCCAGCAACGAGCGCAGCAGGCTTTGGGCTGTTCTCACAACGAAGGTTCATCTTGCTGCCTAAACTAATACTATGCGCCAGCGACCGGTATTGGGCAGGGTTTTATTGCTAGGTTGGTTGGTTTTCCTTGGTATCTTGCTCGCGGCCTGCGGCTCGGACAGCCAGAACAACCAGAGCCGCCAGCCCTTGCGCCTGACCCTGCGGCTCGAGCCCGGCTATGTGGACGAGCCCTACAACACCACCCTGACCGCCGATGGGGGGGTGCGGCCCTACCGGTTCACCCTCGAGGGCAGCCTGCCCAAGGGTCTGGTCTATAGCAACGGCCGCATCAGCGGCACGCCCCAGGAAAAAGGTAGCTTCGAGCTTACGGTGAGCGTAGAGGACGCCAACCTTTCCAACCGCACCCAGAAGGTCACCCTGGTGATCGGTGAGACCCCGCCGCCCCGGCTCGATCAGGTCTTCCCGCTGGCCGAGGTTGCCGACCCCTTCCCCTACCTGTTCCGGGTGCGCGACCGCGAGGCCCGGGGCTTTCAGGCCCAGATCCCCCTCAGAGACCTCAAGCCGGCCCTGGACAGCTTCAAGGCCGATGCCAGCCTGCTGTACGTGCTGCGCTACGACGAAGAAAAGGGCGTGCTGGACATTGATGCGGTCTTTACCAGCCCGCGCAAGGACCTCGAGGCCTTCCGCTTTACCGCCACCCCCCTACCCGACAAAAAAGTCCGCCCCGAGGCGAGCTTCCGCGAGACCCGGGTGGCCTTCTACGACAAAAACGGCAAGCTGGCCGGCAACGCCCCGGCCATCGAACGGGTGGCCAGCGAGGGAAAGTACAGGTACAGCGACCTCGAGGCCATCGCCCGCAACTGGGGCCGCCGCCTAGCCCCAGCCACCCCCCGCCCCACCGCGCCGCAAGCCCCTGAGAGCAACCCGCCCCAAAGCCAGGGAAGCCCCACCTCGCCCGCCAGCGAGGGCCAGGCCGTCGAGAATCCTCCGGCAGCGCCCGCCGATCCAACAGCCTCGGAGCCGGCGCAGCCACCCCAACCTGGACAAGCGCAGCCTCCTCAACCTGGACAAGCACCGCCAACCCAACCTGGGCAAGCGCAGCCTGTGCAACCCGGACAAGCGCAGCCCGCTCAGCCCGAACCCACGCAACCGGCCAACGCTCCACAGGGCCAGCCAGCGCCTACCCCGAAGCTCGAGGGCGACCTCAACGGCGATGGGGTGGTAGACCAGAAAGACCTGGATTTGTTGCGCGCCTCCTATGCCTGGGCCCGCGTGGGCGCGGGGCAGACCACCCCGCCTTCCAATCCCTCGAGCCCCCCGGGCAACACCCAGCCGGGAAGTGGTGCGCCGGGCTCGAGCAGCGCCAACCCAGGGGATAAGCAAAACCCCGAGCAGTCGGAAGGTAAGTAATCCGAGGATGGAGAGCCCCCTTCTATTTGGCGTGGAGCTTCGCTGCTATCCTGAGTAGACTGTGGGCAGGGCGCTGGTGGTTCTGGCGTTTTTGTGGGTCGTGGCCCTGGCGGGCTTTCTGGCCCTGCGCCGGACTCCCAAAACCTCGCCGCTGTGGGGGCTGCGCGACTTTTTCTGGCTGCTTTTGCAGGCCCTCAGCGTGGTCAGCCTGCTGGTCATCGTGGCCTTGGCCACCGGCCTCATTACCCTCCAGTGGAATCCCTTTACACCAGCCAACTAACCATGCGCGTCGCGGTGCTCTCGGATATCCACGGCAATCTCCCGGCCCTCGAGGCCGTCCTGGCCGATCTGAAGGAGGTGCGGGCCCAGATGGTCATCGTCAACGGCGACCTGGTGAACCGGGGGCCTTCCAACCGCGAGGTGCTGGAGCGTTTGCTCAACCTTTCCGCCTCCAAAGAGGGCCGGGCCCTGGCCCCTGAGGGGTTTTGGTTTACCCTGGGCAACCACGACGACCTATTGGTCAAGTGGGCCCAGCGCGATCCCTCGCTCAACGACCTTTACACCGACCCCCTGTTCGAGCCCACCGCCTGGTCGGTGGCCCAGCTATCCCAGGATCACCTAAACTGGCTGGACAACCTACCCTTTCAGGTGGTTATTGGAGAAGCCCCCCGGCGAACCTTTGGGCTGGAGAAGGCCGAGGGCCTGGGTGAGCAGGTATTGCTGCGGGCCACCCACGGCTCGCCCCGCCACTACCGCGAGGGCTACGACGAACACCAGGCCCCGAGCACCCTCAGCGAGATCAGCGAGGACTTCCCGGCGCGGCTTTTGGTGGGCTCGCACACCCATCGCCCTTTTATGTACCAGCTGGGCGAGGCCCTGGTGCTCAACAGCGGGGCGGTGGGGGCTCCCTTCAACGGCGATGTGCGGGCCCAGTATATGGTGGTGGAAATAGGGGAGAACCACGTGCAGGTGGACTTCCGCCAGATTCCCTACAACCTGCAGGCCGCTTTGCAGGCCTACTACGACTCTGGCCTGATGGAAACAGGCGGCCTGGGAGCCGATATCTTCTACCACGAGACCCGCACCGCGCGCTCGCTGTTGATGCCTTTCTGGTACTGGGCCGAGTCGCAGGCCCTCCCCCGCGACTGGGAGGCCTGGCGGCTGTACCAGGCGGCCCATCCGGAACGCTTCGCCTAGCCTGCGGTAGGCTATGACCATGCACCCTACGCCCGAACGCATCCGCGAGTTTGTGCTGGCCGCACACGGCGACCTAAGCAAAGTGCAAACCATGCTGGCCGAAACCCCCGAGCTGCTCAATCTGGCGCACGAATGGCGGCCCGGCGACACCGAGACGGCCATTCAGGCAGCGGCCCATGTGGGCCACCGGGAGATTGCCCTGTATTTGCTGGCTCGAGGCGCCCCCCTGGAAATCTCCACGGCGGCCATGCTGGGGCAGCTAGAAACCGTCCGGGAGATGTTGCAGCGCGAGCCTGCGCTGGCCCAGCACAAAAGCGCCCACGGGATTCCGCTATTACCCCATGCGGCCCTCTCGAGCCAGCCCGAGATGCTCGAGCTGGTCTTTTACCATGGTGCGCGGGAGGGCAGCGGCCTGGCCCTCAGCCTGGCGGTGGGCCGGGGTGATACGGCGGTGGCGCGCTGGCTGCTGGAACACGCGCACCCCGACCTGGGCTGGAAGAACTTCCAGGGCAAAACGCTGATGGATATTGCCCTGGAGGCCGGCCATGAGGAGATGCTGGCGCTGCTGCGGGCCTTTGGGGGCCGGCCGTAGCCCCAGCGGGAGGTAAGCCGGTATGGAAAACCTGCGCGAGTTTTTGCTCCAGGCCCGCACCATAGCGGTGCTGGGCGCACATCCCAACCCCGCCAAAGCCGCCTTTTACGTGCCCGACTACCTGGCCCGAAGGGGCTACGCCGTGCTACCGGTTAACCCGGCCTACGCCGGGCAGGTGCTCTGGGGGCGGACGGTGGTGGGCAGGCTGAGCGATCTGGATGGCCCCATAGACATCGTGAACGTGTTTCGCCGCAGCGAGGTCCTGATGGGTCATCTGGACGAGCTTCTCGCAACCAGGCCTAAAATGGTCTGGCTGCAGTCGGGCATTGTGAACGATGCTTTTGCAGATAGCCTGCGGCAGGCCGGGGTTGAGGTGGTGCAGAACCGCTGCTTGATGGTGGTGCACCGGCAGCTTTTAGGCTAGATCTCGCCATCAGCGCCGCCGGCCTTTGGTGCTCGAGCTTCCTATGTCCAGCGATCTACACAGCGCCCTGCTTACCTGGTACCGGTGCCACAAGCGCGAGCTGCCCTGGCGGGGGGAGCGGGATCCCTACAAGGTTCTCCTGTCGGAGGTGCTCCTGCAACAAACCCGGGCCGGGCAGGCCATTCCCTACTACCATCGCTTCTTACAGCGCTTCCCTACCCTCGAGGCCCTGGCCCAGGCCGAGCAGGAAGCGGTGCTACAGGTCTGGCAGGGGTGTGGCTACTACACCCGGGCCCGCAACCTGCACCGCCTGGCCCAGCAAGTTGTTGCTGCCGAGGGCACACTCCCAACAACGGTGCAAGGGCTGCGGGCCTTGCCGGGCATTGGCCCCTACACTGCAGCGGCGGTGGCTTCCATTGCCTTTGGGGAGCCGGTGGCGGCGGTGGATGGCAACGTGCGGCGGGTGTTGTCGCGCCTTTTTGCCTGGGAGCATCCCACCCCAAAGCAGGTGCAGGAGACCGCCGATGCACTTTTATCCGCTACCAATGCCCACCCTGGCGACTGGAACCAGGCCCTGATGGAGCTGGGGGCCACGATTTGCACACCCCAAAATCCGGGCTGCGGGGGCTGTCCGGTGGCTGCCTTCTGCCGGGGGAAGGCCAGCCCGGGGCGCTACCCCGCCGCCAAAGTGCGCAAGCAGAAAAGCCTCGAGCTGGTTGCGCTGGTACTGCAAGGGCCCGCAGGGGTTTATCTGGAACGGCGGCAAGGGCCGGTTTTAGGCGGGCTGTGGGGGGTTCCGATGGAGGAAGGGCCGGGGGCCCTGGAGCGCTTGCTGGCCCGATTTGGACTGGATTCAGCCGAACTGCTAGGCCCCGTGCACCACGAGTTCACCCACCGAAAGCTGCATATTCGGGTTTACAGGGCCCCTTGGATGGCCGGAGAGAACCCGCTGCACCGGCCCCTATCGAGGCTGGATCAGAAAATTCTGGCCCTGGCCGGAGCGGGCCCTGCTCACTTGGTGTAGGGCGCGGGGGTCGGGCCATTTGTGTGGGCTCGAGTTGAGCTGGTATACCAAAGCCGATAGCATATTCTGCATACGCTATGCTTGCTCCGCAAACCGAAGAAGCCTATCGTCGTCTGCGCCGGATGATTCTCTCGCTGGAGTTGAAGCCCGGCGAGCCCCTGGTTGAGCGCAAACTGGAAGAAATCTTGGCGGTTTCCCGCACGCCCATCCGGGCGGCCATCCAGCAGCTATTTCGGGAAGGGCTGGCGCAGCGCACCGGGCGGGTTTATACGGTAGCCCCCCTCGACCTGGCCGAGCTGGAGGAGGCCTTCGAGTTTCGCCACTGGCTCGAGGGCCAGATTATCCGGGTGGCGGCGGCCCGACGGCCCAACGCCCGCCAGCTCCGGGAGCTGCTGGCCTCGGTGGAGGCCGACCTCGACCCCGAGGTGGAACTGGAGAAAGCCACCGACTTTCACCTGGCCCTGGCCAAGCTCACCGGGAACCGCTTTGTGGTGGCCTCGCTGGCCCAGGTTCTGCAGCGCATCTACCGGGCCCGCTACCTCGAGATCACCCGTCCACAGGGGGCCGACCAGGCCCTGAGCGATCACCTGCAGCTGATTGAGCTGGTACAGCAGGGGCAGGCTGAGGAGGCCGCGAGCTTCTTACAGAAGCACCTCGAGCGCTCGAGGGAGGCCCTGCTAAAAAGCCTCGAGGGTTCTATTCTGCTGGGCGCCCGGCGGTCTTGACGGGCAGGGCCAACGGGATAGAATCTTAGACACTCAACACCTCAGGTGATTTTTGCTGAACATAGGAGGACAGACGATGCGATGGGTAACGTTGGCTGTGGTTGTACTGACTATTGGTGGTGCGCTGGCCCAGTTCACCCCGCGCAACCCTGAGTGTATTGCGCCCGCTGGTGCCGGTGGCGGCTGGGACTTTACCTGCCGCAGCGTGGCCCAGGTCATGCAAGACCTCAAGATTGTGAATCAACCGATTAAGGTCACCAACGTAACCGGGGGTGGTGGGGGGGTGGCCTACGCCAACGTGGTCACCCAACGGGGCGACGACCCCAACCTGATTGTGGCGGCCAGCCCCGCCACCACGGTGCGCCTGGCCCAGGGGCAGTTCAGCCGCTTTACCGAGCGCGACGTGCGCTGGCTGGGCGCCGTGGCTGCCGACTTTGGCCTGGTAGCAGTCAAAGCCGATGCCCCCTGGAAAACCATGCAGGAGCTGGTGGCGGCCTGGAAGGCCGACCCCAGCAAGATTGCGGTGGGGGGTGGGAGCGCCGTGGGTGGTCAGGATCACATGAAGGTGCTGCTGCTGGGCCGGGCGGTGGGACTCGAGCCGCGCTCGATCAAGTACGTGCCCTTCGACGGTGGCGGCCAGGCCCTGACCTCCTTGCTGGGGGGCTTTATCCAGGTGTTTGCCGGCGATGCCTCGGAGCTTCGCGCCCAGGTCGAGGCCGGCACGGTGCGGGTGCTGGGGATGATGTCACCCCGCCGCCTCCCCGCGCCTTACGCCAACGTGCCCACCCTCAAGGAGCTGGGCTACAACGTGGAGTGGGTGGTCTGGCGGGGCTTCTATGTGCCCAAGAACATGCCCACCCCGGCCTATGAGTTCTGGGCCAACGCGCTGCGCCAGGTGGAGCGCAGCCCCGAGTGGGCCAGGATTCGCGAGCAGAACAGCCTGGGCCAGTTCTTCATGATCGGCGCCGAGTTCCAGGTCTTCATTGACCGCCAGGTCAACCAGTTCCGCAACCTCTCACGCGAGCTGGGCATCATCCGCTAGCCCCTAAGCATCATGGCCGATAGCCCAGGGCCCACCGCTGCTGGCTGTCGGCCATACGTTTGAGCCTCCCTTATGACCGATCGCATCGTAGGCATCCTGATTCTGTTCCTGGCCCTGGGGTATGCCCTCGAGGCCAGCCGGATGCAGGTGGGTTTCCTCTCCGACCCCTTAGGCCCCCGGCCTTTCCCCTACATCATCGCCATTCTGGTGGGGCTTTCGGCCCTGTGGCTAATCTTCAAGCCCGACCCCAACCCCACCTGGCCCCCCCCGCGCTTCTGGCCGGTGCTGGGTCTGGTGCTCCTGAGCCTGGTGGCCTACGCCTACCTGGTGGTTCCGCTGGGCTTTATCCTCACCACCACCCTCGAGATGACCCTGCTCTCGGTTTTGTTTGGGGCGCGCTGGTGGCAGGGGCTTTTGGGGGCGCTGGCCTTTACCCTGGCGGTCTACTTCCTGTTCACCGAAGGCCTGGGTGTAACCCTGCCGGTGGGCCGGATTTTCGGATAGGAGCGGCCTATGGACATCCTGCAAGCGCTTCTAAACGGTTTTGGAGTGGCCCTGGAGCCCTTCAACCTGCTCCTGGTGGTGCTGGGCTGCCTGGTGGGTACGCTGATCGGGGTGCTGCCCGGCATCGGCCCCATCAGCGGGGTGGCCCTGCTGGTGCCCCTCACCTTTGCCCTCAAGATGCCGCCCGAGTCGGCCCTGATTCTGCTGGCCGGCATCTACTACGGGGCCATGTACGGCGGCTCCACCACCAGCATCCTGCTCAACATCCCCGGCGAGACCTCCTCGGTGGTCACGGCCATCGACGGCAACAAGCTGGCCAAACAGGGCCAAGCCGGCCCGGCCCTGGCCATGGCGGCCTGGGGTTCGTTCATCGCCGGCACCCTCTCGGTGGTGGGCCTGATGACCCTGGGGCCTTTGCTGGCCCAGTGGGCCATCCGCTTCGGGCCGGCCGAGTACTTCGCCCTGATGGTCTTTGGCTTCTCCACCCTCTCGGCCCTGGCGGGCAAGAACCTGTTTAAAGCCCTGATTGCCACGGGCTTTGGCCTGATGCTGGCCACCGTGGGCCAGGATCCCCAGTCGGGCATCTCGCGCTACACCTTTGGCTTTTTGCAACTGGAAGACGGCATGGATTTTCTGGTGGTGGCCATCGGCCTCTTCGCGGTGAGCGAGGTGCTGATGCTATTGGAGGAGAAAACCCCTGGGGCCGTGCGGGCCCAGGTGGGGCGCATCTACCTCTCCTTCAAGGACTTCATGGGCTCGCTCTTCACCATTCTGCGCAGCAGCGTGCTGGGTTTTCTGATAGGGGTTCTGCCCGGCGCGGGGGCCTCCATTGCCAGCTTCGTGGCCTACACCACCGAGAAGCGTCTGCTGGGTTCCAAGGCCCGCTTTGGTGAGGGCGACCTGCGCGGTGTGGCGGCCCCCGAGTCGGCCAACAACGCCGCGGCGGGCGGGGCCATGATTCCCCTGCTCACCCTGGGCCTGCCCGGTAGCGGTACGACCGCCATCATGCTGGGGGCCCTGATGAGCCTGGGGGTAACGCCGGGGCCGCAGATGTTCCAAAAGCACCCCGAGGTGGTCTGGGGTCTGATTGCCTCGATGTACGTGGGCAACGCGGTGCTGTTGCTCCTGAACCTGCCCCTGGTGGGCCTCTTTGTGCGGCTTCTGGCGGTGCCGGCCTGGTTTTTGGTTCCGGCGGTGCTGGCCATCAGCTTCATTGGGGTCTATGCGGTCAACAACAACCCCTTCGACCTGTTCCTGATGGCGGTGTTTGGGCTGGTGGGCTACCTGATGCGCAAGCTCGAGTTTCCCCTGGCCCCGGTGCTCCTGGGGTTGGTGCTGGGCTACCTGATGGAGATCAACCTGCGCCGGGCCATGACCATCAGCAACGGCGACGTGGGCTATCTGTTCAGCAGCCCCATTGCCGTTGGGCTGTGGGTGCTGGCGGGGCTCTCGTTGCTCGCACCCGTGCTGGTGGCCCGCTTCCGTAAGCAGGGCTTGGGTGGCGATGAGGAGCTTTGAAGTGTGAGGGGGCTTACGACCCCCACCCCCGGATGCGCTACCCTCAGGGCATGCAACTACTCGGGTGGTCGCTGGTGGTGCTGGCCGTTCTGCTGGTCACGGGTTTGCTGGGGCCCATCCTGGGGGTGGTGCTGGCCGTTGCGGCCCTGCCGGCCTTGGCGGTGCTGGGGGTAATGCTCTTCCCGCTGCTGCTGGTGTTGATGGTTCTGGGCCTGGTGCTGTGGGTGGTGGGCAGTGCCATTGGCGTGGCCGCGGGTCTGCTGGGGTTCTTGCTGCAGTGGGGGCTGCCCCTCCTGCTGCTCCTGGCCGGCATCTGGCTTCTGCTCCGGGCGCGCCGCCCGCGTTTGCAGGCTTAAAAAAAGCCCCCTCGCTCGAGGGGGCTTTTGCTTGTAGATCGTTTATCGGTACACGACCCGCCGACGCTCCCCTTCGCGGCGGTCTTCGGCCGGGCCTTCGAAAAGGCGCCCACCCTGGCCGCGGCGCTGTCCACTGCCTTCGCGGTGACCCTGGCCCTGGCGTTTGCCCTGAGCGCGCACAAAGCCCTGTGCCTGGCGTTCGGACGGCCGGGCTTCGGCGGGAACCTCGGTGGCCCTGGTGAGGCGCAGGTCGCGTAGGGCGGTGTGATCCAGCTTGCCCAGATCCTCGGGGCGGATGTCCACGTATGCGGCCACATCCCCATCCAGGCGAATCCGGCCAATCTCCCCGGCTCCGGCGCCCTTCAACACCGCCACCGCCCGGTTCACGCTGATACGCGAGCCCGAGAGCTTGACCGTGACCCAGTTCTCCTCACCGGTCAGCAGGCTCTTGGGGGTGGGTGCGCCGCCCAGAATCAGGGCCAGCATCCCGGCCACGGCGTCTACGCCGCCCTCGGCAATCAGGCGCTCGGCCTGTTCGCGCCAGAGCTTTTTATCGGCCTCGGGCTGCCTTGCGATGCGGCGGGCCAGCCCGGCCCATTTGGCGGCCATGACCTCCTCAGGGGTGGGCGGGTTCACCCGCTTGAAGTTGCGCTTGAGTTCGCGCTCGAGGGTCTCCAGTTCACGCTTCTCCCGTGGGCCATAAAGAATCACCACCTTGCCCGAGCGCCCGGCCCGCCCGGTGCGGCCCGAGCGGTGCAGGTACGACTCGTTTTGATCGGGCAGGCGGTAGTGCACCACCAGGTCTACCTCGGGGATGTCCAGCCCTCGAGCGGCCACATCGGTCGCCACCAGCACGCTCACCGCCCCACTGCGGAAGCGCTCCATCACCCGCTCGCGGTCAATCTGGCTCATATCGCCGTGGATGGGGGCCGCGCTATGGGCCCGGCTCTCCAGGCCCAGGGCCAGGTCGTTGCACTCGGCCTTGGTGCTGGTAAAGACGATGGCGCGCTCGGGGGCGTAGGCGAACAGCAGATCCGAAAGCACCGAGAGGCGGTTGTGCAGGGGGGCCTGGATCGCTACTTCCTCGTAGGAGATGGCCTCGTCCTTGATGACGTTGATATGAATGGCCGCCTTCTGGTAGCGCTCCGAAAGGCGGCGGGCCCAGGTGGGCAGGGTGGCCGAGAACAGCAGGGTCTGGCGGGTGGGCGGGGTGGCTTCTAAGAGCTGCTCCACCGCTTCCTCGAAGCCCATCGAGAGCATCTCGTCGGCCTCGTCGAGCACCACCATCTCAACCCTGGAAAGGTCGAGCACGCCCTGCTCCAGGTAATCAATGGCCCGGCCTGGGGTGGCCACCACCACATCGCTGCCGCGCCTGAGGGCCTCGGCCTGCTTGCCGTAACCGGTGCCGCCGTAGATGGGGGTGATGGTCAGGTGTGGGGCCAGCCACTCCAGCTCCTTGGCCACCTGAAGGGCCAGCTCACGGGTAGGGGTGAGGACGAAGGCCCGGGGGGCGCGCCCCCGCTCACGGGCCGCGTCCAGCCGGTGGGCGATGGGTATGCCAAAGGCCAGGGTCTTGCCGGTGCCGGTGCGGGCCTGGCCCAGCACGTCTTTGCCCTCCAGGGCCAGCGGGATGGCCGCGGCCTGGATGGGGGTGGCGGTGGTGAAACCTTTGGCTTTTATAGCCTGGGCAACCTCGGGTCTTAACGTAAATGCAGAAAACTCCATGTTTCTAACGTCCTTTTGGGTGTGGGCTGAATGCCACGCTGGGCGAAACCAACCCCATAGGGTTCGAGCCGCTCATCCCAGAAAGAACCGAATGTCCAAACTGTACAGGGGTAGGATGTACGGCTTTGTTGAACCATGCGCCCGACCGCACCCTGCGGTTTTGAGTAAGCGCAACCCTTGCAGTGTGGGGGATGGGAGGGGTTTTGTCAAGTCGTGCCGGGGAAAGGTATTACTTCCACGATCTCGCCCGGCTGAGCTGAAACGCCGGCCTCGAGCACCACCAGGGCATTCCCCACCGCCATTGACCGCAGTACCGCACTCGACTGGTTCCCGGTGGTGGCCACACGGTAGCCCTCCTCCGTCCAGCGCAGCACGGCCCGGCGGTAGGCCCGGCGGGTGGGGTTGGCCTCAAAGGGGGTATCGGCGATGGCCCGGCGCCGGCTGAGGGGTGGGTCGGTGCGCCCGAGCAGCTTGAAGAGCAAAGGCCGCCCGAAAAGCAAAAAGGTAACCATGGCCGAGACCGGGTTGCCCGGCAGGCCCAGCAGGGGCAGTCCATTCCAGGTGGCAAAGAGCAAAGGGCCTCCAGGCTGCATGCGAACCTTCCAGAAATGGATCTCCCCCTCGCGCTCGAGCATCCGCCGCACGATGTCGTACTCCCCCATCGAGACCCCCCCGCTGGTAAGAAGCAGGTCGAGCTGCCCGGCCCGCTGTAGCTGGGTGCGCAAGCCTTCTACGCTGTCTGAGATCTTGGGCAAAATAACAGGCTCACCCCCGGCCTCCACCACCAGTCCCGCTAAAGAGTAGCTGTTGGAGTTGTACACACCCCCATAGGGCAGCGCCTCCCCGGGCTCAACCACCTCATCCCCAGTAGACAAAATGCCCACCCGGGGCCGCTTCACCACCGGCAGGGTGGCATACCCCATGGCCGCGGCCAGCCCCACCCGTCCTGGCGTAAGCAGATCGCCTTTGCGCAGATAGGTCTGCCCCTCTACCAGATCGTCCCCCTTACGGCGGATATCCGTAGCTGAAGCAGGTTTCATCAGCCATACAAACTCGCCTTCGCGCAGGGTATCCTCCACGCGAATTACCGCGTCGGCCCCAGGGGGAATGGGGGCACCGGTAAAAACCTGCACAGCCTCACCTCTCCCAATCCTTCCAGAAAAAGGTTTGCCTGCGGGGGATTGCCCGATGACCCTTAGCCGGACTGGGTTGCCCAGAGAAGCGCTTCGAGTGTCGGCCTCGAGGCAGGCGTAGCCGTCTACCGAGGTGTCGTCGGCAGAGGGGTGATGCACCTTCGAGATCAGATCCTCCCCTAAAACCGCACCATAGCTTGCGGCTAAAGGCAGGTGCTCGATGGTTTGCCGGGGCCTGGCCTCCTGCAATACCATCTCCAGGGCTTCCTCGACAGATAGATTCTGCTTCATATTCATAAGCATAAGCGGTGCTCGAGGCGCTAATTTTCAGCGTGCCCCCCCCTCCAAGCCAGAACCCCTATTGACAGCTTTTACTGCCTTTGATATTCTTCTCGTTGCGCCGCGATAGGAAGCAGGCGCGAGGATCATGAAAAAGGGGTAGTAAGGAGTAGGAAGGAAGTCCATTCTGGGCGCTTTCATATGCGTGAGCGATGGGGGCGTTGCAGGGTGGTGTGAATAGGCCTTTATCTTCGGGGGGAATCCCTGAGGAGGAGAGTAAGGTCAAGATAGAACGGGCACACGGTGGATGCCCTGGCACCTAAGCCGATGAAGGACGTGATTACCTGCGAAAAGCCCGGTGGAGCTGGTAGTAAGCGTTGATACCGGGATGTCCGAATGGGGGAACCCGGCCTGTGGGAACACAGGTCACCACCTACGGGTGGGGGGAACCTGGGGAACTGAAACATCTAAGTACCCAGAGGAGAAGAAAGAGGAATCGATTCCCTGAGTAGCGGCGAGCGAAAGGGGAGGAGCCTAAACCGTTGAGCGTGCTCAGCGGGGTTGTGGGGCTGGCGATATCGAAGCGGAAGTCTAGTCGAAGGGTTTTGGGAAAGCCCACCAGAGAAGGTGAAAGTCCTGTAGACGAAAGGCGGAGGCTAGTAGCCAGTACCCGAGTAGCCTGTGGTTCGTGGAGCTATGGGTGAATCTGCGCGGCCCACCGCGTAAGGCTAAATACTCTAGGTGACCGATAGCGGACCAGTACCGTGAGGGAAAGGTGAAAAGAACCCCGGGAGGGGAGTGAAATAGAACCTGAAACCGTGTGCTTACAAGCAATCAAAGGACTATCTACGCGAGTAGCGGTCTTTTGGTGTGCCTATTGAAGCATGAGCTGGCGACTTACGGTAGTCGGCGAGCTTAAGCCGGAAGGCGGAGGCGTAGCGAAAGCGAGTCCGAACAGGGCGCATAGTCGGCTGCCGTAGACCCGAAACCCAGAGAGCTAGTCCTGGCCAGGCTGAAGCGCGGGTGACACCGCGTGGAGGGCCGAACCGGTGGGAGATGCAAATCCTTCGGATGAGCTGGGGTTAGGAGTGAAAAGCTAACCGATCTGGGAGATAGCTGGTTCTCCTCGAAATGACTTTAGGGTCAGCCTCGGATGCTTATTTGGGCCTGTAAAGCACTGATAGGGCTAGGGGGCCTACCAGCCTACCAAACCCTTTCAAACTCTGAAGGGTCCGAAATGGAGTCCGGGAGTGAGGGCACGAGTGCTAACATCCGTGTCCGAGCGCTGGAACAACAGAGACCGCCGAATAAGGTCCCCAAGTACAGGTTAAGTGGATAAAGATGTGGGGTTGCCCAGACAGCTAGGAGGTTGGCTTAGAAGCAGCCATCCTTTAAAGAGTGCGTAATAGCTCACTAGTCGAGTGACCCTGCGCTGAAAATGATCGGGGCTTAAACCTGTCACCGAATTCGCGGACTTAGCCGGGCTTTGCCTGGTTGAGTGGTAGAGGAGCGTTCCCTATGCCGATGAAGCCATACCGTGAGGAGTGGTGGAGGTACGGGAAGTGCGAATGCCAGCATGAGTAACGATAAAAGGGGTGGGAATCCCCTTCGCCGTAAACCCAAGGTTTCCTACGCGATGGTCGTCATCGTAGGGTTAGGCGGGGCCTAAGGATAAGCCGAGAGGCGAGGCCGACGGACAACTGGTTAATATTCCAGTCCTACTGCGCAGTGCGATGGGGGGACGCTTTAGGCTAGGCGAACCGGAGCCATGGACGAGCCCGGACAGAAGCCCAAAGGGGACTACAGGCAAATCCGTAGTCCGTTACCGGTGGGTGGTGTGGAAGCCGCAAGGTGACAACTCGCTGAAGCCATGGAGCCGAGAAAAGCCTCTAAGCATAACTGCGCAGTACCCGTACCGTAAACCGACACAGGTGGGTGGGTGTGAATGCACCAAGGCGCGCGGGAGAACCCTCGCTAAGGAACTTTGCAATCTAGCCCCGTAACTTCGGGAGAAGGGGTGCTCGCGATGAGCGAGCCGCAGTGAATAGGCGCTGGCGACTGTTTACCAAAAACTCAGCTCTGTGCGAACACGTAAGTGGAAGTATACGGAGCGACGCTTGCCCGGTGCTGGAAGGTCAAGGGGAGGGGTGCAAGCCCTGATCCGAAGCCCCAGTGAACGGCGGCCGTAACTATAACGGTCCTAAGGTAGCGAAATTCCTTGTCGGGTAAGTTCCGACCTGCACGAAAAGCGTAACGATCAGCGCGCTGTCTCAGCGAGGGACCCGGTGAAATTGAACTGGCTGTGAAGATGCAGCCTACTCGTGGCAGGACGAAAAGACCCCATGGAGCTTTACTGTAGTCTGGCCTTGAGATTCGGCCGTTTCTGCGCAGGATAGGTGGGAGCCTATGAAGCCGGGGCTTTGGTCTCGGTGGAGGCGACGGTGAGATACCACCCTGAGACGTCTGGATTTCTAACCCGTTGACGGGGACAGGGCTTGATGGGCAGTTTGACTGGGGTGGTCGCCTCCCAAAAGGTAACGGAGGCGCCCAAAGGTTCCCTCAGGTGGGACGGAAACCCACCAGAGAGCGCAAGGGTAGAAGGGAGCCTGACTGTGAGGCCTGCAAGCCGAGCAGACGCGAAAGCGGGGCCTAGTGAACCTGTGGTTCTGTGTGGAAGGGCCATAGATCAACGGATAAAAGTTACCCTGGGGATAACAGGCTGATGATTCCCGAGCGTCCATAGCGGCGGAATCGTTTGGCACCTCGATGTCGGCTCGTCACATCCTGGGGCTGAAGAAGGTCCCAAGGGTTGGGCTGTTCGCCCATTAAAGTGGCACGCGAGCTGGGTTCAGAACGTCGTGAGACAGTTCGGTCTCTATCCGTCACGAGCGCAAGAAGGTTGAGGGGGGCTGCTCCTAGTACGAGAGGACCGGAGTGGACGTACCGCTGGTTTTCCTGCTGTTCTTCCAAGGGCATAAGCAGGGTAGCCAAGTACGGGAGAGATAACCGCTGAAAGCATCTAAGCGGGAAACTTGCCCCAAGATGAGCCTTCTCACGGAGTCAATCCGGTAAGGACCCCGGTAGAATACCGGGTGGATCGGCGGGAGGTGTACGCGCAGCGATGCGTTGAGCCGACCCGTGCGAATCGTCCGAGGTCTTGACCTTTATGCACTGATCTGGATACCCCTTCCCTCCTCTACCCCTTTTTCAATCCAACTTTGAAAAGTAAAACATTGGAAACCTCTGTGCTCATAGCGGCATGGTACCACCCGTTCCCATTCCGAACACGGAAGTGAAACGTGCCTGCGCCGATGGTACTTGGCTCGAAGGGGCCTGGGAGAGTAGGGCAGCGCAGAGGTTTTTTTCTTTGCGGGAATAGCTCAGTTGGTAGAGCACAACCTTGCCAAGGTTGGGGTCGCGGGTTCGAGTCCCGTTTCCCGCTCCAAATCACCATATCCCCCTGCTGGCATGGCAGGGGGTTTTGTTTTCAACACCCTAAAGGAGTTTGGCTTAGCGGGGATGATCCATATCAGGCAGATAAGTGCGCCAGGCCTCGGGCAGGTGGGGTAGGTCGGCCACCAGCAGCAGGCTATGACGCGGCGCGATGGGGCGGCGAGCCAAACGCATCCCGGCTTCCTCGGGGGTGCGGTTTTTCTTTTTAAGGTTGCAAGGACGGCAGGCGGTAACCAGGTTTTCCCAGATGCTGCGCCCCCCCCGGCTTTTGGGGAAGACGTGGTCTACTGTGAGATCGCCCCCGCGCTTACCGCAGTACTGGCAGGTGTAGCCATCGCGGCGCAGAATATTCCGACGGTTAAGGGCAAGCCGCCCCGGAGGGCGGCGAACAAGGCGTTTGAGGCGGATAATGCTGGGGATGGGGTAGGGGGTACTGGGAGTTCGTAGGTATTCGCCGCTTTCCTCGACCACCTCGGCGGTTCCGTTCATAACCAGGATGACGGCGCGCTTGACGCTGGCCAGGCCCAGGGGTTCGTACCCGGCATTGAGCACCAGAATACGGGGGGAGTCGAGGTTCATATGGCCCAGGATACTCGAAACATGTCAGAGTATTCTAGAGCAACACGGCACAATGAACTACGGCTGGTATTGTTTGGTGATGGATTTGCAATCGCGAAACCCTGAACCAACACCCTTTTGCAGGGGATGTTGCTGTTAGAATCGGAAAGTTATGGGTCGTTTGATTCGTGGGCTGGCTGCAGAGGGAAACCTGCGGGTGCTGGCCGTAGAAACCACCGATATTGCTGAGGAAGCCAGGGAACGCCATCGGCTTTCGCCCACCGCGACCGCTGCGCTGGGCCGGGCCATGAGCGGGGTCTTGCTTCTAACTTTTCTGCTTTCTAAAACCCCCAAGGAGCGGATAAGTTTGCAGTTTATGGGGGATGGGCCGCTGGGTGGAGCGGTGGTGGAGGCTGCGCCGGATGGGTTTGTGCGGGGCTATGTTAAGAATCCCCAGGCCAATCCACCCCTAAGGTTCGATGGCAAGCTTGATGTGGGATCGGCCATTGGTAAGGGTGAACTCAGGGTTGACCGGCTTTTATCCAATGAAGAGATATACCAGTCCAGCGTGGAGCTGGTAAGCGGCGAGATCGCTGAAGACCTGGCTCGCTATTTGTGGCAGTCGGAGCAGATCCCCTCGGCGGTGCTGCTGGGGGTGCGGTTGCATGGACAGGGTGAGGTGCAGATCGCAGGGGGTGTGGCAATTCAGGTATTGCCGGGCTGCCCCGACGAGGTGATTGAGAGGCTCGAGCGCAACCTGCAGGGTCGTACCGGTATCACCGATTTGCTTCTAGAAAAAGGGTTGAATGGGGCCGTCGAGACCTTATTGGAGGGCCTGGGCTATGATCCTACCGATCTGAGCGCGGTGGGCTTCCGTGAAGGATATATTCCCCTGGCGTTCCGCTGCCGCTGCAGCCGGGAACGGGCTCTCAGCGCCCTGGTCTATTTTTCGCCGGAGGAACGTGAAGAAATGATCGAGCAGGACGGGGGGGCTGAGGTGCAGTGCCACTGGTGCGCGGAGAAGTACCAGATCACCCCGGAGGAGATCCGTTCCCTGCCGTGGGGTGAGGACTCCGGGCGCGAGGCGCCCAAAGCCTGAGTGCTTTACAGACCATCGAACAGATCCTGCAAGGGCCAGCGCGGGATGGGGCCGCGGGTTCCGCCCAGGGCGAAGGTTTCTACTGATACCAACTCTACGACGAGGTGACACATAAAGCCTCTTGAATCCAAGGCCAAAAGCAAAGCCGCTTGACCCTGGTTGGATCAGCCGCAAGCTGGGTGAGGAACTCCTCGGCAGCCAGGCGTTTGTGTTCCAGCGAAGGGTACACTTTGCCTTCAATGGCCCGCCTGACCTCCTCAAACACCCGCTCGGCAGGATTGAGCTCGGGCGAATAGGCCGGTTGAAGGATACGACTCCCCGCTAGCTCGGATAGGCTACGACCCCGATGAACCCCCGCCCCATCCCAAACGTTGATGGCTAACCCCCATTGCTCCAGCACCGGTTTGAGGTGTTCTTGCTTCAGGCGGGGAATCCAACCCCACCTCAACTGACCGATGGCCGGTATCACCGCCAGCAGCAGGTAGGCATACTGGTATGCCCGCTGTACCGTTTGAACGACCTTCACCCCCCGAGGCGCCAGCACCCGTCGAACTTGACCCAGCAGTCCCAACCGCAGCTCATCGCTAAACCCAATCCGGCCCAGAGCCTCCCCCAGGGTCTGACCCCCTCGGTGGAGCTGCTCGGCTATCAGGGCTTTGAGCCCCCCTTTTTCCAGCGCGCTTGCGCTGCCGCATCGGCCTTGGCAGCACTCGGTCGCGGTACTTTGGGGTGAATCTTCCATCGAGCCATCAGCCCATAGAGGCCTTTATAGCTGTACTGCACCCCAAAGCGTTGTTGCACCCACTGCCGCGCTTCTTCGTAGGTGCGAAAGCTTCCTTGGGCACTCTCGGCTCGCAGTTCCAGTTGTTGGTCTTGATCCAACCAGGCTCGACTGACCTTGACCCCCC
This sequence comes from Meiothermus taiwanensis WR-220, assembly GCF_003568585.1. Classification (NCBI taxonomy): domain Bacteria; kingdom Thermotogati; phylum Deinococcota; class Deinococci; order Thermales; family Thermaceae; genus Meiothermus; species Meiothermus taiwanensis. Next base: position 263,849 of record NZ_CP021130.1, read on the forward strand.
AGCCCGGTACGCGCTTCAACACCTCCTGCAATCCCCCGGCCCGATACCAAGCCAGCCACCGGTTGAGGGTTTTACGTCCAATCCCCACTTCTTTGGCCGCATCCTGTGCAGCTTTGCCTCGACGTACCAGCCACATCGCCTGCAGCCGTTTACGTCGTTCCAGGTGCTTCTCCCGTCTATACTGTGCCTCCAGCTCCTCTGCGCTTTCAGTCCAATCGATTGGGGCAATCCTACGACCCATTCCCCAATCCTACTATAGGTGTCACCTCGAGGGAGATTTGGTATGAGATCAACTGCTCCATGAGGGTTTGCTGCTCGAGGGTGGCGTTCATGGCCTCTATGCGCTCGGTGAACTGCGAGCGGTGGGCGGCGATGGCCGCTCGCTTTTGGGGGAGGTAGGCCTGCACGTTCATCCGCACCGCCAAGGTGTTCTCGGCCACGCCGAAGACCTGGGGGTCGAGGCCGCCCAGGATGCTGTTGGCCTGGCCGCTTTGCTGCATGGCGGCGGCGTATTCGCTGGTGAAAACGCTGTAGAAAAGGCGCGCTGGAGGGTTGGGCAGGTGGCCTGTGGAGAAGAACGCGGCGGTGGTGGCGCGGTGAATGACCAGATGGTCGGGGTGTCCGTAGCCCCCGTGAGGGTCGAAGGTGATCAGGATTTTGGGTTGAAGCTTGGCTATAAGCTCGCGGATTTTGGCCTCCACCTCCCACAGGTTGGCGTTGTGGAGGGCCTGGGGGTCGTCGCGGCGCAGCCGCTCGTTGCAGCCCGAGTCGTGGTAGCCCAGAAAGATGGGGGGCTGGAGGCCCAGGGCCCGGCAGGAGGCCTCGAGCTCCCGGGTGCGCCATGCGCCCATATCCTCCACGGGTAGGGCGGGGTCTTTGAGCTGCCCGGCCTCGCCCCGGGTGGCGCAGGCCAGGTAGACCGGATGCCCCTGCCGGGCGTAGTGGGCCAGGGTGCCGCCGGTGGGGAAGGCTTCGTCGTCGGGGTGGGCGAACACCGCCAGGATGGGGGGAAGATCGGCCATGGTCGGGATTATACCGGAGAGGCTCGAGCTCAAAAAAAGCGTGCCCTGGGGTAGTCCTGCAAGACGCCCTTTTTGAAATCTTCGTATTTAGAGGCCTCGACCAGCGCCACCGTCGAGCCGCCAAAGCCGGCCCCGGTCAGGCGGGCCCCCACAGCCCCGTGGCGCAGCTCGGCCTCCACCAGCCGGTCGAGCTCGGGGATCGAGACCTCGTAATCGTCGCGTAGCGAGCGGTGCGAGGCCACCATCAGCTCGCCGAAGCGCTGGATATCGCCCTGCTCCAGCGCCGCCACCCCCTCCAGCACGCGCTGGTTCTCGCTGACCACGTGGCGGGCCCGGCGGTTCAGGGGCTCGGGCAGGGCCTCGAGGCGCGGAAGGTCGGCAGGGGAGAGTGCGCGCAACGACGGCACCCCCAGGAGCGCGCAGGCCTGCTCGCACTCGCTGCGGCGGGTGTTGTAGCCCGACTCGGCCAGGCGGCGCGGTACCGAGGAGTCCACCACGGCCACCCGGTAGCCGGGCGGCAGGGGCACCAGCCGGGTCTTTAGGCTTTGGGTGTCCAGAAACAGCCCGTACCCCAGCCGCCCCACCGAGGAGGCCATCTGATCCATGATGCCGCAGCGCACGCCCACGTACTCCACCTCGGCCTGCTGGGCCAGCAGGGCGATCTGCACATCGTCGAGGGGAAGGCCATAAAGCGCGCGCAAGGCCCGCAGGGTGGCCACTTCCAGCGCCGCCGAGCTCGAGAGCCCCCCGCTCATGGGCACCTCGCTGCGGATGTAGGCCCGCAGGCCCGGCACGGCATACCCCTGCCGGCGCAGCGCCCACACGCAGCCTGCGAGGTAATCCAGCCAGTCCCCCTGCCGGGCCACCTCCAGCCCGCGGCTTTTGTGCTCCTGAAAGTTTTCGGCGTAGGCCTCGAGGCCCTCGGCGGGGGCGGCTTCGATATAGGTCTGGTAGGGGAGGGGGGTGGGGAGGACAAACCCCCCGTTGTAATCGGTGTGTTCGCCCAGCAGGTTGACGCGGCCGGGAGCCGCGACGGATACGGCGGGATCGGTGCCAAAGATATCTTTGAACATAACCTGGTCAGGATAGAGAAGACAGGGGTATTAGCCCTCGAGCACCATCGGACGCCAGCGCCCACTTATCTGCATCGTCGGCCAGTTCGGGTCTTGAGTGAGGTTTTCCAACCCCGTTTCTGTCAGCAAGAAGGTGTCCTCGACCTTGGCGCCGGGCAGGCTGGGGTTCCAGGCCAGGGCCATGCCGGGCTCGAGCCGGGTGGGGTTGCCGGGCCGGGCCAGCACCTCGCGGCTTTTGTAGCCGGTCAGGCCGCCCTGGTGGTGGTTTTCAAACTCCTGGGGCTGGCCGATGGCCTGGTAGGCGGTGCGGATGCTTTCCAGCACCTCGCCCAGGGTTGCGCCGGGCCTCGAGGCCTCGAGGGCGGCGGCCTCGATCTGGCAGACCTGCTGGTTGAGGCGCTGGGCCTCCGGGTGACCGAAGCTGCGCAGGCGGCTCACATTGGCGATCAGGCCGTGCCGCCGCCCACAGATTACCCCCATAAACAGCCGCCCCAGGGGCTGCTGCTTGGGGATGGGGTGGCGGTAGCGGAAGAGCCGTTCCTCACCGGCGACCAGCAGAACCAGGGGCTGGATGCCCTTGGACAGGAGCTCCTCGCTGATGGCCCCGGCCAGCTCGTACTCGCTCCAGCCGGGGTCGGCGAAGCGGAGGCTCTCGCCCAGGGCCGCCGCGGCATCCCGCCCCAGGGCGCGGTAGCGGGCCTGTTCTTCCGGCGAGAGCACCAGGCGCAAAGGGGTGAGGTCGTGCTCGCTGTCGCTGGGCCCCTGGGGGGCGGGCGGGCTGTACCAGGGGTAGCGCACGACCTCGAGGCCCGGTACCTCCTCGTCCAATAGCCGCCCGGCCTCGATCTGCGAGGCGTGGAGCCGCACGCCGTCGGGGGTGACCTCGAGCCAGGCCGCCACCGGGCGAAAGGCGACCACGGTGTTGTCGCCGCCGGTAAGCCAGGCGAAGTTCTCGGGCTGCTGTACAAAAAAACGCGCAAAACCCTGGCCTTCCATCCAGGCCCGCAGTCGGGTGAGTGCAAAATCGTTCATACCTCAGGCTATCGCTTTCTTGTTAGGCACACTCATAAAAAATCCAGGGTAGACCAAGGGCCGTGCTCAGATCGCCACCTCGCGCAGCACCCGCGCGGTCTCCTCGGGCAGGGCATCCATGGCAAAGGTGCCGGCGGCCAGCTCGGTGCCGGCCAGGTACTTGAGCTTGTCGGCGGTGCGCAGGGCCGGGTAGAACTCCACGTGAAAATGGAAAACGTCCTCCGCGCCTTTGGGGGCGGCGTGCAGGGCCATCACGTAGGGCATGGGCTTGTGGAACAGGTTATCCAGCTTCTGCACCACCTGGCCCAAGGCTTTGGCGAAACTGCGGATCTCCTCCTCGGTAAAGGCCCACAGGCCGGGGCGGAACTGTTTGGGGAAGAGCAGCACCTCGTAAGGGTAGCGGGCAAAAGGGGGGATGCAGGCCAGCACGTGCGCATCCTCCAGCACCGTGTAGGGCCCCAGGTGCGGCAGCAGATTGAGCAGCAGGGGGCTTTTCTGGAAGGCCTCGAGCTCCTTTTGCAGGATGGGTGGAACCCAGGGGTAGGCGTAAATTTGCCCGTGGGGGTGGTGCAGCGTGACCCCCATCTGCTCGCCCCGGTTCTCGAAGGGCATCACGTACTGGATCTGGGGGCGGGCGTACAGCTCGCGGTAGCGGTCGGCCCAGACCCGCACCAGCAGCTCGCGCCGCTCGGGGCTTAAAGAGGCCAGGCTGCCGCTGTGCTCGGGGGTATACACCACCACCTCGCAGTCGCCTTTCGCATCACGGGTGGGGATGACCAGGCCCTCGGGCGGAGCCCCGGCGTGGGGGGAGAGGGAGGGCCAGCGGTTCTGAAAGACGGCGATCTCGAAGTCTTCGAAGGGAATCTCGGTGGGGAAGCCGCCGGGCCTGCTGGGGGCCAGGGGGTCATATTCTTTGGGAGGCAGGAAGGTGCGCCCCTGGCGGCTGGCGGCAAACACCACCCACTCCTGCCGCAGGGGGTGCCAGCGGGCGTGGGACTGGGCCTGGCCGGTGTTTTCGCCTTCCTCGAGCGCCGGTAGGGTGTGGGGCTTCAGGCCGTACAGATACAGCATCCGGCCGTCTTTTTTTGTATACACGCGCTTATGCATGGTCTCCTCGAGGGTCATAAGGCGCGAAGCGGGGCTAGATCTCCAGCCAGCTCGAGAAATCCACTTCACGCCCACCAATCTTGAAGGTGTAGGGGCCGGTCTGGAGGATGGAGGGGGTGGCCTCGAGCCACTCCCTGAGCTGTTCCCGCTCCTCGCCGTCCAGCCACTCGGGGGGGTCGGAGGTGGCCTTGAAGCCCGCGACCAGGGCCAGATCCTGCAACGCCGCGCGCTGGGCCGGGGTGAGCAGGTTGTAGCGGGTGCGGAAGTAGGCCACGTCGGGGTCGGTGTGCACCAGCGGCTTCAGCCAGAGGCGGTGCAGACTGGTGCGCAGGGCGTTGTAGGCGCTGGGGCCGGTGGGGTCGTGCAGGTACACCCGCCGGTCTTCGTTGTCCCAGTAAGGGGCCACGTCCGGCCCGATGCGCAGCCCATCCACCAGGCCCAGCGAGGCCAGGATGGGGGCCCCGCAGGCCAGGATGTACACATCGTCGCCGGCGGCCTCGCGGATGAGGCGCAGGGCTTCGCGGTAGGCCTCCTCGCGGGACTCGTTGGCGTGCCGTTTGCCGGGCAGCGCAGCGGCGAACAGAAAGTCCAGCTTCAAGTAGCGGTAGCCCCAGCCCCGCACCTTCTGGATCAGGCTCTGCAGCCAGCTTTGTACGGCTGGCAGGGTCACGTCCAGCGCGTAGTAGCCGCCCCAGTTGCTGCCCGCCGAGACCAGCTCGCCCTGCTCGTCGCGCAAGAACCAGTCGGGGTGCTCCTTGAACAGGCTGGAGCTGGGCCGGGCGATAAAGGGGGCCAGCCAGAGGCCGGGGGTCAGGCCCTGGCTCTGGGCCCGCAGGGCGATGGTGCTCATGCCCGAGGGGAACTTGTGGTTGGGCTCCCAGTCGCCCATGTTTTGCTGCCAGCCGTCGTCGAGCTGGAACACCTCGAAGGGCAGGCCCTGCAAACCGGCGATGGTCTCCAGCATCTTGCTTTCTGAGATATCGCTGTAATAGCTATACCAGCTACACCAGACCCGGGGGGCGGGCTGCTGGCCCCGGACGCCCAGGGTGTTGGCCAGCAGTTCGGCGTAGCGGGTCAGCACTTCTTGCTGTTCGCCGTAGGCCAGAAACCACTGGGTTTCGTGGTCGCAGATACCCTTCAAATAGAGGCGGTCGGCCTCGATGCGCGCCCCCGGACGCAGAGCCCCCAGGAAGAGCATCCGCCCGTCGTGGCCCTCGAGGCCCCCCAGGCCGCTGCCGCCGTGCACTGGCGAGAGGGCGTAGGCGGGGTCGTCGCACTGGGGCCGCCGCTCGGGGGGCTGGATGGGCTGGGGGCTCTCCTTCAGGCTCACCCAGCCGGCCTCGCTCCAGCTCTGCCAGCCGTGCTTGAAAAATAGGGTGCGTCCAAAGGGATGCCCGATCTGGACGGTTTTGCCGCTCAGCAGGTAGCCGCCCAGGGTCTCCTCGAGCCGGCCCGCGCTGATGTTGAACTCGTAGCCCTGAATCTGCACGGCGTCACTCCTCGATCCAGATACTTAGATCATAAGGGGCCACGGTGGGGCCGCCCAAAATGAACCGGGCGCCTGGGGGGGTTGGGGCGGGCTGGGGCTGGTTGGTGTAGTTGAAGGCAAACGCCCAGGGGCCCCGCCGCCGCATGCGCAGGCCCTCGGGCAGGGGTTGGATCGGCAAGCCCAGGCCCTGGGCCACCCCGGCCAGATAGCTTTGCAGAAACTCCCGGCCCGGCCAGAAGGCCAGGTAGTGCCGGTTGTGGTGCTGGTAGATGGCCCCCTTGCCATCGGCAAAGGTGGCCACCGGGGTGAGGCTGGACTCGAGCCACTCCTTCCAGACCCCCACCGGCCAGGGCCGGCCCTGCCAGACAACGGTCTCGCTCAGGCCGGGGCGCCAGCTTTCCACCCGGGTTACCTTGATGGGCAGCAGGGCCTGCAAAGCGCCAGGGGGCAGCTGGGCCGGTATGCCCAGGGCCTCGGTTTTTGAGCCGGTGCGCGGCCCAAACACCACAGCGCCAGGGGCCTCTTGGAAGGCCTGCAGGGCCGCTTCGCGCAGGATGGGCAGGCTGGGCACCACCACCAGCCGGTAAGGGCTCAGGCGGGCCCCCGGTGGCACGATGTCCACATCCAGCCCCAGGCTGCGCAGGGCCTGATAAAAATTCCAGACCAGGTCGCGGTACACAAACCCCTGGCCCTGCGGCTGGATCCGGTAGACCCAGTCGGCCTCGTAGTCGAAGACCAGGGCCACAGGGGCCGGGGCGCTTGGGGGTAGGGGCAGCTGGCCGAGCTCCTGGGCTACCTGCCGGGCCTCGAAAAAGCCCAGGTCGGGCTCGAAATCGGGCCGGTTCAGCCCGGCGTGGAACTGCTCCTGGGCCTGGGGAAACTGCCGCCAGCGGAAGTAGCTCACCACCTCGGCGCCGTGGGCCAGGGCTTCCCAGGTCCACAGCCGCACCATGCCGGGGGCCGGGGAGGGGTTGTGGTGGGCCCAGTTGACCGGCCCCGGCTGCTGCTCCATCACCCACCAGCGCGGCTTGACCCCGCGGTAGAGGTCGTGGTGGAAGGCGGCCATATCGGGGTGGCCGCTGTGGGCGTAGCGGAGCTTTTCCTCTGTTGTGCAGGGCAGCACGTCCATGTCGGTGAAGCCCAGGGGGTAGCTGTCCCAGCCGGCGATGTCGAGATCCTGGGCCAGCTTGAAGTGGTCGAAGTCCGGGGTGTAGCCCATGAAGTTGTGCACGATGAACTTCTCGGGGGCATACTGCCGCAGGATTTCAGTCTGCATGCGATTAAAGGCGGCCACCTGATCCGAGCTAAAGCGGTAAAAATCCAGCCAGTGCGAAGGGTTGGCCTCGGTAACGGTCTGGTTGGGCAGGTCGATCTCACCAAAAGCCCGGTAGGCCATGCTCCAGAACACGTTGCCCCAGGCCTGATTGAGGGCCTCGATGCTGCCGTAGCGGGCCTGTAGCCACAGCCGGAAGGCCCGCAGGTCTTCGGGGCCGTAGCTGCGGGTGGTGTCGTGGCAGCCGTACTCGTTGTCGGTCTGCCAGCCGGCCACATAGGGGTTGGGGCCGTAGCGCTGGGCCAGCAGGGTGACGATGCGGCGGGCCTCCTCGCGGTAAACCCGGCTGCTAAAGCTGTAGTGCCGGCGCGAGCCAAACTTGCGGGGCCGTCCCTGGATGTCGTAGGCCAGGATGTCGGGGTGCTGGTCGATGAGCCACTTGGGTGGGGTGGCGGTGGGGGTGCCCAGCACCACCTTGAGGCCGGCTTGGCCCAGGGTTTCTATGGCCGCATCCAGCCAGTCCCAGGTAAAGCGGCCCGGGTCGGGCTCTATGGCGCTCCAAGCAAACTCGCCAATGCGTACGTAGGTCAGGCCCAGTTCGCGCATGCGCCGGGCATCCTCGGCCCAGCGTTCGCGGGGCCAGTGTTCGGGATAGTAGCAGACGCCTAACATAGCTCAGGGTAAAGTGCGCGGTCGCGCAGAAGGGGGAATGGGCTCGAGGGATCAACCTTCACCGAAGGAATCCCAGCCGCGGGTGGGCTTTGTAGAGTGCGGAACAGGGTGTGTATCAATCCTTCACCCCTCCCGCGGTAATGCCCGCAATAAAGTAGCGCTGCAGGAACAGGAACAGCACCAGGAAGGGCAGGGTGGTCATGACCGCCCCCACCATGATGCCCCCCCACGAGACCCGTGTAAGCCCAATCAGCGAGCCCAGCGCCACCGGGGCGGTCTGCATCTCCCGATCCGAGAGCACCAGCAAAGGCCACAGGTAGTCGTTCCAGGAGGCCAAAAAGAGGATGATGGCCAGGGCGGCCATGGCCGGGAGCACCAGCGGCACGGCTATGCGGAAGAAGATGCGAAACTCACCGGCCCCATCTATACGGGCGGCCTCGAGCAGGCTTGCTGGCAGGCTCAGGAAGTTCTGCCGCATGAAAAACACCCCCAGGCTGTTGGCCAGCGAGGGCAGAATCACCGCCCACCAGGTGTTGGTGAGGCGAAAGTCGAAGGTCATGGCCTCGCGCAGCGCCGGCACCCCCCAGAAAGAGGTAGGCCAGGGCCGCCAGCGCATACCCCACCCACAGCACCCGCCCGAGCGCGGGTGAAAAGCGGAGCCAGGCCAGCAGGGCCGCGATACCACCAAACACCGCCATCCCAATCAAAATTGCCAGCAGGGTTTTGGCCTCGCGGGCTACCAGGATGAACTGGGGGATCACCACCGCAAAGTAGGGGATGGTCAGGGTGGCAATCACCAAGGAGAACAGCAGTCCCTTGCCCCAGAACTCAAAACGCGCGAAGGCGTACCCGGCCAGGCTGGTCAGGAAGATGGAGAGCACCGTGTAGATGCTGGCCACCATCACGCTGTTGAACAAGGTGCGCAGGAAGTTGGTGTCGGACTGCAGGCTTTGCAGGTTGGCGGCAAACTGGTTGCTCGGCAGGATGGGGGTGGGGGTGCTGAAGATGGCGGTCTCGGGGTGGGTCGAGAAGACGAACATTAGCCACAAGGGGGCCAGCCACAAGAGGGCCAGGGGGGTCAGGAACAGGTGCAGCCAGAAGCTGCGCCACCAGAGCCGCCGCTTCATGATTCCCTCCCAAAGAGCCGGAGCTGGATGATGGAGAAGACCAGCGCCAGCAGGGTGATGGCGTAGGCAATGGTGGAGGCGTAGCCGAAGTTGATGTTCTGGAAACCCTGGCGGTAGAGGTAGACCCCCAGGGTGGTGGTGGCGGTGCCGGGGCCGCCGTTGGTAATGAGCCAGGGCTCGGTAAAGAGCTGCAGGGTTCCGATAATGGAGAGCACCAGGCAAAACAGCAACACCGGACGCAGGCTGGGTACGGTAATGCGCCAGAACTGCTGCCAGGGGCTGGCCCCGTCAATCTCGGCGGCCTCGTAGAGGTCCTTGGGGATGCTCTGCAGGCCGGCCAGGATGATGATGGCGTTGTAGCCGGTCCAGCGCCAGGTCAGGGTGATGATGATGACCGCCATGGCCCCCACGGGGTCGAAAATCCAGTTGAGATCGAGGCCCGTGGCCGCATTAACTGCGCCGTTTTGGTTAAAAAGCAGACGGAACACCGCCGAGTAGGCCACCGCCCCCACCACCACGGGCGCAAAGAAAGCGAAGCGAAAAAAGCCCCTGGCCCGCAGCAGTTGCGAGTTCAGCGCAACGGCCAGCGCGGTGGCCAGGGCCAGCATCAGGGGCACCTGGATGACCAGGATCAAAACCGTGTTGCGCAGGGCATCCCAAAAGGCGGCGTCGCCCAGGATGCGCCCCCAGTTGACGCTCAGGTTCCAGACCGGGGGGGAGACCCGGGTGTTCTGGAACGACAAAAGCAGCGACTCGAGGATGGGCCAGGCCCAGAACAAAGCGAAAATCGCCAGGTAGGGCAGCAGAAAAAGGTAGGGGGTCGCGCTACGTTTCACGCGTCCTCCAGGTCAAAAGTCTGGGTATATTGCACCTCACGGGAGGCTCCAAAGCGATTCTACTGTTGTAAAAGCGAGGGGGTGGGGCTGCCCCCACCCCCAAAGTGGTTTTAGCGTGCGATGGGCAGACCGGTGGCCTGCGAGATCTGCTGGGCGGCGGCGTCGAGGGCGGCCTTGGCGCTCGGGAAGCGCCCGGCTACGTAGTCGGCCTGGGTCTTGACCATGATGGCGCGGGCTTCCTGGAAGAACTGGGTGCCACGGGCGGCGGGCACGTTACCCAGGGTGCCCAGGATCACCTGCCAGATGCGCTGGTTGCCCCAGTAGGGCTGAGGCTGGTTTACATAGGGGTCGCGGGTGGCGGCCAGCAGCGAGGGCACCAGGCCGAACTCCTTGAGCATGGTTACCTGGCCCTCGGTGGTGCCCAGGGCATAGCGGACGAAGGCCCAGGCGGCTTCCTTGTTGCGCGAGGAGGCCGGGATGGCCAGGGCCGAACCGCCCAGGTTGGCGGCGCGCACCCCACCGGGGCGGGAGGCGGGCATCGGGTACACGCCCCACTTGCCGCTCTGCTCGGGGGCGTTGGAGCGGATGGTGCCTTCGTACCAGGCCCCGAACATGCTGGTGGCCACGGTGCCGGCCTTGAAGGCCTGAATCTGCTCGTTCCAGCCGCCTTGCATCACGATACCGGCGTCGATCAGCTTTTTGACGGTCTCGAGCGCGGTCACACAGCCGGGCTGGTTCACGGTTACCGCGTTGGCTTCGTTGTTGAAGTAGAAGCAGCCGTTCTGGTTGGCCAGCATGCGGAACCATTCGTCGTCCTGCCCGTTGGCAATCACCCCCACCTTGACGCGGTTGTTGGTGGCCTGGGCTATGCGGCGGCCCGCGGCGATGAAGTCGTCCCAGGTGCGGATGGTGGCTGGATTGACACCGGCCTGGTTGTAGATGTCACGCCGGTAGAACATGACCACCGGGCCGGAGTCCCAGGGCATGGCGAAGACCTTGTTGCCCACGGTGAGCTCGGTCCACTTGAAGGCGGGGAACTGGTTGCGCAGGGTGGAGGCGGCGGGCTGCAGGGTGTTCAGGTCGGTAAAGCAGTTGGGGAAGCGGGCCCAGAACACCTCGGCCTCGTTGTTTTCAACGGAGTAGACATCGGGCAGGTCGCCCCCGCCGGCGGCGCAGCCGGCCAGGCCGCGGTCGTAGGTGGCCTGGTTGCCAAGATCAAGCACCCTGACTTTTACGTTGGGAAAGAGCTTGTTGAAGCCGGGGATGTTGGCCTCCAGGGCCTTGGCCGCAATGTCCCAGCTCCACACGGTGATCTCGCCGCGCAGGTTGGGGTTCCCCTGCATTTGTTGAGCCGAGGCCACCGTGAGGGCCAGGGCCGCTCCCATAACCAGTAGACGTTTCATGTATCCCTCCTTAGATACCAGCCTTTTCGGGGCCACACTTCAAGACAAAACCACATTGGATGGGCAGGAAGTTTTTCCCCGTTAAGGTTCAAGCGGAGTCTAAGGGCGGAGCCCAGGGCTTGTCAATAGTTGTGAACACTTACGAAGGTTTTCGAAAAAGCCCCCCTGCTTTAGGGTTGCCGCGCTACCGCGACCTCGAGCCCCCGCTGCCGCAATAGCTCGATGTCTTCTTTTTTAGCCTTGCGGTCGGTGATGAGCAGGTTGGCTATTTCCAGCGGCCCGATGCGGGCGGCGGCGATCTGCATGATCTTGCTGTGGTCGGCCAGCACGATAATCTCACGGGCCGCCTCGATCATGGCCCGCTTGATCTCGGCCTCCTGCAGGTTGGTGTTGGTGAAGCCTTTGTCGGGGTGTACCCCGTTGCAGCCAATAAAGGCTTTGTCGGCGTTGATCTCGCGCAACAGCAGGGTGCCGTAGGGGTTGACCAGCGAGTGCTGCAAAGGCCGCAGCGTACCACCTGTCACGATGACGGTGAGGCCGGGGTGCGACTCCAGCAGCAAGGCGATGTTAAGGGCGCTGGTAATGACCACCACGTTCTTCAAAGAGGGCGGGAGGGCTTTGGCCAGCTCGGTGGTGGTGCTGCCCACGTCCACAATAATTGTCTCACCGTCGCGCACCAGGCTGGCGGCGTAGCTACCGATGTTTTCTTTTTCCCTGGCGTGCACCTGGCGGGTTTCCTCCAGGGGAAGCTCGAAACGTTTGGTCTCGGCGGGTACAGCACCCCCCCGCGTGCGCCGCAGCGCCCCCTGTTGTTCCAGGTACTCCAGGTCGGTGCGGATGGTGACCGTAGAAACACCGAAGTGCTGGGCCAGCTTGCGTACCTTGACCCGTCCATCCCGGCGGAGCATCTCCAGGATGTCTTGATGTCGGAAGGTGGCCTCGAGGGAAGGCATAGCGAAAGAATACGAAAGTTTGCGAAGGGATGCAAACAAAAACTATTCCTCTTCAGCCAGCAGGGGCAGGAACACGGTAAAACGGGTCTCGCCGGGCCGGCTGGCTACGCGGATCTCGCCCCCATGGGCTTCGGCAATTTGCTTGGCGATGGCCAGCCCCAGCCCGGTGCCCCCCTCGGGGCCGCGGGCAAAGCGGGTAAACAGGCGCGGCAGCACCTCGGGGGCGATGCCCGGCCCCCGATCCACCACGGCAAAGGCCGCCCAGGGCTGCTTGGGGGGCTTCATCTCGGGGGTGGAGGTGGTGCGCAGCTCGTCGGCGGACTCGTAGGGGTCGGGGGGGTTGTCGGTGGGTTCCTTGACCATCCAGACCCGCACCTGCACTTTCTCCGGGCTTCCTGCGGCCCGCACGGCGTTGGCAATCAGGTTGCGGGCCAGTTGCAGCAAGCGGTCGGGGTCGCCTAACACCTCGGGAAACTCGCGGGGCATCTTGAGAACCACGCCCGGATATTCGCCCACCGCCTGCCGCAGCAGGTCGCCTAGGTTGATGATGTGTGGGTTTACGCTTCGTTCGGCCTCACCGCGGGCCAGGGCCAGGAGATCCTGCACCATGCGCACGGTATGGGCTGCAATCTTGCGGGCGCGCTCGAGCATCTCGGTATCGCCGGGGTTGCGGCTGAGGCGCTCGAGGTAGCCATTGAGCGAGGTCAGGGGGGTGCGCAGTTCGTGCGAGACCTCGGCCAGGAAGGCCCGCTCGCGCGCCTGGGCCTCGCGCAGCTCGCCCAAGAGGTCGTTGACCTTTTCCACCATCACCCCCAGGTCGTCCTTGGGGCCGGTGTAGTGGATGGGCTCGAGGTTGTGCGGGCCGCGCTTGTCCACCTCCGAGGCCGCGCGGTGCAGCGGAATGAGTGAGAGGCGGGCCGCCAACACAATCAAAAGAGCCCCCAAGGGCAATAGAAAGGCCATGCCCTGGATCAGGGTGTTGCGCACCGTGCTTGAGATGCTCTCGATGTAGCGGGTGTCCTGGCTGACCACCACCACCGCCCCTGGTATGGCCTGGTAGGCCGCCATAAAGGTAGGGGCGTAGTAGGGCTTGGCGGTGCTGCTGGCGGAACGGATAAAGTGTTTGGGTACGATTTGCTCAAAATCGGGGGTGGGGGCTATCAGGAGTTGCCCGCCTGTGCTGTAAAAGCTCACATTAACCGGGCCGCGGGGTAAGCTAATCTCCCCAGCCCGCCCTGAAGCGTACAGCAAGGCCACCTCGTTGACGTAGCGCAGGAGGGTGCGCTCGACCTGTCCATACAGGCCAAAGTTGATGCTGTAGACAGCGATGCTCAGGGTCAGCAGCAGAATCAGCACCCACAGGATCGTATAGGCCAGGATCAGTCGGGTGCGGAAGGACATAGGGGAATGGGGTGCTGGAGCCCCGGCTCACTCGGCCTCGCGCTGCCGCAGGGCATAGCCCACCCCGCGCACGGTGCGTAGGTAGCCGTAAGCACCGGCCTCGCGCAGCTTGGCGCGCAGGTTGGCAATATGCACATCGACCACGTTGGAGTCACGCTCGAGCTGCCTTCCCCACAGGTGCTCCTCGATCTCCTGACGGCTGAACACCTTGCCGGCACGGCTCACCAAAAGCGACAGCAACTCGAATTCCTTGGGTGAAAGGCGCAACTCCTGGCCTTCGAACAGCACCTGTCGCTTGGCTAGGTGGACTTCTAGGCCCCCTACGCTGATCTGCTCACCCCCCTCGCGGTGGCGGAGCTGCACCTGGATGCGGGCCAACAGCTCGGCGGGGTGGAAGGGTTTGACGATGTAGTCGTCGGCCCCGTCGGAGAGCAGGCTGACCTTGCGCTCCACCGCGTCGGCAGCGGTGAGGACGATGATGGGCACCTCGTAGCCCGCCCGGATGCGGCGGGCTACCTCACCGCCGTCCAGGTCGGGTAGGCCCAGGTCGAGGATGACCAGATCCGGTGTGGCCTCGCGTAAGCGTACCAGGCCCGACATTCCTCCCGAGGCCCAGTCCACGGTGTAACCGGCCTCGCCCAGCTCGAGTTGCAAGAGGTGTGCGATCTCGGGGTCGTCTTCAATTAGCAAAATACGTTTCATCGTACCTCCGGCAAGACACGCCCGTTGGGCAGATTCAGGCGGTATGTGCGGGTTAAAAGCTCGTTAAGGCTCACGCGTTCTCCTTGAATGACTAAGGCGACGTCCCCCCTAGGGGTGGTGATTCCATTGTAGGGCGGGCGATAGCCTCCATCTACCCGGAACAGCACCCGCACCTCTCGGTTGGCAGGGGCGGGCAGCTTGCTTTGTAAAACCAGGTTGCGTTCCTCCACTTGCCAGACCACATACACCGTGAGCAAATCTGGAGACACCACCCGAATCTCGCTGCCTGACGGAATGAAGGGCAGGTTGGGTAGCGGTGCGAGCGCTAATACGAAGGCCAGCAAAAGACTGCGCATCGTCTCACCACTATGCAAGCCTACCCAAATAGACGCATGGGATTCCAGTAAAGGGCATTTTATACGCGCTGAGGGGGTGCTTCATAGGTCTTTGGCGCTACCGCTGGCAATACCCACCGTCATGGTAGTGTAAATGGAAGCCCTAGAAGTTTAGCATTTCTTAAGCCGCGAATGCCCCGGCGAGCCATATAGCAACCAGCCCCCCCAGGGTGGTGGCCAGCAGGTTGGTGAGGTCGTTGCTCCACCAGGGCAGTTGATCTTCGCCCAGCCCCAGCAGGGTATCGGCCAGCGCGCCGGTGATGCCTCCCAGCACCACTGCCCAGATGGGTACCTCGAGCCAGGCCGCCCAGGGGGCGAACAGAAGCGCCCCGCCCAGCAGGGCCAGGGTGCCCGGCCCGCTGATGGCAGCGTTGGTTCCACTCTCCACGGGGCCTTTTAGCAGATGCCAGGCCCGCGGGCTTCGGCCACCCAGTTCAGTCGCCAGGGTATCGGCTGCGGCGGTGGCCAGGGCTGCGAGGAAAAAGGTCGGTGATCCCAGCACCAGGCCCAGGGCAGCTGGAAGCCCATTGGCCAGCACCTGTAAAGCCGTTCGGCCTGCGCGGTCGCGGCTGCGCGAGTTGAGCCGGCTGGCCAGACTGCCCAGGGCCACAAAGAACAGCACGGCCAGGGCCGCGGGGATTCCGCCGGCCCACAAGGGTAAGCCCCCCACCAGCGCGGCCGCCCAGGAAGCCCCCGGCTTGAGCCAGCCTGTGCGCTCGGCCAGCAGCCCGATTCCAAAGGCGATGAACAAGGCCAGGAACAGACTCATCGGGGCTTCCTGGGGTTGCGCGTACGGTTCACAGCACCTGCGACCATCGCACCGAGCGCACGTTGGGCACGCTGCGCAGGCGTTCGTCCAGGGCTTTTTGCTCGCCCTCGCTCAGGTCGATGCGGGTGCTGATGCGAAACAGCGAGGAAAGCGGCGAGGTGGGGCTCGAGTTTACGCCCATGGCGCTTTTGCCCATCCAGGCGATGGCATCCATGATGTCGCGTAGCAAACCAGCCCGGTCGTCGGCCAGCACCTCGAGCTGCATTACCCGGCCCAGCCCTTCCCAGTAGGCCGGCACCACCCGCCCGGAGTCGTGCTCCATCAGCCGGCGCATGTTGGGGCAGCCCGCTTTGTGAATCGTGACCCCCCGGCCCCGGGTGATGTACCCCAGGATGGCATCGCCCTTGGCGGGCTCACAGCAGCTGGCCAGCTTGATGGGTGCGTTGAGGCTGGATTCCAGGCGGATGCCCAGGGTGTTTTTAACCGGTCTGGGCCTGATGGCGGCGGATTCGCTTTTAGGTGCCAGGATGCGGGCAACTTGCTGGGGTGCCACCCGCCCAGTTGCGATGGCGGCGTAGAGGTCTTCTGGCGACGAGCTTTTGATGAGCTTGCGCCCCACCTCCTCGAGCTGGCTTTCCAGCGGCCGGGGCAGGCCCCGCCGCTTGAAGTACTTCTCCAGCATCCGCATGCCTTTTTCCAGGGTCTCGGCCCGCTCAAAAGCCCGGAAATACATGCGAATTTTTTGCTTGGCCGAGCGGGTTTTGGCGTAATCGATCCAGTCTTTGGAGGGGTGGGCGGTTTTGGCGGTGAGAATCTCCACGATCTCACCGTTTTGCAGTTCGTAGCTAAGGGGTACGATGCGCCCGTTGACCTTAGCCCCCACCATGTGGTGGCCCACCTCGGTGTGGATGTGGTAGGCAAAGTCTACCGGGCTCGAGCCCTTGGGCAGGTTGATGATTTTGCCCTTCAGGCTTTTATCACAACCCTCGGATTAGCTTCAGTAGAGCCTTAGGATTAGCCGAGAACTTTCTAACCGAGCGCAACACCGGCCACTTTTTGAGATGCAAGAGGCTCAGGATTACATCCCGTAAGTACATCAGCCCCACCGCCCCCTTGCGGCTGCGGCAGGCATCTTCTCCCAACACCGTGTCTCGTTTATGGTGTAAGCGGTTCTCCACCTCCCAGTGTCCCCGCCACAGGGTATACAGCTGCTTGGCCGATGCTTGCAGGCTGGTCAGCGCATAGGCACTCTCCTCCCGCAGCTCCCCGGTATTTTTGCGCACCACCCTCCGCCGCATCCGCAAGGCCATCTGCGAGCCCCGCCAACCGCTGACCGCCTCCGGCAGGGGCAGCACCTCTAGGTGCCATGTCCAGACCTCTCCACCCCGAACCTGGTGCTGAATATGCTGGTCTGTAGCCTGGTAGCTGGCAAAAGCCCACTGGATCAGCTCCTTGAGCTCCGCCTGGTTCTCTTTGACGCTGAGCAGATACCCCCCTTTTGCGCCACCACCGCTGCCGCCACCTCCTGGGTGCACAAGGCCGCATCCCCCGTCAGCACCCAGTCCACCCCCAGCCCCTCCATGCGTACCACCCATCCCTGCGCCGCCGCTGCCTCACCGGCAACAACCCCCTGGCTGCCCAGGGAGAGCCCCAGCCCCTGAACCAACGCCGACAAAAAGACCAGCGCCTCTTCCCCTCGCCGGATGCGCCGGGTGCCCCGCAGGTGTTTACCGTCCACGGCTACGCGCAAAGGTTCATCGCCCTCCTTGCCCAAGGCCTTGAGTACCTCCTGAGCCCAGGATAGTAGGGCCTTTTGCAAGGGTTCTAAGTGCTCGCTCAAAAACCAAAAGAAGCGGTAGAGGGTGGCTTGCGCAGGTAGTTTGCGTTCACCCCGGCGGGTACGGATATGCACCTCGTTCAGCAAGAAGCGTCGCTGGTCTTTCACCCACTGGCTGATGGCCAGGATGTTGTGCCGTCCCGAACCCACCGCCATCAAGCAGATGAGCAACAGGTCTTGCCAGCGATGTTGGGTTTTCAGGTACTCGCGGGGATCGGGTATCTGGGCTAGATATGGCAACGGACTGGGAATGGAGACAGCTTTCATATGTGATTATGATAAAACCCTGTTTGCCCTTGGGGGTGAAGACAAAAACCCGATCCCCTAGCAGCTCTTTGGTCACGGCCTCGACAAAATCGCGCGAGCTGCTGTACTCCTGCTGCCAGTCCTGGATGCTTTTGAGCCAGCCCACCCGCCGCCGGAGTTCTTCGGGGTCGGTTACACCTTCCTTGTACAGCCAGTGGGCGGCCACGCCAAACTCGGCGACCCGGTGCATCTCCCGGGTACGAATCTGCACCTCCAGCGGCAGCCCGTTCACCGCGATAACGGTGGTGTGCAGCGACTGGTAGCCGTTGGGCTTGGGCACCGCGATGTAGTCCTTGACCCGGCCCGGAATGGGCTGCCACAGGGCGTGCACCAGGCCCAGCACGTGATAGCAGACCTGCTTCTCACGCAGGCTGGTTTCCTCAGGATCCTGCCCCTGGCGCGGATCCAGAATCACCCGCAGGGCCAGCAGGTCGTAGATTTGCTCGATGGTTTTGCCTTCCCGCTCCATCTTTTTCCAGATGGAGAACAGGTGTTTGGTACGGCCGGTGACCTCGAATTTTTTGATGGACTGCTTGAGGATGAAGTCGCGGGCCAGGGCCTGTTCGAGCTTTTCCCTGGCGGCCTGCACCGCGGCTTCCCGCTCGGCCCGGTGGCTTTTGAGACGGCGCTCGAGGGCCTGGTAACTTTCGGGGTCGAGGTAGCGGAAGGAGAGGTCTTCGAGCTCGAGCTTGACCTGCCCAATCCCCAGCCGGTGGGCCAGCGGGGCGTAAATCTCCAGGGTTTCGCGGGCGATGCGCTGCTGTTTGTGGGGGGGCATGAACTCCAGGGTGCGCAGGTTGTGCAGCCGGTCGGCCAGCTTGACGATGATGATCCGCACGTCCTCGGCCATGGCGATGAACATCTGGCGCAGATCCTCGGCGTGCTTTTCCTCAGCGTGCTTGTCTTCCTGGGCGGCGTGGGCCAGCTTGTAGAGTTTGGAAACCTTGGTCTCACCCTCCACAATCTTGCGCACCGCAGCTCCGAAGCGCTCCTCGATTTCCTCCGGCCGTACCTGGGTGTCCTCGATGGTGTCGTGCAGGAGCCCGGCCAGCAAGGTCTCGACATCCATACCCAGCTCGGCCAGGATTTGCGCGACTGCCACGGGGTGGACAATGTAGGGGTCGCCGCTCTTGCGCTGCTGGCCTTCGTGGGCACGGTAGGCGAACTCGAGGGCCTCCCGCACCTGGGCCTTGGACGCATCGTTCAGGTAGTGAAGGTGGGGCTCGAGCTGCTGCCACAAGGCCTCAACTGCAGAATGCGCTGTGGGCGATGGGGGCGCCGCGGTAGGCTGGGTAGGCTCGGTCATATTGAGGTTTCAAGGTTCCGGGTCTGCGCAGGTCAGCCCTTATATGGACACGCCTCTCAGTCTAGCACCTTGCCAACAACTAGCCAATTTCGCCCTGGACGCTGCATGGGTGTGGATGGGGCCTGGTGTGTTATACGCCAATTTTTTGAAGGACAGGATACACTGGTCGCATGCTGCGGCTAGATCTGGCAAACGTACTATTCGAACGCATTGGCCCAAAGGGCATCGACTGGCCTTCGGCCCTGGCGGCCCATGCCCGGCGCTTAGAAGCGGCCCGCGATGCGCTCTGGCAGCGCAAGTCCAACCCTGCCGAGTTCCTGGGCTGGATTGACGTACCCGAGGACACCGAGACCCTGCGGCGGGTGTTGCGCTTCCGCGAGGCCCAGGCCTGGGTCGAAGATCTGGTGGTGCTGGGCATTGGGGGCTCGGCCCTGGGGGCCCAGGCGGTGGCCGCGGCCCTGGGTAAAGGCCCGGTGCGCCTGCATTTTGTGGATAATGTCGAGCCTGAACCCATCCTTGAGCTGCTGCGAAAGCTCGAGCCTTCCAAAACCCTGGTCAACGTCATCTCCAAGTCGGGCTCCACCGCCGAGACCATGGCGGCTTTTCTGGCCTTCCGCAGGTGGTTGGAGGATCGCCTGGGGCCGGAATGGAAGCGGCATGTTGTGGTTACCACCGACCCCGTCAAAGGCATCCTGCGTCCCTACGCCCAGGCCGAAGGGCTCCCGGCCTTCGAGGTGCCGCCTGCGGTGGGGGGGCGTTTTAGCGTGACCTGCCCGGTGGGCACCCTGCCGCTGGCGTTTGCCGGGGTAGACCTGGACAACCTGCTGGCCGGGGCCCGCAAGTCCAACGAACAGGCCGGGGCGGCCCTCGAGCACAACCTGCCAGCCCAGACCGCGCTGCTGCACCACCTGTTTAGCCAGAAAGGCCATCACATCGTGGTGTTCATGCCCTACTCCACCCGCCTGCGCTACCTGCCGGACTGGTTTGTGCAACTGCACGACGAGTCGCTGGGCAAGATGCACGACCGGGCGGGCCAGGAGGTGCGCACCGGCACCACCGCGGTACGGGCCATTGGCACCACCGACCAGCACGCCCAGGTGCAGCTTTTCCGGGAGGGGCCGTACGACAAGCTCATCAATTTTGTGCGCCTGCTAAGCCCCAGCGAGGATCTGGAAATCCCAGCGGTGCGGGGGCTCGAGGCCCTCGACTACCTCTTTGGCAAAAGCTTCTTCGAGCTGCTGGACGCCGAGGCCAAAGCCACCGCCCACGCCCTGGCCAAGGCCGGCCAGCCCAACTACACCCTCACCCTGGACAAACTCGATGCCTACCACCTGGGCTGGCTGCTGCAACACCTGATGTGGCAGACCGCCTTCCTGGGCGAGCTGTGGAACATCAACGCCTTCGACCAGCCGGGGGTGGAGCTGGGTAAGGAGTACACCTACGCCCTGATGGGGCGCCGGGGCTGGGAGGTGCTGGCCCAGGAGTTGCGTGCTGAAGGGGTGGAATAACAGCACCCAACCAGCTCATACCGGATTCAAAAAGATAATCTTCAAAACAAAAAACATTCAGAGGCTATCTTTTTGAATCCTAGAGCACACCCCTCGCTACGCTCGGCGAAGAAAGCGTATCCCTTCGGTCGGGTTAGTTCGCCACCATTCGGTGACGAACTAACCGAATCTGGTATCAGTGACCCAGCAGTTGGCGCATGGCCTGCGGAACGGTCTGGGGCTGGCGCGTCTGGGGGTGGGCCGCCACGTAGATGACCTCCCCGCTAATCAGGTGGGCCTCGCCCCGGAAGATGCCCAGCACAAACTGCATGCTGCTATTGCCGATGCGCCCGACCCGCACCCCGATATCCAGCTCGTCGTCGTAGTGGGCGGGGGCGTGGTACTCCACCGTTGCCTTGACCACGAATAAATCCAGCCCAAAGCGCTCCACCGTACTGGGGTAGGGGATGCCAATGGCCCGCCAGTACTCGGTGATGGCCACATCAAAATAGGTCAGGTAGTGCCCGTTGAAAACGATACCCTGGGGGTCGGTCTCGGCCCAGCGAACCCGCAGGCGATGGAAGAAGCTAAAATCTGTGCGCTGCATGTTCATCAATATAGCGCCATAAAGAAAGCCTCCCCTGTCCCCAGGGGAGGCCAGTAGTGGGTGATTGTTACTCTTCTGTACCGTTCACGTCCCAGTGCTCGGGGGAGCGCCAGAGGTTGGAAATCAGCAGCTCGCGCATGGCCAGAAACTCCTTGGGCATCCGCTCGTAGAGCTTGATGAAGAGTTCCTCGTGTGAGAGGATCTCCTTGAGCCACAGCTCGCGGTCGATGGCCATGAGTTCCTGGAACTGCTCCTTGCTGAAGTTCAGGCCGCGCCAGTCCAGGTCTTCGTAGTGGGGCACATAGCCCAGCGGGCTTTCGGTGGCGTAGCCGCGCCCGTTGGCCCGCTCCACAATCCACTTCAGGACGCGCATATTCTCACCATAGCCGGGCCACAGGTAGTTGCCATCTTTGTCCTTGCGGAACCAGTTCACGCTGAAGATGCGGGGCGGATCCACCACCCGGCGGCCCATGTCCAGCCAGTGGTTGAAGTAGCTGGCCATGTGGTAACCGATGAAGGGCAGCATGGCGAAGGGATCGCGGCGCACCTCCCCGATCTGCCCGAAGGCCGCAGCGGTCATCTCGGAGCCCATGGTGGCGCCCAGGTACACCCCAAAGCTCCAGTTGAAGCTCTGGTAGACCAGCGGCACCACCGTGGCCCGGCGCCCGCCAAAGATGAAGGCTTTGATGGGCACCCCCTTGGGGTTTTCCCACTCGGGGTCGATGGCCGGGTTCTGTCGGGCCGGGGCAGTAAAGCGGGCGTTGGGATGGGCGGCTTTGCGCCCACAGTCCGGCGTCCATTCGTTGCCCTGCCAGTCGATGGCCCTGGCCGGCGGGGGGCCGTCCATGCCTTCCCACCAGACGTCGCCCTCGGGGGTGAGGGCCACGTTGGTGAAGATGGTGTTGGCCTTGATGGTTTCCATGGCGTTGGGGTTGGTGGCGTAGGAGGTGCCGGGGGCCACCCCAAAGTAGCCGGCCTCGGGGTTGATGGCGTAGAGTCGTCCGTCGGGGCCGGGCTTGATCCAGGCGATGTCGTCCCCCACGGTGGTCACCTTCCAGCCTTCCTCCTGGAAGGGCTTGGGCGGGATCAGCATGGCAAAGTTGGTCTTGCCACAAGCGCTGGGGAACGCGGCCGCCACGTAGGTTTTCTGGCCTTTGGGATCTTCGACCCCTAGAATCAGCATGTGTTCGGCCAGCCAGCCCTCGTCGCGCCCGATCACGCTGGCGATGCGCAGGGCCAGGCATTTTTTGCCCAGCAGGGCGTTGCCACCGTAGCCCGATCCGTAGCTCCAGATGCTGCGCTCTTCGGGGAAGTGCACGATGTACTTGGTGGTGGGGTTGCAGGGCCAGGGAACGTCTTTTTGTCCGGGCTCCAGCGGCATCCCCACGCTGTGCATGCAGGGTACAAACTCCCCATCCTCGCCCAGCACGTCGTAGACAGCCTTGCCCATGCGGGTCATGATGCGCATATTGACCACCACATAGGCCGAGTCGGTGATCTCGATGCCGATGTAGCTGATGGGGGAGCCCAGCGGCCCCATGCTAAAGGGCACCACGTACATGGTGCGGCCCCGCATGCAGCCATCGAAGAGGCTCTGCAGGGTGGCGTGCATTTCTTTGGGATTGACCCAGTTGTTGGTGGGGCCGGCGTCTTCTTTGTTGATGGAGCAGATGAAGGTGCGATCCTCTACCCGGGCTACGTCGCTGGGATCGGAACGAGCCAGAAAGCTGTTTGGGCGCAGCTTGGGGTTGAGGCGAATAAAGGTGCCGGCCTCAACAAGCTTATCACACAGGGCGTTGTACTCCTCTTCCGAGCCGTCGCAGAAGTGCACCGCATCGGGTTTGCATAGTGCCACGGCTTCGGTGATCCAGTGTTTGACCCGTTCACTCTTGATATAAGGAGGGAACTCGAGGTTTAACATAAGCTCCTTTACTCTAACGGTAGCTTTGAGATATTTCACGGGTATGCGAGCCTTCTCGAGGTCAGTTTCTGCTTTTCGTCGGTCTGGCTGCCGGGCTTAAATGTCCTAAACTGGGCGCGTGCGGATTCGCTTGCGTGAGAACGGGCCGCTGGTGATAGACCTGCCCGAGGGCAGCCGGTACCTGCTAGGCGGCGAGGAGCGGGTGCTCGAGCGGGCCAAGCTGGCTTTATGCCGGTGCGGTCATTCGCAAAACAAGCCTTTGTGTGATGGCAGCCATAAACGGGTGGGTTTTTTGGCAACGGGGGGCGAGCTGGAGTTAGATCCCCGGTAGCTTTTTGTTATGCTGGGTCTGCCCATGAAGCCAGGCCGATTTAACGCCATCACCGATGTTCCAGGTATCCAGGTGGGCCACTACACCGACCTCGAGCACCTCACGGGGGTTACGGTCATCTACCCTGAAAACGGTGCGGTGGCAGGGGTGGATGTGCGAGGCAGTGCGCCGGGCACGCGCGAAACCGATTTACTGAACCCGGTCAACCTGGTTGAGCGGGTTCAGGCCGTCGTGCTCTCGGGGGGGAGTGCGTATGGCCTCGAGGCCGCCTCGGGGGTGATGCGCTGGCTCGAGGAGCAGGGCCAGGGCTTCCCGGTAGGCCCAGCCGTCGTGCCCATCGTACCGGCGGCGGTGATCTTCGACCTCTTGGTGGGCAGCGCTGCGGTGCGGCCCAATGCCCAGTACGGCTACCGAGCGGCCCAGAACCTGAAGGGCGGGCCGGTGGAGCAAGGGGTGGTGGGGGTGGGGACGGGCGCCCGCAACGGTGGGTTGAAAGGGGGGGTGGGCACCGCCAGCCTCGAGCTGCCCGGCGGGGTGGTGGTGGGGGCCATTGTGGCGGCCAACGCCTTGGGGCGGATCCACGACCCGATAACCGGCGAGCTTTACGCGCGTTTTTTGGAACAACAGGGCGAGTTCCGGCTCAAGCACCCCCCCCGGCGCCTGTCGGCCCCGGATTACACCGAGGTCTTCACCGATACCTTTGTGCGCAGCAACACGGTAATAGGCTGCGTAGCCACCAACGCCCGACTGAGCAAAGCCCAGGCCCAGAAGGTGGCCCAGATGGCCCACGACGGCATCGCTCGAGCGGTTTTCCCAGCCCACACCATGTTCGACGGCGATGTGATTTTCTGTCTGGCTACCGGCGAGGTGGAGATTGCCGGCCCTGCCGAACTCAGCCGGATTGGTGCGGTGGCCGCCGATGTGTTTGCCCGGGCCCTGGTGCATGGGGTGCTGCACGCCCATTCGGTAGGGGGGCTGGTTGCCTACCGGGATCTGTACGACTGCTGAAAACCCTAGAGCCTGCTAACTAGCTGTTCGTAAAAGCTCCACAGTTTTCGCTGTCATCAGAATCGAAAAAGCCAACCAGTGCCAACCTCGCAAGGTCTCAGCCAGCCGCTCATAGTCTCGCGCCAGCCTGCGAAACCGGGATGTCCAGGCAAACGAACGTTCCACCACCCAACGCTTCGGCAGCAGCACGAATCCTCGTTTGGCCCCTTCCACCTTGACCACACACAGGGCGATGCCTTCCGCCTCTGCCGCTTGTGCCGCTTCCTCCCCAGTGTAACCCTGATCCACAAAGGCCACTTCCACCTGCTCCCCCGTCACTTCCTGCACCTGTTGACTGAGGGCTCCCACCTGGGCCCGTTCCTGTTCACTGGCCGCCGTTACTACCAGGGCCAGCAGATGCCCCAGGGTATCTACCGCCAGGTGAACTTTGCTTCCCTTGCGTCGTTTGTACCCATCGTATCCGGCCCGCTCCCCACTTTGCGGGGTGGACTGTAGGGTGCGAGCATCGTAGATGGCAGCGCTGGGATGGGCGGCTTTGCCCTGGAGCATTCGCAGGGTCATGCGCAGGTCGTGTACCAGGTCTTCGAAGACCCCCCGGTTCATCCAGCGGTAGGCTTGCGCCTGAACGATATGGGGGGGTGGGAAGTCGTGGGGCAGGTAGTCCCACTGAGCACCGGTTCGAACCATCCAGCGCAGGGCGTTGAACACTTCGCGCAGGTCGTACTTGCGCTGGGGTGCTTCCAGCGGGGCGAGGGTCAAATAGGGCAGCACCAGAGCCCATTCCTCATCACGGACGTCCGATGGGTAAGCACGGCGGTTCATGCTCTAAACATAACTGCAGTGCCTGATTTGGGTAAGGTGGTTTGTAGATTCTAGCTGTGGGGATGTGCTGAAATGGACAAGCAGCAGCTGGCCCAAAGCGCGGCCCAGGCCGTAGACGCCGACGAACTGGTGCGCCTGACCCAGGCCCTGGTTCGCATCGCAAGCTATTATCCGGGGCCGGGGGAGCAGCCGGTGGTGGATTTTCTGGAGGCCTACCTGCGCGGGCGCGGTTTCAAGACCACCGTGCAGGCGGTGGCGCCGGGCCGCCCCAACCTGATTGCCGACCTGGGGCAGGGCGCGGGGGGCCTTATTCTGGAGGGCCATACCGATGTGGTCACGCACGGCAGCCTGGATCAATGGACGATCCCCCCCTACGAGGCCCGAATCGTGGACGGCAAAATTTACGGGCGCGGGGCCTGCGATATGAAAGGCGGGCTGGCCGCGGCCATCTGCGCGGCGGTGGCGGTGCAAAAGGTGCTGGGTACGCCCCAGAAAACCCTGCGGCTGTGCCTGCCCTGCGACGAAGAGGGCCTGATGATCGGCATCAAGGCTTTTATTCGTGCGGGTTATGCCGAGGGCTTCGCCGGGGCCATCGTCTGCGAGCCCGAGGAAAACCAGGTGTGCCTGTGGCAAAAGGGGGCCATGCGGGTCTGGGTGCACTTTCAGGGGAAGATGGCCCACGGGGCCATGCCCTACGCCGGGGCCAACCCCATCCCGTCGGCCTCCCGATTTGTGCTCGAGCTCGGCAGGCTGCAAGCGGCCTTGCAGGCAGAAAGCCGGCACGAGTACCTGGGCCTGCCCTGGATTACCCCGACTGTCTTTCAGGCGGGGGCCGGGGAGGGACAGTTCAACGTGATGCCCGACCGGGTGCGGGTGGGGCTGGACATCCGCACCAACCCCGGACAGGATCACCGGGTTCTCGAGGCCCGGCTTCGGCGGGCCCTGGATGAGAGCCTGGAGGCTGGGATAAGCGCGCGCCTCGAGGTCTTCGAAGACCGCCCCGCCACCGAGACCCCGCGCGAGGCCGCGCTGGTGCAGGCGGTGGAACAGGGCTTGCGGCTTTTGCAGATGCCCATCCGGTACGGGGGTGTGCCGGGGGCCACCGACGGCACTTTCTTGCGGGCCTGGGCTGGCCTGCCCATCGTGACCCTGGGGCCGGGCGGTAAAACCACCCCGCACCAGGCCGATGAGTACATACAGATTGAAGAAATGCTGGCCGCAGCCCGGCTGTACGCCGCCGTGGGGGTGCTGATGCTGGCCGAGTAGACAGGCTTTTTCCCTGGGGGGAAATTGTGGTATTGTCTCCTTGCGAGCGAGGCCGAAAAAAGCGTATCGGGTAGGCTTTTTTCGGATAGGAAGGGTGGAGAAAGCCCGACCTAGCATGGTGAAACTCGAGATACCGGGTTCACCCGCGCGACGCGGCCATAAATCGCGACATTCCCACAACAATCCAAGGAGGAATCGTGATGAAACGTTGGTTGCTCATCGGTGTCTTGGCTCTTGTTGGGCTGGCCTGGGCCCAGCAGCGCGGTGGTAGCATCACCATCGCCATCCAGACCGAGCCCGCGGCCTGGGATCCGACCCAGGTGGCCGGGGCGGACATCTCCCGTGTGGTCTACGACAACGTGCTGCAAGGGCTGGTCAAGCGCAATCCCAAGGGTGAGATCGTGCCCTCGCTGGCTACGCGCTGGGTGGTTTCCAACTCAGGCCTGACCTACACCTTTACCCTGCGCCAGGGCGTAAAGTTCCACGATGGCTCCGACTTCACCGCCCAGGACGTGCTGGCCAAGTTCAACCGGGCCCGCAACCCCGATACCCGCGCCTCCGGCCATTTGCGTCCTGATCTGTACCGCGACATCGCCAGCATCACCAGCCCCAACCCCAACACGGTGGTGTTCAGCCTGCGCCAGCCCAACAACGACTTCCTCTTCATCCTCTCGCGCCCCGAGTCGCTCATCGGCCCCCGCAACCGCCCCCTGGCCGAGCAGCGGGTACAGCCGATTGGCACCGGCCCCTTCCGCTTTGCAGCCTGGGAGCGGGGGGTGGCGGTGCGCCTCGAGCGCAACCCCAACTACTACATCCAGGGCCTGCCCTACCTGGATCGGGTCAACTTCCGCTTCCTGGGTGATGGGGATGCCCAGCTGGCCGGTCTGCGGGCCGGCGACCTGGACGTGATCGCCTACAGCCTGCTGCCCGAAAACGCGGTGGTGCTTTCGCGGGATAGCAACTTCAAGGTGTTCTCGGGTTCCGGGACGGCCGAAGCGGTGGCTGGTTTCAACAACAGCCGTCCCCCCTTCAACGATGTGCGGGTGCGCCGGGCCATCACCCTGGCGATCAACAAAGATGAGCTGATCCAGGGGGCCATGCTGGGCTATGGAACCAAGATCGGCTCCATGCGCTCGCCGGGTGAGGCCTGCTACGTGGGTCTGAGCAACTTTAACGCCTACAACCCCGACGAGGCCCGCCGCCTCTTGGCCGAGGCCGGGTTCACCAACCAGAACCCCCTACGCTTTACCTTTAACCTAGCCGCCGAGTTCCCCTACGAGCGCCGCATCGGCGAGGCCCTGGTGGCCCAGCTCAACAAGCTGGGGCCGCTGCAGGTGACCATCCAGGTTACCGACTTCAACACCTGGATCCAGCGGGTCTTCACCCAGGCCGACTACGCCATGACCATCATCGGGCACGTGGAGGCCAACGACATTGGCAACTACGCCAACCCCCGCTACTACTGGCGCTACAACAGCCCGCGCTTCCAGCAGCTCTTTACCCAGTACCTGCGGGCCCCCAACCAGACCAAGGCCTGCGAGGCCCTGGCGGCGGCCCAGCGCCTGCTGGCCGAGGATGCCGCGGGCGTCTGGGTGATGAGCCTGCCCGCCCTGGGTGCCTACCGGGCCCGTGTGCAGAACTGGCCCGATGGCTTCTTGTCGCCGGGCATCAGCGTGGCCGAGGTGTGGGTACGGCCATAGCGGGCTAAGCATGCTTTGAGGGTCGGGTGTCAAGGGCGTTTCAGCCTGAGACCCTCGACCCTCGGCGCTTGACTGAGTATGTTGGCCTACACGGTTCGTCGCCTTGGCTTGGCCCTCGTCACCCTGTGGCTGGCAACCCTGCTGGTCTTTGGGGCGCTGCTGCTGATTCCCGGCAACCCGGCCCAGGCCATCCTGGGGATTGAGGCCACCCCCGCCGACCTCGAGGCCCTCGAGGCCCGGCTAGGGCTGGATAAACCGCCGCTCGAGCGCTACATAAGCTGGCTGGGCGGGATCCTGCGGGGTGACCTGGGCCAGTCCATCCGCTACGAGCAGCCCATCTCGGAGCTGATTGTGGCCCGGCTGGGCATCACCCTGCCCATTGTGGTGGCTTCGCTGCTGCTGGCCACCATCCTGGCCGTGCCCATAGGCATCCTGGCGGCCCGCAAGGCCGGCAGCCCCATCGACCTGGGGGTCTCGGTGGCCTCGTTGCTGGGCATCGTGCTGCCCTCCTTCTGGGTGGGGCTGATGTTCATCTATATCTTTGTCGTCTGGCTCAAGCTGCCCCTGCCTACCAGCTTTCCCATCGGGGGTTGGGAGAACCCGGAGCGCGCGCTGGCGGCCCTGGTGCTGCCGGTGCTCACCGTGGCGCTGGCCAGCGCCTCGTTTCTGGTGCGGCTGGTGCGGGGGAGTGTGCTCGAGGTGCTCTCGCAGGAGTTTATCCGCACCGCCCGCGCCAAGGGGCTGGCCGAACGGGTGGTGCTGTACAAGCACGCCCTGCGCAACGCGGCCTTACCGGTGGTGACGGTGCTGGGGCTGGAGTTTGCCAGCCTGCTCATCGCCACGGTGGTGGTGGAGACGGTCTTCGGGATTCCGGGCCTAGGCTCGCTCTCGCTCACCGCCATCAGCGCCCGCGACTACCCGTTGGTGCAGGGGGTGGTGCTGGTAATTGCGGCCTTTATTGTGCTGATGAACCTGCTGGTGGACC
This sequence comes from Meiothermus taiwanensis WR-220, assembly GCF_003568585.1. Taxonomy (NCBI): domain Bacteria; kingdom Thermotogati; phylum Deinococcota; class Deinococci; order Thermales; family Thermaceae; genus Meiothermus; species Meiothermus taiwanensis. The sequence goes on from NZ_CP021130.1 coordinate 292,679, forward strand.
TGCTGTATGGCCTGCTCGATCCGAGGGTGAGTTATGCCTAGCCAGGTTGCCCAAGCCAAAGCCTTCAAAAAACCCTCGAGGTGGGCCCGGCTACCCATTGCCCTCAGGGTGGGGGCCTTCCTGATTGCGCTCATTCTGCTAATGGTGCTGGCGAGTGCGCTCCACCCCACCGACCCCAACGCCACCACCCCCCACCGCCTGGCCCCCATCCTTTCCCCGGGGCATCCCCTCGGCACCGATATCCTGGGCCGGGACACCCTGGCGCGGGTGCTGGCCGGGGCCCAGAATGCGCTCTATGTGGGCCTGGTGGCGGTGGGCATCGGGTTGTCGGTGGGGCTTCTGCTGGGGGTGCTGGCGGGGTACTTTGGTGGCTGGCTCGACCAGGTGCTCTCGGTGCTGCTCGAGGCCCTCTACGCCCTTCCGGCCCTGCTCATCGCCCTTTTGCTGGCAGCCATCTTCAACCCCGGCGTAACCACCTCGATGGTGGCCATTGGCCTCTCGGCGGTGCCGGCCTTTGCCCGGGTGGCCCGGGCCAGCGTCTTGTCGGTCAAAACCCTGCCCTACATCGAGGCGGCCAGGGCCCTGGGTATGGGCAACGGGCGCATTATGCTGCGGCACGTGCTGCCTAACATCATGGGGCCGCTGGTGGTGCAGGCCAGCCTGGCCTTTGCCGTGGCCATTCTGGCCGAGGCCGCGCTCTCCTACCTGGGCCTGGGCACCCAGCCCCCCAACCCCAGCTGGGGCCGGATGCTGCGCGAGGCCCAGAGCTACCAGGAGCTGACGCCCTACCCGGTGATTTTCCCCGGTCTGGCCATTGGCCTGGCGGTGCTGGGCTTCAACCTGCTGGGTGATGGGTTGCGGGATTACCTCGACCCAAGAAAAAGAAGCTAGCGGGGTGGGTATGAACTACGCAGAGATGTTCCGGCTGGATGGCAAGGTGGCGCTGGTGGTAGGGGGCGGCTCGGGGATTGGGCAGGCCTCCTGCGAGGCCCTGGCGGCCCAGGGGGCGAGCGTGGTGGTGGCGGATGCAAAGGCCGAGCTGGCCGCCGAGACCGCCGGCCGGATTGAGGCCAGTGGCGGCCGGGCCGAGGCGAAGCAGGTGGACATCACCGACCTCGAGGCGGTCAAGGGCCTGATCCGGGGTATCCTGGAGCGCCACGGGCGGCTCGATGTGGCCGTGACCACGCCCAGCATTAACGTGCGCAAGCCGGCTTTGCACTATACCGGCGAGGAGTTCGACCGGGTGGTGCAGGTCAACCTCAAGGGCACTTTCAACGTGCTTGTGGAAGCGGGCCGGGTCATGGCCGAGCGGGGCGGGGGCTCGCTGATTGCCTTTTCCTCCATCCGCTCGCTGGTGGTGGAGCCGGGGCAGTCGGTCTACGCCATGACCAAGGCCGGGACGGTGCAGCTGATCCGGGGCCTGGCTGTAGAACTCGGCCCCAAAGGGGTGCGGGCCAACGCGATTGGCCCTGGGGTGATTGACACCCCCCTCACCGCCCCCATCAAGAGCAAGCCCGACTGGTACAAGGCCTACGCCGAGCGCAACATCCTAAGGCGCTGGGGCCGCCCCGAGGAGGTGGCGGCGGCAGTGGTTTTTCTGGCTTCGCCGGCGGCTTCCTACATCACCGGCACCATTCTGTTTGTGGATGGGGGCTGGACGGCCATCGACGGGCGGTTTGATCCGCCGCTGTAGGTTGAGCTTCAGCGATTGTTCAGGAAGATGCCCTAAACTTGGCTCGTGAACGCTGTGTTTCGGGCCTTCCTTTTGATCTTGTCGCTGGGCAGCGCCGCTTACGCCCAGCGGCCGGTGGATATTGCCTTCTGGCACACCCTCGAGCCCCCCGCACGGGAGGCGCTGGAGAAAATCGTGGCCGAGTTCAACAGCCGCCAGCGCGACTACCGCGTGCTGCCGCAGTATGTGGGCGACCTGCGCGAGGGGGGGATCAAGCTCACCGGGGCCATCCGGGCTGGCAACGCGCCCCCGCTCTACTACGGCGAGGTTTCGTTTGTGGGCCGGGCGGTGCAGGAAAACCTGGCCTTGCCGCTGGACGAGTACCTCGGGGCCCTGCCGGGCGACTTCTATCCGGGGCTGCTCGAGGCCGGACGGTTCCAGGGCCGCACCTACGCCCTGCCGGTGGAGCTGCACCTGCCGGTGCTGTTCTTCAACGCCGACCAACTGGCCAGCCGCCGTCTCAACCCCCCTCAAAGCTGGGAGGCCCTGGCCGCGGCGGCCCAGCAGCTCACCACCCGCTCGGCCAAGGGTTTTATTGTGGTAAGCGATGTGTACAGCTTTAACGCGGTGGTGATGAGCCGGGGCGGGCAACTGGTGCGCGAGGGCCGGCCCAACTTTACCGATGCCAAGGTGGTGCAGAGCCTCGAGTACCTGCAAAACCTGGTGCGCTCGGGCAGCGCGGTGAGCCGCAACATCGCCGAGGCCCCCTTTGCCATGGTGGATTTTGTGCGCACCAAGGTGTTTATGGGGGTGGCCCCCATCACCCTCTGGCCCACCCTGGAGAAGCGCACCCCCATTCCTTTCCGGCTGGGGGTAGCCCCACTGCCCCGCACCCCCGACGGCAAGCTGCCGCTGGCGGGGGGCACCCTGATGGTGCTGCGCGGGGCCAGCGAGGCCCAGGCCCGGGGCGCGGTGGCGCTGTGGCGCTACTGGATGGAGCCGGCGGTGCAGGCGGCCTGGGTTCAGGCCACCTACTGCCTGCCCCTGCGCCGGGGGGCCCAGCCCTTGCTGGAGGACTTCTACCGTGAAGACCCCCGCCGCCGGGTGGTGCTGGGGGGTCTCGAGCAGGCCGCGCTCTGGGTGCAAGACCCCGAGGTCACCCTGTGGTATGGGTTCTTAGAGGAGGCCCTCGAGCGTGTTCTGAAGGGCGGTGCCAACCCCCGACAGGCCCTGGAAGAGGCCCAGCGTAAAGCCCTGACGGTGGAACGCCGCTGATACCAGATTGGGCTGCTACCCACCACAGGCCCGGTGCGGTACCCGGTTTTTTACAGGTGCCGCTCGAGCCAGTCGGTTATATCGTGCAGCACCTGTTCTTTTTGCAGGTCGTTGTGGGGCTCGTGGTAGCCTTCGGGGTAGATGCGGAGCTCTTTATCGGTGGAAGATACCTCGCGGAATAGCCAGTGGGCCCCTTCTACACGGTTGATGCGGTCGGCTTCGCCGTGCAGGATGAGCAAGGGGTCGCCGATGTTTTTGACCTGGGCCTTGACCGCAGCGATGGTCTTGAGCACCTCGGTGCCCCAGCGGGCGCTGGCCCGGTTGTGTACCAGCGGGTCTTTGCGGTAGGCCTCGACCACCTCCGGATCGCGGGAAAGGGCCCGCACATCAAGCCCTAACCGGAGCGAGAAGGTGGGCAGGTATCTGGAGAGCAGTTGTGCAGCAGCTATCAGCAGGGGGTTGGCTACTTTGCCGGGCTCGAGCAGCACCCCGCTCAGGATGGCACCTTGCAGGCCTGCTATCTGATAGGTCAGGTAGTCCAGCACCACCAGGCTGCCCATGCTATGGCCGTAAACGAACATGGGCATCTGGCGTTCGCGGCCCGCGACAAAATTGCGAAACATCGACAGGTCGTACCAGTAATCGCGCCAGCTGTCGATGTGCCCTCGCTGACCGGGGGAGCGGCCATACCCCCGCAGGTCAGGGGCATACACCGCGAAGCCCCGGTGCACCAGGTGCGTGGCTAGACCGTCATAGCGCCCACTATGCTCACCGAAACCGTGGATCACTATCACGATTGCTTTTGGGGTGTCGGGCCGCCAGCAGCGGTAGAACAAACCTGTTACGAATGTGCTGGAGAAATAACCTTCGTGGATGTGCATAGTTCTGTCAACCCAATGTGGGTTTACTATACGCGATTGACCGAAAAAATTCTAACGGGCTCCAGCAGCCACTGCCCCTGAATGGGTGGGGTCTGACCCCCCGAAGGCCGCTGGTGGATGCTGCGAACCACCTCCATGCCCTGCACCACCCGCCCAAAGGCAGCAAACCCCTGACCATCGGGGTTGCGTCGGCCACCATAGTCGAGTTCGGGTTGGTCGCCAATGCAGATGAAAAATTCGGACTGGGCCGAGTTGGGCTCGAGGCGGGCCATCGAGATGGTGCCGTCTCGGTGCCGAAGCCCGGTCTGGGCGGTGGTTTCCAGGGCGATGGGCGGCAGCTTGGCCGGGTGATCACCCATGCCCAGCCCGCCCTGAATTACCTCGATCTTGATGGGGCTCTGGGCCTGGTTGTCCAGGCGCACGCTGCGGTAAAAGCTTGCGCCTTGGTAGCGCTGTTCGTCCACATAGCGCAGAAAATTAGCCACCGTGTGAGGAGCCTGGGTGGGGAAAAGCTCGAGGACGATCTCGCCTAGCTCGGTTTGGATTGACACCTGTGGGTTGCTCGGGTTCATGGGTGGGCGGCTCCTTTGTTGGAAATAGGGTACCCTTCCCAGTCGGCTGGGCGCTCCGCCAGGCCCAGGCGCCAGGCCACTCCCTGGGCGCAGCGTTCTCCAGCCCGGCCGTCGCCGTAGGGGTTGGGGCGGTGGCGCATGGCCTCCAGGGCGGCCTCATCCGAGAGCAGGGTGTCGATGGTGGCAAACACCTGCTCGGGGTCGGTTCCAGCCAGCTTGAGGGCTCCTACCTCGAGCCCCTCGGGCCGCTCGGTCACGTTGCGCAACACCACCACCGGCACCCCCAGGGTGGCCCCGCTCTCCTGAACCCCACCGGAGTCGGTTACAAGCAGGGTCGAGCGCTTCATTAAACCGGCCATGGCCCCAAACTCCAGGGGCTCGAGCAGTGTGAAGTTGGGTACCTGTTGCAGCGCTGGGTAGACCGCCTCCCGCACCGCCGGATTGAGATGCACCGGGTACACAAAATGACACTCGGGGTGGGCCTGGGCCACCCGCGCCAGGGCTGCTGCCAGCTCGTGCATAAAGGGGAGGTTTTCGCGACGGTGCATGGTTACGGTCACGATGCGCTTATCCTTGGGTAACGGGGGTGGTGTGCCGCGCTCGCTGGCATAGAGCACCGCATCCACCTCGGTCTGGCCGGTTACGATGATGTTCTGGGCGGGTTTACCCTCGCGTAGAAGGTTGGCCTTGGAGGTGTGGGTGGGGGGTAGATCCAGGTCGGTGAGCACATCGGTCAGGCGGCGGTTGGCCTCCTCAGGGAAGGGCTCGAACATATTGAAGCTTCGCAGCCCAGCCTCCACGTGTGCTACCGGAATCTGCTCGAAGAAAGCGGCCAGGGTTACGGCAAAAGTGGTTAGGGTGTCTCCATGAACCATTACATAATCGGCCTGAAGCTCCCTGAGCTTGGCGGCTGCCGCCGGCACGATGCGCCCCATCAGGTCGGGGAGGGTCTGGCGGTCGGTCATTACCTGTAGATCGCTATCGGGTTTGATGCCAAACACCCGCAGGGCGTCCTCGAGCTGGGTGCGGTGCTGCCCGGTTGAAAGCACCACGCTCTCGATGCCGGATTGTTTGCGCATAGCAAAGATGACCGGGGCCATCTTGATGGCCTCCGGCCGGGTGCCAAAAGCCAGCACCACCCGCTTCACAAGCCCTCCTGCCCAGTGAGGTTTTTCTGTATGAGGGCTATGAGGGCGTGAGGAAACATGGTTTTTGCCGTAATTGAACCGCGTGTTCTGTGGTTTTTTGGAAAATCTAACCAGAAGGCCATCCTATCGCACCATAGTACAGCCTTGTATACTGTCAAAACGAGTACAGTAGCCTTGGGATACTGCCATGCTGAGCCGCCTTGCACCGCTGGTAGCAGCCGGAATCGGGCTGCTGGTGCTGGCCCAGGGTGTGCCATGGCCGCCTGGCGAGCGGCTGACCTACAACCTAACCTGGCAGGGGATCGGCGTGGGTAGGGTCTATCTCAGCGCAGACCCGGTAGAGGGAGGGTGGCGTTTTCGAATGAAGCTCGAGCCCACCGGGCTGGCTAAAGCCCTGGGGTATGGGCTCGAGGCGGAAAGCCGGGTGGGCTTCGACTTTCGCACCGACCGCTTCTGGCAAAACCTGACCGAGCCGCTTAAAGGCACCACCCGCCTCATGTATGAGCGGCAGGAAAACAGCGGTTCGTGGGCCCGGGTGATTCAGCCCGATGGCAGCCAGACCGGCTGGGTCAGCCCAAACGATCAACTGCTGGATCAGCTCGCCCTTATCTACTACTTGCGCCTGCGCCCCGAGACGCGGCAGATCGTCGCGGTGGACTACCCCAAGCCTGCCCAAGGGCAACTGGAGGTCTTGCCAGCCAGCAACGGCCTGGTGGGCTATCGTTTTGCTCGAGACGATGTGCTGATCGAGGTCTGGTACCGCCAGAACGCCCAGCGCACCCCCGTGCGCTTTGTTTTTGGGCGCGACTTCGGTCGCCTGGAGGCCACGCTGGTCGAAAACGGGCGTTAGCGTTGATGTGAGCCAGGATTTGGTGCGCCACGGTGCAACCGATGGCTTGGAAACTGCTTCTGGGTGCGTTATAGTTGCCCTAACCCAGCCAACCCTGACATATATCCCAAAGGGCTATAGAAAAGGCTGAGGTTGCAGGCAAGACCAAGCAAATCTGGAGGCATGTGTTGAAAGGAGACATCACCGTAACGGAAGGTGCGCTGGCCGCCATTCTGGCTTTGGCCGCGCACGAGGTGCCGGGTGTGCTGGGCATGAGCCCTGCAGGCATCCGCGAATCCATTAGCCGTATCCTAGGGCGAAGTGAGGCCAGCGAAGGGGTGGTGGTAAAGCCCGACCCGGCTGCTGGTGGAAAATACCAGGCCGATTTGTACGTGGTGGTTGCTTTTGGAGCCCGCATACCCGCTGTGGTCGACAGCATTGGTGAGCGGGTGCGTTGGGCAGCCAAGAGCCTGGCTGGAGCCGAGCTTTCTAGCGTGCGTGTGCACGTGGTAGGGGTGAGCCGTGGCTAATAGCCTTTCACCCGCCGAACTGGCCAAGGCCTTTCGCTACGCCACCGACTGGTTTGCGGTGTACGTAGAGGAGGTCAATGCCCTTAACGTCTACCCGGTACCCGATGGCGATACCGGCACCAACATGCACCTCACGCTGCAGTCGGTGCGGCGGGAGCTGGATCTGACCGATACCAGCAAAATGGGAGAGGTGGCCAGGGCCATCAGCTATGGCTCGTTGCTGGGTGCTCGAGGCAACTCGGGGGTCATCACCTCCCAAATCCTTAAGGGTTTTGCTGAGTGCATCAAAGACGCCGCCTCGATCTCACCCACACTGCTGGCGCAGGCCCTCGAGGAGGGTTCCCGTATGGGCTACAGGGCGGTGATGAAACCGGTGGAGGGTACCATCCTGACGGTTTCCCGTGCGGTGGCTGAAGGGGCGCGTGAAGCAGTTGAAAAGGGGGCTGCCAGCCTTGAGGAGGTCTTACAAGGGGCTTTGCAGAGGGGCCGTGAAGCCTCCCTGCGCACCCCTGAGCTGCTGCCAGTGCTCAAGCAGGCCGGGGTGGTGGATGCCGGTGGGGTGGGCTTGCTGCACTTCATCGAGGGCCTCGAGGGCTACCTTGAGGGCCTGCCCCTGCCCGAACCGCCCAAAATTGAGCGCTACGCCCAGACCGCCTTCGAAGAAGAGGATTTCGGCTACTGTACTGAGTTCCTGATGGAGGGGGTGGCGGAGCCCATCGAGAAAATCCGCGAAGCGGTTTTGTCCTTTGGCGACTCCTTGCTGGTGGTGGGAGCCGAGGGTTACGTCAAGGGCCATATCCACACCAACGATCCCGACGGCTTGCTGGCGACCGTCGCTCGCTACGGCCGGATGATCCGTACGAAGGTTGAGGACATGTCCCAGCAGCACACCGAAATTCTTTCCATGGCCGGGGCCGCTGACGAAGCACCGCCGCCCACCGGCCTGGTGGTGGTTGCCAACGGCTGGGGGCTGGTTAAGGCCTTCCGGGGGTTTGGGGCGCGGGTGGTGGCCGGGGGGCAGACTGCTAACCCCAGCGTGCAGGATATCCTGGACGCCATCCGGAGCCTGCCCAACCCTGAGGTGATCGTGCTGCCCAACAACAGCAATGTGATTATGTCGGCCCAGCAGGCTGCGAGTCTGGCTGAGGGGAAGACCGTCCACGTGATACCTACCCGCACCATGGGGCAGGGCCTGGCGGCCAGCGTAACGTATCAGCCCGACCTACCCTCGAGCGAGCTCTTACCGGTGATGGAAGAGGCCTCGAAGCGGGCCGCTACCCTGGAGGTGACCCGGGCCAGCCGCAGCGTGGAAATTGGCGGGGTCAGCGTGACCGAAGGACAGCCCATTGGCTTGCGTGACGACAAGCTGGTGCTGGCCGCTGATAGCCCCGAGGAGGTCTTGTTTAAGCTGGTCAGCCTGGCCGTTCAGGAGAACGAATACGAAATACTCACCATTTTCCACGGGGCCACGGTGAGCAAAGAAGCCCTGGACGCGCTGACCGAGCGAATTACCCAGGCTTTCCCCGATCTTAGCCTGGAAGTCCACCCCGGCGGCCCTGACCTCTACGACTACCTGGCTGTGCTGGAGTAGTGTGGATGGGGATTCCTTGAGGGTTGTTTAGAACAGGATAACCATTGCAGAGGGCCGGCTGCAACAAGTTCAGCCGGCCCTCGAAGCTCGAGAGAGCAATAAAGGCATTGCGAGGGATGCTGCCAACGCCCCGATCCGCAGCGTTGCGGTTGGTTCGGTGAACCCCCCCGACCGAGGAGATACGCTTTATTCGCCGGGTGTAGTGTAATCGGTCAATACATTTGAGACTCCAGGGGAACCGACACCTCCTGTAGCTTAGCCAGGTACTCCACCGGCGCCAACCCCCCCAGGGCCATGTGCGGCCGGTGCAGGTTGTAGTGCTCCAGATAACCCTCCAGCTCCCCTTGAATAGCCTCTATCCCCAGCGGTAAAGCCCGCGTGTAAAACTCATCCCGAAACGTCCGCTGCAGCCGCTCTACCATCCCGTTCAGCTTCGGACTCCTCGGCGGCAAAACAAAAAGCTCTATCCCCAATACCCGACAACCCTCCTCAAACTCCGCCATGAACTCGCTGCCCCCATCCACCTGGATCGCACGGATGACACAAGGACATCGCCGCACCAGCTGCTGCAGAAAATCCAGCGCCGTCTTAGCACTCGCCCGGCTGTACACCCCCGCCGTCCCCCAGCGGCTTACCGTGTCCACCGCCGTAAACTGCCGCAGACCCGTCCCGTCCCCCAGATCCACCCACAGCGTATCCACCTGTACCAGATCCCCAGGCCGCAGCGCCGTGTACTCCGCGGGCTTCCTCCGGGCATAGGGCCGCTGGCTCTTCCTGCGCAAACGGGCCTTACGGTTTCTGGCCAGGAAAGCGCTCACCGGCTCCACCCGGCCGCTTCGCTCCAGGTAGCTCAGGATGCGTCCTACCGTGCGTTCGCTTAGGGTGTAGCCCTCTCTGTGCAGTCTCTGCCCGATGCGCCAGCGGCCCCAGGTGGGGTTTTGTTTGCGCAGCCGCTCTATGCGTATGAGGACATCGGGTTTCCAGTGTACCTTCCGGCGCAGCTTCCTGGGTTTGCGGCTTTTGGGTTTGAGGCCGGCAAGGTCTTGTTCTTCGAGTCTTTTTTTCCAGCGGTGGTAGGTGGCCTTGCTGATGCCTACCAGCTTTTGGACTTCGTCCCAGGGAACTTTCTTTTTTCTGAGGGTCTCTACCAGTTTGAGCTTCCGCAGGCGCTCGGCCACGACGGGGTCGCCGGCGCCTGCTTGTTCGAGCTGGCTGGCTTGGTTGGCGGCTTTGAGCAGGGGTTTTCCAACTGTAGTAAGCTGCATCTGGGGGAACCTCCTTTCCAGAGTCGGTTCCCCCTATTCTCTTTCGCTCAGAGTCTCACATGTATCCGGCCGAGCACAGTAGCGAGGGGTGTGCTCTAGGATTCCCAAAGATGGAGGTCTTTGCTTTGGGTGATTATCTTTACGGATGCATTTTTTTGAAGAAAAACCGTTTGGCACAATAAAGCAACCCTCTCAAAGCCCACGAATTTTGTCAGGGAGAGATCAGGGCTAAAATGAGAAAAATAAAGAAAGGCTTTAGGTTACACTCATAAAACAAAACTGCGAATAGCTCTTATTTGAGATAAAAAAAACAAGCCCCATCTGACAACCCCGCCCACTGGCCCCATTAAATGAGAGATACACGGCTTCATTCTAAGAGAACCTGAGAACTACCCTCCTAACCTCAGGGGCGTATGAAACGGCTATTGCCCCGAGCAATTTCAACTTTAATCTTGCTGATTACGGCGTTTGGATTGAGCTGGGCCCAAGCACCCAAGGTGATGACCCTCAAGGCCACGGCCTATACCTCCTCGGCTCGTGAAACCGACAGCACCCCCTTTATTACCGCCACCGGTGCGCGCACCCGCATCGGCATCATCGCAGTGAGCCGGGACATGCTGCGCGAGCTGCCCTATGGTTCAAAGGTGATGCTCGAGGATATGGGCACCCCTGGCGGTAGGAACAAAGGCCGTTTTGACTACTTGTTCAAAAACCGGGTTTTTGTTGTGGAGGATACCATGCATCCCCGCAAGCGCGAACAACTCGATGTCTGGTTGCCCGACCGTAGTACGGCCATCCGCTTTGGGGTGCGTTATGTTCGGGTAACGGTTATCCAGCGGGGCCGGGGGTAAGATGATGCTCGGCCGGGGGAACCGCGCCTTGGGTTGACAGGGGCCTGACCCGACCCGGGCAGCCGTGCGCGATCCGACCCTCGCCCTGAGCGTATGCGTTTTGTCTGGTTCCTTGCTTTACGCCACCTGCGCCACCGCCGTACCCAAAGCTTGATCAGCCTGTTGGGGGTGGCGGTGGGCATTATGGTGCTGACCACCGCCCTCTCCTTGACCAACGGTTTTATCAAAGGCCTGGTTGAAGCCACCCTCAAGGCGGTGCCTCACATCTACCTGCAGAGCCTGAATCCCGAGGAAAGCCCTCCACCCCCCCCACACCCCCAGGTGGTGGGCCAGGCCCCGGTCTTTCTGACCAAAGCCCTCCTGACCCGCAGGGCAGGGGATGGCCGCAGCGCTGGGGCCGACTTCGCCACCCTGATTGGGCTTGGCGAAGGGGGCCAGGCGGTTTATCCCGAGCTGGATCTGGGCCAGCTAAAGCCCGGAACCATCGTGCTCGGTAGCGCCCTGGCGCGAAGCCTGGGAGCTTACCCGGGTGACCGGTTGTTCCTGGTCTCCATCAATCAAAAGCGCATCGAACTGAGGGTGGTGGGCACTTTCCAGACGGGGAACTACCTCCTGGATGCGGGCTTTGCTTTCACCGCCCTGCAGGATGTTCGCGCCCTGATGGAGGCCCCCAGCGCCCTCTCAGGTTACCAGCTGCGCCTGCGCGACGCCGAACAGGCCACCCAGGTGGGGCAGGCCCTGGCCGGTTCGCACTACTTTCCCCAAACCTGGCAGTCCAGCAACCGCACCCTGATTGAGCAGCTGGCCTTGCAGAAGCGGGTAATCGGCATCGTGGTCTTCTTGATTGTGGTGGTGGCGGCTTTGGGTATGGCCAGTGTGTTGGTGCTCACGGTGATCGAGAAAACCCCGGATATCGCCCTGCTTCGGGTGATGGGTGCCAGGGCGAATCAGGTGGCGGGGGTGTTTGCCCTCGAGGGCCTGGTGCTGGGCGTGCTGGGCATTGCCTTGGGTAACCTGCTGGGCTTTGGCCTCTCCAGCTACTTTGCCTGGCGGCCTGTGGAGATTCCCGGCGAGCTTTATTTCCTGACCCGCCTGCCCGTGGAGATCAGATACTCAGACTTTATCTGGGTCTCAGCGATGAGCCTGCTGGTGGTGATTTTGGCCTCTCTCTTACCGCTTTGGCGGGCTCTGCGGATTAAGCCCGGAGAGGTGCTGCGCTAGGGGCGTAAACTAAGGGTATGTTCGGCTTTTTCCGCAAACCGGATGAGCATGTTCAGCGGGAGGGTGAGTCGGCTTTCCGTGTGCGGGTGCGTACGGCGCGTAGCGGTGACGTTGTGGAGCTGCGGCTTACCAAAGGCAACGAGATCTCCATCTCCGATGAAGGGGGGTACTATGTGCGTAAAATCATAGTATCACCCCAGCACCTGGATCGGGCTGTGCTGGAGATCTGGTTTGACCGTGCGTACCGCCCCACACGCAAGGTGGTGGAGGGGGGTGAGCTGGTTCCCATCAAGGAATGGGAGTAATTAGTTCGGCGCCGGAAGGCGGCCAACCAACCCGACCGAAGGGATACGCTATGTGGTAAAAAGCCCCTACCCAACGGGTAGGGGTATACCTGCTGAGAAAAAGGTCAGCGCAGTTCGTCCTCGAGGTTATCCATCAACCGACGGGTGAGGCTGCTTTGCTCCTCACTGGTAAAACCATCGTCGGCGACGCTGGGATAGCTACGCCGCCCGCCCCCGGTGCGCTCGAGCTGGGCCTGTAGCTCGCGCAGATCGAGGTAGCGGTCGCTCTGGTTGCGCAGCTCGAGGTCGGTAAGCTCGGGTACCCCCAGCAGGTGAATCTCCTTGCCCTGGGCCCGCAAGGCCGCCAGGGTATGGGCCAGGTCACCCGAACCGCTGGCTACCACCGCCCGTTCCCAGCGGGGGGCAGTAACAAGCAGGTCAGTGGCGATCATGGCCTCGAAACGCGGATCACCATGGGTCTCGCGGCTGCGCACAGTGTAGCCCATGAACACCAACGCATCGAGGAATTTTTGCTGACGCTCATCGTTGCTGTCGGTGACGGGGGCGTAATAGAAAGCGTTATACAGATCCTCGGGCTTGGAAAAAACCCCAATCGCCTTCCGGTGGTCAATGTTCCACCCTAGACGCTTGGCCGCATCGTACATGTAGGAACCGTCAATAAATAAAGCCGTCTTCATTTTCTTTTGTCTCACTTCCTGGTTTGCGGAGGGGCCATCCGCTACGCTAGATGTGTATGGTACACCTAGACGGCCCAATCTACTACCTCGGTACGCTCGAGCGACCGCTACTAATCAAGACAGGGCCACCCCTAGCTCTGCTCTTTACATCATGCGACATGGCCCGTCAATTTCCAAGCAACGTAACGGTTTTGGCAGGGCTGGATGTGCAGGTGGCGAACGACTGGCGAGCAAAAGAAGAACTTTTCAAAACCCTCCTTTTGCACGGCATCGAGGCTTATTTGCTCGACCCTTCCCCAGACCAGCCTCTGCAGGCACAACCCCATGCGGTGCGCGCTGCCTTGGTGTACGTGCAGAGCCACAAAACCCAGACCGCCTGCTTGTGAGCGAAAATGGCAGGCGGTTGGCAGATTTTGATGGGCGTTATTCGAACTGAGTATTAAGAACCAAAGGCAAATTTGATTTTTATAACTAAAGCAAGCCTGGCGTGCCAGCAGACCTAGCCCCAGCTACACTTCCAAGACCACCTTACCAAACACGCGGCGCTCCTCCAGCAGCCGGTGGCCCTCGGCGGCCTGGCTGAGGGGTAGGGTGGCGCCGACCACAGGCTGTAACTTTCCCTCGGCTACAAACTGCAGGATGGGGAAAAGGCGGCTTTTGGAAGCCATGGTGGAGCCAAAAATGGAAAGCTGCCGGTAAAAGATGTGTGAAAGCGGGGTTGTGGCTTCATACCCGGAGGAAGCCCCGACCAGGCTGATCCGCCCGCCCCAGGCTGTGGCCTTGATGACCCCCTCCCAGTACTGGGCCCCGGTATGGTCGACCACCGCATCGGCCCCTTTACCCCCGGTAAGCCGACGAACCTCTTTGTACCAGTCGGGATGGCTGTAGTTAACCCCCTCGTCGGCACCGAGGGCTTTAGCCTGGGCCAGCTTTTCGTCGCTGCTGGCTGTGGCGATGACCCGCGCTCCGTGCAGCTTGGCAATCTGGATGGCAGCCACCGAGACCCCAGCACCTGCTGCCATCACTAGCACATCTTCACCGGGCCGAACCTGTAGCTTATCCACCACCATCTGCCAGGCGGTCAGAAAAGTAAGGGGCAGCGAGGCGGCCTCGAGCCAGCTTAGCCGGGCAGGTTTGGGCAGGATGTTGGCCGCCGGGACGACAACCAGTTCTGCATAGCCGCCCCAGCGGTGCTCGCCCAGAATTTGATACTCGGGGCAGAGGTTGTCCTGTCCGCCCAGGCAGCGCTCGCAACGGCCACAGGAGATCCCGGGGCTTACAACCACCGCATCCCCAGGGGCGACCCCGCGGACACCTGCCCCAACCGACTCCACCACACCGGCGATGTCACACCCGAGGATATGGGGCAGGGGGAGCTTGGGGCTGGCGATGCCCTTCCGCACCCACACATCGAGGTGGTTGAGGGCCACGGCTTTCACAGCGACGCGCACCTGCCCGGCTTCCAGCAGGGGAGGGGCGATCTCTCCGTAGCGCAAAACCTCCGGGCCGCCCCTGGAGGTCATCCATACCGCCCGCATAATGGCGATTCTGACACCTATGGCTATGAGCCGTCAAACTTTACCCGCCCACAATCCGGGTGCCGGCGCTACCCTCCAAAACTTGTTGCAGGATGCCCTGGGCACCCCTGGCGATGGCGGCCCAGGGGGCGCCTTTGTGCACTGCGTTCAGGGCGGCCTCCACCTTGGGTATCATGCCCCCGGAAATGGTGCCTTCCTGCATCAGAGCCTGTACCTGGGCCTGGTGGAGCTGGGGGAGGCGGCTCGAGGGGTCTTTGGGATTGCGCAGCACACCCACCACATCGGTTAGGAAGATGGCCGGCAGGTGAAGCGCTCCGGCTATGGCGCCGGCGGCGGTATCGGCGTTGATGTTGAGGGGGCCCTGGGTATCCAGGCCGATGGGGGCGATCAGGGGGGTCAGGCCGGCCTGCAACAGTTTGTGAATAACCTGGGTATGCACCGTTGTGACCTCACCAACCCGGCCCAGGAGGGGGTCTAGTGGCTGGGCCTCGAGCAGCCCGGCATCCCGTCCGGTCAAGGCTATGCTGGGGCGTCCGCGCCGGGAAAGCCCCTCGGCGAGGTATTTCCCGAGGGTGGTGAGCACCATCTCGACCACTTCCATCTGCTCTGGGGGGGTGATGCGCAGCCCTCGATGGAAATGGGTTTCAAAACCCATGCGGTTTAACCAATCAGCGATGCGCGGGCCGCCCCCATGTACCAGCACCAGGGGGCCCGGGTAGGCGCTGATCTCATCGAGCAGCTCACCAGCCTCTTTGAGGCTGCCGCCGATTTTTACAAGCAAGGCCTGTTCCATGGTGTTCATCATACCCAGCGCAGCCTGTGCTCGGCCGGATACATGTGAGACTCTGAGCGAAAGAGAATAGGGGGAACCGACTCTGGAAAGGAGGTTCCCCCAGATGCAGCTTACTACAGTTGGAAAACCCCTGCTCAAAGCCGCCAACCAAGCCAGCCAGCTCGAACAAGCAGGCGCCGGCGACCCCGTCGTGGCCGAGCGCCTGCGGAAGCTCAAACTGGTAGAGACCCTCAGAAAAAAGAAAGTTCCCTGGGACGAAGTCCAAAAGCTGGTAGGCATCAGCAAGGCCACCTACCACCGCTGGAAAAAAAGACTCGAAGAACAAGACCTTGCCGGCCTCAAACCCAAAAGCCGCAAACCCAGGAAGCTGCGCCGGAAGGTACACTGGAAACCCGATGTCCTCATACGCATAGAGC
The DNA here is from genome assembly GCF_003568585.1 of Meiothermus taiwanensis WR-220. Lineage (NCBI taxonomy): Bacteria > Thermotogati > Deinococcota > Deinococci > Thermales > Thermaceae > Meiothermus > Meiothermus taiwanensis. The sequence continues at coordinate 308,243 of NZ_CP021130.1, forward strand.
GGCTGCGCAAACAAAACCCCACCTGGGGCCGCTGGCGCATCGGGCAGAGACTGCACAGAGAGGGCTACACCCTAAGCGAACGCACGGTAGGACGCATCCTGAGCTACCTGGAGCGAAGCGGCCGGGTGGAGCCGGTGAGCGCTTTCCTGGCCAGAAACCGTAAGGCCCGTTTGCGCAGGAAGAGCCAGCGGCCCTATGCCCGGAGGAAGCCCGCGGAGTACACGGCGCTGCGGCCTGGGGATCTGGTACAGGTGGATACGCTGTGGGTGGATCTGGGGGACGGGACGGGTCTGCGGCAGTTTACGGCGGTGGACACGGTAAGCCGCTGGGGGACGGCGGGGGTGTACAGCCGGGCGAGTGCTAAGACGGCGCTGGATTTTCTGCAGCAGCTGGTGCGGCGATGTCCTTGTGTCATCCGTGCGATCCAGGTGGATGGGGGCAGCGAGTTCATGGCGGAGTTTGAGGAGGGTTGTCGGGTATTGGGGATAGAGCTTTTTGTTTTGCCGCCGAGGAGTCCGAAGCTGAACGGGATGGTAGAGCGGCTGCAGCGGACGTTTCGGGATGAGTTTTACACGCGGGCTTTACCGCTGGGGATAGAGGCTATTCAAGGGGAGCTGGAGGGTTATCTGGAGCACTACAACCTGCACCGGCCGCACATGGCCCTGGGGGGGTTGGCGCCGGTGGAGTACCTGGCTAAGCTACAGGAGGTGTCGGTTCCCCTGGAGTCTCAAATGTATTGACCGATTACACAGCCTTGACAGGCCTCGAGGGGGGTGTTACCCTTTTGAGTGCGCTTGGGTGAGCGGGCGATTAGCTCAGCGGGAGAGCACACGCTTCACACGCGTGGGGTCGTAGGTTCAAATCCTACATCGCCCACCAAGTCCAGGACGCAAAAACCGGAGGTCGGAACAGGCCTCCGGTTGCGTTTTACCCCCATTGAGGTTCACGCTCGGTGTTTGACCCCACCCAGAAGTTCCTCGAGGGGCAGGGCTCCAGCTCGGCATTTTTCCCGCAAGGGGTGGTGGTAATACCGGATTCAAAAAGATAATCTTCCAAAGCAAAGACCTCCAGAGGCTATCTTTTTGAATCCTAGAGCACTCCCTTCGGTCGGGTTAGTTCGCCACCATTCGGTGACGAACTAACCGAATCTGGTATAAATGCTGGGGGGTGCTTGGGGTGGCGTGGCCCGGCATTTCACCGGCCAGGGATGCGCCCAGGCCTCGAGCCAGCAGCAGGGGAGCGGTGCTAATCGGACCGGAACCGGGGGGGCGTGGACAGGGTGCGCAGGGACTCCTTGTACAGCCGGGTCTGAGCGGCGATGCGGATGGGGGCGTTGACCGCGCCGTAGCCCTGGTACGCACCCCGGCGTTCGACAATTTCGATAAAAAAGAGATCGTCGAAGGTCTGGGTGTAGGCGTGGAAGAACTCACCCTCCGGGCTCTGGTCGTACAGCACGTTGAGGGCCTGCATGCGCTCTAGAAGGGCGGGCTCCAGCGCGTAGCGGGCCTCGAGGTCGTGGTAGTAGTTCTGGGGGATGGGGAGGAGCTGGAGGCCGTTGTTCTGTAGGCGCTCGAGGGTGCCAAAGATGTCGGAGGTAGCCAGGGCGATGTGCTGCACCCCGCCGCCGTAGTACTCGTTCAAGAAGCGCGCGGCCAGGGTGCCGCCGGCCTGGGAGGCGTTGAGCACCAGGCGCAGCGAGCAGTCGGGGCTTTCGGCGGCCTGGCTTTGAATGAGGCCGCCGGGGTCGGGAATCTCCAGCAGGTTGGAGGTTTGCAGGCCCAGGATGGTGCGGTAGAACAGAACCCAGGAAAGCACCTGGGCTGCCGGCATCACCTGGGCCAAATGGTCAATGCGCTGTAGAGCGGTGGGTGTGGGCTGGGGTGCGGCCAGCTCGAAATCCACTGCCCAGAAGCTGTCCATCTCCTGCTGGGCTTCAATCAGGTACAGCAGGCTTCCATCCAGACCGCGCAGGGCCGGGATCTGGTGCTCACCGGGGCCGGTTGGGCCGTAGAAGATGGGGGCCTTGTAGGTCTGGGCCCGTTGCAACACCTCCTCCACCCCCTCGACCAGAACCGCCACCGCGCAGACCGAGGTGCCATGCACCTGGTTGTAGGCCTGGGCAAAGCTGCCCGGCTCGCTGTTGAGAATGAAATTAATCTGCCCCTGCTGCCACAGGCTCACCTCCTTGGAGCGGTGCTGGCCGCGCTTCTGGAAGCCCAGGGCCCCAAGGAACTGAGCCAGGGTGGGAGCCATCTCCTCGCTGACGGCGAACTCCACGAAGGCCACCCCGCCGGTTTGCACGGGGAGCTTTTCCAGGGGGTTTTCCTGCAGGTAGACCAGCGAGCGGTAGCCGTCCAGGGCGGTTTCCTTGGGCGGGGTGGTGCGAAACTGGTCGTTGAAGACCTCGAGGGAAAGCCAGCCGTCGTAGCGGGTCTCCCTGAGCACCTGCATGAAGCGATCCAGCGGGAGCTGGCCCTGGCCGGGGAAGCTGCGGAAGTGTCGGCTCCAGGGCAGCACCCCCATCTCCAGCAGGGGGGCGTCGGCGATCTGCACCAGAAAAATCTTTTCCTTTGGGATCTTGGCGATGGCCGAAAGCTCGAGGTTTCTGGAGAAGATATGGAAGGTATCGAGGATCAGGCCTACCGCGGGGTGGTTGGCCCGGCGCACTACCTCCCAGGCGTCGCGGTAGTCGTAGATGTGCTTGGACCAGGCCAGCGCCTCGTAGCCGACCCGGAAGCCCCGCTGTCGGGCGCGTTCGCCCAGCTCATAGAGGTCTTCGGCAATGCGCTCGAGGCTCCCCGTGCTTTGCGGTGAGGTGTTGGCGCAGACGAAGAACAGGTCGGTGCCCAGCTCGGCCATCACGTCCATCTTGCGCTCGGCCCGGTCGAAAGCCCGGCTGCGCTGGGGTTCGGGCAGGCCTTCAAAGTCGCGGAAGGGCTGTAGGGTTACGATGGTAAGCCCCAGATCCTGGGCCATCTGCCGGATTTCCTGGGTGGAGCCCTCGAAGCTCAGCAAGTCGTTCTCGAACAGCTCGAAGCCCTCAAAACCAGCGGCGGCAATGGCCTCGAGCTTGCCCCGGAGGTCGCCGCTCAAACAAACCGTGGCCATGGATCTACGCATTGCATCCTCCATGCAGCAATACCACCTTGGCCTCGGCCAGCCGACCGGCCAGCAGCTCTTCGAAGCTGGTCTGGGCCATGGCAAAAGGCCGCCGGACGGCCAGGGTATCCGGCAGATGAGCCAGCAGCGCGGTGGCCCGGGCAAACTCGGCCTGGGTGAACACATACGAGCCCTGGATACGAATCTCCTGCAAGACTGTGCGCTGCAAGGGGAGGGGGGCCTCGAGGTCGCTCAAACCCACCAACACCACGCTACCCCCCGGCCGGGCGGCGTTCACGGCCAGGGCCAGGGTGCTCTGGGCCCCTACGGTCTCGAGCACCCGGTCGTACTGTCCGCTGGGGGTCGGCACCACCTCGGCGATAAAGCCCAGCCCCTCGAGCCAGGCCGCGCGCAGCGGGTTGCGCTCGCTGACCGTCACCCGCGCCCCGGCCTGGGCCAGCAGCCAGGCCGCCAGGGTGCCGATGGCCCCCCCGCCCAGCACCAGCACCGACCTTCCCAGCACCGGCCCGGCCAGCTCCACGGCCCGCAACGCTACCGCCAGCGGCTCGGCCAGGGCCCCTTTCCACAGCGGTACCCCGGCGGGCAGCCGGTGGAGCTGGGATAGGGGCACCCGGATCTGCTCGGCGAAGCCCCCCCAGTAGTGAAAGCCGATATTGGTGCGATGGGCGCACAGGTTGCTCAGCCCCTCCCAGCAGGCCGGGCACTGGCCGCACGCCACCAGCGGGTTGACCGTCACCGCCTGGCCCAGCCAGTCCGGGGGGCCCTCCTGCACAGTACCGGCAATCTCGTGCCCCAGCACCAGGGGCGGTTTCCAGCGGGCCCGCATGGCCGGGGCCCCCTTGTATACGCTCAGGTCGCTGCCGCAGATGCCGCAGGCCGCGACCTGCAAGAGCACCCCTGCCCCTTCCGGGGTCTCGCGGTGGTGCACGCTGAGTCGTCCGTAGTCCTCTAACACCCATGCTTGCATCCGGTCACCTCACGGGTTGCTGGGCCTGGCCCGCTGCCTGCGCAGCCAGAGCATGCCCACAATGAGCAGCAGGTTGCATACTGCCAGCCCAACGGCCACGGGCCGGCTGAAAAACGCGGTCAGATCCCACTGGGTTTTGATCAGGCTCATCATCAGGTACTGTTCCAGCAAGGGCCCCAGCACCATGCCTAAAATGAGCTGCCCCACCGGAAAGCCCCCCCGCTGCATCAAAAGCCCCAGCAGGCCCAGCACCACCAGCAGGTACAGGTCGAAGGGGTTGCGGTTGATGGCGTAGGTGCCCACCAGGCACAGGCCCATCACCGCGCCCAGCAGCAGGCGCAGGGGAATGCGCAACAGGGTGCTGATCAGGGCCGCCCCCAGGTAGCCCACCAGGGGCATCATGAGCAGGCTGGCCAGTATAAAGGCCATGTACAGCTGCACCACAAAGCCCAGGTTTTTGGCGAAGAGGTCGGGGCCGGGGGTAATGCCCATGGTGAGGAACATGCCCAGCACGATGGCGGTCAGGGTGTCGCCGGGGATGCCCAGCGAGAGGGCCGGGATCCAGGTGCCGGCCACCGCGGCGTTGTTGGAGGAGGCCCCGCTCAGGGTGACCTGTTCCTTGCTGCCCCGGCGCAGCCGGGTGAAGTTGCTGCTGATCCAGGCCGCCAGGTCGGAGCCGGCCCCCGGCAAGAAACCGATAAAAGTGCCCAGCAGGCTCGAGCGCAGCAAGAGCCGGCGCTCCCGCCAGACCAGCCGGCCCGCTGCCCCGAAAAACTCCTGGGCCACCGAGCGGTTCTGGTTGGGGTTGGGGGCGGGCGGAGGGCCCTTTCTGTAGCTGTAGATGTTGTTGAGCACCTCGGCCACGCCAAAGAAGGCGATGAGCGCGACGATAAAGGAGATCCCCCCCAGCAGGTTGGGGTTGCCAAAGTTGAAGCGAGGGGTGCCCAGGGCCGGGTCGTAGCCGATGGTGGCGATGAGCATGCCCACCCCGAAGGCGATCAGCCCCTTGGCCATGGAGGGCGAGGCAAACACCCCGCTCACAATGCCCAGGAGCACCAGCCAGAAGTACTCGAAGGAGGAGAACTGCTTGGCCACCTGGGCCAGGCCCAGCGAGCCCCCAATCAGGATGGCGATCCCCACCAGGCTGCCCAGGGCCGAGCTGAGGGCCGAGATGCCCAGGGCAAAGGCGGGGGAGCGCTCCTTGCCGATCTGATGAATCTCCTCGGTATAGGCCGCCGAGGCCGGGGTGCCGGGGATACGCATGGCAGTAGCCCCGATATCCCCGGCGAAGATGGCGGTGGCGGTGATGCCGATGATGGCCGAAAAGGCCACCGCCGGGTCTAAGAAGATGGCGATGGGGATAAAGAGGCTGATGGCCAGGGTGGCGGTAAGGCCTGGGAGCGAGCCGAATAAAACCCCATATAAGGCCCCCAAGATCATGGCGATAAAAGACTCGAGGCTAAAAAAACTCATAGCGGCACCTTGAGGAGCTGTACAAAGACCACATACACGAAGGCCACCATGAACAGCGCGGTCAGCAGGGCCTCGAGCCAGCGCGCACCCAGCAGCAGGCAGGACAGCAGTACCAGCAACCCGGCAGAGCCCAGCAGGCCCAGCTTGTCCAAAGCCCAGGGGGTCAGTAGCAAGGCCAGCAGAACGCCGCCGATGCGCAGCAGGTTGCCCCAGGCCAGCAGCCCGAACGAGGCCGCCAGCCCGGGCAGGCGCAGGTTGCGGTAGATCAGGCCTAAGCTGGCCGCGGCCAGCCCCACCGCCAGCAGCTTGGGGAAGAGCGCTGGCCCTAGATACCCTTCCGCGGTGCGGGGGAAGGTATCGCTAATGAACCAGGCGGCGAGCCCCAGGGCCAGGGCGATCAGGCAAACCAAAAGCTCAAAAGGGCGGGCCGGATTGACCATTGGAATCTTCCTTTCTGTTTCTGTTGTGCCTCCAATATAACCCTGTCGTGAAGAGATATGGCTTACTTGAGGCTGGACGCTAAATCGCGGCAACTTTTCAACGTACCTGGGCAGACATGGGTCTGCCCAGGTTATGTTGCATCTTCAAAGGCTATTTCAACTCGTCGGCCAGCTCGGCCATGGCCCGGTTGCGCTCGGCCAGGAAGGCTTTGGTTTGGTCGAAGTTGAGGTGGTTGATGACCAGGTTGGCGTTGTTCATGAAGCGGACAAACTCCGGATCCTGCACGGCCTTGGCGAAGGCCTGGTCGAGCTGGCGGGCGACCGAGGGCAGGGTGTGCTTGGGGGCCGCGGCCATCAGGAAGGAGGCAAAGGTCCAGTCCACGCCCAGCTCTTTCAGGGTGGGTACGTCGGGGAAGGCCGGGAAGCGCCGGTCGGTCATGAAGGCCAGGTAGCGGGCCTCACCAGCCTTGACCAGCGCGCTGGCCTCGCCAATCGAGACAAAGGCCACATTGATTCCGCCGGAGATGAGCTCTTGCAAGGCAGCAGCGGCACCCTGTGCGGGTACCCAGGGCAGGGCCGCGTCCCTCAGTCCCAGCTTTTTGAGGAAGCCCAGCCGGGCGTAGTCGTAGGAGCCTGCGCGGGCGGTGCCGGAAGCCTTGTACTTGCCGGGGTTGGCCTTGATATCGGCGATGAACTCCTGGGCGTTTCTCCAGGGAGCGTCTTTGCGAACCACGATGGCCACGGGGTTCAGCACCAGAAGTGCAATCGGCGTAAAGGCATCGGCGTTAATTTTGGTCTGATTGACCCAGGCCGGGAGCACCACTTCCAGGGTGATAATCCCGATGGTGTATCCGTTGGGGTCGCCCTGGGCGATGGCGGCGTGGCCGATGGCCCCACCTCCACCAGTGCGGTTGACCACCTGTACCGGCTGGCCCAGGATGTTGCCCAGCACCGGGGCCAGAGAACGGGCGGTGAGGTCGGTGCTACCGCCGGGCGACCAGGGCACGATCAGGGTAATGGGTCGGACAGGGTAGCGCTGCCCCAGCGCCACCAGGGTAAGCGCCAGCACAGCCACAACCGCTATAGTGCCAAAAACTCGCTTCATGTAGACTCCTCCCTTGCTCGATAGCATCAAAGGTAAACCGTATTGTGGATGTCCTTTGGGACGCTGGACAATCTAGCACAGTTTTTATAAAGATGCAACTGGCATCTCAGTTGAGTTTTAGTGCGTGGCTTGTTAAACTGGCCTCATGGTTCAACCCAGTGATGTGGAGGAGCTGCCCTTACGGGAGCGGGCCTACCTGCACATCAAGCGCCTGATTCTCAACGAGGAGCTGCCACCCAACAGCTTTTTATCGGAACGGAGCCTGGCCCAGCAGCTTGGCATGAGCAAAACCCCGGTGCGGCTGGCTATTGCCCGCCTCGAGAACGAGGGTTTTGTGCGGGTCTCGCCCCAGCAGGGCATTGTGGTGCTGGCCCTGAGCTTTGAGGAGGTGCTCGAGCACATCGATTTTCGCCTGGCCCTGGAGAGCTTCGTGGTCAGGCGCCTGGCCGGTAACCTGAGCCGTAGCCAGGCCAAGGTGCTACAGGAGCATATTCGGGAGCAGCAGGCCCTGGCCCAGCACCCCCAAACCCAGACCGAACAACTGGTGTACGCCGATATGGCGTTCCATCGCCGGCTCGCCACCACGCTGGGCAACCGTCAGATCGTGCAGGCCCTCGAGCGCCAGCAAGACATGCTGTACCGGGTGGCCCACCGTGTTTACCAGAAACACCCCTCCCGGCGTGAGCAAAGCATTGCTGAACACCAACGCCTGCTGCAGTTTTTGGTCGAGGGGGCGCAGGCCGAGGCCCTGGAACTGATTGAGCAACATATCAGCCGCATTAAGTCTTTGTTGATCAGTGCCGCTGGGAGCTAATAAAAGATAGTCCTCCAAAGCAAGGACCCTCAGAGGCTATTGTTTTGAATCCTAGAGGGCTTCCTTCGCTCGGGCGAACTAACTGCATCTGGTATAAGGTTTCCCAGGCCGGGTTTCACGCGATTATGGCTGGGCGCTCATGGGTGTTTGGGTGTCCCAGCAGGCCAGGGCTTTGAGGACGGCGTTTCGCTCGTTTTGATGCGAAAGTCGCTTAAGGGCCTCGCGTACAGGGAACCAGGCCACCCCGTCTACCTCTTCTTTTTGGGGTCGGGGTGTGCCACCTACGTAGCCCATCAAGAAGTGATGGACTTCCTTGGTGACAGTGGTTTGTATCCCGTCATCCTTGACAGTGAAGTGGTAGCGGATGCTGCCCAGGGGGGCCAGTACCTTGGCCTCGATGCCAGTCTCCTCACGCACCTCGCGGACGGCCGTTTGTGGATAGCGCTCGCCCGGCTCTACCTGGCCCTTGGGCAGGCTCCAGACCCGCCCGTCTTTGATGGCGATGAGGAGCACCTCGAGGCCCTTCCCTCCGGCCCGCTCCCGCAACACCACCCCTCCAGCCGAGGTCACCCGGCGACGGGACTGCGGCAGTGCTTGGGGCCTCGAGCCCCCCGCCATGCCGCGTTTAGGTCTACGGCGGCGTAAACTTACCGAATAACGCATACTGCAACTACTTTCCAATGACCCAGTAATGGGTACCTGTTCTCAGTTTACTAGGAACCGGCGCTTTTGTCGTGTGTGAAGGCACACATGGGCTATAGGCCGACCCTGCAGAATCCGGGTAAAAAGAAAAAGCGCCCCAAGGGGGCGCTTGCCTTGAACAAAGAAAGATCAGCCGAGCTATTTATGCTCCTTAGAAAGGAGGTGATCCAGCCGCACCTTCCGGTACAGCTACCTTGTTACGACTTAGCCCCAGTCATGAGCCTTACCCTAGGCGCCTGCCTGTGGCTCCCGGCGACTTCAGGCAAAACCCACTCCCATGGCTTGACGGGCGGTGTGTACAAGGCCCGGGAACGTATTCACCGCGGCATGGCTGATCCGCGATTACTAGCGATTCCGGCTTCATGGGGTCGAGTTGCAGACCCCAATCCGAACTGAGCCTGCTTTTGTGCGATTGGCTTCCCGTTACCGGGTCGCAGCGCTTTGTGGCAGGCATTGTAGCACGTGTGTCGCCCAGGTCGTAAGGGCCATGCGGATCAGACGTCATCCCCGCCTTCCTCCTACTTTCGTAGGCAGTCTCGCTAGAGTGCCCAGCCGAACTGCTGGCAACTAGCAACAGGGGTTGCGCTCGTTGCGGGACTTAACCCAACATCTCACGACACGAGCTGACGACGACCATGCAGCACCTGTCTCTGGGCTCCCTTGCGGGCACCCCCGGCTTTCACCAGGGTTCCCAGGATGTCAAGACCTGGTAAGGTTCTGCGCGTTGCTTCGAATTAAACCACATGCTCCACCGCTTGTGCGGGCCCCCGTCAATTCCTTTGAGTTTCAGCCTTGCGGCCGTACTTCCCAGGTGGAGTGCTTAACGCGTTAGCTACGGCACCCAACAGATGTCGGACACCCAGCACTCATCGTTTAGGGCGTGGACTACCCGGGTATCTAATCCGGTTTGCTCCCCACGCTTTCGCGCCTCAGCGTCACAAATCGTCCAGGTAGCTGCTTTCGCTATCGGCGTTCCTTCCGGTATCTGCGCATTTCACCGCTACTCCGGAAATTCCGCTACCCTCTCCGACCGTCTAGCCTCACAGTATCCAACGCACCCCCGGGGTTGAGCCCCGGTCTTTAGCATCGGACTTGAGAGACCGCCTACACGCCCTTTACACCCAGTAAATCCGGGTAACGCTCGCACCCTCCGTATTACCGCGGCTGCTGGCACGGAGTTAGCCGGTGCTATTACCTCGGTACCGTCATTATCGTCCCGAGTTCAGAAGTTTACACCCCGAAGGGCTTCGTCCTTCAAGCGGTATCGCTCCGTCAGGCTTTCGCCCATTGCGGAAGATTCCTAACTGCTGCCTCCCGTAGGAGTGGGGTCCGTGTCTCAGTACCCCTGTGGCTGATCGTCCTCTCAGACCAGCTACGCGTCGTCGGCTTGGTAGGCCATTACCCCACCAACTACCTGATGCGCCGCAGGCCCATCCCAAAGCGCCCGAAGGCTTTAGACACCCACCAAGGTGAGTGTCCACATCCAGGATTAGCTAAGATTTCTCCTAGTTGTCCCAGACTTTGGGGTAGGTCACCTACGTGTTACTCACCCGTCCGCCACTGGCTGCATAAAACAGCCCGTCCGACTTGCATGTCTTAGGCATACCGCCAGCGTTCACCCTGAGCCAGGATCAAACTCTCCAAAAATGCTCGCTTTATGGCGAGATTTGGACGTTTTCTCGTTTGTATATATCCGAGAAAACGAGGTATGATTCGTGTTTCTGCTGATCTTTCTTTGTCAAGGTGCTTGGCTACCTCGCGGCAGCGCAACGAGAAGTGTACAGACTACCCCCAAACCTGTCAAGCCCTAGGGCTGGGGCGACTGGATAAGCTCATCTGAGCGGCGCGAAGCTGGAGGGCTCGCAGCAGGTCGGTTTTGCTTAGAATGCCGATCAGGCGGCCCTGTTCGTCGGTAACCAGGAGCCTCGAGAAACCCTGCTCGGCCATGCGCTGCAGGGCGACGAGGGCCTCGGTGTCTTGGTTTACCTGCAAGGGGGGGCGCATCCGCTCGAGCACCCGGGTCTGGGGCGAGGCCCCGTGCAGGTCTTCCAGGCTGATCAGGCCCAAAAGCCGCCCTTCCTCCACCACCGGGTAGCCCACATGCCGCTCGAGCATCATTTTTTCTAGGAGCTCGGCCACGGTCAGACTGGGGGGCACGGTGCTTACCTCGCGGGTCATCAGGTCGCGCACCCAGAGGCCCTCGAGGGTGCGGCTAAGCACAGCTTGTTCGGCCTCGGCGCTGGCCGCCATAAAGACGAAAAAGGCGATCAGGAGCATGAAGAGGTTGCCGATGAGCAGGCCCAGCAAGCCCAGGGCAAAGGCCATCACCTTGCTGACCGCAACAGCGGTGCGGGTGGCCTCGAGGTAGGGTTTGTACAGGGCCAGCAGGCTGCGCAGGATGCGTCCACCGTCGAGGGGTAGGGCCGGTAGCAGGTTGAACAGGGCCAGGCTCAGGTTGATGAAACTCAGGTAGCCCAGCAAAAACTGCCCTTCGGCAGCAGGGGGTGCGATGTTGCGTAAAAAGGCAAACAGGCCCGAAAGCAGCAGGCTCACAATGGGGCCGGCAATGGCGATGACGGCCTCGGCCCCGCGGGCGCGGGGGATCTGCTCGAGCTGGGCCACCCCACCCAGGAGCCACAGGGTAATCTCGCGGGTCTGCACGCCATAGGCCCGCGCCGTGAGGGCGTGCCCCAACTCGTGAACGAGCACGCTCAGAAACAGGCCCAGGGCGGCCAGCAGGCCCAGCACATAGGGCATGGGGCCTTGGAGCCAGTCCGGTGGGGCGCTGATCTGCAGCAGCCGCAGGTAGACTGGAAGCTGGCTGCCAATCAGAAAGGCCAGGAGGGGCAGTACAACCAGGAAGCTCAGGTCGAGCGAGACAGGAATGCCCAGAAGCCGGAAGGGCAGGCGGAGGGTTTTGGCGAACATTTGGACGTATGGTACTACATTGCGAGGAGCTCCCGGCAGGCAGTGCAGGGTTTCTGGGTGAGGGGTGATGGGTTGTAGGATACGGAAGCTCATGCGCTTGAGTCTGGTGCCCACCCCCATCGGCAACCTCGAGGACATCACCCTGCGGGCCTTGCGGGTGCTCAAGGAGGCCGAGGTGGTGGCCTGCGAGGACACCCGGCGCACCGGTATTCTGCTCAAACACTTTGGCATCTCCAAGCCGATGGTGCGCCTTGACCAGCACACCGTGGGCCAGGCCCGGCGGCTTTTGCAGGGGTACGAACGGGTGGCCTACGTGACCGATGCTGGCACCCCCGGCATCTCCGACCCCGGCGCCGAGCTGGTGGCGCTGGCTCTAAGGGAAGGCTGGCAGCTCGAGGTGCTGCCCGGCCCCACCGCCCTGATTCCGGCTTTGGTGGCCTCGGGCCTGCCGACCGCCCGCTTCGCCTTCGAGGGCTTCCTGCCCCAGAAGCGCTCGGAACGGCGGGCCCGCCTGGCGCAGGTGACCGGCCGTACCGTGGTGCTCTACGAGGCCCCCCACCGCCTGCGCGAGACCCTGCAAGACCTGCTACAAATCTACGGCCCCGAGCACCCGGTGGCGGTGGCGCGGGAGCTTTCCAAGCTGCACGAGGAAATTTGGCGGGGCCGGCTGGCCGACGCGCTGGAATACTTCAAAGAACCCCGAGGTGAGTTTGTGCTGGTGCTGGGCCCCAAAGCGGAGCCTACAGCAGGTCTCGAGCAAGAAGCAGAAGCAGTGCTCGAGCACCTCAAAGCCCAGGGCCTGAAAGGCAAGGCGCTGGTCAAGGCCCTGACCGAGGCCGGGGTTCCCCGCAACCGGGCCTACGAACTCGCCCATAAGCCGGATACACCATAGTTGCCAGGTGGGTGCTACAAATAGACTTTCTGGGTAAACTAACAGGCAGTTTTGGCTGAGGGCTCCGAGGCTCTTCTTTTGAGGAACGATGGGATGAAGCGAATCGCGGTTTTTACCAGTGGAGGCGACGCACCCGGCATGAATGCGGCCATCCGGGCTGTGGTGCGTTCAGGTGTGGCCCACGGCCTGGAGGTTATCGGCATCCGGGGTGGTTACCAGGGCATGATTGAGGGCGACTTTATACCGATGGGGCCGCGGGATGTGGCCAATACCTTGCAGCGGGGGGGCACCATTCTGCTCACTGCCCGCAGCAAGGAGTTCATGACCCCCGAGGGCCGGGCCAAGGCCGCCGATAAGCTCAAAAAAGCCGGCATAGATGGGGTGATTGCCATTGGGGGCAACGGCACCTACGCCGGCGCGGCCAAACTGCTGGCCGAGCACCACATCCCGGTGGTGGGCGCGCCCGGCACCATTGACAACGACCTCTACGGCACCGATTACACCATTGGCTTCGATACAGCGGTGAACACCGCGCTGGAGGCTATCGACCGCATCCGCGATACCGCGGCCAGCCACTCGAGGGTCTTCTTTATCGAGGTGATGGGCCGCCATGCGGGTTTTATTGCGCTCGAGGTGGGCATTGCCGGGGGGGCTGAGGTAATCGTGATTCCCGAAATACCCACCAACGCCCAGGCCTGCGCTGAGGTAATCAATAAGTCGGCGGAGAAGGGCAAGCGCTCCTCCATTGTGGTGGTGGCCGAGGGCGGTTACGAGGGGGGCGCCGAGCAGTTAGCTAAAGATGTGCGGCAGTACTCGGGCTTCGACGCGCGGGTTACGGTGCTGGGCCATATCCAGCGCGGCGGCAGCCCTACCGCCAAAGACCGGGTGCTGGCGAGCCGCCTGGGGGCTGCCTGTGTAGAAGCCTTGCTAAGCGGGGCCAGCGGGGTTGCAATTGGTGAAGTGAACGGTGAAATTCGCCTCACCCCTTTCAAAGAAGCCATCGAGAAGCGCAAGGATATCAACCACAAGAAATACGAGCTGGCTAAGGTGCTGGCTTTATGACCGTTGCCTGTCTCACATTAGCCTGCACGGTCTCGGCGTAAGAATGCCACCATGCAAGCCTTAGAACTCGCTACCCTGGGCGGTGGGTGTTTTTGGTGCCTTGAAGCCGTTTTCGACGAGCTAAAAGGTGTGGTGGATGTGGTTTCGGGGTATTCGGGGGGGCATGTGCCCAACCCCACCTACGAGCAGGTGTGCAGCAAGCAGACCGGCCACGCTGAGGTGGTGCAGATCGCCTTCGACCCCAGCGTCATCTCGTACCGGGAGGTGCTCGAGGTCTTCTTCACCATCCACGACCCCACCACGCTCAACCGCCAGGGCAACGATGTAGGGCCGCAATACCGCTCGGTGATTTTCTATCACTCCCCGGAGCAACAGGCCGTGGCCCGGGAGGTCATGCAGGCCCTGACCCAGGCCAGGGTGTGGGACAACCCCATTGTGACCGAGCTGGTGCCGTTTGAGCGGTTTTACCCTGCCGAGGATTACCACCAGGAATACTTCAAACGCAACCCCTACCAGCCCTACTGCGCGTTGGTGGTGGGCCCCAAGGTGGCCAAGTTCCGTAAGCAGTACTTCGACCGGCTCAAGCGCACGGTTTGAGTGGGGTTCCGGGGTTATGGCTCGAGCGGCGAAGAATCAAAGCAAGCATTACGTGGTCTGGAAGGGCCGAAAGACCGGTATATTCTCCTCCTGGCCCGAAGCCGAGGCCCAGGTCAAGGGTTTTGCGGGAGCCGAGTACAAGGCCTTCGATACCCTGAGCGAAGCCAGAGAGGCCTTTTCTGGAAGATACCAGGACTACCTGGGCCCAAAAGCCACGCAGAACCGCCTCCTGGAAGTTCCCCCACCGATTACCCCCAGCTACTGCGTGGACGCAGCCTGCAGCGGCAATCCGGGGCTGCTGGAGTACCGCTGTGTAGAGACCGCTTCGGGCAAGGAGATTTTTCACCGGGGCCCCTTTGCTCAGGGCACCAACAACGTGGGCGAGTTTTTGGCGATTGTCGAGGCCCTGAGGCTTTGCAAAGAAAAGGGCTACACCTGGCCCATCTACTCCGACTCGATTAACGCGATTGCCTGGGTCAAGGCCAAAAAAGCCCGCACCAACCTGGTGCGCACCCGGCAAAACGCCGAGCTGTTCGAGCGCATAGCCCAGGCCGAGGCCTGGCTACGTTCTAATACCTACCCCAACCCGATTCTCAAATGGCAGACCGATAGCTGGGGAGAAAACCCAGCGGATTTCGGGCGGAAATAATCGGGTTTAGGGGTGATGCACGTGCGGGATTAAGGCGGTTTTGAATAGGGGGTTGCCCGCTGCCCAATCGAACAAAGGGCGGGCAAAAGCGCTACTAACGATGCCGTCCTTGACCCCGCTGGAAATTTGTTCGGAGGGGTAGCGTAAAGCGCCGGTGGAGGCCACAAATTCGCTGGGGAAGCTCACCCAGATCACAGAGGCCAAGAACAGGCCCCAGACCAACCCCCCAAAACCGCCGACGACGCCCTCGAGAAGCGGACTGAGGGGATTAACCGGAATGAAATGGCGCACGTAGGCCGTACCTAAGCTCAGGGCCAGGGCCAGCACCGGCAGGGCCGCGATTGGCAGCAGAGACCCAACCCAGGCCGTGAGCAGTATGTAGAGCAGCAAAGCGGGTACTACCGCCAGCGTAAAAGCAACCCCCTGGCGAATGCCTACGCCGAGGGCAGCCGAAAGGACTAGAAGGGCCACTAAGTCGAGCCAGCTAAGCATCAAACCGGAGTATACCCGCCCTGAGGGGCTTAGAGGCGCTATTTTGACCAGACCGGCTCGAGGTGAATTGAACCGTTATTTTTCCGCTTGTGGCTGATATGCTGCTACTATGCGACTTCCGATTGGTTTTCGCGCCGGTGCAACCCGGGCTGGTATCAAGCCTTCCGGCAAGCCCGACCTGGCCCTTCTGGTTTCAGGCACGCCCTGTAGCTGGGCTTTTGTGGGAACCCTGAACAAAGCCGCTGCGCCTTGTGTGGCTCGAGGCCGCCAACTGCTGCATAGCGGTCAGGGCTTGCAAGCCATTGTGGTCAATGCCGGCAACGCCAACTGCGCCACGGGTGAGCAGGGCATCTGGGCCGATGCGCGCATGGCCGAGCTGGCAGCGGCACAGCTACAGCTTGCACCCGGGATGGTTCTGACCGCCTCTACCGGTGTGATTGGGCAGCCCTTGCCGGTGGAAAAGATCGAGGCGGCCCTGCCCCAGATTCGGCTGGGGCTGGAAATAGACCCCTTTATGGAGGCCATCATGACCACCGACCTGGTGCCCAAGATGGCCGAGGCCACCCTCTCGAGCGGGGCGCGGGTGGTGGGGGTTTGCAAGGGGAGCGGCATGATTGCCCCCAACATGGCCACCATGCTGGCCTATATCGTTTCGGACGCGGCGGTGCCCCAGGAAGAGCTGCGCCGGGGCTGGCAGGGCGTGGTGGATAAAAGCTTCAACCAGGTGACCGTGGACACCGACACTTCCACCAACGACATGGCCGTTCTGATGACCAACGGCGCGGCGGGGCCGGTGGATTTGGCTGAGTTCTGGCAGGCGGTGGAGCGGGTTTGTGTGGAGCTGGCCCGCAAGCTGGCCCGCGATGGCGAAGGGGCTACCAAGCTGCTAACTGTGAAGGTAACGGGGGCTGTTAGCGACTCAGAGGCCCGGAAAGCCGCCCTGTCGGTGGCGGCGAGTCCTTTGTGGAAAAGCGCGGTCTACGGCAACGACCCCAACTGGGGCCGCGTCATGATGGCGCTGGGCAAGGCGGGGGTGGCGCTCGAGCCCGACAAAGTGCGCATTACCCTGCAGGGCATTCCTCTTTATGCCGGGAAGGTGCTCGAGTTCGACCGGGCCCGGGCCAGCCAGGCCATGCAAGCCGAAGAAGTGCTGGTCGAGGCCGACCTGGGGCTGGGGGAGGGGCAGGGAACGGCCTGGGGATGCGACCTCACCGAGGGCTACGTGCGAATTAATGCGCTCTATACCACCTAGAATAACGCAAAAATAACGCAAAGGTGCTAAACTACCCTTGGAGGTGAGCAAAAGATGAAACGTGTAGCGCCCCTGGTTGTGTTGTTTGCGTTGCTGTTTGGCTCTCTCGGCAAGGCCCAGTCGGATGGTTTTGGCCTTTACTCGGGCTTCCCGACCTGGATCGGTGTGCAGTACCAGGTCAGCAGCTTCCGCCTGGGGGCCGGCCTGGCCTTTGCAGGCTTGGGGGCTGGGGCCGATTACATCGTGCTCGAGCAGGCCATCCCGGCTGCACCGGGCTTTGACCTGAGCTGGTACGCCGGCGCCGGGGCCTCGGTGGGGTTCTGGACGATTCAGAGCAACACCGGTATTTACGTCTTCCCCCACGGTTTGGTGGGCATCGAGTACGCCTTCCCAGCCCAGCCCTTCAGCGTCTATGGTGAGCTGCAGGTAGGCTTCGGGATTGGTACCGGGGCGCTCTCGAGTGTGATTGGAGGCGTGGACTTCAACGCGCGGGCCGGCCTAATTTTCAGACCCTGAGCAACTGTTAGGATGAAGGGGTGCGGTACGCGCCCCTTCTTTTTTTGTTGCTACTTGCGGGATGCCAGCGGCCGGGGGATACCCAGCCACCGCTCATTGGTATTACCCAGCCCAAAAGTGGGGTGCTTTCCCAGCGCTCGCTGCAGGTGCAGGGGTACGCCCTCGACGATGTGGGGGTGCAGAGCGTGAAGGCTGGTGGGAAGGAGCTGCTTTCCGAGGCCAGCCGGGGGCAGAAGCTGGTGCGCTTCAGCTTCCGGGTGCAGGCCCCCCAGTCGGGGCAGGTGGAAATCAAGGTGGAGGCCACCGATATGAGCGGCCAGACCCGCACCGTGCGCCTGCCGCTGGTGCTGGACGCCCGCCCGCCGCAGATTGTTATCGAGCGGGCTGAGCGCGTTGTTACCGTGGTGCAACCAGCCCGCAAGCGCACCCTGCCCGATGGCACCGAGGAGGAGATCCCGGCCCGCACCGAGTCCACCCTGCAGATCTCCGGGCGGGTGCTGGACGACACCGGGGTGGATCGGGTTACCTTGCAGTACAACCGCACCTTTAGCCCGCTGTCGCTACCCAAAGGCAAAGAGGTCAGTTTTTACGTGGAGCTGCCGGTGCGGCGCGTGACCCTGATTGCCGTGGACGCGGCTGGCAACCGCACCAGCGTGGATGTGAGCCGCTGACCTATGGGTTGGGCTCGAGCTGAGCGCTGCTCATGGCGAGGCCGCGCGCTGTCGGGCGCAGCCCTTCCCGCACCACCTCGAGCCAACCCGCTTGCAGGGCTTTTTCCCTGACCTGCCCGAGAAACCTGGGGTTCCACCCAAACTCCTCGAGCACCTCCTGTTCGGGCACCGGCTGGCTGTGATGGGCCAGGTGCGCGACCAGCAGACGGGCGGCGACCTCGAGGCGCTGCCGTTCCCGGCGCAGGCGGGTGGTGAGGTAGCCCTCCACAGGCGAGAAGAGGAAGGCCAGGGCAAAGCAGAGGCCGGCTACCGTGGCCATCATGCCGGCGATGGAAGCGTCCAGCCAGATGGCCAGCGCATACCCCGCCAGGCTGGAAACCACCCCGACCCCCACCGCCAGGGCCAGCATGACCGGCAGGCGCTGTGTGAGCAGATAAGCTGTAGCGGGGGGGATGATCAGAAAGGCCACAATCAAAATGGCCCCCACCGACTGGAAAGCCCCCACCGAGGTGAAGGAGACCAGGGTCATCAGGCCGTAGTACAGCGCACCGGGGGCGAAGCCCAGCGCGGCAGCCAGGCCGGGATCGAAGGTGGCGAGCTTGAGTTCCTTGTAAAAAAGCAGCACGAACAGCAGGTTGAGCAGGGTCAGCGAGCCCATCACCAGCCACGACTCGGGAACTTCCCGGCCCCACAGGCTCAGGGTGTTGAAGGGCGCATAGGCGATCTCGCCGTAGAGCACGGCGTCCATGTCCAGGTGCACGTTGCGGAAGAAAAGCGAGACCGCCAAGACCCCCAGGCTGAACAGCGCAGGGAACACAATGCCGATGGCTGCATCGTTTTTGACCCTGCCGGTGCGGGTCAGCCACTCCACCAGGACGACAGTCACCAGGCCTGCGGCGGCGGCCCCCAGCAAAGCTGGCAATGTGGCCCGCTCGCCACCGGAAAGCCAGTAGGCCAGCACGATGCCCGGTAGCACCGCGTGGGAGATGGCGTCGGACAGCAGGGCCATGCGCCGCAGCACCAGGAAGCTGCCCACCAGGGCCGAGGCCGTGGAAACCAGGATGGCGGTAAGGATGATGACCAGGTCGGCGTTCATGACGAACCCTCCACCCTATGCAGCAAAACCCGCATGGCCTGCTCGAGTTCGTGGGCTTTCTGTTCGCCGGTCGGTGTGAGGATAAAGCCCTGCGGGTGTTCCTGTACCCAGCCCAAAGACCGCAGGGCCTCGAGGTTCTGTAAGGCCACCGCCACCGGCTCGCGGCGGCGCTCTGCCAGGGACTGCGGGGTCAGGGTGCCGTGGGCGTGCAGCACGTGGGCGTCCAGCAGGAGGCGCTCGAGGTACACCCGGCGGCGGTGCTGCCGGGTGCGGGCCCAGTCCCACACCAGCCCCCTGAGTGGGGCAAAAAAGAGCGAGACCAGCAGGATGGCGCTCATCGAGAGCACCACCAGCGGGCCGGTGGGCAGGTTTTCGCGGGTGGCCGAGATCAAAGCCCCGCTCACCCCGGCCAACGCCCCAAACAGCGCCGAGAGCCCGATCATGGCCCCCAGCCGGTCGGTCCACTGTCTTGCGGCAGCAGCCGGGGCAATCAGCATGGCCGCCATCAAGACCACCCCCACGGTTTGCAGCCCCACCATGACCGCCAGCACCGTCAGCGAGGTGAGGAGGGTGTTCAGCCCCCGCACCGGCAGGCCCAGGCTGTGGGCGTAGGCGGGGTCGAAGGCCAGCAGCTTGAACTCCTTGTAGAAGAGGCCCACGGTGAGGAGGGCCAGCCCGCCCAGCACCGTAAAGTTCAGCACGTCGGAGGCCACAATGGTCGCGGCCTGCCCGAAGATGTACTGATCCAGCCCGGCCTGGCTGGCGTTGTTGCTGTGCTGGATAAAGGTGAGCAGGGCCACGCCAAACCCAAAAAAGCTGCTGAGCATCACCCCCAGGGCCGAGTCCTCGGGCAGGCGGCTATGGCGCAAGACGGCCAGCACCAGCCAGGCGGCCAGCCAGCCGGCCAGGCCCCCGCCCACCAGCAGAATGAGCGGGGCCTTGGCGCCGGTGAGGATGAAGGCCAGGCAGATGCCCGGTAGCGCGGCGTGGGCCAGCACATCCCCCAGCAGGCTCTGGCGGCGCAGGACGGCAAAAACCCCCAGCACCCCGCCCACCACCCCCAGCATGGCCGAACCCAGCGCCACGTTGCGCAGGGTGTAGTCGGTAAAGATGAGCAGGAGGTCGGACATACCCACTCCCGTTTAGGCTTCCCACCGCATCCGCTCCCCGTAGGTTCGCTTCAGGTTCTCGGGGGTGAAGGTCTCGTCCATGGGCCCGCTGGCAATGACCTGCACGTTGAGCAGGGTCAGGTGGTCGAAGTAGTCGCGCACGGTTTGCAGGTCGTGGTGCACCACCACCACGGTTTTGCCCTGCCCTTTGAGCTGGTGCAGGACGTGCAGGATGGCCTCCTCGGTCACGGCATCCACCCCGGCGAAGGGCTCGTCCATAAAGTAGAGATCGGCGTTCTGGGCCAGGGCGCGGGCCAGAAACACCCGCTGCTGCTGCCCGCCCGAAAGCTGGGAAATTTGCCGCTCGGCGAACTCGCTCATCGAGACCTGCTCCAAGCAGCGCAGGGCCGCCTCGCGCTCGAGCCTCCCAGGCCGCCTGAACCAGCCCAGCCGGCCGTAGAGCCCCATCATCACCACGTCCAGCGCGCTGGTGGGGAAGTCCCAGTCCACCGAACCCCGCTGGGGCACATAGCCGATGCGTTTGCGGGCCTGTTCCAGGCTCTGGCCGAAAAAACGCACCTGCCCCGAGGCCACCGGTACCAGCCCCAGGACGGCCTTAATCAGGGTGGATTTGCCCGCCCCATTGGGGCCCACAATGGCGCAGAGCTGCCCGGCGGGCACTTCCAGATCCACATCCCACAAGGCCGGCTTCTCCCGGTAGACCACGGTCAGGTCGCGCACGCTGAGGGGGCTCGAGGCCCCGGATTCCGGGTGCTGAACGGTTTTGGGCTGGGCGATCACGGCTCCCTCCCCAGCAGCCCGTTCACGATGGTGCGGATGTTGTGCTCCATCATGCCCACATAGGTGCCCTCGGGGGTGCCGGGGCTGCCGGCGGCGTCGGAAAAAAGCTCACCCCCGATGGTTACGCGCCAGCCTCGAGCCCGCACCGCTGCCACCACCGCCTCGATGGCGCGCCGGGGCACGCTGGACTCCACGAAGATGGCGCGAATCCTGCGCTCGACGATGAAGTCGGCCAGGGCCTGCACGTCGCGGGTGCCGGCCTCGGATACGGTGGAGATGCCCTGCAAGCCCCGCACCTCGAGGCCATACCGCCTGCCCAGGTAGTTAAAAGCGTCGTGGGCGGTGATCAGCACCCGTTGCTGCGGCGGAACCTGGGCAATTTGCTGGCGGATGAAGGCATCCAGTTGCTCGAGGCGCTTGCGGTAGGCTTCGGCATTGGCCCGGTAGCGGCTGGCCCCGGCGGGGTCTACTCTGCTGAGCGCATCCCGTACCTGGTTGATGGTGAGCTGCCAGAGGGTTACATCGAACCAGACGTGGGGATCGTAGGTGTACTGCCCCTGGAAGCCGCCAGCAGGCCGAATCAGGCGCTCGCGGGGGATGGTGTCGGTCACTGCGATGGCCTTGGGTAGGCGTTCCAGCAGTTCCACCATCTTGCCCTCGAGGTGCAGCCCGGCGTAGAAGACCAGGTCGGCCTGCTGGAGCCGGCGCACATCGCCCGCCGAGGCCTTGTAGAGGTGGGGGTCTACCCCGGCCCCCATCAGGCCCTCCACCCGGACGCGGTCGCCCCCTACCTGCTGCACCAGGTCGGTGATGAAGTTGACTGTGGTCACCACCCGCACCGGGGTTTGCCGCACCGGCTGAAGCTGGGCGATTTTGTCCGGCTGGGCGGCGGCCTGGGTTGCCAGGCCCGGCGCCAGCAGGGCCAGCAGTACAAGAAGTCTTAGGTGGTTACGGATTTGCATCCTGATCCTCCTCGATCTGTATCCACAGCACCTGGGCCAGGCTGGTGGGTAGCAGGTAGCGCTGGCCCCCCACCTGTATGCGGCTGCCCTCGGCCCCCTGCTCGAGCAGGTGCAGCGTAGCCCCGGGCTTGAGGCCTAGCTGGGCCAAGAGGTTAAGGGCGTCCTGATCCTGGGTGGCCACCCGCGCCACCGTGCCGCACTGGCCGCTTTGCAAGGCCGCCAGGCGGCGGTTGGGGGTGGTGGGGGGGAGCTCGAGGGCCGCGCTGGGGATGACGTCGCCGTGGGGGTCGTGGGAAGGGTGGCCCAGCCACTCGGCGATGCGCTGTTCGAAGGCTTCCGAGATGTGGTGCTCGAGCTTTTCTGCTTCGGCGTGCACCTCCTCCCAGCCATAGCCCAGGGCCTGGTGCAGATAGGCCTCGATGAGCCGGTGGTGGCGGAGCACCTCGAGGGCCACCTTGTAGCCGGCCTCGGTAAGCCGCACGCCCCGGTAGGCCTCGTACTCCACCAGGCCGAGCTCGGCCAGCTTCTTGAGCATCCCGGTGACGGAGGCGGGCTTGACCTGCATCCGGTCGGCCAGCGACTGGGTGGATACCGGCAGGGTGTCCTCCAGCCGGCCCATACCCTCTCCACTGCCCAGCAGCAAGACCTGCTTTAGATAGTCTTCCTGGGCTTCGGAGAGGGGGGTGCGGTGGGTGTTTCTGCTCATAAGACCATATTTAGGCGAGGCTCTATAATCAGGCTTTTATTTTTAGGTAAAACTAAAAAACTGTCAAGCCTGCCCACCCTCACGGTTGGTTTAAGGTATCTGTGCCAGACTGGGCCCGATGACCTACGAAGCCTTTGTTGAAACAGCCGAGCGCTTGTGGGACGAAATTCCAGCCGAGTACAAGCGAGGCTTGCACGGCCTTCATGTGCTTGAACAGCTCAAACCCGACCCCGACGAGCCCGAACTGCTGCGGCTGGGGGAGTACTACGACCCTGGCTATCCTTCGGTGCTGGGGGGATTTGAGGGCATCGGGCGGCACATCGCCCTGTTTTACGGCTCTTTTGCGGCACTGGCTGCCGAAGATCCCAGCTTCGACTGGGAGGGCGAGATCTGGGAAACCCTGCTGCACGAACTGCGCCACCACCTGGAGTCGCTGGCCTGGCGGGACGACCTGGTGCAGGAAGACATGGAGAACCTGCGGCGATACCGCGAAAGCCGGTAGCCTGCAACAGCAAAAGCCCCCATACGGGGGCCGCCGATTTTGCCGAGGAACCTGTGGTTTCTGGCCCACTTCGCCGGCTTCTGAACACTAAGCTCCAGCACCGAGCGAAGGTGGGCAGTCATTATCCCAGCGTGAGCGGGTGGCTGGTGAGGCTAGGCCAGCTCGAGGCTGCTCAGGTCACCCAGAACCAGCTTGTGGGCTTTGGGCAGGCCGTGGCGCCTGGTTACCCGGGCCTTTACACCCAGGATGCACTCGTGTAAGCGCAGCGGTACGTCCTCGACCACTGCACCGTCTTCAAGGATGGAATACTCCACCTCGGCCTGCCGTACCACAGCGTTGGGCCCCACCGAGGTAAAGGGGCCGATATAAGCGCCCTCGATTATTGCGTTGGGGGCGATGTGCACCGGGCCCAGAATGGTGCTGTTTTTGACCACTGCGCCCTTTTCAATAACCACGCGCCCTGTTACCTGGCTTTCGTAGACCTGCCCTTCGATGACCGGGGTGGGGCTTTTTTGCTCCACCAGCAGGAGTCGGTTGGCATCCAGCAGGTCGGCGGGGCGTCCGGTATCCTTCCACCAGCCGGCAATTTCCTGCCCCAGCACGGTGTGGCCCTGATCCACCAGGGCCTGGATGGCGTCGGTAATCTCATACTCGCCCCGGGCGCTGGGTTTCAGGTCGGCAATGATGTCCATGATGACCGGGCCAAACACGTACACCCCGGCCACCGCCAGATCGGAAGGGGGATCTTGGGGTTTTTCGAGGAGCTGCCGGATCCGCCCTTCCTCCAGCACGGCCACCCCAAACTGCCGGGGATCGGGTACGCGCACCAGGGCTATCACCGCCCCCAGCCCAGGTGTATAGGCTTCCACAAATGGTTTGACGCCTTTTTGAAAGAGGTTGTCGCCCAGGTACAGCACAAAAGGACTCTGCCCCAGCCAGTCTCTGGCCGTGCCGACCGCATGGGCAATGCCCAGGGCTTCCTCCTGCACAATGAAGCTGATCTGAACCCCTGGGCAACCTTTGAGGGCCTGCTTGATATCTTCGATGGTGTCGGGAGAGACCACCACGCCTATTTCGGTGATACCGGCCTCGAGCAGGTTGTCCACAGCATAGCGAATGATGGGCTTGCCAGCCAGCCGGATGACCGGCTTGGGGCGCGTATGGGTGAGGGGACGAAGCCGGGTGCCTCGTCCAGCGGCAAGAATGAGTCCTTTCATGTCGCCCATCATCTTATCAGTAGGCAGGCTGGCCCAGCTTTTGTAAGCGTTTACAAAATGCTATTCAGTAAAAAATATTTTGCCTATTGACATAGATTTTTGAGAGGTTTTATTATAAACGAAACTCTGTAAGCGTTTACAAAACCGGCTATGAACAACCAACAGACCCCCACCATTCAAGATGTGGCCCGTCTGGCCGGGGTATCCACTGGCACGGTCAGCCGGGTGCTCAACCAGCGGCCCGGGGTGCACCCCGAGACCAAAGCCCGGGTGCTCGAGGTGGTGCAGCGCCTGGGCTACGTGCCCATGCAGGCCGCCCGCGAGCTCACCGGCAAGGGCGACACCGTGGGCATTCTGCTGGCCCCTGGGGTGCGGCGCTACATCCCGTACTTTGTGCTGTTGTTCGAACGCCTTTCCGAGGCGCTGTGGCAGGCCGGGCTGCGCCTGGAGGAGACCCCCACCGACCCCGCCGGCCTGCCCCTCAAGCCGGCCAAAGGCTACATCCTGCTGGGGGCGCACGACCACGACCCCCGGCTCGAGGCCCTGGCCCAGGCCCGGACGCCCCACGTGCTGGTGGGGGTGTATCCGGGGGCTTTCTGGGTGGCACCGGACGACGAGGGTGGGGCCTATGCGGCCACCCGGCACCTGCTCGAGCTCGGCCACCGCGAGATTGCCCACCTGACCGGCCAGCCCCAACACCAGGCCGGACGGGAGCGGCTGCGCGGCTACCGACGGGCGCTCGAGGCCTACCAGGTACCCTACCGGCCCGAGCTGGTGCTGGACGGCGACTTTTCCACCCTTACGGCCTACCGGGTGGTGCGCAAGGCCTGGGAAGGGGGCCTGCGCTTCAGCGCCCTTTTCGCGGCTTCCGATGAGATGGCGGTGGGGGCCCTGGCGGCCTTGGAGGATCTGGGCCAGCGGGTGCCCCAGGACGTCTCGCTGGTGGGCTACGACGACCTGCCCGAGGTGGGCGAACAGCTCACCACCGTGCGGCAGGAGATCGCAGAGATTGCCCGTACCACGGCCCGTCTACTCAAAGAGGCCCTGGCAGGGGCCGCCCCCCATGGAGTACGGGTGCCGGTGCGCCTGGTGGTACGGGGCACCACCTGTTTGAAGGAGGTGGGAGGGTAGGAAGATATCCCAACAAAAGCGGACAAATCGGTTAAAGGCTTCATTTCTATAGGAGGAACCTATGAAGAAAATACTGGTAACCCTGGCCCTGGCTGTGCTGGGCCTGGCCTCGGCGCAAACGGTAGTGAAGCTACAAGGTTTCGGCGGCAACGATACCGCCATCATGAGCAGCCTGGTGCGGGAGATCGTAAACCCGGCCCTGGAAAAAGAAGGCATCCGGGCCGAGTACCAGGGCATCGAGGGCGATTACCGCGCGGCCCTGCTCAACGCCCTCTCGGCAGGCACCGCCGCCGACCTCTTTTATGTGGACATCTTCTGGTCGGAGCCTTTGTTTGCTTCGGGCCGGGTGGAGCCCCTGAACAAATACTTCACCCCGCAGGAGCTGGCCGTCTTCAACCGCAACCTGCTGAACGCCTTTACCCTGCGCGGCAACGTCTACGGCCTGCCCAAGGACTTCAACACCCTGGCTGTGCAGTTCAACAAAGACCTCTTCGACGAGGCCAAGGTGCCCTATCCCAACCAGACCGACACCTGGGACACCTTCAAAGACAAGCTCAAACGCGTACAGGCTGCCATTAAGGACGTGGCCGGGCTCTGCGTGGTGGCCGACCACGCCCGCTTCGGGGCTTTCGCCCACGCCACCGGCTGGCGGCCCTTCAACGCCCAGGGCCGCACCGTGCTGGACGCCAACTTCCGCCGGGCCTTCGAGTGGTACACCAGCCTGGTCAAGGATGGGGCGGGTAAGTACGCCCAGGATCTGGGCGAGGGCTGGACGGGGGGCTGCTTTGGGGCCGAGAAGGCCGCGGTGGCCATCGAGGGGGCCTGGATTGGCGGCTTCCTGCGCGACAAGGCCCCCAACATGCGCTACGGCACTACCCTGATCCCCCTCGATCCGGTCACCAAGCAGCGGGGCAACTTCATCTTCACGGTCTCCTGGAGCATGAACGCGGCCTCCAGAAACAAGGAGGCAGCCGCCAAGGTGCTGCGGGCCCTGACCAGCCCCGAGGCCCAGAACTGGATTCTCTCCCGCGGCCTGGCCCTGCCCAGCCGCAGCGCGCTGGCCAACAGCCCCATTTTCCAGCGCCCCGGCAAGGAAAACGAACTGAACCGGGTGGTCTTCCAGGGCTCGACCAGTGTGGGCGGGGCGGTGCTGCCCTTCAAGTTTGGGGCGCTGGACGGGGGTAACTGGATGCGCCCCATCAACGAGGCCTTGCAGGCGGTGATTACCGGCAAGAAGACGGTGGATCAGGCCATTGCCGACGCCCAGGCCGAGCTGAACCGCATCGTCCGCTAAAGGTTGGAGGTCTGTGGAGCAGGGCCGGGCCCTGCTCCAACCCTTAGGGGGTGTGCATGCTTCGCTCACAGCGAATAGAAGCGCTGTATGCGCTCTTGTTTCTGGCCCCGTTTTTGATTCACCTGGGCATTTTCTTCGTCTTCGCCTTTGTCCGCACGGTGGGCTTTAGCTTTACCGACGCCACCCTGATTGGGCAGTCGAGCCGGTTTGTGGGCTTTGCGAACTTCGTGGAGCTTTTCCGCGAGCCGCGCTTTCTGGCCGCCCTTACCCACTCCATCAGCTTCATGCTGGTGGTTACTACGCTGCAAACCTTTCTGGCTTTGGCCCTGGCGGCGGTGCTCAACCAGCGGCTGCGCGGGATTACCTTTTTCCGCACGGTTTACTACATTCCCAGCGTGCTCTCCTCGGCCGCGGTAACGGTCATTGCCATCTGGTTTTTCCAGAAAACCGGTTTTCTGAACACCTTTATTGGGTATATCGGCTCGCTGAGCCCGGTGCTACTGACCTTTGGGGTGCTTTTTGTGCTGGCCCAGGCGGTGCAGGTGGGCCTGGAGCGCTGGCGGGGGCTGCCAGTGCCCTGGCTCGACCCGGCCCTGGCTACCATCTCGCTGGTGGTGGCGCTGGCCCTCACCTGGGGGCTGGTGGGGCTGGGGGTGGTGCGGCCCCTCGAGGCCCGCCCCCCCGAGTTCACCTGGCTCACCAACCCCGACCGCTTTCTGGGGGTTCCCATCCCGCTTTGGAGCATCGTTATCCTCAACACCTTCACCACCATCCCCACCCTGATGCTGATCTTCCTGGCGGGCTTACAGGACATCCCCAAGAGCCTCTACGAGGCGGCCTCCATTGACGGCGCAACCCCATTGCAGCAGTTCTTTAGCGTGACCGTGCCCATGCTGCGCCCGGTGACTTTTTTGGTGATCACCCTGTCGCTCATCGGCACCTTGCAGATGTTCGACCAGGTGGCCCTGATGGGCGATGCGGCCCCGCTGGACTCGATCATCGTGCTGGCCTATTACGTCTACAACAACGTGTTTAGCGGGGAGGGCAAGGTGGGGCTGGCCTCGGCGGCGGCTTTGATTCTGGCGGGGCTGACCTTCGCCATCGTGCTCTTGCAACGGGCTTTGGGCATCTCGGAGAAGGCCCACTAGGGGGTGTGGGATGGCGACACAAGCAGTCCGACCCATGCGCAAACCGGACGAGCGCCACCTGGCCCGCCAGCGCTGGGCTCGAGCGGGCTGGGTGTATGGCACCATGCTGGCGCTGGCGGTCTTTTTTATCGGGCCCTTCTACGTGGCCTTTCTGGGTAGCCTTAAGGACAACCCGCTCGAGTGGCCCTTCCGTTACTCCTTTCCCCAGACCCAGCCCAAAAACTGGGCGGCGGCCTGGCGGCTGGGGCAGCTGGGCGCGGGCAACCCCTGGACGGGCGGGTTTGCACCGGGCGCCGAGGTTCCCTTCCAGATCAGCTATTTTGTGGAGGAAGGGCAGGAGCCCGAACCCCCCACCGTCACGGTGCCCACCCGGCGGGCCGGGGCCGGCCTGGGGGCCATCTTCGACGAGGTGCAGGCGGCCCCGTACGCCCAGGTTTCCGAGGTGCAGGAGGTGAGCCGCCGTCCGGCGGTGGTGGGGGGTCAGCCGGGCCAGATCGTGACCTATGCCTTCACCATCCGCTATCCCAGGGGCGATGCTACGGCGAGTTTACCCACGGTGCCCCGCCTGCCTTTGGATATAGAGGCCCCCAGGGGCCAGCGGTACTACGCGGCCACCCTCGACCCCAACCGCCTCGAGCGCCGCGGACGGGTGGCGAGCTGGGATAGCATCACACCGGGCTTCTTCGGCTACGTTTTCCGCAACTATGTGCGGGTCTTCAACGAGGCCCGCGACCCCAACACCGGGGCCAGCTTCTTTCTGCGCTGGACGGCCAACAGCTTTTTTGTGAGCCTGGCGGTGGTGCTCACCACCCTGCTCTTTGCCTCGCTGGGGGGCTACGCCCTGGCCCGCATGTACCTGCCGGGCAAGAACTACCTGTTCGCCTTCATCGTCTTTACCATGACCGTGCCCGGCCAGGCCACCTTTATCTCCAACTACCTGGTGCTGCGCGACCTGGGCTTGCTGGGGAGCCTGTGGGGCATGATCGTCTGGAGCGCGGTGGGGGCGGGGGCGGTGTTTATCATGAAGCAGTTTTTCGAATCCATCCCCCGCGAGATCGAGGAGGCGGCCCTGATCGACGGGGCCACCCCCGTCACCACCTTCTTCCGCATCATCCTGCCCATGGCCACACCCGCGCTGGGGGCGCTCACCATCCTGACCTTCCAGGGTATGTGGAACGAGTTTTTCAAAGCGGCGGTGGTGCTCTCGGGCCAGCAGGCCAGCTACACCCTGCCCCTGGGCCTTTCCTTCTTCCGCAGCGCCTACGGAGTGGCGGGCGACTGGGGCCTGATGCTGGCCAGCGCCTTCCTTTCCATGATCCCCATTATCATCTTGTTCGTGGTGTTTCAGCGCTACTTTGTGGAAGGGGTTTCCACCAGTGCGCTCAAGGGATGAGGCCGGTACCTACCGCCAGTCCATACCCTACTGGAGCCTTAAGATAGAGGGTTTTTAATGCTTCCGCTCAAAGAAGACGATACTTACGCAGTTTTATCAGACCAGGGCCTGGTGGAAGCGGGGGAGCAGGGCTTTTACCGGCACGATACCCGCTACCTCTCGAGGTACACCTGGATGCTGCCGGGCTTCAGCCTGCTGCTCTCGCACAGCCCCCGCCCCGACCGCCTGGTGCAGCACTGGAGCTGGATTAAAGGCCCCGATCAGGTGGTGGGGGTGCGGCGGGAGCTCCAGATGGAGCGGGGTGGGTTCTGGGAGCGGCTGGAGCTGGAGAACACCGCACTGGAAGCCCAGGCCGTGGAGATTGCCCTGCAGGCCCAGGCCGATTTTGCCGACCTGTTCGAGGCCAGGGGCTGGCACAAGGTTAACCGCAAGATCCAGGGCCTCGAGTACACCGCCCCCGACGGCCTGCGGCTGGCTACCCGCCTCACCTTCGACCCCCCTCCGGTTCAAGAGACACCGCTCGAGGGCGGCGCGGTGTACACCTGGCGCTTCGACCTAGAACCCAAGCAGAAAGTGCTTTTGCACCTGAAGGGCCGCTTCGAGAGCCCCTTCGAGCCCCACACCCCACCCCTGCCCAGCTACCAGGAGTGGCGGCAGCGCTTCCCCCTGCAGATGGAAAGCGGGCGCAGCCAGCAGGTTCTGGAGCAGGCCATCGCCGACCTGCGGGCGCTGCTTTTCTCCCTGCCCGAGGGGCTGTTTCCGGCGGCGGGGATCCCCTGGTATGTCTGCCCTTTTGGCCGCGACTCCCTGCTAACGGCCTACATGATGCAGCCCTGGGCCAGCGAGGTAACCCAGGGGGTGCTGACCTACCTGGCCAAGTACCAGGGCCGGGAGGTGAACCCGTTTTTGGACGAGACCCCCGGCAAGATCATCCACGAGATGCGCCTGGGTGAGCTTTCGCGCACCGGCCAGGTGCCCTTTGCCCGCTACTACGGCACCGTGGACGCTACCCCGCTGTTTGTCATCCTGCTGCACCGGTACTGGAAAGACAGCGGCGATATGGCCTTTGTGCGCCGCTTGCAGCCCCACTGGGAGGCGGCCCTGGCCTGGATGACCGACTACGCCGACCCCGACCAGGACGGCTTTCTGGAGTACGCCCCCAACACCCAGAAGGGCCACCTGGTGCAGTCCTGGAAAGACTCCTTCGACTCCCAGAGCCACCAGGACGGCTCGCTGGCCCAGGGGGCCATTGCCGTATGTGAGGTGCAGGGCTATGCCTATATGGCCTATCGGTGCGCGGCGGAGTTTTACCGGGCGCTGGGCGAGGCCGCTCAAGCCGAAGCATGGGAGGCCAAAGCCCAGGCCCTCAGGACGCGCTTCCACCAGGCCTTCTGGCTGCCCGAACTGCGTACCTACGCGGCGGGCCTGGATGGGGAAAAACGACCCATGGCCATCCTCACCTCTAACCCCGGCCACCTGCTGTGGAGCGGCATCGTGCCGGAGGAGGTAGCCCCCCAACTGATCGAGACCCTCTTCTCCGAGGCGCTTTTTAGCGGCTGGGGGGTGCGCACCCTGGGCGCGGGGGAGGTGCGCTACAACCCGCTCTCGTACCACAACGGCTCGGTCTGGCCGCACGACAACGCCCTGTTGATTGGGGGGCTGGTGCGCTACGGCTTTTACGAGGAGGCCCTGCGGGCCATGGAGGCCCTCTTCCGCTTAGCCATGAGCCAGCCCGACGGGCGCCTGCCGGAGCTGGTGGGGGGCTACCCCAAGCGGGAAGGGGAGCCGCCGGTGCCCTACCCGGCTTCTTGCCGGCCCCAGGCCTGGGACGCGGCGGCGGTGGTGTATATGCTGCGGCTTCTTCAGGAGATTGACCGTAAGCATCCGGTGCAGGGGCTTTTGGCGCTGGCCACACTTCGGGTGTAGCTACAGCCGCACGCGGCCGGGGTAGGGGTTAGCCCCCGACCCCGCCTGTCCCGGTGCTCTCGCTGATCCAATCCAGGTAGCTCATTGACCCCTGCTCGATGGCCAGGGCGATGATCTCGGGCACCTGGTAGGGGTGCAGCGCTTTGATGCGGGCTTCCAGGGCGGGGTAGCGCTCCTGGCGGGTTTTGATGATGAGCAGCAGTTCGCTGCTCTCCTCGACCTGGCCCTGCCAGCGGTAGACCGAGGTGAGGCCTGGCAGGAGGTTGACACAGGCCGCGAGTTCCTCGTGTACCAATGTGCGGGCAATGCGCCGGGCGGTCTCGAGGTCGGGAACGGTGCAAAAAACCGTGAGGTACATGCCTACCAGCTTACCGGATGCCCAGCGATTGCACCGCCAGGCGGGCTGCGGCCAGATCCCACAGCGCATGCCCCACGCTCTTGAAGAGCACCGTACTCGAGGCCGGCCTGGGTTGCTGCAGGGCCGCCTCGAGCGGCTGCACAAGGTTCCAGTCCGCCCCGGCCTGCAAAAGGTCGCCGGCCTCCGCACGGGCCCCCTCGAGGGTATCCACGTACAGCCGGGCCTGCCGCACCAGCTCCGGGGCCACCTCGGCCATCTCGGGACGGTAGGCCCCCACGGCGGCGATAAAAGCCCCCGCAGGCGCTCGCCGCAGCACCGGGGTGGGGCTGGTGGTGGCGGTTACGATCAGGCGCACCTCCTCGAGGACGGGCTCGAGGCTGCGCACGGCCTGGGCCCGCAGGCCGCGCCCACGGGCGTAGGAGGCCAGGGCTTCGGCGTGTTCGAAGTGGCGCGAGTGCACGTATACCTTGTCGGTGCCCAGGCCCTCCTGAAAGGCCTCCAGGTGGCTTCTGGCCTGCACGCCCGCCCCGATGATGAGCAGGGTGCCGGTGGGATGGGGGGCCAGGGTCTGGGCGGCCAGCAGCGAGACCGCCGCCGTGCGCCGGGCCGTGACCACCGCGCCGTCCAGCAGGGCCAGCCGCTCGCCGGTATCGGTGCGCATCACCCAGACCTCGGCCCGCACGCTGGGGCGCTCTTGGGGGTGTACCGTCACCAGTTTGGTCACGGTGATCTGGGGGTCGGTGGCGGGCATCAGCAGCAGGGTGGCCCCGCCCGCCAGCGGTACCACCAGGCGCTCGGGGGCCTGAACCAGCCCCTGGGCACGGGCCTCGAGCACCCCGGCGATGGCCTGGGCCAGGGCCGGGTAGGGGAGGGCTTGGGCGGTTTCTTCAGCGGTGAGAATGCGCATGACCCCAGCCTACCCCATGCGGGGCAAGGGGTTGGGGGTGAGCACCTCCACCGGGTCACCTATGCGCACCACCCCACCATGTAATACCCGCGCATACATTCCACGGGCCTTGTAGAGCAGCTTGGGCAGGCGCAGATCGAAGGCCGAGAGGGCCTCGCAGACCGTGCAGATGGTGGTGAGCTCGAGCACCGCCGTTCCGATCTTCAACCGACTGTGCGGGCCCAGTGCATGGGGGTCGAAGTCCACCAGCAGGTTCTCCCCCAAGGCCCCCCAGGGCAGCTCGATGCCGGCCTGGCGTGCTTTGGCGTAGCTGGTCTGCCCGGCGATGAGCACCGCCCGGTCGGGGTGCTTGCCAAAATGCCGGTCGCCCAGCACGCCCTGGCCCTCCACCAGACGAGCCTGCGCCAGGGCCGGCTTGGGCAGCGCAGGCTCTAGCCCAGCATGGAGGGAGAGGATCCGGTTCATCGCAGGCCGAGCTGTTGTCTTGCCGCCAGCACCTGCTGGGCCGTCAGGTTCTTGTTGCGCTGGGCCTGGATCTCCTCCGGCGTAAAGGGGGATTGGCCGCTGGGGAAGGCATTGCCCCACTGGGTTGCGATGTGGTTGAGAAGAGCGGCGATCTCGGCATTGCTGAGCTGGGGGTAAGCGGGCATCATGCCGTTATAGTTGGCCCCCTTGACGCTGATGCTGCCCTGTAACCCGTAGAGTAAGACCTGGACAAGCCACTCCCGCCCCCCTTTGGCCGCCAGAATGTCCGGTATGTGACCGGCCAGCGGAGGAAACACCCCGGGTACACCCGCCCCGTTGGCCTGATGGCAGCCTACGCAGTTGCTGTAAAGGGCTGCGCCATTGGCAGGCGCTGAGGCTGCAGGACTGGCCGGGGCCGGGGCGGCAGCCCCTGGAGCCAGATAGGTGGCCAGGTAATTCAGGATGGCCGCCCGCTCCTCGTTGGTGAGGCGCAGGCCGTAGCTTTGCATCTCGGTGATTATCGCGTCCCAGCGATCCCGGGGCTGGCGCTCCCGGGATACAAAGCCTATGTCATGGCAGGTCTGGCATTTTTGCAGAACCAGCTCACGCCCAGGGCCTTCGGGCAGGGCATTCTGCCCCAGACCCATCAGTATTCCAGCGGTCAGTAAGAGTCCTGCCCACACAAACAAACGTTGTTTTATCAAGAGATACCTCCCTGGGGTTTAGGGTAGCCTGGGTGTGCGAAAAGGTTATACCGGCGATGTTGCCGGTCGAACCTGCTACCCTGCGGCTTCAGGTAACCGTAAACTTGACCCGCATGATGCCGTTCCACTCGTAGCCGCGCTCGTTCCACCAGACGTTGCCGTTAAGGGGTTGGGTACGGCCCACGGCGTCGGTGGCCCGAACCATGGCTTCGTACTCCCCCGGGGCCAGGAGCTGGGGCGAGACCCAGTGGTACCAGCCATACTTGCCATTGTCCCGCTCGATGAGGGCCTTGCGCCAGGTGGTACCCCCGTTCAGCGAGACCTCGATGGTCTCGATGGGGGCCAGACCGTCGTTCCAGGCTACGCCGCGGATATCCACCCGCCGGCCTCTAACGCTGGCACCCGGCAGGGGGGAGAGGATGAAGGAGTTGATGTTGGCCATCCAGTTGGAGCGGGAGTTCTCCAGGGTGTAGTTGTAGCGGCTGCCGGGCTGGGTGGGCAGGATGGGGATGTTGACGCCCGGTAGCACCGGCACCCGGTAGCGCGGCACCTGCTCGTTGCCGCTGCTTTCGCTGGCGGTGAACTCTACCTTGGCGATCCACTTTACGTTGGCAGTGCCAAAGGTACCTGCGGCAACCAACCGCACCGGCCCCCCGTGGACAGCCGGGAGGGGCTCGCCGTTCATGCCCAGGGCCAGCATGGCGCTGCTGTACTCCATGACGCTGATGGGGAAGCTCTTCTCGTAAGGGGCGGCCCCGCCCTGGGTGGAGGCGTTCATGGTGATGAAGCGGGCCTTGGGGTCTAGATTGACCCCTTTGGCCTCGAGCAGGGTCTTGAGTAGCACCCCCCGCCAGGTGACCTGCCCCACGCCGCCATACGTCCAGGGGTTGCCTGAGGGGCGTGGGTTGAAGAAGCTGCGGCCGTTGCCTGAGCACTGGAGCACGGTGGTAACCTCGGTCTGGGGCAGCCTGGAGAGCTCCTCCACCGTGACTTTGAAGGGCTTGTCGATCAGACCGCTGAACTCTACCTCCCAGCCCGGCTGCACATTGGGCTCGGTGGTATTTAGACCGGGTAGGTCGATGTTGTTACGGACGAAAAGGTTGGCCTTGCTGGTAATACGTTCGCTTCCCAGGAGTTCCAGCGTCGACTCCAAAACCACCGGGCGCGGGGAGAGTACCACCAGCTTGGGGTTCTTACCCCGGACGACCTGGTCGGCGGTGGGTTGCTGCTGGGCAAAGCTGCTGCCCATCAAGCCTACTGCGCCTGCGGCGGCTGTTGTTTTCAGGAAGGTGCGCCGATCCATCTCGAGCTGTTCCAGGTTTTTATCTTTCATGATGGCCTCCTTAGATTACCCAGCGGATGAAAGGAGTCTGGGACTGATTTATAGATTCCCCCCAACTATACCCCTCGGCCCTAGGATACTCAAGAGGGGTATATTACAGGGCTACTCGGTGCGGTGCGGGCTGGGTTCCACCACTGCGCGCACGCCCCGCCGGCCAAAGCGCCGGGCCAGCTCGCCCTCGCCCAGCACCAGCACCGTGGGCCGCCCATGCGGGCAGACCCAGGGCAGCTCGCACCCGGCCAGCGCGTCCAGCAAGGCCTGGGCCGAGGCGCTGGCGAGTGGGTGTCCGGCCTTGATGGCGGGCAGGCAGGCCAGCCGGGCCAGCACCGTGCGCCAGGCAACGGCGAAGCTCGAGGCCCCCAGGCTGCCCTTCACCACCTCGCCCACCAGCGAGGGGTAGCCGGCCAGGAAGGCCGGGATGGTGCGGACGCGGTACCTGCCGGGGCCAAAGGGTTCGATCTGCAACCCGGCCTGCTCGAGCGCCTCCAGCCGTTCGGCCAGGTTTATCTCTTCGCCCAGGCTCAAGGAAAGCAGCTCGGGGTGGGGCAGCTCGAGCGGAGGTTCCTCGAGGTAGCGGCGCGACAGCTCCTCGTAGAGGATGCGCTCGTGGGCGGCGTGCTGGTCCACCACATACAGCTCGTCCCCGGCCTCGGCCAGCAGGTACAGCTCGCGGAAGCTGCCCAGGTAGCGCAGGCGGGGAAAGCGGGCCCGCTGCACCGGGGCCGGGCCGGTGAGGGGGGTGGGTTCGGGCAGGGCGCGGGCCAGGGGGTGGGCCGAGAGCAGCCCCTGCACGGCCTGGGAGACAAAGCCCAGGATGGCCTCGGGCCGGATCAGCCGAACCCTGGACTTGTCGGGCGAGGTGTTGACAAGCAGGTGTTCGGTGGGAAGCTCCAGGTTCAGCACCCCCACCGGAAACTGGCCCGTTGGGAGGAGCTCCTTGTAGGCGGCCAGCACCGCTTGCAACAAAGGCTCGGGCCACTCCACCGGGCGCTGGTTGAGCGCCAGCAGCAGCCGGTCGCGCCGGGGGCGGGAGAGTTCCGGCCTGGAGAGCAGGCCCCGCAGGGTAAAAGGCCCCTCGGCGGCCTCGAGCGGCAGCAGCCGGTTGGCCACCACCGAGCCCCACAGCAGCTTGACCACCTCGGCAAAGCCACCCCCGGCGTGGGCGATCTTCTCCTCGCCGTCCACCACCAGCCGCAGGGCTATTTCCGGGCGGTGCAGCAGGTAGCGCGAGACCAGGTGCACCACCTTGCGCGCCTCGACGGCGGGGGCCTCGAGGGCGTTGCGGCGGGCGGGCAGGTGACAGAAGAGCGCCGTCACCTCGACCTGGGTTCCGGCGGGGGCGGGGTGTTCGTGCAGTTCGGTTTTGTCCTGAAAAGCCGTCAGGGTGGCCCCGCCAAGCTGCTGGGGGGGCCTCGAGGTGAGCCGCACCTGGGCGGCCTGGCGGATGGCCCACAGCCCCTCCCCCCGAAAGCCCAGGGTGCGGATGTTTTGCAGGTCGGTGAGCTTGCTGGTGGTGTGGTGCTCGAGGGCCAGTTCCAGCTCCTCCTTGGGGATGCCCAGGCCGTTGTCGCGCACCAGGATTTTGTCCAGCCCCCCGCCCCACAGCTCGATATAAAGCCGGGTGGCGCCCGCGTCCAGGGCGTTCTCGAGCAGCTCCCGCACCACGTCGGCGGGGCCCGAGATCACCTCACCAGCGGCAATCTCGCGGATGAGTTCGGGCGGCAGTTTGCGAATCATACCTGCGAAAGGCGTTCCGCTTCGGCCTCCTGAGGGGCCAGGCCCCGGAGCTGGTCTTGCAGCCGGCGCAGGAACAGCAGGGCCTCCAGGGGGCTGGTGCGGGCCAGGTCGAGCTGCAAAAGCTCTTCCAGAATCTCTTTGGACAGCCCCTTCTGGCTGGCTTCCAGGCTGTCCAGCACGCTTCTGGCCCGCTGCAAGACGGCCTGGGGGAGCCCCGCCAGCCGGGCTACCTCGAGGCCGTAGCTCTGGCTGGCCGGGCCGGGCAACACCTGGTGATAAAACACCAGGCCCCCTGCTTCCTCTTTGGCGGCTACGTGGGCGTTGCGGGCTGCGGCCATGCGCAGGGGCAGGGCGGTGAGCTCGAAGTAGTGGGTGGCAAACAGGGTGTAGGCCCGCACCTGGTCGTGCAGGTACTCGCAGGCCGCCCAGGCCAGGGCCAGCCCATCGTAGGTGCTGGTGCCGCGCCCGATCTCGTCCAGCAGCACCAGGCTCCTGGGCGTGGCCCCCTGCAGGATGCCGGCCAGCTCGTCCATCTCCACCATAAAGGTGCTGCGCCCGCCGGCGATATCGTCGGAGGCTCCAATCCGGGTGTAGATGCGGTCGAAGAGGGGCAGGGTGGCCGACTCGGCCGGCACGAAGGAGCCCACCTGGGCCAGCAGGGCGATCAGGGCGGTCTGCCGCAGGTAGGTGGATTTGCCGGCCATGTTGGGGCCGGTCAGGATCAGCAGCCGGGCCGCCGGGCTCATCGTGAGGTCGTTGGGGATGAAGGGGTTGTTGCGCTCCACCACCGGGTGACGCCCGGCCACAATCTGCAAGGTTCCATCCCGGGAGAAGCGGGGGCGGCTGTAGCCGTACTCCACCGCGGCCTCGGCCAGTGCGGCGTACACGTCCAGCTCGGCCAGCACCTGCGCGGCCTGGCGCACCTCGTCGGCGGCCTGGGCCACCCGTTCGCGCAGCTCGAGGAAGACCGCGTACTCGCGCTTGACGGCCTCGGTCTCAGCCTGCAGAATTCTGCGCTCCTGCTCCTTAAGTTCGGGTGTGCTGAAGCGCATGCGGTCTTTGAGGGTTTGCAAGGCCCGCCAGTCCTTGGGCACCAGGGCGTAGTGGGGCCGGGTGACCTCGAGGTAATACCCAAACACCGCGTTGTAGCCCACCTTCAGGTTGGGGATGCCGGTCTTTTCGCGTGCCTCGCTTTCCAGCCGGGCGATCCAGGCCCGCCCTTCCTCGGCCCGCTGGCGCAGCTCGTCCAACTCGGGGTCGAAGCCCTCGCGGATCAGGCCGCCGTCGGTAATTTTGAGCGGTGGGTCTTCTACCAGCGCCGCGGCGATCTGCTCGGCCACCTGGGATAGATCGGGCAGGCGCTCGGATACGCTCAAGAGCGGCCCCACCCCGGCCAGCAGCCCGGCCAGCTCGGGCAGCAGGGCCAGGCTGCGCTGCAAGGCCGCAAGGTCGCGGGGGCTGGCCCGTCCGGCCAGCAGGCGGGCGGCCAGGCGCTCGAGGTCGTGCATCCGGTAGAGCACCTTGCGCACCTCGGCCCGCAGCACCCCGTCCTTCACCAGGGCCTCCACCGCATCCAGCCGGGCTTGCAGGGGGGCTTCCTCCACCAGCGGATGCCGCAGCCAGGCCCGCAGCAGGCGTCGCCCCGGCGCGGTGC
Source organism: Meiothermus taiwanensis WR-220 (assembly GCF_003568585.1). Taxonomy (NCBI): domain Bacteria; kingdom Thermotogati; phylum Deinococcota; class Deinococci; order Thermales; family Thermaceae; genus Meiothermus; species Meiothermus taiwanensis. Next base: position 346,375 of record NZ_CP021130.1, read on the forward strand.
GGGTCAGGCCCAGCACCCCCAGGAGGGTGCGCTCCTCGCTGCGGTCGCCCACAAAGCTGGGCTCGAAGATCTCCAGGGTGCGCAGGGTGGCCTCGCTGAGCTGCATGAAGGCGCCGGGGTCGTAGCGCACGAAGCTGCGCACCTGGGGCAGCCCGTTTTCCTGCACCCGCAGGGCGTAGGCCAGCACCGCCCCCGCCGAACGCTGCAGCGCGGGGTGCTCGAGGCCGGCGGGCAGGGGGTCGAACTGCTTGTGCAGGGCGGCTTTCCCCACCCCGTCCTGAAAGCCCTCCTCCGAGAGCATCACCGGAAAGCGCCGCTGGAACTCCTGCAAAAAGGTGGGGTTGTGGTACAGCTCCGGGGCCAGCAGCACCTCGGCGGGCCGGAAGCGGAAAAGCTCGTCGTAGAGGGCGCTTTTACTATAGAGCACGCTGCCTCGAAACTCCCCGGTGGAGACGTCCAGCAGGGCCAGGCCGTAGCCGTCGCCGGTGCTGATGGCGGCCAGGTAGTTGGCTTCGGGCTTCAGCAGGTTCTCGCGCAGGATGGTGCCGGGGGTGAGCAACTGCGTGACCTCGCGGCGCACCAGCTTGTCGGCCTCTTCGGCCAGCTCGACCTGGTCGGCCACCGCCACCCGGAAGCCCAGCTTGAGCAGTTTTTCCAGGTGCACGTCCACCGAGCGCACCGGAATGCCGGCCATGGGGGTGGTGAAGTCCTTGGCGGTTTTGTGGGTTAGGGTAAGGTTCAGGGCCCTGGAGAGCCGCTCGGCGTCCTCGCCGAAGGCCTCGTAAAAGTCGCCCACCTGGAACAGCAGCAGGTAATCGGGATAAGCGTCCCGTAGTTCGACGTACTGTTCGAGCAGAGGTGGTAGGGGCCCGGGCCCCTGGCCCTTGAGGGTCATGCTCCCCATGATACCCCCAAGCAGCCGGGTTCAAGGATGGGCGCTTGTGTTGTGCAGGACAAAGGAAGAACTACCGGGCCACTTCCCAGGCCAGGTGCTCGAGTTCGGGCTTGATCAGCTTCTCCCAGGCCACCTTCACCGCATTGGGCGAGCCGGGGGTGGAGATCACCACCTTTTTGCGGTAGGTGCCGGCGGTGGCCCGCGAGAGCATGGCCGCGGCCCCCACCTCGCTGTAGGAGAGCATCCGGAACAGCTCGCCGAAGCCTGGCATGGGTTTCTCGATCTTGCGGGCCAGCACGTCGTAGGTGGTGTCGCGCGGGGCGATGCCGGTGCCGCCGTTGAACAAGATAATCTGCGCCCCGGCCTGCACCATCTCCTCGAGGGCCTGGGCCACCTGGTCGGGCTCGTCCTTGATGATGCGGTAGCCCACCACCCTGTGCCCCAGCGCCTCAATTTCGGGCTTGAGGTAGTGGTAATTGGTGTCGGTCTCGGGGGTGCGGGTATCGGAGACCGTCACGATGGCAAGGCTCACCGGGCCCCGGGCCCTGGCAATCTCCCTGTGCTTGGCGGTGCTCTCGGACATGCCAGTTATTGTATGCCGCTCGAGGGCGCCTAATCCTGCGGTGCAATCACAAAGGCCGAGGCGATCTCATCCCGATCGCTCAGGTTCATCACCTTGACCCCACTGGTGGCCCGCCCGTACTGGGCTATGCTGGAAACCTTGGTGCGGATGGCGTTGCCCCGCCGCGAGAGCACCAGCAGGTCTTCGTTCCCCTGTACGCGCATCAGGGCCGCTAGCTGGCCCACCTTTTCGTTGGTGTTGAAGGTGATCACCCCCATGCCGCCCCGGCCCTGCACGGGATACTCGGAGACGGGGGTACGCTTGCCGTAGCCGTGCGTGCCCACCGCCAGTACCTCGCCTTCTTCGCCCTTGGGCAGAATGACCAGCGAGACCACCCGGTCGTTGCGGCCCTCTTTGAAGCGGATGCCGGTCACGCCCTGGCTGGCCCGTCCGGTGGCCCGCACGTCCGACAGCTCAAAGCGAATGGCCTGGCCGCTCTGGGTTGCGAGCATCACCTGGTCGCCTTCCTGGGCGATAGCCACCCCCACCAGGGCATCGTTTTCTACCAGATTGATGGCAATCAGGCCGGCGCTGCTGAGGTTTTGGTATTCCTTAATTTCGGTCTTCTTAATCAGGCCGTCCCTGGTAGCGAACACAAAGTAGCCTTCCTGGGTCAGGTCGCGCACGTTGAGCAGGGCCGCAACCTCCTCGCCCTCTTGCAAGGGCAGCAGGCTCACGATGTGGGTGCCTCGAGCCTGCCGGCTGGCCTCGGGCAGCTCGTGGACTTTCTCGCCGTAGACCCGGCCGCGGTTGGTGAAGATCAGCAGGGTGTCGTGCATCGAGGCCACAAACACCGAGATGGCCTCGTCCTCTTCCTTGGTTTTGCTAGCTGTGCCCCCCGAGCCGCCGCGGCCCTGGGCCCGGTAAGCCTCGAGCGGGGTGCGCTTGACGAAGCCCTGGCTGGTCAGGGTGATGACCATCGGCTCGTCCTCAATCAGATCCTCGAGGCTGAAGCCCTCCTCGAACTCGGTAATCTGGGTGCGCCGCTGGTCGCCGTATTTGTGCTTGATTTCCAGCAGCTCGTCCCTCACCACCTGCCACAACCGCTTCTCGTCGCCCAGGATGGCCTCGAGCCGGCCAATCTCCTCCATCAGCTCGCGGTACTCGGCCTGGAGTTTGTCGCGCTCGAGGCCCACCAGCCGCTGCAAACGCATGTCCAGGATGGCCTGGGCCTGCACCTCGGTCAGGCTAAAGCGGCTCATCAGCCCGCTGCGGGCTTCGGCGGCATCCTGCGAACCCCGGATCAGGGCGATCACCTCGTCGATGTGGTCGAGGGCAATCAGGAGTCCCTCGAGCACGTGGGCCCGCTCTCTGGCCTTACGCAGCTCGTACTCGGTGCGCTTGCGCACCACCAGGCCCCGGTGGTCGAGGTAGTGGCGCATGAGTTCCAGCAGGGTGAGCACCTTGGGCTCGCCCTTGACAATCGCCAGCAGGTTCACGGTGAAGCTGGTCTGCAGGCGGGAGTGTTTGTAGAGCTTGTTGAGCACCACCTGGGGGTTGGCCCCGCGCTTGAGCTCCACCGCAATGCGCATCCCCTGGCGATCCGACTCGTCGCGCAGGGCTGCGATCTCGTCGATCACCTTGTTGCGCACCAGCGAGGCGATCTGGGCGATCAGGTCGGCCTTGTTGACCTGGTAAGGAATCTCGGTAAAGACCAGCATGGCCCGCCCGTTTTTCTCCTCGTGGCGCACCCGGGCCCGCACCTTCAGGCTGCCGCGTCCGGTGGCGTAGGCCTCCTTGATACCCCGGCGCGAGAGCTTGGCGCCGGTGGGGAAGTCGGGGCCGGGCAGCACCTTCATGACCTCCTCGAGGGTCACCCCGGGGTTGTCGATCATCAGCACCAGCGCATCCACCACCTCGCCGAGGTTGTGGGGCGGGAGGCTGGTGGCCATGCCCACGGCGATCCCCGCCGAGCCGTTGACCAGCAGGTTGGGCAGGGCCGCCGGGAGCACCTCGGGCTGGAGCTGGGTGCCGTCGTAGTTGGGCACGAAGGGCACGGTTTCCTTGTCGAGGTCTTGCAAAAGCTCGAGGCCTATATTGGAAAGCCGGGCCTCGGTGTAGCGCTGGGCCGCCGGGGGGTCGCCGTCCACCGAACCGAAGTTACCCTGCCCGTCGATCAGGGGGTAACGCAGGTTCCAGGGCTGCGCCAGGCGTACTAAGGTGTCGTAGATGGCGGCGTCGCCGTGGGGGTGGAACTTACCCATCACCTCGCCCACAATCTTGGCGCATTTGACGTGTTTGCGGCTGGGCAGTACGCCGTCCTGGTAGGCCCCGTAGAGGATGCGCCGCTGCACCGGCTTGAGGCCGTCGCGCACATCGGGTAAGGCCCGGTCTACAATGACCGACATGGCGTAATTGATGAAGCTTTGCTTGACTTCGTCGGTGATTTCAACGGGTAAGACTTGGGACATTCAATATCTCCTGTGTGCGACACAAAAAAAGCGCATGTGGGCGCGCTTTATATCCAGCGCTCCATTATACTCCAATCGGCGTGATTATGGAATAAACATAAAAATCCTCCAGTGCACAGGGCGTGTACTCGAATGTCCATGATCCGCCTTGCAGCCACTACCGTATACTCAACCCGGGCGTAGTGCTCGCGAATGCCTGGGACGGCTTTTTAGTCCACGGGCTGGAAGCGGAAGGTGCTCGAGCAAAGTACAATTCTGCGCGAGCTTGCAGCCTGTCCTGTGTAGCCAGCTTTAGGAGGAATCCATGCCCTACATCCTTGCCCTCGACCAGGGAACCACCAGCAGCCGGGCGATCGTCTTCGACCTGGAAGGCCGGCCCCAGGCCATGGCCCAGCAGGAGTTCATGCAGCACTTTCCCCAGCCGGGCTGGGTCGAGCACGACCCCCTGGAAATCTGGCAGACCCAGCTTCGGGTAGCCCAGGAGGCCATCCAGCGGGCGGGTATTCAACCCGGCGAGATTGTGGCCCTTGGGATCACCAACCAGCGCGAGACCACCGTGCTGTGGGAGCGGGCCACCGGCCGGCCGGTGCACCGGGCCATCGTCTGGCAGGATCGCCGTACCGCTCCCATCTGCGACGAGCTGCGCAAGGAGGGCTACGAGGCCCTGTTCCGCCAGAAAAGCGGGCTGGTGCTGGATGCCTATTTCTCGGGCACCAAGGTCAAGTGGCTTTTGCAGAACGTACCGGGGCTTCGGGAGCGGGCCAGGAAAGGGGAGCTGTGCTTTGGCACCATCGATAGCTGGCTCATCTACAACCTGACCGGGGGCCGGGTGCACGCCACCGATGTCTCCAATGCCTCGCGCACCCTGCTTTTCAACCTGCACACCCTGCGCTGGGACGAAGAGCTGCTGGGCATCCTGGGCCTGCCTGAGGCCCTGCTGCCCGAGGTGCGCCCCTCGGCGGGGCTATTCGGTGAGACCCTGCCCGAGCTGTTTGGGGCCCCCATCCCCATTGCCGGGGTGGCGGGCGACCAGCAGGCGGCTCTGTTTGGCCAGGCCTGCTTCTCCCCCGGCATGGCCAAGAACACCTACGGCACCGGCTGCTTCTTGCTGATGCACACCGGGCAGGAGCGGGTGGCCTCGCAGAACGGCCTCTTGACCACGCTGGCCTGGCAGTTGGAGGGGCAGCCGCCCGAGTACGCCCTGGAGGGCTCGGTGTTTGTGGCCGGGGCGGTGGTGCAGTGGCTGCGGGACGGACTCGGCATCATCCAAAGCTCGAGCGAGGTGGAAGACCTGGCCCGCCAGGTGGAGCGCACCGACGGGGTCTACCTGGTGCCGGCCTTTGTGGGGCTGGGCGCGCCCTACTGGGACGCCTACGCGCGTGGAACCATTGTGGGTCTGACCCGTGGCTCCAGCAAAGCCCATCTGGCCCGGGCTGCTTTGGAGGCCATCGCCTACCAGAGCCGGGATGTGCTCGAGGCCATGAAGGCCGATGCCGGGCTGAAGCTCTCCGAGCTGCGGGTGGACGGGGGCGCCACCGTCAACGATCTTTTGATGCAATTCCAGGCGGACATCCTGGGTACCCCGGTGGTGCGGCCCCAGGTGACCGAGACCACCGCCCTGGGGGCCGCCTACCTGGCTGGGGTGGGGGTGGGACTGCTTACCCAAGCGCAAATTGCCCGGCGCTGGGCCGTGCAGAAGCGCTTTGAGCCGGCCATGGGCCAGGAGGAACGGGCGCGGCTGTACAGCGGCTGGAAGAAAGCGGTGGAGCGGGCTAAAAGCTGGGCGGACGCTTAGCTTTCATACCCAGGTCATGCCGGGGTGCTAGGATTGGGGTTGGAGGAGACCATTATGGACTTCAAAGAGCTGGTCAACCAGGCCCGCGAAGCTGCGGAAAACGCGCTCAAACAGGCCGAAGCTAAATTCAACGAGGTCAAGGCCAGCCTCGATAAGGACGGCGACGGGGTGCCGGATCAGCTCGAGGGGGTGATGAACCAGGCCAAACAGGCCGCTGAGCAGGCCAGGGCCAGGTTCGAGGAATTCAAAGCCAGCCTCGACAAGGATGGTGACGGCATTCCCGACCAGCTCAAGAACCTGGGCGAACAGGCCAGGCAAGCGGCTGAGCAGGCCAAGGCCAGGGCCGAGGAGCTGGCCCGGGCTGTTCAGGAGCGCCTGGGTAAGAAAAGCTAGTTGGGGCTGTAGGGCTTTTATAGCGACGGCCAGACCAGCACCTCCTGCCCGACCCGCAGGTTATAGAAAAAGAGCGCATCGGAAGAGAGTAGTAGCTGCGGGCCCGCGTTGCTTGCGGCGGCTACAGGCATTTGCAGGGTGCGGTCTTCCGCGCGCACTTCAATTTGCGTGAAGGAGCCAAAATGACTGCGCCAGGCCCGCAGCAACTGGGTGTCGATGCGGGCTTCGGGGGTTCCCTCGAGCCGGGCGACCACCAGGCGCACGGTGTGGGGGGTGCGGGGGGTAATGCGCACCAAACCCAGGCGGGCCAGGCGGCTCACGTTGAGCTGCACCACCTCGCCAGAAAGACCGCTGGCAGCGGCCAGATCGAAGAGGCTAATGGGCTTGCCCATGTGCCGCAGCAGCTCAAACTCGTCGGGGGAGAGGGTGAGATGGGTGGTGCGTTGGGCGTCGGTGAGCTGCACCTGGTCGAAGGGGCTTAGGTCGAGCCGGGCATCCATAAAGCGGATGGCCTCGAGCAGGTAGTTGTCGAGCGTGCCCTGTAAGCTGGACTGTTTGGCCCGTTCACCGACTAAAAAGCGAAACTTGCCCTCTTTGAGAGCCAGAATCTGAAACAGCCCATCTTTGCCAACCTGGCCTCTGTACTGCGCATGCACTGGCTGGCCGTGCTCGAGGTAGACCTCCCCGCCCGGAACTTTGAAAGCACCGGTCTGCCGGGCCTGTGAAAGGAGCTGCAGAAGCTCAATGGGCCCTAAAAGTTCGAACGTACCGTCCATAGAAGCTGTTTGTATCTCTCCTGTGGTGCCTTTGAGAAGGGTGGGCTGGGGGAGCCTCCACCCTAAAGCATAGAACTATTTTGATGGGCGATTCGCCTGTAAAAAGTTTTGCCCGGTCTCCAAACAGCTTGCTCGAGGCACCCTTGCGGCAGCGATGACATATCACACGCGAAAAAAGCCGCTCAGGTTTTTCCTGAACGGCTTTTTATTGGTCGAGGCGAGAGGATTTGAACCTCCGACCACACCCACCCCAAAGGTGTGCGCTACCAGGCTGCGCTACGCCTCGATTGGTTGTACCTGAGTTACAGCCTCAGGCGCATCCACAAGTTTAGCCACCAAAAGCCCAAACGTCAACACATTGGCTTGACCTCTGGCGGGGCCACCGCTATACTCATAACTCGCTGTGGGCGGTTAGCTCAGCTGGTTAGAGCACACGCCTGATAAGCGTGAGGTCCCGGGTTCGAGTCCCGGATCGCCCACCAAAGCCCTGAGGTAGTGGCCCCCCTAACCCATGGGGGGCTTCTTCCTTGTGCCGGGAAGATTCGGTTAGTTCGGCCCCGGAAGGCGGCGAGCTAACCTGACCGAAGTTATCCGCGTAGCGGAGGGCGATACCGCCCCTTGGAAGGGATACGCTTTCTTCGCCGAGCCTAGCGAGGGGCGTGTGCTAAGATGCAAAAAGATAACCCCTTGAATCCGGTAGGACTTACGCAGTTGGGTGAAGGATGTGTATGGGATTGGCCAGGTAACTTCGTATCGCCTCGCGGATAATGCTTGCCTTGGACTCATACCAACTCACCCCCGTTCGCAAGCGGTACACCTCCAGCCTCAGAAAAGCACGTAGGGACAGAAGAAGGTGGCCCAGGATAGAGGCCCTCTTTCTCACCTGGGCCCGCTCCACCCCGCAACACCCCTTGAGCCCCCGGTGGTAGACCTCGATACCCCAGCCTGCCCGCTCCAACTCCCCCCGCCGACCTTCAGTCATCCCCAGGTCGTTGGTCGCCCAGTGCTCCGCGTCCCCGTCTTTCGAAACCGTCCGGAACACCCTGACCAGACCAAAACCCCTCAGGTGCACCACCCGCCCCTCCGGCGGTATCTCCACCTCGCTCACCGGCCGAAGCCCCTCCCTATCCGGGTTCACCTGCCGGTTCCCCTTCAGCCGCGTGAGGAAGCGCCAGCCCAGGCGAGCAATCTCCTTCAGGTTCTCCAGCGAAGCGTACCAGCTATCCATTAGCACGTACGCTGGAGCAAACCCCCGTCCCTTGGCTACCCGCAGCATCTCCATAAAGTGCTCGTTCTTGGTCTTCCCTTCCCAGGGCTTGTCATAAATCCTGAAGTCGCAGGGGATGAGGGCCTGGCCCTCCGTCCACAGCAGGGTCATGAGGGCGATCCCCTTGACCACCCGCTGGTGCTTGCCGCTCCAGTGGTAGGTCACCAGCTCCATCCGCTGGGCGTAGGGTTTATCCAGGGTGGTGTCGTCCAGGATCAGAAGCCCCCGGCTGGGCTCCACCACGGCCCTGGCCTCCTGCCACAGCGCCTCCGTGTCGGGAGGCTGTCGCTGGAGCAGGCGGGTGAAGGCGTCGTGGGCGGGAGCGCTGGGTTCCTCGGGTTGGCAGCGGGCGGCCTCGGTACAGGTGAAGACCCTCTGGGCGGCGATGAGGAAGTGGATATAGTCCAGGTCGGTGCACTTTGGGGGGTTCATGGCAGCTAACTCCTCTTGGCCTGTTTGCTTTGCAGAAAAGGGTAGCCGAGTAGAGGGGTGAGGGGCAACTGCGTAACTCCTATCCGGTATAAAAACCAGGCTAGTAGTAACGAGACGGGTCTACATAGCGAAAGCTACCGTCGCTGTCGATTACAATTACCCGGAACCACATCTGGTTGCTGGGGATTAGCACACCTCCTCCGGTAAAACCAATCACCTGGCCCTGGGCGACCCGTTGGCCTACCGAGACGCGGGGCTCGAGCACATTGACATACTGGGTGGCCATCTGGTCGGAGTGGCGAATGGTGAGGGTGTAGCCCAGATTGGCGATGAAAAGGCTATCAATCACCACACCGTCGGCGGCGGCTACGATGGGACTGGACGCTTCGCTTCCTTGAAGGGTTTGCCAGTCGTTGCCCTGGAATCCGTAGGGCTCGGCTACACGGCCACCGCGAACGGGGAATTGCAATGCTCCCACCACCTCACGCGGAACCGAGGGAAGTACCAGCGCAGCCTCCCGTTCCCGCTGGGCTTGTAGCTCCCGACGGCGGCGTTCCTCGGCCTCCCGACGGCGGCGCTCCTCCTCGGCGCGGCGGCGCTCTTCAGCGATGCGGCGTAGCTCGGCGGCAATACGACCTTGCAATACCTGCAGCTCGGCCCGTAGCTGAGCTTGGGCCTGCAGGGTTTCGCGCAGAATAATCTGCCGCCCGGCCTGCTGCCGCCGCAGGTTGGCGAGGGTGAGCTGTACCGTCTGTCGGTTCTGCGCCAGGGCAGTTATGCGCTGCTGCCGTTCGGCCCGGCGTTCGCTAAGGGTATTGACGAGCAGCTCGAGCCGCACCCGTTCTTCGTCTAGCTGCCGTACGGTGGTTTTGATGCGATCCATCAGGTCGGTCTGGTGCTGTCCTAACACCCCCACCCATCGGCTCCGTACCGATAAATCGGTGAAAGATTCGGCTCGCAAGAGAGGTAGATAGCGCCCGGCCCGCTCACGGTGCAGGCTCTGCAACAAGGCCGAAAGCCGCTCGCGGAGTCCCGCGAGCTCCTTTTGTAAGCTGGCTATACGGGCTTCGGCTTGCTGCTTTTGGCTTTCCAGCAGGGTGATCTGGCGGGTGAGTTCGGCACGTTCGCGCTCGAGGCGGGTCATCTCGGCCTCTAGACGCCGCAATTCCTGGATTTGCTGCTTGGTGGCTGCATCAAGGTTGGCTAGGTCGCGGTTGAGCTGTTCGATGCGCTGTTGTTGCAGCTGCAAAAGCCGCCGGTTTTGTTCAGCTTGCTGCTGCAGCTGGTTGAGGGTGGTTTGTCCCAGCGCCCAGGGTTGGAGAACTAGCAAAATACCTGCAAGCCACAAGACTGTGGCAATACCCCCAGCGCCATGGCGGAAGCACAGGGCCGCTGATCCGGTTGTTTGGGCTTGCCTCATAGATCGGTCTCCCGCAGGTGGGCCCGGCTGGCTAGAATCTACAAACCACCTTACCCAAATCAGGCACTGCAGTTATGTTTAGAGCATGAACCGCCGTGCTTACCCATCGGACGTCCGTGATGAGGAATGGGCTCTGGTGCTGCCCTATTTGACCCTCGCCCCGCTGGAAGCACCCCAGCGCAAGTACGACCTGCGCGAAGTGTTCAACGCCCTGCGCTGGATGGTTCGAACCGGTGCTCAGTGGGACTACCTGCCCCACGACTTCCCACCCCCCCATATCGTTCAGGCGCAAGCCTACCGCTGGATGAACCGGGGGGTCTTCGAAGACCTGGTACACGACCTGCGCATGACCCTGCGAATGCTCCAGGGCAAAGCCGCCCATCCCAGCGCTGCCATCTACGATGCTCGCACCCTACAGTCCACCCCGCAAAGTGGGGAGCGGGCCGGATACGATGGGTACAAACGACGCAAGGGAAGCAAAGTTCACCTGGCGGTAGATACCCTGGGGCATCTGCTGGCCCTGGTAGTAACGGCGGCCAGTGAACAGGAACGGGCCCAGGTGGGAGCCCTCAGTCAACAGGTGCAGGAAGTGACGGGGGAGCAGGTGGAAGTGGCCTTTGTGGATCAGGGTTACACTGGGGAGGAAGCGGCACAAGCGGCAGAGGCGGAAGGCATCGCCCTGTGTGTGGTCAAGGTGGAAGGGGCCAAACGAGGATTCGTGCTGCTGCCGAAGCGTTGGGTGGTGGAACGTTCGTTTGCCTGGACATCCCGGTTTCGCAGGCTGGCGCGAGACTATGAGCGGCTGGCTGAGACCTTGCGAGGTTGGCACTGGTTGGCTTTTTCGATTCTGATGACAGCGAAAACTGTGGAGCTTTTACGAACAGCTAGTTAGCAGGCTTAGGTAGGCCCCGGTGGCCCCCAGCAATACCGCCAGTACAAGCATGGCTAAGGCGGCACGAGCCAGGTCGCCATCGGCCAGCACGGGTACAAAGGGCAGTAGGTTTTGTAGGGCCTCTGCCAGAAAGCGATAGGAAACCGTCCCCAGCCCCAGCGCCACCAGGCCGGCGGCCAGGGTTAGGAGGGTTCCTTCAGCCACAAAAGGCCCCTGGATGAAGCGGCGGGTGGCCCCTACCAGCTGCATGACCCGCAGCTCCTCGCGGCGGTTCTCGATGGATAGCCGAATGGTGCCCATTACGCTAAAAAGCGTATCCAGCAAAAGTAAAACCACCAATATATTGACCGCTACCCGTAAGCCTGCCAGTACACGAACCAATTGCTCGGTGAGAGCACCGCCGTACTCCACGCTATCGACACCGTCCAAGCGGGCCACCCTTCGCCCCACCTCACGCACCGCCTGGGCGTCGTTCAATTTGATGCGAATAGTGTCGGGAAGGGGGTTTTGGATAAACTCACGGGCCTGGGCCAGGTAGGGGTAATCCAGCTGCAAGGTGGCGAGGGCTTCTTCTTTGGTTTGCAGTCGAGCCTCGCTGACCTCCGGCCAGGTTTTGATCTGCTCGAGCAGCGCATCCACCCGAGCCTCGGGTTTGAGGAAGGCCGCCACCTCCAGCTCGCGCTCGAGTGAGGCCACCACCCGATCCAGGTTCCACAGCAACAAACCCAACAAGAACAGGAGCGAAAACGATACCAGGGCGGTAAAGAAGGTGGCTAGGGTGCTGGTTAGGTGCTGGCGCAACGATCGCAGAGCCTGGAGAAGGGCGTACACAACCATAGTGTATCGGTTGTGGGCTGTGGGTGGGTGAATTCCTGCTAAGTGTGTATTTGCAGGGGGCTGGCTGGTCGGGGTTTGCACCAAACCCCCGCTGGCTTCCTGTGTAGAATAGGCTTGTTGTACGACCGCGGGCGGTTTTTGTAGCTACAGGAGGCCGGAATGTGCTAAGTGGAAACCTGGCAGAGTTCCCCCTTTTGCGGCTCTTGGAGACCCTGATGGGGGCGGCCAGGGGTGGGGTTTTACGCATCGAGCACCCCAGTTTTGTGGGCAGTATCTACCTTGAGGGTGGGCATCCCATACACGCCGAGGCTGGTGGGCTGCGGGGTTTAGAGGCCTTGGAGCTGCTGGCTGGTCTCAAATCGGCGCCGTTTCGCTTCGATTCTGAACTGAATACCCGTGAGCGCAGCATTGAGCCTGGCCTCGAGACCCACCAGCTCATCGTGCATCAGTTTGAAGCCTGGAACGAGATCAATCTGCCTGATAACTGGATGCTAACGCTTCAGGCCGGCGCGGTTCAAGGGCCAACCCAGCTCAGCCCCCTCGAGGCCAGTGTTTTGGCCCAGGTACAGGGCAAAAGCCTGGCCCAGGCCTTGATGAATGGAGGCCTTTCGCCCCTCGAGGCCGCCCAGGTGCTCAGCAAGCTATTGCGGCTGGGTTTGCTCGAGGCCCGGAACCACCTCGCGATTGAGCCAGAGCCTTTGGTGGTGCTCACTTTATATGGTAGGGAGCAGGGGGTGGCTGCCATTGACGAGGAGCTGTTTGTGCGCTGGCAGGGCCTGGTAGGTGGGGGCTTTATGGTGCGCTTGCGCGCCAAGAACCAGGAGGCCACCCTGCGCCCGGAGCCCCGCATTAACATGCAAGGCCGGGTCGGGTTGTTCGAGCGTGATCTGCGTCAACTGCGCCTCAGCCGGGGTGTATCGGTGAAAGTCTGGCCGGAGGCCAGGTAGAACAAAGGCAGCCTATGGATATACTCACGCTTAACGACTACGTTAATCGAGCGGTTTATGGCGAATGGATGATGCTGGTGTTCATCCTGGTGGGGCTATACCTCTCCTTGCGCACCGGCTTTCCGCAGTTGAGCCGGCTGGGGGTGGCGCTCCGTGAGACGCTGGGGGCCATCCGGGAGCGCTTTCTGAGCTTTGGCGGCCAGATTACACCCTTCCAGGCCGCGATGGTGGCTATGTCGGCCACCATCGGAACCGGGCACATCATCGGCATGGTGGGGGCGGTGGTGCTGGGGGGCCCCGGTGCGGTGCTGTGGATGTGGGTGGCCTACCTGGTGGGTATGGCAACCAAGTTTTCCGAGGCGGTTCTGGCAGTGCACTTTCGCCGCCAGTACACCGACGGCTCGGTGCTGGGGGGCCCTATGGTGTACATCCGCTATGGCCTGGGCCGACGGATGGCCTGGCTGGCGGCTTTGTTTGCCCTCTTTACCGCTATTGCCGCTTTTGGGATTGGCAACCTTTCCCAGGCCGGGGCGGTGGGGGCAGCCCTGGCGCAGGAGTTCAACGTGCCGCCAGCGGTTACCGGCCTGCTGGTGGCCTTGCTGGTAGGAATCCTGCTGGCTGGCGGCATCCGCTCGGTGGCCCGCTTCGCCCAGATGATCGTACCCCTCAAGCTGGTGTTGTTTTTGCTGGCGATTCTGCCCCTTATTTTCATCCACCTCGAGGGCCTGCCCGCAGCCCTGGCGCTGGTGTTTTCCTCGGCCCTTAGCTTTCAGGCGGCTGCCGGGGGGGCTGCGGGGGCGGCGGTCTCGCTGGGGCTGGCTGAAATTTTGAAGGCGGGGGTGGGACGGGGCATCTTTGCCAATGAAGCGGGCCTGGGTTCGGCTGCCATTGCCCACGCGCAGGCCCAGGTCGATCACCCGGTGCGGCAGGGTTTCTGGGGCCTCACGGAGATGCTTTTGAGCCTGACCGTGACCACCCTGATGGCCCTGACCTTTATCGCCAGCGGGCTCTGGCAGCGCTTTCTGGGCGGCGACCGGGTAGAAGCGGCCCGTGCCCTGTTCGCCGAGCACCCCCTGGGGGTGGCTATGCTGGGGCTGATGCTGGCAGTTTTTGCCCTGGGAACCATGGTTTCCTGGGGGTTTTACGGTGAGGAAGGCGCGGCCTATCTGTTTGGTGAGGGTATCCGTTGGCCTTACCGCCTAACCTTTGTTACGTTTGCATTTGTAGGGCCGATGGGTGGCCTGGCAGCCCTGACCAGCGTGGCCGACACCCTCAACGGCTTGATGGCTATCCCCAACCTGGTGGCCCTGCTGGCCCTGGGGGGGCTGGTAGGCCGGCTGGTGCGGGAGTTCTTCAGCGGAATGCCCTGGCAGCCGCCGGAGGAAGACTAGGGTGACAACCCGGCCTCGCAGGCAAGCCGGTTTTCATCTAGGGCTGCATTCGCCGCACGGGCCTGACTGTACACTTGGCGCATGAGCGTACCCAAGCGACTGGTGGTGGGGCTTTCGGGCGCCTCGGGGATGCCCTATGCCCTGGATTTACTGCAAACCCTGCGACGGATGGGTGGGCTGGAAGTCCATCTGGTGATGAGCCAGGGGGCCAAGCGGGTGCTGGCGGAGGAGGCAGGGCTTGGCCTCGAGGCCGTGGAGGCCCTGGCCCATGTGGTGCACAAGAGCAGCGACCTGGGGGCCTCCATCGCCTCGGGGAGCTTTCGTACCCTGGGGATGGTGATTGTGCCGTGCAGCGCGACCACCCTGGCCAAGGTGGCCTACGGTCTGGCCGACAACCTATTGACCCGGGCGGCCTATGTTACCCTCAAGGAACGCCGCCCCCTGGTGCTGGTACCGCGCGAGGCCCCGCTGCCCTTGCCGAGCCTCGAGGCCATGGTTCGAGCGGCCCAGGCCGGGGCCACCATTTTGCCGGCAGCCCCTGGGTTTTACCACAAGCCCAAAACCATCGATGATCTGCTGGCTTTTATGACCCAGCGCATCCTGGATCTGTTTGGTCTGGAGTACGCCAGGGCACCGCGCTGGGGTGAGCTACGGGAGCTCGAGCTCGACTAGCGCAGGAAAAACACCCCGTACACCACCCCGATCAGAATGCGGTAGATGGCGAAGGGTACGAAACTGTTGCGGCTTACGAAGGCTAGAAGCCAGCGTACCGTTAGCAAAGCCGATACGAAAGCGGCCAGAAAGCCCACCGCCAGCAGCCCCCAGCTATCGGCGCGGAACTCGTCCATATGGCGCAGCAGGGAGAAGCCGGTGGCCGAGAGCATGGTGGGTACGGCCAGGATGAAGGAAAACTCGGCAGCGGCCCGGCGGGATAGCCCCAGGGCCATACCCCCCACGATGGTGGCCCCGCTACGCGAGACCCCTGGCATCATGGCAATGGCCTGAAACAGGCCAATCAGCGCAGCGTAAGGTGCTGGTAGCTGGTTGACATCGTCGTAGCGCTGATGGGATTGCAGCCAGCGATCCACAAACAGCAAAAGAACGCCCACACCAATCAAATTAATCACCACAATCAGGTCGTTGCCTAAAAAGACGTTTTCGATCACATCGGCCAGCGCAAAGCCCAGGATGCCGGTAGGGATGAAGGCTACGATAATGCGCTTCCAGACCTGCATGTCCTGTAGGAAACGCTTGAAGTACAAAGCTAAAACAGCCAGAATAGCCCCCAGTTGGATGACCACGATGAAACTTTTGATAAATGGGTCGTTCTCAATATCCAGATGGAGCAGGTGGGCAGCCAGGGTGAGGTGGCCGGTGGAGGAGATGGGGAGGAACTCGGTTAAGCCCTCCAGAATGCCCAGTATGAGCGCCTCAAAAACAGTCATGCCCCAGAGGATAACACGCGGGCCTGTGGGCTGTATGGGAGGGCTTTTTACGGTACGATGCCAGGCATGAGGGTCTCGGTACTGCTGCCGGCAGCCGGCCAGGGTGAGCGGATCGGGCGGGGGCCCAAGGCTTTTTTGCGGGTGGGTGGAAAGACCCTGCTGGACTGGGCCCTCGAGGGCTTTGCCTGGGCCGACGAGGTGGTGGTGGCCCTCCCGCCGGGTTTCCGGGTGGATGGCCTGAAAACCGTTCCGGGCGGCCAGACCCGCCAGCAAAGCGTGTTTAATCTGGTGCAGGCGGCCACCGGTGAGGTGGTGCTGGTGCACGATGTGGCCCGGCCCTTTGTGGTGCGGCCCGCAATAGAACGGCTTCTGCAGGCGGTGCGGGCCACGGGTGCGGCCACCCTGGTGGTACCGGTGCCCGATACCCTGGTACGCGAAGACGATGGGCGCTACGGGGGGGTGATCGCCCGCGAGCACCACCGGCTGGTGCAGACCCCCCAGGGCTTCCGCCGCGAGCTCTTGTGGCAGGCCCACCAGCAGGCCCGGGCAGCTGGGATCGCCTTCACCGATGACGCACAGCTGGTTCGCTGGTTGGGTCATCCAGTGGCGCTGGTGGAGGGCGACCGTCGGATGTTCAAGGTGACCTATCCCGAAGACCTGATTCTGGCAGAAGGGTTGGCCCAGGTATGGAACTCCTAGCCCCGGCCAAGGTGAACCTGGGTCTTTCGGTGCGGGGCCGCCGGCCCGATGGCTACCATGAGCTGCACACCCTGTTTGCCGCGTTGCGGGTGGGCGACCGGCTCTGGGTGGAGGCCATTCCCGAGGGAATTGAGCTGGAGGTGCGGGGCTGGGGCCTGCCCGCTGATACCAACAACCTGGCATACAAGGCTGCACAGGCTTATCTGCAGGCTGCTGGCTGGCCCGGCGGGGTGAGGGTGGTGCTGGAAAAAAAACTACCCCTGGCCGCGGGGCTGGGCGGGGGCTCCTCCGATGCGGCGGCGGTGCTGCGGGCTTTGTCCCAGCTCTACCCATCCGCTCTCGAGCTTCCGGCCCTGGCCCTTGGGCTGGGGGCCGATGTGCCCTTTTTCCTGGAGCCGGGCCTGGCCGAAGGGCGGGGGGTGGGTGAACAACTGACCCCCCTGCCCCCTCTTCGGGCGGCGTTGGTGCTGGTCAACCCTGGTATTGCGGTTTCGGCGGCTGAGGCCTACAAAGGCCTCACGCCCGAGATGTGGCAGCCCGAGCTGGATATAGCGGGGATTATAGAGGCCATTCGGGCAGGGGAGGAACCCCTCTACTGGAACACCCTCGAGCGCCCCGTATTCCGGAGGCACCCCCACCTCGAGGCCCTCAAGCAAGAGCTGTGCCGCCTGGGGCTGAGGGGCGTGCTGATGTCGGGCTCAGGCTCTACCCTGTTTGGTCTGGCCCGTGCGGCCGAGGAGGCGCTGTACCTGGCGGGGGTGCTGCGAGGCAGGTACCCGAATTTCTGGGTGGCTGCTACCGAGACCGTAAGCTGAGCGCTGTACATTTGGGGGTGCAAGCCGTATTATCCGGGCGTCATCGGGGGTGCCTGGGCAGCCCAGGCTGAGAAACACCCTTTGAACCTGATGCGGTTTGTACCGCCGTAGGGAGCATGACGCGGAACCCTCCCGATGACATGGAGGGATTTTTTTATGCAAAAAACCCCAAAAGTTGGATGGTCGGTCTGGCTAGGTGTGCTGTGGATGCTGCTGGTGTTATGGCCCGCGTGGGCGCAGCAAACCACCCTGACCGTTCTTACCCACGATAGCTGGAGCCTCGACAAGAACCTGATCGCTCGCTTCGAACAGCAGAGCGGTATCCGGCTTCGCTTTTTGAAGGGCGGCGATGCAGGCGAGATGCTCAACAAGGCCATCCTGAGCAAAGGCGCACCCATTGCCGATGTGATCTACGGTTTCGATAACACCATGCTCTCGCGTGCGCTGCAGGCCGATATTTTACAACCCTACCGCTCGCCTGAGCTGCCCAACCTGCGCCCCGAACTGATCATTGACCAGACCTTCCGGGCCACGCCGGTGGACTTTGGCTATGTGGCCCTTAACTACGACCGGGATTTCTTCAAGGACAAGCCCCTGCCCCAGCGCTTCGCCGACCTGGCCTTGCCGGAATTTGCCGGGCTGCTGGTGGTGCAGAACCCGGCTACGAGCTCGCCGGGGCTGGCCTTCCTCCTAGCCACCGTGGCGGCCTTTGGCGAGGAGGGTTACCTGGATTTTTGGGAGAACCTGCGCAAGAACGGGGTGCGGGTGGTGAGCGGCTGGAGCGAGGCCTACTACACCCACTTTACCCGGGCTGGCGGCGACCGCCCGCTGGTAGTCTCCTATAGCACCAGCCCGGCCGCCGAGCTGTACTACAGCGAGGCCCAGCCCAAGCCCAGCGAGCCCCCCACGGCCAACCTTTTCCTGCCCCGCAGCTCGTTTTTCCAGGTGGAGTATGTGGGCATCTTGAAGGGTACGCGCAATCTGCGGGCGGCCCAGCGTTTTGTGGACTGGCTGGTTTCCAAGCCCGCACAGGAGAACATCCCCACCCAGATGTGGGTCTATCCAGCCCGGCGGGATGCCAAGCTGCCGGAAGTGTTCCGCTTTGCCCAGGTGCCCCCTGAGCCCGCCCGCCTGACCCCCCAGCAGATCGCCAACAACCGCGAGCGCTGGATCCGCGAGTGGACGCAGGTGGTGGTGCAGGGGCAGACGGCGCAAGCGGTAAAGGCGCGGCGTTAGGCTGGCGGCGGGTATGGCGAAGGCCTCCCGCGCCGCTGCTTGGCTGGCCCTGCCGGTGCTGGTCTTCCTGGCCCTGGCCTTGCTGTACCCTTTGGGGCGAATCGTGGCCTTGGGTCTGGGTGAGGGTATTGTGCCTACGCTGGCCGACCCCTACTACCGCTCGAGGCTGCTCTGGAGTCTGGTCTACGGCCTGGGCTCCTCGCTCTTGTGTGCCCTGGTGGCCCTGCCCCTGGCTTATGCCTTTCGTTACCGCTTCCCGGGCCGGGACTTTTGGCTGGCCTTCTCGGTGGTGCCCTTTGTGCTGCCTACCCTGGTGGTGGCGATGGGTTTTTTGAGCCTGGTGGGCCCCCGGGGGCTGCTGGGGGTCAACCTCTACGGCACGCCCTGGATTTTGTTCTGGGCCAGCCTGCTCTATAACCTGGGCCTGGTGCTGCGCCCCCTGGTGGCCCTGCTGCCCAAGCTGAACACCCCCATGCAGGCGGCCCGCACCCTGGGGGCCAGTCCCTGGCGGGCCTACCTGCGGGTGGGGGTTCCTCTCCTGGCCCCTGCTCTACTGTCCGGTGGGAGTCTGGTTTTTTTGTTTTGCTTTACCAGTTTTGGTGTGCCCTTGCTGCTGGGAGGGCCGGCCTGGGCCACCCTCGAGGTGGCTACCTACCAGGCCCTGGCCCAGCGCCTGGCCTTCCCTGAGGCCAGCGCACTGGTATTGATGCAGCTGGGGGTGACCGGGCTGGTATTGTGGCTGTACCTGCGCTTGCAGGCAGGATGGGCGGTGGGGCTCGAAGGCACCGAAGCCCCCCTAGCCCTCGCACGGGGGCCTGCATTAATGCTGAGCATCGGCGTCTCGGGGTTTTTTTTGCTGCTGTATAGCCCCCTGCTGGCGCTGGTATGGCGGGCGCTGGAGCGCCCTGGGGCCTGGCTATCGGTGTGGCACAACCCCGACTTCACCCCCGGCCTGCTGGCCTTGCAAAACACCCTGGTCTTTGCCGGAATGGCCCTGCTGGGAGTGCTGCCCGTGGGTCTTTTATACGCTTATGCGGTCTGGCGGGGGGCCCGCTGGCTGGATGGGCTGGGCCTGCTGCCCCTGATGGTCTCACCGGTGGCCCTGGGCCTGGGCTACCTGCTGGTCTACCCTGGGCTTAGGGGCTCTATCGGGCTTTTGATAGGGGCCTACATCCTGCTCAGCTACCCCTTACTCACCCGCGCCCTGTTGCCGGCCCTGCAGGGGCTGCCCAGGGGGGTGCTCGAGGCCGCCCGGGTGCTGGGGGCCTCGCCCTGGCGGCGGTTTATACGGGTGGAGTGGCCCCTGGTTCGATCATCGACAGTAGCCGGGCTGGCCCTGGCCCTGGCGGCCATCCTGGGGGAGTTTGGGGCCACCCTCACCCTGCAACGCCCGGAATGGGCCACCCTGTCCCTGGCCATCTACGAGCGCCTGGGCCGGCCTGGGGCCACCCCCTTTTACGAGGCGGTGGTGCTGGCGGTGGTGCTGATGGTGCTGTGCAGCGTTTTGCTGCTGGGGTTGCAGAAGGGCTCCTGGGATCGCTGATTTTTCCCCCAGCAAACGCTATTGACTGCGAGCAGCTAGGGCTCCTCCTAGGCCCGCACCTCCCGCCGCTGGAAGAGCACGTAGGCCACGGCGAAGAGCCCTATGGTGAGGGCGATCAGGCCCGTGAGTTGCGGCCAGGCCAGCAGAAAACTCTGCCCCAGGGGAAGGGGTGAGCCCAGCAAGGCCCCCTCGAGCTGGCTGATGAGCACCGGCCCCAGGCTGCGCACCCCAGGGTTGAGCAGGGCCTGGATGGCCTCGGCGTATAGGGTGTTGGGCGAAAGGCGCGAGAAAGCCAGCAGGGCCTCGGTCTGGCGCAGCTCGCTCTCGGGGTCGAAGGGGTCGAAAGGGGCCACGGCCTGGGCCAGCAACTGGGCGATGATGCCCCAGAACAGCGCGAAGAAGAGCCAGACCGCAATGGCCGCCAGCGCCGAGGTGGCCGCGCTGCGGAAGAGCACCGAGGTGACCAGGGCAATGCCCAACCAGACCCCGGTATAGGCCAGGGTGGCCAGCAAGAAGAGCAGGGCCCGCGCAACCTCCTCGCTGCTGGGGGGTACGCCCAGGAAGATCAGGCTCAGGCCCACCACCAGCAAAAACAGGGCCAGCAGAATCAGGGCTATGGTGGCCAGCCCGGCTAAAAACTTGCCCCACAGCAGGGCGTCGCGGTAGATGGGCTGGGCCAGGATGCGCGAGAGGGTGTTGCGGTTGTACTCGCCGTTGATGGCATCAAAACCCAGGGCGATGGCGGCCAGGGGCAGAAAGAAGCTCAGGAAGGCCACAAACGAGGGTAGCGGATCCTGGGCCGCAGTAAAAACCCGCAGCAAGAGGAAGGGGTCTTCGCTGATGGTCTGGCGCAGGGTCTGGGCCCCGGCATACACCGCGCCCACCGCCGAGAGCAGGATGAGCACCTCCAGGATGCGCATCCGGGTGCTGGAAAGGTGGTCGGCCATCTCCTTGAAGAAGACTGCCCACAGCCCTGTCCAGGGCGAGCCTTCACGACGACGCGAGGTAGAACTACGCTGCATGGCGCACCTCCTGGAAATAGCGGGCGTACACCTCGTCCAGGCTGGGCTGCTCCAGCACGAGGCTCTGCAGGGCGGCCCCGGCCTCGAGCACGGCCCGCGCCACCTGTGGGCGGATGTCCTGGGTGGCTTCCAGCCGCAGCCCCTGCGCCTCGGCCTGTACCCGGCTCACCTCGGGCAAGGCCTGAAGCCGCTCTGCGAGGCCTTGTAGGGGGGTGGCCTCGAGGCGGATGCGGTAAGCGCCCCCCAGCACCCGCTGGGCCAGCTCCTCCACCCGCCCCTCCAGCACCAGCCTCCCCTTATGGAACAGCCCCACCCGGTCGCAGATGGCCTGCACCTGGTGCAGCAGGTGCGAGGAGAGCAGCACGGTAATGCCCTCGGATTTCAGGCTTTGTATCATCTTCAAAAACTCCTGCGCGGCCTCGGGGTCCAGGCCCAGGGTGGGCTCGTCCAGAATCACCACCTTGGGTTCTTTGAGCAGCACCTCGGCCAGCCCCAGACGCTGGCGCATACCCCGGGAAAAGGCACCCACCGGGCGGTGGGCCACCTCGGCCAGCCCCATGCGTTCCAGCACCCGTTCCATGCGGGCCTTGGCCAGGGCGGGGGGCAGTCCGTTGAGCCGGGCGATGTAGGAGAGGTTCTCCCAGGCGGTCATCTCGCCGTAAAACCCCACCGAGTCGGGCAGGTAGCCCACCTGCCGCTTGAGCGAGAGCGGTTCGCGCACCGGGTCGAGGCCCAGCACCCGCACCTGGCCTGCGCTGGGCTCGGTGAGGCCCAGGAGCATCAGGATGGTGGTGGTTTTGCCGGAGCCGTTGGGGCCCAGGAGGCCATACACCTCGCCCGCTTCGATGCGCAGCTCGAGGCCCTCCACCGCCACCACCCTGCCGTAGCGTTTGGTTAGGCCTTGGGTCTCGATGACCATAGGCCCTCCTAGCGCCGCCCAAAGCGCGAGACCGCAAAGCCCACCGCGCCCACCGCCACCGCAATCAAAAGTACCCCGATCAGCCCCCACAGCGTGGAGGTCTGCACGGTGACCCGGTAATCGGCCGAGGCCTGGGCTCCTTCGGCACTGGCCCGCAGGGTCAGCATGTAATCGCCTGCAACGGCCCGGGGGGAGGGCTTGATGCGGGCGGTGACCTCCGACTCGGCCCCGGGGGCCAGCCGCTCGATCTTGTTGGGTTCAAACTTGACCTCCCAGCCCGTAGGCTCGCTGGCGGAAAGCTCGAGGTTCTCCGCCGGGGCGCTGCCGTTGTTCTTAATCACCAGCTTGATGGGGTTCTCGCGCCCGGCATAGGCCCGCCCGGAAAGCCGCCCCTCGGGGGTGGAGAGGCTCAGTTCGGCCTGGCCGGTGATGTCCAAGTTCACGGCCAGCTCGGCCCTGGCCTCCCCGGCCAGGGCCCGCAGGGTGACGGCATACACTTTGGCCTCCACCTGCCGGGGAGGGGTAACCTGGACGTCCAGCTCGCGGCTTTCCCCAGCCTTTAGGGGCAGGCTGTTGACCTCCTGCCCGCCAAAGGCGGTGCTGAAGCTCACCCGGAAGTTTTCGGGGGCGTCGGCCTCGAGGTTGACCAGCAAGTCCTGGTCGCTTTCGTTCCTGAGGGTCACGCGGTAGCGGAAGCTGGCGGTGGGGGTGCCCTTGAGCACCGGAAGCTCGGTCTCGAGGGAGAGCCGCTTGGGCAGCACCTGGCCCAGGGTGAGGGCAATGGGCAGCTCGGCCCGTACCCCGCTGCCCTCGGCCACCAGCCGGAAGCGGTAGGTGCCGGCCCGCACATTTTGTGGCGGCTCGAGCCGCAGGGAAAGGCTCTGCTCCCCATCGGGCAGCACATACACCGCGCCCACCACCCGGCCCCCGCCCAGCAGGCTGGCCTTCCAGCCCGGGGCCAGCTCGGCGACCCGTACCTGCACGGTCTGGGGTGGTAGGTTGTAGCCCTTGAGGGTGATGGGCAGGCTGATGGTTTCACCCAGCCGTACGCTTTGCGAGGGGTAGGGGGTGTACAGGGCCAGACCGCGGAACCCCTGGGCCAGGCCCAGGCTCATCAGCAGTAGCAAGAGCGCAAGTAGGCGTGGCATACTTCACCTCCAGACGAAGTTTTTCACCTGTGAATCTAAAAAAGAAAGATGAAATATACATTAAAATCATAACAATACTTGACAATATCATGCTCAACTTTTATAATATGTGACTGTAGGGAATCTGCCAACACAACCCTACGAAAGGAGGTTTCAGTATGCTGGACATTGTTCGGAACATACCTGTTCAGACGATGCCTCTGCGGAGCTGGAATCTCTCGAGCGTAAACGACTTCTTCCAAGAGTTCGACCGGCTCTGGAACGAGGTGACGACATCTTTAGGCAGCCCAGTGTCTGTTAGCGCCTATCCCTACGATCTCTACGAGACCGGGGACAGCCTGGTGCTGGAGATGGCGGTGCCGGGCCTGCGCAAGGACGACCTCGAGGTTCGCCTGGAGGGCAACCGGCTGACCATTCGCGGCACCTATCCGGAGGCCCAGGGCAGCGATGAGCGCCGCTACTGGTCGCGGGGGCTGCCGCGCGGGAGCTTCGTACAAAGCCTGACCCTGCCCGCCTCGGTGGAGGTGGATAAGATTCAAGCCACCATCACCGATGGCCTGCTGCGCCTGACCCTGCCCAAGGTAGAGCAGGCCCGCGTGCGCAAGATCGCCATCAGTGCGGCCTAAATAAGCTGGCTTTCCCCAAAGCGCAGTTCCAGTTACTGGAACTGCGTTATTCCTTCTTAACTTGCAGTAGACCGGCCAGCAGGGTAATCACCACGGCCAGCCCCGCCACCGCTGCAAAAGATACCCGCAAGGATGTGGCCTGTGCGATCAGACCGATTACGGGTGGCCCGCTCAAAAAACCCAGGTAGCCCAGCGTGGCCACCGAGGCCAGCGCCACCCCAGGCTGCACCCCCGGTACCCTGCCGGCGGCGCTAAATACCAGGGGAAACAGGGTGCAGTAACCCAGCCCGATCAGTGCAAAGCCTAGCATGGCGACCTCGGGGCGGTTGGTAACAAGCGTAATTATGAAACCGCTGGCAGCCAGCAGCCCACCGGCTCGCGCCATCGCCACCGGCCCAAACCGATGTATGAGGGCGTCGCCGCTCAGGCGGCCCACCACCATGGACACCGAAAAGGCCGAGAAGGCCAGCGCAGCCACGGCCTCGCTGGTGCCCATCTCATGCTTCATAAATACCGCGCTCCAGTCGGCCACAGCCCCCTCGCCCAGGCCGGTGCAGAAAACGATGAACCCCAGGCCCAGCAGCACCCCTCGAGGCCAGACAAAGCGCGGCCCGCTGGCGGCTGGCCGAACCTCGAGCAGATATCGAATGGCTGCCAGCATCAGCAGCCCCATGAGCAGGGCCGTCCAGGCAAAGAAGGGCAGCGGCTCCAGTCCGCCTGCTGCGGCGGCCCCTCCCAGCGCGGCACCCACCAGACCCCCCAGGCTAAACAGCGCGTGGAAACTGGACATAATGGGCCGGGCATAGCGTTTTTCAACCTCCACGGCCTGGGCGTTCATGGAGATGTCCATGGCCGCGTTGGCGAAGCCAAACACAAACAAGGCCAGGCCCAGTGTCCAGCCAGTGGGGGCCAGGGCCAGCAGGGGTAGTGCAGCGCAGTTGCTCATGGCGGCCCAGGCCAGCACCGGTCGGCTGCCCCAGCGCGCGATAAGCCAGCCGGTTAGGGGCATGGCCAGCACCAGCCCGATGGGGCTTCCCATCAGCACCAGGCCCAGCTCGCCGGCGTTCAGGCCTAGCTGCTGCTTGATGGTTGGAATGCGCGAGACCCAGGCAGCCAATACCAGACCGCATATAAAGAAAGTTACATAGATGGCGATCCGGGCCTGAGACAGTTGATTGGGTGAAGACTTATCCAATGGGTGTTCCTTTCTTGGAGCATTGTCTTTTAGCGGGTCAGCCGTTCGATGAGGGGGCGGTGCTGCGGAAACTGCCGGGCCAGGGTCTCACGCTCAGCCAGCTCGAGGTCGGCGAAATCGAAGCCAGGGGCCATGGTGCAGCCCACCAGGGCGTAGGTTCCGGGGGTGTCCAGGCTGGCTGCAAACCAGCAGCCGGCAGGAACCGTTGCCTGAAAGCGCTGTCCTTTGCTGGGATCGGGGCCGAGAGATAGCCTCGAAAGCGCGCCCTGGGGCGAGATGAGCCACAGGGTCAGGGAAGCGCCGGCGTAGAAATGCCAGATCTCGTCGCTTTTTAGCCGGTGGAACGCGGAAAAGTCGGGGTGCTCGAGCAAAAAGTAGATGGCCGTGGAAAAAGCCCGCGGGCTGTCAAAACGAGGGGGTAGGTGGGGCTGCGCGATAAGCTCGCTGGATACGTAGGTCTGACGATAGAAGCCGCCCTCGAGATGGGGTTGCAGACCGAGGTGTTCCACCCAGAATTTGGCACTATACATACGAGCAGCCTCCAGTTCATCGTTGGCGACGGCGCCTGCTTAAAAAAATCCGACCGCTATCCGGCCAGATGCCGTCGGCGATAAGGTGCAGCCATTGTGAGGCATAATACCCCAGCACCAGTGCCCAAATAATCTCCTGGGGTGGGGCCTTGAAGTGGGGTTGCAGGTGGATGTTCACCCCCAGGTAGCTCGAGAGGGCGGTGAAGAGCCAGTACACCAGCACGCCCATCGCCCCCAGGTACAGAATCCGGGTTAGGGGGCCCACCACCCAGGTGTGCGAAAGGCCCCGATGGGTGAACATCCAGCCATAGGGCACCCAGATCCAGCCCAAAAAGCCCCAGCGCCCCTTGGCCCGCACCTGTTGTTCAGCCAGATCCAGGTCGGGGGTGATGAGGAAGGTTCCCAGCAGGTAACTGCCCATAAAGGCCAATGCAACCGGCTGGGGAACCTCGAGTTCTTGCCGATAGACCCAGTAGACGGCTGTGGCCAGTCCCAGGACGCTGAGATTGATGGCTTCGTGAACGCGACCCGAAGGCACGGCCGTAGTTTACGTGTTTGGGGGAATAAGAGGGGTTGTTGATTCCCAATTGACCCTGGGGTGGCCTCCAGGGGTAGATTGGCGGCAAATTTGTTTTAATCAGAAATTTTGTGCAAATATAGCAAATGACGAAATGTGACAAATCTTGGAAAAAGCTGTTTTGGACGGCCTTACAACCACAAACGCCCGACTGAAAAAATAGGTCTCATCTTTGCCCTTCGGGGTTCTGGTACACTTTGTAGCCGTGACCGTGGAGGCTCGGACTGCCCCCAAACGCGAAGCAATCCTCGAGGCAACCATCCGAGTGTTGAGGGATCGGGGGTTGTCGGGGCTCAAAGTCGAGGAGGTGGCCCGAGAAGCCGAGGTTGGCAAAGGCACGGTTTATCTATACTTCCAAGATAAACAGGATCTGCTCAAGGCGCTGGTGGAACACCACACCTTTGCCTACTACCGCAAGGTGGAGGAAGTGGTGAGCCGTGGCGGCCCCTTTCGTGAGCGCCTGGCTGAGGTGCTGCGACTTCGGGTGGATTGGGTTGAGGAGTGGCGTGGTTTGTGGGCGGCTGTAGCCCGAGAGGCCCAGCCTGAGGACACCACAGGCTGGCTCAGGGGTATGCATGAGCACTACCAGCGCTTGCTGGAGAGGCTGGTGCAGGAAGGTAAAGCCAGGGGTGAGGTGCGGCCCGAGCTCGACACCTGCCTTACCGCCGCCAGCATTGCGGCACTGGCCTGCAATCCCCAGCTCGAGTTTCCACGGGAAGCCTACCTCGAGCACCTGCTCGAGGTGTTACTGAAAGGAGTGGCGTTGTGAGCGAATACCGTCCAGGAGACAAGGTTGTTTTGCCGCCGTATGGTGTAGGTGTGGTGGCGGGGATCGCCCAGCGTTCGGTGGCTGGCTCAGACAAATCCTACTATCAAGTCGACTTTCCTGGAACCCGCTCGAAGGCTTATGTGCCCGTAGAAGCACCGCAAACCACCCGTTTGCGCCGGGCCTTGTCGCCGGATCAGGT
The DNA here is from genome assembly GCF_003568585.1 of Meiothermus taiwanensis WR-220. Lineage (NCBI taxonomy): Bacteria > Thermotogati > Deinococcota > Deinococci > Thermales > Thermaceae > Meiothermus > Meiothermus taiwanensis. The sequence continues at coordinate 373,176 of NZ_CP021130.1, forward strand.
AAACGAGATTCTAGCTTTGCTACAAGAAGGCCGACTGCCCCTGCCCCGGCAGTGGGCCGCCCGTCACCGCAAGACCACCGAGATTCTGGCCGATGGCGATCCTTTTCGCATCGCCACCCTGGCCGGTCAGCTTCGGGCCTGGGAACAGGAAAAAGGCCTTCCTGATCTCGACCGCCAAGCCCTTCGCCGGGCCATGCACCTTCTGGCAGAGGAAATTTCACAGGTGCTGGAGATTACCCTTGACGAAGCCCGCAAACTCTTTGAAGAAGCTGTGGGCGAGAGCCTAAACTAATACCAGATTCGGTTAGTTCGTCACCGAATGGTGGCGAACTAACCCGACCGAAGGGAGTGCTCTAGGATTCAAAAAGATAGCCTCTGGAGGTCTTTGCTTTGGAAGATTATCTTTTTGAATCCGGTATAAAAACCAAGACAATTTTTATCGGTAGGGCCTACAAGCCCCACCGATTAAGCACAGTGGTACTAGGCCCCGTACTTTTGCAGCTTGCCGGCATGGGCCAGCAGCAAGGGCATCAGCTCCACCCCGCGCAGGTGGCCCAGGCTGCCTTTAGCGGCTTCGTCCTCGGTGAAGCGCCGGGCGGCGTCGTTGCGGAGGTAGGGGCCATGGAGCAGCAGCGGCACTGGGTGCCAGGAGTGGGCCTTGAGCACGCTGGGGGTCGAGTGGTCGCCGGTGATGGCCAGCACATCCGGCTTCAGGGCTAAAAGCTCGGGCAACAGCTGATCAAAAAGCTCGATCTTATGCACTTTTTCCTCGAAATTGCCGTCCTCACCGGTGCTGTCGGTTTTCTTGAAGTGCAAATAGAAGAAATCGTACCTGGCCCAGTTTTCCTGTAGGGCCTTGACCTTGCCCTCTGGGGCGTCCTCCACCCCCTCCACCTGCAGCACCTCCATGCCCACCAGGCTGGCCAGCCCTTTGTACATGGGGTAGCTGGCAATGCAGGCCGGTGTGAGGTGGTACACCTCGGAGAGCAGAGGGAAGCGGGGGCGTTCGGAGATACCCCGGAACAACGCACCGTTGATCTGGGGTTCATCGGCCAGCACCTCGCGGATGCGCTCGGACAGTCGGTTGAGCACACGGGCGGTGCGCTGGCTTTCGTCGCTGGCGGTTTTGGGCTCGGCCTGCAAGGGCGGCACGCCGGTTTTCTGGGGGTCGGTGTCGGAAACCTGCTCACTCAGCCCCTCGCCGCGCAAAATCACCACAAAACGGTGCTCGCTTTCGGTGTAGAAGCTGACCTGCACCCCCTCGAGCTCCTGTATGGCGGCTTTTAGCCTGTCCACCACCCGCCGGTTCTCCGCGTCGCTGGGCCGGCCTGCCCGGCGGTCTTTGACCAGTCCGGCGGCATCCAGGGTTGCAAAGTTGCCACGCACCGCCACGTCGCCGTCTTTGAACTCGGCCCCAATCCCGATGGCCGAGAGGGCCCCGCGCCCCACCAGGTATTTGAAGGGGTCGTAGCCAAACAGCGAGAGGTGGCCGGGGCCGGAGCCGGGGGCCATGCCGGGGTAGACCGGGGTCAAAAGCCCCAGGGCGCTCTTCTGCGCCAGAGCATCCAGGTTGGGGGTGTGGGCCGCGGCCAGCTCGGTGGGGCCGCCGGGGGTCTGGGGTAGGCCGCCTACCCCGTCCAGCACAACCAGGAGAATCTTGGAAGGGGTCTTTTGCGATAATTCTTTGATGATGGGCAGCATGTCCATGCGCCCATTCTACCGAGGGAAAATCGTCCGCCTAGCTCTGGGGTTCATACCGGTTCCGCTTGAATCCTTCACCCGGGTGTAACCAAAGGTGAAGGGTTCGAGCCGACCGAAGGGAGTAGAAGTGCATTTCGGCAGTATCGTTCACTTTTGAAAGCCTAGACGATACTGCCAGAATGCGTATCAGAAGCGGAAGACTCCCAGCCGCACCCGCCCGCTGGGGGTGTCCAGAAACTGCTCGAGCAGGTTCCCAGTCAAAGCTTGTCCAAAACCCCCTACCCGCGTGTTGCCCCGCAGCAGGTCACCCTCGGCTGTCCAGAAATCGAGCTCGATGGGGTTGCCGTCGCGGAAGACCCGCTTGATCAGGCCGTTTTGCAGGCGGAACTGCTGGCCGCCCTCGCTCCAGGCGTTGTTGAGGGTGCGGATGGTCTGCATCACCAGGCTGTCACTGCCCACCAGGCGGAAGTCGTAGGTTTCGTTCACCTGAATCTGGAAGCTGGGGCCCTGCAGGCTGCCCTGGAGGGTGTCCTGGTGGTGGAACAGGATGGAACCGGGGCCAAAGTCGGAGAGCACCTGCTGGGCGTAGTTCAGGTTCAGGGTGTGGGTCTGGCCGTCAAAGACCGCTGTCCCACCCAGGCTCACACTGAGGGTGCTACCCTGCCGCTGCGAGCGGAGGCTGAGGTTGACCGGGCCCATCTCGTTGTCGGGCTTGAGCTGGGCGCTGTACTGCAGCAGGTGGTTGCCCTTGTAGAAAGCGGTGGCCCCGCCCGCTAGGTTGCCCTGGAACTGGGTGATGACAAACTCGTAGACCACCCCATCGCTCCAGACCACCCGCAGGCGGTCGGTGGGGGTGGAGCTATAGGTGAAGGTGTTGCCGCTTTGCGTGAGGGTGCCGGTGAGGGTGGCGGCATTCTGGCTCTTGCTGCGGGCCAGCTCAACCAACTCCACCAGCAGGGGCGAGAGTTCTTGCTCGAGGTTCTTCAAACCCTCGGGCAGCACCGCCGCGGTTTTGAAGCCGGTAGCGCCTGGGTTGGGCGTACCGGGGTTGGGGTTGCTGGGGTTGCCGGGGTTGGGGTTGCTGGGGTTTGGGCCGGTGGTGCTGCCACAAGCACCAAGGACGGCAACCAGCAGACCGACGAAAATCCAAGCTAGGGGTTTCATGCGCTCCTCCTTTGTGAATGGTCTTTGCCCATTTGGTTCAGCGATAAGGGTTGCTGGGCATCTGAGCGCAGAATAGGAGGCTGGCGTTACACCAGCGTCTCAAGGAAAAACCCCGCCGAAGCGGGGCTTTTCTTTGGGCAACGGGCTGCTTACGGGTATAGGTCGATACCAGATCCGGCCCGCTGCCCTCAAAAAATGCAGAACCCCGCTCTTGCAGGGCTCTGCGATGAATTCGGGTTGAACTCACGGATACTCGTAAGTAACCCTGAGATAGGGTTTATTGCTTGAGGCATCCCCACTATAGAAAAGAGCTAGATCCCTTCTGCCATCGACATTGGTGTTGGTAGGGAAGCGCAGGCGGAACTGAGAGCGGTTGCCCCGGGCTGCCCGGTTGGTGTAATCGTCGCGTACTTTCGAGGTAACTGTGGTGCTTTTCCAGCCAGCAGTAGCGTCGCTGCTTAGGATATAAGTGTAGGTAAGCACGGGGGTCTCGAAGTCGGCAGTATCCAGGCTGGGGCCATAATAAACGCTTTCGGCGCGCACGCTACCACCCAGGTCGGTGTAGGGATTTCCAAAATCAGGACCCTGTAAGGCGTAGAGGGTAGCCGAGTTGATGAAGGTAGCGCCATCGGTCACCAGGGGGCTGAGGTCGAAGCTGAGGAAGCTACGCACGTAGGTGTTGTCCGTAGTATCGCCTACCGACAGCAAACTCGAGGTAGTGTTTACGGCTCCGGTGTTGTAAACATCCCCGTCCAGCGCGGCCTGGCTTAGGAGGTCTACGGTTTTCTGCCGGATGACCCGGAAGGTGCGGGTTACCGTAGCGGCCAGGGTATTGCCCGCCAGGTCTTTGGCCGCAGTGGTTACTTGCCAGGTCACGTTGGTACCATAGGCGAAATCGCTGCTGGGGTTAAAGACCATGCGGTTGCTGCTGGGCCAGCTGAAGGTTCCTGTCACACCGGCCGGGCTGGTGATCTGGAAGGCGGTCTGGGTGGATGCTTTATCCATCGGCTCGGAAAAGGTGACCTCGATGTTGGTGTTGCGGGCAATCCCGGTAGCCTCGTTGGCCGGAACATGCGCGGTTACGGTGGGCGGGGTGGTATCGGGCGCGCTGGCGGTTGTGAAGCTGAAGTTGTAGGGCGCACTCATCGGGTTGCCGGCCTGGTCTCTGGCCCCAGTACCCAGGGTCACGCTGTAGTTGGTGTTGAAGCTAAGATTGCTGGGGGGGTTGCAGGTGGCCAGCCTGCTGTCGGATGTCCAGCTCCAGGCGCAGGTGATGGCGGGGCTGCTGCTGAACGCTCCCTCTACCGAGGCACGGTCCATGGCTTCGGAGAAGCTGAAAGTAATGTCGGTGTTGACCGGAATGTTGGTGTCGCCATTGGCCGGTGCCGTGCTCGAGACCGTCGGGGGGCTGCCCACGGTGGTGAAGCTGAAGGTCTTGCTGCCCACCAGGGCGTTGCCCGCAGGGTCTTTGCCCTCTACCGTCACGGTATAGGTGGTCTCGCTGTCCAGGCTGGTGGCCGGATCGAAGCTGACCTGGGTGTTGCCGGGGTTCCAGGTGGGGTCGCCCAGGTCGAAGCTAGGATCGATGGTCACCGTAACCGTTCCCACGTCCATGGTCTCGCTGAAGTTGATCTGGAGGTTGCTATCCGGCGCGACCAGGGTGGCTCCGTTTGCAGGAACTGTTGAAACGATTTGGGGTGGGGTTCTGTCGGGTTCGAATGGAGTTGCGGCCACTTCATTGGTTTTGGCCGACTTGAGGCCTCCTGTATTCAGAGCTTCCAGGACAAAGAAATAGGTGGTGCCGTTGGTCAGGCCGGTGATGGTCTTGCTGGTGGCGGATCGTGGGGCATTCTCCACATTGGTCAACGCACCCGAGGCGCTACCCCAGTAGACGGTGTAGCCCTCGAGGTCGGGCTCGGTGTTGGCGTTCCAGTTGAGTACGACCTGCCTATCGCCCGGGATGGCCACCAGGCCGGTGGGTGTGGCGGGCGGGTTGTTGGCCGGAGGGTTGTTACACCCGGCTACTACCAGCAAGTTACCCAAAATGAATAAAAGCCAGCTTCCAATACGCATAAGATCTCCTTTCTCGTTGCTCTGTTGAGGTTGCAAGGTGGGCGATGGGTTGAAGGTTCCCGAACCAGGGTAGGTTGGCTGAGAGTCTGCTCTGCTTCGCACGTACCTCCTTTTTATGGGCGCCCAAAGCCAAGGGCCTTGTTGGGAATTTGGGCTCCCTTTGGGGTAAAGGTAGCGAAGCAGCGTTACACCAGCGTCTCAAGGAAAAACCCCGCCGAAGCGGGGTAGGGTGGGCTGGGCCGTTGGGCTACCGCAGGGCAGCGTCCAGGAAGGCAAACACCTCGGGCCCCCAAATTGGGTGGCCCTGGAAGCAAAAGTTGTGCCCGTCCTGGTTAGAGGTGCCAAAGGGCGGGAAGACCCTGGCCTGGAAGGGTTTGCCGGCCCTGCGCATCTCCTCCGAGAGGGCCTCGAGGGCGCTCAGGGAGTAGTCGTTTTGGGCCTGGATAAAGAAGACCGGCATGACGGCGTTCCGGGCGGCCTGGATGAGGCGGGCCCGTAGCTCGGGGGAGTTGTTCCAGGTCTGGGCTGCCCCGGCGCAGTTCACCGCGGCCTTGTACCCCGCGTCGGCGCGCTCGACGGCCAGCATGGTCTGAATCCCACCAAACGAGAAGCCGAACACCCCGATCCGTGCCGCGTCCACAAAGGGCTGGGCCTTTAGGAAGGCCACGCCCTCGAGCTGATCGGAGAGCTGCTCCTCGTGCAGGCGCACCAGGGCCCGGCTCCACTCGGCTCCCCGTAGCTGGTTCAGCTCATCCACAATGTAGGGGCCGGGGGAGCGCCCGTGGCCCCGGCGGTTGGGGGCAAAAAACACATACCCCCGCTCCACAAAAGGCACCGCCAGCCGGTCAATATAGGCCAGGGTTTTCTCGCTGCCATGGTTGTAAACCACTGCCGGGAACGGCCCCGGCCCCGGCGGGCGGTACAGAAAACCGCGCAGCTCGAGGTCGCCGTTCTTGTACACCACGGTCTGCACCACCATCCCCTGGCCCCAGGCCAGGCAGCCGACCAGCAACCCAACCACCAAAAAAATCGTCCTAATCCCCATAATGCACCTCCTCGTTCAGCGCAGGCGACGCGGCCTGCGATGTTGCAAAAACCCCCTCAGCTCCTCCCAGGTGGCAAACGCTCGCTCCTCGCCAGTTTTAAGGTCGAGTACTACAAAGCGGGGAGAGTGGTCAGGCCGGGTATGAGCTGGCGCTGTGTATAACACCCGCACCACAAAACTGCGATGAAGTTTTGGTGCCATGAGCCGAGCTTATAAGGCGAGCATTACACTATCGTCTCAGACCGTTTCGGGCGGCATGTTCGGCTAAAGCCTGCTCGAGCTCTTCTTGCAGCCAGGGTTCGATGTTCTGGTCACGCAAGTAGGGCATCATCTGCGCCACCTGGGCCTCGTTGCCGTACTTGAGGGTGGAAATCAGCACCCGGATGTGGGCGATGTACAGGTCGGTCTGCTCCACGCTCGCAATGGCCTGGTTCAGTGCCTCTGCCGCCTGTGCGGTAAGGTTTATCCTGGCGTAGAGCGCGACCAGCTGGGCCCAGGCGATGCAGCGGATGCTGGGGTCGGCGGCGTGCTGGGCCAGCCACTCGTAGTGCTCGCGGGCCAGCTCCCAGCACCCCAGGTCGGCGTAGGCGAAGGCCAGGTTGTTGCGCAAGACCTCGCTGCCTCCGTACTGCCCCAGCTTTAGGGCTTCCTCGCCCAGCGCCAGGGCTTCCTTGGTGGGGCGGGGGTCGTTCCGCACCTGGGACAAAGCTATCGCCGACCACAACAGGTTGAGACAGATGTCCACCTGCACGTGCTTGGCCCCCAGATCCCGGGCCAGCGCTAGGGCCTGCTGGTGCATAGGCCAGGCTCGCTCGGGGTCGCCCAGCTCGTCGTAGGTGGCCCCCAGGCTGGTCAGGATGGTGGCCTGCAGAGGGTCCCGGGCGGGTGCCCCGACCAGGGGCGCCAGCAACCGGGCCGCGGCTTCGGCCTGGCCCAGATAGTGGGCCACTTTGGATTCGATGAGCCAGAAGGGGCGGCGATCCACTATCGCGCCCGCTTGATCTTGTTGATCCAGTTGGTCTAACAAAAGCCGCAGGACCTGGACGGTTTTCTCGGCCTCGCCAACCTGCCCAAGCGCGATGTGGGCCTCGGCCTGGATATTGGCGGCCTTGGCCTGCTGGTACAGGGTCTGCCCCTGCGGCTTCACCCCCTGCACCGCTGCCAGCGCCTCGGCAAAGCGACCCAGCTCGAGCAGAACCTCGGCCCTGAGCAGCCCGGCCTCGCTGGCCTCCAGGGTCTCGGAAGCCCGCTGCAGCACCACCAGAGCCTGCGTCTGCATTCCCTTTTGGCGGTAGCTGTGGATGGCCTCGAGCCACAGTTCACGCGCTTTACCCTTCTCCCCGGCTCGCTGCCAGTGCTCGGCCAGTACCGCAGCCTCGGCCTGGGTGCCGAGTGCTCGTGCGATCTGAGCGTGCAATATTTTGCAGCGGGTGCTGGGGACTGCCCCATACACGCTTTGCCGCAACACGTCGTGGACGAACCGGGTTCCCGCCAGTATTCCCGCTTGTTCGGCCTGCTCGAGGCCGTCCAGCACCATCCACTCCGAGAGCCCGGTCGCGTCCGCCAGCAGCCCCGGGGTGAATCCTTCCCCCACCACGCTGGCGGCCTGCACCACCCGCAGCGCGGCCTCGGAGAGGCGGCCCACCCGCCGACGCACCACCTCGGCCACCTTGGGCGGAATTTGCAGCTCCGAGTAGTCCTGGGTGATCTCGTCGAGGTCGGTGTGCCACTGGCCGCCCTCGGCGCGCAACACCCCGTTCTCGAACAGCGACTTAAGGGTTTCCAGGGCGAAGAAGGGGTTGCCCCCGGTCTGGCGGTGCAGCCAGCTCGAGAAGAGGGGCGGCCCCTCGGGGGTTCCGATCAGGTCGGCCAGAAGCGCCTGTACCGTGCTGTTTTCCAGGGGTTCCAGGGCCAGCTCTTCCACCCCGCTGCTGTGCAGGGCCTCCCGCACCTTGGCCAGGGCAGGCCCGGCCTCGTGGGTGCGGAAGGCCCCCACCCAGGCCTGGCCCCGGTTGTGCAGGTAAAGCAGCAGCTCCAGGGTGCTCTCGTCGGCCCATTGCAGGTCGTCGAAGAGCAGCCGCCCGGCGGGGGCCAGGGCGCGGGCCAGGGCTTCCAGCAGCCGGGCGCGCGCGCTGCTGGGCTCGGCGGGGGGTGGGGTAAAGCCGGGGTAGGCCTCCGGCAGCAGCCGGGCCAGATCCTCGCGGTAGGGGCCCAGGTCGGGCAGGGTGTCCAGGTGATGCCTGAGGTAGTCCAGCACCGGATAAAAGGGCAGGTTTTCCAGCCCCTCGCGGCAGCGCAGCAGGGGGGCCTGGGGGAAGACTTCCTGCAGCAGGCGGGTTTTGCCGATGCCGGGCTCGCCGTGGACGAGCAGGGCGGTGGAATGGCGCAGGCGGGCCTGCTCGGCCTCGCGGCCTACCAGCCGGGGGGGCCTGAGCACCTCGAGGGGAATCCGGGGCGGGGGTTTGGGGGCCGCCATGGGCGGGGGTTCGGCCCGCCGCAGGGAGGCGGCCAGCTCCTGGGTGGCCCGCATGGGCTCGAGGCCCAGTTCGCGCTCGAGCTCCTGCACAAAGCGCTCGTACAGCCGCAGGGCGGCCTCGCGCTGGCCGGCTAAGTAGGCGGCCCGCAGGTAGTTTTGCAGTACGTCCTCCGACAGCAGGTTGTACCGCAGAATTTCCGCTAAAAGCCGGCAGGCCTCCGGATGTTGCTGGGCCTGTTGTAGGGTCTCGGCGTGGCGCTGGGCGGCCTGCTGCCAGGCCTCCAGCAGGCTTTCGCGCTCGAGGGCGGCCCAGTCCTCCAGCGCGGGGGTGTTATGCCAGGGAAAGCCCTGCAAAAAAGGCCGCCGGTGGAGCTTCACCGCGGCCTCCCAGTCGGCCCGGCCCAGCGCGGCGCGGAACAGAGCCACATCGGTCTGAACGGCAAAGCGCAGCCGGTCGCGCTCGACCTCGAGGGCCTCGGCCCAGGGCAGGCTTCTGGCCCGGTGCAGATTAACCCGCAGGTTGTGCCGGGCCTCCTCCTCGGGGCTGTCGGGCCACAGCAGATCGGCCAAGCGTTCCCGCTCCACCCAGGCCCCCTGGCAGGCCAGGTAGACCAGCAGGTAGGTCGGGCGCGAAGGGGTGAGCTCGAGCCGCGCCTCACCCAGCCGCACGTGGGGCTCGTCCAGCAGGTACAAGCAGGCAGAGGGCATACAGACTCCAGCGGGTTTGGCCCTATTGTAGCGCCGGCCCCTTGCAAGGGTGTAGTGGCAGAGCCTTCAGTAAAAGATAGGGGGCCGGCTCGACATCCACTCCTCGGGCAGCAGGCTGTACATGTAAAAATCCCAGGGCTCCCCCCGGATCCAGCGCCAGCGGCGCAGAAGCCCCTCGCGCTGGAAGCCCAGTTTTTCCAGCGCCCGCTGCGAGCGGGGGTTGTGCACATGGGCAATGGCCTGGATGCGGCGCAGATCCCAGGGCCCAAAGGCAAAATCGAAGAGCAGCACCTTGGCCTCGGTGTTAATCCCACGGCCCCAGTAGGGCCGCCCCAGCCAGGTCTCGGTCTCGCCCAGCTTGTTGGGCCAGTCCAGGTGCAGCCCGATCACCCCGGCGGGCCTTCCTCCGGCCTCGATGATGAAAAAGCCCTCTTTGGCCTGCAAACTCTCCAGGTACTGGTAGGTTTCGTCGGGGCTCTGGTGGGGGTTCCAGTAGACATACGGGGCGAGCTCCGGGTCGGACATCAGCGCGAACAGCGCCTCGGTGTCCTCGAGCCGGGGAGGGCGGAGCAGCATGTGGGGGCCGCGCAGTTCCATGTGGCTCTAGCATACGGAAAAAGGCCCGCCGAAGCGGGCCTTTAGGGGGTTTGCTTTTCTATGGGCGGGCGATGGTGATCACCGGCGAGGTCCAGCTCTCCCAGTCGGCGGGGTTGCTCATCCTGCCGGTGGGTTTGAGCACTCGGATCTGCAGCTTGTACTGCCCGTTGGGCACCGCCTGGAACTCGCTGGGTACCGGTATCTTGTTGCCGTAGATATCTTCCCGGGCGTACTTGGTGATACGGGTGCCGTCCCAGGCAATGGCGAAGAAACCATTGGCGCTCGAGTTGCGCGGGAGGTACTCACCGTAGTCGGCCCGGTTGAACTTGGGATGGATGGGGGTGTTGGTGGCCGCGTTCAGGATCACCATCTCGTAGGCCTGGGCCCCGTGCTCGAAGTGGGCCAGAATCACCGGAACGTCGTTGCCCTGCAGGGTGAAGGTGCCGCCGCTGGGAAGGATGTCGTAGCCGGTGCCGGCGGCGTTAAGCCTGCCGAGCAAGGGGAAGCCGGCAGAGGCCGGGGTCAGAATTTGCACGGCCTGGTAGCCGCCTTGCATACCCACGTAGGGCACGTTCATCATGATGCCCGCGCCCACTGGCTGCAAGAGCACATAACCGCCGAACAGGCCTTTGCTGGGCAGGCCTGCCGGTGGGGTGATGGTGACCGTAAGCACGGCCTCGCCCCGGGCCGGTACGGTGATCTGGGTGTGGCTAAAGTTCACCGTGGCTGGGGCAATGGCAAAGCTGGGGCTGTAGATGCTGCCGAAGGCCGAGGGGCCGGGGAGGTGAACGGGTTTGTAGATGAGGGGTACGTTGCTGCGGTTTTTGAGCACCAGCCGCTCGGTATGGGCACCGGCCTTCTCGGCGAAGGAGATGGCCGAGGGGGTCACGGTCACCCGGTTCTGCACCGCTGCCACGATGTCGATCATGCCCGCGCCTTGGCGGTAACTGGTCTCGGGCAGGCCACTGCTCGGGGCCAGGGCGAAGAGCTTGGGCATGGCGGTGTTTTGCAGGTACTTGCGCACCTCGCTGGGTTTTTGCGGGCCCCAGAAGGCCGGGTTGCCTTCCAGCAGCAGTGCCACCGCACCGGCCACGTGCGGAGCCGACATCGAGGTGCCGCTCAGAATGGCGTAGCCGCCCTGCTCCAGCGGAACTGCTGAGCGGATCAGGCCGCCCGGAGCGCCCAGGTCGGGCTTGAACTTCAGATCCTGGCTCAGACCCCAGGAGCTAAAGCTGGAGATCAGGTTGCCGGTGGGGTTGCTAACCAGGGTGGTGTCGGGTGTCCAGGTGAGGGTGGTGGGGGTGCTCAGAGCACGCAGGGCCAGGCCGTCGGCCTGGGAGATGCTAATGCCAAACTTGCCGGCCACACCGACCACGCCGCCGCCGGCAAACAGACCGGGGGCGTTGTTGTGGATGATCACGCCCACCGCTCCAGCGGCCACAGCCCTTTGGTACTTCTCGTTGAAGGTGCAGGCCCCGCGTTCCATCAGGGCCACCTTGCCACTGGGGTTGGCCAATAGCGCATCGACGTTGCAACCCCGCCCCACCCAGACCACCTCGGCGCTAATGCCGCTGGTGGGGGGTGCTTCGGCCCCGCCTAAGACCAGGTAGCCCAGCGGGGCCCCGGTGGCATTAACCACAGCTTTCTGGGCATTCACCGCAATGTTGTCGAAAGAGGCTACGCTCAGCACGCCCTCGGTGGCGGCGGGATCGCCGGTGGCGAAGAGGCCCAGGTTGCCGTTGTTACCGGCCGAGGCCACCACTACGGTGCCCCGCTTGACCATTTTGGTGATGGCCTTGCCCAGGACGCTCCAGCCGAAGGGCGAACCCAGGCTCATATTGACCACATCCATGCCGGCGGTTTCGGCCCGCTCGAGCGCGGCCAGGATTACGTCGTCGCTGGTAGAGCCCTCACAGCCGAAGACCTTATAGGCCCCGAATTGAACCCCTGGGGCCACGCCGGTAATCTGGCTGTCCTTGCCCCCTACAATGCCGGCCACATGGGTGCCGTGGCCGTCGCAGTCGTCGGGGTTGGGGTCGGGCACGGGGGTGGATCGAGCGGGATCGGAGGCGTCGTAGGCGTCGCCCACAAAGTCGTAGCCGTCCACGATGCGGCCCGCAAAAGCAGGGTGCTCGAGGTCGATGCCCGAGTCGATGATGCCCACCTTGACACCCCGCCCGGTCAGGCCCAGGTCGTTCTGGGCGATATCGGCCCCGGTCTGGGTGATGGCGCTGGCCAGATCGGGGTTGGCCGCTTCACGCGGGGGGAGTTTGTAGGTGCCGATGGGGTAGATGCCCTCTACCCCGGGCAGGGTGTAGAGCAGTTTGCGGTTTTTGCCAGGCACCTCCACCGCGAAGCCGTTGAAAAGCTGGGTGTAGGCAAACAGAATTTTCACCCCGGCGGCCTGGGCGGCCTGGCGGAAGGCGGCGTGCTGGGCCTGGATGCTCTGTAAGCTGATGCCATCGCTCACCGCCCCCCCGGAGAGCTCCACAAACCAACGGCTGGGGGTTTCGTCCACCATCGGGCCGGCAGGGGCCGGGGGTAGGGCGGCGATGACCTCGAGGCTGGGTTTACTGCTCCTAGGGCCGCCGCAGGCTGCCAGTAGAGCAGCCACTCCGACTAACAAAAGTAGCTTTCGCACATAAACTCCTTCTGGACTTTTACACAGACAAAGCTTCTATTGGCCTAATCCGCACGACAAAGCTTCTATATCCCCACGAACTTTGCTTAAATCGTCAATAATTGACCCAATCACCCCCTTCCCCGAAGACCTTTATAGGACTTACGCAGTTGGGTGAAGGATGTGTATGGGATTGGCCAGGTAACTTCGTATCGCCTCGCGAATAATACTTGCCTTGGACTCATACCAACTCACCCCCGTTCGCAAGCGGTACACCTCCAGCCTCAGAAAAGCACGTAGGGACAGAAGAAGGTGGCCCAGGATAGAGGCCCTCTTTCTCACCTGGGCCCGCTCCACCCCGCAACACCCCTTGAGCCCCCGGTGGTAGACCTCGATACCCCAGCCTGCCCGCTCCAACTCCCCCCGCCGACCTTCAGTCATCCCCAGGTCGTTGGTCGCCCAGTGCTCCGCGTCCCCGTCTTTCGAAACCGTCCGGAACACCCTGACCAGACCAAAACCCCTCAGGTGCACCACCCGCCCCTCCGGCGGTATCTCCACCTCGCTCACCGGCCGAAGCCCCTCCCTATCCGGGTTCACCTGCCGGTTCCCCTTCAGCCGCGTGAGGAAGCGCCAGCCCAGGCGAGCAATCTCCTTCAGGTTCTCCAGCGAAGCGTACCAGCTATCCATTAGCACGTACGCTGGAGCAAACCCCCGTCCCTTGGCTACCCGCAGCATCTCCATAAAGTGCTCGTTCTTGGTCGTCCCTTCCCAGGGCTTGTCATAAATCCTGAAGTCGCAGGGGATGAGGGCCTGGCCCTCCGTCCACAGCAGGGTCATGAGGGCGATCCCCTTGACCACCCGCTGGTGCTTGCCGCTCCAGTGGTAGGTCACCAGCTCCATCCGCTGGGCGTAGGGTTTATCCAGGGTGGTGTCGTCCAGCACCAGAAGCCCCCGGGTGGGCTCCACCACGGCCCTGGCCTCCTGCCACAGCGCCTCCGTGTCGGGAGGCTGACGCTGGAGCAGGCGGGTGAAGGCGTCGTGGGCGGGAGCGCTGGGTTCCTCGGGTTGGCAGCGGGCGGCCTCGGTACAGGTGAAGACCTTCTGGGCGGCGATGAGGAAGTGGATATAGTCCAGGTCGGTGCACTTTGGGGGGTTCATGGCAGCTAACTCCTCTTGGCCTGTTTGCTTTGCAGAAAAGGGTAGCCGAGTAGAGGGGTGAGGGGCAACTGCGTAACTCCTACCTTTATTTAGGACGTCTGCTATCCTAGCGCTTTTAGTGCAGGGAGTGGGTAACCTGCTACAGTTACTTAGACGTTTCATCGAGACTGGATTCGTTACAGCTTTATTTTCATTGCCAGCACCGGATTGTGTGGCATCGGCTATGATGGGTCGGTATGGCGAAGGACAAAGGCCTCACCCCACAATCGCAAGACTTCAACGAGTGGTACAACGAGGTGGTGCTCAAAGCCGATCTGGTGGACTACGGCCCGGTGCGCGGCACCATGGTGGTCAAGCCCTATGGCTATGCCATCTGGGAGAACATCCAGCGCGAGCTCGACCGCATGTTCAAGGAGACCGGCCACCAGAATGCCTATTTCCCACTATTCATCCCCATCAGTTTTCTGCAGAAGGAAGCCGAGCACGTGGAGGGCTTTGCCCCGGAGCTGGCCATCGTCACCCAGGCCGGCGGCGAAACCCTGGAAGAACCCCTGGCGGTGCGCCCGACCTCCGAGACCATCATCGGGCATATGTGGGCCAAGTGGATCCGCACCTACCGCGACCTGCCCCAGCTTCTGAACCAGTGGAACAGCGTGGTGCGCTGGGAGCTGCGCACCAAACTATTCCTGCGCACCACCGAGTTCTTGTGGCAGGAGGGGCACACCGCCCACGCCACCCAGGAAGAAGCCGAAGAGGAGGCCCGCCGCATGGCCGGGGTGTACGCCACGGTGCTGCGCGACTGGTGCGCCATTCCGGGCTGGGAAGGCCCCAAGACCGAGTCGGAGAAGTTTGCCGGGGCAGTCTACTCGATCAGCTACGAGGCCATGATGCGCGACGGCAAGGCCCTGCAGTCCTGCACCTCGCACTACCTGGGCCAGAACTTTGCCAGGGCCTTCGACATTCAGTTCCAGGATAAAGACCAGCAGAACAAGTACGTGCACACCACCTCCTGGGGCTTCACCACCCGCGTGGTGGGGGCCATCGTGATGACCCACGGCGACGACAAGGGCCTGATTCTACCGCCCCGCCTGGCCCCCATCCAGGTGGTGATCGTGCCCATCTACAAGGCTGAGACCCGTGAGCAGGTTCTGCCGGCCACCGAGCGGCTTTACCAGGAGCTCAAGGCCGCCGGTATCCGGGTGCACCTCGACGACCGCGACCAGTACAGCCCCGGCTACAAGTTCAACGAGTGGGAGCTGAAGGGGGTGCCGCTGCGCCTCGAGCTCGGCCCGCGCGATGTGGAGGCGGGCACCGCGGTGCTGGCCAGCCGCCTGGGGGGTAAGGAAACCGTGCCGCTGTCCGAGCTGCCGGGCCTGCTGCCGGCCCGGCTCGAGCAGTTCCAGCGCGACCTGTACCAGCGGGCCCTGGAGTTCCGCGACGCGCACACCTGGGCGGTGGACAGCTACGACGAGTTCAAGGAAAAGGTCGAACAGGGCTTCGTGAAGGCCTTCCACTGCGGCGATGCAGCCTGTGAAAAGCAGATCAAGGCCGAGACCACCGCCACCACCCGCTGCATCCCCTACGACGAGCCCGAGGCCCACGGAAGCTGCATCCGCTGCGGTAAGCCCAGCGCCTATGGCCAGCGGATTCTGTTCGCCAAGGCCTACTGAGCGATGCCGAAAACCTCGAAGGCCAAAGCACAGGGCTCGAGCGGGCCGCGCCTGCCCAGGGAATCGCTCAAGGCCAAAAAAGAGCGGGCCGCGCGAATTCTGGTGGTCATGGAGCAGCTCTACCCGCAGGCCGCCACCGAGCTATGGCACCGCAACCCCTTCGAGCTGCTAATTGCCACGGTGCTCTCGGCCCAGGCCACCGATGCCTCGGTGAACAAGGCCACCCCGGCCCTCTTCCAGCGCTACCCCGACGCTTTTGCCCTGGCCCAGGCCACCCCCGAGGAGGTGGAGCCCTACATCAAGACCATCGGCCTGTACCGCTCCAAGGCCAGGAACATCGTGCTGCTGGCCCGCCGCCTGGTGGAGCAGTACGGGGGGGAGGTGCCGGTAGACAAGGCCCAGCTGCGCGCGCTGCCGGGGGTGGGCTGGAAGACCGCCACGGTGGTGCTGGGGGCGGCCTTTGGGGTGCCGGGCATTGCGGTGGACACCCACCTGACCCGGCTGGCCCGGCGCTTAGGGCTTTCGGAACAGAAAGACCCCGAGAAGATCGGGGCCGACCTCGAGCGCCTCTTCCCCAAAGAGAAGTGGGTGTTTGTGCACCACGCCCTGATTCTTTTTGGCCGCTACCGCTGCACGGCCCGTAAGCCGCTGTGCTTGGGCTGCCCCCTGTACGACGACTGTCTGAGCAAAGGGGCCTGGTAGCTAGTCATCCCAGCGGCGGATTTTTTGTGGCAACCTGCGCCAGCGCCTGGGGCGAAAACGAACCTCCAGGCGCCGCCAGCCATAGGCCAGCGCCCCCACCAGGCCTGCGCCCACCGCCAGCACCCACAAGGTGGTAAGGAGCCACAGCACCAGGAACAAACCCACCGTTCCCGCCAGCAGTAGTATCAACACCCCCAGGGGGCCCTGTGGAAGCCTGAACTGAAACTGTCTCACACTAGACAGGGTAAAACAAAAGGGATGAGGAGGGTGATGGCCCCAGCGCTCGAGCCCGGCCTGGCTCTGAACCTGCTGTGTAGCACCTGGCCCTTGGTGGCAAGAGGGGCGGAATCGCTGTGATTTTTTGGCCGCCTTCTGCCCGGATGTGGCCTATAATGCGCCTTATATGCCGGGCTCCGACAGCCTACCCATGGTGTTCACAGCGGCCCTGACCGACCCGGGGCGCAAGCGGGCCCTCAACGAGGATGCGGTTACCCAGCTAGTAACGCCCTACGGCGGTATTTTTATCGTAGCCGATGGTATGGGGGGCCACCGCACCGGCGAGGTGGCCTCGCAGATGGCCGTCAGTCAGATATTGGAAATCCTTAGGCATAAGGAGCCCTCGCCCCAAGGCTTGCTGGAGGCCTACGAGGCGGCCAACGAGGCCATCTATCTGGCTGGGCAGAAGCCCGAGTCGCGGGGGATGGGCACGACCTGCACAACCCTCTGGCTCGACCTGCCCTATGCCCTGATCGCCCATGTGGGCGACTCGAGGGCCTATCTGCTGCGCGACGGCGAGCTAATGCAGCTGACCCAGGATCACTCCTGGGTGGCCGATCGGGTGCGGCAGGGCCTTTTGAGCGAGGAGGAGGCCCGCAACCACCGCTGGCGGAACGTGATTACCAATGCCCTGGGCTCTTTCTCCAGTGCGCGGGTGGATCTGGTGGGTTTGAAGGTGCGCCCCGGCGACGTGTTTTTACTCTGCTCCGACGGCCTCAGCGGGGTGCTGGAAGACAGGGTGCTGGCCGAGATGATCCTGACCAATCCCCCTGAGCCGGCGGTGGTTAAGCTGGTGAAGCTGGCCAACGACTGGGGAGGCCCCGACAACATCAGCGCGGTGGTGGTGACGATTGGCAGCCAGGTGGCTGAGAATCCCAGGCCCTATGCCTTACCGCTGGAAGCCAGCGAAGGGCGCCCTGTGCGACTGCAGAGCGGTAGCGACCCTGAGGTGCTCACCACCCAGATTGTAGAGCCGGAGAGGAGGGTTACTTTTTGGCAGCGCTGGGGTAGTTTGATTCTGCTCCTGCTGTGGTTCGGTCTGCTGGGCTTTGTTTTGTTCAACCAATTCGGTACAGGGTCTACCCCATAAAGGACATTTTTCCGTCCCCCACTGCCTACAATGCGCTGCGGGGGTGGGTATGCCTATCCAGTGGAGCCAACAATACGAAGTAGGAGACCCTCGAACCGATAGCCAGCACCAGAACCTTTTTGAGTACATCAATCGCATCGAACAGCTGATTGAGCAGGGCAGAACCGGGCAGCTCAATCGCCAGGAGGTGGAGCATGTGTTTATTTTTTTGGATGCGTATGTGAACACCCACTTTGCCTATGAGGAGCTGTGTATGACTTTGCGCGGCTGTAAGATAGCGCAAAAAAATAAAGAAGCCCACGACAGGTTTCTGGCTTTCTGGGCAGAGTTTAGCCATGCATATGCGCCGCAGAACATCACGGTCGCTGCTCTAGAGACCCTGCACGCCACGCTGGCCAGCTGGCTGACCCAGCATATCTGCAAGATAGATGTGGCCTTGCGGCAAAGCTCCTAATAGGAGCGCTGCACAACCTGGAGTCCCTGACCCTCGAGCCAGCCCACCAGCCACTCCACCGCAGCTTTGACCCCCGCGGTGCTCAGGGGCGCACCAAAACGACCGATGCCCACATACAGGCCGTGGGCGCTGGGGCGAACCTCCAGAAGCACGTCCTGAATGAGATCCTCCTCTTCGAGGTGGGTGTGGAAGTAATAGCCGCCTTCAGGGCCAAGGGCGCGGGCGGCCTCGAGCAGCACCGCCGTACCCCCATCGAAGCGAACCACGGTTTTCTCGAAGCTTCCAAGTTCGGGCAGCGTACCGGACATCAGGGCATGGGGCATAGGGTACCTCGGAAGGGGCGGCCAGGGGGCGGGGTCTTCGGCGATCTTGCGAAACACCGCATGATAAAACTGGCGGCCCTGGGCTTTCCATTTGAGTGCGTACTTGGTGGTGAGGTGGTGTTCGGGGGGCGGGGGGGTCTCGATCTCGAAAAGCCCGCTGGCCCGGCCCTCGGCCTGGGCGAACCTCCAGTACTCCTCGTGATCGGTGGTGAGGAGCAGCTCGCCCCCTGCGGCCAGGCGGGTGGAAAGGCGTCGAAAGAAGCTCTGCTGCAAAAGGCGGTTTTCCTGGTGCTTGGACTTGGGCCAGGGATCGGGAAAATTGACATAAACCCGCTGTAGGCTCTGGGGGGCGACCAGGTTGCGCAGGGCAAAGCCTGCAGCACCGTGGTAAACCCGCACGTTGGTGATGCCCTCACGCCGCAAGCGCTTGAGGGCCCGGGCCACCGAGCCTGCCGAAATCTCCACCCCCAGGATTTGCCACTCAGGGTACAGGCGGGCCACCTGGGCGGTAAAGCGCCCGTCGCCAAAACCAACCTCGAGCACCTGCGGTGCTGCGGGCAGGGGAAACTCGGTCTCGCCCAGACGAATCAACACAAGAGGCTATTATATCCACAGGGGTGGTAGACTCGAGCCAGCTATGGTAGACGTGGGCCTCGAGCAAGCCTTTGCCAAGGTGCGGGCTTTTCTGGAGGGCGATTTTGAGCACCCCGGCCTGACCCTCTACGATTTGCAGAACCTGGTGGGCTACAACAGTCGCCTCAAAACCGATGGCCCGCTCTCCTATACCATGCCGCCCGAGCCGGCCCTGAGCGGGGTGGCGGCGGTGCGGTTGTACTACTACCCCAAAGACCCCGAGGTCAATCTGATTGTCGAGATAGAGGACAAGGCCCGCAAGCGCCACCTGCGCCACTTTAAGTGGAACGGTGTTTCCTGGACAGCGGCCCGGGGTCTTAAGGCCGATCTGACCGCCACCCGCGAGGTGCTGCCCTCTATCGAAGAGGTAGGCGGTGATTTCTTTTTAGGCTATGCCTCCGAAGAGGCCAAAGAGCTGGCCGAGGCCATCCGGCGCGGGGAGGCCGCGGGGGCCAAGTACATGCTCTGCACACGCGACAACACCCGCATCTTTTATGCGCCTGCCAGCTCGCCTCCGGCAGTGCCCTGCCCGCGCTGCGGTAACACCAACATGATCTTCAAAACCCTCACCCTGGCTACCCCAGAGGATCGCATCGAGGCCATTCTGCGTGAACAACGGGCTTTGCGTACGGCGTTGGAGGATTTGTTGCTGTACTTGAAACGCAAGCTTGGGCCGTGATGGGCCGGCTTTTGGGCTGCCGTTCCCCTCACCGTTGGACGCGCTCGGAGGCGAAGGATTCAAGCGAACCGATCGCTACGCTCGGCGAAGAAAGCGTATCCCTTCCAAGGGGCGGTATCGCCCTCTGCTACGCGGATAACTTCGGTCGGGTTGGTTCGCCGCCTTCCGGCGGCGAACCAACCGAATCTGGCGTGAGATATCAAAAAAGCCGTCTGACACAGTTTTGCATGCAGTATTATTTGTCATTTGGTAAAAGTTTTTTATGAGCCGTAAAAAACATACCTCCTTACGATTGGCCGGCTAGGAATCTGCTGTAATGTAAGGTTGATGACAAAGAACCGCCGGCAAAAGCTGAAAACCATCTGTCCGGAACCAGAAGGAGTACCCCATGGTTGAAGACCGCGAACTGATTGCCGCCCGTGCCGGGCTGTCTGCCGAGGAGCAGATCAAGCTCGAAGACCTCGAAAACCAGGAGTGGCGCGAGAGCCTCGAGTACGTCCTGCGCACCGCCGGGCGCGACCGGGTGGCGCAGCTCATGGAGATGCTCGAGAACTACGCCTACCGCAACGGGGTGGTGATCCACGACAAGGTCAACACCCCCTACGTGAACACCATCTCGGTGGAGCATCAGCCCCCCTATCCGGGCGACCTCGAGCTCGAGCAGCGCATCGCCAACATCCTGCGCTGGAACACCATCGCCATCGTGCAGCAGGCCAACAAAAAATCCGACGGCATCGGAGGGCACATCGCCACCTACGCCAGCATTGCCGAGCTGATGGAGATGGGCTTCAACCACTTTTTCCGCGGGCACGACTCTCCCGACCGCGACCTGGTCTTCTACCAGGGGCACATGTCGCCGGGCATCTATGCCAGGAGCTACCTGGAGGGCCGCCTGAGCGAGGACGACCTGGGCAAGTTCCGCCGCGAGCTTTTGGGCGGGCCGGGCCGGGGCCTTTCCAGCTACCCCCACCCCTGGCTGATGCCCGACTACTGGGAGTTCCCCACCGTGAGCATGGGGTTGGGGCCCATACAGGCCATCTACCAGGCCCGCTTCATGCGCTACCTGGAAGACCGGGGCCTCAAGCCAAAAACCAACGCCAAGGTCTGGGCTTTCCTGGGCGACGGTGAGCAGGACGAGGTCGAGACCCTGGGGGCTTTGCGGGTGGCCGCGAGCGAGGAACTCGACAACCTGATCTTCGTGATCAACGCCAACCTGCAGCGCCTCGACGGGCCGGTGCGGGGCAACTCCAAGGTGATCCAGGAGCTCGAGAGCGTCTACCGGGGCAACGGCTGGAACGTGATCAAGGTGGTGTGGGGCAGCGCCTGGGACGAGCTTTTTGCCAAGGACACCGAGGGCGTGCTGCTCGAGCGCATGGAGCAGCTGGTGGACGGCGAGAGCCAGCGCTACGCGGCCTACGGCGGCAAAGAGCTGCGCGAGAAGTTCTTCAACACCCCCGCCCTCAAAAAACTGATCGAGGGCCTGAGCGACGAAGACCTCGACCGCCTGACCCTTTCGCGTGGGGGCCACGACAACCGCAAGATCTACGCCGCCTATAAAGCCGCTATGGAACACCGCGGCTCGCCCACCGTCATCATCGCCCGCACCGTCAAGGGCTACTGCTTAGGCCCCACCGCCCAGGCCAAGAACGTGGCCCACCAGGTCAAGAAGCTCACCCTGGAAGACCTGCGCGAGGCGCGGGATCACCTGGGTATTCCCATCCCCGACGAAGACCTGGAGAAAACCCCCTTCTACCACCCCGGCAAAGACTCGCCGGAGGTTAAGTACATGCTCGAGCGCCGCCGGGCCCTGGGCGGTCTGATCCCCGAGCGGCGGGTGCGCGAGTACCGGCTCAAAACCCCCGACCTGGCCTTCTTCGAGGAGTTTCTGGCCGGCTCCGGTGGACGCGAGATCTCCACCACCATGGCCTTCGTGCGGATGCTAACCAAGCTGGTGCGCCACCCCGAGGTGGGCAAATACATCGTGCCCATCGTGCCTGACGAGGCCCGCACCTTTGGCATGGAGGGCGTGATTAGCTCGGTGGGCATCTACTCGCCCAAGGGTCAGCTCTACACCCCGGTGGATGCCGGCACCGTGACCGTCTACCGCGAGTCCGAGACCGGCCAACTGCTGCAGGAGGGTATCAACGAGGCCGGGGCCATGAGCAGCTTCATCGCTGCCGGAACCGCCTACGCCCACCATGGCATTCCCACCATTCCCTTTTACATCTACTACTCGATGTTTGGCCTCCAGCGGGTGGGTGACCTGGTCTGGGCGGCGGCCGATCAGCGCACCAAAGGCTTTTTGCTAGGGGCCACGGCTGGCCGCACCACCCTGAACGGCGAGGGCCTGCAACACGAGGACGGCCACAGCCACGTGCTGGCCCTGCCGGTGCCCAACATGCCGGCCTACGACCCGGCTTTCGCCTACGAGCTGGCGGTCATCCTGCAGGATGGGATGAAGCGCATGTACCAGGACGGCGAGGACATCTTTTACTACATCACCCTGATGAACGAGAACTATGTCCAGCCCGCCATGCCCGAACCGCGCGAGGAAACCCGCCAGGGCATCCTGAAGGGCCTGTATTTGTTCAAGAAGAGCGAGCTGAAAAGGCCCAAGGCCAGGGTGCAGCTCCTGGGTAGCGGCACCATCCTGAACGAGGTGATCAAAGCAGCGGAGATGCTCGAGCGCGACTACGGTATCGCAGCCGATGTCTGGAGCGCCACCAGCTACAAGACCCTCTACTACGAGGCCCTCGAGACCGCCCGCACCAACCGCCTCAACCCCAGCAGCAAGCCCAAGCAGTCTTATGTGGCCCAGTGCCTGAACCCCACCGAAGGCCCCATTGTGGCGGCCTCGGACTACATGAAGGCCCTGCCCGATCTGCTATCGGGCTACCTCAACCGGCCCATCCACAGCCTTGGTACCGACGGTTTCGGGCGCTCCGAAACCCGCGAGGCCCTGCGCGACTTCTTCGAGGTGGACGCCAAGCATGTGGTGATAACAGCCCTTTCGGCGTTGCGCGGTGAGGGTAAGGTTAGCGCCGGTACCTTTACCGAAGCCATCAAGAAGCTCGGCATTGATCCCAAGCGGGAGCACCCGCACAAACGCTAAAAGTTTAGGTTGTTGGCGCGATATACGGGAGCAAACATGGCTGAATTGAAACTACCCGATCTAGGCGATAACGTAGCCTCCGCTGTGGTGGTGGGGGTGCTGATTAAGGAAGGCGATACCATTGCGGCAGGCCAGCCGGTGTTGGAGCTGGAAACCGACAAGGCCGTGATGGAGGCCCCTGCTTCTGAGGGGGGTACGGTTTCCAAGGTTTTGGTTAAGCCCGGCGACGAGGTAAAAAGTGGGCAGGTAATTGCGGTGCTGGGGGGGGATGCCGCACCCAGCGCGGAGCAGCAAGAGCCCCAAAAACAGCCGGAACCCAAAGAGGAAAAAGTCGCGCCAGCGCCGGCCCCCGCAGCCGCACCCAGGCCGTCGGTTCCGGCGGTACCGGCAGGCCAGCGCAGGCTGATTCCGGCAGCTCCCAGCGTACGCAGGCTGGCCAGGGAGATGGGCATCAACCTGCTGGAAGTGGTGGGCAGCGGCCCGGCCTACCGCATCTCGGAAAACGACCTTAGGCGTTTTGCGGCCGGGGAAGTTACCGCCCCGGCACAACAGCCCCCCAGCACACCCGCGCCTGCCCTGCCCGATTTCAGCAAGTTTGGGCCGGTGCGCCGCGAGGCCATGTCGGGGGTTCGCCGGGCCACCGTGCGCAGCATGGCCCAGGCCTGGAGCACCATCCCCATGGTCACCCATTTTGACCGGGCCGACATCACCGAGATGGAGGCCCTGCGCAAGCGGATGGCCCCCAGGGCCGAACAACGGGGGGCCAAGGTTACCATGACCGCCATCCTGCTTAAAATTGCCGCGGCGGCCCTCAAGCAGTTCCCCAAGTTCAACGCCTCGATTGATACTTCGAGCAACGAGATCATCTACAAGGACTACATCCATATCGGCGTGGCGGTGGACACCCCCACGGGCCTGCTGGTGCCGGTGGTGCGCGATGTGGACAAGAAGGGGGTGATTGCCCTGGCCAAGGAGCTGGGCGAGATGGCCGCCAAAGCCCGCGAGCGCAAGCTCACCCCCGAGGAGATGCAAGGGGCTACCTTTACCATCTCCAACCTGGGGGGTATTGGTGGTACGGGTTTCACCCCCATCGTCAACTGGCCCGAGGTGGCTATTATGGGCGTTTCGCGCAGCAGCCTGGAGCCGGTGTGGAACGCCGAGAAGGCGGTCTTTGAGCCGCGCAACATCATGCCCTTCTCCCTCTCCTACGACCACCGCCTGATTGACGGGGCCGATGCGGCCCGTTTCTGCCGCTTTGTGGCCGAGATGCTGGAAGACCCCTTCCTGCTGGGGTTTGAGGGCTAACCTTTAGGTTTTTCATCCGGGTGGGAGGGTCGGCTGGGCGGGCTGGAGCCGACCCTCCCTGCCCTGGCCTGTCCGGCTAGGAAAGGGGATGGATGTGCTCGAGCACCCTTTGCACCACCCCATCGAGGTCGAGGTAGCTGGTGTCCAGGATGATGGCATCCCTGGCCGGGGCGCTCTGGTGCTTATCGGCCTCGTCGCGCCGGATGATTTCGGATAGCACCGTGTCGAAGGCGGCGCCCCGCTCGGGGACGCGGCGCTGGGCCCGCACCTCGGGGGTGGCGGTGAGGTAGAACTTGTAGCGGGCCTGGGGAAACACCGTGCTGCCCATGTCCCGGCCATCCACCACAAAAGGGGGCGGTATCCTGCGCAGCACCTGGTTGACGTATTCCCGGATGGCGGGGCGCACGGCTACCGCCGAGACAACCTGGTCTACCTCGAGGCTGTGCAAGGCCTCGCTCACCTCGTGGCCGTCCAGAAAAACCAGGTTCTGGGTGGGGGTGGGTTGGAGCTCGAGGCGGTGCTTTGGCAGGCGTTTTTCAATTTCTTCGGCTGAAACATTCTCGAGCAAGCACATCAGGGCCACCGCCCGGTACAACAGGCCGCTGGAGATGTAGGGAATGCCCAGGCGCTGGGCTACCAGTTTGGCTACGCTGGTTTTGCCCGAGGCGGAGGGGCCATCTATGGTAATAACCTCGTTCATGGGTGAAGGGCTGGAAGGGGTGGGGCAGAAACTATACCTGGCCGGCCAGGCGATCCAGATCCTGCCAGAAGCTCGGGAAGCTGATGCTGGCCCACTCGGCGTCCTGCACCGTGACCCCTTTGGGCAGGCCACACACCGCAAAGGCCATGGCGATGCGGTGGTCGTGGAAGGGCTCAACCAGGCCGCCCCCCGCCACGCTGCCGCCGCGAATCCGCAGCCAGTCGGGGCCTACCTCGACCGGCACGCCCAGGTTTTGCAGGTTTTTGGCGATGGCCGCCACCCGGTCGGACTCCTTGACCCGCAGCTCCTCGAGGCCCGGAATATAGGTCTCACCCTCGGCCCAGGCCGCCGCCGCCGCCAGGATGGGCACCTCGTCCACCATCAGCGGAATCAGTCTGGGGTCTACCGCCACCCCCCTAAGCGCCGACGAACGGGCCCGAATCCAGCCCACCGGCTCGCCCTCCTGTCCCTCGGTCACTTCCCAGCTCAGGTCGGCCCCCATCTCTTTGAGCACCGTGAGCAGCCCGGTGCGGGTGGGGTTGAGGCCCACACCCTCCAAGGTAACCTCGGAATCGGGGGTGATCAGGGCGGCCACAATGAAAAAGGCCGCGCTGCTGAAATCGCCGGGTACGGTCAGGTCTTTGGCGGCGAAGGGTTCGGCCCGGCGGGTGCGGATCAGGCGGCCCTCCACCTCGATCGGCAGGCCGTAGTGCCTGAAGACCCGCTCGGTGTGGTCGCGGGTGGGGGCGGGCTCCAGCACCTCGGTGTCTTCTTCGGCGAAAAGCCCTGCCAGCAGAAGGGCGCTTTTGACCTGGGCGCTGGCTACCGGCAGCTCGTAGTGGATGCCCCGCAGCCCGCCGCCCCGGATGGCCAAGGGGGCCAGCTGGCCGTTCTCGCGGCCTTCGATGCGGGCACCCATCTGCCGCAAGGGGAGGGTCACCCGGCCCATGGGCCGCCGCCGGAGCGAGGCATCGCCGGTGAGCACCGCGAATATATCCTGCCCCGACAAAAGCCCCGCCACCAGCCGCATCAGGGTGCCGGCGTTGCCGCAGTCGAGCACGTCGCCGGGTTCTTTGAGCCGCAGGCCCACCCCTTTAATGTGAAAATGCTCGCCCTGCTCGGTAATTTCCGCCCCAAGCTGGCGCATCACCTGCGCGGTGGAGAGGGTGTCGCCGGCCTTGAGCGGGTAGTAGAGGGTGCTTTCGCCCTGGGCCAGCGTGCCCAGCATAAGGCCGCGGTGGGTGACCGATTTATCGCCGGGAACGCGAAGGGTGCCCTTGAGGGAGGAGGTAGGGGGAATAAGCCGTTCCATAAGTCCAACCGGGATTATAGCCTGTACGCGCACGAGGGGAGTTGGCGAATAGCGTACTCGCCTGGCTGGATGATTTGCCGTTATAGTGGGGTGTCATGGACGCTGCACACAACGCCCCCGAGCCCCGCTACTGGGAGAAGATTCGAACCGTGGCTGATACCTTACGCGAGCTCGAGGGCCCCATCATCGTGGTCTCGCATGTAGACCCCGATGGCGACGCGATTGGCTCGTCGCTGGGGCTCTTTCGAGCCCTCCAAGCCCTGGATAAAAAAGTGACCTGGATTGCCGACCCCCCGCGCTTCCTGCGGTTTTTGGTGCGGGAAGACGAGTACAGCGACCCCATCCAGCACGTGCCGGAGGGGGCCACCCTGGTGGTGCTGGACTCGGCGGAGCCCAGCCGGGTGGCGGGCGCGCCGGTGGAGGGATTCGTGATCAACATTGACCACCACGGCACCAACCCGCGCTTTGGCTACCTTTCGGTGGTAGATCCCTCCAAGGCCGCCACCGCCCAGATTGTCAAAGACCTGATTGATGCGCTGGGGGTCACCTGGACGCCTGAGATTGCCACCCCGGTGCTCACCGGCCTGATCACCGACACTGGCAACTTTCGCTTTGCCAATACCACCCCTGAGGTGCTGCACACCGCTGCCGAGCTGGTGGGGTACGGGGTGCAACTGGCCGAGCTGACCGACCGCCTGCAGTGGCGGCCGGTGGGCTACTTCAAGGCTATGGGGGCGGTGCTTTCCACGGTGGGGTTCCATTTTGGGGGGCTGCTGGTGACAGCCCATATGCCCCCTGGGATCAACGAGGAAGACTCCGACGACTTCGTGGGCATCATCCGCTACGCCGAGGGCAGCCAGATCGCGGTTTTTCTGCGTGAGCGCGAGGAAGGGGTGAAGATCAGCATCCGCAGCCGCGGCGGGGTTTCGGCCCAGGCGGTGGCGGTCAAGCTGGGCGGCGGGGGCCACGTGCCGGCGGCGGGGGCTACCCTGCGCGGCCTGACCCTGGAAGAGGCCTACCCCAGGGTGCTGGCGGTGGTGGAGGAAGAGCTCCGGCGGGCAGGCTACCTGTAGCACGGAAGCTGCTTGTGGACAAAACCGGCCCTGCCCAAGGCTGAAACAGCCGCATCGGTACCGATGCGGCTGTTTGGTTGTCTTTTTGACCCTGTATTTATCTTGACGATGACCCTTCCAGCCCATACCATTGCATAGAACCTTACCCGCCCAGGGTAAGCAGTTCTTCTATCCAGAGCAGCGGAGGGAACGGCCCGATGAAGCTGCGGCAACCTGCGGGGGCAATCGCCCATTACCGAGAAACCCCCGCGCTTGGTGCCAAATCCGCCCCGGTGTCGCTAGGCACAGCAAAGGCACCAGGGGAAAGATGGAAGAAGGGAAAAAAAAGCCCTTCTTCGCGCAGGACTGAAGGAGGGTAGATGGAGTTTTCCAGTCTAGCTGTTTTGAGTGGGCTTCCCCTACAAGATCCCCATAACGCGGTGGGCGTGCCGATCTATGCGACGGCGGCCTATGGCTTCGCCGACCTGGAGGACGGCGCCCATAAGTTTGCCACCAACCAGGGCTATACCTATGCCCGCATCCAGAACCCCACGGTGGCGGCCCTCGAGGCCCGTCTTACCGCCCTCGAGGGGGCTTTGGGGGCGGTTTGTTTGGCCTCGGGGCAGGCTGCCAGCTTTGCCAGCCTGCTGGCCCTGGTGCGCTCGGGCGACGAGATCGTGGCCAGCCCCGGCCTGTTTGGCGGTACGGTGGGCCTTTTGAACCAGGTGTTTGGCCTGATGGGGGTGCGGGTGCATTTTGTAGCGCCCGAGGTGGCGGCGGTGCAGGCGGCCTTGAGCGAGAAGACCCGGGCGGTTTTCGTGGAGGTGCTGGGGAACCCCTCGCTCGAGCTCCCCGACCTGCAAGGACTGGCGGAGCTCTGCGAGGCCCACCGGGTGGCCCTGGTGGTGGACAACACCTTTGGCGCGGTGGGGGCCTTAGCCCGCCCCCTGGAGCACGGGGCGCACGTGGTGGTGCACAGCCTGACCAAGTGGGCCAGCGGCCACGGCTCGATTCTGGGGGGGGCGGTGCTCTCGCGGGAAACCACCCTTTGGCAGCATTACCCGCAGTTCACCAGCCCCGACGCCCAGGGAAAAATCCCCTGGGAGCAGTTTGGGGCGCGGTGTTTTCTGGAGCGGGTGCGCCAGTTGGGGCTCTCGCTGGGCGGGATGGTGCTCTCGCCCTTCAACGCCTATTTGCTCTTCCAGGGCCTCGAGACGGTGGCGCTGCGCATCGAACGGGCCAGCCAGACCGCGCTGATGCTGGCCCGCTGGCTCGAATCCCAGCCCCAGGTGGCCTGGGTGCGCTACCCCGGCCTGCCCACCGACCCGGCCCACCCCCGGGCCACCCAGTACCTGCGCGGTGGGTATGGCAGCATTCTGACCTTTGGCATCCGGGGCGGGCTCGAGGGGGCCAGCCGCTTCCTTGCTAACCTGAAGATCATCCAGGCGCCCAATGTGGGGGACGCCCGCACCCTGGCGGTGCACCCCTGGACCACCACCCACAGCCGCATCCCCGAGGCGGCCCGCCGGGCGGCGGGGGTGGGCCCGGAGACCATCCGCCTTTCGGTGGGCCTCGAGAGCCCCCAGGATCTCCAGCAGATGCTCCTGGAGGCGCTGGCTGGTGTGGAGCAGGTGGGCCATGAAGATTAGCACCCTGCTGCAAAGCGGCCGGCCGATTTTTTCCTTCGAGTTCTTCCCGCCCAAAACCCCCCAGGGCGAGGCCGCGCTCTTCCGCACCCTGCACGAGCTCAAGCCCCTGAATCCCGCCTTTGTCTCCATCACCTATGGCGCTGGGGGCAGCGAGCGCAACAAAACCGCCGAGTGGGCCGCCCGCATCCAGAAGGAGGTGGGGCTGGTGGCGATGGCCCACCTGACCTGTGTGGGCAGTACCCGCGAGGAGCTGCTGGCCCGCCTGCACGAGTACGCCCAGGCGGGGGTAGAGAACATCATGGCACTGCGGGGCGACCCCCCCAAAGGCGTGCGGGAATTCCAGCCGGTGGCGGGGGGGTTCCGCTACGCCGCCGATCTCATCGCCCTGATCCGGGCCGAGTTTGGCGACCGCTTTGCGCTGGCCGGGGGCGGCTACCCCGAGGGGCATCCGGAGGCGGTGAGCCTCGAGGCCGACCTGCACCACCTGAAGCAAAAAGTGGAGGCCGGCCTCGACTTCGTGGTCACGCAGCTCTTCTTCAACAATGCCCTTTACTTTGGTTTTGTGGAGCGGGCCCGCCGCATTGGCATCGAGGTGCCCATCGTGCCGGGCCTGATGCCCATCACCGACCTGGCCCAGGTGCGCCGCTTTATGGATCTGTGCGGGGCCAGCATTCCGGGGCCGCTGCTTTCGCGCTTGGAGCGTGCCCAAAGCCCCGAGGAGGTGCTGGAGATTGGGGTCGAGCACACCACCCGCCAGGCCCAGGAGCTGCTCGAGGCCGGGGTTCCGGGCCTGCACCTCTACACCCTCAACAAATCGCCGGCCACGCGAAGGGTTATGCAAAACCTGCAAATGGTTCTGCGGTGACTTTTCCCCAGGCCACAAATGGGAGCAAAATGGAGGGGCATGCAAACCTCGACAACGGCGCCAACCACCCAAAGCCTGACCCGTTTAAGCGCTGGTTCGCGGGTGCTTATGCGCGGTTTGCTTTTTACACCCTCGGTGCCCCGCTATGTCGCCGCCAGGCTGTTGGGTAAGCGCTACCCGGCCCGTGCGCTTTCCCTGCAGCTGGCCACCCTGGCCGAACCCGAACGGCCCGCGGGTTTTGAGCGCCTCAAGGTGCGGCTATCGGGCATCTGTGGGAGCGACCTGGCTCTGCTTTACGGCAAGCAGGCCCCCACCCTTTCCGGGATGTTCTCCTTCCCGGCGATTCTGGGGCACGAGATTCTGGCCGAGCTGGGAGGGGTGCGGGTGGCGGTCAATCCGGTGCTGGCCTGCCTCGAGCGCGGCCTGCCGGACTGCCCGGCCTGTGCCCGGGGTGACGATCACCTCTGCCTCAACGTGGCCGAAGGCAACTTTGGCCCCGGTATGCTGGGCTTCTGCAAAGACCTGGGGGGCGGTTGGGCCCAGCGCATGGTAGCCCACCGCGAGCGCATTTTTCCCATTGCCGAAAGCGTACCCGACGAGCGCGCCGTGCTGACTGAACCGGCGGCGGTGGTGCTGCACGGACTGCGGCAGGCCTGGGGGGAAGGTAAACCCCGGCCCAACCCAGCCATCCACCGCATGCACTGGCCCGCTCAGATACTGGTCATTGGGGCCGGAACCATCGGTCTGCTGGCTGTGAAAATGCTGCGTGTGCTGGGGTTTGAGGGGCCTTTGTGGGCGGTGGCCCGCCACCCCCGCCAGGCCGAGCTGGCCCGACAGTTTGGTGCCAGCCAGGTCTTTCCCTCCACCCAGGCGGCCCAACAAGCGGCCGGTGCCCGGCGTTACCGAGGTATTTTGCGAGCCACCTCCTGGCGGGGGGGGTTTGAGGGGGTGGTGGAGGCCTCGGGCTCCCCCCAGGGTTTGCAGGAGGCCAGCTGGGCTGTGCAGGAAGGGGGGCGGGTCTTGCTGCTGGGGGCCCCGGCCACCGCTTTGCACGACTTTTCGCCCTACTGGTTCCGCGAGGTGGGGCTGGTGGGCAGCTATGCCTATAGCTGGGACGACTTCGCCGAGGCGGTCAAGCTGCTGCCCGAGATGGAGGGTGTGGAGGCCATGGTCACCCACCAATTTGGCCTCGAGGCCTGGCCCGAGGCCATCAAAACCGCGGCCACCCGGCGGGGCATCAAGGTGGTGTTCAAGCCGTAACTGCTTTCGCGATCTCATCCCCGAGGCCTCCTTTTTTCTGTGTGGGGTTTTGCGCTACTCTGAAGGAAGTATGCCCATCCGCGAGTTCTGCATGGCCGACTACACGAGTGTACTGGCCCTCTGGCAAGACGCGGGCCTGGAGCTCAACCCCTCGGATAGTTTCGAGGGTCTACAGAAGAAGCTCGAGCGCGACCCCGATCTGTTCTTGGTGGTCGAGGAAGACGGCCAGATTCTGGGGGCCTTGCTGGCAGGCTACGACGGACGGCGGGGCTGGCTGTACCACATGGCCATCCACCCCTTCGGCCAGGGGCAGGGCTGGGGCAAGCGGATGCTGGAGGAGCTCGAGGCCCGCCTCAAAGCCAAGGGCTGCCAGAAGCTCAACCTGCTGATAGAGCCTTCTTACACCGGAGCCCAGGACTTCTTCGAGCGGCTGGGCTACCGCTGCGACGAGCTGATCTTCATGGAGAAGTGGCTGGATTAAAGTCGCTGGGCAGGCCTGGCGATAGTCTGGAGCTTTGCCCTCTAATACGCATTTAGGTGGTGTTGCCCATCTTGGCAAGCCTCAATGCCGCTACCGAAATGCTTTTCTACTCCCTTCGGTCGGGTTGGTTCGTCACCGAATGGTGGTGAACTAACCCAAGCGGAATGGCCTCCATGCGGAACCATATGCTGTTTCTTTTTCGCGCCCCCAAAGCAGGCTACTCTAGAAGCGCAGATCGATGTCTATAGGTTCCTGCGCCTTTCTTTTGCTTTCCAAGGCCCCACCCACGATGGTGAGCGCGATGCCCACCATCAGATAGACGTCACCCAGGCTAATTACGTTGGTGTAGCCCAGTATGCGCACCGGAATTATGTCGGCCAGGAACCATAGCCGCGTGGAATCGGTCATCAGGGTATGGACGGCGTCGTACTGCTGCTGGAGCCTGGGAATATAGGACTCCAGACCTACCTTGTACAGCGCCTCGCTGCTTACAGGCATGTGCCCGCGGTTGGCAAAAATTACCAGCGCGTTGCAAAAAAGACCCAGCCCCACAAACCATAGCCCGCGCAGGTGGGCGTTGGCCCACAAACCATAGCCCACCAGCACCAGCACCAGGGTTTTTGCCAGCGGGCCGGCAATTTCGGGGGCCACCAGGCCGCGAACGGTGGCAAAGGCCAGGCCCCCTTCCAACAGCGCCGCGGCTACAAAGACCCAGGCCGACCTGAGCTCGAGGTTGGCGATGTCGCGGAGGCTGGCCCGGAGTCCAAGAGCGAGGACAACCCCGATAAGTGCGCTGGCAAGGTATAGCGTCGTAAGAACTCCCCCCGATCCTTCCAGATCAGATCTTCGTGCCACAAAGCCTCGAAATGCCGCACCACCTGCGGGTCAAACTGCCGCCCCGCCTGCATGATTATCTCATTAAGGGCCTCCTGGGGCGTTTTGGCCGGGCTGTAGGCCCGGCCCGCGGTCATGGCCTCGTAGGCGTCGGCCAGCGCTATAATGCGTGCCCAGAGCGGAATTTGCTCCTCCTTGAGCCCGTGGGGATAGCCGGTTCCATCCCAGCGCTCATGGTGATGCAAAATAACCCCCTGGATATCTTTAGACAAGCGGCTGAGCATGGGTCGGAGCACCTCGAGGCCCTTGGCAGGATGGCTCTTGATCAGGGCAAATTCTTCCGCAGACAGCTTGCCGGGCTTGAGCAAGACCGAATCTGGAATGGCCACCTTGCCAATGTCGTGGATACGCGCCGCATAGGTGATGCGCTTGGTGTCCTGCTCGTCGAAGCCCATGCGCTTGGCAAGGCTGCTGGCAATGGCTGCTACCCGCTCGGAGTGCAGGCGGGTAAAGGGGTCTTTGGCATCCAGCGCCGATACCAGCAACTCGATGGTGGTATCGAACGACTCTTCCAGCTTCACCTTCTCGTCCCAGTAGTAGCGCGAGAAGTAGAGGAGCAGCATCAAGAAGAGCACCGTAAAGCCCCCCCAGCCCCAGACCAGCGGAGTCTGATAGGCCTTGGCCAGCAGCAGCCCCGCCGGTGCTTGCACGAGATAGCTCACCCAGAGCCAACTGTAGTTCTCAAACCAGACCTTGCGCAGCCCCACCCCGCTGGCCAGGTGGATCACGTAGGTTACGCTGCCCACATTGACAAAAAAATACACCAGCGAGGCAGCCACGATCCCCACGGCCTCCTGCAGGTAGGGGTGGGAGCCAAGGTGGGCCTGCGCCCAGCCCCAGGCCCAACCGGCCAGACCGGTGGCCAAGCCCGACTGGGTGCGGTTGAAGAGGTCTTTGTACCAGGTGTAGCCGGGCCGGCCGAAGTCCTTGTTGAAGCTAAAGATAAACATCAGGCCCGCAGCCAGCCAGGCGGGGAAGAGGGTGACCGTGGCCAGGGCCACCACAAAGGCGTGGGACATGGCCGCATTGAAGGGCAGGGGTACGTGGATGCGCCTTGCAAGGACGATCAACACTGCCCAGAAGACCATGTCCAGGGCTTCTGGGGGGTAGGGGCCTGGCTGCAGGCGCAGCGCGTACAGCAGGCCCACAAAGGCCCCCAGCAGGCACAACAAAAAGAGTAGGACGCGTAAAGGGGGCAGTGGCAGCAGGGCCTTCACTGCTTCAGTCTATGGCACCAAAAAAAGATAGCGGGTGCGGTTTGCACATCCGCACCCGCTGAAGCGTTACGTGATTACTGCCAGGTCGTGTCGGCACCAGCGGCTACGGCCAGGGCGACCAGGGCGGCGATCAGGGTGGCGATTTTGAAGGCGAGCTTCTTCATAGTTTCCTCCTCCTAGACGATGTGGAAGCGCTTTTATTTTTTGACTTCCAACCTTGGAGAAGAAAATACCCCACGACCCCCTGTGCGGTCAATACCGACAAGGCAAAACCTGCACTTCGTTTACAAAGTGCATAAATCACATTGTGCTACCCACCCCGCTCGACCGAGGCAGATGAGTTCAGTCTAGGGGCAGCTTGCTGGCCGGGCTGTGATATTTGCACCACCCAGCACAGCCGGGCCTTATGCGGCTCAGGAAAGGGCTATATCGAAGGTGGTCTGG
The DNA here is from genome assembly GCF_003568585.1 of Meiothermus taiwanensis WR-220. Classification (NCBI taxonomy): domain Bacteria; kingdom Thermotogati; phylum Deinococcota; class Deinococci; order Thermales; family Thermaceae; genus Meiothermus; species Meiothermus taiwanensis. The sequence continues at coordinate 406,836 of NZ_CP021130.1, forward strand.
TCGAGGGTGAGCTCGAGCCGGTGTGCGGTCAGATCTCCAACCACCATGCGGAAACCTGCTTTGGGGGTTAGTTCTGCTACCTGAACGGGTGTTCCCTTGGGGTCTAGCAGCGTGGCTTTGGCTGAGGTGAAACTAACCCCGCCCTGACGGAGCAACTGCCCTAGCAGTAGACTCTGCGGGCCGTCCTGTTTGTAGCTGAGATCGAGGTAGCAGTCGGCGGCCTGGTAGAGTTTGCTCCAGCCCGTGCCGGTGGTGGAGCGCATGGAAGACGGGTTATTCTTTGATGTCATTATGAGAATGGCAGCCTGTTTCATAGGTTCTTGCCTTTTCAATGCCCGGTTCTGCACAACGCAAATTGCGGGTACGCGAATGGCTTTGTGGCACCCTTTGTGTCATTATAATCTAAAACCGTAGGAGAGTTCCTAGTATATATGCCTAAAAAAACGCCGGGACAATATTTTCTGAGTAAGGGTATATCACCAAGCCAGCTGGCTGACCGCCTTGAGCTACTCTATCCGCTCGAGCGCGAGGTATTGCTGGCCCGGGCGTCGGGCGAGACCCTGCGGGCCATTGGAGGGCGGCTCGACCTGACCCCCGAGGGGGTGCGCCAGGTGGAGATTCGCGCCCTCAAAAAACTCCGTGAAGAAGACAATACCGCGCAAATCCAGGGCCGCCGCTTTCGTCTGGCCGTGGAACAGCGCCTGGGGGTACCGCTGGAGAAAGCGGTTGAGGAATTGCCCGAGCCCCAGCCCATGCTGGTTTTAGCCTACGCCCGGGGCGAATCGCTGGCCGATCTGGCCCCCAGCCTGGGTTTGAGCATTATCGAGGCCACCGTCTTGCGCGACCAGGCGGTGGCCTGTTTGCTGGGTGAAGACCGGGGCTCGAGGGCCGGCAAGTGGGCCGAACTCAAAGCAGCGGTGGCCGCTGCGCTCATCGAAAGCCCCCTTACCTACGACGACCTCGAGGCCCGCTTCCCCATGTCCCGCCGACGCCTGATGAAGCTGATGCAGGAGCTGGTCAACGAAGGCCGGGCCGAGCTGAGCGACGAGTATCCGTTTCGCTTTTTGGGTGTTAAACCGGCCCAACAGGCTTTGGAGTGAGCCGGCCGAAGGTAGCCTGGCTGCATCTAAAAACCCCCTTTATGCGCTCTTTGCATAAAGGGGGTTTCTCGTGCTGGACGTGGTGGGCGCGATTGGACTCGAACCAACGACCCCTACCGTGTCAATGCTATTTTTGGCCTTCCAAGGCGTTCTGTATAATGCCGGGACACCCCACAGAATACATGTCCAGGACACTAAAACTCCCTTTGCCGATTCTACCGCTTTCCACCCCTTACCAGGGTATTCCGGGCTTCCCGTTGCACCACGGTTGCACCATGAGAAAACGAGGGAACCCGGTGGTACAATCGAACAAAACCCCGGCCATTAGCCGGGGAGCCTGTGCGGGGCTTCCCCTATTCTACCGGTGGCCGGGTGGAGGGGGCAATTGCTGACAGCCTACGCACCCAAAAACGTCCGGGCCTGGGAATACTGGCAAGCATTCCTAGCCATAATCGCCAAAGAGCATCGTGAGGTGTTAGAAGAATTGCGCAAGCTGCTCCCGGCCTACATCGAAGCCGTGAAGCTGACCAAAGAAACCGGCTGGCGGATCGGTGACGGCTGGCGCGTCAGCCTCGACCGCTTGCGAAGCCACGTGGAGGAGGCCCCCGACTTGGCGGAGATTTCTCCGGCTCTAGCTCCTGCCCTGGAGGCTCTTACCGGCTTGTACCACGGACTCGAGGAGTGGGCTAGGCGCTGGTGGATTTATCATCCGCAGGCCCTCGAGGCCGGGCTAGCCCGGCTCGAGCTAGGAGTTACGCAGTTGCCCCTCACCCCTCTACTCGGCTACCCTTTTCTGCAAAGCAAACAGGCCAAGAGGAGTTAGCTGCCATGAACCCCCCAAAGTGCACCGACCTGGACTATATCCACTTCCTCATCGCCGCCCAGAAGGTCTTCACCTGTACCGAGGCCGCCCGCTGCCAACCCGAGGAACCCAGCGCTCCCGCCCACGACGCCTTCACCCGCCTGCTCCAGCGTCAGCCTCCCGACACGGAGGCGCTGTGGCAGGAGGCCAGGGCCGTGGTGGAGCCCACCCGGGGGCTTCTGGTGCTGGACGACACCACCCTGGATAAACCCTACGCCCAGCGGATGGAGCTGGTGACCTACCACTGGAGCGGCAAGCACCAGCGGGTGGTCAAGGGGATCGCCCTCATGACCCTGCTGTGGACGGAGGGCCAGGCCCTCATCCCCTGCGACTTCAGGATTTATGACAAGCCCTGGGAAGGGAAGACCAAGAACGAGCACTTTATGGAGATGCTGCGGGTAGCCAAGGGACGGGGGTTTGCTCCAGCGTACGTGCTAATGGATAGCTGGTACGCTTCGCTGGAGAACCTGAAGGAGATTGCTCGCCTGGGCTGGCGCTTCCTCACGCGGCTGAAGGGGAACCGGCAGGTGAACCCGGATAGGGAGGGGCTTCGGCCGGTGAGCGAGGTGGAGATACCGCCGGAGGGGCGGGTGGTGCACCTGAGGGGTTTTGGTCTGGTCAGGGTGTTCCGGACGGTTTCGAAAGACGGGGACGCGGAGCACTGGGCGACCAACGACCTGGGGATGACTGAAGGTCGGCGGGGGGAGTTGGAGCGGGCAGGCTGGGGTATCGAGGTCTACCACCGGGGGCTCAAGGGGTGTTGCGGGGTGGAGCGGGCCCAGGTGAGAAAGAGGGCCTCTATCCTGGGCCACCTTCTTCTGTCCCTACGTGCTTTTCTGAGGCTGGAGGTGTACCGCTTGCGAACGGGGGTGAGTTGGTATGAGTCCAAGGCAAGCATTATCCGCGAGGCGATACGAAGTTACCTGGCCAATCCCATACACATCCTTCACCCAACTGCGTAAGTCCTAGAGCTTTGGGAGAGATACCCCGAAGACAGATCGTTGTCGCGAGGGTGGGGGATAGGCCCGGCTGTGGTGTATGACCCCCTGAGCTTTGGCCCCCCGCGCCTCCCCGCGTGGAATCCTGAAGACGAGTCAGAGGCGGCATACCTGGAGCGGATGGTGTGGCTTCTGAAGGACTACATAGCCGAGGTGCGCGAACAGGCCGAAGCACAAGGCTGGGACCTCGAGCGCAAGCGCGAGCTTGAAGAGCACCTGAGGTGGCTAGCTGAACGGCAGTGCAAAGGAACCCCTAACCAAGTGCTAGCCAGACGGCTTAAGTCCAGGGGTTACCGAGGGACCGAACGGCCAGACTTGACTATCTTGAAGGCTCAAAAAGAGCTTGCCGAAGCGCTAGGGATTGAGCTACGCCCACTTAGAAGACGTTAACTTCCCGTCAAAAAACACGAGTTTACATGCCCGGCCCCACGATGGGGCCGGTATGCTTAGGGAACCGACAGCAACCACCGGAAAACGGCTACTGGCCCCCTCTGATATCCGGCGCACCTACGGGCTATCGCGCCAAATCGCGTACGCGCTGGCGAAGCGCCTCCCGCACGTGCGGGCCGGGACGCGCTATCTGGTGCGGGTAGACGACCTCGAGGCTTTCCTCGAGCAGGCTAGCCGTGAGGGGGCCGACCTCGTGGCACTAATCAAAAACCCCGCCGGGGCTGGCGGGGCTGAGTAGGGGGGCTGACTGTGGGAATCCCTAACGACATTCTACATGCTCGGCTGGCCTTCCTCTCACACTTCCCCCCCGAGCAACGGAGCACCGCCGCTAACAGCCTGCTCGAGGCGGTACGCGCCGGGTGCTCCGAGCCTCACCAGGTGGTGGGCTACGCCCTCGAGAAGGCCGCCCGTCGCACCTGGAACGAGGCCGCCCACACCTTGAGGTTGCTGGCCGAGCTGGACCCCGAGGCCCTGCTAGCCGGGGCTCGCTGGGCCTTGTGGTGGGAAAGCTTGCCCCTGCGCGAGCGACAACGGCTCAAGGCCGAGCGGTCGGAAACCGCTATAGAGCGCTGGATGGCGGGACAGCCCCCGACCGAAAAACAGCTACGCTACCTCCACAACCTGGGGTACCGTGGGCCGACACCCGCTAATCGGCTCGAGGCTTCCAAGCTCATTGACGGGTTCATGAAGGGGTGGAAGGATGCGACTCGCTAGCGTGCCTTCCTCCCTGCGTTCATTGAACCAATGGGTGCTGTGGCGCTTTGTCGAGCGGGACGGCAAGCGCACCAAGGCCCCCTATCAGCCGTCGGGCAAGCCCGCGAGGAGTAACGACCCTACCACCTGGACTGATTTTGAAAGCGCCGTGAAGGCCCTCAAGGCGGGCAACTTCGACGGCCTGGGCTTCGTCTTCGCCAAGGATGGCGGCATCGTGGGGGTGGACCTCGATTGGAAAGCGTGGGCTGGGGAAGGCGTGCCCCTCGAGGCTCAGACCATCGTGGATAGGCTGAACTCCTACACCGAGTGGAGCCCAAGCCGGAAGGGTTGCCACGTCCTGCTAAGGGGCAAGCTACCCGACGGGATCGGCAACCGCAAGCAGCTAGCCCCCGGTGTGGACCTCGAGGTGTACGACCACGGGCGATTCTTCACCGTCACGGGCTGGCACTGGACGGGGTACCCCGAAGACCTCGAGGACCGCCAAGCCGAACTCGAGGCCCTGTTAGCTGAGATATTCCCGCGAAAGCAGGAAACGCTCAAAGGAGCCCCCCAACCTGTGGCCCTCGACGACACCGCCCTGCTCGAGCGCATGTTCTCGAGCAAGCACGGGGCTAAGATTCGCCGGTTGTGGGACGGCGACACCAGCGGCTACCCCTCCCAGTCTGAAGCCGACTTGGCCCTGACCCAACACCTCATGTGGTGGTGCGGCAACGACACGGGCCGGGTGGATCGGCTCTTCCGGCAAAGCGGGCTCTACCGCCCAAAGTGGGATGAGAAACGCTTTAGCGACGGCAGAACCTACGGAGAGGGCACGTTGGAGAAAGCCCGGGCGAGCGAGGCTGCGGAAGCGCCCACATGCCCCCTGGATGGCCGCACCGGAGGCGGGCTGGTGCTCGGGGAACCGCGCTACAAGATCGAGCGCGGGCAGATTTGGGCCGCCAAGCCGGAAAAGCGGGGCGAACAGCAGCGGGTGGGCTACTACCCGCTAAGCAACTTCTGCGCCGTCATCGAGCGCGAAATAATCGCAACCGACGGGCTCGAGGCCGAGACGCTGTTTGAGGTCAAAGGCTACACCTCCACAGGCCGGTCTCAGCCCGTGGCCTTAGTCAGGGCGGCTGAGTTTTCCGCCCTCAACTGGGTAGCCCGCCATTGGGGAAGCGAGGCTGTGGTGTTACCGGGCCAGTCCAACCGGGACCACCTGCGCGCCGCGATCCAGTTCTTGAGCCTGGAGGGGCTACGCCGCGCTACCGTGTACCGCCACCTGGGTTGGGCGAAGGTTGGCGAGCAGTGGGTGTACCTCCATGCTGGGGGCGGTATCGGAGCAGAGGGGAGTGCGGAAGCCCTCGAGGTTGCCCCTGGCCGCGTCTTCGAGGGTTTCGCCCTACCCGACCCCCCCGAGGGTGAGGCCGAGCGCGAGGCCATCCCCACCTTGTGGGGCTTGCGCGAGGTGGCCCCCTCACGGGTGAGCGTGCCCCTGTTGCTTTACGCCCTGGCCGCACCGCTGGGCCACAGCCCCTTCTCGCTCTACCTAGCAGGGCCTAGCGGAAGCCAGAAAACCAGCCTAGCCCTGGTGGTTCAGTCTTTGTGGGGCTGGCACGAGGCCCCACCCGCAAGCTGGGAAGGTACCGCCAACGCCCTCGAGGGCTACGCGTTCACCGCTAAGGATGCCTTGCTGCTGGTGGACGACTACGCACCACAAGCGTCTGAGCAGAAACAGAAGGAGCTACAGGCCAAGGCTGCCCGGCTGTTGCGCTCCCAAGGCAACGCCACAGGCCGTGGGAGGATGCGGGCTGACGGCTCACTGGCAGGGGATAGGCCCCCTCGAGGTAGCCTTCTGGTCACCGGGGAGGACTTACCGCCGGGTCATTCCATCCGTGCCCGCTGCCTCTTCCTCGAGCTAGAGAGGGGCGAGGTGCGCTTACCCCTGCTCACCGAGGCCCAAACCCAAGCCCGTGAGGGGGTGTACGCCCGTGCCCTGAGCGGCTGGGTGCGCTGGCTGGCCCGAGACCTCGAGGCCCACCGCGACCGCTTGCGGAGTCAGATAGAAGCGCTCCGACCTCGCTACAGCAGTAGTCACGCCCGCACTACGGATGCGCTAGCCCGCCTTCACGCTGTGTGGGAGCTTTACCGCGCTTATGCCGCCGCCGTGGGGGCAGACCAGGCCGCCCTCGAGGGCGAAGTGCTCGAGGCCCTGGGCCACGTGCTGCAAGCACAGGGGGAGCACCAGCGCGGCTCGGACCCCGTAGAACGCTTCGGTGGGCTACTCTTCTCCGCCCTACGCATGGGACGGGGCCACCTCATGCCCTTGAACTGGCGACCCGGGCGGGACATAGAGGATTACCTCTCCGACCCCTCCCACTGGGGCTGGCGCTACCGGGAAACCACCAGCGGCCACCCTGACGCGCACGGCGTGTGGGAACCCCTAGGGCCACAGGTTGGGTGGCTACCGGACGACTTCGAAACCCACGGGTTGTACCTCGACCCGACCCCCACCTATACCGTGCTGGCCCGTTTGGCGAACGAGTCGGGCGAACCTTTACCCACAGAACGCACCCTGTGGAAGCGGCTAGCGGAGCGCGGGGCTATCCACGCTCGGGTTGAGGCAGGGGTAACCCGGTATCAGGCCCGGGTCAGGGTTGGGGGTGAGCTGGCCCGAGTGATTCACCTGGCAGGGGTATATATCGCTAAAAGTGGGAACAGTGGGAACAATGAGCACAACACTGTCCAGGACGGCATAAACCCTGTTCCCACTAATCCGGGTGTTCCCACTCAGGAGTGGGAACAAAAACCCCCTTCTGGTGCGGCTTCGGAGGTGTTCCCACTCGCGAGTGGGAACAGCGGAAAAAGTGGGAACAGCCTAAACCACGTCCAGGACGGCACAAAACACACTGTTCCCACTGTTCCCACTCCTGGAGATATAAGGGGTAGCCGCGCTACGCAAGCAGCGGATGAGGAAGAGGGGGGGGACTGGGAGGTGAAACTGCTGTGAACCCCTGGCACGCGCTCTACCCCCTGCTGCCCCAACTGGTAGACAAGCTCGAGGAGATAGGCCACCCCCTGCTAGTTGTGGAAGCGGACGGGGAGGTGGTGGCCCGGCTGGTGCGCCCTAGCCGGGCTGACCTCGAGGCCCACGCCCGCTGGCCCGGTATGCCCACCCACACTCCTGAGGGGTGGCTATTCGAGGCCCTGAACAAGGTACGCCGCTACTACCCCGAGCCACGGGAGGGGGTGGCCCTATACGCAGGCAATCACCCTGTGGCGGTGGTGCGACGCAAGGAAAAGGTGGGCCATGCCGCCTAGGTATCCCCACCTACCCCCCGCCCTGCTCCGACTGCTCGAGGCTGGCCCCTGGGAGGGAACCCCTACCGAGCTATACGCCACCCTCGAGGCCCACCGGGTGGGAGCCATGACCCGCGTTACCCTTGCCCTATCGGCTCGAGCGCCCCCTACCCCCGCCGCAAGCCCTCAGGCCCTCGACCCTAAGTCCCCTCTCAAACCCTCATAGGAGTACGCTCATGTTGACCAACAGCACCCAGACCCTTCTAGCCGCAACCAGCGAGGAAATCGTCTCCAAGCTCAACCCCCCTGACTCGATCACCGGCCCGGTGCGCCAAATCTTCGCCGCCCTTGCCGATTACCCCCGCCGGGCCGCGCTGATTGACCGTGACGAGTCCCTTTCCCCATTGGGCAAATCGCAAGCCTGGGACGCCCTTCGTCAGTCGTTCAAGAACCGCCTTGAGGCGCTCGTGAACGAGTACCGCCAAGCCCGCGCCACCTACCTCGCCAACCTCGAGGCCCGCTCCAAGCCCAACCCGCCGAGCGAGACGGCCCAACTGCTCGCGGCCACGAACTTTCAAACCCTCTGGGCCAACACCCCCGGTCGTCTTGGCGAGCGCTTCGATAAGCTGGTGAAGCACGCCCTCGAGCACCAAGACACCGCGCTACAGCACTACTTGGCCTCCCCAACGGTGGGTAAGCTCGTCCAGGACGGTGACGAGGCCGATAAGTACCAGTACAAAGAGGCTATGGCCCGCTTGCGCCGGGGCCTGGCTGGACCAGAGAAGGCCGCCGCTGTGGATGCGCTCGAAGCGGCTGAGGAATACCTGCCCAAGCTCGATGAGACCCTAGCCGCCGCGCTGCACTTTGGTGCACAGGACTACAAGATCCCGGTGCCGCCGGTTCAGAAGATGTTCAGAGGGGAGGGGGGGTAGCCCCTCCCCGGAGGTGAGATAATGCCGCGCCCGCCGTCAAAAACCACCGATCTGAACGTGGCCCGAAGCGCCCTTAAGCGGGGCCTGAAAACCGCCGTAAACCTGCTCGAGGATGGTGACCCGCAGGTGAGGCTTCGGGCCGTTCATGCCACCGCCCAAGCCGCCTCAGCCCTGATCAAGCTAGCCGAGTTGGGCGACCTCGAGGCCCGCCTTGAAACCCTCGAGCGCGCTCTATCGCAGTACCGAGGTGCCGCATGAAGACCCGACTCGCCAAACTCGAACAAGCCGCGCAAAGCCTGCTAGATGCCGACGCACCTTTTGTCGGACTGTGGCTTGATGCTCGAGGGGATACCCCGTCCTGGTTCGCGGTGCGGGCCGATGAGGCCGATTCGCCGGGTGTGAAGGCCCTCGAGCAGGGCCGCCCGGTGATGGTCTTGTTGCTGCTGCTAGCCGCCGACCGCCCAGAGGCACTCGTGCCGGTAGAGGTTCACCCGGCTCTGGTGAAGGCCATCCAGCGTCACCGGGCCGCTGACGGGGGGCTTTTGGTGCTGCTGAAGCCCTAGCAAAGCTCGAGCCCCCGGTGATGAGCCGGGGGCTCTGTGTTTGGACTTGAGCCTACCGCACCCTTATAATAATCAACTGATGGTTGATTATAGGTGAGAACATAAACCGGGCTGAATGATGGAGGGGTGACTAAGGTGCAATGGCGACTTGAGCAAGTCCTGAGCGAACACCGGATCAGCGCTTATCGGCTGGCAAAGGAATCGGGCCTGACCCCGCAAGCGGTGCATAAGATCGTTCATAACCGTGTGGGTGGGGTGGACTTCGGAACCCTCGAGCGCATCCTTAGCGCCCTAGAACGGCTCACGGGTAAACGGCTCGAGGTGGGTGACGTGCTGGAGGTGGTGCGGGATGGGCAAGAGTAAACCAGAACCACGCAAGCGAGCTAACGGCCTTGGCTCCAAGCCGGTGAAGCGCGGGGATTCGTGGAGCGTTCAAGTGACCGTAGGCCGCCGCCCGGATGGGAAGCTGGACCGCCGCCGGGTGACGGGCCACACCCCGGAAGAGGCCATGCAGAAGGCCCGTGAACTTCAGGTAGCTGCCGCCCAGGGGATGCTAGCCACGCACGAACGCCTGACGGTGGGCGAGTGGGTGAAGACCTGGGTCGAGGCCAAGGCCACCCGCGCCGCGCCCACCTACCGGCTCAAGCTCGAGGCCCACGCCAAGCACATCACCCAACACCTGGGGAGCATGGAGCTTCGCAAGCTGAGGCCGGGGCACGTCCACACCTTCGCCCGCGCCCTGGAGGCCAAGGAGTTAGCCCCTTCCTACCGCCGTGAGGTGCTGAGCACCCTCGAGGCCGCCCTTGAACGCGCCGTGGTCATGGAGCTCATCCCGCGCAACGTAGCCCGCCCGGTGAAGCTGGAGGCCGCCCCCGCGACCCGCAAGGTCAAAGCCTGGGACGCCGCGACCGTGGCCCGTTTCCTCGAGGTGGCCCGCCCCTACCGGCTGTATCCGCTGTTCTACCTGGGGTTTGCCACCGGCCTGAGGCGAGAGGAGCTGCTAGGGTTGCGTTGGGTGGACGTGGACCTGGAGGGCCGCACCCTTCGGGTGGAGCAGACCCTAACCCCGGACAAGGGCGGTGTCCACATCGGCCCGCCCAAGACCCGCACCAGCCGCCGGGTGGTGGGCTTCGGGCCGGACGTGGCCGCCGTGCTGGAGGAATGGCGGGCCAAGCTAGCCGAAGAGCGCCGCATCCTGGGGAAGGAGTGGTACGATTCGGGGTTGGTGTTCCCCTCGAGCACCGGCCACCCCCTGCACCCGCGCAACGTGAACCGGGACATGGGCCAGATCATCAAGACCCACAATGCGAAGCGGGGCAAAGAGCTTAGAAAGGCCATGCGCGGCCAACCCGAAGAGGAAGTGACGCGGGCCATCGAAGCGGCCATGCTGCCCCACCTGTCGCCGCACATGATGCGCCACACCCACGCCACGCTACTCGCCCAGAAGACCCGGCAAATCGAGCTGGTGAGCCGCCGTTTGGGACACGCCCGGCCCTCGATCACCCTGGACATCTACCGCTCGGTTTCGGCGTGGGAACTCGAAGAGGTGGCCGTGCCCCTGAGCGAGCTGCTGAACCCCACCCCTCGCACCCTGAACTAGGCGCGTTGCACCACGGTTGCACCAAAAACCCCCTTATGCAGTCTTTGCATAAGGGGGTTTTCTCGTTGGGAACGTGGTGGGCGCGATTGGACTCGAACCAACGACCCCTACCGTGTCAAGGTAGTGCTCTAGCCATCTGAGCTACGCGCCCGCATAGGGCTTCAATCCGGTATTCTCGCTAAAACAAGCGGAGAATCTTTGGAGGCGCTGACCGGATTCGAACCGGTGAATGGAGGTTTTGCAGACCTCTGCCTTACCACTTGGCTACAGCGCCGCGCCCGCTGCCCCTTGAAGGGGTTCAGCAAGCGTTAGGTTAGCACCTGCGAATGGGGTGTGTCAAACCTTTTTCGGGTACGATTGAACCGTGCGCGAAGTGTTTATCAAGACACCTGGGGGGTTTCGGTGGCCGTTTTCGAAGGGGCTTTTGGTGGAGTCCATGATGATGGCGGGCCTCAAGATGGAGCCGGCCATGTCGGTAGCCCACACCATCGAAGAACAACTGCGGGCCCGCAAAAAGCCAGAAGTTACTGCCCTTGCGCTTAAGAAGATGCTGATTCAAGAGGTGGAAAAAAACTTTGGCCCCGAGATGGCCGAACGGCTTAAGGGCCAGACCCAGGCCTTTGAAGACATTGTGGTCAGGGAGGGCTACCGCCGCCGGCCTTTCTCCAAGGGGGTGCTGGTGCGCAGCCTGGAGGATGCGGGGTTTTCTATGCGCGAGGCTCAGACCATTGCCCGCTCGCTGGAGAACCGCCTGCGCCGCAGCGGGGTGCGCTCTATTGACGCCGACGAGCTGGAGCAGCGCATTGCAGCCGAGATTGAAGAGTTGTTTGGGCCTGCTGCAAAAAACCGCTATGCCGGAAGGCAGGCCCTGGCCGGAGAAATTTTTGTGGAAGAAGGCGAGGGTGAGCCGCGGGTGCCTTTTTCCAAAGGGGTGCTGGCCCAGTCGGTGATGGCGGTGGGGCTTTCACCCGATGCGGCCTACCGGCTGGCCCGCGACGTGGAACGCCGTCTGCGCGATAGCGGTTCGACGGTGGTCAAGCGCGACGACCTGCGCAAAGCGGTCGCCGAGGAGCTGATGGAGGAGGCAGGGGAGGAGGTGGCCCGGCGCTACCACCTGTTGCGCAGCATCCGGCGGGCCGTGAAGCCGGTGCACCTGTTGATTGGAGGGGTGGCGGGGGTGGGGAAGAGCGTGCTGGCCTCGGCGCTGGCCTACCGGCTGGGCATTACCCGCATCATTTCGACCGACGCGGTGCGGGAGATCCTGCGGGCGACCATCCCCAAAGACCTGCTGCCCACCCTGCACACCAGCAGTTTTGAGTCGTGGCGGGTGCTGGCCATGCCCCAGAAAGCCGAACCCAGTGCGGCCCTGGTGATGCAAGGGTTCCGCGATCAGGTCTCGAGGGTGGCGGTGGGTCTGCGGGCCATTCAGGAGCGCAGCGCCCGGGAAAAAACTTCGCTGGTGGTGGAGGGTGTGCATGTGGTGCCGGGCTATATGACCCACCAGTACCAGCACGAGGTCATTCAGATTCCTATCATGCTGGTGCTCGAGGACGAGGCCCTGCACCGCGACCGTTTTGCCCTGCGCGAGCGGGAGACCGGAGGGTCGCGCACCAGTGGGGCTTATGCGCAGTACTTCAGTGAAATTCGCCTAATCCAGCAGCACCTGGTTGAACTGGCTCGAGGCGCCGGGGTTCCGCTCATCCCGGCAGAAAACCTCGACCGGGCTATAGACAAGGGCCTCGAGGTCATCGTGAATCGGCTGCAGGAGGCCTATTTCGATGTGGTGCAGGGGTAGCCGGGCTGCTCATATGTCACATACCTGGGCCGGATGGGCAGGGTAGGCTCGAGGGGTGAGCGAACGGATTCAAATCAAGGGGCTTCCGGCGATTCCACCCCTGGGTATCGGCACCTGGCAGTGGGGCGACCGGCTGGTCTGGGGCTACGGCCAGGGCTACCAAGCAGACGATACCGAGGCGGCCTACCGAGCGGCCCTGCAGGGAGGGGTGCGGCTTTTTGACACCGCCGAGTTCTATGGCTTTGGTCTTTCGGAAAGGCTGATCGGGCGCTTCTACCACACCTATGAGCCCAAGCCCCTGGTGGTCAGCAAATTATTTCCCTACCCCTGGCGGCTCTCCCGCAAGACGCTCCTGGGTGCGCTCAAGAAAAGCCTGCAGCGCTTGCAGCTGCCCCAGATCGACTTGTATTTGCTGCACTGGCCCTGGAGGCCGGTGCCGCTCGAGCAGTGGGCCCTTTCGTTGGCCGAAGCCTACGAGCAGGGGCTGACCAGGGCGGTGGGGGTCTCCAACCATAACCTAGAGCAGCTCGAGCGTGTGGCCAAGGTGCTCGAGCAGCACCGGGTTCCCCTGGCGGTCAACCAGGTGGAGTACCACCTGCTCGAGCGCAAACCCGAGCAGACGGGCCTTCTGCGCGCCATGCAGGCCGAGGGCATCGTACTGATGGCCTACAGCCCGCTGGCTATGGGCTGGCTCACCGGCAAGTACAGCCTGGAAAACCCTCCACCCGGCCGCTACCGGGCCCAGCGCTACGTCACCCACAAGGCCCGGATTCCCGCACTGCTCCAGGCTCTTCACAGGATCGCTGAATCGTTGGGCGCCACCCCTGCCCAGGTGGCCCTGCGCTGGTGCATACAAAAAGGCACCCTTCCCATTCCTGGAGCTAAAAACGCCCGCCAGGCCGAGGGAAACGCAGCGGCTTTGCGAATCTGTCTTTCCGAGGCGCAGATGGCCTGGCTGGATGCCTCGAGCAGTGGAGAAGGGCCGGGCTAGATCTCGCCGATCTCGATGGCTGCGGTCAGGGCCGCCCCCAATAGCCCGGCTTCGCCCCCCAGCTTGGCCAGGTGGAGGGGCGGCGTAATCCAGTTCTCCATGTAGCGGTGGTAGCTGCGCTGCACCTCCTCGAGGTAGGCCGGGCCTGCGTTGAGGGCCACTCCGCCACCCAGGACAATTACTTCGGGGTCGTAGCACTTGACCAGGGAAGCCAGCGCGATGCCCACCCAGCTTGCTGCCTGCAACACGATGCGGCTGGCACGGGGGTCGCCTTGCTGGAAAAGCGCGAACAGCTCGCGGGTGCCCATTTCACGCTTGAAGGAAGCCAGCGCCATGCGCTCCATGGCCGGGCCGGTGGCCAGGGCCTCGAGGCAACCGTCCAGCCCACAGCCGCACAGGGGGCCGCCCGGCTGCATGGTGATGTGCCCGATCTCGCCCCCCTGTCCGTTCACGCCGCGCAGCACCTTGTTGCCCCAGACAAAGCCGCCCCCCACCCCGGTTGAGACCGTCATGTAGAGGGTGCTTTCGGCGCCCTGGGCGGCCCCCAGCTTGTGTTCGGCCAGGGCTGCGGCGTTGGCGTCGTTTTCCATGTAGACCCTGAGGCCGGTGGCCTGCTCGAGCCGCTCCACAATGGGGAAATCGGTAAAGTTGGCGATGTTGGGGGCAAACTTGATCCGGCCCCGCTTGAAGTCGAGGGGCCCCGGGGTGCCCAGTCCAATGGCCTGCACCCCCACGCCCGCGGCCTCGATGGCGGCCTTGGCGGCCTGGGCCATGGCGTCGACCACGGCCTGGCCGCCTTCCTCCGGCGTGGGTACGGTCACCTTGGCCTTAATCACGCCCTCGCTGAACACCCCGGCCATAATCTTGGTTCCGCCTAGGTCAATTCCCACTACGCTCATGACGCTTCTCCTTGGTGGTCTCGCTCGAGAATCAGGGTGGCCTCGTGGTACAGCGCCTCGGGCACCCAGAGGCTCACATTCCCGGTGTAGGTGCCCAGGTAGGCCTCGGGCAGGCTAAAGGGGGTCTCGAGGTGTACCGGAATCCGGCGCGCTTCTAAGTGAGCCCGCACCCCATCGGCAATCACCCTGGGTGCCGATAAAAACAGCACGTACGACACTTCTCCAATCCGGCGACGGGGAAGGCTGGGGTCTTCTGCACCGCTCATCGGCTAACAGCATAACAGCGCCAGTACCCCAGGGTTATCTACCCCACGGGAAGCCTTGCCCCTCCAGAACGAGGGAGAAGCGGCGGTCGAGCACGTAGACTGAAAGGCATGTTGGCGCAGGTACGCACCTACAGTCTGTTTGGCCTCGAGGCCCAGCCCATCACGGTCGAGGTGGACGTTTCCCAGGGGATGCCTTTTTATGCGGTGGTGGGCCTGCCCGACAAGGCCGTGGAGGAGTCGCGCGAGCGGGTGCGCTCAGCCCTCAAGAACGCCGGGTTTCCCTACCCCCAGGGGCGGGTGGTGATCAACCTGGCCCCGGCCGAGCTGCGCAAGGAAGGCACCCACTACGACCTGCCCATCGCGTTGGGGCTGCTCTGCGCGCAGGGGGTCATCCCGCTCGAGGCCCTGCAAGGCTTTGCCGCGGCGGGCGAGCTGGGCCTGGACGGCGAACTGCGCGCGGTGCCCGGCGCGGTGAACCTGGCCTTGGGGGCCTACCAGGAGGGCTACCGGCTCCTGATGCCCCAGGCCTCGGCCCAGGAAGCGGCCCTCATCGAAGGGGTGCAGGTCTTCGGGGCGGCCCACCTGGCCCAGGCGGTGCGCTTCTTGCAAGGCCAGGAAGACCTGGCCCCCACCTGCCCCAGCCTGGAGTCCGAACCCGCCGAAGCGATCCTCGATCTGCTGGACGTGAAGGGCCAGGCCAAGGCCAAGCGGGCTTTGGAGATCGCCGCCGCCGGTGGCCACCACCTGCTCATGACCGGTACCCCGGGCTCGGGCAAGACCATGCTGGCCAAGCGCATGGTGGGGCTGCTCCCGCCCTTGCAGAACCAGGAGGCGCTCGAGGTCACCCGCATTCACTCCGCTGCCGGACGGCTTTTGCGCGGCCTGATCCAGACCCCGCCCTTCCGCAGCCCGCACCACACCGTCTCCGATGCGGGCCTGATCGGCGGGGGCACCGTCCCCAAGCCCGGAGAAATTTCCCTGGCCCACCGGGGGGTGCTCTTCCTGGACGAGTTCCCCGAGTTTTCCCGCGATGTGCTGGAGGTGCTGCGCCAGCCCCTGGAGGACGGGGTGGTGACCATCGCCCGGGCCCGGGCTAGTTTTACCTATCCCGCGCGGTTTTTGTTGATTGCGGCTATGAACCCCTGCCCCTGCGGCTGGTACGGCGACCCTCAGAAGAGCTGCACCTGCACCCCCACCCAGCGCACGCGGTATGTGGGCCGCATCAGCGGACCTTTGCTCGACCGCTTCGATCTGGTGGTGGAGGTGCCCCGCCTCACCCCCGAGGAGCTGGCTCGAGCCCCCGAAGGCGAGCCTACCGCCGTTGTCAGGGAAAGGGTGCTGGCGGCCCGGGAGCGGATGAAAGCCCGCCAGGGGAAGCTCAACAGCGAACTCTTTGGCCGAGCCTTGCGCCAGCACACCGCGCTCTCCCCCTCCGGTGAGGCCCTCTTGCAGGCCGCTACCCAGCGCCTGGCGCTCAGTGCCCGAAGCTACGACCGCATCCTGCGGGTGGCCCGCACCATCGCCGACCTCGCAGGAGCCGAGCACATTCAGGAAGCCCACCTGGCCGAGGCGTTGACGTATCGCAGGGCTTTGCTCTAACGCGCTGCCCTACAACATCACCGGTGCGCGAGGTTCCTGGCTGTACGGGGGCTGAATCGGAGTGGGCTCCTTCGCTACCTGCTTGCTACCTCGAGCTGGCTAGGTTGAGGAAAAACGGAGGTGATCGAGGGGGTGGCACAGGTGCTCGGAGGGTTATGGACATACCCTGTTTCGACAAAGCTTGGTCTGGGTTGTTTCTTCACAAGGGCGGTCAGCGCCGCGGATATCGAGTCCGATCTGGGCCTGGACGGTGCACAGCAGGGGGTGATGGCCTGCGGGCCACTCCGGGGTTCGGCCCGTTTGTTTCTCGGAGGATCTGAAGTGGGCATCCTCGAGGTCTCCGACCTGCGCAAACAGTACGGCTCAATTCCGGCGCTGAAAGGCATCAGCTTTACGGTGGGGGTGGCCGAGCGGGTGGTGGTACTGGGGCCGAACGGATCGGGCAAAACCACTACCCTGGATATTTTGGGTGGTTTTCTGCGGCCCACGGCGGGGTGGGCCAGGGTTCTGGGGGCCTATGTCCCGCACCTGCCGCCTGGCGTGCGGAGGCAGATGGGATTTGTCTTCCAGGACAAAGCAGGGCTTTACCCAGAGCTGACCGTCCGGGAGACCCTCGAGCTCTTCGGCGGCTACTACCCCGACCCCCTTCCAGCCCCGGAGCTTTTGGAAAAGCTGGGCCTCGCGGATCGGCGGGATCGCTGGGTGCGCAACCTGAGCGGGGGCGAGCGTAGGCGGCTCGAGCTCGCCGTAGCCCTATTGGGCAGGCCCCGCCTGATCTTCCTGGACGAACCCACCGCCAGCCTTGACCCGGAAGCCCGGCTGCTCATCTGGGCTCTTATCGAAGAGCTAGCGGATCGCGGGGTGACCTTCGTTCTGACCACCCACAACCTGGAGGAGGCCAGACGGCTGGGTCGGCGGGTGTTGCTGCTGCGAGGAGGGGAGCTTATCTTCGACGGTTCCCCCCAGACCATGATCGCCCAGGCCGGCCTTCCTTACCAAATCAGCTTCCGGCGGACTGAGGCTACGCTGCCTCCTGCGTTGGCTGTGCGGGCCAGGGTCGAGGGGGATCGGGTCACCCTTCCCAGCTTGCGGCCCGACGAAGACCTTATGGCTTTGCGGGGAAGTGGGGTAGGGCTCGAGGAGGTAAGCATACAACCCCCCACCCTCGAGGAAGCCTACCTGGCCCTGTTGAAAGGAGCCTCACATGAACATCACTCGCCAAACGCCGTCGCCCCTTCGCTTGCTGGCCAGTGAGACCGGCTGGCAGACCCGCCTTTACCTCAGGGACCGGGCCGCCACCTTTTTCACCTTTGCTTTCCCCCCGCTGGTGCTGCTCTTCTGGAGCCGGCAGTCCGGGCCAGATGTTCTTTCGGCTACGGCCCTGGTAGCCGCGCTGGCGCTGGCTATGGCGGCGTACGCGGGTCTGGCGATGGGCATTGCCTCGGCCCGGGAAGTCGGCTTACTCAAGCGGCTACGGAGCACACCCCTGCCTATGGTCGTGCACATTGCGGCCAGGGTGGCGGCCTGTGCGCTGCTGGGGACGCTTGCGCTGGCGCTTACCCTGGGGCTGGGCGCCTTTGGGCTGGGCCTGCCCCTTGGCCTGGCCAACTTCGCCGGGTTGCTGCCCGGCCTGGTGCTGGGCTTTGCGGTACTTGGGAGTTGGGGACTGGTGGTGGGCAGTCTGGTACGCACCGCGAGCGCAGCCTCGTACCTGGTCAATGCCACCCTCTTTCCCTTGTTTCTGCTCCCGGTGGCGGCCCAGCGTGGGATGCTTCCGGAGTGGGCAGCGGCCCTGGCCTCGCTGCTGCCGATACAGCACCTGGGCCTTCTGATCCAGGCCGCCCTCAAAGGCGATGGGATAGGGCTGTACCCGTTGCTGGTGCTTCTCGGCTGGGCGGTGCTGGGGGCTGTTATTGCGGCCCGGCGGCTGTCCCGGCCGCTGTAAGCGGGCGGTTTGCGGTTGCTTGTACGCCTGCGCACACCCCCATAAGATGCTTCCATGGATCTGGAGGCGGCCTGGGCCGCAGGCCAGCACCGGGAAGGGCTGGCCTGGTGCTTGGAGCGGCTTCGCCAGACCCCTGTTCCCGACCCGCTGCTTTTGCGCTATGCCCTCGAGTTTGCCCTGGAGCTCGGCCAGGAAGAGGCGCTTTTGCACTTCCCCGACCTAAGCCACACCCCGCCCCCCGAGGTACAGGCCCTCCTGAGCCAGATCGCCTGGCAGCGCGGCCAGCTTTCCCAGGCCCTGGAACTGGCCCAGCAAGCCTATCGGCAAAGCCCATGCTTCCTGACCGCTTACGCCCTGGCCACCGCGGCCTTTTTGCGCAGCCCCCAAGAGGCGGGGCGCTGGCTGCGCGAGGCCTTACGGCAGGCCGAGGCCGCGGGCCAGCCGCAGCGGGCGGCCCAGGCGGCCGCGGCCCTGGCCCTGCTCGAGGTGACCCTGGGGGCTTATGCCCAGGCCGAGGTCTGGGCGGCCTGGGGCGTGCGGGTTGCTGAATCCATTGGGCTAAAGCACCCCTCCCTGCGCAACGCCTTGTACATGGCGTGGGGCTACGCCCGGATTTTAGGGGGACGGCTGGAGGCGCTTCCGCCGCTGGAGACAAAGCATCCAGAAGCCCTGCTGGCCCAGGGGGACTTTTGGCTGGCTATGGGGCAGGCCGAGGCGGCCCTTGGGGCTTACAGAGCTATGGACGATCAGCTGCCGCCCATCCGGGCTCGTCGGCTGCCCCTTCTGGCCCGCCAGGTGCGAGCACTTTTGGAACTGGGCCGGCTGGAAGAGGCCCGGGCGCTGGGCCTGGAGGCCAGGGTGCTGGGGGCGGAAACCCCGGAGGCGCTTCGCGACTGGGGTGAGCTGGCCTACCTGATGCCGCTTTCCTTAGCGAACCCTTCGGAGGCGGTGGAGCCCCTGGCGGAGCTTCTGGGGCGTTTCCTGCGGCGACCCAGCGCGCCCCGCGCGGCCATGACGGCCCTGTACCTGGCCCGGGCCTACCTCAGCCTGGGCCTGGCGGCCAGGGCCCGCGCCACCCTGGCCGAGGCCTCGTGGGCCCTCGAGGGGTTGAGCCCAGAGGGGCGGGCCTTTCTGGCCGGTTCGGCGGCTTTTTTTCGAGAGGTTTTTGCCCTGCTCGAGCCGGCCCCGCGGCTCCGGCTGCACTTTCTGGGGGGTGAGGGCGTTTGGCTCGAGGGGGCCCCGCTCCAGCTCACCCCACGGCAGCGGGAGATTCTGGTGGCCCTGGTCCTCAACCCCGCCGGTCTGAGCGCAGAGCAGCTGGCCCTTAGGGTCTGGGGCGAGGGGGGTAGGGCCGAGGTGGCGAAAGCCGAGGTTCGGCGACTGCGGCAGCGGCTCAACCTGGTGATGAGCCGTCCTTACCGGCTTATAGGCCGGGTCTGGGCCGATTTCGTCGAGCTTCGGGAGCGGCTCTTGCGCGGCAGTCTGCAAGGTGCACTGGCGCTTTATGGGGGGCCGCTCCTGCCCGGCTCGGACGCCCCGGTGGTGATAGAAGCCCGCGAGGAGATCTCGGCGCTGCTCAAGAAAACGCTGCTTTCCCAAGGGGCGATCCAGCCGGCCTTCGAGCTGGCCATGCAAGAGGAAGACCCGGAATTTTGGCAGGCTGTCCTGGCCCAGCTGCACCCCGGCGATCCCCGCCGGGTTCTATTGGAAGCACGCTGGCAGCGCTTCTGGTCTGCTGTGTGACTGAACTCTGCACCCACACCACCAGGCCGTTGCGCTGCTCACCCCGTACTTCCGGGCCAGACTGTGGGCGCTGGCGGTGCTCCGAGTACCCCGATTGCCCTGCACGCCTGCCCCTATGGCGGAGGCCCAGCTGGCCGAGGCACTCGGAGTTTGTCCTAACGCACGACCCGCACCTCAACCCCTGCCTCGAGGTGGTTCCAGGCGCTGTCGGTGGTGACGGCTGGCAATCCCAGCCGCATAGCCAACGCCAGACAGACCCAATCCCCCAGGGCTTTTGTCAGGGGTTGCAGGGTTGCCACGAGCTGGACGTCTTGGGGGCCAAAGGGCACTACTTCTAATCCCAGCAAACCCTGACGTACCAAGGTCTGCTCCAGCAGGTGCGCGTCCAGGCCCCACTCGGTTACCTTGCTGTAGACTTCGGCCAGATTGACGGCGTTGATGCCTCCAACCATCTGCCCAGCGACTTCCTCGGCCCCTGCCTCCTGGTTGAGGTAGGCCAGCAAGGCCGAGGCATCCAGCACCACGCTCATTCCTGCAGGGCCTCCCGGCGCCGTTCCTGGTTCAGCTCTCGAGCCAGTGTGTTTCCCTTCAGGGCAGGATAAAGACGTTTCAGAAGCCCCTTGCTTCCCATTGCAATGTCCTCTGCCTTGACCAGCTCGATCACCCCATCGTCCCGCAGCCGCAACAGCAGACGATCCCCCTCCCGCAGCTGCAAAACCTTACGCACCCCAGCCGGTAGCACCAGGCGCCCTTTGACGGCTTGTGGAACCACGGGGTGTTTCACATTCGTATCGTACCGCACTCTGAAATGTCCCACTTTGCTGACACTTAGGCTTTTATCACGAAGGGCACAACAACCGGTAGAGTTCGTTGGGGTTGGCAGAGAAGTAGCGAATGGAGCGCAGTGGGGATAGGTTGTGGAGATGTAAAAGGTTGATGAGCACATCACGGAAATACATCAACCCAGCGGCCCCCTTGCGACTGCGGGAAGCGTCTTCACCAAAGACGGTATCGCGGGGGTGGTGCAGGCGGTTCTCTACCTGCCAGTGCCCGCGCCAAAGGGCATAGAAACCCTGAGGGGTGCGATCCAGCGAGGTGATGGCATCGTCGGTCTCCTCGCTGACGTGGAACCGGCAAAGCCACTGACGCTGGGAGGCATGGGGGCGATGCTCAGTGTCCAGATCCACAACTGACCGCTCCGCACCTCGTGGTGCTGGTACTGCTCAGCCGGGTGGGGTGGGTATGTGTCCAGGGCCCAGGCTATCAGCTGCTGCAGGTCTTTCTGGTTACTCTTGACCGTGAAGAGGTAGCCCCCTTTTGCGCCACCACCTGCTGGGCCAGGGTCGGGCTCATCACCCCAGCATCCCCCGTAATCAGCCAGTCCACCCCCAGGTCGCTCATCCGCACCAACCAACCCTCGGCTGCCTTGGCCTCGCTGGTCGTAACCGCTGTGCTACCCAGGCTCAGCCCCAATCCCTGCACCAAGGTGGAGAGGAAGACCAAAGCCGCCTCACCCTTGCGGCCCCGCCGGGTACCTCGCAGGTGTTTGCCATCGGTGGCTATGGCCAGCGGCTCTTCCCGGCCCAGCGCCCGCAGCACATCCTGGGCCCAGGCCAGCATGGCCTCCTGCAAGGCTGCCAACTGCCCATCCAGGAACCAGAAGAAGCGATACATCGTGGCCTGGGCGGGCAGTTTGCGTTGCCCGAAGCGGTTGCGTAGCTTCAGGGTGTTCAGCAGGTACTTCTCCTGATCCCTGATCCAGTGGGCGATGGCTAGGATATTTGTCCGACCGCTGCCCAGGGCCATCAGACTGATCAGCATCAGGTTTTCCCATTCATGCTCGGTCTTCAGATATTCCCTCGGATCGGGTATCTCCGCCAGGTATGGCAAGGGGCTGGGTATCTGTGTGGGATTCATAGGCTCTTATGATAAAAGCCTGGCTGACACTGGCTTGGGCTGCAAAAGCCAAAGGGTCATCATACTGCCCTCGAGCGCAGCCCAATAGGGACATTTGCTTGGGTACAGATTCACCTACTGCTGCTTTGCTTTTGGTCGTACTTTGAATTTCGAAATAGGAGGAGGTAGGTATGGCAGCAGCAAGAATCAACACCAACCTGCAGGTTCCCGAGCCCAGGATCACCCGGTTTCTCTTTGCGGATGTGCGGCTCGCGCCCATCTGGCTGGTGCTCAGGGTGTACCTAGGCTGGCAGTGGCTCGAGGCGGGCTGGGGCAAGCTGAATAACCCGGCGTGGGTGGGTGACAAGGCCGGTGTGGCGGTGGGGGGGTTTCTCGAGCGGGCCCTGACCAAGACCACCGGCGACCACCCCGACGTAACCGGCTGGTACGCCTGGTTCATCCAGAACGTGGCCCTGCCCAACAAGGTGCTCTTCAGCTACCTGGTGACCTTCGGCGAGATCCTGGTAGGACTGGCGCTCATCCTGGGCCTCTTTACCGGTCTGGCGGCCTTCTTCGCCGGCTTTATGAACGCGGCCTTCCTGCTGGCGGGCACGGTAAGCTCGAACCCCTGGATGTTCATCGTGGCGACCTGGCTGGTGCTGGCCTGGCGCACGGCGGGCTATATCGGCCTCGACTACTATGTGCTGCCCCGCTTGGGGGTGATGCTCCGGAGGAACGCAGAGCCGGCCTCGTAGGCCTAGGGCGGGCCTAGAACCCCGCGCGTCCGACGCGGGGTTTTTTAGCGCCGATCTGCATTTAGTGTGGTGAGGGTGGTGCCGGGGTAGAAGTGCTCCAAGATCTGCTGGTAGCCGTACCCCCGCCGGGCCAGCCCCAGCGCACCGTACTGGCTCATCCCCACCCCATGCCCAAAGCCCCCACCCCAGAAGGTGAGGCCCAGAAGATTTCCGCGCTCGTCACGTTCCTCTTGCAGGGCAAAGGCCGCACTGGGCAGGCTGGGGAAGTTGAGGCGTGGTTCCCCTTGCCACAGCTCCAGCCGCACGTCGTTCCCTCCGGTCAAAGCCTTGTCGGGCCGCAGCAGGCTGCGGATATGCGACTCCCGCTGCACCACATAGCGCCCGGTGGAGGTCTGGATTTCCAGGGCGGTCACGTAGCCGCCGGTGGTGCGCCTCAGCACGGCGATTTTTTGCAGGCTTCCCAGCTCGAACCCCGGGGCGTCCGGCGAAAGCGGGCCTTCGGGGGTTTGTACGAACTGGGGGGCCAGCCGGGCCCTTTCCGGGAGGGTGCGGCGCAGGAGGGCCTCGAGCTCCTCCCGGCTCAGCCTGAGCTTCCAGCGCCAGAAAGGTGAGATGGCATCGTAAAAGCCCTCGGGGTTCCAGTCCTGAAAAAAGGCCAGCGCTTCGCTTTCGCTCTCGAGCGAAACCCGGGCGGGGTTGGTCTGGGAACGGCCCTTCAGGTAGGGTGCGGGGGGCCGATCCATCCAGACCTCCTCGATGCTGGCGGTAGCACCGGGGCTGGTGGAGAAGAAAAAGCTCTGGATGGGCCGGCCCTCAAAGGTCAGGATCTGATTGCGGGTGGCCTCTACCGCAGCGTCGGTGGCGGGGTGGCGGCGGGTTTGGTGGTAGACCTGCTCGCTCGAGGAATCGTCCACATCGGCTCCAAACTGCTTCCAGTAGGTGCTGGCCTGCTGCCGGACGAAGGCATAGGTGCGGGCTGCCACCGCCTGGGCCTTGAGGGCCTCGGGGTGAAAGTGCGGGGGCATCTCGCTGGGCAGCACCCCCTTGAGGTAGTCCTGGTAATCCACCCGATTGACCACCAACAGGCCGTTGCTGCGCAGCTCGAGCCAGAGTTCGCCGGGGTACTCCGATAGGCGGTTGGGCCGGGAGGTGAGCAGGCGGTACAGCACGGGCTGGGCGGGGTTGGCGGCTTTGAGCTGAACCACGCCCTCCAGGGCAAAGGTAAGCCCCTCGAAGGAAGCCACCAGACGGCCATTCTGTGGGGTGAAGGTGAGGGGTTTGTCGGCAAAAACCGTTACCACGGGCCGCAGGTTTGCGCGGTCGGGGCCGCTCGAGATCTGTACGCTTCCTCCCAGCGGAACCAGGCCCAGGGTAGGGAAGAGGTACTTCGCCTCGAAGGACGCCGCCCCCGGCTGATAAGAAAGCAGCACGCGGATCTCCTGGCCGCTGGGGGCGGGGGGCGGCGGGGTTTGCTTTGGATTGAGGGTGCCAAACAACAGGGCTGTGACCATGGCAGGTACCAGCAAAAAGGCCAGCTTCATCCGCGTCATTCTTACCCTTTGGTATGAGAACCTGAGAGGAGCTGGGCTGCACCAAGTTCCCCCACGGCATAGCGCACGTGGGCCAGCAAGGCCAGCAGCAGGCGATCCAGCGGCGCGCCTTCTTCCAGTACCGCAATGGCCTCGCTGCCAGGCAGACGCAGGATGGCAGTTAGGGCCTGTATACCCTCGAGCCCCAGATAAACCCCGCCCCGCTCCACCCGCTCGCCATCCAGCAGATACAGGCCCGTGCCCCCCAGGTTGGGGGCCAGCCCCGCGGCTTTGAGGATTCGCCAGCCAGCCCACAGCAGAGCGATGCGGGGGTTGGGGTGTTTGGCGATGCCTTTCAGCCCCGAGGTGAGCAAAGGCCAGATTTTGCCGCCTACCTCGGGGGATGCGATGCGAAAAGCCAGCTCGGCCAGGTAGCTGGCATAGGGGAAGCGTGTGGGGGCCTCGAGCCCCTCGAGCCGCCCCACCAGCTCCACCTGGGTGAGGGTGGGGAGGTCGTTGCCGGGCTTCTGATAGACCTGGTACCGGAGGTGGTGAAACAGCGAGAGCCGCCCGCTGCGCCCGGTGGGCCGCAGGGCTTTGCGGGCGATGGCCTGGGCTGCGCCTTCCGGCCCCACAAACGAGAGAATCACATCGCCGGCCGGGAGCGGTTTGCGCCCTACCACCAGTCCTTCGCTGAGCCGATAGCGTTCCACTGCCCTCATGGTACGTGAGCAGAGCACCGATTGGGATAAGGCCGGGTGGGGTGGCTGCGGATCGTTTTCATCCGAAAGGGGGATGAAGCCAGCCGGCATTGTGCTATCCTGAGCCTTATGAACGAGCGGTCGTTGCAGGACATCCTCGAGTGGGTGGTGTTGGGCCTCCTGATAGCTGTAGCGGCACTGGTAGTACTGTGGGTGGGGGGTTGGCTTTTCACTTTCCTGGGCACCATTCTCAAGGGGCTGGCCGGTATTGTCTGGGCGCTGCTGCGGGTGTTGGTGCCGGTGCTGATTGTAGCCGCGGTGGTTTACTTTGTGATGCGCTTTATTCAAAAGCCCAAAACGGCTTGAAGGACTTTCTAGAATAGCCCATCGGTAGAGTCGTCCTGACCCTACCGACTGCTATTGCACCCAGCCCAGGGGGCTGCTCTGCTGCCTGGAGCAGTGCGAGCCACAGTAAGCTTCGACCGCGCAGGACTTGTGCGCATTCCGCCAGTATCGTTTGCTTTTGATAGTCTAGAGCGTTTCCCACGAGTACCCAGTACAGCGTTTTTTGCTGTATGTGGATAAGTTGCTCGCTACCGTGGGGCGAGTAATTGCGGAAACGCGATAAACGATACTGTCGATCGGATTGAATTTTTCACTTTATGAAACCGGATTCAAAAAGACAGTTATCCAGGCTTTTATCACAACCCTCGGATTAGCTTCAGTAGAGCCTTAGGATTAGCCGAGAACTTTCTAACCGAGCGCAACACCGGCCACTTTTTGAGATGCAAGAGGCTCAGGATTACATCCCGTAAGTACATCAGCCCCACCGCCCCCTTGCGGCTGCGGCAGGCATCTTCTCCCAACACCGTGTCTCGTTTATGGTGTAAGCGGTTCTCCACCTCCCAGTGTCCCCGCCACAGGGTATACAGCTGCTTGGCCGATGCTTGCAGGCTGGTCAGCGCATAGGCACTCTCCTCCCGCAGCTCCCCGGTATTTTTGCGCACCACCCTCCGCCGCATCCGCAAGGCCATCTGCGAGCCCCGCCAACCGCTGACCGCCTCCGGCAGGGGCAGCACCTCTAGGTGCCATGTCCAGACCTCTCCACCCCGAACCTGGTGCTGAATATGCTGGTCTGTAGCCTGGTAGCTGGCAAAAGCCCACTGGATCAGCTCCTTGAGCTCCGCCTGGTTCTCTTTGACGCTGAGCAGATACCCCCCTTTTGCGCCACCACCGCTGCCGCCACCTCCTGGGTGCACAAGGCCGCATCCCCCGTCAGCACCCAGTCCACCCCCAGCCCCTCCATGCGTACCACCCATCCCTGCGCCGCCGCTGCCTCACCGGCAACAACCCCCTGGCTGCCCAGGGAGAGCCCCAGCCCCTGAACCAACGCCGACAAAAAGACCAGCGCCTCTTCCCCTCGCCGGATGCGCCGGGTGCCCCGCAGGTGTTTACCGTCCACGGCTACGCGCAAAGGTTCATCGCCCTCCTTGCCCAAGGCCTTGAGTACCTCCTGAGCCCAGGATAGTAGGGCCTTTTGCAAGGGTTCTAAGTGCTCGCTCAAAAACCAAAAGAAGCGGTAGAGGGTGGCTTGCGCAGGTAGTTTGCGTTCACCCCGGCGGGTACGGATATGCACCTCGTTCAGCAAGAAGCGTCGCTGGTCTTTCACCCACTGGCTGATGGCCAGGATGTTGTGCCGTCCCGAACCCACCGCCATCAAGCAGATGAGCAACAGGTCTTGCCAGCGATGTTGGGTTTTCAGGTACTCGCGGGGATCGGGTATCTGGGCTAGATATGGCAACGGACTGGGAATGGAGACAGCTTTCATATGTGATTATGATAAAACCCTGACAGTTATCCAGAGCAAAGACCTCCAGGTGGTTAGTTTTTGTATAGCTCGAGCACCTTTTCTACCGCCTGGGCATAGGCTTTGCGGAGGGCCTCAAGGCCCTCCAGCGGGGGGGTGGCGGGCTGCTCACTGGGAGCCGTGGCCTCCAGGGCCTCGCGGAGGCTGGGATACACCCCGGCCCCCACCAGGGCCAGAATTCCGGCGCCCCGTGCTGCGCCCTCATCCCCCACCACCCGGTGGATGGGAACCCCCAGGGCCCCGCCCACCAGCGCCAGCCACAGATCGGAGGCCGAGCCGCCCCCGGTGGCCAGCAGCCGCTGGGCCTTGGCCAGGGGGCGCATCACCCGGTAGACCTCGCCCAGGCTCAGGGCCACCCCTTCCAGCACGGCGCGCACCAGGTGGCCCCGGCGGTGGGCCAGCGAGAGGCCCAGGAAGGCCCCGCGCAGGTGGGGGGACAGGTAAGGGCTGCGCTCCCCGGCCAGAAAGGGCAGAAAGTACAGGCCCTCACAGCCCAGGGGGGCCTGGCGGGCCTCCTCGAGCAGGGTTTCCAGGCCCACCTCGGGAAAGAGGCCCCGCAGCCACTCCAGGCTGCCCGCCGCGCTGAGCGTCACCCCCAGCAGGTGGTACCCCCCGTCGGCGTGGGCAAACAGGTGCACCCGGCCCTCGGGCTCGGGGGTGGGCTGCTCGGTGGGGATGAAGATCACCCCGCTGGTGCCCAGGGAGAGGCTGCCCACCCCCGCGCGGTAACGCGAGACCCCCAGGCCCAGGGCCGCGGCGGCGTTGTCGCCGGCCCCGGCCACCACCGGGAGGCCCGCCTTGAGCCCGGTGGCCTGGGCCCAGGCCGGGCTCAGGTGCCCCACCACCCGCTGGCTTTCACCCACCTCGGGGAAAAGGTCGGGGGAAAGCGAGAGGGCTTGCAGAACCTCGCGATCCCAGCTTTTTTGGGCTAAGTTCAGGGCCCCCACGCCCGAGGCATCGGAGTACTCGCTGGATAGGGCGCCGGTTAGTAGGAAGGCCAGGTAGTCCTTGGGTAGCAAGACCTTATAGAGCCGGCGAAATAGCTCGGGGTGCTGGTTTCTCAGCCAGAGCAGCTTGGGGAGCTGGAAGCCGGTCACCGCCGGGTTGCCGGTGCGCCGGATGAGCTCGCTGCGCGGGATGGCCTGTTCGATCTGCTCGACCTCGCGGGCGGTGCGCTGGTCGTTCCAGAGCGGGGCCGGGCCCAGGGGGTTCCCGGCTTTGTCCAGGAACACCGCCCCGTGCATCTGGCCCGAAAGCCCGATGCCCACCACCTCGGCGCCCGGCAGCTGCTCGCAGAGGGCGCGCAGGGCTTCCTGGGCGGCGCGGGCCCAGTCCAGGGGGTCTTGCTCGGTCCAGCCGGGGCGGGGGGTGTGGAGGGGGTAGGCCGCCCGGGCCTCGGCCACCTTCTGGCCCCTGGCATCCAGTGCCACCGCCTTGAGGCCGCTGGTGCCCAGGTCGAGGCCCAGCACCAGGCTCATCCCCGTACCCCCAGCAGGTGTTCTACCGCGAGCTGATCGAGCTGCTCCAGGGCATAACCGCGGCTGCGGCGGGCCTCGGGCAGCTCGAGCTGCTTGAGCCGCTGGGCTTTTTCCCGGCTGTAGGCCCCCAGCAGGGCCTGAGGCTCGGGGTCGGCCTGGTAGTAGGCCTCGAGCAAAGCCTGCACCTCGGGGTCGGCCCGGAAGGCCTGGGCTTTCTCCTTCAGAATCAGGTAGGTGCGCATGCAGCCCTTAGCAAAGGCCCAGACCCCGGCCTCGTCCTCGGTGCGCAGGGCGTGGGCGTCGAAGTGGCGGGGGCCGTCGTAACCGCTGGCCTCGAGCAGATCCACCAGGAAGAACGCGGCCTTGAGGTTCTCCGAGCCAAAGCGCAGATCCTGGTCGAAGCGGCTCATGCGCTGGTCGTTCAGGTCGATGTGGAAGAGCTTGCCCATATCGAGAATCTGGGCCACCGCGTGCACGAAGTTGAGCCCGGCCATGGTCTCGTGGGCGAACTCGGGGTTGAGGCCAAAGCGCTGCGGGTGCTTCAGGGTGCCGATCAGGGCCAGCATGCTGCCCACGGTGGGCAGGTAGATGTCGCCTCGCGGCTCATTGGGCTTGGGCTCCAGGGCAAAGCGGTAGTTGTAGCCCTGCTCCTCCGCATATTCGGCCATAAAGTCGAGGGCCTCGCGGAACCAACCCCATACCCGCGGGGCCTTGCCGGTGGCGTCCACCTCGGCCCCCTCCCGCCCCGGCCAGACCACATAGATCTGGGCCCCCAGCTCGGCGCCCAGGTCGAGGGTCTCGAGGCTCTTCTTCAGGGCGTAGGCCCGCACCCAGGGATCGGGGCTGGTCAGGGCCCCATCCTTGAAGGCCGGGTCGGAGAAGAGGTTGGCGGTGACCATGGGCACCTTAAGGCCGGTCTCCTGCAGGGCCTTCTTGAAGCGGCGCAGGATGGCCTCGCGCTCGGCGGGGGGCGTGCCGCGGGGAATCAGGTCTTCGTCGTGCAGGTTGACCCCGTAGGCCCCCAGCTCGGCCAGCTTGTGTACCACGTAGTCGGGCTCGAGCCGTTCCCGCACAGCCTCGCCAAAGGGGTCGCGCCCGATGTTGCCTACCGTCCAAAGGCCAAAGGTGAACTTGTGCTCGGGTCTGGGTTCGTACATTATGCCTCCTCGTAGCTCATCTGCTCTATAAACACATCGGCGGCCAGCGCGCCCACCCCCAGCAGGGCGGCCTCGCGGCCCAGGGGCGAGACGGTGATCTGCGCGGGGTCGTGCACCGCCAGGGCATAGCGGGGAAGCCGGGCCTGCACCGCTTCCAGCAGGGCTTCACCGGTGGCCTCGATGAGGGGCCCGCCCAGCACGATGCGTTCGGGGTCGAGGGTGGCCAGCACCATGGCCGAGAGCTGGGCCAGCCGCTCGGCCATCTCCTGCAGGCGGGCTGGGCTGGGGTCTTCCTGCCAGCGGCGGTAGCTCAGGAAAGCCTCGGCGCAGCCCCGTTTGCCGCAGCGGCAGGGGGGGCCTTCCGGGTCGAGGGGGATGTGCCCCACCTCGCCGGCGTGGAAGCGGGCCCCGTGGTACACCTTGCGCTCCACCACCACCCCGCCCCCCACGCCCACCCCCAGGTTCAGGTAGACGCAGTGCTCGAGGGCCAGCCCCCCCAGGGCGTACAGCCCGTAGGCGGCTGCGTTGGCCTCGTTTTCCACAACGGCCGGGATCCCCACCAGGCCCAACGACCGCAGGGCCTCCTGGAAGCGCTCGAGCAGCGGCAGGTCGGCCCAGCCCAGGTTGGGGGCCAGGGTCAGGTGGCCCTGGGCGGGCTCGAGCAGCCCCGGCAGGGCAAGGCCCGCCGAGAGCACCCGCACCCCCGCCAGCAGCGGGGCGGTGTGCTGCTGGAGCAGGGCCAGGGCCTCGTCCAGTTGCATGGGGGCCGGGGGCAGCACCACCCGGGCCCGCACCTCGCCCTTCAGGTTCAGAAGGGCCACGGCCATCCGGTCTACGTCGATTTCCCAGGCCAGCGCCAGGTGGCGCTTCTCTTCGACCTCGAGGGCCACCGAGGGGCGGCCCTGGCCTGTGGGGGGCAGGGGGCGCTCGGTCAGGAGGCCCTCGTTCAACAGCTCGGCCACCACCTCGGTCACCGCCGAGGGCGAGAGGCCCAGCTTGCGGGCCAGCTTGAGGCGGGAGATGCCGGCCTCGGCCCGGATGGCCTGCAGGATGCGTGCGCGGTGCCAGCGCCGTAATTGCCGTGTGCTGCCCAGGGGGGTGTGCTCGAGGTACTTAGGCATCCTGCATGCTCCGTTAAGGCTTTCCGCTATTTATTTCCCGACTCAAAATAACAACTTTTGCACGGGGTGTCAATCAAAGCCGTGTCGGCTCGAGGCAATCGGTGCATCGGTTACCTTTGTTATGCAGCCGCGGTGGCTAGAATCGGAATTCATGCAGGCTACCCCGCTGCTGCACAGACTGTTCAGGTGGGGCCTGGTTGGGCTGGTGCTGGGCGTGCTGGGCTTGCTGCTGGCCCAGCCGCTTACGCCCGAGGGGCGCTTTGCCCTGGCCATGATTCCCCACCATGCCCAGGCGGTTGAACTGGCTAAAATTCTGGAGCCTCGAGCCACCGATCAGAACCTGCGCTATTTTGCCCAGGATGTGGCCCAGACCCAGGCCGCCCAGATCGCCCAGATGCGGCGCTGGCTGCCGTGGTGGCGGCAGCTCACGATTGGTTTTGAACGCCCCAGCCCCCAGGCCGCTGCTGCCATGGGCATGGCCTCGCAGCAAGAGATTGCCGAGCTGCTGGCCCTGCAGGGCCGCGAGGCCGAGATCAGGTTTTTGCAGCTTATGATTCGGCACCACCAGGGGGCGCTGCCCATGATTGAGCAGGGTCTGGCCGAGGTGCAGTCCCCAGGCCTCTCGCGCCGGCTTATCGAGGCCATGGGCCAGAGCCAGGCGGGTGAAATTCAAACGATGAAACGCTGGTTGCTCGAGCGCGGGGGAACGCTCCTTCCCTTTGATCCCACCACCCTGCCCATGCATAACCACTAGAGCGTTTCCCACACATACCCAGCACAGCGTATTTAGCTGTACTGGGTAAATTGCCTGCCACCGTGGGGCAGGTAATTGTGGAAACGCGATAAGCGCCGCGGTCTAGCCGCCTGGTGAGCGGGCTGCAGCCAGGCCACCGCTGGATGATGTCCACAAGCCCTGGATACCCAAAACTAGGACGGCAATGCGAATCCATAGAGGGCGAAGGTGAAGGATTCAAAAAGATGGCCTCTGGGGGGTCTTTGCTTTGGATGATTATCTTTTCCGCTATAAGGCCGGCCCTGTAGAACAGGGCCGGTGGGTCTGGGCCCTGCGCCTGCCGGGACAATTGTCCTAATGGTGCATCCTGGGGCCTTCTGGCAGAATAAAGGCACTGCCCCCAGGGGGGGTCTTTTCCTTATGTCCAACCGACGGTTTACCTACTACGCTTGGGGGGTGGTGGTTTTTACCCTGGTGGTCATCTTGTGGGGCGATGTGGTGCAGGCCACCGGCTCCGGGGATGGCTGCGGTGCCCACTGGCCCACCTGCAACGGGGAAGTGCTGCCCGCTTTTAGGGGCCTCGAGACCTTCATCGAGTTTTTCCACCGGGTTACCAGCGGTCTTTCGCTGCTCCTGACCATCGGGCTTCTGATCTGGTCACGCCGGGCTTTTCCCAAGGGCCACCTGGCCCGGCTGGGGGCCGGTCTTGCCATGTTCTTCATGATTACCGAGAGCCTGGTGGGGGCCGGGCTGGTGCTCTTCCGGCTGGTAGGGGAGGATGCCAGCGTGGCGCGGGCCATTGTGGCACCCGTTCACCTGATCAACACCCTTTTCCTGATCGGTGCGCTGACCCTCACCGCCTGGTGGTCGCGCCACCCCGAGCAACGCCCGGTCTTGCAAGGCCAGGGACTGATGGGTTGGGCCCTGGGTCTGGGTTTTGGGGGCATCCTGCTGGTTGCAGCGGCCGGGGCCCTGACCTCTCTGGGCGATGCCTTGTTCCCGGTGCGCAACACCGCCGAGGCGGTGGGGCGGGCGCTCACCCCCGGCGAGCATTTTTTGGTACAGCTTCGCATCTACCACCCCTTTATCGCGGTGGTGGTGAGCGTGTACGTGGTTCTGGTGGCCAACCTGGTTGCATTGCTGCGCCCCAGCCGCCACACCAAACTATTCGCCCGCATGGCCGGCCTTCTGTTTATCCTGCAGCTTGGGGTGGGCTATCTTAACGTGCTGCAAGCAGCCCCGCTGTACACCCAGCTTCCCCACCTGTTGCTTTCCGATCTGATCTGGGTGACCTGGCTCTTGCTCACGGTCTCGGCCCTCAGCCTGGGCTACCCTGTGAGGCCATCTAGGGCCGAAGTGGCTAAAGCGAGGTAGACTGCTGTGGTGGTTTCTATTGCTAGCACCGAGCGCGCCACATGGCGGGACTATTTTTGGCTAACCAAACCTCGAGTCATCAGCCTGCTGCTGTTTACCACCCTGGCGGCCATGTTCATTGCCGCAGGTGGGTGGCCGGGCCTGGGCTTGTTCCTGGTGGTTTTTGTGGGCGGTTATATGGCGGCTGGTGCGGCCAACGCCTTCAACATGGTCATTGACCGCGACATCGATGGCCGCATGAAGCGCACGGCCCAGCGCCCTACCGTTACCGATAAGATCAGCAGCCGGGATGCCATCCTTTTTGCTACCACCCTGATGCTGCTCTCCTTTGTACTGCTGTGGTGGGGTGCAAACCTGACCACCGCGCTTTTGGCTATGGCCGGGCTGGGCTGGTACGTGCTGGTCTACACCCTTTACATGAAGCGCCGTTTCTGGAGCAACATCGTAATTGGGGGGGCTGCCGGGGCTTTCCCGCCTTTGGTTGGTTGGGCCGCCGTGACCGGTGGACTGAGCCTTTTTGCCTGGTATCTGTTCTTGATTATCTTTTTCTGGACACCCGTGCATTTCTGGGCGCTCTCGCTCATGATCAAAGACGACTACGCCGCGGTGGGCGTTCCCATGCTCCCAGTGGTGCGTGGTGAGCGCGAGACGGCCTATCAGATAGGCCTTTATGCCATTCTGACCGCTGTCATTACCCTTATCCCGGTGCTGATGGGCGAGCTGCGCTGGGTGTATTTGCTGGCGGCACTGCTGCTCAACAGCTTGCTTTTGCTGTATAGCTGGCGCTTATACCGAACCTTGGCGCGAAACTGGATGCTTACGCTGTATAAGTACTCGATGTTATACCTGGCATTACTATTTGTCGCGATGGCCATAGACCGGGCCCTGTGGATGTAGCTAAAATATCCTATCGGGATAGGATATAGGATGCTTGGAGGCGAGTATCCTAAAATGGTTCCAAATAAAATGCTATAGAATACCCCAAGACCAAGGGAGGATGCGAGGAATGCTGCAACGAAGTTTAGGTTTGATCGTCCTGCTGTTGCTGGGTTTGGTGCTAGCAGCAGAGCCAGGCCAGGCCGGGGGGCACACCCTTAACATCCTGGATCGGGATGCTTCGGCTTTTAACCGGGAAGTCCGGGGGTTGCTGGTCTGGGTCATGGGTTTTGCGGCCCTGGTGTTTGTGGTGGTGACCGGGGCCCTGGTGTACGTAACCGTTAAGTTCCGGCGCACTGGTAAAGAGACTGGCGAACCCGAGCAGCTGCACGGCAACGATCGCCTCGAGGTGGCCTGGACGGTAATCCCCACAGTGATTGTGCTTATCATCTTTGGTCTTACGGCTCAGAGCATGTTCAAACTGGATCGCCCGACGCCGGGGGCCATGGTGGTGGAGGTGCGGGGCTGGCAGTTCTGGTGGGACTTCCACTACAAGGATTACGGGGTTCGCAACTCCAATGAGCTGATTTTGCCGGTCGGTAAGCCCGTGCGCTTCGAGATTACCGGCGGGGATGGCACCAACTACGACGTTATCCACTCCTTCCGCATCGCCAGCATGGTGGGGGCCCGGGATGCCATTCCGGGTGTGGTCACGCACATCGAGGTGACCCCGGAGAAAATCGGCACCTACTACGGCCAGTGTGTGGAGCTGTGCGGGGCCTCCCACGCCAACATGCGCTTCAGGGTCAAGGTAGTCCCGCAGGAGGAGTTCGACCGCTGGATTGAAGGGGCCAGGGCCTTCCAGGCTGCCCAGCCCACCGATCCAACCTTGGTACGGGGGCAGGAGCTCTACAAGCAGCAGTGTGCGGGCTGCCACGCCCTCAAGGGGGTTTCCCAGGGGGCGCCGAGCAACCCCGACCTGACCTTCTTTGGCAACCGCACCACGGTGGGGGCCGGGATGTGGCCCAATGTGCCGGAGTACCTCGAGCCCTGGATCAAAAACTCCCCCGGCATGAAGCCCGGCGTTAAGATGCCGGCCTTCCCCAACCTGTCCGACGAGGATGTCAAGGCCATCGCCGCTTACCTGATGAGCCACAAGGTGGAGGGCCTCGACTTTAGCAAGCTGGAGAAGTTCTAACGGGAGGATTGAACCAACTATGGCTGTTGCAACACCACAAAGCACTTCCCGTATGGGATTCTGGGCCGCGGTCTGGGATCTGCTGACCACCAGCGACCATAAGAAGGTCGGCATGATCTACCTGGTCACCTCCTTCGTGGCCTTTGGGCTGTCCGGCCTGATGGCGGTGGCCATCCGCTGGCAGCTGGCAGGCCCCGAGCGGCAGTTCCTGGTAGGGGACGCCTACAACCAGGTGCTCACCCTGCACGGCGCCACCATGCTCTTCTTTTTCATCATTCCGGCGGGGCTGTCGGGTTTTGGGAACTTCATCCTGCCCCTGATGCTAGGGGAGCGGGACGTGGCACTGCCGCGCATCAACGCCTTTGCGGCCTGGCTTTTTGTGTTCTCAGCGGCGCTTCTCTACACCTCGCTGTTCTTCGGTGGGGCGCCGGACGTGGGCTGGACCTTCTATTACCCCTTCTCGCGCACCACCGGCCTGGGCACCGATTTCTTCATGATGGGCGTGCTGCTGGTGGGTCTTTCGAGCTTGCTGGGTGCGGCCAACTTCGCCGCCACGGTCTACAACCTGCGGGCCAAGGGGATGGGCCTGTGGAAGATGCCCATCTTTGTGTGGGCGATCTTCGCAACCTCCATGCTTTCCCTCTTCGCCCTGGCCGGCATCACCGCGGCCAGCCTGACCGTGCTGCTCTCCCGCAAGCTGGGCCTGAGCCTTTTCGACCCTGTCATCGGCGGCGACCCGGTGCTGTTCCAGCAGTTCTTCTGGTTCTACTCCCACCCGGCGGTGTACATCATGCTGCTGCCCTACCTGGGCATCGCCGCCGAGGTGTCCTCGACCTTCGCACGCAAGCCGGTCTTTGGCTACCGCTTTATGGTGTTTGCCCTGGTGGGCATCGCGGTGGTGGGCTTTCTGGTCTGGGCGCACCACATGTTTACGGTGGGCGAAAGCCTCTTGTTCCAGCTGGTCTTTGTGTTCTTCACCGTGTTGGTGGCGGTGCCCACCGGCGTAAAGATCTTTAACCTGCTGGGTACCCTGTGGGGCGGCCAGCTCGACTTCAAGACCCCGCTGCTCTTTGTGATGGGCTTCATGTTCAACTTCCTGCTGGGGGGGATTACCGGGGTCATGCTGGCGGTGGTGCCCTTCGACTACCAGGTGCAGGACAGCTACTTCGTGGTGGCCCATTTCCACAACGTCTTGATGGCCGGTTCGGGCTTCTTAGCCTTCGCGGGGCTCTACTACTGGTGGCCCAAGATCACCGGGCGCATGTACCCCGAGTTCTGGGGTAAGGTGCACTTCTGGCTCTTCCTGGTGGGCTACCTGATTACCTTCATGCCGCAGTACGTGCTGGGCTTCCTGGGGATGCCCCGGCGCTACTACACCTACCCCGACGGGCTGTACCTGTGGAACGAGCTGAACTTTGCTTCTACTGTTGGGGCGGTAATTCTGGCTCTGGGCGGTATTGCCTGGCTCATTGCTATGGTTCAGAGCTTCCGCCAGAACGTCAAGGCCCCCGACAACCCCTGGGGTGGGTACACCCTCGAGTGGGCCACCTCCTCACCGCCCCCCTCGTATAACTTTGCCGTGCAGTTCCCCACCGTCTTCAAGTCTGAGCGGCCCCTCTACGACTGGGAGAAGGAGGGCCTCAAGCCAACCCCAGTAGACCCGGCCACCATTCACTTGCCGGCCCCTACTGTCTGGCCCTTCATGACCGCTGTGGGCCTTTTGATTACCGGCATTGGCATCTCGCTGGCCCCCAATCTGGGCAATGCCCCAGTGGGTGGGGTCGCGGGCTGGGGTGGCTGGCTGGCGGTGGGGCTGGTGCTCTTTATTTACAGCCTCTTCCAGTGGGCGCTGCGTAAAGAATACGACCACCCGGTGGTGCACCACACCGTCACCGGTAAGTCCAACGCCTGGGTGGGGATGGCCTGGTTTATCGTCTCGGAGATCGCCCTCTTCGGCATTCTGATTGCGGGCTACCTGTACCTGCGCCTCACCGGCGCGGCGGTGCCGCCCGAGGATCACCGCCCGGCCCTGTGGCTGGCCCTGCTCAACACCTTCTTCCTGGTCGCCAGCTCCTTCACCGTTCACTACGCCCACCACGATCTGCGCACCAACAAGTTCTCGCCCTTCAAGCTGGGGATGCTCATCAGCATCCTGCTGGGGGTGGTCTTCTTCCTCTTCCAGATCTGGGAGTTTGCCATTGCCTCGGGGCACTACGTGGAAGCCCTGAATGCTGCCGGCCAGTCGGAAGCGGCCCAGAAGGCGGCTCTGTGGTTCACTGCCTTCTTCCTGATTGTGGGTCTGCACGGGGCGCACGTGTTGATCGGTGGTACCGGTCTGGCCCTGGCCTATGCCCAGGGTCTGGCGGGCAAGATTGACAGTCACGAGCAGGGCACCCTCGAGGGCTCCTCGATGTACTGGCACCTGGTGGACGCGGTCTGGTTGTTCATTGTGACTATCTTCTACATCTGGTAGTTTCCCCTGAACCGAGGGCCGGAATACCTCCGGCCCTCGGCTTTTTTGGTGTGCCCACGCTATAGACAACTTCGGGCCATTTGCCTATAATCTCTAAGGCTGTTGGGAGTTGTTGGCTCCACAGGCCTAAAAAATTGGACCGCTAGCTCAGTTGGTAGAGCAACCGACTTTTAATCGGTTGGTCACAGGTTCGAGTCCTGTGCGGTCCACCAGTCCAGGACGCAAAACCGGAGGATGATCAGTCCTCCGGTTGTCCGTTTTACGGTGATTCTACGGTTTATGGTTCAGGCTTTCGCACGGGGTTTGATACCAGATTTGGTTAGTTCGGCACCGGAAGGCGGCGAACTAACCCGACCGAAGTTATCCGCGTAGCGGAGGGCGATACCGCCCCTTGGAAGGGATACGCTTTCTTCGCCGAGCGTAGCGAGGGGTGTGCTCTAGGATTCAAAGAGATAGCCTCTGAATGTTTCTTGTTTGAAGATTATCTTTTTGAATCCGGTATGAGCGGGCCTTCAGGGTCGAGTACCCACCCGGCAAAGACTTCTAGAGGCTATTTTGAGCACTTGCTTAGCTCGGCACTGGAAGGTGTCGGACTAACCGAGTCTGGTAAGAGTGGCCCATTGAGGGGTGGGCCGACGGGGTTTCTGAAGACAAGCTCCATATCCAGCGCGCCCCTGCGCAGGTTCGGGGGTTTATCTTTACGAATGGGCGGCCCTATGTTACTCTGATGAACGGTCTTGTTGATGGGTTCATTCCCACAACAGGAGCGACTCCAGCGGCCCCATCGTCTAGTGGCCTAGGACGCCGCCCTCTCACGGCGGTAACAGGGGTTCGAATCCCCTTGGGGTCACCACACGGGCGACTAACTCAGCTGGTAGAGTGCATCCCTTACAAGGATGAAGTCGGGGGTTCGAGTCCCTCGTCGCCCACCACGTCCAGAACGAGAAACCCCCTTTATGCACCCTTTGCATAAAGGGGGTTTTGGCGCAACCAGGGTGCCATTGCTTCCTGCTATATCCAGGCTTCCCAAAGACCGGCTAAAGAATCGCTCAACGCCAGGATTAAGCTTTGCTGATGCGGGCTTCATAGCACTGGGTCGTCTCTTTCCTACCTTTGAAGCAGGAGGAAGGAGATGAAGCGACTGATGGCAACAAGCCTGCTGGGCCTGATGGCCTATGCCACGCCGGTGCTGAGCCCCCAGGGCATTATCGTCAACCCGCTGCCCACCGACCTCGAGGTGCAGACCTGGGTAGACCGCGACCCTGCGGGGTTGGGCAACGCGACCTACTTTTTTGGCGACAAGATCCGGATTTACACCCGTGTCAACCAGAACGCCTACGTCTACCTCTTCAACATCAACGCCAATGGGCAGATCGACCTGATCCTGCCCAACCCTTATAGCCCCAGCAACTATTTGCGGGCGGGGGAGACCTACAGCTTCCCGGAGCCTGGGGCGCGCTACGAGTTCACCATCGGCGGGCCGGCGGGGGTAGACCAGGTGCTGGCGGTGGCCAGCCGCCAGCCGCTCTCGCTCGCACAGATTGCCGATATTCGCAGCGGGCAGATGCGGGTGCAGGGGGCCAGCAACCTGGCCAGGGCGCTCTCGATTGTGGTTACCCCGCTGCCCGAGCGCGACTGGGTAAGCGCAGTGGTGCGCTACAATGTGCAGCCCCGCCAGGCGGTCAACCCGCAGCCCGTGGTGCCCAGGCCGCCCATCTACTTCATCTCGCCCATGCCGGGGTACTGGGTGAACTGGGAAGACCGCGACGACACCGAGTATCGCGTGGCCTACCGTGGTGGCGATCTGGAGCAAATTTTCAGCTACTATCACCGCGACCTGACCTCCAAAGGCTGGGTGAGGGTGAGCTTCAAGTCCAAGGGGGGCAAGAAGAATCTGGCCTACGAGGCCGAGTACCGCCGGGGTGGGGATAGGCTCGAGGTCAAGGTAGCACCCCGCGGCGCCGAGATGGTTGTCAAGCTGGAGTGGGGCAGATAGCGCCCCCTTGCCCATAGGCCCCCGCTGGAGGCGCGGGGGCTTTGCTTTTATAATTGCCCTATGCACCCCTGGCTGGATATTCCAACCAAACAACTGCGCTTTGCCAGGGCCATTATTTCCGCGGGTAAATAAAACCCCTTTCGCCCTCGTACAGTCGGGAGGCTGTACGGGTTTGGTCTTTTGAGCCCTCGATTCCAAGCACCATAAGGAGCAACCATGAACAACCTCGAGGTTCACCCCGACATCGCCCAGGCCTCCACCCTTCCGGCCCGCTTCTACCAAGACCCTCAGGTATACGAAGCGGTAAAAGAGAAGGTGTTTGCCCGAAGCTGGCAGTGGGTGGGCGACACCGACGACCTGAAGGCCCCCGGCACCGTCAAGCCCTTTACCTTGCTGGAAGGCTGCCTGGACGAGCCGCTGGTGCTGACCCGCGACCACCAGGATCAGCTGCACCTGCTCTCCAACGTCTGCACCCACCGGGGGATGCTGGTGGCCGAGAGCGGCGGCAACGCCCGCTACCTGCGCTGCCGCTACCATGGGCGGCGGTTTGGGCTCGATGGCTGCTTCCAGGCCATGCCGGAGTTCGAGGGGGTGGTGGGGTTCCCCAGCCCCAAGGACGACCTGCCCAGGGTGGCCTTCGAGACCTGGGGCCAGGGGAAGTTTTTGTTTGCCAGCCTGAACCCGCCGGTTTCGCTGCAAGAGGTGCTGCGCCCTGTGCAGGAGCGGGTGGGCTGGCTGCCCTTTCGCGAGTTTTACTTCGAGCCCTCCCGCGCCCGCGACTACCTGGTGCGGGCCAACTGGGCCCTCTACTGCGACAACTACCTGGAAGGCTTCCACATCCCCTACATCCACGCCTCGCTCAATAGCGCCATTGACTACGGCAGCTACACCACCGAGGTCTACGACTGGTGCAACCTGCAGCTCGGGGTGGCGGCCCCCGGCGAGCCCTGCTTCGACCTGCCCAAGGACTCACCCGACTACGGCCAGCGCATCGCGGCCTACTACTACTGGGTTTTCCCCAACCTGATGCTGAACTTCTACCCCTGGGGGCTTTCGGTTAACGTGGTGCGCCCGCTGGGGCCCGAGCTTACCAAGGTCTCGTTTTTGCCTTATGTGTGGGATGCCAGCAAGCTGGACGCCGGGGCCGGGGCCGCCCTCGACCGGGTGGAGCGCGAAGACGAGGTGGTGGTGGAGGCTGTGCAGAAGGGGGTCAAGTCGCGCTTCTACGACCGAGGGCGCTTTAGCGTCAAGCGGGAGCAGGGGGTGCACCACTTTCACCGGCTGCTGGCGCGGGCTTTAGGGTAGTGCGGACTGTCCTGGTATGATGAAGCAGCGTTTGGAGGAACTATGCAGCGACTGCTTGCTTTGCTCGTCTTGGTGGTTGGTCTTGCCCTGGCCCAGGCCCCGGCCTATCCCGAGAACACCGTAGGGGTGGGTTTTGGGATTGGGCGTGGGCTGATGCTGCAGGGCAGCGCGGGCCTGCCCTTCAGCCCGCTGGGAATAGACACCGGGCTGGATGTGGAGGTTATCGTTCCCACCAGCTTTGATGCGCTGGAGGTCTGGGCGCTTTTGAAGGCCAACCTGCTGCCGGCTCTTACGGTGGCCGATTTTTCACTCTCGGCAGGCCTGGGGCTGGATGTGAGCTTCAACACGGTGGGGAACGTGTTTGGTCTTCACCTGGGGCCGGTGGCCAGCCTCGAGATTCCCGGTGGGGCCATCTCGGGCTATCTGGGGCTGGGCATCGAAGGAGGGTTTAACCTGGCCTATGGCCTGGGGGGGCGGCTCTACCTTGACCCGGTGGCCCTCGAGGTGGGCCTTTCCGACCGCTACCCCTTCAAAATAGCCTTGCTCTACCTGTGGTGATATCCTAAAGCACAGGAAAAAACCGGCCCATGCGCTGGATTGGGGTTCTGGCGGTTTTGTGGGGCATGGCCTGGGGGCACCCGGTTTTTGTGCTCACCCCCCAGGGGCGCCTTCAGGGTGGTTACAACCCGCAGGCCCAGGTGGCCTATTTTCTGGGCATCCCCTATGCCAGGGCCGAGCGCTGGAAAGCCCCGCGGCCGGTACTGCGCCTCGAGGGGGTGTTCAAAGCCACCCAGCCGGGCCCGGCCTGCCCCCAGCGCGGGGTCTTCACCACCCGCCTGGGGGGCTACCTCCCACCCCAGAGCGAGGACTGCCTGAACCTGGGCGTCTGGATGCCCATGGCCGCCCCTCCGCCTGAGGGCTACCCGGTGATGGTCTTTATTCACGGGGGCAGCTACACCGGCGGCAGCTGGGCCGAGCCCCTCTACGACGGCACGGCCCTGGCCTCGCAGGGGGTGGTGGTGGTGGGGTTCAACTACCGGCTGGGTTCGCTGGGCTGGCTGGCCCTGCCCGCGCTGCGGCATGAGGACCCCCACGGCTCCACCGGCAACTACGGGCTCTTGGATATGCTCGAGGCCCTGCGCTGGGTGCAGCGCAACATCGCCGCCTTCGGGGGCAACCCCGAGAACGTGACCCTCTTCGGGCAGTCGGCGGGGGGGATGGCGGTCTGCACCCTGCTGGCGGCCCCGGCGGCCCGGGGCCTCTTCCACAAGGCCATTATTCAGTCGGGGGGGTGCGGGTACGTGCGCACCCTGGAACAGGGGCTGGCCTGGGGGGTTCGCTGGGCGGCCCAGATGGGGTGTGAGGCGGGGGATCTGGCCTGTTTACGCCGGCTTCCCCTGGAGCGCCTCTTCCCACCCGAAGACCGCAGCATCGGGGCGCTTTTGCAAAGGGTTGAGGCCGGGGAGTTTGCCGAGGTGCCCTGGAAGCCCCATCTGGACGGGGTCTGGTTGAAAAAACTGCCCCTCCAGGCTTTGCGCGAGGGCGATGCGGCGGGGGTGCCCCTGCTGGTCGGGGCCACCGCCCAGGAGACCTGGGGGGAGCGCTTTGTGGGCCCTTCGGACTGGGCCGGGTTTGTAAAGCGTGTGGAAGAAAAGCTGCCGGGGCAGGGGGCTCGAGCCGAGCAGCTTTACCGGGCCCGTTCCGCTTCCCCCGCCGAGGCCTGGGCCTACTTCCAGACCGACCGGATTCTGCTCTGCCCCACGCTGGCCGCTGGGGCTGCCCAGGCCGCCCATGCGCCCACCTACAGCTACCTGGTGGACTGGGCCTCGCCGGTGCTCGAGGGGCTGGGGAGCTTCCACGGGATCGAGCTGCCCCTGCTCTTCGGAACCGAGAGGAGCTGGCCTGCGCTGGCTTTGTTCCTGACCCAGGAGGCCCTGGAAAGCTCCCGCCCCCTGGCCCAGGCCTTGCAGGCCCAGTGGCTCAATTTTGCCCGCACCGGTGAGCCTTTTCTGCTGGGCTGGCCCGAGACCAGGGCTGGCTACGCCATGGGCTTTTCCGCCCAGCCGGGCCGCATCCCCGACCCCTACCCCGAACGCTGTGGGTTGTTTCGCTAGGCCCAACTGAATAGCATAGAGGGGTGCCGGTGCTCCGGGTTTCCGCCGCCGACCAGTACCTCATCGCCAGCGGCGACACGCCGTTGCTGGAAGTCTGGGCGGCCCTGCCCCAAGGGCTGTTTCCGCCCTTTCCCCCGGTCGAACTGCCGGGGGGCCTGGACGGCCTGCTCAAGCGCGGCGGCTTCGCCCAGACTTTTTTTATGGGCAGCGAGGTGCTGGGGCTTAAGTTCAGGTCGCCCAAGGGGCACATCATCCAGGCTGGGGGCCTCACCGTAAAAAACGTGCAGGGCTACGACCTGGTGCGCCCCTTCGTGGGCAGTTTTGGGGCGCTAGGGGACGTGCTCGAGGCCACCCTACGCCTGCGCCCAGGGCGGGCCTCGGTGTTTTTGCGCCGAACAGGTGAGCTTTCCACCCCCCCCATCCGGCCCCGCTTTTTGTGGCAGGCCCTGGCCTATACCCATGCTTTTCACTTTGGGCACCCCCTCGAGGTTCAGCGCTTTGCAGAAACCTTCGGCGGAGAAGAGGTGCAGGGGCCGCTGGATTACACTGGGCTTTTCCCCCAGGGCATGGGGATAGGGCCGGGCAGCCTGAGCGATCTGCGCTTTAGCTGGGCCAACGGCGGGGCCCGGCCCGAGCTGCCCGAGGCCTTCCGGCGCCTGGCGGAGGCAATTTAGGAACCTATGAGACCCAAATTTACTGTTCCGGATCATCTGAGGCCCTACCAACGCCGGATCAGCGCCAACGGGGTGGGGCTGCACCTCTACGACTCGGGGCCGGCCCAAGCCCCAGACCCCACCTTTCTGCTGATTCATGGCCTGGGCGACGAGGCCGATAGCTGGCGTAAGGTGTTTCCGCTGCTCGCCGGGCGGGGCCGGGTGGTGGCCCCCGACCTGCCGGGGTTTGGCCGATCGGAGCACCCCCGGCGGGCCTACACCCTCAACTTTTTTGCCGATACAATGGCCGCCCTGCTGGAAAGCCTGAAGGTTTCGCAGGCCGTCCTGGTGGGCAGCTCGCTGGGGGCCGCGGTGGCCCTGCGGGTGGCCCAGCGGCGCGCCGACCTGGTGGGGCGGCTGGTGCTGGTGGGGGGGCC
Source organism: Meiothermus taiwanensis WR-220 (assembly GCF_003568585.1). Lineage (NCBI taxonomy): Bacteria > Thermotogati > Deinococcota > Deinococci > Thermales > Thermaceae > Meiothermus > Meiothermus taiwanensis. The sequence continues at coordinate 450,235 of NZ_CP021130.1, forward strand.
GCCGGTGCGGGGCCGGCTCAACCGGGTGCAGCTCATGTTTTTGATTCCGGGCCAGGGTGAAAAGCTATACAACAGCTTCCGCCGCTCACAGGAGGCTGCTTTTGAGAGCCTGCGGCCCTACTATGCCAGTCTGGAGGCCCTGCCGCCGGAAGACCGCCAGTTTTTGCGGGAGCGGGTCTGGGATCGGGTCTGGAGCGACGACCAGCGGCGGGCCTACTTCTCCACCTTCCGCTGGATGGCTTTGGAGAGCCTGCTGGGCTCGGCCCGCTTAGAACAGATAAAAACCCCTACGCTGCTGGTCTGGGGCGAGCAGGACGCAGTAATTCCCCTCGAGGCCGCCAGGGCCCTGCAAGGCCGGATACCGGGTTCACAACTTCAAGTGATCCCTGGCTGCGGCCACCTACCCCAGCAGGAAAAGCCCCTCGAGCTGGCCCGGCTTATTTTGCAGTAGCGGCCTGGCAGGCCGGACAGAGGCCCTGGTACTCGACCTGCACGTCTTCAATCACAAAGGCGGGGTACTTGGCCTTGACCTCGCTCAGCAGGTCGGGCAGCGGGTGCACGATGTCAAAGAAGCGGTTGCATTTGCGGCAGACCATGTGCAGGTGGCCGTCCAGGTTGGCCTCGTAGCGCAGGGCCTCTCCGGGTCGGGCCAGCGGCACCAGGTAGCCCTCCTCGGTGAGCGCGTCCAGGGTGCGGTACACCGTACCCAGGCTGATGCTGGGTACCTGCTTGCGTACTTCAGCATAGACCCAAGCAGCATCGGGGTGGTGGCCCTTGGCGCTGCGAACCACCTCGAGCACGGCTTTACGCTGCTTGGTTAGGCGCTTCATTCTCATAGCGATCCTTCGGGGATTGGCCGGGGTGCGTATTGAATCCCGACTATTAAGCTCAAGTTTACAACAAAACCCCTGAGGAAATTAAGCCGGGATACAAAACGCCTCAGCGTTGTGGTGCAGGTACTGCGCTGAGCAGCTCCCGCCCCCCTTCGGCCAGCAAATCCTGGGCCAGGTCGTGGCCCAGCTCGGCGGCTTCTTCGGCGTCGCCCTCGATCTCGGCCCGGATCAGCTCGCGGCCATCGGGTGAGGCCACCACCCCTTGCAGCAGCAGGGTGTCGTCGCTCTCGAGGGTGGCCAGCGCGGCGGCGGCACACCCGTCGCCCGCACCCAGGGCCTTCAAGAAGGCCCGCTCGGCAATGGTTCGGACGAAGGAGGCCCGGTGGTTGAGGCTGTAGGCCAGCTCCTCGGCCCAGTCGTCGCCCTGGCGCACCTCGAGGCCCAGGGCTCCCTGGCCGGGTGCAGGCAGCATGATCTCGGGGTCCACAAGCTGGTCGATGCGGTTTCTCAAGTCCAGCCGCAGCAGGCTGGCCGCTCCAATGATCATCGCGTCGTACTCACCGGTGCCGAGGGCGCTCAGGCGGTCGTCCACGTCGCCCTCCAGATCACACACATTTAGGTCGGGGCGGTAGGCCAGCAACTGGGCCCTGCGCCGCAGGCTGTTGACCCCCACCACGGCCCCTTTAGGCAGATCCTCCAGGCGTTTGGCGCTGCGCCCGACCAGGGCCTCGCGGGGCTCCATGCGCTTGGGCACCGCCACCAGCCGGAGGCCGGGTGCTTCCTGGGTGGGCAGGTATTTGAGCGAATACACGGCAATATCCACTTCCCGCTTGCTGAGGGCCTGTCGCAAGGCTTCGGCGGCGCTTTGCTCAGAGGCGTTTTTGGACTGTATGGTGCGTATTTTGAACTCGGTTTCGGGCCAGTTTTCTTTGAGGCGTTCCACCACCCAGCGGGTCTGGGCTTGCGCCAGCAGGCTCGCCCGGGCCCCTATTACGATGACGCGCATAACGCCCAATATATTAGCCGGAAATTGCCTGCGGTGGTATGCGCGGCGGGCTTCTATGGGCGGTATGGTGGGGGAATGCAGTCCGGCACGAGTTCGAAATCACCCTGCACGGCTTTGGCTCTGCCTTCTTTGACCAACAAAAGCAGGGTTTGGTGGACATACTGCTGCACACGCCGCAGCGGGAGGGTCTCGGCGGCCAGCTCGGGCCGGTGCAGCTTGAGGAAAGCCCGGTGAAAAGCGGGCAACTCGTTCAGCGGGAGGGCGGCCTCGAGGGTGCTCCAGCGCACGGTGTTCATGAGAGCCAGCCTACTCCTAAAGAAGCCCCCGCTCTACTTGGCGACCCCGAAGGCAAAAACCAGCTCGTCCCCCTTGCGCACCACAAACAGAAGGGCGGCCCGGCCGGCCTCGTTCCGCAGGTTGTAGCGGGTGCGCACCTCGCCGGCCACCTGGGTTTCCTGCTGGTTTTCCACGAAGTAGCCAGCGGCCGCAAAGCCGGTCAGAATCTGCTGGACAAAGCCGGGTTGCAGCCGGGCCGCCACGCCCCTGGCCGCGTAGACCTCCAGGTTGAACCGGCTGGCATCGGGGATGCGGGCCACAATGGCCTCGCTGCCGCGCCCGGCCTTAAAGGAGCCGGAGGGAAAGCGCACACTGGCATCCAGGCTAGAGGTGATGGCCGCCACCGTGGTCACCTCGACCAGGGTCTGGGCCAGGGCCGGAGCCCCCAGCAGGAGCAGCAAGCCAAGCAAAAGGGTCTTCATGCCTCGAGCATAGCGCCGGGCAGAGGGGGTTGCTGGGTTATTTGCCTCCGGACTGCCCCACGGGCACATCCCTGGGCGGCAAGGGGGGCAGCCCCAGGCGGCTCCAGCGCTCGTCTACCCGGCGCACGATCTCGGGGGACATCACAATTTTGGGCGGCCAGCGGCGGGTAAAGCCCTCCTCGGCCAGCTTGCGGGTGCCGTCCAGCACCAGCACCGGGCCCTCCACCCCCGGCAGCACCCAGGCGTCGCGCTCGGGGTCAATGTTGTTGAGCACCGCCCACATCACCTCGTCGAACTCGAGCGCGGTGTCGGCATCGGTCAGGAGCAGCAGCCGAATGCCGGCACTCTGGGGGGCTGCCAGCAGGCGCTCGGCCATCTCTCTGGCCTGGTGGGGGCGGGTTTTCTCGAAGGTGACCATCCAGATGCCCGGCAGCTGCTTCTGCCGCACCCCCGGGATGCCCGGCAGGCTGGGGTGGGCCTGGAGGGTAAAGGGCAGGGGGCCGCCTTCCTCCTCGAGCTTGGCCGTACCGTCCACAATCAGCTTGCCCCCGTAGCCCATGGCGCGGGAGGAATGGTCGAGCACGTCGATGGGGCCGCGCGAGATGAGCGTGTCGCGCCCTGGCACGGCCTGTAGAAGGGCTTTTTGCAGGGCCTCGGGCCCCTTCAGGGGAGCGCCCGCATCCAGCACCACGATCACCTTGGCAAACATCATCTGGCCCAGCCCAAACAGGCCGTTGGCCACCTTGTAGGCCTGGCCGGGGTAACGCTTCTCGATGCTCACGTTCACCCAGTTGTGGGCCACCCCGGCGGGCGGCATGTGGTAGTCGTGGATCTCCGGCAGGATGAGCTGGGCCGCGGGCAGAAAGAGCCGTTCGGAGGCCTCGATCAGGTAGGCGTCCTCCATGGGCGGGCGGCCCACGATGGTGGCCGGGTAAACCGCGTTTTTGCGGTGGGTGATGGCGGTGATGTGGAAGCGGGGGTAGTAGTCTTCCAGGGTGTAAAAGCCGGTGTGGTCGCCAAAAGGCCCTTCCAGCACCAGCTCCTCGGCAGGGTCGATGTAGCCCTCGAGCACGAACTCGGCCTCGGCGGGCACCGGCAGGTCTACCGTAACGCCCTTGGTCAGCTCGACCGGCTGCCCCCGTAGAAATCCGGCCAGGTTGAACTCATTGACGCCCGGAATGGGGGGCACGGGGGCGGTGGCGGCGTAGGTCAGGATGGGGTCGCCGCCCAGGGCCACGGCCACCTCCAGCCGCTTCCCCAGCTTTTTGGCTTTGTCGTAGTGCCGCCGCCCCACCTTGTGTAGCTGCCAGTGCATGGCGGTGCTCTGCTTGTCCAGCACCTGCATGCGGTACATGCCCAGGTTAAGCTCGCCCGTTTCCGGGTCTTTGGATATCACCAGCGGCAGGGTGATGAAGGGGCCGCCGTCTAAGGGCCAGCACTTGAGGATGGGCATTCTAAATAGGTCTACCTGCTCGCCCCGCCAAATCACCTCCTGCACCGGCCCGCCGCGCACTTTTTTGGGGAAGAAGCCCTTGAGCTCCCGCAGCTTGGGCAGCAGGGCGAGGGCCGCCTTGAGGCCGCCCTTGCCGGGGTTGAGGTTCATCAGCTGGGCCACCCGCACCGCCAGATCGTCCAGGCGTTTCACGCCCATGGCCCGCGCGGTGCGCTCGGCGGTGCCGAACCCCCCGATGAAAACCGGGAAGTCGCGCCCTTCGACGTTTTCAAACAGCAGGGCCGGGCCGCCCGACTTGACCATTCGGTCGGCGATCTCGGTGATCTCCAGCTCGCAGGAGACCGGCTCCTTGATGCGAACGAGCTCTCCGTGGCGCTCGAGGTCGCGGATGAAGGCCTGGAGGTTCTTGTACATCTGCTCCAGAATAGCCGATACGGCCCAGGGCAATATGGAAGCAGGTTCCGGTATTGGGGAAAGGGCCTGTCGCCCGCCCTTCAGGGATGGCCTCCACGACCTGGCCAACCGGCTGGGCAGGGGTCATGGCTCCAAAAGCAGGTGCTCGAGGCGAAACCGCCGAGGGGTTCCATACACCAGAACCGCCTCCAGCCGCACCGCCGCATCGTCCCGGCCCAGCAGATAGAGCACCGACCGGTAGATGCGCCGGTACTTGGTGGGCGTAAGGGCCTCGAGGGGGCTACCAAAAGCCTCGTTGCTACGCTGCTTGACCTCTACCGCCACATAGGTGGGGCCGTCCTGCATCCAGAGGTCAATCTCACCAAAAGGGGTGCGTTTGTTCCGCCCCAGCAACACATAGCCCTTGGCCTGTAGGTGCTGGCAGGCCAGAGCCTCGGCCCAGGCCCCCTTCATAACGGGCTTTCCAGCACCTGCTGCCCGTTGACCACCACCCGCAGCACCGCGCTGCCGCGCACCACAATCTCCTGGTTAAAGCTCCAGGGCTGCTGCACCGGCCCCTCAAACACCGTGTTGACCAGTACCTCGTCCTGCACGGTGATGATCACCACCGCGTTGGGGATGTCTTCCGGCAGGGTGTAGCTCACGTTCACCCGCCGTTCTTGCGGCCCGGTGGGTGTGGGTGTGGGGCTGGGCTGGTTTATGTTCGGGTTGGTGGGTGCTGGTGCGGGCTCGGGGGGCGGGGGTGCCTCTAGGCGAGCAGGGGCGAAGGGGGAGGCTTTGGGAAGGGTGGCCACCGGCTGGGCAGCCACCAGAACGCGTACCACCGTTTCACGGGGCAGCACCACGCCGGGGCCGGGTTCCTGGCCCACCACCAGCCCGTCGGGCGCGCCCGAGGCCACCCGCACCACCTGGGCCTGGAGTTCGGCCACCGTCAGGATGTAACGGGCCTCCTCCTCGGTCAGGCCGGTTAGGTCGGGCAGCAGGGTCTCGCGCACCGGCGGGCGGGTTCCGGTGGAGACCAGGAGCCGCACCCCCTCGCCGGGGCGCAGGGGCTGGCCTTCGCTGGGAATGCTGGCCAGGACGGTATCGGCAGTGTCGCCCGAGGCCATGCGGGTGATCCCGGCGACACGGTAACCGGCGGCCTCGAGGGCCTGGCGGGCATCCTCGAGGGAGCGCCCGCTCACGGTGGGTACGCTGCCGAGGCGGGGTTTGTTGACCACCAGCTCCAGCCTGCGCCCTGGCTTGACGCGGGTGCCGGGATCGGGGGTTTGCTCCAGAATCTGATCCTTGGGCAGCGAAACATCGCTGCCTTCGGTAAACTCCACCTTCAACCCGTAGCTGCGCACAGCCTCCAGGGCCTGCCGGGGGGTTTTGCCCACCAGGTCGGGCAGCACATACTCCGGCGGGTTCAGGTAGCGGTTGGTGGCCTGCCAGAGGGCCAGACTTCCCAGGGCCAGCATCAGCAAGCCCGGAAGCCAGCCGGGCCAGCTTCCAAAGTGAAGGCGCTGTGGGGCGCGGGGCCGGGTCTCGAGGTGGGCACGGGGGGCAGGTTTGCGGGGCATCTCGATCCTGGACGGGTGTTCTTGAGGCTGGACGGTGGAGGGGTCAAGGGGCAGGGTGGCTGGGTTGGTGCGGTTTGTGGCGGTGGGGGCTGGGGTAAGTTGTGGGTGCAGTTTCCCCACTAGGGGCCGCCCATCCACCTCGGTGGCCTCGAGGTCGCTCTCCTGGTAACCAAAGGGTTCGAGAAGCTCCAGAATTGGTCGGAGCCGCCGGGGTTTGAGCGCGATTTTGGGCTGCTCGGGCCAGAAGACATAGTAGCGCCCCGGATTGGCCGAGACCAGCACCCCTTGCGGTAAAAAACCCTGGTTTTCCAGCCGCCGAATTGCATTTTTGTAGCGGTGGAAAGCGGTGCGGGCCTCAGGGGTATGCACCTCGAACCAATACAAATGTCCTTTCAGGCCCTCGGGTATCTGCGCCTGATAGACGCGCAAAAAGCCCTGGGCAGGCTCCTCACCAAGAATTGTGAACTTGTCGTCCAGCAACGACACCACAAGCGATTATACAGACCCCCACGAGGGCATTATGAGGGTCTGCAATTGTACCCACAGCAAGAAAGCCGCCGCAGGCACCCGTAACGCTTTGCTGGATGGCCCAGGCCCAAAGGTCACACTCGAGTTCAACGCTTCAGGGTATGATTTGCAATTTAATTTTGCATTGCTATCATTAAAACCGAGCATGACTTCTCATTTTAGTCGGGTGGCCTTTACCTACGACCGAACACGGTACCATCCTCCTGAGGTTTCTGGGCGTATCGCTACCGCCCTCACGGCGCCCGTTGAGAAGTTATTCCGCGATCCCTTGTTTCTGGAGATTGGGGCGGGTACTGGTCGGATTGCAGTGCCGATTATTGCCCGTGGGTACCGCTATATTGCCCTGGACAACAACCCGGCCATGCTCGAGGTGCTACGGCAAAAGGTGGCCGGGGTGGCCCGTAAAGCCCGCCTGGTCGAGGCCGATGCTCGTGAGTTACCCTTCGAACGGGCCAGCCTCCATGCCGTGATTGCGGTGCACTGCTGGCACCTGATAGAAGGCTGGCAGCAGGCCCTGCAGGAGAGCCTGCGGGTGCTGCGCCCCGGGGGTTTTTTGTTTGAGGGCTGGGATCGATCCAATGGAGAAAGCGAGGACTGGCGTATCCAGCAAAAGTGGCAGGAAATTCTGGCTGGGTTGGGTTATCGGCTGGTTCGAGGCCGGCACCAGGCCCGCCTGGAGGAGGTGGAAAGAGAGCTGGTTCGTTATGGGCTCGAGCCCAGATCCAGGATTGTAGCTGACTGGGTAGAGCTGCGCAGCCCCCGAACCAGCCTGGAGATGCTGCTGGAACGCATTTACTCCTTTACCTGGGCTGTCCCCGAGGAGGTGTTCAGGCCCTCCGTGCTCGAGCTAGCCCGGTGGGTCGAGGCCACCTACCCCGATCCCGATGTGGAGTACCCAATTCACTGGCAATTTGTGGTGCGTAGCAGCCGGGTTGCCTAGGATGCGAATCGACCCTACGTAGCCGTGTTATATCGGATTCAATAAAGATAATCATCCAAAGCAAAAACCTCCAGAGTTTATCTTTTTGAATCCTATAGCACACCCCTTCGCTACGCTCAGCGCAGAAAGCGTACCCCTTCGGTTGGGTTGGTTCGGCGCCGGAAGGCAGCGAACTAACCCAGTCCTGTATTATCTGTGAACAAAACCGAACTGCTCGAGGCGCCGCTTGATTTCAGCATCCATGGGCGGGCGGGCCCCAAACCGTCCGATCACCCAGCCCGCCACCTGCACCGCGAGCTGCCCGGCGGCCAGGGCATCTTTAGAACGCAGGTAATGCCCCAGGAAGGCTCCCCCAAACGAATCCCCGGCCCCGGTGGCGTCTACCGGCTGGTCGCGGGTGGCTGGAAGCTCGATGAGCCGGCCCCGGTCGAGAATCAGGGCCCCATCGGCGGCCAGCTTGAGCAGAATCATGGCCTCGGGGTAGAGCTTTTGCAGCACCTCGAGGATGTCCTTGGGGTCTCGCGCCCCGGTGAGGGCCTGGCCTTCGTCCAGGTTGGGAAAGACAAAATCCAACGAGAGATCGCGGGTCATGCGGCGGAACTCCTCGCGCCCAATTTCCCGGATCATCTGGAACGAGGCCGGGTCGAAAGATACCGTTACACCGGCCTCGCGTGCGACGTGTACGGCTTTGAGCGCGGCCTGGCGTGGTGGGTCGGTAAAGAGCGACCAGGCCGTCACGTGCAGGTGCCCGGCCTGCCGGATCACCTCCAGCGGTACTTCCTCGGGACGCAGCTCGAAGTCGGCCCCCTGGGAGGTGAGCATGGAACGCTGTCCGGCAGCATCGATCAGCACCAGGATTACGCCAGTGGGGGTGCTGCTGTTCCAGATGATGTGGGGCTCTACCCCTTCGCTGGCCAACTCCTGCACCGCAAACTCGCCGAAGCGGTCGCGCCCTACGGCCCCGATAAAACCCGCCGGATAGCCCACCCGGGCTGCCCACACCGCCACATTGGCCGCACTTCCGCCGCCCATCAGCAAAACCCGCCCGGTGGTATCCCCGCCGGGCAGCAGCAGGGTATTGGGTTTGGCCAGCACATCCCAGGTAAGGTCGCCCAGGGCAACGAGGGGTTTGAGCGTAGTCATCGGGCCGATTCTACCCTGGCCTGCCCCGGTTGTCGGTTCTGTGTCCCTGTGCTACAATCCGATGCGCTAGTGTGGGCCGTTAGCTCAGCCCGGTAGAGCACTCGTCTCCAAAACGAGGTGTCGGAGGTTCGAATCCTTCACGGCCCGCCAGACTGTCCAGAACGCAAAAAACCCGAGGTGCCAATCCTTGGGTTTTGCTTTTGATACCAAGTCTGGGTGAATCATCACACATCGGAAAGCCGACCCCAGCCCTGACACCCCCGGATGAGGCCAGCGTGCCCCTGGTGGCACCCTGGCTCTTTGCGGCCCGTTCGAGTTCTTCCAGGCCGGGATTTTGTGTGACTATTTACCTAGATTCCGTATGACCCCAGATTTTTACCCCTGCGCCCTGACCCCCGGCAGGTCTTCAGGGCCAATGACCCAGCCCCGGCGCTCCTGCTGGAGTAGGTGACGGTACACCCCCGGAGTGATCTTGGGGCTGGTGTGCCCCATCCGTTCCGCCACCAATGCCATTTGCCAGCATGTGCGAGCCGTAGCCGTAGGAGTGTCTGAGGTTGTGCACCCGCACCGATGAGAAAGACTCCTCTAGACGTTCGACGAGCCGCCTTAGCGGCTCGTTTTTCCCCTCGAGGCAAACCGCGCCCGCAGGGTTTTGAGCCGCTCGCGCACCCGCTCTTCCCAGCCCTCGCCGGTGGCCTGGTAGAGCTCGAGGCCCTCCAACACCTCGGGCAGGTACCGCTGGGCGAAGCTGCCCTCGGGGTCGTCGTGGTAGTAAGCGTAGCCCCGGCCATAGCCCATCTGTTGCATGAGGGCGGTGGGGGCGTTGCGCAGGTGCAGGGGAATGGGGGCGGTAGGGTGTTTGCGGGCGGCCTCCTGGGCCTTGTGCCAGGCCACATAGACGCTGTTGGACTTGGGGGCCAAAGCCAGGTACACCACCAGCTCGGCCAGGGCCAGCTCGCCCTCGGGGCTGCCTAAAAAATCGTAGGCCTCCTTGGCGGCCATAGCCAGGCGCAGGGCGTTGGGGTCGGCCAGGCCCACGTCCTCCACGGCCATGCGGGCCAGCCGGCGGGCCAGGTAGAGGGGGTCGGCGCCGCCCTCGAGCATGCGGGCCAGGTAGTAGAGTGCGGCGTCGACGTGGTTGCCGCGCACCGACTTGTGCAGGGCCGAGATCAGGTCGTAGAAGTAATCGCCCCCTTTGTCGAAGCCCAGCGTGCCACGGCCCAGGGCTTCGCGGGCGGCTGTCAGGCTAATGTGCCCTTCACCCAGGCTGGCGGCAAGCTCCAGCGCCGACAGGGCCCGCCGGGCGTCGCCCATGGCGGCCTGGGCGATGAACTCCAGGGCTTCCGGCTCGGCCTGGGCTTGCAGGCCCTGGGGGTGGTGGAGTGCTCGCTCCAGAAGCCTGCGGGTGGCTGCCCCGTCCAGGGGCTCGAGCACGTAGACCCGCGCGCGGGAGCGCAGGGCGGGATTCACCTCGAAGGAGGGGTTTTCGGTGGTGGCCCCAATCAGGGTCAGGAGGCCCGACTCCACGTGGGGCAGGAGTGCGTCTTGCTGGGCTTTGTTGAAGCGGTGGATCTCGTCCAGGAAAAGCACCAGGCCGCCCTGTTCCTGGGCCTGGGCCACGATCTCCTTGATATCCTTGAGGCCGGCATTGACCGCCGAAAGCATCACCATGGCCCGCCCCACGCCCTGGGCCATCAGCCGGGCCAGGGTGGTTTTGCCGCTGCCGGGCGGCCCCCACAAAATGAAGGAGGAAAGCCGCCGGGTCTCCAGCATCCGCCGCAGGGGTTTGCCCGGCCCGGTGAGATGTTCCTGGCCCACCACCTCGTCTAGGGTCTGGGGGCGTACGCGCTCGGCCAGCGGTGCTATGCTCACAACATAATCGTACCAGAGGGCGGGGGTTTGTCACCCCGGCTTGTGTTTATTCTTGATGCAGCCGGGCGAGCTGTGATCGTATGCTAGGGGTTATGTGGTTGTCGCTGCTGCCCTGGGGCTTCGTCCTGCTGGGGCTGTTGCCGCTGTGGTTGTTTCCCCGGCAGGCAAGCCTTTATCCCGGTCTGGTATTTTTGCTGGCTGCACTGATGCTGGCCGCCGCAGCCAGCCTGTACGCCCGCGTACCGTTGGGCCCACAGGCACGGTTTTTCTGGGTGCTGGGGCTGGGTTTGATGAGCAGCGCTATGGCTGTAGCCGCCAGCCGTGACCTGGCCCAGATTCCTGAAGATCTGGCGGTGGTGGCCTCGGTAGCAAGTTTGATGGGAGCCTGTGCCTTCTTGATGGGATTGTTTTTCTTGCTTAGGCGCGAGGTGCCAAGCCTGCCACCTGCCACACAGATGGGTTTTCGCCATGAGGGGGGTGTTCTATCTCATACCGCTTTGCAAGCCCTGGCTCCCAGCCTCGAGGCCCTCTCGGCGGTGCGCCCTGTTACGCTTTTGTTGTTGCACACCCGTGCCGACCAGCCAGGGGCTGAACTGGTGCAGTACCTGCGTCAGCCCGACATGGTGTTTCAGCTTGGCCCTGGCCAGTTTCTGATTGTTTTGCAGGGTAGCAACCTGGAGGGGGCCCAGGTTGTCTTCCGTCGCATCCGGCAGAACCTGGCGATCCGGGCCTATGGGGTGCTGCCCCTGCAAGGCATCAGCGTTCAACAAGCGCTCGCACAGCTCGAGGGTGAGCTTCAACACTACTACCTGACCCAGCACTAGAAGGCTACCAGGCCCAGCCGCTCCTCGAAGGCCCGCTCGAGGCCGCTCTTGCCCAGCACCTCGCCCAGGGCCTTGAAGAATACCCGGTAGTGCTCGGGCCGTGCGCTTTCGCCCATCAGCCCCAGCCGCAGCACCTTACCGGCGGTGGGGCCGATACCCCCGGCTACCGAGACCCCCCGCGCATACAGCCCCTTGCGGATCTCGGCCTCCTCTAGGCCCTGGGGTGGGCGTACCACCAGCACCGTGGGCAGGCGGGCTCCCTCGGCTGCATAGGCGCTGAAGCCCAGCTCTTCCAAGAGCGACAGCACCGTGCCGTACAGCAGCTCGGCGCGTTTCTGGCGGTTCTCCAGGCCTTCCTCCAGGGCCAGCTTGAGGGCCTCCTCGAGCGCGTAGTGCAGCAGCACCGGCGAGGTGCAGAAGTAGCCCTCCTGCTCCCAGTAGACCGCCACCCGCGACAGGTCGGAGTACCAGCCCCGCACCTGCCCTAAGCACTCCCGCCCGCGCTGGGAGAGGGCAAAGGGGGCCAGCCCCGGCGGGGCCGAGAGGCATTTCTGGCTACCGGTGAAGGCGTAGTCAATGCCCAGCTTCTGCATCGAGAGCGGCATCATGCCGGCGGTGGTCACCGCGTCCAACATGAACAGCGCGCCGTGGGCCTGCACCAGCTCGGCAATCTCTTCTACCGGGTTGAGCACGCCGGTGCTGGTCTCACCGTGCACCAGGGCCACCAGCTTGTAGGGGCGGTGCTTCAACTCCTCGGCCACGGCCTGGGGGTCAATGGGGTGGCCCGGCTCGGAGCGCAGTACCTTGTAGTCGAACTGGTAGGCGTGAGCAATCTCCACCATGCGCTCGCCAAAAGTGCCGCTCACCAGCAGCAGCACGGCATCGCCCTCGTCGGCCAGGTTGGTGAGGCCGGCCTCCATGCCCAGGCTCCCCGAACCCGGCATGGCCGCCAGCAAAGCGCCAGGGCCGGGGTCGAAGAGCTTGTTGAGGTGCTCGCGAATGCGGCGGTTGGTGGCCAGCACCTCGGGGTCGAGGTGGCCGCGCATCTCCTTGCCGAGGGCGGTCTGTACCCTGGGGTGGATGGGGGTAGGGCCGGGGGTCAAGAGAACCATGGGTTTCCTCCAAAACAAAAAAGAGATTCCCCGCCGGGCAAACCCCTACGGCCTCTTCCGAAGAAGAGCGCCGCTTAAAGGGTAGCTCGTGCGGAGAATCGCATCTGGTTTGAATATACAGGGGTATATTGGTTTTGTCAAAAACCGGGTTGCAACGCCTCGTGTTTAAAACCACAAGAAAAATACCTAAGCCTGATAGACTAAACTTCGATGAACGACTACTACGCAACCCTGGGGGTAGACCGAAACGCGAGCGCCGAGGAGATCAAGAAGGCCTATCGCAAGCTGGCCCTCCAGTACCACCCCGATAAAAACCCCGGTAACAAGGAGGCCGAGGAGCGGTTCAAGCAGATTAACGAGGCCTACGCGGTGCTTTCCGACCCGGAAAAAAGGGCCCACTACGACCGCTACGGCACGGCCACACCGGGCGGGCTGGGCGGTGTAGGGGGCAATTTTGGCGACATCTTCGATCTGTTTGAGCAGGTGTTTGGTTTTCGCACGCCGGGGGGTGCGGGCCGTGCGCCACGGGGGGAAGACCTCGAGGCCGAGATCGAGCTGGAGCTGGTGGATGTGCTGCATGGTGTTCAGAAGGAGCTCGAGTACGACCGTCTGGTTCCCTGCGAAACCTGCCACGGGCAGGGGGGTAAGCGCCAGGCCTGCCGCTCGTGCGGGGGGCGGGGGACGCTCGAGCAGATACAGCGCACCTTTTTTGGCAACATGGTGGCCCAGGTGCCCTGCACGGCCTGCCGGGGCCGGGGTTACGTCTTTTCCGAGACCTGCTCAAGCTGCAAAGGCCAGGGCCGGGTGCGGCGCAGGGAAAAGATTCAAATCAACATCCCAGCCGGTATTGATGAGAACCAGCTCCTGCGGGTCTCGGGGATGGGCAACCTGGGGCCGGGGGGGCCGGGCGATCTGTTTGTTCGCCCGCACATCCACCCCCACCCGCAGCTCAGGCGCGAGGGTTCTAATCTGATTTACGAGCTCAGGCTGGGGCTGGCCCAGGCCGCGCTGGGGGCCAGGGTGCAGATTCCGGGCCTGGAGGGCGACCTCGAGCTCAGCATACCCCCCGGCACCCACGAGGGCGAGGTGTTCGAGCTCGAGGGCCAGGGTTTACCCCACCCCGGTAGCCGCAGCCGGGGCAAGCTGCAGGTGATCACCCAGATCGTGGTGCCACACAACCTTTCCAAGCGAGCCCGCGAACTCCTGCGCCAGTACGCGCAGGAAGTGGGCGAGGAGGTGGCCCCCGAGGGCTTCTGGGACAAGGTGAAGCGGGTATTCAGGGGCTAGCGCACCTGCGGGAAGCCCAGATCCACCTTGCTGGTGCTGGGGTCGGGCCAGCGGCTGGTGACCACCTTGGCGCGGGTGTAGAACTGCACCCCTTCGGGGCCGTACATGTGCAGGTCGCCGAACAGGCTGGCCTTCCAGCCGCCAAAGCTGTAGTAGGCCACCGGCACCGGGATGGGCACGTTGATGCCCACCATGCCGGCCTCCACCTCGAACTGGAACTGCCGGGCAGCCCCCCCGTCGCGGGTGAAGATGGCCGTGCCGTTGCCGTAGGGGTGCTCGTTGATGAGCTTCAGGGCCTCGTCGTAGGTCTTGACCCGCACCACGCTGAGCACCGGGCCAAAAATCTCGTCGTCGTAGCACTTCATGCCGGGCCTGGCGTGGTCAATCAGGCTGGGGCCCAGGAAAAACCCCTCGGACTGGGCGATGGGATCCTGCCGGCCATCCACCACCACGCTGGCCCCTTCCTTGGGGGCGTTTTCGATGTAGGAGGCCACCTTGTCGCGGTGCTCGCGGGTGATCAGGGGGCCCATCTCCACGCCCTCCTCGAGGCCCGGCCCCACCTTGATTCTGGGCATCCGCTCCTTGATGGCGGCAATCAGGGCATCGGCGGTCTGGTCGCCCACCGCCACCACCACCGAGATGGCCATGCAGCGCTCGCCCGCCGAACCATAGGCCGCGCTCACGGCGGCGTCGGCGGCCATGCCGATATCGGCGTCGGGCAGCACCACCATGTGGTTTTTGGCCCCGCCCAGGGCCTGCACCCGCTTGCCGTGTTTGGTGCCGGTCTCGTAGATGTACCGGGCCACCGGGGTGGAGCCCACGAAACTTACGGCCTTGATCTCGGGGTGCTCGAGGATGCGATCCACCGCCACCTTGTCGCCCTGCACCACGTTGAACACCCCATCGGGGAGGCCGGCTTGCTGCAGGAGCTCGGCCAGGAAGAGGCTGGGGGAGGGGTCTTTTTCCGAGGGCTTCAGGATGAAGGTGTTGCCGCAGGCGATGGCGTTGGCGAACATCCACATGGGCACCATGGCCGGAAAGTTGAAGGGGGTGATGCCCGCTACCACGCCCAGCGGCTGGCGAATCTGGTACACGTCCACCCCCCGGCTGGCCTGCTCGGAGAAGCCCCCCTTCAAGAGGTGCGGAATACCGGTGGCGAACTCCACGTTTTCCAGGCCCCGCGCCACCTCGCCCAGGGCATCGGCCAGAGTTTTGCCGTGCTCGAGGGTGATCAGCTCGGCAATTTTGCGACGGTTCTGGTCTACCAGATCGCGGAACTTGAACATGATCTCGGCCCGGCGGGAGAGGGGGGTCTGCCGCCAGGTTTTGTAGGCTTCCCTGGCCACCGCCACCGCCGCGTCGACCTCTTCCACCGAGGCGAAGTCCACGGTGGCCTGCGGCTGCCCGGTGGCGGGGTTCCAGACCACGCCGCTCCGCCCAGACCTACCCTCGACCAGCCTGCCGCCGATCCAGTGGGAAACGCGTTTCAGGGTGACTTGGGGTTCCTTGACTGCCATCTGCTACCTCCGTATGGGTTGGGCAATGAAACAGGGTTGAGGCCCGATAGGTTCATGGTAGGAGCCTGGGCCCCAGATGGCAATGGACAGTCTGTCTAATTACTTTGCGTACTCCACGGCCCGGCTTTCCCGCACCACCGTGACCTGCACCTGGCCGGGGTAGTTCATGTCGCGCTCGATGCGCCCGGCAATCTCGCGGGCCAGCAGGACGGCCTTGGCGTCGGAGATGCGGTCGGGCTTCACAATCACCCGCACCTCACGCCCGGCCTGCACCGCGAAGGCGTTGTCCACGCCCGGGAAGGACAGGGCAATGCGCTCGAGCTGCTCCAAGCGCTGGATGTACTCCTCCAGGCTCTCGCGGCGGGCGCCGGGACGGGCCGCGCTGATGGCATCGGCGGCAGCGGCCAGCACCGAGTAGAGGGTCTCGCCGTTTTCGGGGTCGTGGTGGTGGGCGATGGCGTCAATCACCTCTTTGGGCTCGCCAAAGCGGGTGGCCAGGGTGACGCCGATCTCCACGTGGGTGCCCTCGATCTCGCGGTCCACCGACTTGCCCAGGTCGTGCAGCAGCCCAGCCCGGCGGCCCAGGGCAGCGTCCAGGCCCAGTTCGGCGGCCATGATGCCGGTCAGGTGGGCCACCTGCACCGAGTGCTTGAGCACGTTCTGGCCGTAGGAGGAGCGGAAGTGCAGCCGGCCTAAAAGCTGCACCAGGCCTGGCTTGAGGCCCACCACCCCGGCCTCCAGGGCGGCCTCCTCGCCGCGCTCGTAGATGAAGGTTTTCATCTCGTTTTTGGCCTTTTCCACCACCTCCTCGATGCGGCTGGGGTGGATGCGGCCATCAGCCACAAGCTGCTCGAGGGCCATTCTGGCGATCTCGCGCCGCATGGGGTTGAAGCTGGAGAGCAGCACCGCCTCGGGGGTGTCGTCGATGATCAGATCCACCCCGGTGAGGGCCTCGAAGGTGCGGATGTTGCGCCCTTCGCGCCCGATGATGCGGCCCTTCATGGCGTCGGAGGGGATGGGTACGACCGAGACGGCCAGGGCCGCGGCGGTCTCGGAGGCCTGGCGCTGGGCGGCCTGGGCCAAAAGCTTCTGGGCCTCGCGCTTGACCTCGAGCCGGATGCGCTCGAGGTTGGCCTTGACCCGCAGGGCTTTTTCTTCCTCCAGCTCGGCGTCCAGGCGCGACAGAAGCAGGTTCTGGGCCTCCTCCCGGCTCATCCCGGCCACCTCCTGGAGCTTGAGGTCGATCTGCCGTTCACGTTGGGCCAGCTCGGCCTGGCGGGCCTCGAGGGCCTTCTCCAGGGCGTCGAGCTTTTCCTCCTGCTCGTCGAGCTTGGCCGCGCGGGCATCGAGCTGCTCGCCCCGCCTTGCTAAGCGCTCGGTCTCGCGCTTGAGCTCCTCGCGCTCGGCCCGGCTGGCCTGTAGGTCGGCCTGCAAGCGTTCGCGCTCGGCCTGGAGGGAGGCCCGCTCGCTCAACAGGGCCTCGCGCTCGGCCTGGAGGCTGGCCTGCAGGCGTTCGCGTTCCTCCCGCAGCTGCTGGCGCAGGCGCTCCTCGCCTTGCTGACGGAGGCGCTCGAGCTCGGCCTGGGCGCTTTGCCGCAGGTTTTGTACCTCCGTCTGGGCGCTCTGGCGCAGGCTCTGGGCCTCGGCACGGGCGGCCTCGAGCAGCGCCTGGGCCTGGCTCTGGGCCTGCTCGAGGGCGGTCTGGGCCTGGCGGCGGGCGGCCTCCAGGGTCTGCTGGGCCTCGCGACGGGCGGCCTCGAGTTCGCTTTTGTTAACTTCGGTCTGGCGGTTGCTGCGCTGCAAAAGCAGCACCACCACCGCCGCCAACACAATCACAATCAGGGTGAGTATCAAATCTAGGGGAGTAAAGGCCATCGGTACCTCCAAGGGTTGCATGGAGGTTCTCACAGTTTCTGATCGGCGTTTGGCTAAATACGTGTTCCAGTTTTTTCAGGCATACCCTTGCACTGAACGGCTCTTGAAAACAGCCCGCGCACCTGGCAGGGTTGTTTTGAAAGACCCACCACGCCCATCCTGCGGGGCACAGCGGGAACCGTGATCAGACTGGCCCGAGTCCGACGCCAAACCAGAAGTAGACCATTACCAAGCTCTACTGCGCACCGCTCCCTGGCCCAAAGCGCCACCGGACGGATGCTGAGCATTTGGGTTGCCTGGCCTTTCATACTGGGAGAACCCCACCTAACCAGCAGTCTATACCTCGGCAGCCACAGTGGAAGACTCCTCGTCTTCTTCTGAAGCTGCCAATACCGATAGCTTACCAGCTTGGGCCAAAACTTTCTCGCGGATCTCCTGAACCAGGCGCGGCTCGCCCCTCAGAAACTCGGCGGCCTTCTCCTTGCCCTGGCCCAGCCGGGTATCGCCATAGGAGAGCCAGGAACCCGATTTGTCTATCACCTCGGTGGCGATGGCGACTGTGACCAGGTCGGCCAGGGGGTCGATGCCCTTGCCGAAGTACAGTTCGATCTCATGCTCGCGGAAGGGTGGGGCCAGCTTGTTCTTGGTCACCTTGACCCGTACCCGGTTGCCCACCGCGTCGTTGCCCACCTTGATGGGCTGGCCTTGCTTGCGCACATCCAGCCGCACCGAGGCATAAAACTTGAGGGCCCGTCCGCCGGGGGTGGTCTCGGGGTTGCCGTACATCTGCCCCACCTTTTCCCGGATCTGGTTGATGAAGATGGCGGCGGTGTTGCTCTTGGAAAGCGCCGCCGTGAGCTTGCGCAGGGCCTGGCTCATCAGGCGGGCCTGGACGCCCACGAAGGCATCGCCCATCTGCCCCTCGATCTCGGCCTGGGGCACCAGGGCCGCCACCGAGTCGATCACGATAACGTCTATCGCGCCGCTGCGGGTGAGGAGCTCCACGATCTCCAGGGCCTGTTCGCCGGTGTCGGGCTGGGAGACCAGGAGGTCGTCGATGTTAACCCCCAGGCTTTTGGCGTAGATGGGGTCGAGGGCGTGCTCGGCGTCCACGAAGGCCGCCACCCCCCCGGCCTGCTGGGCCTGGGCGATGATGGAGAGGGCCAGGGTGGTTTTGCCGCCCGATTCGGGGCCGTAGATCTCGGTGATCCGCCCTTTGGGAATCCCCCCGATGCCCAGGGCCATGTCCAGGCCCAGGCTGCCGGTGGGGATGACCTCCACCTGTTGCCTGGGGGCCTCGCCCAGGCGCATCACGGCCCCTTTGCCGAACTGCTTCTCGATGGACTTCAGGGCCCCTTCCAGCGCTTTTTGCTTGTCTTTATCCATACACACTCCTACGATCAGAGGCTGTTCAACCGAGTGGAAACTGTTCCAAAACGCGGTATTGTGAACCTGAGCGCTCCAGCTTGGACTCTACCAAGCATACTGCTTGAACCTGAAAGCGAATATTCATCACCACGGGCCCCACGCGGGGGGCCGGGCCTTTTTTGCGGGCCAGGGTCAGGTGGGGCTTGAAGGGCGCCGCCTCGACCTCCGGCAGGGCTTGCTGCAGTCCCTGGGCCAGGGCCTCGAGCCCCTCCCCGCTGGCCTTGACGAACCAGACCCGGGGCGCGCCGGTAGGGGGAAGTAGCCGGTTCCGCCCAACTCCACCTCGAAGGCCTTGGTACGGGATGCCACCTCGCGCCCGATGCGGCGGAACTCCGGCAGGCGCTCGGGGGGCTGCTCCCCCAGAAAGAGCAGGGTGATATGGAGCTGGTGGGGGGGGCTGGGCTTCCAGCCCCGGTAGCTCTGCACTCGAGCCTGGGCCTCGGCAAGGGTGGCCTGCACCTCGCGTGGGGGGAAGATGGCATAAAAAAGTCTCATCGCAGCTCACTCACCAGAAAAGCCAGGGCCGCGTGGGCTGCCCGCTGGCGTATCATCTCGCGGCTGGCCCCCGGCAGCCGGAAATGCCGGGAGCTGACCCCCTGGGGGCCGGCCAGACCTACGAACAGGGTTCCCACCGGCTGGCCCTCCAGGGGCTCGGGGCCGGCCACGCCGGTGGTGGAAAGGCCGTAGGTGGCTCCCAGCAGGCTGCGGGCCGCCACGGCCATGGCTTCGGCAAAGGCCGCCGAGACCACCCCGTGCTGGGCCGCGACCTCGAGGGGAATGGGGAGCTGGGATTTGGCGAGGGGGCTGTAGGAGACCAGGCCCCCCAGGTAGCTTCTGGAAGCGCCCGGCACCCCCGTCAGGAGGGCGCCCAGCACCCCCCCGGTCATGGACTCGAGGGTGGCCAGGGTGGCTTTTTGGTCATCCAGCCGCTGCAGGGCCAGCGCCGGGAGGGTATCGCCCTCCCGGCCCCAGACCGCCTCGCCCAGCAGGGGCCGGATCTGCGCGGCCAGGGCTTCGACCGGGCCGGGCTCCCCCCGCACCACCACCGCCACCCCATCCATCTTGGCGTAGGTGCCCACCTCCACCGCCCCGCCCCGCCGGAACAGGTCGCCCAGGAGCTCCACGATGCGCGACTCGCCCAGGCCAAAGGTTTTGAAGGTAATCTGCCGGTAGGGTTTTGCTGGCAGCCCCAGCCTGGGCAGCAGCTCGGCCCACATCGGGCGCCACTCGGCGGGCGGGCCGGGCAGGCAGACCAGGTCTTGGCCCTCCCGGTGCACCCACCAGCCGGGCGCGGTGCCGCGGGGGTTGGCGATCCAGGTGGCCGAAGGAATCTTGAGGGCCTGTTTGCGGTTGGCCTCGGGCATCTTCCAGCCCCGATCGGCAAAGATACCCTCCAACCAGGCCAGCACCTGGGGGTCAATTTCCATCTTCTCGCCCAGGGCCGCGGCGATGGCCTCGCGGGTGATGTCGTCGGGGGTGGGGCCCAGCCCGCCCGAGAGCACCACCAGCCGGGCCTTTTGCCAGGCCTCGCGCACGGCCTCGGTCAGGGCCTCGAGGTGGTCGGCCACGCGCAGGGTGCGGCGGATCTCGAGGGCGTAAGGCTGCAGACTAACGGCAATTTCAGCGGTGTTGCTGTCCACCGTTTCGCCGTATAGCAGCTCATCCCCTACGCCAATTATTTCTGCTAAAAACATAATAGCTCCTATACACTACAACAACTTATTAAAAAGGTCAAAAGCCCGCACCTCTATCATACGGGCTGGTCTCGAGGCCGAGGACGCTTTTACGGCATTGGCAAGCCCGAAACGGTAGCCGACCAACCCTCGATGTGCACCTGGTCGCCGGGGGCCAGCTCCTTGCGCAGCAGGGCCAGTGCGATGGCCCCGAGCCGGGGTGACTCCACAGCGGTGCCCACCCTGCCAACGCGCTTGCCCTCGCGGAAGATTTCGGCCCCGCTGGGGAGCTCCTTCTGACCCAGAAGCCCCATGAGCTGGTAGCGGGTGTTGCCCCGGGCCTCGAGCCGGGCCATTATTTCCTGCCCCAGGTAGCAGCCCTTCTTGTAGCTCACCCGGCCCTCCAGCCCCACCTCCTGGGGCAGCTCACCCAGCGCCTCCGGCAGGTCGGGGATGCCGCGCTCGACCCGCCAGATGTGCCAGGCCTCGTGCCCTACCAGGCTGGCCCCGGCCTCCAGTATTGGCTGAACTAGCATGTGCGCTTGGCTGGAGGGCGTCAGCAGCCACAGGCCGAATTCGTCGCGGGCCATTACCCAATGCGGGGTCTTCCCAAGGCCCCAGCGCGGGGGCAGGGGGGCCAGCTTTTGGGCCACCGCCTCGGCATCCGGGCCATGCAGACGCAGCAATGACCAGGGCAGCGCTTCGATCTCGACCTGGTCGAACACAATAAACTTGCGAAAGCGCTCGGCCAGGGCCCTGGCGCTGGGGGAGCTAACCCAGAAGGAGTCGCCCAGGTTGAGAACCAAGCCCAGGTGCTCGATCTGGCCCCTGGCGTTCAGGAAGAGGGTCTCGAGCCAGCTATCCTGCAACATTGCGCGAATATTGGAGGTGCACTGGTTGTGCAGGAACTCGGTGCGGTCGGGGCCTCTAAGCTCCAACAGGCCGTGGTTGGAGAAGTCCAGCAGGGCCGCGCCTTGCTGGAGGGCCTCGAGTTCGGCCTCCACATCACCGTAGTTCCACGGGACGCGAAATTCATCCTGCTCGCGCCAGGTAACCTTCAACGATTCGTGTAAGTCTTGCAGATGCACACCTTTAGTCTAAGGCCAGACCCGTTTGAGTTTTTGGAAGGGGGGTTAGGTTTCGCTATCGATACCAGATCGGGTTGGTTCGGGCCGACAAATAACCCAACCGAAGGGGGTGTTCTAGAGCGTTTCCCACGAATACCCGGTACGGCGTACGGGGGCGGGTAATTGTGGGAAATGCGATAGGCTTCAAAAAGATGGCCTCTGGAAGTCTTTGCCTTGGACGACCATCTTGTTGAATCCGGTACGGAAAACCTGCTGCGCTGCAGCGAACCACGGCCGATGGGATGCTCAGTTCACCTGCACCCGGTACACGAAATACCCACCCTGACCGGGCAGCAGGGCCGGGGCGCTGCCGCCGCCAGGCTGAGGGGCGGTGGGGAGGGTGCAGAGCGTAGCCAGGTTCAGGGTGATGCTGCTGGTAGAACCCAGGTCGGGCCGTACCACCGCACCACCGGGGCAGACCAGCTCCACCTCGCCGGTGCCGCCGTAGGCGTTCTGTACCAGGGTGCTGAAGAAGGGGATGGGGTCATAGAGCACCACGTTGAAGATGGGCTGGCTGCCGATGTTCTGGTACTGGATGCGGTATTCCAGCACCTCCCCGGGCCGTCCCTGGGCGCTGGCGGCGAAAGCGGTGTTCTGGCTCACGTTACGCACCTGCTTTTCCAGCCTTAGCTCCCCACCCCGAATAACAGTGGTGGCATCGGTCAGGCCCCTGGTTTCCTGGACGGCAGGGTTGCTGCCCCAGGACAGACTGGCGCTGAGGCTGGCGATATCCACCTGGCCGGCGCTCACCCCTGCGGGCACCAGTACCTGCACCTCGAGGGCGCACCCTGCCAGACTGCCGTCGGATGCCCGCGGCCAGCCAGAGCCCACACTAAAGCTCTGCGGTAGCCCCTGGAAGCCCTCGCCAGCGTCGTCGAAGTCGCCATCGCAGTTCACATCGCGGCGGAGTTGGTAGCCAAACTGCGGGGTGTTGGTCAGGGCCAGGGTAACCGTTCCCATGGTGCCGGGCTTGAACTGGTGCAGATAGCGCACCACCCCTGGGCTGGTGGTCTGGCCCGACTGGTCGGGCCTAAAGAGCGAGCTGCGCACCACCCCAAAGTTGCGGGTAAGGCTGGAACCGGCCAGGCTGCTGGCCGAACCCAGGCTAATCACGGCACCGCTGGAGGTGGGGCTTGTGGCGTCGGCCCAGCTTCCTACCAGGGTGGCGCTGCTCCCGTTGTTCCAGCCGGTGGCCGGGCGCAGGGGGTGGGAGAGGGTCACGCTGCCCCAGGAGGCGGGAATCCAAAGGGTGTAGCCCCCGTTCCCATCGGTGGCGGCGGTGCGGGTGTAGGTGCCATCGGTGGCGCTGACCACGCTGGCGGCCCCGCGCTCACCCCCATCCTGCAGGGCGTTGTTGGCCGAGCCGCCGCTCTCGCCATCGTCGTAGAAGACCCGGCCCTCTACCCGCGCGCCGTGGAAGAGGCCAAAGTCCTGGTTCAGCAGGTTGCTAGCAGCCACGGTGATGGCCCGGCTCCCACCGGCTGGGTTAATAAAATGCCAGCCAGCGGGAGGGGTGGGGGTGGTGTCGGCGGTGCTGTTGTTGTTGTCCAGCACCAGGCTGTAGCTGCCGGGGGCCACCCCGCTAAAGCTGTAGGCTCCGGTTCCGGGACTCACGGTCTGAACAGCCAGCACCGTGCTGCCCTGCACAAGCTTCACATAGACCGTAACCCCCGTGCTCCAGTTCTCGCTGTTCCGCACCCCGTTGGGTTCTAGGTCGTGGTAGACCTGGCCGCTCACGTTGACACCGGTCACGTTCAACACTGCGCTGGCCGGGCTCTGGTTGCTGCCGTGGTTGGTTTGGAGGGCCCCGGCAGCCAGGGTGTTGGTGTAGCTGCCTGGTGTGCTGGCAGTGACGCTCACGCTTACAGTACAGCTTCCGTTAGCCGGTATCTGGGCCCCGGCAGCCAGGGTTACGCTGCTGCTGCCAGGCGTGGTGCTCACGCTGCCGCTGGGGCAGGTGGTGCTGGCATTGGCTGGGCTGGCCACCACCAGGCCCGCGGGCAGGTTGTCCACCAGGGCCGCGCTCAGGGTGGCAGGGGTGGGGTTGGGGTTTGTGAGGGTAATGCTGAGGGTGCTGGTGCTACCTACGGGAATGCTGGCCGGGGAGAAGGCTTTGCTAAGAGAAGGAGGGTTAGAGACCTGGCTATTGGCCGAGACGCTGGCCGTCTGGCTGAAGCTGGTGCCCAGGGTCTGGCTGTTGTAGCTGATCTGGGCGGTGTTGGTGATGGTCTGCCCGCCGGCGCTGGGCAGCACCTGTACCCGGAAGCGCACGCTGGCGCCCTGGCTCGGTAGGATTAGCCCGCCGCTCGAGGCGTTGGCCCCGGTGCCCAGGCGGAAAACCACGCGGTTGTTGGCGTTATCAAACTCGGCAATGTCGTCGCCAGCGGCATCGGTAAAGGTGCCGGTGGGGGCGCCAGTGGCGTTGGTGAGCACCTGCAGGCTTCCCGGCACATACTGGGTTCCGGCAGGAATGGGGTCGTACACGACCACATTGGTGGCCCCGTCCCCCCCAGTGTTAGAAAAACTGAGGGTGTACTCGAGGATATCGCCCGGCACCAAGTTGCCCCCGTTGATGTCCTGTCCGGTTTTACTGAAGGAACTGGTCAGGTCGGGAAGGTAGACCTGGGTGGCGAAAGTCAGCACGGTGGGGAAGTAAACGTCCTGAGAGGAGGTGAACTGGATGGTTGCAGTAGTGGATCCGTTGGGAAGGTGCCCTGTGGCGTCTATTAGGTCGACGTCCACCGCCATCTGGTTGAGGTAGTTGGGGGTTTTGGCAGTGAAACGGGTACCGAGTTGAGATACAGAGCTGTTGAAGAAGTTGTTGCTAGGGTTTTGTGCGTCGCCAAGTGGTACTCCATTCAGCACCAGTTGGTCACCTGTGATGCCGCCATCCCCCTCAAAGGCCACTGCCCCCAGGTAGGTGGTAAAGGAGCCTGTGATGGGGGTCAGGAAGCCGCTGGGGGTGATGGTGACGGGGTTGCCGTTGCTTACCGAGGCCAGCCCGTTGTAGACCGTGAGGTTGCGGAGGGGCTCGCTGGACAGCCGGTAAACCACCACCAGCGACCAGCCTGCATAGAAGCCCAGCCCGTCATTGCCGGTGTCAGCCAGGATACCCCCTACCCAATAGGAGCCGTTGCCGCTGGCTTGCACGAGGTCGGTTACATCAGCAAAGGCGGTGTAAGGGCGGGTGGTAGGGGTGCCCTGGTTTGTGATGGTGCCAATGAGGCTGCCCGAGAGGGGCTGGTAGGTGCTGCTCCCCGGAGGTTTGATGGAGATCTGGTTGCGGCCAGCGGCGTTTTCACCTGTTCTGGCACCCCAGTAAAGACCGGCAAAGAGTACCTGGGCCCCGGTGGGCAGGGAGAGGGTGGCGGCGCTCGAGCCTCCCCGGCCTGAAGGCCAGGTAGGGTTGGTGGGGTCGGCGTTGATGAAAATCATGTTTCGTGTGGTATCGAGCTGGTTGCTGGAAGTTACCGCCGTGTTGTTTTGGCTTGAATTATTCATCCGGGTTGTATCGCACTGGGTGGTGGAGTTGGCCTGACTCATGCACATTAGGGTGTTGCCCACCAGCATGATGTTGCCATTGGTGGTGTTTTGGTAGCGGATGCTAAATGAGGTTACCACCTGGGCCTGGGCCAGGCCCAGGAACGTGAACAGGGCCAGGAGTAGGATGCGGTTCATCGGTGCCCTCCTAAAAAGTCCAGGCGCAGATAGAAGCCGGGGGCGGTATCGGGGGTGAGGCCGGTAAAGCCGCCGACGGTGTAGCCCAGGTTGAACCACAGGCCCTCCACGATCCGCAAGGAGGCCTCCAGGGAGAAAGCAGTGGCGTTGCTTTGGGTGCCGGGCTGGAACTGGTAGTATACCCCCCCGCCCAGGCCCAGCCAGTCGGTGAGGTAGTAGTTGGCCCCCAGGCCGAGCTGGTAGGTGTTGCCGCTGGGGTCGTCGAGCTTGAGGCGGTAGGCCAGGCTGGGGCGGAGCTGGAAGGAGAGACCGGGGTGATAGCTGCTGGCCAGGGCCCCTTCGAAGATACGCTCACCCACAATGCTCAGGCGGTGGTAGGTGAGCAGCGACACATCGCGCCCGCGCAGGGCGTAGGCCAGGGTGAAGCGGCCTTCGGAGGTGGGCAGAACCTGGTAGCTGGCATCCAGCGAGAGGGTCTGCTGCTCGTCGAGCTGGCCGGTGGCCCCGGCCCGCAGCACCACCTTGGGCTGCCCCGCGCTCCAGGCGGTCTCGCCCCCCAGGGTGGCGGTGAAGCCCTGGGCCTGGTAGCGCAGGGCCAGGCCAAAGGCAGCCTGATCCTGGCCGGTGCTGAGGCTGCGCTCATAGCCGGCGCTGGCGTTCAGGCTCCAATGTTCGGAGAGGGGGAGCGGGGCCTCCAGGCCAAAACGGGCCCGGTTGCCCTCGCCGGAGGCACCGGGGAGCTGGTAGGAGAGCGAGAGGTTGCTTCCACCCAGTTTCTGCTTGAGGCCGAGCTGGCCGCTCATGCCCAGGCCCCAGGTCTGGATCAGGTCGGCCTCGGCGGTGAGGTTGGCATCGAAGGCGTAGGTGCTTCTGAGGCGGGTGGAGGCGCTTTTGGTCAGGCTGAAGGGCTGGGCGTGGGTCAGTTCGGTGCTCAAGGGGCCGCTCTTGAAGCCCAGCCGCCCCAGGCTGGCCCAGGCTGCTTCCTCCCAGGTGTAGCCCAGCCCGGCCCCTACCGAGAAGCTCTGGGAGAGGCGGCGGGTGTAGAGCAGGCCGGTGCGGTTGCTGGGGCCGGTCTGGTGCTCGAGGCTGAGGCGGTCGGCCTCGCTCAGGTTGTAGGAAAGTTGGGCCTGGCCCTGGAGCCTGCCTTCGTAGGTCAGGTTGGTGCTGGCCTCTAGGGCCCCGTTTTTACCGGAGAGCTCGAGGCCGTACCGCTCCGCCGTACCCCGGCTGTAGCTCACTTTTACGCCAAAGCCGGGTGGCTGGTAGGCGGCCTCGGCCCCGTAGCGCCAGCCCTGGGCGGGCAGGTAGGCCGCTCCCAGCCCAAGGCTAAAGTCGCCGGCCTTCCAGCGGGCCCCGGCCCCGTAGCCCAGCTCGCGCTGCCCGCCCTGGGGGGCGTAGGTGACCTCGAGGTAAACCGGCTGGAAGTCGGGGTCGCTGGGCCAGAGGGGTCTGCTCAAGGTGAGGAGGCCGGTATCGGCGTCCAGCACATAGTCCTTGAGACGCTCGAGGCGGGTCTTCTGGCTTCCCACCCAGAGCACCACCTGCTCGCTGCCGGGCTCGGCCGGGCTGGACAGCCGGTAGTAGCGGGTGCCGTCGGGGGTGATGCGCTCGGTGCGGCTGCCCGCAGGCAGGTAGCCCACAAAGCCCTGCAGGGCCAGCTCGCCGCGGGTCTCGAGGCGCAGGGCCGTGCCCTGGGGCAGTCCGTCAACCCCAAAGACCGCCAGCTTGTCGGCGTAGTAGCCCAGGCTGAACCCCTCCTGGTCGTAGCGCAGAGCAAAAGGCTCATCCGAGCGCAGGGGGAGGGTGGCCTCGTTGCCAGCGCCGGTGAGGGGGAAGCGTCCGGTGGGGTCGGGCTGGTCGCGCAGGTTGGATTGCAGCCGGGGCTGGCCTGCTTCAAAGCGCAGCGAACCGTCCAGCGCGCCTTGCAGGAGGCCCGGGCCCAGGGGGCTTTCCAGATAGCCCCGCCCCAGCCCGAACACCTGAAGGCTATCGCCAAGGCGCACCCCCAGGCTTCCTTGAAGCTGCCACAGGGTGCTCTGGCGGCCCAGCACGAAGAATTCGTTTTGCGCTTGCAGTTCCCCGGTTGCCAGCCGCAGGCGCAGGGTGGTGGGGGTGGGGGTGGGCTTCAGGCGCAGCCGGGCCACCCCGTCCTTCAAAAGCACCTGGTAGCCCGAGAGCAGCGGGAAGGCATCCTCCTCCAGAGGTTCTAACGAAGCCTCTACCGTGAGAGGGCCAAAGCCCGAGGCCAGGCCCAGCGCATCCACGGCCCGCACCTCGAGCTCCAGCGGGGTGCGGCCATCGGCCAGCAGGCGCAGGGGGCGTACTTCCAGCCGCACGGGGCTACCGGCCAGGAAGACCTCCACCCGATCCGAGCCCAGGGGGGTCTGCACCTCGATCAGGTTGCGGCCCGGCTGCAGCGGCAGGCCGTAGTACTCCAGGCGCTGCAGGCCGAGGGCGCTGTCGTAGGTGGCCTGGCCCAGGAACCTGGAGTCTACGGGGGCCCCGTTCACGGTCAGACGGGTCTCGAGGCCGTTGGGGGTTTGCAGCACCACCCGGGCTTTATCGCTGCGGAACACACTGCCGGGCATGGGCTCCTGGATGAAGCCGTCGCGGGCTGTAGCCACGATGGGCTGGGCTTTTTCCAGGTCGGCCAGGCGCTGCTGGCCCTGCAGGTAGACTTCCCGGTCGCCTACCTGCGCGGTCAGGGTGGGTTCGGGTATGGGGCCCAGGGCCTCGCGGTGGCGGAGCTGGTAGGTGAGCTGGCCCTGGCGCTGGTAGGGCAGCTCGAAGTAGAGGCGGCCCTTCTCGTCCTGGCGGGGGTCGGGGATGGGGCGGCCATCCAGCCGGGCTGAACCGGGTTCGTAGGTGCTTTGGGCGGGGGGCTGGTGGGTGAGCAGCAGGCGCTCGAAGGGGGCGCTGCCCTGCACCTCAAAGTCCAGGGTGACGGTGGAAAGCCGGCGGGGCTCGAGGATGGGCAGGGCCTGCAGGGTGGCTTTGGCGGGGAGGGAGGCCGGGGTGCTGCCCACAAAGGCCGTGACCTGGTTGTCGAGCGAGCCCACCCGTTCGGCCCGGGCCTCCAGCTCCATCTCCCGCACCTCGCCGGGCTGTAGCGTAAATTCCAGGCTTTCCGGCAGGCTCACCCGCAGGCCCTCGGCGGGCGACTCCTGCAGGCGCAGGTTGAGTGGGTGATCGGTGGGGTTGCCGAGCCGAATGGTGAAGCGGGCCTGGCCGCCCACCAGCACCCGGCCCGGTTCCACGGTCTTCTCGAGCTGCACCAGCACCCGCTGGAGGCTGTCGGGCGCGCTGGGGTGGCCGCCGTTGGAGGTGAGCTGGGCCAGGAACGACCCCTCAGCCGCCGGGCCAAAGCGCACCCGGGCTTTATAGAGGTGGGTGGCGCTGGCGCCGGGGGCCAGTTCACCGCTAAAGACCGGGGTTTGCGCCACCTCCAGCCACTCGGGGTGGCTGTCGCGCAGCTCGTAGTTCAGGGGGGCCTGGCCGGTGTTGCGCACCACCAGGCGCACCTCTACTTCTTCCCCCGGCACCACCCGGCGCTTATCCAGCGAGCGCGAGAGCTCGGCCACCGGGCGCAGCACCCGCACCTCGGCCTGGGCCGTGGCGATGAGGCTGCCATCGGGCCGGAGAAGCTGGGCCTGGTTGACGAGGAGGCTGGGGGCTGCCTCGCCCACCGGGCTGCGCACCTGGAAGCTGCGTCTTTCCCCCGGGGATAGCTCAAAGATCTGGTCAAACCCCACGGGCTCGTCCTTCAAGCGCACCTGCCCTTTTTCATCCCCGGTATTGGTTGCCGTCAGCTGCCATACGGCCTCATCGCCCACGGCCACCTGGGGGGTCAGGGCTACTTTCTGCAGGGTGAAGGTGGCCGGCCGAATGATGCTCAATCGGGCACTGGATTTTTGCCCCCAGGGGCTCAGGGTGGCGCCAACCTCGGGCTCGCCCTTGCACAGGGCCCGGGCCCGCACCTGCAACACCGCCTCGCGGCCCTGGGCGATGGGGGCCAGCAGGCGGGGGGCCTCGAGGGCCTCCAGGCAGGGGGGCAGTTCAAGCTCGAGGTCGGCGGGCAGCAGGCGCGGGAAGGCGGTGGTAGCGCGGGCGGTCAGGAGGGTCTCCTCGCCTACGCGCAGATGGGCCGGGGCGGCCTCCAGGGTCAGCCGAACCTCTGGATAGACTTTGAAGCGCACCTGCTGGGTCTGGTTGGTCAGGAGTTCCACAACCGAGGGCCCCTCGATGCGGGCCCCACCCAGTTGGGGCACGAGGGGGTAGGTGCCCGGCGCCAGGCTCAGACGGGCCCGGCCCTGTTCAAGTGCCACGGGCTGTTCGTTTACTGTGAGCGGCAGGTCGAAGGGCTGTTCGCCCTCCGGCAGCACCAGCACCGCCTCGAGTTCCAGGGTAGACGCGGGCGGAGCGGCGGGGCTTGTTGAAGCGGGGGCTGGCCTTTCCACCACATAGCGCACCAGGCCGCCCGCACAGCCGAAGCGGGCAGTATGGGCATCCAGGGCTTCCCCGCCTTCTACCTCCATCCGCACCAGGCGGTACCCCTCGGCCAGGGCCGGCAGCCGAAGGGTGCGGATCTTGTCGCCCTCCACGCCAGGGGTGATCTCGAGCGGCCGTCCGGCGGTGTCCTGCACCAAAGCCTGCACCGGGCGCGGGGGCACCACCCGGAAGGCCTCCCGCTCCACTTCCATACAGGCGTCCACCCGGAAGCCGATGGTGTTGGAGTACTGGGTGGCGGTTCTGGGCTGGCGGAAGCCGAAGCGCACCAGGCCAGGCCGCCGGATATCGAAGTAGGCCCAGGTTCGATCCCCGGAGACGGGCCGGGCCTCTGTGCTTCCGTCCTGCCAGCGCACCCGGCCCTCCATCTCCTTCGGGCCATCCTCGTCGTAGAAGCCCACGCGCAAGGGCAGCACCTCGGGGCTCACGTTGAGCACGAAGGGCTCGTGCCAGTCCTGCCCCCGGATGGTGGCCACCGAAAGCGGGGTCACTGCCTGAAAAGGCCGGACGTCGTAGAGCTGAAGGGTGGGGTCTATGAGCAGTTCGGCGGCCTCCGGCACACTGGTCTGGATGCGGTAGCGGAAGGCGTTCTTGCCCAGGCCGGCCAGGCGGCTCTTGAGCAGGTAGACCCCCGGCTCCACCTGGCCCCGGAAGAACAGCACCCAGCGGTGCGGCTCCACGCTAAAGTTCTCCTGGGCCAGCACTTTTCCATCCCGGATCAGCACAAACTCGGCCAGCATCTGACCTCGGCCCTTGTCGTAGCGCTCATCGCCGAGTTCTTCCTGGCCCTTTAGGGCCCGGCGGTAGTCGGTGGGGTCGAAGCCAGGGGAGTAGATCTGAAGGTTCAGGATGGTGGGTTTGCTTACCACCACGCTGGCCCGCAGCTCCTGGATTTCCCAGCCCAGCGCGTCCCCCGGCACGATGCCCTTGAGGTCGGTACGGGTTTGGCCCAGGGCCGGGAAGGCCAGCAGCAGGAGGAGCGGAGCAAGCCAGCGTCTCATGGGTACCTCCAGCGCACCTGGGGATCGGTTAGATGGGGTGTGCCTTCCAGGTCGTAGGTGAGGGTCTTCTGGCCCTGGAACTGCACAAAGTGGAAGCTGCGCTCACCGCCGCCGGGGAGGGGGTCGGTGAGGGTCAGGTCGGTGAGGGGCTCGTCGGATTCCAGTACCAGCACCACTCGAAAACCCTCTGGTAGCGGCAGCAGCTTTTTGCTAAGGCGCAGGGGGCCAAACTCCAGAACGGTCTCGCGCTGGGCACGGGCCAGGCCCGCTGGGCGCTCGAGGGGGAAGTCGCTCACGGTCAGGCCCTCCACCCGTACCCGGTGGCGGTAGCCCGCCCCCTGGGCCTCGGGGTGGGGGAGGGGCGGGAAGGGGGCCGAGGCCGGCTCGAGCATCACCTCCCACACCCCGCCGGTAAGGTTGCGGAAGCTGTAGCGCCCCTCGGCATCGGTCAGGGCCTGCCAGCCGTTGCCGAGAATCACTCGAGCCCCCGGCAGCGGCACATCCAGGCCGGCGGTGTACAGACCGTCGCGGTTGGTATCCAGAAAGACCCGGCCCACCAGCAGATGGGGTACGGCCAGCACGCCCTGCTCGACCTGCACCGAGGCCGAGGCCACCGCGCTGGCTACCGCGCTTCCGCCTGCGCTATCCCCGGTGGCCTGCACGGTGTTTTTCAGCTCGCTACCGGCCCCCGCCAGCACCCGCATGCGGTAGCGAAGCTCCACCCGCGCCCCGGGGGCCAGGGTGAGGTTTTCCCAGACCAGGCGGCCGTTTTGCAGAACGGGTTCCGTGGGGCTGGCGCTACCGGCCAGGTATTGCAGGTGGGGGTCGGGGGTGTCTTCCAGGCGCACCGTGAGGGGAACCTGCCCCACATTGACCGCGATCAGGGTGTAGGTGAGCAGGTCGCCCACCTTGACCTTTCTGGGCTCCACCCGCTTTTCCAGAAGCAGGGCCGCCGCCTGCACCCGCAAGGTGACGCTGTTGGAAACCAATGGGTTGCCAATATCGGCAGAACGCAGGCTGAAGCGGTTTACAATGGCTACATTGTCGGGCACGGCGGCGTTAACCCGCACGCGCAGGCGCAGGGTGAGGGTGCTCCGGGCTGCCAGCGTCAGGCTCCAGCGCACCGTGCGGCTTCCGGGGTCGAAGACCCCCCCGTCGGAAGCTGAGAGGAACTCGAGGTGGGCCTCCAGGGCATCTTCAATTTGCACGTTTGAGAGGGTCAAGGGCAGCGGATTCTCAACCTGTAAGGTGTATTCCACCCCCTGCCCGGGAATCACGATGGGCCCGCTCGAGCTGTTCTTGAACAGAACGATCTGAGAAAGATCCCAGACCTGTGCGACGCGATCCACGGTGGGGTCGGCGCTGCCAGTGCTCCCCGAGCGAGCCAGCAGGCTGAACTCAAAGGCAGGTGTACCGGCAGGCAGGGCCGATATGCAGGCCTGGAAGTCCAGGGTGTTTCCTGGGGCCAGCGTGATGGGGGTGGGCAGGCTGGCCCCGCCCATGGTGCGGTAGGTCAGGTTCACGCCGCTGGGCAGCCCAAGAGCCTCCAGGGTATAGGTATCGGGTGCATTGCCGCTGTTGAGCAGGGTATGGTGAAAGCAGTAAGGCTGCCCGGCCAGCACCTCGGCTTCCTGCCGGTCGGCAGCGCCTGCGGCCTGCGGGTTGCCGATGGGCCCCAGGGCGTGGGCGTAAAGGGCGGCAATTTGCAGCGAAACCTGGGTCTGTGCGCTGCTTTCGCTGGAGGTGGCACGGGCCAGGTTAATCCGCTCGCCCGGCGCGGTGTCGGCAGCGACCTGCATCCGGAAGCTAAAGACGGCTTCCTCGCCCACCTCGAGGCCATCCAGCACCAGCCGGAGGCCGCGCACGCTGGCGGGCTCGAGGCTGCTCCAATTAGCCCCGTCGAAGTACTCCAGGCGGCCTTTAACCGCACTTGCAGAGCCAGCCAGATATGCCAGGCCGCTCAGTTCGGGCACATCCAGCCGATCCTCTACGTAAACTGGCCCGCTGGCGCGCGCACTGCCCAGGTTTTGTACCCGCAGGGTGAAGCCCACGCTCTGGTTTTGTCGAACCGGGTTCGCATCCACCGACTTGGCCAGGCTCAAAGCTGGCCCGCTGCCGATGCGAATAGCGCCAAAGTTATCCTCATCGCGCGTACCGTCGGGGCAGGAGGCCACAGGGCTAATCAGCAGCTCGCCGCTGGCTGAGGGTGGGGTCTGTACGGCCATAACCAGCCGCACCTCCTGTCCCATATCCAGGGAGAGGCTGCTAACTTCCGGCTCGCCGGGGTCGAGCTGGGCGTTGGCGTTGACATCGAGATAAAAGCGCACTGTGCTGGGTGTCCAGGCGGCTCCGTTTTGCAACCAGCTCAGGTTGAACAGAAAACTTTGATTTCCACTGTTTTGCAAGCGATAGCTAAAATAGGCGGTTCCACCGGCTGGAGCAGTGGTGCGCTGGCCGGGGCTGGCAAGGTTGCCGTTGGGGGTCATGGCCGGAACGCACACCGCCTGTACCCGGGTCTCCACCTCGTTGGATAGATACACCTGGCCGTTCACAATGGCCGCAGCCTGGTTGCGAATTACCGTCCCAGCGGGCGCAGCCCAGGCCAGGTGTAAGCAAAACAACACCCATGCCAAACCTGCCCAGAGGGTGGAACCCTGGCTTCTCCTGGCCCTGTGGGCAGTTGGTATGGGTGCTTGGGTTTGCATGGGCTCTTGCTTTGGTTTATTCCCTACGAGGGCTCAGAGGCCCTCGCAGGGATGGGTATGTAATCCGGCTTACTGCACCTGCACGCGGAAGCTGAGGGTAATGGTAGCTCCGGGTGGCAGGATGTCGGCGTTGGTGATGGTGTTGTCACCGTTGGTGTCTACAGCCACGTAGAGGGTCTGGCCTGAAGACAGCGTGGTTGGGGCGGTGGTGCTCCAGGTGCTCCCGTTGGTCGAGTAGAGCACAGTTCCGCTGAAGCCGCTGATGCTGACGCTTGCGCTTACAAAGCTGGTGTAGCTGGGCAGCGGGTCGCTCACCACCACCTGGGTCAGATTGCCCGTGCCGATGTTCTGGGCCACCACGGTGTAGAGGATCTGGTCGCCGGGCAGGGCCACCGCTGCGTTGGCATCCCGTACAGTGCTGCTGCTGCCCACGTAGCTCACCGCGCTCTTGGTCAGGCGCAGGTCGCCACCCACCACGGTGGTGGTTTCCGAGGCTGTGGCGGTGGCCGTAGTGCTGGCAATGGTGCAGCTTGCGGTCAGGGCATTGATGTCGGTGCGCCCGATGGGCTGGCCGGCCGGGGTCAGCACCCGCACATACACCACCTGGCTGCCACCGTTGGCCGCCACTGCAATGCTGCTCAGACTGGAGGCCCAGGTGCTGCCATCCAGCGAGTACTGATAGGTCCAGCCGAAGCTCCCGCCGCTACCGGAGATGCTGCAGGTGGCAGGGGCGTTGGAGCTGTTGGTCAGGGTGTGGGTGTACTGGATGGTGCCGGGGCTGGTCACAGTCCCGCTGCGGTTGGGCGTCAGGCTTACCTGGGCCACCAGGTTCACGTCCACCGCGCCGGCGATGGTGTCGCTCACGCTGGGCAGGGTGGTGCTGGTAGCGGTGAACTGTACGTTATCGTTGGTGCCAGCGGTTACATCCACGGGGGCAGCACCGTTGGGCACCTGTACGGCTGCGATGAAGCAAGCGATGGTGCCTGCATTGATCAGGCCGGTGCTGCTCACAGGGGCCGGGGTGGGGGTGTCCATCACGCCGTCGCAGTTGGTGTCGGGGTAGAAGAGCGCCGTCCAACCCGCGGGCAGGTTGGCCGTGAGGTTATAGGTATCCGGGTTGGCGCCCGTGTTGTTGACCTCGAAGGGGAAGTAGGCCACACCGCCAGGGTTGACCGCAGGGTTGTAACCGGGGCGGGTGTCGTTGGCGGGGTCAGAACCTTCACCGCCGGAAGCCCCGTTGGTGTTGTGGGCGACATCCAGGCTGTAGCCCAAGACCACGTTGGTCACGGCCAGGGTGGTTGCATCCACCCCGTCCAGCAGGGTGCCCACGCTACCGCTGGGGTTGTTCACCGAGGTTGCGGTCAGGGTCACGCTGCCGCCGGTGGTCTGGCTGGCCGGAATGGTGCAGCGCACCACCACGTTGTAGGTTGCACCGGCCGCCAGCGGGCCCACCGGGCCGGAAAGCGGGGTTACGCCGTCGGATTGCAGGATGGTGCAGGTGCCCAGGGTGCTGGTGCCCAGGCTGAGGGTGAAGCTATCGGCGGCGTTGCCGGTGTTTTGCAGGGTGGAGTTGAAGGTCACCGTGCTGCCGGAAGTGGCGGTGGCAATGGTCTGGGTATCGGCCCCGTCTATAGCGCTGGCCCCGGTACCGCCGATAGCCACGCTGTAGCGGCTGGCCGCGGTGTTGTTGGTGGTGTTGGAGGTGGTGATCTGGTTGGCGGTTCCGTCGTTGTACTGGACGGTGGCCGTGTTGGGGTAAGAGGTGCCAGCCGGGGCGTTGGTAGGTACGGTGACCTGGAAGCTAAAGGTGTAGGAGGCGGTCTGGGGGAAGAAGGCCCCGCTGCCGCTGATGAACATACCTACCCGGTTGGAGCCGTTGCCCACGAAGGGGAAGGCAGGGGCGGTGGTACTCCAGGTGGTGCCGCCGTTGGTGCTGTAGACGATTTGCACGGTACCAGCGCCTGCGCTACCGGTGGGGGCGGCGGGCACGCTCAGGCCGGTGGGGATGGTGTCGGAGATCAGGATGCCGGTGCCGGTGAGGCCGCTCACGCTCACACCGCTGGCAGCACTGCCGCCGGTGTTGGCGCCGGAGATGGTGTAGGTGATGGTGCTGCCGGGGGTGACAGGGCCTGAGGGGCTGGCCGATTTAGTGGCGGTGAGGATGGCTGCGGTGGTGGCGATGGCCCGGGCCCAGTTGTTGTTGTCGGTGGTGGTGGGGCTGCCTGCCGAGGTGCCTACTAGGTTGAGGTTGCCAAACTGACCGCTGGTAGCCGAAGCGGGAATAGTGCCGGCCACGATTACACAGGCGCTGGCACCCGGGGTGCCCTGGCGGCTCAGGGTGACGCTGGTGATGGGGGTGGTTTCACCGGAGTCGAGCGTGCCGTTGCAGTTGGCATCCAGGTAACGGGCAGTCCCGGTCAGGTCGAAGTTGTCACCCGTATCCTGCGCTAGGGTCAGGTTGATGGTATCTGTGCCGTTACCGGTATTGCTGACCGTGTAGCTGAAGTAGACCGGGGCGCCGGCCAGGGCCGTGCGGGTCTGGCCGGGGGTGGTGGTGCTGCCGTCGGGGGTGATGCTAAAGCTGTAGACCTGTTGCACCACCGTGATGACCTGGTTGGAGGTGGTGGTGCGGGGCTGGCCAGCGGAGTCTATGTAGCTGGCTGAGGCCTGGTTGGAGATGTTGGTGCCAGCAGGCGTCTGCTGAGCGAAGGCCAGGCCCGGCAGCATCAGCGCTGCAAGCAAGATGGGATAGATTCTCTTCATGTATTTTCCTCCTATTTATCGCACGACAACGCGAAGCGTAAGGGTAAGGGTCTGTTGGGGCTCTATTTGCGGAATAACCCAGCGGGCGTGGGTGTATTCTTCGGGTTTGACTTCTACTTCCTTCTCTACCTCCTTGCCGTTTTCCACAACTTTGAGTTTTCGCTTGAGGGGGGGTCGGCCATAGCTTTTCCCTCCGTCAAAGCTAAACTCGGGAACAACCAGGGTATCTCCCAGGCGCAAAGGCAGTGCGCTTTGGGCCTGGTAGGCGGTGGTGGGGGGGATAGGAATGACCAGCGCCACCTGACGAAGCGGGCTGGTGAAGGTGTTCAAGGCGGTGAGTTGGTACTGGATGATCTGGCCTGGTTTTGCATCCAGGGCGGGCTCGAGCCGCTCGACGGTACGGCTTTGCTCCTGCACGCTCACCACCCGGAAGGCCTTGAGATCAAGCCGTATGTCGCTGCTGGCTTGAGCCAGGGCCAGACCAATCAGGCATAGTAGGCCTGTACCAAACCGCCACCCAAAGTGTTTCATCATCCTTGCTCTCCTCAAAAAAAACAACGACCGACTCAAAAAAAAGAGCCGGTCGCGCCACTGGCTACCTCCAGCCCCATGGCGCCCGTGTGGGGGACTGGAGGTCATCACCTCTCAAAGGGGCAGTTTAGTAGAGATTTTTCTGGTGTTTGTGACAAATGACCATAAACTTTTAGACTGATGGTTAGGATATTGTCCAGGACACATTTTTTCGCTCAATGCACCTGCATACCGTGGGTGGGTATACCATCTAATGAGCAATCTATAAGCATTTCGGTAGCATGGTTTGATCTTGTCAAAGTGAACGAATCGGTGATGAACGAACCGAATCTGGTATCAGAACCTCCAAACCGGCAGAAAACAGCCTGGCCTGAATATAGACCAGGGGCATTACCGGCCAGCTGTTTTGAAGGATGGGGGCGTTACGGAATGAGAACCACCCGCGCAACCATGTTGCGAAAATGCATGGTGCCGGCGGTGGCCAGGCCGCTATCGAGCTGTATCCCTATCCAAAGGTTGCCGCTGTTGATGCCGTCGGTTAGTTTAGAACCCCTCAGCTTCAGGGTTTGAGTAGGGCTGGACTGGAAGTTGGCCGTGCCAATCTCTTCAAAGCTCGTGTTGCGGTCGCAGATGTAAAAGCCTTGGCTCTGGGTGCTGCACGGTTCTGTATCGGTGGCGTAAAAAGTGAAGGAAACCCCGGTTTTGTAGGTAAGGTTGCCCTCGAGTTCAACCCTGGACAAGCTGACTGGAGGCCGGTCGAAGCTTTGTTTCACAAACACAATTTTGTTGTTCTGAATAGCCGCCACGTCCACATCAAAATCGCGCAGGGCCACGCTCAAGGGCGCATTGCTACAGCCGAACAAAAGACCGCTAAGAACAAGAAGCAGCAGTGAGA
This sequence comes from Meiothermus taiwanensis WR-220, assembly GCF_003568585.1. Classification (NCBI taxonomy): domain Bacteria; kingdom Thermotogati; phylum Deinococcota; class Deinococci; order Thermales; family Thermaceae; genus Meiothermus; species Meiothermus taiwanensis. The sequence goes on from NZ_CP021130.1 coordinate 487,666, forward strand.
ACGAACGCATAACACCTCAAGTTTAAATTAGCTCCTGAGTAAAGTATTTAGGGGGCGGACTGTCCGATTCCCTCACCCTCCATCGCTTTGCACACCATCTGCCCTTCCACCCAGGTGCACACCGGCCAGCCCTTTAATTCCCAGCCAGCCCAGGGGCTGAAGCGGGCCTTGGAAGCAAAGGTCTGGGGTTCCACTGCACGCTGGGCGCTCGGATTCCACAGCACCAGGCTGGCCTCGGCCCCTTCCTCCAGGTGCAGTGGGGGAAAACCCAGGACGCGCCGGGGGCCGTCGGTAAAGCGGGCTACCAGCACATCCAGGGGAAAGCCCCGCTTTTCCACCAGCTCGGTGTAGAGCAGGGGCCAGCAGACCTCGAGGCTGGGGATGCCAAAGGGGGCCCGCAACAAGTCGAGTTCCTTTTCATCCTGGGTGTGGGGGGCATGGTCGGTGCCGATGCAGTCGATGCTGCCGTCCAGCAATCCTTCGATAAGGGCTTCTACATCGCTCTGGGTGCGTAGGGGCGGGGCCACTTTGTAGAGGGGATTTAGCCCGTTCAGGGCTTCCTCGGTCAGGGTTAGATGGTGGGGCCCAACCTCGGTGGTAACGGGCAGACCCTGGTGTTTGGCCTGGCGGATGAGCTCGAGGCCCCGCCGGGTGCTCAGGTGCTGGATGTGCAGCAGACGGTCGGGCGCTGCCTTGGCCGCCAGGCGATCTAGTACATACCGCACCACCTCTAGGTCTCTGGCGATGCGCGCACTCTCGGCGTAGCCGCTGTTGCCGGGCAGGCCCAGCCGGTACGAGACCGCCCCTTCGTTCATCACCCCGTTCCGCCGCAGTCCGGCATCTTCGGCATGCACCGCGACCACCAGGCCCCAGGAAGCCGCATACAGCAGGCCCTGCGCCAGCACACCGGCATCTTCGTTGGTTTTTCCGTCGTCGGTGAGCATGACGGCCCCAGCTTCCTGCAGCCGATGGGCCTCGCTCAGAACCTTACCCTCCTGGCCCTGGGTGAGGGCCGCCGCGGGGTGCAGCCGGGCCTGCTGGATCTGGGCTGCCTTTTTCTTTAAGGCCGCTACGATCTCGGGGTTATCGACCACGGGGGTGGTGTTGGGCATGGAGACTATATCGGTATACCCACCTCGAGCCGCCGCGGTTAGGCCGCTTTGCAGGTCTTCTTTGACCTCTTGTCCTGGTTCGCGTAGATGGGCGTGGGGGTCAAAGAAGCCCGGCGACAGGATCATCCCGCTCGCATCCAGTACGCTTGGGGCCTCACCCCCTGAGAGCGAAAGAATACGCCCCTCACCGATCAGCACATCGGCTGTGCCGTGGACTCCTCGTCCGTCTACCAGCTTTGCCTTTTTGATAAGAAAATCGCCCTTCATGTGGCTCCTTGCAATCAACTTTTGCCCACCAACACGTGGTAAAGTACCGCCATCCGCACGGCCTGCCCGTTGGCTACCTGGCGCTCGACCAGGCTTTGGGCCGAGTCGGCCAGGGTGCCTTCCAGTTCCACATCGCGGTTCATGGGGCCGGGGTGGAGGAGGGGGGCCTGGGGTTTGGCCCAGCCCAGGCGTTCCCGGTTGACCTGATAGGCGGCGATATACTCCGGTAGTGAGGGCAGCAAACCCTTCTCCATCCGCTCTTTTTGCAAGCGCAAGACCATCACCGCATCGGCTTCGTACAGGGCTTCCCGCAGGCTGGTGGTGAGGGTGGCACCGGGCAGGCTACCGGGAAGCAGGGTGGCCGGGCCACAGGCCACCACGGTAGCACCCAGCATGGGCAGCAACTCGGCGTTGGAACGGGCCACCCGCGAGTGCAGAATGTCCCCCACAATGGCGATTTTTTTGCCCTCGAGGCTGCCCAGTTTTTCCCTCAGGGTAAAGGCATCCAGCAGGGCCTGGGTGGGGTGGGCCCGCCAGCCGTCCCCTGCGTTGATGACCGGCTTGTGCAGCCAACGGTGGGCCTGGTGGGGCACCCCAGCGGCATCGGTGCGCAGGATGTAGGCGTCGATGCCCATCTGATCCAGGGTTCGCAGGGTGTCCCGGTAGGTTTCGCCCTTGGTGGTGGAGCTGGTTGCGCCCGAAAAGCTCACCACATCGGCCGACATGCGCCGGGCAGCCAGCTCGAAGGAGATGCGGGTGCGGGTGGAGGGCTCGAAGAAGACCGTGGCCACCGTAAAGCCTGTGAGGGCCGGTACTTTCTTGACCGGACGGGCCAGCACCTCCTGCATCATCTGGGCAGTCTCGAGCAGGCTTTCTACCTGGCGGCGGTTCCAGTCCCGGAAATCGAGCAGGTGTTTAGGGAAGCTTGGGGTGGCGCTCTCGCTCACGATGCCTCCACCTCCCACAGCTCCACTGCGTCCTCTCCATCGTCTTCCAGGGTTTTGACCTTCACCACTTCGCTTTTGGAGGTGGGGAGGTTCTTGCCAACAAAGTCGGCGCGGATGGGCAGCTCGCGGTGTCCCCGGTCTACCAGCACGGCCAGGTAAATCCGGCTGGGGCGGCCCTGGTCGATCAGGGCATCCAGCGCAGCCCGTGCGGTGCGGCCGGTGTAGAGCACATCATCTACCAGCACCACGGCCTTACCCCCGAGGTCGAAGGGAATGCGGGTCTCGCGCACCTTGGGCTGCAGGCCGATCTCGCTCAGGTCGTCGCGGTAGAGGGTGATGTCCAGGATGCCCATTGGCACCCGTTTTCCCTCGAACTTTTCCACCAGATCGACCAGCCTTTTGGCCAGGCTGATGCCGCGGGTGTGAATGCCCACGAAGCAGAGGCGATCAACGCCCTTGTTTTTTTCGATCACCTCGTGGGCGATGCGGGTAAGGGCCCGGCGCACTTCGTCTTCGTTGAGGAGCTTAGACTTGAAGATCATGGCTGTTCCTCCTGGTGCACGAGCATACCCAGGCGAAGCTGCCTCTGGGGTAAAGAAAAAATGCGCCCTGAACAGGCGCACAACTCCGATTTGTAGTCTTCGATATGCTTCACTTGTACTCCTTTCCGACCTCGCAGGATCGGGTTAAAGGTGCGGGGAAAACCCCGCCCGTTATGCTACGCCCTGGGGATGCCCTGGGTCAAGGGCAAAAAAAATGTGGCCCCCGGGTTCGGGAGCCACCCAATACCGCATGCCCGGCTAGCCCCGCGCGGCCTCCAGGCTGCCGTAGAGCGTCCACCAGGGCTTAGCCCCTTTGGCCAGCACCTGGTTGAGCAACTGGATGTTCTTCACGCCCTGATCCGAAAGCCAGGCCTCGAGCGCCTCCAGCCCCTGCTTAGCGTAGACCGGAATCCCGTCTTGCCAGGTGGCCCGCCCACACAGCACCCCGCTGAAGGGTACCCCGGCCTCGGCGGCCATCTCCAAAGACTCGCGGAAGACCGCATCGCTGACCCCGGCCGAGAGGTAGATGAAGGGCTTGCCGGCTGCGCTGGCGGTGTCCTTGAGGAACTGCAGGGCCTGGGCGCGGGTGTAGGCTTCCTCGCCCTTGAAACCCAGGGTGCCGCTGGTGTAGGCGATGTTGAAGGGCAGCTCCACCTTGAGCACGTCCACCCCGTAGCGGTCTTTGGAGAACTCCTCCATGTACTTGGCTACGTAGCGGGGTTTGACTTTGGCGAACTCGAGGCCCTCGCCAAGCTGGTCGTTGTAGGCAATGGGCTCCAGGAAGAAAGGCACCTCCAGCGCGGCGCACTCGGCCCCCACCCGTTCGATAAAGGCGTGCTTGATATTGTTGATCTTGGGGTCGTCCTCGGGGTTGTAGTAAAGCAGAATCTTGACCGCGTCCCCCCCAAGCTCCACAATGCGCCGCACGCTGAGGTCGGGCAGCAGGTCGGGCAGGCGGCCTACCGTGCTGGTGTCGTACCCCGATTTCTCATAGGCCAGCAGCACACCGGTGCCGGGGGCTTTGTGCTTGAGCGCTGGCAGTCCGTACTCGGTGTCCATCAGAATCGCCGAGGCGTAGGGGGTGAGGATTTTGACCACCGCGGTTTTGAACTCGGTTAGCTCGGCGTCGCTCACCTCAGCACCGCGGGCTTTGGCGATGGCTTTGCGCAAGGAGCCCCGCTGATCCATCGCGGCCGCCGCGATCACGCCCTGTTCGTCGGCACAGGCCTGTATCCGTTCAAACTTTCCTTTGCTGAGTCCCATAGGTTTCTCCAACCAAGAGTTTACCCTACCTGCGGGCCTTTACATGCCGCACATAACTCCGGGCGCGAGGGTGTGTGGGCCTGTTAGACTCTTCATAGCTTTGTGGGAGGAAGCATGCTAATTGTTGCTGGTGAGGCCCTGATCGATATGACCCCCATAACCCACAACGGTGGTATGGCTTATATGCCGCATCCTGGGGGTTCCCCCTACAACGTGGCCATAGGCGCGGGCCGTCTGGGTACGCCCACTGCGTTTCTGGGGTGCATCTCGCGCGATGCTTTTGGGCAGCTTCTAAGGAGCCATCTGGCCGCCAGCGGGGTCAGCCTGGATTACCTAAAGGAAAGCGAGCACCTGACCACCTTGGCCCTGGTGACCCCATCCGAGTCGGGCGAGTTTTTTTCCTTTTACTGTGAAAACACCGCCGACCGCATGCTTTATCCCGAAGACCTGCCGGCCACGCTACCGCCCGGTGCGGCCCTGCACTTCGGCTCGTACTCGCTGGTGCTGGAGCCGGGGGCCTCGAGCCTCGAGCTTTTGATGCGACGCGAGGCCCGCCGCCGCCTGATCTCGCTTGACCCCAATGTGCGGCCTTTTCTGATTCCTAACCGCGAGGCCTACCTCGAGCGCCTCTTGGGCTGGCTCGAGCTGGCCGATCTGGTCAAGGTGAGCCAGGCCGACCTGGCCTGGCTCTACCCAGGCAAAAACCCAGAAACCATCGCCCAGGAGTGGAAACAGCAAGGCCCGGCGCTGGTGATCGTAACCCAGGGCGGCCAGGGGGCCTTGGCCGTGACCGGACAGTCTGTCCTTCGCGTTCAGGCCCCCAGGGTTTCTGTGGTAGATACGGTAGGGGCTGGAGATGCTTTTATGTCGGGTGCCTTGAGCTGGCTGTGGGAGCACGGTGCCTGGTCTCGAGCCGCGCTGGAATCGCTAAGCAGTGCACAGGTTACAGACCTACTGAACTTCGCCGCTAAAGTTGCGGCCATCACCTGCACCCGGGCCGGGGCCAACCCGCCCTGGCGGGCAGAGCTGTCCTAGTCCGCTTTCTGGCGGTACTCTTCCTCCGATACGCGCTCCAGCCATTCGGTGCTCACCCCCTCCACCGCAGCCTGAATGGCTAGGTGGGTCATGGCGTGGGTGGGGCTGGCCCCGTGCCAGTGTTTCTCGCCGGCGGCAAAGTAAATGGTGTCGCCGGCTTTCATCTCACGCACCGGCTCACCCCAGCGCTGGAACCAGCCAATCCCCGACTCCACGTGCAAAACCTGCCCTTGGGGGTGGGTGTGCCAGGCGGTGCGGGCCCCCGGCGCAAACATCACCCGCAGCACGTGCAGGTGCATGGGCGCGGGCGTGACCACCAGCTCGCTCAGGTAGACCGTGCCGGTGAACCACTCGGGCGGGCCTAAGCGGGTAGGGGCCTGGGGTACGAAGGTTTTCCACGGGCTTTCCATAGCTCGATGTTAGCGCACCTCAAGCAAAATGCCCGGGGGCCTAGAAAGCCCGCTCGTACTGCACCGGCCAGACCTTGGTGCCCAGGGCCTGGGCGGCCCGGTAGGGCCAGTACGGCTCCCGCAGCAAGACCCGGCCCAAAAGAACCAGGTCGGCCTGGTTTTCCTGAAGAATGGCCTCGGCTTGTAAGGGCTCGGTAATGAGGCCCACCGCCCCTGTGGACAAGCCTGTGGACAACCGCACCTGGGCGGCAAAGGGCACCTGGTAGCCGGGGCCAACGGGAATTTTCACCCCCGGCACAGCCCCGCCCGAGGAGCAGTCCAGCAGATCTACGCCGCGCCGCTGCAACTCCCTTGCAAGGGCCACCGTGTCGGCGATCTCCCAGCCCCCTTCAACCCAGTCGCTGGCCGAGACCCGCACCAAAAGCGGCAGCTCGGCGGGCCAGACCTCCCGCACCGCCTCCACGACCTCGAGCGGGAAACGCATACGGTTTTCCCGACTGCCCCCGTAGCGGTCGGTGCGCTGGTTGGTGAGGGGGGACAAAAACGAGTGCAGCAGGTAGCCGTGGGCCATGTGAATCTCCAACACTTCAAACCCGGCCGCCAGGGCCCGCCGGGCCGCCTGCCCAAAGGCCTGGCGCACCTCCTCCAGGCCCGTCTCGTCGAGGGCCTGGGGCACGGGCCAGCCTTCCTGAAAGGGCAGGGGGCTGGGGGCCACCGGCGTCCAGTGGTAAAGGGGCTTCCCCCCCTGCCAGGGGCTGGCCGTGCCCGCCTTGCGCCCGGCGTGGGCGATCTGGATGCCCGGTACCGCCCCGGCGTGGCGGATGCGCCGGGTGAGCTCTTTTAGCCCGGCGATGTGCTCGTCCGACCAGAGGCCCAGGTCGTCCGGGCTGATCCTCCCCCGGGCCTCCACCGCGGTGGCCTCCACGATCACCAGCCCCACCCCGCCCACGGCCCGGGTGGGGTAGTGCAGCAGATGCCAGTCGGTCGCGTGGCCGTCCTGGGCCGAGTACTGGCACATGGGTGACATGGCGATGCGGTTTTTGAGGGTGACGGAACGCAGCTTAAGCGGGCTAAAGAGCAGGCTCATAGCGCGGATTCTACGCCCTGGGCGGGCCGGGTTTGTGGACTTCAATACATAACGCTTTTTCTTCACAGGGCGCGTGATACGATGGACGAGAGCGAGAGAAAAAAGTTATACTAAGTACAAGAAGTTTTGTAAGGAGGTGAAGCAAAAGCCGAATGCCAAAAGCCAGACGCCAAAAACTGTAGCGGCTTTGGGCCTTCTGCTTTCAGCCATGCCCATTGATTTCACCCTGACCGAGGAACAAAAGGAGCTGCAAAAGCTGGCCCGGCGCTTCGCCAGGGAGCAGATCGCGCCGGTGGCGGCCGAGTACGACCGTAAAGAGGAAGTGCCCTGGGGCGTGATAGAGAAGCTGTACGAGGTGGGCCTGCTCAACGCTATCATCCCCGAGGCCTACGGCGGCATGGGTTTGGGGATGCTCGAGGAAGTCATCATTGGCGAGGAGCTGGCCTGGGGCTGCATGGGCATCTACACCATCCCCATGGCCTCCGACCTGGGCATCACCCCCATTCTGCTGGCCGGAACCCACGAGCAGAAGCAACGCTTCTTCAAGAAACTCACCGAAAAACCGGCCCTGGCCGCCTTTGCCCTCTCCGAACCCGGCAACGGCTCCGACGCCGCGGCCCTGCGCACGCGGGCGGTGCGGGACGGGGACTACTACGTTCTAAACGGCACCAAGACCTGGATCTCCAACGGTGGCGAGGCCGAGACCGTGGTGGTGTTTGCTACCGTGAACCCGGAGCTGCGCCACAAGGGTGTGGTGGCTTTGGTGGTGGAGAAGGGCACCCCCGGCTTCAAGGCCCACAAACTCCACGGCAAGATGGGCCAGCGGGCCAGCGGCACCTACGAGCTGGTCTTCGAGGACTGCCGGGTGCCGGTGGAAAACCGGCTGGGCCAGGAGGGCGACGGCTTCAAGATCGCCATGCAGACCCTGGACAAGACCCGCATCCCGGTGGCTGCGGGCAGCCTGGGGGTGGCCCGGCGGGCCCTCGAGGAGGCCACCAGGTACGCCAGGGAACGCGAGGCCTTTGGCAAGCCCATCGCCGAGTTTCAGGCCATCCAGTTCAAGCTGGCCGAGATGCTGATGGGCCTCGAGACCGCCCGTACCTACACCTACTACGCGGCCTGGCTGGTAGACACCCACCAGCCCCACGCCCACGCCGCGGCCATTGCCAAAGCCTATGCCTCGGAGATGGCCTTCGAGGCGGCCAACCAGGCCATCCAGATTCACGGCGGCTATGGCTATATGCAGGAGTACCCGGTAGAAAAGCTCTTGCGCGACGTAAAGCTAAACCAGATTTACGAAGGCACCAACGAGATCCAGCGCCTCATCATCGCGCGGCATATCCTGAAAGGGTAGGTTGTAGAGGGGCAACCCTTGTGGCCGCCCGCTCGTGAAGTCTAAAAATAGTTACAGCAAATGGAGGAGAGATGAAGTTCGTTGCGGTTATTCGGCAGGTTCCAGACGGTGAGTCCCGCCTCAAGATCGAGGGGGGCAAGGTAGACCTGGGCGGGGTCACCATGATCCTCGACCAGATGGACGAGTGGGCGGTGGAGGAGGTCATCCGACTACAGGAGAAGCACGGGGGCGAGAGCGTGGTGGTGGCCCTGGGCCCCGAGCGCTTCGAGGAGGCCATCCGCACCGCGCTGGCCATGGGCATTGACCGGGCCATCCACCTGGTGGCCGAGGGCTACCTCGACCCCATCACCCAGGCCGAGGCCCTGGCCAAGGTCATCCGGGCCGAGGCCCCCACCCTGGTCTTTACCGGCGGGCAGCAGGCCGACTGGGACTCCCAGGCCCTGGGGCCGGCCCTGGCCGAGGCCCTCGCGTGGCCGGTGGTGAGCTGGACGACCCAGATCGAGCTGGAAGGCGAGACCCACGCCAAGGCCAAACACGACCTCGACGAGGGGGCCGAGGTGGTGCGGGTGGCCTTGCCGGCGGTCTTTACCAGCCAGCAGGGCCTGAACGAGCCGCGCTACCCCACCCTGCCCGGCATCATGAAGGCCAAACGCAAGGAGCTGAAAAAGGTTCCGGTGAGCGCTAGCAGCAAGGTGGAGATTCTGGAACAGACCATCCAGGAGAAAAGCCGCCTGAACAAGATGATCGACGGTAAAGACCCGGTGGCTGCGGCCCACGAGCTGGTGCGGCTGCTGCACGAAGAGGCCAAGGTTATCTAATGGGGGAGTACATGATTCTGGTTGTCTTGGAACACGACGGCCAGCGCCTGCGTAAAGGCGCTCTGGAAGCCATCAGCCGGGCCCGGCAACTCAGCGCTCTGGGGGCCATTGCCGGGGTGGTGATCGGTGAAAACACCCAGGCCGTGGCCCAGGAGGCGGCCCAGTACCTGTCCACGGTCTATGCTGCCGAGGTGGGCCCTTACACACCGGAGAAATGGGCCGAGGCGGCCTATGCGGCCGCCCAGAAAAGCGGGGCCAGGGTGGTGGTGGCCAGCGGAGGCCGCCAAAGCCGCACCTGGACGGCCCGCCTGGCCTACAAGATGAAGGCTGGCCTGCTGGAAGACACCCTCGAGACCAGCACCGACGGCCAGCACATCATCGGCGTGCGCTATAGCTTTTTGAACCGCGTCACCGAGAAGCAAAAAGCGGCCCTGCCGGTGGTGTTTACCGCCAAACCCAACACCACCCCCCTGGCCGAGCCGGCCGGTAGCAGTGGGGTGGTGGAGGCCCTCGAGGTCGGCCGGCCCCCTACGGTGGAGGTGCTCGAGCGCCTGAGCGAGCAGAAGAAGGGCGTCTCGCTCACCGAGGCCACCGTGGTGGTGACGGGCGGGCGCGGGCTGGGCAGCCCCGAGGCCTTCGCGGGTGTGGAGGAGCTGGCGAGCACCCTGGGTGCCGCTGTGGGCGCGACCCGCGCGGTGGTGGACGCGGGCTGGCGGCCCTACAGCGAGCAGGTGGGCCAGACCGGCAAAACCGTTCAGCCCAACCTCTACATCGCCCTGGCGGTTTCCGGCGCGGTGCAGCACCAGGCCGGTATGAACAAGAGCAAGTACATCGTGGCGGTCAACAAGGACGCCGAGGCCCCCATCTTCAAGATTGCCGACTACGGCATCGTGGGCGATGTGCACCAGGTGCTGCCCGCGTTGATTGACGCAGCCAAGAAGCTGAAGGACTAATACCAGCCGGCGGGATACGCTTTCTTCGCCGAGCGTAGCCAGAGGTGTGCTCTAGGATTCAAAAAGATGGCCTCTTGAGGTCTTTGGAAGCTTATCTTTTTGAATCCGGTATAAAGTCCAGCACAACCCGAGGGCAGGCCCAGGCCTGCTCTTTGGTCTTAAAAAAAGCCAGTCATCCAACCGGTGCTGCACTAACCGAATCTGGTATTGTCGTTGACCACAGCACGGCGCACCCGGCGTGGTTCGGCCTCGAGGTGCAAATCACCCAGGGCGGTTCTGAGGCCTGGAGTACACTAACAGCGTATACCCACCTCCACGCGGCCGCGCGTGCTGGCGTGAGCCCCCCAGGAGTCCTATGGTTGCCACACCAACAGCAGAATCCAACAAGATGCGGGAAGTAAACACCCTTTTAGAAGAGGGTCGGCGCTTGCAAAACCGTCTGGCCGATCTGGGGGCCGCCCTGCGCCAGGCCGCCGCCGAACTGGACGAGGGCCGCCCACCCTCCCCCGATCTTGCCGCCAGCCTGGTTGAGGTTTCGCAGGCCTTTGACGGGCTGCACGCAAGGGTGCAGCGCCTGCTGGGGGGTGGGCCGATTGAGCCACTCTTACCGAAGGTGCTGGAAGCCCTCGAGGCCCACCGCAAGGCGCTGGAGGCGGCCGCCCTGCGCCAGCAAGCCCTGAATGTGCTGGAGCAGGTGAGCAGCCTGGTCTACCGGGGCGGTGAGGAGTTCCTGCCGCTGTCTGCGGTGCAGTTCGATGCTTTGGGCCTGATGCGCCAGCAAAAGGAAAGCACAGAACTCAACGCGACCGTTCTGGCTTTGGCTAACGGCAGCCACCCCTACAACCTGCTGATTAAGCTGGTGGTGGACAAAGGCATGAGCAACGAAGAGTGGGTTAGGGTGTACCAGCAGGTGGCCCAGGAGATCGGCCAGGATATTGCTGTGGCGGCTGCACGCGGCCAGATTGTGCTGCCCGAGTAAACCATCTACCCCTTGGCCCTGCGATCCAGGGCCCGGGCGTGGGCTTCCAGGCCCTCTTCGCGGGCCATGCAGGCCCCGAGCGCGGCCAGCTTGCTGGCTGCTGCCTGGTTGAGACCCACCACCGGGATGACCTTGAGAAAGTCCCGCAGGGCCAGCCCACCCCCAAAACGGGCCGTGCCGGCTGTGGGCATGACATGGCTGGGGCCGGCGATATAGTCGCCGAGGGCCTCGCAGGAGTGCTCACCTAGAAAAACCCCGCCAGCGTTGCGCACCTGTCCCAGCACGGCCAGCGGGTCGTTTACAGAAAGGCAGAGGTGCTCGGGGGCGTAGAGGTTGGCGAGCTCGAGGGCCTGTTGGAGGCTTTCTACCAGCACCAGACCGCTACGCTGCAGGGCTTGCCGGGCAATGCTGGCCCTTGGCAGGTCGGCCAGCTGGCGCTGAAGCTCTTCCTCCACACGCTCCAGCAGTTCACGGTAGGACGAAAGCAGCCAGGCTTCGGAGTCGGGGCCGTGTTCGGCCTGGGCCAGCAGATCGGCGGCCAGCAGCTTGGGGTCGGCGGAGGCATCGGCGATGATGAGGGTCTCGGTGGGCCCGGGCAGCCCCTCCATGCCCACCACCCCATACACCTCGCGTTTGGCCAGCACCACGTAGCGGTTGCCGGGGCCCATGATTTTATCCACCCGGGGGATGGTCTCGGTGCCGTAGGCCAGCGCTGCAACGGCCTGGGCCCCACCCATGGCAAACAAGCGGTCGGCGCCGGCCACCCAGGCTGCGGCCAGAATGCCCGGATGTACCCGTGGGGGGGAAGCCAGCACAATCTCGCCCACCCCGGCGACCTTGGCCGGGATCGCGGTCATCAATACCGTGGAAAGCAGCGGAGCCGAGCCCCCCGGTACATACACCCCTACCCGATCCAGCGGGCGCACCAGCTGGCCCAGCACCCCATCGGCGCCGGCCTCCAGGAACCCGCCCAGGGGCTCCCGCCGGTAGAAGGCCTCGATGCGTTCTTTAGCGGTCTCGAGGGCATCCCGCAGATCGGCGTCCAGATTCTCGTAGGCTTCGCGCCAGACCCGCTTGGGAATTTCTTCCACGGGGTGCCCGTCGATCTCCTGGCTGATGCGTTGCAGGGCCGCGTCGCCCTCTTGTTCGACCTGGCGTAGAATCGACCGAACTGTCTCCAGCGCATCGCCGTACTCTACGGTCATGCGGCGGTTTTTGAAGTGTTCGTGGATCTGTTCAGGGGTTTTGATCATAAAGGCCCTTCTGTTCGGTACACACAGCGTGGCAAAACACCTCTACCCCAGCGTTGTAGGGTTTGGCTGGCTGACGTCGACTGTTGATCGTCATGGCTGGTTCTGTCTCAGGTATACCGCCGGCGACGTCGGCGCCGCCGGGCGGGGGCTTCGTTCTCCCGCTCTTTTGGGGGCTCACCGGACACCACCCGGGCTTTGGGAGGGTCGCTCGAGCCCCCCTTAGGCCGGCCTGCGTCACGCTGGCTCTTGGGGTGCGGTGTGACCTCCTGGTTCTTTTCCAGTGGTTGGGGTCGTTGCCCGGGCTCGAGGCGCTGGATCTGCACCAGATCGGCTTCAAAAACGTGCTCCCCCACCTTTTGCGTAAAGCGCACCGGGTAGCCCTCCTGATCGAAGTACAGCAGGCTAAGCCCCGGACGCAGGCGGTAGACCCGCACGCTTTGCGCTTCCACCCCGCCGGTCGCCAGGGCCTGGTCGGGCAGGCGCTCCACATAGGCCCGGCCCCCCACCAGGGTAAATCGCTCTACCTGGCCTACTGCGATATCAAGCCCGCCCACGGCCAGGATCAGGGAGAGGGGGTCGTGCATCGGGGTGAGGTAGGGGATGGCGAAGTCGTCCTTGCCCTGGCTGACTGTAACCAGGCCGTCCTCCGTCGAGAATTCCACCTCCATCACCCGGGCTCCGTTGCCCTCGACCCGTTCGCGGTAGCGGCGGGGTAGCCCTTCGGGGTTTAGCTCGCTCTCCCAGCGCTGGCGGGTCTTGGGCAGCGGCAGTTCTACACTGGCCTCGAGCACCACCCGCAGGCCATCCCGGCGCGGCTCGATGGTAAGGCGTTGCTCGCCAGCTGGGTGCCCGGCATACCGCAGGGTGTATCGCAGCGCAGTTGGAACCGCCCAGTTCATGCCTTACATCCTACCAGGCTCAGTTTAAACCCAGTTTTTCAGCCCCAACAGCCTGGAGTACCCAGAAAGCTGCCACACCAAGAGCAGACTATCTACACTTGTGTGTAAAATATCTTACGTGTAAGCAGATAAATAGTACACATTTTTATAAGTGTTGCTCTTTTTGATATACACAGTTGGATTTTGGGGTGCGCAAGCCATACTCAAAGCAGGAGGAAGGGCCATGTCCAAACTGACCCCCGAGATGAAACTGGAAGCCGACAAACTCCGCCGTGAGTGGGAGACCAATCCCCGCTGGAAAGGTATCAAGCGCGATTACACCGCCGAGGATGTGGTGCGCTTGCGCCCAAGCCTGCTGCCCGAGCAGACCTTAGCCAGGGCGGGGGCCGAGCGCTTGTGGGAGCTTTTGCACACCCGCCCCTATGTGAACACCTTTGGCGCCTACACCGGGGCCCAGGCGGTGCAGATGGTCAAGGCCGGCCTCGAGGCCATCTACCTCTCGGGCTGGCAGGTGGCCGCCGATGCCAACCTGGCCTGGCAGACCTACCCCGACCAGTCGCTCTACCCGGCCAACTCGGTGCCGCAGATTGTGCGCCGCATCAACAACGCCTTACAACGGGCCGACCAGATCGAGCGCGCCGAGGGCAAGACCGGCCGCTACTGGTACGCCCCCATCGTGGCCGACGCCGAGGCCGGGTTTGGCGGCCCCCTGAACGCCTTTGAGCTGATGAAGGCCATGATCGAGGCGGGCGCAGCCGGGGTGCACTGGGAAGACCAGCTTTCCAGCGAGAAGAAGTGCGGGCACTTAGGCGGCAAGGTGCTGATTCCCACCTCGCAGCACATCCGCACCCTGAACGCCGCCCGGCTGGCCGCCGATGTGATGAACGTGCCCACCCTGATCATCGCCCGCACCGATGCCGAAGCCGCCACCCTGCTCACCAGCGACATCGACGAGCGCGACAAACCCTTTGTGAAGGAAGGTGAGCGCACCCCCGAGGGCTTTTATCGCATTCGCAACGGCCTCGAGGCCTGCATCACCCGTTCGCTGGCCTATGCCCCCTACGCCGATTTGCTGTGGATGGAGACCAGCACCCCCGACCTGGAGGTGGCCCGCAAGTTCGCCGAGGCCATCCATGCGGTCTACCCCGACAAGATGCTGGCCTACAACTGCTCGCCCAGCTTCAACTGGAAAAAGAACCTCGACGACGAGACCATCGCCAAGTTCCAGCGCGAGCTGGGGGCCATGGGCTACAAGTTCCAGTTCATCACCCTGGCCGGCTGGCACAACCTCAACTACCGCACCTTCGAGCTGGCCAAGAGTTACAAGGAGCGCGGCATGACCGCCTTTGTGGAGCTGCAGCAGCTCGAGTTTGCCGCCGAGAAGGATGGCTTTACCGCGGTCAAGCACCAGCGCGAGGTGGGCGCGGGCTACTTCGACGAGGTGCTCATGGCCATCACCGCCGGGCAGGCCTCCACCGCGGCTTTGGCCGGCTCCACCGAGGAAGCCCAGTTCCATTGATTGGAGCCGAAAGTCAGCAGGCCGATAGCGGGCAGCCGCTATCGGTTTTTTTACAGGGCTTCCAGTTGCTCCGATACCTCGGCCCAGCGGGCAAAGGCTTGCTCGAGCTGGGCTTGGAGCCGGTGTTGTTCCTCGGCCATCCGGGCGTACTCGAGGTGGTGCAAAGGCTGGTTGGCCTGGGCCAGCAGGGCCTGAAGCTGGGCCTCGAGCCCGGTTATCTCGGCCTCCAGACGCTCTTTTTCCCGCTCGAGGTGCCAGCGGCCCTTGACCCTGCCGGGCCTGGCGGTGGCGGTGGGGTTCTGGGGCTTGGGGTCGGGGCTTTTCTCGGGCGCTGCGCGCACACTCCGGCGCTCCAGATACTCGCCGGGCGGGGCCGGGTAGTCGGTGAACTGCCCGTTATGGAGGTGCCAGGTACGGGTAGCCAGTTGGTCGAGGAAGGCCAGGTCGTGCGAGACCAAGAGCAGCGTGCCGGGGTAGCTGAGCAGGGCCTGCTCGAGGGCCTCCACGGTCTTTAGATCGAGGTGGTTGGTGGGCTCGTCCAGGATCAGCAGGCTGGCCTGCTGCAGCGAGAGCGAGAGCAGGGCCAGCCGGGCCCGCTCCCCGCCCGAAAGGTGCTTGACCTGCTTGAACTGGGCCTCGTAGGGAAACATCCAGCCCCCCAGCGCAGCATGGGCCTTCTCGCCCAGCATGCGGTAAAGGGTCTCGAACAGGGTGAGCTCGGGGTCGAAGCCGGAGAGCTTTTGGTCGTAGTAGCCGATCCGCACCCCCGGCCCGGTTTTAACCCGCCCCGCCGGATGATCGGAGGGCAGCAGGCCCAGAAGCACCTTGAGCAGGGTGGTCTTGCCGGCCCCGTTGGGGCCGATCAGGGCGATGCGCTCGCCCTTGCGCACCAGCAGATGGGGTATCTGGAACAGCAGGCGCCCTCCCAGGCTTTTGTGCAACTCCCAGCCCTCCAGCACCCGCTCGGCGGTGGCTTCCTTCTCCAGGGGGAAGCGGATCCGTACGCCGGGCTCGTCTTGCTCGGGCGGCTGTACCGCCTCCTCCTCGAACTGGGCCATACGGGCTTCCAGGCTGTGCAGGCGCCGGGCGTGCTTGGCGCTGCTGTGGGCCCAGCGCTGGGCCTGCTCCAGGATGCCCTCGCGCCGCTCCTTCTCCTTGAGCCAGTTGGCGTACTCACGGGCTTCCTGCTCCTCCTGAAGCGCACGCTCGCGGCGAAAGGCCGAGTAGTTGCCCTCGTAGAGCCGGATCTGCCCGCGGCGCAGCCAGGCCACCCGCTGGGTTACCTGGTCGAGGAAGCGCCGGTCGTGTGAGACGGTCAGAATGGCACCACCGTAGGATTGCAAGAAACCCTCCAGCCAGGCGGTCATCTCGAGGTCGAGGTGGTTGGTGGGCTCGTCCAGCAAAAGCGCGTCCGCCCCCGAGAGCAGCAAGGCCCCCAGGGCCAGGCGCCGGGCCTCCCCCCCCGAGAGCACGCCGGCCTTCTCCTGCTCACGTCCCGCAAAACGCAAACCCTTGAGCACCGCCTCGTAGCGGGCCCGCTGCTGGTAGCCGCCAACGGCCTGATAACGCTCGTGCAGCGCCTCCCAGCGGTGGTAGATCTCGGGGTCGGCCAGATGGGCCTCGAGCCGGGCCAGCTCGGCCTCCATGGCCTGCACTCGAGCAAACCCCCGCTTGAGCACCGACTCCACAGTGTCGGCGGGGCCGTACTGGGGGTCTTGGGCCAGAAGCTCCAGATGCACCCCCTCACTCCGGTAAATCCGGCCCGCGCTGGGCTCCAGCTCGCCTACCAGCAGGCGCATGAGGGTGGTCTTGCCCGAGCCGTTGGCCCCGACCAGGGCCAGACGGTCGCCATGGCGCAGCTCCAGGTTTACCCCGGCCAGCAGGTCGCGGGCCCCCAGGGTGTACTCGAGGTTCTCGGTTAATACAATCCGCACAAAGGCCAGTTTAGCAAGTGGGCTACGACCGATACGCGCAAGCTTTTACAGCTTATTTGTAGCCAGGCGCAGGCCCCGCAGGGCTACGGTGAGGCTCACCAGCAAAAGAGCCCAAAACCCCATCCCGGTGGGCCAGAACGCGATAAGCGCATACGCGTATCCCACCACAGCCCCTACCGGAATGGGGTACCAGCTCTGCCGGTGGCTTTTCCAGTACAACTGCCAGTAAAAGCCCGCCACCGCCAGGCCAATAACCACCGCTGTTAGGGTGATGCCGGGGTGCAGGAAAAGGAAAAAACCCAGGCTGGGGGCGATGCCGCCCCCACCGCGAAAGCCGAAGAAAAGCGGCCAGTTGTGCCCAGCCACCACCGCCGCCCCCATCAGGGGCAGGGCCCAGGGGGTCTGGAGAAGTCCGCTCAGGTAGGCCACCAGACTCCCCTTGGCGGTATCGGCCAAGGCCACCAGCACCCCCCAGGCCGGCCCAAACTGCCGCCAGGTACCGCTGGCGCCGGGGGTATCGCGCTCGGCCAGATTGATGCCCTTGATGGCCCCCACGATGCGTCCAAAGCTTAGCGAGCCCAGCAGATAGGCCAGCACCACCCACAGCAGATCCATAACTGCTGATATGGTATCCCGTTTTGCAGCCGATTCGGGACGGGGGGCCTGAGCCCCTGATACAAATTGTCTGATAGACTATATTTGGCTTTAAGAAAGGGCTTCCACGCAGAAGAGGAAACTTACGTGGCTAAACGCAAACCCACCATTCACGAAGTGGCGCATCTAGCCAAAGTCGGAATCGGAACAGTTAGTCGAGTGCTCAACAACCATCCCTCGGTTCGCTCCGAGACCCGCGAGCGGGTGCTGGCGGCCATGTCCAGCCTGGGCTACAGCCCCAACCCGCATGCCCGGCGGGTGGCTGGGGGACGCAGCTACACCGTCTCGCTCATCCTGCCGGTGATCTCCACCGAGTTTTATAACCGGCTGCTCGAGGGCATTGAGCAGGTGCTCAGCGAGGAACGCTACGAGATTGCGCTTTTCCCCATTTTCTCCCCTCAGCGTTTGCGGCGTTACTTGGAAAGTCGTTCGTTGGCGTATCAAACCGATGGGTTGCTGGTGGCCTCGCAGGGACTGGCGCATCTTCTGCCCGACCAGAAGTTCCCTACCGAGCGTCCTGTGGTGTTGGTGGATGCACACAGCACCCGCTACGACTCGGCCTACGTGGACAACTACCTGGGGGGTCGCATGGCCGCGGCCCACCTGGCCCAGTTTCCTGGTGCGCATTTTGCCATCCAGATGCAAGAAGAGCTCGATGAGGTCATGCGCAATACCGTAGGGCAGGAGCGGGTGGCCGGGTTTCGGGATGGGCTCGAGCAGGCCGGGCGTAAACTGCCCAAGGCCCACGTCTTCAAATCGCGCTTTTCAGCCGAGGGTGGGCGACTGGCCCTGCAACACTTTATGCGGCAGTCCAAACCGCCCTACAACATCTTCGCCGGGGCCGACCTATTGGCTTTGGGGGTGTTGGAGGAGGCCGAGCGGCAGGGGCTCGAGGTCGGCGAGGAGGTGCGCTTGCTGGGCTTCGATGGGCACCCCTGGACCGAGGCCCGGGGCCTCTCGACCCTTGCTCAGCCCATCGAGGACATGGGGGCCGAGGCCGCCCGCCTGTTGCTCGATCGCATTCGGGGCTATAAAGGCAGCCCTCGAGCCCGGCGCTTTGAGCCGACCCTAATCATTCGCCAGTCGACCCAGCCCTGCTGAGTGCCCTAATAGTGCCGCTGTTGAGGCTGTCCCACAAATACCCGGTACAGCGTATTTTGCTGTGCTGGGTAAATTGCCTGCTACAGGGGCAGGCAATTGTTGGGAGACGCAATCAGACGCTGTTATACATCCAGCCCGCGCACCCAGAAGGTTTCGCTGTCCAGCGTTAGCTCGAGCTCGAGATCACCCTTGTCGGGGAGCTGTATTCGAAAGTTCCCGCGTTCAGTAATGAAGCTGCTGCGGCTATAGCTGGGTGCGTGAAGGGTGACGCGCAACGCCGGCGGCTTTTGTGCTGCGCCGATCACCTGCCCGACCAGAAACGCTCCATTTGGGCCGCGTTTGAGCGAAAGATCGAGGTAGAAGCTGCCTATTTTGTAGAGTCTGTTCCACACATTCAGCAGGCCCTGATGCCGTTGTGGGGCGCCGAGGGCGTGACGCGAATCCATGATCAGGATTCCGTCTTTGTGCGTTGAGGGTGGGCTTAAGGGCATCATGGGTTCCAGTCTGGCGCTTGGGGCGTTGCAGCCCCTGCATTCAGCAAACCTTAGGATAGTGCCCCTTTCACAGGACAAGTTCAGATTTGACCGTTACGTCAGGCTGGATGATCTCAAGCTTCCAGATCCAGCACAACGTAGCGTTAACTCCAGCCCAGGGGTGGATTTATACCAGATTCGGTTAGTTCGGCGTTGGAAGGCAGCGAACCAACCCGACCGAAGTTATCCGCGTAGCGGAGGGCGATACCGCCCCTTGGAAGGGATGCGCTTTCTTCGTCGAGCGTAGCGAGGGGTGTGCTCTAGGATGCAAAAAGATAACGCTAATTCAAGAAAAACACCCCCTCGAGGTCGAGGGGGTGTAGCGCTAACTGCGGGTCAGACCTCGAGCCAGACCTGCCCATCCTCCAGCCGGGCCTTGTAGGCCTTGACCGGGCGGGGTGCGGGCAGGGTGGCCTTGCCGGTGCGCAGGTTGAATTTGGCCCCGTGGCGGGTGCACCGGATGTTTTCACCTTCGATGGGGCCATCGGAGAGCGGGTTTTTGTCGTGGGTGCAGATGTCCGAGATGGCGAAAATTTCCTCGCCGGCGTGGATGAGCAGCACCGGGGTTTTCTCGCCCTCCACCCGCACCACCAGGCGGCCATTCTGGAACTCCTCGAGGCGGGCCACAGGGATCCACATACTAGACGCGCACCTTCTCCTCGATGATGCTCTCGATGTACTGCCTGAGAGGCTCAATGGGAATGCGGGTGAGCACATCGGCCATATGGCCCTTGACCAGGATCTGCTGGGCCAGGTGGCGCGGCAGGCCCCGGCTCATCAGGTAGAAGAGCTCCTCGGGGGCCACCGGCGCGGTGGAGGAGCCGTGGGAACACTTCACGTCGTTGGCCCCGATCTCGAGCTGCGGCACGCTGTCGCTGCGGGCATCTGCGGATAGGAGCAGGTTGCGGTTGGTCTGGTAGGCGTCGGTCTTCTGGGCCCCCTGCTCCACCTTGATAAGGCCCGCGTACACCGTGCGGCTCTGATCCTTGGCCGCACCCTTGTAGAGCACGTCGGAGTAGGCGTGGTCGGCCACGTGGTGCTGGAGGGTGTAGTGATCCACGTGCTCCTGGCCGGTGGTGAAGTACAGGCCCAGCATCTCCGAGGAGGAGCCCGGCCCCAGCATCTCCGACTGCACCTCGGCCCGGCTGATGGAGGCCCCCATGTTCACCACCAGGTCGTTGAGGGCGGCGTCGCGCTGGAGGTGGGCCCGCTGGCGGTGGAAGTGGTAGAAGCCCTGGCCCAGAAGCTGGATGTGGGCGTGGCGCACCTTGGCCCCGTTGCCCACGATAATCTCGGTGGAGGAGGTGTTCACCGAAGGGGCCACCCTGGCCGGCGAGATGTACTCCTCGATGTAGACGGCCTGGCTGTTCACGTCCCCCACAATCAGGGTGCGCGAGCTGGAAAGCCTACCGCCTTCCAGGTACTTGAACACGCCAATGGGCTTGCTGAACTCCACGTTCTTGGGGATGTACAGGAACACCCCGTGGGTGAAGAGGGCCGCGCCCAGGGCGGGAATTTTGGAGTTCTCGGGGCGGTTCTTCTGCGCGCCCACCAGGTCGTGCCAGTTGACGGCCTGGAAGAGGTTAGCCTCCACCAGCTCGGGGTGCTGGGCAAGGGCCTGGTGCAGGCTGGTGAAGATAACGCCCTGTTGCCGGTACTCCTCCGGTAGCTCCACGTGTACCAGGTCGGCCCCCACGAACACCGCATAGCCCGAGAGCTGGGCCTGGGCCAGGCGATCCTGGACGGCCTGGGGAATCTCGCTTACACCGCCCTTGGGTAGCTCGAGCGGCAGCTCCTCGAAGGGCACCTCGGTGATGTCGGTGTACTTCCACTCCTCGGTGCGGGTGGTGGGGTAGGGCAGCTTGGCGAAGGTCTCCCAGGCCTCCAGCCGCTTGGTCTGGAGCCACTGGGGCTCGCCTAGTTTTTTGGAGACCTCTAGAACGAGGTCGCGGGAAAGGCTCGAGGTAAGTTCCACTTATTCTCCTCCTGGTTGAACGGCGTGTTGCGCACGACCAAAACACCCTGCTTATACGGCGGCACGGCAATGGTCTGGGTCTCGGTATTCACCGAAAACGCTTCTGTGATCGCCAAACCGAACCCTATACAATGCCTCGGAAACGGTTAGCCTACGCTGCCTTCCATCTCGAGCTCGATCAGCCGGTTCAGCTCGACGGCGTACTCCAGGGGCAGCTCCTTGGCCACAGGCTCAATAAACCCGCGCACAATCAGGGCGGCGGCCTCGTCCTCGGGCAGGCCCCGGCTCTGCAGGTAGAAGATTTGCTCGTCGTTGAGGCGGCTCACGGTGGCCTCGTGCCCCACCGTGGCGGTGTCGTCCTCGATCTCCATGTAGGGGTAGGTGTCGGTGCGCGACTCCTCGTTGATCAAGAGCGCGTCGCACTCCACGTTCACCTTGACGTGCTTGGCCCCCTCGTAGACCTTGATCAGGCCGCGGTAGCTGCTGCGCCCCGAGCCTTTGGAGATGCTCTTGGAGACGATGGAGCCGCCGGTGTGGGAGGCCGCGAAGATCAGCTTGCCGCCGGCGTCCTGGTGCTGGCCGGTGTTGGCAAAGGCGATGGAGAGGATGTCCGAGCGGGCCCCTTCCTCCACCAGGTAGCTGCTGGGGTACTTCATGGTCACCTTGGAGCCCAGGTTGCCGTCCAGCCACATGTGGTAGGCGTCCTTCTTCACCAAAGCCCGCTGGGTGACCAGGTTGTACATGTTGTGCGGCCAGTTCTGGATGGTGGTGTAGCGGCTCTTGGCCCCCTGGTTCACCACAATCTCAATCACGCCGGAGTGGAAGGAGTCGGTGGTGTAGACAGGGGCGGTGCAGCCCTCGATGTAGTGCACCTCGGCCCCTTCGTCCACCACGATGATGGTGCGCTCGAACTGGCCCAGCTCGGCGGTGTTGACCCGGAAGTAGGCCTGCAGGGGCAGGTCTACCTTGACCCCCTTGGGCACATACACAAAGCTCCCACCCGACCAGACCGCCGAGTTGAGGGCGGCGTACTTGTTGTCTTCGGGTGGAATGACCGTGGCAAAGTACTCCCGGAAGAGGTCTTCGTGGTGCTTGAGCCCCTCCTCGATGGAGACGAAGATCACGCCCAGGCGCTGGAGCTCCTCTCTGACCTGGTGGTACACCATCTCCGAGTCGTACTGGGCACCCACCCCAGCCAGCACCTTGCGCTCGGCCTCGGGAATGCCCAGCCGTTCGTAGGTGCGGCGGATCTCCTCGGGCACCTCGTCCCAGCTCCGCGCGTCGCGCTTCTCGGTGGGCTTGGCGTAGAAGTAGATCTCGTCCATGTTGAGGCCCGAGAGGTCGGCGCCCCAGGTTGGAACCGGCTTGGACTGGTAGATTTCCAGGGCCTTGAGGCGGAACTCCAGCATCCAGGCCGGCTCGTCTTTGTGGTAGCTGATGGCCTCCACCACCCGCCGGTTGAGGCCTTTTTCGGCTTTCCAGACCGGCTTCACCTCGTCCACAAAGCCGTACTTGTATTCATTCCCAATGTCTTCGATCAGGATGTTATCGGACATACGGGCTCCTTTCAGTTCGACACGGCCAGCTCTTTGACCCAGTCGTAGCCCTGCTCCTCGAGCTTCATCGCCAGCTCGGGGCCGCCCGAGGTGACGATGCGGCCATCAATCATCACGTGCACCACATCCGGCACGATGTAGTTGAGCAGGCGCTGGTAGTGGGTGATCAGGAGCGCGCCAAAGTTGGGGCCGCGCATGGCGTTGACGCCCTTGGCCACCACCTTCAGAGCGTCGATATCCAGGCCGGAGTCGGTCTCGTCCATGATGGCATAGGTGGGCTCCAGCACCATCATGTGCATGATCTCGTTGCGCTTTTTCTCGCCCCCGGAGAAGCCGTCGTTGAGGTAGCGGGTCAGGATGCTCTCGTCCCACTCGAGGGTCTCCAGGGCCTTTTGCAGCTTGCCGTAGAACTCCGTCAAGTTAACTTCGCCACCTTTTTTGGCCTGCAGGGCCAGGCGCAAAAAGTTGGCGTTGGAAACCCCCGGAACCTCCACCGGGTACTGGAAGGCCAGGAAGAGCCCCTTGCGGGCCCGCTCATCGGCCTCCATCTCCAGGATGCTCTCCCCGTCCATCAGGATGTCGCCCTTGGTGATCTCGTAGCTGGGGTCGCCGGCGATGATCTTACCCAGGGTGCTTTTGCCGGCCCCGTTGGGCCCCATGATGGCGTGCACCTGGCCCTTGGGCAGCACCAGGTTAACCCCGTTCAGAATGGTTTCACCGTCTACGATTCTGGCATGCAGGTTGCGGATTTCCAGTTGGTTCACCATGATATTCCCCTTGTGTTGGCTTGCTCGAGTGGGCTCTTACTGCGAATCACTCGCAATAAGAGTATAGGCGCTATGGCCCAGAATGTATAGTGGTTTAGTCGGGATTCTGCTACCTGGGTTACAAAGTCCAGCGTCCGGGGCGGCGGACTCTACACATCCCAGTAGTCGTCGGGGTAGGGCAGGCCCACGGCCTTGGCGAAGGCCTCGAGCCCCAGTCGATCGGGGGCCTCGAGGTGGTAGCGGAAGTTCCACAGATAGTGCTGCATCAGCCGCTCAGGCACACCCAGGCGCTGGGCCTCGGTGCCGGCCACGGCGGCCAGGTTGCCCAGACCCAGCGAACGGGCAGACCGCAGCCGGCGGACAATCTCCGGGGGGGGCGGGGCGTTGCGGCGGGTGGCCCAGACCCCAAACACAAAGGGCAGCCGGGTTCGCTCGAACCACTTCATCGACAGGTCGGTGATGCGGATGCCTTCGATCTGATTGGGAACCTGGTGCACCGACTCGGGGATGATGGAAAGCAGACCGTAGTAGGTGGTGATGGCCCGGTCGCCGATCAGGAGTACGGCGTCGTACTGCTCCAGCAGCTCCAAGCCCCCCTGCGCCGGGGTGTACTGGGCCTGGATCCCGTCGGCCTCGAGCAGGTACTGCAAAAGCCGTACCGAGGTGGCGCTTTCGGTGGTCAGGGCAATGCGTTTTAGATCGTTCCAGGGGATGCGGTGGAACAGATTGACCGAATACACCGGCCCCAGGTCGGCCACGCTAAAGTCGGGCAGGGGACGCAGTTGGTGGGCGTGCTCGAGGTAAAAGTACGACGAGACCAGGCTCAGGTCTACTGAGCCCTCCAGAAGCCAGCGGTTGAGCTCGGTGGGTACGCCATAGCGAAAAGCCAGCCCGTCCCCCTCCTCTAAGAAGTGATAGAGCGGTGCGGTGTTGGCGTAGCGGGGAACACCCAGGATGTACATGGCGGCGTTGAGGTCGGGGGCCTAGTGGGTGGCCGCCCTGGGGGCGCGGCTTCCACTGGCAATGGGCGCTTCGAAGACACGCAGCTCGTTGTACAGCGCATCCCGTTCCACCGGTATCCGCCCGGCGGCCTGGATGAGCTGCACCATCTTCTGGCGGGAGAGCCCCAGCGGTGAGGTGGCCCCCGCGGCATGGGCGATGTGTTCCTCAATGATGGTGCCGTCGATGTCCGAGACCCCCCAGTCCAGCGAGACCTGCACCAGGTCGGAGGAGATCATCACCCAGTAGCCCTTGATGTGGTCGAAGTTGTCCAGGTAAAGCCGGGCCACCGCCAGGTTGCGCAGGTCGTCCAGGCCGGTGGTGAACTCGGTCTTGCCCAGGTTGAACGCCAGGGCGTTGGCGTCGGGCTGGAAGGCCAGGGGGATAAAGCTATAAAAGCCGCCCGTCTCGTCCTGCAGGCGGCGCAGCCGATCCATATGGTCGAGGCGTTCCTCCAGGGTCTCGATATGCCCATACAGCATGGTGGCATTGGTGCGGATCCCCAGGCTGTGGGCCTCCCGGTGGATCTGCAACCATTTTTCAGCCTTGACTTTGTTCTTGGCGATCTGCTTGCGCACCCGCTCGGCGAAGATCTCCGCCCCACCCCCCGGCAGGGCCACCAGGCCGGCCTCCTTGAGCTCGCGCAGCACCTCGAGGGTGGGCTTCTTGCTGATTTTGGAGAGGTGCTCGATCTCGGCGGCGGTGAAGGCCTTGACCTGAATGCCGGGGAAGTTTTCGTTCAGGGCCCGCACCATCTGGGGGTAGTAGCTCCAGGGGCGGTTGGGGTGGTGGCCGCTGGACATGTGCAGCTCGGTAAGGCCCGGCTCCCACTTCTCCCGCACCTTGGCCACTACCTCCTCCACGCTGTAGTCCCAGGCCCGCGCCTCGCCTTTTCTGGCCGCAAAAGCACAAAAGGTGCAGCCCACATAGCAGATATTGGTGAACTCGAGCCGCAGCGAGTGCACAAAGTAGGTTTTGGAGCCGTGCTTGCGCTCGCGTACCCGGTTGGCTAGGCGCATTAGGGTGTTGTAGTCGGGGGTGTGGTAGAGCACCAGGCCCTCTTCGAAGGTGAGGCGCTCGCCAGCCTCTACTTTTTCTACAATCGGAAGTAGCTTGGGGTCGCGCACGGGGGCATACTGCCAGGCCCCGGCATGGGAAGCCGCCGCATTCATCGAGACAATCCTAACACCACCCGCCCAGAAGGCCATGTTGCTTAGCTGACGATTGGCCCGATCCTGCGATGGGGTCGGTACCCAAGCGAAATGATGCGGTTGGGGTGCTCTGGATGCGGGGTGTCTTTGGAGAGGGCCGGTACGTAACGGTTATACCCATCACCCTACCCCGGAAGGGGGGGTATTCTGATTTTGGAAATCGTTGGTGGTGTTTCCGGAAGGAGAAGTATGAAAGCATCCCTGCTGGTTAGGAGGCTATTTTGCAGTGGATTCAGGCGCTATGTCTTTGTGTGCCCTGGGGCTTGTTGTGCAAGTGTGAATGACCCGGCTTGGATCTGATGGCTTGCGTGGATGTCACCGCATTTTTTAATGAGGTTGTGAGGCTGGGTATGTTTTTGACCGAGGTTTCTGGCTGGATTGGGGTGCGTTTTAAGAAAATTGGTATACCATGCCGCCTCCGCCCGGCTGTGCGCCCGCTTCGTTGCTTGAAGGGTTGCTGCCATGTCTGAAGGACGCCTGCCCCGCCGATTGCGCCTGCCTCGAGCCCCTGCGCAGGCGAAAACCCAGCGAACACCCCCGGTGGTACCGGCCTCCCTGATCGAGCGTCTGCTGAAGGGGGGGCTATCCTCCGCCCTCGAGCAGACCCTGAGCGAGCTGCAAGATGAGCTGCCCGGGGTGGCGCAGGCCTTGTTTTGGGTGCGTACCGGCCCCAACCACTTCAATCTAGGGGCGGCTCGGGGGGTTGCCAAAGCCGTTCTTGAGGAGCTGGAGGAGGTGCCGGAGTCTTTTATCAGATCGGCCTACCTGGGGCCGCCCGAAGGATGGTTGGGTGGGGTGGCGCAGCTGGATGGCCGGCCCCACCTCCTGGCCCAGCTGTTCGGAATACAGCCGGCCGAAGCCGCGCTCGAGGTGCAGGAAGCCCCGGCCAACCTAACCCTGCCCCTGGCGGTGGAGCAAAAGGTTTGGGCCGTGCTGCACCTCCATGCAACGGCCCAGCAGCTGGATGCGGCTGGGGTAGGCTGGGTCGGGCGGTTTGTCTCGAGCATCGCACCCATCTTGCACGAGGTGTACGTGCGTGAGCAGGCTGAGCGGCAGTCCCTGTGGCTATCGGCCATCAATGCCCTGCTGCAAACCTCGCGCGATCAGCCGCTCGAGGTGGTGTTGCAGGACGCCCTCGAGGAGGCCACCCGGCTTTCCGGGGCCGATGGAGCCCGGCTGATCGCCTTTGAAGGATCCGTCATCCGCACCATTGCACAGGCCGGCTGGGGTGCTGGGCTGCCGCTGGAGGCGGCCGTCGCCCGTCCGATGGGGCAGCGCCTGCGCAGCGGCCAGCAGGTGAGCATCCTGCGCTATGACCTGTACCCCGGCCAACGCCCGGAGCTGGTAGAAGCGGGACTGCGCAGCCTGTTTATCCTGCCTATACAGCACCAGAACGGCGAAACCGACGTGTTGCTTCTTTTGAGTACCCGGCCGCGGTGGTCGCCCAAGGCCCAAACCCAGGTGCTTTTGGGCGATATGGCCGCGGCCATTGAGGCGGTGCGAACCGAATGGATCTTGCGGCGTGAGCTGACCTGGGCTGCCCACACCGACCCTTTGACGGGCCTGGGCAACCGCCGGGCTTTCGAACGGGATCTGGAGCAACTAACTTCCCGAAGCGATGGCCAGAAGGTGGTGCTGGTGCTGTTCGACCTGGATGACTTCAAGAGGATCAACGATACCTATGGCCATGTCCATGCCGATCACCTGCTGGAGCGGTTGGGCGGGGTGTTGCGCTTCAAAAGCCGGGCCGGTGACCGCGCGTACCGCCTAAGTGGGGATGAATTCGCCCTGCTGATCGGGGGCTCGAGCTCCATAGACCCGGGCCGCGTTGTTGAGCGCTACCGGGCCTTGCTGGAGGGGATTCGCGTTGCGGGTCAGGTCTACCTAAAAGTGAGCCTCGGCTATGCGACCTTCCCAACCGAGGCCAGTGAGATCGAAAGCCTCTGGCGGCTGGCCGACGACCGGATGTACAAAGACAAAGCGCGGCGCAAGGGCCGTACCCCGCTGTTCGCGCCTTCAGACGACCCCATCCAGTGGAGGTTGCAGCTTGAAACCCCCTTACTTCGGCTGGCGGCCCGATTGGCCCAGGTATTACAGATGGCCCCAGAGGAACAGCAGGTGTTGCAGGCCAGCTGCTATCTGCTCGAGCTGGCCTTGGGTCGTGTTAAGCCCTCGCAGGATGTGCCAATCCCCGAAAGCCTCTTGCTTGAAGCCGCGCGGGTGCTGATGCGCCTGCAAACCTCTTGGGAAGAAGCCCGGCAATCCCAGAATTTGTTGCGCGAACCCGCTCCCTTGGTGCTGCATGTGCTACAGGTGGCCCAGCATTACATCACCGCTACCCAGGCGGTGGAGGGCCGGGCCGCTCGCAGCGTAGAAGAAGCCTTGGAGGAAATTGCAGCCCTGGCCCACCGGCGCTTTGCTCCTGCAGTGGTGGAGGCTTTATACTCTTTGCGGGTATGGCTAAATAGCGAGTAGGCGGCCCGATCGCAGACTCTGATCTGCAACGAATATACGATCCGGCATGGCCGGCGCTCTTTTTGTAAGACAAACCCAGTTCATGAACCGTCACGAGCTGCTCCGCCGCCTGATGGGCGAGTCCGACCCAGTCCGCAGGCGGGCTTGGCTGGAGCCAATGGCCCATGGTGCCGAGGTAACCAGCCTGATTGAGCGCCTAAAAGCGGAGGTGGAGCGCCGCGGGGATGGGGCCTACCAGGCCGGGGAGCGGGCGCTGGAAGCGGCGGCCTGTGCGCTGGGGCTGACGGCCTGCGGCCGCTTTGCCGAGGCCCTGCCCTTCTATGAGGAAGCCAGTCGGGGTCTGGAAAGCCTGGGCTGCAAAGAGGGGGCGGCCCGTTTGGGTATGCGGCAAATTCAAGCCCTGGTTACAACCGGCGAGATGGCGCAGGCCTGGGCTTTGGCCCAGCAGACCCGTGTGTTGTTTATGGAGTTGGGTCTGTTGCGCGAGGCGGCGCTGGTTGACATTCACGTTGGTGCCATCCACTACCGATTGGGGCGTGTGCGCGAGGCCGAGGCGGTGCTTGGGTCTGCGTTGGAGCAGCTCGAGCGCCTGGGGGATAGGGTAGGCCAGGGCAAGGCCCACGGGAACCTGGCCCTGGTCTACGAAGCCCAGGATCGTTACCGCGAGGCTATGAACCACTGCCAGCAGGCGCTGAGGATTTTCAGGGCCCACCACCAGCTCGAAGACTTTATCGGCTGCAGCGTTAACCTCGCCCTGCTCTACCGCAAAGAAGGCCGCCTGAACCAGGCCCTCGACCTGTTGAGCCGGGTTCGGGGGATACATGGCACCCCCAACGCGGCCCGGGCCCAGCTCGCGGAGGCCCGCGTCTACCTCGACCTCAACCTGTGGGCCGAGGCCATCCTGTTTTCCCAGGAGTTGGTGGAGTTTTTTGCCGAGCGGGGTATGCGGATGGAGCTGGCTGAAGCCCTGGTCACCCTGGGTAGCGCCCAGGCCAAGCAGGGTCGGCTCGAGGAGGCCCATCAGACCCTCGAGCGTGCGCGGTCGGGCTGGTTGGCGCTGAACAATGCCATCCAGGCTGCAAGGGTGGAGGTTTTGCTGGCTTCTTTGTATTTACAGTCGGGGCACAACGCACAGGCGGTCGGGCTGGTGGAGCAGGCCCTCGAGGGGCTGGGCGGGGCTCCCTCGGCCAAAGCCCTGGGCCTCAGCGTGATGGCCGAGGCTTTGTTGCGCCAGGGCAACCACTCCAAAGCCAGGCGGCGTCTGGAAGAAGCGGCTTCATTGGCGCTGGGGCTGGGGATGCCCGACCTCATCGTTCGCATCGAGCACCTGCGGGGCCGGGCGGCCGTGCTGGAAAACCGTGTACAAGCTGCCGAACTGCACTTTAAGCGGGCCATCGAGCGCCTCGAGAAGGTGCGGATTCACCTCGGGGTCGACGAGTTTAAGTTGGCCTACCTGGGGGATAAGCTCGAGGTCTACAGCGATTTGATCGACTTGTTGCTGGATCAACAGCGCCTTCATGAGGCCTTTGAATGTGTTGAGCGGGTCAAGTCGCGGGCCTTGGTAGACCTGCTGGCCCAGCGGGGGGAGGGAGAGCCGCCCCAGGGCCGCACCGACTTTGGGGTGGAGCGCTTGCGGCAGGAGCTGGCCGGTGTGCGCCGCGAGCTAAACCAACACCTGGTGGCTTTGGAGGCGCAGGGGCAGGGAACCCGCGGCCACCACAGGGAGAAAATGGTGGCTCTCGAGCAACGGATCATGCGGCTTACTTGCGAGATCAAGCGCCGGCAGCTCGGCGCCAGCACTGCTAAAGAGAGGCCAAATCTGCGTTTGCTCGAGTTGCAGAAAATCCTCCAGCCCGGTGCGGTTTTGCTGGAGTACCACCACACGCGCCGCGGGCTTATGGCTTTTGTGGTAGAAGGCCCCCGCGCGGAGGTGGTGTGTAACCTGGGCTCTTTGGAGCAGGTTCAGCGGCATGTCGAGCAGCTCGAGTTCTTCCTGAGTCGTGTTGCTCAGGGCGGTATCCTGCTCGAAGTTTACGGCGAGGAGACCCTCAAGCGCCTGGTAGATGAGCAGCTCCAGGCCCTGTATCACCTGCTCATCGAACCCTTGCCGCTTCGCTTTTTCGGCCAACCCCTCGTTGTTGTTCCCCATGGGCTGCTTCACGCCGTGCCATTCGCGGCTTTATTTGATGGTGAACGTTACCTGCTCGACCGTGCGGAAGTCTCCTTTACGCCCAGTGCGGCTGTGTACGCTTTGTGCCGTAAGCGCCAGCGCCTCGAGGCCGGTTCGCTGGTTGCTTTTGGTGTTTCCCTCGAGCACATTCCCCAGACCCTTGAAGAGGTCGAACAGATCGGCCGAATCTTCCAGAACGCCCATATCTTTATGGGAGAAAGGGCCACCCTGGAGAATTTCTTTACGGCTGCACCCCAGGCCGGGGTTCTCCACATCGCGACCCACGGGGCTTTCCGCCCCGATAACCCCATGTTCTCGGGCCTACGCCTGGCCGATGGCTGGCTGGCAGCCCGCGACCTGTACAACCTGCATCTGAGGGCCGAACTGGTGGTGCTCTCGGCTTGCGAGACGGGGCTGGCGAAACAGGTCGGTGGTGACGAACTGGTGGGCCTGGCGCGGGGCTTTTTATGCGCCGGTGCTACCAGCTTAATTACCAGCCTGTGGCCGGTGCGCGACGATGCCACAGCCCAGTTCATGGTCACCCTCTACACCCATCTACGGGCCGGTAAACCCATTGCCACAGCGCTGCGCGAGGCCCAGCTCGCCACACGCACGGCTTTCCCCAACCCCTATTTCTGGTCGGCCTTTGCCGTTACGGGTGACCCGCACCGCACCCTTCGCTTGTAGGCAGGCCAATTGGCGGCGGAAGCTGGGAACCTGCCTGGGCATTACGGCCGGTTGCTGTCAGCCAAGCCATCCGCTTTATTGCGCCCTCGAGCTGCCTTGACAATCTGGCTACGAGCATAGAATAGGGTGAAACCTTAGGAGGAAGACGTGAAGCAATGGCTGGCTTCGTTGATCTTGCTGGTTGGAATGGCCTCGGCTCAGACGGAGATCTCGTTTTGGCACAGCATGGACGGCCCCGCCGAGCGGGTGATCGCTCAGTTTGCCAGCGCGTTTAATGCTTCGCAGCGCAACTACCGGGTCACCCCCCGCCTGATTGGCGATTACCGCGAAGGGGAGACCCGCCTGCTGGCGGCGCTGCGGGCGGGTGGTGCGCCGGTGCTGTTCCAGGCCGAGATTCTGCTCTTCCCGCGCCTGGTGGCCGAGGGGGTGGTGCTGCCGCTGGATGAGCTGACCAATACCCTGCCCAAGGCCTTTACCGACGATTTATTCGAGGCGGCCTGGGATTACGGCCTGATTAACAACCGGCGCTACGGGCTGCCTTTCAATACCTCCACCCCGGTGCTTTTCTTCAACGAAAACCAACTGCGGGCCAAAGGGCTCAAGGTGCCCACCAACTGGCGGGAGTTTGAACAGGCGGCCAAGGGCCTGACCAGCCGCACCTCCAAGGGTTTTATCGCCCTTTCGGAGTCCTGGACCTTCGAGGCCCAGGTGACCAGCCGGGGCGGCAACCTCGTAACGGCCGACGGGCGGCCCAACTTCACCTCGAGGGAGGTGGTGGAGGCCCTCGAGTTCCTGCAACGCCTGGGGCGCGAGGGCAGTACCAGCGTGCGCAACCTCTCGGAGAGCTTTTTTGCCCAGACCGATTTCATTCGCACCAAGGGCATGATGGTGATGGCCTCGATTGCCAACTGGCCGGCGGCTGAGAACGCCTCCTTTGCCTTCAAGCTGGGTGTAGCCCCCATCCCCCGTGAACCCAACGGAAAAGTGCCGCTGGGCGGGGCCCAACTGGTGGTGCTGCGCGGGGCCAGCGCCGAGCAGCAGCGCGGGGCCTTCGAATTCTGGCGCTTCCTGATGGAGCCACAAAACATCAAAACCTGGGTGGAGGCCAGCTACTACGTGCCCCTGCGCAAATCGGCCACCCCGCTGCTGGAAGCCTTCTACCGCGAAAACCCCTACCGCAAGGTGGCCTTCGAGCAGGTTGCGGTGGCCCAACCGCGCCCCCGGGTGCCGCAGTTTGCCATCTGGCGGAACTACCTGGAGGAGGCCCTGGAAAAAGCCCTCAAGGGCAACGTACCAGCCCGCCAGGCCCTGGAGGAGGCCCAGCGCAAAGCCGAGGCGGCGCGCTGAGGTTTGAGTGTATTCCAAAGCCGTTCCGGCTGGGCGGGGTGGGATATCCCCGGCAGGATGCTCTTTGGCGTTGATACCGGATTCAAAAAGATAATCTCCAAACAGAAAAACATTTAAGAGGCTATCTTTTTGAATCCTAGAGCACTCCCTTCGGTCGGATCTGGCATGAAAGGTGGCAGAAACCCCTAAACTACTTGTGAAAAGAAGTACAATCGAGTAAGGGGACAAAAGTCCCCAGCAGGTGGGGGCGGGGTTTCCCAGGAGGCATTGGATGGCGAACAAACACGTGGTGGTGCTGGGGGCTGGCTTTGCTGGTTTACACGCAGTGCGCGAACTTTCCCGCGAACCAGGGGTGCGGGTTACGCTGGTCGACCGCAACAACTATCACTTATTCCAGCCGCTTCTGTACCAGGTGGCCACCGCCGGCCTCGAGGCCCCCCAGATTGCTTTTCCCATACGCGCCTTCCTCCGCAAACACAAGAACGCCCGCTTTTTACTGGGTTCAGCCGAGGGTGTGGATCCCCAGGCCAGGGTTTTGTGGGTGGAGGGCCGTCCTATCGCCTACGACTATCTGATTGTGGGCACCGGGGCCCGCACCAACGACTTTGGCCTGCCGGGTGTGGCCCGGTATGGCTACGGCCTTAAAAACCTCGACGATGCCATGAAAATCCGCGATCGGATTCTCTCGGCTTGTGAGGAAGCGGTGCGCACCTCCGACCCCGCGAGGCGCAAGGCGCTACTGACCTTTGTGGTGGTGGGGGGTGGGCCCACCGGGGTGGAGCTGGCGGGGGCGTTGGGGGAACTGCGCCGCCATGTGGTCTCGAGGGACTATCCCGACCTCGACCTGTCGGAGTTTCGGGTTGTGCTAATCGAGGCCGGCCCCCGCCTGCTGGAGGCTTTTGCACCCTCGTCGGCCCAGTACGCACAGCGCTTTCTGGAAAAACTGGGGGTAGAGCTGATGTTGGGCGAGCAGGTGGTGGAAGTGACCCCCGATGCCGTCCGGCTACGAAGCGGCCTCACCCTGCCCAGCTTTACCGTGGTCTGGAGCGCTGGGGTTACGGGGCGGGCGCTGCCTGGGCTAACCCCGGCTCGAGGGAACCGCATAGCCACTACCCCGGAGCTTTATGTGCCCGATCATCCCTCGATTTACGTGGCGGGCGACCTGAATTACTTGGAGTACCGAGATGGCCGCCCCCATCCCCAGGTGGCCCCTACGGCTATGCAGCAAGGGGTGCTGGCCGCCCGCAATATCCTGCGTGAGCTGCGCGGCCAAGAGAAACGCCCTTTCAAATACAAAGAAAAAGGCAGCATGGCTACCCTGGGGCGCAGCCACGCCATCGCCGAGATCGGTGGCCTGAAGATGCACGGTTTTCTGGCCTGGGGGGCCTGGCTGGCGGTGCATCTTTACTATTTGATTGGCTTCCGCAACCGCGTGATGGTGCTTTCCAACTGGGCTTATAGCTACTTCACCTACGACTATGCGGTGCGGATTATGCATAACCGCCACAGCTTTACAGAGCAAGGTGAGCCGTCTGGTGATGCGGTGAGGCTCTAAATTGTGGACTGGCGCGGCTTTGGAATTGCCTCTACAATGGTTTCCTTAATTCGCATACTGGATCACCAATCCAGATTCGGTTGGTTCGGTGCCGCAAGAGGCGAACCAACCTGGCCGAAGGGATGCGTATCTTTCGCCAAGCGCGGCGAAAGATACCCTCTGGAGGTCTTTGCTTTGCATGACAATCTTTATTGAATCCGGTATGAAGGCCCACGGCAGGAGCCAGGGAATATTTACCGACTGGGATACAGGACTGTGCTATGCTTTCGAGCAAACAGGCCCTGGCCTGCCGTAGGCAGCGATAGGTTAGCAAAGGAGGTCTTAATTAAGTCTGAATTCGGCCAGCCGGCTGCGGTACTGCTCGGCCAGCGTAGTGTATTGGGGCCTCCTCCAGTAGGGCGCTGGCCTACCGGGCGCTAAGCCGAACCACCGGCTGAGGCGCCGAACTCACCGAATCTGGTATCATTCTGCTGAATCATTAAGCGTGGCAGCACCGTCTTTGTAGCCGCTCCCCAAGCATATTTGCCCCTGTGCTCGGCCGGATACATGTGAGACTCTGAGCGAAAGAGAATAGGGGGAACCGACTCTGGAAAGGAGGTTCCCCCAGATGCAGCTTACTACAGTTGGAAAACCCCTGCTCAAAGCCGCCAACCAAGCCAGCCAGCTCGAACAAGCAGGCGCCGGCGACCCCGTCGTGGCCGAGCGCCTGCGGAAGCTCAAACTGGTAGAGACCCTCAGAAAAAAGAAAGTTCCCTGGGACGAAGTCCAAAAGCTGGTAGGCATCAGCAAGGCCACCTACCACCGCTGGAAAAAAAGACTCGAAGAACAAGACCTTGCCGGCCTCAAACCCAAAAGCCGCAAACCCAGGAAGCTGCGCCGGAAGGTACACTGGAAACCCGATGTCCTCATACGCATAGAGCGGCTGCGCAAACAAAACCCCACCTGGGGCCGCTGGCGCATCGGGCAGAGACTGCACAGAGAGGGCTACACCCTAAGCGAACGCACGGTAGGACGCATCCTGAGCTACCTGGAGCGAAGCGGCCGGGTGGAGCCGGTGAGCGCTTTCCTGGCCAGAAACCGTAAGGCCCGTTTGCGCAGGAAGAGCCAGCGGCCCTATGCCCGGAGGAAGCCCGCGGAGTACACGGCGCTGCGGCCTGGGGATCTGGTACAGGTGGATACGCTGTGGGTGGATCTGGGGGACGGGACGGGTCTGCGGCAGTTTACGGCGGTGGACACGGTAAGCCGCTGGGGGACGGCGGGGGTGTACAGCCGGGCGAGTGCTAAGACGGCGCTGGATTTTCTGCAGCAGCTGGTGCGGCGATGTCCTTGTGTCATCCGTGCGATCCAGGTGGATGGGGGCAGCGAGTTCATGGCGGAGTTTGAGGAGGGTTGTCGGGTATTGGGGATAGAGCTTTTTGTTTTGCCGCCGAGGAGTCCGAAGCTGAACGGGATGGTAGAGCGGCTGCAGCGGACGTTTCGGGATGAGTTTTACACGCGGGCTTTACCGCTGGGGATAGAGGCTATTCAAGGGGAGCTGGAGGGTTATCTGGAGCACTACAACCTGCACCGGCCGCACATGGCCCTGGGGGGGTTGGCGCCGGTGGAGTACCTGGCTAAGCTACAGGAGGTGTCGGTTCCCCTGGAGTCTCAAATGTATTGACCGATTACAGCCCCTTGATTAACTTTTTGCGCCCGTATATACTTCTAGGGTTGCGTCGCCTCAGGCCAGCCCCGGCCCTGGGGCAACATCGGTTGCGCTCACGGGAAGGCCGTCGCGCACAGCGATTCTTGAGAATCTAGGGGCGAAACGCAGGCTGCCGGCCTGGTTCGCTTCTCGACGGGAACCCCGCACCGAGCGCAGCGCAAGTACGCAGAACTCCGTGTGGGGTTTTCGGTTTTTGAAGAAATCGAGTCAAACGAAAGGATGTGATTACACTGCCAACCATCAACCAACTCCTCCGTAAGGGCCGTACGCCGGTGGTCAAGAAGAGCAAGGTGCCTGCCCTCAAAGGAAGCCCCTTCCGCAAAGGGGTCTGCACCGTGGTGCGCACCGTAACCCCCAAGAAGCCCAACTCGGCGCTGCGCAAGGTAGCCAAGGTGCGCCTGTCCAGCCAGTACGAGGTGACCGCCTACATCCCGGGTGAAGGCCACAACCTGCAGGAGCACTCGGTGGTGCTGATCCGGGGGGGCCGTGTGAAAGACCTGCCGGGTGTGCGCTACCACATCGTGCGCGGTATCTACGACACCCAGGGTGTGAAGGATCGCAAGAAGAGCCGCTCCAAATACGGCACCAAGCGCCCCAAAGCCGATGCCAAGGGTGCAGCGGCCAAGGGTAAGAAGTAACTCTTCCAAGTGCCGCCCTACAGGGCGGTGCGAGCGAGGTTAAAGTATGTCGCGGAGAAGACAAGCAGAAATTCGCCAACTCGAGCCCGACCACCTCTATGGCGATGTGGTGGTCACCGCCTTCATCAACCGGATGATGCGCGATGGCAAGAAGAACCTGGCGGCTCGCATCTTTAGACAGGCCTGTGAGATTATCCAGGAGAAAAGCGGACAGGAGCCCCTAAAGGTGTTTAAGGCGGCCCTGGACAATGTGCGCCCCCGTGTGGAGGTGCGCAGCCGCCGGGTGGGTGGGGCCAACTACCAGGTGCCCGTCGAGGTATCGCCCCGCCGCCAGCAGACCCTGGCCATCCGCTGGATCGTGAACGCCTTCAACAGCCGGGGCGAGCGCGAGGCCCATCAGCGCCTAGCGGCTGAGCTGCTGGAAGCCGCCGAGGGGAAGGGCGGAGCGGTCAAAAAGAAAGAAGACGTTGAGCGTATGGCCGAAGCCAACCGAGCCTACGCCCACTACCGGTGGTAAGTATGTCCGTCAAGACTGGTTTTGACCTAAAACTCTTCCGCAACATCGGGATTGCGGCCCACATCGACGCCGGTAAGACCACCACTACCGAGCGCATCCTGTACTACACCGGGCGCATCCACAAAATCGGTGAGGTGCACGAAGGTGCGGCCACCATGGACTGGATGGAGCAGGAGCGCGAGCGCGGTATCACCATTACCGCAGCCGTAACCACTGCCAACTGGAAGCACAGTGGCACCGGCATCGAGCACCGCATCAACATCATCGACACCCCCGGCCACGTGGACTTCACCATCGAAGTGGAACGTTCCATGCGAGTGCTGGACGGTGCGGTGGCGGTCTTCGACGCTTCCCAGGGGGTGGAGCCCCAGTCCGAAACGGTCTGGCGCCAGGCCGACAAATACCGGGTGCCCCGTATTGCCTTCGCTAACAAGATGGACAAGACCGGGGCCGATATCTGGTTGGTGGTCAACACCATGAAGGAGCGCCTAGGGGCCCGGCCGGTGGTGATGCAGCTGCCCATTGGTCGTGAGGATACCTTCAAGGGCATCGTGGATGTGCTGC
Source organism: Meiothermus taiwanensis WR-220 (assembly GCF_003568585.1). NCBI lineage: Bacteria > Thermotogati > Deinococcota > Deinococci > Thermales > Thermaceae > Meiothermus > Meiothermus taiwanensis. Next base: position 524,492 of record NZ_CP021130.1, read on the forward strand.
GCCAGAAGGCCTACATCTATGGCAACGACCTGGGCACCGACATCAAGGTGGTTGAGATCCCCGAGGAGCTGAAGGCCCAGGCTGCGGAGTACTACGAGAAGCTCGTGGAAACCGCCGCCGACTATGACGAGAACATCATGATGAAGTTCCTCGAGGGTGAGAAGCCCACCGAAGAGGAGCTCGTCCGGGCCATCCGTAAGGGCACCATTGCCATGGAGATCTTCCCGGTGTTCCTGGGGTCGGCCCTCAAGAACAAGGGTGTGCAGCTCCTTCTGGACGCGGTGGTGGATTACCTGCCTTCGCCGCTGGATATTCCTCCCATTAAGGGCAAAACCGAGAACGGCGAGGAGATCGAGCGCCCGGCCGATCCCAACGGCCCCCTGGCGGCCCTGGCCTTCAAAATCATGGCCGACCCCTACGTGGGCCGACTGACCTTTGTGCGTGTGTACTCCGGCACTCTAAGGTCGGGCTCGTACGTGCAGAACACCACCAAGGGCAAGAAAGAGCGTGTGGCCCGCCTGCTCCAGATGCACGCCAACCACCGCGAAGAGGTGGAAGAGCTGCGCGCGGGCGAGCTGGGTGCGGTGGTGGGCCTCAAGGAAACCATCACCGGTGACTCGCTGGTAGGGGATGGAGACGAGGCGATTATCCTCGAGTCCATTGAAGTGCCCGAGCCCGTAATCGACCTGGCCATCGAGCCCAAGACTAAAGCCGACCAGGACAAGCTCGGCGTGGCCCTTGCGCGCCTGGGTGAGGAAGACCCCACCTTCCGCGTCTCTACCGATCCCGAGACCGGCCAGACCATCATCTCGGGGATGGGTGAGCTGCACCTGGAGATCATTGTGGATCGCCTCAAGCGCGAGTTTAAGGTCGATGCCAATGTGGGTAAGCCCCAGGTGGCCTACCGCGAGACCATCACCCGCCCGGTGGATGTTGAGGGCAAGTTTGTGCGCCAGTCCGGTGGGCGCGGGCAGTACGGCCACGTCAAGATCAAGGCCGAGCCGCTGGGCCGGGGTTCGGGCTTCGAGTTCGTCAACGCCATCGTGGGCGGTGTGATTCCCAAGGAGTACATTCCCGCGGTGCAAAAAGGCATCGAGGAGGCCATGCAGTCGGGGCCCCTCACCGGCTTCCCCATCGTGGACATCAAGGTCACCCTCTACGACGGTAGCTACCACGAGGTGGACTCCTCGGAAATGGCCTTCAAGATCGCTGGCTCGATGGCTATCAAAGAGGCCATGGAGAAGGGTGGTGCAGCCATCCTCGAGCCCATCATGCGCGTCGAGGTCATCACCCCTGAGGAATTCCTGGGCTCCATCATCGGCGACTTGAACTCCCGTCGTGGGCAGATTCAAGGCATGGAAGAACGGGGCAACGCTCGGTTGGTGCGGGCCTTCGTTCCTCTGGCCGAGATGTTCGGCTATGCCAACGATATGCGCTCGATGAGCCAGGGGCGGGCCCAGTTCTCGATGTTCTTCGACCACTATGAGCAAGTGCCCCAAAACATCGCACAGAAGCTGATTAAGGGGCAATGAACAACCGGGTTGGGGTCAACCCGTGACCCCAACCCCCGATCACCACAGAAGGAGTGAAACTGCTATGGCGAAAGGCGTATTTGAGCGCACCAAACCCCACGTGAACGTGGGCACCATTGGACACGTAGACCACGGGAAGACCACCCTGACGGCGGCGATTACCTTTGTGGCGGCGGCGGTCAACCCCAACGTGGAGGTACAGGCCTACGACCAGATCGATAAGGCCCCGGAGGAGAAGGCCCGCGGCATCACCATCAACACCGCCCACGTGGAGTACGAGACCGAGAAGCGCCACTACTCCCACGTGGACTGCCCCGGCCACGCCGACTACGTCAAGAACATGATCACCGGGGCGGCCCAGATGGACGGGGCCATCCTGGTGGTCTCGGGCACCGACGGCCCCATGCCCCAGACCCGCGAGCACATCCTGCTGGCACGCCAGGTGGGGGTGCCTTACATCGTGGTCTTCCTGAACAAGATCGACATGGTGGACGACCCCGAGCTTTTGGATCTGGTGGAGATGGAGATCCGCGACCTGCTCAACCAGTACGAGTTCCCCGGGGACGACACCCCCATCATCCGCGGCTCGGGCCTGAAGGCGCTGGAGCACATGATGGCGAACCCCAAGACCCAGCGGGGTGAGAACGAGTGGGTGGATAAGATCTGGGAGCTGCTGGATGCCATCGACTCCTACATCCCCACCCCCCAGCGGGATGTGGACAAGCCCTTCTTGATGCCGGTGGAGGACGTGTTCACCATCACCGGGCGTGGTACCGTGGCCACCGGCCGGATTGAGCGCGGGAAGATCAAGACCGGTGAGGAAGTGGAGATCGTGGGGCTGCGGGAGACCCAGAAGACCGTGGTGACCGGGGTGGAGATGCACCGCAAGACCCTGAGCGAAGGGATTGCCGGGGACAACGTGGGGCTGCTGTTGCGGGGTGTGAGCCGCGAGGATGTGGAGCGGGGCCAGGTGCTGGCCAAGCCGGGGAGCGTCACGCCCCACACCAAGTTCGAGGCCTCGGTCTACGTTCTGAAGAAGGAAGAAGGGGGTCGGCACACCGGCTTCTTCACCAACTACCGCCCGCAGTTCTACTTCCGCACCACCGACGTGACCGGGGTGGTGGAGCTGCCCAAAGGGGTGGAGATGGTCATGCCCGGTGACAACGTCACCTTCACCGTCGAACTGATCAAGCCCATCGCCATGGAAGAAGGCCTGCGCTTCGCCATCCGTGAAGGCGGTCGCACCGTGGGCGCCGGCGTGGTGGCAAAAATTATCGAGTAAGGGAGGCCCTGAATGCCAAAGATTCGCATCAAACTTCGGGGCTTCGACCACAAGAGCTTGGATGCCTCGGCAGCCAAGATCGTGGAGACGGCCCGCCGCAGCGGGGCACAGGTTTCCGGCCCGGTGCCGCTGCCGACCCGTATCCGTCGTTTTACCGTGCTGCGGAGCCCCTTTAAGCACAAAGACAGCCGGGAACACTTTGAGCTGCGCACCCACAACCGACTGGTGGATATTTCCGACCCCACCCCCAAGACCATCGAGGGGCTGCGCAACCTCGACCTGCCCACCGGTGTCGAGATTGAGCTCAAGATGCTAGGAGGCCGCTAATGAAGGGCATCCTTGGGACTAAAGTGGGCATGACCCAGATCTGGAAGGGCGATAAGGCTGTGCCTGTAACGGTAATCCTGGCCGGCCCCTGCCCGGTGGTACAGCGCAAAACCATCGAGAAAGATGGGTATGAAGCGGTGCAGCTCGGCTTCCAGAGCCAGAAGCCCCAGCGGGTTAACAAGCCTGCGAAAGGTCATTTCGCCAAGGCCGGGGTGGAGCCGGTGAAGTACCTGCGCGAGATACGGGGCTTCAACCCTGAGGGCGACACCGTGACGGTAAGCATTTTCAATGTGGGGGAAGTGGTGGATGTAACCGGCACCTCCAAGGGTCACGGCTTTACCGGCGTGATGAAGAAGTGGAACTTTGCCGGTGGTTACGACTCGCACGGTGCCCACAAGATTCACCGCCATGGGGGTTCGATCGGTAACCGCAAGACCCCGGGCCGGGTTTTCAAAGGCAAGAAGATGGCCGGGCGCTGGGGCAATGAGCGGGTGACGATCCAGGGCCTCGAGGTCGTGGATGTGCTCGAGAACGAAAACCTGATTCTGGTCAAGGGGTCGGTGCCGGGGGCCAACGGCAGCCTGGTGGTGGTGCGCCAGACCAGTAAGGTGCCCGCCGTCAAGGCCGGAAAGGGAGGTAAGTGATGTACAACCTTCCGGTACTCGGAAGCAACAAGACTGTGGAAGCGGCGCTTCCCGAACAAGTGAAGAGCCATGTGCTCTACGAGGTGGTGCGCTGGCAGCTGGCTTCGCGCCGCCGGGGTACTGCGGCTACCAAAACCCGCGGCATGGTGAACTTCACCACCAAAAAAATGTACGCGCAAAAACACACCGGCCGGGCCCGCCACGGCGACTACGGCGCCCCCATCTTCGTGGGAGGTGGTACGGTTTTTGGGCCGCAGCCCCGCGACTACAGCTACACCCTGCCCAAGAAGGTGCGCAAGCTGGGCCTTGCGATGGCTCTGGCCGACCGTGCCAAGGAAGGTAAGTTCTTCCTGGTGGAAGACTTCCAGGGTGTGAATGGCAAAACCAAGGAGTTTGTGGCCTGGCTCAAAGCCCACAACCTCGAGGGCCCTTCCATCCTGCTGGTCACCAGCGACGAAAAAGTAGCCCGTGCGGCCCGCAACCTACCCAAGGTGCGGGTGCTGGCCCCCGAAGGACTCAACGTCTACGACATCATGCGTCAGGAGGCCTTGGTAATGGAGGCCTCGGCCTGGCCTGGTGTGCAATCCAGACTGGGTCAGGGGGAAGGGGGTGAGGCCTGATGAAAACGCCCCATGATGTGATCATTCAACCCGTTTTGTCGGAGAAGGCGTACAGCCGGTTCGCCGATGGGGTCTATACCTTCTGGGTGCACCCCAAGGCCAACAAGACCGAGATTGCCAACGCCGTGGAGGCCGCCTTCAAAGTCAAGGTGGTGCGGGTTAATACCCAGAACGTGCTGGGCAAGCACAAGCGCCTGGGCCGCTTTATGGGTAAGCGCCCCGACCGCAAGAAAGCCATCGTGACGGTGGCACCTGGACAGAAGATTGAAGCCCTGGAAGGACTGATCTGAGCCGGTTTGTTCCGAATGTAAGGGTTTTGATCGAGGGGGGCAAGTTTTGGAGCAAGTGATGCCCTCCAACCGCCTCGAGACCGAGCGTACATGCGCATCTCACGGCGCTGGACGATGACGGGGCAAAAATCCACTTGGCATCAGGGCGACTCGGTTAGCCCGTATCAAGTGAGAGGAAGAGCAAAATGGCAGTAAAGAAATTCAGACCCTATACCCCATCGCGCCGCTTTATGACGGTGGCCGACTTCTCTGAGCTGACCAAAAAGCGCCCTGAGAAGAGCCTCACCGCCCCGATGAAAAAAACCGGGGGGCGCAACAACCAAGGCCGCATCACCAGCCGTTTCATCTCCGGTGGGCACAAGCAGCTTTACCGCATCATCGACTTCCGTCGGCGGGATAAAGCTGGCATTCCTGCACGGGTAGCAGCCATCGAGTACGACCCCAACCGCACCGCCCGGATTGCCCTGCTGTTCTACCGCGACGGCGAAAAGCGCTATATCCTGGCCCCCGATGGGCTGAAGGTCGATACTATCGTCTCCAGCGGCCCCGAGGCGCCCATCTCGGTGGGCAACGCCCTACCGTTGCGCTTTATCCCGGTGGGTACGGTGATTCACGCAGTGGAGCTCGAGCCCGGCAAAGGTGCCAAAATGGCCCGCAGCGCCGGCACCAGCGTGCAGGTGCAGGGCCGCGAAGGCGATTACGTGATTTTGCGCCTGCCCTCCGGTGAGCTGCGCAAAGTGCACGGCGAGTGCTATGCCACCATTGGGGTGGTATCCAACGCCGATCACAAGAACATCGTGCTGGGCAAGGCCGGCCGTCGGCGCTGGTTGGGTCGCAAAGGCCATGTCCGCGGTACCGCCATGAACCCGGTGGATCACCCTCACGGTGGTGGGGAAGGCCGGGCGCCGCGGGGCCGTCCACCGGTCTCGCCCTGGGGCCAGCAGGCTAAAGGTCTCAAGACCCGCAAGAAAAAGAAGCCCTCGAGCGCACTCATCGTGTCTCGTCGCAAGTAGAGGTGAACTATGCCACGTAGCTTGAAAAAAGGAGTTTTTGTGGAAAGCCACCTGCTGGAAAAAGTCGAGGCGATGAACGCCAAAGGCGAAAAGCGGGTGATTAAGACCTGGAGCCGTCGGAGCACCATTGTGCCCGAGATGATCGGCCATACCCTGGCGGTTTACAACGGTAAGCAGCACGTGCCGGTTTATATCACCGAGCAGATGGTGGGGCATAAGCTGGGCGAGTTCTCGCCTACCCGCACCTACCGCGGCCATAGCAAAGAGGCCAAGACCGCTAAGAAATAAGGGGTGGAGAATGGAAGCTAGAAAACGTCTTAAGAAAGGCGAGCGCAGCGATATCCGCAAAGACCTGCGCGACGTACACTACCCCGGTTCGGCGGGCTTGCAGCGCTACGCCAAGCTCTCGTTGCGCAAGCGTAGTGAGACCCTCAAAGAAGAGAAGCCCCACACCTACGCCCTGGCCACGGCCCGCTATGTCCGCATGTCGCCACGCAAAGTACGCCTGGTGGTGGACCTGATTCGGGGTAAGAAGCTCGAGGAAGCTCGAGCCATCCTCAAATACACCCCCCACCGGGCTGCGGAGGTGGTGGCCAAGGTGCTCGAGTCGGCCGCGGCCAATGGTATGAACGACGATCGCAAAAACATGATCGAAGATCAGATCTATGTCAAAGCGGCCTATGTGGACGAGGGCCCGGCCATTAAGCGGGTGCTGCCTCGAGCCCGTGGCAGTGCCAACATGATCAAGAAGCGTACCAGCCACATCACCATCATCGTGGGGGAGAAAAATGGGTAACAAGATCAATCCCGTGGGGCTGCGCCTGGGTATCACCCGCGATTTTGAGTCGCGCTGGTACGCCGGCAAAAAGGCCTACGCCAAAACCCTGGAAGAAGATCGTCTAATCCGCGCCCTTATCGAGAAAGAGCTGTACCAGGCCGGCCTGGCCCGCATCGATATCGAGCGCGCCGCTGATAACGTTACCGTAATGGTTTATGCGGCCAAGCCCGGTGTGGTGATCGGGCGCGGGGGCGAGACCATCAAGCGCCTGCGCGAGACCTTGCAAAGCCGGTTTCCTGGTAAGACCGTGGCCCTCAACGTACAGGAGGTGGGTAACCCGAACCTCTCCGCGCCTTTGGTGGCCCAGCGTGTGGCTGAACAGATCGAGCGCCGTTTCGCGGTGCGCCGCAGCATTAAGCAAGCGGTGCAGCGGGTGCGGGAGTCGGGCGCACTGGGGGCCAAAATCGTGGTCTCGGGCCGTATCGGGGGTGCCGAGCAGGCCCGGGTTGAATGGGCTGCCGAGGGGCGGGTTCCCCTGCACACCCTGCGGGCCAACATCGACTATGGAACGGCCAGGGCCGAGACCACCTACGGCTCGCTTGGGGTCAAGGCCTATATTTTCATGGGTGAAGTGATCGGTGGTAAGAAGGTGGTGCCGGGCGCTGCGCCCGCTGCTCGTCCAGCCGCACCAAAACGCGATCAGGAAGGTAAGCCTCGTCGCCGCTCGGCGGTTCGCAAGGCTGGGGCGACGGGTAAAGAAGGGGGCGAATAAGCATGCTGATGCCCAAGCGCATGAAATACCGCAAGGCCCATCGGGGTCGTATGCGCGGTACGACCAAGGGCGGCGACTATGTAGCCTTTGGCGACTGGGGTTTGGTGGCGATGGAACCCTCCTGGGTTACCAGCCAGCAGATTGAGGCGGCCCGTGTGGCCATGGTGCGCCACTTCCGCCGTGGCGGTAAAATTTTCATCCGTATCTTCCCGGATAAGCCCTACACCAAGAAGCCGCTGGAAGTGCGGATGGGTAAAGGTAAAGGGAACGTGGAAGGGTATGTGGCTGTGGTAAAGCCGGGGCGCGTCATGTTCGAGGTGTCCGGCGTGACAGAAGAACAGGCTCGTGAGGCCTTGCGCCTGGCCGGCCATAAGCTGCCCATTAAGACCAAGGTGGTGAGACGCGATGCCTACGACGAAGCCCAGTGAGCTGCGCAAACTTTCGGTGGCCGAGCTGCAGAAGCGCATCCAGGACACCAAAAAAGAGCTGATGGAGCTGCGCTTCCAGGCCAGCATCGGTCAGCTAGATAAAAACCATCGGGTTTCGGAAGCCAGGCGGGAAATTGCCCGCATGATGACTGTGTTGAGCGAAAAAGTCAAAGCACAGGCGCCCCGCGCCAAGAAAGCCTGAGAGAGGAGTACGCAATGCCTAAAAAAGTTCTTACCGGCGTGGTGGTGAGCGATAAGGCGCAGAAGACCGTTACGGTTCTGGTCGAGCGCCAGATGCAGCACCCGCTGTATGGCAAGGTGATCAAGCAGTCCAAGAAATACCTTGCCCACGATGAAAACGATCAGTACAAGCTAGGGGACGTGGTGGAGATTCGGGAAGCCACCCCCATCTCCAAAAATAAGAAGTTTGTGGTGGTTGGGCGCCTCGAGGAAGGCCGCATGGATCTGGTGGAGCGCTACCTCTTGCGCAAGGAGCGTGGTAAAGCGTGATACAGCAAGAAACCGTACTGGAAGTCGCCGATAATACCGGTGCTCGTAAGATTGCCTGTATCCGGGTGATGGGCGGCCACTACCGCAAGTATGCCAGTGTGGGGGATGTAATTGTGGCCTCGGTGAAGGAGGCCATCCCCCGGGGCATGGTCAAGGAAGGTGACGTGGTCAAGGCGGTGGTGGTGCGCACGGCCAAGGAGATCCGCCGGCAGGATGGTTCTTCTATTCGCTTCGACACCAACGCCGCCGTGATCATCAACCAGCAGAACGAGCCTCGAGGTACCCGTGTTTTTGGGCCGGTGGCCCGCGAGCTGCGCGAGCGCGGCTTCATGAAGATTGTTTCACTAGCCCCCGAGGTACTCTAAGCCTTGAATGGGTTCGCGGGTTCTTGCCGTAGGCAAGTTGTTCCGATACACGGGGGGCCCTAGCTGGGTTCCTCGTCCCGCGCCCAGCCTGCTTTTTGGCAGGCGCTATGAATAGGATGCTTTTTGGGACGGTTTCTGCTAAACTTGGCATTTGGTGTCGAGAAATTGGCAGTTCCGGCCCTAAAGCAAAATCGGAGGAATTGAATGAAGGTACACGTTAAGAAAGGGGACACGGTGATTGTTCTTTCCGGCAAGGAAGGACTTCGCGGTGAAACCGGAAAAGTCAAGGCTGTTATGCCCAAGGAAGGGCTGGTCGTGGTCGAGGGGCTGAACCTTATCAAGCGCGCAGTGCGGCCCAACCCCCGCAACCCCCAGGGGGGCTTTATCGAGACCGAGGCGCCCATTCATGCCTCTAAGGTCATGCCGATTTGCCCGAGCTGCGAGAAGCCGACCCGCATTCGCAAGAAAGTGCTACCGGACGGCACCAAGGTGCGCGCCTGCGCTAAGTGCGATGGTGTGCTGGATACCAAATAAGGGGGTTGTAGATGCCACTGGAAGTTGCCCTCAAGAAGCGTTATCTGGAAGAAATTCGCCCTGAGCTGATGAAGCGCTTTGGCTACGACAACATCATGGCGGTGCCCCGCCTGGTGAAAATCGTGGTCAACCAGGGTCTGGGCGAGGCCAAGGAAGATAGCCGAATTCTGGAAAAAGCTGGTAAAGAGCTGGCGGCCATCACCGGACAGCAACCGGCCATCACCCGTGCTAAAAAGTCGATCTCGAACTTCAAATTGCGCCAGGGCATGCCCATCGGTTTGCGGGTTACGCTGCGCGGTGATCGCATGTGGATCTTTGCTGAAAAGTTAATTCACATCGCCCTGCCCCGCATCCGCGACTTCCGCGGTGTCAACCCCGGTGCTTTTGACGGTCGTGGGAACTACAACCTGGGGCTCCGGGAGCAGTCCATCTTCCCCGAGATCACCTACGATATGGTGGATGCCGTGCGCGGTATGGATATCGCGGTGGTTACCACGGCTAAAACCGATGAGGAAGCCAAAGCCCTGCTCGAGCTGCTTGGGTTCCCGTTCCGCAAGTAGTGCCTTATTTGCTATTATTGGTAGGTTGCATAACTGCGCCAGAAAGGAGGTGAAGCATGGCTAAAAAATCCCAGGTCGAGAAGATGAAGCGCAAGCTCAAGACCATCGCCAAGTACGCCGCCAAGCGGGCCGCCCTCAAGGCAGCGGGTGACTATGCTGCGCTGGCCGAATTGCCGCGCGATGCCAGCCCCACCCGCCACAAGAACCGCTGTGCGGTAACGGGCCGCTCCAAGGCCTATATGCGCTACTTTGGTCTTTCGCGCCTTCAGTTCCGCGAGATGGCCCATAAGGGTCAGCTACCCGGTGTCAAGAAAGCCAGCTGGTAAAGGTTGCTTTGTAGGTCGGCGAGCTTTCGCCGATACCGCAAGGCTATACCGAGGGTGTCCTCTGTGGATGTTCTGAGCTGACAGGTTGGCTCACTTAGCCAAGACCGGGCTCTGCAAACCTCCAGATAAAGCGGAGCCACCCCAGAAGAAGGAGATGCTGTAATGCTTAGTGATCCGATCGCTGATATGCTGACCCGGATTCGCAACGGAGTCCGGGTTTACAAGGAGAGCGTGGATGTGCCTGCTTCCAAGTTTAAGGAGCAGATCGCCAGCATCCTTGTGAAGGAAGGTTTTCTCAAAGGGATGGAGCGCATTGAGGTAGGGGGTAAGCCCTTCCTCCGTCTTACCCTCAAGTATGGTCCCCGCCGGGAACAGGTCATCAAGCACATCCGCCGGGTGAGCCGTCCGGGGCGCCGGGTGTATGTGACCGCCGAGAACGTGCCCAATGTGCGCCGTGGCCTGGGACTGGCCATCGTTTCCACTTCCAAAGGCCTGCTGCCCGACCGTGAAGCCCGCAAACTGGGCGTTGGCGGGGAAGTAATTTGTGAGGTGTGGTAATGAGCCGCATCGGAAAACAACCCATCACCCTGCCGAAGGGTGTGACCGTGGAGGTGGCCCCGGGTTTGGTCAAGGTCAAGGGAGCCAAAGGCGAGTTGGCTGTGCCTGTACACCCCGACTTGATCATCAAGAACGAGGGTGGCACGGTTACGGTTAGCCGTCCTTCGGACAGCCGTACCCACAAAAGCCTGCACGGCCTGACCCGCACCCTGATTGCCAATGCGGTTCAGGGTGTTTCGGTGGGGTTCGTTAAGGAGATGCTGATCAGTGGTACCGGTTACCGTGCAGCCCTGCAGGGTAAGAACCTCGAGCTCACCGTGGGCCACAGCCATAAGGACATCGTTACCCCGCCCAACGGCATTACCTTTGAGGTGCCTGAACCGACCAGGATTCGGGTAATTGGCATCGATAAGCAGCTCGTGGGCCAGGTGGCGGCCAATGTGCGGGCTGTGCGGCCGCCCGATGCTTACCATGCCAAGGGCATCCGCTATGCCGATGAGGTTGTCAAGACCAAGCCTGGTAAGACCGCTGGCAAGTAGAGGAAGGAGATACTGTGGCCCGTTTGACCACTAAAGATCGCCGCAAGTTTCGGGTTCGCAACGCTGTAAAGGCCTCTGGGCGCCTGCGTTTGAGCGTACACCGCAGCTTGCAGCACATTTACGCTCAAATCATTGACGACAGCAAAGGACACACCCTGGTGGCCACCTCGAGCAAATCCCTCAAGCTTTCGGGCAACAAAACCGAAGTGGCCAGAAAGGTGGGCCTGGCTATTGCGGAGGCCGCCAAAGCCAAGGGCATATCTCAGGTAGTGTTCGACCGGGGTGCGTTCAAATACCATGGGCGTGTGAAAGCCCTAGCCGAAGGAGCCCGTGAGGGTGGGTTGGAGTTCTAAGCCGAAGATCGGCAGCCTGAAGCCTAGCCTGTAGAACAGGGTTGCGGGTTGCCATCTTCTGCCTCGAGCGAGGTTGCATATGCCTGAAACCGATTTTGAAGAAAAGATGATCTTGGTGCGCCGTACCTCCAAAACCTACCAAGGAGGACGCCGCTTCCGCTTCGGAGCGCTGGTGGCTGTTGGCGACCGGCAGGGCCGGGTGGGACTGGGCCTGGGCAAAGCCAAAGAAGTGCCCATGGCAGTCCAGAAGGCCAACAACTACGCCAAGCGCGATATGATTGAGGTGCCCTTGCAAAACGGCACCATTCCCCACGAAATCAGCGTGACCTGGGGTTCCTCCACCATCCTGCTGCGCCCTGCGGCACCGGGTACAGGGGTTATTGCAGGCCAGGTGCCGCGCGCGATCCTCGAGCTGGCTGGCATTACCGATATCCTTACCAAGGAACTGGGCTCCCGCAACCCGGTGAACATCGCCTACGCCACCATGGAAGCCCTGCGCCAGCTCCAGACCTGGGAGGATGTAAAGCGTTTGCGCAAAAGCCCGGCTAAATCCGAGGAGGTGGTCTGATGGCGACCCTAAAGGTGCGTTTGGTCAAGAGCCCCATCGGCTATCCCAAGGATCAAAAGGTGGCCCTCAAAGTGCTGGGTTTGACCAAAATGAACCGCGTCCGTGAGATACAGGATAACCCCGCGATGCGCGGTCAAATTCGCAAGGTGGCCCACCTGGTGGAGGTGCTGGAATGAAACTTATCGATATTCGTCCCAACCAAGGGGCCAACAAACAGCGCAAACGTGTGGGTCGGGGCCCTGGATCCGGCCACGGCAAGACCGCTGGGCGGGGCCACAAAGGTCAGAAATCCCGTTCTGGTGGTGTGAAGAACCCGGCGCGCTTTGAAGGTGGGCGCTCCACCCTGATTATGCGTTTGCCCAAACGGGGCATGAAAGGCGCTTCCCACGGGCCACTCAAGCGAGTAGAGTACCAGGTGGTCAATGTGGGTGCCATTGCCAAGCACTTTACTTCGGGCGAGGTGGGCCCGGAGGCGCTGGCCCAGGCCGGCCTGGTGCGCCCTGGCTACCCGGTGAAGGTGCTGGCTCTAGGTGATGCCAATGGAGTGAAGGTGCGGGCTCACAAATTTTCCCAGGCTGCTGTGGAAAAGCTCAAAGCAGCGGGTGGGGAAGCTATTGTGATCGAGGGGGCCTAAGATGCTTGCGGCCTTCCGCTCCGCCATCATCATCCCTGAACTGCGTAAGCGCATTTTGTTTACGCTTTTGGTGCTGGCGTTGTATCGGCTGGGCACGTTCATCCCGACCCCTGGGGTGGATATCGGTAAAATCCGCGAGTTTTTGGGTACCCAGGCGGGCAGTGCCTTGGGGCTGGTCAACCTGTTTTCCGGGGGTAACTTCGAGCAGTTCTCTATTTTCGCCCTGGGTATCATGCCCTACATCACAGCCGCCATCATCATGCAGCTTTTGGTTACGGTCATTCCGGCCCTGGAAAAGCTGCAAAAGGAGGGTGAAGAAGGCCGCCGCATCATCACGCAGTACACCCGCATTGCGGGCATCGCGCTAGGGGCGGTGCAGGGTTTGTTCCTGGCCACCGCTTTTTTAGGCTCAAACAACGGGGCCTTCCTGCTCCCCGGCTGGGAACCGGGCTTCTTCTTCTATTTTGTGGTGGTGGTGACCCAGGTGGCCGGCATTGCTTTGCTGCTCTGGATGGCTGAGCGCATCACCGAATATGGGATTGGCAACGGCACCAGCATGGTGATCTTCGCCGGCATCGTGGCAGCCTGGCTGCCGCAACTGGGCCGTACCTTTGGCCTGGTGCGCACCGGCGAGGTCAACCTGATAGCCCTTCTGATCTTCCTGGCCTTTATTGTGCTGGCTTTTGGGGTAATGGCTGCGGTTCAGCAGGCCGAGCGCCGCATCCCTGTGCAGTACGCACGCAAGCAGGTAGGCCGCAAGATGTTTGGTGGACAGGCCACCTACATCCCCATCAAGCTCAACGCCGCCGGGGTTATTCCCATTATTTTTGCCGCGGCCTTGCTGCAGCTTCCCCTCTTTATTACCGGGGTGTTTCCCGAGTCCACTTTGGCGCAGGGCATCGCCAACTTTTTCACGCCCAACCGTTTCCCTGGCCTGCTGATTGAGGTGCTGCTGATCATCGGTTTTACCTACGTCTATACAGCGGTACAGTTCGACCCGCGCCGCATCTCCGAGAACCTGCGTGAGTACGGTGGGTTTATCCCCGGTATCCGCCCCGGCGAGCCCACTGTGAAGTTCCTCGAGCACATCGTCTCACGTTTGACCCTTTGGGGGGCTATCTTTTTGGGGATCGTGGCGGCTTTGCCCACCATCATGCAGAACGTAACCGGCGTGACCACCCTGACCTTCCATTTCTCAGGCATCAGCCTGTTGATTGTGGTGGGGGTTGCACTGGATACCCTGCGCCAGATTGAGGCCCAGCTGCAGATGCGCAACTACGAGGGCTTTTTGTCCAAAGGGCGTTTGCGGGGCCGCACCCGCTAAGGAGGTCGGAGGTGGCAGAGGCGGTAATTTTCTTGGGCCCCCCGGGGGCGGGCAAGGGTACCCAGGCCAAGCGCCTGGCCCTCGAGCTGGGTTTTCGGCAACTTTCTACCGGTGACATCCTCCGCAGCCACGTGGCACGGGGCACCGAACTGGGCCAGCAAGCCAAACCTCTAATGGAAGCAGGTAAGCTGGTGCCCGACGAAATTATCCTGGGACTGATCGGCCAGGAGCTGGCCGAGATGCCCGATCCCAAGGTCATCTTCGACGGCTTCCCACGCACGCTGGCCCAGGCTGAAGCCCTCGACCGGCTGCTCTCCGAACGCCAGATTCGCCTGCTGGGTGTGCTGCTGGTGACCGCCCCGGAAGAAGAACTGGTTCGCCGGCTGCTGGGGCGGGCCCTGGAAGAAGGCCGCTCGGACGATAACGAACACACCATCCGGGCCCGGATGGTGGAGTACCGTCAGAAAACCCAGCCCCTGGTGGACTACTACAAAAAGACCGGCCAGCTCAAAGAAATCAACGGGTTGGGTAAGGTGGACGAGGTGTACCAGGCCATTCAAAAGGCCCTGGGCTTGGGGGTCTCCTGAGCTGCGGATTGGTAGTTGAGCTATGGCCATCCACATCAAATCGCCCTGGGAAATCGAGAAGATGACCAAAACCGGTCAGCTTCATACCGCTATCTTTGCCGAGGTGGAGCCCCACATTCGCCCCGGGGTAAGCACCTTCGAGCTCGACCAGATCATCCTGCGGGCGATTCAAAAGGCAGGTGGCCAGGCCCCGCAAATCGGTTACCGTGCGGGCGGCACCGTGCCCTTTCCTAGCGCTACCTGTATGTCCATCGACGATGTGGTGGTGCACGGTTTTCCTTCCAAGCGCCCTTTGCGGGAAGGCGAACTCTTGAAGATCGACTTCCTGTTCACCTACGAGGGCTACACCACCGATATGGCCCGCACATACGCCATTGGTAAGGTCTCGCCCGAGGCCGAACGCCTGATGCGCGTGACCGAGGAGGCCTTCTGGGTGGGCTTTAAGTTGTTGCAGCCCGGCCGGCGTATTGGCGACGTGGCAGCGGCGGTGCAGGATTTTGTCGAGCGGCAGCACGGGCTTTGGTGCATCCGGGAGATGGTGGGACACGGTGTGGGGCGTGAATTGCATGAAGATCCCCAGGTGCCCAACTATGGTGAGCCCGGCAAAGGCCCCAAGCTCCGGCCCGGCATGACCCTGGCTTTTGAGCCCATGGTTGCTTTATACCCTGCCAAGATGGTAATATTGGCGGATGGTTGGACGGCTACGGTTGGAAAAGGCAACCTGGCGGCCCACTACGAAAACACGGTACTGATTACCGATTCTGGCCCTCGCCTCCTGACGGGGAGCCAGAAGCCCGTGCCGGTAGAACGGTAGCCAGGATTCGCGCTAGGAGGAGAGGCTTGGCCAAGGAAAAGGACACAATTCGTGCCGAAGGCGTCATCAGTGAGGCTTTACCCAACACCACTTTCCGGGTTCAGCTCGATAACGGCCCCGAGATACTCTGCTACATCTCCGGCAAAATGCGGATGAATTACATCCGTATTCTGCCCGGTGACCGGGTGGTGGTCGAGATTACCCCTTACGACCCTAGCCGGGGCCGGATTGTGTACCGGAAGTGATCCATCCGGCCAGCGCGCAAGGCCCATCCCTATTTTTCTTAAGGAGAAACCATGAAAGTGCGTACCTCAGTCAAGAAAATGTGCGACAAGTGCAAGGTGATCAAACGCCACGGTCGCGTCTATGTGATCTGTGAAGACCCCACCCACAAGCAGCGTCAAGGCTGATGGAAGTTTGGAAAGGAGGTGAATGAATGGCTCGTATTTCTGGTGTAGAAATCCCCCGGAATAAGCGTGTGGATGTTGCTCTAACCTACATCTATGGGGTAGGCCCTGCGCGCGCGAAAGAAGCCCTAGCCGCTACCAATGTGAACCCGGCGACCCGGGTCAAAGACCTGACCGAGGCCGAGGTGGCCCGCCTGCGTGAGTTTGTGGAAAACACCTACAAGCTCGAGGGCGAGCTGCGTGCTGAGGTGGCCGCCAATATCAAGCGCTTGATGGACATTGGTTGTTACCGGGGGCTCCGCCACCGCCGTGGGCTGCCGGTGCGTGGGCAGCGCACCCGCACCAACGCCCGTACCCGCAAAGGCCCCCGCAAAACCGTGGCTGGTAAGAAGAAGGCACCCCGCAAGTAAGGGTTTGTTGCCTTTGGGGGCAATGTTTTGATCTTGACGCAGTTGAACAAAGCTGGAACGCAGATGCATTACCTGCATCGTGTACATGCCAGTTGAGACTCCTGATAGACCTCCGCCGCTGATTTATGGTGGAGTGAGCACGAGGAGAGTATGGCCGAGAAAAAGTCTGCTACAAGTCGTAAGAAGAAAATCAAGCGCCAGGTTACGACGGGTAAGGCGTTTATTCATGCCTCCTACAACAACACCATCGTAACCATCACCGATAACGACGGGCACCCCGTGACCTGGTCGTCCGGGGGGGTTATTGGCTACAAAGGCAGCCGCAAGGGCACGCCCTATGCAGCTCAACTAGCAGCCATGGATGCTGCAAAGAAGGCCCAGGGCTATGGGATGAGCAGCGTGGAAGTGGTGGTACGGGGAACCGGGGCGGGCCGCGAACAAGCCATCCGGGCCCTGCAGGCCAGCGGGCTGCAGGTGCGTTCCATTGTGGACGATACCCCCACGCCGCACAACGGCTGCCGTCCTCGTAAAAAGTTCCGTAAGGCTGTTTAGGTTGTTTTGCTGGGGTGAAACTTTGGTTCCCTGCTTCACCCCCAGATCCTGGGAACCCGGTTGGGAATATAGCTACAAAGCACGTTTCTGACCGATGGAGGAGATAAAGAATGGGTCGTTATAGAGGGCCAATCGTAAAAGTGGCGCGTCACCTTGGGGTGAACATCGCCGAGACCGAAAAAGTACAAAAGTACCTAGATCGCCGTCCCTATGCGCCGGGCCAGCACGGCCAGAAGCGCAAGGGCCGTCCCTCCGACTACGCGGTGCGCTTGCGCGAGAAACAGAAGCTGCGCTTTATCTATGACGTGTCGGAAACTCAGTTCCGCAACCTCTTCGAGGAGGCCAGCCGCAAGAAGGGCGTGACCGGTACGGTGTTCTTGCAATTGCTCGAGAGCCGTCTGGACAATGTGGTTTTCCGCATGGGCATCGCCTCTACCCGCCGCCAGGCTCGGCAGTTTGTGCGGCACGGGCACATTCTGGTCAATGGCAGGCGGGTGAATATTCCCGGCTACCGCGTGCGTCCGGGTGACGAGATCAAGGTCTCGGAAAAGGCCAAGAAGATTGACTTTATTGTGCAAAATGTCGAGCGCTTTAAGAACCGCAAGAGCTTCCCTTGGCTGGAATTCAACGCCGATACTATGACCGGGCGCTTCTTGCGGCTCCCGGAACGGGAAATGCTCTCGTTGCCGGTAAATGAGCAGCTCGTGATCGAGTTCTATTCCCGATAGTTCGTAGCGCGCCGCGCTATCAGCACCTCTGAGGAGGTTCTAGTTTGGAAACCACCAAGACCAAAGCCCCTGTTTTTAACGCCCGCATTGACGGCAATTATGGCGAGTTCGTGCTCGAGCCGCTCGAGCGGGGTTTCGGTGTAACCCTGGGCAACCCCTTGCGCCGCATTCTGCTCTCCTCGATTCCCGGTACCGCCGTTACCAGCGTTTACATCGAAGACGTTCTACACGAGTTCTCCACCATTCCGGGCGTTAAGGAGGACGCCATTCAGCTTATCCTCAACCTCAAGGAGCTGGTTGTGCGTTTTGCCAACCCCGGCACTGGCCCCAAAACCCTCACCCTGCGCGCCAGCGGCCCCAAGGTAATCTACGCTCGCGACCTGGAGTGCCCCCCCGATGCCGAGGTGGTTAACCCCGACCAGTACATCGCTACCCTGGAGGAAAAGGGCAAGCTGGTGATGGAAATTCGTGTAGACGAAGGGGTGGGCTACGTGCCGGCTGAAAAGCACGGCATTAAAGACCGTATCTCCTCGATTCCGGTGGATGCCCTGTACTCGCCTGTGCGCCGGGTGGCCTACCAGGTTGAGGATACCCGCCTGGGCCAGCGCACCGACCTAGACAAGCTGACCTTGCGCATCTGGACCAACGGTGCGGTCTCGCCCATGGATGCGCTCCAACAGGCCGTGGCCATCCTGCGGGAACAACTCGGTTACTTTGATCAGTCACCGGTCATGCGGGTTGAGCCTAAAAGCGCTCCTGCCCCCGCGCCTACCGCAAGCGCTCCTGCTGCACCGGCAGCCGCTGCACCAGCGCCCCGGGGGGTGGGTCTAACCCTGGACGATCTGGGCCTGACTACCCGTGTTTTGCATAACCTCAAGGAAGAGGGCATCGAGAGCGTGGAAAGTCTGCTGGCCTTGTCGGAAAAGGAGCTCAGGCGCGTGCCCGGTATTGGCGATCGCAGCCTACAGGAAATCAAGGACTGCCTGGCCCAGCACGGGCTGGTAATGAAAGACTGAGGTGGCAGGTCGCAAGTCGCAGGTTTGAGCAGACCCAAGACCTGAGACCTCTGCCAAGGAGAGATTCATGCGTCACCAAAAAGCTGGAAGAAAACTCAATCGGAACTCCTCGCACCGCGTGGCTTTGTTCCGTAACCTGGCTAAGAGCCTGCTGCTCTCGGAGAATGGCCGGATTGTGACCACCATTCCCAAGGCCAAGGAGCTTGCAGGCTACATGGACAGCCTCATCACCACGGCGAAGAAAGCACCTACCCTGACCGTACCCGAGGGTGTGCGTTTTACCAAACCCAAGGACAAAAACGGCCAGGAGCGCCCCCTCAAAGAAGGTGAGCGCATGGCCACCCCGGAGGAGCTGGCCGCCTACGCCCAGCGCAACCACCTGCGTCGCCTGGTGCTGCGTGACCTGCATGATCCCAAGCTGGTCAAGAAGCTTTTCGAGGAGATTGCCCCACGCTATGCGGATCGTCCGGGTGGCTATACCCGCGTGCTCAAATTGGCTGAGCGCCGCCGGGGGGATGGAACCCAACTGGCTGTGGTTGAGCTGGTGAAATAGCCCAGCTGGGTGGCATAACCCGGCGCTATTCTGTGCCGTGCTCACACCGGGGGTGCAAGCTCCCGGTGTTGGCTTTGTGTAAAATCACTTACACTTACCCATGACCGAACCAAACTCGAAAGAGCTGCGACGTCGCCATCCCATCCCTCCCAAGGATGGTTTTGGGTTTGCCTTGCTGGCCCTGATCCTGGCGGTGGCCTTGTGGCTGGCCACGGGCTGGGTGATGTGGTTGGTGAAGCAGACCATGACGGCCAACGGCTTCCAGGCTTCCTGGGCCGATGCTTTACTGGTGCTGTTTGCGTTGCTACCCTCTGGGCTTCTATGGTCGGCGCTGCGAAGCCTGGGTCAGGCGCGGCGGGCCCGGCAGGCCTTGCAGAGCGAAAACCTGATTGCGGCCCGGGTGCACAGCTCCGAAGCCCATACCTGGGCCTGGTTTACCCTGGGCTATGTCGGGGCGCTGGTACTGTTTTTGCTGTTTGTGCTGTTTTTTATCGCCAACAACGTGGCTGTTGGGCGCACTTTTTTCCAGCTCGAGCTCATCCGCAACTCCTTTGGCCTTATTTTGCAGGCCTTCTGGGTGAATGTGGTGATTTTTCTGTTCGCGGGGGTTTTTTCCCTCATCTGGGGTCTGGTGGTGGCCATCGCCAAGCTGCTGCCCGGCAAGCCGGCCCAGCCCATCCGCTTTATCGCCACCTTCTACACCGACGCTTTTTTAAGCCTGCCCTCCATCATCGTGATTTACCTGATTGGCTTTGGCCTGCCCCTTACCGGCATCGGCTTTTTCCGCAACCTGCCCCTGGAGGCCCTGGCGGTGCTGGCCCTGACCCTGACCTACGGGGCCTATATGGCCGAGGTCTACCGGGCCGGCCTCGAGAGCATCCACCCCAGCCAGTGGGCCGCGGCCCGCAGCCTGGGCCTGTCCTATGGGCAGACCCTGCGCTTTGTGGTGGTGCCCCAGGCGGTGCGGCGCATTATCCCGCCCCTGCTCAACAACTTCATCGGGATGCAGAAAGACACCGCCCTGGTGAACGTGGTGGGGGTGATCGACGCCTTCAACCAGGCCCGCATCATCGCCTCCAACGACTTCAACCTGTCGGCCGTGACCACCGTGGCCATTCTTTTTATCCTGATCACCATCCCCCAGACCCGCCTGGTCGACCGGCTGGTCGAGCGCGACCGGGCCCGCTTCCGGCAGGGATAGCTGGGTTGCCGACGAGGGAGAGCACACATGAGCTTTTTGGAAATCCGCAACGTACACAAGCGCTTTGGTGCCAACGAGGTGCTGCGCGGCATCAACCTGACGGTGGAGGAGCACCAGGTGGTTTGCCTGATCGGGCCTTCGGGCTGTGGCAAGTCGACGCTGCTGCGCTGTATTAACGGCCTCGAGGAGATCCAGGAGGGGGAGATCCGGCTCCACGGCGACCGCATCACCGGGCCGGGGGTCGACCTCAACGCCCTGCGCCGCGATGTGGGGATCGTCTTCCAGAGCTTTAATCTCTTTCCCCACATGACCGTGCTGCAAAACATCACCCTGGCCCCGACCCAGGTGCTGCGCATGCCCGAGCCCGAAGCCCGGGCCAAGGCCCTGGCCCTCTTGAAGCGGATCGGCCTCGAGCACAAAGCCCAGGCCTACCCCGACCAGCTCTCGGGCGGCCAGCAGCAGCGCGTTGCCATCGCGCGGGCGCTGGCCATGGAACCCATGCTTTTGCTCCTGGACGAGATCACCTCGGCCCTCGACCCCGAGCTGGTCTCGGAGGTGCTCAACCTGCTGCGCGAGCTGGCCCGCGAGGGCATGACCATGATTCTGGCCACCCATGAGATGGGCTTTGCCAGGGAGGTGGCCAGCAAGGTCTGCTTCATGTACGGTGGGGTGGTGCACGAGGAAGGCCCCCCCGAGCAGATTTTTTCCAACCCCCAGCGCGAGCGCACCCAGCAGTTTTTGGCCAGCATCATCGAGGCGGGGCGGCTCTAAGAAAGAAAAACCCAGGTTTCCCTGGGTTTTTTGGCTCCGCGAGCAGGGCTCGAACCTGCGACCACTCGATTAACAGTCGAGCGCTCTACCAGCTGAGCTATCGCGGAACGACGCGCTCTTAGCAGCTAAGAATATAGCAGAGCATGGCCGACTTGGCAAGCACTTTGCCAAACTTTTGGGATTGAATAGAGTAAGAACTTGCTGAATAGGGTTTCTGGAATAGGAGAGTAGCCATGGCAACCACACCGCTCGAGGGCCGTGTTCCCCCCCATAACCTGGATGCCGAGGCCAGCGTGCTGGGCTCGGTGCTGCTGGACAGTGAGGTGCTAGACCGGCTCGAGGGCCTGCTGGCCGCCGATGCTTTTTACAAGGAAGCCCACCGCAAAATCTGGGAGGCCATGGTGGCGCTGCGGGCCCGGCGTGACCCAGTTGACCTGGTAACGCTCTCGGAGGAGCTGCGCCAGAGGGGGGAGCTCGAGAACGTGGGGGGCCTCTCGTACCTGGTGGGCCTCTCGGAGCAGACCCCCACCGCCGCCTATGCCGACTACTACGGACGCATCGTGGCCGAGAAATGGACGCTGCGCAAGCTGATTGCTGCGGCGGGCGAGGCCATGAAGATGGCCTACGACGAGGAGGGAAGCCTCGAGGACATCCTCGATGCGGCGGGGCGCAAGGTGCTCGAGGTCTCCACCCAGGGGGCCCGCTCGGAGTTCCAGAGCATGAAGGAGCTCGTGCACGAGACCTTCGAGCACATCCAAATGCTCTACGAGAACAAGGGCCAGGTCGATGGGGTCAAGAGCGGTTTCCGCGAACTGGACAACATGATTGGGGGCCTGACCAGCGGCTCGCTGAACATCATTGCGGCCCGGCCCAGCATGGGTAAGACCAGCTTCGCCCTGACCATCGCGCAAAACGTGGCGCTGCGGGGCGAGGGCACGGCGGTGGCCATCTTCTCGCTGGAGATGCCCGCGGTGCAGCTAGTCACCCGGATGCTCTGCTCCGAGGCCCGTATCGACATGAACCGCCTGCGGCAGGGCCAGCTCACCGACCGCGACTTCTCGCGCCTGGTGGACGTGGCCGGGCGTATCGCTGAGGCGGCCATCCTGATCGACGACACCTCCGACCTCACCCTGATGGAACTCCGGGCCAGGGCCCGTCGCCTGCATGCCCAACACCGGCTGGGCCTGATTGTGATTGACTATTTGCAGCTCATGTCCGGCCCTGGGGGTGGTAAGAACGGGGGCGAAAACCGCCAGCAGGAGATCGCCCAGATCTCCCGTGGCCTCAAGGGCCTGGCCCGCGAGCTGGACGTGCCGGTAATTGCGCTCTCGCAGCTTTCGCGGGCGGTGGAGTCGCGCCCCAACAAGCGGCCCATGCTCTCCGACCTGAGGGAGTCGGGCTCGATTGAGCAGGACGCCGACCTGGTGATGTTCATCTACCGCGACGAGTACTACAACCCCCACTCCGAAAAGGCCGGCATTGCCGAGATTATCGTGGGCAAGCAGCGCAACGGTCCCACCGGCACCGTGGAGCTACAGTTCCACGCCCAGCACGTGCGCTTCAACGACCTGGCCAAGGACGAAATTTGAACCGGCCTCGAGGCCACCGCCGCCTAAACTGCAAATGTGCGGCTGCTCTTGCTGATTTTGCTGCTGTTTGGGGGCGTTTTTGGGCTGATCCGCTATGTGCAAGCCCGGCCCATCGAGCGCCCACCAGGGGTGTTGGTGGCCCGTGCCCCCCTCCAGGCCCCGCTAACCCCTGAAAGCGAGGTGCGCCTGGAAAAACCGGGTTACCAGTTCAAGCCGGTGGCCTACTTCGAAATTGAAGCCAGGGTGCTTGCCAAGCGGCTGTACCGCTACGACGCGGCTTCGGCCATCTCGCCGGTGGATCTGGCCCTGGGCTGGGGTCGCATGTCCGATACCGACGTGCTGCGCAAACTCAAAATCTGGCAGGCGGATCGCTTCTACTTTTACGCCTGGTTCCGCGAGCCCCCCATCCCGCTGGGCGAAATTATCGCAAGCAGTGCCAACATGCACCTGATCCCCGGCAATCCCAACATCGAGCTGCGCCTGAAGCGCCTCAAACCCGGCCACCTGGTCTGGATTAAGGGGTATCTGGTTCATGTTACCGGCCCCCGGGGTTTTTCCTGGCGAACCTCCACCGTTCGCACGGATACCGGCAACGGGGCCTGCGAGATCGTTTGGGTGGCCGATCTTATCGTGCGATAAAAACCAATCATACCTCATTTTTGCCGTAGCCTATGTTGTTTACATAATCCGAGGGCGGGTGTTATACTCCTCGGATGGACAGGATTATCGTCCGCGGGGCCAAAGAGCACAACCTGAAGAACATTACCGTTGAACTGCCCAGGGGGCAGTTCATCGTCATTACGGGGGTCTCGGGGTCGGGCAAGAGCACCCTGGCCTTCGACACCATTTACGCCGAGGGGCAGCGGCGGTATGTGGAGTCGCTGTCGTCGTATGCGCGGCAGTTTCTGGGGGTGATGGAGAAGCCCGACGTGGAAAGCATCGAGGGGCTTTCGCCGGCCATCTCCATCGATCAGAAGACCACCTCCCATAACCCGCGCTCCACGGTGGGCACCGTGACCGAGATCCACGACTACCTGCGCCTGCTGTTCGCCCGCGTGGGCACGGCCTACTGCCCGCACTGCGGACGGCCCATCGAGCGGCAGTCGGCCACGGAGATCACCGACCGGCTCTTCCGGCAGCCCGAGGGCACCCGGGCCATCCTGATGGCCCCGCTGGTGCGGGGGCGCAAGGGCGAGTACCGCAAGGAGTTCTTGCAGCTCCAGAAAGAAGGCTACGCCCGGGTGCGGGTGGATGGGGTGATCTACACCCTCGAGGAGGCCCTGGGCCTCAAGCTGGAAAAATACGAGAAGCACGACATCGACCTGGTGGTAGACCGGGTGGTCTTGAAGCCGGAGGAGCGCGCGCGCATCGCCGAGTCGGTGGAGCTGGCGCTCTTGCGGGGCGAGGGGCTGATGCGGGTGCTCTACCCCGACAGCGGCCAAGAGGAGCTTTTTTCCGAGAAGTTTGCCTGCCCCGAGCACGGGAGCGTGCTGGAGGAGCTCGAGCCGCGTCTCTTCTCCTTCAACGCGCCCTACGGGGCCTGCCCGGACTGCTCGGGCCTGGGCTACAACCAGGTCTTCGACCCCGAGCTGATTGTGAACCCCGAGCTCTCGCTGGCCGAGGGGGCCATCATCCCCTGGAGCAAGGGCCGCGACAACGGCAAGGGCTACCTGTGGGATCGGCTGCGGGCGCTCTCGGAGCACCTGGGCTTCGACATGAAAACCCCCTTCAAAGAGCTCTCGCCGGAGGCCCAGCGGGCGGTGCTGTATGGCCTGCCCGAGCCCTTCGAGGTGGTCTTCCGGCGCAACGGGCGCGAGACCATGCGCTTTATGGTGAGCTACGAGGGGGTGATTCCCTGGCTGGAGAACCGCTACAACGAGACCGAGTCGGAAGGCCTGCGCGAGGCCCTGGAAGCCTACATGACCCTCAAGGCCTGCCCGGCCTGCGGGGGTACGCGCTACAAGCGCGAGGTGCTCTCGGTGCGGGTGGGGCGGTTCAACATCGCCGAGGTCTCCAACCTGCCGGTGCGCGAGGCCAGGCTGTTTTTCGAGGCCCTGGCCCAGAACCGGGTGGTGGAGGTGGGGGAGGCCCTCGAGGCCTACCGCATCCGCCTCGAGGGCCTGGCCGAGCCCGCCGAGTACCGCAACCTGAACGAGTTCCAGATGCAGGTGGCCGCCCCCATCTGGCGCGAAATCCATAGCCGCCTGGGCTTTTTGGAGGACGTGGGCCTGGACTACCTGACCCTGGACCGCTCGGCCAACACCCTCTCGGGGGGCGAGGCCCAGCGCATCCGGCTGGCGACCCAGGTGGGCTCGGGCCTGACCGGGGTGCTTTACGTGCTGGACGAGCCTTCCATCGGCCTGCACCCCCGCGACAACCAGCGCCTGCTGACCACCCTCAAAAAGCTGCGCGACCTGGGCAACACCCTGTTGGTGGTGGAGCACGACGAGGAGACCATGCGCGAGGCCGACTGGATTGTGGACATGGGGCCGGGGGCCGGGGTGCATGGGGGCGAGGTGGTGGCCCAGGGCCGGCTCGAGGACATCCTGGCCCATCCGCACAGCCTGACCGGGGCCTACCTGCGGGGCAGCAAGCACATTGCGGTTCCCAAGACCCGGCGCAAGGGCAACGGAAAGTGGCTGGTGGTCAAAGGGGCCCGCGAGCACAACCTGAAAGGGGTGAACCTGCGGATCCCCCTGGGCAAGTTTGTGGCCATTACCGGCCCCTCGGGCTCGGGCAAGTCCACCCTGGTGCACGACATCCTCTACGCGGCGCTGGCCCGCGACCTGATGCGGGCCAAGACCATCCCGGGGCGCTTTGAGGGCCTCGAGGGCCTCGAGCACCTCGACAAGGTGATCGAGATCGACCAGTCGCCCATCGGGCGCACCCCCCGTTCCAACCCGGCCACCTACACCGGCATCTTCGACGAGATCCGCGATTTGTTCGCCAAAACCCCCGAGGCCCGCAAGCGCGGCTACGAGGCCGGGCGCTTCAGCTTCAACGTCAAGGGGGGGCGGTGCGAGGCCTGCAGCGGCGACGGCACCAAGAAGATCGAGATGCTCTTTCTGCCCGACCTGTATGTGCAGTGCGAGGTCTGCAAGGGCAAGCGCTACAACAAGGAGACCCTCGAGGTCAAACTGCGGGGCAAGAACATCGCCGATGTACTGGACATGACGGTGGAGGAGGCCCTGGGCTTCTTCGAGAACATCCCCACCATTGCCCGCAAGCTGCAACTGATGGTGGATGTGGGGCTGGGCTACATGAAGCTCGGCCAGCCCTCGCCCACCCTCTCGGGCGGCGAGGCCCAGCGCATCAAGCTCTCCACCGAGCTCGGCCGCCGCTCCACCGGGCGCACCCTCTACATCCTGGACGAGCCCACCACCGGCCTGCACTTCGAGGACGTGGCCAAGCTCCTGAGCGTGCTGCACCGCCTGGTGGACGGCGGCAACACCGTGGTGGTGATCGAGCATAACATGGACGTGGTCAAGACCGCCGACTGGGTGATCGACCTGGGGCCCGAGGGCGGCGCGCGGGGCGGCCAAATTGTGGCCGAAGGCACCCCGGAGGAGGTGGCCCAGGCCCAAAGCCCCACCGGTGCTTTCCTGGCCCGTATCCCCGAGATCGCGCAGAAGGTGGGTGTGGCCGCCGACTAAACCAGCGGCCGGCTCAGACCGTAGGCCTCGAGCATCCGGTACATCAGCTCGCGGGCCTCTTCGTCGTCGGCGTAGTTCACGCTGTCGCTGGAAATCACCAGCACCGGCGAGAGGTCGTAGGCCCCAATCCAGGCCTCGTAGAGGCGGTTGAGCGAGGCCAGGTAGGCGGGGGGGATGTGCTGCTCGTAGTCCCGCCCGCGCCGGGCGATGTGGGCCTGGAGGGTCTCGACCGAGGCCCGCACATAGATGAGCAGGTCGGGCTTGCGCAGGGCCGGTGCGATGCCCTCGTAGAGGGCCAGGTAGGTCTGCCAGTCGCGCTCGCTGAGGTGGCCCGAGATCCGCAGGTTCTGGGCAAAAATAAAGGCGTCCTCGTAGATGGTGCGATCCTGCACCACGTGTCGGGCGGGGTTGATCTGCTCGAGGTGCTGCCGGAGCCGCTTGGCCAGAAAAAACACCTGGGAGTGAAAGGACCAGCGCCCCATGTCGGCGTAGAAGTCGGCCAGGTAGGGGTTTTCATCCACAGTCTCGTAGACCGGCAAAAGCCCGTAGCGCTGGGCCAGCAGCCCGGTCAGGGTGGATTTGCCAGAACCGATGTTGCCTGCAATTGCGATGTACATAGGTTTTGTGCGTCTAGGGTGCGGATGGTGTGGTGGTTTTCTGGGCCAGCCGTGCCTGCACCTGCCGCACCACCCAGTCCTGGTCGGCCTCGAGCTCGGCAAAGTTGAAGTCCTGGGTCTCGAGCACCCAAAGCGCATGGGGGTAGGTGGCAAAATGGTGCTCGTAGAACTCGTGAAGGCGGGCTAGGTACTCCGGTTCTATCTGCTTTTCGAAGACCCGCCCCCGGCGGCGGATGCGCTCCAGAATTACCGGCAAGGGTGCCCGCAGGTAGATGGTCAGGTCGGGGGTGGGAATCTTGGGGGCCAGGCTTCGGTAGAGGTCGTTGTATAGCTCCCACTCGGCCCCGGAAAGGTTCATGGCTGCAAAAATGGCGTCCTTGTCGAAGAGGTAGTCGGCTACCACCCCACCGGTAAACAGGCTGGGCTGGGCCAGGGGCAGCAGCTGCTTGTACCTCGAGAGCAAGAAAAAGACCTGTACCTTGAAACCGTAGCGGACGGGGTCTTGATAGAAAAGCGGCAAAAAAGGGTTTTCTTCCACCACCTCGAGCAGGCACTCGGCGCCCAGCCGCTCGGCCAGCAGCCGGGCCAGGGTGGTTTTGCCTACGCCGATGACCCCTTCAATCGCAATATACATCCGCTTAAGGCTAAAAGCTAAAAGCCCAAAGCGGAAGTCTTGACAAGTGGGGCCGGAAGCCCTTTCCCCGCCCAGCCGGTCGGCACCATGGCCTGGCGTTCTTAGCGCCGGGCGATCATGGTCACGACCACATCCAGCCGCCGTCCGTTGCGCCAGATGGTCAGGTTGACCCGGTCGCCGGGGCGGTAGCGGGCGATGGTCTGGGTGACCTCGCTGGCGTTGCGCATGGTGCGGCCATTAACAGCCAGGATGATATCGCCCAGACTGACCAGCTTGCCGCGCTGGTCGCGCTGGGCCGGGCGCAGTCCGGCCCGGGCGGCTGGGCTGCCGGGCTGCACCTTTTCGATCATGGCCCCGCGGGTGGAAAGCAGGCCCACCCGCCCCAGCAGGATGGGGTCGAGCTCCCCCAGGTCGAGCAGGGTGGCCCCCAGGTTGCCGCGCTGCGGGACGCCGAAACGCTCGAGGTCGCTCACGCTCTGCCGCACCAGGTCGCCCGGAATTGCCACCCCCACCCCGCCCACGCCGCTCAGGTCGCCCAGGGTGGCGTTGGCCACCCCCACCACCCGGCCCTGCAAATCGAGCACCGGGCCCCCGGAGTTGCCCTGCACAATGCGGGCATCGGTAAAGAGCAGGTCGCCAATTTCCGCCCCGATCTCAGGGTCGAGGTCGTTTTTCTCAGCCGAGGTGGGGCCAACGCCGGCCAGAATGCCGTACGAGGCCAGGTTGCGCTGTCCGAAGGGACTTCCGATCACCACCAACCCCATGCCCACCGGCAGGTTTTGTGAGCTGCCAAAGGAAAGCTGGGCTGGGGCGGTCACGCCCTGCACGGTCAGGATGGCGATGTCAATGCCCTTGTCCACCGCAAACACCTGGGCCGGAAAGGTGCGCCCATCGAACAGCTCCACGCTGATGTCGCGCAGATCCTGCACCACGTGGTAGTTGGTGATGATGCGGCTGGGGGCATAAAAAAAGCCGGAGCCGTTGGTGGGGCCTTCGTTGCCGGTCTGGGGGTCGCGCAGAATACCGGATATTTTGACCACTGCGGGCAAAGCCCGGCGGATGACCTCTACCCGGGCCACCTCCTCCGGGGTGGTGAGGCGGGGGGCCTGGGCCAGAGCCTGTGACAGGGTAAGCAGAACCAATAAAATGACCATGCGCATCGTCAACAAACCTTCTACATTCTCATACGCCGGTGTGGAGTTATCAATAGCTGGCCCTGGCTGGCACAAAGGGCGTTTTTCCCCAAGCAGATGGAGTAAACCCGATCAAGAAGGGTTGGGGGGGCTATTTAAGAAACCTTCATCCGATTGGGCTCTGGGGCGGGAGACCCCGACCAAACCTGGTTGGGGAGGTAGAACCCCTGAAAGCCTTAACCTGTGCACGTTAGCACTTGCTTGGGTCGCTGAAGCTGGATCTGGCCGGGGCATGGCATCACGGCAGGAGCCTGAGACCCAGCCGGGGTGGCTCGGTGGGGTAGAGGTTGTCCAGGGCCACCACCACAAGCCGCGCCCCACCCCGCCTACCTAAAAGCTGGGAGGCCAGGCCTACGAATTCCTCAAAGGCGATCCCCCCCTTGGCCAGTTTTTCGGGCACCCAGCCTGCCTCGTTAAGCCGGTTTTCGGCGTTCTGGCTCAGGATATCGAGGCGCCGGCGCAGCTCGGCCTGGCTGGCCGGCAGGATCAGGTAGGTGGAGGCCAGAACATCGCCCTGGGAAAAGGCCTGTTCACGGGCCCGGTACTCGATCACCACCCGCACCCGCCCATCGGCACCGATGCCCTGGATGCGGGCCAGCAACAGGCCCGGTTTGAGGCTGGTGGGGATGGGTTTGATCAGCACATCCACCCCCCGCAAGCCAAGCAGGCGGATGCGGTTATCCACCCGTCGGGTGATCTCGTTCAGGGCGGGCTGTTCGTTACCGGGTTCCACCCGTTCTTCTGCCAGGAGGCTCATGTACAGGCTTTTATCCAGGCTGGCCGCAAGCATCTTATTGCGTTCACGCAGTTGCTGCAGTTCGCGTTGGACTTCAGTGAGGCTGCCCTTGAGTTCGCTGTTCTCCCGCTGGAGGGCCTCGAGCTGGCGGTTGCCATCACTGGCCGGGGCTTGAGGGCTTACCAGCACGGCGATATCCCCCTCGAGGTTGCGCTTCTCGGCCTCGAGCTGGCGCAGGCGGGCCTCGAGCTCTGCAGTGCGGGCCTGCAGAGCTTTCAGGCGGGTTCTGGCTTCGCGGCTGGCGCGCTCGAAGGTTTGCAACTGCTGCTCGGCCTTGCGAGCCTGGGTCACCAGCGCGGCGCGATCGGCCAGCAACTGCGCTTTTTCTTTCTGGAGCTGTTCCTTTTCCTGCAACAGGCTAAGGCGAATCTGCTTGAGCTGCTCGAGGGCTTCGCGTTGAGCGCTGCTAGCCGCCTGGAGCTTTTCAACTTCCTGGCGCAGCTTTTCCCGCTCGACCAGGGCATCCTCGAGATCCTGTCGGGTTTGCCGCTGGAATTCCGCGTTTTGTGCGAGCTGCCGGGCCAGCAGGATGTTGTTCTTCTCAAACTCATCGCGCTCGAGCTTGAGCTGCTCGTACTGGCTGAAAATGCTGGCCGCGCGGTTTTCCAGTCGTTCCACTTCGGTGCGCAGTCGGTCGCGCTCCTGCCGCACTGCTTCGGCCTGCAGTATGGTTTCGCGGGCATCCCGCACCAACAGAAAGAAGGTTCCAAAGGCCCCCAGCGCAATCAGCACCCCGGTTCCAATCGCCACCAGGGTGGCGGTGGTTCTGGGGCGCAAACCTAGAAAGCGCCAGTGGCGCTTGCCCACCCGTTTGGCTACCAGGTCGCCCACGTAGGCCACCAGACCCGCCACCAGCACCAGGAGGATGAGAATGGCCCAGAACGTCATAGGGAATGGATGGGGTGGTGAAAAGGTCAGAGCTCGTACTCGTCGCCCAGGTAGTGGGTGCGTACCCCCGCGTCTCGAGCGAACTCCTCGGGTGAGCCCTGGAAGGCCACCTGGCCATCGTACATCAGGTAGATGCGGTCGGCGATGGCCAGGGTCTCCCGCACCGAGTGGTCGGTGATGAAGATGCCCACCCCGCGCCGTTCGCGCAGCTCGGAGATAAGTTTCTGGATGTCGTGGACGTTCTTGGGATCCACACCGGTAAAGGGTTCGTCCAGCAGGATGAAGTCGGGGTTGGTGCAAAGGGCGCGGGCAATTTCCAAGCGCCGCCGCTCGCCCCCTGAAAGGGTGTAGGCGTATTTGTCGCGCAGGTGGCTAATGCCCAGCTCCTCCAAAAGCTCGGCAGCCCGCTGGGCCCGCTCGGTTTTGGAGAGGGGCTGGAACTCCAGCACCGCCAGCAGGTTCTCCAGGGCGGTCATGCGGCGAAAGGCCGAGGGCTCCTGGGGCAGGTAGCCCAGCCCCAGCCGGGCCCGCTTGTACATGGGCAGCCGGGAGACGTCCTGCCCGCCCAGGCGGATCTGCCCCGCGTTGGGTTCGATAAAGCCGACCAGCATGTAAAAAGTGGTGGTTTTGCCGGCACCGTTGGGGCCGAATAGGGCCACAATCTCGCCTCGGGAAAGCTCGAGGCTCACCCCCCGCACCACCTCCCGCCTGCCGTAGCGCTTGACCAGACCCACAGCCTCGAGGCGGGTGGTGGGGCTGGAGACCGGGCCAAAACTTTTTTGCAGTGCAGCTTCCATTTACCCTCTTAAGGTAACACCCCCCACTTAGGCGGCTGTGAGAGGTAACCCGAGGGTTTTCTGTGGCCTCTCCACTTAAGAAGGCCCTTTGTGCGCCACGCACGCGCGGAGTTGGTATAAGCTATCGGTTATGGTTGTGACCCGCATTGCACCCAGTCCAACTGGTGACCCCCATGTGGGGACGGCCTACCAGGCCCTGTTCAACTACGTTTTTGCCAAGCAGCGTGGGGGCAGGTTTATTGTTCGTATCGAGGACACCGACCGCACCCGCTACAACCCCACCTCCGAGCGGCGCATCCTGGAGATGCTGGACTGGCTGGGGCTTTCCCCCGACGAGTCGCCCATCAAAGGCGGCCCCAACGGCCCCTACGTGCAGTCGCAGCGCCTGCACATCTACCGGCAGCACGTGCAGATGCTGCTGGAAAAAGGAGCTGCCTATCGTGCTTTTGACACCCCAGAAGAGCTGGCGGCGGCCCGCGAGGCCGCGCAAAAGGCCGGCCACAAAGAGCAGGGCTACAACCGGCGCTACCGCGACTACCCGGTCGAGGAGGCCGAACGCCGGGCCGCGGCGGGGGAGCCCCACGTGGTGCGGCTCAAGGTGCCCCTCGAGGGCAAGACCATCGTTCACGACTTGCTGCGCGGTCCCATCGAGTTTGATAATGCGGCCCTGGACGACAAGGTAATCCTGAAGGCCGATGGCTACCCCACCTACCACCTCGCGGCCATGGTAGACGACCACCTGATGGGCGTGACCCACGTGATCCGGGCCGAGGAGTGGATCACCAGCACCCCCTTTCACATCCTGATTTTGCGGGCTTTTGGCTGGGAGGAGCCGGTCTGGTGCCATACCCCCCTGCTGCGCAACCCCGATAAGTCCAAGCTCTCCAAGCGCAAGATGGACACCAGCGTGGACAGCTACCGGGCCCAGGGTTTTCTGCCCGAGGCCCTGCTCAACTACCTGGGCACCATGGCCTGGAGCATGCCCGACGGGCGGGAAATTTTCAGCCTGCAGGACATGATCGAGCACTTTAGCCTCGAGCGCATCAGCCTGGGCGGGCCGGTCTTCGACCTGAACAAGCTCAAATGGATGAACGGCAAGTACATCCGCGAGGTGCTGACCCTGGACGACCTGGCCGAGCGGGTCAAACCCTTCCTCGAGCGGGCCGGGCTTACCTACCCCTCCGAAACCTACCTCAAGCAGGTGCTGGAGGCCATGCGAGCCCGCTTCGAGACCCTGCAGGAGTTCGTGGACAAGTCCCTCTACTTTTTCACCGAGGCCTACCCCATGCAGGAGAAAGCCCTGGCCAAGCTGCGGGAAGGAGCGGCTTTTCTACCCGAGCTATACGAGCAGCTGGCCAGGCTACCGGATATGCTGCAAGACAGCACCGAACCCCTGCTCAGATCCTTCGCCGAGGCCAAGGGCGTCAAGCCCGCCGCGGTGATGCAGCCGCTGCGGGCGGCCCTTACAGGGAGCCTCGAGACCCCCGGTATGTTCGATATCCTGACCCTGCTGGGCCAGGAGCGGGTGCTGAAGCGGCTCGAGCGGGCCATCGAGCTGGTCAAAGCGTAGAGGAGACGGCTCCTATCAGCCGATGCGGCGCTGTAGCCCTGCGCTCTGTACGATGTTGGTGGCAATTTCCTCTATAGAGGCGCTGGTGGTGTCGAAGTAGGGAACCCCCACCCGTCTGAATAACTGCTCCGCCCGGCGCACCTCGTACTCGCACTGCTCGAGCGAAGCATACCGGCTGTTGGGCCGGCGCTGGGTGCGAATCTGATGCAGCCGGCTTGGGGCAATGGTCAGGCCGAACACCTTATCCCTGTAGGCCCTGACCGGCTCGGGCAGTGTGTCGCGTTCGAAGTCGTCCTCGGCCAGGGGGTAGTTGGAGGCCCGTAAGCCATACTGCAGGCCCAAAAACAAGCAGGTGGGGGTCTTGCCGGCCCGGCTGACCCCGATCAGGATCACGTCGGCCATCTGGTAGTGGCGGTCGCCAATTCCGTCATCGGTCGCCAGTGCGAAATCGACTGCATCGATGCGGGTAAAGTAGCCGTTGTCGTTTACGCTGTGCAGCCGGCCCACCCGGCCGGTAGGGGGCTGGCCGAGCTCGCGTTCGAGCGCCCCAAGGTAGGTGCTAAAAAGGTCAAAGTGCAGGGCAGGCGCCGCCTTGAGCTGGTTATACAGCGCCTGATTGGCCAGGGTGGAGAACACAATGGGCCGCACCCGCTCGCGTTCAAAAGTTGAGTTGATCTCGTACACAAGGTTGTACACCTCTTCTTCGGTGTCGATGAAGGGTCGCGTTACATAGCGGAACGAGACCGATTCAAACTGGGCCAGCAAACTCCTGGCGACCGACTCGGCCGTAAGGCCGGTATGGTCTGAGACGATAAACACCGTTCGCTGCATGCCATGCCCCCGTCATACCGGATTCAAATCACCCAAAGCAAAGCCCTCCGGTAGTTAGGTGAGATTATCTCTGACAGGCCTGGGGAAAACCTGATGAAGAAGGATTTCTCGGATCGTCCAAATGCGTTCCGTGAGACCTGCTGCCATAGCCGGAGAACAAGGCTGGTAGCGCCGCCTGCCGATGGGCTCTGGTAGGGGAAGTCGGAGGGAGCGGTGGGGGCGGGCAAAGTTGTAGACCGTCATCCGCCAGTCACCGCGGTGCTCCCGGGACTCAGGCCTGCGGGCAAAGGCCAGGGTCTTGCGCACGGAGAAGGCGTCCATACGCCGGGCCGTGGCGTTGAGCCGCTCAATGGCAGAGGTGTTAGGGGTGGTGTAGCCCAGACGCTCTAACTCCAGGTCAATGCGCTTGCGACTGCCATGGGCCATGCGCAGTCTGACCTCCACCACCCGCCGGCCCTCACGCCGTTTGAGCACCTGGACATGGGCCTGTCGGCGGGTCAGGCGATAGCGCTCTCGCGGCCTCCTGCCGCGAGCCCCTCGCCGCTTGGGCTGGTAGGGGGTTCCGAAGACTTGCGGGAACAGGGTGGCGTAGCATTCCCAGCCATCGCTGAAGAAGGCCAGATCCTGGAAGTCTCTCAGCCGGGCCTTCCCCCCGCGCAGAAGGCGGCGGGCCAGATCCTCGTTGCGCTCGCCCTGCACCCGCTCCACGATCAGGCGGCTTTTGGGTTCGAGCAGCTCCGCCTCCCAGCAGGGCCGGTTCTTGCTCCCGGCGTACCCGTGCCGCTCGTCGGCCTGCAGGCTGCTGCACACCAGGCCCTGCACCTGCTGGTCATGAAACAGCCGCCCGTGCCGACCCAGGCAGCGTTCCAGTCTACGCACGCTCTCCCGGCTCACCTTGAGCAGGCGAGCGGTGGCGGCCTGACTGCTGCCCTCGCTCAGTTGCTCTGCGACCGCTACGGCCTTGGATTCGGGCAGTTTACAGTTCCAGAGGGCCGTTCCCTTCCTTTCGCTGAACTCCTGCCCGCAGCTCTTGCAACGCAGGTATCGTATCTTTTCTGCGCTGTACACTTTGCGTACCTTGAGATTGCCTTGTCCGGTTTTCCCGTACAGCTTGCATCCTTCTATCGGGCATGCCAGACTTGAGAGGGGAGGTTTGTTTGTTTTCACACAACGCAATCTGCGTTGAAAACGGCCTCCCCTTCAACCCCTGTCTGGGATAATCTCACTCTACTACCAAGCCCTCCAGAGGCCATCTTTTTGCATCCTAGAGTCCAACCCTTGCTACGCTCGGCGGAGAAAGCATAGCCCTTGGGTGGGGTTGGTTCGTTTCCAAACTAACCGATATCTAGTAGCAGATAACAGTGTAGTTTATGTGTGTAGCGTCTGCTACACCGAAGCCCGGGCTATAGCTACACCACAATAGCCTACTCCATTTCAATCCCCGCACAAACTACCATCGACTTCAACGGGGTGTACGTATGACATACATTCGTTGGTTCGAGACGCTGGGGATGAAAGACCTCGAGGTGGTAGGGGGAAAAAATGCCTCCATTGGCGAGATGATGTCCAACCTCTCGCAGGCCGGGGTGCGGGTGCCGGGTGGGTTTGCCACCACCGCAGCGGCTTTCCGCGAGTTTTTGCAGCACAATCACCTAGATCAACGCATCGCCGCGGCCCTGCGAGGCCTGGACGTTGACAACGTGGATGAGCTGGCGCGAGTAGGGGCCGAGATTCGCAGCTGGGTGGAGAGCGCCGAGCTACCTAAGGCCCTGGAGGTGGCCATCGTAGATGCCTATATCCGCCTCGAGTCCGCCTCCAAAGGCGGGCTTTCTGTTGCGGTGCGCTCGAGCGCCACCGCCGAAGACCTGCCCGAGGCCAGCTTCGCCGGTCAACAGGAGACTTTTTTGAATGTGCGCGGGATCGATAGCGTGCTGCAGCACATCAAGAAAGTGTTTGCCTCACTGTACAACGACCGGGCCATCGCCTACCGCGTCCACCACGGGTTCGCCCACGAGGAGGTGGCCCTCTCGGCGGGCGTGCAACGCATGGTGCGCAGCGACCTGGGGGCCTCGGGGGTGGCCTTCACCCTCGATACCGAGTCGGGTTTTCGTGATGCCATCTTCATTACCTCGACCTATGGCCTGGGGGAGCTGCTGGTGCAGGGTGCGGTCAATCCCGACGAGTTTTATGTGTATAAGAAAGGCCTGGCCGAGGGGCGCAACACCATCCTGCAGCGCACCCTGGGTACCAAGCTACAGAAGATGGTCTACGCCCCGGAGGGCCGGGGGGTGCAGGCTGTGGAGACTTCCGCAGAGGAGCGCCGCAGCTTCTCACTGTCTGATGCCGAAGTGCTGGAACTGGCTAAACAGGCCCTTCTGATCGAGCAGCACTATGGCCGGCCCATGGACATCGAGTGGGCCAAGGACGGGTTGGACGGACATATCTACATCCTGCAGGCCCGCCCCGAGACTGTGCAGAGCCGTTCGGGACGGGTGCTGGAACGCTTCGAGATGCTCGAGCGCGCACCGGTGCTGGTAACGGGCCGGGCGGTCGGGCAGCGCATCGGGGTGGGCCCGGTGCGGGTTATTAGCCACCCCCGCGAGATGAACCGGGTGCAGCCCGGCGATGTGCTGGTGGCCGATATGACCGACCCCGACTGGGAACCGGTGATGAAAAAAGCGGCGGCCATCGTGACCAACCGGGGTGGGCGTACCTGCCACGCGGCCATCGTGGCGCGGGAACTGAACATCCCGGCTGTGGTGGGGACTGGCAACGCCACCGAGGTGTTGCACGATGGGGAGATGGTCACGGTCTCCTGTGCCGAGGGCGATACCGGTCGGGTGTATGCCGGCACCCCGCGTTTCGAGGTGAAGCGGATTGAGCTGGACAACATGCCGCCCATCCCCACCAAGATCATGATGAACGTGGCCTCGCCCGAGCGGGCCTTCAGCTTTGCCAGCTTGCCCAACGCCGGGGTGGGTCTAGCAAGGCTCGAGTTCATCATCAACAACACCATTGGCATCCACCCCAAGGCGCTTTTGCAGTTCGAGCAGCAGCCCGAAGACCTCAAAGCCGAAATTCTTCGGCGCAGCGCGGGCTACCAAAGCCCGGTGGATTTCTACCGCGAAAAGCTGGCCGAGGGCATCAGCATGATTGCGGCGGCTTTTGCGCCCAATCCGGTTATCGTGCGGATGTCGGACTTCAAATCCAATGAGTACGCCCATCTGCTGGGGGGAAGCCGCTACGAGCCCAAGGAAGAAAACCCCATGATCGGCTTCCGGGGGGCCGCCCGCTACCGCAGCCCGGAGTTTGCCGAGGCCTTTGCCCTGGAGTGCCAGGCGATCCGGGAGGTGCGCGAAGAGAAGGGGCTCA
The DNA here is from genome assembly GCF_003568585.1 of Meiothermus taiwanensis WR-220. Classification (NCBI taxonomy): domain Bacteria; kingdom Thermotogati; phylum Deinococcota; class Deinococci; order Thermales; family Thermaceae; genus Meiothermus; species Meiothermus taiwanensis. The sequence goes on from NZ_CP021130.1 coordinate 561,428, forward strand.
CCAACGTCTGGGTGATGATACCTTTTGTGCGCACGGTGGGGGAGGCCAAGGCGGTGATCGAAATCTTGCAAACCCACGGCCTCGAGCGCGGTCGGGACGGCCTTAAGCTGATCATGATGTGCGAGGTGCCCTCCAACGCCATTCTGGCCGAGCGCTTCCTGGAGTTGTTCGACGGCTTCTCGATTGGCTCCAACGACCTGACCCAGCTGACCCTTGCGCTGGACCGCGACTCAGGGCTGGTGGCCGATCTGTTCAGCGAACAGGACGAGGCGGTGAAGTTCTTGCTCGAGCGGGCCATCGGCACAGCCAAGCGCATGAACAAGTACATCGGCATCTGCGGCCAGGGCCCCTCCGACCACCCGGAGTTCGCCCTGTGGCTTGTGCAGCAGGGTATTGAGAGCATCTCGCTCAACCCTGACAGCGTGCTGGAGACCTGGCTGTATCTGGCCGAACAGAGCACTCTAGCGGGGATCAAATAACGCTTTTGGTAGGGTTCGGGCCAGTGGCGTGGGCTTCTACTCCGGCTTGGCCTCGCGGCTCATCAGGCGGATGAGCTCCTGCATGGGATCGGCCCCCTGGTAAACCACCCGGTACACGGCCTCGGTAATCGGCAGGTCGGCCCCGGTGGCCTGATCCCAGGCGTGCAGGGCTTTGACCGTGTAGATGCCCTCCACCACGCTTTTCTGGGCCTCGAGCTGGGCCAGGGTCAGGCCCTTGACGATCTGCTCGCCAGCGGTGCGGTTGCGTGAATGGGGGCTGCTGGCGGTGGCGATCAGGTCACCCAGGCCCGAGAGGCCCATGAAAGTGGCTTCTCGGGCCCCCTGGGCCACCCCAAAGCGGATGATTTCGCGCAACCCCCTGGTAATCAGGGCTGCTTTGGCGTTGTCACCGAGCTTCAAACCATCCACCATACCCGCCGCCAGTGCAATCACGTTTTTGAGCGCCCCACCCAGCTCCACCCCCACCCGGTCGGTAGAGGTGTAGACCCGGAAGCTTTTCCCGGAGAAAACCTGCTGCACCTGCTGGGCCAGCCCCGGTTCCTGGGCGGCCACCACCGCCGCGGCCGGTAAAAAACGGGCTATCTCCTCGGCCAGATTGGGCCCCGACAACACAGCCACCTGCGAAACCCCAGTTACCTCTTCGATGACCTGGCTCATGCGCAGGAGGTGTTGGTCGGTAAACTGCAACCCCTTGGTGACCGAGACATAGGCCTTGGCTTTGGGCAGTTGGACCAGGGTTGCTCGCAGGGCCCTGGAAGGAAGGGCCACGACTGCGAGCTGGGCTTGGTGCAAGGCTTCCTCGGGGTCGGAGGTTGGGTAAAGCCGTTCAGGGAAGACCGCACCGGGTAGGTACTCGCGGTTTTGCCGCTCGAGCTGCATCGCCAGGGCGTGCTCGGGCCGGCGGGCCCAGAGGTATACTGGAACCCCTTTCGACGAGGCCAGCAAAGCCAGGGCCGTGCCCCAGGACCCGGCCCCCAGCACGGCAATGGGGGGGGTGTGGTGGTTTGAGGACGAGATGGACATAACACTGCACCAGTTCTGCGCCAGGTCAGATGGGTGGGTGGGGCCTGTAATTGCTCTATGGACGCATTAGAACCAGGATCGAGAAGGCCTCGTACCAGGCCCCCAAGAGCAGGAAGAAGGCCCCCAGGTAGACGGTGAGACCCAAAGCCCGCAGCCCGGCCCGGTAGCCCTCGCCCCGCAGGGTTTTGAGCATCAGCACCAGCCCACCAAAAGTGACCAGAATGTAGGCCTGTAGCTCCACCACAATGGTGGGTAGGTGCAGCAGGTAATTAACCGTGGGCAGGGCCACTGGGCTCAGGGCAAAGCCCAGTACAAAATAGCGCAACGCGTTGAACAACAGTGCTGGAATACCCAGGAACAAGCCCGGTACGGCCGTGGTCAGCAGCAGGCCGTTGGTGAAGTTCCAGTAAAAGATCACAATGGCAAGGCCCAAAACACCCCCAGCCAGGGCGCTGCCGAGGCCGATTTGCTCGAGCGCCCCACCCACCAGCTCCTGCATCAGCCGCACCATCTGGGGGTTGGTATAGGCCACCAGCCCGCCCAGGGCGAACAAGCCATACAGGCCGATGTTGGTGCCCAGGTACAGCCCCCGGTACTGGCGCACCAGAGCCCAGCCTTCGGCCCACCAGCGGGCCAGGGCGCTGTGGCCGCGCAGGGCCACCAGCCAACCCAGAGAGAGGGCCACAAACAGCGCCCAAGCTACGGGGCTTTTGAGCCAGCCCGGCAGCAGCCCGCCCTCGGGGGCAAATCCGATTCGGGTTACCACTCCTTCGCGGATGGTGACCCGCACCTCGCCGCCGCGCCCAGCCACGGTGGCGGGGAACTTAACGATGCTGCCGCCGGGGATGGGCTCTTCTAGTGGCTCATCCAGATTCACCGATAGCTCGCGGGGTGCGGGAGGGAAGGCCAGGCTCTGCTCGAGCAGCCGGATGGCCTCCTCGGTGGGCTTGCCCAGGGCTTGCGAGGGGTCTACCTGGTATTGGCCGGCCTGCCAGTCCTGCACGGCCTGACGGGCCAGTTCCAGGTTGGACTGGGCCATAGACAGCCCCAACAACAGCCCGACTGCCAGCAGCCATCTGCCAATTGGGGGTGCTACTAGAAAAGCAACGTGTCGCAGCATATGCCTTAGCCTACCAAGTCTGCCTAGACTTCCTGTAAGGGCTCACCCCGCTGGCACAGCGGACAGGTTTCGGGGGCATAGGTGGGAAAGTCGAGTTGTACTAAAGAGCGGTAGGGCACGCTAAACTCGGCCCGGCCTGCGCTGCGGTCTACGATAGCCCCCACTGCCACACAACGCGCGCCTTTGGCCTCGGCGGCCTGGATGGCCTGCTGCACCGAGCCCCCGGTGGTGACCACGTCTTCTACGGCCAGGAAGCGCTCGCCGGGGTGAATGGTCAGCCCTTCGCGCACCCGCATACCCCCTTGGCCGTCCTTTTCGGCGAAAAGGGCCCGCACCCCCAGGGCTTTGGCGGTTACAAAGGCCAGGACAACACCCCCCATGGCGGGGCCTATTACAAAGTCGAGCTCGAGCGTATCGAAAAGCTCGCCCATGGCCTGCCCCACCGCCTCGGCGTATAGGGGGTGCTGGAGCAGGGTGGTGGATTGAAGAAATTTGGGGGAGTGCCGGCCCGAACGCAGCAAAAAGTGGCCCTCCAATAAAGCCCCGGTTTCTTTGTAAAGGTTAAGAACATCCACCGCTCCATGCTACCCGACTCGGCGTAGACTAGAACAGCATGAGTGAGCGTATCCCCCGAGCCAATCTATACCTGCCGGGCCAGGACGCGCCCGAACAGAGCCGCCGGCTGGCTGAAATGCCCCTGCTGATTCTGGTGGGCCTGACCGGTGTGGGCAAAACCAGCCTGCTCGAGCACCTGGGTTACCCCACCCTGCCCGACCGCAGAGAGCTGGTCGACCGTTACGTGTTTCCCTTGTACGGCTGTGCGGAAAAGCAGCTGGATCGCAGCGAACGCTTTGCCCTGACCCGGCGCTTTCGCCAGGAGCACCCTGGTGGGGTGGCGGAGATTCTGCTCAACAGCCGTGCCCTGCCGGCCTGGCCCCTGTTGTTCGATGGTTTGCGCGGCGAAGCGGAGGTCAGCTTTGCCTTGAGCCATCTGCCCCTAAGCCGCTTTGTGGTGCTGGAGGCCCGCGACCTGACCCGCCTTTCACGCCTCCTGACACGGGGGGATGCCTTCGACCGGGTGCGGGTTGAGCAGGATGACCTGACCAACCTGCGTGAGCTGGCCCGGGGGGTGCTGAGCGAGGATGAGCTGGAAGAGGCTTTGAGTTGGAACGTTTCTGTGCCAGAGTTGACCGCCAAGCTCAAGATTGTGGCCGAGGAGCGCAAAAACTACAACCCCGATGGCGTGCGCCGGGCGCTCCAGGGCTCGCCAAGGGCCCTGTTTCTAAACACCGAAACCCTTGGCCTGGCCGAAGAAGCAGCGGCCATCCGGGCCTTTGTGGAGCAGATCCATGCCTAGCATACGGCGAATCATTCCCCGCCCGTTTCGCCTGCCCCTGAGGGGGGCTTTGCGCTGGGGCCGGGCCTCGGAGCTGTCAGCTTTGGAGCACGTTTTGCTCGAGGTTGAGCTTTCCGACGGCTCGATAGGCCGTGCGGAGATTCCGCCCCGGCCCACCATTTACGGCGAAACCTTGGGCACCGTACTGGCGGCGCTGGACTACCTGTCGCCGCAGCTGGTGGGCCTCGAGGTGGAGGACACCGAGGCCATCCAGAAGGTCTTGGGCAACTTCCCCAACAACCCCACCGCCAAAGCGGGGCTGGACATTGCCCTGTGGGAGGCCTGGGCTCATAGCGAAGGGCAGACCCTGTGGCAGGTCTTCGAGCCGCACCACCCCAGGGTGCGGGTCAGCTACATTCTGGGCATTGCCGACGAGGCGGAGATGCTGGCCGATGCCCAAACGGCCTACGCCGCCGGGGTTCGGGTGCTGAAGGTCAAGGTGGGGCGCGATTTGCAAGGCGACCTATCGCGTATAGCGGCCCTCAAGGAAAGCTTCCCTGATGTGGCCCTGTACGCAGATGCCAACGAAACCCTTTCCCCCGAGGAGGCCCCGGCCTATCTGCAAAGGTGGTCTGAAGCTGGGCTTGCCTACGTGGAAGAACCCCTGCCGGTGGGTGAGGTGCGGGCCCGCCAGCGCCTGCGCCGGGCTGCCATCCTGCCCCTAATTGCCGACGACTCGGCCTTTACGCTGCGCGACCTGTGGCGCGAGCTTCAGCTCGATACCTTCGATATCCTCAACCTCAAGCCCGCCCGCACCGGCTACACCCAGACCCTACAGATGCTGGCCCTGAACCGTGCCGAGGGTAAAAAGGCCATGGTGGGCTCACAGGCCCTTTCCAGCTTTGGGGCTTACCAGACCGCGCTGATGGCCTTTCAGGAAGGGGTGAGCGAGCCTTGTGAGCTGGCCTTCCACCTTAAGGCCGAGGGGGGTTTTTGTAGCTTTCCTCCCCTTAGGGAAGGCTGGTTATACTGGGAAGACCTGGCCGGGTGCCGCTTTGATCCCCAGGCCTTTGAGCGCTACGCCCTGCACGTCTGATGGTCGCGGGAACCCGCATCCACAGGTGCCCTGTACTCGATTGCCTGAGCCTTGGCATTCCGCTGCTTTCGCTGGAGCTGCCGTTTGCGCTGTACACCCCGCTCCAGCGCCCGGGCCGGGCGGCCCTGATCAAGGCCCTGGATTCAAAAAGATGGTCATCCAAAGCAAAGACCTCCAGAGGCCATCTTTTCGAATCCTAGAGCACACCCCTCGCTGCGCTCGGCGAGGAAAGCGTACCCCTTCGGTCGGGCTGGTTCGCTGCCTTCCGCGCCGAACTAACCGAATCTGGTATTTAGTAAAGCTCGAGCGCGTAGGTCACAACAGCGCTGGTCTGTTTGAAGCCCAGGCGTTCGTAAAGGGCCTGGGCGGCTTTTTCGTGGTCGTGGGCGCGCACCTGCAGGGTCTCGATGTGCGGATTGGCAAAGGCCCATTCGGCAGCAGCCCCCAACAGCGCCCGCCCCAAGCCCTTGCCCCGGGCCTCCGGCACCACCCCAATGTAGGCGATCTCGGCCCGGGTATCGTCGAGCTCGAGCTCGGCCATACCTACAGGTTCCCCGGTGGCATCGGCATAGGCCATGAATAGCTCGACCTCCGAACCAATAAAGTGCTGGCGCAGCTCTTCATCGGTCCAGTGCAACCGTAGGCTCCAACCATCCTCGGCGCGGCTGTACAGGTTGCGGTAGGTTTGGGGATCGCAGGGTTCGGCCCGCTCAATCTTGTAGCCGGCTGGAACGGGATAGGCCAGATCGGTGCGCTGGATGCAGTAGAAGTAGGTGGTGTGTTCGGCGGAGAAGCCCATCTGCTCCAGCAGGCCTCGAGCCTGGCGGTTGCAGGCTTCGGGAAAGGCGTAGAGCGTCGAAAAACCTTCCTGACGGGCTTTTTTGACCAGATGCTCCAACAGCGCCCTGCCATCGCCCCCACGGATTATGGGGCCCTCCAGGGCCGCTCCTTCCCAGAAGGGCACCAGGGCGCCGTACCCCTGCACCCGGCCTGCTTCAATCCAGACCCAGGCTTTGTCGCTCTCGCCGGCCAGCACCTCCCACCACAAGCCTTCGGGGGTGCGGGCCTCGGGGGCCAGCGAGCGACGCTCGGGCGCCTCGTCCATCCAGCAGAGCAACTCGGCGAGCTGCGATAGGTGGGATTGTGCCACGGGCCGGTTCATAGAACCTTCCTTTGCGAGCAGCGAACGACAACCTCCTTCGAATACTCGTATTGTACAACGTTGGCCTTTGCTAGAATCAGGGGAAACACAATGAAGAACCATACGACCTTTGTCATCAATCCAGCGGCGGGGCGGGGGCGGGTGGGCCAGATGCTGCGGCAGCTCGAGGCCGCTATTGTCCGGCAGGCCCGGCCCTCCGACGCGGAAATCGTGGTTACCCAGGCCCCAGGTCATGCAACCCAGATCGCCCAGAGGGCCGCGCCCGGTAGCCGGGTGGTAGCGGTGGGAGGGGATGGCACGGTGCACGAGGTACTGCGCGGTATCGCTGGATCGGATAAGGCCATTGGGGTGGTGCCCATCGGTAGCGGCAATGACTTTGCCCGCATGGTGGGGTTACACAAACTGCCCCTCGAGGCTGCCTTGCACACCGCCCTGCACGGAACTGTGCGCAGCGTGGATCTGGGCGTGGTCAACCACCGGCCTTTCGGGGCCAGCCTGGGCATTGGCTTCGATGCCGCAGTGGCCCGCAAAGCGCTTTCCGCCCCTACCTTTTTACGGGGAATGCCCCGCTACTTGTACTCGATTTTCGCCGTGCTAAAAGAGCTTGAGCTACCCAACCTCGAGCTCATCCAGGATAACCAGGTTCTCTATCAGGGCCCCAGCCTGCTGGTGGCCCTTATGAACGGCTCGACCTACGGGGGGGGTATTCCCATCGTACCGGATGCGGTGCCCACCGATGGACTGATTTCGGTTGCGGTGGCCGGCCCCTTCAGCCGCCTGGGGGTGGTGGGGATTTTGCCGCAGTTGATCATGGGCAAACACGTGCACCACCCCCGCCTGCACTTCTTCCGCGGAGCCGAGTTCGTTGTTCGCTTCGATCGTCCGGTTCCGGCCCACTCCGATGGGGAGTTGCTCGAGCCCAGCCAGGAGTACCGGGTGCGGATGATTCCGGGCGGACTCCGGGTGGTTCAGTCTGGGGCGTAATCTGCACGGGCTTGTTAACGGCTGGTTTGGTGATGAATAACCATGCGCCCCTGCACACCGCTTGGTACATTAGAATTGTGGCTTCTTAGAGCCCCCAAAGAAAGGATTGGAATTGGTGAACGAAGTTAGCTGGAAACTATTCGCACCGCTCTCCATCGAAGGGGCCACGCTCCTGATTGAGCACCAGGATTTACCCTCTGGTATGGCTATTCGCCTTGGAGGGGCGGGGGGCGTGGTGCTCAAACCCCAGGAAGCCCAGGAGCTTTTGCTCAACCTACTCACCGGTGAGTCCTGGGTGAGCAGTCGTTTGGTCTGGGCTGCACCCCGCCTGCATATCGGGCAAAAAGGCTACAATCTAAACGAACGCGCCAAGCTGGCTCTGATTGAAGCCCTTCAGTCCTTGTTGGTGGAGTCTCAGGGCGTGGCCGTCAACCCCATGCCCAAGGAAACCTGGCAGCGCTCGCTGCTCGAGATCACCCAGCAGCGGTTCGCTAGCGTGGAGGAAGCCCTGCCCAGGCTGGGGGAGATGCTGATCTCGCTGGGCCTCAAAGGTCTTTGTTTGTGGTTGCGGGATGGCAGTGGGCGTACCCTCAAACCAATTGGACAGTACCCCGAAGCCGCCCTGCCCGATGAGCTACAACCCGAGCGCCACCCGGTTTATTTTCAGGTGCTCGAGCGCAACCTGCTGATTGCTGCCGACGACGCTCGGCAGGATGCCCGTATGAACGAGTTGCGCGACATCCTGATCGGCCGTGGCCTGGGGGCGGTATTGCAGGCGGTTCTGCACGGGGAAGGGGGGTTGCGGGGTGTGGTATGGATTGAAAGCATGCAGCCACGTAAGTGGAGCAACGCCGACGAGACCCTGGCCCTGGCCGTGGCCCAGGTGATTGAGCGTATTCTGCGCCCGCTCAAAGACGAGATTAAAATCCAGACCCCCGAGCGTAAGTCGCTGGCGGTTCGGCGCAGCGAGTTTGAACTCAATCTGGCCCAGGCCCTCTCGATGGCGCAACGGTATGAGCGCTCGCTGGCCTTGATGCGCATTCAGATTGACGGGATGAACAAGGCCCAGACCGAACGAGCCGCCCGGGAGATTGCCTACACCCTGCGCCAGAGCGACTCGCTGGCTTACCTGGGTGAACAGGGCTTTGCCCTGCTGCTATCCGAGGTGCGCTGGACGGCTGGGGCCAGCCGGGTGGCGCATCGCTTGCTGGGCCGTTTGCGGGCTGCCCTATCGGGCCTAAAGGTGGGCATTGGGATCGCGATGTATCCCCAAGACGCCACGACTGTGGAAGGCCTCTGGAATCAGGCCGAGCAGGCTTGCCAGGCATCCCTCGAGGCGGGTGGAGGTATCCGCTTGCTGACCCCTGGGGCTGCTGAGTTGCAGGAGGCCATTTCGCAGGACGGCTTGACCTTGCACTTCCAGCCGGTGTTTAACCTGAGCGACCTCGAGCTGGTGGCTGTGGAGGCCCTGGCCCGCTGGCCTAGGCCCAAAGGGCTGCACCAGGCCGGGGAGTTTTTACCTCTGGCCGAGCAGGTGGGCTTGATGAGTGCCCAAGATCGCTGGGCCCTGGAAAAAGTGCTCGAGCAAGCCGCCCTCTGGAGGCCTTCTGGGGTTAACGCCCGCTTCAGTATTAACGTCTCCACCGAAACCCTTATCGATCCAAACTTCCCCAGTGTGCTACAAGAGATGCTCTCGGCTAAGCGCCTCCCCGCTGATACGCTTATTGTGGAGCTGCGCGAGGAGGCCATCCTAAGCGACCTCGAGACCACCAGCCGTAGCCTCGAGATCCTCAAACACCTGGGCGTTCTGGTGGCCCTCGACAACTTTGGTTCCAACCCTATTCCGCTCACCCAGCTCAAGCGGCTGCCCATCGACTGGATCAAGCTTAACCCGGCCCTATCGGTTTCGGAAAACGCCATGCTGGCCAAAGCGGCCATCGATATGGTGCACGCTGTGGGTGCTAAAGCGGTAGCCAAAGGTTTGGAGGAACAGTCTCAGCTTACCCGCATGAAAGAACTGGGCGCCGACCACGGTCAGGGACACATCCTGGGCTGGCCGGTTCCCGCCGAAGATCTGGGGGCTTTGCTGGTCTGGGGCATTGGCTCGTAATGCCGGATTCAAAAAGATAGTCATCGAGGGCGAAGATCTCCAGGGGCTATCTTTTTGCATCCTAGAGTACACCCCTCGCAGCGCTCGGCGAAGAAAGCGCATGGGTTGGTTCGCTGCCTTCCGGCACCGAACCAACCGAGTCTGGTATAAAGCTCTGCTACCATAACTCCATGACCGAAGGCGCGGTGCTGCTGCTGCGGCTGCTGTTGTGGCTTTTTCCTGGTATGCTGGCCTTTCTCTCGGTGCGAGGCTTGCTGACCGGGCGTATCCGCGTGGGCCTGGGTCTGCTGGTGGGTGCTGTGCTGGCGGCCTTCCTGATCAAGCCCATCCCGGTGAGCCTGGCTTTTTTGCTGATCGGTGGGCTGGCGGCCCTAGGGGGCGGGCGCAACCCCCGCTATGCCCGCGAGCTGCGGGAGCGCCTGGAAGAGTGGCGAAAATAAAAAGGCACGGAGCTGGTTAACTCCGTGCTTTTTACCTGGCGGGCGCGGCAGGATTCGAACCCACGACCTACTGATCCGTAGTCAGTCGCTCTATCCAACTGAGCTACGCGCCCTTACGCACCGGTGAGTACCACCAAATGCGTCCTGTAGGTTAACACAGGCGGTGCAAGCTGTCAACAAGGGCGGAGGTGCGGTCAGGGGAAGTGTGCTTTAAATCCTAAAGCCATCGGGTACACTAGTTTAGGAGCCTCGAGGCTCCCTTGATATGGGTAAGCGTGTACTGGCGGCCATGAGCGGGGGGGTGGACTCCTCGGTAAGCGCGGCTTTGCTCAAGGAACAGGGCTACGAGGTCATCGGGGCTATGATGCGCTTCTGGCCCGACAACAAAAAGGACGACTGCTTCGAGACCTGCTGCTCGCCCGACGCTGCCTACGAGGCCCGGCGGGTGGCCGATATTATCGGTATTCCCTTTTACCTGCTCGACTACCGCGAGGAGTTTCAGGAAAAAATCATCAACCCCTTTATCGCGGGCTACCAGGCCGGCGAGACCCCCAACCCCTGCGTGAGCTGCAACACCCGCGTCAAGTTCGACTCGCTTTTGAAGAAAGCCCGGATGCTGGGCTGCGATTATGTAGCAACCGGGCACTACGTCATCAACCGCGACGGGGGGCTGTACCGGGGCGACCCCAAGAAGGATCAGACCTACTTTTTGTGGGGCACGCCCAAAGAGGCCATTCCCCATATGCTCTTTCCGGTGGGGCACCTGGAAAAGCCCCAGGTGCGGGCCCTGGCCGAGAAGTATGGTCTGCCCACCGCCAAAAAGCCCGAGAGCCAGAACATCTGCTTTGTGCAGGGCGACCTGAAGGACTTCCTGGCCCAGCACCTCACAGCCCGTCCGGGACCGCTGATTGACCTCGAGACCGGTCGGCAGATTGGCGAGCATAGTGGGGCACAGTTCTACACGGTGGGCCAGAAAAAGGGCCTGGGTCTGTGGAAGAGCCACCTCGAGCGCTACGTGGTGCAGGTGAATGCCACCACCAACGAGGTGATCGTGGGGCCCAGGGAGGCCTGTATGTGGGGCGGCCTCGAGGTCCACCAGGTCAACCTGCTGGTCGAGGCGCAGAACTTGCCCGAGCGCCTCGAGGTGCAGGTGCGCTACCGCACCCGACCGGTGCCGGCCTGGGTGGAGGCGATGGAAGCAGGGCGGATGGTCATCCGGCTGGAAGAGCCCCAATTCGCTGTCACCCCAGGCCAGTCGGCGGTCTTCTACCAGGGGGAGCGGCTCTTGGGTGGGGGTTTTATTGCCAGGGCCCTTTACAACCAGTTCCAGCCTCGAGCCCTTGCGGCCAGCCAGAGACCTTGATACACCCTTGGACAGGTTCGAATTCCCCTTCCCCTGGATTTCCGAATCGTGGGTGGAGACTATCTTTTTGCATCCGGTATTAGAACTCCAAAGATGGCCTCTGTGAGGGCTTTCCTTTGGAACCGGTATTAGAGGCCCACCGCTTTGGCGGCCTCTGGGCTTAGAGATAGGCCCTCCTGCAGGGCTTTCTGCTCGAGGAGCCACTCGCGTTCGCCTGGCAGCAGAACCCGATCTACGTTCTCTGCGGGGGGCAGGGCCCGAACCCTGCGAATGTACGCGTCTACCTGCCTTCTAAACTGCTCCGCGTCACCAAAAACAGCCGGGTTCAGGGCCATGAAGAAATGGCCCAGGCCCTGGGGGCGTTCGGGGGCGGTGTAGAGCGGGGCGATCTCGGGGCCGATCAGGGCGCCCACCAGTGGGCCGCACAGTATGTCGATGATCAGGCTGATGGCCGATCCCTTGGGCCCCCCAAAGGGAAGCAGGGCACCGGCCAGGGCCCGGTCGGGGTCGTCGGTGGGCCGCCCCTCTGCATCGAGGGCCCAGTTGAGGGGAATGGTTTTTCCACTGGACTTGGCGAGCAGAATCTTCCCGTGGGCTGCCTCGCTGGTGGCCATGTCCAGGGCGATGGGGGGTTCCTCCATTGCCGGGATGCCCACGGCCAGGGGGTTGGTGCCCAGAAAACGAGCGCGCGCCCCCCAGGGGGCCACCAGGGCATCGGCGTTGGAGAGCGCCACACCGATCAGCCCCTTTTCCACTGCCCTGCGCACGAAGTACCAGGCCAGGCCAAAGTGGCTCGAGCGCCGCACCCCCACGGCGGCCAGGCCCACCTTCTGGGCTTTTTCGATGGCCAGCTCCATTGCCTGCAAGCCGGAGGGGATGCCGTGGCCGTCCTGGGCATCCAGCCAGGCCAGGGCCGGGTAATCCGCCAGCAGCACGGGCCGGGCTTGGGGTTTTACCGAGCCCAGCCGGGCGCGCTCGAGGTAGATGGGCAGTCGGATCAGGCCGTGCGAGGCAACCCCCCGCATCTCGGCCAGCACCAGGGATTCTGCGATGGGTAGAGCATTCTCCGGCGTAAAGCCATGGTTTATCAGGATCTGTTCCACCCGCTCGCGCAGTTGTTGCACAGGAATGCCTTGCATCACCAGGGTTCTCCTGTGGTGAAGCCACCGTCCACGTACAGTACGTGCCCGTTGACATATTCGGAGGCTGGGGAGGCCAGGAACACGACAGCGCCGGCCAGATCCCGCGGCTGTCCGGCCCGCCTTACGGCAACGCGCTGTTCCAGGCGCTCGACCCAGAGGGCATCTTGAAAAAGCGCATCGGTCATGTGGGTATGGAAAAAGCCGGGGGCGATGGCATTGACCCGGATGCCCCACTCCCCCCATTCCTGGGCCAGGGTGTAGGTGAGGGTGACCAGCCCGCCTTTGCTGGCGGCATAGGCGGCCCTGCGGGGTAGCCCCCGCGCGCTCATTACCGAGCCGATGTTGATGATCCGGCCATAACCCTGGGCGCGCATGGGCCCGGCCACCGCCTGGGCCATGAAGAAACTGCCGCTCAGGTTGACCTCGAGCACCCGCTGCCATTCGGCGGGGCTTAACTCGAGGGACGGTTTGATCACATGGGTGCCTGCGGCGTTCACCAGGATATCCACCCGCCCGAGTTCGTGTAAAACCTGCTTTACCGCACCCTGAGCCTCTTCGGCGGAGGCGACATCGGCCACCACGGGCAGCGCCCCCAGCTCGCGGGCGCAGCAGTGCAGGCTTTCCTGGTTGCGGCCTAAAAGGGCCACCTGAGCGCCGGCTTCCCTCAGGGCTCGGGCCATCTCCAGGCCCAACCCCCCGGTACCGCCGGTCACCAGAGCCACCCGTTTGTTCAGTTCAAACAGTTCTTTCATGCTACTTCCTCAGTCCATAAGCGCCCCACCGTTGATATCCAGTGTGGCTCCGGTGATAAAACCTGCTTCTTCGGAGACCAAAAAGGCCACGGCTGCCGCGACCTCCTGGGGTTTGCCCAGCCTTCCCAGCGGAATCCCGGATAGCACCCGCTGGCGGGTTTCTTCGCTCCACTGGGCGCTCATCTCGGTCTCGATGGCATGGGGGGCCACGGCATTGGCGGTAATGCCATAGGGGGCCAGCTCCCGGGCCAGGGTTTTGGTGAGGTTGACCACCCCGGCCTTTGAGGGGCCGTAGCCCGGTGCGGAGGTGATGTCCCCTGTTTTGGCCGCGATCGAAACGATGTTGACGATGCGGCCCCAGCCCCCTTTGAGCATGTACGGCGCGGCGTGCTTGGCGCAGTTGAAAGCGCCTTTGAGGTTGACCGCGATAACCCTATCCCAGTCCCCCTCGCTGACGCTGAGCAGGTTGCCACGGCGGATAATGCCGGCGTTGTTGACCAGGATGTCCAGCCGCCCGTGCTGGGCGTAAACCTGGGCCATGAAGGTCTGCGTTTCGGAGTAGCTGGAAACGTCCAGGCGGCCCGCGGTGCCCCCAATGGCCTGGGCGGTTTGCTGGGCGGCCTCGAGATCCAGATCGGCCACAACCACGTGGTGGCCCATGGCCGCGAGCCTTTCGGCGATGGCCTTTCCGATGCCTCGGGCGGCTCCGGTGACAAGGGCGATTCTACGCGACATACTTCACCTGTGGAAAAGCAAGTTGGGCAGTGTGGTAACCAAAGGTGGGAACAAAAGGGCTGCGAGGATGGTCGCCAGTACCGCAACCAGCAACGGCCAGCCTTCGCGCAGATACTCTGCAACCGAGCAGCGCATAATCGAGCAGACGGCGTACATCGAAAGACCCACGGGTGGGGTCAGCAAGCCTATGGCGCAGGTAAGGGCCATCAGCACCCCGAAGTGCACCAGATCGACCCCCAGGGCCTTCATGGCCGGCACCAGTATGGGGGTTGTCAAGATGATCATCACGGTGGAATCCAGAACGGTGCCCAGGACCAGCAGGGCCAGCAGCACGGCCAGGACCACCAGGGTGGTCTCGAGCTGTAGCCCCACCAAAAACTGCCCCAGCTTCTGGGGCCACATCTCCCACTTCATGGCATAGCCGATCAGGGCCGAGCAGGCGATCAGGAAGGAGACCATGCCGATATCGGCCACCGACTGCTTTAGGGCGCGCACCAGGCCGGCTTTCCCCAGTTCCCTGTAGACCACGCTGCCCAGTATGAGGGCATAGACGCAGGCGGCCGCGCCCACCTCCGACGGCACGAAAACCCCGCCCCGTAGCGTGAGGAGCAGGATCAAGGGGAAGATCAGGGCCCAGAAGCTGGCTAGAAAGGCGGAAGCGATCTCGCGCGTGGGGGCTCGGCTGGCCCGCTCGCGGGGGTACTGGCGTTTTTTAGCCAGGAAAGCCACCACCAGCATAAATACCAGGGCCAGCAAAAGCCCTATGCCGATCCCACCGGCAAACAGGCGGCCGATGGAAACCTGCCCGATGCTTCCGTACAGGATAAGGGCGATGCTGGGGGGAATCATCACGGCCAAAAGGCCAGTGAAGCCCTGCAACGCGGCAATGAAGCCGGGGGTGTAGCCTCTTTTTTGCATCTCAGGCCCCAGCACCCGGGCCTGCATACTGGCATCGGCGATGGCCGACCCCGAGACCCCCCCCATCAGGGTGCTGGCCAGCACGCTGACCTGTCCCAGGCCGCCGGCCAGGTGGCCGGTGAGCAGGGTGGCGAACTGCACCAGCCGCCGGGTGACCCCGGCTTCGTTCATTAGATTGCCGGCCAGAATAAAGGTGGGGATGGCAAGGAGGGCGAAGTTCTGGGTCTCCGAGAGCGCGAGCTGAACCGGCATGACCGGCTGGAGGCCGGGCGTGAGCAGGAAAAAGACGAAGCCCGCAATGCCAATGGCGAACACCACCGGCATGCCCAGCAGCAACAGCCCGAGGAAAATAAGAAGCGATACGATCATGCCGGGTTCTCCTTGAGAAGCTGCCTAATTTTGCCCACGGTTGTAATCAGTAAAAGCAGGCTGCCAACCGGTACGCTCAGGGTGACCCAGGCGTAGCTGAGTTCTGGGATGCCCTGGAAGGTGCGAAAGCGGGTGGCATAGGTCATCTCGAGGCCATAAACCAGCAGCGCCAGCAGGAACAAAGCGATCAGGCACAGGTTGAACAGTTTGATGGCCCGTTGCCAGGGTTTAGAGAGCCGCTGCACAAAAATTTCTACGCTCACATGCCGATCCTGCCGGAAGGCCACATCGGCCCCCAGGAAAACCGCCCAGGCGAAGCAAAAGGTCGCCAGGTCGATGCTCCAGCCCAGGGGTTGGCCCAGAAAGCGGCTGATACCGCTTATGAAGACCATGGTGGTTGCGATGGCAAGGAAGACCAGGGCCAGTGATTCTTCGAGTCGATGCACTGTGCTCACAACAGCCCCCAAAGCTTACCCGGGCCGAGAGCGGCCCGGGCGATTGGCTTTAGCGCAAGCCCATCTCCTCGTAGAGCCTGCGGCGGGCATCCAGAAGGCCAAGGCGCTCGTAGGCGGCCTGGCCGGCCTGCCGGAAGGCCTCGAGGTTGACGTTGGTTACGATGGTCATACCCCTGCGCTGCACCTCCCGCTGGGCCATGGCGGTCTGCACCTGGATTTCTAGGGTGACGCCCCGGCCAGCGCTCTCGCATTCTTCCACCAGGATTTGCTGGTAGTTTTTGGGTAGACGCTGGAACCAGGCCTCACCTACCACCTGGAAGTTGACAAGCAGGATGTGTTGCGTCTCGTTTACATAGCGCAGCACCTCGTTCAGGCTCATGTCCAGGATGTTCTGATAGACCAGCTCCACGCCGTCAATGGCGCGCTGCTGTAAGCCACTGTAGATCTCACCGAAGGCCAGGGCGACCGGGGTGGCCCCCAAAGCCCGCACCGATTCCTGCCAGATGGGCGCAGGGGGGGTGCGGATGCGCAGGCCCCTTAGATCTTGCGGGGTTCGGATGGGCCGGTTGGTCATGAAGTGCCGGGCCCCCTGCACCCAGTTCATACAGAGCACCCGGATGCCGTACTGTGAGGCGAGCTGATCGATCCAGCGCTGAACCGATGGGGTTTTGCTAAGACGCTCTACCTGGGCGGGGTTCTGTAGAAAGTAGGGGGCGTTGATCACCGCCATTTCACGGATATAGTTGCCCATCCGCGCGGCGTCGGTGTTCTGCCCGACCGGGATGCCCCGCCGGAGCTGCTCGATGATGTCTTCTTCAACCCCTAGCTGGGCGCTGTGGAAAACCAAAATCTGCAGGTCGCCATTGGTGCGGGCGGCCACCCGCTGGGCCCACTTTTGAAACGCGGCATGGAACGGGTGGGTAGGGGCCAGGACGTGGTTGTAGCGAAGGGTGTAGGTGGGGTTGCCTCCTTGCGCCAGACCGCCTGTGATCAGTAACACGAGGAAAAACCAAGCCAGCTTGTTCATGGTGCCTCCTTTGCTTGCAAAAACCAGCTCGAGCCGTATGGTGACTGTGGGGTCAAGCCATGCCTACCTCCTGTTTGATTTAGTTAGGTAAACGATAACCTAAACACAAAAAGCTTGTCAATACAGAAGAATGAAAATATATTGAGTTAGCGTTTATGAGACCTCGTGCCCGAACCACCCTTGCGGATGTTGCCCGACTGGCAGGGGTTTCTGCCGTTACAGTCTCGAAGGTCTTGAACGGCAAGGGGCACATTTCCCCCGAGACCCAGGAAAAGGTGCAGCGGGCGGCGGCTTTGCTGGGGTATGTGGCCAACACCGCGGCGCGTCGGCTCCGCGGGGGGGCCACCCGCATTCTGGGAATGGTAGTGCCGGAGCTGGTCAGCCCCTACTTTGCAGAGCTGGCTCGAGCCGCCGCCGATGCAGCGGGCCGGTGCGGCTACGACCTGGGCCTGTTCACCACATCTCGAGACCCCCAGCGGGAGCGTGAGCGCATCCAGAGCCTGCTGGGCGGTATGGCCGATGGGCTTTTGTTGGTGGTGCCGGTCGGCGCCAGTGAATTTCTGAGTACGCTTGAACAAAGCCAGGTTCCCATTGTGCTCATCAATTACTTTGGCGGAGCCACCCACCTTCCGGTGGTACGGGGCGAGAACTACGAGGGCACCGTGGCGCTCTTGCACCACCTGCTTGCGCTGGGCCACCGGCGGATTGGCTTTATTGGGGGGGCGGAGCACTCGGGGCAGGCGAAGGAGCGCTACCGGGCCTACCGGGAGGTGATGCGGGCGGCGGGGCTTTGGGATGAGACCTTGGTGCAGCCAGGCGACTTTACCCGCAGAAAGGGCCTGGAGGGGGCTCGAGCGCTGCTTGGGCGGCCCTCACCGCCCACGGCCATTTTTGCCGGTAGCGACCTGATGGCCTTTGGGGTGATGGAGGCTGCACAGGAGCGCGGATTGCAGGTGCCGGCGGATATCTCCATCGCCGGTTTCGACGATAGCCCACTGGCCAGCCTGGTTCCACCGGGGCTTACGACGGTGGCTCATCCCATCGCCGATATTGCCGAGGCCGCGGTGCGCTTGCTGCTCGAGGCCATCGAGGGCAAATCGGTGCGAGACCAGCTGCTGGAATTTCCCAGCCGGCTGGTGGTGCGGGGATCGACCGCCCCTCCCAAAACCCCCCTACCTTGAGTCTGGTATGCTTGTGACAGCAGGCATGAATGGGTAAAGTCCGGGAATTGCGTGCTTCACGCTTCCCCCTGTAGTTGAGCTTACCCAACCGCTGCGCTGGGTATCCGTGGAAACCAATCTAGAATGACTATTTCGTTTCTGACCCTGCTTGCTAGCTTGGCCGTGCTGCTGGGGGCAGCCCGCTTACTCACCCAGTCATCGGAGCGCATTGGCCTCGCTGTGGGGCTATCCAGCTTTATGGTGGGTGTGATCATCGTGGGGGTGGGAACCTCACTGCCCGAGCTGGTGACCGGGCTTTTCTCGGTGCACCAGGGGGTTTCGGAGATTGTGAGCGGCAATGTGCTGGGGGCCAATGCATCCAACCTGCTGCTCATTTTGGGTGTGAGCGCGGTGTTTTCGGTGTTGCGTCCGGTATATCTGGGCGAGGCGTACATCGCCATTGACCTGCACTTTTTAGTGGGTGCGGCGTTTGTGCTGGGGGTGGTGATGTTCGACGGGCTGGTGGGCCGGGTGGAGGGGCTGTGCTTGCTGGCGGTGTATGGGGTGTATGTGGCCTATTTGCTCAAAGAAGGCAGCAGCAAAGTGACTGGGCAGGCTCGAGCCCCCCTGGTCTGGCACGACCTCCTGATCGTGGGGCTGAGCGCGGTGGGTGTCTACTTTGGGGCTGACTGGACGGTGAGCAGTCTACAAGGGCTGGCGGCCGGCCTGGGTGTTCCAAACGCCGTCGTGGCGGTTACGTTGCTGGCTTTGGGTACGACCCTGCCCGAGCTGGTGGTAAGCCTCACTGCCGCACGCCAGGGGAAGGCTTCCATGGCGGTAGGGAACATCCTGGGTTCCTGCGTTTTCAATGCGCTGGTGGTGGTGGGGGCGGGTGCGGTCTACGGCACCGTCAAAGCGCCGCCCGAGCTGACCGGCTTCGCCCTGCCCTTTGTGGTGGGGGCTTCGCTGTTGTTCTACCTGCTGGTGCAGGATCGGCGCATCTCGAGCTGGGAAGGGATGCTGTTCTTGGTGATGTATGGATTGTTTGTGCTGGAGGTCAGCGGCCTGGCTTGAGACGTGAGCAGCATTTGAAGAATGCAATAAAACGCGCGCCTCACGGTAGTGAGGCGCAGCGCGCAACTCCTGTTTGAGCTCAGGGGTGGGAGGTTTAGCGGGTGCGACCGGCCAGTAAGTCCTCAGCAGCTTTCTGGGCCTTGTCTAACGCAGCCTTGGGGGTGGCCTGGCCCAGCACAGCCTCTTTGATGGCCTGTCCCAGGATATCGAAGCGGATCTGCTCCCAATCCGAAAGGGCGGGTTCAAACTTGGCGTAGCGGGCCTGGGTGATAGCCACACCAAAGGCGGGGTTCTGTTTGATGTACTGGGTTACCACAGGGTCGGCGCCCGAGCCTAGGTTGACGGGCACGTAGTTGGTGGCGACCCCGAAAACCGCCTGTACCTTGGGCGAGATCACGAACTTCAAGAAGTCGGCGGCGACCTTTTTCTCTTTTTCGTCGGCTCGCTTGAAGACCACCAGGTTGGTGCCCTGCACCAACCCGAAGCCGGGCTGCTTGTCGGTGCGGCCCGGTAGGGTGGCCACGCCCAGGTCGAATTTGGCCGCCTGCAGGTAGAAGCTGTAACCCGCCGAGGTATCGGTGGAGAAGGCGTAAGGCCCCACGCCGAAGTTGGCGTTAATGAAGCCACTGGTAATGGGCCGGGCCCAGCCCTCCTTGACCCCCTGCACCAGGAGCTCGAGCGTCTCGACGGCCTTGGGCGAGTTGAGCACCAGCTTGCCGTTTTGCAGGTAGCTCCCGCCCAGGGTGAAGAACCAGTACGAGAAGGTCGAGGTGTCGGGCTGGAAGAAGTAGACCGGGGCTTTTTCTCCCTGGGAGATTTGCTTGGCGGTGGCTATGAACGCGTTGATGGTGGTGGGCACCTTGGCGTTGTACTTCTTGAGCAAATCGCGGTTGTAGTACAGAACCTGGATGCTCTTGTTGAAGGGAACCCCGTAGATCTGCTTGTTAAAGGTCACCGCGTTGACAAAAAGGGGGTTGACCCCTTTCAGGTCTATACCCAGCGCGGCCATGGGTGTAAGAGCATCGGACTCGAGGTACAGCGCCATGTTGTTCTCGAAGGCCTGGGCCATGGCCGGCACTTTTCCGCTGGCAAAAGCGGCTTTGATCTTGGTCGAGAGGTCGCGGTAGTTGCCTTGCCCAATTGGGCGCACGCACACCTGGCCGTTTTGGGTTCGGTTGAACTCCACCACCAGGTTCTCCAGGGCGGTCTTGGGGGCACCACCGGTAAAGCCGTGCCACAGCTCGGCCACCACGCTGGCCTTTTCACACTGGCCCTTGATGATCTCCTCGGGCCGCTGCTGCGCTAGGGACAGGCTCAGGAAAGCGAAAAAGGCGATGGTTAGATATTTCATCTCACGTCTCCTT
Source organism: Meiothermus taiwanensis WR-220 (assembly GCF_003568585.1). Lineage (NCBI taxonomy): Bacteria > Thermotogati > Deinococcota > Deinococci > Thermales > Thermaceae > Meiothermus > Meiothermus taiwanensis. The sequence continues at coordinate 581,558 of NZ_CP021130.1, forward strand.
CTCATTTGTTTATACCCACAACAACGTCAGCTAAAGGTCAGGCCACCTATTACATTACCCCATGGTGGGCCTACTTGATTCCACTGCGGGCCACCCCCTGGATAAACTGCTTTTGCGCCAGAAAATACCCCAGCACGATGGGCAAAATGGCCAGCGTTGAGGCGGCCATCAGGGCCCCGTAGTCGCTGCCGGCCTCCCCGATGAAAACCTGCAGGCCCCGCTGGATGGTGTACATCTCGGGCCGGTCGGTCACAATCAGAGGCCACAGCAGGGCGTTGTAGGCGCCCAAAAAAGTAAAGATGCCATAGGTGACCAGCCCCGGTATCGAAAGCGGCAGGGCAATGCGCACCAGCTGCGTCCAGTAGCTGGCCCCATCCATCCGGGCCGCATCGAACAGATCCCTGGGGAGCGACAGATAAAACTGCCGCAGCAGGAAAATCCCGAACACCGAGGCCAGCCAGGGCACCACCAGGGCGTAGTAGGTGTTGATCCACTCGAGCCTCGAGAGCAGGATGTAGCTGGGAATCAGCAGCACCTCGCCGGGAATCATCAGAGTTGCCAGGATCATGAGCCAGACCAGATTCTTACCGGGGAACTCGATGCGGGCCAGGGCGAAAGCGGTCATGGCGGCCAGCAGCAGCCCCACCAGCACCTGGGTTCCCGCAGTTATGAAGCTGTTGAAGAAATACCGCCCAAAAGGAGCGGCCAGCCAGGCCTCGCGGTAGTTGTGGAAGACATAGCCCAGCGCGCCGGGGGCCAGGTTGACCCATTCCAGCCGCCAGTCGTCGCCGCTCGAGCGCACCGCATCGGGGGGTAGCTCGGGCCGGTAGCTCGCGTAGCTTTTGGAGAGCAGCACCACCGCCGGGAGCAGCCGGAAAGACTCGCCCGAGACGTTGGTGAAAGTGATCTCCCAGTGATCCTCCTGGTAGCGGGTGCGGATCTGGGTGCCCTCGGCCCGGGGGTCGCTGAAAGCGCCCACAGCCGTAGGAATAAAGACCTGGGGCTCGGGCCCCATCCGGCCCGTATAGATGCGCAAGGTGACGCTTCGGCCGTCCTGGTAGCCGCCCCAGAGGGGGCTGCCCCCTTCGGCACCTAGCCGGGCGGCCACCCTCCAGTTGGCGGGCTTGAGCCGCTCGGGAACCCAGATGGGCCGGGCCTGCTGGGCCTCCTGGGGGCTTTTCAGGCTGGTAGCCAGCATCCAGTAAAAAGGAAAGGCCATCGCAATGGCCCCTACGCTCAAAACCAGGTAGATCAGCAGGCGGCTCAGGGCATACGGGGGGGTCATGGGGTTCCTTCCTTTGCGTTGTGGAAATCAAGTCTCATAGTTTACCCTGCGCTCGAGCACCCGCTGCTGTACCAGCGTGAGCACCAGAATAACGGTAAACACCACCACCGCGATGGCGCTGGCGTAGGAGAAGTCGGAGTCGCGGAAGCCCTTGTTGTACAGATACAACGTGATGGTCAGGGTGTCTTGCAAGACCCCGCCGGTGGGGGTCATGATCAGCACCTGGGTAAAAACCTGAAAAGCCCCGATCAGGCCCAGCGTGGAAAGAAAGAAGGTAGTGGGGGAGAGCAGGGGCCAGGTGATGTAGCGCTGCTGCTGCCACCAGCTGGCACCATCGAGCTGGGCGGCCTCGTAGTACTCTTTGGGGATGTTTTGCAGCCCGGCCAGAATGACCACCACCTGGTAGCCCAGCAGGTGCCACAGGCTCATCACCATGATCGCCACAAAGGCTACGCTGGGCCCGGCCCAGAAGCCTTGAAGATGGATGCCCAGCGGAGCCATAGCCAGGGCAAAGATGCCCTGCGGGGTGGAGAGCCAGTCCAGCCCTGGCGTGCCGAGCACCCAGTTGAGGAAGCCAAACTCGGGGTGATAGATCCAGTCCCATACCGCTGCAGCCGCGGTGAGCGCCGTAATGTAGGGCAGAAAGTAGAGCGTGCGGAAGAAGCCCAGCAGGCGCACCCTTTCGTTGAGCAAAATCGCGACCACGGTTGCCAGCAGAATGCCCAGCGGAACCGTAAAAATCACGAACCAGAAAGTGTTGCCCATGGCTTTCCAGAACAGAGGATCGCGCGTGAGCAGAATTTCGTAGTTAAGGAGCCCCGCGAACCTGCTCTGTCCGATGAAGTTAAACCGATCCAAAAATGAAAGCCACAGGGCATACAGGCTGGGGAAGATCTGCCAGACCAAGAGCAGCCCCAGCGAGGGCCAGACCAGCACCCAGCCCCAGAAGCTGGCCTGTTCGCGCTCGCTCATCCGGGGCGCCCAGGCCCAGTAAAGAGCGCCCACCCCGAGCAGGGCTAGCAACACGGCCGGGGTGTTGCCGTATCCCCACCCGATACCAACCAGCAGGAGCCCTATACCCGGCAGCAGAGCCGCTTGGAAGCCTCTAAACATCGCCTCGAGGGTCACCCCAAGGAGCAGGATGGCGCCCACCCCATAGGCCCAGGGGGGGAGCAGCTCGAGCGCCACCGCCAGCCGAACCAGGGCCAGCAGTACCGCCATGCCGAGCACCAGGGTGGGCCGATGACCGAGCGAGTGTCCAAGCGTAGACCCACGAAGCATTCGCACGGCGTAAGTCTACCAGGACAGGATTTGTGAGGGGAGCGGGTGGGGGCTCTACCGGCCTGCCTGGTAAGGTCATTGGCTGGATACAAAAAACACCAGCCGCCGGCGGCTGGTGTTTGGGCGTGACCTGATGTGTACTAGTCGTCGGCTGCCTGGCCAGAGGAAGGGGCCTGCGTCTGCTTTTTGCTACCGAACAGCCGCCGGAAGAAGCCCAGGATTGGGTCGTAGTACTCGTCCACCACCCGCTCCTTGAGCGGGATGATGGCGTTATCGGTGATGTGGATGTGCTCGGGGCAGACCTCGGTGCAGCACTTGGTGATGTTGCAGTAGCCGATGCCCCCCTCATTTTTGAGCATATCCAGGCGGTTTTCCACGTCCAGGGGGTGCATCTCGAGGCTGGCGGTACGCACCAGCAAGCGCGGCCCAATAAAGCCGGTTTTTTCGTCGTGCTCGCGCAGCACGTGGCAGACGTTCTGACACAGGAAGCACTCGATGCACTTCCTGAATTCCTGCACCCGGTCGACATCCTCCTGGAACATGATCCAGTCGGTGTTGGGGGCCGGGGTGAAGGGTTTGATTTTTTTGTTGGCCTCGTAGTTCCACTTCACATCGGTGGCCAGGTCGCGGATCACCGGGAAGGTTTTCATGGGCCGCACCGTGACGGGCTTGCTGGTGTCGAGGGTGTCCAGCCGGGTCATGCACATCAGGGTGGGCTTGCCGTTGACCTCGGCCCCGCACGAGCCGCACTTGCCGGCCTTGCAGTTCCAGCGGCAGGCCAGGTCGGGGGCCTGTTCGGCCTGGATCTGGTGGATGGCGTCCAGCACCACCATGCCCTCTTGCACTTCGATGGTGTAGTCCTTCAGCTCACCACCGTTGCGATCCCCACGGAAAACTCTAAAGGTGACGGTCGACATCTCAGGCACCTACCTTGTCGCTGAGTTCTTTGAGGTCTTTGGCCTCGGCTATCTTGCGCAGCTCCTCCGGCATCTCCGGCAGCGGCTCGGCCACCACCGTAAGGGTTCCATCGCTGCTGCGCCGGATGATGTGGTTGATTTTGGCAAAGGTGGGGTCGGGGTCGGGGTAGTCGAGGCGGGCGTGGCCCCCCCGGCTTTCCTTACGGGCCAGGGCGGCCAGCACCACGGCCTCGGAAATCTCCACCATTAGGCGTATATCCAAAGCCGTGTGCCAGCCGGGGTTGTAGGCCCGGCTGCCCGAGACCGAGGTATTCCAGGCCCGCTTTTTAAGGTTGGCCAGAATCTCGAGCTGCGCCTTTAGCTCGCCTTCTTCGCGCATAATGCCAGCGTTTTTCTGCATGGTGGCGCGAAGCTCTTTCATGAGCGCAAAGGGGTTTTCACCCTGGGGGTTGTTGAAGGGCTGCAGGGCTTCGGCGATGTAGGCCCGTACCTGGGCTTCGTCTACCTGGTAGGAGCCACTCTGTTTGGCGGCATACTCGGCTGCGGCCATGCCAGCCCGCCGCCCAAACACCACCAGGTCGGACAGGGAGTTGCCGCCCAGGCGGTTGGCCCCGTGGAGCCCCCCGGCCACCTCGCCTGCGGCGTACAGACCCGGTACGTTGGTGGCCTGGGTGTCCGGGTCGACCCGCACCCCGCCCATCACATAGTGGCAGGTGGGGCCCACCTCCATGGGTTCTTTGGTGATGTCCAGGTTGCCCAGCTTCATGAACTGGTGGTACATGCTGGGGAGCTTCTTTTTGATGTAGTCGGCGGGGCGGCGGCTGGCGATATCCAGGTAGACGCCGCCGTGTGGACTACCCCGGCCTTCGTTAACTTCTTTACGAATGGCCCTGGCCACCACGTCACGGGTCAATAGCTCGGGCGGGCGGCGGGCGTTGCGGTCGCCCTGGAGCCAGCGTTCGGCCTCCTCCTCGGTTTCGGCAAACTCGCCTTTGTAGCGCTCGGGCACGTTGTCGAACATGAAGCGTTTGCCCTCGCTGTTCTTGAGAACACCCCCTTCACCCCGCACACCTTCAGTGACCAGAATGCCCATCACACTGGGGGGCCAGACCATCCCGGTGGGGTGGAACTGAATAAACTCCATATCGATCAGATCGGCACCCACCATGCTAGCCAGCGAGAAGCCGTCGCCGGTGCACTCCCAGGAGTTGGAGGTGATCTGGTAGATGCGGCCCAGCCCGCCGGTGGCCAGCACCACCGCCTTGGCCCGGAAGACCAGGAACTCCCCGGTCTGGCGATTAAAGCCCAGGGCTCCCACCACCCGACCGGCGTCGGTCAGGAGGCGGTAGATGGTGGTCTCCATGTGGGCATGGATGCCCATCTTCACCGCGTGGTCTTGCAGGGTGCGGATGAGCTCGAGGCCGGTGCGGTCGCCCACGTGGGCCAGCCGGGGGTAGGAGTGTCCCCCGAAGTTGCGCTGGTTGATCCGGCCATCGGGGGTGCGGTCGAAGACCGCGCCCCAGCGTTCTAGCTCCCGCACCCGGTCGGGGGCTTCCTTGGTGTAGTTCATCACCATCTTCCAGTTGTTGAGCATGCCCCCGCCTTTGAGGGTGTCGCGGAAATGCACCTTCCAGTTGTCTTCCGGGCGCACGTTGCCCATGGCGGCCGCCATGCCTCCCTCAGCCATCACGGTGTGGGCCTTGCCCAGCAGGCTCTTGGTAACCACCCCCACCCTGGCCCCTTGCTCGATGGCCGCGATGGCGGCCCGTAAACCGGCCCCACCGGCGCCGATTACCAGTACGTCATAGTCGTGGATGGTATAGGATTCCATACTTGGCTCCCTTTAGAACAGGCGAATATCGGTGATGGTGCCCATAGAGCACAGGCGGATATAGACATCGGTGAACCACACCGAGAGCATGCTGACCACGCCCCAGAAGCCGTGGCTCTCGTTAATGCGGCTGATGCGCTGCCACAGGGTATAGCGGGTCTTGTGCTTGGACATGCAGTTGAGGCAGCCGCCCGCCAGGTGCCGCCAGGCATGGCAGGAGAAAGTGTAGTATGAGAGCAGGATCACGTTGCCCAGCATGATCAGGCTCCCGACGCCAATACCAAAGCCATCCTCAAAGAAAAAGGCCTTGATGGCGTCGTACCACAGGAAGGCCACCACCGGCACCGAGAGATACCAGAAGTAGCGGTGCAGGTTGTTGAGCACAAAGGGGAAAGCCCGTTCACCTTTGTAGGCCTTGCGCAGCTCGGGTACGGCACAGGCCGGGGGATCCCAGAAGAAAGCCCTGTAGTAGGCTTTGCGGTAGTAGTAGCAGGTTGCGCGGAAGCCCAGCGGAATCCACAGCACTAAGAAGGCCGGTGAGATGGCCAGCCAGTCGAGGTCTTTAGCGTGAACGCCGGGTAGGGGTATGGAGTAGAAGGGCGATAGGTAGGGCCCATACTCATAGTGTTGTCGATTCAGAGCGACCCAAAAGGCGTAGAGCCCGAACAAGCCCAGGCTCAACACAGTGAAGAGGGGCTCGATCCACCAGGCGTCCTGCCGATCCGTTTTCCGAGATTCTATACCTGTAACAGGTTTCGTACTCATTTCTACTAAACTATAACGGTTTATGAGCAGGTATGGAAACCTCGGTAGGCCACATTGGTCGTGGAGCAGCACTGGTGTAATTAATAACACTCATTCCAAGTTATGGAGGCTGGGCTGCGCCAGGGTGGGGTTTTTGGCTGCTGATTGACATTCTGGATCCTCGAGCCCATAATTGTGGGCTGTTAAGACGCCCCTTGGGTGGCCGTCTGACAAAGCGCTGCGGACAAGGCAATTGTGCTTGAAAGCCGCAAGCTTATGGAGGATACGAGGTTGGAACTGTTTGGTTTTGGCCCGCACCTGATGATTGACGGCTACCACGCAAACCCTGAAAAACTGGCCGATTTTGAACTCGTTCGGCAGGTTCTCGATCAGCTTCCCGAAGAGATGGAGATGACCAAGGTGCTGCCCCCGGTGGTGCAGCGCTACCCGGCGCTGCCAGGCCAGGCGGAGGGGATTACGGGGGTGGTGATCATCGCCGAGAGCCACATTGCCATACACACCTTTCCCAGTGAGCGTTTTATTAGCGTGGACATTTTTTCCTGCAAAGAATTCGACCTGGGCAAAGCCCTCAAGCGGGTGGTGGAGCACTTTGAGATTGGGCGCTACGAGACCTATCTAATTAATCGGGGCAAGGAGTATCCCAAGGATCTCGAGCTGGCCCGGCAGATTGTGGCTGGGGAGCGGGAGTACATAGAGGCCCGCATCGGTTAGCTGGCAGAATTAACCCGACCAGCCCAGCCGGGCTGAGACGGCATCGGCGGCCTGGCGTACCCGCGCGCCGAGTTCGGGCAGGCGCTCGTTGGGAACGCGGGTGGTGGGCGCCGATAGCGACATGGAGGCGACCACCTTGCCCCGGTTGTCGTGGATGGGGGCTGCAATGCAGCGCACCCCGTCTTCGCGCTCTTCGTCATCTAACACATAGCGTTGTTGGCGGGCTTCCTGCAAGGTTTGCAAGAAGCCTTCCAGGGTGGTGATGGTCTTGGCCGTGTAGGGTTTGAAGGGCCCCGCGCCTACAATCCGGCGGATCTCCGGCTCGCTGTGTTCCATGAGCAGGGCTTTGCCCACCCCGGTGCAGTAGATGGGGGCCCTGGCCCCGATGCGGGTGAACATACGGATGAGCTGTCGCCCCTCGACCTGTGCAATATAAATAACCTCGTTGCCATCTAGCACAGCCAGGTTGACGGTTTCATTCAGCTCGTCCACCAGCTTTTCCATCTCGGGCATGGCGGCATCAATCAGCCCACCCCGTGTCAGGAAGGCCGAACCCACCTGATAAGCCCGTAGCCCTACCTTCCAGAGGCCCTTGGACTCATCCCAGTCGGCAAAGCCGCGACGGCGCAGGGTTTCCAGGAGCCGGTAGGCGGTGCTGGGGGAGAGCTCGGTTCTGCGGGCTAGTTCTGAAAGGGAGAGGGTCTCGGCTTCGGAGAGGACTTCCAGCAGGTGCAGGCCGCGCTCGAGCGTCCGTACCTCGCCCACCTCGGTGGAGCGGCTGCGACCTGGGCGGCGTTTGGTGTTCATGGCTTTAGCATAGGGGAGCCGGGTCATTTTTTCAACAAATGGAAAATAATCTCGCAGATTGACAAACCGCTTCGACTGCGGCTAGGCTTTGAGCAAGCCGTGCACCCGGTGGTTTGACAGGAGACTGCTATGAGCGAGATGCCCAAAGGTGTGCAAATTGTAGGCCCCAAACTCCCTGCCTCTGATACGGTGCTGACCCCCGAGGCCCTGGCTTTTCTGGCTGGGCTCCAGCGTGAGTTTAACGCGGTACGTAAGGGTTTGTTGCAGCGTCGCGCTGAGGTGGCCCAGCGCATCCAGGCGGGCGAAAAGCCCGGCTTCCTCGAGCACACCCGGTTCATCCGGGAAGGGGACTGGAAGGTGGCCCCCGCCCCCCCCGACCTCAACGACCGCCGGGTGGAGATTACCGGCCCCACCGAACGCAAGATGATGATCAATGCCCTTAACTCCGGGGCCAAGGTCTTCATGGCCGACTGCGAGGACGCGCTCTCGCCCACCTGGGAAAACGTGGTGCAGGGCCAGCAAAACCTGATGGATGCGGTGCGCCGTACCATCCACCTGAGCACCCCCGAGAAGGAGTACAAGCTGGGTGAGAAAATCGCCACCCTGGTGGTGCGCCCGCGGGGCTGGCACCTGGTGGAGCGGCACCTCCTGGTGGATGACGAGCCCATCTCAGCGAGCCTCTTCGACTTCGGGCTTTACTTCTTCCACAACGCCCATGAGCTCTTGAAGCGGGGTAGCGGCCCCTACTTCTACCTGCCCAAGCTGGAGAGCCACCTCGAGGCCCGCCTCTGGAACGACGTCTTCAAGTTTGCCCAGAGCTATATGGGCATTCCCCAGGGCACCATCCGGGCCACGGTGCTCATCGAGACCATTCTGGCCGCCTTCGAGATGGAGGAAATCCTCTACGAGCTGCGCGAGCACGCCGCCGGCCTCAACGCAGGGCGCTGGGACTACATCTTTAGCTGCATCAAGAAGTTTGCCACCCACGAGGTGCTCTTCCCCGACCGCGCCCAGGTCACCATGACCGTGCCCTTCATGCGGGCCTACACCGAGCTGCTGGTGCGCACCTGCCACAAGCGCGGAGCCCACGCCATTGGGGGGATGTCGGCCTTCATCCCCAGCCGCAAAGACCCTGAGGTAAACGCCAGGGCCATCGAGCAGGTCACCAAAGATAAGGAGCGGGAGGCAGGAGACGGTTTCGATGGCACCTGGGTGGCCCACCCCGACCTGGTGCCGGTGGCCATGGCGGTATTCGATAAGGTGCTGGGCGATAAACCCCACCAGAAAGACCGCCTGCGCGAGGATGTGGACGGCAAGATAAAGGCCGAGGACTTGATTAACTTCGAGGTGCCGGGCGGCAAGATTACCGAGGCGGGGATTCGCAACAACATCAGCGTGGGGTTGCAGTACATAGCTGCCTGGCTGGGTGGAAGCGGTGCGGTGGCCATCTTCAACCTGATGGAAGACGCCGCTACGGCCGAGATTTCCCGCTCGCAACTGTGGCAGTGGCTCCGCAAAGGGGCCCGGCTGGACGATGGACGCACCTTTACTCAGGAGCTATACGCAAAGCTCAAGCAGGAAGAGATGGCCAAGCTGGCGGGCCTGAAGAACCTGGAAGAGGCCGCCCAGCTCCTGGACGAACTGGTATTGCAGCCGGAGTTCAAAGAATTCCTGACCCTTCCGGCCTACGAGCGGCTGGGTTGAAACCTCAGGATGCCCTACCGCTGATTCCCCTTTATCAGGGGCCCTCACGGGAAGCGCAAGCAGGTCTTCAAAATTAGACAACGGGCGAAGCTTCCCGTGGGGTACTGTGCGGGCATCTTCACAGGAATTTGGGTGGACGGCCCGAATGTCCACCCAAAACCCGGCGACGGCTAGAATCCCGAAGGTTGTGGCTGCTCTAGGCGGCTTTGGTCTTGCGTTTGGACTTGGTAGGGCGCTCAGGCACTTCCTGGGCTCGCTCAGCGGGGCGGATACGGGCCAGGGGGGTTACGCGCTGGACTTCTACAACCCGCTTGTAGCGCTTGGTTTTGCTTTCTGGGTCTTCCCAGACTTCGGTTTTGAGCGCGCCTTCCAGCAGCAGCGGCGAGCCCTTCTTCAGGCTGCTAAACTGTGCTGCCTGCTCGCGCCAGGCTTCCAGCTCAACGTAATGGCTTTTGGCTTGCCTGGCTGTAGCGTCCCAGCTCGAGAAGCCCAGGCTGGCCCTGGCTACCAGGGTCTTGCGCGGGGTCTGGCGGATCTCCGGGTCGGTGGTCAGGCCACCGGACAGAATCACCCGGTTCTCGGCCCCGTAGAGCACCGGGCCCTGTTCTTCCTGGCGCACATCGGCGTTTTCCAGTTTGAAGAGATCTTCGCCCACGATGCGCAGGCGCGAACCTTTTTGTCCATCGGCCTCCCAGGACTCGTAGACCAGGCGGCCCATCGCCTGATAGGCTTCTCCATCTACTAGATAATTGGCCCAGTGCTCGGCCATCTTGCCATAAAAGGTCAGATCGGCGCGGGAGAAGATGTGCTCATTGCCAACGGCGCGTTTGCCAACGAGGGTGACCTCGAGCACCGGGGTGCCTTTGGGGGTATAGCGAAGGTGGTGTTTGCTCAAAACGCCACTGATGAAGACTAGGTTGGTGGACATGTTTGGTTCTCCTTGTACGTTACGGTCAGATGCTGTGGGTTTTTGAAGGGTGGATTGTTTGTTGGGCCATAAGAACCTACGCTATGGCCGCTGCAAACGGGCTGGGCCTGGTAGGGGGTGGGGGATTCTCGAGCGTTTTCATCGTTCACATGCGTTGCGGTCTGCACCACAGGGGCGCGCTGGGTAGGGGCTTGGGGTTTCGGTCGGCTCGTTTTGGTGCGTTGCGGTCAGTTCTTCAGTTCTTTTACGTTTGCTTCCTTCCCCCGTTTGGTTGTACCAAATCGGATGGATTTAGACTATAACATAATCAAGGTTTTGTCCAGGGCTTGTAAACCATAGAACAAAACCAAATAAAAAGGCATTTTTTGCAAAACCGAACTCTATTCCGACATCGGCTTGCTGCTGTAACGATGCCTGAATTACGTCGAAAACGTATAGGGGGATCCTAATGTAGATGCCGAATAGATAGGCTTTTCGAGTGGCCGGGGATTATGGTAGACTTTGAAGGCTTGTGTTTTGAACCCTGCTTGGCTGGGGTGGTGTGAGCAGATAAAAATCCAGAGCTGGCCAGTGCTGGCAACGGAAAAGTTTTGGAGGAAGGGAATGGAATACCGCATCAAAGCCCAAATCCGTGGGAATGAAAAACCCATGGCCCTGCGCGACGCCGGCAAGCTGCCGGGGGTGGTTTACAACCGCAGCGAAAACTACAAAGTTACGGTAGATCTCAAGGAGTTTAACAAGGTCTTTATGGCTGCTGGGATCCACCACGTGATTACCCTCGAGCTCGAGAACGGAAAAACTGTGGATACCCTGGTGCGCCAGGTTAACCTGGATAAGCGCCGCCGTCGCCCCGAGCACGTCGACTTCTACGCCCTTTCCGATGAGCCCGTGCTGATGTGGATTCCAGTCAAGATCGAGGGCACCGCGCAGGGCGTGCGTGAAGGGGGTGTGCTGCAGCTTGTCAACAATGACGTTCAGGTCAAGGTTTCGCCCAAAGCTATTCCCCCCTACATTGAGGTCAACGTAAGCCATCTGCGGATTGGTGATAGCATCCATGCCGATGAGCTCAGCCTTCCGCAAGGTGTAACCCTGGCCATGAACCCCCGCGATACCATCGTGGCCATCGTGCCGCCTGAGGACGTTGAGAAGCTGGAAGCCCAGGCCGCCGAAGCTCCTGCCGAGGTTGAAGTCATCAAGAAGGGCAAGACCGAGGAAGAGAAGTAACCATCCCTCGAGCAGCCCAGGGGTCGAGAGCCAGAGCGGTCTCTCGGCCCTTTCTTTTAGCGCCTTGGGCTTTAGTAATACCAGATTCGGTTAGTTCGGCGCCGGAAGGCGGCGAACTAACCCGACCAACGGGAGTGCTCTAGGATTCAAAAAGATAGCCTCTGGAGGTCTTTGCTTTGGATGACTATCTTTTTGAATCCGGTATAAAGTGGTTCTCGGAGAACCCAGTGCAACAAACTCCAAACAACAAAGTTATGTTCTTGATCGTAGGACAGGGAAACCCCGGCCTGCAATACGCCCACACCAAGCACAATGTGGGGTTTTGGGTACTGGATCGCCTTGGTTCAAACTTCCAGCACAAGGACAACGCCCTTATCGCTGAGGTCAAGTTTCGCGCAGCCTCTGGTGAGTGGATTTCGGGTTTGCTTATCAAGCCCACAACCTATTACAACGCCACTGGGGAAGCTGTGGCTCCTCTAGCCCGTTTCTACAAAATTCAACCCAGCCACATTCTGGTTGTTCACGATGAAATGGATCTACCACCCGGACGCTTGCGATTCAAGGTGGGTGGGAGCAGCGCGGGGAATTATGGCCTGGAATCTATTGCAGCCCATTTGGGAACCAGAGAATTCCATCGTTTGCGTATCGGGATAGGTAAACCACCTAGACCCCAGGATGGTGCAGCCTGGGTACTGACGGGTTTTCACCCCGATTTTGTACCGGTGATAGACAAAGTGATCCAGACGGCTGCCGAAGCAGTACAGACCTGGGCTACCGAGGGCATAGATGTCTGCCAAAAAAAATACAACGGCCTTAACTTTGCCGAACCACCCAAACGAACAGAGCCTGAGCAGACCGGTTGACCCCATAGTGCATCTGTGTTCATGCAAGAGGCGTAGGGGGGTGGCCGGGCATGTGATTCACAAGCTCAAGGTCTGAGGAAACCTAACGGTGGCAGGCATTTTACCCAGTACAGCAAAATACGCTGTGCTGGGTATTCGTGGGAAACATTCTAGAGCACTACCTTCGGTCAGGTTGGTTCGCCGCCTTCCCCTGTGGATCTCGGCGCGGCTTAGCCGAAGCGTCCAGTGATATAGGCTTCGGTGCGCTTGTCCTTAGGTGTGGTGAACAAGAGGCTGGTGGGGCCAAACTCCACCATCTCACCATTCAGGAAGTAGCCGGTGAAGTCCGATACCCGGCCTGCTTGCTGCATATTGTGGGTTACGATAACGATGGTAACGTGGTTCTTAAGTTCGGTTAGCAGATCCTCGATGGACTGGGTGGAGATGGGGTCTAGTGCGCTGGTAGGCTCGTCCATCAACAAGACCTCGGGCTCAACGGCAAGGGCCCGGGCGATGCACAGGCGTTGCTGCTGTCCTCCTGAGAGGCTCATGCTGGGGGCATGGAGCCGGTCTTTGACCTCATCCCACAGGGCTGCCTGCCTCAGGGCGCGTTCGGCTGCCTCGTCTAAAAGGGATTTTTTGCGAATGCCTACCAGCCGCAAGCCTGCTACTACGTTGCCGTAAATGGAGAGGGTCGGAAAGGGATTGGGTTTTTGGAAAACCATCCCGATTTTGCGCCGCACCTCCACCGGGTCTACCCCAGCAGCATAGACGTTAATGCCATCCAACAAGACCTCTCCGGTCACGCGGGCGCTGGGGGTTAGGTCGTGCATGCGGTTTAGGGATCGTAGAAAAGTGGTCTTGCCACAACCCGAAGGCCCGATCAAAGCGGTCACCTTGTTGGCGTAGATCGGCATGGTTACGTCTTTTACGCCCGCCTTCTGTCCGTATATTACGGTCACATGGCGGGTCTCGATGCGGGTTTTGAGACTGGGATCAAGGGTCATCTCGGAACTGGCCATGGGTTTGAATTCACGCATCATTTCCAACTCTCCTAGCGCCCGCGGGTCACCCAGCGGGCCAACAGGCTGGTTAGCACAATTAGACCCAACAGCACCACCGCCGCTGCCCAGGCCTGGCGATGCCAGTCTTCATAAGGGCTAATGGCATAGGCATACAGGCGCAAGGGCAGGGTGTCCATGGGCTGCAATAGGTTGTAAGTGAGCAAGGAGTTCCCGAAAGCGGTAAAGATCAGCGGGGCGGCTTCTCCTGCAGCCCTGGCCGTTGCCAGCAACAACCCGGTCACCACCCCTGCTCGGGCCGCTGGCAGAACCAGCGACAAGATAACCCGCCAACGCGGCAGTCCCAAGGCCAGCCCCGCCTCGCGAATGTTCCAGGGTACCAGCTTAAGCACGCTCTCGGTGGTTTTAGCAATGATGGGAACCATGATAAAGGCCATGGCCACTGCCCCCGAGAGGCCGGAAAAGGAGCCCTGGGCCTTGACCACCAGCACATAGGCCAGCAGTCCCTTTAGAACCGCGGGCATTCCGTTGAGGGTGTCGGATAGCAGGCGCAGGGTAGGATTGAGTTTATTCTCGGGATACTCGGCCAGCAAAATACCGGCGGCGATGCCAAAAGGGGTGGCGATTAACAGGCCGGTTCCAGTGATGATGAGGGTGCCGACGATGGCGGGAGCCATCCCCCCCCCTAGTTCGCCGGGGGGTTTGGGGCCTTTGGTGAAAAAGTCCCAGTTGAGTGAAGAAAAGCCGTTGACCAGAGCATAGCCAAGTACCAGGGTAAGCGGCAGGGCGGCCAGGATGGTTCCGGCAATCACCACAATGAGGATTAGACGGTCGCGGGTGTAGCGTGCTTGAAGACTGCGCATGGTCACTCCTCTAAGCCCTTTGGCTCCCTACTTTGAGTTTGTTGAGCAGATAGCTGGCAGCGACATTGACGATAAATGCGATCAAGAAGAGATAAAAGCCCACCCCGATAATGGCTGAATAGTGCAGGTCTTCCACGGCTTCTTTCAGCTCGAGCGCGATCACGGCGGGCATGGTCGAGGCCGGGCCAAAGAGGGTGTAGGGCAGGACATTGCTGTTGCCAATGACCATCGCCACCGCCATCGTCTCGCCCAGCGCACGGCCCAGAGCCAGCATGGCCCCGGCGAAAATACCCCCCCTGGCATAGGGCAGGATAACCGTCTGCATCACCTCCCAGCGGGTGGCCCCCAGTGCATAGGCCCCCTCGCGTTGGGCGGCCGGAACCAGGGCAATCGCATCCCGCGAAAGCGCTGCCGTGAAGGGTATGATCATGCTGGAGAGGATCACGACGCCGGTAAACATCCCGTAGCCTGCGGGATTGCCTAAAAAAGGTACCAGCCCAGGCGCCTTCTCGGCAGCCCACAGGAAGGTGGGCATGTAGATGACCTCGCGCAGGAAGGGTGCCAGTACGAAAATGCCCCAGATGCCATACACCACACTAGGTACCGCTGCCATCAGGTCTACCAGGTAGTTGATGAAGCCGGCCAGCCAGCGGGGGGCATACTCTGCGGTAAAAATCGCCGCTGCGAGGGCTATGGGAAAGGATACCAGCAGGGCGGCGAAGCTGGTGATAAGGGTTCCTAAAACATAGGGCCAGATGCCAAACTCGAGCTTCAAGGCCGGATCCCAGGTGGTGCCGGTCAAGAAACCCCAAAAACCTTCTTTGTTGATAGCTTGTGACCCGCCTAGGTACAGGTAGTACCCCAGCCCCAGGGTCAAAGCGACGATGCTGAGCGCTAAAAGCAAGACTACGCTTAGAAAAATACGATCGCCCCACAGGCGGTAAATCGCCGAAGGAGTCTGTTTGATAAGGGAAGATTGCACGGGAGCCTGTTGCATGCGCACGCCTTTAGTTTACAAAAGAGGTGGGAGCCTGCGAGACCCCCACCTCCCTCCAACACCTAACGGCCTACGATCTCCCGACCGATGGGTTTGCCCTGGTAGGTGATGCGCGAGATCAAGGCCAGCGCACGGGCCTGGGCTACCTCAGTAAGGCGGGCATAGGTGAGGGGCTCATTGAACTTTTGTGCGTCGGTCACCATCCACTTAAGGAGCTGCACAAAAGCCCGGGCCTCGGCCTCGCTCTTGAAGGCTTTGTTTTTGTCCAGTTGCTCGTAGACCAGCATGTAGGCGAAGCTGGAGATGGGATACCCATCAGGGGCCTGGGTATCGGTCAGGGAAACCCGGGCATCACCCGGCAGCACTACGTTGGCGGCGGCGGTGATGGCGGGTAGTTCGGCCACTATAAAGCGGCCCGCGCGGTTCTGTACCGCCCCAAACTGGATGCGGTTCTGTATAGCGTAGGTCACCTCGTTGTAACCAATCGCACCGGGGGTGTTGCGCACCACACCAGCCACCCCTTCGTTGCCGCGCGCACCTACTTTGTTAGCCGGCAGCCAGTTTACGCTGTTGCCCCGCCCCACCTTCTGGGCCCACTCGGGCGAGACCTTGGAGAGGTAGTCTGTCCAGACAAAGGTGGTGCCCGAGCCGTCGGAACGGTGTACTACTGTGATGGGGAGCGGTGGCAGGCGGACGCCCTCGTTCAGCCTGGCGATGGCGGGATCGTTCCAGGTCTTGATGTTGCCTAAGAAGATATCGGCTAGAACCTCACCGGTGAAGTTCAGGCGCTGGGTTACCCCAGGCAGGTTATAGGTAGGCACTACCGCCCCCAGCACAAAGGGAATATTCAGCGCAGGTGAACCGGTATTCCGCCGGATATCGGCCATCTGCTGGTCGTTGAAGGGGTTGTCGGAGACGCCAAAGTGTACGGTCTGTTCGATAAACTGGCGCTGGCCCCCACCTGAACCAATGGACTGGTAGTTGACGCGCACCTGGTTGTTGGTGACTTTGAGGTATTCATCGAAATATTTCGATAAAACCGGGAAAGGAAAGGTGGCCCCAGCCCCGGTCAGGTTGACCTGTGCCAAGCCAGAGCTAGCCAGCCCTAGCAGCGCAGCGGTTGTAACTAGAAGTTTTCTCATCAAAAGCCTCCTTGGCAGTGGTTGGCACAGCACAAATACAGTGCTGCTCTCCGAGGAATAGCTTGTCGGTCTCATGTCAGGAGATTGTCAGGAGAATAGCAAAAAACTGATGATGAATGGAAGATTTGGTTTGTGTGCCGCTGGAGGCCTGATTCCAAACTATATTGGTGGCGATGCGGTGGAGTGGGGCAGTTCTGGCAGGGGGGGTCTCCAGCCGGTTTGGGCAAGACAAGGCGCTGTACATATACAAAGGCAGGCCGCTTATCGCCTGGGTGCTGGACTCGATGGCCGGGGCCTCCGAGCGTCTGGTGATCGCCAACCGGCCCTATCCAGGGCTCGAGGTCTACCCCGACCTCTGGCCGGGGGGGAATACCCTGTCGGGGTTGCATGCAGCCCTCGCGCACGCACGGGAAGACTGGGTGGCGGTGGCCGCCTGCGATCAGCCTTTTCTGAGCCGGGACTTCTGGTTATTTATGCTCGAGCACGCCCGGGCCGGTATCCAGGCGGTGGTGGCGGTTTCGGGCGATTTATACGAACCGTTGGGGGCGCTGTACCACAGATCGCTCGAGGGCGAGGTTTTGCGCCGCCTTGAGGCGGGCAACCTCAAGATACAAGCGCTGCTGCATGACATTCCCCTGATAACCCTGGACAAGCGCGCGCTCGAGGCCCGCTTTGGTTCTTATTTATTTCTAAACGCCAACCGCCCACAGGATCTTCCCTGAATAGGCATTGGCGTCAGCTCAGCATCTTTTTGAGTTCTTCTAACTGGGCTCGCAGGTCGCGAACCTCGGCTTCCAGGGCCTCTAGACGTTGCTCGAGCTCGCTTTTGGCCTCTGTGCGAACAAAGGGGGTTGGCTTTCCAGCCAGCAGATGGGCATAACGCACCTCACGTTCCCCGGGCTGGCGCTCGAGTGGGGTCACCAGGGGGTGGGGGGCCCGGTTGATGAGTCCCCGTAGCACCGCCTCCACTTCCTGCAGCGAGGCGAACCTGTGGTTCATGCTCTCGGCTCGAGCCCGCAGCTCGCCTAGGGTCTGAGGGCCGCGCAGCATCAGCAGGGCCATCAGGATGGTGGCAGGAGCATCTAACTTGAACTCCCGATCCAGAAACTGCCGGTACTTGGGGGCCCTGGCGTTGTGCTCGCGGAACATGCCGCACAGCCGCTTGCGCTGGAGGGCGTCTAGGGCCTCGCGCACCTCGGCTTCGCTCAGGTTGGTAACGGGCTGGCGGTTGTTTTTTTGATTGGCTCCCAGCCGCACGGCGTTCTCGGTCAGGGGGTAGTGGTCGGGGGTGGCGTACTGCTTCTCAATCAGGGTGCCCAGCACCCGAACTTCGGCCTCGCTCAGTAGCTCCATCGGTAGGATTTTATCCCAGTTCAGAACCAGCTCGAGAGCTGGCGGTACAACTGCTTATACCGCTGGTAGCCCTCCTCGTAGATGGGGTTTTGTGGCTCAGAGACGGGAGTTTCGCTTCTTGCAACCTCGAGGGGTATACCCACCGCCATGCCGGCTAGCAGGGCTGCCCCCCGGGCCGAGGCCGAGGGGGTGGGGGTGCTCACCAGGGGGCGGCCCAGCACATCGGAGAGCATTTGCTGCCAAAAGGGTTCCTGGCTGCCGCCGCCCGAGAGGCGCAGCGGGGCCTGGGGGGGAATCGCTGTACCTAAGGCCTCGAGGCCTTCACGGAGGCTGTAGGCTACTCCTTCCAGAGCCGCGCGCATTAAGTGGCCGCGCTGGTGGTGGAGCCTGAGTCCGGCCCAGACTCCCCGGGCCAGGGGGTTCAGGTGGGGGGTGCGCTCGCCGGTCAGATAGGGGAGGAAACAAAGCCCATCGCAGCCTGCGGGTGCTTGCTGGGCCTCCTGGTAGGCTTGCTCCCAGCTCAGGTGTAGCAGGTTGCGCACCCATTCCAGCGCCAGTCCGGCATTCTGCATGGCCGCCAGGGCGTACCACTGCTGGGGTCGGGCTGCCCGGTAGCGGTGGGTGCGCAGCGTAGGGTCTATCTGAAGGGTGTCCAGCAGAACCGCAATTTGCGCACCGGAGCCCACCGTAAGCTGCACCTGGCCGACTGCGAGGCCGCTGCCGAGGAGCGCTGCGGCGGTGTCGGCGGCTCCGGTTGCCACCGGCAGGCCCTCCGGGAGGCCCAGCCAGTGGGCGGCAGCACGGGTAAGGTGCCCGGCAACGGCGCCGGAAGGCAGGATTGGGGGGAGGAGTTCTGCGCGCAGGCCCAGCCGCTCGAGCGCCTCCCAGGCCCAGGTATCGGCCAATAGGTCGTACAGCAGGGTACCGGAAGCATCGGAGGGGTCGCTGGCAGCCTGACCGGTGAGGCGCAGGCGCAGCCAGTCCTTAGGCTGCAAGGCCCAGCGCGCCTCGGTGTAGGGCCGGGGTTCGTGGCGCTCGAGCCAGAGCAGGCTGGGAGCCGCCATGCCCACTACCAGGGGGTTGGCCAGCCTGTGCCGCAGCGACGCGGGGAGGGCTTTGAGCGCACCGAGTTCCTGCACCGAACGGCTGTCGGCCCAGAGGATGGCCGGGCGCAGGGGCTGGCCCGCTGAGTCCGACAGCACCACCCCGTGCATCTGACCGGACAAGCCAACCGCCACCACCTGCGAGGCCAGCGGCCCGACAGCGGCGCGGGTGGCCTCGGCGGCAGCCCGCCACCAGTCCTCGGGGTCGGACTCGGCCCAGCCAGGGTGGGGGGCTGTTACCGGGTAGGGGCGGCTGGCCTCCCCGCGCACCTGCCCGTCGAAATCCAACAGGAGGGCTTTGAGCGATCCGGTGCCCAGGTCAAGGCCCAGCAGCATACCGATCCACCCCACAAGACACCAGGCCCTACAGGGCCAGCGCCTCGGGGCTTAGCTCGGCTGCGCTTTTGGCCCCGGTCATTACCGCTACCGCGTCGGACATGCTGATGGTTTTGGGGTTGACCACCGCGGCCCGCTTACCCAGCCGCTGGATGTGGATGCGGTCGGCAATCTCGAAGACGTGGGGCATGTTGTGGCTGATGATGATCACCGGCAGACCATTATCGCGCACCCTGCGGATGAGCTCGAGCACCATGTTGCTCTCCTTTACTCCTAGCGCGGCGGTGGGTTCGTCCATGATTACCACGTGCCGGGCAAAGGCCGCGCTGCGGGCTACCGCGACCCCCTGGCGCTGCCCACCGGAAAGGGTCTCTACGGCCTGGGTCATGGAGCGGATGCCGATCTTGAGATCTTTCATGTCGGCGATGGCCTCCTCGAGCATCTTTTTCTTGTCAATCCAGCGGATCAGCCGGGCAAACCAGCCGGGGCGCAGAATCTCCCGCCCTAGAAAAAGGTTCTCGGCGATGGTCATGGCTGGGGCCACGGCCAGATCCTGGTAAACGGTCTCGATGCCGTTTCTGCGGGCGTCGATGGGACTGCGGAAATGCACCCGCTGGCCGTCCAGGTATATCTCGCCCGAGTCGGGGATAATTGCACCTGAGAGGGCTTTAATCAAGGTGGATTTACCTGCACCGTTGTCGCCGATAACGGCCAGAATCTCGCCCGCGCGCAGCTCGAAGTCGGTACCGTCCAGGGCAGTCACATGGCCGTAGCGCTTGACCAGGTTGCGGGCCTCCAGCACGATGCGGGGCTTGGTGGTGTTTGAGTCGGGATGAAAGCCCGGCGCTGGCTGCACCGGGGTGGAATTTACCTTGGTGTCCATAGAGCTAACTCCTACGCTTGGAAAGTTGATCGGCGGTCACGGCCAGAATTACCAAAATGCCGGTGATCAACACCTGGTAAACCGAGGAAACCCCCGTAAGGGTCAAGCCGTTGCGGAAGACTCCTACGATGATGGCCCCCAGGAGGGTGCCCAGGATCATTCCCCGCCCGCCGAACAGGCTGGTGCCGCCCAGCACCACTGCGGTGATGGTCTCGAGGTTCTCGGTTTGCCCGGCGTTGGGGTCGGCCACGCTGGTTCGGGAGATCAACAGCCATCCGGCGATGCCATAGAAGAAGCCGGCTACGGTGTAGGTAAGCAGCAGCACCCGCTGGGTGGGAATTCCCATCAGACGAGCGGCTTCAGGGTTGTTACCGACCGCGTATAGATGGCGGCCAGGGGCGGTCTCGCTCAGGAAAAACCAGACCAGCAGGTACAGCACGATCACCAATACAACACCATAGGTGAAGACCGTCTCGCCGATTTTGAAGGTATTGCCCCAGAAGAGGTGGGCTTCCGGCAGACCGCTCACGGTCTGGGCCCTGGAGTAGATCTGGGTCAGGGCGAAGGCGATGTTCATGGTGCCCAGGGTGACGATGAAAGGAGGCAGCTTAAAACGGGTAATCAAAAAGCCGTTTAAAAAGCCGAAAGCAGTGGTCACGGCCATGCCGCACAGAATGGCCAGCAGGGGGGGCATGCCCAGCTCAACAGCAAACTTGGCCATAACCATGGTGCCCAGGGCCATCACAAACCCAACCGATAGGTCAATGCCCGCAGTGAGGATGATCAGGGTCTGGCCGATGGCCAGCACTGCGACCACCGAGATTTGCTGCAGAATCAGGGAAAAGTTCTGGCCAGTTAAAAACCGCTCGGACTGAAAGCTAAAAAACACCACCGCCAGCAAAAGCGCTACCAGCGGCCCCATGATGGTCAGGCTGGGCAGCCTGTCCAGAAGGCTGCGAGGCTTTTGGGTGGTACCTGACTGCTCCGACATGCTCTCCTCGCTTTGATTTTTTGTTCCAAATTGTATCAGGCGTCTGGTCTGAAAATCCGGCTTTATTTGATGTTATTTTGTGAGGTTTTTGCGAAGACGGCCCAGCGTGTAGAACCGCTCGAGTTTTAGGAGATGGGGGAGGAGGCCAGCACCCCCTCCCCGGCTCAGCCTACTGGCCCCAGCAATTGGCCAGACCGAACTTCACATCCTTGCTGCCGACACCCGGCACGGGGTTCTTGGCGATCAGGGTGACGCCGGTGTCCACATAGCCTCGGGCCTTCTGGCCGGTTTTGGCGTATTTGACCCCAGCCGCCACACCCAGCGCGGCCATCTTCAGGGGGTACTGCTGCGAGGTGGCTGCAATAATGCCCCGCTCGACGTTGCGCACCCCCTCGCACCCGCCGTCCACTGAGACGATGATGACATTCTTCTCTTTACCGGCTGCCCTGAGCGCCTGATAGGCCCCAGCGGCGGCCGGTTCGTTGATGGTATAGACCAGGTTGATGTTGGGGTTTTTCTGCAGGCAGTTTTCCATGGCGGTTTGGGCCTTGGCCCGGTCGCCATAGGTGTCGGCCATGCAGACCACCTCGGCGGGCTTGGCGAGCTCGTTGCTTTCCTGCGGCAAGCTCGGCAAACCAAAGCCGGCCAGGAAACCGTTGTGACGCTGCGCGCCCACGGGGTGCCCGGGGAAGAGGTCGAGGGTGGCGATGACCGGTTTTTTGCCCTTCATGACTGCTGCGGCATACTCGCCGATCAGCACCCCGGCCTGGTAGTTGTTGGTAGCAAAAAGGGCATCCACTGCATCTTCGGGATCGGTGGGGCTATCCAGCGCAATTACCTGTACCCCGGCGGCTCGAGCCTTTTGAATGGCGGGCACGATGGCTTTGGCATCGCTGGGGGTAATCAGGATGGTGTTAACCCCGGCTGCCACCATGTTTTCGATAGCGGCCACCTGTCCTGCATTGTCACCGTCGGTTTTCCCTGCGGCGCTGATAAACTTGGCACCCAGCCGCTGGGCTTCCTTCTGGGCTCCTTCCTTCATCTTGACGAAGAAGGGGTTGGACTCGGTTTTGGTGATGAGCCCTATGTAAGGGGTTTTGTCCTGGGCGGTAACCAGCCCAAGCGCGGCGACGCCTGCTGCCAACAAACCTGTAATAGTGAGTACTCTACGCATGGTTTCTCCTCCTTGGCTAAAAAAGCAACCTTAACCCAAAACCTGTTTTTTCTAGTTTCGCCTCCTTTTTTTGAGCCCATTTTTACGACCGCCCGGGGGGGCGGTGGACTCCCGAAGAATGAAGCTGGTATCCAGCCGGATGCTGGTAGGCAGGGTGTCCTGGCCGCGGCTGAGCGAACTTAGCAGAGTTTCGCAGGCCAAGAAACCCAGCTCGTAGGTGGGCTGGGCTACTACGGTGAGGGCTGGTTCGATGGTTGCGGCCCAGCGAGAATCGTCAAATCCGACCACCGACAGCTCCTGGGGGATGCGGATGCCCATCTCGCGTAGGGCCAGTACCGCACCCACGGTCATCTCGTTGTTTCCCACGAATAAAGCTGTGGGCCGTTTATCGCTGGGCAAGGACAGCAGGGCTTTGGCCGCCTCACGACCATCGGCTTCGCGGTGATTGCCAAGTAGCACCAGGGTCTCGTCATAGGGGATGCCTGCGGCCTGCAAGGCCTCGCGGTAACCCTGCAGGCGCTCGACCGCGGTGGAGATGTCCAGGCGCCCTACGATCATGCCGATGCGTCGATGGCCCAGATCGATCAGATGCTGCACAGCTTTACGGGCCCCACCCACGTTATCGACCATGACCGTGCGGATGCCGGGGGTTCCACTGGTGCGATCGAGCTCTACGATGGGTAGCTTGGTTACGAGCTTGAGGTTTTCTTTGGCCTGGGGGCTGGGCACGATCAGGAGGCCTCGAGGTTGGTGCCCGCGCAGCACATTGAGGGCGCGCCGCTCTTTTTCTGGGTCTTCGTCGGTATTGAATAAGAAAACCGTGTAGTTGTGTTTTTCGGCGGCGTCCTGTACGCCTTTGGCTAGCGTGGCATGGAAGGGGTTTAGAATATCGGTAATGATCAGCCCGAGGGTCTGGCTGCTGCGCTGGCGCAGGCTGCGGGCGAGCTGATTGGGCTGGTAGCCCAGCTCCTGGGCCGCTTGCAGGATGCGTTTGCGGGTGGCTTCGGCCACCATCTCCGGGCGGGATAGCGCCCGCGAAACCGTAGCGGGGGAGACCTGCGCGAGCTTAGCGACATCATCAAGGCTGACCATATGCAATCGTTTGCAGTGCAGGATTTACAAAAAAGCCGCTCCATATGAGAAACACTCGATTGAAAGAAGGTCTGCGGGCGTACTTTTTTGCAATCGTTTGCAATTGTTGTGACCATATTTCTAACACATTTGACTCTGAAATGCAATAGCTTCTTTACAAGCCACCTATGGAACACGTTTGTTGGGAGTAGGTGGGAACAACTGGTTTGGTATGCCAGACTGTCTCGTTGCCACGGGGTAGTGGAGCTGTTTGGTGCGGTTTTTTCGGTTGGTTTTTGAGGCGTGTTGAAGCAGGATAAGGCTGGGTGCTGGGGGAAGGGTTCGCGGGTGGTGAGTAAGGTGTCAAATAACCAACCCCCAGGGGTTTTTCCTGCTAGGCTGGAGGCATCCTTCGGGGGTGTTTGGATCGGGTAGCCTCGAGGGGAGGTGTTTCCGAACCTACACCGCTCAAAGCACACCTTCCGAAGTAAGCTCGGCGGCTCGAGGGGAGCCGCCTTTTTATCCGTAATAGGCAATTAACCGCCCCAAGGCAATGACGGCCGTCCAGACCCCCAGCGAGAATAGCGCGTTCAGCTTGGCCGCCAACGGCGGGTGGACATGCTGATTCCAAGCCTGAAGACCCCGGGCGGTGCGGGTGTGAAAGATGAGGGCATTGACCCCGGCCAGGCCAATCAGGGCCAGCTTGCTCAGGAAGATGGGGCTAACCCCAATGCTTTTTGCATCGCTCAACAAAAGCAGAAAACCGCTTAGCGCGGCCAGGGCAAAGCCCGCCCAGGCCACGGGTAGCAGATGGGCGGCCATCTGTTGCACGGGGATTTGCCTGGATACCCCCAGCAAACGCAGATCGAACAGAGCAGCCGCCCCCACCAGCGCACAGAATCCCAGGATGTGCAGGATTTCTACCGTAGGGTACAGCCACTCCGACTGGCGCATGGCCAGCGCGAGCGGGGTGGCGTGCAGCCAGCCCAGCCAGGCCGTCCAGGCTTCACGCATCAGCGTAGTTCGACGGTTTTGCCATCCACAATGATGCGTTCAGCCCGCATTTCCTCGCGTTCGGTGCGGTGTGGATAGCCCACCACCGTGACCCGTGTCCCCACCTTGAGGCTGCCGTTGGGCAGCCCCCGGGCCTCCATCCTCGAGGGCGGGGCCAGCACCACGTACCACCTGCGCTGCATCATCAGACCGGTGGGGGGAACCTCTATCCAGATGGTGACATGAGGAAACTCGAAGGTAACCTCGGTGATGGTGCCGGTGGCGGTAATGACCCGGCTGGCATCGTAGCTGCTCCAGCCGTGGTGGGCCAGGGCCAAGCCCAACAGCAACCCTCCTGCAAGCCAGACTTTTCGCATAAGGCCTCCTTGTTCGCCGAGGGATGTAGGTGAAGACGTTTTTTCATGATCGTTGAGAAAGGAGCGCGGGTGTGTGGGGTGACTTACCCTGTGAAGAAGCTGACATAGCCGTGGTAAGCTATCGGCGCAAAAGAGGCATCTTTGAAAGGGGGTTGGATTATGCAGCTAAGGCGCTTTGTGACGGGAGTACTGGTTTTGTTGCTGGCGGCCTGCAGCCAGCCTGCTGCCGAACAGACATCGGCATCCATTGTGGAGGACATGCGCCAGTTAGGGGTCGAGCCCGCGGCCATTGCGGCCTATACCGAGGCGTTGCAGAACCTTGAGCAGGCCCGGCTGGCCCTGCAAAGCCTGAGCGCGGGTGATTTGCTGCTGGTGCAAAACATCGCCTTGGGGAGTGTGGCCAACTACGAGGCCTACTACAATGCACGTACCAGCTATCCGCAGTTTGACTGGAGCCGCAATGGGTGTTCGGCGCCGGAAGGGCTGGGGCTGGGCTACCGCGAGACCTTCCGGCCGGCCTGCAATGTGCACGACTTTGGCTATGCCAACTTTCCACGTTTCCCCAGCCTCTACAACGAGACCGGGCGCAAACTTGCTGACGACAACTTTCTGGTGAACATGAACCAGATCTGCCGCCCCAAAAGCCTCTTGAGCCGGACGGCTTGCTACTCGGCGGCCTATGCCTACTACCTGGCGGTGCGTTCGGCTGGCTGGGCTTACTTTTACGATTAGCCGTGAAGTAGGGCTCATCCCACTCGCTCGGCGGCAAAGCGACGGCTGGGGCGGACGTATTCGTCCTGGGCAGCGATGAGCTGAATTTCCCGGGTGTTCATCTGGTGGGTGAGCAGCAGCAGGTTGTACATAGCCGAGACGGCGTGCTCGAGGCTCTGGGCTACCTGCTGGGTCTGGAGGTAGTGCCCCAAGAACAGGGCTGCAATGGCGTCGCCGGTTCCGTTGCGGGGGGGCTCGAGGGGAATGCGGGGGGTGCGCACCAACCAGGCCCCCTCATCGGCTACGGCAAGGGTTTCGATGGTGTTTTCAGGGGCTTCTTGGCGCAGCAGGCTGGTCACCACCACGATGCGGGGGCCGCCCGGGTGCATCTGGGCTCGAACCATGCGGGCCGCCTCGAGCGCCTCCGGCAGGGTTTTTGTGGAAAGCCCGGTGAGGAGCTCGAGCTCGAACTGGTTGGGGGTGAGGATGTCGGCCTGGGGCAGCACCTGGGTTTTGATGATCTCGGGTATTTCCGGGCGTACGAACAGGCCCCGCCCCTCGTCGCCCATCACCGGGTCGCAGCAGAACAATGCGCTGGGGTTGAGCTGTCGTACCTTGCCCAGGGCCGATAGAATGGCCTCGGCCGTACCGCCGCTACCCATATAACCCGACAGCACCGCGTCGCACTGGCCCAGCACCTCGCGCTCAGCGATGCCCTCGACCACGGCCACCAGGTGCTCGGGCGGCAGGATCATGCCCTTCCACTGCCCGTAGCCGGTATGGTTGGAGAACTGCACAGTGTGAATGGCCCAGACCTCGAAGCCCATGCGTTGCAGCGGAAACACCGCGGCGGCGTTGCCAACGTGGCCGTAGCTAACCCAGCTTTGGATGGAAAGGATGTTGCGGGGCGGTTGCATGGGGGCAGTTTATCGCACACCGCCCATTACAAAGCAGCGTATGTGTCGCAGGATGCATTGGCTGTGGTGGCGGCGAGGGGTGCGCTGTATGGGGATGGCATCCAGCGAACCAGCCCAACGCCTTCTTCGCCGAGCGTATGGAGGGCTTGGCTTTGTGGGAATCAGCGGTTCTCGAGCGTCTCGAGGGCCAGGCGGTAGGTCTGGGCATGGCCGGCCACGGTCACCTGTGGGTCGCGGTTGTAGCCCCCGCCCATCACCACCACCAGGGGTTGGCTGGCTTGCCTGACCTTCTCAAATACCATCCGATCCCGTTCGGCCAGTCCTTGCAGGCTCAGACCCAGGCGCCCGAAGCGGTCGTTTTGCAGCACGTCCACCCCGGCGTTGTAGAAAACCAGATCCGGGCGGTGGGCGAAGGCCCGTTCCAGCGCAGGCTTCAGCGCTTCCAGATACGCTGCATCGCCGGTGGCATCCGCCAATCCTACGTCCAGGTCGCTTTCCTCTTTTTTAAGGGGATAGTTGCGCTCGGCGTGCACCGAAAGGGTAAAGACGGTGGGGTCGTTCCGAAAAAAAACCGCCGTGCCGTTGCCCTGGTGGGCATCGAGATCCACGATCAGCACCCGGCCATCCCAGCCCTGGGCCCGCAGGTAAGCAATTGCTACAGCCACATCGTTGAACAGGCAGTACCCCTCGGCCCGCCCCGGATAGGCGTGGTGGGTGCCCCCGGCCAGGTTGAGGCCTAGGCCGGTCTGAAGCGCGTCCTGGGTGGCGGCCAGGGTTCCGCCTGCTGCGTGCAGCGCCCGGGTGAGCAGGCTCTGGCTCCAGGGCAGCCCCACCTTGTGGGCCTCCTGGCGGTTCAGCCCATCGAACCGGAGCTTTTGTAAATACCCCTCATCGTGGGCCAGGGCCAGGGTCTCCCAGGCGATGGCCGGGGCGGGTTGTACGTCCAGCTCGTCTTGCAGCGCCTCGGCGACCCCGGCGTACTTGTACTTGGGGAAAGGGTGGTAATCGGGCAGCTCGAGGGTGCAATGGGCGGTGGAGTAGGCGCGGCGCATCGGGATCAGAATGCCACAAACCCTCAAGGGGCTGTGTGGCCGGCTCAAAAATCGATCTCGAGCTTGTAGCGCCCACTCTGGCCCTGCCGGTCGAGCTCGAGCTTGAAGCGCTCGGCCCCCCGCCGGTACTCGGCCTCGAGTTTGCTTGCGGGGCCTTTGTACTCGAGGCGGGTGCGCACCCAGCCCCGGTTGGTGAGCCAGTTGTGGAAGAAGGCGTAGACCTGCTCGAGGGGGTCGCGGGTCTCGAACTCGGCCTCGCTCGAGCCGCCCCGCTCCTCGCGCTTGAGGGCCACGCTGTCGGGATAGGGCGGCAGGCCCAGCCGGGCGTTCAGCACGAAACCGGAGCTTGAGCGCACCGGCGGGGGAGGGGCGGGTTCGGGCCGCACGCCCACCACACAGGCCGAAAGCAGCAAGGGTAAGAGCCAGAGCAAAGCACGCATACCTTAGCTAGCTTAAACCGCCCGGATAAGTAAATTGAGACATGGAAATGAAGGTCGGCTATAAAAAGCTGCTCGAGCAGGCCCTGGCCGAGATCGAGACCATCTCGGTGGAGGAGGCCAAAGGCTACCTGGGCCACCCCGACTACGTGTTTGTGGACTTGCGGGATATCCGCGAGCTCCAGCGCGAGGGTAAAATCCCCGGCGCTTTTCACGCCCCCAGGGGCATGCTGGAGTTCTGGATAGACCCCGAAAGCCCCTACCACAAGCCCATCTTTGCCTCGGGGAAAAAGTTCGTCTTTTACTGCGCGGGGGGCTGGCGCTCGGCTTTGGCCGCCCAGACTGCCCAGCGGATGGGCCTGGAGCCGGTCTGTCACATCGAGGGCGGCTTCAAGGCCTGGGCCTGTGCCGGGGGGGCGGTCGAGCGGCTCGAGGGGCCCAAAAATCAAACCTAAGGGAGCGGCCGGGATGCCAACCCTACGAGAGCTTTTTGGACTATTCGGTGTGGCCGCCCCAGCCCTGGAGGTGCGGGGGGTGACCCACGACTCGCGCCTCGTGCAGCCCGGTTTTGTGTTTGTGGCGATGCCCGGTGTGCCCCTGCCGAGCCGCAGGCCTCTCGATGGGCACGAGTACATCCCCCAGGCCCTGGCGAACGGGGCGGTGGCGGTGGTGGGGATGCGCGAGCTGCACCTGAACGTGCCCTACCTGCGGGTTGCGGATGCGCGCGCGGCCCTGGCCGATCTCGCGGCGGCCTTCTGGGGGTATCCGGCTAAGCGGCTGGAGCTTTTTGGGGTGACCGGCTCCAAGGGCAAGACCACCGTTGCGGTGCTGCTCCACCACCTGCTGCAAAGGGCCCGTCCGCCGGTGGGGCGGCTCTCCACGGTGGGCATCAAAATCGGCGAGGAAGAGCTTTTCTTGCCCGGCCACTTCACCACCCCCGAGGCCCCGCAGGTGCAGGAGATGCTGCACCGCTTCGTACAGGCGGGCTGCCGGCAGGCGGTGCTCGAGGTCAGCAGCCACGCCCTGGCCCTGGATCGGGTGCGGGGGCTGGAGTACCGGGTGGGCATCTTCACCAACCTCTACCAAGACCACCTCGACCTGCACGGGAGCATGGAGAACTACTTTGCCGAGAAAAAGAAGCTCCTGGAGCGCTCGAGCTTCGCCATCGTGAACAGCGACAACCCCTGGACCCAGACCCTGCTGGGCCGCCCCAACACCTGGAGCTACGGCCAGAGGGGGGAGTGGCAGGCCCAGAACCTGGTGGAAAGCCCCACGGGCCTCGAGTTTGAGGTGGCCTCGCCCCTCGGCCGCTTTGAGGTGCGGCTTCCCATGGTGGGCCGCTTCAACGCCGAGAACGCCCTGGCCGCCATGGCCGCTGCGGCACGGGCGGGCCTCTCGGTGGAGCAGCTCCAGGAGGGCCTGGCCAGCTTCCCGGGCGTGCCGGGCCGGATGCAGCTTGTACAGAGCGAGCCCTTCCGGGTGGTGGTGGACTTTGCCCACACCGGGGCCAGCCTCGAGGCCGCCCTGCAGACCCTGCGCCCCACCACCCAGGGCCGCCTGGTGGTGGTGATCGGGGCGGCCGGGAATCAGGATCCCAGCCGGCGGGTGGGCATCGGCCAGGTGGCGGCGCGGCTGGCCGATCTGGCCATCTTTACCGAGGAGGACCACCGCACCGAGCCGCTGGAGGCCATTTTGGAGACCATGGCCCAGGCCCACGGCGACCCCCGCCGCTACGTCCTGGTGCCGGACCGGCGCGAGGCCATCCGCTTTGCCATCCAACAAGCCCGGCCGGGCGATACCCTGCTCTTTAGCGGCAAGGGCCACGAGCGGACGCTCGAGCGGGGTACGGAGGCCATTCCCTGGAACGAAGTAGAAGAGGTGCGCAAGGCCCTGGCCCGTTAGACTAGGGCCATGCGGCGCGATGATCTGGTTCGCTGGCTGGATGAGTACCTAAAGATACGGGAGTTCAAAGACCCCTCGCTCAATGGGTTGCAGGTGGAAGGCCGGGAGGAGGTGCGCCGGGTGGGGGCCGCGGTGGACGCCGCCCAGGCCATCTTCGATAAAGCCGCCGAGGCCGGGGTGGATTTTCTTATCACCCACCACGGGCTTTTCTGGGGGCAGCCCTTTGCCATCGTGGGGTATCAGAAGAAGCGCCTCGAGCGGCTTTTCTCGGCGGGTATCAGCCTCTACACGGCCCATCTTCCCCTCGACGCCCACCCCGAGGTGGGCAACAACGCCGTCCTGGCCCGCGAGCTGGGGCTGCAAAGCCTGGAGCCTTTCCCACACCCCAAGTACGGCCACATCGGCTACATCGGCTACTTTGCCGAACCCACGCCGCTGGCCCTGGTGGAAGACCGCATCGGCGAGCTGACCGGTATGCAGCCCCTGGTGGTGCGGGCTGGGCTGGACGAGGTGCGCCGGGTGGGCATTGTCTCGGGGGGCGGGGCCGGGGATGTGGGGCTGGCCAAAGCCCTGGGCTGCGACCTTTTCATCACCGGCGAGCCCTCGCACGCCCACTATCACGAGCCCTTCGAGCTGGGCCTGAACGTGATCTACGCCGGCCACTACGACAGCGAGACCTTCGGGGTCAAGGCCCTGGCCGCCCGGCTGGAGCGCGAGTTTGGCCTGCCCTGGGTGTTTATTGAGCATCCGACCGGGCTGTAGCATGAAAGGTCTTTTTATAACCTTTGAAGGCCCCGAGGGGGCCGGCAAGTCGACCCAGGCCCGGCTTTTGGCGGACTGGTACCGCCAGAAAGGGCGCGAAGTTGTGCTAACCCGAGAGCCAGGAGGTACCGAGCTGGGTGTAGAGCTTCGTCGATTAATTCTGACCCGTCCCATGCAGGCGGAGACGGAGTTTTTGCTTTACAGCGCCGATCGCGCTGAACACGCGGCTACCGTTATACGGCCTGCTCTTGCCAGGGGTGCGGTGGTTATCTGTGATCGTTGGTTGGACTCTTCGCTGGCCTATCAAGGGTATGGTCGGGGATTGCCCTTAAGGTGGCTCGAGGAAGTCTCACGGGGTTTTCTTGGGGAACTGCGGCCCGACCTGACCTTCCTCCTGAGTCTCCCCCCTCGACTGGGGTTATGGCGGGCCAAACATCGGCGGGCCTCGAGTGAACCTGACCGTTTTGAGGCCGAAGAACTGGCCTTTCATCAGAGGGTACTCGATGGATTTCTGGAGCTAGCAGCCAGAGAGCCGCAGCGCTTTGTGGTGATGGATGTTGAGAAGCCTTTTGAAGAGGTGGTTCAGCGGCAAATACGCCGTGAGCTGGAAAGCAGAGGGCTGGTCTGATACCGGATTCAAAAAGATAATCATCCAAAGCAAATATCTCCAGAGGCTATCTTTTTGAATCCTAGAGCACTCCCTTCGGTCGGGTTAGTTCGTCACCATTCGGTGACGAACTAACCGAATCTGGTATGAGCGGGTCTCATTCATCTTTGGGGCCATGCGGTAAGGTAAAGGCGTGGCTCGAGCGTTCCTTGCCCTTTTGGCCCTGCTGGGCCTGGCCCTGGCCCAGCCTTCGGTTCCGGTCTGGGGTTTTCGCATTCTAAACACCTACCCCCACGACCCCCAGGCCTTTACCCAGGGGCTCATCTACCACAACGGTTTTCTCTACGAAGGCACCGGCCTCTACGGCCAGTCCAGCCTGCGCAAGGTGGAGCTCCAGACCGGGCGGGTGCTGCAAAGCCGGTCTTTGCCGCAGAAATACTTTGGCGAGGGTATTACCCTCTTCCAGAACCGCTTGTACCAGCTCACCTGGCAGAACCAGGAGGGCTTTATCTACGACCTGGGCTTCAACCTGGTGGGGCGCTTCACCTACCAGACCGAGGGCTGGGGCCTCACCCACGACGGCCAGCGCCTGATCATGTCGGACGGCTCGGCCCAGCTATTTTTCCTCAACCCCCGCACCCTGCGGCCCGAGCGCACCCTGGTGGTGCGGGCGGCTGGACAACCGGTGCAGCGGCTCAACGAGCTCGAGTACATCCAGGGCCGCATCTGGGCCAATGTCTGGCAGACCAGCCGCATCGCCATCATCAACCCCCAGAGCGGCAACGTGGAGGCCTGGCTCGACCTGAGCGGTCTTTCGCTTTTGGCCCAGGCCCGCAACCCCAACCCCGATGCCGTGCTCAACGGCATCGCCTACGACAGCCAGAACCGGCGTATCTTTGTTACCGGCAAGCTCTGGCCCTTCTTGTTCGAAATTGCAGTGGTAAGCAATCCATGAACCCTTCTGGACATCTGCGTGGCTACGGTCTGGGGCTCATTGCCCTGGCGGTGGCGCTCTCCACCACGGGCTATTTTTGGGCGGGACAGATTCTGAACCGCTCATCGCAACGCACCCCGTCCACACCCAGCGCGGTGGTGAGCATCTCGAGCCCCAAAGGAACGGTGGAGCTGCCAGTGCACAGGCTGTCCAACCCCCGGGCGCTCGACCTACTTACCCGAAAAGCCCACCAGGGCATTCTTTATAGCTTTTTGCAACCCCGCGATCATGCTTGGACAGGAATGGGGCTCGAGAAGCCCGTCTCGGTAGCTTTTCTGGATAGCCGCGGCACCATTCTAGCCATTATGGACATTGAACCCTGCCCCGCTCCCTCCCAGGGTAAAGGCTGCCGCAGCTATGCGCCGGGGGTGGTCTACCGGCAGGTGCTCGAGGTGGGGCAGGGCTGGTTTGCGAAGCGCCAGATCAGGCCCGGTGCTGTGGTGCGGGTGCGGCCGCTCGGGGCCCCCCTCAACTAGCTACCGCGCGGGCTGTGCCGGCTGGGCCTGCTGCAGGCTGCGCAGGTCGAGCAAGAAGTTGCCGGTGGTGGGCACCATGATGGTCTGGATGTTGGGGGCCAGCTTCTCGGCCACCGTGAGCTGGATGACCTGGGGGCTTTGCCGCAGGGCCTCGCCGCGCAGGCGGATGGCCTGGGCCTCGCCCTCGGCCCGCAGGATGGCGGCGTCGCGCTCGCCCTTGGCCTGCACCACCGCCCGCTGGGCGGCGATCTCGGCCTGCTGCCGGCGGTTGATCTCCACCTGCACCTGCTGCTCGGCGGTCTGCTTCTCCTCGATCACCTTGGCCACCGAGGGCGGAATGTCAATCCGGCGCAACAGCACCGAGATGAGCTCGATATGCTGCGCGCCGAGGTCTTCGCGCAGCTCCTTGGTGACGGCGGCCTCGAGCTGGGTTCTTTGGGTACTGATGAGTTCGGCGGCGTTGAACAAACCCACCGCGTCGCGCACCTTGCTACGAATCTGGGGCACGATCAGGGTCTCGAGGTAGCCCGGCCCCAGGTTGCGGTGAAGCTGGGGGGCCTCCTCGCGCTTGATGCGGTACTGCACGGTGACATCCACCCCAATGTCCAGCCCCTCCTTGCTGCGGGCGGTAATGGCATCCTCGCCGGGGGTGCTGGTGCCTGCGGGGGCCGGTCCCTTGGCCAGGGTTACTTCCTTCAGCCGGGCATCGTACAGAACAACGCTTTGAATACCCGGTATCACGATACGAAAGCCCTCGCCCAGCGGGGTGGGCTGCACACCGCCAAACACGTTGAACACCACCCCCACGTGGCCCGCCGGAACCACCACAAAGCTCTGGGAGATGGCCACTATGGCCAGCCCAACGAGCAGGAGCGGCGCGCCCAGCGCCCGCCGCCCACCGGGCTGCGCAAGCAGGACGATGCCCAGGATAGCCACCACGATACCTAAGAGCAGGAACATACACACCTCGTTTCTATGGTCATAGAACCCCAGTATGTAGGATAGAGGCAAAACTAAAAACAAAGAAGCCCGGCCATTGATAAGCCAAGGCCGCGTGCTCTATAGGTTTATTTTTGAGGCTGTCCCCGAAGTTAATCGGCTGCTGCGCTCCCGCTGTCCTTGCTGCCGGACTCGGACTTGTTGTTGGATCCAGCCTTGGAGTCTTTGATGTACCAGCCCGAGCCCTTGAACACCACCGCCGGAGCAAAAATCAGACGCTTGATGGGGGCGCCGGTCTCGGGGTGATGGGTGTAGGCGGGATCGTGAAAACCCTGCTCGAACTCGTATTGTTCACCGGTCTCGAGGTTCTGGTAAACGTATCTGGGCATAGCTGACTCCTATGGGACAAAGGTGTCTCGAGGGGTCACCTCCCTCACCTAAAGGATTTTGACAAACGACACCCTAGACTGTCAACCGGCCCTCCAGTTATACCCCTGATAACTTGCAGTCCCGCCCTGGAATGGAATACTGACGGGTATGGACAAGGCCGAACTCCGGCGCTGGGCCAAGGAGGTGCGCAAAAACCTTCCCACCGGAACGCTATCGCAGGCGGTAAGCCAGCACCTGGCCCGCTTTTTGCAAGAGCATGGGGCCCGGCATATCCTGCTCTACAGTGCTTTTGGCTCCGAGCTCGACCCTGCCCCAGTGCAAGGTCTATACCCTGCTGCCTACTACCTGCCCCGGGCCCGCACCTACCAGCTCGAGGTGCACCCCCTGCCCTGCCGGTTGGTCAAGCACAGGTACGGCTTCTGGGAGCCGGCCCCCGAGACACCCAGGGTGGCGCTCGAGGTGCTGGACGCCGTGCTGGTGCCGGGCCTGGCCTTCGACCCCTGGGGCCACCGGCTGGGCTATGGGCAGGGCTTCTACGACCGCTTTCTGGCCCAGCTACCCCCGCGCACCCTCACGCTGGGCCTGGTGGCCGAGGCGCTGGTGGTGCCCGAGCTGCCCCACGACCCCTGGGACGTGCCGGTGCGGTTTCTGGCCACCGAGCGGGGGGTTCGGCCCGCGCTTTCTTAGGGGGCGTAGAGGAACCAGGGGGCGGGGTTGGTGGGGATGCCCCGCACCCGGATCTCGAAGTGCAGGTGGGGCCCGTTGGACAGGCCGGTGTTGCCCGAGTAGCCGAGCAGGTCGCCGGCCTGCACGGTCTGGCCCGGCTTTACTGCAATGCGCGAGAGGTGCCAGTAGCCGCTGCACACCCCCAGCCCGTGGTCGAGGGTGACGGCGTTCCCTCGCACATCAAGCCGCTCGGCCAGGCCCACCACGCCGGGGGCTGGGGCGTATACCGGGGTGCCTTCGGGTACCCCGTAGTCGAGCCCCTCGTGGTAGGAGTAAGTGCGCCCACCGTCGTAGCTGCGGCGGGTGCCGAAGGGGTCGGTGATGCGGTTGGTCTGGACGGGCTTTCGGAAGGGGCCCCGCCACTGCTGGGGCCGGTTGAAGTCGCAGGAGCCCACCACCTTGAGCCGCTCGGCCCGTAGCCGCTCCGGCACCAGCAGGGCCCGGCGGTCGGGGGGCAGTTGCAGCACAAAGCGCCCAAAGCTTCCGGCCACCACCCGCACCTCGAGGCCCACCTCCGCACCCCCCACCCGCAGCCGGGCGGGGTAGACCCCAGGGGCCTGCAGGGCCGGTACGGGCAGCAGCACGCGGTTTTGCTGGATGGGGTAGGTGCCACCCAGGAAGCGCACCTCGCCCTGTACCGGCACTGGGGCCGTGATGCGAATCACCGCCAGGTGGCCCTGGATGGTCTCCTGGGGCCACTCGAGGGCCTCGATGGGGGCCGGGGCCTGGGTCAGCCGGCGCAGGGCTGGACTGGGCTGCCCCGTTACCCGCAGCACCTGCCCCACCCGAAGCTTGGTGGGGTCTGCGATGTTATTCAGCACCTGCAGGGCTTCCACGGTGGTGTTGTACTGCCGGGCGATGCGGTAGAGGGTCTCGCCGGGCCCGACGGTGTGGGTGGTCTGGGCCAGGGCGAGGGAACACAGGACAAGCAACATAGAAAGCACGCGGCGCATAGGGCCAGTTTATCGCTGTCAGGGGTGTGAGCTGGCCACTGATAGCCAAAGACTCCTTCCGGCAGCGAATGAAGGGATACGCTTTCTTCGCCGAGCGTGGCGAGGGGTCTGCTCTAGGATGCAAAAAGCTAGCTCTGGAGGTTTTTGCTGTGGATGACTGTCTTTTTGAATCCGCTATCGGGAGGTGCCTTTCTGAGGAATTTCCCAGAGGTGTGGTAAAATTTACCAGTGGTAAACACCTACTTTAAACTGGAACCCCTCTTACGCCAGCACAAGAAAACCCCCCTGGCGCTGGCCGAGGCCAGCGGACTGTCCAAAACCACCGTCTATAACCTGGTCAACAACAAGGCCAAGGCGGTGGAACTCGAGACCCTCGACAAGCTGATGGCGGGCCTCGAGCAGCTCCTGGGCAGGCCCGTGCGCTTCGACGAAATTATCGAGAAGCGTCCGGCCCCCAAAGAGGCGCGGCTGGCCCGACTGCTAAAGGGTGCCAGGCCCTTCCGCTGGGAGGAGGTACAAAAAGCCCTGCCGCCCCTGACCCCGGAAGAAAAGGCCGAGGGTGAGGCATTCTTGCGGGTGCTCGAGGAGGCCCGCCAGACCGACCTCGAGCAAAGCCCGGCGCGCGACCGGCGGCTGCTCGAGCTGTTTGAGGAGCCCCGGCCCCAAAAACCCCGCAAGAAGGGCCCGGTGACCCGATGAACCTGCTGGTGGACACCAACATCATCGGCTACGCCTACAACGAGCACAGCCTGTGGGGGGTCTACCAGCCGCTTCTGGAGGGCCACCAACTGCTGGTTGCCGCTCAGACCGTAGCCGAGCTGCGCTTTGGGGCTTTGGTCAAGAACTGGGGTGAGCGCAGGCTGCGCCGTCTCGAGGTCTTGCTCTCGCGCTGCACGGTGGTGCATACCGACGACGAGATCTGCACCGCCTGGGCCAGGGTTCGCAGCGAAGCCCTGATCAAGGGCCGGCCCATTAGCGCGGGCGATGCCTGGATTGCCGCTACCGCCCGGGCCCTGGAGATTCCCTTGGTAACCCACAACCGCCGCGATTTCGAGTTTTTGGAGGGCCTCATCCTCATTTCGCGGGGCGGGTGAATGAGGGAGACCCTGGGGCTCGGATAACGATTCCTGGTCTGGGGTGTCTTGCTGAACCCAATTGCTTCCAGCAATTGTGCGGTTAAATGGAGGCATGAAAATCTACACCAAAACCGGCGACGCAGGGGAGACCGGCCTGTACGGCGCCGACCGGGTGGGCAAGGACCACCCCAGGGTGGAGGCCTACGGCACGGTGGACGAGGCTAACAGCGCCATTGGGCTGGCCCGCGCAGCCCTGGGCGCGGCCCATGTCGACATTGAAGCCGACCTCGAGTACCTCCAGAACGCCCTCTTCGACCTGGGGGCCGATCTCGCCACCCGCGCCGGCGGCCCTTACGAGCGCAACCTGGCCCGCATGGACGCCTCGGACGTGGAGCGGCTCGAGGCCCTGATCGACCGCTACCAGGAGGAAGCCCCCCGCTTCACCGGCTTTATCCACCCCGGCGGCCACCCAGCGGCGGCGGCTTTGCACCTGGCCCGCACCATCGTCCGCCGGGCCGAGCGCCGGGTGGTGGAGCTGATGCGCCACGAGGCGGTGAATCCGGAGGCCCTGCGCTACCTCAACCGGCTCTCGGATCTGCTTTTTACCCTGGCCCGGGTGGTCAATAAGCGCGAAGGCTTCGCCGAGGAGAAGTGGCTGGTCAAAAAACGCCGCTGAAGGAGGGCTGGTATGCGCCTGGTGAGCCTTACCTGCTCCAACACCGAGATCGTCTGGGCCCTGGGCTGCTTAGACCGGCTGGTGGGGGTGGACAGCAACTCCGACTTCCCCCCCGAAGTGGCCCGCCTGCCCCGGGTGGGGCCCGACCTGCAGATTGACCTGGACAGGGTAGAGGCCCTGAAGCCCGACCTGGTGCTGGCCAGCCTGAGCGTGCCGGGCATGGAGCGGGTGGTGGAGGGTCTGGAGCGGCGGCAGATCCCCCATGTGGTGCTCGACCCGCAAAGCCTGCAGGACGTCTACAACGATATTATCCGGGTGGCAGATCTGCTGGGGGTGGCCCCGCAGGGCCGGCATGTGGTGCGGGCCATGCAATGGATGATCGCCCAGGCCCGGGGCTCGCTGCCCAACTGGGTGCGCCCGCCCAGGGTGATGGTGGAGTGGTGGCCCCGGCCCATGATTGCCGCCGGAAAGCACAGCTGGGTAACGCAGATGTTGGAGGCGCTGGGGGCGCAAAACGCCTTTGCCCACCTGCCGGTGCGCTCCCAGCCCCTCACCCCCGCCCTGGTGGAGGAGGCCCAGCCCGACCTGATTACGGTCTCGTGGTGCGGGGCGAAAAAACTGCGCCCAGAGGTGGTTTTGCGCCGTAAGCTGGATATCCCCGCCCTGAGGCATAAGCAGGTCTTCGCCCTCGAGGAGGCCTACCTGGGCCGTCCGGGGCCGCGCCTGGCCGAGGGGGTCAAAAAACTCGCCGATCTACTGCGGCAGGTGCCGGTCTGGCAGCATGGAGGCCGGCCATGACCCCCCTCAAGGTGGTGACCTTCTGGGTGCGCCCGCTGGAGGGGCAGCCCCTGCCCGAGGCCAGGGCCTTGCTGGAGGGCCTGCTGGCTATTTTTTACGAGGCTTTTCCGGAATACACCGGGGTGCTCACCTTCAGCCAGTCGCCCCGCCCGCCCGGTTATGTGTTTGTTTACGTGAACCAGGGCTGCACCGGCCTGCTTCCCAGCGCGGGACGGTTCTTGCAGGAACTCTTGCAGCAGGCCTTCCCCCAGGGTGAGGTGCGCCCCTATGGGCGGGTCTGGCTTGAGCTAGGGTCTGAATAAAGCCACGGTTCCAGCCTGCCGCAGGGTGCCGCTGCCCACGGCCAGCCGGCCATCGGGCGCCCAGGCCACCGCGTAGAGGGGCCGCACAAACCCCGAGGTGGTCTGTAAAAGCGGCCCCTGTACGCTCCACAGGCGCAGGGTTTTGTCCCAGCCCACGCTGGCCAGCCGTCGACCGTCGGGCGAGAAGGCCAGGGCCTGGGCGGCCTCGGTGTGCCCTTGCAGGGTTCGGAGCAGCTTACCGGACTGGGCATCCCAGAGCTTGAGGGTCTGGTCGTGGCTGGCGGTGGCCAGGAGGCGTCCGTTGGGGCTCAGGGCCAGGCCATAGATGCCCCTGGCGTGGGCCATGATGCGGCGCTCGAGGCCTACCCCTTCGGGCCGCAGGGCCCACCAGGCCAGGCTCTCGTCGCTGCTGCTGCTGTATAGGGTGCGCCCCTCGGGGCTAAAGGCCAGGCCGGTTACGTGCGACTCGTGGGCGCGGAACTCGAGCACCTTCCGCCCACCCTGCCAGTCCCAGACCCGGATCAAGCGGTCGCGCCCGCCGGTGGCCAGCGCCCGCCCGTTGGGGGTGAAGGCCAGGGCTCCTACCCCGTTGCCGTGGGCCTCGAGGCTCTGCACCAGCCGTCCACTGGTTGTCTGATAGACGCGGGTCAGGCCGTCGCGGCTACCGGCGGCCAGGTGCTGCCCATCCGGGCTGAAGGCCAGGGCGGTAATTTCCAGGGTGGCCTCGCTCAGTCTTCGCACGGGCTGGCCCCGGCGGTTCCACAGCCAGACCTCCCCGTCCCAGCCCCCGCTGGCCAGAAGGCTTCCGTCGGGGCTGTAGGCCAGGGCGCTCACCGAGGCCGCGGGGGGCTCGAGGGTGCGCAACAGCGCCCCTTGCAGGCTCCACAGCCGGGCCCGCCCATCGTCGTGCCCGCTCAGGAGCCGGTTTTCGCTTACGGCCAGGGCCAGCACCGAGGCGGTCTGGAGGGTTTTCTGGGGCCGGCCTGCGTCCCAGAAGATAATCTGGCCGTCCTGCCCCCCGCTGATGAGCTGTTCCTGGCGAGGCCAGACCAGGGCGCTTACTGCGAGGCGGTGGGCGTTCCATTGCTGCACATAACGCCCCTCTGGGCTCCATAGCTGTATCTGTCCTTCGCGGTCACCGGTGGCCAGGAGGCCGTCCGGCCCCCAGGCCAGCGCCCGCACCGAGAAGGGCCCCAAAAGAGGCAGCCGGTGGTCGCGCTGGGGGTTCCATAACAGCACCCCATCCTGGCCCCCCGCTGCCCAGATACGGCCCGCTGGGGAGAGCCCAATGCTGTACACCCAGCCGCGCCCCGCATAAATCGATCGAGATGATCCCAGATCCGACAGATCCCAAAGGTGCAACTCGCCGTCGGCGCTGCCGCTGAGCACCTGACGCGCATCCGGGCGGATCCGGGCCGACCAGACCTGATCGCGGTGGCCCTGCAGCACGCCCTTTAGCAGGCCGTTTCGGGGATTCCAGAGCCGGAGGGTGGTATCGGAGGATGCGCTGAGCAGGGTGCCATCCGACGCGAAATCCA
Organism: Meiothermus taiwanensis WR-220; assembly: GCF_003568585.1. Lineage (NCBI taxonomy): Bacteria > Thermotogati > Deinococcota > Deinococci > Thermales > Thermaceae > Meiothermus > Meiothermus taiwanensis. The sequence goes on from NZ_CP021130.1 coordinate 621,414, forward strand.
GCGCCCGCACCGTGTCAGCGTGCCCGCTCAGGGTACGTAAAAAACGCCCATCGGCCTGGTAGAGCTGAATATAGGCATCCGCGCCCAGGGCCAGGGTGCCCCCAGGGCCGATCGCCACAGCCCCGACCGGGGCCCGGTGACCTGCAAGAAGCTGTGCCGGTTGCTGGGCTGCCGCCAGCGACAAACATACAATCCAGCCGATCCACCTGTGCACCCCATTAGACTACCGGAGGAACTTGGGCCCAAGGATGAATAGTCCGGCCACCGCCCCCGGGCGTTTTTCTGTTTAGCGGAAATCTTTTCAGCAGTAAAGTGAGGCCATGCCAAACGCATACCAGGTTTATCAACGGGTACTGCAGGCGGGACGGGCGTTCTTGAATTGGCCAGAAGCCGACGACTCACAGATCGCCTCGAGCCTGCTGGAGCTGGACGAGGCCAGGTTTAAGATCTTTACCCACCAGGTGGGGATGAACAGCACCAAGCACCTGCGCTACACGGTGCTGGCGCTGGCCCGTGTGGAGCCGCCGGTGGGCCCGCTTTTGCGGGAACTTCTGGCGGTGGGGGCTAGTTTTGTTGAGGTTCACAAGCTTTTGAGCCTGTATCGAAAAAAGCGACTGGAGCTTGCTCAACTGCAAAAAGCCACCCAGGAGTGCTCCTGGCGAGCGCTATTGACAACGCGCCGGGCCCCGGTGGACTGGGTCAATCGGCCGGTTTGGATATTTCCTGCCGATAAGCGGAACCGTCGGCTCGAGGGCCTTAATCCAGCCATTGCAGAGGTGCTGATCCAGCGCTACAGCGAGCCAGGGGGCCTGGTGGTGGATCCTATGGCGGGCCAGGGAACGGTGGTGCAGAAGGCCCTGGAGCTGGGGCGTAAGGCCTGGGGTAGCGATATTGCCGGGGATGGCCGGCTGGTGCAAAAGATGGAGATCGCCGGTTTGGTGGATGCCCTGGGGGAGGAGGTGGCCGACCTACTGGTGCTGCATCCCCCTACCTTTTCCTGGTTTGCCCGCAACGTCTTCGACCCCAGGATCCACGAGCACCCCGAGACGGATTACACCAACTGGCTCTCGAGGCACCTGGAGTGTGCCCTGCCGGTGCTCAAACCGCGCGGTCGCTTGGTGCTGATTGTGCGGCCCGAGCACAAACCCCGGCGCTTCATCCGGCACCAAGGGCTGGTGCGCTGGGCCTTTGTGGCGCCGCTGGAGCTTTTGCTGAGTGAACAGGATCTCGAGCCCCTGCACTATCACCTGGCTGTGTCGGAGGACGGCGAAGAGGATTGGAGCATTTTTGTGGGCCTGAAGCCCTGAGCCGCCGGAAGCTGGCAAAACCTCCAAGGGCTACCGTTTGGATGGGTGGTTGCGCAGCCGGATCTGGGCCTGGGTCACAGCCGTGGCCTCTGGCTGGCTGTGCAAGGCCAGCTCGAGCCCCTCCACTTCGGGCAGCTCCTCAACCAGGCGCGAAACCCGCAGCAGCAGATCCTGAAGGCTCTCGAGGTGGGCTTTACCAGCCAGGGGCTGTAGCATCTCGAGGGCCTCCCGATCGGTGAGGGGGGTGATGCGCAGGCCCAGCAGCTGCTCTCCGAGGGGCAGCCCGGTAAGGGACAGGCTCAGCACCGGCCCAAACAGGGCATCGTGCCGGATTCGCATGACCATGTGGATGCCCGGGCCGGAGGCTGCTTGCAGTGTAATGCCGAAGTACCCCAGCAGTTCCTGGGTTTGTTTCGGGCTAAGCTGGCCCCGAACTTTCCCGATCAGGGCCCGGGCGGCATCCTCCTGCACCCCGTGGTCGGGGATCTCCCCGGGTGGGGTGGTGCGCCACTGGGCGTACGCATAGGCCGCGGCCAGGGCGCGCCCAGCCGACTCGGGGAAGCGGTACGAAGGCACCAGCTCGCTTCCCAGCCGCACCCGTGGCCGCCCGGCGGTCATAAAGCAGGTGAGCACCGGAATCTGGATGCCCTGGGCTCGAGCTTCACGAAAAGCAGTTTGCAGGGCCTCGGCGACCTCTTCCAGGGTGGCATAGCCCAGCGGTACAAAGAGCGCGATAAAGGCGTGGTAGCCGCCCGAAAGGAGCTCCCGTGCGGCTGCTAGGTACTCTTCGGCGGAAGCCCTCGAGCCTAGGTCGCGGATCTCGGCCTGTAACCCCTCAGCCTCGAGGGCGTCCTTGGCCAGGTCTGCAGGCCCCGAGGCGTTGGTCAGCAGGGCCACGCGGGGGCCTTCGGGCAGGGGTTGGTGGGCCAGAATGGCCGCGATATCGAACATTTCCTCCAGGTTTTCGGCCCGCACCACCCCGGTCTGTTTGAAGAGGGCCTCCACCACCGGATCGCGACCCGGTCGGACGGCCAGGATGGGTTTTTTACGGCCCACCCGCCGGGCCAGCCGGGCGAAGCGCCGGGGGTTGCCGAACGACTCTACGTAAAGCAGGATCAGCCCGGTCTCGGGGTCTTCCTCCCAGTACTGAATCAGATCGTTGGAGGAGATGTCGACTTTGGCCCCCAGTGAAACAAAGTTGGAAAACCCCATGCCCATCTCCCGGGCGTACTCCAGCACCGCCAGGCCCACGGCCCCGCTCTGGCTGGACATGGCGATCCGTCCCCGCAGGGGGAGCCGTGGGGCCAGGCCGGCGCAGAGCTGCACCTCGGGGCTGGTGCTCATCAAGGCCAGTGAACCCGGCCCCAGCAACCGCATACCGTAGTGGCGGCAGGTTTTCACCAGGGCCTTGATTTGCAGTTCTTCCATGTCGGTGGTAACCACCATCAGGGCCCTAACCCCCCGCTGCCCACAGGCTTCGGCGGCTTCCAGCACCTTGTCGCGGGGGGTGGTGATGATTGCCAGGTCGATCGGGCCTGGCACGGCCTTAACCGAGGTGTAGGCCAGCATCGAGCCCACCACCGGTACCTCCCCTGCAGCGGGGGTGGCGGCCGGGTTGACCGGATAGACCGGGCCCTGGAAGCGGTTGAGCACCAGGTGTTCCAGAATTTGGTAGCCAACGCTGCTAGGGTCTCGAGAAGCGCCCACCACGGCCACCCCCCGGGGACGCAAAACCGGCAGCAGCGAGGCCACCGTAGCCACCCGCTCGCGCAACTCAAACCGGGCCACCATCTCCGGGTTGGGCTCGATATCGAAGCTGACCTCTACTTCGCCGGATTCCGCGTGCGACTCCACCCGAAAGCCGCTGGCCTTGAACACGTCCAGCATCTGCTTGTTTTCGGCCAGGGTGAAGGCATGGAACCGCCGGATGCCCCGCTGAACCCCAATCAGGGCCAGCCGCTCGAGCAGCAGCGAGCCCAGGCCCCGCCCCTGATACCAGTCATCCACCAAAAAAGCCACCTCCGCCGAGGTCGATCCGGGCCCCTCCTGCACGTACTCACCGGTGGCGATGATGCGCTCGGGGTCGCCGGTGAGCACCACCAAGGTTACTTTGTCTTCGTCGGGGGGTTTGCGTAAGAGCAGATCGGCAGCGGTTTCGGGGTCAACCTCAGAGAAAAAGCGGAAGGTGCGGGCCTGAGGGGATAGGCGTTGGAGAAACTCCACAAACAAGGCCCGATCCTCGGGCTGGGCCGGGCGCAAGGTGGCGGTTCGGCCATCCTTGAGGAGGATGGGGCCGGACTCGAGGGCGTACTGCGGGGTAGGGGGTGGGATATAGCGCTGCGGCATAACAACCGTCCTAACCAATAGCATATTCGCCATTGGTCAGGAATACCGATCCCTTAAGGTGTACCCACGGCCAGGAACCCCTCCAGCAGTAATTCGGTTGGTTCGGCGCCGGAAGGCGGCCAACCAACCCGTCCGAGGGGATACGCTTTCTTCGCCAAGCGTAGCGAGGGGTGTGCACCAGGATTCAAAAAGATGGCCTCAGGAGGTCTTTGCTTTGGATGATTATCTTTTTGAATCCGCTGTAACCCGGGCCTAGGCCTGGATGCGCACGGGGGGTGCGGTTGGTATCGGTTCGCTACGAGCGCCCTGCTGTACGCCGATTAAGAAGCCCATTTTTATGATGGCGATGATCTGCTCCGTCTGGCCTGTGCGCACCAGCTCCTCTACGTACTCGGCCATCCCAGGTGGGAAGGGCATCTGCCGAAGGGCCTCGCGGTTGGCTTCGACCATTTGTTGAATCCACTCAACCGGTGTCATACCTACTTGCTAATATAGCACTCAACTTTTCTAACATTCGGTCTTTTGACACTATCTGCGGGTGGCGGCACCCGGCCCGGGCCTAGCGGTTTTCTTGGCGCTCATTGGCGGATAGCTCGCTCTGCAGCCAGGCCAGCACGGCTTCAGCAGCGGTGAGGTTGGTGGCCAGGGGGACGTTATGCACATCGCATACCCGCATCAGGGCTTGCACGTCGGGTTCGTGTGGCTGGGCCTGTAAGGGGTCACGCAGGAAAATGACCGCCAGCACCTTGTCCTCTGCTACCATAGCCCCGATCTGCTGATCGCCGCCCAGAGGCCCTGAAAGCAGGCGGGTGACGGCCAGGCCGGCTTTTTCCTGTAGCATGCGTCCGGTTGTGCCGGTGGCTACCAGCGGAAAGCGCGCCAGGAGGTCTTTGTGATCCTTGGCAAACGAGACCATATCGGCTTTCTTGCCGTCGTGTGCAATAAGGGCCAGTGCTTTCATCGGCTTTATATTAGCCCGCCCCGATCAGCCGCTGTCATACCGGATTTGAAGATAGCCACCCGAAGCAAAGCCTCCTTCGATCGGGCTGGTTCGCTGCCGGAAGGCGGCGAACCAAGAGAATCGGGTATCAGGTGGCACGGACGAGTGCTTAGGGGTTGGTGCTAGTTGAGCGTCCGGCTACCGTCCATCAGGTTTCGGGCGCGCTCGAGGTAGCTGCTCAGGGTGTGGTGCCATTCATCGGCAGGGTGCAGGTAGGGCAGCACAGCCTCGCTGCGGCGGATGATCTCGCTGGGACGGCGAAAGCCTAGCTGGGCTAGGGTATCCACCACCATTTGCTGGGCTGTGACCCAGTCGCGGCTGCCTTCGGCGGCCGTCTCGCAGGCCCGGGTGTAGTGTTCGAGGGCCTCTTCCAGGTGCAGCAGGTCGTAGGCCAGGTTGCCCAGGATCAGGTATCCGGCGCTTGGGCTTCCTTGCTGGATGGCCTCGCGGGCGGCCAGATCGGCTTCATCGTAGCGGCCCAGGCGGTAGAGCACCTCGGCCAGGTCGCCGTAGGCATCGCCCAGGTGGCCGTACTCGGGGTCGCGCAGCACCTCCCGCAAGGTGGCCTCGGCCTCGGCCAGCTCACCGGCCTCGAGGTATGCAACGGCCAGCTCATGCAAAGCGTAGCTTTTGTCCTGTTCCTCAGCCCGCCGCACCGCCTCCCGGAAGGCCTCGATGGCCTCGTGGGGCTGGCCAAGCTGCATGAGCGCTTGCCCCTGCACCAGGGGTGTGCCGTGGGCCGGCTCTGCGCCCTCACGTTCGATCTTCAAGGCCCGCTGGATGGCCTCGAGGGCCAGGTTGGGGTTGCCGAGCAGGAGGTGGCTGCGTGCGATCAGATAGTAGCGGGTGGCGGCCTCCTCGGGGTCTTCCAGCTCCGGGGCCTCGAGCTCGGCTTCTTGCAGGGCTTGCAGGGCCTCCAGGCCCATGCCCGCTTCTACAAACATCGCCGCAGCGTCGATCAGGTTCCAGTAATGCTCCATACCCACCGCCAGCCGCGAAGCTTCTTTGTAAGCCGCGGCGGCCTCGGCGGGTTGTCCGAGGCGTTCCAGGGCCTTGCCGCGCAAGGTATGCGCTCGCCAGGCCAGAAAAGCGGGGAGCTCGAGGGGGCGGTTTAAGATTTCCAGGGCCTCTTCCGGCAGGCCCAGGTACATCAGCGCCTGGGCCTGGTGGTAGAGGGCGCGAGGGTCGGTGGTGCGGGGCAGTATCTGGCGCACCTCGTCTTCTGAAGCGCCTTCCAGTGCACGCATCTCGCCTAGGATGGAGCGATAGCGTGGGTGGGCCTCGAGGGAAGGCACGCTGCTCAGCCCCTCTTCCAGGGCCCGGTTGGCACCCTCGATGCCCCCCTCGCCGTACAGTGAGTAGGCCTCGGCCAATAGCAGGGCGGCCTCTGCCGCTTCCTGCCCTTGCGCCAGTGCCAAGGTGCGTATCAGCGTTTCGAACGCCGTGTCGTAGTCGCCTTGGTGGAGGGCCTCGAGTACCACTTGCATTACCCCCTATCATAAGGCCCAAAGCTTAGAGCGATAAGAACCAGGCTGGTTTGGTTGGTGGGGCGGGTGATGGCAGCGGCCGGGCTTGCGTTTCGACCCTAGGACTCATTCATTGCGCCAGGATTGAGTACCATAATCTAGTGCACCGCGCTGCCGTTATATAATCGGCAGAATGTGGGCTGCCTGCACCACAGGCACTCAATGGAGGTTCTGGTTTGCCTACGCGTATCAATCCTTGGAGCTTGCTTGTTGTCTTCATCCTGGCCTACTGGCTCTTCACTCTATTTGGTGGTGGTAACAACGCCCGCACCAGCATTCCGTACAGCGACTTCATCACCTACATTGAACAGGGCAAGGTGGCCCGGGTTATTTTGCAGGAAGGCCGGATCAACGGTTTTTTCAAGGCACCTGAGCGCATCCGGGTGGGCAACAACACCGAGACCACCGATCGCTTCACTGTGATTGCCCTTCCGGCGGGCTACAGCGATCCCCAGTTCACCAACCTCCTCCGCCAGAATGGCGTGGTCATCGAAAACCGGCTGCCCAGTATCTGGCCCCAGCTGCTCTACACCCTGCTGCCCATCGCGGCCCTGATTGGTTTCTGGTGGTTTTTTTTCATGCGTTCGCAGGGGGGGGCGGGGCAGGTTATGCAGTTCGGCCAGAGCCGGGCGCGCCAGTATGGCAAGGAGCGCCGGGTCAATACCACTTTCAAGGATGTGGCCGGCCACCACGAGGCCAAACGCGAGCTGATGGAAGTGGTGGACTTCCTTAAGAACCCCCAAAAATACATCGCCATCGGGGCCGAGATTCCCAAAGGGGTGCTTCTGGTGGGGCCGCCCGGTACCGGTAAGACCCTGCTGACCCGTGCGGTGGCCGGGGAAGCTGGGGTGCCGTTTTTCTCGGTATCGGCCTCAGAGTTTATGGAGATGTTTGTGGGTGTGGGGGCCAGCCGGGTACGCACCCTGTTTGACGAGGCCCGCCGCAATGCGCCGGCCATTATCTTTATTGACGAGCTCGACTCGATTGGCCGCAAGCGTGGGGCTGGTATTGGGGGCGGCCACGACGAGCGGGAGCAGACCCTCAACCAGATCCTCTCCGAGATGGACGGTTTTGAGAAGGATACCAGCGTCATCGTACTGGCTGCGACCAACCGCCCGGATATCCTCGACCCCGCCCTTCTGCGCCCCGGACGCTTTGACCGGCAGGTGGTAATTGGGCTGCCCACCCTGGAGGAGCGCAAGGAAATCCTGCAGGTGCACATGCGGGGTAAGAAATTCGCCCCGGACGTTGACGTAAACAACCTGGCCCGCCTGACCCCGCAGTTCAGCGGAGCCGACCTGAAAAACCTGGTCAACGAGGCCGCCTTGCAGGCAGCCCGGGAGAACGCCAGCGAAATTACCAATGCCCACTTCCAGGCAGCGCTCGACAAAATCATGCTGGGCCTGGAGCGCGGAACCCTCAAGCTCAACGAACAGGAGAAGCGCGCTGTAGCCTACCACGAGGCCGGCCATGCCATTGTGGGTGAAGAGCTACCTTATGCCGATAAAACCGAAAAGGTTTCGATTGTGCCGCGCGGCATGGCCCTGGGGGTGCGTTGGAGCAGACCAGAGGAGCGCATCCTGATGAGTAAGGAGCACCTCGAGGACACCCTGGCCATGACCCTGGCCGGTCGGGCTGCTGAAGAGCTGTTTGTGGGCACCATCACCACCGGGGCTGCCAACGATTTCAAGCAGGCCACCAGCCTGGCTAAGCAGATGGTGCTGGACTGGGGGATGGGCGACCACTTTAAAAACGTGGCCTGGGGTTCCAACACGGGCCCCATCTTCCTAGGCGAGGAAATCGCCAAAAAGCAAGACCACTCCGAGGAGACCAGCCGCCTGATCGATGCGGACATCCGGGCCATCCTGGATCGGGCCTACGAGCGGGCTAAACAGGTTCTGTCCGAAAACGCCAAGGCCGTGCATCAACTGGCCGCTGAACTTCTGGATACCGAAATTGTACAGGGCGAGCGCGTGCTGGAAATTATCGCTCAGAGCAAGCAGCCCGAAGCTGTTGCCCCCACCGCTTTCAAGCCCGAGGTCTGAACCACGGGCGCTGGGTGCTGGGTTTGAAATCTTCCCGAAGCGTTGTTCCCAACCCCGAAGGGGGATCTGGTGGGTAGAGCGTTTGTGGTAAACGCGATAAAAACCAACACCCATGACGCAACCGGAGTGCCCGCCGGTACAACCTCGGGCGGGGAGGGGCGCGGTGTGGGCCATCCGATGAGAATTTGAAACACCCCATTCTAGATGAATGGGGTGTTGTCATGCCATGTTCGGTTAGTTATACCGGATTCAAAAAGATAACCTTCAAACAAAAAACATTCAGAGGCTATCTTTTTGAATCCAAGAGCACTCCCTTCGGTCGGGTTGGTTCGGCGCCGGAAGGCGGCTAGATGCCTAGGCTTGACTAATACCGCCGCTTACGCTGGGGCAGTAGTAGCAGAAATGCACCCACCACCACGCATGCGTCGGCCAGGTTCCAGATGGGGAAGTTGTCCAAAATAGACAGCCCCGTGCGGTTGATGTCCACGTAGTCAACCACCCAGCCGTGCCCCAGCCGATCGATTGCGTTGCCCAGGGCACCCGCAGCGATCAGAGATAAGGCCAGCTGTTGCGACAGCGGGGTTCGGCGGTGATGTAGGCTCAGATATGCGAGGATGCCGAGGCCTATTAGCAGGCTTATCCAGACCAAGATGCGAGCCCCACCCTGGAATATGCCAAAGGCTGCACCGGTATTTTTCACGAAGGTGGCATCCACAACCCAAAACAAGTTGCTCAAAAAAACCGCGCCCACCTCACCTTCGAAAACACGCGGCCCGACCGCCCATAGCACCGTAAGTTTGATGGCCTGATCGGCAACCAGCAGGGCAGGAACCAGCCAGGTGGCGATATTCATAACCGCTGGAAGTCTAGCATGCTCCCATGAAGGTATGCTATACTCCTTGCTGTTGCCCTGAAGCAAGGGGGGCAGCCCCTTGCATTGGCAGTTAGGAGTCCTGCAATGTCGAAGATTTGCGAAATTAGCGGCAAGCGCCCCACGGTGGCCTACAGCATCATTACCCGTGGTAAGGCCAAACGTGAAGGTGGGGTGGGTAAGAAGATCACCGGCTATACCAAGCGCTGGCAGGAACCCAACCTACGCAAGGTGACCGTTACCGTTGCCGGACAGGCCATTACCTTTCGCGTAGCCACCAGCCATGTCCACAAGGTGTACGAACTGGTGGAGCGCTCCAAAGGTATGAAGCTCGAGGGCCTCACCGCCAAGCAGATCAAAGCCCGTCTGCTGAGCTTGCTCTAGGTAACTACCACAGGCCGAGGCACAGCCCGCTGTGCCTCTTTACTTTTGGCATAAAATAGGCCCATGCCGATCAAGCCCGGCTGGATTGTGCTCGCCCTGGTAACCCTGCTGGCCTTGTGGCAGAGTGCGCAACTGACCGGCGCGCGTCGGCAGATTGCGCTTCTGCAATCGGAAATTTCCCAACTCAAAGAGCGCCTCGAGCAAGGCCCTGGGGGCTTTATGCTGCCCCTGCCCGGTGCTTGCCTGCCCAAAACCGATGGCAACCTGCCCGGTGCCCCCCGTGCGTACCGCAAGGGCACCAACCCCGGTTTTGTCTTTATCAACGGGGATGCTTGCGTACCGGTGCAGTATGGCATGGGGGTGGTGGCCGCCGCCGGGGGCGAGGTGATCAAAGCCGAGACCAGCTACAAAGAGTTGACCCGCGCCGAGTTCGAGGCCCTGGTGCGGGCGGTGGCCGATGGGGCCGGGCCCGAGCAGATGGACAAACTGCGGGGGCGCGAGGTCTGGATTCGCCACCCAGGTGGTTTTACCACTGTGTACGCCCACCTTTCCGAGATTGCGCCGGGTTTGAAGGTGGGTAGCAGGGTGCACAAGGGCCAGTGGATTGGCCGGGTGGGCAACAGCGGAACCGAGGCCGCCTTGCGAGGCACCCGTGAAGGTGCGCGACTGCTGTTCGAATTGTGGGATGGTGAGCCCGATCGGGACAGGTACTTTGGTCAGGGGCTCGTACCCGAGGCGCTGCGGGCTAGGGCCAGGCTCGAGTTCGCCCTTCCCTGAAGGGTGCGGTATTGTAATCCCCATGCGCCGTGACCTTGCCGAGATCTGGAAGCTATTGTGGGTTCGAATCGCTGTCTATGCGGTTGCCATATACCTGCTACTCCAGCTTTTGGGAATGGTGCTGGGGGGGGCCCGGGGGGCGCTGGGTACGCTGGCCCTGGCCTTTATTTTTGCCTATCTAACCTCCCCCATCGTGCGGGCTTTGGAAAAGCGCCGGGTGCCGCGCTTTGTGGGGGTGCTTCTGGTATACCTGGGGCTGGGGCTGTTTTTGGGGCTGGCCTCGTTTCTGATTGCCGAGATGGTGAATGTGCTGGCCCGCTATGCGACCGAACTCCCCCGCATCCTGACACCACTATTAACCTGGATTGAGAACCTACCTTCGCAGGTGGGGCAGATTGAAATTCCCCCGGCCTTCGAAGGGGCCTTTGCCCAGGCGGCCCAGGCTTTGCAGACCTTGCTCGAGGGCTTTACCCAGACCCTTTTGCAGGGTTTGCGTGCGCTGCTGGCCCAGGGGGGGAGCCTGGTGGGCTTCTTTGCCTCGCTGGTGGGGGGGGTGCTGCAGCTTTTTGCCGCGCTGATCATCTCGATCTACCTGCTCTACGACCTGCCCCAGATATCCAAAACCCTTTTCCAGGCGGTTCCCTTGCCTTACCAACCCTTTGTTGCCGATATGGCCGCCAAGCTGGATCGGGCGGTGGGAGGGTACATCCGGGGGCAGCTTCTGGTGGCTATCGGTGTAGGTCTGATTGTGACCGTGGGCTTTTGGATATCTGGAGTGCCGCTGGCGGGTTCGTTGGGGTTCCTGGCAGCGGTGTTCAACTTAATTCCATATGTAGGGGTGATTGTTTCGACGGTGCCGGCCCTGCTCCTGGCCCTCACCGTGGGCTGGCCGCAGGTGCTGGCGGTCTTGGGGGTGGTGGTGCTAGCCAACCAGGTGGAGGCACATCTCCTGAGCCCGCGCATCCTGGGACAGACCACCAGCCTGCACCCGGTGAGCGTGATTGCAGCCATTCTGGTGGGCTCGAGCCTCTACGGGCTGGTGGGGGCTTTGCTGGCGGTGCCGCTCTTGGCCTTTTTCAAAGTGCTCTATGTCGAGTTTTATTTGAACAGCCGGTTCTACCGTGAGGGATGAAAGTATGAGCGCAACCCTGAGCTGGGCCTGGCAGAATCCCTGGGTGCGGATTGCAGTATACGCACTGCTGGCGGGGCTGGTGTTTGGGCTGTTGAGCAGGGTGCTGAACGGTGCGCGCACGGCCATCGGGATTGTTTTGGCGGCGTTTGTGTTTTCGTATTTGGCAGGCCCGGTGGTGCGCTGGTTTGAGCAACGGCGCCTGACAAGGGCCTTGGGTGTGGTGGTGGTGTTCGTGGGTATGCTCTTTTTCCTGGGGCTGGCCACGGTGCTGCTGGCCGGCATGACCGCGCAGCTCGCCCGTTTTCTCAACAACCTGCCCAGTCTGTTGGAGCCCCTGGTGGGCTGGGCGCGGGGCCTGCCTGAGCAGATTGGGCGGATTGAGCTACCGCCGGTTCTGCTCGAGGCCCTCAACCAGGCCACCCTTAACCTGCAAACCCTGCTACAGGCCTTCACCCAGACCCTGTTGCGTGGCCTGCAAAGCTTGCTGGCGCAGGGAGGCAACCTGCTGGGTTTTTTCACAGGGCTTTTGGGCGGTGTCTTTCAGCTTTTGACGGTCATAACCATCTCGATCTACCTGCTCTACGACCTGCCCCGCGTGGGGGCGGCGCTGTTCCGTGCGGTTCCACTGCCCTACCAGCCCAGGGTGCGGGAGCTGGCCCAAAAAGCCGATGCCGCTTTTGGGGGATATGTGCGCGGTACCATCCTGGGCGCCTTGTTCAACGGGGTGCTGGTCGGCCTGGCCATGTACCTGTCGTTCGGAGCTTTCCAGGGCTTTGGGGTGGGGGTACTCACCCAGGCCATGTCGCTGGGCTTTCTGGCCTTCATTTTTAGCTTTGTGCCGGTGCTGGGGGTGATCATCTCGGCCATACCGGCCCTGCTGCTGGCTTTGCCACTGGGCTGGCTGGCTTTTGCGGTGGTGGCGTTGGTGCTTTGGGTCTGCAATCAGATCCAGGGGGTGGTCTGGCCGATCATTATGGGCCACACTACCAGCCTGCACCCGGTTACGGGCATTGCCGCGGTGCTGATCGGAGCCTCGCTGTTTGGGGTGGCCGGGGCCTTGCTGGCCGTGCCCCTGATGGCCTTCGTCAAAATCCTGTACACCGACTATTACCTGAATAGCCGCTTCTACCGGGAAGGCTAAAGCTGTAGTAATACCAAACCACTCAAGATAGTTTCACTTCGGCAGCCACTGGAAACCCGCCCGACCCCGCACCACCTCCGGATGCTCCATCAGGTACGCACACCGCCGCACCAGCACCTCCTCCAGCTCATCCAGCCCCTCAAAGCTCCGGTTGGCCACCGCCTCCCGGATCAGCGGTATTACCGGCTCTGCAGGTGAAAGCTCCGGCGTATAGGCCGGCAGGTGCATGAGCACCAGCCCCGGTGGTACTTGAAGGTTCTTCGCACGGTGCCACCCCGCGTTGTCCAAAAGCAGCACCACCACCTTCCTTCCCTCCGGTCTACCTCCCGCTGGAACTCCTGCAGGGCCAGGCTCATCAGCTCAGTATTCACCGTGGGCAGGATCAGAAAGGTGCTCCGCCCGCTTTTCGGATGCACGAAGAGGTAGACGTAGAGCCACTCGTAGCGGGTGTGATGAAAGGCCAGAGGCCGCTTTCCCTTGAGCGACCAGACCCGACGCACGATCGGCTTCAACCCCAGGCGGGCCTCTCGGTGCACGGGCTTCTGCCCGTCCCGATAGGGGATCGTCCGTGTCCTGGGCCCAGACCTCCACCTGTTTATCTGGGTGCTGCCGCTGTAGCTCGGCTACCGTCTCCTGAACTTTTTTTTGAAGGCGGCCTGTTCTTCTGGATCGGCTGCCTTCTGGTGCCGGGGCCTTGGTCTTTGCAGGGTGAAGCCCAGGCGGTAGAGGTAGCGCAGAGCGGAGTAGTCGCACAGGGTCTTGCCGGTATTTGCCTGAATCCAGGCCGCCACCTTGGGGGCGGTCCATACGCCACCGTCTGAGGGTGGGTTTTGCAAGGCTTGCCAGAGGGCCTGTTGTTCTTCTTGGGTCAGGAGGGGTTTCTGGCCGCCGGGGTTGGTTTTGTGTCCATCCTCCAGTCCGGCTAGGCCCTGTTGGTTGTAGCGGTGAATCAGCTCACGCACCCAGGCCCCGCTGAAGCTTGTGGCCTCGGCGGCCTCCTGGGCCTTGCGGCCCTGGGCTATGAGCCAGATGGCCTGGATGCGGGTCTTCTGCTTGGCGTCTTAGCAGGTGCGGTAGGCCTGTTCCAGTTCCTGCAGGGTGTGGTGGGGTTCGAGGGCGAGTCTTGGCCTTGGCATGGGTGCATTGTAAAAGAAACCAACTAGGGTGGTTTGGTATTACTTGTTTAGTACTACCAGACAAGAGCCCCGGAGGGCACCTCCGGGGCTGTCCAGGTTTAGAAGCTAGGGCGAGACTCTTTGAAGCTCGAGGCGGTACTTGTTGAAGGGGCTGTTGTCCTGCCCGCCTTGGGCAATGGTGTAGCTGGTTACTACCAGATAGTACGTTCCATTGGCGGGCAGAGTGTAGACGATCTCGGAGTCCGTGATCTGCCCGCTCACCATGTCATCGTTCTCGGCTAGCACGGTGCCGCTTCCGTCCAGAAGATAGAGGTAAGAGTCCAAAGTGCCCCCCAGGCTTGAGCGGGCGTGCACCCGGGCCCGAATTTGGTCGCCTGCACTCCCCGTGAAGGTGAAGAAATCGCGATCCTGGGGCTGGCCGAAGATGTAGGCCACCTGGGTGGTCTGACCGTAGGTGATGGGTTTAGCCTGCGCCAAGACGTCGTTGGGCTCATAGGGATCCGTGGGGTTGAGGTTCACTTCCGTGGCCAGGAGTCGCACCAGCTTGTAGTCCGGCTGCCCTGCGCTGGAACCAGGGCTAGCCACCAGGGTTCCCACAAAGGTCCCCCGCTCCTCAGGCCGCCCACCGGTCAGGGCCAGGTCGGCCCCCGCCACGTATATCTCGTAGGTACCAGGGGTGATTTCGTAGAACCAGGCCTCCCCGCTGGCGTCCGTCCGGGCCCAGTACATAGGGGTGGAATCGGTGGGATCCCCAGGGCGGAGGCCCTGGCCCCGGAGGATGACGTCCGCAAAGAGCCCCGGGAAGGTGCCCCGCTCATTCTGGTACTCTACCTTCACCTGCACCACCGAGCCCTTTTGGGGCAGGGCGCTACACCCCTGGGCTAGGAGATCGGCCAGCTTCCGGGCGTTCAGGTGGCCCCAGCCCTTCTCACGGGTGAAACTTCTCTCCCAGGTGGTGGTTTCCAGAGCCCGGCGAACCTGGTAAGGGGTGGCTGCGGGACAGGCGGACTTAACCAGGGCTGCGGCGGCGGCGGTGTAGGGGCCAGAAAAGGAGGTGCCGGAGATCAGGCCGTACCCACCCCCAAGCCAGGTGGGGTTGGCTAGAAGGACGTCCAGGCCAGGGGCGGCGCTGGAGATGTGGCGGCCATAGGTGGAGAAGTCCGTCTTGTTGCGGTTGCCGTCTGCGGCCGCGGAGGCGATGATGCCAGGGTAGCCGGCGGGGGTGCGTATCTCGTCCTTGTAGGAGTTCCCGGCGCTGGCCACCACCACCACGCCGTTGGCCAGGGCATAATCAAAGGCCTCCTTAACCAGGTTGCCGTACCCCAGACCGCCCCAGGAGTTATTGAGTACCTGGGCCCCTTGATTGACCGCCCAGACCACACCCCGGGCCACATAAAAGTCGCCCACATAGTTTGGCTGGAAAATCGCCACCGGTAGGAACGCAGTCTTGGGGGCCAGGCCAGCAATCCCCCGGCCGTCCCTGGGCGCACTCACAGTGGAAGCCACGAAAGTGCCGTGGGAGATGTTGCTCGGTGCTCCCAAGCCCTGGATAAAGTTCAGCCAATCCTGGGCTGAGGTGTAGGTGGTGCCGGTTACCGGGTTGTAGGCCTTCCCTGCCCAGTTGGCTGCCAGATCGGGGTGGGTGACGTCTGCGGGATCATCGATGATGGCCACGGTCACTCCCTCCCCCATGAACCCCCGATCCCAGGCCCCCTTGGCGTCTAGGTGCCGGGGGTCAAGGGCATACTGCGGAAGCTCATCAAAAATCTGATCGGCAGGGTTGCCTAAGGACGCCAAACCCCCGCCAAGCCGTTCTACTGGGTCATCTTTAGGAGCCTGAACCATCGCGAAGTTGGGCTCAGCATAGCGGAGGCCAGGAAGCCCCTTGAGAGCCTGGCTGGCCTTCAGGGCATCCCCAGGTACCTGGAGCAGGGCTGCCTTGAGCTCAGGGATCCGGGCCATCTCCTTGGCCCCCAGCCTGCGAATGGCTTCTTGAAGGGCTTCCTCCCCCTGATAGGCCACCACCACCTGGCCCTGAACGTAGGTCACGTTCTCGCGGGAAGCAAGCTCAGGCGGCTGGGCCGGCCCCTGTGGGGCCTGAACGGCAGGCTGGGTGCAGGCCCCAAGAAGAACTGACAGGCTGAGGGTTAGGAGCCAAGTCCACCCGTTAGGGCGAAGATTCAACTTCCTCATCGTCTCACTCTCCCGTGGTGAACTCAAAGACCTGGGTTCCAGGACGGCTCAAGCGAATGAAAGAGGTGGAGCTGGGCCAGGTCTGGACGCTGTACGCAGCAATTCGATTTTCGGAAAGGTTGTACTTGTAGGCGTAGCTTACATAGAGCTGCCAGGCGTAGGTTCTAAGGGCTTGAAGTTCTGCTAGGCTAGCATAGCCATCAAAGTTGTAGGGTAGGGTCACGTTCCCCTGGGTCACGTTTACGGGCACGCGGTTGGGGCGGCTGGGATCCAGAAGCCCCGCGGTGTCGGTGTAAACAACCAGGTTGTTTCCCGGAAAACCGTACACCAGCGACTCGCCCTGGGGGATTCCATTCCCTTCATTGCCGGTGCCAAGCTCTACGAAGATCAACCCGCCGCCCAGGGTCTGCCAGGCCACATTATCCCCCGTAAGAGTGTCCCAAAGGACGATATTGTAGGCTGCTCCGTCCGCCCCGAGGCTCAACTGTGGATGTCCAATGACAAAGTCCGGCTTCTTGGAAACGTTCTTGATCTCATCCGCAGGGGCCTGGAGGGGGGCGGAGAAAGACGGCAGGGGTGTGGTGGAGCTTGAGGCGCTCTCCGCCCGGTTGGCTCCCCGGGCCACCACCCGGTAGAAGTAGGTCTGGCCGGGGGTAAGGTCTGGAGAAGCATCCCTGAAGAAGAAGGGGCGGTCAAAGGTGCTGGTCGGACAGCTAGCGCTTCGATTCCCGCCCACCGTGCCCACCCGAACCCAATTCTGGCCGTCTGTGGAGCGTTCTATGTCAAAGGCAAAGGGGACAGCGGTAGCCGTGTAGCACCAGCGCACCTCCACATAGAGGTTGCTCCCCTCAGGGGCGGCCAGGGGCATATCCCCCACCCGGCCCTTGCCCAGGGGCACGGTGAGGGTGAAGGGGGTCTTGATGTCGTAGAAGCCCACGGCCTGGGTCAGGGTGATGGCTGTAGCTGCCACCTGGGTGGGGGCGCTTACCGTGTTGTTCTGGGTAGAAGCGGTGTTCAAAAAGGTCACGGGGAGGATGTAGTGGCTACGGTTGTTATTGAAGTCGTAGGCCACGACCTCCAGGTAAACCCTCTCCCCATCGGTGTCTCCCAAGCCCGCCACTTGGGAGCCGGTAAGGGTCTGGTTACCGGTATCCTCTGTGTTGGCAAATAATCTCCGGCTGGAAGTGGTTGTTTGACTCAGGAAGGCTGAACCTGGGGTGCGGCCCAGAGCCACATATATAAAGCGCATGGGCTTCACGTAGTCCTTGGAGGTGTCCACCTGCACCCGGAAGGGAATAGTATCGGTGAAGGTCTGGCCCTCCAGGGAAGCAGTGCCGTTTTGGGTGATTATCAGCGTAGGAGGTGTGGTAGTGGCGCTCTGGTCAAAGGCTGGCCTTTGGATCACGGTGACGCTGGGCATGTCCGGTACGCGGATGCCCTCCAACACACTCCCCGCCATACCGGGCTTTTGAACCTCGAGGCGGTAGACCCCCTCAGGAAGCCGATCCAGGGCAAAGCGACCTTCTGCATTTGAGGTAGCAGTGTGTATCAGGGTACCCTGGAAGTAAAGGCGTAGGGTGGCCCCTTGCACCGGAGCCCCGGCCCCCTCGCTCAGAATTATCCCGCTCAGGTTATGAGATCCCGTAGGAAGCACTTCTAGCGTAAAGTTCACCGACTTGATGATGGAACCTGCAGTCCCCTTGAGCGTGATGGGGTAGTTCCTCGCTTCGACCGAACTACCCACAGCGATGGTCAGGGTTTGGGTTACCGGAACCGTCCCCGTCACCCGCACGCTGGTAGGGGAAAGGCTGATACCCTCTGGGGCACCCTCCAGGGAGAGGCCAACCTCCCCTGTGAAGCCGTTTTTCGGGGTAATGGTGAGCTGGAGGGTTTTGCTACCTCCCTGCTGCGCCACCAGGGTGGGGGTGGTGGAATCCAAGCTCAGGGTAAAGTCAGAGGAAAGGTCATTCCTCGGGCCCGAGCACGCCGCAAGTAGCAAGACCAACCCCATCAGAAGGGGGAAAAACAGATCTCTCACAAGAAAACCTCCCCAAACGAACTGGGCTTACCCAAGCTGTTACACTTCTGTCCTTCTCTCTAGCCTCTGAAAGAACCTTACCCGGGTTCAGCGTTACGCCCTGGCCAGCCAATAGGTTCACTTCCACAGCTCGAGGATCCACCTCCTGGCGGACGACACAAGATCAGGCCTGGGCTTATTTGGAAGCAGGCCTCCAGGCAGCATTTGCCCTGGTGTTAGCACCCTGCCATCGTGATGCGGAGATGTGTGGAGACGGTAGGAAGCAGGCTCCACACCTGACTCTCCTAGCAGATCCACAGGGTGACCATGGAGGGACTTGCCTTGAAGATCCGCTTCTTTGCTCTGGCCCACAACCTGATGCTCTTGCCGAAGGACGCCATTTAGGCAACAACTCGGGTTCGCATAGCTCTCGGCCATTACTGAGCCTCTCTGTTTGGCGTATTCGCCGGACGCTTTGTACCATCACTTTAGTCTTCTTGTCAAGGCTCTGTAATCGGTCAATACATTTGAGACTCCAGGGGAACCGACACCTCCTGTAGCTTAGCCAGGTACTCCACCGGCGCCAACCCCCCCAGGGCCATGTGCGGCCGGTGCAGGTTGTAGTGCTCCAGATAACCCTCCAGCTCCCCTTGAATAGCCTCTATCCCCAGCGGTAAAGCCCGCGTGTAAAACTCATCCCGAAACGTCCGCTGCAGCCGCTCTACCATCCCGTTCAGCTTCGGACTCCTCGGCGGCAAAACAAAAAGCTCTATCCCCAATACCCGACAACCCTCCTCAAACTCCGCCATGAACTCGCTGCCCCCATCCACCTGGATCGCACGGATGACACAAGGACATCGCCGCACCAGCTGCTGCAGAAAATCCAGCGCCGTCTTAGCACTCGCCCGGCTGTACACCCCCGCCGTCCCCCAGCGGCTTACCGTGTCCACCGCCGTAAACTGCCGCAGACCCGTCCCGTCCCCCAGATCCACCCACAGCGTATCCACCTGTACCAGATCCCCAGGCCGCAGCGCCGTGTACTCCGCGGGCTTCCTCCGGGCATAGGGCCGCTGGCTCTTCCTGCGCAAACGGGCCTTACGGTTTCTGGCCAGGAAAGCGCTCACCGGCTCCACCCGGCCGCTTCGCTCCAGGTAGCTCAGGATGCGTCCTACCGTGCGTTCGCTTAGGGTGTAGCCCTCTCTGTGCAGTCTCTGCCCGATGCGCCAGCGGCCCCAGGTGGGGTTTTGTTTGCGCAGCCGCTCTATGCGTATGAGGACATCGGGTTTCCAGTGTACCTTCCGGCGCAGCTTCCTGGGTTTGCGGCTTTTGGGTTTGAGGCCGGCAAGGTCTTGTTCTTCGAGTCTTTTTTTCCAGCGGTGGTAGGTGGCCTTGCTGATGCCTACCAGCTTTTGGACTTCGTCCCAGGGAACTTTCTTTTTTCTGAGGGTCTCTACCAGTTTGAGCTTCCGCAGGCGCTCGGCCACGACGGGGTCGCCGGCGCCTGCTTGTTCGAGCTGGCTGGCTTGGTTGGCGGCTTTGAGCAGGGGTTTTCCAACTGTAGTAAGCTGCATCTGGGGGAACCTCCTTTCCAGAGTCGGTTCCCCCTATTCTCTTTCGCTCAGAGTCTCACATGTATCCGGCCGAGCACAGGCTCTGTAATTGATTAACTATTCGCTACATGCTGTAGCTCTACTTGAAAATTACGCTACCACCCTGCCTTCCTGAACCGGAAACAGGCTGTAACGTCGGATCATCTCCGGCAGGCTCGAGGTGTTTTAGATCGAGCTACAACGATTACTTGTGGCGCGGGATTTCAACCACACATAACCCGATGTACTTCAAGGCTTCTACAGCGAATTTTAGCGCTCGATAACCGGTGAAAACCCATCTGTTGCAGCACTTTGCTGTGCTGTGTTGCTTCGCGCGACTGTCAGCAGCTTCTCCTCGAATGATCGCAGGGTGCAGACGGTCATTGAAAACAGCGCTGAGAGTGCCTCGCAGCGATCATCGGGTACATCTGCCAGCACCATGAAGCAATGATCGGTATCAAGCCCCAGAAGGCGTGCAAACTTCGAATACTTGGCTACATGCTGCTGGTAGTCACCAGACTTGGCCTCAATCCAGTAGATGGCCGATCCCATGGCGGCCAGGATGTCGAGTTCGAAGTCGTCGCCGTTGGGTAGGATGATCTGGGGATTGATAAGATACTCGAATGCCAGTTTCCCACTGACCTCCGAGCTAACCTGGGCATAAACAGCTTTGACTTTCTGCAGAATAAAGCGCTCGAGCCATTGTCCACCGAAAAAGCGCTGGGCTTTTGGCAGGGTGGTGGTCTTTGCCTTAATCAGGTAAGTGGGCGATCGGAAGTATTGATATTGCTCTAGGAAGGCAACCTCGTAAAGCCGTGTGCAGAATTGGCAAGCGGAACTGATATCCTGCTGCGGGCGATCTTTCAGGCTTTCGGTGATTTGCGCCCCAGTCTGCATGGCCCGTTTGATCTTGCCAAGAAGACCTGCAAGGGCGTCGTAGCGTTCCCCGAGGAACAGCGACAGACTATCAATAACCTGGTCAGCTGCATCTTCGGCAGGGCGAACTTTGATCTGGATTCCTCGAGCCTTAAGGAAAGGCTCCAGGATTGGGAGCGATGGGGCATTGGAGTTACGGCTCGGTGGTTCCAGGCTACCCTTTTCTATGTCGCTGTGACTCTGGGAGTAAGCAAGGTTAGTGGTGCGCTGTTGACTAGCCTGCGCGACCATTTGTTCCAGTGCAAGGGCAATCCGTTCAAGCAGAGCCTCGATTCGATCGTTGTTCATTGTTCTATCTGCAAAACGACGACTTTGCGACTGGTGTCTGAAACGCTACTCGCAAAGCCGCCAAACCTCGTCTTTCTCGAGCCGGATGGTTTTGAAAAGCGCGGGGCTGTTGCCCAGCACCGGTGTGGCCTTGAAGTCGGCACTACTGGCAGGCAGCGAGAGGAAGGTGCGGGGTTCGCCCTGTACCTGGCCCAGGATTACGTTGTTGCGGTAGACGTATACCGTGCGGTAGGTGCCCTGGCAGCGGCTGTTATCCACCGTCAGGTTGAAGGTGGCCGGGCGCAGGGCGTTGGGGGCGCAGGCGCAGAGCAAAGCCGTGAGGGTCAGCAGGGCGTACACTCCAGTGGTTCGCATCGCTCCTAGTATGGCACAGGCCGGTTTGTCAGGGGCACGGGGGCAAGCGTACACTGAGCCCATGTTGTTTGAACGCAGCCGCCTCGAGGCCCTCGAGGCCCAGAACCTTGCACCCTATGCGGTTAAGTCGGGCCAGAGCCGGGGCCGTGAATACCCCGAGCCCGAGTCGCGCTACCGCACCCCCTTCCAGAAAGACCGCGACCGGGTCAACCACACCACCGCCTTCCGGCGCTTGCAGTACAAGACCCAGGTGTTTGTGAACTTCGAGGGGGATTACTACCGCACCCGCCTCACCCACACCCTCGAGGTAGCCCAGGTGGCCCGCTCCATTGCCCGCGCCCTGGGGCTGAACCCCGAACTCACCGAGACCATCGCCTTTGCCCACGACCTCGGCCATCCGCCCTTTGGACACTCCGGCGAGGCGGTGCTGGACGGCCTGATGCAAGGGCACGGCGGCTTCGACCACAACAAGCAGTCCATGCGCATCGTGACCTACCTCGAGCAGCGCTACCCCGGTTTTCGCGGTCTGAATCTGTGCTGGGAGACCCGCGAGGGCATCGTCAAGCACGAGACCCGCTACGACCTGCCCGATGCCGAGGGCTACGAGCCGCACCTGCGCCCCAGCCTCGAGGCCCAGATTGTGAACCTTGCCGACGAGATCGCCTACAACGCCCACGACCTCGACGACGGCCTGCGCTCGGGGCTTTTAGTGCCCGGCCAGCTCTGGGAGGTCGAGCTTCTGCGGGACTTGCTGGGGGAACTGAGTATGCACCCCGACCGCTTCGACGAGATGAGCCGCCGAATTTTTATCCGCGAGCTGCTGGGCCTGATCATCACCGACACCATCACCGCCACCCATGCCCTGCTCGAGCAGCACCGGATCGATAGCCTCGAGGCCGTTCGCCAGCACCCGGCCCCCCTGGCGGTTTATTCCCAGACCCTCACCCGGCAACTGGAGGAGCTGCGCGACTTCCTGTATGCCAACCTGTACCACCACTACTACGTGGTACGGCAGGTGGGCAAGTCGCGCTTTGTGCTGGAAAAGCTCTTTGAGGCCTACACCCAGGATCCCCGCCTCCTGCCTCCCCAGGTGCAAAAAGCCGCCGAGAGCGAGGGCATCCACCGCGCCGCCTGCGACTACATCGCCGGCATGACCGACCGCTTTGCCCTGGACGAGTACGCCCGGCTCTTCGAGCCGGAGTTTCACCGCTGAGCTTTTCTAACGCCTTTGCGGCACGAGCTATACAAAACGTCATATGTGCGGGGTAGACTGGAAGGGTGGAAAACCTAGAAGCCAGCTTTGAAGACCGCTTTGCGGCCCGCACTCAGCGCATCCAGGCCTCGACCATCCGCGAGATTCTGAAGCTCACCACCCAGCCGGGTTTCATCAGCTTTGCCGGGGGGCTGCCGGCGGCCGACCTGTTCCCCATAGATCGCATCGGCGAGGCCACCCAGCGCATCCTGCGCGAGCAGGGGGCCCAGGCTTTGCAGTACAGCACCACCGAGGGCTACCTACCCCTGCGGGAGTGGATTGCCAGCCGCGTGCCCGGGGCCACCCCCGAGAATGTGCAGATTGTCTCGGGCTCCCAGCAGGGCCTCGACCTCATCGGCAAGGTTCTGATTGACCCCGGCTCGAGGGTGCTGGTGGAGGCCCCCACCTACCTGGGGGCGCTGAGCGCTTTCAACCCCTACGAGCCCGAGTATGTCTCGGTTTCCATGGACGACGAGGGGCTGGAGCTGGGGGCGCTCGAGGCCGCCCTCAAGGCCCGCCCCGTCAAGTTTATGTACGTGCTGCCCACCTTCCAGAACCCCTCGGGCCGGCTGATGGGCCTGGAGCGGCGCAGGGCCCTCGTCGAACTGGCCCGCAAGTACCAGACCCCCATCCTGGAAGACGACGCCTACGCCGAGCTGTACTTCGACGGGAAGCCCCTGCCCACCCTGTATGCCCTCGACCACGCGCTGGGCGGCGGCAACGTGATCTATCTCAGCACCACCTCCAAGACCCTGGCCCCCGGCCTGCGGGTGGCCTGGGTGGTGGGGCCCCGGCCGCTGATTCAAAAAATCACCTTTGCCAAGCAGGGCGCCGACCTGCACTCGCCCACCCTGAACCAGATGCTGGTTTACGAACTGGTGCGGGATGGGGCCTGGTACGGGGCGCAGATTGATAGAATCCGCCAGACCTACCAGACCCGCTGCCACTGGATGCTTGAGGCCCTGCAACAGTACATGCCCGAGGACATCGGCTGGATTGTGCCCAGAGGGGGGATGTTCTTCTGGCTCACGGCCCCCGCGGGGCTGGATAGCCTCGAGCTTCTCAAAAGGGCTGTGGAGGAGAAGACGGCCTTTGTGCCGGGGCAGCCCTTCTTTGCCGATGGCAGCGGCAAGAACACCCTGCGGCTTTCGTACTCGAGCGCCTCGCGCGAACAGATCGAGGAAGGCCTCCAGCGCCTGGGCCGGGCCATCCACCGGATGCTGGGCCGGGCCCCGGTGTAGCCCAGGCTGCATTTGACCGGCGTGGGCCAGCCCGGCCCCACCCGGTATAATGCGCCCTGGAAAACCAAAGCTGCCTGCAGGCGGCGTTTTATGGTGGAGACTGTCAAAGGTCTCTGCCGTTTGTTATGTTGTGGGGGGGTTTATACCGGAGCAATCTATGGTGGTCGCTATCATCGTCGCTTTTGTGGGAGCTCTTACCGCACCCTGGCTCCACCGCTGGCTGGGCCATGCGGCGGGCTGGGTGCTGGCCCTGCTGCCGCTGGGCCTTGCGTTCTACTTTGCCAGCCTGCTGCCGGAGGTGGTGGGGGGCCAGACCCTGCGGCACAGCCTGGCCTGGGTGCCCAGCCTGGGGGTCAACTTTTCCTTCTACCTGGATGGGCTTTCGCTGCTGTTCGCCCTGCTCATCACCGGCATCGGCACCTTTATTGTGATCTACTCGGGCGGTTACCTGAAGGGCCATCCCGACCTGGGCCGGTTCTACCTGGTCATCCTGCTCTTCATGGCCTCCATGCTGGGGCTGGTGCTGGCCGACAACATCGTGACCCTGTTTGTGATGTGGGAGCTGACCAGCCTCACCTCGTACCTGCTGATCGGCTTCCACCATAGCGAGTTCAGGTCGCGCCGGGCCGCCACCCAGGCTTTGCTGGTGACGGCGGGTGGGGGGCTGGCCCTGCTGGCCGGGCTGATTCTTCTGGCCCTCATGGGCGGTTCGCTGGAGATCTCCGAGCTGCTGGGGCAGGGCCAGCTCCTGCGCGAGCATCCGCTCTATCTGCCCGCCCTCATCCTGGTACTTTTGGGGGCCTTTACCAAGTCGGCGCAGTTCCCCTTCCACTTCTGGCTGCCCAATGCCATGGAGGCCCCCACCCCGGTCTCGGCCTACCTGCACTCGGCCACCATGGTCAAGGCCGGGGTCTACCTGCTGGCCCGGCTGCAGCCGGCCCTGGGCGGCAGCGAGGTCTGGAGCAGTACCCTGATGCTCTTCGGGCTGGCCACCCTGCTCACCGGGGCCACCCTCACCTTCCGCCACACCGACCTCAAGCGCCTGCTGGCCTACTCCACGGTGGCCGCGCTGGGGGCGCTGGTCTTCCTGATCGGGCTGGTGCCGCTTACCGACTACTACGCGGCCATGGGCTTTGCCACCTTTTTGCTGGCCCACTCGCTCTACAAGGGCGGGCTCTTTATGGCCGCGGGCGCGGTGGACCACGAGGCCGGCACCCGCGACATCACCCAGCTCGGGGGCCTTTTCCGGGTGATGCCCCTTACCGGGGTGGCGGTGGTGCTGGCCGGGCTTTCGCTGGCCGGGCTGCCGCCGGTGCTGGGCTTTATCGGCAAGGAAGTGCTGTATGTGGCCGCGCTGCAGGCGGCCCCGGCCTGGGTGGTGGGGCTGGCGGTGCTGGGCTTTGCCGTGGGGGCCATGCTGGCGCTGCTGCTGGTGGTGCCTTTCTTCCGCGGCCAGCCGCCGCAAAAGGTGCACGAGGGGCCACCCAGCCTGTGGCTGGGGCCCTTGGTGCTGGCGGGCCTGGGGCTGTTGCTGGGCTTGTTTCCGGGGCTCTACAACCCCCTGGCCGATGCGGTCGCCAGCGCGGTCAAGGGAAAGACCGTGGCCTACCACCTGAAGCTCTGGCCCGGCTTCAATCTGGCCTTGCTGCTGAGCCTCCTGACGGTGCTCTTAGGGGTGGGGTTTTACTTCCTCTACCCCCGCTTGCAGGCCTGGATGGCACAGGAGCCCATCCCTGGCCCGGAAAACGCCTATGTGGCCCTCCTGCGCGGGCTGATGCGGCTGGCGGCAGGGGTCGAGCGCCTGCTGCAGAGCGGTTCGCTGCGGGCTTACCTGGCCTGGATCTTTGCGGGGCTGGTGGGCCTGGTGGGGCTGGCCCTCTTTCGCGGCGGCGCGCTCTTCTGGCCGGCGGGGGCCTCGAGCCCCAGGCTCGAGCAGGTGCTGCTATTAGCCCTGATGTTCCTG
This sequence comes from Meiothermus taiwanensis WR-220, assembly GCF_003568585.1. Taxonomy (NCBI): domain Bacteria; kingdom Thermotogati; phylum Deinococcota; class Deinococci; order Thermales; family Thermaceae; genus Meiothermus; species Meiothermus taiwanensis. Next base: position 646,912 of record NZ_CP021130.1, read on the forward strand.
GGGGCCATCGGGGCGCTGCGGCTGCGCTCGCACCTGGCCATGGTGGTGGTGCTGGGCCTGGTAGGGGCGGGGGTGGCCCTGGTCTTTTTGCTGCAAAACGCCCCCGACCTCTCCATCACCCAGTTTTTGGTGGAGACCCTGACCGCCATCCTGATCGCTTTGGTGCTGTTGCAGATCCGAAGCATCGGGCCGGTGCCCCGTGGGCGCTGGCTGGACAAGGGGCTGGCCCTGGGCCTGGGGGGGGTGGTGACCCTGCTGATGCTGGGGATGCTGGCCCAGCCGTTTGAACCCCACCTGAGCCAGTTTTTTGCCCAGAAAAGCCTGCCCGAAGGCTTTGGGCGCAACATCGTGAACGTGATTCTGGTAGATTTCCGTGGCCTGGACACCTTCGGCGAGATTACCGTGGTGGGGCTGGCCGGCCTGGGGGTCTGGGCTCTTTTGAAACGCCGGCGGCGGGAGGAGCAGCCATGAACACCCTGATACTCAAGACCACCTCGAGGTTCCTCTTCACCCTTCTGCTTCTGCTCTCGGTCTTTTTGCTCCTGCGCGGCCACAACGAGCCGGGTGGGGGCTTTATCGGGGCCCTGGTAGCGGTGGGGGCCTATGCGCTGTTTGCCCTGGCGCATGGGGTTTCGGCCGCCCGTAAGCTTCTGCCCCTGCCCCCTTTGCGGCTGGTGGGCTGGGGTCTGCTGGTGGCCCTTCTGAGCGCCTTGCCGGCCTTGCTGCTGGGCCGCCCCCTCATGACCGGGCAGTGGTTCAGCCTGCTGGGTGTGAAGCTGGGCACCCCGATCCTCTTCGACATCGGGGTCTACCTGACCGTGTTTGGGGCGCTGCTCTCGGCCATTTTTGGGCTCGAGGAGGCTGCACACCATCCTTCGGAGGATGCCTGATGGAGATCTTGCTGGCATTTTTGGTGGGGGGCCTGGCTGCGGTAGGGGTTTATCTGATGCTCCGGCCCCACCTGATACAGTTTCTGATCGGTTTTCTGGTGCTGGGCAACGCCGCCAACCTGCTGATCTTTACCGCAGGCCGCTTGGGCAGCCAGTTCCCGCCCTTGGTGCAGCCCAGCGGTGCGGTGCTGGAGCCCTACGCCAACCCCCTGCCCCAGGCCCTGATCCTCACCGCCATCGTGATCGGCTTTGCCCTGGCGGCCTTTGGCATCGTGCTGTTCTACCGGGCCCAGCAGGCCCTGGGCACCCTGAACGCCGAGACCATCCTCGAGGCACCTGATGTGTCCCCGGCCCCCTCACCGGTGGACGAGCTGCCCACAGAGGGGGTGCGCCGATGAGCTGGCTCCTGGTGCTGCCCTTGCTGGTGCCGCTCACCACCGGCATCCTGTGCCTGGTGCTGCCGGGCCGCACCGCCCAGCGGGTGCTGGGCCTGGCGGGGGCCCTGGGCCTGCTGGCTGCGGGCCTGGCCCTGCTGGCCCAGGTTCAGCGCCAGGGCATCCAGGCCGTACAGATTGGCAACTGGCCCGCCCCCTTCGGCATCACCTTTGTGGCCGACCACCTCTCGGCTTTGATGGTGCTGATCAGCGGGGTGGTGGCGGTGGCGGTGGCCCTTTTTGCCCTGGCCGAAAACGACCAGGCGCGTGAGGGGCTGGGCTACTACGCCCTGGGCCATCTGCTATTGTTTGGGGTGAACGGGGCCTTCCTGACCGGCGACCTATTTAACCTCTACGTATGGTTCGAGGTGCTTTTGCTGGCCTCCTTTGTGCTGATGATTCTGGGGGGCAGCAAGGCCCAGCTCGCGGGCGGGGTCAAGTACTTCGCGGTCTCGCTTCTGTCCTCGATCCTCTTCCTGGTGGCGGTGGGCCTGCTGTACGGGGCGACCGGGGCCCTGAACATGGCCGACCTGGCCCTCCGGGTGGAAAGGGTTCATCCGGGGCTGCTCACGGCTTTGTCCATGCTGTTTTTGGTGGCCTTTGGGCTGAAAGCCGCGGTTTTCCCCTTTTTCTTCTGGCTACCGGCCTCCTATCCGGCCCCACCCGCCATGATCTCGGCCCTTTTTGCCGGGCTTCTGACCAAGGTGGGGGTGTACGCCCTGATCCGGGTCTTCACCCTTATCTTTACCCACGACACCGGGTTTACCCATAGCCTGATCCTCTGGGTTGCCGGTTTTACCTTGCTCCTGGGGGCGCTGATGGCGCTGGCCCAGGGGGAGCTAAGGCGGCTTTTGTCGTTCCAGCTGGTGAGCCACATCGGCTACATGCTGATGGGCCTGGGTATTCTGACCCCGCTGGCCCTGGCCGGCTCGGTGTTTTATGCGCTCAACCACATGATTGTGATTGCCGCGCTCTTTTTGTTAGCGGGCCTCTTGCAGCGCTTGCAGGGCACCACGGTGCTGGTGCGGATGGGCGGGCTGTACGGGCCTTATCCCTGGCTGGCGGTCTTGTTCTTGCTGCCGGGGCTCTCGCTGGCCGGGCTGCCGCCTTTTTCCGGCTTCTGGGCCAAATATACGCTGGTGGCCGCCGGACTGCAGGCCGGGCAGTACGGGATTGTGGCGGTGGCCCTGCTGGTGGGCCTGCTGACCCTGCTCTCGATGGGGCTGGTCTTCGCCGAGGTGTTTTGGAAGAAGGCCCCGGAGGGGGCCAGGGCGGCCCCAGGGGGCCTGGGTGGGCGGGTGCTGCCGGTGGGCCTGCTGGCGGTTCTGACCCTGGCGATTGGGCTGTGGGCCGAGCCGCTTCTGAGCCTCTCGCAGGCCGCCGCGCGAGAACTTCTGGAGCCGGCCGGGTACATCCAGGCGGTGCTGGGGGTGAGCCGATGAGGGCTTTTGTCTACAACGTGGTGCTGACCATCTTCTGGATGGCCGTGACCGAAGCCTTTACCCTCGAGAACTTTCTGGTGGGCTTTGTCATTAGCTTTCTGATCCTGCTCCTGGCCCGCCCGCTCTTCGATGCCCCCTCGAGGCGCTACTTCACCCTGGCCTGGAAGCTGCCCCGCTTCGTCCTCCTGATGCTGTGGGAGATCGTGCTCTCGAGCCTGCGGGTGGCCCAGGCGGTGCTCTCACCCCGGATGCCCATCCAGCCCGGCATTATCGCCTACCCGCTGGAAGTCAAAAGCGACCTCGAGATCACCCTGCTGGCCAACCTGATCACCCTCACCCCGGGCACCCTGAGCCTGGACGTCTCCTCCGACCGCAAGGTGCTCTATGTGCACGGGATGTTTGTGGACGATGCGCAAAAGGTGATCGAGTCTACCCGCGAGAGCCTGGAAAAAGCTGTCCTGGAGGTGACCCGATGAGTTTTCTGGAGGTCATGCTGCTGGCCCTGATGCTAACCCTGCCCTTCGCTCTGTACCGCCTGGTGAAAGGGCCGACCCTGCCCGACCGGGTGGTGGGCCTCGACCTGATCACCACACTATCGGTGGCGCTGGCTGCGCTGTATGCCCTGGTGAGCGGCCAGACCGCTTTTTTGGACGTGGCCATTGCGCTGGCCCTGTTTGCCTTTTTAGCCACATTGGGGCTGGCCCGCTACATCGAGTACCGGGGCCACAAGGGGGACTGAGATGCTTGAATGGCTGGTGTATATCCTTGTGCTGGTTGGGGTGTTCTTTCTGTTCATCGCGGCCATCGGGGTGGTGCGGATGCCCGACCTCTACAACCGTATGCACGCCACCTCCAAGGCCGGCACCCTGGGGGTGGGCCTGATTCTGGTGGCGGTGGCGGTGTTCTATCAGGAGCTTTCAGTGGCGGCCCGCGCGCTTTCGACCCTGGCCTTTATTGTCCTGACCGCGCCGGTGGCCGCCCACGCCCTGGGCCGCGCGGCCTACCTCTCGGGGGTCAAGCCCTGTGAGGACACCTACATCGACGAGCTGGCCGGGCACTACCAGGCCAACCACAAGCTCGAGTCGGTGGATACGGAGGCTACGCAGAGAAGGATCTAGTCTCCCCGCCCCGGGTGGGAACGGGATGTGACTGATTGGCAAGCCCTCATGCAATTTGGGGTGGCTCGAGGTATCACGGTCTGGATGATGCGCGTTCTATTCTGCTGCCTGGTGGCCTTGCTGGCCCTGTCGGCCTGTGCGCCCAGCCTTACCGAGGTGCGGCGCTTCGATTTGATCGTGCAGAACCAGTGCACCGGCCCCAACCAGACGGTGTTTTTTTACATCAACGGAGAGTTTATCGGAACCGTGCGAGGCTCAAAGCTCTTTCCCAGTCTGCGCGAAGGCCGCTACGAGCTACGGGCCGAGGGCACCCAGCCCGGCCAGCCCGGCCATCTGCGCTTCAGCCGCACGCTGGTGCTCAACAAAGACACCGTCTGGACGCTGTGCCCGTAGCGCCGGTTCAGTCCTATTGCGTTTCCAACAACTGCCTGCCCCATGATGGCATGGCAATTTACCCAGTACAGCAAAACACGCTGTACCGGGTATTCGCGCGAAACGCTCTACACCCGAATAAAGGCAGCCACCTGGGGGTTCGTGCGGAGCCGCTCCAGATCTTCTGGGCCGGGCAGCTCGGGTCGGTCGCGCTCGGCGTTGACCAGGCATAAAAAGCCCAGCGGCTCCTCCCCAGTGGCACGGAACTGGTGCCAGGTAAGGGGTGGCACATAAACCAGATCGTGCAGCGCAATGGAAAACACCTCGTTCCCCACCAGGCAGGCCCCCCGCCCCCGGATGACCATCACCGCGTGTACGTGCCGGTGGCGCTCGAGGGTGGTATGACCGCCCGGTGCTACCTCGAAGTAACGCCACTGGGCGGCCAGGTGGGGGTCGTCAAACAGCACCTGGCGGGTCACGTCCTTGAAGGGGGCTGTTCCTTCCGATTTGTAGGCCCGCACCTCCACACCCTCCCAGGTGTATTGCTGCGCGGCTCGTTTGGTTTTGCTCGAGGCCATACCGCCTCATTCTAACGGCTATACCTTCCCCGCACCGACCGCTACTTTTTGCACAAACTGGCGGGTGCGCTCCAGCAGATTATCCTTGGCGGCCAGCAGATCACCGCCAATCAAGAGCATGGTGTCGGGCCCATATAATTCCAGCATTTCCTCCACCCGCTCCACGGTCATACCCCCCGCCGGCACCGGCAGGGCCGGGCGGATGTGGGCCCAGGGGGCTCGAGCGGCCTGGGCCAGCGCCAGGCAGGTCTGCGGGCTGTAGGCAAAGCGCCCGCCGTGGTTGGGAAAGATCACCGCGTCGGCGCCTAAGAGCCTAAAGAGCTTGCCAAACATCAAAGGCGGACTAATACGAAGTCCAGCAAAAGCCGGGTGGGCCAGTACCGCCAGGCCCAGGTCGTCAACCAGCTCCTGAAAGGTCGCCAGGCCCAGCAGCATGGGGGCGGTGAGGATCACCCTAACCCCGGCTTGGCGGGCGATGTCCAGATGGCGATGCAGGGTTTTGGGGCTGCCGGTCAGCATGGGGGCGTACAGGGTCTGGCCGCCGGTCTCGGCGTTGGCCCGGGCAATGGCCTCTTGAATGACCCGCACCCGCTCGGCAAAAGGCGCGGTGGGCTGGTTGGTGAGGCCGTGGTCGTCCTTGACGATGTCAATGCCCCCCAGGGCAAAGGTATAGGCCAGTTCGGCGAGCTGGGCAGGGGAGAGGCCCTGGGGCTTGAGGGCGGTGCAGGTCAGGGGGCGGCCTTCTACCTGGGCCAGCCGACGCAGCCCGGCGATGCCAAAGCGCGGCCCCGCAAACACCGAGAGCAGGCCGGGCGGCAGTTTTAGGTCTAGCAGCTCGATATCTTCCTGCAAAGCACAGTTGCCAAAAAGCACGTTGAGCAGGCCGGTTGTCTCAAACGCCGTGGTTTGTTCGGCAAAATGCAGCACAACCTGGAAATACCCCGCCCCGGCCTCCTGGATGGCAGCCACCCGGGCCAGCACCTTTTGCAGCAGCTCGGGCTGGCGCACGGCGCTGGGGGGCATCTCGATGCTTTGTTCGATGGCCAGGGCCTGGGCCCTGGCTTCGATCTGTGCTTTGGTGGATTTGATGCGGTAGGTGGCCTCGAGTCCGTACATTGCACAGGATTGTAAACAAAAAACACCCCGCCAGCACGGCGGGGTGTGGTGTGCTTATGACTATAAAGCCTCGCCGTTATAGGTGACGGTTACGTTGCCACAGCCGTTATATACCACATCCAGGCGGTTGCCCTGGCTATCGGTCAGGCTAAAGCTGCCACCCACAAAGGTGGAGGTGCAGCTCCGAAGGTACCTCAGGTTGGTGGCGAGGCCCTGGAGCAGGTAGTAGCGGCTGGGGGTGCGGTACTCGAGCGCCCCGCGGTAGTTGAAGGTACCACCCACAAAAGGACGCTCTGGATCGTCGGGCACGTATTCAGCGGTGTAGTTGTAGCGCTGGCTGTAGCGCTTGCCTGGTTTGTAGGCTTCAAAGTAGAAGTTGTAGCGAATATCGTAGTTTGGGTTTCTCCAGTTGAGATCAACGTCTAGATCGAGCTTGAGGCCCGACTGGTTGGCCGTACCGGTATTGAAGCTCAGCTCGTACTGGTCGGTATCTAGGGCGTAGCCACTTTTGCGGTTGTTGTCGTCCTGGTCCCGTAGCGTTATTTTTCCCTTCAAATAAGTGCTTTCGACCCTGCAATCCACCGAAAAAGTAGCCTGTAAGGGGATGCCATCGCCATCTAGATCCTGTGGATTGGAAGGAGAGGTGCTGGCGTTGCAGCTGATGCTTTGCGCATCGAGCCCCGAGGCTAGAATCAGACTGGCCACAGGAGCAGGGAAGACCTGGCCCCCAACTGTGCTGGTGGTTACTATGTTGGTGGGATTGCCAAGGGCGGCTACCAAGTACTTATTGGCTTCTAGGATATTGCTTTTGAGCTCCTGGGCGTCTTCTCGGCTGAGGGGTTCGCGGGTGGGCTGGTCGCCGCAAGCGGTAAGCACGGCCAGTAGGCTTAACAGCAGCAAAGGTCTGAGCAATGCTTTGTGCATACGGTAGCTCCTCGAGTGGTAACCAATCACCACATCAACAAAATGATAGCTCAATCATTTATTGGCCGCCAACCGGTTCAGTATTACGTTAAACGTATATTAAGATTGAACCGTTGTATGACGGTGCCACGTAAAAAACGCCAAAAACGCCCTCATGGCGAGGCCACCCGCGAAAAGCTGATCGAGGCCACGGTGCGTATTTTGAGCCAGGAAGGTCTGGACGCGCTCTCTACGGCCCGGTTGGCCCGTGAGGTGGGTATTGTGCAGTCGGGCTTTTATGCTCACTTCGATAGCCTCGAGGCTTGCATCTCGGTGGCAGCTGAGCGAATAGGAGAGAAGATATGGGCCAGTCTGGCCGAGGGCTTAGAGGTGCTGGGTTCCCAGGGCGCTGGTGATTACCACCTGGTAAAGGCGCAGTACCATAGGCTGCTCACCGAACTGCAGCAGCAGTGGGTGTTTGTGGAACTGCTGATCCGCTACTTCCGCGATCCCTCACCCCTGGGCCGGGCGCTGTCTCGTGTGCAGCAAGGTTTACGCAACGACCTTGTTAACTATCTCACACGGTTTGTTGAGCCGCTTAATTGGCCCAAAGGCGGACGCCCCCAGGCCGGCTTCATGGCCGACCTAATGGTCAGTATGACCCTCAGCGCAGTGGAAAGCCTTCGCTGGGAGCCCGACCTGGATCAGGAGCTGGTAGCCCATCTTTTGGCCCTGCAAACCTTGAATACGGGTAAACACCTGGTGGAGTGGATGATGATAAATAAAACACCCCCCTCACATGAGTGAGGGGGTTTTACAGGTGGAGCGGGAAACGGGACTCGAACCCGCGACCCCAACCTTGGCAAGGTTGTGCTCTACCAACTGAGCTATTCCCGCAAAGAAAAAAACCTCTGCGCTGCCCTACTCTCCCAGGCCCCTTCGAGCCAAGTACCATCGGCGCAGGCACGTTTCACTTCCGTGTTCGGAATGGGAACGGGTGGTACCATGCCGCTATGAGCACAGAGGTTTCCAATGTTTTACTTTTCAAAGTTGGATTGAAAAAGGGGTAGAGGAGGGAAGGGGTATCCAGATCAGTGCATAAAGGTCAAGACCTCGGACGATTCGCACGGGTCGGCTCAACGCATCGCTGCGCGTACACCTCCCGCCGATCCACCCGGTATTCTACCGGGGTCCTTACCGGATTGACTCCGTGAGAAGGCTCATCTTGGGGCAAGTTTCCCGCTTAGATGCTTTCAGCGGTTATCTCTCCCGTACTTGGCTACCCTGCTTATGCCCTTGGAAGAACAGCAGGAAAACCAGCGGTACGTCCACTCCGGTCCTCTCGTACTAGGAGCAGCCCCCCTCAACCTTCTTGCGCTCGTGACGGATAGAGACCGAACTGTCTCACGACGTTCTGAACCCAGCTCGCGTGCCACTTTAATGGGCGAACAGCCCAACCCTTGGGACCTTCTTCAGCCCCAGGATGTGACGAGCCGACATCGAGGTGCCAAACGATTCCGCCGCTATGGACGCTCGGGAATCATCAGCCTGTTATCCCCAGGGTAACTTTTATCCGTTGATCTATGGCCCTTCCACACAGAACCACAGGTTCACTAGGCCCCGCTTTCGCGTCTGCTCGGCTTGCAGGCCTCACAGTCAGGCTCCCTTCTACCCTTGCGCTCTCTGGTGGGTTTCCGTCCCACCTGAGGGAACCTTTGGGCGCCTCCGTTACCTTTTGGGAGGCGACCACCCCAGTCAAACTGCCCATCAAGCCCTGTCCCCGTCAACGGGTTAGAAATCCAGACGTCTCAGGGTGGTATCTCACCGTCGCCTCCACCGAGACCAAAGCCCCGGCTTCATAGGCTCCCACCTATCCTGCGCAGAAACGGCCGAATCTCAAGGCCAGACTACAGTAAAGCTCCATGGGGTCTTTTCGTCCTGCCACGAGTAGGCTGCATCTTCACAGCCAGTTCAATTTCACCGGGTCCCTCGCTGAGACAGCGCGCTGATCGTTACGCTTTTCGTGCAGGTCGGAACTTACCCGACAAGGAATTTCGCTACCTTAGGACCGTTATAGTTACGGCCGCCGTTCACTGGGGCTTCGGATCAGGGCTTGCACCCCTCCCCTTGACCTTCCAGCACCGGGCAAGCGTCGCTCCGTATACTTCCACTTACGTGTTCGCACAGAGCTGAGTTTTTGGTAAACAGTCGCCAGCGCCTATTCACTGCGGCTCGCTCATCGCGAGCACCCCTTCTCCCGAAGTTACGGGGCTAGATTGCAAAGTTCCTTAGCGAGGGTTCTCCCGCGCGCCTTGGTGCATTCACACCCACCCACCTGTGTCGGTTTACGGTACGGGTACTGCGCAGTTATGCTTAGAGGCTTTTCTCGGCTCCATGGCTTCAGCGAGTTGTCACCTTGCGGCTTCCACACCACCCACCGGTAACGGACTACGGATTTGCCTGTAGTCCCCTTTGGGCTTCTGTCCGGGCTCGTCCATGGCTCCGGTTCGCCTAGCCTAAAGCGTCCCCCCATCGCACTGCGCAGTAGGACTGGAATATTAACCAGTTGTCCGTCGGCCTCGCCTCTCGGCTTATCCTTAGGCCCCGCCTAACCCTACGATGACGACCATCGCGTAGGAAACCTTGGGTTTACGGCGAAGGGGATTCCCACCCCTTTTATCGTTACTCATGCTGGCATTCGCACTTCCCGTACCTCCACCACTCCTCACGGTATGGCTTCATCGGCATAGGGAACGCTCCTCTACCACTCAACCAGGCAAAGCCCGGCTAAGTCCGCGAATTCGGTGACAGGTTTAAGCCCCGATCATTTTCAGCGCAGGGTCACTCGACTAGTGAGCTATTACGCACTCTTTAAAGGATGGCTGCTTCTAAGCCAACCTCCTAGCTGTCTGGGCAACCCCACATCTTTATCCACTTAACCTGTACTTGGGGACCTTATTCGGCGGTCTCTGTTGTTCCAGCGCTCGGACACGGATGTTAGCACTCGTGCCCTCACTCCCGGACTCCATTTCGGACCCTTCAGAGTTTGAAAGGGTTTGGTAGGCTGGTAGGCCCCCTAGCCCTATCAGTGCTTTACAGGCCCAAATAAGCATCCGAGGCTGACCCTAAAGTCATTTCGAGGAGAACCAGCTATCTCCCAGATCGGTTAGCTTTTCACTCCTAACCCCAGCTCATCCGAAGGATTTGCATCTCCCACCGGTTCGGCCCTCCACGCGGTGTCACCCGCGCTTCAGCCTGGCCAGGACTAGCTCTCTGGGTTTCGGGTCTACGGCAGCCGACTATGCGCCCTGTTCGGACTCGCTTTCGCTACGCCTCCGCCTTCCGGCTTAAGCTCGCCGACTACCGTAAGTCGCCAGCTCATGCTTCAATAGGCACACCAAAAGACCGCTACTCGCGTAGATAGTCCTTTGATTGCTTGTAAGCACACGGTTTCAGGTTCTATTTCACTCCCCTCCCGGGGTTCTTTTCACCTTTCCCTCACGGTACTGGTCCGCTATCGGTCACCTAGAGTATTTAGCCTTACGCGGTGGGCCGCGCAGATTCACCCATAGCTCCACGAACCACAGGCTACTCGGGTACTGGCTACTAGCCTCCGCCTTTCGTCTACAGGACTTTCACCTTCTCTGGTGGGCTTTCCCAAAACCCTTCGACTAGACTTCCGCTTCGATATCGCCAGCCCCACAACCCCGCTGAGCACGCTCAACGGTTTAGGCTCCTCCCCTTTCGCTCGCCGCTACTCAGGGAATCGATTCCTCTTTCTTCTCCTCTGGGTACTTAGATGTTTCAGTTCCCCAGGTTCCCCCCACCCGTAGGTGGTGACCTGTGTTCCCACAGGCCGGGTTCCCCCATTCGGACATCCCGGTATCAACGCTTACTACCAGCTCCACCGGGCTTTTCGCAGGTAATCACGTCCTTCATCGGCTTAGGTGCCAGGGCATCCACCGTGTGCCCGTTCTATCTTGACCTTACTCTCCTCCTCAGGGATTCCCCCCGAAGATAAAGGCCTATTCACACCACCCTGCAACGCCCCCATCGCTCACGCATATGAAAGCGCCCAGAATGGACTTCCTTCCTACTCCTTACTACCCCTTTTTCATGATCCTCGCGCCTGCTTCCTATCGCGGCGCAACGAAGAGAGTACCGAATACCCTGAAATCTGTCAACACCCCTGGGTAAAAAAAGCAGGGGGCGGCCGGCCCCCTGCGGGAGAAAAACCCGTCTAGCTGCCCAAAGCGGCTTTTAGCTGGGGCATTTGCTTTAGTACCAGGTAGCGAATGACGCCCGTCCCGCCGGTTCCGCGTAGCAAGAGCACCAGCGAGGCCTTATCGCTGATGCGGCTGACAATGACGGTTTTGCCCAGGTACTCGAGGTTCAGGCTTTGCACCGTGGAGAGGTGGTATTTTTCACCCATGACGCTGCTGATGGAGAGCAGGGTGTGTATGTAGGTGGCTAGCAGATCGGCTTCATCCAGGGTTTGCCCCAGCCAGGCCAGCAGCTGGCCGCCGTTGCCCACAACAAACACACTCTCAATCTCCGGTTTATCCAGAAAAGGCTGCAGTTCGTTGAGCAGGGTTTGCGGCGAAGAGGTGGGCTGTGGGTCTGTTTGTACCGCTGGTGTCGGCGATGGGGGAGAGGATACGGGAGCCTGGCTGACTGCTGCAGTGATGGGTGGCGGCGGTGTTGAAGGCTCGCTGACAACCGGGACGACCTCGTCTTTAGCTTGCTGTGACTGCTTGGCAGCGTTAAGGGCGCGCTCAATTTTGGGAAAGAGGTCGTCGGGTGTAAAAGGCTTAGAGACCACGTCGAAGGCCCCTGCTTGTTGGGCTTGGGTGACAACACCTTCGTTGATGATGCCGGAGATTAGGATGACTGGGATGCTTTTAGTTGAGGCCTGCGTTTTGAGCATCTGGCATAGCTCAAAGCCGCTCATGCCGGGCATTACCACATCGGCGATAACCAGGTTAGGGGCGTGGTGATTGATTGCATCAAGGCCTTGCTCGGCCGACTCGCTGGTGGTGACCACCAGGCCACGCGACGATAAAAGCTTCTCAAGCACCTTTCGCACGCTGGTGCTGTCGTCAACAACTAGGACTTTGGCTCCTTGCATAACTAACCTAATGGTAGAGCTATCTGGAATGGGGTTTGGTGATGTGTGACCATCACGCCGCGCTTAGGGTAAGCCGTTTGGTGTACCGGCATGGTGAGTTCTAGAGGAGGCTACCCGGCCAATTTATGGTGTTTCCCACAATTGCCTGCCCCATGATGTTGGGCAATTTGCCCAGTACAGTAAAATACGCCCGTACTGGGTATTCGCGGGAAACGCCCTATTGCAGTTTTGCTCATTTTGCCGCAGCGCGAAAATGCCCCTAGGCCGTTCCTTAACTTGATCCGGTATCAGAGGGCTCGAGCCCCCGGCAAAAGCGCCTGCTCGAAGGCGGGCACCGGGCTGGCCTTTATGCAGCAATCAGTTGATGCCTTGCTGGCGGTGATCCATCTCGACGGCCATTGAGAGCAGCAGTTGGTCGGTGCTTTTGCGAATGGTGATGGGTTCCAAGAAAAAATCGGCTTCGGTGAGGGGTTCGAAGTGGAAGTGGCCGCTGGGCCGGTTTTCAACCTGAAGCAGCAGGTGCAGCACAGCATCTTCGCCGCTCTTGCCGGCGTACTCGGCGTGGATGAGCTGTCCTTTGCTGAAGAGCCAACTGGCACTCTCCCCCTCGACTTCGACCCGAAGCCGGCCGGTTTTGGCCGATTTAGCCAGCCATTGGGCCAGTTCAAACAGGCTCATGTCCCCCAGACGTCCCTGTATACCTTGTTGGGCGGCTGGGTTGGTGGCTTCGGGGGCGTGAGTTTTACGGGTTAGCTCGAGGATAAGCTTGTAGGCGCTGCGCACCACTTCAGCCGCCGGTGTGTCGGGGGGCAGCACCAGGTCGAGGTCGCCCACTTTGGCTGGGGTGGTGTGATCGAGCAACACAAAAGGAACCAAAGCAAGCTGTGGGTCGGAGCGCACCATCTCGAAGAACTCTGCACCTGCCAGGTCGCTCAGCGAGGCTGTGCTGACAATAACGTCGGGGCGGTGGCGTTCCAGAAGGGTCATGGCGTAGAGGGCGCTGTCCTCAACCTGGACATCAAACCCCGACAGCACAAAGCTGTCTTTGAGCGCGACACCACGCTTGGGTTGACCGGTCAGGATCAGGGCTTTCATCGATAAATCTCCTTTTTCAAACGAGCCTCTTGGAGCATATGACTATATCTCTTGCAAGAACCGGCCCAATTCTACCTCGTCGGCAGGCTTGGTTAGATAGGCATTTGCACCGAGTTCAACGGCCAGATCGCGGTGTTTAGTGGAGGCTCGAGTGGTCAGCACCGCAATGGGCAGGTGGGCCAGGTTGGGGCGGCGTCGCACCTCTTCTAGCAGCTCGAAACCCGACATGCGGGGCATCTCGAGGTCGGTTACCACGGCCTGGAAGGGTTGTTGCTCCAGAAGCTCGAGGGCTTCCTGCCCGTCCGCAGCCGTGACCACCTGATGGCCGGCCTTGCGCAGCATCTGAGCCACCACTTTCCGCACCGAGAGTGAGTCATCAACCAGCAGAACCGGCAGGCGCCGGCTGGCCGAGGCTTTGATGGGGGTTTGGGTGGGCAGGGTGGTGTTCAGGCTGAGGAGACCGCTGGGGCTCAGCACCAGAATCACCTGACCGGTAGGCGAGACGGTGGCACCGATGAGGTGGGGTAGTTCGGAAAGAGGGCCTGGGAGGGGTTTGACCAGGGCCTGTTGCAGGCCTATAAAACGCTCAGCGGCCAGGGCAACCAAGTTGCCACCGCGGCTCTCCACCACGGCCAGCGCGTACTCTTCCGATTCAGCCGGGGATAGCCGCAGCAGCTCGTTCAGGTGCTTGATGGGAACAGCCTTCCCTTCGTAGGCCACCTCATCCTGGCCAGCAGGCGCGGTGAGCAGGGTGACCAGGCTTTCGCGGGGCAGGGCGAGGGTCTGCCCACCGGTTTGCAGCAGCAGGATGTCCGAGACCACCAGGCTTTGCGGTATGCGTAGGCGAAAGGTCGTGCCCAGGCCGCTGTGGGTTTCTACGCTTAGGTCGCCACGCAAGCGACGGATGGTGGTTGCGACCACGTCCATGCCTACCCCGCGTCCAGCCACATCCGAAACCACCGGAGCAGTAGAAAGACCGGGGAGGAAGATGAGCTCCAGGGCTTCCTCTGGGCGCATGTTCTCTACCTGGGCCTGTGTGCGCAGGCCCTTTTCCACAGCTTTTTGCTTGACGGCCTCGAGGTCGATACCCCGTCCGTCGTCGCTAATCTCCAGCACCAGGGCACCGCGCTGCGGCTGGGTGCGGATGGTGAGGGTGCCCTTGGGTGTTTTGCCAGCGGCCAGGCGTTCTGTGGGGCTTTCTATCCCGTGAATGACGGCGTTGTTGATCAGGTGAAGCAGCGCTTCCGAAAGGCCATCGAGCAGCACGGAGTCGATCTCGACCTGTTCGCCTTGAAAGAGGAGCTGCACCTGTTTTTCACCGGCAATTTGTTGTACCTGGCGGGTGAGGCGCTGGTAAAAGCGGCCGATGGGGATCAGCCGGGCCCGGCCCACCTCGTTGCGCAGCTCTTGCGAGAGTTTAGCGAATGTCTCGGTTTCCTGGCGGAAGGCTTTGATCTGCTCACTGAGGCTGTTGCGCACCTCGGCCAGGTCGCTGGTCATCTCTTGGATGGAGCGGGCCAGGATGTTGAGGTCGTCGTAGCGGTCGAACTCGAGCTCGGTAAACAGCTCCTGAACGGTTTTGCCCAGGGTGCTCTGGGGCTGGGGTGCCTGGGTTTCCTGGGCCAGCGAGAGCCGGGGGTTGAGGTAGCGGGCTTCGAAGTCGCTGGTGGTGCGCACCAGCCGCTGCCGGGCCATTTCAAGGAGCTGATCCATCTCCTCGAAGCGCTGGGCCAGCAGCTCCAAACGCGACCGGGCGACCAGGGTCTCACCGGCCAGATTGAGCAGGGCGTCGAGGCGCTCGAGGCTCACCCGCACCGATGTCGTGTTGCTAGGACGGGTTTGCGGAGCGGGGGTGCTGGGTGGGGTTGGCGGGGCCGGGGCCGGGGTGGGGGTGGGAGGTTCCCGGTTCAGCAGCAGGGCCAGCCGGTTTTGCAGGTCGGTAAGCTGTTGGTGGAGGGTTAGGGCGGCCTGGGGATCTTTGCCCTCGGCCACCGCGAGCATCTGGCTCAGCACCTGCGAGCCTTCCAGTACCAGGTGGGCGATTCTTTCGCTCCAAGCGGTCTGGCCTTCGCGCACCGCCACCAAGAGATCCTCGAGCTGGTGGGCCAGGGCCCCAATCGGTTTGCAGCCCACCGAGTAGGCCGCTCCTTTGACGGTGTGCATGGCCCTGAACAAGGCGCGCAGGTGCTCGCCGCTTTCGTCGCCGACTTGCAGGCTGGCCAGCGCATTGGTTACGTGGTCGAGGTTCTCGAGGGTTTCGGGAGCAAAGAACTCCCAGAACTCGGCGTTTTGCCGATAGAATTGCTGCAACTCTTCCACCACCCCCCCGGGGGTCTGGGGAGGGGCTGGCGGGGCCTCCTCAGGCTCATCGCTAGCAAAGGCCTCGGGGTTGAGCGCGGCAAGCTCCTGGATCAGAGCAGCCGCTCCTAGACGACCGAGCTCGAGGCCCACGCGACCTTCCTGGCCGTGAATGGCAATGTTCTCCAGCGCAGTGGTGAGCACCGCCGTAAGCTGGCTTACAAACTCGATGACCTTGGCCTGCTGCTGCTCGGTATAGCGGGGGGCGGCCTCCAGGATGCGTTCGGCCAGGGCGCCCAGGTTGGCGATCTGGGGAAAACCGTACAACCCCGCCGAGCCTTTGAGGCGATGGGCCATAACCATCAGGGGTTCGTGGCGCTTAATGGCCAGAAACTCGGCGGCCTGCTCGAAGACTGCTACAGTCTCCCAGGCCTCTTCCAGAAAGCTTTGCAGCAGATCGGGTACGGTTGCGGCAGACATGGCAGCTCCTAGTCGGGCAGGCGGAAGCGGCCCAGGCTTCTAGAGAGTTCCTGGGCCAACACCCGCATGGCCTCCGCGGATTGGCGGCCTTCCTGGCTTTCGATCCCGGTTTTTTGTGCAGTCTGGGTGATTTTTTGCACGGCCTGATCGACCCGTTCCACCACGGCCACCTGGTTCTGGGCCAGGCCCGAGATTTCCTGGGCCAGGCTGGCCGATTGCTCAGCCAGTCGGGCGATTTCCTCGAGGCGGCTCCCGGCGCTGTTGGCCGTGTCATAGCCGGTCTCCACCTCGCGCACCCCTTCACGCACCAGCTCCACCACCCGGCTGATATCGGCCTGCACCTGCTGCACCAGGTTGTTGACCCGGCTGGTCTCGCGGGCGGAGTCTTCGGCCAGTTTACGGATTTCTTCGGCTACGATGGCGAAGCGGCGGCCAGCGGCCCCGGCCCCTGCGGCCTCGAAGGCAGCGTTGAGGGCCAGCAGGTTGGTTTGCGAGGCAAAGTCCTCGAGCACCCTGGTGATGCTTTCGATCTCGGCCGAGCGTGCGGCCAGCGCGGCGATGTTCTCGGCGATGGCCTGCATCTCCCTGCGGATATCGCTCATGCCTGAGAGGGTCTGGGTCACGGCCTGGCGGCCCAGCTGGGCTGACTCGAGGGTGCGAAGGGCAGCCTCCGCGGTGATGCTTGCGCTTTGGGCCATCTGTCGGATGTTTTTGGCGGCAATCTGGGTCTGTTGCTGTACCTGGCTTACCTCCTGGGCTTGTAAGAGGGCCCCGGAAGCGATAGAAGCCGTTAGCTGATCCATCTGCATGGCGCTCTGGCTGACCGATTCGGCTGCTTGCTTGACCTCCTTGAGCAGGTGCGCAATTTCCTCAACGGTCAGGTTTACCGCATCCACCACGTTGCCCAGCACATCGTCGGTGACCTCGCCGCGCTCGGTAAGATCGCCCTGGGCGATTTTGGTAGCCACATCCAAGAAGCGTTGCACGTTTTCCTGAAGCCGCAAGCCGCGCTGGCGCTCTGCTTCTTGCTGCTCCAGCAGGGTGCGCAGGGTAAGGATGGACTGGTTCAGGGTTCTACTGACCAGCCCCAGCTCGTCGTTGGAGCGCAGATGGGCCAGGGTGGAGAGGTTGCCCTGTCCGATGTGCTGGGCGACCCGTGTGAGCTCCTGTACCGGGGCCAGAATCGAGCGCAAAACCCCAATGATCAGCCAGAGGGATAGCATCAGGGTGGCGACCACGATGAACAGGCTCAACACCTGCCGGTTGACCAGCTGCCCCAAGCGATTATCGAGCAGGTTGTTGAGCTGGTTCAGAGCAGCGGTCTGCACGGTAAAGTAGGCCTCGATGGGGCGGCTTAGCTGGTCGAAGTAAAAGGCGGGCTCGAGGCTAAAGCGCCTGCTTAGCACCTCCCGGCGGGTAAGCTCTACTGCCGACTCGGTGATGGCCCGGGCCGTGCCTACCTGCTCCTGCAGGCTTTCGCTCAGCGAGGGGTTGGTGGCCAGGGCGTTCTGCACCGAACGCTCGAGGGCCGCGGTTACCGAGGCCACCTCGCCAAAGCCGGTGCCCCGATTGACCAGCGAGGCCAGAAGCCCGCTCAGCCGCCTTTCTTGCTCTGCGGTGAGCTGCTTGGACTGCAACGCCGCGACCCCAATGCCCTGTATCTGGCTCAGGGTTTCCATGACCGGCGGCAGGCGGTAGACCACCGAATCCACCAGCCAGTAGCTCTGCACGGTTGGATCCAGAATCAGGTTGGAGCCAATGGCCATTTGTTCGTATAGCTCCAGTAGCTGCCCAATGAGCTGGGTATGTGCCTGAAAGCTTTGTGCGGGGCTATAGCGCACGGCTAGCAGGGTGTCCCAATTGGTTCGGATGGCCGCAAGCCTTTCTCCAACGCCGTAAGGGTCGCCCTCGGTGCGGTTTAACCTGTCGAGCAACTGCAGGCTGCGACTGATCTCCTCTGCTTTCTGAGAACGTGGCAAGACCAGTTCCTGGTTGCCCGAGAGGGTGGCTGTGCTCATGTTGCGGTGCTCGGCCATGGCTTTGATCAGGCTGCCCGTGCTTTGCAGGAAGAGCACCCCTTGTTTTTCGGCTCGCACAAAGTTGATGTCGTTGCGCTGCTCAAACATCAGGGCGAACAGCAGATAGAAAATGGGCAGCAGCAGAGGAACGACCAGCAGCGCCAGCTTATAAGGGACGCGAAGGTTGCCAAAGAACCCGGTGTAGGGGGCCTCGAGGGCCTCCGCATCCACCCGCACCTTGCGGCTATGGGCACCTAGGAGGCCCACCTGCTTGATTTCTACCTCGCGGAGCTCGCGTTGAAGCGCCATAGTGCATCCCTTTAGGCAGGCAGCCGGAAGCGGGTCAGGCTTTGGCTGAGCCGCTGGGCCAGGGCCTGTAGTTCCTCGGCGGTCTGACGGCCTTTACGGCTTTCCTGGTCGGTTTGCAGGGCGGTGTCGTAGATGTCCTGCACCACACTGGTTACTTCTTCCACGCGGGCCACCTGTTCTTGGGCGGCCTGGGCTACGTAGCGGGCTGCTTCGGCGGATTGCTGGGCCAGGGCTGCGATCTGCTCGAGCTTGCTCCCGGCCTCGGTCGCGATGCGGTAGCCTTGCTCCACCTCGCGGGTACCACCTTCTACCGAGATCACCACGCCCTGAATCTCGGTTTGAATACCCTTGACCAGCAGGCCTACCCGCTGGGCGGCCCGGGCTGAGTCCTCTGCCAGCTTGCGCACCTGGTCGGCCACCACCGCGAAACGGGCCCCGGCCTCGCCTGCGCCGGCGGCCTCGATGGCGGCGTTAAGGGCCAGCAGGTTGGTTTGCTTGGCGATGCGCGAAATGGTATCCACCACCTCGGAAATCTCCAACGAGCGGTCGGAAAGAGCCTTAATGCTCTTGGAAATGCTCTGCACCTCACGCCGGATGTTTTGCATACCGCTGAGGGTGTTTTGCACAGCTCCCTGACCCTCCAGGGCGGCTTCTTTAGCCTGCATAACCAGCTCGGAACCCTGCACAATCTGCTCGGCCATGCTGCGGATGGATTCGGTGGTATCGAGCGCCTCGATGCGGGCCCGGGCCGAAAGCTCGGCCTGTGACTCGGCTTTTTCCTGCACACTTGCGGAACTCTGGGCCATCTGGGCAGCGCCCTGGTTAACCATCTCGGCAGCGGCCTGCACCTGCTTGAGCAGATAGGCGATCTCCTCGACCGTCAGGTTTACCGCGTCGACCACGTTGCCCAGCACATCCTCGGTAACCCGTCCGCGCTTGGTCAGGTCGCCCTGGGCAATGTCCATGGCTACGTTGAGGAAAGCGGCGATGTTTTCTTGCAGGAGCTGGCTCTGGCGGAGCTGCTCGGCGTCGGCCTCGGCTTTGGCTTTAAGCTGCAACACCGTGTCGTTAAAGGTGCGGGCCAGTGAGCCCAGCTCGTCGGAGGAGAGCACGGGTACCTGCACCCCCAGGTCGCCCTTGCGCAGGCGCATAGAGGCATTGAACAACTGCCCCAACGGGCGGGTGATAGAACGCACCACAGCCCCCACAATCCCCAGCACCAGTGTTACGGCCAGCGCAATGGTCACGAACAGCAGGGTTTGTTCATGTTGGAGCTCTTGCCAGGTTCGCAGGGTGTTGTTTTGCAGCACCTGCAGGGCGTTTTGCTGGAGCTGTGCCACGTTGGCATCGATCTGGTTGAAGGTGCTGGCGTACTCGCTGGGGCGCAGGGTGGGCCGGGCGGTGGCCAGAATTGCGTTGGTTACAAAGGAGTTAATGAAGCCGGTCTCGGTGAAAACCTGTTCAATCTCCTGGGTGATGGTTTCCATGCCCCGCACCTGCCCTGACCGGCTCTGGGCCAGGCTGAGCAGGGTGTTTTCAGTTTGCTTGGATATCTGCTCGAGCAGGTTGATGATCTGCTCCCGCTCGTAGATGAGCGCGGAGCCTCGAGCCAGCACCTCCATACCCAGGAAACGCAGCTCGGCCAGGGTCTCGCGCAACTCGGGCAGGTGTCGTAGGGCAGTTTCCGCCAGGAGGAAGGACTCCTCCCCAATGTTAAGCAGCATCCCAGAGGATAGGCTCAGTTTTTCGAGGGTCTGCTGTAGTTGCAGCACCATCTGGTGATGCATATCAAAGATAGCGTTGTTGCCGGCCGCCTGGCTCTGGTTTTTAATTGCTGCCCATCTCTGATTGAGCTCGGCGATTGACTCGCCAATACCAAAGCGATCCCGCATGGTCTCATTGAGCTGAGCCAGTTGGGCCAGGGCGTCATCCACGTCGGCGGCTTCTTTGGCCAGGTTGCCTCTGAGGCCCAGGCGCCGGTCGTCCAGGAGGTAGCGCCGGTGTTCGTGTACTTGCTGGAATACCGCATCAAGGGCCTGCGCAAGCTGGTAACCCTGTAGCTGGCTATACAGCCTTTCGTTTTGGCGTTGCTCGAGGGAAAAAATGATGACGACGGGCACAGCACCCACCGATGTGAAAGCCAGCACGATCAGGAACAGCTTTTGCCAGATTTTGAGCGAACCCAGCAATCCACCGGTTGGCAGGAACTGTGTGGGGGCGGCCGGCCTGGGGCGGCGCGCGGGACGCACAGCAGCTTTTGAGCCACGCTGGGTCATGCTTCAGCCTCCTGGGCCTGCTCTGTGGGGGCCTCGAGCAGGGATGAGATAAACACTGGCAGCCCTAGGACTGCTACCGCAAACAGCACAAAAATGTTGAGCGTGACCAGACTGCCGCTAGCGATCATGTTGTGGATTTGGGTGGTGCCGGTGTCGGTGAATCGCACGGCCAGCATGGCGGTGTAGTGCATGAAGGGGATGGCCAGGCCGGTGACGGTGGCGGTGGCCAGATTGCTGAATGGAACCTGGCTCAAGACCGGGCTGACCAGCATCCACATACCGAAGGCACCCAGAACCATTGCTACCAGAACCGAAAGCACCACCAGGGGCGGGCTGAAGGTGAGCTGGGCATCGAGGCGCATGGCAAGCATGCCCACGTAGTGCATGGTTCCGATACCCGCTCCCAGGAAAAAGCCGGAGCCCAGGATCTGAAGCGGGCCCACGTTGGGCCGGCTGACCATCTGGAACGCGGCGGCAGCCCCCAGGACGGCAAAAAACCAGGAGACTAGAGTGATGAGCGGGTCGTAGGATACCAGCTTGTTGATCTGCAGGGCGGTCATGGCGGTGAAGTGCATGGCCCAGACCCCCAGCCCATAGGTAGCGGCCCCCAGCCACAGCCAATTCTTGCTGCTGCTGCTTTGCCGCAGACGACTGATAATAGTCAGTGCCGCATACGATGCGAAGATCGCGATAAGGAACGAGGCCCCGACCAGCCAGGGGTCGTGGCTTATGGGAAGGTGGGTTTGTTCCATATGGGACTCCTTTAGTAGGTGCTCTCAGGGGATGGCCGGTTTAGGTGAACGGGGTGGTTCGAATTGCAGAGGTGGGTGCGGGGGCTGTGGCCGATATCCGGGCGGTGAGGTGGGCCAGCAGGCTGCTGGGGTTCAGGATGCGGATGTTTTTACCAGCGTCCTCCAGCACTGCGCTGAACAGGGGTTCTTGGCTTGGGGTGGCCCAGACACCACCCAGGTTGGTGCGAAGCCCGCTCACCTCGTCGATTGTAAAAGCAATGGACTGACCCTCGACCTCGAGCAAAGCCGCCAGATCCGAACCTGTGGGCGGAAGCTGCAACACCTGGCTCAGATCAAACACCGACACAATCTGGCCCTGTTTGCTCAGGAGTCCCAGCAGGGGTGGAGGAGCCAACGGAATGGGCGTGAGCTGCGTTATTTCCAGCACTTCTTTCAGGGCTTTGGGCTCAACACCCAAAAAGACGCTACCAAGCCGCAGCACCCAGATTTTGTCGATGCTGATCTTACTCATAACGCAAGCCGTTCGCAGATAGCTGCAGATGCCATTTCAACTGGAACCAGCAGGCCGGCTAGAGGATTTCCTGGACAGCTTTGCGCAGGTCTTCAGGGGTATAGGGCTTGGTCAGATAGCCACTGGCTCCCTGGCGCTTGCCCCATTCGATATCGGTGGGGGCGCTCTTGGAGCTGATGATCAAGACCGGAATGTGCTTGGTGGACTCATTGCGCCGGAGGGCGCGAAGCACCTCGTAGCCGTTGCGGCCAGGCATGACCACATCGAGCAGAACCGCATCAGGTTTTTCGGCTTCGATGCGTTGTTCGACATTCTCGCTGCCCTGGTACAAGATCACCTGGTGGTAGGGTGCAAGCGACTGCTCGATGAGCTTAAGGTCTGCCATGGAATCGTCTACGGCTATAAGCTTTGCCATTTTTACCTCCAGATTTGCGGGCAAGGTGGCGATGACAGGATGAATACTACCACCCGCAACATAACCTAAAGTTACGTGAAGCGTAACCCCCTGGATGTGACGAATGCACAAGCGTAAAGCAAGCGGGCGTTACGCTGGCATGTTTTTGCGATAACACCGGAGACATTTGATTAAATTTAGGTCGTCCAGTCAACCTGTTGGGGTGGAGGAGGAGATTATGTTCAAAAACATCCTGCTGGCCTTTGACGGCTCAGTTCATGCTCAGAAGGCAGCCCAGATGGCTGCCGACCTGGCCCGGCAGCACCGCGCTTCGCTGTGCCTGGTTCATACCTACGACCCTGTACCCGATTATCTGGGGGAACCCTTTTTGCAAGAGGCCATCTCCAGGCGAACCCAGGCAGCCGACCAGGTAGTAGCCCAGGCCCGGGCTTTGCTGGGTGAGGTGCCCGAGCTCGAGACCGAGGTGCTAGAAGGGCCGCCGGCAGAGGCCATTTTGCGGGTGGCCGAGGTTCGCCAGGTAGACCTGATCGTAATGGGCACCCGGGGCTTGAGCCAGCTGCAGGGCCTGCTGCTGGGCAGCCAGAGCCAGAAGGTGCTCATGCATGCCCGGTGTCCGGTGCTGCTGGTGCGCTGATGACGGATCGGTCGGCTTGCATCCCTCAACTTTGATTGCGCATGGTGGTGAGGGATGCAAGCGGAAACGATCTGATGCCGGTTTCAAAAAGATAGCCTCTCAATGTTTTTTGTTTGAAGATTATCTTTTTGAATCCGGGATTAGTTCAGACGGGTACGCAGCTCGAGCGCCCTTTGTTTTAGCTCCTCAACCTTTAGCAGGTTGGCCAGGGTGGCCTCGCGGGTGCTTTCCAGGCGCGTGCAAGGGGCGCGGTACAGGCTGTTGAAGCGCTCGCGGGTGAGGCGCATCTCGGTATTTAGGGTTTCGTTGAGGGCTTGCTCGAGGGTATCTTTGAGCTCGTTTAATCGCTCGCGCAGACGGGTTTTAGCTAGCTCTTTGCGGCGGGGGAGGATGGAGGTGGCCAGGATGGCCCCAAACACTGTAGCAAAGATGCCCAGGATATCGAAGGCGATTTTCTGAGCTACCAGCAGGATGGTCAGGCCCAGGCCCATGACCCCTACCTCCGCCAGGGCGGTGCCGCGCAGGCTCTCTTGGATAAAGTCGCGTAGCTGGTTGGCCTCGGCCTCGGCGTCAAAGGAGCGCAGGGCTTCCTCCAGGTTGCCTGCAATGGTACGCTCTTCGGGGCCAGCTTGCTCAGCATGCCGGAGGCCAGGAGCCTCCCGTAGCAGCACGAGGGCGTCTTCCAGCAACTCGCGGTCGCGCCTGGCCAGCCAGTTCATGGCCTCGAGCACCCGGCGTTCGATTTCCTGGTTGGCTCCTCTGACCACCTCGTCTATAAAGCTTTGCTTGAGCTTGCTGGACTGCATGAGCTCGAGGAACCTGGAGAATCGCACCTTTTCGTCCAGCCAGCGCTCGCCCCGGGCGCGCACCTCGTCGATGGCCCGGAGGGCCAGGGCGACCTGCCCGTTGAAGTCGCGGCGGGTGCGCTCTTCGTGCCGCTGGAGCAGGTGATCCAGCTCGCGGCAGGTGGCAAGCTGCTTCTCAGTTTCCTCAAGCCGGGCCTCCAAAGCAGGCCTGGCTCCATCGACAAGATGGATCAGCACACCCAAAGGGGAACCGAGTTTAATGGAGGCCGCCTCGTGATTGAGCACCTGCCGGATATGGGCTTCTAGCTCGGGAATGCGGCTGGCATCAACCTGGCCCTGTCTGGCCCGGCGGGCCGAGACTGCAAAGAGCGGGGGGGTCTGCCCCAGGGTTTGATCGGCTGCTTTCTTGACAAACTCGAGCACCTGCTGCAGCTCGGGCTCGCTGAGCAGGTCAATTTTGTTTATGACCAGTACTACCTTTTTCCCCCAGGCGCGGATTAGACGAAGAAAATCGGCCTCGGACTGGGTGAAGGGCCGGTCGGCGCTGGTGACGAACAAAATAAGATCGGCGCGGGGGAGAAACTGCTCGGTCAAGACCTGGTGATGCTGCAAAATAGCATTGGTACCGGGGGTGTCGACCAGGTGCAAGTCCTTGAGCAGGGGGTGTGGCAGTTGAACCAACACCAGTTCCGGCGACTGGGGCTGTAGTTTGGGTTCAGGGCCATAGCCGATCAGGTTGATGCGATCGGTGGTGGGGGTGACCCCCTCCTTTAGAAAGTCTTCGCCCAGCAAGGCATTGAGCAGCGAAGACTTCCCGCTGTTGTACTCACCGATAACCACTAGCAAAAATGGGCCTTCCAGATCCAACAAAGCCTGCTTGAGCGCTTCGGTGTCGAGGCCCACTCGAGCCAGGGCATCCAGCCCTTGGGTGAGCAGTGCGCGCACGTCCTGGGCCAGGGCTTGGGTTTTTGAATCCAGCATACGGAGATTGTATCGCAGGGTTTTACAAACGCTTTTTTGCTAAACAAAGCCAGGCGGCGATCCTCGGGGTGTTTTGATTAAGATGGGCCGGCTGGGTTTGGGCAGCGGAAAAGTGCCGATAAGAAAGGGAAAAGCTGGCAATGGCGATCCGGCTCGCGCCGATTGGCAATTCAACAACTGGTTGTATTACGCGTATCAAAAGCATACAAGATGTTGTATAGTGAGGTTTAGTGGAGAAACAATCTAAAAGCACCGCTCGCCTGCAGTGCACAAGATGCTTTTGGGTTTTGTGCAACGGGCGAATCATCCGCTGGATAGCGCATGGTTTGGGAGCTGGGGCCTAGATATCTCCACACTGGACTGCGAGGAGGTATACACATGCCCGAAAAAGCCAAATCCGAAACAAGCAAAAAGCCCGCTGCCAAGACCACGGAGAAGAAGTCCGCGAGCAAAACTGCTAGCAAGGCTCCAGCCAAGAAAACTACGGCCAAGGCAGCAGAAAAACCCACGGCTAAAGCCACCGCTAAACCTGCTGAAAAGAAGGCTGCTAAGACCACTACCAGGAAGACTGCTAGCAAAACCGCCGCGAAAACCACCGAGACCGCAGCTAGAGCCACGGCCAAATCGGCGGCTAAAAAGACCGCCGCTACCAAAAAGTCGACGGCCAAGAAGTAGGGGTTTCTGGGTTGACCGGCCTCGTTATGGGGCCGGTTTTTGTGGGTTGTGCCAGGCTTGCAACGACCTGACCGGCAGGCTGGAGTTGCGTGCGCGCAGGATGGCCTCGAGGCTCCACCTAGCCCCCTCGAGCGTGGTGATGAAGGGCTTGCCGCTCTCCACAGCGCGGCGCAGCTCGGGGTGGGGGGTGAGGGCAATCAGCAGGTCGTAGTCCTCTTCAGAGACCGCAAAACCCGCGGCCTCCCAGTCGGGCTTGAGTTGCTCGGCCTCGATGAAACGCACCTTGCCGGAAAGCGGCAGCCGCTGGCCCACCCCCAGCTCGGCCCGGTAGTAGGCCAGGTAGGGGTCGGTGTCTATGCCCATGCTCTCGCCGGTCGAGCGCATCTCGGGCCCCAGCACCGGGATGACCCCAGGGAACTTGAGCCAGGGAATCAAGACCTCCTTGACCGAGTAGAAGCCGGGGGTGGGATCCTCGGTGAAGCCCAGCTCCTCCAGGGTGCGGCCCACTGCAATCAGGGCCGCGTACTTGGCCAGGGGATGGCCGATGGCCTTGGAAACGAACGGCACCGTGCGGGAGGCGCGGGGGTTGGCCTCCAGGATGTAGACCGCGCCGTCTTTGATGGCGTACTGCACATTGATCAGGCCCTTGACCCCCACCGCCAGGGCCAGCTTGCGGGTGTAGGCCTTGACGGTCTCGAGCTGCTCGGGGGTGAGGGAGATGGGGGGCAGGATGGTGGCCGAGTCGCCGGAGTGCACCCCGGCCCGCTCGATGTGCTCCATGATGCCGGCCACCACCACCCGCTCTCCATCGCAGAGCGCGTCTACGTCTAGCTCGAGGGCGTTTTCCAGGTACTGATCCAGCAGAATCGAGGGCCGCTCGGCCAGGGCTGCGTAGATGCCGCTCAGATACCAGCGCAGCTCCTCGGGGTTGCGCACCACCTGCATGGCCCGCCCCCCCAGCACGTAGCTGGGCCGCACCATCAGGGGATAGCCCAGGGCCTCGGCCAGCTTGAGGGCTTCCTCGGGGGTGCGGGCCACTGCGCCTTTGGGCTGGGGGATGCCCAGCGCGGCGCAGAGCTGGTTGAACTCGGCCCGGTCTTCGGCTTTGTGGATGGCTTCCCAGCTTGTCCCCAGCAGCGGGACACCGGCCTCGGCCAGCTTTCTAGCGAGCTTTAGGGGGGTCTGGCCGCCCAGGGTGGCGATGGCCCCGATGGGTTTCTCGTGCTCGGCCAGGTTGAGCACATCCTCCAGGGTCAGGGGCTCGAAGTAGAGCCGGTCGGCGGTGTCGTAGTCGGTGGAGACGGTCTCGGGGTTGGAGTTGACCATGATGGTCTCGTAGCCTGCCGCCCTAAGGGCCCAGACTGCGTGCACGGTGGCATAGTCGAACTCCACCCCCTGCCCGATGCGGATGGGGCCGCTACCCAGAATGACCACCTTGGGCTTGGCCGTCTGGCGCACCTCGTCCTCTAGCTCGTAGGTGCTGTAGTGGTAGGGGGTGTAGGCCTCGAACTCGGCGGCGCAGGTGTCCACGGTCTTATAAACCGGTCTGCAACCCGCTGCCAGGCGTTGTTTGCGGGCCGCAGCCTCGGAAACCCCCAGCAGCTCGCCCACTCGAGCGTCCGAAAGGCCCAGGCCCTTGACGTAGCGCCAGTCCTCGAGGTCTTCCAGGCGGTGCGGCTCGGTCTCGAGGTCGTGTTCGGCCTCCACCACCTCCTTGAGCTGGGTCAGGAACCAGGGCTCAATTCGGGTCTTTTCGTACAGACGATCCACGGGCGCACCCCGCCGCAGCAATTCCAGGACTGCATAAATTCGCGTGGGGTTGGGGTAGAGCCGGGCCTCCAGCTCCTCGGTGGTAAGCCCCGAGAACTCTGCGCGCACATCGGCCTCGAGGCTCCGGAGGGCCTTGCCAAAAGATTCCTTGAAGGTGCGGCCAATGGCCATCACCTCGCCCACGCTTTTCATCTGGGTGCCCAGCCGGTCGGAGAAGCCGCCGGGGTTGGTGTTGGGCAGGGTGCTGAACTTCTCAAAGGCGAAGCGGGGGATCTTGGTCACCACGTAGTCGATGGTGGGCTCAAAGCTGGCCGGGGTCTTCTGGGTGATGTCGTTGGGGATCTCGTCCAGGGTGTAGCCCACCGCCAGCAGGGCGGCAATTTTGGCGATGGGGAAGCCGGTGGCCTTGGAAGCCAGGGCGCTGGAGCGAGAAACCCGCGGGTTCATCTCGATCACGATCATCCGCCCGCTTCTGGGGTCGATGGCGAACTGGATGTTGGAGCCCCCGGTCTCCACCCCAATCTCGCGGATGATAGCGATGGCCGCGTCGCGCATTTTCTGGTACTCCACGTCCGAGAGGGTCTGGGCCGGGGCCACGGTGATGGAGTCGCCGGTATGCACGCCCATGGGATCCACGTTCTCGATGGAGGTAATGATCACCACGGTGTCGTTCTTGTCGCGCATGACCTCGAGCTCGTACTCCTTCCAGCCCACGATGCTCTCCTCCACCAGGGCGGAGTGGGTGGGGGAGAGGGAGAGCCCGCGGGTCAGGATTTCCACGAACTCGGCCTCGTTTTCAGCAATCCCACCCCCGGTGCCCCCCAGGGTGAAGCTGGGCCGCACCACCACCGGATAGCCGGTCACCTCGCGGGCGAAGGCCAGCCCCTCTTCCAGGCTGTGCACCATCTTGCCCCTGGGCACGTCCACGCCAATCTTGAGCATGGCTCTCTGGAACTCCTCGCGGTCTTCGCCTTTTTTGATGGCGGCGGCGTTGGCCCCAATCAGCTCGACACCGTACTTTTCCAGAATGCCCTGCTCGTAGAGGGCCATCGAGAGGTTGAGCGCGGTCTGGCCGCCCAGGGTGGGCAGGAGGGCATCCGGGCGTTCAGCAGCGATAATTTTTTCCAGGAACTCCACCGTGAGGGGCTCCAGGTAGGTGCCCTCCGCGAGCTCGGGGTCGGTCATGATGGTGGCCGGGTTGGAATTCACCAGCACCACCTGGTAGCCCACGCTGCGCAGGGCCTTGACAGCCTGGGTTCCCGAGTAATCGAATTCTGCCGCCTGGCCGATGGTGATAGGGCCGGAGCCGATAATCATAATCTTTTTCAGGTCGGTGCGAGCAGGCATACCAAGGGGAGAGCATAACACTTATTGGGGCCGGTGACTACCCGGTTTTTGCATAGTGTTGCGTGATTTGAGTATAAACACGCAAAGGCCCGGCCTGGGGGTTGGCTTACTTTAGAACCCGGCAAGCGTGCTAAGCTCGAACTGGGTAGTTGCGTACAGCAAAACTACTGTCGGGCCATCTCAAACAAAAGGAGTCGAACATGCCAAAGGCCGTGCAAACCATGATCTCGAGCAAGCTCGCCCAGAAACTCCAGGAGCAGGTCGGCCACGAACTCGGTGCGCACCAGCAGTACCTGGCCATCGGCACCTACTTCGCCCAGCAAAACCTGGACAAGTGGGCCGCACTCTTTTACCAGCAGGCCGCGGAGGAAAAAGAGCATGCCATGAAGATTGTGCGCTTTCTGACCGATGTGGGGGAGGTGGTGCACTTCCCGGCCATCCCGGCAGCCTCCACCGGCTTCAAGAGTGCGGCCGATGCGGTGGCGCAGGCCCTCAAGTGGGAACGCACCGTGACCGAGCAGTTCCAGACCATGGCCAAAATAGCCCTGGCTGAAAGCGACTACGTGGGCTTTCAGTTCTTGCAGTGGTTCTTAGAAGAGCAGGTCGAGGAAGTGAGCAGCATGGAGAAGTACCTGGCCCTGGTTGAGAGCGGCATCAACCTCTTCCAGGCCGAGGCGCTGCTGGAAATCGAGGACTAGGAGGCCGCTCCGTCCTTGGGCTGGGGTGGTGCGCATTTTGCTTTGATAAGCCGAAGCGGTACTGGCGAAATGCTGTTCCCCTCCCTTCGGTCGGGCTGGTTCGCCGCCGGAAGGCTGCAAACCAGCCGAGTCTGGCATGAGAGCCCCAGCCTTTTGTTTTATTGTGGAAGCCATGCGGACCCTCAAGCCCGAGCTGCTCAAAAGCTTTCTTCAGGAGAACCCGGTGGTGGTGGATGTGCGGCCGCCTGGGCAGTACAAACCAGGTGACCTCGAGGGTGCCTTGCATATTCCTCTGTCCGAGATCCAGCAGGGCAGCCACAACCTGCCCAAAGACCGCCCCCTGCTGCTCGTCTGCGAGCGGGGGGTGCTGAGCGAGCTGGCCGGGCTCTACCTGGAAGCGGCGGGTTATGAGCAGGTCTACAACCTCGAGGGCGGGCTGCAAAAGCTGCGCAAGGTGGCCGAAGGGCAGTAGCCCAGACCGGGCAGCCGTGTTTATCGCGTCTCCCACAATTGCCTGCCCCACGGTGGCAGGCAATTTGCCCAGTACAGCAAAATACGCTGTACTGGGTATTCGTGGGAAACGCTCTATTCGGTGCGCCTGGGTAGCTCATCCAGCCGCAGGCCGTGCCAGGTTTCCAGGTGTTCTTTGTGGGTTTGCAAATAGGCCCCCGGCTCGAAGAAGCGGTCGTAGTACTCGGGGTCGAGGTGGTGGGTTTGCAAAAACATCAGGCTGTAGATGGTGGGGACAGTGGCGGGGAACTTCCCAAAGGTATCGAAGAGGTACTGGGCCTGGGTAGCCACCACCTCTACCAGCCATTCTTCATGTGGGAAAGCCCGGGCGCGTACCGCCGGGGTGTCTTTCCAGGGGCCGGGGGTTTCGGGGTTGAAGGGGCCGCCTGGCTGGTATTTGCGGGCCACCACGGCCTCCACTGCCTGGCGCATGCTGGGGTAGTGCCCCTCAAAAACGCCCTCAAGGCCGGTGAGGTTGGGCCGCGACCAGCCGGGCTTGAAATCGTAGCGGAAGGCCTCAGCAGCGCCTCGAGGGCCCTTCGCTCGTGCGGGTGAATGATGGGCTCAGACTCGGCGTGTGGCATTTTCTCCAGTCTATCCCGGATTTGCAAAGCAAAACCCCCTGCTCGAGACTCGGCAGGGGGCATCCAGTGCTCCAGGCTACTTTTCCGGGCCTTTCTCGATGGGCACCCCCACCGCATTGCCCCACTCGGTCCAGCTCCCGTCGTAGTTTTTGACGTTGGGGAAGCCCAGCAGGTGCTTGAGCACGAACCAGCTATGGCTGCTGCGCTCGGCGATGCGGCAGTAGGCGATCACCTCCTTATCGGGGGTGATGCCCTTGGTTTCGTAGATGGCCCGCAGCTCTTCGGCGCTTTTGAAGGTGCCGTCGGGGTTCACGGTGGTGGCCCAGGGGATGTTCTTGGCGCCGGGGATGTGGCCGCCGCGCAGCACCCCTTCCTGGGGGTACTCGGGCATGTGGGTCTTCTCACCGGTGAACTCGGCGGGGCTGCGCACGTCCACCAGGGCACCCTTGCCGGCCTTGACCTTTTCCAGGTGGGCCAGCACCTCATCGCGGAAGGCCCGCAGATTGGGGTCGCGCCGGCCGGGG
Source organism: Meiothermus taiwanensis WR-220 (assembly GCF_003568585.1). Classification (NCBI taxonomy): domain Bacteria; kingdom Thermotogati; phylum Deinococcota; class Deinococci; order Thermales; family Thermaceae; genus Meiothermus; species Meiothermus taiwanensis. Next base: position 677,576 of record NZ_CP021130.1, read on the forward strand.
GTATAGGAGCCTTTGGGGTAGCTGGGTACCTCGGTGGTGAGGGGCTTGTTCTCCTGAATCCACTTAATGCGCCCCCCGTTCATCAGCTTGAGTTTCTGGTGGCCGTTGTAGCTAAAAAACCAGAAGGCATAGGCCGCCCACCAGTTGTTCTTGTCCCCATACAGCACAATGGTGGTGTCGTTGGAGATGCCCAGCCGCTCGAACAGGGCGGCCAGCTCGTGGGGTTGGATGAACTCGCGGATGGTGTCGTCCCACAGGTCGGCCTGCCAGTCTATTTTTTGGCTGCCGGGAATATGGCCGGTGTCGTAGAGCAGGATATCTTCGTTGACCTCGAGGATGCGCACCTCGGGGTTGTTAAGGTTTTCCAGCACCCAGTCGGTTGAAACCAGCACGTCGGGGTTGGCGTAGCTCATATTAGGTTCCTCCTTTGCACGGCATCAGTTAACCCAAAACAGCTTAGGGTAAAGATGTTCGAGGTTACGCTGATATAGATTACAAAAAATGTAATCTATAAGCGGCATCATACCCAAGACCAGCGGTTGATTCAAGCTTTTTGCTCTGCTGGGCTATTTTTGAGTCTACCCCGTCTTCGCTCGAGGGCCGGCGCCGGCCTTGCTGGGGCGGCGGGTGAGCAGCTCGCTCGAGGGCAGCAGGTGCCCCAGGCACTCGGTGTAATCCACCCCTTGTCGGAAATCGGCGGCCAGGTCGGCCACGCTCACCTGGCTCAGGATTTGCAACGCTGCATCCCGCACCTTGAGCCAGACCACGCTGCGCGCGTGGCAGCGGCGCTCCTCCGTGCAGGCTTTGGGCCAGTTGAGGCTCACGCAGGCCAGGGGGGCGATGGGGCCATCCACCGCCCGGATCACGTCGCGCAGATTGATCTCTTCAGGGGGGCGCGGGAGGGCATACCCCCCACCCTGGCCTTTTTTGGAAAGCACCAGGTTGTGTCCTACCAAGGCGGCCAGAATGCGTGCTAGGTAGGTGTGCGGTACGCCGGTGGCCTTGCTGAGTTCCTCGCTTCCAACAAGGCGATCTGGGGCCTGGGCACCGAGATAACCCAGGATTTTAAAGGCGTAGATATCGGTTTTGGAGAGGCGCATGGCCCCAATTTAGCCCAACGTCCGTGCCTCTGGCAGTTCTACCACCGCGTGCACGAAAGCATGGCCCACCGCACGATCGGCCAAGGCCAGCGGGCCACCGGCCTGATAGACGCCGCTTCGGCCCTCGAAGTACAGGTCGTAGAGGTGTCCGTTGAGCATGGGGTTAAGGCCAAAGCGTAGGTGCTCCCGGTTTTGCAGCTTTTTGCCCAGCCCTTCGCGCAGCCAGACCTGCCCCTCTACCTGGTTTGGGTCGGTGCTCCAGGGGCCATCCCAGCGGGCGGCGTTGGCCGAGGGCTGTACCACCAGCCAGGCCCCGGCGGCATCGGCCTGCTCGAGCAGGCTTTCATGAAAGGCATCCAGGCAGATCAGGTTGGCGATAACGCCCAGGCGGGTTTTTAGGATCTGTCTACCGGGCCATCCCCCCGACAAAAAAGCCCTGCGTTCGTGGGCGGTGAGATGAACCTTGGGCACCCGCCCCAGGATGGTACCCTGGGGTGAAACAACCAGTGACAGGTTGTACACCCGTCGGCCCAGGGCGTGTAGTTGCTGTGCGGGTTCCCAGTCCATGAAGGGGCTGAAGATGCTGCCAGCTACCACATAAGCCCCGGCGGCCTGGGCGGCCTCTCGGAAAGCCTGTTCGTACACCGGCCAGACCTTCCGGGCCCGCAGATGATAGAACGCGGCAGGGCTCAAAACCCCCAGCCCCAGGGCCGCTCGCCACTCTTCCCGTAGCAGCACCAGCGCTGCTTGTAGACTGGTTCTGGCCTCACGAATGGCCCTGGGTGTGCCCATCCAGAACAACAGCGGCAGCGCGAAAGCCTCGGGGAAGGCAATGAGGCGGGGTTCGTGTTCCGGGAGCCCGTGGATGGCGGCTTGAGCGAGCTCCCGCACGTACTGCCTGAAGCCCTCGGGGCTGGTGTAGGGCTGGGGGTGTAGCTCAGTTTGCACCGCAAGCAGGTGTACCTGCATGGAGCCCACCTTACTACAGGCGGATCATAAAAGAGGCCTTAACGTCCCTCACACACAGCCGCGGATACCCGGGGTTAGGGTAACGGCATGCGTGGTGTGATGGTTTTGCTGGTTTTAAGTTCTATGGCCTTTGCCCAGATCAGGGTGACGCTCGAGGCCCCGCCCCCACCCACCCTCACCATCAGTGCCGACATCCGCATTGCCTTGGTTCCGGGCCTTGTGGTGGTGGAGCGGGTGCCAGAACCCCAGGGGATTGTGGTGGTGTACCGCAGCAGCCGGGCGGCTGAGGTGTACGCCCACCACCACCGCGACCTGGTGGCCCGCGGCTGGACAAGGGTCAAGTATCAAGCCGGCGGGGGTCATTACAAGTCCGAGTACCGCAAGGGCCGGGCAAAAGCCAAGCTGGAAGTGCGCGACCGCCGGGGCCGGATTGAGGTGCGGGTCAAGGAAGGCTAGACAGCCGAACGGCTCCGGGCTACACTAAACAACGCTTGGGGCCGTGGCGCAGTTGGGAGCGCGCTTGAATCGCACTCAAGAGGTCGGGGGTTCGAGTCCCCTCGGCTCCACCAGGCTATAATCCGAGGGTATACACCCTCGGATTCTGTTTTGACAGCGGTTATCCAGGGTTCCATCAAGCGATTTCTACCGCTTGTGCAGTTGTGGGAACCTGTGCCTGGTTTGCTGGAACGGGGTTCGATCGCCCAGGGCGTTTGCCGTTCAAAAGCAGTGCGATGTTTAGCCCACCACCCAAGCGCTCCACAATGTGCCACCCAGCCCGAAAATCCCCAGTAAGGGAATAAGGGGAAATTGGCGTAGCAGGAGCCCAAGTGCCAGCAATGCCGCAAGTAGCTCTGCCCAGCCCACCAGGGTTTCGCGTCCCAATAGCCACAAGGCCCAGGCGATGAGGCCTAGGGCTGCTCCAGAGGCTCCCTGAAAAATAGCTTCGGCAATGGGATGCTCCTGCCAGCGGTGCAGGAGGCCGGCCACAAAAAAGGCAAATATGAACGAGGGTAAAAAAATGCCAACGGTTGAGAGTACCGCTCCAGGAATGCCTGCTGCTGTGGCTGTGGTTAGCAGGGGCCCCGGTGTGATCTGACCCAGGGCCAGGGTGTTCAGGAGGTCGCCTGGACTTAGCCAGCTCCGACTCACCATCTCCTGCATCAGCCCAATCAACACATAGCCCGAGCCGAACAAAGTGGAGCCCACCAGCAAAAAAACCAGAACAGACCGAGGGGTTCCACGCTCAGCATTTTTGTGCTTTTGCCCAGCACCATCAGTAAGCCCACCAGCAACACCACCGCCCACTCCACCACACCCAGCCCCGCCATCGCCAGCCCGGCCAGGGCCAGCGTCCAGGTCTGGGGCTGTTTTTTGGGGTGGGGCAGCAGATCCCATAAAGCCTGGGCGATCAAGGCCGCCAAGGCCAGCTTGAGTCCTAGAAAGGTCCCCTGTACCAAGGGCAGCGCGGCCACCTCCCGGTAGAGGGCCACCAAGGCCAGCGTGACTGCCGCTGCCGGAACGATAAACCCCAGCCCTGCCAGCAGCAGCCCCCAGTGGCCCGCTCTTGCGTACCCCAAAAGCATGGCTGTCTCGGTGGAGTTGGGGCCCGGAATCAGATTGACGGCGGCCAGCATCCTCAAGTACTGCGCTTTACTCACCCACTTTCCTTCTCCCACCAGCAGCCGCTGGAAAATGGCAAAGTGGGCTGCCGGGCCGCCAAAAGCGGTCAGACCCAGCCAGAAAAAGGTTTTCAGTACTTGCCAGGACATCGGGCGTAGTATATGCCCGTACGTCATTGCAATGTCTTGACCTGCCGTGTGTTTATCGGTATTGTTTCGACGTATCGAAAGGAGGCTTCATGAGGCTAGTAAAAGCAGTTGGGCTCATTGCGGCTTTGAGCCTTGGGGGTGCCCTGGCCCAAGACCGCACCCAGACCCTGATTTACGGTGGGGACTGGTCCGACCTGATCACCCTGGATCCCCAGGTTTCCTACGAGTTTTCTGGTGGCCTGATCACCGACAACCTGTACGAGACCCTGGTCAAGTACGAGGGCACCGATCTCTCAACCCTAAAGCCGGGTCTGGCCGAGAGCTGGAAGGTGGAGCGGGGCCGGGATACCTGGGAGATCACCTTCCGCCTGCGCCGGGGTAGCAAGTTCTCCAGCGGCAACGAGGTGACCGCCAAAGATGTGGTCTATACCTTTGAACGGGCGCTGGCCATCAAGGGGCCGGGTTCTTTCTTGTTCACCGAGATTGCCCAGCTTAAGCCGGGGGCCACCAAGGCCGTGGATAACTACACGGTGGTGGTGAGCCTTCCCAAAACCGCCTCTCCGGGCTCCTTCCTTTCGATTCTGACCTTTAACATCGGCGGCATTGTGGACTCCGAGACCGTGCAGAAAAACGCCAAGGGCAACGACTTTGGCAAAGAATGGCTCACCAACAACTCGGCTGGCTCGGGGCCCTTCCGGCTGGTGCGCTGGGATCGGGGTTCGCAGGTGTTGCTGGAGGCCAACCCCAACGCCCGCGTCAAGCCCAAACTGCAGCGCGTCATTTTGCGCGAGATCAAAGAACCGGCGGTGCTGCGCACGGCCCTCGAGTCGGGCGAGATTGACATCGCCGAGGGGCTTACCCCAGAAGCCTTGCGGGCGTTGGCTGGCAACCCCCGCTTCAAGACCCTCAAGGCCGACAGCCTGCGCCTGAACTACCTGGGCATGAACGTCAAGGAAGGCAGCCCCTTCGCCAACAAGCTGGTGCGCGATGCGGTGCGTTACAGCATCAACCAGGACGAGCTGGTGAGCGGGCTGGTGCAGGGCAACGGCACCAAGATCCAGACCCTCATCCCTAAAGGGCTGCTGGGCTACGACCCCCGCACCCCCTACACCTTTGACCCGGCCCGGGCCCGGCGCCTGCTGGCCCAGGCGGGGTATCCGAACGGCCTCGAGTTCGAACTTCTGGTAAGCACCGGGATCTGCGGCGGGGGTATCCCCTGCGCAGACATTGCCGCCAAGATCCAGTCCGACCTGGCCAAGGGCGGCTTCAAAGCCAACGTCAAGGCCATCGCCAACGCCGAGGTGCTGCGCACCTACCGCGCCCAGAACCACCAGATGGTCTTGGTGGGTTGGAGCCCCGACTTCCCCGACCCTGATGGCAACGCCACCCCCTGGGCCAACTTCGAGGCCCGCAGCCTGGCCTGGCGCAACGTCTGGAACGATCCCACCGCCATTCGGCTGACCAACCAGGCGGCCCTCGAGACCGACCCCGCCAAGCGGGTGGCACTGTACCGGATTCTCACCGATTATGTGCTGAAAAATGGCCCCTACGCCGTGCTCTACCAGCCGGCGGTGCCCATCGGCCTGTCGGCCAAGGTGGAAGGCTACGTGCGCAACGCCCAGGGCCAGGTGCGCTTCGAGAACATCAGCAAACTTCCATAAGCAGCCCAGGGTTCGGGGCTCAGGGTATGGCCTAGGACACCCTGGGCTCCGAACCCTAAATCATGACTATGTTTCCTTACCTTTTACGACGACTTTTTTTTGTGATTTTTGTGGTCTGGGGGGTTACCTTTGCCACCTTCTTCATCGCCAATGTGGTGCCGATTGACCCTGCCATTGCGGCCCTGGGGGATAACGCCCGCGAGGAGCAGATTAGGGAATTCCGGGAGCGCTACGGTTTGGACAAACCCATCTGGCAGCAGTACCTGATTTACATGGGCCGCCTGCTCTCCGGCGATCTGGGCAACTCGCTGCGCACCCAGCGGGCCGTGGCTGAAGACCTGAAGGAGTTTTTCCCCGCGACCCTCGAGCTCTCGGTAGCGGCCTTTTTGGTGACGCTCTTGCTGGGTGTGCCGGCCGGCATTCTGGCCGCTTTGCGACAGAACAAGGCCACCGACGTTACGGTGCGCATCCTGGCCCTCATCGGCGGGGCCACCCCGGTGTTTTTTCTGGCGGTTCTGCTGCAGTACGTGTTTGCCCGGCAGCTAGATCTGTTACCTGTGCAGGGGCGCCTAGACGGATTTACCTTTCCACCGCCCAGGGTTACCGGTATGGTGGGCGTTGATGCCCTGCTGGCCAGGGACTGGGGGGTCTTCCTGGACTCGCTGCGCCACCTGGTGCTGCCGGCGTTTGTGCTGGGCTTGTTTTCGGCAGCCATTCTGGCCCGCATGACCCGTGCCGCCATGCTCGAGGTGCTCTCGCAGGACTACATCCGCACCGCTCGAGCCAAGGGGGTGCCCGGCCGGGCCGTGGTCTTTCGCCACGCCCTCAAAAACGCCTCGCTGCCGGTGCTCACGTTGCTGGGGGGTCTGCTGGGCGGCCTGCTCTCCGGTGCGGTGCTGACCGAGACCATTTTTAGCTGGCCCGGTATCGGGCGCTATGTAACCCAGTCGGCTACCAGCCTGGACTTCCCCGCCGTCATGGGGGTGACGCTTCTGGTGGGGCTGGTGTATGCCCTCATTAACCTGATCGTGGATCTGCTGTATGCCTTTCTCGACCCTCGTATCCGCTATGCCTAACCCGACGGAGTACCCATGGCTGTTGTAGTTCCTGCTGGACGCCCATCCCGCCCCCTTCGGCGCTTTTTGCGCAACCCTGGGGGCCTGATTGGCCTATTTTTGCTGGTCTTGCTGGTGCTGGTGGCCCTGCTGGCACCGGTCATCGCCCCTGACCCCATCAGCCAGAACATCGCCCAGCGCTTGCAGCCGCCCTCCGCAGAACACTGGCTCGGCACCGACCAGCTGGGCCGCGATGTCTGGGCCCGGGTGGCCCACGGCGCGGGCATCTCCCTGCGGGTGGGGTTTGGTGTGGTGATTCTGGCGGTGTTGATTGGGGTGGCGGTGGGACTCCTGGCCGGTACCCTGGGCGGGGCCTGGGACAACCTGCTGATGCGCGTGACCGATATCTTTTTTGCCTTCCCCTCGCTCATTCTGGCCATGGCCATTGCCGCGGCGTTAGGGCCCAACCTCAACAACACCATCCTTGCGGTGGCCCTGGTGAGCTGGCCCATCTACGCCCGGCTGGTGCGGGCCAATGTGCTGGCTTTGCGGGAGCGTGAGTTTGTGGAGGCGGCGCGGGCCTTGGGCTCCTCCCAGGGGCGCCTGATGCTGCGCCACCTGCTGCCCAACACCCTCACGCCGGTGTTTGTACAGGCCAGCTTCGATGTGGGCGGGGCCATCCTGACCGCCGCGGGCCTGTCGTTTATCGGTTTTGGGGCCCAGCCCCCCACCCCGGAGTGGGGGGCCATGGTCTCTGAGACCCGCAGCTACATCGCCGAGGCCATCTGGGCCCCCACCGCGCCGGCCATGGGCATTCTGCTCACGGTGCTGGCCTTCAACCTGCTGGGCGATGCCCTGCGGGATGTGCTCGACCCCAGGGGGCGGGATTGAGGGTGGAGGTGCGGCCCGCCTCGGTGGAGGAAGCTGGGGTTGCTTCCGATATCCTCAGCGAAGCCGCCCGCTGGCTGATGGCGCGGGGCGAGACGCTCTGGCACCTCGAGGATCTCACCCCCGAGATACTCCGCCCGGTGGCCCAGCAGGGCGAGCTGTTCCTGGCCTACTGGCAGGGGCAGGCGGTGGGCACCCTCATCTACCAGCACGCCGACCCCCTCTTCTGGCCTGAGATTCCGACGGGAACCTCGGCTTTTGTGCACAAGGTGGCGGTGCGGCGGGCGGTGGCGGGGCAGGGGGTGGCCGCCGCCATGCTGGCCTGGGCCCAGGAGCGGGCCAGGGCCGAAGGTCTGGCCTTTCTGCGCCTGGACACCGACTTCAACCGCCCCAAACTGCGCAGCTTCTACGAGGGCCTGGGTTTTGTGTGCGTGGGGGAGAAGCGGGTGATTCGCATGGGCTACCCCCTGCACGTGGCGCTCTACGAGTTAAGGCTCTAGCTCTACAAACCCCCGCAGCCCCGGGGGGCCGAGGGACTGCCCAGCATGCGCCACTCGCCACCCGGCCCCTGCCCGGCCTGGTAGTAGATGTGGCGGGGGCTTTCCGGGTCTTCACGCTCACCTGACGAGGCCAGCGCAACCTCGAGGGTCAGGCACTGCTCAGGGGTAGCGCCAAGGGTGTAGAGCTGGCCCCGCTGCGGCATCTCGGCCAGGGTAAAGCCATCGCTCAAGGACACCCACTGGTGCAGCCTAACCTGCACCATGCAACCCTCGTTTCCCAGGGCTTTTAGGTTCACGACCTGTCCGGTGGCGGTGTAGGTACGGTAGGGGGCGGGGGGCCGGGCCTGTGCTGCCTGGCGGCTTTGTACCCACAGGCCGCTGCCGACCCCAAGGGCTGCCAGCGCAAGAGCCCCTCCTAGTATCCAGCAAAGTTTCGGCCAGGTCATCCTTACCATTATTAGGTATTAGGCTCGATGGGAAGATCCTCGGGTATGAGGGCAGGCTTCTATCGTATACGCTGCGTATTGTACCCGAGTTGGGATATATGCTACCCGTTTATCCTACCAGTTTGTAGCATGAGTTACTTTTGTGTGAACCCCAAGCAGGTGGCAAAACCCAGGGGGTTCGCGCAAACCGATAAACCGGCTAGAGGACGTCGAAAACTCGATTTTCCCCTACCCTCTCTCACCCTGCGTCGGAGGCCTTTTTGGGGAGTTGCGCAAAAAAGGCCTCTTGAAACCCCTCTAGGACGAGTGCCAAAGTGAGATTGTTGTGCTCGGGTGAGAGCCCGAGTGAGGATTGAAACCAGTGTGCTATACTGGGGTCAACCCACCGGGGTGGGCCTGGACTCCTGATACCCCGGTGCAGGGCGCCCGGCTTGCCAGGAGGCCGAGGTCAGTTTTTTTTCCGCTTGAAGCGCAGAAAGCCAACCCGCTGGGCATTCAGGTAACTGGCCTGGCGACTTTCGTTACGCTCGGGTGAGAGCCCGAGGATTGAAAGAAACTAGTAAGAGGGCTGGTACTCGCCCCATTCCTCGCGCAGCACGCCGCAGATCTCGCCCAGGGTGGCCCGGCGCCGGAAGGCCTCGAGGATATAGGGCATCAGATTCTCCGAACCCCGGGCGGCTTTTCGCAGGGCCTCGAGGGCATTGGCAGTGGCCTGGCCGTCGCGCCCTGCCCGGAAGGCCTGAATCTGGGCCTTGCGGCGGTTGGCCAGGGCATCGCTGATTTTTTGCACCGGGGTGTGCTCGTTGAGGGGGGAGTCGGGGTTGTTGAAGCGGTTGACCCCCACGATAATCCGCTGGCCGCTTTCCACCTGGCGCTGGAATTCCCAGGCCGCTTCCTCGATTTCCCGCTGGAAGAAACCGGCCTCGACCGCTGCCACCGCACCCCCCAGCTTGGCAATCTGATCGAGGTAGGCCTGCGCCTGGGCCTCGAGCGCATCGGTCAGGTGCTCCACGTAAAAGCTACCCCCCAAGGGGTCTACCGCCCGGGTGATGCCCGACTCGTAGGCCAGAATCTGCTGGGTGCGCAGGGCCAGCAGGGCGCTTTTTTCGGTGGGCAGGCCCAGCGCCTCGTCGTAGGCGTTGGTGTGCAGGCTCTGGGTGCCGCCCAGCACCGCTGCCAGGGCCTGGTAAGCGGTGCGCACCACGTTGTTCAGGGGTTCCTGGGCGGTGAGGGTGGAGCCGCCGGTCTGGGTGTGGAAGCGCAGCGTCCAGCTTTTGGGGTCTTGGGCCTTGAACTCATGGCGCATGATGCGGGCCCACATGCGCCGGGCTGCGCGGAACTTGGCGGCCTCCTCGAGGATGTCGTTATGCGAAGCAAAGAAGAACGAAAGCCGGGGCGCAAAGGCATCCACATCCAGTCCGGCCTCTATGGCCGCCTGCACATAGGCCTTGCCGTTGGCGAGCGTAAAGGCAATTTCCTGCGCGGCGGTGGAGCCGGCTTCGCGGATGTGATACCCCGAGATGCTGATGGTGTTCCACTTGGGCACCTTCTCGCTGCAGAAAGCAAACACATCGGTGATAAGGCGCATGGAGGAGCCGGGGGGAAAGATGTAGGTGCCGCGGGCGATGTACTCCTTCAGGATGTCGTTCTGGATGGTGCCGCCCAGCTTATCCCAGCTCACGCCCTGCTCCTCGGCCACCAGCAGGTACAGGGCCAGCAGCATGTTGGCGGGGGCGTTGATGGTCATGCTGGTGGTGACCTTGTCCAACGGGATGCCGTCCAGCAGGGTGCGCATGTCCTCGAGGCAGGCGATCGAGACCCCCACCTTGCCCACCTCGCCCACGCTCAGGGGGTGGTCGGGGTCCAGGCCGAGCTGGGTGGGTAGGTCGAAGGCCACCGAGAGCCCGGTCTGGCCCTGCGAAAGCAGGTAGCGGTAGCGGGCGTTGGACTCCTCGGCGCTGCTAAAACCGGCGTACTGCCGCATGGTCCAGGGGCGGTCGGTGTACATCCGGGGGTAGACCCCCCGCGTAAAGGGATACTCCCCGGGGCGGCCCAGGCGTTCCCTGTAGCCCTCGGGGAGCGATTCGAACAGGTATTCAACTGTGACAGGCATGGGTTCTCCTTTCAACAACTCGGCCCTTATGTGGGGTTTGCAAGGGCTGTCAAGGTTTGGCATTGCTCAACCGGCTCAGAAGACCACATACAGCAGCAGCAACACCAGCGCGGCGGCGCCGAAAATCAGGAGGAGCGGGGGCAGTAGAATGGAGTAGGCTGCAATAACCAGGGCTATAAAATCCTTCCAGTCGGGTTTGATCTCCCCTTGAGGCCCATCTTGGTTTTTAGGGTCGTGCATACCCTGATTGTAAACCTTCCTGAGGCCCCATTCAGTCCCGGCCCATTCAGTCCCGGCGATCCGGCTGGGCGGAGGCCTGCCCTGACCTGTGCCTGACACATCGTCCTGGTTGACCGTATACTAAAGCGAGCTTTTACCCAAGCCAGCCTGGCTTGAATCTCTGGAGGATTGAGCGTGAATGCCCGTGCAATTGTGGTGACATCGGGGAAAGGTGGGGTAGGGAAGACCACCACCACGGCCAACGTGGGCGCTGCACTGGCCCGCCTGGGCGAGAAGGTGGCGGTGGTGGATGTGGATGTGGGGCTTCGCAACCTGGATGTGGTGATGGGTCTGGAAGGCCGGGTGGTCTACGACCTGATTGACGTGATCGAGGGCAAGTGCAAACTGCGGCAGGCCCTTATCCGTGACAAGCGCATCGAGGGGCTGGCCCTGCTGGCGGCCTCGCAAACCCGGGACAAGGAGGCGCTCGATCCCGAGAAGTTCCGCCAGATTGTGCGGGCCTTGCTGGAAGAGGAGGGCTTCGACCGGGTGCTCATCGACTCACCCGCCGGCATCGAGAAGGGCTTCCAGACCGCTGCCACCCCCGCCGAGGGGGCCTTGGTGGTGGTGAACCCGGAGGTCTCGAGCGTGCGCGACGCTGACCGGATTATCGGGATGCTGGAGGCCCGCGAGATCCGCGAGAACTTCCTGGTGATCAACCGCCTGCGCCCCAAGATGGTGCAGCGCGGCGACATGCTCTCGGTGGAGGATGTGGTGGAGATCCTGGGCATCAAGCCCATCGGCATCGTGCCCGAGGACGAAGGGGTGCTCATCTCCTCCAACCAGGGGGAGCCTTTGGTGCTCAAGAACGGCAGCGGGGCGGCCAGGGCCTTTGTCGAGATTGCTCAGCGGGTGCGGGGTGAGGACGTACCCTTTGCCTCCCTGAACGATGCACCGGGTTTTCTGGGCACCCTGCGGCGGCTGTTTGGGGGTAGATGATGTGGCCCTGGCAGCGCAAAAGCAAAGACACCCTGAAAGAACGCCTCAAGGTGGTGCTGGCCTACGACCGGGCCCACCTGAGCCCGGGCATGGTGGAGCAGCTCAAGCAAGACCTGCTGGCCGTGCTGAAGCGGTATTTCCCCGATGAGGAGAACCTGGAAATCCACGTCGAAACCATGGACGACAAAATGAAGCTCCAGGCCGATGTGCCGATTCCCAAATGATGGATTGGGCAGCCATTGGCTAGTGATCGGCCTTGAGTTCGACCTCGAGCGCCCCGAAATTCTCCTGCTGGTGTAGCTCCACCTGGCCCTGCTTTTTGGCTTCCAGAAGGGCGGCAAAGGCCACGGTCTGCTCCTTCCAGCCGCGAAGCGGCAACTGTCCAAACAGGGCCCGGCGCAGGCCCCACAAAAAGCCCTTGATACGATCCCAGGCCTCCTTAAGCCCGAAAGTCTCGGGCTCGAGGTGCAGCTCAGCCCGCCGCGCGAAGGGTTCGACCGCCCGCACCAGCAGTTGCAGGGGCATGGGGCGCAGGCGACGGTCCTTGGGGAGCGGGGGCGGTGGCACCGGCAGCACCCGGGCCCGCTCGCGGGAGCGCTGCTCGAGGAAGGCGATGGCCTCTTCCAGGGCCACCAGGGTCTCGAGGAAAGCCGGATCGCTCTCCTCGAGGTAATCTTCATCCTCGGCCGGCACAACCTCGGGCCGCCTGGCGAAGGCCCGCAGCTTGAAGAGCACCAGCTCGGCCAGGATGGGCAGCAGCTCGCTGCGCTCGGCAAGCCCCAGGGCCTGCACCTGGGCCAGGGCCTGCTCGGTGAGGGCCAGCACCGGCAGGTCTTTGGCGGCAATCCTGCCCTTGCGTACCTGCTCGTAAAGCTCTCTGGGTGTTCCGCTAAATTGCTCGAGGCGCAGGGTAATCACGGTTTACTTGGAGGCCACTTTTACCGGCGCGGGTGTTCCGGAAGTCTGGCTTTTGGGCCGGAGCAGCCCGAACTTTTCCCGCACCTCTTCCATGGTGGCCTGGGCGATGCGGCGGGCTTTGGCGGCGCCCTCCTCGAGGGCCCCCAGCACCTGCTCGGGGTGGGCCCGCAGCTCCTCGGCGCGTTCGCGGATGGGCCGCAGGGTTTTCATCATCTCCTGCATCAGAAGCTGCTTGACCACTAAGGTGCCGATACCCCGCCGGCGGTACTCCTCGCGCAGCACCTGCACCAGCTCGGGCGGGGCAAAGTACTGCAAAAACTTGAAAACCACGCTGCGCTCGGGGTCGCCGGGGTCAGAGAGCCGGATGCGGGCCGGGTCGTCGGGCATGGTGCGGATCTTGGCCCAGATGCTTTCCTCGTCCTCTAGCAGGCCTATGGTGTTGCCCACGCTTTTGGACATCTTGGCCTTGCCGTCGATGCCGGGCACGCGGGGGGCATGGGGGTTCAGGTAGCCCTGGGGTTCGGGGAAGGTTTCGCCGTACTCCAGGTTCCAGCGGCGGGCAATCTCGCGGGTGAGCTCCAGGTGCTGGATCTGGTCGTCGCCCACCGGCACGGTATCGGCTTTGTACAGCAGGATGTCGGCGGCCATCAGTACCGGGTACATCAGCAGGCCCGCCGGAACCGATTGGAGCTTGGCCGCCTTGTCCTTGAACTGGGTCATGCGGGTCAGGTCGCCGTAGGGGGTCTGGGTGCTGAAAACCCAGGCCAGCTCGATGTGCTCGGGCACGTGCGACTGCACGAAAAGAATCACCTTGCTGGGGTCGAGCCCTGCAGCCATGTTGACCAGCGCCGCATCGAAGGTGCGTTGGGCCAGCAAGTCTTTGTCGTAGGCCGCCGGGTTGGTGGGGGCGTGGTAGTCCACAATGCAGTAGATGGCGTCCTGCCCCAGCTTCTCACCCAGGGCGATGTAGTTGACCATCGCGCCTAGGTAGTTGCCAATGTGCAGGTCGCCGGTGGGTTGAAAGCCAGAAAAAACCCGTTTCACGCTGGATAGGATAGCAGGCCGGAGGGCTTCGTGCACCCTTTGAAAACCAAAACCCGAGCCAGATACGTATGCTAACATAGGCCGAGCATGAGCCTCGAGGCCTTCTCAGACGAAGCTTTGCTGGCTTTGGCGGCCAGGGGAGAAGAGGCCGCCTTGCAGCAGATCTTTCGGCGCTATGCAGGGGCTTTCCTGGGCCTGGCGCGCCGTCTGGGCCTCGACTCAGCCAGCCAAGAGGATGTGGTGCAGGAAGTTTTTAGCAAGATCTGGAGAAACGCCCGCGAGTTTGACCCCCGGCGGGCCTCGGCACGGGCCTGGCTTTTAGCCATCGCCCACCACACCACGGTGGATCACCTTCGGCGCCTCGAGGCCCGTCCCCAGGCCCTCGAGCCCACCGAGGAGGAGCCCGAGGCCTTCGATCTGCCCGGCCCGGGCCTGGATGAAGAGCACCACCTGGATCGCATCCGGCTGCGCAGGGCCCTGGCCTGTCTGGAGCCCGAGGAGCGGGAGGTGATCGAGGTGCTGTTCTACCAGGGGTATGCCCACCAGGAGGCGGCCCTCAAACTCAACATCCCCCTCGGCACCCTCAAGACCCGGGCCCGCCGGGCCCTCTCCCGCCTGAAGGAGGAGCTGCGTGAAGCCTGAGGAAGTGCGTGAACTTCTGCCGCTGTACGCCCTGGGGGCCCTGGAGCCTGCGGAGCGGGAGCGGCTCGAGGCCGCCCTGAAGCGCTACCCCGAGCTCTGGGCGGAAGCCCGCGCCCTGCAGGAAACCGCCGCCGATCTGGCCGAACTCGTCCCCCCGGCCCCGGTGCCCGAGGGGCTGGAGCAAAAGGTGATGGCCGGCCTGCAGCCCCGCCGCCGCCTTATGCTTGCGGGCTGGCTGGCCCGGGCAGCGGCGCTGCTGCTCCTGCTGGGGCTGGGCTACACCGGGGGGTGGGGTGCTTTCTGGCTGCTCTCGCTGCGCGACCCGGCGACCCGGGTGGTTGCCCTGGCCAGTCCCAGGGGCGAGGTGGTGGGACGGGTGATCCAGCGCAAGGACAATATGGCCCTGGTGCTGCTGGATCGCTGGCCCCCGCAGGGCCAGGTCTTCCAGGCTTGGGGGCTGGTTCAGGGCGGGCCCGTCCCCCTTCCCACCTTCCGCACCCCGCTCAAAAGCCTGCGGCTGCCTGCCCAGGCCCAGGCCGTGGCGGTCTCGCTCGAGCCCCCCGGCGGCAGCCGGCAACCTACCACCCTGTTTGGGCTTCCGCAGTAAGGGGCCGCTGACGGACTGCGCAGGCATCGCCTTGCGATGCCCGGCCCTGCATGCTTCCCGGCGCTCCTGCCCTGACCTGCTTAATCCAAACGCCGCCTCTCCTGCGAATGGCAGGGTGGAGGTGCAAAATGCAAACGCAACCCCAAAATCTGGCCCGTAGGAAGTTCGTTAAGGTTTTGACCGCCGCCGGCCTCTCCACGGCCCTGGCGCATAGCCTGGTGGGGCAGGCCCTGGCCCAGTCGCAGGGTGTGAGCGACCTGGACGTGCTCAACCTGGCCCTCACCGCCGAGTACCTGGCCACCGACGCCTATACCCGCGCCCTCACGGTGAGCTTCCCCGGCGAGATCCGGGACTACCTGGCCGAGGCCCTGAAGCACGAGGAGGCCCACGTCAAGGCCCTGACCGACACCATCCGGGGCCCCTTCAACGCCACGCCCGTGGCCCGTCCGCAGTTTACCTACGGCGACCTGCAGTTCAATGCCGCCAACCGGCTGAAGGTGCTGGAAACCCTGGTGGCCCTCGAGACCGCCTTTACCGGGGCCTACCTGGGGGCCATTCCCCTGATTCAGAACAAAGCCGTGCTCTCCGCAGCGGCCAGCATCGCCATGAACGAGGAGGCCCACCTGGCCATCCTGCGCGACGCCGTGCTGACTCTGGGCGGGCGGGTGGAAGGGCCGCAGACCCCGGTGGGCCGGGCAGTGGCCGTCGCCATCACCCCCCAGCAGGCCACCCAGGCTGTGCAGGGGTTCATTCGTAAGTAAGGGAGGGGTTTATGCAGCGGCGTACGTTCGTAAGTGGCATGGGGGCCAGCCTGCTGTTGCTGGGCCTGGGCAGCGCCCGGGCCCAGGGGATGGGCGGGGGTGTGGTACGGGCGGTGCTGCTGAGCGGGGCCGAGGTGGTGCCCAACGCGGCCAACACCCCGGCCCTGGCGGTGGTGCGCCTCGAGCTCATGGGCTCCACCCTGAGCATCCAGGGTGCGGTGGCCAACCTGGCCGGGCCTTTCCGCGACTACACCCGCGACCCGGTGGACGACCCGGCGCTAAACGCCCGGCTGACCAGCGCCGTACACCTGCACCGCGGCCCCAAGGGGCAGAACGGCCCCCTGTTGCAGGCCCTCAAGGTGATGCCGGCGCCCGATGGTCGCAGCGCCACCTTTATGGATCGCCTCGAGCTGAGCCTGGATGATTTGAACCGCCTGTACCGGGGAGAACTTTATTTCGACATCCACACCGCGGCCTTCCGGGCGGGTGAGCTGCGCGGACAGATTCAGATCATGTAGCCGGAGGTAAACTATGAACCGTAGGGAGATGCTGAAGCAGACTGGCCTGATGGGCACGGGCCTGGTGCTGGGGGGTGTGATAGGCGCTTGCGGCACCACCCCCGGTATGAGCCAGAGCCCCAACCAGGACGTGGCCATTCTCAATTTTGCCCTCAACCTGGAGTACCTGGAGGCGGCCTTTTACCTGGCTGCGGTGGGGCGCATTAGCGAGATCAAGAGCATCGGTGGCACGGCCGAGATCCGCCTGCCTGCGGGCTTCGATGGTACCAGCCCGGTTCCCGGACTGAGCTCGGATGTGCTCGAGTACGCCCAGGAAATTGCCGAGGACGAGCTGGCCCACGTCAAGTTCCTGCGCCAGGCCCTGGGGTCGGCGGCGGTAGACCGCCCGGTGATCGACCTCGACCAGGCTTTCCGGGCTGCCGGGAACGCGGCCAGCAATGGGGCCATCACCAACTTCAATCCCTTCGCCAACGAACTCTTCTTCATTCACGGGGCCTTTGTCTTCGAAGATGTGGGTGTGACGGCGTATAAGGGCGCGGCCAAGCTGATTACCGACAAGAACAATGTATTGGATCCGGCCGCAGGGATTCTGGCGGTGGAGGCCTACCACGCCGGGCTCATCCGGCTGCTGCTGCACGAGCGCAAGGACATGATGGTGACCCCCAGTCTCACCGTTGAACAGGTGGTGCAGGCCATCAGCAACCTGCGCGGCAGCGTGGGTGGGGGCAAGGACGAGGGCATTACCAAAATGGGTAAAGCCAACCTGGTGGCCGCCGATGCCAACGCCGTGGCCTACGGGCGCACCACCAGCGAGGTGCTCAAGATCGTGTATCTCACCGGCAACGCCGGCGTGAGCATGGGGGGCTTCTTCCCCATGGGGCTCAACGGCAGCATCAAGACCACCTGAGCCCACAGCACTCAACCGGGCGGGGCACCCGCCCGGTTTTTTATGTTCGCCTACCAGGTTCGGTTGGTTCGGCGCTGCAAGGTGGCATGTCCTAGCTCAGTGCCTCTATGCCTGGCAGGGTGCCGAGTTCCAGAAGCTCGAGGCTGGCCCCCCCGCCGGTGGACACATGGCTAAACTTATCGGCCATGCCCAGTTTGTTGGCTGCCGCCACCGAGTCGCCTCCACCAATCACGGTAAAGGCACCCTCGAGGCGGGCGATGGCCTCGCCCACGGCCAGGGTGCCCTTGGCAAAGTCGTCTATCTCAAAGACCCCCATGGGGCCGTTCCAGAGCACCGTCTTTGCACCTTGCAGCGCTGCGGCAAAGGCTTTGGCGCTCTCGGGCCCAATATCCAGCCCCATCCAGCCGTCCTCGATGGCGTTCGCGGGCATGATTCGGGTGGGCACCCCGGCCTCGATTTTTTGCGCCGCCACCACATCGGTAGGCAGCAGCAACTGAACCCCCAGGTCGGAAGCCCTTTTGAGCAGGTCACGGGCCAGATCCAGCTTGTCGTCTTCCACCAGGCTCTTGCCCACCTGCCCCCCCTGGGCCTTGATAAAGGTGAAGGCCATAGCCCCGCCAATCACCATTCCGGTCACCTTGGGCAGCAGGTTCTCGATCACCCCGATCTTGTCCGAGACCTTGGCCCCGCCCAGCACCACCCAGTAGGGCTTTTCGGGGTTGTGCAGCACCTTACCGATGCTGCTGACCTCTTTTTCCATCAGAAAGCCCGCATAGCTGGGCAAAAACCGGGCCACCCCGGTCACCGAGGCATGGGCCCGGTGGGCCGAACCAAAAGCATCGAGTACAAAGGCATCGCCAAGCCGGGCAAACTTCTTCGCCAGCGCTTCGTCGTTCTTTTCCTCGCCGGGCTCGAAGCGCACGTTGTCCAGCAAAATGACCGAGCCAGGGGCTGCGGCCTGGACACGCTCTAAGGTGGCCTCGCTGGCCGGGGTCAGCTCCGGCGAGCCCCCGATGAAGATCACAGGCCGGCCCAGGTGCTTTTCCAGAACCGGGGCCACAGGGGCCAGGCTGCTGGCCTCCTCGTAGCCGCCCTTGGGACGCCCAAGGTGCGAGAACAACACCAGCGTAGCCCCCTGATCCAACAGGTGTTTTAGCGTGGGGATGGCCGCCGCCACCCGGGTCTCGTCCTTGACCTTCCCATCCTTGATGGGCACGTTGAAGTCTACCCGCACCAGCACGCGTTTACCGCGGGCGTTGAAGTCTCTGAGTGTTCGCATGGTTGGCCTCCCAGGCAAATGCCCCCTCCCACCGGGAGAGGGGTTGGGGTGGGGCCAAGGTGAAACGGCTCACCCCGTGCGCCCCCTCCAAAGGTGCGAGCTTATAGCTTTTTACCGATGTACTGGGCCAGGTCGGCCACGCGGCAGCTATAGCCCCACTCGTTGTCGTACCAGCTCACCACCTTGACCAGGTTGCCCACCACCAGGGTGTCCAGGGCGCTGAAGATGGAGGAGTGGGGGTCGCCCTTGAGATCGCTGCTCACCAGGGGCTCCTCGGTGTAGGCCAGGATGCCCTTCATGGGGCCTTCGGCGGCCGCTTTCATGGCGGCGTTGATCTCTTCCTTGCTGGCTTCCCTGCTCAGGATGGCGGTGAAGTCCACCACCGAGACAGTGCTGGTCGGAACGCGGAAGGCCATCCCGCCAAACTTGCCCTTGAGCTCGGGGATCACCAACCCCACCGCCTTGGCCGCGCCGGTCTCGCTGGGCACGATGTTGAGGGCCGCCGCCCGGGCATCGCGGGGGTCGTCCTTGACGGCGTCTACCAGGCTCTGGCTGGCGGTGTAGGCGTGCACGGTGGTCAGGAGGCCCCTCTCGATACCGAAGTGGTCGTTGAGCACCTTGGCCACCGGGGCCAGGCCGTTGGTGGTGCAGCTGGCGTTGGAGATGACGTGGTGCTTGGCCGGGTCGTACATATGCTCGTTCACGCCCATCACCACCGTGAGCATATCGCCCTTGCCCGGTGCGCTGATGATGACCTTTTTGGCCCCCGCCTTGAGGTGGGCTTCGGCGGCCTCGAGCTTGGTAAAGCGCCCGGTAGACTCGATGACGATATCGGCCCCAATCTCACCCCAGGGGATGTTGGCCGGATCCTTCTCTTCGTATACCCGGATGGTCTTGCCGTTGACGGTAATGTTTTTCTCGTCGTAGCTGACAGTGCCCGGGAAACGGCCGTAGTTGGAGTCATACTTGAATAGATGGGCCAGGATGGCGTTGTCCGAAAGGTCGTTGATGCCGACCACTTCCACCCCGCGTTCCTGTAAAATCCGGAACACCTGACGGCCAATGCGTCCGAAACCGTTGATGCCTATTTTCATGTGATCCTCCTGTTGGGATTAAACGCTGGATAGCCTCCGCGTTCCGCAGGACACTATAACGCCTCCATCCCAGAACGCCTAGACGCAAGGATACCCTTTGCGCGCTGCATGCGACGAAAAATCCAGCAACACTGCCTTTCGCTGAGGTTTGTGGGGCCGACGGCTCTGCTACAGGCCAATGTAGCTCAGGTACCACTGCACAAGGGCGGTTCCGTAGAAGAACGCGACCAGTCCGCCAATAGCCAGGTACGGCCCGAAGGGAATTTGATTGTCGCCGCCATACCTTCGCATGACCAGGCCGATGACAGCGCCAGCAAAAACAGCGATAAAAACGGCCACCAGCAGGTTGGCGAAGCCCAGCCAGACCCCTAGAAATCCGGCCAGCACCACATCGCCGTAGCCCATTACGGTCACGTATCCTTCCGGTTTTTCTTCGCTGGATGGAGGCTCCACCTTGTCGGATGGGTTGCGGAGCCACCAGTACAACATGCCGGCCAGGGCCATGCCCCCTGCGCTGACCAGCAAACCCCGAAGGCTCTCCAGAGGGGAAAGATCCAGCGCCCAGGCAGCAAGTGGGGCCAGGGCCGCGAGGCCAAGGGTCAGGCTGTCGTGCAGCGCCCATACCTTACCCGTGCGGGCGTTGAGTGAGGCATTCAAGAGGCCCACCAGGATACCCAGGCTGCCCAGCCAAAGGCCTCCCATCGTGCCGAACATCCCACCCCAGGCCCCGAGCATGGCAGCTAGGTGCACCAGGTGCACGCCGAATGGGCCTTCGCGGGGGGCATCCTTGAAACGGTTGTACAGCCACCCACCATAGCCGGCGAACAACGCGACCAGCCCGGCGCCCATCAAACCGCCTTCCAGGGCCGTCTGGAAGCTATGTGGGAAACCCAGCGCACCCGCCCCCAGCAGGCCCAGGAAGAACCCGGTGAAATTGAGGGAATTGGGCAGGGTTTTGGTGTCGATGTCAATAAATGACAGTGCGATTAGCAGGGCGATGAAGGCCCATATAAAGACCAGATCGGGGAAAACGGGGTGCAAAATTGCGGATAGGCTAAACAGGGCTGCTGTCAGGGCTTCTACCAGCGGGTAACGCACCGAGATGGCAGCCTTACAGTTTCTGCACCGGCCACCCTGCAGAACCCAGGAGGCAATTGGCACCAGCTCGGCTGGGGAAAGGGTGTGCTCACAATGGGGGCAGCGCGATCGCGGCCAGACCACCGAAAGACCAGCCGGAAGGCGATAAATGACCACGTTCAAAAAAGAGCCAATCAGGCTGCCCAGTATAAACGCTAAAGCGGCCAGCGCAGGTAGAGGAAAGACATCCACCCTGTTATTGTAGGCTCTGAGCGCCGGGCTGCTTGTGATGACAGTGTGAACCTGGCTGGCCCGGTTTTCGCCTGTGTTTGGCTGGGGGGGTGGCCCGGCGATGCCAGGGTTGGCAGTGAGATTTGTTTGGTGGAGCTTTTGTTGGTGTTGAATGGCTGCTAGGAGGTGTTGGGTTCTTGCAGTTGCTTACCAGTCCTTTGCTAGAGGTGCCCCATGGCTTCACCACCCGCCAGGGTGGTGTGTCGCCAGCCCCGTTCGACAGCCTCAACCTGGGTCTGTCCACGGCAGATCATCCAGGGCATGTGCTGGAAAACCGGCGCAGGGTGCTGGCGGCTTTCGGGAACCCGCCGGTGGTAGCCCTAAGTCAAGTTCATGGCAACCGGGTGCATGTGGTTGAGACGGCTGGGGAGTGGGAAGGGGACGGGGTGTTGACCGCCACCCCCGGACTGTTGCTGCGGGTTACTGTGGCCGACTGCTACCCCATCCTGCTCCACGATCCTGTTAGGCGTGTGGTGGGGGCGTTGCACGCAGGCTGGCGGGGGGTGGTTTCGGGTATTTTGCCGCGGGCCCTGGAACTGATGCAGTCCCGGTATGGCTCGAGCCCCGAGAACATTCGACTGGCGGTGGGCCCTGGCATCAGCGGCCCCAACTTCCAGGTGGGCCCGGAGGTGCTGGAGCAGTTTGAGCGGGTGGGCCTGGCTTTTGCTTGGCCCGATCCAAAGCATCCAGGCAGATACCGGCTCGACCTCGAGCGGGCCATCCACGCCCAGGCCCTGCAAGGTGGGATTGACCCCCGGCATTACTGGGCGTTGGGACGCTGCACCTATGCCGATACGGCCTTCTTTTCGCACCGCAGGGATCGGGGTCAGACCGGCCGTATGTGGGCTGTCATAATGCTGCCCAACCATTAGCCCTGTTCTTCCTTATAGAAGTTTTCGTTACACTGGAATGGTGCTCAAGCCAAGGGCCCAGCTTAACTCGGTGACCGAAGTGACCCCCGCCTGGCTTCAGGAGCGGGGCTTGCGGGCAGTGCTGCTCGACCTGGACAACACCTTGGTGCCCTATAGAACCTATGGCGAGGTTCCCGAGGCCTTGCAGGCCTGGCTACAGACCCAGAAGCAAGCGGGTATCCCGGTGATGCTGGTTTCCAACGCCACTTCCCGGCGGGTGCGCTATTGGTGCGAGAAGCTGGGAATTCCGGGCTTTGGGCTGGCAGGTAAACCCTGGTTTGGTTTTCGTGAGGCCCTGCGGCGGCTGGGTCTACGCCCTGAAGAGGTGGCGGTGGTTGGCGATCAGCTCTTTACCGACGTGCTGGGGGGCAACCTGGTGGGGATGTATACCGTGCTGGTACCGCCGCTGGCCCAGCAGGAACTGGGATACACCCGCCTGGTACGGAGGCTCGAGCGCTGGATACTGCGCAATGCCAACCGCCAACCGCCAACGAGGGCCCAAGAGGAATTTGACCCAAAAGATTTGGCGCCAAACCCCAGAATAAGCAAAGACTAGGAGGAAGCCGCGTGATGCCCTGTAGCTATACAACCATCGCCTTGTTCACTGGCTCGTTGGTTTTGGGTATCCGTTGCGTGGTGCAGGAGGACTGGTTGAATGGCTAACGTCTTAACGATTGGAGACAAACGGCTGGGGGCCGCCCTGTTGGACATGGGGCTGCTGGGCGATGAGGAACTGCAGCGAGCCCTCGAGCAGCACCGTGAGGTGGGGGGTAACCTCTCAGAGATTATCGTCGAATTGGGCTTGCTTTCTGAGCGGCGCATCGCCCAGGCCATTGAGCAAGCTTTTGGTATCCCGCTGGTGGAGTTGGCCGAAATGGAAATTTCACCCGAGGCCAAGTCGCTCATTCCAGCAGAGCGGGCGCGTGACCTGGGTGCCATTCCCTTTAGCGTGGAGGGGGGTACCCTGCGGGTGGCCCTGCTCAACCCGCTGGACAACCTGGTGCTCGAGGAGCTTGAAGATCTCACCAATCAAATCATTGAGCCCTACCTGGCCACCCAGTCCTCTTTTCGCTACGCCCTGGCAGTGCACTACCCCGAGCTGGGCCTGCCGGTGCCCCCGCCGCCCTCGGCTGCCTCGCCGGGCGAGATGCAACTGGGTGAAATCCTGGTCAGCAAAGGCTGGCTGAGCCGGGAGGATCTCGAGGCTGCTTTAGTCGAGCAGGAGAAGACCGGTGAGCTACTAGGTCGGCTGCTTGTCAACAAATTCGGCCTGGCTGAGGAGCGGCTCTACCAGGCCCTGGCCGAACAGGCCGGCATCGAGTTTAGAGCAGAACTGGACGACCTCGAGCTGCAACCCGAGGTCTCGGCCTTTTTGTTGCGCCCCGATGCGCTGCGCTACCATGCCATACCAGCCCGTCAGGATGGGCAGCAGGTGCTGGTGGTGCTGGCCGATCCGCGCCACCGACACACCGTGGCCCGGTTGATTGAACACCCTACCAAGTTCATCCTCACCCTGCCCAAGGTTTGGGAAACCCTGTTTAGCAAGGCCTACCCTGAAAAAAGCCGCCTGGGGGAAGCGCTGGTGCAGGAAGGCAAGCTGGGGCGCGCTGCTTTGCAGGATGCGCTTTCGGTGCAGCGCCGCATGGGAAAAACCCGGCCTCTGGGTGAGGTTTTGGTGGAGCTGGGCTACGTGAGTGCCCAGGATGTGGAAGAAGCCCTGGCGAAACAGCGGCAGGGTGGGGGTCGCCTCGAGGATACCCTGGTGCAGTCGGGCAAAATCAAGCCGGAGATGCTGGCCAAGAGCCTGGCTACCCAGCTTGGCTACCCCTACATCGACCCCACCGACTTCCCCCCCGACCCTTCGGTGCTCACCATGGTGCCCGAGTCCACCGTGCGGCGCTACACCATCTTCCCGCACCACCTCGAGGGCAACACCCTGGTGGTCTTGATGAAAGACCCCCGCAACATCCTGGCTATCGACGACCTGCGCATGATCACCAAGCGCGATGTGATGCCGGCGGTCTCGGCGGAAGCGGCCATCACCAAGCTCATCGAGCGGTTCTATGGCAGCACCACCGGGGTGGAGGAGCTGGCCCGCGAGTTCGAGGGCAAGAAGAAAGAGGAGGAGTCCACCGATACCAGCGCCCTCGACGATAACGCGGTGGTCAAGCTGGTCAACAGCATTATTCGCGAGGCTTTCTTGCAGGATGCTTCGGACATCCACATCGAGCCCCGCCAGTCGGATATCCTGGTGCGCATCCGAATCGACGGCACCCTGCGGGAGTACATGCGTTTGCCCAAGGGGGCCGGGCCGGCGATTGCCTCGAGGATCAAGATTATGGCCAACCTGGACATCGCCGAGCGGCGCTTGCCCCAGGACGGCCGGGTGCGCTACCGCGACCGTTCCATTGACCTGGATCTGCGCCTTTCCACCCTGCCCACCGTATACGGCGAAAAAATTGTAATGCGCCTGCTGCGCAAGGCCGCCGATATTCCCGAAATTGAGCAGCTCGGATTTGCGCCGGACGTGTTTCAACGCTTCGAAGACGTGATTTCCAAGCCGTATGGCATCTTCCTGATTACCGGGCCTACGGGCTCGGGTAAGTCCTTCACCACCTTCAGCATCCTGAAGCGCATCGCCACCCCCGATAAAAACACCACCACCATCGAAGACCCGGTGGAGTACGAGATTCCCGGGATTAACCAAACCCAGGTGAACCCGGTGGCGGGCTTGACCTTCGCCAAGGCCCTGCGGAGCTTTCTGCGGCAAGACCCCGATATCATTATGGTGGGTGAGATCCGCGACTCTGAAACGGCCAAAATTGCCACCGAGGCGGCCCTGACCGGCCACCTGGTGATCGCCACCCTGCACACCAACGACGCCGCAGGGGCCGTTACCCGCCTGGATGAGATGGGGGTGGAGCTTTTCAACATCTCGGCGGCCCTGGTGGGGGTGCTGGCCCAGCGCTTGGTGCGGAAGATCTGCGAGCACTGCAAAATTCAGATCGAGCCCGACCCAACCGTGCTGCGCCGACTGGATCTGTCTAAAGAGGATCTGCGCGGCAAAACCCTCTACAAAGGTACGGGGTGTGATAAGTGCAACGGCACAGGTTATAAGGGCCGCACCGCCATCCACGAGCTAATGGTGCTCGACGATGAGATCCGGCGGGCGATTGTGGAGGGGCAGTCGGCCACCCAGATTAAGGAGATCGCCCGTAGGGGTGGTATGAAAACCCTGCGCGAGGACGGTATTCAAAAAGCCTTCCTGGGGCTGACCACCCTGGAAGAAGTAATGGCCCGTACCAATGAGTAGTGCAGGTGGTTGTAGAGGGCGCTACCAAGGGTTTTTTCTGGAAGGGTTTGAGGGCGCTGCGCTCGAGCCAACCCCAGATGGGGCGCAAAGGGGTAGAATCGCTATGCTATGAGCTGGCTCGATTACCTGAAACAACACCAAGCGGCTCACCTCGAAGACTTCCGTGCCTTTTTGGCCATCCCCAGCATCTCGGCCCAGCCTGCCCGACAGGCCGATGTGCGGCGGGCTGCTGAGTGGCTGGCCGGGCGGTTTCGTCAGGCTGGCTTTGCTGCCGAGGTGTGTTCTACCGCCGGGCATCCGGTGGTGCTGGCCGAGTACTGCCCCTACCCCGACCGGCCTACGGTGCTTTTCTACGGCCATTACGACGTGCAGCCCGCCGACAACCCCGAGCGCTGGAACTCCCCGCCTTTTGAACCCACCGTGGTGGACGGGCGCATTGTGGCCCGCGGGGCCTCGGATATGAAGGGGCAGGTGATGGCCTTTCTGCTGGCCGCCGAGGCCCTCATCGCTACTGGAAACCTCAATCTTAACGTGAAGGCCCTCATCGAGGGGGAGGAGGAGATCAGCAGCCCCAGCCTGCCTGCATTTATCGAGCAGAATCGGGAGCGGTTGCGCTGTGACATGATCATCAACGGAGACAGCGGCCAGCTTTCCGAGACCACCCCGCTCCTAAGCCTGGGGGCGCGGGGCATATGCGGCCTCGAGTTCGACCTGATTGGCCCCAGCCACGACCTGCACTCGGGTTCCTGGGGCGGCCAGGTGCAAAACCCCCTGCACGCGATGGCCGAACTGATCGCCTCGTTGCACAATCCCGATGGCAGCGTGGCGGTCGAGGGCTTTTATGACGATGTAGAACCCCTGAGCCCCGAGCTCCGCGAGTGGTACAAGCAGATTCCCTGGAACGAAGCGGAGATGAAGCAGAAACTGGGGGTGCCTGAGTTTTATGGCGAGGCGGGCTACACCCCCTGGGAGCGCATCACCGGACGCCCCACCCTCGAGGTCAACGGGATGTGGGGTGGCTACATGGGGCCGGGGGGCATGACGGTAATTCCGTCCACCGCGCATGCCAAAATCACCTGCCGCCTGGTGCCTCACCAAGACCCCGATAAGATCGTGGCCCTGATCAGGTCGCACCTGGAGGCCCACCTGCCCAAAGGCGTGCGTCTGGAGGTGCGGGTCAAGGAGTCGGGGGCCCCGGCGTTTCGCATGCGGGCCGACCACCCGGTGGCCCAGGTGGCCCGGGAAGTCCTCACCGAGCTGTATGGGGTGCCGCCGGTGGAGACCATGTTTGGTGGCTCGGTGCCCATCCTGAGTACGCTCAAGCAGCAGCTAGGCCACGACCCGGTTAGCTTTGGTTTTGGTCTCGAGGATGAGCTGATTCACTCCCCCAATGAGTTTTTCAGGCTCTCGAGCTTCGAAAAGGGCAAGCAGGGTTATGCCCGCCTGCTCGTGCGGCTGGCTTCTTAAACCAGATGCGGTTGGTTCGGCGCTGGAAGGCGGCGCACCAACCCAACCGAAGTTATCCGCTTAGCGGAGGGCGATACCACCCCTTGGAAGGGAGTGCTCTAGGATTCAAAAAGATAGCCTCTGAATGCTTTTTGTTTGAAGATTATCCGCTATTAGCCCTTGCCGGCCCGCTGTCAGAGAGTCGCTCCAAACAGGCTGGCTGTGTTGGGGACTGGCAGCCCACTAAAGAATTGCTCAACGCCAAAGTTAATTTTGGCTGAATGGGTTCTCACGACGCTTGATCCCAGTATCCTACGCTGGGGGTGGAGGAGGCCATACATGAAGCGAATCATCTCAACGACCCTCGGACTCTTGCTAGCCGGCTCGGCCCTGGCCGCACCCGAACTGAGCCCGCAGGGCATCATCGTCAACCCGGTGCCCACCGACCTACAGGTGCGGGTCTGGGTTAACAAAGACCCCAGCAAAACCGGCAACCCGGTCTACCAGATTGGCGAACGCATCCAGGTCTCGGTGCAGGTTAACCAGGACGCCCACGTCTACATCTTTAGCGTCAAGTCTACCGGCGAAATCGGTCTGATTCTGCCCAACGCCTTTGACCAGAACAACTTCCTGCGGGCCGGTGAAACCCGCACCTTCCCGCCCGCTACCGGTGCGCGCTACGCGCTCGAGGTGGCCGGCCCCGAAGGGCAGGATCGGGTGCTGGCCGTAGCCAGCCGCCAGCCCCTGTCCCTGGCCCAGATCGCCGACATTCAGACCGGGCGGGTAAACCTGCAGGGTGCGGACAACCTGGCCCGGGCCCTCTCGATTGTGGTAACCCCGCTGCCCCAGCAGGACTGGGTTTCCAACGTGGCGTTTTTTATCGTGGGGCGGGCGGCCGTAACCCCTGTCCAGCCCGTGCAACCGGCCACCGGCACCCTTAGTGTGAACTCGAGCCCCGCGGGGGCCCAGGTGTTGGTGGAAGGCCGGGTGGTGGGCAGCACCCCCCTCAACCTGGTGCTGCGTCCGGGGCGGGTGGATATCGAGCTGCGCTTAGGGGGCTACCAGAACTTTCGCACCACAGCCCAGATCCGGCCCGGCGAGACCACGGCGGTCAACGCCAACCTGGTGCCGGTGGTACAGAACGGGCTGCTGCAAATTAACTCCAACCCCCCGGGGGCCCAGGTGCTGCTGAATGGCCGGGTGGTGGGGAACACCCCCCTCAACCTGACCGTACCGCCGGGCCGCTACGACCTCGAGCTGCGCCTGGGCGGCTACCAGAGCTTCCGGGCCAGCCTGAGCGTGGGCAGCGGCCAGACCGTGCCGGTGAATGCAACCCTGCAGGCCCTGCGCGGGGCGCTCGAGGTTTACACCAATGTGGAGGCCCGTATCTTCCTGGATGGCCGCGAGGTGGGCCAGACCCGGGGGGGCTTCCTGCGCCTGGATGAGCTCGAGGGCGGTAGTGTCCAGGTGGTGGCGCTGGCCCCAGGTTACCGTGCAGCGCTTAGGGATGTTCGGGTTGAAGCCGGACGTACACAACAGGTGCGCCTCGAGCTGCCGCGGGCTCGATAGTCAAAACCCACCAGCAGTCCTCCCCTCGCAGCGCAGGGGAGGATTTTCTGCTGGGATCCTAATACCAGAGGTGGTTGGTTTGGCGCCAGAGGCGGTGCACTGGCCCAACCAAAGGGAGTAGAAAAGCATTTCGGTGCTAGCGTTTGGGCTTGTAACACCAACAACCCACAATGGGCAGTGCAGCATGCACTGCCCATTTAGCAAGCCTGTATTTTGGTACTACTTGGCCTTCTCGTAGAGCTTCTTGGCGATCTCGTAAAGCTCCGCGGGGTGGAACTCGGGGGCAAACTCCGCCGCGTCGTGGCCGGCGTCAAACACGGGGCCGCCCTGGGGAGGCCCATCCACCACCACCACTTCGCTCCCATCTTCGGGGGAGGCACCCCGCCAGATCAGGCCGAGGTCTTTGTAGTCCTCGGGGCTAAAGCGGTAGAGGTTGCGGTGGAAGCCCTGCTCCATGAACTTCTTGGCCTCGGGGAACTGGCTGTTGTCAATGCGGGGGATGGGCAGGAGCTTGGTCATCTCCACCCCGGTGAGGGTCTCCAGGGCCTTGCCGTAGGCGGCGGCGTGCACCCCACCCCGCACCAACAGGTAGCCGATCATCTCCCGGGCCACGGGGTTATCCGTCATCTCGTAGACCCGGAGCTTGTGGGTGCGGGCGGCCACCTCCAGGAAGAAGTTGTGCAGGAGATCCAGGATGAGGTTGCCGCTGGTGAAGACGTACTCCCCGTGCCAGTGCTCCCCCATGGCCCCCATGACCAGGCTGTTGCTCCCACCGGCGATGAAGTGGGCGGCGTTGCGGGCGTCCTTGGCAAAGCCCAGGGGTGCACTGACCGGATTCACCCCCTCTTCCTGGTTCTTCCCGGGGTTCTTGGCTAGAAGGGCATTGATGGTGGCGGCCACCAGCTCGATGTGCCCCAGCTCCTCCGTGGCGATGTTGGCGATGAGGTCGTAGTAGGGCTTCAGGGCTTGCTTCCCCCGGAAGTTGAAGGACTGGTACATGTAGTTCATCAGGGTGGACATCTCCCCGAACCGCCCACCCAGAAGAGCTTGTACGGCGCTGGCCGCATTGGGGTCTTGCTCCTTGGGGGCGGGAAGTTCAATCTGCAACCGGTCGATCCTCAGGAACATCCTTGTCACCTCCTTGCCGGAGATTTGCTCCGGACGGTTTTAGGGTAGGATGCCAGGAAAAATAAGTCCAATAGATTATGGGCTGTGCTATTATAAATTGGATTTATGAATCTGGATCAGCTCCGCTATCTGGTGGCCCTGGACGAGGAGCGTCACTTTACCCGGGCGGCCGAGCGGGTTTTCCTTACCCAGCCGGCTTTGAGCATTCAGATTAAACGCCTGGAGGAGGAGCTTGGGGTGGTGCTTTTCCACCGGAAAAAGCGCCCCTTGGAGCCCACCGAGGTGGGCGAGCAGGTTATTGTCCAGGCCCGCAAGGTGCTGGAAGAGGTGGAGCGCCTCAAGGCCCTGGCCCGGGGGGAGGAGGGGTTCTTTCAGGGGCCTTTTCGGCTGGGGGTCATCCCGACGCTGGCCCCTTATCTTCTGCCGCGGCTCCTACCCCGGCTGCGAGCACGCTTCCCCAGCCTCGAGCTCTCCGTTCGGGAAGAACCAACCCCCAGCATCCTGCAGGGGCTGGTGGAAGGTCGCCTGGACGCAGGCCTTATTGCCACCGAAGAGGAGGCGCCAGGCCTCGAGGTGCACCCCCTCTTTCGGGAGGCCTTTCTGGCCTATGTCTCCCCAGAGCACCCCCTTTATGCCCGAACGACCATCCATCCCCTTGAAATTCCCCTGGAAGACACCTGGGTTCTGGCTGAAGGACACTGTTTTCGGGAACAGGTGCTGGCTGCCTGCAGGCCAGGCCAGGGTTCGAAAGGCGTGGAGTTCCAGAGCGGAGACCTGGAAACCCTCATCCGACTGGTAGAGGAGGTAGGGGGGCTTACCCTCCTGCCGGAGGTGGCCCTATGGACCCTGCCCAAGGCCAAGAGAACCCATCTGCGCCCCCTAAGCCCCCCTGGAGCCGGGCGCACAGTCTACTTAATTTTGCGCCAGGGAGCCCTCAGGCGAGCTGTGGCCCTGAGGCTGGGTGAGGAGGGCAAGGCGCTGGCCCTGGCCTTGCAGCGGAGTGAGCACGGGGAACAACTGCTGGCTGAGGGCTAGAGAACCTCCAGGATGGCAAACTTCAGATACTGGGTCTCGGGCACGTTGAGCAACACCGGGTGATCCCAGCCCTGACCGCGCTTTTCTACCACCCGCACAGCGCGGTGGGCATCGGCGGCAGCCTCAGCGAGCATCTGATAAAAGAGGGCTTCGCTCAGGTGGTGGCTGCACGAGGCGGTAGCTAGGATGCCCCCGCTGGGCAAGAGCTTCATGGCCCGCAGGTTAATCTCTTTGTAAGCAGCGTAGGCCCGCTCTATGTCGCGTTTGCTCTTGGCGAAAGCCGGGGGGTCGAGCACAATCAGGTCGTACCGGGCTTTACGCCGCTCCTCTTCGCGCAGAAACTCAAACGCGTTGGCCTCTCGGAAGGTGATGTTGGCCAGGCCGTTGGCCCGGGCGTTCTCGGCGGCTCTTTGCAGGGCGGCTGCCGAACTATCCACCGCTGTAACCTGTTTGAAGCTTTGAGCGAGGTGGAGGGCAAAGGAGCCGTGGTAACTAAACACGTCCAGGGCGCTTTCCCCCCTAAAGGTTTTTAGGCGGATGCGGTTGTCGCGCTGGTCAATGAAGGCCCCGGTTTTCTGGCCTTCCATCAGGTCAACGCGGTACACGATGCCGCCTTCCTGCACCATAACCGCGCTGGGCACCTGGCCTAGCAGGGGCTTGACCTCCAGGGGCAGGCCCTCGAGGCTGCGGGTTTTCTGGTCGTTTTTGGCTAGCAGACTTTGCAGGGGTAGCTCATCCTGCAGCACTTCTACCAGGGCGGGGGTCAGCGGCTCGAGGGCGGCCGAGCCTATCTGCAAGACCCCATGACCGGCGTAATAATCGAGCACCAGTGCCGGCAGGAGGTCGCCTTCGGCGTGCACCAGCCGGAAAGCCCCCTGGGGTTCTTGGGCGATGGCCTCTTTACGCCGCTGCAGGGCTTTACGCAGGTTTTCAAGCAAGGCCCCCTGGGGATCTTTGGCTGCGCCGAAGTGAAAAACTCGCACACTGATCTCCGAGGCTGGGTTGTACAGTGCCCAGCCCAACACCCTGGGGCCAGCCTGCACCGGGTAGAGGCCGGGCTGTTGGGGCCCTTCCAGCACATCGCTTCGATATACCCAAGGGTGACGGGACAGCAGCCGGGCTGCGCCTCTGGCATTCACGCGGACACTCATCCCGTGAGTCTATCGCTTTTTGCTGCCGTATCAATCGCTCTATGCTTTTTGCCCTCGCGGCACCTTAATGTGTGCTTCTATGCCGTGTGTTCTTCAAGCCAACTAGTGTATGCTATCTCGCGTTGACACGAATCCTGAGAAACCGCTATGATTCTTGGGGTTCATCTTTGAGCAAGTTTTCACTTGCTCGCTTTTTCGATGTGCCGAGCAAAGCGATGGCGACCAGAAAGGAGGGAACGTGGCTGGATCAGGACTCATAAAAAGCCTAGCGGAGCGCGAGCAGGCCCTAGCCAAGCAGCTCGAAGAGGCCAAGCGGGCCGCCGCTGCCAAAGTCCAGGAAGCCGAAGCCAAGGCCGCCCAGATTTTGGCCGAGGCCGAGCAGGCTGCACGGGACTTGGAGGCGCAGTACCGCGCCCGCACCACCGAAGCCGTGGCTAAAGTTGAGAGCGAAGCCAAGGCCAGGGCCGAAGCGGAGGCAAAGGCCATTGGTGAAGCGGCCGCAGCAAAGGTGGCCGAGGCGGTTCAGGCGGTACTGAAGGAGGTACTGCCTTGATCGCTCCTATGGAGAAGTTGATTGTGGCTGGCCCTAAGCGGCTGGCCCGGGAGCTTTTGGCCGAGCTGCAAAAGGCTGGGGTGGTGCACATCGACCCCCTGCGCCCGGATGAGCTGGGCGAGTATCGTCTATCCCCAACCGAAGAAGCCGAACTCAAGCGCTGGGAGGCGGTGGTTTCGCAAGCCGAACAGTCGCTGACGGTGGTTGGTCTGGCGACGGTGCCCAGCAGCAAACCGTTTACGGGCTCCCTCGAGGAGGCCGAGGCTGTGCTGCGTCCGGTGGCCAGCCGGGCCGAGGTGCTGGGCAAAGAGCGGGCGGCCCTGGAGGAGGAAATCCAGACCATCGAGCTGTTCGGCAAGGCCGCCGAAAAGCTGGCCGCGCTGGCGCATGGGCTCGACGAGAGCCCCCGCCTGGGGGTCATTCCCTTCCTGGTAGCCAAGCCCGAGGAGCTCGAGGCCGTGCGCAAGGCCCTGCAAGAGACCCTGGCCGATCGCTTTGTGCTCGAGGCCGAGCCCCTGGAGAACCAGCTGGCCGCCGTGGTGGTGGTCAGGCGGGGCGAGCTCGAGGCCGCGCGCTCGAGCCTTTCCCGCCTGGGTTTGGCCGAGCTGCGCTTTCCGGGGGCTTACGGAGCCATGTCCCTTGGGAAGGCAGCGGCCCGCATGAAGGAACGGGCCAAGCTGGCCCCCGAAGAGCTGGTGGGGATCCGCGAGGAGGTCGCCAAGCTTTCACGGGAGTCTGGGGAAGCCCTCATAGCCCTGTGGACCCGGGCCAAAGACGAAGTGGCCCGCTACAAAGCTGTTGCTGATATGGCTGCTGGGAAGTATGGGGCTGCCCTGATGGGCTGGGTGCCCCAAAAGGCCAAGGGAAAGGTAGAAGAAGCCCTGGGCCGTCTGCGCGACCAGATTGTCTACACCTTTGAACCCGTAGACGAGCACCACGAGGGCCACCAGGTGCCGGTAACCCTGGAAAACCCGTCCTGGGCCAAGCCCTTCGAGCTGATGCACGGCTTCCTCAACACCCCAGCTTATGGCAGCCACGATCCCACCGTGATGATCGCTATCTTCTTCCCGCTTTTCTTCGGGATTGTGGTGGGTGATATCGGCATTGGGCTGCTGTTCTTACTGGTCGCCCTGTGGCTGGCCGGGAAATCCCGTCGAGGGGAGACCCTGCGCATCGATTTTCTAGGGGCCGCTTTTGGGCCGGATGTGCTGGGCAAACTGGCCACCATTGGTAAATGGATGGCGGGCTGGGCAATCTTCTGGGGGTTTTTGTACGGGGAGTTCTTCGGCACCTTTCTGGAGAAGTTGCGGCTGCCGGGCATTTTTGGTCTCAAAGACGGCTGGCGGGTGTTTTATCCAACCGGCCCCAGCTTCGATCCCGACACCTACTATGGGCTAATTCCCATCATCATCAACCGCCTGGATTTTGCCCAAACCGCCAATGGGCTGATGGTCTTTGCTATCCTGTTTGGGGTATTTCAGGTTCTCTATGCCTTCTTCCTGCGAATGCGCCTGGGCCTCAAACATGGGCACATGAAGCATTTCTGGGAAGGCTTTGGCTATTTCTCGGGCCTGGTGGGTCTGGTGGCCTTTGCCTACAACTTCCTCACCCAGGCCAACATCCCCATCCTCAACATCATCTTTGGGGTGGGCATCATTTTATTTTTCGTCGGGGTAGCCCTCTCGCGTGAGGTGCTGATGATCGCTGAGCTGCCGGGTAAAGGTGGGCAGATTCTTAGCTATATCCGTTTGTACGCCGTGGGTGTGGCGGGGGGTGTGCTGGCCAGCCTGGCCAACCAGGTGGGTTTTGGCCTGGCGGAGCGCTTTGGCTTTATTGGCGGGGTGTTGGGATTTTTGGTGGGCTTGCTGCTAATCCTGGCGATTATCGTCATCACCACCCTGGGCCACGTGATCCAGCCCATCCGTCTCTTGTGGATCGAGTTTTCCACCAACTTTGGCTTTTTCGAGGAAACCGGGAGGCCGTACAGGCCCTTTCGCTCGGTCAGGTCAGATTAAAATGCCTGGGTGCGCCCTTATGATGTAAGGGTGCCCTTTCGTCGCCAGGCGACACAAAGTCTCATCCAGTCTAGTTCACTAACGTGCTGTAGCGCGTGAAACCAGTGAAGGAGAGAATCAGTATGAAGAACATGAAGCTTACCAAGACTCTGTTGATCGTCGCTATCGTTATTCTGGCTACGGTGGCCTTTGCTGCTGAAGAAGGCGCGGCAACCGGTACTTCGTTTGCTGCTATCGGCAAGGGGCTGGCCATCGGTCTGGGTCTGCTGGGCACGGGTATGGCCCAGAGCGCCATCGGTGCAGCGGCTGTGGGTGCGGTGGCCGAGGATCGCCGTAACTTTGGTACGGCCCTGATCTTCTTCCTCATTCCCGAAACGCTGGCTATTTTCGGTCTGGCCTTCTCGTTCCTCATCAACTAGCGCCGATGCCAGATAGCCAGTGGTGTACCCGCCATTGGCTATCTGCAAGAAGCTTATAGAGGAGCCCAATGTCAAAACTCGAGGACATTCTTCAAAGTGAAGTGGCCGCCGAGATCAGCGCCATCGCTGCCGAAGCCGAGGCAAAGGCTCAGTCGATTCTGAGCCAGGCTGCGCAGCAGGCCGAGGCCCTCAAGGCCAGCAAAGAACGCCAGCTCGAGGCCGAACACGCCGCGGCTTTGCGCCGGGCCGAGAGTGCGGCGGAGCTGCTGGTCAACCAGGCCCGAATTGCGGCCAAGGGGCGGGTGGTGGAGCAGGTTAAAGCCGAAGCGCTGCGGGCCCTGCAAAACCTGGCCGTGCAGCCGGGCTTCGCCGATACGCTCCAAAAGCTGGCTGAAGAGGCGCTGGCCGAGCTGGGGCAGGCCGAGGCGGTGGTGGTCAATCCTGCCCATACCGCTCTGCTGGCCGACTGGGCCAGGGCGCGGGGGTTGGAACTCAGGGCCGATGAGGCCATCCGGGATGGGGTGCGCCTGGTGGCCCAGGGCGGGCGGTCTTACGTGCAGAACACGCTGACCGAACGCCTCGAGCGGGCCTGGGATGCGCTTTCCGCCAAGGCGGCCAAGGCCATTTGGGGGTAGTGTGCTGACCCGTAACGCCTTTGCCTATCTCAACGCTCGGGTGCGCTCGAGGCGAAGCCAGATGGTTCCGGAGTCTTTTTTTCAGCAAGCCTTGGGCCGACCCTTCCCCGAATTCATACGTTTGTTGTCGGAAACGGTCTATGGCGCCGATTTGCTGGGCGATACCCTGGACGATGTGGATCGGGCGGTTTCCAATCACCTCGCCCGTACAGTGGGCGACCTGCCAACCCTGGTATCGGGCGAGCTGCGCGAGCTGGTGAGTCTGCCACTGCTGCGGGCCGATCTGATCAACCTCAAGGCCATTCTGCGCGGTAAGCAGAGCGGCAAGGCCCCGGAGGAGATCAAGGCTGGGCTGGTAGGGGGAACCCTCAAGGAACCCATCCTTAACGCCATGTTGCAGGCACCCGATGTTGCCAGCATGGCTCAGGTGTTGCAGGTTCCCGGACATCCTTTAGCCAAAGCGCTGCGCAATGCCCTGATTGGCAACCCCGAACCGCTGGCCCTCGAGGTCGCGCTGGATCGCGAGTTTTTTGCCGCTACCTTCAAAAAGGCCAAGAAGCTGCGCCAGAACTTTATCGCTTCCTTCTACGCTTTAGAAGCGGATGTCACCAACCTGTCCACCGCTTTCAAGCTGCAGGCCCTGGGCGCGGCCAACCTCAACCTGGACAACTACTTTGTGCCAGGCGGTAAGCACCTGAGCCGGGCGGTTTTTGGTCGGGTTGCGGCAGGGGATCTGGCTGCCCTGGAAGCGCTGAATGGTACCCCTC
Source organism: Meiothermus taiwanensis WR-220 (assembly GCF_003568585.1). Lineage (NCBI taxonomy): Bacteria > Thermotogati > Deinococcota > Deinococci > Thermales > Thermaceae > Meiothermus > Meiothermus taiwanensis. The sequence continues at coordinate 713,375 of NZ_CP021130.1, forward strand.
TGGCACCTGTGGTGGGGGTGCGTACCCTGGGGGATCTCGAGCGCATCTCGCGGAGGGTTTTACTCGCCAAAGCCAGCACGGGTGCCACCGATAGCCTGGGGGGTGGATTGGTGCTCGACTACATCCAGAAAAAGCTGTGGGAGGGCGCGCGCATCCGCCTCCTGGCCCGGCGGGCCTACTACAACCTGCCGGCCGATGCGGTGGCGAAGGAGGTCGCATGAAAATTGGGGTGCTGACCGATGCCGAAACCGCTTCCGGCTATCGTATGGCCGGCCTCGAGGCCGTGGTTGCGGCTCCCGAGGAGGCCGCCCTCAGGCTGGTCGAGATGATTCAGTCCAACCAGTACGCGCTGGTGGCGGTAGACCAGCGCCTGCTGCCCGATCCCAACAAGGCCGCCGAGCGGGCTATGCGCGGGCGCAGCGCGCCGGTGTTGCTTTCCCTGCCCAACCTGCTCGATACCTTCAGCGGGGGGGGCGATGCCAAGGCCTACATGCGCCAGCTGGTACGCGAGACCATCGGGTTTGACATCAAGCTATGAGCCCATAGCGTGGGAGCGTTTAGCCAAACTATAGAAGGCTGCTGGCAAACGGTTCTACGCATCCGACAAAGGAGGATAGATGGGAACCATCAAAAAAATCGCAGGGCCGGCGGTGATCGCCGAGAACCTGCAAGGCGCCAAGATGTACGACATCGTGCGCGTCGGGAACGAAAAATTGGTGGGTGAGATCATCCGTCTGGATGGCAACACCTGCTTTATTCAAGTCTACGAAGACACCAACGGCCTCAAGGTGGGCGAGCCGGTGGTCACCACCGGCCTGCCGCTGGCCCTCGAGCTGGGCCCCGGCTTGCTGAACGGCATCTTCGACGGGATTTTGCGCCCGCTGGACAAGATCCAGGCGGTGTCGGGCATCTTCATCAGCCGGGGTATCGAGGTTTCCTCCCTGGATCGCACCCGCAAATGGGACTTCACCCCCTTGAAGAAAGTGGGCGACGAGGTCAAAGGGGGCGACATCCTAGGCACCGTGCCGGAGTACAGCTTCACCCACAAGATTCTGGTGCCACCTGACAAGGCCGGCCGTATTAAGTACATTGTGGAGGCCGGGCAGTACACCATCGACGATACCATCGCGGAGCTCGAGGACGGCACCAAGCTGCGTCTGGCCCACTTCTGGCCGGTGCGCAAGCCCCGCCCCTTCACCCGCAAGCTCGACCCCAACCAGCCCTTCCTGACCGGGATGCGCATCCTGGACGTGCTCTTCCCCCTGGCTGCCGGGGGTACGGCGGCCATCCCCGGCCCCTTCGGCTCGGGTAAGACCGTTACCCAGCAGTCCATTGCCAAGTACGGGGATGCCAACATCGTGGTGTATGTGGGCTGTGGTGAGCGCGGCAACGAGATGACCGACGTGCTGGTGGAGTTTCCCGAGCTGGAAGACCCCCAGACCGGCCGCCCCCTGATGGAGCGCACCATCCTGGTGGCCAACACCTCCAACATGCCGGTGGCGGCCCGCGAGGCCAGCCTTTACACCGGCATCACCCTGGCCGAGTACTTCCGCGACCAGGGCTACAAGGTCTCGCTGATGGCCGACTCCACCAGCCGCTGGGCCGAGGCGCTGCGCGAGATCGCCTCACGCCTGGAAGAGATGCCCGCCGAGGAAGGCTACCCGCCCTACCTGGCCTCGCGCCTGTCCAGCTTCTACGAGCGGGCTGGCAAGGTGATCACCCTGGCCGGTGAGCAGGGCGCGGTCTCGGTGATCGGCGCGGTCTCGCCGGCGGGCGGTGACTTCTCCGAGCCCGTCACCCAGTCCACCCTGCGCATTACCGGTGGTTTCTGGGCCCTGGATGCCCAGCTGGCTCGAGCCCGCCACTTCCCGGCCATCAACTGGGCCCGCTCGTACTCCCTGTTCCTGAACATCCTCGAGCCCTGGTACCGCGAGAACGTGGCCCCAGACTACCCCGAGGTGCGCACCCAGATTATCACCCTGCTGCAGCGCGAGGCTGAACTGCAACAGGTGGTGCAGCTCGTGGGCCCCGACGCCTTGCAGGATGCCGAGCGGCTGGCCCTGGAAATCGGTCGCATCGCCCGCGAGGACTTCCTGCAGCAAAACGGCTTTGACCCGGTGGACGCGAGCTGCTCAATGGCCAAGGCCTACGGCATCATGCAGATGATCCTGGCGGCCTACAAGCAGGGCGAGCTGGCCCTGGCCAAGGGGGCGACCATCGCGGACTTCCTGAACGACCCGGTGATCGAGAAAATCGGGCGGGCCCGCTACGTGCCCGAGGAGGAGTTCCCCGCCTACAAGGCCGAGTTCGACCAGATGATCAAGACCGCTTTCCTGGGTGCGGTCAAGGCGTAAGGAGGTTTTGATGCTCAAGAAAGAATACAACGCCGTAACTTACGTCTCCGGCCCGCTTTTGTTCCTGGAGGGGGCCGCCGATCTGGCCTACGGCGCCATCGTAAACATCGACGACGGCACCGGCCGCATCCGTGGCGGTCAGGTGATTGAAGTCTCCGACCAGTACACGGTTTTGCAGGTCTTCGAGGAGACCTCGGGGCTGAACCTCGAGCGCACCACGGTATCGCTGGTGGAAGACGTGGCCCGCCTGGGCGTTTCCAAGGAGATGGTGGGCCGGGCCTTCAACGGGATTGGTAAGCCCATTGACGGCCTGCCCCCGGTGGTGGCCGACAAGCGCCTGCCCATCAACGGTGCGCCCATCAACCCGGTGGCCCGCGAGAAGCCCGAGGAGTTCATCCAGACCGGGATCAGCGCCATTGACGTCAACATGACCCTGGTGCGCGGCCAGAAGCTGCCCATCTTCTCGGGCTCGGGCCTGCCCCACAACGAGCTGGCCGCCCAGATCGCCCGCCAGGCCAAGGTGCTGGGCGAGGGCGAGGGCTTCGCGGTGGTGTTCGCAGCGATGGGGATTACCCAGCGCGAGGTGAGCTACTTCATGCAGGAGTTCGAGCGCACCGGGGCTCTCTCCCGCTCGGTACTCTTCCTCAACAAAGCCGACGACCCCACCGTGGAGCGCCTGCTCACTCCCCGCATGGCCCTGACCGCCGCCGAGTACCTGGCCTTCGAGCACGACTACCACGTGCTGGTCATCCTCACCGACATGACCAACTACTGCGAGGCCCTGCGCGAGATCGGTGGGGCCCGTGAGGAGATCCCGGGCCGCCGCGGCTACCCCGGCTACATGTACACCGACCTGGCCTCGCTCTACGAGCGCGCCGGCGTGGTGCACGGCAAGAAGGGCTCGGTCACGCAAATTCCCATCCTCTCCATGCCCGGTGACGACATCACCCACCCCATCCCCGACCTCACCGGCTACATCACCGAGGGGCAGATCTTCATCGCCCGCGACCTGGCCCAGCAGGGCATCTTCCCACCCATCAACGTGCAGCCCTCGCTCTCGCGTCTGATGAACAACGGCATCGGCAAGGGCAAGACCCGCGCCGACCACAAGGAGCTGGCCGACCAGCTCTTCAGCTCCTACGCCCGTGGGGTGAACCTGCGCCGTCTGGTGGCCATCACCGGTGAGGACGCCCTCACCGAGATGGACAAGAAGTACCTGCGCTTTGCCGAAAACTTCGAGAAGAAGTTCATCAACCAGGGCCAGAAGGAGCGCTCCATCGAGGAGAGCCTCAACATCGGCTGGGCTTTGCTTGCAGACTTCCCGCCCTCCGAGCTCAAGCGCATCCGTCGCGAGTACATCGAGCAGTACCACCAGAAGACCGGCAAGCTGGAAGAGCTGGTGGGGGCCTAAGATCCTTTGCCCCTAGAGGGGAATTGCCATGGCTGAACAAGTCTCACCGACACGCTCAACCCTGCTGGCCAAGCGCGATCAGAAGCGGCTGGCCTTGCAAGGCGTGGAACTGCTCAAAAATAAGCGGGATGCTCTGATCGGCGAGTTTTTTGCCCTGGTGCAGGACTCCCTCAAAGCCCGCGAGGCCCTCAACAACGCGGCCAAGGAGGCCTACTTCAGCCTGCTGATCGCCAAGGCCTTTGACACCCCCGAGGCGGTGGAGTCGCTCTCCAGCACCCCCCTGGAGGTGCGCATGGAGGTGGAGAGCCTTTATGGGGTCAAGGTGCCCCGCATCTCGGCCCCCGAGGCCGGGGCTGGGCTGTCCTTCAGTCCCATTGGGGTGGGGGCCAAGACCCTCGAGGCCGCCACAGCCTTCCGCCGCCTGGCCGAGGCCATTGTCGCGGTGGCCAACACCGAGAACCGCCTGCGCAAGATCGGTGAGGAGATCAAGAAAACCAACCGCCGGGTGAACGCCCTGGAGCAGATCTCCATCCCCGAGATCAACGAGCAGATCAAGTTCATCACCGATACCCTCGACCAGCGCGCCCTGGAAGAGGTGACCACCCTCAAGCGCATCAAAGCTGCCATCCTGGCCCGCGAAGCCGAGGAGCAGGGCATCGTTTCGGCGCATATCGAGAAGGGCGCAGGGCTTTAGTCGAGGCAGCGTGGCAGGGCCTCGAGCAGGGCTTCCTGAGCCTCGGGGGGCTGGGCCGAAAGCCGGAGCCATTCCGGTAAACCAAACGAGGTGCAGTCACGCACCCGGATGCCCTCCTCTCTCAACCGCCGGGCTACTTTGGTAGCCCGGCCTACTTTTACCATCAGAAAATTGGCGGGGCTTTCCTGCACCTCGAGGCCCAGCGTTTGCAGCCCGCTGGCAAGCTGCTTGCGCAGACTCCAGAGTTCTTCGCGGGTGCGGGCCAGCCAGTCCTGGGAGCTGGGTTGCAGGGTGGCCTGTAAGAAGGCCTCGCCATGCACCCCCACCACCCAGGAGGGCGCCAGGTTGCGGAAGTGTACCAGGCTTTGCGGCGCAACCAGATACCCAGCCCGCACCCCGGTAAGGCCGTGGGCCTTGTTGGGGCTGTACATCCGCCAGGCGCTGGGCGGCAGGGCGGGTGGATCGGGCAGCAGGTGGTAGTAGGCCAGGTCGAGCACCAGGGCAATGTGGTACAGTTCCGCGATGTGGGCGGCTTCCTCGATAAAAGTGTAGATCTCGCCGGTAGGGTTGTTGGGTACGCATAAAAAGGCCAGGGTGGCCTTAGGAAGCAGACTCAAAAAGCTCTCGGCGTCGGTAGCCCGCAGCAAGGGCAGCTCAGCCGGCTGGGCCGCACGGGCATACTCGCTGAAGGTGGGGGGGAGGATGAGCATGGGCCCGCGCAGATAGCGCCAGCGCGTTAGACGATGGATGATCTCGCTGGTGCCTCCTCCTACCGCAACCTGCTCAGGGGTCACCCCATGAAACGCGGCCAGGGCCTGGTGCAGTTGGGTGTAGAGGGGATCGGGGTACCGGCTGGGATCCACGGCCTGGATGGCGGCCAGGGCGTAGGGATCGGGGCCCAGGCTGTTGGCGTTGGTGGAGAAGTCGTAGCGGGGGGTGGGGCCGGCATCGGTGCCCCCATGGATGGGCGTGAGTACGTCATCGATCATGTGCCACGATTATGGAGGATGGCCGGGGTGGTTTATGTGGGCTATCCTCAAGTCGTATCTAGAACATTCCCAGAATACCCCTACCTGCCATCCAAGTGCCCAGGCCGGCCAGGAGCCCTGTGCTCCAGCCGACCCAGGCGGCCCGGCGCAGCCCGGCCCGCACGTCATCGGTGGTAGGAACGCGCCCGTTGGGGTGCAGGGTGTACGCGCCAGGCTTAGACAGGCGCAGATTCAGCCGGAGGGCCAGGCCGGCCATGGGCCAGCCGCTGTTGGGTGAGGGGGTTTTGTGGGCTTCCCTGGACAGGGTTTTCCAGGGGCAAGCCAGGCCGCACAGCAACAGGCCGGTGAGGCGGGCTGGGATGTAGTTGAGGAGGTCGTCGGCCCTGGCGGCGAACTTACCCGCCCATTCCCATCGGCCCCGGTACCCCCACAGGGCGTCGGCGGTGTTGGCAAAGCGGTATAGAGCAGCCCCTGGCAGGCCCAGCAGCACGAACCAGAAAAGCGGGGCCACCAGGGAGTCGTTGAGGTTTTCGGCCAGGCTTTCCAGGGCGCTTTCGCGTACCTCACTTTCCGATAAGGACTCTGTGGGGCGGCTGACCAGGTTGCGCAGGCGCAGCCGGGCGGCCTCGAGGTTTCTTTGCAAAGCCTCCTCCACCGCAACCACCTCATCCAGAAGCATTCGAAAGGCGAAAAGGGGTTTGAGCAGGAGGGCGGCCAGGACAGCTTCAACCCCACCGCTTGCCCTGCCGATCAGGGCCTCGAGGCCGGTATACACCCCGACGACCGCGCCACATCCCAGGAGCCAGTAACAGCCACCCAACAGAAAGGCTTTTGTGGGGGGATTGGCGGTGAGGCCGCTGCCCACCGCCTTCAGGTAAGTCCCCATCCAAACCACCGGGTGCAGACGGGCCGGGGGTTCGCGGAAAAACCAGTCCAGGAGTAGGGCCAGGACAACCGCCATGCGATCCTGGAGGCTATGCGAGGGCGTCCTGATCGCGAATGGTTTTGGGCCGCCCGTCCTCACCCAGGGCCACCATGACGAAGCCGGCCCGGCAGGCCAGAATCCGCTCTTCTTTGTCGATGGGTTCTACCCACATCTCCACCTCGAGCCGCATGGAACTGCGCCCCACCGAGGTGACCCAGGCCACCAGCTCCACAATCGAGCCTTGAGGAACCGGATGATGAAAGTCGATGGCGTCGGTGTGTACCGTAACCACCTTGCAGCGCGCATAGCGGGTGGCGGCCACAAACGCAGCTTCGTCCATCCAGGCCATGGCCGTACCCCCGTACAGGTTGCCGTAGTGGTTGCAGTCGGGGGGGCGCACCAGGTGAACCGTGCGGGTTTTGGGCTTCATGCCAGACCTCGCCGCCGCGCCCGCTCCTCCCGGTAGAGGATGTAAGCCCGTGCCACCGCCGGGTAGCTCTGCATCAGCCCCTCCTCCACCAGATCCTGAATCTCTTCGATATGTAGCCCTTGCCGCTGGGCTTTGCGCTTGATGGGGTTCAGGATATGCCGTTCGATCACCCCTGGATCCAGGGCCACACCGCAGGCATCCCCGGCCCGCTCCACCGCCCGCACGATGCGCAGCTCGTCGAAGGGCACCACCCGCCCATCCCGCTTGGTGACGGGCTGGTACTCCGGCTGGAGGCCCTCAAAGATAAAGTCCTCGTCGGTGATGGGTTCCACCCGGATGGCCTTCACGTAGCCGTTGCCTTTGGTGGAAAAGAAGTCGTGGTTTTTGGTCTCGGTGCGGAGCCCCGCCAGCACCACCGGGTTAACCGCATCGGCCGCAACACCAAAGTAAGGCTCCAGTCCTAGATTCATCAGGGCCTTGTCGGCGTTATAACGGGAGAAAGTAATGACTGCTTCCTCCAGTCCTAAAGGGGTGTAGAGCATCCGGCTGTAGCGCTCCTCCAGCCCCGCGAGATGCTCCAGCATCCGGTAGACCCCCTCGCGCGCGGCCCGCTGGGTTGCTTCAGGCAGCCGGGCGTACACCTCCTGCGCCAGCAGGCCCACATACACCCCGTGAATGCTCTCGTCACGGATGATCAGGTTGATGATCTCGCCCGAGTTGGTCATCCGGCCCTGCCCGGCCAGGAGCAGGGGATAGAAAAAGCCGGAGTAGAACAGAAACGACTCCAGCAGCACGCTGGCCGCTAGGCCCAGGTATAGGCTTGAATCGTCCTGCACCCCCAGGTAGCGGCGGTGCACGAAGACCTGCTTCTCCTGCAAAACCGGCTCGCTTCGTACCCAGTCAAAAAGCTCGCCGATGCGCTCGCTGGTGCATAGGGTGGAGAAGATGCTGCTGTAGCTCTTGGCGTGCATGTGCTCCATGGCCCCCATGAAGCCCATCACCGCTTTGGCCTGGAGGCTTTCGATGTGTTGCGACAAGAGGGGCATGCCCACGCTGCCCTGCACGGTGTCCAGCAGGGTGAGACCGGCCAGCACCTGCTCGTAGACCCGCTGCTCCTCTTTGGAGAGGGTTATCCAGGTGAGCTTGTCGTCGGCCAGGGGGATCTCCTCGTCCACCCAGAACTGCCGCACGTTCTGATCCCAGAACATCTTGGTGTAGGCATCGTCCGGGCGGTTCCAGTTGACCGCCTGCAGAACCGATAAAGTTGGTGACATCCTAAGCTCCTTTCTAAACTGCGCAGGATAAGCACTCCTCCACGCTGAGGTTTTTGGTGCGGGTGTAGTACAGGCTCTTGAGGCCCTTCTTGGCCGCGTACACGTACAGCCGGGCCAGCTCACGGGTGCTGGTCTCGCTGGTCACGAATAAAACCGTGCTGATGCCCTGATCCACGTGCTGCTGCGCCTCGGCCACCAGGTCGATCACCCGGTACATGTTCATGTGATACGCCGACTTGTAAAACCAGTAGGTCTCCTCGGAGAGGAAGGGCATGGGGTAGTAGGTGGTGGCGTTGCCGTAGGTGCGGGTCTCCACGTGCTCCACGATGGGCTGGATGGAGGGGGTGGCGTTCTGGATGTAGCTGATCGAGGCGGTGGGGGCCACCGCCAGCCGGTAGGCGTGGTAAAGGCCGTGCCGCTGCACCTCTTCTTTCAATTGGGCCCAGTCCGCTGGGCTGGGTAGGGGAATGCCCTCGAAGAGTTTCTGCACCCTTTCGCTCTGAGGCCGGAAATCCTCGTGTAGATACTTTTCGAAGTACTGCCCGCTGGCGTACTCGCTTTGTTCGAAGCCGAAGAAGGTCTGGCCGCGCTCGCGGGCGATCTCCTTGGAGCGCTCCAGGCTGTAATAGTTCATTGCCGCAAAGAAGCTGCGCACGAAGTCGCGGGCCTCTTCGGACTCGTAGCGGATCTGGTTTTTGGCGAAGAAGCCGTGCAGGTTCATCACCCCCAGGCCCACCGAGTGGAAGGCCTGGTTGGCCCGGTAGACCCCCGGCACCTGCCGCACCGCGCTGGCGTCGCTTACCGCGGTGAGGGCATCCATCGCGGTGTACACGCTTTCGGCTAGCTTCCTCTGCTCCATTACGTTGACGATGTTCAGGCTGCCCAGGTTGCAGCTGATGTCGAAGCCCGCCTCCACCACCTCCCCGGCGTCCCCCACCAGGGTAGGGGTCTGGAGCTGGAAGATCTCGGTGCAGAGGTTGGACATCTTGATCTGGCCGAGGGCTTTTAGCGCGTGCTGGCGGTTGGCGTTGCTGCGGTAGACGATGTAGGGGTAGCCCGACTCGAACTGGGTCTGAGCGATCCGGGTGAGCATCTGACGGGCCGAAAGGGGCCGCTTTTTGACCTCGGGGTGGGCGAGCAGGGCCTCGTACATCCGGTCGATGTCCATATCGTCGAGGTGTTCCCCAAAGGCCCGGTAGACCGAGTAGGGTGCGAAGACGTAAAAATCTTCTCCGGCCTCGGCCAGGTCGAAGAACTTTTGTGGCACGATCAGCCCCAGCGAGAGGGTTTGCAGGCGGCTTTTCTCATCGGCGTTGATCTTTTTGGTATCCAGAAACTCCTCCACATCCCAGTGGAAGATGTTCAGGTAAACCGCCCCGGCCCCTTTGCGCTGGCCCATCTGGTCGGCGTAGTTGAAGGCGTCTTCCAGCAGCTTGGCCACCGGCACCACCCCCTTAGCGGCGTGGGCCACCCCCTTGATGGGTTCCCCCCGTGCGCGCAGCTTGGAGAGGTTGAGGGCCACCCCACCGCCGATCTTGGAGAGCTGCATGGCGGCGTTCAGGTTATAGCCGATGGAATTGAGCGAGTCGTCGAGCTCTAGCAGAAAGCAGGATACCAGCTCGCCCCGCCGGGCCCGGCCCGCGTTCAGGAAGGTGGGGGTGGCGGGCTGGTAGCGCTGCTCCATCATGGCCCGCAGATAGCTTTCGGCCTTGTGCACATTTCCCTGCCCCAGGTGCAGGGCCACCGCCAGCACCCGGTCAGGGTAGCGCTCCAGGTAGAGCTTTTTGTCGTCGCTTTTGAGGGCATAGTCCTTGTAAAACTTGGAAACCGCCATGAAGCTCTGGAAGCGGAAGGGGTAGCTGTGGGCCAGGTGGTAAAGCCGCAGGAGATCGGCGGCCTCGTAGCGGGCGAAGAAGTCCTCGTAGTAGCCCTCTCGGATCAGCGTTTGCAGACGTTCCAGGGGATCGGCAAAACGCCGGAGCCGCAGCGAAACTTCCTCCTCGAAGGCCTGGGCCGCATCGAGGTCTTTCTCGAGCTGGAAAAAGCCGTTTTTCTTATATAGCAGCGCACTGTTCAGTTCCAGATAGCGCATGGATGGCCTCCTGGACGATCTCTAGATCCTTTGGGGTTCCGGATAGTTCAAACTTGTGGATGACTTTAATGCCGTAACGTTCAGCCAGCATGTCGGCAGCGCGGGCGAAGTTCTGCCCCCAGTTGCGGTTGCCGCTGGCCGCCACCCCCAGCACATAAGGCCGGTTGCCCTCCACGAAGCGCAGCACCTCCGGGGGGGCCTGGCCGAAGCCGGTGGTGTAGGTGATGAGCAGGCAGGGCTCAGCGATTTTTTCCGTTCCATCGCTAAGGCGCTGGCTCTTCAGGCCCAGCCGAGCGGCAAAGCGGGCTACGTTACCGGTTTTGGAGGCATAGATGATCAGCAAAAGAACCCCCTTTGTCGACACAAAGAACGCCTTGCAAGACAAACAACTCTGTCCTGGAAAGGTCGAACAGCGGGGCAGGTGCTCGAGGTCTAGCCGCTACCTTTTTGTGCAGGGAGATTCATTCAGACCATCCTTTCCGCCCCTTGCGCGGAGGCGAGCGATGAGGACTCAAAGCAGGCATTCGGGCTATAACCGTTGCGCGACAGCGGCGGAATTGCACCGCACTTCCCCTGTCTTTGAACCCAGAAACCACATTTTGTGGTTTCTGCGAAGGAAAATACTATATATTGTTGATTTCGTCTAGGGGGGTGGGCGTAGAATAACCCCTCGATGTTGGATGGATTGATTGGTCTGGGGCTGTGGTGGGCAGGTGCTGCCTGGGTGCGCCGCTTTGGCTGGGCCTGGGGGGTGGTGGGGGTCTGGCTCAACCTGCTGTGGTTCATCTACCAAAACGAGCTGGGGCAGGGCTGGCTGTTCTACCTGCGGGGGGTGGGGCTGGCCTTTCTGCTGGCGGTGGGCTACCGGCAGTACGGGCTGGCCTGGGCCCTGCTGCCCTGGCCGCTGCTTTTTGCGGGGCGCTTCGAGCTGCCCATGCTATGGCCCTACCTTCCGGCCTGGGGTGAGGGCTTGATGCTGGGGGCGGTGGTTTATTTGCTGGTGGGGCTTTTTAGAAGGCCCTGATACAGCTCGGGGCGGCGCTGGGGGAAGACCGGGAACTCCTGGCGCAGCCGGGCCGGGAAGGCCGGGTCTAGTTCGATAAGCCCAAAACCCTCGGATTCGACCCGTAGCAGCTCCTGGCCCAGGGGGTCTACGGCCAGGCTGGGCGCGCCGAAGGGCTCTTCGGCATGGTTGACGGCCACCAGGTAGGCCTGGTTTTCGGCGGCGCGGGATTTGCAGAAAAGCTCCCAGGCGTAGCTGCGGCTTCTGGGCCAGGCTGAGGGAATCAGGAATAGGTTGACACCTTGCAAGGCATAGGTGCGGAAAAGCTCGGGAAAGCGCAGGTCGAAGCAGATGGCGATGCCCACCTTAAAGCCCTCCAGCTCGAGCGTAACCAACTCCTGCCCCGGAACCATGGTCTCGGGCTCGCCAAAAGCCGGAATCAGGTGGGTTTTGGTGTAGCTGGCCTGTACCCCGGCCGGCCCCACCACCTTGGCCCGGTTGGCGTGGCGCGGGCCGGCTTGCTCGAGCACCCCTGCTACCAGGGTCAGGCCGGTCTGGGCGCAGAACTGCTCGAGCCGGGCCAGCACGCTGGGGGTAGAGGCGGCATCGGCGAAGCGGTAGCCGCTGGAAAACAGCTCGGGCAGTACCGCTACCTTGGCCCCTTGCTGGTGGGCTTGCAAAAGGAGCTCGAGGGCCTTTCCCAGCGTGGCCTCGGGGGTTTCACGGGTGGCCAGATGAATCAGCGCAACTTTCATTTGCTCTCCTGTAAGCGGTAGGCCAGGTAGGGCAGGCCCAGCCCTAGCGCACTGCCCAGGAGGGCCGCGCCAGGCTGGCTATCCACGCCCAGGGCCAGCCCGGCCAGTTGTACCAGAATCAGGGCTGCCAGCACGTAGACGTACAGAGGGATTACAAAGGGCTTACCGCTGCCGTACTGCACCAGCCCAGCCCCCACCAGGGTAGTTACGGAAAGAGTTGCACCGAAGGGGCTGGGTTGAAGGAAAAAAAACCAGATAAAGCCGGCGATTCCGGCGTAGATGAGGGTGCGGGCCAGCCGGTCGGGGGCTAGCAGGCGTGATGGAAATCCGCGCAACCCACCCTCCAGCCGCTAGGACTTAATAAAGCGCCAGACAATCAGGCTGGACAGGATAAGCCCCAGGCCACCCCAGGCCACCTGCGGCTCCTGCCCGGCAAATCCCAGGAGGGTTGCCAGCACCCCGGCGCTCAGAAAGCCCAGGGCATACCTGGGGTTTACCGTCAGACCCAGCAGCAGGGCCACCAGAAAGCCCGAGAGCGCCGGCGGTATGCCGGCCCCAACCGCGACGACCACGATCAGCAAGCCCAGGGTGATGATCAGACCTAAGAAGTAAGCGCCTGGAAAGGGCTCCTTGCTGGGTTTATCCGTTGCTTTGTTCGCCATATTTGCACCTATCCTCGGGGTTGCTGCAGTTTGACGCACAAACCGTTTTTTGCTTGGGGTAAGACCACCCCGGGGTACCCTAGCTTACCGCTTTTGGTGGTGTTTTGCCGGGGGCTTTCTCTAAAAACCTGCCGGGAGGCTTTTTACTATTGGCTATCGGCATGGGGCATGTTAGCATTCTTTGCTAGCTATGGCCCTTATCGTGCAAAAATACGGCGGAACCAGCGTGGGCGACCTCGAGCGCATCCACAAGGTGGCCCAGCGCATCCACCACTACCTCGAGAAGGGGCATCGGATTGCTGTGGTGGTCTCGGCCATGGGCCGCACCACCGACGAACTGATCGCCCTGGCCAGGCGGGTCAATAAACGCCCGCCCCAGCGCGAGCTCGACATGCTCACCACCATCGGCGAGCAGCAGTCGGTGGCCCTGCTCTCGATGCAGCTCCACGCCATGGGCATCCCTGCGCGGGGTTTTACCCAGCACCAGATTGGCATCACCACCGATGGACGCTACGGAGATGCCCGAATCCTGCGGGTGGAGCCCACCCTCATCCAGCAGGCCCTGGATAGAGGGGAAGTGGCAGTGGTGGCGGGCTTCATGGGCACCACCCCAGAAGGTGAACTAACCACCTTGGGGCGGGGCGGCTCCGATACCACCGCGGTGGCCCTGGCCGCGGCCCTGGGGGCGCAGGAGTGCGAAATTTTTACCGACACCGAAGGGGTCTACACCACCGACCCCCACACCATTCCCGAGGCCCAGAAGCTGAGCCGCATCGGCTACGATCAGATGCTGGAGATGGCCGCCCTGGGGGCGCGGGTGCTGCACCCCCGGTCGGTCTACTACGGTAAGCGTTACGGGGTGAGAATCCACGTGCGCAGCAGCTTTTCCTACAACCCTGGCACCATTGTTACGGAGGATGGAATGGAACTCGATCGCCCAGTGACGGGGGTGGCCCTCGACGACGAAATCGCCCAGATCGGCCTGGTGGGTATCCCTGACCGGCCCGGTATTGCCGCACGGGTCTTTGAGGCCCTGGCCCGCAAGGGGGTGGCGGTGGACATGATTATCCAGGGCGTGCCCGGCCACGAGGCCAGCCGCACCCAGATGGCCTTCACGGTCAACCAGGACTTTGCCGAGGAGGCCATGGAGGCCCTCGAGCCCGTCCTGGCTGAGATTGGCGGCGAGGCCCAGCTGCGCCGGGACATCTGCAAAATCTCCATCGTAGGCGTGGCCCTGGCCTCGACCCCCGGCATTCCGGCCCGCATGTTCCAGGCCCTCTCGAGCGTGGGGGCCAACATCGAGATGATCGCCACCAGCGAGGTGCGCATCTCCGCCATCATTCCCCTGCAGTTTGCCGAGGCCGCCCTGCGCGCGGTGCACAGCGCCTTTGAGCTCGATAAACCGCTGGCCTGAGCGGCGGTGTTGCGGATGTTATAGCAGTGCGCCAAGTCCGGCCTTTCCGCCCCCAGGAGTGCCCATGAGCGAAGCCCAAGGCTATTCCGGCAAACAATACCTGAGCTGGCAGGACATCACCAACCTGGTCTCCAGGCTGCTGGGCCAGCTCAACCCCAACGACTTCGACTGCATTCTGGCGGTTACGCGGGGCGGTATGATTCCGGCCTGTCTGGTCTCGGAAGCCACCGACCAGCGCAATATCCTGACCGCTGCGGTGATGTTTTACACCGATGTGGGTGAGACCATCAAAGACCCCGTGTTTTTGCAGTTTCCTTCGGATAGCCTGCTCTATGGCAAGCGGATCTTGATTGTGGACGATGTGTGGGACTCGGGCAAAACCGCTGTAGCGGTACGCGAGCGCGTCAGGCTGGCCGGGGGACACCCCCAGGTGGCGGTGTTGCACTACAAGCCCCAAAAAAGCCAGTTCCCTGGCGATGCCCCCGACTACTACGCAGCCGAGACCGACGCCTGGATTGTGTACCCCTGGGATCCGGCCCAGGGCTGGACGGCGCTGGGGCAGGGGGTCAGCCAGGCCTGAGCCTGGCTCCACTCATACCAGATTCGGTTAGTTCGGCGCCGGAAGGCGGCGAACTAACCCGACCGAAGTTATCCGCGTAGCGGAGGGCGATACCGCCCCTTGGAAGGGATACGCTTTCTTCGCCGAGCGTAGCGAGGGGTGTGCTCTAGGATTCAAAAAGATAGCCTCTGAATGTTTTTTGTTTGAAGATTATCTTTTTGAATCCGGTATCACCAAGCAGCGCCCGGATTTAATGTGTGCTCGAGGCCCTACTCGAGCACGCTTTTTGCAAAGCCTCATAGCAGAACGGGTTGGTTCAGCGCTGGCAGGCGGCGAACCAACCCGACCGAGATGACCATCTTTTTGAACCCGCTACTACTTGATGAGCCCCAGCTGCAACACCGCGTCGCGCTCATCGGCCAGCTCCTTGGCGCTGGCGTCCATCTTGCTGCGGCTGAACTCGTTGATCTCCAGACCTTGCACAATTTCAAAGTCGCCGTCTTTGCAGATACAGGGGTAGCTGTACACCAGCCCCTCGGGGATGCCATAGGAGCCATCGGAGGGGATGGCCATGCTGACCCAGTCGCCCGCCGGGGTGCCCAGGGCCCAGTTGCGCATATGGTCAATGGCGGCGCTGGCCGCCGAGGCCGCCGAGGAAGCCCCACGGGCTTCGATAATCTCCGCCCCGCGCTTGGCCACTTTAGGGATGTAGGTGTTGACGTACCAGTCGTGGTCGCCTACCAGCTCGTAGGCATTTTTGCCGCCCACCTCGCAGTGGAACAGGTCGGGGTACTGGGTGAGGGAGTGGTTGCCCCAGATGGTCATTTTCTTGATATCGCTGACCGGCACCTTAAGCCGGGCGGCGAGCTGGGAGATGGCCCGGTTGTGGTCGAGGCGGGTCATGGCGTGGATCTGGCGCGGCGAGAGGTTGGGGGCGTTTTTGTAGGTGATGAGGGCGTTGGTGTTGGCAGGGTTGCCCACCACCAGCACTTTGACGTGCTTGCGGGCGTTGTCCGAAAGGGCCCGGCCCTGGGTGGTAAAGATGGCGCCGTTGGCCTGCAGCAGGTCGGCGCGCTCCATACCTTGCTTGCGGGGCATGGCCCCGACCAGCAGGGCATAATCGGCATCACCGAACGCGATGTTGGGGTCATCGGTAGCAACGATGCCGGCCAGGGTGGGGAAGGCGCAGTCCTCGAGCTCCATAATCACCCCACCCAGGGCCTTGAGGGCGGGGGTGATCTCCAGCAGTTGCAGAATCACCGGTTGATCCTTGCCCAGCATCTCTCCCGCAGCAATGCGGAACAGCAGACTATAGCCAATCTGACCGGCTGCACCGGTAACCGCCACACGTACAGGGGATTTCATCTGAAAACTCCTTTCGTTGGGCCGCAGCCCATTTCTACCGCCCACGATAATAACGCGACAAAAGCCGAATGTCGAAGGACAGCGGTTGGGGGTAGTTACACCGATTGGGGGAGGGTTTCACCAAAGAAGCGCTCTAGACCGCAAATACCCTGTGGGCGTAACATTGCCTACATGACCGTCAGTCGCTACTACGATGTGAAGCGTGATGAGCGAGGCAAGCGCTATCTGGAGCCTTTTATCGAGGGTTCGCTCTTGCTGGGGCTGCCCCTGCTGAACAAGGGCACCGCTTTCACCCATGAAGAGCGCAAAGCCCTCAAGCTCGAGGGCCTCTTGCCGCCCCACGTGACCAGCCTCGAGGAGCAAAAGCAACGCAACTACCGGCGCTACCGCCTGATCGAAAACGACCTGGAAAAGCACATCTTCCTGCGCAACCTGCAAGATCGCAACGAGGTGCTGTTCTATGCGCTGTTTGTGGATCACATGAGCGAGATGCTGCCCATCCTGTATACGCCTACGGTGGGCGAGGCGGTTAAGCAGTTTTCGCACATCTACCGTTACCCGCGGGGCTTTACCGCCTCCACTGACAACATCCACGAAATTGATGAGGCCCTCGCCAACGTACCCCTCAACGATGTGCGTCTGGCCGTGGCCACCGACTCCTCGGCCATACTGGGCATCGGCGACCAGGGCTTTGGGGGCATGGCTATTGCCATCGGCAAGCTCTCCATCTACACCGCTGCGGGCGGCCTGGGCCCCGACAAGGCCCTGCCCATCGAGCTGGATGTGGGCACCAACCGCGCCGACCTCATCAACGACCCGCTCTACCTGGGGGTGCGGCACCGCCGGCTCTCCGGCGAGGAGTACTACGCCTTTATGGATCGTTTTGTGGAGGCTTTTTGCAAGCGCTACCCCAACGCGGTTATGCAGTGGGAAGACTTCGGCAAGGACACGGCTTTTGCGGTGCTCGAGCGCTACCGCAAGGTGCTTCCCTCCTTCAACGACGACATCCAGGGCACCGGGGCGGTCACGCTGGCGGGGGTGCTATCGGCCTGCCGGATCAAGGGCCAGAACCTGTCCGACCAGCGCATCCTGGTCTACGGGGCCGGGGCCGGGGGCATCGGGGTGGCCCAGGCCCTGCTCGACGGCCTGATGCGCGAGGGCCTGACCGAGGCCGAGGCCCTGGAACGCCTGTTTGTGCTGGACTCCAAGGGCTTGCTGCTCAGCAACCGCAGCATGGAGGCCTACAAGCGAAAGTTTGCCAAAGACCCAGCCCTGATTAAGGACTGGCGCATCGCCGGGGAGGCCCCCAACCTGTACGAAACGGTGGTGAACGGCCGGATTACAGTTTTGTTGGGGCTGTCGGGCCAGGCCGGGTCGTTTACCGAGCCCGTCGTGCAGGCGGTGCAGGCCAACACCGAGCAGCCCGTTATCTTCCCGCTCTCCAACCCCACCAGCGCCTCGGAGGCCATCCCCGAGGAAATCCTGCGCTGGACAGGCGGCAAGGCCCTGGTGGCTGCCGGGAGCCCCTTTGCGCCGGTGGAGCTGGATGGCCGGATCTATCCCATCGGCCAGGGGAACAACGCCTTTGTGTTCCCCGGCCTGGGCTTTGGTACGGTGCTTGCCAAAGCTAAAGAAGTCTCCGATGGGATGGTGCTCGAGGCGGCCTACGCCCTCTACGACTACACCCGCCAGCACCACCCCGACCGCATATACCCCCCCACCTCGGAGCTGCGCGAGGTGAGCCAGCTGGTGGCCTCGAGGGTGATCCGCCAGGCCATGAAGGAGGGTCTGGCCCGCGAGGAGCGCCTGAAAGGGCTGGGTATGGAGGCCATCCAGGCCTATGTGGCTGAGCGCTTCTGGCAGCCCCGCTACCTGCCCTATAAGCCCGCCGCCCACAACAGATAACCCAGGCTACTGTCCATTGCCCAAGCGCAAGGCTTGCCTGCCCTTTGCGCGGATTGCTTGGCAGGGCGCTAACCCAATCTGGTATAAAACCTGGCAGATTTTCGTATACTTAAAACGTCAAGGGCTTTTAGCCCTGTTTATATATGGACAAGAAAGACCGTCCGGTGTACATCATTTCGGTTGCCGCCGAACTGGTGGATATGCATCCCCAGACGTTGCGCCTGTATGAGCGTAAGGGCCTCATTCAGCCCAAGCGCTCGGGGGGCAAGACCCGGCTGTACTCCGAACGGGACGTGGAGAAGCTGCGGGAGATTCGCCGGCTGACCCAGGAGCTGGGGGTGAACCTGGCCGGGGTGGAGGAGATTATGAAACTGCGCGACGAGCTATGGGCGCTCGAGCAGCGGTTTCGTGAGGAGGCCGAGCGACTCAAGCAGGAGCTGGGCGAGAAGCTCGAGGCCCTCAAGACACCCCCGGCCCTACCACCCCCCGGCGAGTCCAAAAGCAAGAAGACCGATGATAAAGAACGGCCGGTTTATATCATCTCGGTGGCGGCAGAGCTGGTGGGCATGCACCCCCAGACCCTGCGCCTGTATGAGCGGGAGGGCCTGGTCACGCCCAGCCGTACCTCTGGCAAAACCCGCCTCTACTCCGAACGCGACGTGGAGAAGCTGCGGGAGATTCGCCGGCTGACCCAGGAGCTGGGGGTGAACCTGGCGGGGGTGGAGGAGATCATCCGCCTGCGCGATGAGCTGGACATTCAGCAGAACCGGCTCGAGTCCGAGATCGCCCGGCTGCGCCTGGCGCTTTTGCGCGAGCTAAAACCGGAAAAAAGCGACCAGAAGAAGGTCAAGTCTTCGGCGGGCTAGCGCAGCTTGAGCGGCAGCCGCAGGGCATAGGCCAGCCCCACAAACACCAGCAAGCCCGCCAGCCCCCCCAGCGCAAGGGGCAAAATGTTGTGCAGAAAGAAGGCCGGGACTCCAAACTGAACTGCCACCAGGTAGGCCACCCCGCCCGCGGGGGCGGCGGCCAGCGCGGCCCTGGCGGTTATGCCCCATACCTGGGCCGGCCGTACCATCTGGAAAACCTGTAGCCGCAGGGCATAAATTGCCAGGCCCAGCCAGCCGGCCACCCCGGTGGCCAGGTTGAGCACGAACAAACCCTGCTCCCGCAGCAGCCAGTAGCCCAGGGTGTTGAGCAGGGCCACCAGCACCGTCACGCCAACCGCCTGGCTGACCTGGCCCACGGCATAGAAACCCCGCAGCAGCAGCTGGTTCAGGCCCCAGGGGAGCAAGGCCAGGCCCAGGGCCATCACGGTCTGGGTGGTATAGGCCCGGTTGGCCTCGGAGAAGTTGTCGGTGAAAGCATAGAGCGTGCCCACCATCCAGGGGGCCAGGGCGACCAGCATGGCCGAGGCAAAGGCCAGCGGCACTGCCAGCCGTGCCATGATGCGGAAGAGCAGCTCGCGGGCGGCGGCCACCTCGCCGTTGCCGGCCAGGGCGGAGAGCCGGGGAAAGGCGGCCATGGCCGGTGAGACCGCCAGCAGGCCCAGCGCAGTGGTAAAGAGCAGCTCGCCGTTCTGAAAGCCGGTCACGGCGGCGGTGGGGTAGGCGGCCAGAATGCTCAGCAGTATCAGGTTCAAAAACTGCCGCACCGAGGTGGTGAAGGCGAAGGGGCCAATCCGGCCCAGGGCGGCGCGGAAGGCCGGGTGCCACCTGAACTCGAGGCCATAGCCCTTGAGGGCAGGTAGCTGCACCAGGGCCTGCAACGCACCCCCCAGCGCCACCGACAACCCAAGGGCCACCACGCTGCTCGGAAACAACAGCATCAGGGCAATGGAACCCACATTGAAGGCGATGGGGCTGAAGCTGGCCACGCCGAAGCGCTCGCCCGACTGCAGCATGGAAGAAAACAGCGAGGCCATGGAGATCGAGAGCAAAAACGGCATCACCAGACGAACCAGCAGCACCAGCTGCTCGAATACCGCCGGGTCGCGCAGGGGGCTGGGCTGGGCCAGGGAGAGCTCGGCCAGCCAGAGCAGGGCGCTGGCAATCTGGGGGGCGAAAAGCAGACCCAGACCCAAAATCACCAAATTTACTCCCAGCAGAAAGGCCCCGAAGCGCCGGGCAAATACACGGGCTTCCTCGGGTGGAAGGCCGGTTAGCACTGGAATCAGGGCGTTTTGGATGGCCCCCTCGGCCAGCAGCTCGCGCAGCAGATTGGGAATGCGGTAGGCCACCCAGAAGGCATCTTTTATAACGTCTGGGAGGGGTAAATTGGTCAGAATGGTCTGACGCACCTGGCCCAGCAGGCGGCTGGCGAGGGTGCCGGCCATGACCAAAAAGGTGTTGCGAAGGATGCGTGACATAGGGAAGGGACTCGAGCCCTAAATGCTTTCAGGGTTATACCAGATTCCTTGGGTTTGTTGCGGAGTGCCGACCAAGCCACTCACCGGGGCAGCGGAGACAGCACCGCTCGCCCAGAGCGAGCAGGAGGATGTTGGTTGATCCTCCCCGGTTTTCCCCTTGCCCTCCTGGGGCCCCGGTGGGAAGCGCAAGCAGGTGCTCGAGCCGCAGCAGCGACGGGCCGGGCGAAGCTGCTCGTGGGGCGCCGATAAAGGCTCAATCCCTCCAGCGCACACGGCTCCCCGCAGGCGACTTGAAGACCTCCAAACGCGCGGGCATTCGCTCGGCCAGGGCTTCGACGTGGGTGACAATGCCCACCAGGCGGCCCTGGCTTGGCAGGGCTTCCAGTATCCCGGCCACCTGTTCCAGCGTTTCGGCATCCAGGGTGCCGAAGCCTTCGTCCAGAAACAGCGCGCCGATTCTGCCGCGCGAGAGGTGCTCGGAGAGCGAGAGTGCTAGGCACAGGCTGGCCATGAAACTTTCCCCGCCCGAAAGGGTGCGCACCGGCCGCAGGGCCTCGGTCCAGCGGTCGAATACGAAATAATCGCCGTCCTCGAGCCGCAAGGTATAGCGGTTGTGCGAGAGCGACTGGATGAGTTCGGAAGCCCTGGAGAGCAAGCCCGACTGATAGCGCTCCAGTAAGAAGTCCTGGAAGCGGTGGCCCTTGAGATCCTGCTCGAGCTGCTCCCAGAGGTCGATTTGTCTGTCCAGGTCTGCTTTTTCTTTCTGGGCCTGGCGCCTGCGCTCGAGCTGCTTTTGCAGGCGCTCGAGCTCGGACTTCTTGCCGCCCAGGTCTTGCTGGGCCGTCTCGAGGGCCCTTTTTAGCTCGGCCAGGCGCTGCTTTTGTTCGGCCACCTGGGCTGTGTCCACCGGCTGCTGGCCCTGCAGCTTGGCTTCCAACTCCTCCAGCTCGCGGGCGATCTGGGCACCCTCGAGCGCATGATCCTGTACCCGTTTGCGCAGGGCCGCCGCCTCGGCCGGGCTCAGGCGGGCCGCCCGGACGGCCTCGAGGCCATCGAACCCGGCCTCGCGCCAGAGGTTCTCCACCATCTCCTGCTGCCGGGCCCGGTTGCTTTCCAGCACCCGCACCACCTCGCTCTGGCTCTGGACTTTGCCCCTGGCTTCGGTCAGGCTGGCCTCGGCCTCAGCGATCTGATCGGCCCGATCCTGAGCGGCTTTGAGCTCTTTCAGAAGCTGCTGCTCGTAGGCCGCTGGGGCCAGGCCGCCGGTGATGGCGCGGATTTCCTGTGCCAGTCCGGCCAGACGTTGGGTACGCTCTTCCCGAACCTGCTCGAGGCTGCCCAGCGCCTGGCACTTTGCTTCCAGGTCTGCATAGGCTTTGCTGGCTTCATCGGCCTCGGCTTGCAGGGTTTGCACCTGCGTTTGTAGCTTTGGCAGCTGCTCGTTCAGGTCGTCGAGGCGCTTCTGGGTGGCCCTGTAGTCGGCCCGCAGCTCGGTGACGGTGGCCTCGAGGGTGTCTACCTGGGCCTGCAAACCCTGCAGGTCGGACAGGGGCTGGGCCGGGGGCAGGGCGGCGACCGGATGGCCGCAGAGGGGGCAGGGCTCGCCCACCTTGAGGTGGGGGTGGTAGTGCGCGATGCCCTGCCGGAGTTTTTCGCGATCGAGGGCCGCTTTGGCTTTTTCCAGCTCGGTTTTTTTGCCCTGGCCCAGGTCTTTGAGGCTCTTTAGCTTATTTTCCAGTTCTGCCCGCTCGGCCTGGGCTTTTTCCACTTCCCCCACAGCGGCTTGCAGGCGGGCCTGGGCCCGCTCGGCCTGGGTGCGGGCCTTGGTGTGGTCGGCAAACAGCCGCTCGGCCTCGCGCAGCTGCTCGAGGCGGTCTTCGTCGAAGGGCAGCGGGCTGGGGTGGTGCAGCTCGAGCCGGCCCCCATAGCGGCTGAGGCGGGCTTCCTGGCTCTTGAGCAGGGGCATCTGGGCCAGGCTGCGCTTGAGCCCCTCGAGGCGCGCGGGATCGAAGCCCTGGCGCAGGTTCTCGAGCAGGGCCTCGAGCTTGGCCAGCGCCGACCGGTGGGCGCTCAGGGCTTGCTGGGCCCGCTCGAGCTCGCCCTGGACAGCCAGAAGGGCCTCAACCTGGGGCCAGATCCGCTCGGCCTGCTCGGCGCGCGCCAGTTTGGCGGTGGTTTCGGCGATGCGGGGCTGCTCGTTTTCCCAGGTTCGTTGGCGGCGCTGCAAGGCCTCGAGGGCTGTAAAAAGCTCCAGACGTGTTTCCAGGGTTTTTAGGTTCAGCTCGGCGCTTTTCTCCTGTTGTGACAGCTCCTTGACCCTCTCCTCCAGCAAGCTAATCTCCTCTTGCAGCGCCGTAATGCGCCCCTCTTCGGCCTCGGCTAAAGCAGTCAGCTCCCCTTCCAGACGGGCTTTTTGCCCGTTCAGGTCAGCGAGGTGGGCTGCTGCTCGTTCCCGCATGGCCTTGAGGTTTTCCAAACCGTACAGCTTGATGAGGGTCTCGCGGCGCTCCCTGGGCGAGCCGCGCAAGAACAGGTCGAACTGGCCCTGGGGCAGCAGGATGGCCCGGGTAAAGGTCTCGTAGTCCATGCCCAGAATCTCGGCCAGCTTGGCATCGAGCTCCCGCACCTTCTCGGAGGCGGGGTGGGTTTTCCACTGGTCTTGCTGGAGGTACTCGAGGCGGTTCTGGTTCTCCCTGCCCACCACCCGCACCACCCGCCAAACCTGCTCGCCCATGGCAAAGGTCAGCTCCACCTTGGCCGAGTCGGCCTGGGGGTGTTTGAGGTCTTTGAGGCCGCTCGCGCCGAGGCGCGGGGTGGCTTTGTAGAGGGCGTAGGTGATGGCATCGAGCAGGGTGCTTTTACCCGATCCGGTGGGGCCGGTAATGGCAAAAAGGCTCACGTCGTGGTCGAAGTGGATGGTTTGCGCTTCGGCATAGGGGCCAAAGCCATCGAGGAGCAGTTCCAGGGGTCTCATGGCAAGGTTCAGTGCGTGGGGGCGTGGGCTTCTTCGTAGATCTGTCGGAAAGCCTGCAGCAGTTCGGGGCTGGCTTCCCTGGCGGTGACGGTTCGGCGGTACTCGGCGTAGGCCTCCACCCAGTCCAGGTTTTCGGTGTCTACCACGGCGGGGCCTTTTACCTCTACTTCTGGGGTGTGAAACTCCACCTCGAGCAGATCCGGCAGCTCCTTGAACAATCGCTCGCGCAGGGCGGCGTTGCCGGGGCCCTCGATCACAATTTTGCTGTAGCCAGGAAAAGTCCGGATCTCCTCCCAGCGGCGATCCAGGGTCTCGCGGCTCAGCCGGAAGGTTTTGAGCGGCCTGCCCCAGCGCGCCCGGATCGGATGAATCTGGGGCTGCTGGCCCGGCTCGAGCTCCACAATCAGGGCCCCCTGGTTGCTGTTCTCGCTTTCGCCAAAGTCGAGCTGGATCAAAGAGCCCGCATACCAGGCCACCGGGGCCTCGCAGACCTGCTGCTGGCGGTGCAGGTGGCCCAGGGCCACGTAGCTCAGGCTCAGGGGGAAGGCGCTTTTGGGGATGGCATAGCTGTTGGTGGTGTGGAAGGTGAACTCGCCGCCCCCCAGCTGGCCGCCCTCCACGGTCAGGTGGGCCATCAGCAGATTGAGGTCGGCGCTGAAGCCGGTCGCCAGGTTCTTCAGGATGAGTTCCAGGCTGTGGCCGTAGGTTCTTTTCCAATCCGCGCTATCGCCCTTTAGCAGGTCGCCGGCCCGAACCAGCCGGCGCTCCGACAAAAAGGGCAGCAGGGCCACTTTGGCCCCCAGGGCCTCCACCACCCCGCCATCCTCGGCAAAGCGCAGGTTGCCAAACACGGTGGCCCCGGTCAGGGAGAGCAGGGGCGAGAGGGCCTCGAGGCGGTCGCGGCTGTCGTGGTTGCCGGCGATCACCAGGGCCGGAACCTGCAGCTCGCGCAGGCCCACAAAAAACTCGAAGGCGGCAGCTTCGGCCTCGGTGGATACCACGCTGCGGTCGAACAGATCGCCCGCGACCAGCACCAGCTCGATGCGCTCCGAGCGCACCAGCTTGAGTAGCTCCTGCAAGGCCTGCCGAATTTCCGGGGTGCGTTCCCGTCCTTTGAGCACCTTGCCCAGGTGCCAGTCTGCTGTGTGCAGAATACGCATGGGCTGATTGTACTTTTACCGGCCCGTTTTGGGTATGGCATTTGCTGACCTCAGGTTTCCGCCTATCCCAAGATGCCTGCTAAAAAGCCGCGCTTACCGGAACGACCCCATCGTTCACTTTTGAATGGAGCGGCTGATGCACAGGCCGTTAGCCTGCCGGGTTATTAACTCCACCCACAAATACCCCCCATAGGGGGCAATGCCCCCAGCGGTAAAGACCCTCGAGCGCCCTCCTCGAGTCCAGCACCACGAAATCCGCCACCGCCCCTACTTCAACCCTTCCCAAATCCGCGCGACCCAGTGCCAGCGCCGCGTTCTCGGTGTGGGCGATCAGGGCTTCCTCTGCCGATAGCCTGCCAAGGCTGATGGCGAGCTGCATCCCCAGCCAGGGGCTAAAAAGCGGGCTGGAGCCGGGGTTGTGGTCGGTGGCGATGGCAACCCTCACACCCGCGTCCCACATGGCCCGAACGTTCGGAAACGGCTTGCGGAGGATGACCGCTGCGCCCGGTAGCACCGTCCCGATAGTGCCGCGCTGGGCCAGGGCCTGCCAGTCTTCCGGGGTGGACTGCTCCAGGTGGTCCGCCGACAAAGCCCCCAGTTCCGCTGCCAGCCGGGTGGCCCCGGTGTGGGCGATCTGCTCGGCGTGGAGCTTGATCTTTAGGCCATGGGACAGGGCGGCCTCGAGGATTTTCCGGGCTTCCCCCAGGGTAAAAGCGCCCTGGTCGCAAAACACGTCCACCGCCCCGGCCAGGCCAGTGCGGGCCACCTCGGGGATGAGTTCCTGACAGAACATCTCCAGGTACTCCCCGCGCGCCCAGCCTTTGGGAATGACGTGGGCCAGCAGGGTGGGGAAGACCCGCTGGGGCAGGGTTTCCCCGAGCCGCCGGATTACCCGCAGCATCTTGAGCTCGGCCTCGGGCAGCAGGCCGTAGCCGCTCTTGATTTCCAGGGTGGTGACCCCCTGGGCCAGAAAGAGGTGTGCTCGAGCCCGCGCCTGTTCGTAAAGCTCATCTTCCGATGTTGCATGGGTTGCCTGCACCGTTGCGTAGATGCCCCCGCCTGCGGCCAGGATGTCCTCGTAGCTTTCGCCCCGTGCGCGCTGTAAGTACTCGCCCAGCCGGTCGCCGCCGTACACCAGGTGGGTGTGGGCGTCCACGAGGCCGGGCACCACCCCGCGCCCGCCCAGGTCGGTACGGGGCCAGCTTCGATATTCGCTGGGTAGATTGGACGCAGCCCCCACCCAGACAAACCGTCCGTCCTGCACGGCGAATGCGGCCTGCTCGAGCCTTTCTTTGGGCGTGTACAGCTCGGTGATGCCGGTAAATACCCGTTTCATTCTGCCCGTTCCCACCCTGCCAGGTCGAGCCCGCGCTCCCGCGCCACTTTTTTGGCCTGCTCGTAGCCGGCGTGGGCGTGGCGCATCACCCCGGTGCCGGGGTCGTTGGTCAGGACGCGCTCCAAACGATAGGCAGCTTCCTCCGAGCCATCCGCCACCGTGACCTGCCCGGCGTGGAGGCTGTAGCCCATCCCCACCCCGCCGCCGTGGTGGAAGCTGACCCAGGCTGCCCCGCTCACAGCGTTCAGGGCGAAGTTCAGAATGGGCCAGTCGGCCACCGCGTCGGAGGTGTCCAGCATGGCCTCGGTCTCGCGGTAGGGCGAGGCCACGCTACCGGCATCGAGGTGGTCGCGCCCAATCACGATGGGGGCCCCCACCTCGCCCTTGCGTACCATCTCGTTGAACAAGAGGCCGGCTTTGTCGCGCTCCCGGTAGCCCAGCCAGCAGATGCGCGCCGGGAGGCCCTGGAACCTGAACTTCTTCACGCCCTCGGTGAGCCAGCGGCGCAGCCCGGCATCCTCAGGGAAGAGCTTCAGCAGGGCCTGGTCGGTTTTGTAGATGTCCTCCGGCTTGCCCGAGAGCGCCACCCAGCGAAAAGGCCCCCGCCCCTCGCAGAACTGGTCGCGGATAAAGGCCGGTACAAAGCCGGGGTAGCTGAAGGCGTCCTCGAAGCCCCCCAGCCGGGCGAAGGCCCGCAGGTTGTTGCCGTAGTCGAAGGCCACCGCGCCGTTCTTTTGCATCTCCACCATGGCCCGGCAGTGGGCGGCCATATCGGAGAGCACGCGCTTTTTGTAGCCCTCGGGGTCGCGCTGGCGCAGCAGGGCCGGGTCTTCGTCGGCTTTGAGGATCGGAATGTAGCCGTAGAGGGGGTCGTGGGCGCTGGTCTGGTCGGTGACCAGCTCGGGGGTGAAGCCCCGGCGCACCATCTCGGGCAGCACCTCGGCAGCGTTGCCCAGCAGGCCAATAGAGAGGGGCTCGCCTTTGTGTTTGGCTTCCTCGGCCAGCTTCAGGGCTTCGTCCAGCGAATCGGCCCGCACGTCCAGGTAGGCGGTGTCCAGGCGGCGCTGGATGCGCTCGGGGTCGATCTCCACGCAGATCGCCACCCCCCCGTTGAGCGTCACCGCCAGCGGCTGGGCCCCGCCCATGCCGCCCAGCCCCCCCGTCACGGTGATGGTGCCCTTCAACGAGCCGCCAAAGTGCTTGCGGGCCGCGGCGGCGAAGGTCTCGTAGGTGCCCTGTAGAATGCCCTGGGTGCCGATGTAGATCCAGCTTCCGGCGGTCATCTGGCCGTACATCATCAGGCCCAGGCGGTCGAGCCGGTCGAACTCCTCCCAGGTGGCCCAGTTGGGCACCAGGTTGGAGTTGGCGATGATGATGCGGGGGGCCAGGGGCTGGGTCTTGAAGACCCCCACCGCCCGGCCCGACTGCACCAGCAGGGTCTCGTCGTTTTGCAGGCGCTCGAGCACCGCCAGGATGCGCTGCAAGTCCTCGTGGCTGCGGGCCGCCTTGCCGCGCCCGCCGTAGACGATCAGCTCTTCGGGCTTTTCGGCCACCTCGGGGTCGAGGTTGTTTAAAAGCATGCGTTTGGCGGCTTCCTGAATCCAGCCTGGGGCCGTGCGTTGGTTTCCTCGAGGGGCTTTGTAACTCATGGGCGTTCTCCTTGGGGGATGAAGCTGTCTTCCAGGTAGTAGCGGTCGGCCCGCATCAGATACTCCACCCAGGTCACGGGCTGAAGGAGGGTGTAGGTGACCCGCTCGAGGCGCAGGGCCGGTGCGCCCTGGGGCTGCTGGAGCAGGCGGGCGACTTCCTGCTCCAAAGCCACCGCCTCCAGCCGCTGCCAGACCTTGGTCAGGGGCAGGCCCAGGGTGTGGACGAGCAGATCGTGGATGGACTCGCTGGTGAGGTCGTGCTCGAGGATTTCCCCGCACAGCTCGGCGTTCAGATACCGCGCTTCGCGCTGCACCGGCTCCTCGTCCAGAAAGCGCAGCCGTTCCACATAAACCGCCTGCTTCACCCCCAGCCGGGCCTGTACCTCTGGGGGGGTGGGGCGCAGCTCGGCGGCCATCACCTGGGTTTTGGGCCTGGCCCCCTGGGCCTGGGCGAACTCGTAGAAGGGGCGCACCCGCAGGAAGCCCTGGCTAAAGCGCCGGGGGGCGGGGGTGCTGCTGCGGCCCTGGGCACGCCGGAGCCACCCCTCCTGCTCGAGCTCCTGCAAGGCCCGGCGGGCGGTCATGCGGCTCACCCCAAAGCGGCGGGCCAGGCTGTTCTCCGAGAGGGGGAAGCCGGGGCTGGGCTTGCGCAGCTCCTGCAACACGGCTTCCTTGACGCGCAGGTATTTCAACGTTTATCCTCTCGCTTGTATATACAACCTTGCCCGGCGATGGGTCAAGCGAGGAAGCGATGCTAGAACTGGATACAGAACTGAGCCTGGCCTATTTTCGCCGGGTAGTGCGGGAAAAGACGCCGGTGCGTCTGAGCCAGGCCGCGCGGGGGCGCCTGCTGCGCTGCCGGGCCTTTGTGGAACAACTCGTCGAGCAAAACCAGCCGGTCTATGGCCTCAATACCGGCTTTGGCAAGCTGGCCACGGTGCGTATCGAGGCCAAAGACCTGCGGCTGTTGCAGCGCAACCTGTTGCTCTCGCACGCCATTGGGGTGGGGGAGCCGTTCCCCCCAGAGGTGGTGCGGGGGATGCTTTTGCTGCGGGCCCAGAGCCTGGCCCTGGGCTACTCCGGGGTGCGGGTGGAGGTGGTGGAGCGGCTTCTGGATTTTCTGAACCACGACCTGGTTCCGGTGGTGCCCTCGCAGGGCTCGGTGGGAGCCTCGGGCGACCTGGCCCCCCTGGCCCACATGTGCCTGCCGCTTATTGGCGAGGGTGAGCTGACCTACCAGGGCCGGGTGCGGCCCGCGGCGGAGGTGCTGCAGGCGGTGGGTCTGGTGCCGCTGGAGCTGCAGGCCAAGGAAGGTTTGGCCCTCATCAACGGCACCCAGGCCATGGCCTCG
The DNA here is from genome assembly GCF_003568585.1 of Meiothermus taiwanensis WR-220. Lineage (NCBI taxonomy): Bacteria > Thermotogati > Deinococcota > Deinococci > Thermales > Thermaceae > Meiothermus > Meiothermus taiwanensis. The sequence goes on from NZ_CP021130.1 coordinate 742,042, forward strand.
CTGCTGGCCTTGCTGCTCCTGGACAGCGAAGTCCTGCTCAAAACCGCCGATATTGCAGTGGCCATGAGCGTGGAGGCCCTCAAGGCCAGCCACCGGCCCTTTGATGAGGCGGTGGCCCGCCTGCGCCCCCACCCCGGCCTGCGGGCCACCTGCGCCAACGTGCGCAAACTCTTGGAAGACTCGGAAATTATGCGCTCGCATATAGACTGCGACAAGGTGCAGGATGCCTACAGCCTGCGGGCCGCCCCCCAGGTGCACGGGGCCAGCCGCGATGCCCTCGAGCACGTGCGGGCGGTGCTGCTGCGGGAGCTCCAGAGCGTCACCGACAACCCCCTGGTTCTACCCGAGGAAGGCCGCACCCTCTCGGCCGGCAACTTCCACGGCCAGCCCCTGGCCCTGGCCGCCGACTACGCCGGCATGGCCCTGGCCGAAATCGCCAGCATCTCCGAGCGCCGCATCGAGCAGATGCTGAACCCGGCCCTTTCGGGCCTGCCGGCCTTCCTGGCCGAGGGCAGCGGCCTCAACTCCGGCCTGATGATCAGCCAGTACACCGCCGCGGCTTTGGTGAGCGAGAACAAGGTGCTGGCCCACCCGGCCTCGGTGGACTCCATTCCCACCAGCGCCAACCAGGAAGACCACGTCTCGATGGGCACCATTGCCTGCCGCAAGGCCCGCAGCATTTTCGAAAACACCCTCTGGGTGCTGGCCATCGAGCTGGCCTCGGCGGCCCAGGCCCTCGACTTTCACGCCCCGCTGCGCCCAGGCCGGGGGGTGGAGGCAGTCTACCGCCGCATCCGGCAAGAGATCCCCCACCTCGACCGCGACCGCTACCTCAAGCCTGAGCTGGCCCGCCTGTGCGAGCTGATTCGTTCCGGCGAGCTGGTGCGGGTGGCCGAGCAGGTGGTGGGGGGGCTGGAGTAGGGTTTGTGTTGTGATTTGCAGGCTAATACCCAAATAGAAGCCCCCGCCGCTTGGCCGCACGTACTGCCCGGCCAAAGATCAGCAGGCCCAGCCCCAGGTAGCAGAGCCCGTTCAAAAAGGCCAGGCCCAGCAGGCCCCAGTCCAGGCTGGCGCCGGCGCTCATCATCTGCCGGGCCAGGTGGGCACCGGGGGCCAGGGGTAGGAAGTAGCCCAGTTTAGCCAGCCAGCCGCTGCTATCGAGCGGCACCTGCAACAAGAAGATCAGCAGAAACTGACTGATCCCCAGGATCTGCTGCACCCGCTTGAACAGCAGGGCCAGGCTGGCCATGGCAAAGCCCAGACCATACCCCCCGACGAGCACCGCCAGGATGGGGAGCAGCACCAGTGGTGGAAAGCTCAGGCGAGCCCCGGTCAGGAGCATTAGCACCAGGGCAATGCTACCCAGTATCAGGAGCTGGGTTCCCAGACCGGCCAGATTACGCACCAAAAACAGAGGAATGGGGCCATAGGGGGTGAGGAAGAGCTGCTCGAGGGTGCCGGTCTGGGCCTCTTCCGAAAGACCAAAGGAAAGCGAGTTGTAGGCGAAGAGGGTGAGCGTCCAGAGCAAAAACCCCACCAGGAGGGCCTCGGTTCGCTCGCCGAAGTCGGCCCCGGGCCCGGCCAGGAACCGGGCCCCCAGAAACAACAGCAAGAAAAGGATGCTCAGGCTTACCACAGCCCCCACAAACTCGCTGGGGTAACGGCGCAGATAAAGCCAGCTGCGTTTGAACTCCACCCAGAACAGATCAAGCACGGCCCACCACCTTCAGGAAAACATCGAGCAGATCGGCCTCGGCTCGCGCCACCTTCTTGAGGGGCGTGGGCTTGAGGGCCTCGAGCAGCCGCCACAGCCCATCGCTATCGCCGTGGTACACATACGGCGGTTCCTCGCCCTCGAGGCCCAGCGAGCGCAGGTGGCTGAGCTGTGCGGGTGAGAGCGGGGTCTCCGTTTCGATCAGGTAGTGCTCCCCGGCAAACCGGCCCAGCACCTCGGGCGTTCTTCCCTCCAGCACGATGTGCCCCTGCTGGATGATGGCGATGCGGCTGGCCAGGCGCTGGGCGACCTCGAGCTGGTGGGTGGTCAGGAGGATGGCCTTGCCGGCCTGGGCCAGCTCCCGCACCATGGCCTCGACCCGCAGGGCGCTCTCCACGTCCAGCCCCAGGGTGGGCTCGTCCAGGAGCAAAAGTTCGGGGTCGTGCATCAGGGCCACCGCCAGGGAGAGCTTTTGTTGCATCCCGCGCGAAAGGTGGCGTACCTCGGTGTGGCTTTTGCTGCCAAGCTCGAGCTGCTCGAGCAAAGCCTGCGCCCGGCGCTGGGCCGCCTGGTAGCGCAGCCCACGGGCCACCCCAAAATAGACCAGGTTCTCCAGTGCGGTCATGCGCCAGTAGACGTTGCGGTTGCCCTCCAGCACGGCCCCCAGGTGGCGCAGGGCCCAGGGGTTCTGGTGGGGGCTCTTGCCCAGCAGGTGCACCTGGCCCCCATCGGGCCAGAGCAGCCCGGCCAGCATCTTGATGGTGGTGGTCTTGCCGGCCCCGTTGGGGCCTAAGAAGGCCAGCACCTCCCCCGCGGCCAGATGCAGGCTCACCCCATCCACCGCGACCAGATTGCCAAAGCGTTTGCGCAGGCCGGTGGCCTCGAGCACAGCGTTCATCAGGCTCTAGATTATCACCAGACGTTTATCCAAGCCCACCAGAACCCTGCACGGCCCCTGTTCGGGTGCGCCATGGATTTTCCCTCGCAGGCTACTCCAGGTGCTTGGCAAATTCCAGGCCTAACGCAACACCCCCTGCAAAACCTGCACCACCGGCTGATTCAGGATGCCCGGAATGCGGGCCGTAAGCCCCAGGTCTACGCTCACACCCCCCAGCCCCGGCAGCCCCGACAGACCCAGGCGCAGCTCGCCCCGGTTCCGCCCATTGGGCCCGAGCCCCAGGTTGAACGCGCTCTCGGCCACGCTCCGCCCGCCAATCAAAAGGCGCAGCGGGCCTTCCAAGGTAAACCCGATGGGGTTGGGGTTCTCTACTTCCAGCACCAGCCGGATGGCCAGCCCATCCAGCCGGATCTCGGCCAGGCGGATGGTGGGGAGCCGGAAGGTAAACTGGAGGCGCACCTCACGGTCTACCAGCGTCACGGGCCCAATCGGCACCACCGCCGGGCCTAGCTGCACCCGTAGCTCGCCCAGGAGGCGGAAGCGGGTGCTCTGGCCGCTCACCAGGCTGGCCAGGGCGCGGGTGCCCTCCACCAGGGGCACCACCAGGCGGGTCTGGGCCTCGCGGCTGGCCCCGGCAGGGATTTCCACAGCGGGCAGGGTCAGGCGGAACTGCGAGCCGCCCAGCTCGGCGGTAAGGGTGCTGTCCAGCAGGGGTAGGGTAAAGGAGTTGATATTGGTCAGGCGCAGGCGCACGTCAAACTCGCCCCGCCCGCTAAAGGGGTCTATGGAGACCAGGTTAAACTGCAACAGCTCAACCTGCGGGGGCTGGGGCCGCACCGCCTGGGGTACGCAAGCGCTTAGTAGCAAAGCCAGTCCGAACAAGAGCCACCGTGCGTATCGCTTCATGGTTGCCTCCCAGTTGAGCTTACCCAATCCGCAGCCGCTCAACTCCGATTTTTTCACCAAGGGCGCCTTAACCCACCGTCCAGCCCCGTTCTTTGAAGGCTTCCAGAAGGGGCTTGAAGCTGGGCCAGACTGGGCTCTCGGCGGGGTAGGGGGGGCGGGGGTAGCCTCCCGGCAGGCCCAGGTGGCGCAGGGCTTGCTTCAGGAGCACAAAGCCCCCCTGGGCCAGCACCCGGCCAAAGGGCTCGAGCTCGGCTTGCAGAGCCTGGGCCTCGGAGATCTGGCCGGCGCGCCAGAGCTCGAGCAGCCTTTTATAGGGTTTGGGGGCCAGGTTCGAGACCGCCAGGATGCCCCCCTGGGCTCCCAGCGCCAAAGCGCCCAGAAAGGTGGGGGCGTGGCCGGTATAAAGCTTTATGCCCAGGTTCTGCGAAGCGTAGAAGGCCATGCGGGCCAGTTCTCCACTGGAGTCCTTGAGGCCACCGATATTGGGGTGCTTGGCCAGCTCAGCCACCACCGGCAGGGGCAGCTGGGCTTTGGTGTTGGCCGGCACATGGTAGAGCCAGACCTCGGCTTTGCCCAGGTCGGCAATCCCGCTGAAATAGCGCAACAAGCCTTCATTGCCCAGATTGGCCTCGTAGTAGCGGGGGGGCGTGACCAGCACTTTGGCCCCCAGGCGGGCGGCCTCCTCGAGGGCGATGGCGGCCTGGGCCAGGGTCTCTTCCATCAAGCCCACCATGGCGGGCTTCTGGGGGGTCTGGACGGCCAGGCCCGCCGCTCGTTCCTCGCGGGTCAGATGAACGCCCTCGCCGTTGGAGCCGTAGAACAGCAGGCCGTCCACATGGGGTTCGATGGCCTGGGCCAGTGCGCGAAAGGCTTCGCTGTCGAGGCGGCCGTTTTGATCGAAGGGGGTGGGTAGGGGTGGGATGATCATAGCGATTGGCCAGGCGATTGTATCGCAAGAAGCGGCTTAACAGAGAAAGCCGGTTCTACCTAGAGGGTTTTAGGCCCGATATACTGGGCTTTATGCAGCGCTTGCTTGACCAGGCCGCGGTGTTGATACGCGATGCCCGCGAGGTTTCGCCCGAACAGGCGGTGGACGCGCTCAAAGAAGCGGTGGCCTTGCTGGAAGCAGCCCGCCCCTCCAGGGAGCGCGACGGTATGATGGCCCTGGCCTACCTGCGATTGGCGCAGCTACAACGCCAACTGGACAAGCGCAACGAGGCCGAGCGGTTTTTTATGCTGGGGTATAGCTATGCGAGAAGCTCGAGGCAGGAACGGGTGCGCCGGCTGGCCGAGAAGCTCAACCGTGAATTTGTGAGCCAGCGCCAGGGATAAGAAGCCGACGAGCCGATACACTGCTCGAGGGCTGGTAAAGCCCCGACCAAAGATGCTGAACGCGCTGGTGCGCTGTGGGGTAGACAGCCGCCCGGCCGCGCCTGGGGTTGAATGTAGGCAGACTGGGACGGTGCGTTTTCTGCCGGACGCATCAAGGGCGCAGACCAAGACGCTAAAGGAGGGTTTTTTAGATGGGAGAGTTGCTGGGAGACATTGCCGCTACGCTCATAGCGCTTTCGGGGCTGGCGGTGGTGGTGGGGGTTGTTTTCATCAAGCGCGGGGATCGGGTCTGGCATCCCCGGATGATGCTGCTGGCTACCGTGCTGGCCGCGCTGTTCTTGGTGTTTTATCTGCTTAAATGGGGGCTGTATGGCACCACCCGCTACGTCGGGCCCGAGGAGTGGCGCGGTGCGTACTACGCCTTGCTAATCAGCCACACCATCCTGGCCGCCCTGAACGGCCCACTGGTCTTGTGGCTGCTCTACAATGCCTTCAAGCAGCGCTTTGCTATCCATAAGGCCTGGGCCCGCTGGACGGTGCCGGTCTGGTTGTATGTGGCGGTGACGGGCTGGGTGATTGACCTGGTGCTCAAGCGCTACGGGGAGTCGGCGGGGGGGATTGGCTTTTAGGGCCCCCTGGCCCGTTGCGCTCAGCCGTGTATCTATACCTGGGGTGAGGGAAAATTGCTTGTGCCTAGCGCCTGCCCCAGGCTTCCAGCACAATCTGACCATTCACAACCCGCGCCCGCTCGGGGTTGCGTGCGGTGGCCTCGCCGGCAGGGGCCTGGGCCACATGGTGGGCGATGCGGATCTGCTTGGCCTCCAGGCTCATGGCCCAGATGGCGGCCTCTTCCTGGCCGGCCGCCCCGGCGTGGGCCAGCCCGCGCAGCTTGCCCACCACGATGATGTCGCCGGCGGCCACCACTTCGGCCCCGGCGTTGACGTCGCCCAGGATGACCACCGTGCCCGGCGACTCGATGCGCACCCCCGAGCGAACGGTCTGGTCGATCACCTCGGTGTAGGGGATGTACTTCTCGCCCCGCGGCGGCCTGAGCTGGAGGCCCCGCTCACGCCCAAGCTCGAGCAGGGTCTCCAGCACCCCCTGGCCCACCACCCCGGCCACCTCGACCTCGAGGGGCAGCGGGGGCAGGTCGGCCAGGGCTTTGTGTAGCAGCTCAGGGGTTTCGTTGCCGTCGAGCCGCAGGGCCAGGGCGTTGAGCGTTGCACGAATCCGCATGCAAAGCAGTTATACCAGAAAGCCTAGCGGTTGGCGATGTGGATGGCCCGCCGGTGCAGGTGCTCGGCGGCCTCCATGATGCCCTCGGAGAGCGTGGGGTGGGCGTGCACGGTCAGGGCCACGTCGGTCACGGTGGCGCCCATCTCCAGGGCCAGGGCGATCTCGGCGATCATGTCGGAGGCGCCCGGGCCTACGATGTGCCCCCCCAGCAGCAGATCGGTCTCGGCGTCGCCGATGAGCTTGATCAGGCCGTCGGTGGCTTCCAGGGTCATGGCCCGGCCCGAGGCCGAGAGCGGGAACTTGCCCACCTTGACCTTGTAGCCGGCTTTGCTGGCTTCTTCCTCGGTCAGGCCCACGGCGGCCCACTCGGGGCTGGTGTAGACCACGCTGGGAATCTGGTAGTCCATCACCGCATTGCCCCCGGCGGCGTTCTCGGCGGCAATCAGGCCCTCCTTCATGGCCTTGTGGGCCAGCAGGGGCGGGCGGGTGACATCCCCGATGGCGTAGATGCCGGGTACGCTCGTCTCCATTTTTTCGTTGGTGGGGATGTAACCGCGCTCGTCTACCACCACCCCGATGGCCTCGAGGCCCAGCCCCTTGCCCCGCGGCCGGCGCCCGGTGGCCACCAGAATCTTATCCACCACCAGCGTTTCCTGCTGGCCGGTCTGGGTGTGCTCGAGGGTGACGTGGAGGCCGTCTTTCTTGCGCTCGACCTTCACGCCTTTGGTGTGGGTTTTGATCTGGATGCCCTGCTTGCCCAGGATTTTGGCCAGGAGGCCCGCCGTCTCGGGGTCGGCGGCGGGCAGAATCTGGCCCATGAACTCAATCACCGTGACCTCGGCCCCCATGCGCTTGTAGACCTGGGCGAACTCCAGCCCAATGGCCCCCCCGCCGATGCAGAGCATCCGCTTGGGGAACTTATCCTCCACGCGCAGGGCCCCGGTGGAGTCCACAATGTCTTTCTGGTCCACCTCGAAGCCGGGCAGGGTGTTGGGCTCCGAGCCGGTAGCCACGATGAAGGTCTTGCCCTGGATGCGCTCGCCCCCTACCTCGATGGTGTTTTTATCCACAAACTTGGCAAAGCCGGTTTTCAGATCTACCTTGTTGCCCTTCAAAAGCTGCGAGACCCCACCGGTCAGCTTCTTGACGATGCCATCGCGCCAGCCGCCCAGCTTTTTCAGGTCGAGCCTGGCCTCTTTGACTTCCAGACCGAAGGCGCTGGCATGCTTGGTGCCCTCCAACTCCTCTGCCGCGTGCAGCAGGGCTTTGGTGGGAATACAGCCCACGTTCAGGCAGACCCCCCCCACATGCTCGGCCTCTACCGCCAGCACCCTCTTGCCGAGCTGGGCGGCCCGGATGGCCGCATGGTAGCCGCCGGGGCCGGTTCCGATCACGATTACGTCGTAGATGGTGGACATAGATACCCCATTCTAGTCGGGCTAGGTGTGAAAAACAAAATCCGCAGAGCGAAAAAGCTACAGCGCCTCCAGGAAGAGCCGCTCGGGTTTTTCCAAAAGCCGGATGACCTCTTTGGTAAAGCGGGCCGCCTCGGCCCCGTCCACCAGCCGGTGGTCGAAGGAGAGCGAGAGATACATCATCTGCCGCACCACAATCTCGTCGTTCTCGCCCACCACCGGGCGCTTCTGGATGGAGTGCACGCCCAGGATGGCGGCGTCGGGCACGTTGATGATAGGAAAACTGAACAGCGCCCCAATCGAGCCGATGTTGGTGATGCTGAAAGTAGAGCCGCTCACCTCCTCCGGGGCCAGCTTGCCGCTGCGGGCTTTCTCGGCCAGATCGCCCACCTCGCGGGCGATCTGCAGCAGGCTTTTGCGCTCCACGTCCCGCACCACCGGCACAATCAGGCCGTTTTCGGCGGCCACGGCCATGCCGATATTGACGTAGTGCTTGAGCACCACCTCCTGCCTTGCCTCGTCCAGCGAGCTGTTCAGGGCCGGGAATTTCTTGAGGGCCACCGCCACCGCCTTGAAGATAAAGGGCAGGTAGCTGAGCCTGACCCCCTGGGCCTCGGCCTCGGGCTTGAGCCGGTTGCGCAGGGCCACCAGCTCGGTCATGTCCACTTCGTCCACCGAGAGGGTGCGCACCGTGTAGAGGTGCGAGGCCATCATCTGCTGGGCAATGGCCCGCCGCAGGCCGCGCAGGGGTACGCGGGTCTCGAGCCCCTCGTAGCCCTTGGGGGTCTTGTACTGCACCGGCGCCAGGCCCAGCAAGGGCGCAGCGCGCTCGGGGGCCGAAGGTGCGGCAGCGGGCGGTGTGGCACGGCTTGTTTGCTCGGCGTAGGCTTTCACGTCCTCCACCCGCACCCGCCCGTTGGGCCCCGAGCCCGGTATCTGGGCGATGTCCAGCCCCAACTCGCGGGCCAGCTTGCGGGCCGCCGGCACCGCGATCACCCGTCCGTGGGCCTGAACCGTTGCGGTGCTTGGCCCGGATACCGCCAGCGGCGCGGCTTTGACAAAGGGGTTTTTGACCTGCTCTGGCTTGTTATCCGGCTTGAACAGCGAGAGGCTGGCCCCGTCGTCTTCTGCTACCTGGCCCGGCTCCACGATGGAGCGCTCCTCCTGGGCTTGCAGGCTGGGGGCCGGGGCGGGCTTTTGATCGCCAACCGCTGCGGCCACCTCGCCCGGCTCGGCAATCAGGGCGATGGGGGCGTGCACCGGTACCACCTGCCCCTCCTTGACCAGCTTTTGCAGCAGCACCCCTTCGTAGGGGCTCGGTAGCTCCACCGTGACCTTGTCGGTCATGACCTCCACGAAGGGCTGGTCTTTTTTCAAAAAATCGCCTTCGTTCACCAGCCACCGGAGAATTTCACCTTCCACCACCGACTCTGCCAGCTCGGGCAACACCACTTCTTTCGGCATGATTCCTCCCTAGTAGTCCAGTAGACGTTTGGCCGCATTGAGGATACGGGTTACGGTCGGCATGTAGAGCTTATCCTGGGCCAGCGGGTAGGGGGTGTCGAACCCGGTAACCCGCAGGGGTGGGGCCAGCAGCTGGTCGAAGAGCTCTTCCGAAACGGTGGCGGCGACCTCCGAGGCGATGCTGGCCGTGCGAGGAGCTTCGGAGATCACGAGCAGGCGGCCGGTTTTGGCCGCCGAGCTCAAGACCGTTTCTTTGTCCCAGGGCATCACCGTGCGCAGGTCAATGACCTCGGGCTCGAGGCCGGCGGCCACCATCTCCTCGGCGGCCTTGAGGGTTTCCACCATGCTTCCCCCGTAGGAGACCAAAGTGATGTCGCGGCCCTGCCGGCGAACCGCCGCCTTGCCGATGGGCAGCAGAAACTCGTCGGTGGGCACCTCTTCTTTTACCGCCCGGTACAGGCGCTTGGGCTCCATGAAGACCACCGGGTCGTCGTCGCGGATGGCCGCCTTAAGGAGCCCCTTGGCGTCGTAGGGGGTCGAGACCACAATCACCTTCAGGCCGGCGGTGTGGGCAAAGTGGGCTTCCGGGCTTTGCGAGTGATGGTGCCCGCCCTTCACGCCGCCACCGGTGGGCATGCGCACCACCATGGGCGCGCTGAACTGGCCGCCCGAGCGGTAGCGCAGCTTGGCGGCCTGGGAAAAAAGCTGGTCTATGCCGGGGAAGACGTAGTCGGCAAACTGAATTTCCGCCACCGGGCGCATCCCGTGCGCGGCCAGCCCCACCGCCGCCCCGATGATGGCGGCCTCCGAAAGGGGGGTGTCCATTACCCGGTCGGGGCCGTATTTTTGCTGCAGGCCCTCGGTGGCCAAAAAGACCCCGCCCCGCCTGCCCACGTCTTCGCCCAGCAACATCACGCGTTCATCCCGCTTCATCTCTTCGTCCAGGGCCGCATTTATGGCCTGGATTAGGGTCATGGTTGGCATATATCCTCCCTCAGGACTGCAGTTCCTCTGCAAGCAGGCGCCGCTGTTCCTCCAGGTGCCAGGGCCGGGCCGCGTAGACATCGTCGAACATCTCGAGCGGGTCGGGTTCACCGGCCTGCAAGGCTTCTTGCAGGGCGGCCTCGAGGGCCTTGGAGATCTCCAGCCGTAGCTCGTTGGCCCACTGGGCGTCCCACAGGCCTTGTTGCTCCAAGAACCGCTGGTAGCGCGGCAAGGGGTCTTGCTGGCGCTCGGTGGCCAGCTCCTCGCGCGAACGGTAGCGGCTGTCGTCGTCGGCGGAGGAATGCGCCCCAAAGCGGTGTACCACCAGCTCCACCAGGCTGGGGCCCTCACCGGCCCGGGCCCGCTCGATGGCCTCCTGCATCACGAAGTAGCTGGCCAGCACGTCCAGGCCGTCCACGTAGTAGCCGGGTATGCCGTAGGCCTGGGCCTTGATGGCGATGTTTTCTGAAGCGGTCTGCTTGGAGATGTTCACGCTGATGGCGTAGCGGTTGTTTTCACAGACAAACACCGCCGGGGCCTGCTGCACGGCGGCAAAGTTGAGGCCGGCGTGCCAGTCCCCCTCGCTGGTGGCCCCGTCGCCGAAGGTGCAGACCGCCACCTGGCCGGTGCGGCGCAGCTTCATGCTCAAAGCCGCCCCGGTCGCGGGCGGGATGTGCGAGGCAATGGCCGAACAGACCGTGAAGACATTGAGGGCCTTGCTGCCGGGGTGCGAGGGCATCTGGCGGGCTTTGGCAGGGTCGGCGGCGTTGCCCAGGGTCTGGCCGAAAATTTCCACCAGCGGCACCCCCAGGGCCAGCACCAGGCCCATATCGCGGTAGTAGGGGAAGAGCCAGTCGTGGCCTTTGCGCAGGGCATGGGCGATGCCCACCTGGGCGGCCTCGTGGCCGGCGTGGGGGGCGATAAAGCTGGTTTTGCCGGTGCGAATCAGGATGACCAGTTTTTCGTCCAGCAGCCGGGCGGCCAGCATATCGCGGTAGAAGCGCCGCAGCTGCTCGGGCGGCAGCCCGTGCTCAAACGGGGCGATCCAGCGGCCCTGCTCGTCTACCAAGCGGATGGGCTCGCTGCTGAAGGGTTGGAAGCGTACTTTTTCCTGAACCATGCTGCCTCCTGGCTTACCGGGGTGGCCGGCTCGCCTCTATTGCGGGGCCTTGGGTAAAGGCCCTCGAGCGCGGGTCGCCCTGGGTAAGGGCTTCCGCAGGGAACCACCCGGCCCAAGCAAAAGACCCCCTGGATGGGAGGTCGCTGTAAAGGCTTTGGTATACCGGGCCAAAGGTTTTGGGTGCGCCCAATCCTGCCAGCGGTTCTAGGCGCGTCTCCATAGGAACCTCTTGGTACCCAAGATTATAGCCGGTTTCGAGCTATCGCAATTTGGATGGGGTCAAGAAATGGGCACCTACAGCCCTGCTCGTACCGTTGATGGAACCTCGAGGCCAACCTATAGACTGGCCCCTGGAGGGTGTGGGTACCGAATATGAAGCTGAGGATCTGTGTAATCGGCAAACCCAGGCTGCCGTACGCCAAAGCGGGTCTGGCCGAGTACGCCGGGCGGCTGGAGCGGTATACGCGGCTCGAGCTCCTCTACCTCAAAGAAGGCCCCCAGGCCCAGGAGGCCCGGCGCCTGCTGGAAGCCTCCGAGGGCTACAAGCGGGTGGTGCTGGACGAGCGGGGGCAGATGGTGGACACCCCGGCCCTCAGGGCCCGCCTGGAAAGCTGGGAGATGCAGGCCGAGAAAGGGGTGGCCTTCTTAATTGGGGGCGCCGAGGGCCACGCCCAGGTGGTGCGCGACCAGGCCGACTGGGTTCTGGCCCTGTCCAGGCTCACCCTGCAGCACGAGCTGGCCCTGGTGGTTTTGCTCGAGCAGCTTTACCGCATCGAAACGCTCAAGCGGGGGGAGCCTTACCACCGCTAACGGGCCGGGTAGCCCATCTGCCGCAGCCACTTCTCGCGGGTGAGGGTGGTGGAAAGGATGGGCTCGAGGACGATGTTGATGTTGCTGGCATCGGGCATTACCGTGGCGATCTGGCCACCCACCCTGTACCACCCGAACAGGTCGCCCTCGTCCTGGGTGCCGTTGTTGTTGACATCCTTCCAGGCCGAGATGCGGTAGCCCACCAGGCCGGTGGTTGAGAGGTTGGCGCGGGTATAGGGGGCCTGGGTGCCGGTCTGGGTGATGGTGGTGGGGTTGAAATCGAGAAGCAGGCTTAGCGTGGGGGTCTCACGCAGCACCGCGTCGAAGTAGATGCGGGTGTTCTGGATGTTCTGGGCGGGGGGAGGGGTGGTCGGGGGCTGCTGCACGGTGAGGGTGATGCGGGTCTCGGCTTCAATGGTCTGCCCGCCTGCGCTGGCGCTGCCCCGCACCACCAGGGTGTAGGTGCCAGGATTGTTGCCGGCCTGGATGGTCAGGGTGGTGCTGTCTTTTGTGACCGGGCTGGGCGGATTAAAGCTTGGGGTGGTGCCGGCTGGCTGCCCGGTTACGCTGAGGGCAACCGCCTCTGTAAAGTTGGTGCGGGCAATGCTCAGGGTGACCTGGGCGCTCTGGCCGGTGTTCAGGCTCAGGGCGTTGGGGCTGGCCGAGAGCACCAGCGAACGGGGGGGTGGGGTGTTGAGCCGCTGCAGGGCTGCTCTGGCATCCACCAGGCCAGCGCCGCAATCGCCAGCGCTGGGCCGGTTGCACTGGGCCGCGCTCAAGCGCCTGGCGGTCTCCTTCAGTAGGCTGATGGCTTCGGCGGCGGTGAGGCTGGGCTTCTTGCTTTTCATCAGGGCCAGCACGCCCGCCACGTGGGGGGCGGCCATTGATGTGCCGGCTTTGCCGCCGTACTGGCCGCTCGCCAGGGTGCTCACCACCTGCAGCCCACCCGGTTCACCCCCCGGTGCCATCAGGTCGATGCGGCTGCCGTAGTTGGAGTACGAGGCGCGGTTGCCCTCAGCATTGGTCGCCCCCACCGTAACCACCCCGCTGCACCCCGCAGGGCTGAAGGTGCTGGCCTCCACATTGGAGTTGCCCGCCGCCACCACGATGATGGCCCCTCTGCTATTTGCCACGTTGATGGCCTGCTGGAGGGCCGGGGCGTGGCTGCAGGGCACCGGCCCCCCCAGCGACATGTTGATGACCTGGGCCGGGTTTTGGTTGTCAGGAACCCCGGCCACGCTCAGACCGGCGGCCCAGCGCAGGGCGTCGGCTACGTCGGCCAGGGTACCGCTGCCCGCACTCAGGGCGCGGACGGGAAGCAGCCTGGCCCCCCAGCTGACCCCTGCGACCCCCAGGCCGTTGTTGGTTGCCGCCGCGACCGTGCCGGTGACGTGGTTGCCGTGGTAGTCGCTGCCCGGCGCGGTGTCTTCAGGGTTGTTGTCCCGCCCGTCGCCGTCGCCCGAATCGGCGGCGTTGGAGTAAAAATCGTAGCCGGGGAGCAGTTTTCCGGCCAGATCGGGGTGGCCGGCCACCACCCCCCCGTCAATCACCGCCACCGTGACCGGGTTGGAGCTGCCGGTCTCGATATCCCAGGCCTGGGGCAGCCCGATGGCCTCGTAGTGCCAGCGCTGGTTGTTGTACTGGGGGTCGTTGGGCGTGGCCTGGCTGAAAAGGAGGTAGTTGGGGTGGGCAAAGGCCACATCGTTGCGGCGTTGCAGCTCGGCCAGCACAGCCAGGGTGTCGGTCCGGTTCAGGCTGGCGCGGTACAGGAAGGTGCGCTCCAGGCCCAGCAGCCTGACCTGCTGAAGCTCCACCCCCGCTGCCGAAAGCCTGCCCAGCGATTGCAGGCTCACCTGCGGCTTAAACTGCACGATCAGCTCCCCCTCCACGAAAGGTGCTACCGGGTCGGCGGATGGCAGCGCGGTTTGCAGGGCGATGCGCACGCTTCCGCTGATCACCCCGTTGCCGGGGGTGCGGGGGGCTGGTTTGGACAGGCGGTGAGTACAAGCGCGAGCAGGACAAGCCAGAGAATACGCGACATGCCCTTAGCGTATCTGTTCGGTCTTGGGTAGTTAGGTGAGATTATCTCTGACAGGCCTGGGGAAAACCTGATGAAGAAGGATTTCTCGGATCGTCCAAATGCGTTCCGTGAGACCTGCTGCCATAGCCGGAGAACAAGGCTGGTAGCGCCGCCTGCCGATGGGCTCTGGTAGGGGAAGTCGGAGGGAGCGGTGGGGGCGGGCAAAGTTGTAGACCGTCATCCGCCAGTCACCGCGGTGCTCCCGGGACTCAGGCCTGCGGGCAAAGGCCAGGGTCTTGCGCACGGAGAAGGCGTCCATACGCCGGGCCGTGGCGTTGAGCCGCTCAATGGCAGAGGTGTTAGGGGTGGTGTAGCCCAGACGCTCTAACTCCAGGTCAATGCGCTTGCGACTGCCATGGGCCATGCGCAGTCTGACCTCCACCACCCGCCGGCCCTCACGCCGTTTGAGCACCTGGACATGGGCCTGTCGGCGGGTCAGGCGATAGCGCTCTCGCGGCCTCCTGCCGCGAGCCCCTCGCCGCTTGGGCTGGTAGGGGGTTCCGAAGACTTGCGGGAACAGGGTGGCGTAGCATTCCCAGCCATCGCTGAAGAAGGCCAGATCCTGGAAGTCTCTCAGCCGGGCCTTCCCCCCGCGCAGAAGGCGGCGGGCCAGATCCTCGTTGCGCTCGCCCTGCACCCGCTCCACGATCAGGCGGCTTTTGGGTTCGAGCAGCTCCGCCTCCCAGCAGGGCCGATCCTTGCTCCCGGCGTACCCGTGCCGCTCGTCGGCCTGCAGGCTGCTGCACACCAGGCTCTGCACCTGCTGGTCATGAAACAACCGCCCATGCGAACCCAGGCAGCGTTCCAGTCTACGCACGCTCTCCCGGCTCACCTTGAGCAGGCGAGCGGTGGCGGCCTGACTGCTGCCCTCGCTCAGTTGCTCTGCGACCGCTACGGCCTTGGATTCGGGCAGTTTACAGTTCCAGAGGGCCGTTCCCTTCCTTTCGCTGAACTCCTGCCCGCAGCTCTTGCAACGCAGGTATCGTATCTTTTCTGCGCTGTACACTTTGCGTACCTTGAGATTGCCTTGTCCGGTTTTCCCGTACAGCTTGCATCCTTCTATCGGGCATGCCAGACTTGAGAGGGGAGGTTTGTTTGTTTTCACACAACGCAATCTGCGTTGAAAACGGCCTCCCCTTCAACCCCTGTCTGGGATAATCTCACTCTACTACCCGGTCTTGCACAGGCTATGAAAACAGATTAAAGGGCGCTTTTCCTTTGCCCAAGAGCCAGGGGTAAATATCCCACAATCGCCAGGGCGATGAGGGTCGCCCAGACGAGCAAAGCGGTGCTGTAATCGCTCAGGCCCAGCACCACCCCCATTCCCCACTGGAGCAAGAACACCCCCATGAAGCCCATAAAGTTGATGGCCGTAACGGCCCGTCCGGTGAGTTCGGTGGGGAAGGCCAGGCGGGCCTGGGCCAGGCTCAGGATGTTAAAGGCGCCGGTGAAGCCCATCAGCCCGTAGATCAGGTAAAGGCCCCAGGCGGGCATCTGGGGCCACAGGGCCAGCAGCAGGGGCCCCAGGGTAAACCCGAGGCTGGCCGAGAGCAACACCCGCGGCAGACCCCAGCGGTCGGCCAGGGGGCCGCACAGCAAAAAGCCCAGCAGCGCGGCCAGTGAGAAGGTGAAGAGCACGCTGCCGACCTCGAGGCTCCCCAACCCCCGCACCTTGAACAAAAAGTCGCCGCCCCACAGGGTCTGCCAGGCCAGAAACCCGCCCCCCACCATAAAGTTGAGCCAGCCCATGCGCCAGAACTGGCTGCTTCGCCAGATCAGGCTGGCGTTGCCGGCCTGGGTGCTCCGGGGCAGCGCCATGCCCTTGGGGGCGTTGCGTACCCCCAGGGCCACCACCAGCGCCACCAGCACAATCACCAGGGCCCCCCACTCGAAGACCCCGCGCCAGCCGATCTGCTCCTTGAGCCAGGCCAGGGGGCTCGAGGCCGCAATGGCCCCCGAGGCCCCCAGGGCCACATACAGGCTGCTGATGCTGGCGTAGCGGTGGGCAGGGAACCACAGCGAAAAGGCCTTCAAAGCGCCCATCAGGGCCGCTGCAAAGCCAATCCCCAGTAGCGCCCGCCCCGCCGAAAGGGTCACAAAGTCCTGGGCCGAGGCAAATATCAGGGCCCCTGCGGCCCCCAACAGCATGAGCGCCGGGTGCACAAAGCGCGGGCCAAAGCGATCCAGGAGCGCGCCTAAGGGCAACTGCGCCATGGCAAAGGTCAGGTAAAACAGACTGGTCATCAGGCCCAGCTCGGCCGAGGTGAGGCCCAGGTCGCGCCGTAGGTCGGGCGAGATGACCGCGTTGGTCGCGCGGAAAAAGTAGGAGAGGAAGTAGGCCAACAACAGGATTGCAAAAATCCGAAAAGCCGCCGGCATGTTCTGTATCCTACCCCCATGAACTCCAATACGGCGTCTGTTTTGTGGCTCGAGCTCCTGGGCGGGCTTTTGGTGGTGTTGGGAGCGCTGCTCGCGTGGCTGGCCTTCACCCTGGCCAACCAGACCATTGACCCCAGCCTGGAGAAAAACCTGCTGCGCATCCGGCTCGACCTGCCGGGTTTTCTGGATGGGCTGGCCCGCCACCTGGCCACCGCCGGGGCCTGGATGGCCGGGGTGGGCGGGCTGCTCTTTTTTGGAGCCGCTCACCTGGTGCGGCTCTTCCGGCTCGTGCTGGGCCTGGCGGCCTTATTTGCGCTGGGGGTGTGGGTCTGGCTAGCGTTTTAGGCTCAGGAGTTCGGTGGTGCCGCCTTCAAACTGGCTCTTAACCAGCCCCACCCCCTGGGCATACCAGGCATAGGTCTTGAGGGTAGTGCTGAGCGGGATGCTGTGTTCCCCCATTTTCATGCTCCCACGGATGGTTGTGGTGCTCTCGACTTTGAGGGCGGTGAAATGCCCGGCGGGTACCGTCACGCTTTCCTGCCCAAGCACCTTGTTGGTGGTACTGATGCTTTGTTCGATCTGCATGGTCATGCCTTGTTGTTTCATCTCTCCGCTGACTTCGTAGCTGTAGCTCCAGGTGGTTCCAACCTGCATAACTTGTGGAATGGTCACCCCGTCGGCCTTGCGGGTTTTGAGGTTCATCTGTACCCCTCGGTTGTTGAGCGGCTGGATGTACTCGGGCTGGATAAGGCCGCTGCTTTCGCAACTCCAGCGGCTCTCGATAACGATGTCTTTGAGGGTCTGGCGCTGGGTAAAACCCCTGGCGCTGACGTTGGTGAAGCTGACTGTATAGGTTGAGTTATCCACACTCAACCGGTAGCTCCAGACCCAGCCCTCGCGCACCGGGAAGAAGGGGTGATCGCACTGGGCCCAGGCTAGAGCGGCTAGCATCAGTATTGAGGTTACAAGCAATGGGCGCATACACGGCTCCTTCTTCTTAAAGATATGCTGCCCGGCGTTATTCTGGCGTTAATTTTGGCGATACCCCGCCCCGGCCTCCTGGCTCGAGGCCCCCAGCGCAGCGTGTGGCAGGGGAAATGAATCCTCTGCCCTAAATACCCGGCTCCAGATGGGCTACCCTGGTCACATGGCTATCGTTACGCCACAGACCCTTCGCCAGGACTTTCCCCTGCTCGTGCACCATCCCGAGCTGGTCTACCTCAACTCGGCGGCCACCAGCCAGAAGCCCCAAGCGGTTATCGAAGCGGTGTCCCGCTACTACCGGGAGCTCAATGCCAGCGTGCACCGGGGGGCCTACACCCTCTCGGCGCAGGCCAGCGAGGCCTACGAGCAGGCCCGCCGTACCCTGGCCCGCTTTATTGGGGCCGAGGAGCGTGAGATTATCTTCGTGCGCAACACCACCGAGGCCCTCAACCTGGTGGCCTACGCCTGGGGGCTGCGTAACTTGCAGCCCGGCGATGAAATTCTCCTGACCGAGATGGAGCACCACGCCAACCTGGTGCCCTGGCACCTGGTCTGCGAGCGCACGGGGGCCAGGATCAAAGCCATACCGCTTGGGGATGATGGGCGCTTGGAATTGGAGCACCTCGGCACCCTCCTCACCGAGCGGGTCAGGCTGGTGAGCGTGATGCACGTCTCCAATGTGCTGGGAACCGTTAACCCGGTGGCCCAGATTGCCCAGGCGGCCAGGGCCGTGGGGGCTTTGGTGCTGGTGGATGGGGCGCAGTCGGCCCCGCATATGCCGGTGGATGTACGGGCTCTGGGGGCCGATTTCTATGCGTTTTCCGGGCACAAGATGCTGGGGCCTACCGGCATCGGGGTGCTCTGGGGGCGCTACGAGGTGCTGGAAACCCTGGCCCCTTTTTTGGGGGGCGGCAGCATGATTCGCGAAGTTTACGTAGACCGCTCCACCTATGCCCAGCCGCCCCAGCGCTTCGAGGCCGGAACCCCGGCGGTGGCTGAGGCCGTTGGGCTGGCTGCGGCGGTGGAATACCTCGAGCGCCTGGGTATGGCGAACGTATGGCAACACGAGCTCGAGCTTGCCGCCTACGCCCTCGCGCGCCTCGACGAGGAGCTGCCCGAAGTGCGCACCTTTGGCCCCCGCGGCCAGGATCGCAGCGGGGTGATTCCCTTTGTGCTGGGCAGTATCCACGCCCACGACGTGGCCACCGCCCTCGACCAGTACGGCATTGCGGTGCGGGCCGGGCACCACTGCGCCCAGCCCCTGCACCGCAAGCTGGGGGTTGCCGCTACGGTGCGGGCCAGCTTTTACGTCTACACCACCCGAGAAGATGTGGATCGCTTCATCGAGGCCCTGAAGAAGGTACGCGACTTTTTCAAAGACTGGCTATAGCACAGGGACTTACAATAAACCGTATGAACCTCCTGGAGGATCTGTACAAAGACATCATCCTGCGCCACTACAAGTCGCCCCACAACTACGGCCCGCTGGAATCGGCCAATGTGCGGGTCGTGGGCGATAACCCCTCCTGTGGCGATCAGATCGAGCTACAGGTCGAGACCGATGGCGAGCAGATTGCCGATGTGCGTTTTCGCGGGCAGGGCTGTGCCATCTCGCAGGCCTCGGCCTCTTTGATGACCGACCTGGTCAAGGGCAAGACCTGGGCCGAGGCCCTCGAGCTCGAGCGCAAGTTCAAGTCCATGATTCTGGACGGTGCGCCGCCCGCACCTGAGCTGGGCGACTTAGCGGCCTTGTCGGGGGTGCACAAGCTGGCGGCCCGGGTCAAGTGCGCCACCCTGGCCTGGAACGCCCTCGAGCAAGCGGCCCAGGAAGCCCGAACCAAGGCCCAGGGCACCTAGCACAAGAGGGTGCTGAAGTCGTTGAAATCGGCACGGAAGCCGCCGGGCAGGCCCTTGGCAATGACCGAGACCGCGTCGTGGGAGTGCAGGCTCTCGAGGTGCGAGCAGGCCACCTGGAAGTCGTGGATGCGCCGGTCGGCAATGAGCTGCTCGTAGAGCAGCCGGGCGGCATCCTCCACAAACTTCACGTAGGCCCCGTTCAGCTCGGCAAAGGCCTGCTCGTCCTCGCGCTTGACCATCACCTGGGTCTCGGTTTTGAGGGCCGCGCGGGCGTGGTGGATCAGGTCTTCCAGGTGCAGCGAGGTATCCGGCGCCACCTCCACCTTGATGCGGGCCTTGGAGCGCTGGCTGTGGGGGATGGCGTACACCCCCCGCACATCGCGGGCGTGCTCGGCCAGCTCGGCGGAGCAGGGGCAGGCCGAGGAGTAGACGAAGTCGAGCTCGACAAAGCGGCGCAAGGTGCCGTTTTCTTCCAAAACCGCCTCGTAGCTGCCGCTGTAGTACTGGTAGCCCTCGAGGCCGGAGCGCAGGGCCGGAACCAGCATGGGGTAGCTGAAGGCCACCTTGACCCGGGCGCTCATGCTCTCGAGGTCGCGGCGGTAGTCCTGCACCACCCGGGCCAGGGTATCCAGGCTAAAAACCTCGTCTTTGTGGGCATAAAAGGTACGGATGATCCGGCTCATGTTGATGCCCTTGAGGTTGGCCTGAAGCGATACCGTGCCGGTAACACGGGCCTCGAGGGTCAGGGCTTCACCCGCGGGGGTGGCAAACTTGAGCGGGAGCCGGAAGCCCGAGATGCCCACCTGCTGGATGGCGACGTTGGCCCCTTCGATCGAGTCCACGGTCTCGGTCATGTCGGGCAGGCTGGCCTTGTAGGCCGCATCGGGCCGGAACTGGTGGTCGTAGTGGCGGGTGATGACGGGTTCGGCGCCGTCGGTGTTGCGGAACAGGTAGGCTTTTTTGCCACCGTTTTTTTCGATTTTGAGAGGGGGTGTATCGAGGATTTGCTTATTGTCGAAGCTAAGCAAGGGCGTCTCCTTTTTCGTCAGCAACCTCGAGCAGTCTGACGAGTAGGTATGCGAAGGGAATCTATTGTGTGGTGTCCTGAGCTGCTTCCCTTCAAACCGGCTCCGGAACCAATCGCAGTCTAGCCTAACTGCACCCTCATAGCATGCCACCTTATACACAAACTGAACGTAACCTGGACGCTAGTTTTCTTAAAGTGGGGTACCACCACCATCGGCCCAGCGACCCGGCGGGGCGATTTTGTGTCAAAGAGGGCTTTTTCTCGCCAATGGCCTGGGTTGTTTGCTACAGATTCCACCCGCCCGAAACCTCCATCACTTGGCCGGTAATGTAGCTGCTCTGCTCATCCACAAAGAAGAGCACGGCCCGGGCCAGCTCCTCCAGCTGGGCCAGCCGGCCCATGGGAATCTCGTTGATTGGTTTGGAAAGGGAGTTTTCGGCCACCCCCGGCGCGACCACATTCACCGTGATGCCCCGGGGGGCGAGGCGCTGGGCCAGGGCCTTGCTGTACAGAATCAGGCCGGTTTTGGCGATCACGTAGGGGGTAATCTCTGGGCGGGCCAGCAGGTTTTGCGCGCCGGCAAACCCGATGTTCACCACCCGCCCATAGCCGGTCTGGCTCAGGTAGGGGAGGGCGGCCTGGGTCAGATAAAAAGGCGCGTTCAGGTTGGAGTCCAGTATGGAGTGCCATTCCTCGGGGGTGGTCTGTTCGATGGGTTTTTTGAGGTAGTTTCCAACGTTATTGACCAGTACCTGTAAACCCCCGAGCTGTTCGGCTACCTCTTCGATGAGCCCCTGGGCCTCCTTGACCCGTGTGACATCGGCCTGCACCCGGATGGCCCGCACCCCGTGCTGAAGGGCCTCCTGGCGGGTTTGTTCGGCCTCGAGGGCGCTTTGGTGGTAGTGCACGGCCACATCGAACCCCTGCCGGGCCAGCGCCAGCACAATGGCCCGCCCGATGCCCCTGGCCGAGCCGGTGACCAGGGCCACCCGGCTCATACCGCCCCCCTTCCCAGGTAGGCCTCCAGCAGGGTGCGGGTGATGCGGTTCAGGGGATACCGGAGCGCCTCCTCCGGGTTGACCCAGGCCCACTCCAGGATCTCCTGGTTGGGGCGGATGGTCTCATCCGGGCTTTCGGCGAAGTAGTTGATGAACAGAAAGTGCATGGGCTTGTAAAACTGGGGGTCGAACACCCCCTCCAGCAGCAGGGCAAAGCGGATCTGGGTGAGCTCGAGGCCCACCTCTTCGCGAAACTCCCTCTGTAAAGCGGCCTCCAGAGATTCGCCCCATTCAATCTTGCCCCCCGGCACCCCCCACCAACCCTGCCACTTGCCGGTCTTGACGATCAGCACCCGGCCCGAAGGCCCTTTCACCAAAGCGCCCACGGTGGGAATCGGATATCTTGGCTCCATACCGGGCTTTAGGCTACGCCGCCGGGCCCCGGCAGAAGGTGCCGAAGGCTAGTTTTGCAACACCTTGTAGACCGCATAGACCCGCCCATTTTTGGGATAGGCCTCGAGGCCATACAGCACCCCGTGATTGGGCAAGCGCGCGGTGGTCTTTTGTGGCAGGCCGGTTTCAAAGGCCACCACCAGGGGGTCATCGCGGCGGAAGCCTGCCCCGCGGCTCACCCAGCCCGCAACCTGCGGGTGCTTGGCGCTGAAGTAAACCCGCAGGGGTTTGCTACCGGCCATCAGTACGATGGAAGGAACCGGGCCCCGCTCGGCCAAAGCGATCATCACCACTTCCTCCGAAACCTGGTAGAGCTCGGCCAGCTCGGGTATCAGCCGGGGGGTCTGGCCCTTCTGGGCGATGGCCGCCTGCACTGCCTGGCCGGGCAGCAGCATCTCGGCGGCCCCCAGGTTGCACAGGGCCTCGAGCTCCTTTTCCAGGGCCTGGCCTTCGTAGGTTTCGTGCAGGTCGGAGAGCAGGTCGTCGTCCTGCTGGATCAGTATGTGCATGACCTCGTGGGCCAGGGTAAACCGCTGGCGTTTGGGCGGGGAGTCCTGGTCAATCAGGATATGATTCTGCCCTGGCATCCAGGCCCCAAACTTGCCCTCTGGCAATCGGCCGTAAGAGAGGCTGGCGCCGATGCCCGCAGCCAAGCGCTCGGGGGTTAGGGGGGCGTGGGCCTTGCGGTACCGCTCAGCCAGGGCAATCACCCTCAACCTGAGATCGTTGGACATCTTCCCGCCAGATTACTGGATGGCTACAAAAAGCGAAACCCGCTGGGTGTTTTCGTAGACCTCGTAATCGAAGGTGAAAGCCCTCTTGGGCGCGCCGGGCTGCCGGAAATAGGCCCGGACTTGCTGCCAGGCCTCTTTTACCGAGTCTGGTTTGGCGCTGGGCACACTAAACATCAGATACCGGCCCCCAGGGACGTTCAGGCCGCTCAGGCCGGGTGGCACGTCGTCCGGCCCCATCACCTGGTAGCCCAGCAGCACCGAGAAGGGGCCCTGCTCGCTTTCGTAGTTGAAATAAACCACAAAAGGCTTTCCCCTGGCCCGGCGCTTGGGGATGAGCAGCTCGAGCGCCCCGCTTTCTATCTTGTGCCAGAGCGGAGGAATCCGGGCGGTCTGGGGGTCTTGCTCCAGGGCCAGGCTGGTACGCAGCTCGTACCCTGCGACAAAAAAGCCGGACTCGAGGGTGTGGACAGGGCGCTCCATACACTCATTATGGCCGGGGGATCGGGTTTGCGACCACACGGCGTGCAAAACAAGCCACAGCGCTTCTCTGTGGCGGAACACCTCGAGGCCGATCCTTTCAGGGTAAAGACCATTTTTGCAACGCCTTCGGGGCTTTGCCTGTATGTACAAAAAAGATGATGACCAGCGGCCACCATCTTTGGGAGTTTTCTAAAGATGTCCTAGCCCTCCAGCACCCGCTTGAGGTGCAGGAAGATCTCGTACCAGTCGCGCTTGGACTCCGGGCGCTTGCCCCGTAGCTCGATGCGGGCTAGGGTGCGCTGCCACTCGGGGGTGATCTCGGCCCCCAGGATGGGGTCGGCGATGAGTTCGGCCAGGCCCTTGGGCAGCGAGGCTTCGGTGCGCTCGCCGTAGAAGTCTACCGGGGCCAGCAGGTCGTTGACCGATAGGTTGTAGGAAGTCGCCAGGGTTTGCAGGGTGTCGAGGGAAGGGTTGGTGCGGCCCCGCTCGAGGTCAGACAGGTAGGGCACCGAGAGCCCGCTTTTCTCGGAGAGGTCTTTGAGGCGCCAGCCCTGCTGGGTGCGCAGCTCACGAAGGCGTTCGGCTAGTGTCATGGTTCTGACGGTAGCATAAAAATTTTCTACGGTCAAGACGTAATGTTCTGCTTGGATATTGCGTTATGCAGATAGATTATGCTAATATCATAACAGGAGGCGGACATATGAACGTTAGCGAAATCATCTGGAAGTCCGTAGGGCGTGGTGCAGCACACCCCAGCGAGGTGCTCAATGCCCTTATCGAGCTGGATAACCGCAAAGGCCAGATTGGGCTGTGGGCTCTGGAGAACGAACTGCGCGCCAAAATGCCCCTGCTTCGCCCGGCGGCCCGGCCTCTGGCCCAGGCCTGGCTCGAGGCCACCGTCCTCTACCGCACCACCTTCTACTCCGAGGGCCGCCTATCCAGGCTGTTTCACCGTTTCGTTCAGCCCGAACAACGGCCCCTTCCCTTCGCAAGTTAGCCCCGCGGGGTGACCATGTTTTCTACTTTTTTTGCAGAAATAGAAGCCCGCTATCGGCACGAGCGTCTGCTCGAGGAAACCTTGGGGGTTGGCCCCGCTATCCACCAAACAGTACAGGAGGCCCGCATGATGCAACTCGCCCAGCAAACCCAGGCTCCGGCTATGGAGCATGTCCGTCGTGTTTCGGCATATGTGTTCGTTTCCTGCGCCCAACCCAAACGCCTTGCACGGGCCCTGCGCCGCCTGCCAGGGGTGATCAAGGCCGATGCCCTGCTGGGGGCCTCCGAGGCGGTGCTGGTGGTGGAGCGGCACAATTTTGAGGCCTTGCAGTCACTGCTGACCGAAGTGCAATCCACCCCCGGTGTTCGTAAGATTTCAGTCAAACTCGCGGCCTGAAGGGCGTCCTGTAAGCGCACCAGGAGGTGCTGAATGTTCAAGATCGTGCCCAATCTCTGGTTCGACAAAGAGGCCGCGGAGGCCGCTCGGTTTTATTGCGATGCAATTCCGGGTTCCAGGATAAATAGTTTGGTTGTTTTGCGCGATACGCCCTCGGGGGACTGCGATCTGGTCTCGTTTGAGCTGGCCGGCCAGCCCTTCATGGCCATCAGCGCGGGGCCGCTTTTCAAGTTCAATCCCTCCATCTCGTTTATCCTCAACTTCGACCCCTCCCAGGGGCGCACCCGACAAGACCTCGAGGCCCTGTGGAACAAGTTGCTGCCAGGGGGTAGCGTGCTGATGCCATTACAGGCCTATCCCTTTGCGCCCCTCTACGGCTGGATTCAAGACCGCTACGGCCTTTCCTGGCAGCTTAACCTCTCCGACCCCGGTGGCGAGGCGCGTCCTTTTATCACGCCCGCGCTATTGTTTGTGGGCGAGGTATGCGGCAAGGCCGAGGAGGCCCAGGACTTCTATACCTCGGTGTTCCCCAACGCTCGACGGGGAGCGACGATGCGCTATCCGGCGGGCATGGCGCCCGAGCGCGAAGGTACCTTGATGTACAGCGAGTTCATGCTGGCGGGCCAGTGGTTTGCCGCCATGGACAGCGCCTACCCGCACAACTTCGCTTTCAACGAGGCCATCTCGTTCATGATTTACTGCGACACCCAGGCCGAAATTGACCATTACTGGACGAAGCTCTCAGCGGTACCGGAGGCCGAGCAGTGTGGCTGGCTCAAAGACAGGTATGGTCTGAGCTGGCAGGTAGTGCCCCGGGCGTTGGAGCAGATGCTGCAAGACCCCGACCCAGAACGGGTCAACCGGATTAACCAGGCGGTGCTTCAGATGAAAAAGCTTGACCTGGCCGAGTTGCAAAAGGCCTATGCCTGAACGGTTGTGGAAGCAACTTCGAGGTAGATTATGACGATAAAAGTATCGGCGTGTATACCGGTGATCCCCAGCCGCGACGTGCAGGAATCGCTGCGGTTTTATCAGACCCACCTGGGCTTCCAGGATGCTTTTACCTGGGGCGAGAACCCGGTGGAGTACGGCGGGGTGAGCCGGGACGGGCTGCGGTTGCACTTCTACCTCGAGCCCAACCCCGAAATCAGCCGTAACTATGCCTTCCGGCTCGAGGTGGACGAGGTAGACCTGCTGTATGTGGCCTGCGAGGCCGCCGGCATCGTGCACCCCAATGGCAGGCTGGAAAACAAGCCCTGGGCCACCCGCGAGTTCACCCTCCTCGACCCCTCTGGGGTGGCTATACGGGTTTACCAGGAGCTTAGGGTATAACCCGCTCCCGGGGTGCCTGTAGCAAGGCTTTGCCTAAAGCCTCGCCGGGCTTGCCGTCGCCCCGGTAGGCCTCGGGTTCTTTCTCGATCCAGGCGTAGCCCTGGTGGTGGAACTGCAGGCTGCGGAAGCCCTGGGCAAAGGCCGCCTCGATGAGCTGGCCCAGCGAGCCGGCCTCGAGGCCCTTTTCTTTGAGCGCCTCGAGCAGGTCGGGCGGTAGATCCGGCTCGAAGCCCTGCTGGGCGGAAAGCTGCTGATAGGCCGGCTCACGCTGCTCCATGGTGCCGCCTTGGGCGAAATAGCGCTCCAGCACCCTGTACCAGTCGCCGCTGCGGGTGATGGGGGCCATGGCGGTATAGGCCTGCTCGAGGGCCTCCGGGGAATAGTCGTGGTAGCGGTTCTCGTGGACTACCATCTCCCGGGGCAGGCGGGGCCTCGGGGCCGGGCTTTCGTCCGGCACCCCCACGCACAGGCCGGCCACCGGTATCACCCCCTGCGGCAGTCCACACAGCGCCTTAATTTCCTTTATGCCGTTCAGCACCCCGCCAATCCACACGATGCCATAGCCCAGGCTCTCGGCCATGGTGGCCAGGGCGCTTCCGGCCAGCACCGCATCGGTGATGGCAAAGTGCAGGGCGGTGCGGGGCCAGTGCCCGAACACCCCGCCCCGGTGCTCCACCAGCCGGCGCAGGCGGTAGACGTCGGCCAGAATCAGGAAAAACTCGGCGCAGGTCTCGATGTGGGGGTTGTGGCCGGAGTGGCTTGAAACCTTGCGGCGTAGCTCAGGGTCGCTGATGCGCAGCAGGCTGTACATCTGCGCGGTGGCGTCGGTGGGGGCCCGCTGGGCGGCAAAGAGTATCTTTTCCAGGTCGCCTTCGCGCAGGGGCTCGGGCTTGAACTTGCGCACGCTGGCGCGGCGCTGGTATAGCGTGTGTAGATCGTTCATAACAGTAGCCTACCGTGTTGGCGGGCTATAGAGCCATGGCTGCGATCTTTTGAGCTCAGGCCTGCTCGAGCGCCTCTTTGCGCACCTCTTCCTCGGGCTGGCCGGCCGGGTACTGCCCGTTGAAGCAGGCCAGGCAGACCGGCCCCCCGATGGCCTGGCGCACCCCGGACTCGCTCAAAAAAGCCAGCGAGTCGGCCCCGATAAGCTGGCGGATCTCTTCAACGCTGTGCGTTGAGGCCACCAGCTCCTTGCGGGCCGCGGTGTCGATGCCGTAGTAGCAGGGGAACTTGATGGGCGGGGAGGAGATGCGCACGTGCACCTCGGCGGCCCCGGCCTCGCGCAGCAGTTGCACGATGCGCCCGGAGGTGGTGCCCCGCACAATGGAGTCGTCCACCAGCACCACCCGCCGGCCCGCCACCACCGGGGTGGCGGCCAGTTTGAGCCGCACCTTCAGGTCGCGCATCTCCTGGGTGGGCTGGATAAAGGTGCGGCCTGTGTAGGGGTTTTTGTGCAGGCCGTAGTCCAGAGGAATCCCCGAGGCCCGGCTGTAGCCGATGGCCGCCCCAATCCCGGAGTCGGGCACCGGTACTACCAGGTCGGCCTCGGCGGGGGCTTCCTGGGCCAGCACCTCGCCCATGCGGATGCGGGCGGGGTGGGTGGCGATACCGTCCAGGGTTGCATCGGCCCGGGCAAAGTAGATCCACTCAAAGGCGCAGGGGGTGGGACGGGGCTCGAGCACCTGCATGGAGCAGAGCTCCCCCGACTCCACCCAGACCAGCTCGCCGGGCCGCACGTCGCGCACGAAGCGGGCCCCCATCAGGGCCAGGGCCGGGGTCTCCGAAGCAAAGACCCAGCCGCCATTTTCCAGTCGCCCGATCACCAGGGGTCGCACCCCGTTGCCGTCGCGCAGTGCCAGCACCGTCTGCCGATCCATCAGCACCACGCTAAAGCCCCCCTTTAGCTCCCGCATGGCCCGGGCGGTGGCCTCCACCAGGCTGAGCCTGGCGTAGCGGGCGATCAGGTTGATCATCACCTCGGTGTCGTTGGTGGTCTGGAAGACCGCGCCGTGCTCGAGGAGCTGCTGGCGGATCTGCAGGGCGTTCACAAAGTTGCCGTTGTGGGCAATGGCCAGAATCCCCTTGGAGCTGCGCACGCTCAAGGGCTGGGCGTTGAAGCGCAGGTTGGAACCGGTGGTGGAGTAGCGGGTGTGCCCGATGCCCAGGTTGGCCCCCTGGATGCGCAGACGCTGCATCCGGGTCTCGTCGAAGACCTGGCTGACCAGGCCCAGGTCTTTTTCGATCACCAGGTCTTTCCCGTTTGAAACGCAAATTCCCGCAGCTTCCTGCCCCCGGTGTTGCAGGGCGAAGAGCCCCAGCTGCAAGAGCTCGGCCACCGGCAGGGGCTCGGGCGACCACAGGCCCAGCACCCCGCACTCTTCCCGGGGTTTGTCCATCATGGCAACACCTCCCGCAAGGGCGCTTCCCAGGCCTGCCGCAAAGCCGCCACGGGCCACTCCAGGCGCGCTTTGGGGGTCAGGATGGTGAGGGTTGAGCCGCCCACCTGCCCCAGGACGTGGTAGGGCAGGCCGTGGTTCTCCAGCAGTTTAACCGCGGCCTGCAAGTGGGCCTGGTTCACGCTGAACAGGATGCGGCTGGGGGCTTCCCCAAACAGCACAGCATCGGGCCGGGCCGGGCTGCGCAGCTCGAGGGTGGCCCCCAGGCCATAAGGCAGGCACATCTCGGCCAGGGCCACCGCCAGGCCCCCCTCGGCCACGTCGTGCGCGGTGCTGACCCAGCCCCGCCCGATCAGCTCGCGGATGGCGGCCTGGGCCCTGGCTTCCAGGGCCAGATCCAAAGGCGGCGGGCTCCCGGCCTCCTGGCCGTGCACCACCCAGAGGTACTCCGAGGCCCCCAGATGCCCCTCCAGCGCGCCGATGAGCACGATAAAATCGCCCGCATGCTGGAAGCCCTGCTGGGCGCGCTGCTCGAGGTTCTGCAAAAGCCCCACCACCCCCACCATGGGCGTGGGCGGGATGCGGTAGTTGGGCCCTTCGTTGTAGAGCGAGACGTTCCCCGAGACCACCGGAAGCCCCAGGGCCCTCGAGGCCTCTGCCAGGCCCTGGATGGTCTCGGACAGCTCGAAGTAGCCCTCGGGGGTCTCGGGGTTGCCGCAGTTGAGACCGTCGGTGTAGGCCAGGGGCTGGGCGCCCACCACGCTCACGTTGCGGCTGGCCTCGGCCAGGGCGTGCATGGCCCCTAAGCGGGGTGAGAGCTTGCTGTAGCGGGGGTTGGCATCCACCTTGACGGCCAGCCCCCGCCGGGTGCCCTTGATGCGCAGGATGGCCGCGTCGCCCGAGCCGGGTACCAGCACGGTGTTGGTGCCCACCTGGTGGTCGTAGCGCTGGTAGATGGGGGCCCGGCTGCACAGGTTGGGCGAGGCCAGCAGCCGGGGCAGAATATCTTGCAGGTCGGAAGGAAGCGGTAGGGCACCCAGATCCACCGCCCTCAGCCGGGCGATGGCCGGGTCTTCCTGCCCTTCGCGGGTGTAGGTGGGGCTGTCGGCCAGGGCTGCGGTGGGCACCTCGGCCACCACCTGGCCCGCGTGCACCACCCGGAAGACCGGCTCGGCGATGGTATGGGCCACCGGGACGGCGTCCAGCCCGTAGCGGGCCGCCAGGGCCTCCAGCGCCTGCTCCTTACCGGGCCGGGGCACCAGCACCATGCGCTCCTGCGACTCCGAGAGCATCAGCTCGATGGGGTTCATGCCCGCCTCGCGCTGCGGTACCCGGTCGAGGTTGAGCTCGAGGCCCAGCCCCGACTTGTGGGCCAGCTCGGAAAGCGAGGAGGTAAGCCCGGCCGCCCCCATGTCCTGCACCCCTTCGACCAGATCCTGCCGGATGGCTTCCAGGGTCAGCTCCATGGTCAGCTTGCCCAGGAAGGGGTCGCCCACCTGCACGCTAGGCCGTTTGGACTCGTTCTCTTCCGAGAGCTCCTCCGAGGCAAAGGCCGCCCCGCCAATGCCGTCGCGGCCGGTCTTGGAGCCCACGTAGTAGACCGGCCGCCCCAGGGAGGCCCGGCTCTTCTTGAGTTCTTCTATACGCAAAAGGCCCACGCACATGGCGTTTACCAGGGGGTTTTCCTGATAGTCGGGGTGGAAGTAGACCTCGCCCCCCACCGTGGGCACGCCGATGGCGTTGCCGTAGTGGGCGATGCCCTCCACCACCCCCCGCACCAGGTAGCGCGTGCGGGGGTCGTCGGGCCGGCCGAAGCGCAGCGAGTTTAAGAGGGCGATGGGCCGGGCCCCCATGGCCACGATGTCGCGGATGATGCCCCCCACCCCGGTGGCCGCGCCCTGCACCGGCTCCACCGCCGAAGGGTGGTTGTGGCTCTCGATTTTGAAGGCCACCGCCCAGCCCTCCCCAATCTCCACCACCCCGGCGTTCTCGCCGGGGCCCTGCAGCACGGCAGGGCCCTCCTTGGGCAGCAGCCGCAGCAGCGGGCGGGAGTTCTTGTAGGAGCAGTGCTCGCTCCACATCACCTTGAACAAGTAGAGCTCGAGCCGGTTGGGCTCGCGCCCCAGCAGGCGCACAATCGCCTGGTACTCACCCAGCGGAATGCCGGTCTCCTGGAGGAAAGGGGGTTGGGTTTCTTGGGTCATAAACCGATCATCTCTAAAGCACAGTCTTCTGGTCCACGCGAGGGTTCACAGGGCCCGCGGTGGATGCCCAAAAACCTTCTCGAGCAGCGGGAAAAGCTCGAGGTGGCTAGCGATGCGGGCGCTGGGCTCGGGCGGCCCGTTGCGGTGGGTGTGTCCGGTGTAGAGCACCGCGTAGGGGTAGCCGGTCTGGAAGGCCCCGGCGATGTCGGTGCGGGGGATATCCCCGATGTGCAGGGCTTCCTGGGGTTTGGCCCCCATCTCGTCCAGGGCGGCCAGGAAGGCTTCGGGGTGGGGCTTGACCACCCCGGTTTCGTCGGAGAAGGAAAAGCCGCTAAAGAGGTCGTGCAGCTTGTGGCGCATGAGCTGCTCGCGCAGGATGCGCCCGGTGGAGACGCTGGTATCGGAGACGATGCCCAGGGTGTAGTGCTGGGCCAGTTTGGGCAGGGCCTCGAGCACCCCCGGCAGCGGCAGCAGGCTCCCCTGCAGGGCCGCCTCCACGATGCGCTGGGTGGTGAGGGCCACCAGACCCTCGTCGTAGGGCAGGCCCAGGTAGGCAAAGATGCGGGTGACCCGCTCGAAGGGGGTCATGGCCTGACCGGCGTTCCAGGCTGCCTCGAAGTCCAGCGCGGCCTGCCGCCAGGCCTCCATCACCGCGGCGGGCTCGGCGGGCACGCCGGCCTCGGAGGCCGCATCCAGCAGGATCTCGTTGCGCAGGTTCTTGACCTGCCCGGCATACTCCGGGCCTTCGATGAAAAGGGTGCCCCAAAAATCGAAGGTGATTGCCTTTACCATGCCCATACCTCCTGCTCAATTGTTGCTGTTGCCCGGCTTAGACCACGACCTCGAGGGCCTGCTTGAGGCTCTGGAAAAACGGCAACCCATCGGCAGAGCCCAGGACGCTTTCCACCGCCCGTTCGGGGTGGGGCATCAGGCCCAGCACATTGCCCGCTGGGTTCACAATACCCGCAATGTCGTTCAGGGAGCCGTTGGGGTTGTAGCCCTCCTGCGAGGGCGCTTCTTGAGGGGCGGTGTAGCGGAAGACCACCTGGTGGTTTTGCTCGAGCCGTTCCAAGGTTTCTGCGTCGGCATAGTAGCGGCCCTCGCCGTGGGCGATGGGAATCCGCAGCACCTGCCCTGGGGTATACGCGCGGGTAAAGGGCAGGTCGGTGCGCTCGACCCGCAAAAACACCTCCTTGCAGGTGAAGTGGAGGTTGGTGTTGGCCAGGAGGGCCCCCGGCAGCAGCCCGGCCTCGGTGAGCACCTGGAAGCCGTTGCAGATCCCCACCACCGGGTAGCCGCGCAGCGCCAGCCGCCGCACCTCCTGCATCACCGGCGAGAACTTGGCCAGCGCCCCCGCCCGCAAATAGTCCCCATAGGAGAACCCCCCCGGCAGCAGGGCGGCCTGGAAGCCCTCCAGGTTTCGCTCGGTGTGCCAGACCAGCTCGGCCTCTAGCCCCACCAGCCGCAGGGCCCACAGGGCGTCCTGGTCGCAGTTGGAGCCAGGGAACTGAATCACCGCCACCTTCATGCCAGCTCCTTCACCGCCTCCACCACAAACACTTCCATCACCGGGTTGGACAGCGCCTTGCCGATGTTATGCGCGGTGGTTCTGGCCTCCGCCTCGCTCTGGGCCTCCACTTCCATCTCCAGCACCCGCCCCACCCGCACGTTCTCGACCGGGTACCCGAGGCCCTGCAAAACCCCTTCCACGGCCCGCCCCTGGGGGTCGAGGATGCCGTCTTTGAGCTCGATTAGGAGGGTAATGTGGTATTTCATAGCCCTTGCACCCGCCGCAGCACTTCCTGATAGGCTTCCTCCACCCCGCCTAGGTCGCGGCGGAAGCGGTCTTTGTCCATTTTTTCGCCGGTTCCCATCTCCCACAGGCGCATGGTGTCGGGCGAAATTTCGTCGGCCAGCACCAGCCGGCCGTCCGGTAGGCGGCCAAACTCCAGCTTGAAGTCGACGAGCTCGAGGTTGCGCTGGGCGAAATAGTCTTTTAGCAGGGTGTTGATCTGCAGGGCCAGGGTGCGGATGCGCTCCAGCTCGGCCTCGCTCAAAAGCCCCAGGGCCAGAGCCGCTTCCGGGTAGATGAGGGGGTCGCCCAGGGCATCGTTTTTGTAGGAGAACTCCAGCAGGGGCTTGGGGAGCACCCGGCCTTCCTCCACTCCGTAGCGCCGGGCAAAGGTACCGGCGGTGCGGTTGCGCACGATGACCTCGAGCGGCACGATCTCTACCTGTCGCACCAGCATCTCCCGCTCGGATAGCTGCCGCACAAAGTGCGTGGGGATGCCGTGGCCTTCCAGATAGCCAAACAGGGCCGAAGCAATCTGGTTGTTCACCGACCCCTTACCGGCGATCTGGGCCCGCTTCTGCCCGTTGAAGGCGGTGGCATCGTCCTTGAAATAGACCCGCACCATCCCCGCCTCGGAACTGGGATAGATAATTTTGGCTTTACCCTCGTAGAGTTTCTCCATCCGAATCTCTTCCATACTACCCCTCTACAGCCCAAAGCGGGCATAGATGGTATCCACATGGCGCAAGAAGTAGCCGGGGTCGAAGGCCTGGGCCAGCGCCGCGCCCTTGAGGGGGCAGGCCGGGTCGGCCTCGAGCAGGGCCCGGAAGTCCTGCCCCTCGGCCCAGCTTTTTAAGGCGTTGCGCTGGACGATCTCGTAGGCCGCCGTGCGATCCAGGCCGGCCTCGATCAGCAGGCTTAGCACCCGCTGGGAGTAGACCAGGCCGCGGGTGCGCTCGAGGTTGCGCTGGATGTTTTCCTCAAACACCACCAGCCCCTCCAGCACCCGCAAAAGCCGGCGCAGCATGTAGTGGGCCAGGGTGGTGGTGTCGGGCAGGATCACCCGCTCCACCGAGCTGTGCGAGATGTCCCGCTCGTGCCAGAGGGCCACGTTTTCCAGTTCGGCCTGCAGGTTGCTGCGCAGCAGCCGGGCCAGCCCCGAGATGTTCTCCAGGGCCACCGGGTTTTTCTTGTGCGGCATGGAGGAGGAGCCGGTCTGCTTGTAGCTAAAGGGTTCCTGGGCCTCCAGCACCTCGGTGCGCTGCAGGTGGCGCAGCTCCACCGCGATGCGCTCGAGGTCGGCCCCCAGGATGGCCAGCGCGCCCATCAGCTCGGCGTGGCGGTCGCGCGGTACCACCTGGCTCGAGGCCGGCTCAATCTGAAAGCCCAGCTTCTGGGCCACCCAGGCCTCGACGGCGGGCTCCACGTGGGCGT
This sequence comes from Meiothermus taiwanensis WR-220, assembly GCF_003568585.1. NCBI lineage: Bacteria > Thermotogati > Deinococcota > Deinococci > Thermales > Thermaceae > Meiothermus > Meiothermus taiwanensis. The sequence continues at coordinate 775,464 of NZ_CP021130.1, forward strand.
AATTCCCCACCGAGCCCGAGATCATGGCCACCCGGATGCCCTCGCGGGCCCTATTCAGGCGCTCCCTGTCGCGCAGCAAAGCCGCATAGAAGGCCAGAAAACGCAGGCCAAAGCTGGTGGGCTCGGCGTGCACCCCGTGGGTGCGCCCCACCGCCGGCAGGTGCTTGTACCGCACCGCCAGGTGCTTCAGGGCGGCCAGAACCTTATCCAGCTCCTGTTCGATCAGACCCAGGGCCTCGTCCAACAGCAGGTTCTGGGCGGTGTCCACCACATCGGTGCTGGTCAGGCCCAGGTGCAGCCAGCGGGCCACCTCGAGGCTACCCACCCACTCGGTAAGGGCACGGGTAAAAGCCACAATGTCGTGCCGGGTCTCGGCCTCGATTTCCTCGACGCGCCGGGCGAAGCTCGCATCCAGCGGCTTTTGCTGCAGGGCCTGGCGCAACTGCTGGGCCGTGCCGATGGGCACCTGCCCCAGGCTTTCCCAGGCTTCCATCACCAGAATTTCCACCTCGGCCCAGACCTGGTACTTGCGGGCCTCGCTCCAAAGCGCACGCATCTCGGGGGTCTGATAACGCTCAATCATGGCCCCATTACCCCCTTCGCCGTCCGATCAAAGAACGTAGGATTGGTTTTTTCCACGCGGGATCACTTGTTGTTCTTCATTGCCTCGCTGGACAATCTGGTGAACAACGTCATGAGCCTATCATGCTCCGGGGGTGGGGGCAACCGCGGGCCTCGAGTTGTTTTCATCCTGGCGGGTTAGTATTGGGGCCATGATCCGTGCAGTGTTGTTCGACGTGGGTGATACGCTCATTCTGGGGCACCCCAAATACTGGCTATGGCCCATTCTGGAGGCCAAGGGCATCGCCCACCAGGCCGACCTCAAGCGCCTTCCTCAGGCCATCCAGGACGCCTATGCCCACTACTCCGACCACCATATGAGCGCCACCGACGAGGCCACGGCCCTTTCGTTTTGGCGGGCCTTTCACCGGGAGGTCATGAACGGCATTGGGCTGGGGGCCTACGCCGACGAGGTGGCCGACTACCTAAGAGAACACTGGCAGAGCCCCCACATCTGGCCGCTCACACCGGGGGCCAAAGAGGTGCTGGGCGAGCTTAAGAGCCTGGGCTTCAAGCTGGGGGTGGTCTCCAACTGGGACTGGACGCTGCCGGGGGTTTTGCGGGCCACAGGCCTGGCCGATTTCTTCGACTATGTGGGGGTCTCGGCGCTGGAGGGGGTGGCCAAGCCCGACCCGCGCTTTTTCCAGATCGTGCTAGGCCATCTGGGCGTGGAGCCGCAGCAAGCGATTCACGTAGGCGACTCGGAGGACGATATCGCCGGGGCCAGGGCCGCCGGGGTACGGCCCATCCTGTTCGACCCGTACCGCCAGAACCCCAATGCGGTGGGCGATCTGGCCTGGGTGATCGAGTACGCCACAGGCCGGGTGGACTGGTTGTAGCGCCAAGCCCTTGACGCCCGGCCCATAGAACCTAGAAACTGACCTTCATGAGCGTTCGCAAGGCCATCTGGGGGGATAACTTCGAAGCCATCGAGCAAAACCTGGGCGAGGTCGACCCCGACCTGTATGCCTACATCCGCGACTTCGCCTACGAAGAGGTGCTGGCCCGCCCCGGCCTGGACTTGAAGACCCGCGAACTGCTGGCCATCACCAGCCTGATTGCCCTGGGCGCACCCAAGGAGATTGCCACCCACCTAGAAGGGGCTTTGCGCAACGGCGCGACCGAGCAAGAAGTGCGCGAGACCATCATCCAGTCGGCGCTGTTTGTGGGATTTCCCAACGCGCTGGCGGCTATGAAAACCTTTCGGGCCCTGCTGCGCAAGGAAGGGCGGGCCTCGAGCCGAACCTCCAGCGGGGAGTGATGACCCACGGTCTTGATTGTGCTCGGCCGGATACATGTGAGACTCTGAGCGAAAGAGAATAGGGGGAACCGACTCTGGAAAGGAGGTTCCCCCAGATGCAGCTTACTACAGTTGGAAAACCCCTGCTCAAAGCCGCCAACCAAGCCAGCCAGCTCGAACAAGCAGGCGCCGGCGACCCCGTCGTGGCCGAGCGCCTGCGGAAGCTCAAACTGGTAGAGACCCTCAGAAAAAAGAAAGTTCCCTGGGACGAAGTCCAAAAGCTGGTAGGCATCAGCAAGGCCACCTACCACCGCTGGAAAAAAAGACTCGAAGAACAAGACCTTGCCGGCCTCAAACCCAAAAGCCGCAAACCCAGGAAGCTGCGCCGGAAGGTACACTGGAAACCCGATGTCCTCATACGCATAGAGCGGCTGCGCAAACAAAACCCCACCTGGGGCCGCTGGCGCATCGGGCAGAGACTGCACAGAGAGGGCTACACCCTAAGCGAACGCACGGTAGGACGCATCCTGAGCTACCTGGAGCGAAGCGGCCGGGTGGAGCCGGTGAGCGCTTTCCTGGCCAGAAACCGTAAGGCCCGTTTGCGCAGGAAGAGCCAGCGGCCCTATGCCCGGAGGAAGCCCGCGGAGTACACGGCGCTGCGGCCTGGGGATCTGGTACAGGTGGATACGCTGTGGGTGGATCTGGGGGACGGGACGGGTCTGCGGCAGTTTACGGCGGTGGACACGGTAAGCCGCTGGGGGACGGCGGGGGTGTACAGCCGGGCGAGTGCTAAGACGGCGCTGGATTTTCTGCAGCAGCTGGTGCGGCGATGTCCTTGTGTCATCCGTGCGATCCAGGTGGATGGGGGCAGCGAGTTCATGGCGGAGTTTGAGGAGGGTTGTCGGGTATTGGGGATAGAGCTTTTTGTTTTGCCGCCGAGGAGTCCGAAGCTGAACGGGATGGTAGAGCGGCTGCAGCGGACGTTTCGGGATGAGTTTTACACGCGGGCTTTACCGCTGGGGATAGAGGCTATTCAAGGGGAGCTGGAGGGTTATCTGGAGCACTACAACCTGCACCGGCCGCACATGGCCCTGGGGGGGTTGGCGCCGGTGGAGTACCTGGCTAAGCTACAGGAGGTGTCGGTTCCCCTGGAGTCTCAAATGTATTGACCGATTACATTGATTTGACTTTGCCGGTTTCCCGTGCTAACATCTGGTGTCCCCTAAAACCAGCCGGTTTCAGCAGGACATCAGGAGTAGTAGATGAACAAAGGTACTGTTAAGTGGTTCAACGCGGAAAAAGGCTATGGCTTCATCGCTCAAGAAAGTGGCCCCGATGTGTTCGTGCACTTTACCGCCATCCAGGGCCAGGGCTTCAAAAGCCTCAACGAGGGCGATCGCGTAGAGTTCGAGATCGAGCCTGGCAAGAATGGCAAGGGCCCCCAGGCCAAGAATGTGAAGCTGGCCTAAGCATCGCACCGTTCAAAGCTCCCCAAACCAGGGGAGCTTTTTTGTATAGCGCCAGGCCCAGGTTGGTGTGCGCTGATTTTCCTCAGATGCTGCTTCCAAATAAAAATTGAAGCAGTCGCTGGAAACGTAAGTTGCCGGAGCACTGGCGACCGCAAGAGGGGTTCTCGTATACTGCCGCAAACCCTAAGCCCTCGAGGAGCACTTTATGACTGAAGAACAACACCTGCGTGAGTACACCAAAGCCCTTAAAGCCCGGCTACCACGCCACTTTTTTGAGCCGGTTCCGGCCCGCCTGGTCTATTTGCCGGTGTTTCTGGCCTTGTTTGGCCTGTGCGCCTGGGGCATTGTGGCGACGCCCTATATCTGGCTCAAGCTACTGCTTTCGTTTGGGATTGGGTATGCCTTCATCGGGCTGGGTTTTCTGGCCCATGAGATTCTGCATGGTGCGGTCATCAAACACCCCATCGTGCGCTCGGTGGCCGGAACCATTGCTTTTATGCCGTTGCTGGTAGGGGCCCGGCTCTGGCGCAAATGGCACAACGTTGAGCACCACGGCCATACCCAGCACCCGCACGACGACCCCGATGCCATGGGAGCCCTGGAATCGGCCATTCAGAAACCTTTTGTGAAGTGGATGTTCCGCCAGGTGCCGGCGCTGCGGAGTTTTCTCCTGTTTTTCTCCTTCACCTTCTGGTTCAGTTTGCACGCCCACATGATGCTCCGGCGATTCCTGCCCGAGTTCAAACCGGGCGAGCGGCCTGTTGTAATTTTCCAGGCGGTTCTGCCGGTGCTGGTCTGGTTGTTGGTGCTTTTCTGGGTTGGGCCCCTCAACTTTTTGTTTATATACCTCCTGCCCTGGTTGATGGCCAACTTCATCGCCATGAGCTTTATTGCCACCAACCACCTGCTCAACCCCATCACCGAGACCAACGACCCCTTGCTTAACAGCCTCACGGTGCGGAACCCCAGGTGGCTCGAGTGGCTCACCCTGGGCTTTGGCTACCATATCGAACATCATGTGTTTCCGGCGCTTTCGCCCAAGTATGCCCATGTGGTGGCACAAAAAATCAAAGAGCTCTGGCCCGAGCGCTACAACGAACTGCCCCACTGGAAAGCCCTGTTCTACCTCTGGAAGACCCCCCGCCTCTACCGTGACCACCGGAACCTGATCGAGCCCACCACCGGGCAGGTGTTTGGTACCTTGGGCTTTGGCCTCGAGGACAGCAAGTTCCGGCGACCCAAACCAGCCCGTCGCAAGTTGGGCAAAAAGGGCTTTGGGCCATAAGCAATGGGTAATAGCCATGCAGTGCCAGACTTTTACTCTTCGCTTGGATAACCCTCGAGACCTTGAGCGCCTCAACCGCTTTTTAGCCCAGGTGATGCCCATTCAGGTGTCCAGCAGCCTGGTTCCGGGTGATAGGCCTTTCTGGAGCGTGCTGGTGTTCTACGAGGGGGCGGCCCCGCAGCCCAAACCCACAGAGGCTGTGCGGATCCCCAGCGATCCGGGGTTTGAAGCCCTGCGCGCCTGGCGTAGCCATAAAGCCAAAGAGGAGGGTGTTCCTCCCTATGTGATTGCGACCAACGCTGAATTAAAGGCGATTCTCGAGAGGCAGCCCAAGACCCTCGAGGAGCTTGCCCAGGTAAAGGGCTTTGCCAAAACTAAAGCAGCCAAATATGGCCGAGAAATTTTGCGACTGCTGGGTAGGGAATAGCTTCGGACGGGTTCTGGCCCACGAAAAGGCACCTTACCTTGACCAAGCGAGGTTGGGCACGTAAGATGCGGGTCAGGATGTTACGGGCGGACGACAATTTATAGTGGGGGTGCGATTCCAACCCCCGATACCTCGTTGTATCGGGGGTTTTTCGTTGAACCCAGGCCCGCCTGTCCTAAGGAGAACGCATGTCGAGAACCCTTGCCAGTCAGATTGCAGCACACGTAGGCCAGACCGTTACCCTGCAGGGCTTCCTGCACTGGAAGCGCGACCTCGGTGGGATTCAGTTTGCCCTTCTGCGCGACCGCAGCGGCATTGTTCAGGTGGTGGTGGACAAGCGGTTTGAGCTTCCGCTGGCCGAATCCTCGATGCGGGTGGTGGGGGAGGTGGTGGCCAATGCCAAGGCGCCCGGCGGCTACGAGGTGGTGGCCCAGGAGATCGAGTTCTATGCCAAAGCCAGCGAGCCCAGCCCCATCGAGATTCCCAAGGAAGAGTGGCGGGTCAACCCCGAGACCCTGCTGGAGTACCGCTATGTGAGCCTGCGTGGAGAGAAAGCCCGCGCGCCCCTCAAGATTCAAGCGGCCCTGGTGCGGGGGTTCCGCAACTACCTGGACAGCCAGGGCTTCACCGAGATTTTTACCCCCAAGATCGTTTCGGCGGGGGCCGAAGGGGGCAGCAACCTGTTTGGCATTGACTACTTTGAGCACCGGGCTTACCTGGCCCAGTCGCCCCAGCTTTACAAGCAGATTATGGTGGGGGTTTTTGAGCGGGTCTACGAAGTCGCCCCGGTTTTTCGGGCCGAGCAGCACGCCACCAGCCGCCACCTCAACGAGTATTTGTCGCTGGACGTGGAGATGGGGTTCATCGAGTCGGAGCAGGATGTGATGAACCTCGAGGAGGATCTGATCCGGGCCATGCTGGATGAGGCTCGCCACACCGCCGCCCCCGAGTGCGAGCTCTTGGGGGTGGAGTGGCCCAACCTGGCCGAGATGCCCCGCCTCGAGCACCCCGAGGCCCGCCGCATCCTGCGCGAAGAGCTGGGGATGCCTGTAGGGGCCGACTTCAACGAGGAAGCCGAGCGGGCCCTGGGGGCCTGGGCCAAGGAGAAGTGGGGTGTGGACTTCCTGTTCATCTCCAAGTACCCCGAGTCTGCCCGGCCCTTTTACGCCTACCCCGAGGGGGACGGCTCTACGCGGGGTTTCGACCTGCTCTTTAGGGGCCTCGAGATCACCTCGGGGGGGCAGCGCATCCACCAGTACGAGGTGCTGGTGGAGCAACTCAAGAAAAAGGGCCACGACCCGGCCCACTTTGCCGGCTACCTCGAGGTCTTCAAGTACGGGATGCCCCCCCACGGCGGCTTTGCCATCGGGGCCGAGCGCCTCACCCAGAAGCTGGTGGGGCTGCCCAACGTGCGCTATGCCCGGGCCTTCCCGCGCGACCGCCACCGCCTGACGCCCTAGCCTTACTTTTTCAGCTTGAGCACACCCTTGGTGATCTCCTGCTCGATGCCGAGCTCGAGGCGCATCTTCTCCAGGCGTTCCAGCAGGCCCTCGGGGGAAACCCCCAGGCGCTTGGCCATAGCGACGATCTTCTGCTCGTTGTACAGGGTGCCGAGCGTAACAGCCATGGCCTCGCGGTACTTAGGCCCCAGCATCACCTCGATGGTCTTGATGCGCAGCTGGATTTCGAACCACTCGAGCTTCTCTACTTCGTTCTGCATAGCTTTCCTTTCTTTCTGCTGGCCCGCAGGCCAGAACAACCCTACCATCCTACCAGCCCCAGGCCCTGTGGAGGGCGGCGCGCTTTCTGTTGGCAACCGAACGGGGGTAGAATATATGGGTGGAGCAACCTCTCTTGTTTTCCAATGAACCATCCGCGTCCGAGCAGCCCAGGCCGGAGCGCATCTGGCTGGTAGACGGGCATCACCTGGCCTACCGCAGCTATTTTGCCTTCGAAAAGCTCAGCACCTCGAGGGGTGAACCCACCCAGGCTATTTTTGGCTTTCTGCGCACCCTGCTCAAACTTCTCAAGGAAGATGGCGACTGCGTGATTGTGGTCTTCGACCCGCCCACCCGAACCTTCCGGCACGAGGCTTTTGAAGAGTACAAAGCTGGGCGGGCGGCCACCCCCGACGACTTTCATCCGCAGCTAGAGAAAATCAAAGAACTGGTGGATCTGATGGGCCTAGAGCGGCTGGAAGTGCCAGGCTACGAGGCCGACGATGTGATCGGTACGCTGGCTAAAAAGGGGGAGCGCGAGGGCTATCCGGTGCGTATTCTCACCGGCGACCGCGACAGCTTTCAGCTGCTCTCCGAAAGCGTGCAGGTGATGCTGCCGGATGGGCGGCTGATGCACCCCCAGGCGGTGCAGGAGAAGTATGGCGTTTCGGTTGCACAGTGGGTGGATTACCGCGCGCTGGTGGGGGATTCTTCCGACAACCTGCCGGGTGCTAAGGGCATCGGGGAGAAGACCGCGGCCCGGCTCTTACAGGAGTGGGGGTCGTTGGAAGGTCTGTATGCGAACCTGGAGGCCCTGTCCCCCAAAATTCGCGCCAGCCTCGAGGAGAGCCGGGACAACGTTCGGCTCTCCCGGGCGCTTTCGCTAATCCACACCGATCTTCCCATCGAGCTCGACTTCCGCGGCTGCCACCGCCGCGAGCCCGACCGCAGGGCCCTGCGTGAAGCCCTGGAAAGGCTCGAGTTCGGCTCCATTCTGCGCGAGCTTAACCTCCTGGCCGCGCCCCCTGCTGCTGAGGAGGCCCCCTGGCCCCCCCCGCCCGAGGCTTTTCTGGGCTATACCCTCGACCGCGCCCAGCCCATGTGGGCCAACTGGCTGGGTCTGGCCGCTTATACCGAGGGCCGGGTGTACCGGGGCCAGCCCAGCCTGCAGGAGCTTAAAAAGTTCCCCGAGATTCGCAGCATGGTAGCCAAAGACCTCTCGGTGCTGGCCCTCAAGGAAGGGGTCTGGGTGCCGCCCGGCGATGACCCCATGCTGCTGGCCTACCTCTACGATCCCTCCAACTCCGACCCCGCCAGCACCGTGCGGCGCTACGGAGCGGGCGACTGGAACCCCGACCCGGCTGAGCGGGCCCAGGCCGCCCACGCCCTGTGGCAGACCCTGCAGGGTCGCATGGCCGAGAACCCCCGCATCGGGTGGTTATACCACGAGATTGAAAAGCCGCTTTCGGCGGTGCTGGCCCGGATGGAGGCCCGGGGTATCTCCCTCGATGCCGAGTATCTAATGCAGCTTTCGGAGGAACTCGCCAGGGAGATCTCCTACCTCGAGGCCGAGATCCACCGGCTGGCCGGGCGTTCTTTTAACGTGAACTCGCGGGATCAGCTCGAGGTGGTGCTCTACGACGAACTCCGGCTGAGCGCCCCGGGCCGCAAGACCCAGACCGGCAAGCGCTCCACCGCCGCCAGCGCGCTCGAGGAGCTTTTAGGCCAGCACCCCATCATCGAACGTATCCTGACCTACCGTGAGCTGACCAAGCTCAAAAGCACGTACCTAGATCCCCTGCCCAAGCTGATCCACCCCAAGACGGGCCGCCTGCACACCCGCTTCAACCAGACCGGCACCGCCACCGGGCGGCTTTCCTCGGTAGACCCCAACCTGCAAAACATCCCCGTGCGCACCGAGATTGGTCGCCGCATCCGCAAGGCCTTCCGGGCTGCGCCGGGCATGCGGCTGGTGGTGGCCGACTACTCCCAGATTGAGCTGCGGGTGCTGGCCCACCTCTCGGGCGACGAGAACCTTATCAAAGTCTTCCGTGAGGGCAAGGACATTCACACCCAGACCGCAGCCTGGATGTTCGGACTGGAGCTGGACAGGGTGACAAGTGAGCAGCGCCGGGCTGCAAAAACCATCAATTTTGGCGTGCTCTATGGCATGTCGGCCCATCGCCTGTCCAACGAGCTTTCCATTTCCTACGCTGAGGCTGAGGCCTTTATCGAGCGCTACTTCGCTTCTTACCCCAAGGTGCGGGAATGGATCGAAGGGGTGCTGGCCGAAGCCCGGCAGACCGGCTACGTGGAAACCCTGTTTGGCCGCCGCCGCTTCGTGGCCGATCTCGACTCACGCGTGCGCAGCGTGCGGGAGGCCGCCGAGCGCATGGCCTTCAATATGCCGGTGCAGGGCACCGCCGCCGATCTGATGAAACTGGCTATGGTCAAGCTCCAGCCGGAGTTGGAGCCGCTGGAAGCCCATCTGGTGCTGCAGGTGCACGACGAGCTACTGGTTGAGGCCCCGGCCGATAAAGCGGAGGCGGTGGCCGGGGTGGTGCGCGAGATCATGCAACAGGCCTGGGCCTTGGCGGTGCCCCTCGAGGTCGGCACCGGCATAGGGGAGAACTGGCTCGAGGCCAAGTAGGTTGGTGTGCGGCTGCAACCAGGCCCACCAGGGCTTCTGCTATGCTGGGCAGGCACGGCCCCTGCACACGGCGCCAGGGAGCCTCATGGAGGTGTAGAGTGGCACAGACCTTTGAACTTGAGATGCCCGAATTCGAGTACCTGACCTACCGGGTCGAGGACGGGATGGGCATTGTCACCATCAACCGCCCCCAGGCCCTCAATGCCCTCAACCAGGATCTGCTCATCGAACTGGCGGGTGTGACCGAGGTGATCACCCAAGACCCCGAGGTAAAAGTAGCCATCTTTACCGGAGAAGGCAAGGCTTTTGTGGCGGGGGCCGATATCGCCCAGATTGCCAGCCTGCAGGATGTGTTTGCTGCGCGGGAGTTCGCCATTATGGGCCAGTCGGTCTTCAACGAGATTGCGGCCCTGCCGGTGCCCAGCATCGCGGCCATCAACGGCTACGCCCTGGGGGGCGGGCTCGAGCTGGCCCTGGCCTGCGACCTGCGGGTGGCCAGCCGGAACGCCAAGCTGGGCCTCCCTGAGGTGGGGCTGGGCATCATACCCGGCTTCGGTGGAACCCAGCGCCTGCCCCGCCTGGTGGGCCGGGGCCGTGCCCTGGATCTCATTTTTACCGGGCGGCACGTACCTGCCGACGAAGCCTTGAGCCTGGGCCTGGTCAACCGGGTGGGCGAGGATGCCCTGCAAACCGCCAAGGAGCTGGCCGCAGCCATTCTGAAAAACGGCCCGGTGGCCCTGGCCTTGGCCAAAGAAGCGGTGGGGCGGGGTGAGAACCTGGATTTACAGGAGGCCCTCGAGGTCGAGGCCGACCTGTTTGGTCTGGCCTGTGCAACCCAGGATATGCGCGAAGGCACCAGGGCTTTTCTGGAAAAACGCCCGGCGCAGTTTAAAGGGGAGTGAAAGGCCAAGGGATCGAAAGGGCCTGTGGCTTTTATCACGACGTGTTGAACCCTTAAGCCCTACCATCAGGGTATGAGCGATGGCGGCACGGTTATGAACGAACGCACGGTTCAGGTCACCCAGCCCAAGGCCAAGCTCTACGTCGAGGCCGACCTGGCCATCCGCGAGGGCCTGCAGCGCTACCCCAAGGCGCTGTCCGCCTACGAGATGCTCACCGCGGACTCCGAGGCCCGGGGCCACTGGGATATGGCCAACTACATCACCGTGCGCAAACTGGGCTACAACGACCACGGAAGGGTGCACGCCCTGCTGACCGGCGCGGCCAGCGTGACCATCCTGCAGCTACTGGTTGACCACGGGGTCAGGCCCGATGTGATGGAGAGTGGCGTGGGCGATCTGGACGACACCTTTCTTACCGTGCTGCTCTCCACCATGCTGCATGACATCGGAAACCAGGTGCACCGGGTGCGCCATGAGTCCTTTAGCGTGATGCTGGCGATTCCCATCCTGGACAGGATATTAGAAAAAATCTACCGCGACCCCGAACAGCGCGTTGAGCTGCGGGCCTTTATGCTGCACTCCATCTATAGCCACGACCTCGAGCCCGAGCCCCTGACCATCGAGGCCGGTATCACCGCGGTGGCCGACGGTACCGATATTACCAAAGGCCGGGGGCGCAAAGCCTTTGCCCTGGGCTCGGTGGACATCCACTCCATCAGCGCCCTGGCCGTCGACGAGGTGCAGATTTTAAAGGGGGAGCAGGTGCCGGTCGAGATTCGGGTGATCATGAACAACTCTGCGGGCATCTTTCAGGTAGAAGAGGTGCTAACCAAAAAGGTGTTGCGCAGCCCCATCCGCGACTACGTTACGGTTATCGCCAGCACCCACGATGCCGAGCATGACCAGCGCATCATCCGCCGGGTGCGCCTGCACGAGACAGAACCCCGCTTCACCCTGGACTAGTCGTGCTAGGTTTGGTTGGTTCCGCGCCAGAAGGGCGAACCAACCCGACCGAGGAAGTGCGCTAGGATGCAAAAAGATAGCCTCTGGAGGTCTTTTCTTCGGATGACCGTCTTTTTGAATCCGGTATCGCCACCTTGGCAGGTCGGTTTTTCTCACCCTTGTTGGGCTAAACTAGCAAGGATATGCGGCGTGTCGTCCTCTTTCTGGTTCTGCTTCTCCTGGCAGCGGCGGCCTGGTGGGCCTATCCCTTGCTTCAACCCTTGCTGCGTTACGGCACTTTGCCGCGTAACCTGGATCGCCCCCTCAACGTCCTGGTTCTGGGGGTGGCGCCCGAGTACAAGTACTACCACCAGCGCGCACCCGAGAACTTCCGTGGCCTGTCGGATGTGAACCTGTTGGTGCGCTTCGACCCCACGGCCAAGCGCATAGTGGTGCTCTCGATTCCCAGGGATGTGCATGTGCAGATCCCCGGTTATGGTTGGTACATCATCAACCACGCCAACAAGTTTGGCGGCCCCGATCTAGCTAAACAGGTGGTGAGCGGCCTGACAGGGGTTGAGATCGATGCCTATGTGGCGGTGAGCGTAGAGGCCATCCGCAACGGGGTAGATGCCTTGGGGGGCGTAACTGTTTGCGTGGAAAAGCCCATGAAATATAAGGACACTGCCGCCAAGCTGGATATCGACCTCGAGCCTGGCTGCCAGCTTCTAAACGGTGCACAAGCCGAAGGGTATCTGCGCTTTCGCCACGATGCTTTGGGTGATATCGGTCGCATTCAGCGCCAGCAGAACTTCTTTCATGCGCTGAAGCAGCAGGTTCTCACGCCCAGTGGCTTGCTGCGCCTGCCACAGGCCATCGCCAGCGTGGAGCAGAACATCCGCACCGACCTGACCCGCACACAGATTGCCAGCCTGATGGGTTTTGCCATACAGCAGCCCCAGTTGGTTTCCTTCCTGGCGCCGGGCCGGTTCGGCCAGGGCTGGGAGGTAGACCGTGCCGAGCTGCAAAAACTGATCCAGCGCTACTTTGCCGATGCGCCGGAACCGACCAAAGCAACCCTGGAGGATTTACGGGGTCGCCAAGCTGCGGTGCTCTATGCGGCGCCGCAGGAATCCACAGCCATGGAGATGCGGGATAAGCTGCGGGCGCTGGGGTTACGGGTGCTGTTGCGGGAGATAGAGACTGCACCCCCGCACAGCGAGGTGCTGACCAACGGAGAGGCCGGGCTGGCCGAGGCCCTGGGTGAGGCCATTGGGTTGCCTGCACGCGTTTCGGGCGAGGCGGCTTTATACGCCGATCTGACGGTGCGCATCGGGGCCGATGATGCCAACCCCAATGAACAGGGCCCGTAGAGGGGCTCAGTCGCTAGCGCAGAAGGCGGCCCTGGCCTGCAAGCGTGCAAGGAACCTTCTGGATGCGCTACAGGTGCAGGTCGTAACCCGCCCGGCACCAAGCAGCAGGTACCCTGCTCGACCTTCACCGCCATGCGCAGTCATACCGGATTCAAAAAGATCGTCATCCATGCAAAAGAGGCTATCTTTTTGAATCACGGGCTATTTTGCCACTTTCCGTCGCCGAAATAGCCGAATCTGGCATCAGGTGCGGTGGGCGTTTTAAAAGACCGCTCTCAAGCGGCGGTCTTCCTTGAATGCGGCAAACCCCTGATGTGGCGGTTTGTGCAAAAAGCGGTTTATGTAAAGAGGCTCGAGACCGACTCCCCCCGGTGTATGCGCCAGATGGCCTCGGCAAAGAGAGGCCCTACGCTGAGCTGCTTGATTTTACTGCTGGGCCGGGCTCTGTAGGTGCAGGTGTTGGTGGCCGCCACCTCCACAATGGGGGCTTTGTCGATCCGGTCGATGGCGGGGCCCACGTATACGCCGTGGGTGAAGGCGGCGTAAACCGCCTGGGCTCCGTTTTGTACCAGGGATTCGGCGGCCTGCACCAGGGTTCCGGCTGTTGAGACCTCGTCGTCTATGATCAGGGCGGTTTTGCCCCGCACGTCGCCAACCAGCCCCCTCGAGGTTACCTCGGTATCGGACAGCCGCTGCTTATCGATGAAGGCAATGGGCAGGGCCAGACGGCGTGCCAGCGAACTGGCCCGTTTGATATCGCCGGCGTCGGGTGCTACCACCACGGCATTTTCCAGCTTTTCTACGCGGGTGGCAAAATAGTTGGCGATCACCGGTTCAGCGGAAAGGTGATCCACAGGAACCTTGAAAAACCCGTGCACCTGGGCCGAGTGGAGCGTCATGGTCAGCACCCGGTCGGCCCCAGCGGCCTGGATCAGGTCGGCGACCAACCTTGCCGCAATCGAGATGCGGGGGGCATCTTTTTTGTCGCTGCGGGCATAGGAGTAATAGGGGATGACCGCAGTGACCCGGGCCGCGCTGCTGCTTTTGGCCGCGTCGATCATCATCAGAAGTTCTACCAGGTGATCCTGCACCGGGGGGGTGAGCGATTGAATGATGAAAATATCGCCCTCGCGGAGGCTTTGTTCGTATCGGACGAAGAGACAGTCGTTGGCAAAGCGCTCGGTGATGCTTTTGCCGAGAGGAACCCCCAGGTTGTCGGCTATCTCCTGGGCCAGGGGTAGGTTGGACTGTCCGCTAAACACCATCAGGGGTCGTTCCATAACCGCCTGAAAGCATACAACGACCCGAGCGGTAGACTGTAGCTGCAGTTCCCGCCTGTTGTTTAAAGCCGCTCCATTTCCTGTTGCACGCCGGTGGTCACCTCGGGGCCGTTTGGGTGCAGGTAGACATTAATTTCGCTGCGGATGCCGAAAGGCCCCGGATACACCCCCGGTTCGATGGTAAAGGCCAGGCCGGGGATCAGCGGGCGGGTGTCGTGGGTCTCGAGGTCGTCGAGGTGGGTGCCGTTGCCGTGGGTGGAGCTGAAGCCCAGGTGATGGCCGGTGCGGTGCAGCACATAAGCCCCCAGGCCGGCCTGCTCGATCACCTGCCGGGCTGCCCGGTCGAGTTCGAACCCCCGGGGCCGCCGCCCGGCGGCATAGGCCTGTCGGCAGGACTCGAGCGCGGCATCCCGCGCATTGCGCACCACCGTCCAGGCACGCTGAATTTCCTCGGACACATCCCAGCCAGCCATCCAGGTCACGTCGGCGTAGGGGCCGCCGGGCTCCTTACACCACAGGTCGATCAACATCACCTGACCCCGTTGCAAGCGGCTTTCCCCCACGCTGTGATGAGGGTTGGCGGCGTTGGGGCCGTAGGCTACCATGGCCGGATGATCGAAGACCAGGCCCCTGGCTTCCAGAACCTTGCAGATCTCGGCTTGTACCTCGAGCTCGCTGGGCGGGTGGTCGAGCCGGGCCCGCACAAAGCCCAGGGCGTGTTCTAGAGCAGCGATGATGCCAGCGGCGGCGCGTTTGTGGGCGGCCAGGTCGGCGGATGTCCAGGTCTGGAATTGCAACAGGATTTCCGCCGACGAGACCACCTCGAGCCCCATACCCCGCAGCAGCTCCAGGGTTCCAGCGTCTACGCGGGAAAGATAGGGGATGCTGCCGCCCGGAAGGTACTCCATGGCGATGCGGCCTAGTGGGGCCACGTGTTTTTGCAGGGCTTGCACGAACTGCTGGTGGCTCGAGAACGCCACCCACTGCCCGGGCAGAGGGGGAAAGCTGGTCTTCTCGATGGCATGAACGATCAACACTGGCTCGCCCTGGGCTGGAATCAGATAAGCAAACCGTCGGCTGAGCATCCGCCCCTGTAGGCCCAGGGCTTCCAGCGCCAGCGCGTTGCTACCCTGAAAACTGTAGAGCAACCAACCGGGGATGCGGGCTTCCTGCAAGGCTCTTTGGGCTTGGGCAATGTCCATGTGCACATACTACCGGGTGGACTGCGGTGCTCTTGCTTACGTTTTGGCTTGGCTGAAGTGCTAGTCTTGGGTTAGGAGGTTGTTTGTGGTTCAGGAGCAGACGGTGCTTTCCATTACACCCCTGGCGGCTGAACGCGCCAAGGAGATTCTCCACCGCTATAACAAACCCGATGCGGCGATTCGGGTGTTCATCAAGTCGGGCGGCTGTAGTGGCTATCAGTACGGCATGGCGGTAGATGAGCGGCAGCTCGAGGGCGACACGGTTGTGGAGATGCACGGGGTGCGCCTGGTGGTGGATCGCATGTCTTTGCCGTTGCTGGTAGGCTCCGAAGTAGACTGGGTGGAAAATCTTATGGGGGGGGGCTTTAGTGTAAACAACCCCAACGCCACCTCTTCGTGCGGCTGCGGCCACTCATTCCGTACCGACGGGGCCAAAGCACCTGCGGGTGAGGGTAGCAGCGGCTGCTGCGGTGGTTGATCGTCAAACAGCCCCTGCACCGCGTGGCGCCTGCTGTTCAGGGCGGGCGCAATTTTTTTCACACCACACCATCAAAAGCCAGCGGGTTGGACAAACCCCAGCGGCTGCAGGGGGCCTCCAACTTTCTCAGCAGTGGGATGGAGCAGGTGTCCACCAACCGGTGGATGCGACTGAGACCAGTGGCTAGAATGGCGTGCCTGTCTAAACAGAGGCTCAATGGCTGGATGACCAGGGCTCACCCAAGCGATATTTGACGGGCTGAACAGGATGGCTATAATAGGGACGGCAAAATGCCATAGTTAAACGATTCTGTGTAAACACAGAATCCCAAAGGAGGCTAGATGAATCGTTATAGCAAGATTGTTGCACTTGGTCTAACTTTGGTGGCCGGTGCAGCGCTGGCGGGCCCAGCCGACAACAGCCTGGTGATCGGGGCTTCCCAGGAACCACGGGTGCTGGGGGGTGACTTCCTCAATGTGATCTCCAACCAGTCGATCAAGACGGAGATTGAAAACTACCTCTTCGCACCCCTGATCGTACAGAACCTGCGGGCTGAGAACGAGGCCGTGCTGGCCACCGAGGTACCCACCCTGGCCAACCGCCGCCTGCGGGTGACCGATATCGGTGGGGGTAAGCGTCGCCTGGAGATTGACATCACCCTTAAGCCCAACCTGCGCTGGTCGGACGGCGATCCGCTGGACACCGACGACTTTGCTTTCTACTACGAGGTGGGTAAAGCCAAGGGTATGGCCGTGATCAACCCGGACTACTGGGAACGGGTCAGCCTGCGGGTGCGCGACAAGCAGAACATGACCGTCATCTTTGAGCCGGCCTACTACTATGACACCTACGGCTCGCCCATTGGGTATGCCCCTGTGCACAAGATGGGCGCTGAGTGGGAAAAGGTAAAAGCGGCGGCCGCCCCCCTCAACCCTGATCGCGATGCCCAGCGTCTGAACGAGCTGTATCGCAACTTCTTCCAGCAGTTTGGCTCTGTGCAGGCCATCAACTCCGGGCGTATGGCCTACAGCGGCCCATTCCGTGTGCAGCGCTGGAATGCTAACAGCTCTATCGAGCTGGTGCGCAACCCCAACTTCACCGCCATCGTGCCCCAGGGTGGGGCCGATAAGTACGTACAGCGCGTAACCTACCGCATCATCCAGAACACCAACTCGCTGTTGGTGGCGATCCTGGGCGGTGGTATTGACGCCACCTCGACCGTGGGTATCTCGGCCGACCAGGCCCGCAGCAAGCAGCTCACCAGCCGCGCGCCGGGTCGCTTTGATATCTGGGCCATTCCGGGGGCTATCTGGGAGCACATTGACATCAACAAGTTCACCAACGTGCAGCGCGTGCGCGATCTTACCCTGGACGACAAGCGCACCCGCCAGGCCCTGCTCCACGCTATCAACCGCGATGCCTGGGTGCAGGCCTTCTTCGATGGGGCCGAGCCGGTTTCCCACACCTGGGTGGCTCCTTCCAACCCGCTCTTCAACCCCAACGTGAAGAAGTACGAGTACAACCCGGCCCGCGCCCGCGAGCTGCTGGCCCAGGTGGGCTGGCGCCCTGGCCCCGACGGCATTCTGCAGCGCACCGTGGACGGCCGTACCGTGCGCTTTGAGCTCGAGTGGGTCACCACCGCCGGCAACGCCATCCGTGAGCGCACGCAACAGCTCTTCATCGAGCAGTGGCGGCAGGTTGGTATTGCCGTCAAGACTGCCAACGCCCCCAGCTCGGTGGTCTTTGCCGACGACTTCATCCAGCGGGGTGAGGAAGGTAAGTGGTTGATGTTCATGTTCGCCTGGGTGAGCAGCCTGGCCGAGGATGGCAGCCTCTTCCAACACAGGAACCTCAACACCGGTGCGGTGCAGATTCCCACCAAGGACAACAACTACGCCGGCCAGAACATCGGTAACTGGCGCAACGATGAGTTCGACCGCCTGACCAGCCAGGGTGTGCTCGAGTTCGACGAAGCCCGCCGCAAGCAGCTCTTTGCCCGTGCGCAGGAGATCTGGGCTGATGAGTTGCCCGCCCTGCCCTTGCGCTTCCGCTCCAACTTCCTGGTGGTGCGCAATGGTCTGGTCAACTATGTGGCCTCGACCTACTCGGGCGGCAACGGCTACCCTGGCTGGAACTCCTGGGAAATTGGCTGGGCCAGCCGCGGGGCTGTCAAGCGCCACGACCAGGCCCAGGCCGGTGGTATCGCCATCAAGTAAAACAGCTGCTTGTAAGAAAGCCAGGGGAAACCCTGGCTTTCTTCTTTTCTAAACTAAAGCGCAATACTGCTGCCAAGGGTACACAAAACGCATTCCGCACAATAAAATCTAGCCCAGCCAATCAATGGCTACGCGAGGAGGCGTCATGAAACGAGCGTTTGCAACCCTGCTGCTAATTGGTGGATTGGCCCTCGCCGGTCCTCAGGACAACAGCCTGATTATCGGTGCGGCTCAGGAACCCCGGGTGTTGGCGGGGGACGTGGTTAATGTTATTTCCAACCAGGCCATCAAGTTTGAAATCGAGAACTTTTTGTTTGCTCCGATAGTCCAGACCAACCGCGACTTGGAGCAAATTCCAGTGGTGGTGACCGAGGTGCCAACGCAGCAGAACGGACGCCTGCGTTTTGCCAACATCAGGCCGGGGGTACGGCGCCTCGAGCTCGACTACACCATCCGGCCCGATGCGGTTTGGTCGGATGGGCGGCCCATCACCACCGACGATGTGGCCCTGTACTTTGAGATGGGCAAGACCAAAGGTGTGCCCTCCACCAACGTGGACTTTTTTGACCGGGCCACCCTGCGGGTGCGGGATGCCCGCAACTTTACAGTGATTCTCGAGCCAGCCTACTTCTACGACCTGGACATTAACCAGATTTACTACGCCCCCAACCACATCATGCGCGCAGAGTGGGATAAGGCCAAAGCTGCGGCGGCCCAGGTTGGTGATACTGCACGGCAGGCCGAGATTTTCCGCAACTTCTTTACCCAGTTTTCCTCCCCTCAGTATCTGAACAGCGGAAAGATGGTCTACTCGGGCCCTTTTACCCTGACCCGCTGGGTGCCCGGTAGCAGTATTGAGATGCGGCGCAACCCGCGCTTCTGGATCAAGCCGCCAGGTGGCGAGGATAAGTATGTGCAGCGCGTAATCTACCGCATTATCCAGAACACCAACTCGCTCTTGGTAGCCATCCTGGGTGGTGGGATAGATGCAACCTCGAGCGTCTCGATCTCCTTCGATCAGGGCCGCAGCAAGCAGCTTACCAGCCGTGCGCCGGGGCGCTTCGAGATATGGGCGATAGAAACTCCATTTTTCGAGCACCTAGAGATCAACCAGTTCACCAACGTACAACGGGTGCGCGACCTAATGCTGGATAACGTCAAGACCCGCCAGGCCCTGATTTACGCTATGAACCGTGAAGGCATTACCAAGGCCTTCTTTGACGGGCTGTACACGGTCGCCCCCACCTGGGTTTCTCCAAGAAACCCCATGTTTAACCCCAACGTTGCCAAATACCCCTACAACCCGGAACGGGCCCGCCAACTCCTGGCCGAGCTGGGCTGGCGGCCAGGGCCCGACGGCATTCTGCAGCGCACCGTGGATGGTCGTACCGTGCGCTTTGAGATCGAGTGGGCCACCACCGCCGGCAACCAGGTGCGCGAGCGTATCCAGCAGTTTGTAGCGGAGAACTACCGCCAGGTGGGGATTGCGGTGCGCATTAACAACGCGCCCAGCGCGGTGGTTCTGGGGGCGCAGTACCGCTCGAGGGCCCAGGAAGGAAGCTGGACGGGTTTCCTGCAGTACGCCTTTAGCCTGGGCCTGGCCGATGACGGGGTGCGTTCGGCCTGCCGGGACGAGGAGGGTAAGGTGGTCTATATACCCACCCGTGAAAACGGATTCCGCGGCCTCAACTTCGGCGGCTGGTGTAACGAGGAGTACGATCGTCTGCGTAACCAGGCGGTTACCGAGTTCGATGTAAACCGGCGCAAGCAGTTGTTTGCCCGTATGCAGGAGATCTGGGCCAATGAAGTGGCTATGATCCCGCTGTACTTCCAGTCCGATGCCCGCGTGTACAAGGTGGGCCTGCTCAACTATGTCTCCTCGACCTTTGCTAGCTCGGCCTACCCAACCATCGAGCCCTGGCTCATCGGCTGGCAGTCGCGCGGAGCCCAGAAGGTCTACGACCAGGCCAAGTACGGCCAGCCCATCAAGTAAGCGCGGTTTTTAGCCAAGAAAGATGCCCCCGCTCAGGGGGCATCTTTCTTATGCCAGATTCGGTTAGTTCGGCGCCGGAAGGCGGCAAACCGGCCCGACCAAGGGATACGCTTTCCTCGCTGAGTGTAGCGAGGGGTGGGCTTTGGGATGCAAAAAGATAGCCTCTGTTAGAGTCCGGTATAAAGCCCTGCGCTTGGGCGATATGCCCGCTTGTTGCCTTCAGAGGACTGCACTGGCTAGCGCATCCATCGATTGGTGGATACGCCGGCTAAAGAACGCAACATGCATGTCCTGGACGAGAGAACATGCCATCTTGCTAGGTAGATGGCGGTTGTGACGGTCTTTGAAAACCTGGAACATGCATTCACAAGGCATCTTGAAACAGTATTATGTAGGGCGTGTTTGCTTACACGGTTCGCCGACTGCTGCAAATGATTCCCTTGTTGTTTGCAGCCTCAGTAGTGATTTTCACCTTGTTGGCCCTACAACCCGGAGACCCGCTGGACGAGCTGCGCCAGCAGAACCCACGGATCACCGCAGAACAGCTAGAGCAATTGCGCCGTGCTTATGGTCTCGATCAGCCCATCTATGTGCGCTACTTCAAGTGGCTGGGCCGGGCCTTGCAGGGTGACTTTGGCCAGTCCCGCACCTACGCCACACCGGCTGCTCAGATTATCTTCGTGGAGCGCCTGCCCCGTACGCTCATCCTCTCGGGGGCGGCCCTTACCCTGGCCTTGCTGGTGGCTATTCCGGTGGGCATCTTCTCAGCGGTGCGGCAGTACAGCCGGGCCGACTACATCATCACCTTCTTCTCGTTCGTGGGCTTCTCGATGCCCATCTTCTTCTTGGGCATTTTGCTCTTGTTCCTGTTCGCGGTGTGGATACCGGAACGGGTACCGTGGTTTCCTAAGTTTCCCGTGCAGAGCATCTCCGACTTTCAGTGGTCGCAGGTGCTGAGCGGTGAAATTACCTTCTTCCAGTTTATTGGCGACTGGGCTTTCAAGCTGGTGCTGCCGGTGCTGGCCCTCTCCACCATCCAGATGGCCTCCTGGACGCGCTATATGCGGGCGAGTCTGCTCGAGGTTCTAAACCAGGATTATGTGCGCACGGCTCGAGCCAAGGGCCTGAGCGAACGCGTTGTGCTGTATAAACACGCCTTGCGCAACGCGCTCATTCCCATTGTGACACTGGTGGGTCTGGCGATCCCTGGGGTTTTTGGGGGTGCGGTTATCACCGAGACGATCTTCTCCTACCCGGGCATGGGCCGGGCTATCCTAGACTCGCTTACCGATAAGGACTACAACGTCGCTATGGCGGCCCTGGCATTTCTGGCTTTGCTAACGGCGGTCTTCAACCTGCTGGCCGACTTGATGTATGCGGTGGTAGACCCGCGTATCCGCTATAGTTAGGGGGCTTTATGGCTGCTGTTGCAACCGCTTCTCAACAAAAATCCCAGTCCACGTGGGCGCTGGCCTGGCGCCGTTTCCGTAAGCACAAGGCGGCAATGTTTTCCTTAGGGGTGGTCATTGCCCTGGTTCTGATGGCAATTTTTGCTCCCTGGATTGCGCCGTACAGCCCCACTGCGCAACCCACGGGTGATAACCTGGCCGACTACTACTTCCAAGGCCCGAGCCGTGCGCACTGGTTGGGCACCGACGAGCTGGGTCGGGATGTGTTGTCACGCATCATCTACGGTGCTCGCATATCGCTTCTCGTGGGTTTTGTGGCCGCCTTTGCCGCGGCTTTGCTGGGTACGACCCTGGGGGTGATTGCGGGCTACTACTCGGGCCGGCCCCTTCGTTTTTACATGGGGCCCCTGGCCAAGGCTACGGGTGGCTGGAGCCCGTGGCCTTTTGCGGTGTGGCGGGTGGTTTCGTGGCTGCTGTTGTACACGCTACTCTTCCTGGCAGCCGATCTGGCCTGGACGCTATCGGGGGCCAATGTGCAGGCCCTGTTCTCGGGGACCGTTACCCTCAACAACCTCCTTTCGTTGCTGGGACTGGCCCTGGTCTGGGGCGTGATTTTGTTGATTGGCATCTGGGGGTTGTTTGGTCAGGGGAAGCTAGATCTGGATGTGGTCATCTCGCGCTTCATGGACTTCATGCTGACCATCCCGGAGCTACCCCTATTGCTGGTGCTCTCGGCACTGCTGCGGGATACCCAGGGGGTAGTGGGTCAGTGGGCGCAGGGGGTGTTTGGCGAGTCGGCCTCGGTGTTCATCATCATCACCATCATCGTGTTGTTTGGCTGGATCGGAACGGGCCGGCTGATCCGGGGGGCGGTACTGAGCCTGCGGGAGCAGGAATTCACCACGGCGGCCCAGGCCCTGGGGGCCGGGGAGGCCCGCATCATGTTCCGGCACCTGGTGCCCAACACCCTGGCCCCCCTCATCGTGAATGCCACCCTGGCCATCGGCGGGGCCATTCTGACTGAGGCTGCTCTTTCGTTCCTGGGATTCGGCATTCAGCCACCGGTGGCGACCTGGGGTAACATGCTCACCAAGGCCCAGGAATACATCTTTACTGCACCCTGGCTGGCCCTGGCACCGGGCTTTATGATCTTCCTAACGGTGCTGGCCTTCAACTACCTGGGTGACGGGCTGCGGGATGCCCTTGACCCACGCAGCCGCCTATAGGTGAATGTAGTGGAATCGGTAGGGTAAACCGGCCCTACCGATTTTTTGTGTGCGGGTGTTTGGCCTGGGTTTTGACCGGAAGAGCGGTATTGTAGGGGAATGCGTGCTCTGGCTATTGCTTTGTGGGCCTTGCTCCCGTTGGCTTTTGCCCAGGAGGAGGGCGTGTTCCAGGTTTCCTGGGACTGCTTGATTCCAGAAGAAAAGGTGATTTGCCTCCGGCCCGCTGGACTGCTGCAGGGGGGGCTGGTCTACTCGAGCCCCCCGGGATCCAGCGGGATAGGCTGGGCGCTGGGAGCGCGTCTGCAAGCCCAGACCCAGCAGGCGGGTGTGCGCTACCAGGCCGAGTTTGGCCTGTGGTACGAGGCAGTGCTGCAGTGGGGCCTCCTCGAGGCTTTTATTGAGCGGGACTGGGGTGCGTTCGGGCTGAGCCTGGGCAAGCGCCGTGATTACAGCGGCCCCTGGGACGATACCCTGATGGGGCGGGACGGGCGCTGGGGGTTGTTCGCCCGTTACAACCCCACCGAGCTACCCTGGCTGGGCCTCGAGCTGGCCTACTTACCCCATGCGGGGCTGGCGGGGGGACAGGGTTTTGTGGGGGGCAGGGTGGATATCTTCCAGGTGGGTGCTTTTGTGGAAGTTGTGCAGCTACCCGAGCCCTCCATTCGCCTCATTCCCCGGCTGGGGCTGCAGGGCCGGGAGGTGGGGCTCTTCTGGCAGTGGGATCGGGGTTTTTGGAGTACCTTTTCCCTGCCGCTCTTCTTGGGCCAGGCGCTGGCTTTTGTGCTGCAATGTCCCTGCGAGGCCGAGACCCAGGCCTGGGTGGAAGCCCTGGATAAAAGCCGGTTGGAAGGGCTCTTGTGGTGGAACCCGGTGTGGGACTACTTAGGCGAGAACAGCCCCTATCTGCCCGAGGATCGCCTTGGAGCCTGGTTACAGGAGCCGCGCAAGCTGCTGGTGGGGGTTGCCTATAGCTGGAACGATCGGCTGCGGCTGGGGGTAGACCTGTCCAGGGCCCCGGTGGAGGCCGTACGGGTCTATGGGCAGCTCTACTGGCGGTAGGGTTGGTAGCCGGCCCGCACGAAGTACAGGCCCTGGGCGGGGGCGGTGGGGCCGGCGTCCTTGCGTGCGCCGTTTGCGAGCAGGGCCTGGATGCTGCTCGATTCCCGTTTGCCCAGCCCAATCTCTACCAGGGTGCCCACCATGCTGCGCACCTGGCCGCGCAAAAAGCCCGAACCCACGAACTCCAGCCAGATCTCCCGCCCGCCTTCGGTGGGCCAGACCTCGAGGTGGGCGCGGTAGATCTCGCGTACCGTGGAGCGCTCCTCCTTCACAGCAAAAGCCCGGAAGTCGTGGGTGCCTACCAGGTACTCCAGGGCGTGCCGCATAGGGATTAGATTCAGCGAGTGCGGAATCCACCAGACCCGGTGACGGTCCAAGGCCGGGGGCATGCGGCGCTGCAGGATGCGGTAGCGGTACTCGCGCCAGTGGCAGCTTTTGCGGGCATGGAAATCCAGCGGAACCTCCTCTGCGGCAAGGGCCCGGATATCGGGGGGCAGGAGGGTATTGAGGGCGTGGGGGATTTTCTCTGTGGGGATGTTATCCAGGGTGTCGTAATGCACCGGCATGGCCAGGGCGTGCACCCCGGCATCGGTGCGGCCGCAGGGCCAGATCTTGGGCCTGGCCCCAGGGATTTTGCTAAGGGCCGCCTCGAGCTCTTGCTGCACGGTACGCTCGCCCTGGGCCTGGGTTTGCAGGCCGGCGAAACCGCTGCCGTCGTACTCGAGGGTGAGCAGGATGCGCCTGTGGTTGGTTGGTGTGGATAGCTCGAGGTCTTCCAAGGCGATTGATATTGTATCGGCAAGGCTTCAGGGATGTTCTACCGGCCCCGCCCCACCACCACGGCCCTGGCCCGCACCAGCACCCGTACCTTGTCGCCGGGGCGGAAGGGGCTTTCGGGGCTTTCCTGTACGATGAGCTCACGGTTGCCGAGCTGGACGCGGTAGGTCATGTCGTGGCCCTTGAACTCTCGAGCCAGCACGGTGCCCTCGAGCTGCTTGCCATCAATGCCCAGATGCCCCAACGGCATGGCCAGGCCCAACCCCTCGGGCCGCAGGGAGAGCAGCACCGCGCCCTGGGCCTCCTCCGAAAGCAGCAGGCGCCCCAGCGGGGTCTCGGCCTCGAGGCCCCGGGCTTCACCGGGAATCAGGTTGGTGCGGCCTAAAAACTGGGCCACAAAGGGGGTGCGGGGGTGGTGGTACACCTCCTCGGGGGTGCCGATCTGCTCGAGCTGCCCGCTGCGCATGACCGCCAGCCGGTCGGCGAAGGAAAGGGCCTCCTCCTGGTCGTGGGTGACCAGGATGGCCCCGATGCCGGCCTGCTTCAAAAGCGCCCGCACCTCGTCGCGGGTGGACTGGCGTAAAGCAGCATCCAGACTGCTAAAGGGCTCGTCGAGCAGCACCAGCTTGGGGCCGGGGGCGATGGCCCGGGCCAGGGCCACGCGCTGCTGCTGACCCCCGGAAAGCTCGCCGGGCTTGCGGTCTTTGAAGACGGTCAGGCCCACCAGCCCCAGCACCTCCAGGACACGGGCCTGTCGCGCTTTACCCCGCAGACGGCGCAGACCAAAGGCCACGTTCTCAAACACGCTCAGGTGCGGAAACAGGGCGTAGTCCTGAAAGACAAAGCCGATGCCCCGCTCCTCTGGGGGCAGCCTGGTAATTTCCCGCCCTTCCAGCCAGATCTGGCCGCTGTCCGGCTGCTCGAAACCGGCAATAAGCCGCAGGGTGGTGGTCTTACCACAACCCGAGGGGCCCAGCAGGGCAAACACCTCGCCCTGCTCTACTGTAAAACCCACGTTTTCTACCACAGGGGGTAGGCTGGGGTGGAAGCGTTTGCTCAGGCCCTGCACCCGCAGGATGGGGGTGTGGGCCTGGATGGGGGTGGTGGGTCGTTCGGCGTGTTGGGTGTTCATTGTCGTTCCTGGGAAAGCAGCAGGCCCACCAGTCCAGCCGAGAATAGTACGATCAGCAGGGCATAGGGGGCGGCCTCTGCAAACATCGCTTCTGAAGTGTAGCCCCAGATGCGGGTCGAGAGCGTGGAGTAGCCCACCGGGGCTAGCAAGAAGGTGAGGGGCAGTTCCTTGACCGCTGACAAGAAGACCAGGGCCATGCTGGCCAGCAGGCCCCGCCGCAGCAGGGGAAAGGTGGCCCTAAGGAAAGCCTGCAAGGGGTTGTAGCCCAGGCTGCGGGCGGCCTCCTCGAGCCGGGGCGGGGCCTGGTAGAGCGCGCTGCGGATGGGGCCGATGGCCTCGGCCAGGAAGTGCAGCGCATAGGCCAGGATCAGCAAGGCCAGGGTTTGATAGAGAAAGGGCACCCCGCGCAGGCTGAAGAAGATCAGGGCCAGGGCAAAAGCCAGTGGGGGGGTGGCGTAGCCGATGTAGGCGGCGCGCTCCAGGAGCCTCGAGAGCCGGCTGGGGTAGCGCACCCCCAGGTAGGCCAGCGGCAGCGCCAGAAAGGCTGCCAAAAACGCGGCCGGTGCCGCGGCCTGCACGGAGTTGCGCAGGGCTTCCAGAACGGCCTCAAAACTGCGGCTGTGGGGGCTGCTGGGGTACTGGGCCAGCCAGTACACGATGGAGGTGAGGGGCACCACCAGGGCTCCTACGATGGGCAGCGCCATCAGGCCCAGCGAGGGCAGCCGCCAGACCCCCAGACGCACCGGCTGGGATTTGCGCGCGCTGCCCAGCCCCACCCGGCTCAGGGAGAGGTTTTTGAGCAGACGGGCCTCGAGCCAGAGCAGGCTCCCGGTGAGCAGAATTAGCATCAGCGAGAGCCAGGCCGCATAGATCCGGTCAAAGGAGGCCGAGTACTGCAGGTAAATGGCATAACTGAAGGTCTCGAAACGCACCAGGCTGACCACCCCAAAGTCGCCCAGCACGTGCAGGCCAATCAGAAGCCAGCCGGCAAACAGGGCGGGCCTGAGCTGGGGCAGCACCACCCGCCAGAAGACCTCGAGGCCCCTGTAGCCCAGGCTACGGGCCGACTCCTCGAGGCTCGCGTCCAGCCCCAGAAGGGCGGCCCGCAGGTTCAAAAACAGATAGGGGTAGGTGAAAAGGGTCAGCACCCCCAAGGCCCCCAGGTAGCCGGTGGGCCGGGGCCAGGGGAAGCCCAGAAGGTGTTCGAGCCAGCCACCGGCCCCGGTGGCGCCAAAAAAGCCAAACACCCCCACATACCCCGGCACTGCCAGCGGCAGAACCAACAAAACCGTCCAGAAGCGCTTGCCCCATAGGTCGGTGCGGCTGGTAACCCAGGCCAGCGGCAGGGCCAGCGCGGTGGTGAGGGCGATCACCCCTACCAGTAGCGCCACGGTGTTGCCCAAGAGCTGCAGGTTGCGCTCCCGCAGGACAATCTCGACGAGCTGATGAGGTTCGGCCTGGGCCGCCCGCAGTACCAGGTACAAAAGCGGCAACAGCACCGCCGCGCCGACCAGCAGCGCTACCGCCAGCAAGGGCTTGGGAATGGGTTTGGGCAGACTGTAGACCATGGGCGTAGCGGACACAGGCCGCCATGGGGCCGTGCACCCCCAAAGCTAGCAAGCTATAGAATATAAATCAAGTATCTTTGTCGGTTTTTGGTTGTTTTAACCAGGGCTTCCGCCGGGCCTCGAGGGTTCCATGTTGTGTGGGTCGAAAGTTCCTTGAATCGTAATCCATGCTGAGCAAACCCAACCCCTAGGGGCTTTTCCGACTTGGGGCCTTGGCAAGAGCACCTGGGGGGCCAGCGTGTGGCTACATTTGTTATTACAGGTTCAATAGCCAGCGGGCTACGCTCAGGTACACCACCAGACCGGTAACGTCGGTGACGGTAGCGATCAGGGGGTTGGAAATTAGGGCCGGGTCGAGCTTCAGCCGGCGTAGCAGCAGGGGCAGCATGGCCCCTACCACGTTGGCCAGCAGCACCACCAGGCCCAGCGAGAGGCCCACCACCCACAGCAGCTGTACCTGTCCATCGATCAGAACCTTGATGCTGAGCAGGCAGGCCAGGGTCAGGCCCAGGAGCATACCCACCCCCAGTTCTTTGCGCATGATGCGAAGCCAGTCGCCCAGGGCCACATCGCGGGTGGCCAGTGCCCGCACGATCAGGGTGCTGGACTGGTTGCCGGTGTTGCCCCCGGTGCCCACAAGCACCGGTACGTAAAAAGCCAGGGCGGTGACGGCCTCGAGCACCGACTCAAAGCCCTGCAGAATGGTGCTGGTAATGCTGCCGGTGATGATCAAAATAATCAACCAGCGCACCCGGGCGCTCCACAGCTTTAAAACGCTCGACTTGCTGTACACCAGCTCGGGCGACTCCACCGCACCCAGCCGGTAGATATCCTCGGTGGCCTCCTCCTCGATCACATCAATCACGTCGTCGATGGTGACAATCCCGACCAGTTTTTTATCTTCGTCCACCACCGGCAGCACCGTGAAGTTGTAGTCGGCCATCAGCCGGGCCACTTCCTCCTGGTCGGTGTCGTCGCGCACGTAAATCACGTCGGGGTTCATGATCTCCGCAACGCGGGTCTTGGGGTCGGCCACAATCAGATCGCGTAAAGTGAGCACCCCTTGCAGGTGCCCCTCGGCGTCCACCACGTAAATCACGTAAATTTGCTCCGCGTCGGGGGCCTCGCGCCGCAAGAAGCGGAATACCTCTTCCACCCGCATGGAGTCCCGCACCGCGATGTACTCCGAGGTCATGATGCCGCCGGCCTCGTCCTCGTCGTACTCGGCCAGTTCTTCTACTTCGGCCCGGGTCTCGGGGTCGAGCTGGCGTAAAAGGGCCTCGGCGGCCTCGGGGCTGTTTTCCTCCTCAACCGCGTTGATGGCGTCGGCCAGGTCGTCCAGCGACAGCTCCTCCAGCAGCTCCTTAACCCGCCAGGGGGGCAGGGCCTCGAGCAGCTCGGCCTGCTCAGCCTCCTCGAGGTGGCTGAAGACCTCCGCTGCCTCGGCCGGGGAGAGCAGGGTCAGGATGGGCAGACGGTGTTCGGGGGCAAACTCCGACCAGTGCTCCAGAATTTGCGCTGGGTATAGCTCCTCCAGGGCTGCCTTGACCTTGAAAGCATCGCTCTCGCGCAGAGCGTTCTTGAGGGCCTCGAGCCCAAGCAAGGTTTCAGCATCGTACATATGCGGCCTCCTTCGGTTTTCGGCCAGAGCCGAATCTTGGAAGGAAGCTCCGCAGGGTACACGGTTTGTCGAGGATTACTCGGTGTGGGAGCACACCGGGTAAAATCTTCGACTAGAACTGTGATCTTCCACGGTGCCTCCTATGCGCTTGCCACCTGCAGGTAAACCCGAGCGTTTCCTGCTTGGCAAACCTAAAGTAGCCTAGCACCCCAGGGCAGCTAAAGCAAGCAAATAAGACCTTGCTCACGGGGTAGGAAGACGCAGGCCGAGCCAGCGGCTCGAGAGCCGCAACCCAATGGTGACCAGGGCCCCCAGGATCACCGCCAGGGCCGCGTAGGAGGGCAAGAAGGTGTAGATCAAAAACACCACCGCAGCCCCCCCGCTGGCCGCCGAGGCGTACAGGTCGCGGTTGCGATAGAAGATGCCGGGAATCTCCCCAGCCAGCACATCGCGCAGAACCCCACCCCCCACCCCTGAGACCGTGCCCACGAACACACAGCCCCAAAACCCGAGCCCAAATGCCAAAGCCCGCTCGGCCCCCAGCGCGGCAAACAACCCCAAGCCGATGGTGTCGAGGTAGTAGATGGGGCGCTCGAGCCGGCCCAGCCGCTGGTTGAAGCGCCATACCGCCAGGGCCACCACAAACACCAGCCACAGCACCGCCTCATTGCGAAGCGAGCCGGCGGGCAGGGAGCCCACCAGCACATCCCGGATGGCACCCCCGCCAATGGCGGTAACCCCGGTCAGCACGATAATGCCCACCAGATCGAAGCGTTTTTGTACGGCCACCAGTGCGCCCGAGACCCCAAAAGCCAGGAGACCGGCCCAGGAAAGAACATCGAGCAACTGCCCGTGCTGCATAAAGAAGGCTAGCTTTTATCGGGGAGGGGCTCGAGGTAAACCACCACCCGGCACTGGACGTGGTTGGGGGCCAGCCCCTCGGAGGTTTTGAAGGTGAGGCCCACCCGCTTTTCGGGCAGGCCGGTCAGCAGGGCCAGGTGCTGCTGGATGTCTGTGCGGTGCGGCCCCAGCTTGGGCCGGTCGAGCGTCACCACCGCCGAAAGCTGGCTGAGCCGGTAGCCGCTCTCGCGCACCTTTTGCAAGACCACCTCGAGGATCACCCGGCTTTCCAGGCCCTTCCACTTGGGGTCGTGGTCGGGGAAATAACTGCCGATATCACCCAGCGCAAAGGCCGATAGCAGGGCATCGGAAAGGGCATGCAGCAGAACATCCCCGTCGGAATGCGCTATGGCACCCCGGTCGCTCTCGATGCGAACACCCCCCAGCCATAGCTCGCGCCCCTCACCCAAGCGGTGCGCGTCTTCACCATAACCCACGAGCAGTTGTGACCAAGTAGAAGGCTTCTCTGCCACGCAGATATCCTAACGCGTTTGAGGGCAGGGAGCCATTCGCGTAGAACCCAACGTTTGGCTGGGCAGACTTGAAGCCAGAAGCGCTTTGCCATAAACTTTGACTCAGTATAACTTTTAAGGAGCAGCCATGAAGGAAGCGGTTATCGTCAGTGCGGTTCGCAGCGCCGTTGCGCGCGGCAAAAGCGATGGTTCTTTGGCCAGCGTACACCCCATCGACCTCTCGGCCGAAGTGATGAAGGCAGCAGTGACCAGGGTTGGTGTAGACCCGGCCCTCATCGAAGACATTCAGTGGGGGTGTGCGATGCCCGAGGCCAGCCAGGGCCTGAACGTGGCCCGGCTTTCCATGCTGCGGGCCGGCTTCCCCGTAGAGGTTTCGGCTGCAACCATCAACCGGTTCTGTTCCTCGGGCCTGCAAAGCGTGGCCTATGCAGCCCAGGCCATCATCTCGGGTATGAACGAGGTGGTGCTGGCTGGGGGCGTGGAGATGATGAGCCAGGTGCCGATGTCGGGGTATCATACCCAGCTCCACCCCGAACTGACCGAGGCTTACATCGGCATGGGTTTCACCGCCGAGCGGGTGGCCGAGCGCTGGGGCATTAGCCGCGCCGACCAGGACGCCTGGGCCCTGCGGAGCCACCAGAAAGCCCTGGAGGCCCAGGCCCGGGGTGCTTTCGATGAGCAAATTGTGCCCATACCGGTCAAAAAGGTGCACTGGAGAGGAAGCAAAAAGCAGGTGGAGGAAGTGCTGTTCGCCAAAGACGAGCTTCCCCGTGCCGATACCAGCCTCGAGCGCCTCGCCAAGCTCAAACCCGCCTTCAAAGAAGGGGGTACTGTGACCGCCGGTAATGCCTCCCCCTACTCCGATGGGGCCGCGGCTGTGCTGTTGATGAGCGCGGACAAAGCCAAGGAGCTGGGCCTGAAGCCGCTGGCCCGGTTTATCTCTTTCGCTACAGGCGGGGTAGATCCGGACATCATGGGCGTAGGCCCCATCAAGGCCGTGCCCAAAGCCCTGGCGAAAGCCGGCATTGCCCTCGATGACCTTAAGCTCATCGAGTTCAACGAAGCTTTCGCAGCCCAGGTGCTTGCGGTGATGCGGGAGCTGCAGATGGATCCCGAAAAGGTCAACGTCAACGGTGGGGCCATCGCTTTAGGGCACCCCCTGGGCGCTACTGGGGCCAAGCTCACCACCCAGCTCATCCACGAGCTGGGCAAGCGCGGGGGCGGGCTGGGCATGGTGACCATGTGTATTGGCGGTGGGATGGGGGCGGCCGGGGTGTTTGAAGTGTACCCACAGGCCTGAGAGCGGCCTGCGCGGGCCCTATCCCAACAATTGGGCCGATGAGCGGATTCTTTTCGTGAACCGATGGGGTGTGTATGTTTGAACCTGGGCTTCTAAAGGATAAGGTGGTGCTGGTTACAGGGGGCGGTACGGGCCTTGGCCGCTCGATGAGTACGCGTTTTCTAGAGCTGGGGGCTAAGGTAGCCATCACCAGCCGCCGGGCCGAGACCATTGCCCAGGCCGCCCAGGAGATGATGGAGCAAACCGGCGGGGAGGTTTTCGCTACACCGGTGGATGTGCGCGACCCCGAGGCGGTGCGGGCCATGATAGACGCGGTGGAGGCCCATTTTGGCCGGATCGATGTGCTGATCAACAACGCCGCAGGCAACTTTATATCGCCTACCGAGCGGCTGTCCTACCGGGCCTTCGATGCGGTTCTGAATATCGTGCTGCACGGTACGGTGTACTGCACCCTGGAGGTGGGTAAGCGCTGGATTGCCAGAGGACATAAAGGCACCATGCTCAACATCGCCACCACCTACGCCCAGACCGGCTCGGGGTATGTGGTGCCTTCGGCCACCGCCAAGGCCGGGGTGGTGGCCCTGACCAAATCGCTGGCCGCGGAGTGGGGCAAGTACGGCATCCGCCTCAACGCCATAGCCCCGGGGCCTTTCCCCACCGAGGGGGCCTGGACGCGCCTGATGCCCACCCCAGAGATTGCCCAGATGTTCGAGAAGAAGATTCCCCTGGGGCGGGTGGGCCAGCACATCGAGCTCGCCAACCTGGCTGCGTACTTAATCTCGGACTATGCCGGTTTTATCACCGGCGACGTTATTACCATTGACGGGGGCGAGACGGTCTGGAACGCCGGGGAGTTCAACGTGCTGGACGCGGTGACCAAGGAACAGTGGGACATGCTCGAGGCCATGCGTAAAAAAGGCTGACCCTTCTGTTCAGCCTGAGCGTGGCACAATAGAAACGTGGAACTGATACAACCGTACATCGGCCAGCTCACCTTTGGGGGGCTGGCAGGTTTTGCCGTAGGCTACGCCATCAAGACCGTGGGGCGCTGGGTGGCTATCATCCTGGGCCTGATCTTTGTGGTGGTGCAGGTGCTGGCCTCGATGGGTT
Source organism: Meiothermus taiwanensis WR-220 (assembly GCF_003568585.1). NCBI lineage: Bacteria > Thermotogati > Deinococcota > Deinococci > Thermales > Thermaceae > Meiothermus > Meiothermus taiwanensis. The sequence goes on from NZ_CP021130.1 coordinate 807,835, forward strand.
ACATCAACGTCGACTGGACGCGCATCCAGCGCGATGTGGAACCTCTGCTGCAACAGGAACAGATCAAGGGCGCCTGGGATGCCTTGGTGCAGGTGCTCACCACCAACCTGCCCTTCGGGGGGGCCTTTGTGGCAGGTTTGCTGCTGGGCCTGCGGCGGGGCTAGGCGTACTGGGTTCTGAGCGCAAGGGCCCGGCTGGAGAGTTCCCTTAAGCGATGCAGGTCAACCCCGGTGGCCCGGCCTTGCTGGGCCAGATAGGGCAAGACCTGCTCGGTGGCCAGGTTGCCCACCAACTCGTCGCCGGCAAAAGGACAGCCGCCAATCCCGCCCAGGGCCCCCTCGAGCCAGCCCACCCCAAACCCCAGGGCCACCCGCACCTTGTCCAGGGTGTGTTCCGGGCGGCTGTGCAGGTGCAGCCCCAGGCGCTCGTCCAGCGCCCCCACCCGAGCCACGGCCTGTAGGGTCTGGGCGATGGTCTGGGCCGAGGCCACCCCGTAGGTATCGGCCAGCACGATGCCGCTCAGTCCGGGTAGCGTTCGCATGCGCTGTACAAACTGCGCGGTCAGGCCGGGTGTCCAGGTATCGCCGTAGGGGTTGCCAAAGGCCATGGAGAGATAGACCACAAACCTGAGCCCCTGGGCCTCGGCCAAGAGCTGTTGCAGCACCGGCCAGGACTCCTCGATACCCAGGTTGAGGTTTTTGCGCTGGAAGGTCTCGCAGATGGAAAAAGGGTAGCCTACCGTGGTCAGGTGGGTGGCCTGCCGGGCCCGCTCGAGGCCCTTCAGGTTGCCGATAATTGCCAGGTACTCCCGCCCTTGCGGTGCGGGCAGGGCGGCCAGCACCGCCTCGGCATCGGCGTGCTGGGGCACCCATTTAGGTGAGACAAAGCTGGTGAGGTCGAGGCTCAAAAAACCGGCCTCGAGCAGCCCCAACAGATAGCGCACCTTTTCTTCGGTCGGGATGAACCGGGCAAAGCCCTGCCAGGAATCCCGTGGACACTCCACCCACCTCACAGTTCCTCACTATACCGGGCGATGCCCTCCGGCTGTACCACGTAGAGTTCGCCCCAGAGCGGAAAGCCCAGGCGAAACACATCGCGCAGGCTTTCCCGCATCACCTCGGGGTCGATCACCCCGGGGCGCAGCACGATGCGGGGAAAGCTCAGGGGAAAGCGCACGGGGTCGGAAAAGTCCAGGTCGAGCGTGACCAGCACGTAATTGTGGCGCTCGGCGTAGTCGTACAAGATCTGATCGGAGCGCCCCGTAAGGCCCACCTCCCGGGCTGTGACCACCTCGTGGCCCTCGCCGATCAACCACCACAAGACCCGCTGGGGGATGTTTTCGTCCAGCAGAATTCGCATTACTCTTCGTGCAGGGCGATCCACTCGTAGTTGGTCGAACGGGCCCCGTACAGCAAGGCCGCCTGGATATCCTGACGGGTAAGTTCCGGCCACTGCAACAGCACCTCTTCAATGGACATCTGCGCGGCCAGGGCTTCCAGCACCATGTGAACCGCGATGCGGGTTCCCCTGAGGCGGGGCCTGCCACGCAGAACGTCGGGGTTGGCGCTGATGCGGGAGAGGAGTTGGTTTCGAGCCTTTGCACCCAGCTTCATCCGATTGGGGTCTGGGGCGCTAGAACCCCTGGGCAAGTACCGACAGGGGATTGCCCCCAGGCCGCCCCCAGGCGGCCACACCCACTCACCTCCTTTGCGGTAAAACCTTTGATGGGAACGCTTTTTCCGTGTACCCTGACAGCCGCTGTAGGGGGTTCCTGGCACGACCTGAAGGGTCTGCTTCCAGCGCAGGCCTTGGGAGCAGATACATTCTCCAAAACCCAGGCGCCAGGGGTCTGGCCGCCGGGGGCTGTGCGCCCGACCTGTACAGAGCGGCCCGGATTCGGAGTCTGCATGGTCTTTCCTTGGGAAGCCCTAACGTGGCTGGGGTGGTTTACAGAGTGCCTCCCTCGAGGCGGGGTTTAATACCGGATTCAAAAAGATAATCTTCAAACAAAAAACATTCAGAGGCTATCTTTATTGAATCCTAGAGCGCGTTCCTTGGTCAGGTTGAGCCGAACTAACCAAATCCGGTATCAGAAACTCACACCGGGTACTTGCCGGGTGGCCTCGTCGACTTCGAAGAAGGGCTTGGGTTTCTTGCCCATGAGCTGGGCGACGAATACGCCGGGAATGGTGGTGACGGTGTTGTTGAAGTCCAGCACGGTGTCGTTGAAGAACTGGCGGGCGTAGGCGATCTTGTTTTCGGTTTCCTCGAGCTGCCCTTGCAACTCCCGGAAGTTGGCATCAGCCTTGAGCGCGGGGTAGGCTTCGGCAATGGCAAATACGCTACGCAGGGCCTGGGTAAGTTGATTGGAGGCTGCCGATTTTTCCTCGATGCTTCCAGCCGATAGCATCCGCTCGCGGGCCTGGGTGACCCGATCGAAGACCCCGGTCTCGTGGGCGGCGTACCCCTTGACTGTATTGACCAGGTTTGGAATCAGGTCGTTGCGCCGTTTGAGCTGCACATCTACTTGCGAGAGTGCATTGTTCACCCGATTTTCCAGGGTGATGATGCGGTTGTAGTAGAAGACGAATAAAGCCGCCACCAGCAGAACCAGGATCAACAGGATTTCCATACCTTATTCCTCCCCAGGCTTCATTATCGAGCCCCGCTCGAACCACCACCACCAGAAGAACCGCCCCCCGAGCTGCCCCCAAAGCCTCCACCGGAGCCGCCTGAGGAGGGCCTGAGGGCCCGCTCGAGGCCCTCGAGGTTGCGGGCGATCTGCTCGAGGCCCCCCGTCATCCGGCTGATCTGCTGTAGCACCTCGCTCGAGGCCATCGCCGTGTTCACTTGGCCCAGGTTCGACCCTGGATAGGACTTACGCAGTTGGGTGAAGGATGTGTATGGGATTGGCCAGGTAACTTCGTATCGCCTCGCGGATAATACTTGCCTTGGACTCATACCAACTCACCCCCGTTCGCAAGCGGTACACCTCCAGCCTCAGAAAAGCACGTAGGGACAGAAGAAGGTGGCCCAGGATAGAGGCCCTCTTTCTCACCTGGGCCCGCTCCACCCCGCAACACCCCTTGAGCCCCCGGTGGTAGACCTCGATACCCCAGCCTGCCCGCTCCAACTCCCCCCGCCGACCTTCAGTCATCCCCAGGTCGTTGGTCGCCCAGTGCTCCGCGTCCCCGTCTTTCGAAACCGTCCGGAACACCCTGACCAGACCAAAACCCCTCAGGTGCACCACCCGCCCCTCCGGCGGTATCTCCACCTCGCTCACCGGCCGAAGCCCCTCCCTATCCGGGTTCACCTGCCGGTTCCCCTTCAGCCGCGTGAGGAAGCGCCAGCCCAGGCGAGCAATCTCCTTCAGGTTCTCCAGCGAAGCGTACCAGCTATCCATTAGCACGTACGCTGGAGCAAACCCCCGTCCCTTGGCTACCCGCAGCATCTCCATAAAGTGCTCGTTCTTGGTCTTCCCTTCCCAGGGCTTGTCATAAATCCTGAAGTCGCAGGGGATGAGGGCCTGGCCCTCCGTCCACAGCAGGGTCATGAGGGCGATCCCCTTGACCACCCGCTGGTGCTTGCCGCTCCAGTGGTAGGTCACCAGCTCCATCCGCTGGGCATAGGGTTTATCCAGGGTGGTGTCGTCCAGGATCAGAAGCCCCCGGGTGGGCTCCACCACGGCCCTGGCCTCCTGCCACAGCGCCTCCGTGTCGGGAGGCTGTCGCTGGAGCAGGCGGGTGAAGGCGTCGTGGGCGGGAGCGCTGGGTTCCTCGGGTTGGCAGCGGGCGGCTTCGGTACAGGTGAAGACCTTCTGGGCGGCGATGAGGAAGTGGATATAGTCCAGGTCGGTGCACTTTGGGGGGTTCATAGCAGCTAACTCCTCTTGGCCTGTTTGCTTTGCAGAAAAGGGTAGCCGAGTAGAGGGGTGAGAGGCAACTGCGTAACTCCTACCTGGAATCCAGCGCGGCAGGGCTACCATCTCGGGTCGTTGCTGGGCTACCTGGCGCAGGTTGCGCAGGTAGCGCTCGGCCACGCCCAGGGCCGCGGCGTACACGAAGTGATAATCCCAGATCTTGAAGTGCTCGGCAGGGGCTCTTTCCATCTGGGAGAAGTCGGCGAGGAAGTTGCGGTAGGCCTGCCAGCGTTTGGCGTTCAGCAGCTTGTCCGGCATCCAGCGGGCCAGGGATCCAAAGGCCAGAAAGCCCAGCGCCAGAAGGCCCAGCCCCCCCAGCACGCCGTTTAGCATCAGCACCCCAACCCACAAGGCCCCGTTCCAGGCTTCCAGCAGGTGAGGCCCGGTGATAAGGGCGAGGAGGAAGCATAAAAAGCCCAGCCCCACCAACCAGCCCCCCCATTGAGCTGCGACCTTGCCGCTCCTGGGATCGAGCAGCGGGCCGTAGATGGCCTCGTAAACGGCCCTGGGGCGGCGGCTCAGGCTGGCTAGGAGGCTGGGGCGCTGCCGGAAAAATAGCTTGAGTTCGCTGGGCTTAAGCACGCCGTCCGGGCCCGCGGCGGTTCTGAGCAGGTGCCAGACCTCGCTTTCCAGGGGGTTGGCCTGCTCCGGTGGGGAGACCAGCCGGAAGTGGGTCTCGCTGCCCCCGAACCAAGCAAACAAGCCTCGATTCTCGTGCTGGATAAGTTCCACCGAACCCCGCCGGGCCCAGTCCAGTAAGGTGGCAGCGATCATCCGGCCCAGCATGCGCTGGCCGGGGTCGGTCTGGGTCATCACGTAAGGCACCAGGCCGGGCGGAATTTCTTCGGGGGGTTCCCGGTAGTAACGGCCCACTTCCTCGGTGCGGGGTTCACGGCCAAAGCGCGCATAGGCCCGCAGAAACAGGCCAAAGAGTACAACCGGCAGCACCAGCGGCCCGACGGCCAGGGCCCAGGCCCAGGTGGGCGTCGGCCGGCCGTCGATCAGCTGTCGGGAGCGCTCCCTAAAGCTTTGGGTTTCCTCCTCGGTTTCTTGCAGCCATTGCTCGAGCCGGGGCGCGTTCAGGGTGCGAAAGTTAAAGGCCCCGGCCTCGAGGATGACCCGGGCCCGCACAAACTCGTTCTGGCTGACCGGGGCCAGTTGCACGGTGGCAACCTGCCGGGCCGGGTCGAACTCGAGCGTCCCTATGCGCCCTCTCCCGGTAAAGATAAACACCCGGAACAGCCCCGGCACGGGCTTGGGGGCGTGTAGTCGTAGTAGATAAGTGCCCACAGCGGCGTGTTCGGGCTCCAGCACCTGCCGGTCGAAGAGGGCCGCATCCGCGGCCACGGCGATCTCGTTGCTGAGGGTATAGCTGATTTGGAAGGTGCGGCTCTGGTTTTCGGCCAGCACCGGTAGATTGCCCGATCGGTCGGGGGGGCCTGCGGTCAGGCTGATGCGGTTGCCCTCCACAGCGTATTGGATGGGCGGGCCCCCGTCCAGCGCGCGGGCCTCCTCGAAGCGCACCTGCCCGCCTCGGCGGGGGTCGATTTCCAGGAAGACCTCCCGGAAGGTGCCCGAAAAGCGCCAGGTGCGCACGTCCACCACCCGCACCAGCCCACTGGGTAGGAAATACACATCCTGCTCGACCTGTTCGAGGCTGTAGCTCTTTCCCCAGGCCAGCGCCAGAAAAACCAGTGCCGCCAGGGTGTGGCGCAGGGGGTTCACCCCACCAGCCTACCTCGAGCCGGGTTGCTTGTAGGCGGTAGGTGCACCAGATTAGCCCAGTCCCAGCCGCGCAGCATCGGCTTTCATGGCCTCGAGCACAAAGGCCATGTGCTCGTCGAGGTCGACCCCCAGCTCCTGTGCGCCGCGCACGATGCCCTCCCGATCCACTTTAGCGGCAAAGGCTTTGTCTTTGAATTTCTTTTTGAGGCTGGGCAGCTCGAGGCTCTGGATGCGTTTGTCGGGCCGCACATACACCGCCGCCGTAATCAGGCCCACCAGCTCATCCACGGCAAAAAGCGCCTTGGACATCAGGGAGGTGCGGGGGTGCTGGGGGCTGTCCACGTGACCCAGGATGGCCTCGAGCACGTCCTCGGGGTAGCCCATCTCGCGCAGCATCTCCACCCCTTTGTAGGGGTGCTCCTCGGGGAACCGCTCGTAGTCAAAGTCGTGGAGAATGCCAGTAATGGCCCACTTTTCCTCGGGCTGCCCATATTTTCTGGCGTAGGCCCGCATGGCGGTCTCGACGGCCATCATGTGCTTTTGCAGGCTCTCCGAGGGGGTAAACCGCTTCATGAGGGCCAGGGCATCTTCGTACACCATGTAGATAGCCATATGCGCCCATTCTCGGGAGCTCTACTACCGGGGTCAAGGGTCTCATCCCAGGTTCGGTTAGTTCGGCGCCGGAAGACGGCGAACCAACCCGGCCGAAGTTATCCGCGTAGCAGAGCGCGATATCGCCCCTTGGAAGGGATACGCTTTCTTTGCCGAGCGTAGCGAGGGGTGGGCTCTAGGATTCAATTGGATCTTTGTTGAATCCGGTATCAAAGCCTTGTTCGGCGGGCGCCGCTGCTCCAGGCCAGGTGCTCAGCGATACGCGGGAACCAGTGGGCCAGCCGGTCAAAGGCGTATAGCTGCCACGGTACAAACATCACCCGGGCCTCGAGTTCGATGGCCCGCACAATGCCCAGGGCCGCTTGCCGGGCGGTGATGGATGGGATAAACCGTCCTATCCTGGGAATGCGCCCCTCGGTGTCGCTGTGGCGCACAAAATACTCGCTATCGCTGATTTTTCCGGGAAAGAAGGCGCATACCCGAAGCCTGCTGTGGTACAGGTCGGCCCGTAGGGCTTCGGTCAGGCCGTGCAGGGCCCAGCGGGCCGCCACATAGCCGGTTGCACCGGGCCAGACCAGTCGGCTGGCGGGCGAACACACCGAAAGAATAAAGCCCCGGTTGCGTTCCAGCATGGCGGGCAGAAAAACCCGGGTGAGGTAGGCGGCGCTGAAATAGGGGGTGTCCATCAAGCGCTGAAGGTCTTCCAGGGGGGTCTCATCTAAAAAGCGCCACTCCCCGGCCCCAGCGCTGTGCACCAGCACATCCGGCGGGCCCATCTGATCCAGCACCCACCCCCCCAGGCGGGCGGCTTCCTGTGGCCGGCTCAGGTCAGCGGCAAAGGCCCAGGCCTGCCCACCCTGGGCCCGGATTTGATCGGCAATCTCCGCTAAAACCTGTGCCCGGCGGGCCACCAGCACCACCCGGGCCCCTCGTGCAGCCAGCTCGAGGGCTGTGGCTTTACCTATTCCGCTGCTGGCTCCGCTGATTACACACAGGCTTCCTGCAATCTTCATCCGATTGGGGTCTGGGGCGCTAGAACCCCTGGGCAAGTCCCAGCCGGGGATTGCCCCCAGGCCGCCCCCAGGCGGCCACACCCACTCACCTCCTTTGCGGTAAAACCTTTGATGGGAACGCTTTTTCCATGTACCCTGACAGCCGCTGTAGGGGGTTCCTGGCACGACCTGAAGGGTCTGCTTCCAGCGCAGGCCTTGGGAGCAGATACATTCTCCAAAACCCAGGCGCCAGGGGCCTGGCCGCCGGGGGCTGTGCGCCCGACCTGTACAGAGCGGCCCGGATTCGGAGTCTGCATGGTCTTTCCTCGGAAAGCCCGCACCAGAGCACGCTGGCGCTGGGTTGGGCGGTTTACAGCTCTATCAGAGTGTACTCAAAGGCGTTGATTACCCGTACCCCTTCCGGGCTGATGTACTCGCGCCGGGGTTGGGCTTCGTAGAGATGGATGTGGCCGTGAACGTGTATCTTCGGGCGGTACAGACGGTGGAACAGGCCCAGCGCTGTGCTGCCGCGGTGAGCAAAGTCGGATCCGGCATGGGCACCAGGTGGGGGGGCATGGCTGAGCAGGATATCGACACCGTGGCCCGTACGCCAGCGGCGCTGTATGAGCCGCGGATACCAGCTCAGGAAACGGGCTTGGGCATCTATTTCGTTGTACTGCCCTATATCGCGGTCGTTGTAGCGTGGACACCCCCCCCAGCCCGCAATCCGAACCCCGGCCACATCCACAATGCGCCCGTGGGCCTTGATGGCGCCGCCTGGAGGGGTGAGGTTGCCGAGGTAATCCTGGACGTACTCCTCCTGGTGATTGCCGTGCACGTACACCACCGGCACCTGCACCTTGGTTGCCACAAACTCGATATAACTGCCGGGTAAATCCCCGGCCAGCAACACCAGATCGAAAGCCGGCAGGTTATGCGGAAAGCGCTCCTGGTAAATAAATGGATGAATCTGGTCGGAGAGCGCTAATATACGCATGGTGGGAAATCCCTATGGCTGTTGGGCCCATATCGGCCGTATATGACAGTTGCCGTATGGCTGGCGCTCCACCGGGGCCTTACGGTGCTTATCACAACCTGGTGGTTGGGCTTCAAACAGTCCCACAAGCAGTTCTAGATCAGGGACAACACCCCAACTGGGTATAGTCTAAGCGGCGCTGGCTCGAGTTTGTCAAATCGGCCGGGCCGGTCGCACCGTTTGGGTTGTGGGGCCTGGGGGCCTTAATATCGAGCCCATGAGACCGACCCTTTCGGTGGTGAACCTCGAGGCCCGCCCGGTGCCACGGGTCTGGGGTGGTACGCGCCTTGCGAAGCACCTGGGCTTGCAGGCCCAGGAACCCATCGGCGAACTCTGGCTTGCTTACGACCAAAATCGGATTCGTTCGGGGCCGCTGGCCGGCCGGACTTTGGCGGAAGCGCTGCCCGAGCTGGGGCTGGGTTTTATCGGCCGGGCTGCCTATAGCCGCTATGGCCTCGAGCTGCCCCTGCTGGTTAAGCTGCTCGACACCGCCGAGTGGCTCTCGGTGCAGGTGCACCCCGACGATGCATATGCTCACACGGTAGAAGCGGCCACCGGTTTTCACGGCAAAACCGAGGCCTGGTACATCCTCGAGGGTGAGGGCGAGATCGTCTACGGGCTGCGTGCGCCGATGGAGCGCGAAAGCCTGGCCCGGGCAGCCCAGGACGGCACCCTCTGGGACTGGCTGCAGCGCGAGTGGGTGGTACCGGGGCAGGTGATCCCGGTGCCTGCAGGAACCATTCATGCCCTGGGGCCGGGTTTGCTGCTTTATGAGGTGCAGCAGCGCTCCGATCTGACCTACCGCCTTTACGATCACGGGCGTCCCCGCGAACTGCATCTGGACAAAGGGCTGGATGTGGCCCGGCTCGAGCCCACCCCGCTGCCACGTCCGACCCCGCTGCCAGCACACCAGAAAGAGATCCTGTTGGCTGGTGAAGCTTTTGTGCTCGAGCGCTACCAGCTCCGTGGGCGGCGGGTTATACAGGCACCTGCAGACAGCTTCTTACTGCTCACCCTGGTGGCCGGGGAGGCTGAGTGGCTGGAAGGCCCGCTCGCTTGGGGCGATACCCTGCTGATTGGGGCGGGGGAGGGGCTCGAGCTGGGCGGACAGGCCTGGCTGCTGGGTGCTTTTGTGCCCTCCCCCGAGGCGCTGCAGGGGTACCCCGGCCCGCTGCAAATGCCTCGCTAGGCGCCTATTATTTCCTGGCCGGGAAGTCTGCTAGCATTAAGCCATGCTGCAGTACGATCAACTACCCCTGGGCGCCGATCTGATCGATGCGGAACTGCCCGATCTCTCGGGGCAGGCTGTGCGGCTCTCAGCCTTCAGTGAGCCGTTTCTGGTGGTCATCTTCATCTGCAACCACTGCCCTTACGTCAAGGGCTCCATCCAGGAAATCGTAGCCCTGGCCGATAAGTACCGGGGTAAGGTGGCTTTTGTGGGCATCAATGCCAACGACTACGAGCGCTATCCAGAGGATTCCCCCGAGGGGATGCGGGCCTTTGCTGCAGCCCACAACCTCAACTTCCCTTACCTGCTCGACGAGACCCAGGCCACCGCAAGGGCCTACAAAGCCCTGCGCACCCCCGAGGCGTTTGTGTTCGACCAGGGCCGCAAACTGCGCTACCACGGCCGGGTCAACGATGCGCCCAAGGATCCCACCGGGGTGCGGGAACATACCCTGGACAGGGTGCTGGCGGCCCTGACGCAGGGGCAGGAGCCCCCGATTGCCGAGGCCGATGCGATCGGCTGCACCATCAAGTGGAAGCCCGGCTACGAGCCCACGGTGCGTATTGGATAATGCCAGGCCTTGAACAACGACGGCGGGTTTGGCCCGCCGTGTGTGTACCTACTCGTGGGGCAGGTCGTAGGTTTCCAGCACCTCACCCCAGGCCTTGCTGAGGCGGAAGCCATCCCAGATGGCTTTGACCGAGCCCTTGGCTGGTGGGCGGCGGAGAATCAGGGAAGCGGGGCGGATCAGGCGGCCCGAACTCGGATACTGCCCCAGCGGGTTATTGTTGCTTGGCATCAGGGTGGTCTCCATAAGGTTCCCTCCTCAGGAGACCAGGATAGGGTGAATGGTGTTGTTTTTGTTGATCCGATTCCGACAACTTATACACACAATGCTAAATATACACACAAAATATCACACCACATCCAATGTACTTGCAGAATGCTTACACAAAAATCATCCTTGGTCGGTGTAATTCGATACATAACTACTCGAAACCCGGCTGGGGGCACCGCGCCACAGAACCGTGTTAGCTAAGAACGGGCTCTGCTGGATGCCCCGTTTTCAACCAAAGCTTTGACGGCCGCTGCCACCTCTGGGTAGGGGGGCTCCTGGGCTGGCACCTCGGCCACCCAGGCCCAGGTAATCTGGCCGGATGCATCCACTACATAGGCGGCCCGCTGGGCAAAACCGGGCAGGCCCCGCAGGCTGATCTCGAGGCCAAAGACCCGGGTGGCCTCCCGGTTGTAATCGGAGAGCAGCGGGAAGGCCAGCCCCAGCGACCGTGCGTAAGCGGCCAGGGTCCAGGGGGTATCCACGCTCAGGCCGTAGACCTCTGCCCCGAGCTGGTTGTACTCTGCCAAGCTGTCGCGCACCGTGCAGAGTTCCTTTTCGCACACGCGGGTGTGGGCGGCGGGGAAGAAGAGCAGTACCAAGGGTCTTCCTTTAGCAAGGGTTGGTAACGAAATGGGTTCAGCAGCGGTGTTGAACACGGTCACATCGGGCAGGTGATCGCCAACTTGTATTGCCATAGCACACCCAGGTTAACCCAAAATGGCCTGGGCGCGCCGCTGCCCTTGCCGGATGGATGTTGTGCACCTGAGCCAGCGTGGAACCCCCACCCCGTCCACTATCTACCTGACCAAAGGATATTAGACTCATGGGTATGACAGTGCGACGTCGCAAAACGCCAACGGTCTGGGTTGGCAAAGTACCCAAGGGGGGCGACCATCCGGTGGTGGTACAGTCGATGACCAACACCGACACCGCCGATGTCGAGGCCACAGTGGGGCAGGTCTGGGCCCTGGCCCGTGCCGGCTCCGAGGTCGTACGCATGACCGTTAACAACGATGAAGCTGCCAAGGCCGTACCGGAGATCAAGCGCCGCTTGGCCGACCTGGGGGTGGATGTGCCTCTGGTGGGTGATTTTCACTTCAACGGCCATATCTTGTTGCGCAAATACCCCGAGATGGCCCTGGCCCTGGACAAATACCGCATCAACCCTGGCACGGTAGGGAAGGGTAAACAGCAGGATCCCAACTTCCGCACCATGTGCGAAGTGGCTGTGGAGTTCGGTAAGCCGGTGCGGATTGGTGTGAACTGGGGTTCGCTGGATGCGGGGTTGCTCGACGAGATGATGGAGGCCAATGCGGCCCGCCCTGAGCCCAAGGATGCCCACCAGGTTACGCTCGAGACCATTGTGGAGTCGGCGGTGCGCAGCTACGAATGGGCCCTCAAATACGGTCTTGGCGAGGACAAAATCATCCTCTCGGCCAAGGTCTCCAACGCCCCAGACTTGTGGTGGGTCTACCGCGAGCTAGCCAAGCGCACCAATGCCCCGTTGCACCTAGGCCTCACCGAGGCCGGTATGGGGGTGAGCGGTATTGTCGCCAGCACTGCCGGCCTGGTGCCCCTGCTGGTTGAGGGCATTGGCGATACCATACGGGTCTCCATCACCCCAGCCCCGGGGGAGCCCCGCACCAAGGAGGTGGAGGTGGCCTTGGAAATCCTCCAGTCCATTGGGCTGCGGCAGTTTACCCCCAGCGTGGCTAGCTGCCCTGGCTGCGGCCGTACTACCAGCACCTTCTTCCAGGAGCTGGCCCTCCAGGTCTCAACGCGCCTTAACGCGCAGATGCCGATCTGGCGCACCCAGTACCCGGGTGTTGAGAACCTGAAGGTTGCGGTTATGGGATGTGTGGTCAACGGCCCCGGTGAGTCCAAGCACGCCGATATTGGTATCTCGCTGCCCGGCACGGGCGAGGCGCCGCGTGCCCCGGTCTACATCGATGGCCAGCTGGCCGCGACCCTCAAGGGTGATCGCATTGCTGAAGAGTTTATGGGAATGGTGGAGGAGTACATCCAAAAGCGCTTTGGCAAGCAGCCGGCTTAGCGCCCTTAGAGCAGCTCGAGCTTGGGCCAGCCCAGAAGCAGATCCTGTTCGGTTAGGGCTTCACCCTCGGCCTCGGGCGTCCAGGCCACATAAGCAGCCAGGGTGTTGATGGGGCTCGAGGTCGCCAGGGCCATGAGGGCCTGCCGTGCACCCTCGCGGCGCAAAGGGCTTGGTATGGGGGGCAGGCTACCGCTTACGGCCAGCAACAGGGTCACCAGGATATAACGGCCGTCGGGCTCAACGTTCGGCCGGTACCCTGGCTGCACCTCTTCCTTGCCTTCAAAGTGCCGGTAGGTCTCGATGAACTCAGCGCGGGTCTCGGTCATCCAGGCATCAAACTGCCCTTCGGCTTTTTCTAGGCTGCCTGTCCAGACTTCGTACATGCCAAAGCGCCAGCCATCTTGTGCACGCAGTAGAAGTACCGCGGTGTTGTCTATCAGATCGGCCAGCCCTCGAGGGCTTTCCGTCTCGGCTGTCTGGGCGGTGTGGCGCAGGCTGGCCTGTAGCTCAGGGGTATACAGAACTGCTAGCCGTAGCCGGGCTACGCTGCTTTCGACCTCTCCTTCCTTGTCGCGGCCCGCCTGTTGAAGGCCGCGCATCATTGAGATGCTAACCAGCACGATGCCGCCAATGAACAGCAACGCGATAAGGTCGGTGCCATAGCCAGCACCTGGGGCCACGTAAATGGGTGGACGGGCGCTGGGGTAAGGAGGGTAGTAGTCGCGTGGGTAGGTGGGGTAACTGGGGTAGCTGCGGGGGGTGGGTAGGGGCAGCGATGGGGATGGTGAGGGGTTGACCCGGGGAATGGAGGGACTGGGGCGTGGTGTGGAAAACCCCCCCCGGCCTCCCACGCCGCCGCCGCTGCGTTGTGCTAGGGCCGAATCCCAGCCAGGCTCGACTAAAATGCTGGGGCAGGCCACCACGGCCCAGAGCAACAGTAGAACCCCAATCCGGGTAAGCCTCATCTACTTCAGCATACGGTATTGTGGTGTGGGTTCTTATTGTTATTGATACAATCACTAAACTTGATAATAATAGACTCAGGGTGTTGACTCACACACCCGTCCACACAAAGCCTGCGCTGCCTGTACACTTGCGATAGATAGGGAGTTATTTATGGACAAAACCGAAAAAGGCAACATGCATCTTCCCGAGAGGCTCCCGGTCTGTCCGGTACGAGGCTCGGTGATTTATCCCAGCATGGTGATGCCCATCGATGCGGGGCGTCCCATCTCCATACGGGCTATTGAAGCGGCCCTGTCCCAGGAACGGGTTATCCTGATTGTTAGCCAGCGGGATAAAGAGATTGAGGAGCCTGGGGCCAGCGATCTTTACGATGTGGGCACGGCGTGCAACATTCTGAGAATGCGCAAAAATGCCGATGGCTCGGTGCAGATGCTGGTGCAGGCCTTCGCTCGAGTGCAGGTGCAGCAATACCACCCGGCCAGCGGGTATCTGGAAGCCAGCGTGGCCCGGTTGCCAGAGGTGGAAGGCAAGGCCACTGAGGTGACCGCGCTTTTCCGCGAGGTTAAGGAGCGCTTCGAGACCCTGCTACGGGAAGGTAAGTATGTATCGCCTGAGGTGGCCCAGTTTGTGCTCAACCTAGAAGATCCCTCGCAACTGGCCGACTACATCGCCTTCCACCTCGATTTCAAACTGGAGGTTAAGCAGCAAATTCTAGCGACCCCTTCAGTGGTGGATCGCCTTAAGCGCATTGCTGTTTTGCTGGATGCCGAGCTTGATCTGGTGGAGACCCAGCGCCGTATTCAGCAGCAGGTTAAAGAGGAAATTGACAAGAATCAGCGGGAGTTCTTCCTGCGTGAGCAGATGAAGGCCATCCAGCGCGAGCTTCACGGCGAAGAGGGCGAGATGGAGGTGGAGGAGTTCCGCCAGAAAATTGCTGCGCTGAACCTGCCTCCAAGCGTTTTGCCCGAGGTGGAGCGGGAGCTTTCGCGCTTTGCCCGCATGCACCCCGACTCCGCTGAGGCCAGCGTGGTGCGCACCTACCTGGACTGGATTATCAACCTGCCCTGGAATACCCGTACGGAAGACCAGATTGATCTTCAGGAGGCCAAGAAAATCCTGGATGAAGATCACTATGGCCTGGAAAAGGTCAAGGATCGGGTGCTGGAGTATCTGGCGGTGCGTAAACTGAAGCTCGAGCGCCAGAAAAAAGGCGAAATTCCCCCTGAGGAGGTCTCCAAAGGCCCCATCCTGCTCTTTGTGGGGCCGCCGGGGGTGGGCAAAACCTCCATTGCCAAGTCCATCGCCAAGAGCCTGGGCCGCAAATACCACCGCATCTCGCTGGGGGGCGCCCGCGACGAGTCGGACATTCGCGGCCACCGCCGCACCTACATTGGGGCCATGCCGGGCCGGATCATTCAGGGGATGCGCCAGGCTGGTAGCAAGAACCCCGTTATCCTGCTGGACGAGGTGGACAAGCTGGGGGTTTCCTACCAGGGCGACCCTGCGGCGGCTTTGCTCGAGCTATTGGATCCGGCGCAGAACAAAGAATTTACCGACCACTACCTGGGGGTTCCTTTCGATATGAGCGAGGTGCTGTTTATCTGCACCGCCAACTTCCCAGAGCATATCCCTGGGCCGCTGTTCGACCGCATGGAGCAGATCGAGTTCACCAGCTACATCGAACAGGAGAAGCTCGAGATCGCCAAGCGGTATCTGCTGCCCCGGCAGATGAGCGAGAACGGGCTCAAGGAAAACCAGGTGCATATCACCGAGGCAGCCCTGATGCGCCTGATTACCCACTACACCCGCGAGGCGGGGGTGCGCAACCTCGAGCGCGAGATCGGTACCTTGCTGCGCAAGGCGGCCCGCGCCATCTTGGAAGGCGGTAAGAAACGGGTGCGTATCGGCGAGGGCGATCTGGAAAAATACCTGGGGCCGGCCCGCTTCCAGCCCGAGTCCGAGGCCCGGGTGCCCCAGATTGGGGTGGCTACGGGAATGTTCTACACCCCGGTGGGGGGCGACATCATGTTTATCGAGGTCTCGGTGATGCCGGGCAAGGGCAACCTGATCCTGACCGGGCAGCTTGGGGAGGTGATGAAGGAATCGGCCCGGGCGGCGCTTTCTTACGCCAAGAAAAATGCGGCCCGCTTTGGTATACCCCTCGAGCGCTTCGATAACTCGGATGTACACGTTCACGTTCCAGCCGGGGCGGTGCCCAAAGAAGGCCCCTCGGCAGGCATTGCTATTACAGTGGCCTTGGTCTCGGCCCTGGCCGAGGTACCTGTTCGCAACGACGTAGCCATGACCGGCGAGATCACCCTTACCGGACGGGTGCTGCCCATTGGGGGTGTCAAGGAAAAAATTCTGGGTGCCCGGCGGGCTGGGATTCGTGAGGTGATCCTGCCTAAGCAAAACCAGCCCGATCTTTCAGATATCCCCGTCTACCTGCGGCAAAACCTGCGTTTTCACTTTGCCGAGTCGCTGGATGATGCGTTGAACTGGGCGTTGGTGGGAGGCTTGGGGGCCCTCCAGCAAAAAACAACCCTCCCCGTGAAGAAGAGCCGACGCAGTAAGGAACAGCCTGTAGCCAGGGCCTAGTCTAAAGAGCACAGCACAGCGGAACCCTGAATAGGGTGGGCGGTCTTGAGGGGATTGCCCACCCCATGTCCTGAGGGTGCTTCCCACGCATATCCAGTACAGCGTATTTTGCTGTACTGGGTAAATTGCCCGCCACCGTGGGGCAGGCAATTGCTGGGAAACGCGATGAGGGTGGGTTTCTGCTGCTAGAAAACCGGGCTAGACGGCCTTGGAGGCGGCTTTGGACTTGGCCCCCACGTAACGCAGGGCTGTCCAGATGAGCACCACCGAGAAGGTTAGCCTAAGCCAGAACTCGGGGAGCTGATTGGCGACCAGCCCCCCAGCAAAGGCCCCTGCCAGAATGCCCACCACCAGCCCCGGCACATGCTCCTGGGCTAGGTTGCCGTGGCGGTAGTGGGTGTACGACCCCACCAGGGCCGAGGGAATCATGGCCAGCAGTGAGGTGCCCTGGGCGGTGTGTTGCTCGAGGCCCACCAGCAAAACCATAATCGGCACTGTAATGGTGCCGCCGCCCACCCCCAGCAAGCCCGAGGCAAAGCCGGCGGCGGCCCCGGTAAGGATGAGCGGGATGATGCGCAGCCAGCCTTGCAGGGGCTCTTCCACATGCGGAATATAGGGCTTGAGGATCAGGCTCAGGGCTACCACCACCAGGTACCAGCCAAAAACCCGCTTGAGCTTCCATTCCGGCAAGCGATTGGCAAAGCGGGCCCCCCAGTTGGCCGTGAGCATGGCGCTGGGAAAGATCAGCAGGGCTGCCAGCCAGTCCACGGTACCATGGGTGGCGTAGGTCAGGGCCCCTACCAAGCCGGTAAAAACCACCATCACCAGGCTGGTTGCGACCGCTTTGTGTTGAGATAACTTGAGAAAGGCCGACATCAGCGGAACCGCCACAATGCCGCCCCCGAGACCCACCAGACCCCCGAACACCCCTGCCAGTAAGCCGATCCACAAACTAGAAAGATTCACGCCTTGTTATACCACGCCCTGTGAGATTTTAGATTTAAAATATTGTTTGTAGCCAGCGCAGCCAGTTTTCCCCAAGCACACCGGCCTGGAAGGATTCGGGGACACACAGGGCAATTTTCTGTAGGTCGGCGGGCGCGTCGAGGCCGCGGGGGTTTTCGTTCATTCCAAAGCCGCCGTCGAAGTCGGAGCCGAGGCCCACCTTGTCCCAGCCGATCAGGCCGGCGGTATGGGCCATGTGCCTGCCTACCACGCCCAGTTCCACCCGTTCCATGCCCCGCTTCCAGGTGTGCTCGAGGAAGAAGCTATACAACACCGTGCCGATCACCCCATTCCGTGCACCAATGGCCCGGATCATGGCATCGCTCAGGTGGCGGTTGGAGAACTCGAGCCCCTCCCCCCCCAGCAGGGCCCGGGGGTTGCTGTGGGTGGCACAGACCGGGCCTTGGAAGACCTCCAAGGCCTGCCAGAAGGCCTGCTCGTCCATGTGGGAAAAGTCCAGGGCCAGCCCCTGCTCGTCCATGGCTTGCAACAGCTCCACCCCCAGCGCACTCAGGCCGCCGGGCTCGCGGGTGCCGCCGCAGTAGCGGGTGCGGTTCCAGGCGGGGCCGATCAGCCGCACCCCCTGGGCTTTCCAGAACGCCACCTCGCCGGGCTCGCGGATGCACTCGGCACCTTCAATCAGGATCACCAGGGCCGGGGTTTTGTCCTGTGGCCACAAGGCCCGATGCCGGGCCAGGTCGGCCTGGCTGCGCAGGATGCGCACCCAGCCTTGCTCTTCCCAGCGCAGGTACACCTCCAGCTGCCGGAGGGCCTGGGCATGGGCCTCCTGGGGCCCGGGGTAGCGGCGGGGGTCTACCCATAGGGTGGCAAAGCATACCCCAACCTTCCCTTCACGCAGGGCCGGTAGGGTTACGACGGGGATGTCGCTGTGCGTATCGCGCTGGCGTAACTCTGCAAGCGGCAGGGTCAGGTCGCGCCCTAGATCCACTACGTTGTGGGCGAGGTCGAGGTGGGCATCTACGATCACGCCACCATACTACCGCTAACAACCCTAGGCCCGGCCAAACAGGAACCCGGAGGCCCGCAGTCGGCGGGCCAGGACTCCTACCGCCAGAGGGATCAGCAACGAGAGGGCCACATAGATGGTGAAGGCTGGAGAAACCCCTAGGGGTTCGGGGAACTGGGGGATGCGCTCGAGCAGCCGAATCACCAGAGGATGAATCAGGTAGATGTGCAACGAATAACGGCCCAGGAACTGCAAGGCTGTGCTCAGGCGGGTGCGTGAGAGCCAGATGGCGACAGAGATCAGCACAAAAGAAATTGCACTGCTGTAGACCCAGTAGCCCACCTGGTACTGGAAGGTGTTGACCGGGATGTTGCGGATGGCATCGTAGGCCAGGGGTAGGTAGAGGCTCATTCCAAGGCCCAAAAGCACCAGTCCCCAGACGCGATAACGCGGCAGGATTTGATCCAGCCGGTGCATCTCGTTAACCAACGTCAGCGCCACTGCCAGGGTGGGCAGATACCAGATGAGGGTACTGCCAGGGAAGGGAATTTGCCAGTGTAGGCGATTGATCCAGTAGAAGGCCAGCGTGAGGCCGATGCTGGTTAGCAGGACTGCCCAGGCGGGTACCTTGCGGCGCAAAACCGGCAGCAGCAAGGGCATCAGCAGCACAAGTTGAATTGCCAGCACCATGTAGTAGAGGTGAAAGTAGCTTTTACCCCACAGCAGGTAGATGCTGATGCGCTCGAGGGTGAGCGGGGGCAGGTTGCCTTCGTATAGGCGGAAAAGCAGGTAAATTCCCGTCCAGACCAGGTAGGGCACCACCACAGGGCGTAGTCGGGCCCACGAATATGGCTGGTTGCTGCGTAGCAGGCTGTTGCCGATCAGGATGGTCGAAAGAAAAAGAAAAGCCGGAACCACCCAGGCCAGAAGCCGATTGGCCGTAGCGATGAGCCACCAGTGCTCGGAGTCCTGGGGTACTTCGCGTAAAAAGCGCCCACCAACGTGGGCTACCAGGACTCCCAGAATGGCGATACCCCGGTATATGTCCACCCAGGGTAGTGGGTTGTGGGTGGCTGTGGAAAGACTCGAGCTCATAACGCAACAAATAGCTGGCTTCGATTAGAAGAGCCCCACAAATAGGGTGTGAAAATTTGTTTTCTAGAGCCAATTGGTGATAGGTATAAGCCTCAATGTCCCATATCAGCGTAAAAATACTGGTAATGTAGAAATATTTCCATCTTAATGTTCAGTGTTTCAACCAGGTTACAAGGGCCTGGTTGACCAGTTGCCAGATGGCTGGGGTGGTGGTGTGCTCCAGGTCGGGGTAGAGCACCAGGTGATCCTGGGTGAACTGGCCCAGGCCAGCAAACGAACCCAGGCAGGCACGTTCCTTAGTGAGCGGTGCTGTCCATAACCGGCCTTCACGGCTCAACGCTACCCGGCGTATGCTTCGCCCGCTGGCTTCGCGCACCCTGGCTAGGGCGCAGTATTGCAGCGGTGAGACGATGGGATCGTTCCCCGCCGCAATTAGCAGCAGCGGCGCGGCGACCTCGTGGGCCCAGGTGAGCGGGCTGCGCTGACGATAACACGCAGGGCAGGCTTGGGGCGAGGCGCCGATCAGCTCCTGCCAGCGCTGGTATGCCTCGGTGCGCCCGTAGCGCTCGAGGCGCTCCATCATGGCCTCAAAGTCGGTGGCGCCCAGCAGGAACGCCACCCCTTTGGCCTGTGGGTCGTTGCGGGCGGCGCTCAGGGCCACGCAGGCCCCCAAAGAAATCCCCACATATGCGCGCTGGGCGGTGCCCCCTACCCGTGGCAGCCCATCGGCCAGTTGCCGCACATCGCTTCCTTCCTTCCCGCAGATTTCAGCGCGGCCCTGGCTCCGGCCCTGGCCGCGCAGGTGGGGCAAGGCCACCAGATAGCCGGCCTGAGCCCAGGTTTGGCAGAGTGCCTGGGTGCTCTCGTTGGGGCCGACAAAACCTCCATGCACCAGCACAACGCTGGGGAAGGGGCCCGGGCCCCTGGGTTTACAGATTTCAGCGAACAGGGGCACATCGCTTTTGAAGTGCACAGCCAGCCGGACAAGGGTTTTATCGGGAAGTTGCTGGATTTTCCAGTTGTTGCTAGAGCGCGTTTGCAGTAGCACCAAGCTGCCCAGAGTTAAGTTAAGCGCCACCAGAGCAAAAAACAGCACCTGTATTCCGTTGCGCACTTCTTCAGTATGCCAGCGGTTGCTGAGAAGCAAGCGAGGCCTGGATGCTAGAAATTGGGGCCAGTGCATACTTTCGCGCACTGCTTCGCGGCATCATAGCGCCTGTGAACCTAGTCTGGCACCGTGCCGACCTTCGCTTGCACGACAACCCCGCCCTGGCCGAGGCCTTGCGAACCGGCCCTGCTTTGGGGCTGGTGGTTTTGGATCCCAATATTCTGCAAAACACTACACCCCGGCGGCGGGCCTGGTTTTATCAGAACACCCTGGCCCTGCGCGAGGCCTATGCGCTGCGGGGAGGGCTTTTGCTGGTGCGCAGCGGCCGGCCCTGGGAGGTTTTGCCCCGGGTGGTGACCGAGCTGGGCATCCAGCGGGTGTTTGCTGTGCGGAACTCGACCCCCTATGCCCGGTTTCGTGACCAAAAGGTGGGCGAGGCCCTGCCGGGGCGCATCCGTTGGGTGCCGGGTCAGTACATCCATGAGCCGGGAAGCATCGTCAAGCCGGACGGGGGGGCCTACACGGTGTTTACGCCCTATTCCAAGCGCTGGTGGGCGGCCCCTGCGCCGGTTCTGCTCGAGGCCCCCGACCGCTTTCCACCCCTCCACCTGCCACCCGATTACAACCCAGGGAGCGTTCCCCAGGAGGCCTCGGACGTGCCCCTGCCGCCGGCGGGCGAGGCAGCGGCCCTGAAGGCGCTCGAGGTCTTCCTGCACGACAAACTGCCCCACTACCACCAGGCCCGCGACGGGCTGGCCGGGGAGGGGGTCTCGAGGCTCTCCTACTACTTCACCCTGGGGGTGCTTTCCCCCCGGCTGGCCGCCCGGAAGGCGCTGCAGGTGGGGGGTGAGGGGGCCCACAAATGGGTCAACGAGCTGTGCTGGCGCGACTTCAGCGGCGACCTGCTCTACCACCGCCCGCAGATGATGACCCAGGCCTTCGACCCGCGCTGGGAAAGCCTGCCCTGGAACGACGATAGCGAGCTGTTTGCGGCCTGGCTGCACGGCCAGACCGGCATTCCGGTGGTGGACGCTTGCATGCGCGAGCTACAGGCCACCGGCTTTTTGTCCAACCGGGGGCGCATGGTGGTGGCGCAGTTTGCGGTCAAGCTGGCTTTGCTGCCCTGGCAGAGATGCGAGCGGGCCTTCCGCAACCTGCTTTTAGATGGCGACAACGCCTCCAACCTGCAGGGCTGGCACTGGGCGGGGGGGCTGGGAGTGGACGCGGCCCCCTACTTCCGGGTCTTCAACCTGATCACCCAGGCCCAGACCCACGACCCCCAGGGATTGTGGCTAAAGCGCTGGGTGCCCGAGTCGGGGGGCCGGGCCCAGCCTTACAAAACCCCGGTTATTGACCTGGAGGTGGCCCGCAGGCGGTATCTGGCGGCTGCGGAGAGGATTGCCAGGGGCTAGGTGGGCTCGAGCATGCACCGTAAAGGCTTCAAATCCCAGCTGCCCACCAAGCTCTGCCCCGTCTGCGGCCTGCCCTTTCAGTGGCGCAAAAAATGGGCCAGGAGCTGGGATGCGGTCAGGTACTGCTCGCAGCGCTGCAAGCGTCAGGCCAAAGGGAGGCTGGCATGAGCGAACTGGCAGGGGAGCGGATCGCCCAGCAGCTCATGCTGTGGGCGCTTTTATGCTTGGCTGGCGCAGTATTGGGTCTGTGGCGTACCGGCCAGGTCTTCTGGAGGGCCTTCTGGTTCATGAACGGGGTCTGGGCGCTGGTCAACGCCGCCATCGCCTATGCGGGCTGGCTGGGGGCCGAGCCTGAGCCGGACGGCCTGCGCCGCTTGATCTGGATTAATGCCGGTCTGGATGTTTTGTACGTGGCGGCGGGTCTGGTTTTATGGACGCGCCCAGGGCCGATGCACAAGGGTTTTGGCCTTGCTATCGCAATTCAGGGCTTATTCCTGTTTTTCTTCGATCTGTTGCACGCCCTACAAATCTAAACGTATCTTAGACAAATATTGTACTAATACTGAACGGATATCCTTAGCCCCAAGGTTGAAGGGCAGGTTGGTCTGGCGGTTGCTGACATCTCAAGGGCCTGCCATTCAACTTTTTTAGGGAGGGCACGTATGAAGCTAAGAACCCTGCTGGTAGTCGGTAGTCTAGCCCTGGCCGCCCTGGGCCTTACCCTGACCAACGCCCAGAGCACCACCCAGAACCAGACCATTGCCCAGATAGTGGCCACCAACCCCAACTTCAGCACCCTGCTGGCCGCGGTGCAGGCGGCGGGTTTGGTGGAGACCCTCTCGGGCCCGGGCCCCTTCACGGTGTTTGCGCCCACCAACGCAGCCTTTGCCAAGATCCCCAAGGCCGACTTAGACAAGCTCCTCGCCGACAAAGCCGCCCTTACCAAGGTGCTGACCTACCACGTGGTGGCGGGGCGGGTGCCCTCGAGCCAGGTGGTTACGCTTAAGGAAGCCAAGACTGTAGAGGGCCAGAACGTAACCATCGAGGTCAAAGATGGTAAGGTGATCCTGAACGGCAACTCGACCGTTACTGCGGTGGACATTCAGGCCAGCAATGGGATCATTCATGTGATCGATACGGTGCTGCTGCCCAAGTAGTACGGCCGATTTTTTTAGCCCCTGCCGGCTGGCGGGGGCCTTACTTTTGTTCGGGGATTGTTGCTTTGTAATCCAGGTTGGTTT
Source organism: Meiothermus taiwanensis WR-220 (assembly GCF_003568585.1). NCBI lineage: Bacteria > Thermotogati > Deinococcota > Deinococci > Thermales > Thermaceae > Meiothermus > Meiothermus taiwanensis. Next base: position 830,630 of record NZ_CP021130.1, read on the forward strand.
TTGAATCATCCGCTGCGCGATACCATTCCCATGAAGAAAGTCCAGCAGGAAGAAAGGAGCACGCTATGCTTTGGACAAGATGGATCGCAGGCTTGGTGCTGGTACTTGGTTTTGCCCTGGCCCAGGAGGGTACCGCCTACGTGCGCTTTGCCCACCTAGTACCGGATGCACCGGCGGTGGACATCCTATCGGGTGGAAACAAGGTGTTTGAAGCCCAGGCCTTCAAAGATGTCACCTACTACGCCGAGGTGCCCGCAGGCAGCCTAACCCTGACTGTGCAGACCACCGGGCAGAACCCCGCCAAGGTGGCCGATGTGAACATCCGGGTGCAGGCGGGCAAGTATTACACGGTGATGGCGCTCGGTACCGCCTCCACACTCAAGGCTCGCCTGGTGGAAGACCGCATCGCCCCCGCCGAGGGGGTGGCGAAGGTTCGTGTGATCCATGCCTCGCCGGACGCGCCTGCGGTGGACGTAGCCCTCAAGGAGGGGCCGGTGCTGTTCCGCAACCTGGCTTTCAACCAGCTCTCGGGCTATGGCACGGTTCCGGCGGGGGTGTACAACCTCGAGGTGCGCCCCACCGGCACCCGCACCGTTGCGCTGCCGCTCGAGGGGGTGGGGTTTGAGGGCGGCAAGGTCTACAGTGTGTTTGCGGTGGGCTTGCTGGCCGGCGAGACCCTCGAGGTCATCGTCGTGGAGGACAGCTTCGCGAGTCCATAGCCTGGGAAGCCCTTCGACCGGGTGGGCTTCGGCCCACCTTTTTGTGTGCTCCGGCCATGTCACAAATCCCCGGCGGCAGCAGGATAAGAGCTATGCGTGCATGGATTGTGTTGATGGTGGGGCTGCTGGGGCTGGGCCAGGCCCAGTCCGCCCGCTGGGAGGGCCAGCCCGAGTACCGGGCCATTCCGGGGGCCACCACTTCCGCCGGAGCGGCCCTGGACAAAAGCTACGTGCTGGTCTACCCGGCCCAGGGCACCCCCCGCGGCACCGTGATCTTTGTGCCGGGTTTTTTGGGGGGTGCCACCAACTTTGATATTCTGGCCCGGCGGCTGGTGCTGGCCGCGCCGGGCTGGGCGGTATGGGCCTGGGATCGGCGGGCCAACGGCCTCGAGGATCGCCGGGGCTTCACCACCCCCGACCCCTGGGCGTACTACCAGAACTACCCACTGCCCGACTTCCCCTTCCTCAAGGACTGGGGCCTGCGGGTACACCTGGAGGATCTCGAGCGCGTGGTGAACCAGGCCCGCCTAAGCGGCCCGGTGGTGCTGGCCGGGCACTCGCTGGGGGCCAGCCTGGCCTCGCTTTATGCCCTGTACCGGGGCGATACCATCCGCGGCCTGATCTTGCTCGACGGGGCACCCCGCCTGATTACCCTCACGCGCGAGCAGTACCTGGGCGGTACCGAAGGGGGGTTTGGCCGGCTGGCCGGGCTCAATGAGCTGCTGGAGGGTAAGGCACCCCCCTACATCAACGCCTTTGGGCTGAACCCGGTGGGCTTTGCCCAGGCCGAGGCCCAGGCCTTCATGACGGCACAGAACCCCCAGGCCGACGCCCCGCCCGGCTGGGCGCCCTTCCGGGCCAGCCGGCTGGCCGCAGCCCTGTACCGCGTGGACGAGCGCTACGCCCTCTCGCCCATCTTTGCAGTCTCGGTGGGGCAGGCCACCGGGCGCGAGGGCATCAACCTGCTGAGCCTGGCGGTGGGCCGCCTGGTTTACACCATCCGGGGCCCGCGCGGTGGGCGGGTGGAGTGGCGCGACACCGGCGAGGCCACCGACCCGCTGGAGTTCATAAACGCCTACGCCAACCCGGTTACGGGCTTCTCGGAGTGGTTTTTTCCCTACCGGCTTTCGCTGGATATCTCGGCCTACGACACCGCCATGCCCGAGCTTCGGCCGCGCTTGCTGCCGTATCCGGTGCTGGCCCTGGGCGCGGGGCGGGGCCTGCTGCCCCGGGTGAGCGATTTTCGCAGCGTGGGGGAGGTATTCCCCAACGCCAACCCGGAGATTCGCATCCTGCCCGGCCTGACCCACCTGGACATCCTCACCAGCCGCCGGGGGGATGCGGTCGGCCCCATCGCCCAGTACCTGCAGGGGGTGCGCTAGACCGTGACGCTCTGGGTGCTGGGCGACCAGCTCAACCACGCAGCGGTGCGGCGGCTGGCCCCCAGGCGGGTCTTGCTGATCGAAGCCTACGAACTGGGGCGCACCCCGCCCATGCACCCGCAGAAGCTGGTGCTGTTCTTCAGCGCCATGCGTCATTTTGCTCAGGAACTGCGCGAAGGCGGCCTCGAGGTCGCCTATCTACAGGCTGGGACCCTGGCGGAAGCCCTGGCCGCCTTCTTCCGTGCCCACCCCGGCGAGACCCTGGTGCAGATGCAGCCTGCCGACTACGGTTTTGCCGAGCGGGTGCGGGCCTTGGTGGAGGGGCTGGGGGGCGTGTACCGGCCGGTGCCCAACCGGCTGTGGCTGTTGCAGCCGGAGGACTTCGACCGCTGGGCGGGCAGCCGCAAAACCTACCGCCTCGAGCACTTCTACCGCTTTATGCGCCGGCGCACCGGCTACCTGATGCAGGGGAACCAGCCGTTGGGCGGGGCCTGGAACTACGACGCCGAGAACCGCAAAACCCCCCCACCGGGCTACCGGCCCCCACCCCCCCTGCGCTTCAGCCCGGATGCCCTCACCCGGCAGGCCATGGCCACGGTGCAGGAGAAATTCAACGGCCACTTCGGGGCGCTGGAGGGCTTCGACTGGCCGGTGACGCGCCGGGAGGCCCTGCAAGCCCTGGAGGATTTCGTGCTGCACCGGCTGGCCCGGTTTGGCCCCTACCAGGATGCCCTGGTGGAGCAGAGCTGGAGCCTGCACCACTCCTTGCTCTCGCCGGTTATCAACCTGGGGCTGCTGCACCCCCAGGAGGTGGTGGAGCGGGCGCTGGCCGAGTACGAGAAAGGGGGCATCCCGCTGGCGAGCATCGAGGGTTTCCTGCGGCAGATTATCGGCTGGCGGGAGTACGTCTACCACGTCTACCGCCGCGAGATGCCGGGGCTGGGGCAGGCCAACCAGCTGGATGCCCACCGGCCCCTGCCCCCGCTTTTCTGGGGGGCCCCCACCCGGATGCGCTGCCTGTCTGTGGTCGTCGAGCGGGTGCGGCAGCGCGGCTACGCCCACCACATCGAGCGGCTGATGGTGCTGGCCAACTTTGCCCTGCTGTACGGGGTTAATCCGCAGGAACTCAACGCCTGGTTTATTGCGGCCTTCGTGGACTCCGCCGACTGGGTGATGGTTCCCAACGTGTTGGGGATGGGGGTGTTTGCTTCGCCGGTGCTTTCCTCCAAGCCCTACGCGGCCAGCGGGAAGTACATCGCCCGCATGGGCAACCACTGCCAGCGCTGCAGCTTTCGGGTAGAGGAGACCCTGGGCACTCGGGCCTGCCCCTTCAACAGCCTGTACTGGGACTTTATGGCCCAGCACCGTGCAAGGCTCGAGGCCAACCCCCGCTTAGGGGTGTTGTACAAAAGCTGGGACAAACGCAAACCAAAAGAGCAGGCGGCGGTTCGCCAGCGGGCAGAGGCGCTGCGCCGCTGGATTGCTCGAGGGGAGCTTTAAGCCATGCCCCGGCTTCATCAGCGGGCGTTACCTGTCCCGTGTCCGAAGAGGTGCTGCAGGCCATCAAGTCTGCTGAGGTTGGGCTTCGGCCGGCGTAAACTGCCCAGGGGTATGGGCGTAACGAGGGGTGGCTGTGTGATTAACGTTACAGAGAAGCCCCATTGTAGGTACAATCACCGAGTACGGAAGTAACTTCGGCAGGGCTGTTCTGGCCCGCTGGGGTTTGTTCTGCCGAGCTGGAGCACGGGCAGATGTGGGAGGTTGGCACTTGTACGCGCAGATAAATGCCTGGTTGAAGCCACGCAGGCTCGAGCTGCTGGTGGGTGTGGGCTTTGTGCTGGTTTACGCGCTGACCTTTCCCCTGATGTATCAAAGCCTCAGCCACGGGGCGCTGCACCTGGTTCTGCCGGGGGTGGCCTTGCTGAGCTGGGGGCTGGGCCTTTGGGGTGCGTTGGGGGTGGGTCTGTTTCTGCCCCTCTTTCACATTGCGCTGCTCAGCCTGGTGGGCGTGCCGTGGAATGCAAGCCAGGATGTGGTGCTGGTGGTAGGGGCGGTGGATCTGCTGACTTGTCTGGTGGTGGGCCTGTTTCGGTTTCAGTACGACCGCCGCTGGGCTGCCGAGGCGGCCATGCGGGAGAGCCAGGCCCAGGCCGAGGCGCGCAACCTCGAGCTGGCCCTCTTCTCCAAGGTGCGCGACGGGCTGGCCCGCGACCTCGAGCCGCTGGCCCTGATGCGCGGGGTGGTGGAGGCCCTGCAGGAACACCCGCGCTTCGACAGCATTGCCGTCTATCAGCCCGAGGCTGCCTGTTTGCGGCTGCTCTGGGCCGGGGGGCGGCAAACCCTGCCCGAACACTTCGAGCCCACCCACGAGATCGTGCACCGGGCGGCCCACCTGGCCGAAACGGTGGTGATGCATAGCACCGAGGAGCGCAGCAAAGCCGGACTGCTGGGCGAGCGCAGCCTGGTGGCGGTTCCGCTGCCGGTCAAGGGCAAGGTGGTGGGGGTGCTGGTGGTGGTCAGTGCCCATACCGACCTCGAGCCGCGCGACGTGCGTTTTCTGGAGGGGGTGGCGGGGCAGCTTAGCCTGGCCATTGACCGGGCCCAGGTCTACGAGGCCCTGCGCGAACAGGAGGTCATCTACCGCACCCTGATGGAGACCCTGCCTGATGCAGTGGCCCTCTACGATGGTTCCAGGCTGCTGTACCTCAACCCGGTGGGCCTGCGCGGGCTTGGCTACGAGCGCCTGGAGGAGGTGGTGGGCCAGCCCCTCACCAAGTTTGTTCATCCCGACTCGCTGCCGCGCGTGGCGGAGCGGGTGCAGCGCATTCTGGGGGGCGAGCGCGATGCCCTCGAGGAGGTTCGCCTTGTCACCCGCGATGGCCGTGCGCTCGAGGTTGAAGCCCAGGGGGTGCGGGTGCAGATCGCAGGCCACGAGCAGGTCTTGATCTCCATCCGCGATGTGGGCGAGCGCAAACGCCAGCAGGCCCGCATCGAGTACCTGGCCTACCACGACCCCCTCACCGACCTCCCCAACCGCCGCAAGCTGTGGGAGGTGGCCGAGGGTATTTTCGTGGCCGACCGACGCAAGCGCGAGACCCCGGCCCTGATCTACCTCGATCTCGACAACTTTAAGCTGGTCAATGACACCCTGGGCCACCAGATGGGCGACGAACTCTTGCGCCAACTGGCCTTGCGTATCAAAGGCACCTTGCGCCAGGACGACCTGCTGGCCCGCATGGGTGGGGACGAGTTCGCGGTGCTGCTGCCCTCTGCCGACCGCAGTTCGGCAATGGCCGCTGCAAGGCGCATTGTCGAAGTTTTTCAACACCCCTTCAACCTGGGGGAACACGTCCTTCACGCGCAGGCCAGCCTGGGGGTGGCGCTCTACCCCGAGCACGGCCAGACCCTGGACGAGCTGGCCCGCGCCGCCGATGTGGCCATGTACCAGGCCAAGCAAGCCCAGACCCAGGTGGCCGTTTACGACCCTGCCCAGGACGTCAATTCCCTCGAGCGCCTCGAGACCATTCAGCAGCTCAGAAAAACCATTCAAGAAGGCCGCTTCCTCATCCAGTACCAGCCCATCCTGAACATCGCCGAGCGCTACATCAACAAGTGGGAAGCCCTGGTGCGCTGGGAGCACCCCACCCGCGGCCTGCTGCGCCCGGCTGAGTTCGTGCCGCTGGCCGAGGAGTCGGGCCTGATTGGCGAGCTGGATCTGGCGGTGCTCAAACAGGCCGTGCAGGATCAGAAACGCCTGGGCGGTGAGCTGGCGATTAACTTTTCAGCCGTCACACTGGCCCATCCCAACTGGGTGCGGGAGGTGGTGCGCTCGCTGGTGGACGAGGCCTTACAGCCCAGCATGTTGTGGCTCGAGATCACCGAGTCGGCCCTGCTGCCCGAGCGGCAAAAGTGGCTGGGGGGGCTGGTGGCGCTGCGCGGCCTGGGCGTGCGGGTGGCCCTGGACGACTTTGGCATGGGCTACTCCTCGCTGGCCCACCTCAAGCAGGTGCCGGTAGACCTGATCAAGATTGATAAAAGCTTTGTGGCCGAGATTGGCAAAAGCCAGACCTCGGAAGACATCCTGCGGGCCATGCTGCAACTGGCCAGCGCCTTTGGCCTCAAGACCCTGGCCGAGGGGGTGGAGAACCGAACCCAGCTCGAGTGGCTGGCCCGCCACGGCTGCCACTATGCCCAGGGCTACTACATTGGCCTGCCGGTCGCGGTGGAGCAGGCGGTCGAGACTGCTTTTACCAAAGCGTATTGAGATCAGATTTGGCTATTTCGTCACCATTTTGTGATGAAATAGCCCGACCGATGGGTTGACTTGCCCCTGGGGCCAGGAAGAGCTTTGGCCCTAAAAGGGTGGCGTCTTGCGGGATTTGCTTCTGCCTCACGGTGTTTGGCAGCAAACAAACGTACCTTGGGGCCATGAATACCTTGCTGTTGGGCGCGACGGGGGGCATCGGGCAGGCCCTGGCGCGGGGGCTGGCCGGGCGGGTGGGCCGGTTGTGGCTTTCGGGCCGCAATGGCGCGGTTCTGGCGGGGCTGGCTCGAGATCTGGGGGCCCTGGCCGTGCCTACCGAGCTGGCCCACGAGCTCGAGGTGCAGGCGCTGGCCCAGGAGGTAGGGCCGCTGGACTTGCTCATCTATGCAGCGGGTGCGGTGCAGAAAGCCAGCCTGCGCGAGCAGGGGCTGGGCGACCTCGAGCGCCTCTCCACCGCCAACCTTACCGGCCTGGCCCTGGTGCTCAAATACGCCGCCTTCAACCCCCAGGCCCGGGGGGTGGTGCTGGGGGTTTACCCGGAGCTGATTGCCGTGCCGGGCTTGTCGGGGTATGTGGCGACCAAGCTGGGGGCCGAGGGGCTTTTGAACGTGGCCCGCAAGGAATTCCGCCGCGAAGGGGTGCGCTTTTGCCTGGTGCGGCTGCCGGCGGTGGCCACCGGCCTCTGGGCCCCCCTGGGGGGTGCGCCCAAACATGCTCTGCATCCAGACGAGGCCGCGGCGCGTATCTTAGAAGGTGTCCTGAGCGAGCCCATGCCGGAGGTGCTCGAGGTCAGGTAAGAGGGGGAAGATGCGCAATTGGCTGGTGTTGCTCTGGCTGGCTTGGCTGTCGGGCGGTGTTCAGGCCCAGATCAGCCAGTTCACCATCGAGGGGCGTGTGACCTACGCGGCCAGCTACACCCTGGGGCGCTGGGAGGGCAGCAACACCAGCGTGCGCGGTACGGTGCGCTGGAACCCCCAGACCGGCGAGGCTTCGGGCCAGGTGTGTGTGGAGCTGGGCCGCTTCGATTCGGGCAACCCCCTGCGCGACGCCGACGCGCGGGGGGTCTTCGATGTCAACCGTTTTCCCCTGAGCTGCTTAGACCTGGAGCGCCTGACCCAGACCGGCGAGGACGTCGTGCTGCTAGGAACGCTGGAAATCAGCGGAACCCGTCGCCCGGTGCGCATCGCCGGCAGACTCACCCGCGAGGGCAGCGCCTACCGCTTTGTGGGGGGGTTCAACACCAGCTTCTCGGAGTGGGGGTTGAAGCGCCCCAGCTTTCTCTTCCTGCAGGTCAACGACCCGGTGGAGGTGCGCCTGGAGGCTCGAGCACTCCCACGTTAAATAAAGCAAAGTTAAAGAACCTTCTGCACCTGGGGCCGGGGGGCCTTGCTAACCTTAAAACCTGGAGGGATTCCATGCAGAAACGAACCGCCCTGCTCCCGGTTCTGCTCTGGTTGCTGCTGGCCTGCAACGCCCTCGAGGCCGCATCCCCCGTCGTACCCCCCAACCAACCCACCCCCGTTGCGGGGCAGGCCTGCCCCGACTGGGTGCACAACCGCCACGTGGTCAAAGGCCCCGATGGCGAGCTGTACCCCACCTGGCACCCCCAGGTAGACCCTGAGTACAGGTGCTACTTCGACCACGACCACGGCGACGACCCCCGCACCAGCCTGGCCAACCCCGAGCTGCCCCCCTTTGGCTATGTGGGCAAGCTGGCGCGTATGCCGGAGGCCCACGAGGGGTTCAAGGTCTTTGTGGCCAACCGCGGCACCCGCAACGACGAAGACCGGGTGGCCCTGACCAGCACCCGCATCGTGGCCCATATGGGCACCGGCGGGGTGCGCCGTTACAGCGTGCGCCAGCACTCCTTGATGTTCGATCTGGTGGCCCCCAGCGGGCACCGGGTGAGCGTGCAGGGGATGGCCGACACCGGCCTGGTGGGCTCCATCTGCGAGCGCGACCGCACCCTGGGCGACGCCGACCCCGGCAACGACATTGGCCGCACCGTCATGACCCTTCCGGGAACCGGCTGCCATAGCAACAGCCCCGGCTCGCTCTACGAGATCTGGGCCTTCAAGCTCCGCCTGGCCGATAAGGTCGAGGTGGTGGCCTCCACCGCCGTCTTCGACCCCATCACCACCATGAACCCTGCCAACCTCTCCGAGCTGCACTACACCGAGCAGGTCTTTAGGGGCTTTAGCGGGCTGCGCGGCTGCGACCGCGAGGCCTACCACGGCCCGGTCTACTGGTACAACCGCAACGGCCCCGAGGTCTTCTACACCGATGCCTTTGGGCAGCCCGGCGGCCCCATCCGGCAGCTGGTCTCGCGCCACGATGATGTGGGCATCTGGATGTCGCAGCGTTCGGACGGCTTCCAGAACCAGTTCAAGCTGATCAGTAAACACTGTGCGCCTGGGCTGGGGTTGAAAAACTAATCCAGCCGCGCCCTAGTCGAAGATTTTGCCGGGGTTGAGCAGGTTTTGGGGGTCGAAGAGCTGCTTGATCTGGCGCATCCAGGCCAGGGCCGGGCCGTGCTCTTTGGGCAGGTACTTCTTTTTGCGCAGGCCCACCCCGTGCTCGCCGGTGCAGGTGCCGCCCAGGGCCAAAGCGTGCTCCACCAGCCGAAGGGAAAACTCCTCGGCCCGCGGGTCGCCCGGCTCGCAAACCACCAGGGTGTGAAAGTTGCCGTCGCCCACATGCCCCAGGATGTTTCCGGTCAGGCCCAGCTCGCGCAGCAAGCGGCTGGAATAGGCCACCAGATCGGGCATTTTGGAGATGGGCACGGCGGTGTCGGTGGAGAGGTACTCCTTGCCGGGAAACAGGTTGACCAGGGCCCAGTAGGACTGGTGCCGGGCCTCCCACTGGGCGGTGCGTTCTTCCTGGGTGCGGGCGGCGTCTATGCTAACGGCTCCGGCCTCTCGCATCAGCTCGAGGGCCAGGTGGGACTCGGCCTCGAGGGCTGCGCGGGTGGAGGAGTGGAACTCCAGGAACAGGACGGGTTTTTCCGGGTAACTGCGGCCCAGATAGCGGTTGATGGCTTTGATGCCGATCTCATCCACGAGCTCGAGGCGGGCTACCGGCAGCCCGCTGGCCATCACGGCGTAAGCAGCCTGGGCGGTGTCGTTCAGGTTTTCGAAGAAGACCCGCAAGGTGTGGATGTGCTCGGGGATGGGGTGCAGTTTCAGGGTGAGGCGGGTGATGATGCCCAGGGTGCCCTCGGAGCCGATGAAGAGGTCTTTCAGGTCGTAGCCGGCGCTGGTCTTGCGCACCCCCCGGCCCAGCTCCAGCACCTCGCCATTGGCCAGCACCACCTGCAAGGCCAGCACGTTCTGGCGCATGCCCCCATAGCGCACGGTGGTGGTGCCCGAGGCGTTGGTGGCGGCCATCCCGCCCAGCGAGGCATCGGCCCCGGGGTCTACCGGGAAGAACAGACCGGTGCCTTTGAGGGCCTCGTTCAGGGCCTTGCGGGTTACGCCGGGCTCCACCACCGCCAGGAAATCCTCGGGGCGCACTTCCAGCACCCGGTTCATGCGCGAGAGATCCAGCGAGAGGGCCGGCCCCTGGGGAATAACCTGGCCTTCGATGCTGGTTCCGGCTCCAAAGGGCACCACCGGGATGCGGTGCTCGCGGGCCCAGGCCAGGGTGGTTTGAATGTCCTCGAGGCCTTCGGCGTAGACCACCGCCATGGGCGGGTGGTGGGCTGGGTAGCCCTCATCCTTGCTGTGGATTTCCAGATCGGCGGGGGCGGTGCTGACTTTTTGGGGTAAGCGGCGTTGGAGGCTTTCCACCATGGCTCTAGCCTACCCGAAGGAAATGGAAAGTGGACAGGATGCCCAGAGCGCGGTGATTTTTGCACCCATGAAGGGCCGATGAGCGTTAAGTGAAAACCACTGGTGACGGATGTGCCGAACAGGTTCGCACAAACTGATACCCTGGCGGGTAGTGATGAGCGCTTTGACGAACACATACCAACCCACCGTACGCGAGAACCTACAACGGCTGCTGTGCGAAGCCTGGCACAAGCTAGAACAACAACCGCTGGAGTCCGGCGCACTGGCACAGCGCGCCGAGCATCTGGCGCGCTGTACGGGAGAGAACCGGGCCTGGGCCCAGAGCCTGTTTGTGTGGGGGGTGGCCAGCCTATACGAGGGCCAAACCCATCAAGCCATCACCCTGCTGTCGAGGGCTTTGGCTGTCTACCGCTTTTTGGGCGACGAAGAAGGCCAATGGTCTTGCCTCAAGGCCATTGCTCTAGCCTGGCACCACGCCGGTGACACTGTCCAGGCCCTCGAGACCCACGCGGTGGCGGGCCGCTTCAAGCGCCAGGCTGAGTTTTTGGCCCGGGCAACCTGGTTGCGCTGGTTTGCCGATTGACGCTATACGCTCTTAACTGTCAGACGGTTTTTGCTCGTTTTGCTGTCTGGAACGGGTTATTTGCGCTTGACCTGAGGGCTTTGCTTGTTGCAAGCTGAGGTATGGCGAGTGCTGCTAGACGGGAAGTGTGGCAGGACGTAGAGGTAAACCTGGAGCTCTCGCTGGAGTTTGACCCCGAGGAGTTCTTGCGGCGCTATCCGGGGCTTTCGCTGGTGCTGGCCGAGCTTTTGGTAGGGCCGCCGCGGCGCTGGCGCGACCCCGCCGAGCTGCTGCCCTATGCCGGTTGCAAGAGCCTCGAGGCCAGGCTGCCCCGCCTGCGCTTTAGCCCGCTGGAGACCCGCTCGCTGGGGCGGGCCCTCGACCGGCTGTTCACGGCGATTGAGTTCAGCATTGTGGGGCACAAGGTTTTGGCGGTGCCGCCGCCCAGCCGGTTTATCGAGCTGCCCGAGGGCTGGCGGGCCAAAAGCGAGGTCTGGCTCTGCCACCGGCCGCTGGCCTGAGCCGATGGTAGGGGCATTCGCCCGCATTCGTCATTTGTCGCAAAATGCCCTAAGCTGGAGTGGCGCAGCCCTGCGCTGCGCGGGTTATGCCACAACGAATTTTGCTGGTCTACACAAAAGCCGGGGGTGGGCACTTTGCCCTGGCGCAGAACCTACACAAACTGCTGACCGAGCTCGAGCCCACCTCCGAGGTTCGCCTGTTCAACTTTTTCGATGTGGGGCCGCGCTGGATCGCCCAGGCCATCCAGGACGGCTACAACTTTGCCGTCAACAAGCAGCGCTGGCTCTTTACGGTTTTTCAGGCCTTCTACCAGACCCGCCCGGCCATCCAGACCTTTGCCCGGGTGCTGGGGATGCGCCTGGCCCCGGCCATCAACGCTTACCTGGAGGAGTTCCGCCCCGACAAAATCATCTACTGTTACCCGGTGAACCACGGTTTTCGCCGGCTGCCCTACGTGCGCAAGCACAAGCCCAAAACCCTCACGGTGGTGAGCGATATTTTCAGCCCGCACCTGTACTGGTTCATCGATACCAAAGACCAGTACGTGGTGGCCAGCCCCGAAGCCTACAGCATCGCCCGCCGCCACCGGGTGCCCCCGGAAAATTTGCACTATTTTCAAACCCTGATTGATCCCAGATACAACAAACCGCTAGATCCTGGCGAAATTGTCAGATTGCGCGAGGAGTGGGGCCTGAGCCAGCCCTACACCGTCTTGGTAACAGGGGGTGGGGCCGGCCTCAAAATCAGCTTCAAGCTGGTACGGGAGCTGGTAAAAATCGAGGGGATCAACGTGGTGGTGGTCTGCGGATACAACCAGAAGCTTTACCGGCAGCTCGAGGCCTTCAAGCAAAAGCACCGGCTATCCAACCTGGTTGTGTTTGGCTTCACCCACCAGATGTACGAGCTCATCAATGTGTCCAATGTGGTGGTCTCCAAGGCCGGCCCTGCGACCATCGCCGAGGTGCTCTCCCAGGGCAAGGATCTGATCATCTGCGACTACGTATGGCCGCAGGAGCACGGCAACGTCGAACTAATCCGGCACGAGAAGCTGGGGTACTACATCCGCCAGCCTCGCAAAATTGCCGACAAAATCCGCGATCTCAAAGACCGGCCCCCCGAACGCAAAACCCTCAACCTGCAAAACGATATCGTGCGGCTGGCCGAGTATATCCTCAGGCTTTAGGCTCTTCGCCCAGAATCTTTTCGATTTTCTCCAGCGCCTCCTGGGGCAGGTCTACCCCAGCGGCGCCCAGGCTCTCCTCGAGCTGCTCGGGCCTGGTCGCGCCGGTGATGGCGCTGCTCACGCCTTTTTGCCGCAAGACCCAGGCCAGGGCCAGCTGGGTGCGGGTGAGGCCCAGCTCATCGGCCACTTCCTTCAGAGCCTTGACCTTCCTCACGTTTTCCTCGGTCAGGAAGCGGTTGCCAAACTGCGGGTAGCGCTCGAAGCGGCTGTCCTTGGGGATGCCCTTGTCGTAGCGCCCGGTGAGCATGCCCATGGCCAGCGGGCTCCAGACCACCATACCCATCCCAAAGCGCTCGGTCTCGGGCAGAATCTCCTGCTCCACGCGCTCGCGGTAGAGCATCGAGTACTGCGGCTGCTCCACGGCGGGCGGGTGCAGGCCGTTGTTGCGGGCAAACTGTACGGCCTCCACGATGCGGGCCGCCGGCCACTCGGAAGTACCCCAGTACAGCACCAGACCCCGGTCGACCAGGTTGCTCATGGTGCTGACAATTTCCTCCATGGGCACCTCGGGGTCGTAGCGGTGGCAGAAGTACAGGTCGAGGTAGTCGGTGCCCATGCGCTTGAGGCTGCGCTCGAGGCTTTCCCGCACGTGCTTGCGCGAGAGGCCCCGGCCGTTGGCGTCGTCGCTGGTGGGCCAGAAGACCTTGCTGGAGAGCACCAGCTCGTGGCGGGGGAACTGCTCCAGCAGGGCTTTGCTCATCAGCTCCTCGGCCAGCCCCTTGGCGTAGACATCTGCGTTGTCGAAAAAGTTAATCCCGCCCTCGTAGGCGATGCGGGTGATGGCCTTGATGCGCTCGAGATCCTGCACTGCGTCACCGTAAGTGACCCAGGCCCCCAGCGAAATTTCCGAAACCTTCAAGCCCCACTGACCAAGTTTGCGATAGCGCATGGGCATAGTAACCTCCGCCCGTCATCTTATCGCGGGTCACACCGGTGATTGGGACCTGGGTTACCTCGGCTCCTCGAGCTCGATCACCGCAGCCGGGGCCACAAAGCCCACCGACTTGTGGCTGCCGTCGCAGAAAGGCTTGTTGGCCGAATGCCCGCAGCGGCACAGCGAGACCCGGGGCTTCTCGATGACCACCTCCTGGTCGCCCTGACGAAAGACGTACTTGCCGCCGGTTTCGATACCGATGGAGCCATTCTCGCGGAACTCGATTTTCATGGAAGCCATTCTAACCGTGCCTGCTACGCGGCAGAAATGGGTAAGCCAACACATCGGTTGGGTTTGACCTGGAGGCTCGGTCGCTCCAGAATACTCTGGATGTACACCACCCGTCTGGCCTATGTACACCTGACCGTGCGGCACCTCGAGGCCGCCGTTACCTTTTACACCCGTTTCCTGGATTTGCAGCTTTCCGAGCGCTTCGCCAAGACCGCGCTCTTGGTTTCCTCCGAGAACCTGGCCCACTACGAGCTGGCCCTGAGCGAGGGGGTTCCTGCAGGCTCGGTTGTGCTGGGTTTTGCTTGCGCCTCCGAGGAGGACTTCCGGGCGGCCCAGGATTTTGTGCGGCTCGAGGGGGTGCCCTTCCGGCTGGAGGATCGCGGGATCGCCTGGGTGCTGAGCCTGCAAGACCCCGATGGCAACACGGTAGAACTATTCCTGGATCGCCGCGCAGCGGGGGGGCGGGCTTTCTGGCGGGGTGAGAGTACCCCTCTGTGATTTTTCCATCGCCTGGGCGTTTTTCCGAGATCGGTGGGCAAAGGGTGCACCGCCTACCGGGGTCTTATACTAGGGCTAAAGCAAGGAGGAAGTGTGCGCTTACTGCGTTTTCTGGGGCGTTTATTGCTGGTGGTGATCGGGCTGGCGCTGGTTTTGGCGGTGGGGGGCTGGTTCTGGCTGCGGGCGGCCACCCTCCCGCAGCACACGGGGCGGCTGGCCCTGAAAGGCCTCTCGGCGCCGGTTGAAATGAGCCGCACCGCCGAGGGGGTGCTGCACATCAAAGCCCAGACCGATGAGGATGCCTTCTTTGCCCTGGGTGTGGCCCATGCCCAGGATCGGCTGTGGCAGATGGAGTTCCAGCGCCGCATTGGGGCCGGGCGGCTTTCCGAGGTGCTCGGGAAGGCCACCCTGGAGCAGGATCGCTTTCTGCGCACCTGGGGCTTCTACCGGGCCGCCGAGCAGGCCTATGGGAGCCTATCGCCCCAGGCCAGGGCGGTGGTGGACGCCTACGTGGCGGGCATCAACGCCTACCTGGCTACCAACCCGCCGCTGCCGCTGGAGTTCCGCCTGCTGGGCTTTAGGCCCGAGCCCTGGAAGCCCGCGGATGTGCTGGTCTGGGCCAAGATGATGTCCTACGACCTTTCGGGTAACTGGCGCAGCGAGCTACAGCGCCTGCAGTGGGCGGCCAAAGGCATGTCCACGGCGCGCATGATGCAGCTCAGGCCCCCATACCCTGCCGATGCGCCCACCGTGCTGCAGGCCGAGGATCTACAACTTCCTCCGCCGGCCAAGCCGGATGGGGAGTCGGCCCGTTCCCTCCTCAGCCTGGCGGCCCGGCTGCCCCAGGCTTTGCACCTGCCGGGCGAGCCGATGGCCCGGGCCTCCAACAACTGGGTGATCGGCCCGGCGCGCACCGTGAGCGGAAAACCCCTGCTGGCCAACGACCCGCATTTGGGGCTGGGCGCCCCCTCGATCTGGTACCTGGTGCATATCGAAGCCCCCACCTACAAGGCCATCGGCAGCAGCTTTCCGGGGCTTCCGGCGGTGGTGATTGGCCGCAACGAGCGCATCGGCTGGGGGGTGACGACGGTCGGGGCCGACGTGCAGGATCTGTACATCATGGAGGAGGTTCCAGGCGGCTACCGCTACAAGGGGCGGACTGAGCCCTGGCGCACCCGCACCGAGGTGATCAAGGTCAAGGGAGAGCCCGACGTAACCCTGCGGGTGCGGGAGAGCCGCTATGGGCCCGTCATCAACGATGTGGTCAGCAACCCCGGTGCAAAGCCGCTTTCGTTGCGCTGGACCAGCCTCGACCCCACCGACCGCACCATCGAGGCCTTTTTGGGGATCGCCCGCGCGCAGAACTGGGAGGAGTTCAAGGCCGCCCTGGCCCTCTACAACGCGCCCAGCCAAAACTTCGTCTATGCCGATGTGGACGGCAACATCGGCTATATGGCCCCGGCCCGCTTCCCCATCCGCCGCCCCGGCCACTCCGGCCTGATGCCGGTGCCGGGCGATGGCAACTGGGACTGGCAGGGCTATCTGCCCCAGGATCAGTGGCCGCAAGTCTATAACCCCAAAGAGGGCTTTATCGTTACCGCCAACAACAAGGTGACCGCCCCCAACTACCCGCACACCATCTCGCTGGAGTGGGAGGAACCCTACCGGGCCCAGCGCATCCGCGAGCTGATCCTGGTCAAGGAAAAGCTCTCCCTGGAAGACATGGTGGCCATGCAGCAGGACATCACCAGCCTGCTGTTCAGGGAATTCAAGCCAGTTCTGGAAATGCTCAACCCGCTCTCGGAGAACGCCCGCCAGTGGAAGGCCCGTTTGCTGGCCTGGGATGGGGTGATGCGGGCCGAGCAGGTGGAGCCCACGGTCTTCCAGGCCTGGTACACCGAGCTGACCCGCCTGCCCAGCCGGGAGGTGGAGCAGGAGTTCTGGGAGCAGCCCCGCTACCTGCTGGCCGCCATGCGCCAGGGCGACCCGGCCTGCCAGACGCCCGATACCCAAACCTGCCTGGACTACGCCGCCCTCGCGCTCGATAAGGCTCTGGATCGCTTTGGCAACAACCCCCCGCGCTGGGGCGAGGTGCACCGGGCCACCTTCCCCCACGCCATCCTGACCAACGTCTCGCCGCTCAACCGCCTGGCCGACCGGGCTGTGCCCCACGGGGGCGACCGCTACACCCTGAACCGGGCTTCCTACGACCCCAGCACCTTCCGCATGACCGTGGGGAGCAGCTACCGGCACATCCTGGATTTTGCCGATCTGGAGAACTCGAGGTTCATTCACCCCATGGGCCAGTCCGGCGCGCTCCTGTCCGGTGGGTACGACAACCTGCTGGCCAGGTGGGCCAGCGGGCAGTACCTGCCCATGCGGATGGGGGAGACCAGTTTCAGGACGCGCCAGACCCTCGAGCCCCTGCGTTAGGGCAGCAGGGTTTGGGGCTTGACATATTGTTGCTTGAGTTTTAGTGTACTAGATAGCTAGTGCACTAAGGAGGTGGCTCGATTGTGGGACTTGGACGTGGAAGCAGGGCCGATTTATGCGCAGATCGTGCGGGGGGTGGAGCGGATGCTGGCTAGTGGGAAGATGAAGCCAGGGGATAAGCTGCCCTCGGCGCGGGAGCTGGCGGCGGCCTTGAAGGTCAACCCCAACACGGTGATACACGCCTACAGCCAGCTCGAGATGGCCCAGATCACCGAGACCCGGCGGGGCCTGGGTACTTTTGTGCGGGAGGATGTAAACGTGGAGGGCATCCGGCTTCGCATTCTGCAAGAGGCCGCCCAGCGCTTCTGGTCGGAGGTACAGAGCCTGGGGCTGGGCCTCGAGGAGGCCCTAAAAGCCCTTAGAAGCCTGGGCGCCAACAGCGGCGGGGAGGTGCGGTGATGTTGGCCCGACTCATTGGCGTGACCAAGCGCTACGGTAAAACCGAGGGGGTGCACGACCTGAGCCTCGAGCTCTACCCAGGGCAGGCGGTGGGGCTCTTGGGCCTGAACGGCTCGGGCAAGACCACCACCCTCAAGCTCCTGGCCGGGATGCTCTTTCCCACCCAGGGCCGGGTGGAAGTGCTGGGAAAAAGCCCACGCGAGAACCGGGGCCAGATTGCTTATCTCTCCGACGCCGACAACCTGTACGCCTGGATGACCCCCGGCGATGCCGAACGTTTTATGCGGGGGCTGTACCCCGACTTCAACCCCAGGCGCTACCGCGAACTGCTGGCCTTCCTGGAGGTGCCGCAGCAGAGCTACCGCGCGATGTCGCGGGGGCAACGGGCCCGTCTGCGACTGGCCATGGTGCTGGCCCGCGACGCCCGGCTGTTCTTACTCGACGAACCGCTCTCGGGCATAGACGTGATCTCGCGCGACCGCATCCTCAAAAGCCTGGTGCTGGAGTGGCGGGAGGAGGCCTGCTTGGTGCTCTCAACCCACGAGGTGAGCGAGGCCGAGGGGATTTTTGAGCGGGTGCTGCTCTTGAAGGAGGGCCGCCTGGCCCTGGATGCCCTGGCCGAGGACTTGCGGGCCCGGGGGCAGAGCGTGAAGGACGCCTTTATCGAGGTGCTGGCCTGACGGAGCTGCCAAGAATGAGCTTGAGGGTGTGGAAGACGCGGATTGGCGCATGGGCGGGGCCTAACCCCAACCTTAGGAGGAGGTTCACTTGATCAACACGTTTTCGACTCTGATCTGGCTCGAGCTGCGTAAGTTTGGTGTATTTGGACTGGGGCTCTTGCTGGGGGTGGCGGCCTGGTTTTTGCTGGCCCGCCAGATCTTTGCCTGGACAGGGAGCAACCTCGAGTCGGCCATCGCCGTGGTCTCTACGACGGCGTTTTTTGCTATGTGTGTAAACACTGTGCTGCTGGTGGGGCTGGCCCAGGATTTTTGGCGTGAATACCGCGCGGGTCGCTGGTCGTTGTTGCTGGGCTCGCCTCAGCCGGCCTGGCTGCACCTGGCCGCCAAGGCGGTTTTTGGTGGGGCCGTACTGAGCCTCTTTAACGGGGCGGTGTGGCTCATTATGACTTTCTGGCTGGCCCAGGTGGGGATGGGCCTGCCCCTGGGCCTGGGGGCTAGCCTCTGGCTTTACGCTTTGGGGGGGCTGGCGCTGGTGGTTCCGGCGCTTTTCCTGGGGCTCTGGGTGACGGCCTATACCCCGGGTAAAGCCACCCTGATCGCTTTGGTGATGGGTGTGGTGGGTATGGGCCAGGTGCTGGAGTGGAGTGTGCGGCTTTTTGGCGACCTGTTTTACAAGCTTTTGCCACCGTGGCGGCTGCCGGCGCCCACCTTCGAGCAGAACCCCGCGGTGCGGGGGTTGTGGGAGAGCTTTCCCGGTCTGCCGACCGAAGGCTTTGTGCTTTCGTTGGCGCTGATGGTGCCGCTCTTTTGGGCGGCCAGCCGCTTGTGGCAGGAAGTGGAGGCCTGAGATGCCCAATGCGCATTTTGGAACTTTCGAACGGGTGGTGTTTGGGCTGGTATTCGCCTGGCTGGCCTATGCGGGCTATCGCCTGTGGACGGGCACCTTCAGCCCCACGGCCCGCTGGGTAGGGGTTGGTTTTGTGGCCCTGGCAGCCTTGGGGCTGACCCAGGATCTGTTCGATCTGAACCGCCGGTCGGTGGACGCCGGGGTGGTTTCAGCCACCACCGAGGTGGTGCGTGGGGTGGTGGAGGTGAGCGGCGGTGGGGTCTGTATTGGGTGCGAGCGCAGCCTGGAAGGAGGCAAGTACCGCTTGCACGGGCGCTGGGTCGCTGGCCAGTACACCCTGCGCCCCCAGGGAACCCAGCCCTATGCCCTTGGGTACCAAGGCGGTGAGGCGCGCCTCGAGGACACCCCCTTGAAGCCCGGCTGCACCAGGGGTTTTATCTCCGAAGAAACCCGGCTGGAATTCGACGGCGCCAGCGGGGTGGTGCTCGAGGTGGGCCCAGGGGCTAGCTGCACGAACTAGCTGGGGCCGACGGCGCAACCCACCCAGTGGTTTTGATGCAGGCTTAGACTGTGAGGTGAGGTGATTATGCTGGACGTCCTGTTGCAACCCACCCACTTTTTTCGAGCCCTGGCCGAGCGCAAGCCCAACCTGGTAGCCCCCTTTTTCATTGTGATTGCGGCCACCACGGCGGCCTCGCTGGGGCAGGTGTTGCTACTCCGATTACTGCCCGGCCTGCTGCCTGGGGGCTGGGTGGTGCAGATGGTGCTGGCCCTGGTGGGCGGGGTGGTGGTTGGCATGATCCTCTGGGGGCTGGGCGGGCTTATTGTGCGCCTGCTGGCCGGGCCGGATAGCCGGGCCTGGGAGGTGTATGGCTGGGCCAATGTTCCAGCCTTGCTGGTAGGGCTGGTGCTGATACCCTTTGGGGCTTTGTTCCCGGTAACCGCCGATCTGCCCCCGGTGCCGCCCATGACCGATGCCGAAGCGGTGCGGGCCTGGCAGCGGGAGTACCAGCAGGTGGTGGGTTCTGCGGTGGGCACCCGTGTGCTGCAGGGTCTGGGAATGCTAGGTTCCATCTGGTCGTTCTGGATTATCTGGTCGGGCCTGCGGGTGCTGGCCCCGGCTCGAGCCCTCTGGGCCACGCTGGCAGTGGCTGCTGTTTCGCTGGCTTTTACCTTGTGGGGTATCCTGGCCCAGGGTTAGGGCTATAACTGGAGGCAATAAGCATGAAACGTTGGTTCTGGGCTCTTGTGGTGGCCCTGTCGCTGGGTTTGACCCTGCTCGGTTTGCTGCGCCCGAGGGCTGAGCAGGGCCTTGCAGTCAATGTGGTACGGGTGGAGCAGGGTGAGTTTATTCGGGAGGTAAGGGCTAGTGGGACGGTGGAGGCGCGGGTTTATACCCTCACCTTCCCTAGGCCGGGCCGGGTGGCCGAGGTGCGGGTGCGGGAGGGCCAGGCTGTGCAGGCCGGGCAGGTGCTGGCGGTGCTCGAGACCGTCAACGAGACCGCGCAACGCCGGGTCGCCGCCGAGAATTTGCAAGCCCTGCGGGCGCGGATCCAGGCCCAGGAGGCCGAGTTTGCCAGCAACCGCACCCGTTTGCAAAACCAGCTCCAGGAGGCCCGGCGCAACCTGAGTCTGCTGCAAGCGCTGCTGGCCACCGGTGGGGTGGCCGCCAACGAGGTACGCCAGGCCGAACGCCAGGTGAAAGACCTCGAGGCCCAGTTGACCAGCCTGCTGCAAAACCGCCTCAGCACCCAGCGCGAACTGCAAGCCCAGCTTCAGGCCCGGCAGAACGAGCTTGCGGCCCTGGAGCGAACCATTGCCCAGTCCACGCTGCGGGCCCCGGTGGCCGGCGTGGTCTCGAGCGTGGGCTTCCTGGTGGGGGTCGAGACCACCGCGCCCGGCGGCAGTGGAACCTCGCCCAGCGCCCCGGCCATCCGCCTGGTGGAGGCTGGGAGCCTGCGTGTACAGGCCCGCTTATCCGAGGCCGAGATTCCCTTCGTGCGCCCCGGTCAGCCGGTGCGGATCGAACTCGACGCCGCCCCGGAGCAGCCCTTGCAGGGCAAGGTGGATCGCCTGGGGGTGCAGGCCGAGGTGGCCGCTGGCGGGGGGAGCGCGGTCTTGCCGGTGTTTATACGGTTTTTAGACCCGCAGGCCGAGGCGCTGGCCCGGCCCGGCCTGACCGCTACCGCCAACATCACCACCCTGCGCCTGCCCAGCGCGCTCAAGATTCCCCTCGAGGCCCTGGTCGAGGAGCAGGGGCAGCGCTTTGTCTGGGTGGTGGACACCCAGAGCCGCACAGTGCGCAAACAGCCCATCGTGCTCAAGGCCCGCAACCTGACCCAGGCCGCGGTGGAGGGGCTGGCCGAGGACAGCCTGCTGGTCTCGCTGCCGCCTGAAACCCTTAAAGAGGGTAGCAAGGTCAGCTACCGCCTGCCCGGGGCCGGGGGGCGCTGATGCCAGGCGGCAGGAGTGAGGTTAGAGATGGCTGCTTCCCAGCGTGAAAAAGTGCCGGTGGTGGAGATGCGGGGCGTAACCAAGGTCTACCGCTCGGGCTCGAGCACCCGCACGGTGGAGGTGCGCGCACTTTCGGGCGTCGACCTGACCATCTACCCCGGCGAGTATGTGGCCCTGATGGGGCCTTCGGGCTCGGGCAAGTCTACCCTGATGCACATCATCGGCCTGCTCGACACGCCCACCGAGGGCGAGTACCGCCTGGGGGGCGAGCCGGTGCGCGGCCTGAGCGAGGCCCAACTGGCCCGCATCCGCAACCAGCGGGTGGGGTTTGTGTTCCAGGCGTTTTTCCTGCTGCCGCGCCTGACCGCCCTGCACAACGTGGCCCTGCCCTTGGTTTACCGGGGGCTGCCCCTGGCGGAGCGGCTTAAGCGGGCCAAAGCGGCGCTCGAGGCGGTGGGTTTGGGCGACCGTCTCGACCACCTGCCCTCCGAGCTTTCGGGTGGGCAGAAGCAGCGGGTGGCCATTGCCCGGGCCCTGGTGCAGGAGCCCGACCTGCTCCTGGCCGACGAGCCCACCGGTAACCTCGACTCCAGGTCTTCCGACGAGATTCTGGGGCTGTTCGATGCCCTGCATCGCCAGGGCAAAACCATTGTGATGGTGACCCACGAGCCCGATGTGGGGGCCCGGGCCCAGCGCATCGTGCGGCTGCGCGATGGCCGGGTGGCCGATGGAGGTATGGTATGAGTCCAGCCAGGGACACCCCCCTCAGGTCGGTGCGTGGAGGCCAGCCCGGTATGAACCCGCTCGAGAACTTCCGCATGGCCTTCGAGTCGCTGTGGGGCAACAAGCTGCGCAGCTTTCTGGCTTTGCTGGGCATTGTGATTGGGGTTTTTGCCGTTACAGCCATGATCTCGCTGGGTCAGATGGCTACCGCCGGCATCACCCAGGATTTAGAGGCCATCGCGGGCCGTTCGATTTTCGTACAGCCCAACTTCAATGAGGGCCAGGACTTCAGTACCGCGCCTATCCGCGAGGAGGACATCCTGGCTTTGCAAACCCTGCCGGCCTCGGTTATTCCGCAGCTTTTCACCAGTGCGCAGTACGAGGCCCGGCCCGGCACACGGCGCTCCATCCAGCTCCAGGGCACGCCCGGCGACCTGCCCCGGCTCGATCCCACCAACAAGCTGGCCAGGGGACGCTACTTCAGCCAGGCTGAAGCGCGGGGAGGGCTGGCGGTGGCGGTGCTGTCCGACCGGGCCGCCCGGGATCTGTTCCCTGGTCGCGAGGCGGTGGGCCAGGTGGCCCGGCTCTTCTACCCGAATGGAGCCCGCCTCGAGCTCACCGTGGTGGGGGTCTTGCAACCCCCCGGGGGGCTTTTTGGCGGGCTGGGGGCGGCGGCGACCGTTTACGTTCCCAACGAGCTCATCTGGAACACCTCGCCCACTGCCCGCAAGGGCCAGTACGATTTTGTGGTGCTCTCCCTCAAAAAAGGAGCTGATGCCAGGCAGGTGACCCGCCAGGTGCAGCGCATCTTCGAGGGCCGCTACGGCAAGGGCAAGTATCAGATTGCCTCCACCGAGAGCTTCCAGGATACCCTGCGCTCCATCACCCTAATTTTGCAGGCGCTGCTGGGGGCCATCGCCGGGCTTTCGCTCCTGGTGGGCGGCATTGGCATCATGAACATCATGCTGGTAAGCGTAACCGAGCGCACCCGCGAGATTGGCCTGCGCAAAGCCCTGGGGGCGACCTCGAGCCAGATCCGCCAGCAGTTTCTGATCGAAGCGGTGGTGCTCACCCTGGTGGGGGGACTGCTGGGCGTGGTGCTGGCAGCGGGGCTGCTGCTTTTGATCACCGCGACGGTGCCGTTCTTCAAAGTTTTCATCCTCAACCCGGCGACGGTGCTGCTGGCCCTGGCGGTGAGCGCACTGGTGGGTCTGTTCTTTGGGGTCTGGCCCGCAGCGCGGGCGGCGGCGCTCGACCCCATCGAGGCCCTGCGCTACGAATAAGAAAACCAGGGATTGGGAATCCCTGGTTATGGGTCTGGTGTTTGGGTTTAGCGGAAGTACACCCGCGGCCCGACCTCCACGCCAAGGGCAAACTGGCTGTTGCCACCGGCAAAATAAAGTTCGGGCTTCAGCTCAACAAGGAAGTTGATGTTGCCGCTTACGGGGAGCTCGAGGCCGGCCGCGCCGGAGAGAACAAATACGGTGCTGCCCCCAGCTAGCAGGCCCAGCCCACCCCCGAAGTAGAAGTCCATCCCGGGGTTGCGAAGGAAGTAGAGCGCGTCTGCGCTAATGCCAAAAGCAGTGCCCGCGTTGCTGGTTTGCAGCTCGAACCCACCCCGCAGGGCCAGCGGGCCTAGCACGTTCTCGGCCCCCATACGGGCAGCGGCGCTCAGGCTAAAGTTGGGCACCAGGTTTACATTTCCGCTGGCCACTTCGCCGAAGAAGCGTCCCTGGGCAAAAGCCCCACCTAAGACCATGGCTACCAACAATACTAGCAGTTTTTTCATCTTTCACCTCCGGACGGCCTAAGTTGAAGGCCGCCCTTGCAGAGTTTAAAGCATTTCAGAGAAATTGCTATAAGCTTATACCAAGGAGGCAGTATGCAACGTTGGTTGACGGCGCTGGTTGTGGTTTTTGCTTTTGCCCTGGCCCAGGCTCCGGCAGGCTGGCAGGAGGTTCGCCCCGGGGGGCGGCGGTTTGCTCGGATGGCTCCCCCTGGCGTTTTTACGTGTCCCCGGGGGCCGCCGACAAGGTGGTTGTCAATTTTCAGGGGGGTGGGGCCTGCTGGGATGCTGCTACCTGCAACCCCCAGTCCCGCCTTTATACCACCCGCCTGCAGCTTCAGGACTTGCAGGCCGGCCAGGGGATTTTCAACCGCAGTAACCCCGAAAACCCCTTCCGTGACTGGACGCACGTCTTCGTGCCCTACTGCACTGCCGATCTGCACTGGGGCAACAACACGGCCCGCTACGGCGATCTGACCATTCAGCACAAAGGGGCTGTCAACGCCCGCCAGGCGGTGCTCTGGGTCTTCAACAACATCCCCAATCCGCAGAACATATTTGTTACCGGTTGCAGCGCGGGCGGCTACGGCTCGATTATGTGGGCCCCCTACTTCATGCGCCGGTATCCCCAGGCCCAGGTGGCGCAGCTCGGGGATGCCGCCCTGGGTGTGGCCCCGGCCTCGTTCTTCCCGGTGGCCTCGAGGGCCTGGGGGATCCAGGGTGCGCTTCCAGGCTGGATCGGGGGCCTCGAGCCCGCCCAGCTAGGCTCCACCGATCTGTACCGGATCTTTGCCAGGGCCTACCCCAACCGCAGTTTTGCTCAGTACAGCACCCTGGCCGATGAGGTACAGATCTTCTTCTACAGCCTGATTGTGGGCCAGCCGCGCCCCACCCCGGAAATTGCCCAACAATGGGTACAGGGCGCCCTGGCCAACCTGGCTTCCATCAAACAATCGGCCCCCAACTTCTACAGCTACCTGGCCCCGGGCAACCAGCACTGCATCATCGGGCGGCCTGAGTTCTACACCACCAGGGTAGGGGATGTGCGCTTTGTCGACTGGGTGCGCAAGCTGGTATCGGATGGCAAACCCGGCGACGTGGCCCCGCCCAGATAAATTGCTGACCGGTGCGGGGTGGGTTGCTCAGGAGCCCACCTCCTCCCACCCCAGCCCCTTGGTTACAGGCCTCTTTGGAGGCGCAAAGCTGGCAAACCAGTCGCGCAGATGGGGCTCGAGGCCCACCAGCAGCTTGTGCACCGTGGATTTCTTGAGCGGGGCGGCCTCTAGCAAACCGCACAGCAAGGCATCGCCCTTTTCCTCCACCAGCCGCGCGGCCTCGGTGGTAAACTGGCCCTGGAACCAGAGCTGATCGGAAAGCCGCTTGGGTTTGCGCTCATAGCTGCCCAGACTGGGCTCGCTGGGGGTGAGCTGGGCCAGCAGCAGGCCCCACTGCTTGGCCTTGGGGTACAGCTCCGGCAAGGCCCCTTGAAGCGCTAAGAGGTAAAGGTAATTGGCCAGAAACTCGTCCACCCAGCGAACCCGGGTGCGCAGCTTCCAGGCCACGGCCACGGCGTGGGCATACTCGTGGCCCAGGTTGAGGTCGAGGAAATCACCCGGCTGGCCCGGCGGTCGGCCGGCCCGCTGGATGGCCGGAACCAGGGCCTCGCGCAGCCGCCAGATCAGGCGCTCGGGGTAGCGGGCTGGAAGGAACAGGTACAGCCCTTCTCGCAGGCTGGTGCGCTGGAAGGGGAAGCCGTAGGGGTGTCTGACCCGGGCTGCCCAGTCGGCCTCGTCCAGCACCATCAGGTGCACGGGCGGTATCGGGGCGTAGTCCGCCAGGCCCTTACGCAGGTCCAGCAGATAGCTTTGCATGGCCCTGGCCCGCAGCACCGAGCCTTCGGAGGCCTGGGCGGGGATGTAGGGGTGCGGTAGGGACTGCACGCCTCGATTGTACGGGAGGGGCCTACGGCCTCAGCTCGAGCGTCCAGGTGCGCCCCCAGTCGGCCGGGCGGGTGCTGAGGGGGATGTACTGCTTGTCGCGCCAGAGCCACAGCAGGTCGTCGAAGTGCGGGCTGAACAGGTCGGCGGACTGGCCCATGGGGTAGACGATGCGGCTGTTGTCGGGATCGGAAAGGTCGAAGAGGGTGCGCAGGCTGGCCCCCGAGGTGTGCAGGAAGGTGTCCTGGTTGTAGTTGGCAACGTTCACAGTGTGCATCGAGCCGGGGGTGGGGAGGGTGCGGTTGAACAGGCCGCCAATAAGGGGTGTGGAGGCCAGGGGGGAGGTTAGGCTGGCCTGGTGCAGCCGGCCCCACTGCCAGCCGGAGGGGTCGGGGCCCAGGCGGCGCTCGAGCTCGGCCCCGGCTTTCTCCAGGGCCTGGGCCATAAACTGCGCGCAGTTTTGAATGCCCGCGCTTTCATTCCGGCACCAGCGGCCATCCTCGCGCAGGGTTTTGACAAAGGTATAGGGCACCGGCGGGTAGCGCAGGCCCAGCTCGTCTTCCAGCATCCGGGAAATCTCGCGGTAGTAGAAGGCAAAGGCCGTGGCCCCCACCGAGTCCAGCTCGGCCCGCAGGTCCCAGTTGCGCACGGCGTTTTGCAGGCGCCGGGCCGCCTCGCTCTGGGGCTGTAGGGCCAGCAGGCCCGGCAATAGCTCGCGGGCGATGATGGAGTAGGTATCGCCCTGCCAGCGGGCCATCTCCTCGAGGCTGGCTTTGGGCGTGGCCAGGATCAGCTCTCGGATGCGCTGGGCGCGGAAGACCTCGGTGGTGTAGCTGGAGATGTCCGGCCCCCCGTGCGGCAGCACCCGGTTGTTGGCGCTCGAGACAAACCCTTCCCTGGGATTGACCACCTGGGGCAGCCGTTCAAAGGGCAGGTAGCCCTTCCACCGCTGCCCCTTGCTGGCGCTGGCCGGGAAGCGCCCATCCCAGTCGCGCACCGGAATCCAGCCCGGCGCAAAATAGCCGATGTTACCCTCCACATCGGCATACACAAAGTTCTGCATGGGGGCCACGTAGCGCCTCAGGGCCTGGCGAAACTCCTCGGCGTTTTGTGCGCGGTTCATGCCCAGGTAGGCGTCCAGGGTGGTGTCCTGGGGCTCGAGGCCCGTCCAGCGCACCGAAACCGCCTGATGTTCCGCAGCGATGGCGGCACCCGCCGTGAGGCCGGGCCGCCGGAAGGCCGGGCCCAGGTCGGAGATCACCGGGCCGTACTCGCTTTCCCGCACGGTGATGGTCACCGGGTCGGCCCCCCGCACCCGGATGGTCTCCTGCCGAACCCGTAGCGGAACCAGGCCCAGCGGGGTGCGGTACGACTCCCCCTCCAGATCCAGCACAAACAGATCCATCACATCGGGCCGCACGTTGGTGGCCCCCCAGGCCACCCGGTCGTTGCGCCCCAGAAACACCCCCGGCACGCCCGGAATGGTGGCCCCAATAGCGTTGTAACTGGGGCCGCGCAGGTCGGCGATGTACCACAGCGCGGGGTTTTGCAGCCGCAGGTGGGGGTCGTTGGCCAGCATCGGCTTGCCGGTGGTGGTGCGCGCACCGCTCAGCACCCAGTTGTTGGAGCCCTGGTCGGGGTTCCGCGGAGCAATGCTGAGCTGCGCGGAAAACTCGGCCAGCCGCTGCAGTGAGGCCAGCAGGGGCTCGGGTAGGGTGGTCTGCGCTGGGGGCGAGGGTGGTAGACGGCCCTGCACATCCTCGGGCTGCAGGATGGTGGGCCAGCCCTGCGGATAGGCCCCGCGCAGGTCGTTGAAGCCCTCGAGGCCCACCTTGTTCAGGATGAAGGTGTTGTCGATCTCGTCCTGCCAGACCTGCCCCAAGTCGTAGGACTGCAGCTTGCCCCAGGCCAGGGTGTCGGCGGGGGTCCAGGGCTCGGGGGTGAAGCCCAGCAGGGCAAAGGGAAGGGGCAGGCGGCCCTCGCGGATGAACTGATTGACCCCTGCGGCGTAGGCCTCCAAGGCCCGGCGGGTGAACTCGCTGTGGTGGGGGAGGGCGGCCAGGGCGGCCCGGTAGAAGCCCCAGGTGCGGAAGAAGCGATCCTGCTCGATGGCCCCACTGCCTAGAATTTCAGCCAGCCGCCCCTGCGCGGCCCGGCGGCCCAGCTCCATCTGAAAAAGCCGGTCGCGCGCGTGCACATAGCCCTGCGCGAAAAACACGTCCATATCGCTGGCCTGGGCCCGGATGTGCGGAACCCCCCACTGGTCGAAGGTAATGCGCACCGGCCCCGAGAGCCCCTGCACCTGCTGTACCTGGTTGACCGGCACGCAGGAGGCCAGAATCAGCAAACCCATAAGCCACAAAAGTCGCCTGTACATAGTTCCGCCTCAGTATACGGAACCGCCGCGGTGTTGGCTGGGCCTGCTGGGCTACCCTCGGTGGGTCTTGACCACCCCGGCGGCTTCCAGCTCGCTTATCTCCTCAAAAGAAAGATTCAGGGCCGTGTGCAGCACTTCCTGGGTGTGCTCGCCCAGAAGCGGTGGGTGTCCCCGGACCCCGGCGGGGGTGCGGGAGAAGTGGGCCAGCGGGGAGCCGAGCAGGGGAAGCGAGCCCAGGGTGGGGTGCTCGACGTTCTGGACCATACCCCGGGCCTGGGCCTGGGGCTCGGCCAGCGCCTCGGCCAGATTGTTCACCGGCGTGACCGGAACCCCGGCCTGGGTGAAGCGCTCGAGCCACTCCTTGCGGGGGCGGGTGCGCAGGATGGCCTCGAGTCTGGGCAACAGCTCGGCGCGGTGGGTGACCCGGCCGGCGTTGGTCTGAAAGCGCGGGTCTTCCCACAGCTCCGGATGCCCTATGGCCTCGCAGACCCGCCGGTACTGCTCGTCGTTGCCGATGGTCAGCATAAACCAGCCGTCCGCCGCGGCAAACGCACCATAGGGGACAATCTGGGGGTGGGCGTTGCCCAGCCGCTCGGGCAGCCGGCCGGTGAGCAGGTAGCTCTGGGCCAGGTTGACCATGGCCGAAAGCCCCACGTCGAACAAGGCCAGGTCGATGTGCTGCCCCAGCCCGCTTCTGGCCCGTTCCTGCAAGGCGGCCAGCACCGCCACCGCCCCATATAGCCCGGTCATCAGGTCGATCCAGGCCACCGGCACCCGCATGGGCGGGCCCTCCGGCTCCCCCGTAACCGACATGATGCCGCACAGGCCCTGCACCGCCACGTCGTAGCCGGGTTCCTGGGCACGCGGGCCGGTCTGGCCGTAGCCGGTGATGGAAAGGTAGACGAGCCCTGGGTTCAGCCGGGAGAGGCTCGGGTAGTCCAGGCCGTAGCGGGCCAGGTCGCCGGTCTTGTAGTTCTCCACCAACACATCGGCCTGCCGGGCCAGGTCTTGCACCAGCCGCTGGCCCCTGGGGTCTTTGAGGTTGACCACCAGGCTCTTCTTGCCCCGGTTGCAGGAGAGGTAGTACGCACTCTCCCCCTCGGCGGCCACCTCCCAGCCCTCGCCCCCCGGGCGTACAAAAGGCGGGCCCCAGTGCCGGGTCTCATCCCCTTTGGGGGGTTCGATCTTCCAAACCTCGGCCCCCAGGTCGGCCAGCATCTGGGTACAGAAAGGGCCGGCCAGCACCCGGGAGAGATCGAGAATCTTGATACCGTCCAGCGCACCCATAGTTACAGATACTAAGGCTTTTACCGGTAGAATCGGCAGCATGAAGGTTCTGATTACAGGCGGAGCAGGGTATATCGGCAGCACCATCGCCCACGCACTCCTCGATACCGGCCATACCCCGGTCATCCTGGACTCGCTGGTCACCGGGCCTAGGGCCTTTACCGAGGGCAAAATTTTCTACGAGGGCGACATCGCCGACCGGGGCCTTTTAGAACGCATCTTCCGCGAGCACCCCGAGATCCACAGCACCATCCACTGCGCCGCGCGGATTGTGGTGCCGGAGTCGGTGGAAAAGCCCTACCTCTACTACCGCGAAAACGTCTGCAAGAGCCTCGAGCTCTTCAAAAACCTGGAGGAGCTCGGCTACCCCCGGGTGGTCTTCAGCTCCTCGGCCTCCATCTACGACGCGGTGCCGGGGTTCAAGGTCACCGAGACCTCGCCGCTCAAGCCCAGCTCCCCCTACGCCCGCACCAAGTACATGATGGAGATGGTGCTGGAGGATCTCTCCAGGGCCACCCGTCTGCGCGGCATTGCCCTGCGCTACTTCAACCCCATCGGGGCCGACCCCAGGCTGCGCTCGGGCATCCACGTGCGCGAACCCAGCCACGTGCTGGGCCGGATGGTGGACGTGGCCCTGGGCAAGCTGCCCGAGTTCACCATCACCGGCGTAAACTGGCCCACCCGCGACGGCTCGGGCATCCGCGACTACATCCACGTGTGGGATCTGGCCATGGCCCACGTCAAAGCGGTGGAGCGGTTCGACGAGGTCATCGAGAAGGTGGGCAGCCCTTACGTGGCCATCAACCTGGGCACCGGCCACGGCGTCACCGTCAAGGAGCTGGTGGCCGCCTTCGAACGGGTCTACGGGCAGCCCATCCCCAAGCGCGAGGCCCCACCCCGCCCCGGCGATGTGGCCGGGGCCTACGCCAACGCCGACCGGGCCCTGGAGCTCCTGGGCTGGAAGGCCGAACACTCGATTGACGAGGGCATCGCCAGCGCCCTGGCCTGGGGCCAGAAACGCAAAGAAATTCTGGGATACGCCTAACCCATGCTTATGGGCTTTCCAGGGCCAGAGCGTTGAACAGATCGAACAGCAACAACCAGGCCCCCTGCAAGGCGATGGCCCACCCGGCCCCCTGGCTGCGGGGGTCGGGCTGTAGGGCCAGCGCGACGCCACCGGCGATGTAAAGCAGATCGAGACCGGCATTGATATACAGCAGGTTGCGTAGCTGGCTTTTTTCGGGCTCAGGCCCTAGCAGCCCCACCAGGGCAATCCCGGAGTTCACCGCCGCCCAGACCGAGTGGGTGAGCCAGAACGAGCGCTGCCAGGGGTCCTCGCTCGTAAGCCCAACGATGGAGCCCACCAGGCTCCAGGGCACGCTCCAGGCCAGAAGCCGGGCGGAGATCGCCAGACCCCGGTAGCCCTCCGGGGCCGGGCCAAAGAGCAGCCGATCCCAGGGGGGTCGTTCGGGTTGCAGGCCCGGCTGCTGGGTCTCTGCCGCATAGGCCATTCCCACCGAAAAGGGGTTTTGCGCCTGGGCCAGCCCCAGAAAGGCAAAGCAGGCCAAGAGTAAAAACCAGGGGCCTCTGCGCATGCCTCCAGCTTCGCCGCTCAGTCTTCTGGCGAGTGGGGCTCGGGCAACACTTTGCCAGGATTCAAGCGGTTGTGCGGGTCGAAGGCGGCCTTGACCCGCCGCAGGGCCCCCAGGGTCCCGGGGTCTACCGCTTCGCGCATAAAGTCGCGCTTCATGAGGCCGATGCCGTGCTCACCGGAGAGCACACCCCCGTGCCGCAAGGCCACCCGGGCGATCTCGTGCAGGAGTTCCCAGACCTTCTCCTCGGAGTCCACCCTGGGGTCGAAGAGGACGTTGGGGTGCAGGTTGCCGTCGCCGATGTGTCCAAACTGCACCACCTGCAGGCCGTACTGCCGGCCCAGCGCCTCGATGGCCCGCACCACCGCGGGCAGGCTCGAGCGCGGTACGGCTATATCCTCGTTCAGACGCTTGGGCTTGATGGCGCCAATCGCCGGCGAGACCGAGCGGCGGGCTTTCCAGAGCACTTCGCTCTCGGCGGAATCCTGGGCCACCCGCACGCCAGCCCCGTGCTTCTGGCAGGCCTCGGCCACCCACGCCAGCTCCTCCTCCACCACGATGGGATCGTCGCCGTCGGTGTCCACCAGCAGAATGGCCGCGGCCTCGCGGGGCAGGCCCAGCCTCAGGTAGTCTTCCACCGCGTTGATGCAGCCGTTGTCCATGAACTCGAGCTTGCTCGGCACCGCCCCCGCCGCAATGGCTTCCGAGACCGCTTCGGCGGCCTGCCCCACCTCACCAAAGATGGCCATCAGGGTGCGGGTGTAGCGGGGGATGGGCTCCAAGCGCAGCCGGGCCTCGGTGATCAGGCCCAGCGTCCCCTCGGAGCCCACCAGCAGGCCCGCCAGGTCGTAGGCCTTGCGCTCCAGGCGGTGCACCTGGCCGGCAAAGTCTACGAACTCGAGGGCCTCCACATAATCCCCGGTCACCCCCCACTTGAAGCACAGGGGTCCCCCGGCGTTCTCGGCCAGGTTGCCCCCGATGGTGCTGGTGCGAAGCGAGGCCGGATCGGGGGGGTACCAAAGGCCATAGGGCCGGGCCTGCTCGGTAATCTGCTGGGTGACCACCCCCGGCTGCACGGTGGCGGTGCGGGCCTGGGGGTCAATCGAGAGCCCGGTCATGCGGGTAAAGGAGAGCACAATGGATTCCTGAATGGGCACCGCCCCCCCCGAGAGCCCGCTGGCCGCCCCCCGGGCCACAATGGGCAGCCCCACCCGCTGGGCGAAGCGCACCACCTCCACCACATCGGCGGTATGGGTGGGCAGCACCACCAGGGCCGGGGTTACGCCCATGGCGATGCCGTCGTAGGAGTAGTTGCGCCGCTGGGCGAGCTCGAGCAGCACCTTCTCCCGGCCCAGCCGCTCCTGCAACTCCTGGATGGACCGGGCAGGCTGGGTGTAGGTGGGGCGGGGCGAGGACTTGAAGGGCTTTTTCCCCAGGTTTAAGTTCACGCTTATAGCTTATCAAGCTGGCCTCAGGGGCAGTTATCGATCACCGGAATACCGGGAAACACCAGCCGGGCCGCACTGCCGTTGGTTGCAAAGACGGTGAGCTCGAGGCGGGTGGCCCCAATCTGGCGGGGCTGGGGCACCGGGGTGACTACAATGCTCTGCGGCGCCAGGCTCAAGGGGGCGGTGCCCGGGCTCAAAACCCAGTTCACCGTAATGCGGTTGTTCTGGTTGGTGTAACCGCCGCTGTCGCGGTTCATGCTGAGGGTGTGGGTGGCCTGGCCGGTCGCCTCGCCCACCAACCTTGAATCCCAGCGGGCCATCCGGGCAAAGTCGTTGTAGCGGAAGCTGTAGGTGAGGGTGGTGGGTTTGTTGTCGCAGATGTACGAGCGCCCGCTGACATCGCGGAAGTTGCTCTCGTAGCGCAGGTCGGAGATGAATAGCGCGTCGGAGGGATTGGTGCCGATGGGGATGCAGCCTGCCAGGGCCGTTGCCAGCATAGAAGCCAGGAACCATCTTTTCATGATTGAATCTTGGCTTAAGCGCCTCCCACGCGCATAAGGGCAGCCTAAATAGGGGTTTAGTTTGGTGGCCCGGACAGCAAAATCTAAAGTCTGGCTAAAGATAGACTATCCCGGTATGAACCACTGGCTGCTCAAGTCCGAACCCGCGGTGTTTAGCATCGACGACCTGGAAAAGCAAAAAACCACCCTCTGGGACGGGGTGCGCAACTACCAGGCGCGCAACTTCCTAAAAGCTATGCAGGTGGGAGACCTGGCTTTTTTCTATCACTCCAGCACCGAGCCGCCCGGTATTGTGGGGCTGTGCCGGGTGCTCGAGACGGGCCTTGTGGATCCCAGCCAGTTCGACCCAAACTCGCCCTATTTCGACCCCAGGAGCTCCGCCGAAAATCCGCGCTGGTGGACGGTGCGGGTGGGTTTCGTGGAGAAGTTCAAGTGCCCGCTCACACTGGATCTCCTACGGAAAAACTTTAGCCCCGACGAGCTTATTTTGCTTCGCCGGGGCAACCGATTGTCGGTCATGCCGGTGGCAGCCGAGGTCGCAGAGAGGATTACTGCGATGAGAGCGTCCCAATAATTTTGAAGAGCGGCAGGAACATCCCGGCCACAATCACGCCCACGACCAGGCCCAGGAAGATAATCATCAGGGGCTCGATGGCTGCTGTGAGCGCGCTGACAGCTTCGTCCACCTCGCGCTCGTAGAAGTCCGCGATTTTTTGCAACATGGTATCCAGGGCACCGGTCTCTTCCCCAATGGCAATCATCGAGCTGACCATGGGAGGGAAGACCTGCGGGTGGGCCTGGATGGTGGTGAAGACCGGCTCGCCGGCCTGAATGGCGATTTTGGTCTGCTCGAGGATATCTTCCACAATGGCGTTGCCCGCTGTGCCTTTGGTGATGTCGAGGGCCTCCACGATGTTTACGCCGCTCGAGATCAGCAGGCCAAAGGTGCGGGAAAAGCGGGCCAGGGCGCTTTTTTTCATCAGGTTGCCAAATACTGGCAGCTTGAGCTTGATCTGGTCGATCTGGTGCCGGCCTTTGTCGGTTCGGTAGTAGGATCGGTAAGCAAAGTACAGCGCCACCGCCATTAAGGCGATAAAGATAGTGCTCTGGCGCAAAAAGTCGGAGATGCCCATCAGGGCCCGGGTCAGGAGCGGCAGCTCGGAGCCCAGGCCGGTCAGAATCTGGGCGAACTGCGGCACAATGCCAGTCAGAAGGAAGTAGGTCACCCCGATGGCAAACACAAATACGATGGCTGGGTAGGTCATGGCCGAGCGTATTTTTCCGCGCAGGGCCAGCTCGTTTTCCAGGAAGGTGGCTAACCTGTCCAGAATGGCATCCAGCGTACCCGAGGTCTCGCCGGCCCGCACCAGGTTGATGTAAAGGCGGGTAAACAAACTGTGCTTGCTCAGGGCCTCGCTGAAATTGGCCCCCCCCTCCACCTCAGTGCGGATTTCTTTGAGAATGCTCTGGAATTTTTTCTTTTCGGTTTGCCGTTCCAGAATAGCCAGGGCCTGCACAATGGGCAGACCGGCGTTGAGCATGGTGGCGAGCTGGCGGCTGAAGATGGCCAGATCCTTAAGCCCCGGCTTGGGATCCAGCCCTGGCAGCTTAATCTCGGCCTGCAGGCCCTTACCAGGCTCCTTGATCTCGGCGATGAACAGACCTTTTTCGCGCAAATTGCGGGCTGCTGTGCGGATGTCATCGGCTTCGATGACGGCATTGATCAACCGCCCTTGGCGATCCCTGGCCTTGTATTGATAGGTTGGCATACTGGGCCTAGTATAGCCTTTGCGGGGCCGGAGGAAGGTGAATTAACCACATCCCCTGTGGTGCCTGGTGTTACACATAGCGTCTCTAGTATGGATCTGCAGCAACTTAAAGCCCAGCTTCTAGCGGTTTTGTTTGCGGCCGGGCGGCCGCTTTCCCTGCAGGATCTGAGCCCGCTGGGGAGCGAGGAGGCCCTAACCCGGGCGGTGGTGGCCCTCGAGCGCGATCTGGCCGATGGGCACCTAGGAGTACAGCTCGAGCGGGTGGCTGGTGGGTGGCGCCTGGTGGTACACCCCCTACACCTGGGCGCGGTTGAGCAGGTGTTGCGCCCCAACCCGCCGCGAATCTCCAAGGCTGCGCTGGAAGTGCTGGCCTTGATTGCTTACCAGCAGCCCCTGACCAGGGCCGAGCTGGAAGCCTTGCGCGGCAAGAGTGTGGAGGGGGTGCTCGAGGGCCTGCTGGAACGGGAGCTGGTGCGGGTGGTGGGGGAGAAAGAGGCCATCGGGCGACCCAAGCTGTATGGAACCACCGACCGGTTTCTGGAGCTTTTCGGGCTGGAAAGCCTGGCCGACCTGCCCCCGCTGGGGGAAGGCCCGGTGCTGCTGCTGCGCAGCTAGGGTATTGGTTCGCGGCAAAACTGCGGACTTTTACCGGCCCGTTATAATGCCGCAGGTAGGGCTTAGGCCCTGAGGGAGGCTTTTTTGCTGTGACGCTTCGGGTAGATTTGATTCCCAGTCCCCCGTATCCCCAGCCGGTGCTTGTGGTGGATGTTTTTTTTGGCAGTCTGGTGGGTGCGTTGCTATCGGCCGGTGCCCGGGAGGTCTGGGTTGTCAAAAGTGTGCGAGCAGCGCGTCTGCTGGCTGAAGGTGGTGCGCTGCTTTTGGGTGAACAGGAGGGGGTTCCACCAGAGGGCTTTCACGGGGGACTCTCGCTGCAGGCTTTGCCGGGGCTTCAGGTGGAGGGAAAAACCTGTGTGTTGCTGGCCCCGCCGTTGGCCGAGTCGCTGGAGCGGATGCCGTTGGAAACAGGGCTGGCCTACTTCCGCAACGCTAAAGCGGTGGTGGCCCAGGCCCTCGAGCGCAAGATTGATACGGTGGTCGCGGCCATCCAGGGCCGGCTCGAGCCCAGTCTGGCTAACACGGTGGCCGCCGGCTTTATAGCCAAACGCCTGTACCAGGCCCTGGGTAAGGTGGGGGTCTTGCGGGAGGGCGCGCACCTGGCCACGGCCCTGCTGAGATCCTTCCCGGATCCGCAAGAGTCGCTTTTCCAGTCCGAGATGGGTAGGCAGCTTTATCTTTTGGGGCGCAGCGAAGAGCTGGCCCTGGCCAGCCTGGTGAGCGCGGAAGGGGTGGTGCCGAGGCTGAAACAGGTGCGCGTGCTCGAAGCGAAGGTCTACGGTCTGACCAAGGATAGGTTTGGGTTTTGTTTCCAGGCGGGGTAGGGATGCAGCGGGTAGAGATCCTGGGAACGCCGGTGGATCTGGTTGACCTCGAGCAGACTCTGGACTGGATCGAAAACCGCATAGCCCAGCCGGGCCCCCATTGCGCCCAGATCATCACCACCAACCCGGAGGCGGTGGTGCGGGCCCAGGCCGAGCCGGCCCTCCAGCAAGCCCTGCGGGAGTGCGAGCTGATCACGGCGGATGGGGTTGGGATTGTCTGGGCTGTGCGCCTGCTCACCGGACACCGCCTGCGCGACCGGGTGCCCGGTTCAGAGATTCTGCCAGCGGTTTTTGAGCGCTTTGGCTCGAGGTTGCGGGTCTACTTTCTGGGGGCAGCCCCCGGCGTAGCCGGCCGGGCCGCCCAAAACGCCCGGGCCCGCTGGGGCATCCAGGTGTGTGGGGTTCAGGACGGCTATTTTTCCGATGAAGAGGCGGTGCTGGAGGCCATCCGGCAGGCCCAGCCCGACCTCTTGGTGGTGGGGATGGGGGAGCGGCAGGATACCTTTATTCATCGCAACAAGGCCCGCCTGGCGGCCAAGGTCGCTATCGGCGTGGGGGGCATGATCGATGTGCTGGCCGGGGAGGTCAAGCGGGCGCCGCTCTGGGCCCAGCGGCTCAAGATCGAGTGGTTGGTGCGAATTGCCCTGGATCGACGGCGCTGGGGGCGCTTCCCAAGGCTGCTGCATTTCGTGCGCCTGGTGTTGCTGGAAAAGCGATCAAAGACTTTGAAAAACAGGGGCGGGTGATACCGGATTCAAAAAGATAATCTGCAAACAAAAAACATTCAGAGGCTATCTTTTTGAATCCTAGAGGACTCCCTTCCAAGGGGCAGTATCGCCCTCCGGCGCCGAACTAACCAAGTCTTACAGGTTTTCCGGAAAGAGCTGGATGGGGGTGCCCTTCTCTATCCACAGAAGCAGCTTGTGCATTGCGCTGTTTCGGACGGTTTGATCTAGATCGGCCCTAACCTCCTCAAAACTCTGGAAGCCAGCGGCCTCGACCCGCTTAAGCAGGATGATGTGGTAGCCGAACTCGGTTTTGACCGGCACCTTGGAGCTCTCGCCCGGTTGCAGCGCGATGAGGGCTCGTTCGAAAGGAGCAACAAAGGTGCCCCTGGGTTCGCAGCCGAGGTCGCCACCCTCCTCTTTACTGCCGGGGTCTTTTGAAAGCGCCTTGGCCAGATCGGCAAACTTTTCACCCTTGCCCAGCCGGGCGATGACCTGACGGGCCTCCTGGGCGGTGTCGACCAGAATGTGGGCGGAGCAGTATCGCTTGGGTAAAGCAAACTCCGATTTGGACACGAGATAAAGCAGGCGCAGCGCTGGATCGCTGGTTTTTAGCTGCTTGAGGAGGTGCTCGAAATAGGCGTTGTAGGTCAGTGCCTCGTATACCAAGGTGTGGTAGACCTCGAGGCTCGGAATGCCCGCCTCTTCCAAGGCCTGGGCAAACTCCTCTTCGCTGTCAAAGTCGGCTTTGACCTCTGCAACGGCTGCTTGCACCTCTTCTTTGGAGGCGGCGAAGCCCGCCGCTTCCGCCCTAAGAATAATGGCCCGTTCGCGGGCCACAAGCTCCAGAAAGCGCTTTTTGAGTACGGCCAGCACTTCTTCGTTATAAGAAAGGCCGTGCTGCCGCTCGGAATCGCGTATGTAGATGCCAAAACGCAGCTCCAGCTGGCTTTTGGTGATGGTGGTGTTGGCAACGGTGGCGACCACGGGGTCGGACTGTGCCACACCCAGCGATCCGAGGGTTGTTATCAGGAATAGCAGGTGTTTTAGTTTCATGCAGACTCCTCTGGGGCAGCTTACGTCCAAACGGTGGTCGCAAAACTGCTGGTGGGTCTATGCTAGCACGCTTTGCACCTATCATGGCTGGCGTCCCGCCTATTATGTTTTGCCGCGGATTCGAAGTTGGATTGGTGGCAGTATAAAATCGGCGGGTGTGCAAGGGTTTGACTGCGGTGTGCGAAGGTTTGCGGGGCAATGAAGCTAGGTATGGAGGGCGGCCCGTCCACCGGGCGCTGGCCCAGGTGGGCTGTGGATGCGAGGTTGCAAGATGAGCCGGGTGGTCGTCGTGGGTGGGGGGCTTTCGGGGCTGGCTGTGGCCTACTGGGTGGCCGAGGCCGGGCTCGAGGTGAGCCTGCTCGAGGCCACCCATCGCCTGGGGGGCTACAACCAAACGGCGCAGCTGGAGGGCCAGGCCCTCGAGCTGGGGGATGAATACTTCGAGGAAGAACCGGATACCCTGCTGGGGTTGTGCAGGCACCTGGGCCTCGAGCCCCGGCCCCAGCCCCACCGGCCACAGGTAGTGCGCTGTCGGGGTCGGGACTGGGTGCTGCCCCCGGGCCTCAACCCGGCCACAGGCTTCGGCCTGCACCAGCTTTCGACGCTACCTTTTAGCCGCAGAACCAAGTGGCGGCTGGCTACCGAACGCTGGGTGGCCCCGGCTGCGCTCAGGGATGAGCCGGTGGATGCCTTTTTTTGCCGGAGGCTGGGCCCGGAAGTCTGGGAGGTGCTGGCCCCCTATATGGAAGCGATGCTGGGTGGGCCGGCTGGGGAGGCTGCGACCGTGGAGGCCTGCCCGGCCCTGCCGCAGCTCGAGCTGCAGGGGGGGGTGATGGCTGGCAGCCGGAGGCTCCGGGCCCAGGGGCAGTGGCACCTGCTTGATGGGATGGGTGGCCTGGTGCAGGCGCTGGCTACCCGCTTGCAACAAAAAGCCCGCATATTTGTTGGGCAGGAAGCCCTGGCCGTCACCCACCAGGCCGGCCGCTGGGTGGTGCATGTGCCGGGGGGTCGGCTCGAGGCTGAGGCGGTGGTGGTTGCGCTCCCAGCACCCCAGGCAGCCAGGGTGTTTCGGCCTTCATCCCCTCAGCTAACCACCTGGCTCAATCAGTTTCCCTATCAGCACAGCGCGAAGGTGTTTCTGCTTTACCGCCCCGCCCAGCCCATGGAAGGGCCGGTTGATTACTACTGGGCCAAAGCCGAAGGCTACACCGGAACCGCCCTCCGGCAGACCCCGCTCGATTCCGGGCTGGTGCTGGCCCGTGTGCAGTTTGCTGGGGAGGTGGCCCGTCGCGCCGACACCGAACTTTCACGTTTAGCGCAGCAGGATTTGTCCAGGTTTCTACAGGCCCCAGCCCACCCCTTGGCCGCCTGGGTGTTCCGCCAGCCCTTCTCCCGGCCGCAGTTTGCGCCGGGCCACACCCGCCGGGTTGCAGCCCTTGAGCAGGCCCTGGTGCACGCCCCCGGCCTCTTCCTCAGCGGCGGCTACCTGGCCGGCCCCGGCCTGGCCCGCCAGGTTGCACATAGCCACCAGGTGACCCAGCGCCTGCTTAACTTTATGGCCCTTTCTGAGCCCCGATCAGACTAATACCGGATTCAAAAAGATAATCTCCAAACACAAAAACATTAAGAGGCTATCTTTTTGAATCCTAGAGCACTCCCTTCGGTCGGGTTAGTTCGCCACCATTCGGTGACGAACTAACCGAATCTGGTATAAATCCGGTTGGTTCACCGCTGGAAGGCGGCAGATCAACCCGACCAAGGGGACACGCTTTTTTCACCGAGTGTAGCGGGTAGGCTTCAAAAAGCCTCTTGCGGTATTTGCTTTCTCCGGTATATACCGTGCTTTGGGCAACCTCACGCCCCTGCACCCTTGAAAAGCCGCCTGGGGTTTGTTGGTGACGGTTATTCACATCCAGTATCAGCCCAGGCGTAGCTCGGGGAGCCCCCGTACCAGGTGCTCGTCGTGCGTGGCGACGATCACCGCCGTGCCCAGATCCTGGGCCAGGCTCAGCATCAGCTCCCAGATTCGCTCGGCGTTGCGCCGATCCAGGCTGCCTGTGGGCTCGTCGGCGAGGAGCAGCTTGGGCCGGTTGTAGAGGGCCCGGGCCACCGCAATCCGCTGCCGCTCACCACCCGAGAGGGCTTGGGGGCGCAGGTGGGCCCGCTCGAGCAGCCCAATTCGCTGCAGCAGCTCCCGGCCCCAGGCAATATCCACCGCCCCGGCCAGGTACCCTGGCACCAGGATGTTCTCCAGTGCGGTGAGCTCGGCCTGCAGGTAGTGGTGTTGAAAGACCAGACCGGTGAAGCGTAGCCTGCGCTGGGCCAGGGCCTCCTCGCTCTGGCCGCGAATGCTCTGTCCCTGCCAGCGGATGTCGCCCTGCTGGATGTGCAACAGGCCCGCCAGCAGGTGTAGAAGGGTGGTTTTGCCGCTGCCCGAGGGGCCTAGGATTACCCGAACCTGTCCTGTATCAAGCGTGAAGCTGAGATTTTGAAAAAGGCCGACTTCATCGTAGGAAAAGCTCAAATTGCTGACTTCCAGCACCGGTGTGTTATCTACTATTGGCAAAGCGTTACGCACCCTTGTAGAGTGTACCTGATGCTGGCAGACACACAGGTACTTGCCAAGACCCCGCTTTTCCAGGGGGTGCCTCCCCAGGCCATCGAGGTGGCCCGAGAGGCCTTTGTGACCCGCAACTACCCCGCGGGTAAGCTGATATTTGAAGCAGGGGATATGGGGGCTGCGCTTTATATTGTGCAAAGCGGTCAGGTTCGCATTTTTCGCACCTATCTGGATGGCCGGGAACGGATGTTCGCTTACCTGGGCCCCGGGGAGGTCTTCGGCGAGATGAGCCTGCTGGACGATCAGCCCCGCAGTGCCTCGGCTGAAACCACCGTTGACTCAGTCCTCTTGGTGCTGTACCAGGATGCCTACTGGAGTCTGGTGCGCAAGTGGCCGGAGATCCTGCACAACCTGGCCACCATACTGGCCCGCCGCCTGCGCGAGGCCGACCTCGAGCTCGAGGTGCTCTCCTTCGAGGAGGCGCGGGGCCGGGTGGCCTACGCCCTGACCAAGCTCCGCAAGCAGCGCTACGGCGACGGGCTCAGGATGAAACTCACCCACCAGGAGCTGGCCCAGCTTTCTGGAACCAGCCGCGAAACCGTGACCCGCGTACTACATGCCCTTCGCGAGGAGCAGCTGGTTAAGGTGGGCTCTGGTTTTGTGGAAATCCTCGATCCAGCGGGGCTGGAAGAGGTTTTGTTTGGTCTGCGATAAAGATCATCGCGTGCGACCCGGTCTGCACCGTTCTGCCGCTGTTGTGTCCGTCACCTGGGATCAGCTTCTGGCATGTCAATCCTCGAGGTCACTTTCATAACCGCGGGGTTATCCCTTATGATGCCCCTCGTTCTCATGGATGCCTCAGCCAACAACCCCCCACTTCCGGAATGGGTGGCTCCTTCTGGTCGCCAAGCGGCGTCAGTTGATGAGGAAAAAATATGCGTTTGCGGGCTGATCTAGTTCCCCAGGAAAACCTGAGCTATACCGATGTGGTTTTGGTGGTGGATGTGATTCGGGCCACCACCACCGCCACGGCCTTTTTGGAAGCAGGGGCCGAGGCTTTGTACCTTACCCCCAACCTGGAGAGCGCCCGGGCTTTTCGCGATACCGACGTGGTGCTGGCCGGGGAGGAAGGGGGGCTAAAACCCGCGGGCTTTGACTATGGCAACTCGCCGCGGGAGGCCCTGGAAGCACCGGTGGGCGGCAAAATTGTGGTGATGAGCACCACCAACGGCACCCGCACCGCGCACCTGGCGGCCAAGAGCGCCAAGCACGTGCTGCTGGCCTCGCTCTTCAACGCCCATGCTGCGGCCCGCCTGGCCCACCAGCTGGCCACCGAGGAAGTGGCTATTCTGTGTGCTGGCAAGGAAGGCCGGATTGGCCTGGACGACGTCTACACAGCGGGGGTGCTGGCCGAGTTCTTGCAGATTATGGGCTCATACGATCTCGAGGACGGGGCCCTGACAGCCCTCACCACGCGCCGGGCCTACCCCGACCCCCTCGAGCCCCTCCACTTATCCGGCGCGGCCCAGGCCCTGCGCCAGGTGGGCCTCGAGGCCGACGTGCCTTTTTGTGCCCAGATTGCCGCCTCGCCGGCGGTGGGGATGCTCGAGGGCCGGGTGGGGGAGGCCCTGATCTTCAAGCGCGCCCAGCGGCCCAACAACAGCGGCTAGGGCTAGGGCCGCATCCGGGTGTACATGCGCGGGAAGGGGATGGCCTCGCGGATGTGCTCAATTCCGCAGATCCAGCGCACGGTGCGCTCGAGGCCAATCCCAAACCCGGCGTGGGGCACCGTCCCAAAGAGCCTTAAATCCATGTACCAGTCGAAAACCTCTTCGGGCAGGTGGTGCTCCCGGATCTTCTGGCGCAAGAGCTCGGGGTCGTGGATGCGCTCCGAGCCCCCAATGATCTCGCCCACCCCTTCGGGGGCCAGCATATCGGCGTTTTTGACCAGGCGGGGGTCGTCGGGGTCGGGCTGCATGTAGAAGGCCTTGATGGCCGCCGGGTACTTCTCTACGAAAATGGGCCGGTCGAACTGCGCGGTGAGGGCGGCTTCGTGGGGGGCCCCGAAGTCGTCGCCCCACTGCAGGGGGGTAAGCCCCAGCTCGGGCTTGCTCTGGGCGATCTGGTTGACCATTTCCACGGCCTGGGTGTAGGGGATGCGGGGGTAATGGCCCTGGGTGGTGGTTTCCAGCACCCTGGTGTCGCGCTCAAGCATCTCGAGCTCGAGCTTTCTGTTTTCCAGCACCCGCCCCACCAGGTAGGCCACCAGCTCTTCCTGGAGCTGCATATTCTCCTCGTGGGTCATGAAGGCCACCTCCGGCTCAATCATCCAGAACTCTAAAAGGTGCCGCCGGGTTTTGCTGCGCTCGGCGCGGAAGGTGGGGCCAAAGGTATACACCTTGCCAAAGGCCATGGCCCCGGCCTCGGCGTAGAGCTGGCCCGACTGCGAGAGGTAGGCTTTTTCCCCGTCGAACAGATCCACCTCGAACAGGTCGGTGGTGCCCTCCACGGCGTTGGGGGTCAGGATGGGGGCATCCAGCCGGACAAAGCCCCGCGCGTGGAAGAAGTCGTGGATGGCCCGCTCGAGCTCGTCGCGCACCCGCAGCACCGCCCAGGCCCGCCGGTGGCGCAGGTAGAGGTGGCGGTGATCCATCAGGAAGTCCACCCCGTGTTCCTTGGGGGTAATGGGGTATTCCCGGCTGGGCCGGGAGATCACCTTGAGTCCCCGCACCGAAAGCTCATAGCCGCCGGGGGCCCGGCTATCGGCCCGCACCAGCCCGCGCACTTCCAGGGCGGTTTCCTGGGGTAGGTGGTCGGCCTCCTCGAACTCGGCCTCGGGCAGCTCGCCCTTGAAGGCGGTGGCCTGCATGAAGCCGGTGCCGTCGCGCAGCTGCAAAAAGTGAATCTTGCCCTTGGAGCGCCGGCCGGTCAGCCAGCCCCGGATGATGACCTCTTGCCCGTCGTACTTTGCGATTTCCTCAATAAAAACCCTTTGCACCCGATGATTGTAACCATAAAAGCCCGCTCAGGTTAATCGCGGGCACCGCCGGCCCCTTCGCAAGGTTTGCTCGGTTGCGTCCGAGTTCATGCAATGAGGGTAGGGGGACTTGCCCGGCTTCACCATTGGGTTCCCGATTTGCGTTATGATGCCCGCAGAATGGCGAGCGAGCTTAATTCATCCGGGCAAAAGCACGATCCCAAAACCTGTCCAACCTGTAAATTCGCCCACCTGCACCAGCACACCCAGTTTAGCCTGCTGGACGGGGCGGCCCGGCTCAAAGACCTCTTGCACTGGGTCAAGCAGGTCTCGCCCGAGGAGCCCATGCTGGCCATGACCGACCACGGCAACATGTTCGGGGCGGTGCAGTTTTACAAGTACGCCACCGAGCTGGGGGTCAAGCCGATCATCGGCTACGAGGCCTATGTGGCGGCGGAGTCGCGCTTCGACCGCAAGCAGGGCAAGGGGCTGGATGGCGGTTACTTTCACCTTACGCTGCTGGCGCAGAACATGGAGGGCTACCAGAACCTCTCCCGCCTGGCCAGCCGGGCCTACCTCGAGGGCTTCTACGGCAAACCCCGCATCGACCGCGAGATTTTGCGCGAACACAACGCCGGTATCATCGCGCTTTCGGGCTGCCTGGGGGCCGAGATTCCCCAGTTCATCCTGCAGGAGCGCTTTGAGGAAGCCGAAAAGCGCCTGCAGGAGTACCTTGCGATCTTCGGCCCGGAACGCTACTTTATCGAAATACAGAACCACGGCCTGGCCGAGCAGCACAAGGTGAACAGGGTGCTGAAGGAGTTCGCCGATAAGTACGGCCTGGGCCTGGTGGCTACCAACGACGGGCACTACGTCAGGAAAGAAGACGCCGAGGCCCACGCGGTGTTGCTGGCGGTGCAGTCCAAGGCCACCTGGGACGACCCGGACCGCTGGAAGTTTCCCTGCGACGAGTTCTACGTCAAGAGCCCCGAGGAGATGCGCCGAACCTTTGAGGACGAAAAAACCCTCTGGGGCAGCCGCATGGATGAGCTGTTCGACAACTCGGTGAACATTGGGCGGATGTGCAATGTGGAGCTGGTGCCCAAGAAGGTGCAGTACCGCATCCCCAAGTACCCCTTGCCCGAGGGCCGTACCGAGGTGGTTTATTTCCGCGAGCTTACCTTCAACGGACTGCTCAAGCGCTACCCCGACCGGGTGACCCCCGAGCTGTACCGGGAGTTCCTACGCAAGCTGGGCCGGCCGGTGCCGCATGGGGACGGGGAGGTGCTGGCCCTCGAGCTGGCCCGCATCGAGGATCTCGAGGCCACCCGGGCCCACCTGCCCGAACTCCGGGAAGGCATCCAGTGGGACGGCTGGGCCATCCTGTCCCGCGCCATCTACGAACTGACCGTGGTGGAGCGCATGGGCTTTCCGGGCTACTTGCTCATCGTGAGCGATTTCATCAACTGGGCCAAGAACAACGGCATCTCGGTGGGGCCGGGCCGCGGCTCGGCGGCGGGCTCGCTGGTGACCTATGCCACCCGCATTACCAACATCGACCCCCTGGAGTAC
Source organism: Meiothermus taiwanensis WR-220 (assembly GCF_003568585.1). Lineage (NCBI taxonomy): Bacteria > Thermotogati > Deinococcota > Deinococci > Thermales > Thermaceae > Meiothermus > Meiothermus taiwanensis. Next base: position 875,418 of record NZ_CP021130.1, read on the forward strand.
AACCTGCTCTTCGAGCGCTTCCTCAACCCGGCCCGGGTCTCCATGCCCGACATCGACACCGACTTCTCGGACGTGCGCCGGGGTGAGGTGATCGAGTACGTGCGCCAGCGCTACGGCGACGAGATGGTGGCCCAGATCGGCACCTTCGGCACGCTGGCCTCCAAGGCGGCCATCAAGGATGCGGCGCGGGTGTTTGGCCTCCCGGTCAAAAAAGCCGACGAGCTGGCCAAGCTCATCCCGGTGACCTTCGGCAAGCCGATGCCGCTGGACAAGGCGATTGAAACCATCCCCGACCTGCGGGCCGAGATGGAAAAAGACCCCCTGGTGAAGCGGGTGCTCGAGGTGGCCCAGAAGCTCGAGGGCCTCTCGCGCCAGAGCAGCGTGCACGCCGCCGGGGTGGTCATCGCGGACGTGCCCTTGCGCGACTACATCCCCCTGATGCGGGCCGGGGACACCGGGGCCAAGGTCACCCAGTACGACATGGGCTCGGTGGAGGCCCTGGGCTTCCTCAAGATGGACTTTCTGGGTCTGCGCACGCTCTCGTTTTTGGACGAGTGCAAGCGCATCATCAAGGAGTCCAAGGGGGTCGAGCTCGACTACGACAACCTGCCCATCGACGACGCCAAAACCTTCGAGCTGCTGGGCCGGGGGGAGACCAAAGGGGTCTTCCAGCTCGACTCGGCCGGCATGACCAGCGCGGTGCGGGGGCTCAAGCCGCGCCGCATCCAGGACATCATCGCCCTGGGGGCGCTGTACCGGCCCGGCCCCATGGAGAACATCCCCACCTACATCCGCCGCCACCACGGGCGGGAGGAGGTGAGCTACCCGCAATTCCCCAACGCCGAGAAGTTCATTCGGCCCATCCTGGAGGAGACCTACGGGATTCCGGTTTACCAGGAGCAGATCATGCAGATTGCCACCGCGGTGGCCGGCTACAGCCTGGGGGAGGCCGACCTGCTGCGCCGGGCCATGGGCAAGAAGAAGATGGAGGAGATGGTCAAGCAGCGGGCGCAGTTCAAGGAGGGGGCGGCCAAGAACGGCATCCCCGCCGAGGAAGCCGACCGGCTGTTCGACCTGCTCGAGGCCTTCGCCAACTACGGCTTCAACAAGAGCCACGCCGCGGCCTATGCCATCCTGACCTACCAGACCGCCTACGTGAAAGCCCACTTCCCGGTGGAGTTCTTCGCTGCGGTGCTCACGGTGGAACGCCACGACTCCGACAAGGTGGCCGAGTACATCCGGGCGGCTAGAGCGGCCGGGGTGGAGGTGCTGCCCCCCGATATCAACCAGTCGGGTTTTAGCTTCCGGGCCCTGGAAAAGAGCGTGCTGTTTGGGTTGTCGGCGGTTAAGAACGTGGGCGAGACCCCAACCGAGCTCATTTTGCGGGAACGCGAGCGGGGCGGGCCGTACAAATCGCTGGCGGACTTCCTGCGGCGGCTCGATGGCACCGTGGCCAACAAGCGGGTGGTGGAGTCCTTGATCAAGGCCGGGGCCTTCGATGCCTTTGGGCCTCGAGGCCCCATGCTGGCCGCCCTCGACGACCTGCTGAAGTGGGCCCAGGCCGAGCGCGAGCAGGCCCAGTCGGGGATGATGGGCCTGTTTGGCGAGTCGCTCGAGCCGGTGATTCCGGCAGCTCCTCAGCTGGACGCCATCACCCAGCTTCGCATGGAGAAAGAGGCCCTGGGCATCTACGTGACCGGGCACCCCCTCTCGCGCTACGAGGGCCTGCGCGAAGCCGCGAGCTGCACGTTGGAGGAGCTGCCCCAGGCCTTTGCCGAACACAAGGGCAACCGCAACCGCGCGCGGCTGCTGCTGGCCGGTATGGTGGAGGGCATTGTGCGCAAGCCCACCAAATCGGGGGGGATGCTGGTGCGCTTCACCCTGGCCGACGAGACCGGCGCGGTGGAGGTGGTGGCCTTTGGCCGGGCCTACGAGACCATATCCCCGCGCATTGCCGAGGATGCCGCGGTGCTGGTGGCGGTGGAGGTGGAGCCCGACGGCGAGGGTGAGACCCTGCGGGTGGTGGCCCAGGAGGTGTTTCCCTACCACGAGCTCGAGGGCCTGCCCAAGGTGCTGGAGCTCGAGCTCGACCTGGCCCTGCTGGACGAGGAAAAACTCCTGGACTTGCGCAGCCGGCTCGACGAGGTGGCCGGGCCGTTGCCGGTGCAGCTCAAGGTGCGGGGGCCGGGCGGCTGGGCGCTGGTGGAGGCCCGGGAGGTGCGGGCCGCGGAGGAGGCCCTGCCGGTTCTGCGGGAGCTGGACTGGCTCGAGGCCCGGCTGATTCCCGACCGCGAGATGCTGCTGGGCTATGGCAAACCGGCCGAGGGCAACGGCTTCAAAAACCAAAGGGGGTCTGATCAGGGGCCGGTGGTGCCGTTCTGATTCCCGGCCGGGCCCGGCAGGCCGGCAGATGGGGGTGGTTCACCTTTCCTGCGCTCGAGCTAGAGCGCGGTACGCACCTGCCATAGCTCGGGGAAGAGTACGATTTCCAGCGCTCGTTTGAGATAGGGAACCCCTGCGGTGCCGCCGGTGCCTTGCTTGTAGCCGATGATGCGCTCTACCGCGGTCAGATGGTTGAAGCGCCAGCGGCGGAAGTTGTCCTCCACGTCCAGCAGTTTCTCGGCCAGGTAGTACAAGTCCCAGTAGAGGGCGGTCTGGCGGTAGACTTGCAGCCAGGCATTGCGGACGGCCTCGCTGGGCTGGTAAGGCTGGCTGTAGTCGCGCTCCAGCACCTCGGCGGGAACTGCCAGGCCTCGAGCCGCCACCAGGCGCAAGGCCAGGTCGTAGAGGCTGGGGGCTTTTAGGGCCTCTTCCAGCCGGTGGTGGTGTTCGGGTTTGTGCTGGTGGGGCTTCATCATGAAGGGTTCTTTGTTGCCCAGCAGGAACTCGATCAGGCGGTACTGGTACGACTGAAACCCCGAGGCCCGGCCAAAGGCCGAGCGGAACTCGAGGTAATCGGCGGGGGTCATGGTCTTGAGCACCTCCCAGCTCGAGCTCATCTGCTCCTGGGCGCGGCAGACCCGGGTCAGCATCTTCAGCGCCGGGTCGATGATCCCCTGTGCCAGAAGGCCCATGGCGCTTTGCAGCTCGTGGATGATCAGCTTCATCCACAGCTCCTGTACCTGGTGGATGACGATGAAGAGCATCTCGTCGTGGGCCTTGGTAAGGGGCTGCTGGGCCGCCAGAACTTCTTCCAGGTGCAGGTAGTCGCCATAGGAGAGGTCGTGGCGGAAGTCGGTGTGGGCGGTGTGGTAGGTGGGGTCTTTCATCAGGTCACCTTGGCCCTTTCCTGGAAGCGCGCCTCCTGCCATAGCCCGCTTTGCATGACCTGGGCCAGCCTTTGCACCGCGTGGTAGACATCCTCGTAGCGCAGGTACAGCGGGGTAAAGCCGAAACGCAGGATGTCGGGGGCGCGGAAGTCGCCGATCACGCCCTGGCTGATCAGGGCCTGCATAATGGCGTAGCCCTCAGGGTGCCGGTAGGCCACCTGGCTGCCGCGCCGGTCGTGCTCACGCGGCGTGACCAGTTGGAAGCCATAACGGGCGGCCAGCGGCTCCATCAGCTCGATGAAGAAATCGGTGAGCTGTAGCGACTTTTGCCGCACCTGCTCCATGTCCACGCCATCGAAGACCTCGAGCGCTGCGTCCAGCGCGCTCATCGAGAGCACACCGGGCGTCCCCACCGTCAGGCGCCGGATGTCCTCGGCGGCCACGTACCCGGGCACAAAAGCGAAGGGGGCCTGGTGCCCCATCCAGCCGGAGAGGAAGGGGGTGGTCACCGGCTGATGCCGCCGCGCCACGAACACGAAGGCGGGCGCCCCCGGGCCGCCATTGAGGTACTTGTAGCCGCAACCCACGGCAAAATCCACCCCGTGCCGGTTGAGGTGCACCGGAAGGGCCCCCGCGCTGTGGGCCAGATCCCAGATGACCAGCGCACCTTTTTGCTGGGCCAGCCCGGTGAGCCGGGCCATGTCGTAGAGGTAGCCGGTGCGGTAGTCCACCTCGGTCAGCATGAGTACCGCGGTCTGCTCGTCGAGGGCCTCCTCGAGCCGGTCTTTTGTTACAAAGCGCAGCTCATACCCACCCAGAAGCTCGGCGATGCCCTGGGCGATGTAGAGGTCGGTGGGGAAGTTGTCGATGTCCGAAACGATAACCCTACGTCCGGGGCGCAGCTTGAGGGCGGCCAGCAGCACCTTGAACAGGTTGACCGAGGTCGAGTCGGCGGCGATTACCTCGTCGGGCTCGGCCCCAATCAGCCGGGCGATCCTGGCCCCGACCCGCTGGGGCAGGTCAATCCAGCCGTGCAGGTTCCAGCTTTTGATCAGGCTCTGGCCCCACTCGGCCTGTACTACCTGTTCCATGCGGGCCACCACCCGCTTGGGCAGGGCCCCCAGCGAGTTGCCGTCGAGGTAGATGACCCCTTCGGGTAGCAGGAACTCCGCCCGTTTGGGGGCCAGGGGGTCGGTGCGGTCGAGGGCTTGCAGCTCGGCTAAGGTCATAGGTCTCCTTACTCGGGGATCATGTCAGTGGCTTCAATCTCAACCCTGGCCCGGCTCTTCATCGGGGCCTTGCCGGCATGGCGGGGTGGGCAAGGGCCCGCCAGACCTTTTCGGGCGTGAGCGGCATGTCCAGATGAGCGATGCCCAGCGCGTCCAGCACCGCGTTCACCACCGCCGGGGTGGCGGCGATGGCCCCGGCCTCGCCCACGCCCTTCACCCCCAGGGGGTTGGTGGGGGAGGGGGTCTGGTGGCGGTGGGGCTCCAGCGGGGGCATCTGGTCGGCTTTGGGCAGGGCGTACTCCAGGTAGTTGGCGGTGCGGTTCTGCCCTTCCTGGTCGTAGACGATGCCCTCGTAGAGGGCCTGCCCGATGCCCTGGGCGATGCCGCCGTGCTGCTGGCCCTCGAAGAGCAGGGGGTTGATCACCACCCCGCAGTCGTCCACCGCGATGTAGCGCAGAATACGCACCTGGCCGGTCTCGGGGTCTACCTCCACCAAGGCCAGGTGGGCCCCAAAGGGGTAGTTGGCGTCTCTGAGGGCAAAGCTGGCGTGGCCCTCGAGGCCCGGCTCCAGGCCGGGTGGCAGCTTGCGGGGGCTGAAGGCGGTGGCGATCACCTGCTCCATGGGCACGGCTCTGTCGGTGCCGCGCACCCCCCAGCCCTGCTCGAGCAGCTCGATGTCCTCGGGGGCAGCCTCCAGGAGGTGGGCGGCAATGCGGGTCACCTTGTCACGAACTATATCGGCGGCCTTCAGCACGGCCGAGCCCCCTACCGAGAGGGTGCGGCTGCCGGCGGTGCCCATGCCGTAGGGAACCGCCAGGGTATCGCCCTGCACCACGCTTATGCGCTCAGGCGGCAGGCCCAGCCGCTCGGCCACGATCTGCACAAAGGCGTTCTGGGTGCCCTGGCCGTGGGGCGAGGTGCCGGTGAAGATCACCGCGCTGCCGTCGGGGTTGATGCGCACGCCGCCGGTCTCCCAGCCATACCCCGTGATCTCCACGTAGCTGCAAAGCCCGATGCCCAGCAGCCGGCCCTGCTGGCGGGCCTGGGCCTGTTCTGCCCGGAGCTGCGGGTAGTTGCTTACCTCCAGCAGCTTTTGCAACACCTCGCCGTAGGCCCCGGAGTCGTACCTGGCGCCGGTGCGGGTTTTGTAGGGGAAGGGCCCGGTGATGAAGTTCCTGCGGCGGATCTCGGCGGGGTCGAGGCCCAGCGCCCGCGCGCCCATGTCCATCAGGCGCTCGAGGTAGTAGGTGGCCTCGGGCCGCCCGGCCCCCCGGTAGGCCCCGGTGGGGGTGGCGTTGGTGTAGACACCCACCATCTCGAGCTCCACCGCCGGAATCTCGTAGGGGCCCTGCAGCATCAGGATGGTGCCGGGGGCGTTGCCCAGGGTGGTCTCGAGGGCATAGGCCCCCAGGTCGGCCACCACCCGCCCGCGCAGCCCCAGGATTTTTCCCTCGGCGTCGAAGGCCATCTCCAGCTCGGCCACCTGGGCCCGCCCGTGGATGGTGGCCCCAAAGCTTTCGCTGCGCCCCTCCAGCCAGCGCACGCTTCGCCCCAGGCGACGGGCCAGGTAGGCCACCAGAATTTCCTCGGGGTAAACGTTAATTTTGGCCCCAAAGGCCCCGCCCACGTCGGGGGTGATCACCCGTACCTGGTTCTCGGCCAGTCCCAGCCGCTCGGCTATTGCGCTGCGCAGGTCGTGGGGCATCTGGGTGCTCGACCATACCGTGAGGGCCTCGCGGATGCCGTCCCAGCTGGCCAGAACCCCCCGGGGCTCCAGGGGGCTGGGGGCCACCCGCTGTTGCACCATGCGGGCGCTCACCACCGCGTGAGCCTGGGCAAAGGCCGGGGCTACCTCGCCCGAAGTGGTCTTGCGGGCCAGGGCCACGTTGCTCGGGAGCTGGGGGTGGATGGGGGGAGCCTGCTCGGCTTGCCGTACATCGGCATAGGCCGGGAGCGGCTCGTACTCCACCCAGACATTCTGGGCGGCGTCGTGGGCCAGGGCCTCGGAGGTCGCCAGCACCGCCACCACCGGCTCCCCCGCGTAGCGCACCCGCTCGCGGGCCAAGAGGGGGTGCAAAGCCCCCTGGGCATCGCGCGGCACCGAGGCCGGGGCGTACAGCTCGGGGAGGTCGCTCGAGGTGTAAACCCCCACCACGCCGGGGCACTGCCGGGCCTCGGTGGTGTCCACCGAGACCAGCCGGGCGTGCGCGTAGGGGCTGCGCACCAGCACCAGGTGCAGCAGGTTTTCGGAGGGTAGGTCGGCCAGGTACTGCCCCTGGCCCCGCACCAGCTTGCCATCCTCGAGGCGCTTCATGGGTTGACCGATGTAGCGGTTCGACATAGGGCTATGTTACCCAAAGGTGCGGTGGGTCGTATGCTGGGGGGGCTATGCCAACCCACACCTTCGAACCCACCCACTACCACCACACCCTGGGCACCCACCCGCCGGTCTTGCGCATTGCGCCGGGCGATACGGTGCAAACCACCTGCGTGGATGCGGCCGGCCAGGATCGGGATTTACGGCCGGTCACCCCCCGGGGGAACCCCATGACCGGGCCTTTTTACATCGAGGGCGCCGAGGTGGGCGATACCCTGGTGGTTCGGCTGGAGAAGCTCAGGCCCAACCGCCGCCAGGGGTGGTCGGGGGTGGTGCTGGCCGCCAACGTGGTGGACCCCGAGGACGTGCCCCGCCTGGCCCAGGCCCAGGGTTCTCAGCGCTGGCTGGACTGGGAGGTAGACCTGGAAAAGCAGACCGCCCGGCTGGCCTCGCCTCTGAGGGGCCTGGAGGGGCTCGAGCTGCCCCTCGAGCCCATGCTGGGCTGCTTTGGGGTGGCCCCCAGCCGGGGCGAGGCCATCTCCACCGCCACTTCGGGGCCGCACGGGGGCAATATGGACTACCGGGGCTTCAAAGAGGGGGTCACGGTCTATTTTCCGGTAGGGGTGGAGGGGGCTTTGTTCTTCCTGGGCGATGGGCACGCTTTGCAAGGGGATGGCGAAATCGCCGGGACTGGCATTGAAATTTCCATGGACGTGCAGTTTTCCGTCGACCTCATCAAGGGCCAAACCATCCGCTGGCCCCGGGGCGAGGACGCGGAGTACATCTTTACCGTGGGCAACGCCCGGCCCCTCGACCAGTGCGTCCAGCACGCTACCAGCGAGATGCTACGCTGGCTAACCGAATCCTACGGCCTGGACATCCAGAGCGCCTCACAGCTGATGGGGCAGTGTGTCCGCTACGATCTGGGCAACATCTTCGACCCGGCCTACACCATGGTCTGCAAGATGCCCAAGAAACTCCTGGAGCGCCTGGGCCCTACTTCGGCATCGTGCGGCGCAGCAGGTCCTGGATAATCTGTTCTATCCGCAGGCCCTCGAACTGGGCCTCCTCGGTCAGGAGCAGCCGGTGCGAGAGGGCCGGCCTGGCCGCGCTGCGCAGGTCGTCCCAGTCGAGGTGGGCCCGGCCCGAGAGGTAGGCCAGGGCTTTGGCCAGGTTGAGCCAGGCCTTGGCCCCGCGGGGTGAGAGGCCCATGCGCAGGTGCTTTTCCTCGCTGGCCAGCTGGGCGGTGTTGGCGATGGCCTCGAGGGCGGGCTGGCTCACCACCACCTGCTGGGACTGGCGACGGGCCTCGAGCAAATCCAGCCCCTCTACGGGCTGGGGGGCGGCGGGCTCTTCCGAAAGAATCCGCATCCAGGTGGCCCGGGGGGGTGCCTGGACGGCAATCTTGGACATAAAGCGGTCGAGCTGGGCCTCGGGCAGGGGGTAGGTGCCCTCGAGCTCCAAAGGGTTCTGCGTGGCCAGCACCAGAAAGGGCTCGGGCAGGGCGTAGCGGGTTCCCCCCACCGTGACCCCCCGTTCCTGCATGGCCTCCAGCAGCGCCGACTGGGTCTTGGGGGTGGCGCGGTTGATCTCGTCGGCCAGCACCACCTGGGCGAAGATAGGCCCCGGGCGAAAAACAAACCGCCCATCCTCCAGGATCTCGGTTCCGGTCACATCCGCCGGAAGCAGGTCGGGGGTGAACTGAATTCTCCGGTAGGAAAGCCCGCTGGCCTCGGCAAAGGCCCTGGCCAGCAGGGTTTTGCCCAGCCCCGGCAGCCCCTCCAGCAGGGCGTGCCCGCCCGCTACGGCGGTGGCCAGCAGCTCGCGGATGACCTGCTCCTGCCCAAACAGAACCGCCCTAAGGGAGGCTTCCAGGGCTTCTAAGGTAGCTTTCACAAGCCAAATATACCCTGCTTCCTACCGGTTAGAACTCATCTTCGTCCTCATCTTCATAATCGGGGTACTGCTTGGGGGACTCGCCCACCCGCTCCAGCACCTTCGGGTATCTAACCCCCTTCTGGCGCGGTTCTGTACGCACCAGCTGCACCTCAAAGCGCCAGTCATCGCCATAGTCGAAGACAAACAGCATTTTCTGCTTGAGTTTGGTAAAAGCCTCGGATATACGGGTGTTTTTCACGCTGCGGGGCCGGGGCTCCTCGTCCTGCAGGAACGGCAGCGGCCCGCCCGAGTCCAGCCCGAACATCTTGAGCAGTTCCCTATCGGCCTGGGTGCGGGCCTTGATATCCTCCACCTCCTCCTCGATCATGCGCTCGACCTCTTTGTGCAGATGCGGGGGGATGCGGGGCAGAAGGGTGTCCTTCATCGCCTGAAGGGTAACCCTGTACATTTGCTCTATGATCTCATCCCGGGCTTCTTCAAGGGCTTGGCGGTAGGCTTTCTCGGCCTCGCCCATCCCGATCTCTTCGTCTTCCTCGTCGGCAAACAGCTCGTACTGCACCTTGGAGCGGAAGGGGTTCCTGAGGTTGTCGTAGAAGCCAAAGGCATGATCGAAGTAAAAGTCAAAGCTTTTTACAATGGCCTCGGCCAGGTCGTAGAGGGTATCGTCGGACTTGATGGCGATGAGCCGGTGTGGTTTACCCTCGGCCCGTTTGAAGACGTCCTTCAGCGTCACCTTGAAGACCATGATGGGGTTTTCCATAGCGGAGATTATTCTTGACCCCGGCGGGTAGTGCAAGAGAAAATCGGGCTGTGTGGATTCTGGGCATAGACACCTCCTGCGACGATACCGGGGTGGGCCTGGTGCGCGATGGGGCGGTGGTGGTCAACCGGGTGGCCTCCCAAACCCTCTTGCACCAGCGCTACGGGGGGGTGGTGCCCGAGCTGGCCTCGAGGGAACACATCCAGCTGATCGACGGCCTGGTGCAGCAAGCCCTGGACGAGGCCGGTCTGAAGGCCGCCGATCTCGACCTGATCGCAGCCACCCGTGGGCCCGGCCTGATCGGGGCCTTGCTGGTGGGCTACACCTACGGCAAGGGGCTGGCTTTTGCCCTGGGCAGGCCCTTTGTGCCGGTGCACCACCTCGAGGGCCACATCTACGCCGCGCTGGCCGAACACCCCGAGGTCGAACCGCCGTTCCTGGCCCTGATCGCCTCCGGCGGCCACACCCACCTGTTCGAGGTGCCCGCCTGGGGCACCTACAGGCTCCTGGGGGCCACCCTGGACGACGCCGCCGGTGAGGCTTTCGACAAGGCCGCGCGGCTTTTGGGCCTGGGCTATCCGGGCGGGCCGGAGATCGAGCGACTGGCCGGGCAGGGCGATCCCGGCAAGGTGCCGCTGGCAGCGCCGCTCCAGGGCCAGGAAGGGTTTGCTTTCAGCTTCTCGGGCCTCAAAACGGCGGTGGCCCGGGCCCTGGAGAAAGGCTACGCGCCCGCCGATATCGCCGCCCGGTTTCAGCAGGTGGCAGTGGGGCACATCGTGCAGGTGGTGACCCGCGCCGCCCGGCACACCGGCCTCTCGACGGTGCTGGTGACCGGCGGGGTGGCGCAGAACACCCCGCTAAAAGCCCAGTTACAGGCGGCGGGCCTTCGGCTTATGTTCCCCCCCAGGGGCCTCGCCACCGACAACGGGGCCATGATCGCCCTGGCGGCCTGGCGCACCCACACGCGCAACCTGCACAACCCCATGGCCCTTCCGGCGGCGGCCTACCTGCCCCTGGACGCTGGCTAACCGTCCTTGCGCAAAGCCACCAGCTCGGTTACGTTTTCCCCGTCGCGGGTTTTCTGGATGCTCTTCACCAGGCCCACGTTTTCGGCGTACCAGCTCGTACCCTGGCTTTCAAAGTTGAAGGGGATGCTCAGGGGGCCGGCGTTGGCGCGGAGGCGGGTGGCAAAGGTGGTTTGCAGCTTGTAGGCCACAAAACGGCCCGCTGGGGTGGTAACGGTCTCCTGCGCCACCACCCGGTAGGTGGTCTCGAGGGTTCCGCTGATGTTGAAGCGCAATGGCCCCTGCTGTCCGGTGCCCTGCACCTCCAGCACCAGCTTCCAGCTACCGCCCACAGCCCAGCGGTCGTAGTCTGGGACGGCCACGCCCGTTACCTTGACCACCTTCAGGTCGTAGCTCAGCGGCTGGGCCCCACCCTCCACCCGGCCACCCCCCTGGGTGCCGAAGTCCACCGGGGCGATGCCCTCGGGGGTACAGCGGTAGGTGGTCTCTTCCTTACCGCTGGCGCTCTGGCGTACCTGCACAAAGCTGTTCTCGGTAATGTTGGTTTTACGAATCGAGTAGGCGCCGGAGCGTTCTCCCGTCACCCGGTACTGCCATTCCCAGCCAGGCCGGGCGGGGGCGAAGGGCTGGTCGCAGAGCTGGGCCAGCGCCGGGCTGCCGAGCAGCAAAACCCACAACAGGGTGCGCATACCTCCTAGTGTATATGCCACCGCGCTATTCTCATCCGGACAGGGTACAATCGCATTTGGTTATGTTGGCCTGGATTAATAAGCTGTTGGATAACAACGAACGCAAGGTGGCCCGCTACTGGAAAGAGGTGGTGGCCCCTGTCAATGCCCTCGAGGACGAGGTCTCAAAAATCGAAAACCTCGCCGCCGAGTACGCCAAGCTGCGCGAACAGCACGCCCAGGGCGCGAGCCTCGACGAACTGCTGCCCAGGGCCTTTGCCCTGACCCGCGAGGCCTCCAAGCGCTTTTTGGGTCTGCGCCACTACGACGTGCAGCTTATCGGGGGGGCGGTGCTGCATGAGGGCAAGATCGCCGAGATGAAAACCGGGGAGGGCAAAACCCTGGTCGCCACCCTGGCCGTTGCGCTCAACGCCATCGCGGGCAAAGGGGTGCACCTGGTTACGGTCAACGACTACCTGGCCCGGCGCGACGCCGAGTGGATGGGGCCCATCTACAAGGGGCTGGGCCTCTCGGTGGGGGTGGTGCAGAACCACTCCAGCCCCGAGGAGCGCCGCAAGGCCTACCTTTGCGATGTGACCTACGTGACCAACAGCGAGCTGGGCTTCGACTACCTGCGTGACAACATGGCGGTGGCCCCCGAGCAACTGGTGCTGCGGCACGACACCCCCCTGCACTACGCCATCATCGACGAGGTGGACTCCATCCTGATCGACGAGGCCCGCACCCCCCTGATCATCAGCGGCCCCGCCGAGAAGGCCACCGACATTTACTACCGCATGGCCGAGATCGCCAAGAAGCTCGAGCGCGGCGAGAAACCGCCGGTGGGCACCAAGGGCGAACCCACCGGCGACTACACCATCGAAGAGAAGCAGAAAGCGGTGCACCTCACCCTGCAGGGCATCGCCAAGGCCGAGAAGCTCCTGGGGGTGGAGGGGCTTTTCAACACCGAGCACATGGAGCTGGCCCACATGCTGACCCAGGCCATCCGGGCCAAGGAGCTCTACCACAAAGACCGCGAATACATCGTCCAGGACGGCCAGGTTATCATCGTGGATGAGTTTACGGGCCGTCTGCAGCCGGGCCGCCGCTTTGGCGAGGGGCTGCACCAGGCCATCGAGGCCAAAGAGGGCGTAAAAATCGAGCGCGAGAACCAGACCCTGGCCACCGTGACCTACCAGAACTTCTTCCGCCTCTTCGAGAAGACCGCCGGCATGACCGGCACCGCCAAGACCGAAGAGAAAGAGTTCCAGGAAATCTACGGCATGGATGTGGTGAGCATTCCCACCAACCGCCCGGTGATCCGCCAGGACTACCCCGATGTGGTCTACCGCTCGGAGAAGGGCAAGTTTTTCGCGGTGGTCGAAGAAATTGCCGAAAAATATGAGAAGGGCCAGCCGGTGCTGGTGGGCACCATCTCGGTGGAGAAGTCCGAGCGGCTTTCGGCCATGCTCAAAGACCCCCGCCACTACCTGCCCCGCCTCGAGGCCCGCGCCCAGGCCCTGGCCAAGGCTATCGAGAAGCAGAGCGGCCCCGAGTGGGATCGCCTGAAGAAGGCCCTCGAGCGGCCTGCTTCGCTGCGGGATGCTGAACTCGAGCAGCACGAATCCACCATCCCTCCCAAGGGCAATATCCGCACCGCCTGGGAGTACCTGAAAAAGGCCGTGCACACCCTCGAGCTCATCCGCAAGGGCATCCCCCACCAGGTGCTGAACGCCAAATACCACGAAAAAGAGTCCGAGATCGTGGCCCAGGCCGGCCGCAGCAAGACCATCACCATCTCCACCAACATGGCCGGGCGCGGCACCGACATCAAGCTGGGGGGCAACGCCGAGTACCTGGCCGCCGACCTCTTGCGCAAGGAGGGCTTCGAGCCTCGCGCGGAGTGGCGCGTGGAGCTTTTCATCAAGAAGCTGGTGCAGGGCGCCGAAGAAGAGGCCCTCAGGCTGGCCGCCGAGATCGGGGTGAAGCAATCGGTCATCGACGAGATCCGCCGCCTGCGCGATACCTGCGCCGCCGACGAGGTGCGGGTCAAGGAGCTGGGGGGGCTGCACATCATCGGCACCGAGCGCCACGAGTCGCGCCGCATCGATAACCAGTTGCGCGGCCGTTCGGGCCGCCAGGGCGACCCCGGCAGCAGCCGCTTTTACGTCTCCTTCGACGACGACCTGATGCGCCTGTTCGCCTCCGAGCGCATCATCGCCATGCTCGACCGGATGGGCTTCGACGACTCCGAGCCCATCGAGAACCAGATGGTCACCCGCTCCATCGAGCGGGCCCAGAAGCGGGTGGAAGACCGCAACTTCGATATCCGCAAGCAGCTGTTGCGCCTCGACGAGGTGATGGCCCGCCAGCGCGAGGTGGTCTACGCCCAGCGCCGCAACGTGCTCCTGGGCAGCGACGAGGTGGTGCGCGAGGGTGCTTTGGCCATGATCGAGGACACCGTGGATGCGGTGGCCTCCAACTATCTCAACCCCCAGCAGCACCCCGACGACTGGGATATCGAAGGGCTGCGCGCAAGCATGGTGGACTACATCCCGGCCCTCCAGGACTTCGACTTTGAGGCGCTGCGCAAGCTCAAGGCCGAGGAGGGTGTCGAGCGCCTGATTGAGGTGGCCCGCACCGCCTACGAGGCCCGCGAGGCCGAACTCAACCGCCAGGGCCCGGGCCTGATGCGGGCGGTGGAGCGCTTTGTGACCCTGCAGGTGGTGGACAACGCCTGGAAGGAGCACCTGCACAGCATGGACGTGCTCAAGCAGGGCATCTTCCTGCGCGGCTACGGCCAGCGCGACCCCTTCCAGGAGTACAAGCTCGAGGGTACCCGCTTCTTCAACGAGATGATCGCCAGCATCAAGAGCGAGGTGACCAAATTCCTCTTCCGCTTACAGGTGGAGGTGAACCAACAGCCTGCCCCAGCGCCTTTGGCCGAGGGGGTCGAGTATAGCAGCTCCGCCGCCCCCCAGCCCAGCCGCGACCCCTTCACCGTGCGCCGCCAGCAAAAAGCCGCCTCGGCCTACTCCGGCCTGAGCCGCGCCGAACGCAGAAGGCTCGAGCGCGAAGAGAGAAAGAAAAATAAGGGATAGCTGCACAGTAGCGTGGTTTCACACAGGGGCCGCTCCTCGGGTGGTTTTTGCCTCGTGCGCCAAAAATGCTTTAGGTTAGGATAGCGGGGTGATCTTCGGGTATAGCTTTGTGATTCAACACCACCGCCGGCCCTTACGGGGCTTGCAGGTGCCTGTGCGGGTGGCCCACCTCTCCGATCTGCATATCGGCTTTTTTATACGCCAGGGTTCAGTCCGGCGCTGGGTGGAAGCCACTTTGGCCCAGCAGCCCGACCTCATTGTGATTACGGGCGATCTGACCGACTCGGAGCGGAGCCATCAGGTGCTGCCCACCCTAACCGAGTTGCAAAAGCTCAAGGCCCCCCTGGGCACCTGGGCGGTCTGGGGCAACCACGACTACCGCTTTAATGGCTACCAGCCCAGGTACCCCACACCGCTCGACGGCCGATCAAAGGTCAACCCCCCACGGGTGCCTATGCTGTCTCCGGTACAACTGGAAGAGCGTCTGCGGGCGCTGGGCATTGGTTTTTTGCACAACGCCGGTGTCCAGCTACGGGACGACCTCTTCCTGGCGGGCGTAGAAGACCTGTGGCACGGCGAGCCCAATATCGAGCAGGCGCTGGCGGGTTACTCCAGCCCTGGGGCCTGCCTGCTCCTCTGCCACAACCCGGACTATCTGTACCAGGTGCCCAGGTCGGTTGACCTCACGCTGTGCGGCCACACCCACGGGGGGCAGATCGTGCTGCCCTGGTATGGCCCGGTCTTTACCTCCTCGCTGTACGGGCAGAAGTTCGCCGGGGGCTGGGTAGAAGACCCGGTGCCTGCGTTCATCTCGAGGGGCCTGGGGGTCTCCACCGCCCCCTTGCGGGTGGCCTGCCCCGCCGAGCTGGTGATTCATGATCTTGTTCCGCTCGAGCGCTAGCATTAAACCTATGCAAAGCAGTGCGGGATGGATCGGGGCAGGGGTTCTGCTCGCGGGGCTGTGGTGGTTTTCAGCGGCCCTGTATGCTGGCCTGCCGCAGCGCATCCCAGGGCATTTCGGCTTCGACGGTGGTGTAACCCGTTGGGCCAGCCGTGAGGAGTTCTGGTGGCTTCCGGCGGTGGCCACGGGCCTGGCCTTGTTGGTGTTTGGCCTTACGCGGCTGGCCTTTCGCTATCCAGCCATTTTGAACCTGCCGCAAAAAGAGCTGTTTTTGTCGCTCCCAGAAGAACAGCGAAATAAGGTGGTGCGTGGGCTGGACTTCCATCTGGCTCTTTTGATGGGCTTGGTGTGCGCCTTATTTGGCTACCTTCAGTGGAAGACTTATCTGGTTGCGCTGGGCGCAGCTAAAGGCCTGGGCTGGGAGATATGGCTGTTTTTGGCGGCGGTTTTTTTGCTGATAGCTTGGATGTACTGGGACACCAACCACAGGCTGCGGCAAATTCAGCGCACCTTATAGCCGATGCCCTCCAGAATCCGGCGGGCCTGCTCGCGTTCTTCGGGGGTGGCAAAGCCCATACGGATGGCTCCCCCTTCATCGCGGATGGCCAGCACCTCGAAGTTTTTGATGTTGATCCCGGCGTTACCCAGGGCGGTGGACACGGTGGCAATCTGGCCCGGCTTGTCGGGCACCTGTACCACCAGTTCGTTCATTACCGGCAGCAGGCTGCGCTTGACGATGGGCAGCGAGTCGCGGGTGCGCTTGGCCTCCAGGGCTGCCTCGAGCAGGCCCTCGGGCTGCTCGAGCAGGTTTTCCAGCTCCAGCATCACCGCCCGCAGATCCTCGATGGCCTCGCGCAGGGCCTCTTTGTTGGCCACCACCATGTCCCGGCTCATGCGGGGCGAGCCCGAGGCCACCCGGGTCAGGTCGCGGAAGCCCCCCGCGGCCAGGAACATCAAGAGATCCTGGTGGGGATCCTGGGCCACCAGCCGGTTCAGCCCCACTGCCAGCAGGTAGGGCAGGTGCGAGATGCGGGCCACCAGCCGGTCGTGCAGCGCGGGGGCCATCTCCAAAGGATAGGCCCCCAGGTTCTGCACCAGGCTGCGCACGACCTCGAGGGCGCCGGGGGCTGTGCCGGTGGTTGGGGTAATGACCCAGACAGCGTTTTGCAGCAAGCCGGCATGGGCGGCCTCGACCCCGGCCTTCTCGCTGCCGGCCATGGGGTGGGAGCCCACAAAGTTGGGCAGAACCCCGGTCAGCGCCTCCACCACCGGCTGCTTAACGCTACCCACATCGAACCAAACGGTGTGTGGGCTGGCCAGCTGCGCCAGCTTCTGGCCCTCGCTGACCAGCACCCCTACCGGGGCGGCCAGCACCCCGAGCTCGAGCTCGCCCACCCAGCCGCCCAGCGAGGCGTGTACCCTGTCCACCACCTGCAGGGCCAGGGCGTCCTCGAGGGCCGCAGGGTCGGGGTCATAGGCGTGAATTTCCTCGGCTAAAAAGCGTTCGCGCAGCCCCAGGGCCACACTGCCCCCCAAAAGACCAATACCGAAAATGCCGACTTTGCCAAACAAAGGCTTCATCATAAAGCGACGGACTCAGGCGGGCTCGAGGGCGCGGGTTAGCCGGCGTCCCAGGGCGGGCAAAAGGGCCTTTACCCGGCTCATCATATCGGCAAACTGGGCTTCGTTGAGCTGCTGGGCCGCATCGGACTGGGCCTTTTCGGGGTCGGGGTGGGTTTCCACAATGAGACCGTCGGCCCCGGCGGCCAGGCCTGCCAGCGCCAGGGCGGTCACCCAGTCGCGCTTGCCGGCAGCGTGCGAGGGGTCGATCCAGACCGGCAGGTGGGTCAGGCTTTTCAGCACCGGTACGGCCGAGACATCCAGGGTGAAGCGGGTAGATTTCTCGAAGGTGCGTATGCCGCGCTCCACCAGAATCACCCGCATATTGCCTTGGGCCAGTATGTACTCGGCCGACATCAGCAGCTCCTCCAGGGTCATGCTCATACCCCGCTTGAGTAAAACCGCCCGTCCGGACTGCCCGGCGGCCTGCAAAAGGGCAAAGTTTTGTGCGTTGCGCGCGCCAATTTGCAGCACATCGGCGTAGGCGGCCACCAGGTCGACCTGCTCGGGTGAAACCACCTCGGTTACCACGGGAAGGCCGGTCTGCCGCCGGGCCTCGGCCAGAATTTCCAGCCCTTCCTGGCCCATACCCTGGAAGCTGTAGGGTGAGGTGCGGGGTTTGAAGGCCCCGCCCCGAAGCATCTGGGCCCCGTGCTTCTTCACATAGTGGGCAGCGGTCAGGGTCTGCTCGAGGCTCTCCACCCCGCAAGGCCCTGCGGCAATCATCACCTCGCCGCCGCCGGTGGCCCCGGTATCCCAGCGCAAAACGGTGGGTTTGGGGGAGATTTCCAGCGAGGCCAGCTTGTAGGGTTTGGAGATGGGGATAACGTCTTGCACGGCAGATAGTGCGCGGAAATGCTCGATCAGCTCTGGAGTTGGCCCCTTCCCGATAGCTCCGATCAGTGTGGTGTGCTCTCCCTCGGAGACGTGGGCCCGGTAACCAACCCGGCGCACCTCGGCCACCACCGACTCCACTTCTTGAGGCCCCGAACCGCGTTTCAAGATGATTAGCATTGCCTGACCTCCTTGCACACAAAAAACTTCCGGGGATTTTGGAGATCCCCGGAAGCATTGGTGCGACAAACGCCTACACAGGCCTCACGGGGACCACAGGCCAATAAAAATACCCGTAAAAGTGGGTATTTTGGCTTGCGAAACCCCTCGAGGTCTGCATATGCCAGTGAGCATATTGGCCCGGCCTGGGGTTTGTCAACTCGCACGCATGGGGGTGATGGCCAGGGTGCAGCGGGAGATGCAGACTAAACGCCCTTGCTCATCACGAATCTCCACGTTCCAAACGGCTGTGGTGCGGCCGCTGTGCAGGGGTGTACCGGTGGCTGTGACCTTGCCGGACTGCATGGAGCGCAGGTGGTTGGCGTTGATTTCCATGCCAAAGCTGGTATGGCCCTCGGGGGCGGCCAGGTACGCGCCGATGCTGGCTACCGTCTCGGCCAGCGCCACCGAGGCCCCGCCGTGCAGGTAGCCAAAGGGCTGGTGTAGCTTGGGGGTTACTTCCATCTCGGCCACCACTTTTTGGGGGGTGGCCTCTAGGATGCGGATGCCCAGGGTCTTGACCAGCGAGTCGCGCTCGAGCTGGGTTGGGTCGATCTTGCTCATGGCTTATAGCCTACCGTACTTTGCAAAAAGCAAGAAACCTGCTACAATCTACATTCGCCTGGGGGCGTTCCGGTTTCGACAGGGGCGCTTGAAGGCAGTACGGCGTGTCGAGGTAGCCCATGGCCTCGTAAAAATGGGCAAAGCCATAACTGGCAACGTCCGTAGCAACAGCTACGCCCTCGCTGCTTAAGCCAGCGACGTTCTTCAGAAGCCCAGCCGATGGCGTACTGAATGAACGACCCAAAGTCGGCTAGCTCGAGGCAAGGCTCCGTAGCCAAGAGCGAATTCCTAACGGGGCTTGGTTCAGGCCCGCTGTTGGTGGCGCAAGCCTGAACGACAAGCAAACACCAACTACACACGTAGATGTCTGCTGGATGGGTCTCTGGACGCGAGTTCGACTCTCGCCGCCTCCACCAAACACCGCCCGTGCGAATGCGCGGGCGTTTTTCCTTTAGGGGTGCTGCGCTACAGGGGCCTGCAACTGCCCACGCAGCTGTCGGTACTGGAAAAGATAAAACTCCGCTGCCAACACCAGCGCGGCCAGCAGGGCCAGCCAGGGGGCCAGGTGTGCCGTGAGCGCAGGGGGTAAGGGCCGGTCGGGCCTGGGGCGGGGCAGCAGGGTTTCGTTGGGGTTAAGGAGCCCCCGCCGGAGCTCGCCCCGGGGGGCGATCAGGTTGTAGAGCAGCACCGGGAAGGCCGGTAGGTCTTGCAGGCTTTCGATGGGGGGCAAGTACAGCCCATTGGGGTGGTACCAGGCCAGGGCCAGGCCGGTCTCGCTGGAGGCCAGGGGCTGCCAGCCAGGGGCCTCTGGGCGGGGTGGGACGCGCAGGCTGTAACCCACCAGCTCGACCCCACGCAGGTAGGGGAGGGTGCGCTCCACATCGAAAACCGGGGCCTGTCCGCGGGCCTGTTCAGCAAAAAACACCGTGAAACGGCTGGGTGAACGGCGGGGTGTGCCGATCTCGAACACGACCTCGCCAGGGCTGCCCCGGCTGGTGCCCAGCAGGGCCAGGAGGCGCTCGAGGGCGGGTGAGCGGCCCGATACCTCAACCCGTACCAGCCGCCGGGAAAAACTGGCCTCGTTGTCTAGAACCAGGGCATCGCTTCCAATGATGCGCGCCGAGGGCGCGCTCGAGGGCACCTCGAGGCTGGCGTAACCGTTGGCTGGCACCTCGAGGGCATAGCGCTGCCCATCTACCAGCACCTCGCCCCGCCACACCCCCGGCCCTGCATTGGCCAGCGCCACAAAGCCGGGCCCTATGGCGGTGATGCCCACATTGCTGCCGTGGCCGGCCACGTTTAGATAGCCGTCGGTCTGGGGTGGGGGGGCTTGATCCGTAATGGTCAGCACCGGGGCATTGGGCAGCCAGGCCCGGCCCCTGGCTATGGCCGCTGGCAGGTCGGTGCCGGTTGCAGTCGGCTGGAGGCTGGCCAGCTGGTTTAGCAGGCTGCGCCCTGGGGCGGGGCCAAAAGTCTGCACCTGGCTGCCGGCCACGACCAGAACCGCTCGCGGTGAGGCCGCCAGGCGTTCGCGGGCCAGGGCTTTCGCGCGCTCGAGGCGGCTGGGGGCTACGTCGGTGGCCGCCATCGAGGCTGAGGCGTCCAGCACCAGCACCAGCTCACCCGGCCGATCCAGCAAGACCCTGGGGGCGGTCAGGGCAAGCCCAGCCAGCAGGGTCGCCAACAGGAGCATGAAGAGCCGCAGGTCGAAGCGGCGGCGGGCCCGGCCTTTGCGGATGGCTTTTTGCCAGAGCCATAGCCCGGCGGCCTGGCGCACCGGGGGCTGCCGGCGCCGGTACCACAACCACACCAGCCCCAGCGCTGGGGGTAGCAACAGCAAGAACCAGGGCAATCCAAATACAACCTGCACCCTCTCAGCATAGGGCGATGGGGACAATTGGTCGACTAAGCTGGCTTACCAACGCACCTCGTAGAAGCCGCGGTTCACCAGGGTGTTGCCTTCGACCACCGCATAGGAAAGCCCCAGCCCAAAGCGCTGACCTAACCGCTCGAGGAAGTTGGTAAAGGAACTAACTATTTCGCGCTCGAGCGCGTCGTTCTGGGCACCAATGGTAAGCGGCAGCAGCTCGCCTAGTGACCCAAACTGCTGCTGCAGGATGGCCCCCTGGTTGGTGAAGGTGTAGCCCACCGCATTGGCGGGTATGCGCACGCGGAAACGCTGGAAGCCCGGATCTGTACGCCAGGTGGGGTTTTTGACGGCGGCCAGGGCGCTTTTGCTGGTGGCTAGAATCAGCCGGTTGGCATCTAGCTTGTAGTACAGCACCCCACCCAGGCCCACCTCCACGGCTTTGAAGTCGCCCTCGTTGCCCAGCACCTTGAAACCGCCTTGGCCGTCGGGGCTCGAGAAGGCTGCCAGGCTTTGCAGCAGCGCCAGCAGATTGGCCTCGGCGGTGGGGGGATCGCGCAGCTCCCAGTAGATCAGGCTATGACCCAGCAGGCCCTCACCCAGCCCATCCCGCGCGGGGGGCGGCCCTTGCACCGTTACGGTTGCGAAGCGGGCCCCAAACGCCCTGAGGTCGAGGTTGAGGCGCAGGTCAAACTCGCGCAGCAAGCCGGGCAGGTAGGCCCCCAGCTGGCTGAGGTCAAACACCCCAGTTGAGACCGAGAGGCCCCTGGGCAGATCGGCTGCGTTGTAGGGCTGCGTTTTGGGCAACAACAGTTTGGCCAGGGCGGGATCGGCGCTGGGGTTTAGCTCCAGGCGGGCCTCATCGGTGTAACCGCCGGCTGTGAGCTGGATGGCATAGCTAAAGCGACGGAAGGTTTGGACGGCCCCCAGGGCTCGAGGGGGCAGACCCAGGCCACGAACAAGGTTTTGTGGGAGGGTGCCCCACAGCACGAGATCCCCCCGCACCGGGGCTTGCAGACCCCGCTGGTTCTGCAGGAACAGGCGGGCGTACTTGGGAGAGGCCATGAAGATCAGCTCGCGGCTGAAGCCCATCTCGATCTCGCGATCCCTCCCCACCAGCCAGCCGCCCAGGGCCCGCAGGCCTTTGGTCTCGCGGCGCAGGGCCTGCATGGCTTCGCTGCTGGGGCGGGCAATCAGAAAAAAGCCATCGGTATAAAGTGCGGCCGCTAGACCCCCGGCGGCAATTCCCAGGAGTGCCGCTTCGGAGCCGGCCTGTCGCCGCAGTTCACGGTTGAGCAGGGCTTCCATCCCACTCTGCTTCCAGTCCGAGGCCAGCCCGTTCAGGTAACGGCTACCGCGCAGGTCGTTCAGGTAAAAGCCGGCCACTGCCCCTGGGGGGGCCAGCGTGATGAGGTTCTGGGCTAGGGCCGGGCCGAGCAGCAACAA
Organism: Meiothermus taiwanensis WR-220; assembly: GCF_003568585.1. Classification (NCBI taxonomy): domain Bacteria; kingdom Thermotogati; phylum Deinococcota; class Deinococci; order Thermales; family Thermaceae; genus Meiothermus; species Meiothermus taiwanensis. The sequence continues at coordinate 897,137 of NZ_CP021130.1, forward strand.
CAGAAAAATCGTCAAGCGGGCCATGGTTCCCATGTTACTAGACGACACCCCAAAGCGATGTGGTCTTTTGCCCTTGTAGCAGGCCCTAGGCTTCAGCCTTCTGTCGTTCGGCGATCACCTTCTGGGCCAGGTTGGGGGGTACCTCGGCGTAGTGGGAGAACTCGAGGCTATAAGCGCCGGTGCCCTGGGTGAGCCCCGATAGGGTGCGGCTGTACTCGAGCAACTCAACCAGGGGGGCTTCGGCGCTCACCACGGCCAGGGCCCCCTCCTGATCCAGGCCCAGGATGCGTCCACGCCGGGACTGCATATCCGACAAAATATCGCCCACGCGGTCCTGGGGAACAAAAATCTTCAAGGTGTAGATGGGCTCGAGCAGGGTGGGGCTGGCCTGGGTGACCACGTTTCGGAAGGCCAGCTGGGCGGCCAGTTGGAAAGCCATATCCGAGCTATCCACCTCGTGGTAGGAGCCGTGGTACACCACTGCCCGGAAGCCGATGACCGGATAACCCGCCAGCGGCCCGGTTTTGGCGGCCTCTTTGATGCCCATCTCCACCGCTTCCATGTACTTGGTGGGGATCACCCCGCCGGTAATCTCCCAGACAAACTCGTAGTCGGGGTGGGGCTCCAGCCGCAGCCATACATCGCCGTACTGCCCGTGCCCGCCGGTTTGTTTTTTGTGCTTGCCCTGTCCTTCGGCCTTCTTGCGGATGGTCTCCCGGTAGGGGATTTTGGGGGGGCGGCTGATAATTTTGACCCCATAGTCGGCCAGGCGTTCCTTGGCGGTCTCGAGGTGCAGGTCGCCCATGCCCCACAGGATCTGTTCGCCGGTCTCGGGGTTGCGCTCGAACCTTAGGCTGGGGTCTTCTTCCAGCAGCTTGCGTAAAGCGTCGCCAAGTTTAGCCTCGTCGGCGCGCGACTCGGGTGTGATGGCCACCATCGCTACCGGGTCGGGCAGGCGGGCCGAGGGAAACTCCAGGCGCTCCCCCTGCCAAAGCTCCATACCCTTGTGCAGGCCATCGGCTTTGGGCAGGGCCAGGATGGTGCCCGCCTCGGCCTCCTCGAGTTCGATCAAGTCCTTGCCTTTGGCGGTGTAGAGGTGGGCCAGCCGAACCGTGCCATTATCGGACTGCAAGGTGTCGCCGGCCTTGAGCCTGCCGCGATACAGCCGGGCAAAAGCCACCTGCCCCATGAAGGGGTCTACCTGCACTTTAAACACTTTCGCCGCCGGACTGCCCTGGCCCCAGCGTTCTTCGGGGGAGGGAAGGGCCTCGAGGAACAGGTCGAGCAGCATATCCAGCCCGATCAGAGCCGCGGAGGAGCCGATGGCCACCGGGAAAACCTGGCCTTTACGCACCGCCTCGTGGAAGGCCCGCGAGAGGGCCACCTCCTCCACTTCGCCGCCCTCGAGGTACTTTTCCAGCAGGCTTTCATCGGTCTCGATGATGGCCTCGCGGGCTTCGTTACGGTATTTTTCCACCTGGGCTTGCTGGCCTTCGGGGATGCTGGTAATCACCGGGCGGCCCTTGTCGTAGCGGAAGGCCCGGTCGTGCAGCACATCAATCAGCCCAATCCACTGGCCGTTCTCGTAGAGGGGCAGGTGGGCTGGGAGGATGGGGCCTAGGGTGGAGCGCAGATCCTCGAGCAGGGCAAAAAAATCGCCCCCTTTTTCCAGCTTGGTGACCACCACCATTCGGGGTAGCTCCAGCCGCTCGGCCACCGTCCAGGCCCGCTCGGTGCCAATCTGCACCCCCGCCTCTGCCGAAACCGCCACCACCGCTGCGTCGGCGGCCTCCATGGCGCCCCGAATTTCGCCCACAAAATCGGTATAGCCGGGGGCGTCGAGCAGGTAAATGCGGTGCCCTTGGTAGGTCAGGGGCAGCACCGCTGTGCGAACCGAGACCCGGTGGGCTTTTTCCTCCGGGGTGTAGTCCGAGGTGGTGCTGCCCTCTTCTACCTTGCCCATGCGATCCTTGCCCCCGGTGAAGTACAGGAGCGCCTCACCGAGGGTGGTTTTACCGCTGCCGCTGTGCCCTACGAGGGCGACAGTGCGAATCATGGTTGACCTCCTTGTGGCCTTTAGTATAAGGCTTTGGTGGAGACAAAAGTACCTCGAGCGGGTGCCCAGTACCTGGGAACGTATGCTAAACTTGCTTTTTGTTGTAGGGATTGCAGGATCCCGGAGGAAACCCCCTGTCCATGATTGAGTTCGCTATCAAGGCCTTTCTGACCCTTTTTGTGCTGATAGACCCCATTGGCTTGATCCCGCTTTTTTTGGGGTTGGTCGGCGTTCGTAGCTACCAGGAGCAGAAGAAAATCGCCCTGCGCTCTACCCTGGTTGCCGGGCTCCTGATACTGGGCTTTGCCATACTGGGTGGGATGATCCTCCGCCACCTGGGCATCAGCCTCGAGGCCTTCAAGGTGGCCGGGGGGCTGCTGCTGTTCAAAATCGCCCTGGACATGATCAATGCTCAGCTCGAGCGCGAGACCGACGAAGAGCACGCCGAGTCACAAGCCCGAACCGATATCTCGGTCTTTCCCCTGGCCATCCCCCTCATCGCTGGGCCTGGCACCCTGGCCGGGGTACTGATTCTGACTGGGTCGGCCCCGGCGGGAATATGGGGGTTCGTGGTGGTGCTGGCTATGGCCGCGTTGGTGCTGTTTCTGACCTACTGGTCGCTCAGGGCTGCGCTCAAGTTCTCGAGCTCGCTGGGCCGCACCGGTATCAACGTGATCACCCGGGTGCTGGGTATCCTGCTGGCCGCGCTGGCCGTGCAGTACGTGGCGGATGGGGTGCGGGTTTTGCTCAAGCTCGGCTAGCTTGTAGCGGCTGTCTTTTTGTAGCCTAGAGCACGCCCTTCCAAGGGGCGGTATCGCCCTCGGTTATGCGGATAACTTCGGTCGGGTTGGTTCGCCGTCGGAAGGCGCCGAACCTGGCATCACCCCCAGCAGCAGTTCGCGCGCGTGCTCGAGGGCTGCCTCGGAGTAGCTGCCCGAGAGCATCCGGGCTAGCTCGCGCACCCGCTCTTCATCCTGCACCTGCTGAATTTCTACACTGCTACCGCGCTTGACCACCCGGTAGTGGTTCTGGGCTCGAGCGGCGATTTGTGGAAGGTGGGTTACCACCAGCACCTGGCGTTCCTGGGCCAGCCGCGCCAGCCGCTCGGCCACCTGCCAGGCGGCCTCGCCCCCCACCCCGGCGTCTATCTCGTCGAACACCACCGTTTCGGCCCCGGTTCCGGTCAACAGGGCCAGGGCCAGCATGACCCGCGAAAGCTCACCGCCCGAGGCGGCCTTTTCCAGCGGGGCCAGGCCCAGGCCGGGGTTGGCCGAAAAAAGCAGCTGTACCTCCTCGAGCCCCTCGGGGCCTGGCTGCTCCAAAGGCACCAGACCTACTTGAAACTGGGCAGCCGGCATGCCCAGGGCCTGTATTTCTTCACCGGCCCGGCGCGACAGATTCTCTGCGGCCTGGGCGCGGGCTGCGGTGAGCTGCTGCCCTGCTTCCAGGAGCGCCTTCCAGGCATTTTCTTTTTGGCTATAGAGCTGGCTTAGCCGATCCTCGGCCCCCTCGAGCTCCGCCAGCTCCCGTCGGGCGGCCTCGGCAAACTCCAGGATGGCCGGGATGCCTTCACCGTACTTGCGCCCCAGTTTCTCGATCAGGGCCAGCCGGGCCTCCACCTCGTCGAGGCGTTGGGGGTCGGCCTCGAGGTTTTCCAGATAATCTTCCAGCTCGCGGCTCACTGCCCGAAGTGCATCCAGGGCATTCTCGAGGTCGCGGCTCAGGCTCTCCAGATGAGCATCAAAGCGGCCCCCTGCCCTGACCTCCCTCGAGGCCAGCGCAACCAGCCCCAGGGCGTCGCCTTCCCCACTCAGCGCGCCTATCGCTGCCGAAACCCGCTCGCGCAGGGCCTCGAGGTGCCGCAAGCGCTCCGCCTCTTGCCTGAGCTGCTCCTCTTCTCCTACCACCAGCCGGGCCTGATCTATTTCCGCAATCTGAAAACGCAGGATGTCCAGCCTCCGCTCGCGTTCGCGCGCCGCAGTTTCCAGGCGCTCCGTCTCGCGCAAAATGGACTGGTACTGCTCGTAGGCGTCCTGGTAGCGCAGCAGCAAGTCGGGCTTGACCTGAGAATCCAGCAGTTTGCGCTGGGCTTTGCGACTAAAGAGGGCCAGCGAGGCGTGCTGGGCATGGATAGTTAGGTGCTGGGCGGCCTCCTCGCTTAACTCTCGCAGGCTTACCACCTCCCCATCGATGCGGGCGGTGCTGCGTCCCTGGGCCACCTTGCGCGAGAGGCTTTTCCCGTTGAAAAAGGCCGTTACCAGGAGGGTTTCGGCCCCAGGGCGTACCAGCCCCTCGGCTCTCTCCCCCAGCAGAAGCGATAAGGCATCTACCAGCACACTTTTGCCGGCACCGGTTTCGCCGGTAAGCACGGTGAGCCCAGGGCTGAAATCGAGCGCCACCTGCTCCAGAACAGCCAAGTTTTGCACCTCGAGGCGCTCTAGCATACCAAGAACAGGGTATCACATTCGTTTTGCTGTTAGCAGAACGAAGGCCGGGTGCGGGGCCGTACCGGTTTTAGAAGAGCATTTCGGTGGTATCGCTGAGGCTTGTCACATCGTATCAGATCCTTGGGTTAGGAGCGCCTCAAACTCCTCTTGCAGGGCCTCGGCAGCCTGAATGGTGCGGCCAACTACCAGAATCGAATCCTCGCCGGCAATGGTGCCCACGATGTCGTCGCGCCGAAGCCGGTCGATCAGGAGTGCAATACCCGAAGCGTGCCCCTCCGAGACCTTCAATACCACGATGTTCTCCCCACGGTCTACATCCCGCACGAAGGTGGGGAAGATGCGCCGCAATTCATCCATAACATCTTCGGAGAGCTCGAGGTGGGCCAGGGCATATTTGTGTTTCCCCCGCCCTAGCGGAACCCGCACCAGGCGCAACTCACTGATATCCCGGCTGACGGTGGCCTGGGTTACGTCGAAGTTCATGTTGCGCAGCCGCTCCACCAACTGGGCCTGGGTGGAAATGCTCTCGCGGCTGATAATTTCCTGGATAGCGCGGTGCCTCTGTTCCTTGCTTGCCATAGCAACTCCCTGAATACCGAATTGAGATTATACAGGGCTCCGCAGCAATGTTCCAAGAAATATAGGCGACGCAAAAGGCTTTCTTGGTTTTGGCTCAATGCATGAAGATGCGGACTGTGCAGGGCAGCCCACACCCTACAAAGGCGCGTTTCAGTCGGCGGGCTCGATGACCTCGCGCGGGTACATCTGGTCGAGGAATTTGGTGAGCCGATCTTCCGCGATGAGGTTTTCACCGATGAGAAGCCGCCCGGTTTTGAGTTCTTGCATAGCCCAGGTGACAGCGTTGGGGTCGGGCTTGTCGCCTTCCAGGGTGTGCATCCGGGGGTACTCGTCGGGGCTCAGAACGGTGTTCTTGAAGTCGTAACGCAAAAGCTGTTGAGCCCGCTTGGCCGTCACCACGGTCAAGCGGTACTTTGAATCGGTCAGGGTTAGAAGGGTGTCGATGCCGGGTTCTGCCATAGGTATACCTCTACAACCAAGTTTCGATTGTACATCAAAGACCAGAACCGATACTTGAGTTTCCAGAGCAAAGCAATGGTTTCAACGTGCAAACCGACCTTTCTTGCTGAGGCCTATGAACCAGCCTCGCCTGCCTCGAGCCGTTTGCGCTCGAGCTCGTCAAGCTCTTTTTCCAGGGCGGGGTCTATGGAGAGCGCCCGCTCGATGGCCTCGCGCATACGGGGCTGCAACAGCCGCTCGGCCTGGATGATGGCGGCGAAGTCGGAGACCGCCTTATCGAGCTGGTCGTTGACCAGTACGTACTTAAAGCGGTCGGCCATGCGGATCTCCTCTATGGCCCGCTCGAGCCGCTTGCGAATCTTGGGCAGGCTGTCGGTGCCGCGTACCAACAAGCGCCGCCGTAACTCTGAGAGGGAGGGCGGGATGATGAAAACCAGGATGGCTTCGGGTAGGGCTTGCTTGACCTGCAAAGCCCCCTGCACCTCGATTTCCAGGAGCACATCCTGCCCCTTGCTCAGGGCTTCTTCAACGGGTTCTTTGGGGGTGCCATAGTAGTCGTCGACATACTGGGCCCACTCGAGAAAACCGTTCTGCGCTATCCGACTTTCAAACTCGGCCTTGCTCACGAAGTAATAGTCCACCCCATTGCGCTCACCCGGCCTGGGCGGGCGGGTGGTCATGGAGATGGAATAGTACATACGGTGGTACTCCAGCAGCCGTCCCCGTATGGTGCCTTTGCCCACCCCTGAAGCCCCAGTCATGACAAAAAGATTCCCACGCGGCATAACTTTGGCATCCTATCAGAGCCGGGCTTTTAGCGCCACTTGAGATTTAGCCCGTAGGGTTTAGACTAACCCCTGGTAACGTGCGGGAGTTTGGATGACACCAGATTGGGTCAAAGACGCGGTTTTCTACCAGATATTTCCAGATCGCTTTTACATAGGGCAGGGGCCTGCGGGCCAACCTGCACCGGTGCAAAGTGCTTTTGAAGCCTGGGAGGCGCCCCCTACCCTGCGCGGCTTCAAGGGGGGCAACCTTTGGGGGGTCATCGAGAAGCTGGACTATATCAAGCAGCAGGGCTTCAACGCCCTGTACTTCTGCCCCATCTTTGCCTCAACGGCCAACCACCGCTACCACACCAGCGACTACTTCCAGGTAGACCCCATCCTGGGGGGCAACGAGGCCCTGCGGTGTCTGGTGGAAGAGGCCCACCGGCGCGATATGCGGGTGGTGCTGGACGGGGTCTTCAATCACTGCGGCCGGGCCCACTTTGCTTTTCAGCACATCATGGAAAACGAGGCGGCCTCGCCCTACCTGGACTGGTTTCACATCTACAAGTTTCCCCTGAACGCTTACAGCAAACACCCCAACTACGCGGCCTGGTGGAACAACCCCGAGCTGCCTAAGTTCAACACCGCCAACCCCGAGTGCCGTGAGTATCTGCTCTCGGTGGCGGAATACTGGCTTCAGTACGGCATCGATGGCTGGCGTCTGGACGTGCCCAACGAGATCGACGACGACGATTTTTGGCGTGAGTTCCGCCGGCGGGTTAAGGCCCGGAACCCCGAGGCCTACATCGTGGGTGAGATCTGGGACGACGCCAGCCGCTGGTTGCAGGGTGATCAATTCGATGCGGTGATGAACTATCCCCTGGGACGGGCCATCCTGGGTTTTGTGGGGGCCGATGCGCTGGACAAAGACCTGGCGGCCAAGAGCGGCCTGGGGCGGCTGGAAAGTTTGGGGGCCATGGCCTGCCACCACCGCCTCGAGGATCTCTTCCGCCGCTACGACTGGGAGATCGTGACCGCGCAGATGAACATCATGACCTCGCACGACACCCCCAGAATCTTCAGTATTTTGCGCGGTCAGACTGAGCGGGTGCGGCTGGCCTTTGCCATGCTTTTCACCCTTCCGGGTGCACCCACGGTCTACTACGGCGACGAGATCGGCATGGCCGGAGGCCACGACCCCGACAACCGCCGGGGCATGATCTGGGATGAGTCTCGCTGGCACAAATCCATTCAGCAGATCATCCAGCAGATGTCGGCCTTGCGCCGGTCGTTGCCAGCGCTGCGCCGGGGGCGCTACCAGTATCTGTATGCCCAGGACGGCCACCTGGCCTTTGCCCGCACCCTCGAGCAGTCCAGCGTGGTGGTAACGATTAATGCCTCCCCGGAACCCTGGCGCGTCAACATTCCCCTACATGGGGTGTGGCCGCGGGGCGGGCAGGCGGTTGACCTGCTGTCGGGTAAATCGGGCCGGTGTGCAGGGGGGTATTTAGAAGACGGTGTTCTGGAGCCCTTTACTCTAGCGGTATGGCAGGCCCACGAATAAAAGTAGGAGTTACGCAGTTGCCCCTCACCCCTCTACTCGGCTACCCTTTTCTGCAAAGCAAACAGGCCAAGAGGAGTTAGCTGCCATGAACCCCCCAAAGTGCACCGACCTGGACTATATCCACTTCCTCATCGCCGCCCAGAGGGTCTTCACCTGTACCGAGGCCGCCCGCTGCCAACCCGAGGAACCCAGCGCTCCCGCCCACGACGCCTTCACCCGCCTGCTCCAGCGACAGCCTCCCGACACGGAGGCGCTGTGGCAGGAGGCCAGGGCCGTGGTGGAGCCCAGCCGGGGGCTTCTGATCCTGGACGACACCACCCTGGATAAACCCTACGCCCAGCGGATGGAGCTGGTGACCTACCACTGGAGCGGCAAGCACCAGCGGGTGGTCAAGGGGATCGCCCTCATGACCCTGCTGTGGACGGAGGGCCAGGCCCTCATCCCCTGCGACTTCAGGATTTATGACAAGCCCTGGGAAGGGAAGACCAAGAACGAGCACTTTATGGAGATGCTGCGGGTAGCCAAGGGACGGGGGTTTGCTCCAGCGTACGTGCTAATGGATAGCTGGTACGCTTCGCTGGAGAACCTGAAGGAGATTGCTCGCCTGGGCTGGCGCTTCCTCACGCGGCTGAAGGGGAACCGGCAGGTGAACCCGGATAGGGAGGGGCTTCGGCCGGTGAGCGAGGTGGAGATACCGCCGGAGGGGCGGGTGGTGCACCTGAGGGGTTTTGGTCTGGTCAGGGTGTTCCGGACGGTTTCGAAAGACGGGGACGCGGAGCACTGGGCGACCAACGACCTGGGGATGACTGAAGGTCGGCGGGGGGAGTTGGAGCGGGCAGGCTGGGGTATCGAGGTCTACCACCGGGGGCTCAAGGGGTGTTGCGGGGTGGAGCGGGCCCAGGTGAGAAAGAGGGCCTCTATCCTGGGCCACCTTCTTCTGTCCCTACGTGCTTTTCTGAGGCTGGAGGTGTACCGCTTGCGAACGGGGGTGAGTTGGTATGAGTCCAAGGCAAGCATTATCCGCGAGGCGATACGAAGTTACCTGGCCAATCCCATACACATCCTTCACCCAACTGCGTAAGTCCTAAAAAGGTTTGCCGGGGTCTTCTGTCTACAACAGACATTTCTTAGATTGAACCACTGCAAGTAGTGGTAAAACATGCATAAATCCACAACATATGAATGTTGCCTTTGCACCGGCCTTGATGTATTATGCTCACATCATACCACCCGCTTAATGGTTTCCCGGCTACTTGCCACGGATATACAACCAGTAGTAGCATTTAGCGCGGAAGCCCCTATATGTAGTGCCACCAGGGTGGCTGGGGGGTTCTTGTTCGAAAATTTTGGAGGAGTCCATGAATGGCTTTGAACCTGCACTGTTTGATGATCATGCTCAAGCCATTGCCAAACGCCAGTACATGCAGCCAGGCGATGGGGATGTGTTTGGCATGTTTCGCCGGGTGGCTACCTGGGTGGCCTCGCCGGAAAAATCCGAGCAGGATAAGCAGTACTGGAGCGAGCAGTTTTACCGGTTGATGGCTTCCAAACGCTTTTGCCCGGGCGGGCGGGTGTTGGCGGGTGCAGGAACCCAACACGGGAATGTGCTCAACTGCTTTGTACAGGGTGCCACTGAACACGACCCCAGCAGTTTTGATGGGGTGATGGAGGTGGCAACCAAGCTGGCCTTGGTAACCAAGGTAGGTGGGGGCAACGGCGTCAACCTTGACCCATACGTTTCGCGCAAACATGCCGGCCCTCGTGGCACGGTGCGCGGCTTCGCTTACATTGCCGCCAACCATGCCGACGTCGAGGATTTCATCAAAGGCATGATGCGCCCCCCCATCAACCCCGATGGTGATAAAGAGCCCATCACCGTGCGCAACTGGACGCGGGTGGTGTATGGCCTCTTGAAGCCCGAGCTGGCCGCGCTGGCCCGGCGCAACGGGGTGATGACCGTGCGCGAGAAGCCCAGCGACGCGCTGGTGGTGCCCGACGATATGCGCGGCATTATCGAGGCGGCCAAATCGGCTTTGAGCCTGGCTGTAAAGGGCCAGGAACCCCATGTGGACTTTAGCAGCCTGCGGCCCGAAGGGGCGCCCATCCGAGGCAGCGGCGGCACCAGCAGCGGCCCGGTGAGCTTTTTGGTGGAGATCTTCGATAACTTTTTGGAATGGGCCAACCTAGGGGCCGAAAAAGCCGGCCCCGTGGCCACCCTGCGCTATGTGTACGCGCCGGTGCTGCGGGTGGTGAGGCAAGGCGGAACCCGGCGCGGCGCTGGGATGGCCACAATTGCCATCGACCACCCCGACCTGCTGGACTTCCTTACCGCCAAGGATCTCGACCGCGAGGCCAGCGAGGGCGATATCTCAACTTTTAACATCTCGATTCTGGTCACCGAAGCTTTCTGGCAAACTCTACAGGCTGATGGACTATGGGCAGTTGAACCTTCGGAGGTGCCAGGCAAATACTACCCCTACCCGGTACAGGGGCCCTACACGGGCGTGCTGCCCGACCTGCCCGAGCGCACCCAGGACGGCGCCCGTCCCATTCCAGTCTACGGAGGTAAAGTGCCGGCCAAATGGCTCTGGCACGAGATCGCCTGGCACGCCTGGGCCACTGGTGAGCCGGGCCTGATCTTTGTGGATCGCATCAACGAGCTTTCGGCGCTGAAAAACCTAGGAGAAAGGTATGTGATAAAAAGCACAAACCCGTGCGGGGAGATCCCGCTCACCGTAGGCGAGCCCTGCGACCTGGGAGCCATCAACCTGGCCGCTTATGTGGAGAAGGGGGAGTTCAACTTTGCCGAGTTCCGCAAAGATGTGCGCACCGCGATCCGCTTTTTGGACAACGTGCTGGACGTGAACGTGTTTGCCCTCGAGGACAACCGCGTTGCCAGCCAGAGCCTGCGCCGCCTGGGCCTGGGGGTGATGGGCCTGGCCGACATGCTCATCAAGATGGGGCTGCCCTACTCCTCCGAGGCGGGCCGCCGGGTGGTGGCCGAGGTGATGAACGCCATGCGCGAGGAGGCCATCGCGGAGTCGGAGCGGCTGGGCCAGGAGCGTGGGGTTTTCCCGGTGTACGAACAGAACCGGGCCGCTTTCGAGGCGCTGGGCATCCGCCCCCGGCGCAACGTGGCAGTGCTGACGGTGGCCCCCACCGGCACCACCAGCATGCTGATGGGGGTCTCGAGCGGCATCGAGCCCATGTTCTCGCCCTTCATGTGGCGGCGCATCGGCGGACAGTACAAAGCCCTGCTACACCCCTTATTCGTGGAGATGATGGAGCAGTTCCCGGCCACCGGGCCCTTCGAGAAAGACGGGGCCTGGAACTGGGACGCCATCATCGAGGCCATCCAGGCCAACCACGGCAGCGTGAAGGGTCTGGAGGGCATCCCCGCCCCCATCGCCTCGGTGTTTGAAGGGGCCCACGACGTGCCCCCGCTGGATCACGTGCGTATGCAGGGCGTGGTGCAGACCGCCTTCGACGCCGAGGGCTACGCGGCCAACTCGCTCTCCAAGACCATCAACCTGCCCAACCAGGCCACTGTAGAAGACGTAGAGGCGGCCTACACCGAGGCCTACAGAACCGGCTGCAAGGGCATTACGGTTTACCGTGATGGCAGCCGCGAGTTCCAGGTGCTCTCGGTTAGCAAAGAAGAAAAGAAAGAGGAGAAGACCGGGGCCAAGAGCCAGGAGACGGTGGCCGTACAGCCGGCCCTTCTGGAGGTTCCGCCCAGCCCGGAACGCACCGCCCGCCCCATCTTCGAGCGCACCGGCCGGCTGGTGGGCTACACCGATATGGTCAAGCTGACTGCCGCCGATGGCACCCGCCGGAGCTTCCTGGTTACGGTGAATATGCAGGGTGAGCACCCGGTGGAGGTAATTCTGACCTCGGGCAAGGCCGGCGACGAGGCCAACGCCGATAGCGAGGCGCTGGGCCGCATCATCTCCAAGGCCCTGCAATACGGTGTGCCGGTGGCCGAACTGGTCAAAACCCTGCGCGGCATCAATGGTGGGTTGTACGGCAGCTACCAGGGCCGCTTCGTGACCAGCAAGGCCGACCTGATTGCGGTGGCCCTCGAGACCAGCGGCAAAGTCCAGATTGCCGAGGCCGAGCGTAAAGCCGCCCAGATGCCCCTCGACGACCAGATGGTGCCCCAGGCCATGCAACGGGCCATGACCGCACCCATCCAGAACATCCAGCCAAAAACCGGCCTGGGCAAGTGTCCGGAGTGCGGCGATACCAGCCTGGTGCGCGAGGAGGGCTGCGTCAAGTGCTATAGCTGCGGGTATAGCAAGTGCGGATGAGCTAAGGCGTGGCTTGCTGACCCAAAAGCCCATACCGGGTAGGGGTGCTCTGGAAGCGGGGCACTCCACCCCTCATACCAGATTCGGTTAGTTCGGCGCCGGAAGGCGGCGAACTAACCCGACCAAAGGGAGTGCTCTAGGATTCAAAAAGATAGCCTCTGGAGGTCTTTGCTTTGGATGACTATCTTTTTGAATCCGGTATCACCTCGAGCAAAGAGCGCTGCTGGCTGTTGGAGCATCATGCTGGCCGTGAGCTAAAACGAGGGTGTCTTATGATGCTGGATTCAAAAGATAGACATCCTTTCAGTGCTGAACCAACCGAATCTGGTATTAGACGGCCTTCAAACACGCGCAGTGGCCGCGTTGGTTTTTTGCTGTTCCTGTGCCACTTGTTGGGCAATTTGCCGAGTGTGCTCGGCCGGATACATGTGAGACTCTGAGCGAAAGAGAATAGGGGGAACCGACTCTGGAAAGGAGGTTCCCCCAGATGCAGCTTACTACAGTTGGAAAACCCCTGCTCAAAGCCGCCAACCAAGCCAGCCAGCTCGAACAAGCAGGCGCCGGCGACCCCGTCGTGGCCGAGCGCCTGCGGAAGCTCAAACTGGTAGAGACCCTCAGAAAAAAGAAAGTTCCCTGGGACGAAGTCCAAAAGCTGGTAGGCATCAGCAAGGCCACCTACCACCGCTGGAAAAAAAGACTCGAAGAACAAGACCTTGCCGGCCTCAAACCCAAAAGCCGCAAACCCAGGAAGCTGCGCCGGAAGGTACACTGGAAACCCGATGTCCTCATACGCATAGAGCGGCTGCGCAAACAAAACCCCACCTGGGGCCGCTGGCGCATCGGGCAGAGACTGCACAGAGAGGGCTACACCCTAAGCGAACGCACGGTAGGACGCATCCTGAGCTACCTGGAGCGAAGCGGCCGGGTGGAGCCGGTGAGCGCTTTCCTGGCCAGAAACCGTAAGGCCCGTTTGCGCAGGAAGAGCCAGCGGCCCTATGCCCGGAGGAAGCCCGCGGAGTACACGGCGCTGCGGCCTGGGGATCTGGTACAGGTGGATACGCTGTGGGTGGATCTGGGGGACGGGACGGGTCTGCGGCAGTTTACGGCGGTGGACACGGTAAGCCGCTGGGGGACGGCGGGGGTGTACAGCCGGGCGAGTGCTAAGACGGCGCTGGATTTTCTGCAGCAGCTGGTGCGGCGATGTCCTTGTGTCATCCGTGCGATCCAGGTGGATGGGGGCAGCGAGTTCATGGCGGAGTTTGAGGAGGGTTGTCGGGTATTGGGGATAGAGCTTTTTGTTTTGCCGCCGAGGAGTCCGAAGCTGAACGGGATGGTAGAGCGGCTGCAGCGGACGTTTCGGGATGAGTTTTACACGCGGGCTTTACCGCTGGGGATAGAGGCTATTCAAGGGGAGCTGGAGGGTTATCTGGAGCACTACAACCTGCACCGGCCGCACATGGCCCTGGGGGGGTTGGCGCCGGTGGAGTACCTGGCTAAGCTACAGGAGGTGTCGGTTCCCCTGGAGTCTCAAATGTATTGACCGATTACACCGAGTTGACAGTATGGGGTGGCTGGTATAGACTTCACGCAGGAAGTTCTTCTAAAAAACAGAATATCGCCAATCTTGCTTTTTGGTTGGCCTGTTTTGGAAGCACTTCCAACGAAATAGGAGGAGACATGAAGAAGTGGCTTTTAGGCGCATTGGCCCTGACCCTTACGCTGGGGGGTCTGGCCTTCGCCCAGGGGGTAACCATCCGTGTTGCAGGCGACTCGACCGCGGTGGGTGAGGGCGGCCGTTGGATGAAGGCCAAAGCGGAAGAGTGGGCCCAGAAAACCGGCAACAAAATCGAGTACATTGATTCCCCCGCTGATACCAACGACCGCCTGGCCCTGTATCAGCAGTACTGGGCAGCCCGCAGCCCCGATGTAGATGTCTACATGATCGACGTGATCTGGCCCGGTATTGTGGCACCCCACGCGGCGGATCTTAAGCAGTTCTTCACTGAAGCCGAGCTGGGCCAGTTCTTCCCCCGCATCGTGGAGAACAACACCATCCGGGGCAAGCTAACCTCGATTCCTTTCTTCACAGATGCGGGCTTGCTCTACTACCGCACCGACCTGCTGCAAAAGTACGGGTATCAACGCCCGCCCCAGACCTGGACCGAGCTTGACCAGATGGCCACCAGGATTCAGGCCGGTGAGCGTCAGGCCGGTAACCGCGACTTCTGGGGTTTTGTCTGGCAGGGCAAGGCTTATGAAGGCCTGACCTGCGATGCCCTGGAGTGGATCTACTCCATGGGCGGCGGCCGCATCATCGAGCCCGATGGCCGCATCACCATCAACAACCCCCAAGCCATTGCCGCTCTCAACATGGTACGGAGCTGGGTGGGCCGTATCTCCCCCCCAGGGGTGACCAGCTATGCTGAAGAGGAAGCCCGCAATGCCTTCCAATCGGGTAATGCTGCCTTCATGCGCAACTGGCCCTACGCTTATAGCCTGGGCCAGAGCGAGGGCAGTGCGGTGCGGGGCAAAATCGGTGTGACCGTGCTGCCCCGTGGCGCGGGTTCGGGTGGTCGCAACGCTGCTACCCTGGGCGGCTGGCAGTTGATGGTCTCGGCCTACTCGCGCAACCAGCGGGTTGCTGCTGATCTGGTCAAGTACCTGACCAGCGTGGAAGTCCAGAAAGACAACGCCATCAGCCTTTCGCGCCTGCCCACCCGGCCTGCCCTCTACAACGACCCCCAGGTGCTGGCTAAGAACGCCTTCTTCAAAGATCTGCTGCCGGTCTTCCAGAACGCCGTGGGCCGTCCTTCGGGCGTAGCGGGGGCCCGCTACAACCAGGTCTCCGAGGCCTTCTGGACGGGCGTACACGAAGCCATCACCGGACGTAAGCCCGCAGCCCAGGCTGTGCGGGATATGGAAGCCGCTTTCCGGCGCATTCTGCGCTAAAGTTTGCGGTGGTGCTTTGATAAGGAGTGGGGTCGGTTCTCCGGCCCCATTTCTTTATATAGCGAAGACTGCATCGAACGGTAATGCTGGAAAGTGGTCATATAAAGCGATATAGTAGCGGCATCTAGAAAAATAGCCAGCTCCTGAGGGCTAACTTGAATGGAGGTGTGTCATAGATGCTTACTATTCGGCAAACCCGCCTAGCCTGGCTGCTGGTACTGCCCACGCTCTTGGTGGTGGCGTTTGTGGCGGGCTACCCCCTGGCGCAGGTGTTCTACTACTCGTTTCACCGGGCCGATATCTCATTTGTAGAGCCCACGGAGTTTGTGGGATTAAAGAACTATATTTTCTTGCTGCAAGACCCCGACTTTAGGGGTGCGCTCTGGAACACGCTGCGCTTTACGGTGGTTTCGGTTTTTCTCGAGACCGTTTTGGGGCTGGCCATTGCCCTGGTGATTCACTCCAACTTCAGGGGCCGCGGTATTGTGCGGGCGGCCATCCTGATTCCCTGGGCCATCCCCACGGTGGTCTCGGCCAAGATGTGGCAGTGGATGCTCAACGACATCTACGGGGTGATCAACGTCATCCTGGTCAATACCGGCCTGGTAGCCAACAAAATCGCCTTCCTGGCCAACCCCAACACCGTGCTGTGGGCCATGGTGGCGGTGGATGTGTGGAAGACCACCCCCTTCATGGCCTTGCTGCTTTTGGCCGGGCTGCAACTGATTCCGTCCGACATCTACGAGGCCGCCGACATTGACGGGGCCAGTAAGTGGCAACAGTTCTGGACGCTCACGCTCCCGCTGCTAACCCCGGCCCTGGTGGTGGCCCTTATTTTCCGCACCCTGGATGCCCTGCGGGTTTTCGACGTGATTTTCGTGATGGTGGGGGTCAACACCGCTACCCGCAGCCTGGCCATCTACAACCGCCAGACCCTGATTGATTTTCAGGATCTGGGTTACGGTTCTGCGATATCGGTGGCGATTTTGGTGATTATCTTCATCTTTGTAGTGCTGTACATGCGTGTGGCCGGGAAGGGGGTGCGCGGTGAGGACTAGAGGCCTGGGTTATTACGCTGGGCGGGTGCTGTTTTATGTGTTGGTGGTGTTCATTGTGGTCTACAGCGTGTTTCCTTTTTACTGGGCGGTGATTAGCAGCTTCAAGACCAGTGACGCGCTGTTTAGCTCGAACCCCAGCTTTTTGCCGGTGCCCTTCACCCTTACGCATTACCAAAATGTCTTTAGCGGAGCGGAGTTTGGTCGCAACCTGCTCAACTCCCTGATTGTGGCAGGGGGGGCTACCCTGATCTGCCTGGTGCTGGGGGTCATGGCCGCCTATGCCCTGGGCCGGCTGCGTTTTCCGCCCAAAAACGCGGTTCTCTACATCGTGCTGGCCATGACCATGTTCCCCCAGGTGTCGGTGCTCTCGGGTATGTTTGTGCTGCTGCGGGAGACGGGCTTGTTTAATACCCATGCGGGTCTGATTCTCTCGTATATGCTTTTCACCCTGCCTTTTACCGTGTGGGTGCTGACCGGCTACTTTCGGGGCTTGCCGCGGGAGCTCGAGGAGGCCGCTTATGTAGACGGGGCCACGCCCATGCAGACTCTGATCAAAGTAATGTTGCCCCTCACCGGCCCTGGGCTGGTGACCACCGGCCTGCTGGCTTTTATCGCCGCCTGGAACGAGTACCTCTTCGCCCTGACTTTTACCATTGGCAACAACGTGCGCACGGTGCCGGTGGCCATTGCTTCGTTTGGTGGGGCCACCCCCTTTGAGATTCCCTGGGGCTCGATTATGGCGGCCTCGGTGGTGGTGACGGTGCCGCTGGTGATCCTGGTGCTGATCTTCCAGCAGCGCATCGTGGCCGGGCTGACCGCAGGGGCTGTGAAGGGCTGAACCATCCTTTTGCGCGGGCGTACACCGGAAGCCTCGAGGTTTTGGGGGTGCTGATACCAGATTCGGTTAGTTCGGCGCCGGAAGGCGGCGAACTAACCCGACCGAAGGGAGTGAGAAGCCTGCGGCCCGGTTGTGGGTGTCTGGGATTCTTGAGCGAGCTAGGTTGGGAGGCTTTTTGAACGAACTGCTGAACTGGGACATTCCCTTTGACCGGATGGAGCGGCTGGCCCTCGAGGGGGGGCTGGTACAGGCCAGGGTGGAACAGGTCGAGCACGAGGGGCTGCGGGCCTGGCGGCTCCTGCTGACCCAGCGGCCCCGCGACGCTGCCAAGGAAGGCCCGGCGGTGCAGGGGGTGGTGCGCCGGCAACCCGAGAAGAAGGCGGAAAGTTACCTCGCTGAAGGGCTTTCGCCGCTGGTGCTGGGGGAGGAAGGGCTGGGGTGGGGGGGCCTCGAGCTGGCCTTTTGGGGCTGCCCGCACCGCGAGGTTCCACCGGTGCTGCGCCTGCTTGCCGACGGGGTACCTTACCCCCTGCTGGCCCTGAGCTTTCCGCTGGGTGCGGCCCGCTACCTGGGCCTGGGCGAGCGGGTGGGGGGGCTCGAGCGCCGGGGTGGCCGTTACTGGAACTTTACCGCCGACCAGCCCCCCCGGCCGGGCCGCGACCCCCTTTACCAGGCCAGCCCTCTTTTGCTGCGGGTTGAAGGCGCGCGGGCCTGGGGGCTGCTCCTGGACGAAAGCTACCCCAGCCTGTTTGACTTAGGCTACTCCCACCCCGCCGAGGCCCGCCTGGCGGTGGCCGGGCCCACACTTGACCTGTACCTGCTGGAAGGCAGCCTGCTGGAGGTGGTGGCCGGCCTGACCCGCCTGACCGGGAGGCCGCCCATGCCCCCTTTGTGGGCCCTGGGCTACCACCAGTGCCGCTACAGCTACGCCGACGAAGCATCGGTGCGGGAGGTGGTGGAGCAGTTCGCCGCCCACGGGCTGCCCCTGGAGGCGGTCTGGCTCGATATCCACTACATGGACGGGTACAAGGTCTTTACCGCCAGCCCCCAGCGCTTCCCCCGGCTGGCGCTCCTGGCCGAGGAGTTGTCGGATCGGGGGGTGCGGCTGGTGCCCATCGTGGATCCTGGGGTGAAGGTCGAGGAGGGGTACAGCGTCTTCGAGGAAGGCATGCGCCGGCAGGCCTTTATTCGCGACGACCGCGACGAACTGCTGGTAGGGGGGGTCTGGCCCCGGCGGGCGGTCTGGCCCGACTTTAGCCGCGAGGAGGTTCGCGCCTTCTGGGCCGAAGAGGTGGAGAAGTTTGCACGAACATACGGGTTCGCGGGCATCTGGAACGACATGAACGAGCCCGCGGTGCTGGAGCTAGGGGGCGCTGAACCCCCCGACAAGGCCCTGCCCCTCACAGCCCGGCAGGGGGCCAAGAGCCACCTCGAGGCCCGCAACCTGTACGCCCTGGGCATGGCCGAGGCCACCTACCGGGGCCTGCAAGCCCTGGGGCGGCGGCCCTTCATCCTGACCCGCAGCGGCTTCCCCGGCATCCAGCGCTACGCTTTTGTGTGGACGGGCGACAACGAAAGCCGCTACGAGGATCTGGCCCTCTCGGTGCCGATGCTGCTCTCCCTGGGGCTTTCGGGGATACCCCTGGCCGGCAGCGATGTGGGCGGGTTTGGCCTGGATGCCGAGCCGGAACTGCTGCTGCGCTGGATGTGGCTGGGGGCCCTGTACCCCTTCTTCCGCAACCACAGCGCCCTGGGTACCCGCCGCCAGGAGCCCTACGCTTTTGGCGAGCCCTGGACCACCCGGATGCGCGAGGCCCTGCACTTCCGCTACCGGCTGCTGCCCTACCTCTACAGCCTGGCCCGCACCGCCCACGAGGAGGGGCTGCCGCTGTTGCGCCCGCTTGGGTTGTACTGGCCCGAGGATGCAGCGGCCTGGCGCGACGACCAGTTTCTGCTGGGCGAGGCCCTGTTGGCGGCCCCGGTGCTCCGGAAGGGGGCGCGGGCCCGCGAGATTTACTTGCCGCCTGGGGGCTGGCAGGACTTCTGGAACGGTGAGCGGCTGGAGGGTGCCTCTCTTCACCGGGTCGCGGCCCCGCTGGAGCGCCTGCCGCTTTTTCAGCGGGCCGGCACGGCCATTCCCCTGACCGAAGCCCGCTACCCAACCCGCACCGCCCGCTGGCCCTTCCTCTGTTTCCGGGTGGCGCTGGGGCCAAAGGTGCGGGGCCGGGTCTTCGAGGACGCGGGCGAGGGTGGGGATGAAGGGGCCTGGAGTGAGCTCGAGGGCGGCTTCGATGGACGGCGGCTCGAGCTCCTCTTTACCGACCGCTCCGGCCACGCCCGCCAGGGGGTGCTGGCCGAAGTCTGGGGGGTTGCGCCCCCCACGCGGGGCCAGGGGTATGCGTACCACAACGGCCTCCTGCGGCTTGATGTGCAAGGGGGTGGGGCCTGGGTGGCCTGGGACTGAACCGCTATGATGGGCGGGTATGACGCCGCAAGAAGCATACCGTTGGCTTTTGGAACATAGCCGTGAAACCGCCTGCCTGGCCTCTTTTGCCCGACTGGCCGGCTGGGATCAGGCCACCTACACCCCTAAAAAGGGCCATGCCCACCGGGCCCAGATGCAGGCTGCACTGGCCAAGGTGCTGCACCAGCGGGCCACCGACCCTCGCATCGGTGAGATGCTGGCGGTGGTGGAGGGTTCGGACTGGCTGGGGGCGCCCGAATCGGTCGAGGCGGTCAACGTGCGGGAGTGGCGCCGGGCCTACGACCTGCATACCAAGGTGCCCGAGCGCCTGGCGGTGGAGCTGGCCCAGGCCACCAGCGAGGGCGAGGCCATCTGGCAGGAGGCCCGGCCTAAAAACGACTGGGCCGGCTTCAAGCCGGCGCTGAAGAAAATCTTCGGCCTCACCCGCGAGCTGGCCGAGGCCATCGGCTACCAGGACGAGCCTTACGACGCTTTGCTCGATCAGTACGAGCCGGGGGCTACGGCCAGGCAGATCGAGCCGGTCTTTGCCCAGCTGCGCCAGGCCACTGTGAAGCTGCTGGAGCAGCTCGAGGGCAGCGCGCGCAAACCCAACACCGCAATTCTGCGCCGCTTTTTCCCCCTGGCCGCGCAAGAGGCCTTTGGACGTGAGGTTCTGGCGGCCCTGGGCTTTGACCTCGAGGCGGGGCGGCTGGATGTGGTGGCCCACCCCTTCATGCAGGGCATTGGCCCCGGCGATGTGCGCCTGACCACCCGCTACGACGAGGGCTACTTCAACACTGGCTTTTTTAGCATCGTGCACGAGATGGGGCACGGCCTGTACGGACAGGGGCTTCTGCCGGAGCACTTCGGAACGCCCATGGGCACCGAGATCTCGTTGGGGGTGCACGAGTCCCAGAGCCGCACCTGGGAGAACCTGGTGGGGCGCAGCCTGGGATTCTGGCGCTTTTTCTGGCCCAAAGCCCAGCAGTACTTCGAATCGCTGCGGGATGTGCGCCTGGAAGACTTCCACTTTGCCGTCAATGCGGTGGAGCCGAGCCTTATCCGGGTGGAGGCCGACGAGGTGACCTACAACCTGCACATCATGATCCGCTTCGAGATTGAGCTGGCCCTGCTGCGGGGCAGCCTAAGCCTGGACGAGGCCCCCGAGGCCTGGGATGCCAAATACCAGGCCTATCTGGGAATAAAGGCTCCGGAAATCAAGGATGGCCTGATGCAGGATGTGCACTGGTCGGCGGGGCTTATTGGCTACTTCCCCACCTACACCCTGGGCAACCTCTACGCGGCGCAGTTTTTTGCCCAGGCCGAGAAGGATTTGGGCAACTTGGAGGCCCAGTTCGAGCGCGGCGAGTTTGCGCCGCTGCTTAACTGGACACGGGAGAAAATCCACCATCAGGGCAGCCGTTACTGGCCCCGTGACCTGCTCCGGCATGTGACCGGCCAGGATCTGAATCCGCAGTTTTTGATAGACTACCTGAACCGCAAGTACACGGCGCTTTACGGTGTGTAGCGGCTTCAGCTTACAGAGCCGGGCAATGGCCTATGCTAAGGTAGGCTTTCGGTATGGTCGAGCAAATTTATCTGGCCAAGCCCCGGGGTTTTTGCGCCGGGGTGGTCATGGCGATTGAGGCGGTGGAAAAAGCGGCCCGAGAATTGCGCGAGGAGGGTGAACTGGTGGTGTACCACGCCATCGTGCACAACGAGGTGGTGGTCAGACGCCTGCAAGAGCAGCACAGGGTGCATTTTGTCGAAGACCTATCCGAGGTGGAAGCGCTGCGCGAGGAGCTGGCGAAAGCGGGCAGAAAGCTGAACGAAACCGTGGTTTTCTCGGCCCACGGCATCCCCCCCTGGCTGCGCACCGAGGCGGCTCGGCGCAACCTGCACCAGATTGATGCGACCTGCCCCCTGGTCACCAAAGTCCACAGCGAGGCCAAGCGCTACGCCCGGGAGGGCTACTGGATTCTGCTGATTGGCGACTCCGCCGACCACCAAGAGATTAAGGGCACCCGTGGTGAAGCACCGGAAAACACCATCCTGGTGGCGGTGCACACCCACGTGGGGCGCGATCCCCGCCTGGCCGATCCCCGCACCGTCGAGGTGCCCGACCCCGAAAAGGTGGTGGTGCTGACCCAGACCACCCTCTCGGTGGACGACACCCTCGCCACCATCGAGATCCTCAAGCAGCGCTTCCCCAAGCTGGTGGTGCCCAGCCGCCACGACCTGTGCTACGCCACCAAAAACCGCCAGGATGCTGTTAAGCGGATCGCGCCCAACGTGGATATGTTTCTGGTGCTGACCAGCCTGGCTTCTTCCAATGGGATGCGGCTGTTGGAGCTGGCGAGGAGCCTGGTGGGCCGGGCCGAGCGCATCAATACCGTGCAGGACATCAAGTCGGAGTGGCTTCAGGGGGTGCGCAGGGTGGGCATCACCTCGGCGGCCTCCACCCCGGACGACCTGGTGCAGGAGGTGGTGGCCTATTTCCGTGAGCTAAATCCCAGCCTCGAGGTCATCGAGGAAGGCGAGTGGGAGGATATCGAGTTCCGCGAGCCCAAACGCTTATCCCCCCAGGAGGTTCTGGCCGGGGCCTAAAAGATGTCCAACGCTGTGATTAGTCCTTACCGGCTGTCTGTCGCGCCGATGCTGGACTGGACCGACCGGCATTTTCGCTATCTGGTGCGGCTTATCTCCAGGCGGGTGCGCCTGTATACCGAGATGGTGGTGGATCAGTCCATCCTGCTGGGCAACCGCCCCAAACTGCTGGACTTTAGCCCCGAGGAGCACCCGGTGGCCCTGCAGCTGGGGGGTTCGGTGCCGGAAAAGCTGGCCGAGGCAGCCCGGATTGGCGAACTGTGGGGCTACGACGAGATCAACCTGAACCTGGGCTGCCCTTCGGAGCGGGTGCAGGGGGGTGGGTTTGGGGCCTGCCTGATGCTCGAGCCCGATCTTGTGGCCGAGAGCATGGCGGCCATGCGCCAGGCCGTGCAAATTCCGGTCACGGCCAAGCACCGCCTGGGGGTCGACGAGGTGGAGGACTACCGCTACCTGGCCCGCTTCGTGGAGAAACTGGCCGGGGTGGGGGTGGAGGTCTTTATCGTCCATGCTCGCAAGGCCTACCTTAAAGGGCTTTCACCCGCCGAGAACCGCACCATCCCCCCGCTGCGCTACGACTGGGTCTACCGGCTCAAGCAGGACTTCCCCCACCTGACCATCGTGCTGAACGGGGGGGTGCGCACCCTGGAGGAGGCCCGGGCCCATCTGGCCAAGGTGGACGGGGTGATGCTGGGGCGGGCCGTTTACGAGGACCCTTTTGTGCTCGAGCCAGCGGATCGGATGCTGTTTGCAGAGGCCCGCTCCACCACCCGCCTCGAGGTGGCCCAGGCCATGCTGCGCTACAGCGAGGCCCAGCTCGAGCAGGGCACCCCGCTATGGGCCATCGCCCGGCACATGCTCAACCTGTTCAAGGGACAGCCCCGTGGCCGCCTGTGGCGGAGAATCCTCTCCGAGCGGGCCTGCCGGCGGGGGGCGGGGGTGGAGGTGCTGCAAGAGGCCCTCGAGCGGGTGGGGTTTCCTGAGCCAGCCCATCACGCCGGGCTGTAGCGCCCTGCGCTGCTCTGCACCAACCCCTTGAGCTCGAGCATCATCAGCACCGAGAGAACCTCGCCGGTGGAGAGGCCGGTGGACTGTGCGAGGTCGTCGGGCAGGGCCTCGGGGAGCTCGAGCAAAGCCCGGTAGACTTTAGCTTCGCTGCCCTCCAGCTGCACGGCCTGCTTTTTGGGGGCCCGCACCCCCAGGGCATTCAGCACGTCCTCGGTATTCAGCACCAGCCCGGCCCCGTCCTGAATCAGCCGGTTGCAGCCCAGCGAAAAAGTATCGCCGGGTCGGCCCGGTACAGCCAGCACATCGCGGCCCAGCTCGGCGGCAAACTTGGCGGTAATCAGGCTGCCGCTTTTCTCCCCGGCCTCCACCACCAGCACCGCCCTGGAGAAGGCCGCCACGATCCGGTTGCGCCGGGGAAACAGTCCCGCCTGTGGAGGGGTGCCCAGCGGGAACTCCGAGAGTACGCTCATCCTCTCGGCCAGGGCGCGGTTCTGGATCGGATAGAAGCGGTCTATGGCGCTGCCCAGCACCCCCAGGGTATAACCGCCCCCGTCCAGGGCCCCCTTGTGTGCGGCGGCGTCGATCCCCAGGGCCAGCCCCGAAACGATGCCGATGCCAGCTTCGGCCAGCTCGCGGGCTACTCTCTGCGTCCAGGCGGTGGCCCAGGGGCTGGCCTGGCGGGTGCCTACGATGGCGATGGTGTGGGGTGAGGGGGGCAGCTCTCCTCTGAGGTAGAGCACCATGGGGGGGCTGTCCAGATGCCGCAAGGCTTCGGGGTAGCCCTCCTCCCAAAGGCCAATCAGCCGGATGCCTAGCTTGGCGGCCTGTGCGCGCTCTTTTTCAGCCAGGCCGCTTTGCAGGGTTTTGCTGTAAGCTGCTGCAATTTCGGGGCCTAGCTGGTCTGCGATGGCCTCCACGCTCAGGTCGGTTGCGAGGGTTTGCTGCAGGCGCCGGGGGCCGATCTGGGGGGTGAGCGCGAGGGCCAGGGGGTCGGGCATAGCTCGCTACAGGATAACGGATGCCTTCATGTGCTACCGGGTAGATGACCGGCGCAAAGCCCAGGGTGCCGATGCGCTGCTGGCGGGAACCTTCTAGCCTGGGTACCATGCTGCTATGCGGGTTTATGCACTACAGCTCTTCCACGACGAGGACACGGGGTGTGCGCGCTGGCCCTGGCTCTCCATGCCCGACCGCGAGGCGCAAGAGGAGTTCTGTACTGCAATCCATCGGTCAATAATCGCAAGCCGCCCCCCCCAGCTGCACCCCTGGCGGCCGCTGCCGGTGGTGGTCGTCCGCCAGGGCAGCCTGCACCCCCACGAACCCCCCGCCGACCTCTCGACCCTTGGGCTTGAAAGGCTGTACACCCCCCTCACCCTGAGCCAGCGGGCGGTGGAGGCCCTGGGCGACCTGCTGGCCCCGGACGCCGAGCTGCTGCCGCTGGACTGCCAGGAGGGCCGCTACTACCTGCTCAACGTCACCCGGTTGCTGCGCCCCCTCGACCTGCCCAACTCCCTGGTGAAGTGGGAGGAGGGCCCCTTCGGCCCGAAGCTGTCGTCGGCCTACATCCTCAGCTTCCGGGAGGACCTGCTGCAGGGGGTAAACATCTTTGCCATGCCCGAGTACCCTATGGGCGGCTACTACATCACCGATGCCCTCAAGGAGCGGATCGAGGCGGCGGGTCTGCGCAGCAACCTGCAGCCCTTGCTGGTCTGGGACAGCCAGGACCCCGAGTACTTCGACGAGCGCTACCGGCACAACCCCGCCCAGTGGCAGCGCTTCCGGCAGATGCTGCTGGTGCAGCAGGGGCTGGCCGAACCACCCCCACCCCCGCCGCCCCCCCCGCCCAGGGAGGTGGTGGAGGAGCCCCTGAGCCAGGAGGATCGGCAGAGCATCCTGAACATCCTGCAGGCAGCGGTGAAGTTCATCAACCGGGCGGAGCGCCTGAAGCTGCAACTGAGCAGCGAGCCCAAGCTTCTGGTGCAGCAGGTCTTCTTCCAGTGCGAGAAGCTGCGCAGGCGGCGCGATCTTTCGCAGGATGAGCGGGAGAACCGGGCCATTGAGCTGGGGCTGCTGTGGGGCGAGCAGGTCTGCCGGGCCTATGGCTGGGAGTGGGTCAAGCTGGACGGCGATCATGTGGTGGTGGCCCCGGACCGCTCGGCCTACGTCTCGCCGGTGGTGTACATGTACGGGTTCTTCTACGACCCCGAGCGGGAGAACAACACCCTGCTTTTGTTCAACATGATCGGGGCCAAGGGCAAGATACCGGCGCAGCCGGGGGATTACCTGCACATCGGTTGAGGGCTGGGGTAACCCGCAGCAGGGTGCGAAGGGAACCCCTATACTAGGGGGTGTGACTGAAGGCACGACCTATTCCGGATTTGTAGCCGTGGTGGGCAAGCCCAACGTGGGCAAGTCTACCCTGGTCAACACCATGCTGGGCGTGAAAATCGCCCCCATCAGCCCCAAACCGCAGACCACCCGCAAGCGGGTGCGCGGCATTCACACCGAGGGTAACCGCCAGATTGTATTTGTGGACACGCCAGGCTGGCATGAAGCTGCCGATGCCCTGAGCGAGTACATGATCCGACAGATTACCGAGGCCTTGGCTGAGGTCAACCTGGTGCTCTGGCTGGTGGATTTACGCCATCCCCCTACCCACGAGGATGAGCTGGTTGCGCGGGCTTTGCGGCCTCTGAAAGGTCAGGTGCCCATTATTCTGGTTGGTAACAAGGCCGATGCGGCCAAATATCCCGAGGCTGCAATGCAAGCCTACGCCGAGCTTTTGCCGGGCTTGGAAAGCCGCATGATCTCGGCGCAGAACGAACGCGACGCCAAGGCCCTGCGGGACGAGGTGCTGGCCCTGCTGCCCGAAGGCCCCTTCTTTTTCCCTGAAGACTACGCCAAAGGCGACCAGACCCCCGAGGAGTGGGCGGCCGAGATCGTGCGCGAAGAGGCCATGAAGCGCCTCAAGGAAGAGATCCCCTACTCGATTGCCACCAAAACTGAAGCGTTTGAGCTGCGCGACAATGGAACTTTCTACATCCAGGTGAACATCTACGTTGAGCGAGAGAACCACAAGCCCATCCTGATTGGGGCAGGGGGGCGCAAGCTCAAGGAAATTGGAGCGGCAGCCCGCAAGCAGCTCGAGGTCTTTCTAGCCCGTAAGGTGTACCTGGACTTGCAGGTCAAGGTCTACCCCAACTGGCGCAAAGACCCCGAGGCCCTGCGCGAACTGGGCTACCATTGAAGCATGGAGATCGGGCGGGCGTTGGTGGCCCTGGGCCTGGTGCTGGTGCTCTTGGGCCTGGTGTGGCTGTATGCCCCGGGGCTCTTGGCCTGGTTTGGCCGCCTGCCGGGCGACATTCGCATCGAGCGCGAGGGGTTTCGTTTTTACCTTCCCCTCACCTCCATGCTGCTGGTGAGTCTGGCGCTGAGCCTGTTGCTTAATCTGCTTTTGCGCTGGTTTCGCTAGGGGTATCCCGAACGCCGAGCGGGAGGCTGTTTTGTTGGGAGACCCGGGCGTAGATGGTGCGGGCTATCGAGTAGGCGGCCTGCTTCATGGCGAGGGCGTTTTCGCCTTGGTAGTGCTCGTCGATGGTCTGGGTGAAGAGCTCGAGCCAGCGCTGGAAGTGCTCGAGCTTTAGGGGTTTGCGGCTATGGAGCAGCAGGTGCTTGTACATCATGCCCCCTTTGTAGGCTCCGGTGCGCCACAGGATGTTCTCCCAAAAGTCGTAGATGACCGGTAGGTGCTTCATCAGGTCGAGGCCTTCGAATAGGTAGCCGATCTGCTCGTCCTGGACGGCTCTGGCATAAAACCTGTCTACCACAACGGCAATGTCGGCTCGAGACTCGAGCTCTTTCACAGGCCCCACCATACGCCGAGCGGGCGTTTGGGGGTAGTGAGCAAAGCCCCTATTTTTGACTGCCTGCACAACCCCAGGTACACTTTTCAGATGGAGCTCGGCGGGGCGGCTTCGTCCCGAGAGCGCCGTGGCGCTAGGTCGAAGACCAAAGGGGGGAGCCACCATCGCCCACCCCGCGAGGATGGAGCTTGTATGCCTGGTGGAGAAATTTCAAAGTTTCTAAAGCACCATTTTCGTCATTTCAACGCTGCCACGCTGGTGGAGGCCGCCGAAGCCTACCGCGCCCACCTCGAGCAGGGGGGGGTGATGATGGTTACGCTGGCTGGGGCCATGAGCACGGCCGAGCTGGGCCTCTCGCTGGCCGAGATGATCCGGCAGGACAAGGTGCAGGCCATAAGCTGCACCGGGGCCAACCTGGAAGAAGACCTCTTCAACCTGGTGGCCCACAACCACTACGAACGCATCCCCAACTGGCGCGAACTCACCGCCTTGGATGAGCAAAGGCTCCTGGAGCGCCACCTCAACCGGGTGACCGATACCTGCATCCCCGAGATGGAGGCCATGCGGCGGCTCGAGCAGGCCCTGCTGGAGGAGTGGGAGGCGGCCGATAGGGCAGGGGAGCGCTACTTCCCGCACGAGTTTTTGTACCGGATTATCCGCTCGGGGAAGCTCGAGGCCTACTACCAGATTGACCCCAAGGATAGCTGGATGGTAGCGGCGGCGGAAAAGAACCTGCCCATCGTGGTGCCGGGCTGGGAGGACTCCACCACCGGAAACATGTACGCCGGCCACTGCCTCAATGGGCACATCAAAAACGTTCACACCGTGCGCACCGGCATCGAGTACATGATGATGCTGGCCGAGTGGTACGTGGAAACCTCCAGGCAACACTCCATCGGATTCTTCCAGATCGGCGGGGGTATCGCGGGCGACTTCCCCATCTGCGTGGTGCCCATGCTGCACCAGGATATGCAGCGCCCCGATATCCCGGTCTGGGGCTACTTCTGCCAGATCTCCGACTCCACTACCAGCTATGGCTCCTACTCGGGGGCGGTGCCCAACGAGAAAATCACCTGGGGCAAGCTGGCCGTGGACACGCCCAAGTTCATCATCGAGTCGGATGCCTCGATTGTGGCCCCGCTGATGTTTGCCATGGTGCTGGGCTGGTAGGGCGCCCTCGCGCTTGACAGGTAGGGGGCTGGGGGATACCATAGCCCCCAAAGTTTCATTTATTGGTTAGGCGGTTCATTCAATGAAACCAACGGAAGCCATTCCCACCCTCGAGCGTCCCCTATACCTGCTGGGTTTCTTCAGCGAGGAGCGGCCTTTCTGGGGGCTTTCCGAGCTGGCCAGGGCCAGCGGTTTAGCCAAGGCCACCTGTCTGCGCAGCCTGCGGGCCCTGGAAAACCACGGGCTGGTGGTGCGGGAGGGTGAGCGCTACCGGCTGGGCACCCGACTTTTGCACCTGGGGGCGCTGGTCAAGGCGGCCTACCCGGCCCGGCAGGTGGCCTTGCCCGCCATGACGGAGCTGCGTGAGGCCACCGGGCAGTCGGTGCAGTGGGTGGTGCGCGACGGGCAGGAGGGGGTGTATCTGGAGGTGCTCGAGGCCCGCAGCCGGGTGCGGCTATACATTGCGCCGGGCCGGCGGGCCCCGCTCTATGCCGGGGCCTCGACCCGGCTTTTGCTGGCCTTTGCCCCGCCTGCGGTGCAGCAAGCGGTGCTGGAGGGCGCGCGCAGGCGCTACACCCCGGCCACCCCGGTGTCACGGCCCCGGCTTCAGGAACTGCTGCGCCAAACCCAGCAGTGCGGCTTTGCGGCGAGTTTTGGGGAGCTCGAGCCCCACTCCGCCGAGCTGGCCGCACCGGTGCGGGGGGCCTCGGGCGAGGTGCTGGCAGCCATCAGCCTGGCCGGGGCCGAGGCCCACTACCGTGAGGAAGCGGTGTTGCACAACTACCTACAACAGCTCGACCGGGCCGCCCACGAGGTCTCCCGGCGGCTGGGTTATGTGGGGGTCTGGAAGGCCGATATAGAAGGCTTTCTGGGGTCGCTTTTTGCAGTGCGATAGGAGGAGGACATGAGAAAAGCAATCGGTGTCTTGCTGGGTTTGTTGCTGGCTGGGCTGGGGTGGGCCCAGAACCAGGTCTGGAACATGGCCACCCCTTACCCCGACGGCAACTTCCACACCATCAACATCCGTGAGTTCGCTAAAGAGGTCGAGGCAGCAACCCAGGGCCGCCTGACCATCCGGGTTAGCAGCGGGGGCTCCTTGCTGCCGCACCCGCAGATTCTGCCGGGGGTGCGCAACGGCCAGATTCAGATGGGCGAGGTGCTCATCTCCCTATTAGCCAACGAGAACCCGGTCTTTGCCCTGGACGCGATTCCTTTTTTGGTGGGCAGCTATGAGGATGCCCAAAGGCTTTACCGGGCTTCCCGTGCCGAGATCGAGAACTGGCTCAACCGGCGTGGCATGACCCTGTTGTTCTCGGTGCCCTGGCCGGGGCAGGGGCTCTATACCAAGCAGCCGATCAACAGCGTGGCCGATCTCAAGGGACTTCGCTTCCGCGCTTATA
This sequence comes from Meiothermus taiwanensis WR-220, assembly GCF_003568585.1. Classification (NCBI taxonomy): domain Bacteria; kingdom Thermotogati; phylum Deinococcota; class Deinococci; order Thermales; family Thermaceae; genus Meiothermus; species Meiothermus taiwanensis. The sequence continues at coordinate 926,679 of NZ_CP021130.1, forward strand.
ACCCGGCGACGGCCCGCATCGCCGAGCTCACCGGCATGATTCCGACCCAGGTAGAGGCCGCCGATATTCCCCAGGCCTTTGCCACCGGTATTGTGGCCGCCATGATCACCTCCCCCTCGACCGGGGTGGACAGCCAGGCCTGGGACTTCACCCGCTACTATTACGACCTCAAGGCCTGGATTCCCAAGAACATGGTCTTTGTGAGCCGCCGGGCCCTGGACAGCCTGAGCCCCGCCGACCGCGAGGCTGTGCTGGCGGCTGCCCGCCGGGCTGAGCAGCGTGGCTGGCAGGCCAGCCAGCAGGAGGCCGCCAGCAAGACTGCCATCCTGGCCCAGCGGGGGATGCAGGTCTTGCAGCCCAGCCCCCAGCTGCTCTCCGGCCTCAAAAAGGTGGGCGAGACCATGACCAACGAATGGCTCAAGCGGGCCGGGGCCACCGGGGTCAACATCTACCGAACCTACCTGGGCCGCTAGGGCGGAAGGCTCGAGCACCAGAAGCGTGGATCCCTCACCCGCAATAGCCTGTGGGTGAGGGTTCTCGAGAAGGGGTCGTATGCGCAAGATCCTGGATGGTTTGTACCACCTTTCGGGCTTTTTGGCCGGGTTGTTGGTGGTTTTTATCTTCCTGATCATCCTGGCCCAGATTGTGGGGCGGCGGTTTGGGGTGGTCATCCCCTCGGCCAACGAACTTTCCGGCTTTGCCATGGCCGGGGCGGTCTTTCTGGCGCTGGCCCCCACTTTGCGGGCGGGGGCCCATATCCGGGTGGGGGTGCTGGTTCGGCGGCTACAGGGTAAGGCCCGGCGGAGGCTGGAACTGGGGGTGGGCGGGTTCTCGCTGCTGGCCTCGAGCTATGCCGCCCTGCAGCTTTGGCGGCTGGTGCTGGACTCCTATCGCTACGGCGACCTGGCCCCCGGGCTTTTGCCGCTGCCCATCTGGATCCCGCAAAGCCTGCTGGCGGTGGGTATCTCTATCTTTGTCGTGGCCCTGGCCGACACCCTGGTGGCGCTGTGGCGAGGGGAGTTCCCGTCCTATCTTGCCGAGGGCGGGGGGCAGGAGTAGCCGTGGAACTCACGCAGATTGCGCTTTTTCTGGTTTTGCTGCTGCTGGTCTTGCTGGGCAGCGGGGTCTGGATCGCCCTGGCGCTCTTGGGGGTGGGCTGGGCGGGGTTGCAGTTCTTTACCAACACCCCCCCAGGGGCCAGCGTGGCCAGTAGCTTGTGGGGTTCGGTCTCGAGCTGGTCGCTGGCGGCGCTGCCCATGTTTATCTGGATGGGCGAGATCCTCTACCGCACCCGCCTGGCCGCCGACCTGTTTGAGGGGCTTTCCCCCTGGCTGCGCTGGATTCCAGGCCGCCTGCTGCACATCAACGTGCTGGCCTCGGGTATTTTTGCAGCGGTGATCGGCTCTTCGGCGGCCACCACCGCCACCGTGGGCAAGATCGCTCTGCCTGAACTCCTGCGAAGGGGTTATCCCGAGCGCCTGGTGCTGGGTTCGCTGGCCGGCTCGGGCACCCTGGGCCTCTTGATTCCCCCCTCGGTGATGATGATCGTGTACGGGGTGGCGGCCGAGGTCTCGGTGGCCCGGCTTTTTATTGCCGGCCTCCTGCCGGGCCTGCTGGTGATGCTGCTCTTTATGGGCTGGGTGATGCTTGCGGGGCTTTTGAACGCAAAGGAGATGCCCCCACCCGACCCTCCGCTGCCCCTGGGAGCGCGCCTGCACGGCCTGCTCAAAATCCTGCCGGTGCTGCTTTTGATGGTGGCCGTGATTGGCTCCATCTACACGGGGGTGGCCACCCCCACCGAGGCGGCCAGCCTGGGGGTGCTGGGGGCCCTTATCATTGCCCTTTGGACCCGCAGCCTGAGCTGGCAGGGCCTGCTCGAGAGCCTGATGGGCGCGGTGCGCACCAGCAGCATGATCGGCTTCATCCTGGCCGGGGCGGCGGTGCTCTCCATCGCCATGGGCTTTACCGGCATCCCGGCGGCCCTGGCGGCCTGGGTGGCGGGGCTGGGGCTTTCCAAGTACGCTCTGCTGGCCGTTTTAATGCTTTTGTTCTTGGTGCTGGGAGCTTTTCTGGACGGCATCTCCATCATCGTGCTGACCACCTCGGTGATCCTCCCGCTGGCCAAGGCGGTGGGGATTGACCTTTTGTGGTTTGGTATTTTCTTGGTGATTGCAGTGGAGCTGGCCCAGATCACCCCGCCGGTAGGCTTCAACCTGTTCGTGCTGCAGGGCCTCTCGGGGCGGGATATCTTCACCATCGCCCGCTCGGCCCTGCCTTTTCTGGCTATGCTGCTACTGGCGGCAGCCTTGATCACCGTTTTTCCCCAGATCGTGACCTGGCTGCCGGCCCGGATGACCGGTGGATAGGGGTGTTATGAAGATCGACCTGAATGCCGATGCAGGCGAATCCTTTGGCAACTGGAAGCTGGGGCGGGACGAGGAGCTGTTTCCCCTGCTGAGCTCGGTGAATGTGGCCTGCGGGTTTCACGCCGGCGATCCCCTTACCATGGGGCGCACCCTCGAGCTTGCCCAAAAGACGGGCCTGGCGGTGGGGGCCCACCCTGGTTTTCCAGACCTGGTGGGCTTTGGGCGGCGGGAGATGGCCGCTACACCGGAGGAGATATACGCCGATGTGCTTTATCAGGTGGGGGCCCTGAGCGCTTTCCTAAAGGTGCGGGGCCTGGCTTTGCACCACGTCAAGGCCCACGGGGCGCTGTACAACCGGGCTACCAGGGACCCCGAGACCGCCCGGGCCATTGCCCAGGCGGTGCGGGATTTTGACCCAGCGGTGCCGCTGGTGGTGCTGCCCAACACCCCGCTGGAGCAGGAGGCCCAGCGCCTGGGCCTGCGCACCGTGGCGGAGGCCTTCCCCGAGCGGGGCTACAGCCGCGACGGTCGGCTGGCCCCACGGGGAACCCCAGGGGCCTGGATCCACGAGCCCGAGGTAGCGGCCCGCCGGGCGGTGCAGATGGTGGTGGAGGGCCGGGTGGCGGCGGTGGACGGGGGCTGGGTGGAGGTGCGGGCCCAGACCCTGTGCATCCACGGCGATAACCCCAGTGCGGTGGAGATTGCCCGGGCCGTGCGGGAGGCGCTCTGGGCCGAAGGGGTGAGCATCGAGACCTACGCATGACCCTGACCGGCTTCTACCTGCCTTTTTCTGAACAGCTCGACCTCGAGGCCAACGCCCGGATGCTGGCCCTGGCCCGGGCTCTGCTGGCCGATCCGCTGCCGGGCCTGACCGACGTGGTGCCCGGTTATGTGAAGCTCTACCTCGAGTACGACGCCGAGCGGGTCTCGAGGGCCCGGGTGGAGCGCTGGGTTCGCCGGCATTTGCAGAAGCTATCCGATGCGCCCACAGGCCGGGAGGTGGAGATTCCCGTGCGCTACGATGGGCCCGACCTGGCCTGGGTGGCCGAGCAGACCGGCCTTTCGGTAGAGGAGGTGATACGGCTGCACAGCCAGGCCCCCTACCGGGTGTTTGCCACCGGTTTCACACCGGGCTTTCCCTTCCTGGGCCCCCTACCCGAGCCCCTGCGCCTGCCCCGCCGGGGGACGCCCAGGGCCCTGGTGCCGGCCCACGCGGTGGCGATTGCCGGCAGCCAGACCGGTATCTATCCGCTGCCCTCGCCCGGCGGGTGGCACCTGATCGGCACCGCGCTCACCCAGATCTACAACCCCCACCGCGCGCCGGTGTTTTTGCTGGAAGCCGGCGACCGGGTGCGGTTTGTGCCGTCTGAAGGCCCCACCCCGGCGGTGCCTGCCCTAAAGCCCTTGCTGCCAGCGGCACCGCGGTATCCAGCGCTGCGGGTGGAGGAGCCGGGCCTGCTGGATCTGGTGATGGATAGCGGGCGACGCATGGCCGGGCGCCTGGGGCTGGCGGCCTCGGGGGCGCTGGATGGGCGGCTGGCGGGCCTGGCCAACCGGCTGGTGGGCAACCCCCCGGATGCGCCGCTGCTGGAACTGACCCTCAAGGGCCCTGTGCTGAGCGCGTTAAGGCCGGTGGTGGCGGCCTTTGTGGGCTACGGGATGCGGCCCCTGGTGGGCGGCGCGCCGGTGGAGGTGGCCCAGACCTTTGTTTTGCGCACCGGCGATAAGCTGCACTTTGCCTCGGCCCCCGACGGCGCGCGGGGCTACCTGGCCCTGGCAGGGGGTATCGAGAGCGATCGCTTCTATGGGAGCGCCAGCACCGACTTTAGGGGGCTGATCGGGCGGCCTTTGCAGGCCGGCGATCTGCTGGGGGTGTCGGAGGTGCGGGGGGCTCGAGCGGGCTTCGGCCTGGCCCTCCCCCCCCTGGGAGAGCGGCGGGTTCGCCTGCTGCCGGGGCCGCAGTACAGCCCGGAAGCGATGCGGGCCTTGTGCAGCGCCCCTTTCGAGCTGGCCTCGGGGGATCGGATGGGGCTCCGGCTTTTGGGGCCCGAGGTGCCGGGGGGCGAACTCATCAGCGAGGCCACCCCGCTGGGGGCGGTGCAGATTACCACCGAGGGCCAGCCCATCGTGCTGCTCAACGACCGGGGTCGCATTGGCGGCTACGCCAAGCCGGCCATCGTGCACCCGGCCGACCTGCCCTGGCTGGCCCAGCTCCGCCCTGGTCAGACGGTTCGCTTTGTGCCTGCTGCCCTCGAGTAGCCCACCGCCTCACACCGGTCACGGCCTGAACCCGAGGGGCATACCCACAGGGGGTAGTGAGCTGGGTGGTTTACAGCCTGGGCCGAACTTGCCACAATACCCCTCAACGGCTTCCGTTGAGCGAGGTGGTCTGTGGACACCGTGAACACCCAAGTCAAGCGCTATTTTCGCAGCCAGTTTCACCTCGAGGCCCCCCTTTCACCGGGCCGCTTCGAGGCGGTGCTGGCCAAACGCATCGGCAGCCCGGGCCGACGAAAACCCATCCTGGACGCCTGGAAGGCCTACCTGGAGGCCCGGGGGGGCGATCTGGAGGCGGTGCGAAGTTTTTACACCGCGGTGCTCAGCCACCCGCGGGAGCGGCTGGAGGCCCTGGTGTACGCCATGCACCTGCCGTTCGTGGAGTTTTATGTGCGGGTGCTGCCCCCGCTTTTGCCAGCTCGGGGGCGGGTGCTGGAGGTGGGGGCCTTTACCGGTGCCTTGCTGACGTTGCTGCGTGAGGCCCGGCCCGAACTGGAGTGGCACGCCCTGGAGGGGGTGCGCCAGGCGGTGGAGATCGGTCGGGCCCGCACCGGCGAGGGGGTGCAGTGGCACGAGGGCTGGTTTCCGGGCCAGCCGGGCCTGCCGGAGATGGACGCGGTGCTGCTGCTCTCCTGCCTGCCCGAGGGGTATCTGGGGGGCTTGCCGGACACCCTCGAGGCCCCCCGCTACCTCGAGCACTTCGACTTTGTGCAGCGCCTGCAGGGCCTCGAGGGGCTGCTCAAGCCGGGCGGCCTGCTGGCCTACGCCCACGGGCCGTTTCTGGGCAAGAACCCCCAGGCCGCCGAGCAGGCCTTGGTGCAGATGGGGTTTGAGGCGGTGCAGGTGGTGGGCGAGGGGGACTACACCCTGATCACCGCCCGGATGCCGGTGGCCTTGGTACGGCCCGACCCCTCCCCGGTGCCGGGCCCGGCTCAGCACCCCGGCCCAGGCGCACCAAGCCCCCTGCCCTCGAGCGACGAGGTCTGGGCTTTGCTCGAGGGGGGTGCGTATGCCGAGGTTCTGGGCCGTGTGCCAGAGGGCACGACCGGCGAGCTGGCCTACCTGCGGGGCCGGGCCTTGTTTGCCCTGGCGCGCTACACCGAAGCCGAGGCGGCCCTGGCCCTGGCCCACCACCCCGAGGCCGAAAACCTGCGGGTGCTGTGCTGGGCCGAGCAGGAGGATTACCCGCGGGCCCTGCCCCGCCTGGAAGCGCTGTCCAGCCGGGGGGGCCGGTTCAAGCTGGCCTTGGGGAAGGTTTACCTGGGCTTGGGACGGCTCTCGGAGGCCCTGCGCCAGTTACACGAGTGTGGCTTGCCCGAGGCCGAGGTCTACCTCAAAACCACCCTCGAGCGCATCGAGGAGCGCGTGGTGCGCCTGTGCCGCGAGGGCGACTGGAGCGAGGCCAGCCGCCGGGTGGAGTTCGTGGAAGACCTCTCGCCCGACCTGCTGACGCGGGGTCTGCTGCGGGTGGGTTTGCAGGCCGCTTTGCAGCAGGGCCTGTGGGGCCGGGCGGCCCGCTACGCCCAGCGCTTGTACGTGCTGGGGGAGTCGCACGGGGCCTTGGGGCTGGCCCTGGCGGGCCTGAAGGTGCGGGGCCCCGAGGCCCTGGACAGGGTGCCGCTGGCCGACCTGAAGCAGGTGGAACCCTACCTGACCGATGCGGTGGCCCGGGCCGAGGATGCCACCGCGCTACTGGCCCTGGGCCTGCTGCGGCACCGGGAGGGGCGGCACACCGAGGCGGTGCGCTACCTCGAGCGGGCCGCGCGGGAATCCAGGGGTGAGGCGGCGGGCCTGGCCTACCACCTGCTGGCCCTGTCCAAGCGGGCCCTGGGCGCCCCTGTGCTCGAGGTGCTGGGCGACCACAAGCGGGCCCACGCCCACCGGGCCTACCCGGTAACCCAACTGTTTGAGCTGGCCCTGGAGGCGCGGGAAGCCGGGGAGCCGGTGCTGGCCCGGGAGTTTCTGGGCCGGGTGCGGGAAGCAGGGCTGCAGCCCTTTGGTCAGATTGAGCCCGTGCTCAAGCTGGTGGAGGAGCTGGAGGGGCCCTGGGAGGCCTTCCGGATGCTCACCCAGAGCCTGGAACAGTCCGCCGAGCCGCCTTTGGAGCACCTCGAGCTGGCCTACCGCCTCTCGCGGGGCTTCTCCCAGAGCCAGGAGGCCGAGGCGGTGCGGGGGCGCTACCTGGCCGCCTTGTACAACGCCGGGCAGGCCCTGGGGGCCGAGGGGCTCTTGCTTTCCGAGCTGGCCCGCAACCCCGAGGCCCTGGAGGTGCTCTACGACCTGGCCGAGCACCACGAGCGCACCGGGGCCTACCAGAAGGCCACCGAGACCTGGCGCAAAGCCCTGGACATCGCCTATTACCGGGAAAAAGACCTCGAGCTCTCGCGCGAGATCCTGCGCAACCTGCTTTTTCTGAACCCCACCGACCCCGAGCTGCAGCTCTACCTGGAGGAGCTCAAGGCCACCTCGCGGGCCCTGGCCACCCTCGAGGGCGGCCCCGATACCCTGGCCGGGGTTACCCCCGAGGCCCTGATGCGCGAGGGGCTGCCCCGCTTCCACGGGGAGTACCTGATTGTGGTGGGGGGGCATACCCAGCTCCGCAGCCGCCTGACCCCCATCCTGCAACACCAGGGCCTCGAGCTCGACTGGTTCGACTCCGACAGTTATACCGCTGGGCGGGAGGTCATCCGGCGCATTCATAGCCGGCTCGAGCGGGCCCACGGCCTGATGATCATCAGCAGCTACGTGGGCCACGACCTTTCCGAGCCGGTGCGGTTGGAAGCCGAAAACCTGGGGGTACCGGTCTACATCACCCCCGGCCGGGCCCGCGGGGTGACCGGTTTTCTGCGGGCGGTGGCCGAGTTCGCCCCGCAGATTTTCAGGCGGGCGCTCAAAGGGGGCTGAACCGGCCGCTAGCGCAGCGCGGCCAGATATTCCTCCGCCTGGCGAACGGCTGCTTCCAGGTCGGGCTCGCCACCGGGGTAATACAGCGCCCGGCTGGCCGAGTTGAGCAGCCCCGGCCCCTTGATGGCCTCGCCCCCCTGGGCCCCCAGGCCGGGCAAGAGCAGCAAGGAGTGGGGCAGACGCTGGCGTATCTCGGCAACCTGCTGGGGGTAGGTAACCCCAACCACCGCCGCCACCCGCGACCAATCGCCCACCCGCTGCTCTTCGGCCTGCCGGGCCAGATAGTCGGCCACGGCCAGGTACAGCCGCCCCCCCTGTTCCAGGGGTAGGTTCTGAAAAAGCCCCGAGCCGGGGTTGGAGGTTTTGACCAGCACGAAAACCGCACCCCCCGAGGCCCGGGCCGCTTTGAAAAAGGGCTCCAGGGCGTCGCTGCCCAGGTAGGGGTTGACCGTCAGGGCCGCGCCGGGATAGGCCTGCAGGTAGGCTTTGGCATAGGCCTCGGCGGTGGAGCCGATATCGCCCCGCTTGGCATCCACAATCACCGGCAGCGAGAGCACCCGGGCCCCCACGATCAGCTTGTGCATCAGGGTGAAGCCCTGGGGGCCCAGGGCCTCGAAAAAGGCGGCCTGGAACTTGACGGCGCAGATTCTGCTGGCCAAGGCTTCCATAAGCTCGAGGGTGTAGCGGCGGATGTGATCCAGCGGGCTGGGGCCGTGTAGCTCGGGCCGGGGATCCACCCCCAGCACCAGGGGTGGACGGGAGGCTACTTCGTGAACGAACTCAGCTTGCATTGGGGTTAGATTACCGTACGGGGTGCGCCTGTTGCGGCCCCTAGCATTTTTGTCCTGGCGACCAAAGAACGAGTCCGGAACAGCTTTTTGACTTTGAGCATGGCGGGTTTTTTGCGAGAGCCGATCTAGATCCAGCAGAGCTCGAGCCTCGCCTCCAGATGCCCCACCTCGAGCCGTCGTACATTCCGAACCGGGGGCCGGCGCCACTCCAGCTCCACTTCCGGCGAGAGCAGGCCCAGCTCCTCCAGCAGCTTTATCACCATGGGCTCCCGGGCCTCGTTGGAGCCGCTTTCCACCTTGAGGGCGATGCCCAGGGGGCCCCAGCGGGTATCCCGCAGGGCCAGCCCGTAGTAGCCGTCGGCCCCGCGCTTGGCGACGAGCCCCGGTAGCTTTTGCATCAGCGCGGTGTCGATGCTCCTGGGGCCGGCCACCAGGTCGGGGTGCTGCCGCATGGCCCGGAAAACCGCCTCCAGGCCGGCCTGGTACTTTGCAGGGGCGGCCTCGGGCTGGGCCAGCAGGGCAAACATCCGGGCGGCGGGGGCCAGGGGCAGGGCAAAGGTGGGTACGCTGCACCCGTCCACGCCGTAGGGGATGTGGGGCTGGCCCGATAGATCGCGCAGGGTCTGCAGGTTAAGTTGCTGCACCGGGTGCTCGGGCTGCTCGTAACCGCGGGGGCTCACCCCCAGCGCCAGGGCCGCCGCCAGCATGCCGGTGTGTTTGCCCGAGCAGTTGTTGTGCAGCGGGGTGGGGGCCTGCTGCAGGGCCTTGCGTGCCTCGCTGTCGAAGGGGGGATGGGTGCCGCAGGCCAGATAGCTTTCGTCCAGGCCGATTTTGCGCAGGTAATTGGCGGCCACCGCGACGTGCTGCTCGGTTCCATCGTGGGAAGCACAGGTCAGGGCGACCTCGGCGGGGTTGATGCCAAAGCGTTGGATGGCGCCGCTCAGGTAGAGGGCCAGGGCCTGGAAGGGCTTGGCCGAGGAGCGCAGGGGGGCCTGAAGGTAGGGGTTGCCGCAGTAGGCCAGCACCCGGCCAGAGGGCTCCACAATAGCCAGCGAAACCTTGTGGCGGTTTTCCAGCAGACCGCCGCGGTAGGCGTAGGTGTAAGCGTTCATCGCCCATAGCCTATTGCATGAGGCCCCGGCTGGTAAGCCTCGAGGGGGCCGTGGAGTGTAGCCCAGCCCTCCTTGTGTGTTGACCAAGGCATGACAGGACTTGTTAAGCATATGAACCGGAGGTACAGGTATGAAACGCAGAGACCTGATTAAAGCCGGTGTGGTAGCCGGAGCCGCCGCGGCCCTCTCGGCCCAGGCCCAGAGCGCCCAGGCCAACCAGCCAGGCATTCTGACCCGCGCCCGCAACCTGATTTTCTTCGCCTACGATGGGATGGGTTGGGAAGACTACGCCATCGCCCAGTTCTACGCCCGGCGGGTGCTGGGCCGGCCCATGGCCCTGGAACGCTTCCTGGCTACCGGCGTGAGCGGGTTGCAGAACACCAACAGCCTGACCAGCTTTGTCACCGAGTCCAGTGCAGCCTCCAATGCCTGGAGCACCGGGGTCAAGACCGTGAACGGCGGGCTGGCTATTCACATAGATGGGCGCAAGCTCACCCCCATCTTTGCCCTGGCCAAGCAGCAGGGCAAGGCCGTAGGGCTGGTCTCCACCGCCACCATCACCCACGCCACCCCGGCGGGCTTCGTGATCTCCAACCCCGATCGCAACGCCGAGGATCAGATCGCCGAGCAGTACCTCGAGTTCGGTGCCGAGGTCTACCTGGGTGGGGGCCAGCGTTTCTTCGACCCGGCGGTGCGGCGCGATAAGAAGGATCTTTACGCCGCGTTCGCGGCCAAGGGCTATGGGGTGGTGAAGAACCTGCGGGAGCTCGAGGCCTCCAACGCCTCCAAGCTGCTGGGCGTGTTCAGCAGCAGCCACATCCCCTACGAGGCCGACCGGCGCTTCCAGGGCGTAGACACCCCCAGCCTGGCCCAGATGACCCGCGCGGCCCTGCCCCGCCTGGCCGCCTCTTCCAAGGGCTTTGTGCTCCAGGTCGAGGCTGCCCGCATTGACCATGCCAACCACCTCAACGACCCCGCGGGCACGCTGTGGGACATCCTGGCCGCCGATGAGGCTTTGGAAGTGGTGATGAACTTCGTGGATCAGAACCCCGATACCCTGCTGATCATCGGCTCCGACCACGTCTGCGGGGCACCTGCGCTGTATGGCGCCGGTTCCTCCTACCGCGAGAGCAGCGCCGGGGTGCTGATGCTCGAGAGCCAGAAAGGCACCTTCGAGTTTATGCTGGGCCGCCTCGGCAACAACCCCAGCCCTGAGCAGGTGGTGGAAATCTTCCGCAGCGTAAAGGGTGTGACCCTCCAGCCCGAGCAGGCCCAGGTGGTGGTGGACGCCATCACCAAGCGGGCCTACCTGCCCGATGCGGTGCGCTATAGTGTGCAGCCCGCCAACACCCTCTCCTGGGTGATGCGCCAGACCAACGCTAGCAAGCCCGACCTGCCCAACATCGGCTGGAACTCGGGCCAGCACACCGCCAGCCCCACCCTGTTTGGGGTGTATGGCCGGGGGATTGGGGCCGCCCGGATTGGCCTGATCGATAACACCTACAACTTCACCCTGATGACCCGGGCCCTGGGCATCCGCTTCCAGAACCCGGTGATGAGCGAGCAGGAGGCCCTCGAGGTGCTCAAGAGCCGGGCTGAAGTGCCCTGGAACCACCCCGAGGACACCCTGGCGCTGGTCTAAACACCCCCCCGGAGCAGGAGGCCCCGCGCCTCCTGCTCGAATTGCAGAAGGCTGCCATGAACCGACGCGACGCCGGTAAGACCCTGCTGGCCGGCCTTCTGGCGCTGGGTGCAGCAGGGCGGGGCCAGACGCTGGCGCCCACCCCGGTGCGGATCGCCGAACCCAGCCGCCTGCCCGAGATCTGGGCCGACCTCGAGTTCCGCTTTGCCGGCCAGCCCTGCTTGCTGGTGCGGGTGCCGCCCCCGGCCCGGCCCAGCCCGCGGGTGCTGGAGGCACAGGGGATGTATCTGACCGCTTTTTCCCGGGTCTGTCCCCACGCGGGTTGTACGGTGCCCCTGCCGGATCAGCAGCGCTCCATCGAGTGCGGTTGTCATGGCAGCCGCTTTCAGGCCGATGGCCTCAGGGTTGCGGGGCCTGCACCCACCGACCTGCCGGGGGTCCGGCTCGAGCTGCGCGAAGGGGCGGTCTGGGCGGTGGGGTGGCTGTAAACCAAGTGCAATCTTCACTTGCAAAGCCCCAAACGCCTTCCAGGGACGCCGTTTTTGTAACCTATAGCAAAGGGAAGGGTGGTACCTGGCCGGGGCCTTTTTCTAGGGCCTGGCGGGTAGCCTCGATCAAGGCTGCCACCCGGATCCCCCGGTAGGTTGCGGGCAGGCCCTCCAGATGCTTCAAAGCCTTGTGGAAGTTGCGCCAGCCACCCCTGGGGTTGTCTTTGGCTTTGTGCAGTGCAGCGGCCAGCAGGATAACCCCATGGGTCAGCTCCCGATCTGCGCCCGAAAGCTGCTGCCAGAGAGGCTCCAGGGCTTCGTGAACCTCCCAGAACCGCCCCTGACGCCAAAGCTCGAGCGCCTCGACGTATTCGGGCCTATTCAATAGACCGGCCTCTTGCACTATAAAAAGTGTATCGGCTTCCCCTGCGGCCGGCCAGCCGTGCTAGAGTGTGGAGCCTAGAGGGCCTATACCTGGGCCCGGTTTGCGAGGTAAACAGACATGTCCAAACCTATCGAAGTCAACGATGCCAACTTTGATGCTACCTTGAAGGAAAATAAGTATGTGCTGGTGGACTTCTGGGCCGAGTGGTGCGGCCCCTGCCGCATGGTAGCGCCGGTGATGGAGGAGCTGGCTAAGGAATACGAGGGCAAGGTAACGGTCGCCAAGCTGGATGTGGATGCCAACCCCCAGACCGCCATGAAGTTCCGGGTGATGAGCATCCCTACCATCATCCTCTTCAAGGATGGGCAGCCGGTGGAGGTCATGGTGGGGGCAGCCCCCAAGAGCAACTTCGTGGCCCGGCTCAATAAGCACGTGCAGGTCAGCGCTTAAGCCTGCTCTAAAAGCTCGCAGCCCCCTTACCTGGATGGCTAAGGGGGCTTATGCTTTGGATTGATGCACAGCTACCACCTCAACATCAACGACCCGGCTTTCATCTACGACCCTTACCCCACCCTGGCGCACCTGCGGGAGACCCTGCCGGTCTTCTACGACGAGGTCTGGAACAAGATTTTTTTCCTGCGCTACGAGGATATCGCCCACCTGCTGCGCGATAAGCGCCTGGGCCGCTCGATTACCCATATCCTCTCCCGCGACGAGCTGGGCTGGCCGCCGCCCAACCCGCTGACCCGCGACTTCGACCATTTTCAGGAAAACCACATGCTCGACAACGAGCCGCCCAAGCACACCCGGCTCAAGGGCCTGATGATGAAGGCCTTTACCCCGGCCCGGGTGGAGGGGTTGCGCGGAAAGATTCAGGGCATCGTCAATGAGCTGCTCGACCGGGCCGAAGACATGGGCCAGATGGATCTCCTGCGGGACTACGCCGAACCGCTGCCGGTTACGGTGATCGCCGAGCTTTTGGGCGTGCCCAAGGAGGATCGGCCCCTTTTGCGCCCCTGGTCAGCCAAAATCGTCAAGCTGTACGAGCTGGGCTTCACCGACGAGCAGGCCAGGGAGGCCAACCAGGCGGTGGTGGAGTTTTCGGCTTATATTCGCCAACTGGCCGATGAACGCCGGCGCAAGCCGGGCGACGACCTGATCTCGGCCCTGGTACAGGTGGAGGAACAGGGCGACAAACTCACCCCCGACGAGCTGGTGGCCAACTGCATCCTGCTCCTGAACGCCGGCCACGAGGCCACGGTCAACGGCACCACCGCCGGCTTTCTGGCCCTTGCACGCAACCCCGAACAGATGGAGCAGGCCAAGGAGGCAGCGGCCAGGAACCACCCGGAGTTTTTCAAGCTGGCCGTGGAAGAGCTGCTGCGCTACGACACCCCTTTACCGATGTTCGAGCGCTGGGTGCTGGAAGATTTCGAGTACAAGGGCATCCCGCTGCGGCGCGGCCAGGAGGTGGCCCTTATGTACGCCTCGGGCAACCGCGACCCGCGTAAGTTTCCCGACCCCGACCGGCTCTGCCTGACACGCACGGAGAACTACCATCTGACCTTTGGCCTGGGCATCCACTACTGCATCGGCGCGCCGCTGGCGCGGCTCGAGCTCCAGACCTCCTTCCAAACCCTGCTCAAGCGCCTGCCCAACATCCACCTGGCCACCGACCGGATCGAGTACGCCGGTGGGTTCGTGATCCGGGGCCACAAGGCCATGCCGGTGGCGTTCTAGGCCAGTAACAGCACCTTGAGGGCCTGGTCTCGCTGCAGCGCAGCCGCAAAGGCTGCTTGAACCTGCTTCAGGGCAAAGCGGTGGGTGATAAGGGGGTGGGCTTGTACCCTCTGCTCGGCCAGCAGCCGGATGGCTTCCTGAAAGTCGGAAAAGGTGTACATCAGGCTTCCTTTCAGGGTCAGCTCCCAGTCCTGGATGAGGCCAGCAGATAGGGTGGCCGGCTGGCCGTATACCCCCACCACCACGACCGTGCCGCCTTTACGGGCTCCTTGAATGGCCGCCTCGAAGGCTTTTTCGTTGCCCACGCACTCAAAGATCACCTCGTACTTTGCCGTGTCTGGTGCTTTGGCCACCAGCCCAAGCCCTTCGGCCACCCGGCGACGAACCTCGAGCACATCCACCACCACTACCCCGGCTGCACCGTAGGCCCGGGCTACCTGGGCTACCAGCAGCCCGATGGTACCTGCACCCAGAACCGCCACCTGCTTGCCCTGTACGGGGGTAAGGGCGACCGCGTGAACGGCTACCGCCAGCGGTTCGATCATGGCCCCCAACTCGACATCAAATCCCTGGGGTAAGCGATGCAGGTTCTGGACGGGGCTCACAAAGTGTTCGGCCATGGCCCCTGGGGCCTGGAAGCCCATGACCCTGAGCTGCTCGCAGATGTTGTAGCGGCCGCTTCGGCACGGGACGCACTGTCCGCAGGTAAGGGAGGGCTCGAGCGCTACCAAAGCCCCGTGCCAGGAGGGGTCTACCCCCGAACCCACCTCCACCACCTGGGCGGCCACCTCGTGACCGGGGAAGACCGGGTAGCGGACAAATGGATGCTGGCCTTCGTATACGTGCAGATCCGATCCACACACCCCAATGGCCAGAGGCTTGAGAAGCACCTCGCCGCTTTGAAGCTGAGTTGGGGGGGCCTCTATCCAGTCGATCTTGTGAGGGGCAGCGATCACCGCACGCATATCTCACCAGACCGTGTACCCACCATCCACCACCAGCTCACTGCCGGTCATATAACTGCTGGCCTCCGAGGCCAAAAACACCGCGCAGGTAGCCACCTCCCAGGGCTCACCCAGGCGTCCCATGGGGGTCAGGCCCAGCCAGTCCCTGCGCCACTCAGGGGTCTCGAGACCCCGCCGGGTCATCTCGGTGCCAATGTAACCCGGCGAGATGGCGTTGACCCGTACCCCGAAGGGGGCCAGCTCGGCGGCCAGCGAGCGGGTGAGGTGGGCAACGGCGGCTTTGGAGGCGTTGTAGGCGGCCTGGGGCTGGGGTTTGTTCACGATCAGACCCGACATCGAGGCGATGTTGATGATGCTGCCGCGGCCCTGGGCCACCATCACTTTGCCAAAGGCCCGGCTGCACCAGAAAACCCCGTGAAGATTGATATCGAAGATCTGCAACCACTCGGCATCGGGGGTTTCCAGGGCCGGGGTATTGCGGCAGATGCCGGCATTGTTGACCAGGATGTCCACATGCCCGTAAGCCTGATAAAGGCTTTGGGCCAGTGCTTCGCTCTGGGCCGACTGGGTTACGTCCAGGGGGCGGTACTCGGCCCGCAACCCCTGGCTTTGTAGGTTTTGTGCTGCCCGGTGGCCTGCCTCCGCATCCAGCTCGGCGATGACCACCTGGGCCCCGGCCTCGGCCAGGGCGGTGCTGATGGCCAGGCCAATGCCCCGACCACCCCCGGTAACCACGGCCAGGCGATCCTCGAGTTTGAACTTATCCAGTATCATGGGTGCACCTACACTTCAGGAATGATGAGCACCTTGAGCGCCCGACCCTGCCCCGGCTGCTCCTTGTAGGCCAGGGCCTGGCCCAGCGCCTCCAGCGGCAGGCGGTGGCTGATGAGCGGCTTCACCTGCACCCGGCCTGTTTCCAGCCAGTTCAGGGCGATGGGCAGGGTGCCGTTGAGGGAGAAGCTGCCTATCAGGCTGAGGTCGCGCTGGAAGAGATCGTAGGGGCTGATCTGTATCCGGGCCTCCTCCGGGGCCACACCGAAGACGAGCAGTTTGCCGCCTACCGCCGCGTAACCGGGCATGGCCTCCACCACCTGGGGATGGCCGGTGGCCTCGGCCACAATGTCGAAGCCGTGGGGGGCTAGTTCGCGCAAGGTTTGTTCGAGTCGGGGCCCGCTTTGCACGGTGTGGGTTGCGCCGAGCTGCTGGGCCAGAGCAAGCCGCTCGGCCACCGGGTCTACCACCGTAACCGTGCTGGCCCCTGAGATGAGCAAGGCCTGCATCAACAGCAGGCCAATGGGCCCCGCACCAAAGAGCAGGGCGCTGCTTCCGGGCTGTGGTTGCAGGCGTATAAGGCCCCAGGCCACGCACCCCAGCGGTTCGGCGAAGGCGGCTTCTTCGGCGCTCAAGTTCTTGACCGGATAGGCGTTTTCGGCTGGCGCCAGCACATACTGCGCGAACCCACCAGCCTGGGTAACCCCCAGGGCCTGGAAGTGCAGACAGTGCTGCCGTTGGCCCCGGCGGCAAGCCCAGCACTGCTTGCAGGCGATTACCGGATCCAGAGCCACCAGCTGTCCCTCTTGCAGTTGGGTCACTCCAGGGCCCACTTGCTCGATCACCCCGGCAATTTCATGGCCGGGCACCAGGGGAAGCTTAGCGTGGAAGTGTCCCTCAAAAAGATGAAGATCGGTACCGCAGACCCCGGTAGCGCCTACCCGTACCAGCACCTGGTTGGGGCCTGGGGACGGGGGGGCGAGGTCTTGAACCTCGAGGTTCCGGGGACGGGTAATCACGGCGGCTTTCATAACAATTTCTCCTGGGTTGAGTTATTTGATGGCACCAAAAGTTAGACCCCGCACCAGTTGCCGCTGGGCCAGCCAGCCCATCACCATTACGGGCAGGATGGCAATCATCGAGGCGGCCGACATCTTGGCCCAGAACAGGCCCTCTGCGGTTTTGAAGGAGGCCACATACACCGAGAGGGGGGAGGCCTGGGCCGCGGTGAGGTTGAGGCTCCAAAACGTTTCGTTCCAGGCCAGGATGATGCTTAGCAAGGCTGCTGAGGCAATGGCCGGGACCGAAAGTGGCAACAGCACCCGCAAGAGCTCCTGGGGTATGCTGGCCCCGTCGACCCGAGCAGCCTCCATAATCTCGTGGGGTACCTCGCGGAAAAAGGCGTATAGGGTCCAGATGACCACCGGCAGGTTCATCACCGTATAAATCAGGGCCAGCGCCCAGACGTTGTCCAGCCAGCGCAGGTCGCGGAAGATCAGATAGACCGGGATAATCACGCCTACCGGCGGCATCATTTTTGTACTGATCATCCAAAGCAGCAAGCCCTGGGTTCGCTGGGTGGGGTAGAAGGCCATGGAGTAGGCGGCCGGAATGGCCAGGATCAAGGCCAGGGCAGTGGAGCCCAGAGCCGAGATGATCGAGTTGAGAAAGTGCAGGCCGTAGTCGCTGCGGGTCAGGGCCTCCTGTATGCTCTCGAGGGTGAGGGTAAAGACCAGCTTGGGAGGGATGGCGATGGCATCGCCCTCGCTCTTGAAGCCGGTGAGGAAGAGCCAGAAGATGGGAAAGAACATGATGCCTGCGGCCAGGTAGGCCAGCAAGGTCAGCTCCCAGCGGATGCGTTGGCCCTGGCTCATGTCCGTCCTCCTTGCAGGTTGCGCCCAATCATGCGCAAAACGAAGATAGCTACGATATTGGCCAGAATTACTGCAAACACCGCCCCCGCGGCGGCCACCCCAATGCGGTACTCGCCAAAGGCCTTGAGGTAGATGAGGTAAGGCAGGGTGGTGGTGGCAAGGCCCGGCCCGCCAGAGGTCGAAGCGTAGATCTCGGCAAAAATGGTGAGCAAGAAGATAGTCTCCAGCATCACCACCACGCTCAGGGTCTGGGCCAGGTGAGGCACCACGATGTAGCGGAACTCCTGCCAGGCGTTGGCGCCATCGATTTTGGCGGCCTCGAGCTGCTCTTTGGATAGTGATTGCAGGCCGGTGAGGATTAGTAGCATGGCAAAGGGAATCCACTGCCAGGAGACCATCATCACGATGGATGGCATGGGGTAGGTGGCCAGCCAGTCGATGGGCCGCTGTCCCAGGCTTTCGGCCATCCAGGCAAAGAGCCCATATACGGGGTGCATCAGCATGTTTTTCCAGATCAGGGCCGAGACCACCGGCATCACAAAGAAAGGCGAGATGGCCAGGGTGCGCGCCAGAGCCCGACCCGGAAACTCTTGATAAAAAAGAACTGCCAGCAGCAGCCCTACGGCCACCGTAATCAGCAGTACCGAACCCACCAGTACCAAGGTGTTCAGGATGGCTGTCCAGAAGATGGGGTCGGTCAGCAAGGAGGCGAAGTTCTCGAGACCCACAAAGCCCTGGCGTTCGGGGTTGAGCAGATTGAAGCGACGGAAGGAGTGGTAAAGGGTGAGAGCAAAAGGAATCTGCGTCCAGACGATCAGCAAAAGAACGGCCGGGCCGAGCAGCCAGAAGGAATTGGGCCGCAGAGCCTGTGGACGTGTCTTGGTTAGGACGCGATGGTGTGTCATGGTTACCTTTTAGGGGGCGGGTTTGGAAGACCCGCCCCCGACTGGCTTTACTTGATGTAGCCTGCTTCTTTCATCAGCTTCTCGACAGCGGCCTGGGCCTGGGCCAGTCCGTTGTCCAGGCTGCTTCGCCCGGCCACGATTCCGGCGATAAACTGCCCGACCTGGGTACCGATGGCCTGGAACTCGGGGATGCCCACAAACTGTATGCCGGTGTAGGGTACAGGCTTGAGGGTGGGCCTGGTGGGGTCGGCCGTGTTAATGGAGTCCAGCACCACCTTGGCGAAGGGAGCGGCCCGCTGGTAGTTGGGGTTGTTGTAAGTGGAGTAGCGGGTGCCGGGAGGTGCGCTAACCCAGCCCTGGGTGCGGCCTACGAGCTCGATGTACTCCTTGGAGGTGGCCCAGGCGATGAAGGTTTTGGCGGCCTCCACTTTCTTGCTGGACTTGGGAATGGCCAGGGCCCAGCTCCACAGCCAGTGCGAGCCGTTGGGGGTGACGGCTACCGGGGCTTTGGCAAAGCCGATTTTGTCAGCTACCTTGGAGGTCTTGGGGTTAGACAGGTAGCCGGCCGCCACGGTGGCGTCAATCCACATGGCGCACTTGCCCTCCGACATCAGGGTTAGATTCTCGGTGAAGCCGTTGCCGGTGACACCCGGAGGGCCGTACTTAGTGACCAGCTCCACGTACTGCCCAATAGCCCGCTTCCACTCAGGGCTGGTGAGCTGGGGTCTCCAGTTTTCGTCGAACCAGCGCCCCCCGTAAGTATTGACCAAGGTGGTGATAAAGGCCATATTCTCGCCCCACCCCGGCAGACCCCGCAGGCAGATGCCGTAAACCCCCCCGCTGGGATTATGCAATTGCCGGGCCCAGTTGATGGCCTGGGTCCAGGTGGGTTGAGCTGGAACGGTGAGCCTCTTGGCGGCAAACAGGTCTTTGCGATAGTACAGCATGGAGCTCTCGGCGTAGAAGGGCAATGCATAAAGCTTGCCCTGGTAGGAGAGCCCGGCCCGTACCGGCTTGAGCACGTCCTCGAGGTCGTACGAGGCTGGCAGTCCGCTTATCTCCACCAACCAGCCGTTCTTACCCCACAGAGGGGCTTCGTAGGTACCGATGGTCAGTACATCGTAGGAGCCGGCGTTGGTGGCGATATCCGTGGTCACCTTCTGGCGCAGCTCGTTTTCCGGCAATACCACCCAGTTGAGCTTGATGCCTGGGTTGGCTTTCTCGAACTCTGGGGTGAGCTTTTGCATGGTGATCATGTCGGGGTTGTTGACGGTGGCGATGGTGATGGTGGTTTGGGCCAGGGCCGTGGAGAGCCAGAGGCCTGTACTGGCTAGAAAAACTTGCCAAAAGCGCATGGGTACCTCCCTTGGGTTTGGGCTGCTTTGTGCCGATACCGATGTTGGGTTTGAGCTAGTTTCTCACCTCCTTGGTTTGAACAAAGCCGAAGTATTCAGCCAGCGATCGGTAGGAAGGGTAGAGATCCAGGTAGGCCATGGAGTTGGGGATAAAGCTATGCGCAGGAGGCGCAGGGGGCAGAGGAAATCCTGCAGCCATGGCGGCATACAAAGCGGCTCCACGGGCCGAGGCATGGGAGGTAGAACTGGCTTCTACCTCGCAACCCAGCACGTTGGCCAGGATCTGTACGATGGCGGGAATTTTGGACAATCCCCCGGTGACCACTACCCTGGGCAAGGAACCTACCGCGCGCTCCAGGGTTTCCTTGACCCATCGGGTGCCCAGGGCCGTGGCTTCTATGAGAGCCTGGTAGATTTGAGGGGGGTCGGTGGCCAGATCAAGTCCGCTTAGTGCGCCTTTCAGGCTTGCATTCATCAAGGGGGTGCGGCAGCCGTTCCACCAGTCCAGGGCCAAGAGGCCCGAAGGCCGGGCTGTGCGCTGGGCGAGCTCGAGGTTTAGCTGTTCGAAAATCTGATTCTCGGGCACCTGGCCGGCCCAGGCCAGGGTGCGCACCCACCAGGCCAGCATGTCCCCCGAGGCTGGCTGGCCGCACTCGTAGCCGTACAGGCCGGGAAGAATCCCATCCGCAACAATACCGGCAATGCCCGGGACGGGGGTGGCGGCTCTACTCAGGGTTAGATGGCAGCTCGAGGTTCCCAGAATCGCCACCAGAACCCCGCTTTCTTGAACGCCCACCCCCAGCACGGCGGCGTGGGCGTCAATGCTGGCGGTGGCCACCGGAATTCCCGCGGGGAGTCCGGTGTGTTGGGCCCAGGCCTGGCTCAAGCCACCCGCTTTCTGGCCTACCGGATGGGGCCAGGCCAGCTTATCCAGCCAGCTTTCCAGGCCAGGCCGCAAGGCTCGGAGCTGGGCCGCCTCGGGGTAGCCTGTGGGCTGCCAGTGGGCTTTGTAGCCTGCCTGGCAGCTCGAGCGCACCTCCTGGCCGGTGAACTGCCATACCAGCCAGTCCCCCACCTCGATCCAGCGGGCCGTGGCTTCCCAAACCTCAGGGGCCTCCTCCAGCACCTGCCAGGCTTTGGCCAGTGACCATTCCGCGCTGGTTGTGCCGCCGTACATCTGCAAGAACCCTGGATGGGCCAGGTTGATGGCCTGGGCATAAGGTTCAGCGGCGTGATGTTTCCAGAGTTTCAAGTAAGCGTGCGGTTGATGCTCGAAGCCCTCTTTGAGGGCCAGGGGAGTGCCCAGAGCATCGGTGGGGAGGGGGCTGGAGGCGGTGGTATCGATGCCAAGCCCCACTATCTCGCCGTCCGATTTGTAGGCCTCAAACCGCATCTTTTGCAGAAGAACCTGGCTCACCTGCAAATAATCGGCGGGATGATGCAACGCCCACAGCTCGGGCAGAGGCTGCCCGGAGGGAAGGCGGTGGGTCAAGACCCCGTGGGGATAAGGCTCAACCGCAACGGCCAGCTCCAGACCGCTATCAAGGTCGAGCAGCAAAGCCCGTGCCGACTCGGTGCCAAAATCTAAGCCAATCACCAGTGGTTTCATGATTGATGTATCGTTCCAGAGCTGATGGTCACGTGTCCATTTTTAGCAAAAAGAACATCCAAAAGAGATAGCACTTTTCTCTTCTGACTGCTTATGGTCTCGTGTCCATAAGAGTAAATGTCGAATGCACTTTTGTCAAGGCCTGATTTTGTTATAATGGTCACGTGGCCAATATCCTGGATGTCGCCAAGCGGGCGGGTGTGGCTCCTACCACGGCCAAGCGCGCGATCCACGAGCCCCATCGACTAGCCCCCGAGACCCTGGCGCGGGTGCGCAAGGCCATCGAGGAACTGGGTTACGAACCGGATCAAGTAGCGGGCAGCCTACGGCGGGGCCGTACCCAGACCCTAGGGCTGATGGTCGGCAACATCATCGAGCCTTTTTTTGCTGCACTCATCCGCAGCATTGCCCGTCAAGCGCGGGCTAGGGGTTACGCTCTGATGGTTGCCGACAGCGAGTACGATTCCGGTATCGAACTCCAGCACCTCAAGATGTTTCGTGGGCAACGGGTGAGCGGCCTTATCATTCGCTCGGCTTTTGGCTCGCCCAACCTGGACTACCTGGTGCAGATGCACCAACGGGGCATCTATATTCTGGAAATCGACCATTTTTATCCCAATAGCCCCTTCAGCTATGTAATGCTGGATGGGCGGCAGTGTGTGTTTACCGGGGTGAAGTACCTATATGACCTGGGTCACCGCCGCATTGCTACGCTGGGCGATTACCATCCCGTAATCACCCCCGATGAGCGCTCGAGGGTTTTTCCAGAGGCTATGCGTGCGGTAGGGCTGGCCCCTATCCCCGAGTACCAGCGGGTGATTGAGCGCAGTGAGGAGGCGGCTTACCACCTCACACTGGAGCTGATGCGGCTGCCCGAACCCCCTACAGCGTTGTTTTCACTTACTGGGAGCGAGGCGGCCGGGGCTTTTCGAGCCCTGAAGGAGCTGGGGCTGCGTATACCGCAGGATGTTTCCTTGCTTACTTTCGATAACTACTCCTGGACGGCTCTGGTCACACCTCCCCTGGATGTGATTGAGCAGCCGGTCGAGGCCATGGGGCAGGTTGCGGTAGAGATTGTGCTGGAAGCCATTGAGAACCAAAGCCTGGATAGGGTGGTGCGCAAGCGCTTTCCAGGACGCCTGATCAGGCGGGGTAGTTGTGCTCCGCCCCCAGCAGAGAGCGTAAAATCCAGGTTGTGAAACCGATTGCCCTCGACGCCATGGGGGGCGACCATGCCCCCAAAGTTACGGTAGAAGGTGCCCTGCTGGCCCACAGACAGGGAATCCCGGTGGTGCTGGTAGGCCCCACGGCTGTTTTGCAGCAGGAACTCCGAAAGCAGGGGGGGGATCTGCCCATTGTGGAGGCCCCCGAGTACATCACCATGCACGACCAGGCCACCGACGTGCGCAAAAAGCGCCGGGCTTCCATCAACGTCTGCATGGAGCTGGTCAAGCAGGGCGAGGCCTCGGCGGTGGTGGCCATGGGGCACACCGGGGCCACGCTGGCCTCGGCCCTGTTCAACCTGGGGCGCATCCGGGGGGTGGATCGGCCCACCCTGCTGATCGAGCTGCCCAGCGAAAAAGGGCGCACCTTTCTGACCGACGGCGGGGCCAACGTGGACTGCAAGCCCGAGTGGCTGGTGCAGTTTGCGGTGATGGCCACGGCCTATGCCCAGGCCCAGGGGATTGCGGAGCCCAGCGTGGGGCTGCTTTCCATTGGGGAGGAGGAGCACAAGGGCAACGAACTCACCCTGCAAACCTTTCCCCTGCTCAAGGCCGCGCCGGGCCTGCGCTTCTACGGCAACGTGGAGGGGCGCGACATCTTCAAAGGCACCACCGATATCGTGGTGAGCGATGGCTACACCGGTAACGTGGTGCTCAAGCTCTCCGAAGGTGAGGCCCGCACCATCTTTAAGTGGATTCGCGAGGCTTTGAGCGGGGGTTCGCTCTTGACCCGGTTGGGGGCCTTGCTGGTGCGCCCGGCCCTGCAAAGCCTGCGGGCCAAAATGGACCCCGCCGAGTACGGGGCTATGCCCCTGCTGGGGGTGGAGGGCCCGGTGTTTATCGGGCATGGCTCCGCCGATGGGCGGGCGGTGCTGAGCGCGATTCGCAAAGCCAGGGGTGTGGTGGAGGCCGGCCTGGTGGAGCGGGTGCGGGCCGGCATGGCCCGCTTGGCTGGATAGGAGGGGGAAGCGTGGAGATATCGAGTCTCTGGCTGCGTGTTTTGATCAGTGTTGGCTTGCTAATTCTGGGTTTCTGGGTAGGGCGGGCCGGGGCCGGCCTGGTGGGCTGGCTGGCCCGACTGACCCCCGACACCCGCGACGACCGCTACCTGCGCTACATCGGCTGGCTGTGGTGGGGCTTCACCGCCGCCATGATAGCGGCCCTGGGGGCCCAGGTCTGGCAGGTGCGCCTCGAGCCCTTCTACGCCTGGGGCCAGGTGCTCTTCGGCTGGCTGGGGGAGCGCGGGCTGGCCGTGCTGCTGATCCTGGGCGCGACCTCGCTGGCTTTGCGCCTGGTGCCCCGGCTGTTGCAACGGGTTCCGGTGGGGTCGGGGGAGTTTAGCCGGGAGCAGGTGCGGCTACAAACCCTCAAGAGCGTGCTCGAGTCGGTCTTGAAGGTGCTGATTATCGCCCTAGGGGTGCTGTTTGCCCTGTCCAACCTAGGCCTGAACGTCACGGCGTTGCTGGCTGGGGCCGGGGTGGTGGGGCTGGGCATCTCGCTGGCCGCCCAGAACCTGATCCGCGATGTGATCAACGGCTTTTTTATCCTGCTGGAAGACCAGTACGGGGTGGGCGACGTGATTACCGTGGGCCAGCTTTCCGGGGGGGTGGAGCGTTTCAACCTGCGCATTACGGTGCTGCGCGACCTGGAGGGCCGGGTGCACTTCATCCCCAACTCCACCATCCAGCAGGTTACGGTGATGAGCCGCGACTGGGCCCGCGCGGTGGTGGACGTCTCGGTGGCCTACGAGACGCCGGTTGACAGGGCCCTCGAGGTGGTGCGCTCGGAAGCCGAGGCCTTTTACGCCGACCCCGCGTGGCGCGACAAGTTCACCGACCAGCCGCCCGAGACCCTGGGCATCCAGCAACTGGCCGACTCGGGCATCCTGATCCGGGTTTTGTTCAACACCAAGCCCAAGGAGCAGTGGGCCGTCGGGAGGGAGTTCCGCCGGCGCATCAAGCTGCGGCTCGACGCCGAAGGGATCGCCATTCCCTACCCCACGCGGCGCATCGTCAATTCATAAGCCCCACCAACCCTCGAGGCGGCCCTGTGGCTCGCAGGGTTCGACTTTGCAGCGGGATAGAATGCAAAGGGATGAGAACCTGCGACTACCTGATCATCGGTGGGGGTATCGTGGGCCTGACCATTGCCCTGGAGATCAAGAAGCGCGATGCTCAGGCCCGCGTGGTGGTGCTGGAGAAAGAGAAAGAGCTGGCCCAGCACGGCTCCGGGCGCAACTCCGGGGTGCTGCACGCCGGTTTTTACTACACCGCCGACTCGCTCAAGGCCCGCTTCACCCGCGAGGGCAACGCCCGCTGGAAGGAGTTTATAGAGGCCCGGGGCCTCAAAATCAACCGCTGCGGCAAGCTGGTGGTGGCTAAAAACCAGCAGGAGGTGGAGGGGCTAAAGGAACTCAAGCGCCGGGGCGACCTGAACGGGGTGGAGACCTATCTGATCCCCCTCGAGGAGGCCAAAAAAATCGAGCCGCGGGTAAAATCCACCGAACTGGCCCTGTGGTCGCCCAACACCGCCACCGTGGATCCCCGGGAGTGCATGGCCGCCATCGCCGCCGAGTGTAAGGCCCAGGGCATCGAGATTTGCCTGGACAGCCCCTACCAAAGCCGGCGGGGCCGGGACATCATCACGCCCCAGGAGGTCTATAGCGCGGGCTTTGTGGTCAACGCCGCGGGGCTGCACGCCGACCGGGTGGCGCACGATTTTGGCGTGGGGCTGCGCTACCGCATCCTGCCCTTCAAGGGGCTGTACCTCTACGGCTCGGAGCCGGTGGGCGCGCTCAGAACCAACATCTACCCGGTGCCCGACCTGCGCAACACCTTTTTGGGCGTCCACTTTACGGTGACGGTGGACGGCCGGGCCAAAATTGGCCCCACCGCCATTCCGGCTTTCTGGCGCGAGAACTACCAGGGGCTCCGGGGCTTCGATGCGCTCGAGGCCCTCTCGATCCTGCGCGACGAGGCCATGCTGTTCTTGCGCAACGACTTCAACTTCCGCGGCCTGGCCCTGGAAGAGATCAAAAAGTACTCCAGGGCCTATCTCGTACAGCAGGCCGCGGCCCTCCTGGAAGGGGTGAAGCTGGAAAACTACCGCACCTGGGGCCGCCCCGGCATCCGCGCCCAGCTCTACGACCACCAGGAAAAAAAGCTGGTGATGGACTTTTTGCTCGAGGGCAACCGTGAGGGCCTGCACGTGCTCAACGCCATCTCACCGGCCTGGACGGCCGCCATGCCCTTTGCCGAGTATGTGGTGGACAGGATCGAAGCCCTGCACAGGGGCCAGGAGATAGCCCAGGCCTGATCCTTTCGCATTGACAAACCAACCCTACCCATGCGTAGACTCCTGGCAGAAGGAGGCGTTATGAGCCTACACCCCCTGGCCGGCCAACCCGCGCCCCACAGTTTTCTGGTCAACATTCCCCGGCTGGTGAGCAGCTACTATGCTATAAAACCCGACCCCCACAACCCGGCCCAGCAGGTGGCCTTTGGTACCAGCGGCCACCGGGGCACCTCCCTGGCCGGCACCTTCAACGAGGCCCACATCCTGGCCATCGCCCAGGCGGTGGCGGAGTACCGGGCCGGGCAAGGAATTACCGGGCCGCTCTTTATGGGCATGGATACCCACGCGCTTTCCGAGGCGGCCTGGATTACCGCGGTGGAGGTGCTCACCGCCAACGGGGTGGAGGTCTGGGTGGAGGAGGGGCGGGGCTACACCCCCACCCCCCTGGTCTCGCACGCCATCCTGGAGTACAACCGCCATCGGAGCGGCGGCCTGGCCGACGGCATCGTGATCACCCCCAGCCACAACCCCCCCCAGGACGGCGGCTTCAAATACAACCCCCCGAGCGGCGGCCCCGCCGATACCGGCGTGACCCGGGCGATCCAGGAACGGGCCAACCAGATTTTGCAGGGCGGCCTGGCCGAGGTAAAACGCTGGCCCCTCAGCCGGGCCCTGGAGGCGGTGCGGGCCTTCGATTTTGTCACGCCCTATGTGCGCCAGCTGGAAAGCATTGTGGATATCGCCTCCATCAAGGCCGCGGGTGTCCGGATTGGGGTAGACCCGCTGGGCGGTTCCTCGCTACGGGTCTGGCAGCGCATCGCCGAGGAGCATGGCCTCGAGCTGACGGTGGTGAACGAACGGATCGACCCCAGCTTTGCCTTCATGACCCTGGATAAAGACGGGAAGATCCGCATGGACTGCTCCTCGCCCTACGCCATGGCCTCGCTGATCGGCCTCAAGGACAGGTTCGACGTGGCCGTTGGCAACGACCCCGACGCCGACCGGCACGGCATCGTGACCCCGGACGGCCTGATGAACCCCAACCACTACCTGGCGGTCTCTATCCACTACCTGTATCAAAACCGCCCCGGCTGGCCCGCCGGTATGGGGGTGGGGAAGACCCTGGTCAGCAGCAGCATGATTGACCGGGTGGTGCAGGGCCTGGGCCGCCGGCTGGTGGAGGTGCCGGTGGGCTTCAAATACTTTGTGGAAGGGCTCCTGAATGGAAGCCTGGGGTTTGGGGGGGAGGAGAGCGCCGGGGCCTCCTTCGTGCGCATGGACGGCTCGGCCTGGAGCACCGACAAGGACGGCATCCTCCTGGGCCTGCTGGCCGCCGAGATGCTGGCCAGAACCGGCCAATCCCCCAGCCAGCACTACCGCGCCCTCGAGGCCCGCTTTGGCACCTCTGTGTATACCCGCATCGATGCCGAGGCCAACAGCGCCCAGAAAAAGGTGCTGGCCAACCTTTCGCCTGAGCTGGTGACCGCTACCGAGCTGGCCGGCGAGCCCATCCTGGCCAAGCTCACCCGGGCCCCCGGGAATGGCGAGCCCATCGGGGGCCTCAAGGTGGTCACCGAGAACGCCTGGTTTGCGGCCCGGCCCTCCGGCACCGAGGACGTGTACAAGATCTATGCCGAAAGCTTCCGCGGGGAGGCGCACCTCGAGCGCGTGGTGCAGGAGGCCAAGGCCCTGGTTGGGGAGGCTTTTCGCAGGGCCGGGGTTTGAGGGAACCCCGCTACTTCTGGGCGGCCTGTTCGGCCTCGATCTCCCAGAGCAGGTCGCGTAGGATCCAGCCCCTACCCGGAACCTCGAGTTCCCCGTTGGCGATACGCTCGAGCAGGTAGGCCCGAACCTTGGCGATGGGGAGACCGGCCTGAATGAGCTCGCCCAGGTTGCGGCTGCCGTCGAGTAGCACGGTCATGTCGTTGGGATTGCGTATACCGGCCTGGGTGCGCCGGGCCGAAGGGTGGCGGATGCGTAGCGCGAACCAGGCATACTTGCGCAGCTTGGTGAGGTCGCCCTCCCGCAGCCCTCGCCAAGCCCGTTCGGCGGCAATGATCAGCGGAACCCCCCAGGTTTTGGCAGCCGCCCGGACGCTCTTGCCCCCCACAAAGACGGCAAAAGGTTCCACAGGCCGGGGTGTCTCCAGCACCCGGCTAGGGGAGTCCAGCACGCTGCGGAAGCGGGCCCACTGGTCGTTCATACGGGCCCACTCGCCCACAAAAACTTTGAACGGCATAAGCGGAACCCCCTGCACCCGACCGCCTTCAAACCTGAACTGGCCCTGCTCAGGGTGGAGTGGAAAGGTGGTGATGGCCTCAAAGCCCTCCCAGTCCAGGATGCTGCCCCCGACCACCTCGCCGAGCATAAAATGCAGTTTCAAGGGAAGAAGCTGCTGGGTTTTGAGGTGCAAAACCCCCGTTCCACGGCTGGCGTGGATCATCTGAAGCACGTCGCTTAGCGGGATGGTATCGAAGCTACCTTCCATCGCAACCCTTCTCCCAGGCCGAGCACCAGCGTGAAGCCCTGCCCCACATAGTCTTGCATGGCCTGCCGAATGGCCTCGATATGCTGCGCCTCGCTCAGGGCGGCCAGGGTAGGCCCAGCCCCGCCCACAAAGGCGGCCAGGGCCCCCGCGGCATAGATCCGCTCGAGGGCGGCCTCGAGGCCCGGCATCAGATGTGCGCGGTAGGGCTGGTGCAGGCGGTCTTTGGCGGCTTCCCGCAAGGCCTCCCAACGCCCCGTGTGGAGGGCTGCAGGCCAGAGCGCGCTGCGGGCCAGGTTATAGATGGCATCGGCGTAGGGAATGGTTTTAGGCAGAGCGGCCCGGGCCAGCGGTGTCGGCACCTCGTAGGGGGGAACACCCAGCACAAAGCGCAGCCCCTTGGGCGAAGGCATGGGCAGGGCCAGGGGGGGGTCGGCCAGCGCGGCCACAAAGCCGCCGTAGACCGCCGGGGCCACATTGTCGGGGTGGCCTTCCAGGCTGGCAGTTACCCGAAAGATGCCATCCAGCCCGAGCCGCCCCCCTGAAAAGGCATCGGCCAGGGCTGCACCCGCAACCAGGGCTGCTGAACTGCTGCCCATGCCCCGGGCCAGGGGAATCGGATTGTGGGCCCAGACCGCCAGGGGCGGCGGGTCAGGCTCGCCCAGGGACTGCCAGGCGGCCCGGTAGCCTTGGTGGATAAGATTATCCGGGGTGTTGGGCACCTGTCCCTGGCCGGTGTAGTGCAGCTCGTTGGTACGGGCAGGGGTGGCGTGAACCTCGAGGTACAGATCGAGCGCCACCCCTAGCGCATCAAAGCCCGAACCGAGATTCGCCAGAGTTGCCGGAACTTGAACATATACGGTATCGCCAGACATAGTGCTCCCGCCGTGGCGGTGGTCCTCGTCATCATACCCTCATGTTGGGCGGAGGGAGGGGTCTTAGCGGCAAAAACCGCCGGATCAGGCTATACTACTGGCGAGTGGCCGACTCCATTCTTTGGGCTTTGCTTAGCGCTTTGACCCCACCTGAGGATGCCGGTCTTTGGGTAGGATCGTGGCGGCCTCCTGACGTATGCGGTGGTGTTTTCTGCTAACCTGCTCCAGGCATGCCCTTAGGTTTACAGGCCTGTTGTGGGCTGGGTGCGCAGCCAATTGGGGAAGGTTTGCTGGTCTGTCGAAGCCGCCGGGGCAGGGGATGCTGTGAGCGCGCACCGGGGTTTGCTCGAGTGCATCTCGCCCTCTTTGATGGGTTCTCTGCTCGATGCGCTGTGGCCCCATGATCCTCTGGTCGAGCGCGTGCCGGGTGGCTTGTTAGCCCCAGCGCTGATTGAGCGGCTGCGGGAGGATGGCTTTTCCGGTTACCTGCTGGCCCGCTTCTCCGGCGAGGAACGGGGCTGGCTGGTTTTTTATCGGGGGCGGCTCCTGGAGGCCTGGCGGCAGGCCACCTACGGCCACCTTACCGGCACCGTGGCCTACCGGGCTTTGCAGCGTGAGCTGAACCTGGCCACCATTTCCATCTACCGGCTGCAGCCCGATGACCTGCCCCCCCTGGTGGCCCTTACCCAGGGGTCGTTGCGCATGAGCGGGGTGGCGGCCCGTGGTATGGCGGCTGAAGACCTGACGCGTTTGCTGGTGCAGGAGCAGTTTACTGGTGCGCTGGTGCACGAGGACGGCCTGGTGGGCCGGGCCTGGTTTTTAGCTCGGGGGCGGTATCTTTTTGATGCGCTGCTTCCGGAGCACTTCGCCGAGGGGGTTCTGCACCTGGTGCAGGCCCCCAGCCAGGCGCCGCTTGATCTGCTCGAGCTGGCCCGGCAGGAGGATGAGACCCAACGAAGCCTTCGGCTGAACGTGATCTGGCATGCGGCGCAGGAGGTGCTTAAGGAATACATGGGACGCGGGGCTGCCTCAGCCCTCGAGCGCTTGCAGCACATCTACGCGATCGATGACCCGCCTGTTCTGGAGAAAACCCTGCGCCGCTGGATGACCGAAAGCCTCGAGCCCCACGCGGCTGTGCTTTTTGATCGCCTGCTGCGTCCGACCCTGTAGCGGGTGCGGTCAAAACTGGCCGTAGGGGGTAATATCTATCAGGATGTTCATCGCCTGTAGGCAGGTTATCCAGGGCCACCCTTCAGCACGGTTGGGGGCCCGCTCCGGTAAAAATCGTCTAATCGGTAAAGCGATCTTCTAATACCAGTTTCGCTTGAATCCTTCACCGGTGGACGCAGTCGGATAGGCTTGTCTGAGAGGAGGTTTTATGCTGCTAGCC
Organism: Meiothermus taiwanensis WR-220; assembly: GCF_003568585.1. NCBI lineage: Bacteria > Thermotogati > Deinococcota > Deinococci > Thermales > Thermaceae > Meiothermus > Meiothermus taiwanensis. The sequence goes on from NZ_CP021130.1 coordinate 957,130, forward strand.
ATCGACATTGGCAACACCAACATTACCCTGGGCCTCTACCAGGGCGAGCAACTGGGGCCGCGCTGGCGCATCTCCACCGATACCCAGCGCATGCCCGACGAGTACGGCATCACCCTGGTCAACCTGCTTGCCTTTAGCGGGTACAAGCCTACCCAGGTGGACGCGGTGGTGCTGGCCTCGGTGGTACCGCCCCTGACCGCGACGCTGGTTCAGGCCGTGCAGGACTACCTGGGGCAGAAGCCTTTGGTGGTGGACTCGAGCCTCCAGACCGGGGTGCGGGTGCGCTACGACGACCCCTCGCAGGTGGGCGCCGATCGCATCGTGGATGCCGCCGCGGTGCACAAGCTTTACGGTGGCCCGGCCTGCGTGGTGGATTTTGGCACGGCCACCACCTTCGATGCCATCACCGCCGAGGGGGATTACCTGGGGGGTGCCATCGCGCCGGGCATCGGGATCGCCTCGGAGGCCCTGTTCCAGCGGGCCGCCAAGCTGCCCAAGGTTGAACTCAAGCGGCCTCCTACGGCCATTGGGCGCAACACCGTGCACTCGATGCAGTCGGGGTTGCTGTTTGGCTACGTGGGCCTGGTTGAGGGTATGGTGGCCCGCTTCCGCGCCGAACTCGGCCCCCAGATGAAGGTCATCGGGACGGGCGGCCTGGCCGAACTCATCGCGCAGGAAACGCCGGTTATCGAGATTATCGCCCCCTGGCTGACCCTCGATGGCTTGCGCATCATCTGGGAGCTCAACCGATGAACCCCCTGCAGGGCAAGCGCATCGTTCTGGGTGTGAGCGGCTCCATCGCCGCCTACAAGGCCGCCGACCTGGCCAGCAAGCTCACCCAGGCTGGGGCCCTGGTGGATGTAATTCTGAGCGAGGGGGCCGAGCGCTTCATCACGCCGCTCACCTTTGCCTCTCTTACCGGGCGCAAGACCCACACCAGCCTGTGGGAGGACGATGCCCACGTGCTCCATGTGGGGTTGGGGGAGGGTGCCGACCTGCTGGTGATCGCCCCCTGCACCGCCCACACCCTGGCCAAGCTGGCCCAGGGCCAGGCCGACAACCTGCTCACCCTGACTGCCCTGGCTGCGCGTTGTCCCGTGCTGGTGGCCCCTGCCATGGACGGTGGCATGTTTGAGCACCCCGCCACCCAGGCCAATCTCGAGACCCTGCGCCGCCGGGGCGTGCAGATCCTGGGCCCCGCTCAAGGCCGCATGGCCTCGGGTCTGGTGGGGCTGGGGCGGATGCTCGAGCCGGCCGAGATCCTGGGGCACATCCGCCTAACCCTGGGCCGTGCTGGCCCTCTGGCGGGGAAACACGTGGTGGTAAGCGCGGGTGGCACCCAGGAGCCCCTCGACCCGGTGCGCTATCTCACCAACCGCTCCTCGGGCAAGCAGGGTTTTGCCCTGGCCCAGGCTGCGCTGGATCTGGGGGCCCGGGTCAGCCTGGTGGTGGGGGCTACGGCCGCCGCCCTGCCCACCCCCATCGGGGCCGAGCGCACCGACGTGGAAACCGCCGCTCAGATGGCCGAGGCGGTTTTGAGGCTGTGCCAGGAGGCCGACGTGCTGATCATGGCGGCCGCGGTGGCCGACTTCCGGCCCCGCCAGGTGCGGGCCCACAAGATCAAGAAGGAGCGGGAGACCCCACCCCCGCTCGAACTCGAGCCCACCACCGACATCCTGCTGGCTGTGGCTGAGGCGCGCCGGCGGTTGGGCCGGCCAGCGGTGGTGGTGGGTTTTGCCGCCGAGAGCGAGCAGCTTCTGGCAAACGCGCAGGACAAGCTCGAGCGCAAAAATCTCTCCATGATCGTTGCCAACGATATCAGCGCCCCCGATGCCGGTTTCGCTGTGGACACCAACCGCGTCCTCCTGCTGCTACCCGGCGGGGTGGTTGAGCCCCTGCCCCTCATGACCAAGGGCGAGGTGGCCGCAGCCGTCCTGGCCCGGGTGGTTCGACTCCTCGTAGAAGGCGCTGGTAGCTAATCCGGCCACTCCCCCGCCCAGTGGTTGAGCGGCCCAATGCCCTGTCCGATGCCCGGGGCCGTGGCAATGGCCCGGGATACGAAGCGCTTGGCTCGAGCCACGGCCTCGAGCAGCCCGACCCCTTTCGCCAGCAACGCGGTAATTGCGGCGGAAAGGGTGCAGCCGGTTCCGTGGGTGTGGCTCGAGGGAATTTTCTGGGCGGTAAAGAGGTGTAGCTCGTGGCCGTCCCATAGCACATCGGTGGACTCTTCCCCTGCTAGGTGACCGCCTTTGAGCAGCACGGCCTTAGGCCCCAGGCGCCCCAGCAGCCGGGCGGCTTCGCGGGCCTCGGCCAGATCGCGGATGGGCTGGCCCAGCAAGGCCCGGGCCTCGGGCAGGTTGGGGGTGAGCAGCGTGGCGAGGGGGAATAGCTCGGCTTTGAGGGCCTCGAGGGCCTGCTCTGTTAGCAGCCGGTCGCCGCTTTTGGCCACCAGCACAGGGTCTACCACCAGCGGCAGGTTGGCCTGGGCCAGGAGCGGGGCAATGCTCTGCACGATGGCGGCATCCCCCAAGGCCCCTGTTTTGATGGCCTGGGCCCCCGGGTCTTGCAGCACGGCCTCGAGCTGCCGCACGACCAGGCCGGGCTCCAGGGGCACCACCTCGCGCACCCCCAGGGTGTTCTGCACGGTCAGCACGGTGACCACGCTCATGCCGTAGACCCCAAAGCGCTGGAAGGTTTTGAGGTCGGCCTGGAGGCCGGCCCCCCCGCTGGGGTCGCTGCCGGCGATGGTGAGGGCGATGGGAAAGGACACCGGGGCCTCCAGGGGTTCAGGCCGGCTCGAGGTCGCGCGCGCGGGCCTGGCCGCGCAGCACCGCCTCGACCAGGTTCATCGGGCAGAAGGGGCCGCACATACTGCAAGCCTTGGTGCGGGTGGCGCGGGTCTCGTAGAGCCGGCGGGCCTCCTGGGGGAAGAGGCACAGCTCGAACTGGCGTTCCCAGTCCAGGGCGTAGCGGGCCTGGCTCATCTGACGGTTGCGCAGGAGGGCCCCTGGGTGCCCCCGGGCCACATCCGCAGCATGGGCGGCGATCTTGAAGGCGATCACCCCTTCGCGCACCTGCTGGACGGTGGGCAGGCCCAGGTGCTCGGCCGGGGTCAGGTAGCACAGCATGTCGGCACCGTGCCAGCCTGCAACCGCCCCACCGATGGCCCCGGCGATGTGGTCGTAGCCTGCGGCGGTATCCACGGGGAGCATCCCCAGGATGTAGAAGGGGGCGTGATTGGTCAGTTTCTTCTGGATCTGTACGTTGGTCTGGATCTCGTTCAGGGGAATATGCCCCGGCCCCTCCACCATTACCTGCACCCCGGCCCGGTGCGCGCGTTCGACCAGCTCGCCTACCAGCAGCAGCTCCTGGATCTGGGGGCGATCGGTGGCATCAGCCAGCGAGCCGGGGCGCAGTCCATCGCCCAGCGAAAGGGTCATGTCGTAGGTGCGGGCGATCTCCAGCACATCGTCGAAGCGCTCCCACAAGGGGTTTTCTCGCTCGTTGCGCAGCATCCAGGCCGCCAGCAGCCCGCCCCCCCGCGAGACGATGCCGGTGACCCTCGAGCTATTCCGGTAACGGCGCAGGCTTTCCTGGGTCACCCCCGCGTGAATGGTGATGTAGTCCACCCCCGAGCGGCCGTGCTCTTCGATTACCGTCAGCAGCTCGTCGGGGGTCATGTCGAAGACGCTCTTGCGCCGGGCTGCCCGGAACTCGGCCTCGTAGATCGGCACGGTGCCCAGCGGGACGCTGCTGGCCTCCAGGGTCATCTTGCGGATCTGGGCCAGGTCGCCCCCGGTGGAGAGATCCATCACGGCATCGGCCCCCGCCTCGATGGCGGCCCGGACTTTCTGCACCTCCTGCTCGGGGTCGACGAAGTCGTAGGAGGTGCCCAGGTTGGCGTTGACCTTTACCCGCATCCCCTCGCCAATGGCGGTGAAATGTGTCAGGGTGCGGTGGTTGGGGTTGGCGGGGATGACCACCCGCCCGGCGGCTACGCGCTCTCGCACGAACTCCGGCTCGAGCCCCTCGGACTGGGCCACATAGGCCATGGCTTCGGTAACGATGCCCTTGCGGGCGGCTTCCAGTTGGGTCATGTTGGCTCCTTTGGCTATCTATCGGGGTGTCTTCCACAAGTCCAGTACCATCTCGGCCACCCGGCGGGCGGTGGCCGGGGCCAGCAGGATGCCGTTGCGCCGGTGCCCCACAGCCGCCAGCACACCCGGTGCAACCGGCCCCACCGTAAGCCGGCCCGCCGGACGGTAGCCCCAGTAACTCTCCAGGATGGGGGCCCCTCTGAGGGGTGGGAAGGCCTCGGCCCGGTAGCGCTCGAGCCAGGCCAGCCCCTCCGGCTCCACCCCGGGCCGCCAGGTCTCCCGCTGGGTAGCCCCCAGGTAGGTCTGTCCGTTCCGTGGCAGGGCGTATCCTTCTCCTACAAAGACCGGGCCCGGCGGGGGTGGGGCGGCCAGGCGGAGGGCCTCCCCTTTGAGGGGGTGGATCTCCAGCCCGAACCGCCCCGCCCAGGCCCCGCAGGCGATGACCACCCAGCGGGCCGGGAGGCGCCGGCTGGCAGTCTCGACCCAACCCTCTGAGAGGCCCGTGACCTCCTTCCGCTCGATCCGCCCTCCCAGGCGCAAAAAGGCCTTCTGGGCCGCCTCCAAAAGCCGAACCGGGTCGGTGTACCCCCCCGGCTGGGGGCGGTGGTGGGCCAGGGCTTCCCAGCCCGCGGGGGGGTGCTCGAGCGGCCAGACCCCTCCCAGGATCAGGGGAACCTCCACCCCACTTTTCTCGCGGAGCTCCGCGACCAGACTGGGGTACTCGGCCAGGCCCTCCTCGGCCCAGGCCCGCACCTCCCCAGAGAGCCCTTCAGCGTCGGGGGCCAGCATCCCTGCCGAGGCCCGGGTGGCCTGGCCCTCCTTGCCCGCCTCGAAGAGGGTGACCTCGAGGCCCGCCCGCACCAGCCGGTATGCGATAAGGCTGCCGATGATGCCACCCCCCACCACCGCCACCTCGCTCATAGGGGCAGCTCCGGTTGTGGCAGGGGCACGCCCTGGGCTGGGCTGGAGGGGCTGGCGGTAGGGCGCTCGGGCATGGGCCCGGCCTCGTAGGCCCGGCGCCCCGCCTCAACAGCCAGCCGGAAGGCGGCGGCCATCGCCACGGGATCCTGGGCCTCGGCGATGGCGGTGTTGACCAGCACTGCGTCGGCTCCCAGCTCTATGGCCCCGGCAGCCTCCGAGGGCCAGCGCAGCCCGGCGTCCACCACGATGGGTGGTAAGTGGGCGCGCTGCTGGGCGAAAATCTCCAGCATGGCCCGGTTCCTGAGGCCCTGCCCCGAGCCGATGGGGGCGGCCAGGGGCATCACGGTGGCGCAACCGAGCCGGGCCAGCCGCTGCGCCAGCACCGGATCGGGGGCGATATAGGGCAGCACCACGAAGCCCTCCTGCACCAGAATTTCTGCGGCGTGCCAGGTTTCCACTGGGTCGGGCAGCAGGTAGGTGGGATCGGGGATGACCTCCAGCTTGACCCAGTCGCTGCCTGTAAGCGCCCGCCCCAGCCGTGCCAGGCGCAGGGCTTCGGCTGCGGTGCGGGCCCCGGCGGTGTTGGGCAGCACTCGGTAGCGCTGCCAGTCCAGGGCTTCCAGCAGACCCTGGTGCCCGGGGGCCTTTGCCTCGACGCGCCGGATGGAGACGGTCACCACCTCGGCCCCGGAGGCCTCGAGGGCCTCCCGCATCAGTGTGAAGTCGCGGTACTTGCCCGTGCCTACGAGCAAGCGACTGTTCAGGCGCTGCCCTGCGATTATCAGTGCGTTCATGGTTAGCCCCCCTGCATCAAGGTCACGATCTCCACCACGTCCCCCGTCACCAGGGTGCGATCCGGCCAGCGGCCTTTGCCCCAGATCTCTTCGTTGAGCAAGACCACGACCGCCTCGGGGTTAACTCCCTGTTGGCGGCATACCGCCTCCACCATCTCACCAAGGCTCTTTCCTTCGGCCTCCACGGCCCTGCCGTTAATCCAGACCATCCAGCCACCTCCGCATCTGCCTTGCGGCTCTCTCGGGATCGGGCGCATCCAAGATGCTCCGCACCACCGCCACCCGGCGGGCGCCGGCCTCCAGCACCCTGGGTAAGGTGTGCTCGTCGATGCCGCCTATGGCGAACCAGGGCAGCCGGAGGTTTTGCGCGGCCCACCGCACGTAGGCCAGGCCCGCCGCCGGCCGCCCTGGCTTGGTGGGGGTTTCCCAGACCGGCCCCACCGAAAGGTAGCCCGGGCTGCCCTCGAGCGCAGCCTGCTCCCGCAGGGCCTGCGCGGGCTCATGGGTGCTGCGCCCGATCCAGCCCGCAAAAAAGCGCCGGGCCTGGGCCACGCTCAGATCCCCCTGCCCCAGGTGCACCCCGTCGGCTTCCAGCAGAGCCGCCAGATCGGGGCGGTCGTTGATGACCAGCGGCACCCGGTAACGCACGCACAGCGCTCGTAACCTCTCCCCCAGGGCCAGGATGGCCTGGGCCTCGAGGTTCTTGGCCCGTAGCTGCAACAGATCCACCCCGCCCTCCAGGGCCGCCTCGAGGCGGTGCAGCAGCTCCGTCTGGGTTTGACCGGGGCGTGGGGTCGCTACCAGATATAGTTTCCCGTGCAAAAAACCACCTCCTGAACCGGCCAAGGGTCAGGAGCAAGGCGCACATCAGGTTGTAGGGATTTCTCCATGGGCTTCCCTCCGCCGGTACTAACCGGATCAGGTTCCAAGGGTTACAGGGTTTTCCCTGCTCTCAGCCCCTACAGGGGCACCCCTAGCCGATCAACTCGATGATACTGGGCTGCCAGCGGCCAGGTCAAGGTGATGTAATCGGTCAATACATTTGAGACTCCAGGGGAACCGACACCTCCTGTAGCTTAGCCAGGTACTCCACCGGCGCCAACCCCCCCAGGGCCATGTGCGGCCGGTGCAGGTTGTAGTGCTCCAGATAACCCTCCAGCTCCCCTTGAATAGCCTCTATCCCCAGCGGTAAAGCCCGCGTGTAAAACTCATCCCGAAACGTCCGCTGCAGCCGCTCTACCATCCCGTTCAGCTTCGGACTCCTCGGCGGCAAAACAAAAAGCTCTATCCCCAATACCCGACAACCCTCCTCAAACTCCGCCATGAACTCGCTGCCCCCATCCACCTGGATCGCACGGATGACACAAGGACATCGCCGCACCAGCTGCTGCAGAAAATCCAGCGCCGTCTTAGCACTCGCCCGGCTGTACACCCCCGCCGTCCCCCAGCGGCTTACCGTGTCCACCGCCGTAAACTGCCGCAGACCCGTCCCGTCCCCCAGATCCACCCACAGCGTATCCACCTGTACCAGATCCCCAGGCCGCAGCGCCGTGTACTCCGCGGGCTTCCTCCGGGCATAGGGCCGCTGGCTCTTCCTGCGCAAACGGGCCTTACGGTTTCTGGCCAGGAAAGCGCTCACCGGCTCCACCCGGCCGCTTCGCTCCAGGTAGCTCAGGATGCGTCCTACCGTGCGTTCGCTTAGGGTGTAGCCCTCTCTGTGCAGTCTCTGCCCGATGCGCCAGCGGCCCCAGGTGGGGTTTTGTTTGCGCAGCCGCTCTATGCGTATGAGGACATCGGGTTTCCAGTGTACCTTCCGGCGCAGCTTCCTGGGTTTGCGGCTTTTGGGTTTGAGGCCGGCAAGGTCTTGTTCTTCGAGTCTTTTTTTCCAGCGGTGGTAGGTGGCCTTGCTGATGCCTACCAGCTTTTGGACTTCGTCCCAGGGAACTTTCTTTTTTCTGAGGGTCTCTACCAGTTTGAGCTTCCGCAGGCGCTCGGCCACGACGGGGTCGCCGGCGCCTGCTTGTTCGAGCTGGCTGGCTTGGTTGGCGGCTTTGAGCAGGGGTTTTCCAACTGTAGTAAGCTGCATCTGGGGGAACCTCCTTTCCAGAGTCGGTTCCCCCTATTCTCTTTCGCTCAGAGTCTCACATGTATCCGGCCGAGCACAGGTGATGCGGGCTATTTTTGACGCAAGGCTTTAGCAAAAGGCGTATGATGACAGGGTTCGGATATGACCTACCTTTGGCTGGGCCTTCTATGGTTGCTCTGGGGGGCGGGCTTGCTGGGCGACTCCTTTGCCCGTAGCCTGGCCGTAAGCCTCTCCAACTTTGTGGGGGCCTATGCGCTGTGGTGGGGGGCGGCCCGCTCGCCAACCATCCTGCGTGGGGCCTTATCCGGTCTGGCGGTAGGTCTGCTGGTGCTGGGTGTGGGGGATCTGCTGTACACCTATAACCTGGCCTCCGGTCTGGACACCCGGGCCCTGCGTGAGGGCATCTACCTCGTCGGTGCGGTTCTCCTGTTGTTGATGGGTGGTCTGCTTCCTTTCCGCATGGAGCGCCAGGGTTTGTACCCCCTTGGTTTTGCCCAGCGGCTGGCCTTGCTGGCTGGGCTGGGAGGGGTGCTGCTTTCGGCCCTTGCTACCCTAATCCGTCCTCTGAGCCTGCTCGAGCTGATCTATGCAGGGGTGGCCTTCTCCCTGACCTTGCTGTTTGTTCAACAAACCCCGGTGTTGGCTGGTGGACGCATTGGGCGTTACCTGCGAGGCGTGGTCTGGGCGCTGGTGCTGGGCAGCCTGGCGCGATTGGTTTATATCTTGGGAGGTGCGCCGCCGGCGCTGTGGTCTGTTGTGGCCTACGATGTTTTGTGGATGCTGGCTATGAGCGTTCTGTTGCTGGGTGTTATCAAGGCTCCCAAAAATCCCTGACGCGATCTAGCTGCAACCGTTTCATGGCCGATGGCAAGGCTTCGGCGACCTCATGGGCTAGCAAACCCGGCTTGCGGGCGAGGTCACCGGCCAGCCCGTGTAGATAGACCCCCAGCCGGGCGGCCTCCCAGGCCGACAATCCAGCGGCCAGCAGGGCAGCGACCACCCCGGAAAGCACATCGCCCATCCCGCCGCTGGCCATATGGGGGTTGCCGGTGCTGTTAACAGCCAGCAGGGGCGATGAAGTGGGGGCTCCTGGGGGTTGCCAGGCCAGCACTGTGGGGCCGCCCTTGAGCACCACCACCAGCCCTGGGTACCGTTCGGCCAGGGCTTGGGCGGCCTCGAGGGGGGCACGGGCGATCTGTTCGCTGGGGATGTCCAACAGGCGGCTGGCCTCGCCGGGGTGGGGGGTTAGCACGGTGGGGAGGCCCGCTTTTGCATAGGCCGACAGCACCTGTTTATGCAGTGCGTCGGCGTCCAGCACCGTGGGTTTGCCCAGCTGCAGAGCGGCCAGTGCGGCCTTAACCCCCCCTGCCCCGGCCCCCATACCCACCGCCACTGCTTCGGCACGGACAGCCTGTAACTCGGCGTGACCCCACTCGAGCAGGGGCAGCCGCACGGCTTCTGGTGGAGGGCTGATTGCACAATCGGCGGGGTAGGCCACCGTAACCAGCCCAGCCCCGGTTCGATACGCCCCCAGGGCTGCCAGGCTGGGCGCGCCCGTATAGTTGCGATACCCGCCGGCCACCAGCACCCGGCCCACCGAGCCTTTGTGAGCGTTGCCGGGGCGGGTGGGCAGGAGCGGGCGCATTGCGGTCTTGCACAACACCTCGGGGAGGTGGGGGTTGTGCAGGGCCCTGGGGGGCATCCCAATGGACTCGAGCACAATCCGACCGCAGGCGGCCCGGTGGGGATAGAACAGGTGCTCGTTCTTCAGCCCGGCCAGGGCCACGGTCAGGTCGGCCCGGATGTGGGGCTGGTAGGGTAGGCCCGAGGGAAGATCCACGGCCACCACCGGCAGGCCGGACTGATTAACCTTCTCTACCAGATCGGCATAAAACCCCCCTAAAGGCCCCCGCAGACCGGTGCCAAACAGCGCATCCAGCAGCACGCTGTGGGGTGCAGGCTCCCAGGCCGACAGGGGGGCTATCTCCAGGCCATGGGCCTGCAGCGCCTGTCGAGCGATGGCTGCGTCGCCTGTATGGCCCTCGTCGGCATACACCCTTACCGGATGCCCCCAGTGGGCCAGCCAGCGGGCAGCCACCAGACCGTCGCCCCCGTTGTTGCCCTTGCCGCAGAGCACGGCGATTGAACGCCCCTCGAAGTGCTGCAAAAGCCGGCTGGCTGCCTGCTTTCCGGCGGCTTCCATCAGAACCAGGCTGGGATAGCCCAGCGCAACGGCCCTTTGGTCGGCTTCGCGCATGGCCTGGGCGGTGTAGAGGTACATATTCGCAATACAGCCTAGCATCCCTCGAACCTACGTACACTATGAGCATGGAGTTAGAAACCGCTCGCAAACGATTGCTGGCCGCCCGTCGGGTTGCAGTGCTTACTGGAGCCGGTATCTCCCAGCCTTCAGGCATTCCCACCTTTCGCGATGCCGCGGGTTTGTGGCAGGATTTCGATATCGAAGAATACGCCACCCCGGGAGCCTACGCCCGCAACCCCCAGAAGGTCTGGGAGTGGTACGCCTGGCGTTATCGAAAAGTGATGCAGGCAGAGCCCAACCGGGCCCACAACCTGCTGGTCAGGCTGGAGCAGCGGGTGGGGGAGGGTTTCTTGCTGGTGACCCAGAATGTGGATGGTTTGCATGCTCGAGCCGGCTCCCAACGCCTGGTCGAGCTGCACGGCAACATTGCCAGGGGCCGCTGTGAGCGCTGTGGAGAGCGGTTTCCGCTCCCCGACCCGGCCCATTTTGTGCCGCCGCCCTACTGCCCAGGCTGCAAGGCCCGGGGCCGCCCGGATGTGGTGTGGTTTGGGGAGCTGCTGCCAGCGGGCGCTTTTGAGCGGGCTCAGCAGGCCTTTGCAGCAGCCGAGGTGGCTTTGGTAATAGGCACCAGCGCCGAGGTCGAACCCGCGGCCAGCCTGGGGTGGCTGGCGCGCTCGAGCGGCGCCTATCTGATCGAGATCAACCCCAACCCCACCCCGCTCTCGAGCCAGGCCGACTGCTCCCTCCGGATGGGCGCGGTGGAGGGGATGGAAGCCCTGATGGAGGGTTCAGGATGACTTGCGCCGCCGGGCCCGGTCGTAGAGGATCCAGCCCCCCAGAACCGCCAAGCCCACGAGGGAGGCCGCCAGCAGGAAGGGCCCCAGCCGGGAGAAGTCGGCGCCCAGCCAGGCGATCACCACAGCAACCGGCAGGGCCCCGAGCGCAGTAGCCAACAAGAACTTAAGGGGGTGCATGCGCACCAGCCCGGCCACAAAGTTCACGCTGTCGGTGGGTACCACGAAGGAGAGCCGCAGGGCGATGATGGCCCAGGGGCCGTAGCGCTCGACCTGGGCCTCCACCTTGCGGCGGATATTCTCGCTAACGAAGCGATCCACCACCACCGGCCCCAGCAGCCTGGCGAGGCTATAGCCCACCATGGCGGCGATAACCGCCCCGACCCAACCCAGAAGGCCGCCCAACACCGGCCCAAACGCCAGCACCGAGACCAGCATCACCAGGGACATGGGCACCACCGAGACCAGGGTCTGGGCGATCATCAGGCCGATAATGCTCAAGGGGCCCAGCCAGCCCAGCCCGGCCACCCAGGCCTGAATGGCTTGCTGATTCCCGCTGGAGAGCAAGGCATAGATGCCATCCACGCGCTCTTTGAAGCCAGGGAAGGTGAAATAGATACCAGTTAGTACACCCGCCAGCAGCAAGGCCAGCAGTATCGGCAGTACGGGCAGGGTTCGGGATGGGGGGAGCCGTTCCATATTCAAGATTTAGGGTAATGCAAAGCATGAGAATCACCTTTGTTACCTGTCACACTCCAGAGGTAAGCATTTGGCAGGCCAGAACCAGGGTGTACCCCACGGATTTCCCGGCTTCTGGCCGCTAACATAAACCTATGAGCCTGCGTGAACGGGTTTTTCCCCTCCGAACGCCCGAGGATGTGGACGCTTTTCTGGAGCGCTTCGAGCTGACGGCCATCTTCAAAGCCAGCACCAGCGACAAAACCCTCGAGGCCATGCGCTACGTGCAGAAGTACCTCGAGCCCCGCCCCGACGTGGCCATCGGCATCATCCGCATCCCCGAAGACCGCCCGGCCTCGAACCACGTCGAGGCCCGCACCGGCATCCAGCACCAGAGCCCGCAGTTCATTCTTTTCCGCCAGGCCCGGCCCCTCTTCGACCTCGACAACTGGAAGATCAACCCCGAGCAGCTCGAGCCTTTGCTGCTGCAGCACCTGCCGGTTCACACTGGCAAACCCGTGCGCAACCCCGCGGTGGTGGGGCTTCAGGCCTACCTCGATCTGCTCGAGCGCTTTATCGCAGGGCAGCTCAGCGAGGAGCGCTTCCAGTGGGGCTACCTGGATCGCCTCAAAAAAGAGGCTGAATGGCGCTCAGACGAAGACTTCAACCTGCTGAACAGCCTGTTCCCCAACCCCGACGGACGGGCCTTTACCCCCGGCAAGGTGGTGGCGCTGGAGTTTCAGGCCCAGCTGGCCGGCCAGGCCGAGCCGCTTGTGGAGCGGGCCCGACGTTTGCGTGCTCGAGTAGAGGCCCTGCAAGCAACCAAAGTGGATGCGCTCTAGTCGCGTTTCCCACAATTACCTGCCCCCCGGTGGCAGGTAATTTACCCAGTACAGCAAAATACGCTGTACTGGGTATTCGTGGGAAACGCTCTAGGACATGGGTACCTGGCGCAAAAGCCGGCCCTCGATGCGTTCCAGAATCTCCTCGAGGCTGTGCCCGGTAATGGTCAGGCCGTGGTTTTTGAGACCCACCACCGCCCGGCTGGGGTCGGGGGCTTCGCGCACTTTTTCGGCCACTGCGCTGGCCAGCTCGTAGGTGCCGCAGGGGTAGTTGAACTGGGTGGAGGGGATGTTCTCCATCCAGGCGTGCACGTGGATGATGGCCCCTACCTGGGGGTGTTCGCGGTAGATCATCCAGTGCTCGATGGCGTCCACACTCACCCGGCGGGGCTCGATCCCCGGTGGCACCGAGAGGCGCATGGCGTTCTGGATGGGGTCGTAGTCGGTGACCATCAGGATGTCCCGCCCCACCTCGCGCAGGCTGGCCTTGTCCACCCCGCTGGCCGACATCCAGAAGCGCCGCTCATCCTTGCGCACCGAAAGGTTGCCATAGGATAGCCCGCCAATGCCATACAGCCGCTTGACGTGGCGTAGGTCTTCGGGGGGCAGAATTTCCTCGATGGGAAAAGCAGCCGGGAGCAGATCCCACTCGGCCAGCTTGCGGCCTGCGGCGCTCAGGCTCTGGGTCAGGGCATCGCCCTGCCAGAGCTGGGGCTCGAGGTCGGCTTCAAAGATGTTCTGCACCACCAGCACCGAGGAGGCGATGGGGTGGATCCGCTCGAAGACGCGCTCAGCAAAGCCAGGCCCCTCGGGTTCGTGGTACTGGCCGAGCTCGAGGGTCAGAAAATAGGCCCCCTGGCCCGGCACATACACCACCAGCATGTTGGAAAGGGCCCGTACCAGGTAGCTGTACAGCCCGGCGATGGGGTCGGGGGGCATCTGGGGCAGCTCGAGGAAGGAGATCACCATGGTGCCCTGGGCCTTGCGCCGGTAGGGGATGGGTTTTTCGGCCTGGATAAAATTGAGAACAGCCCGCGGCGCCTCGGCCTGCGGGTCTAGGATGTAACCTTTGGCCTCGAGTACCGCACTCAACGCCTGGGCTAAGTTGGCTAGACCTGGGGTGGGCGCGCCGTGGAGGGCAAAACGGGGAGGGGTAGCCTCGAGGCCGAAGGGCATGCTGCTACTGGACTGAACCATATCGCAACCTCCGGAAGTTCGACTGTCGGTAGCCAAAAGCGCAGAACAGGTCGTTGAAGGGTACTCGGGCAGTCGCAGCCTGGCCTCGATTCTACAACATGCAGGGAAAGGACTTGCGAATGGGGCGTTCGTATTGGATAGACTGAGCAGGCTTATGGAACTCAAGGGACTGGTTCTCTCTGGAGGTAAAGGCACTCGCCTGCGCCCCCTAACCCACACCCGGGCCAAGCAGCTTATTCCCATCGCAGGTAAGCCCAACCTGTTTTATGCGATCGAGGATCTGCTCGAGGCCGGCATCCGCGACATAGGGGTCATCCTCAGCCCGGAGACCGGCGACGAGGTGCGGGCGGCGCTGGGCGATGGCTCGCGCTGGGGGGTTCGCCTGACCTACATCGTGCAGGAAGCGCCGCTGGGCATCGCCCACGCAGTCAAGACCGCCCAGGGTTTTCTGGCCGATAGCCCGTTCGTGCTCTACCTGGGCGACAACCTGCTTTCGGGCGGCATTAAGCACCTGGTGGAAGAGTATCTGCAAACCCGCCCGGAGGCCATCGTCTTGCTGACCCCGGTCGAAGACCCCCGGGCCTTCGGGGTGGTGGTGCTGGACGAGTCTGGCAAGGTGATGCGGCTCTTGGAGAAGCCCCAGAACCCCCCGTCCAACCTGGCCCTGGTGGGGGTGTATCTGTTTAGCCCGGCGATTCACGCCGTTATTAATCAACTAAAGCCCTCGGGTCGGGGCGAGTACGAGATCACCGAGGCCATCCAGGGCCTGGTGGACGGTGGGAAGCGGGTGGTGGCCCACCAGGTGCGCGGCTGGTGGAAGGACACCGGCAAGCCCGAAGACCTGCTGGATGCCAACCGGCTGGTGCTCTCGAGCCTTGTGCGCCGGGTGGAAGGCGAGCTGGCCGATTCCCAGGTGGTGGGCGAGGTGGTGGTGGAGCCGGGGGCCCGCATTGTGCGCAGCACCGTGCGGGGCCCGGCCTACATCGGGGCCGGGGCGCTGGTGGAGGATGGGTTTATTGGCCCCTACACGGCCATTGGCAAGAACGCCAAAGTGATCTCCAGCGAGGTTGAGTACTCGATTCTGATGGATGAGGCCCAGGTTTACCGGCTGCCCTACCGTTTGGACAGCAGCGTGCTGGGGCAGGGGGTGGTGGTGGATGGGCAGGGCAACGCCCGCCGCCATACCCTGCAGCTGGTGCTGGGCGATCGCAGCCGGGTGCGGCTTTAGGAGTGCGTATGGTAGGTGTAATTCTTTCGGGCGGTGCGGGAACCCGGCTATGGCCGGTCTCGAGGGAGCTTTATCCCAAGCCCTTTATGAAGCTCCCCGATGGCCAAAGCTTACTGCAAAAGACATTTCTGCGAGCTTTGAGGGCCGGGGCCAATAGGCTGCTTACTGTTACGGGTAAGGAATACTACTTCAGCACACTGGGTGAATACCAGGCCCTGGAAACCACAGTGCAGAGTTCTTTTATTGTTGAACCTCAGCGGCGCAATACTGCACCTGCGATTGCAATGGCTGCATTGTGGGTTGCTGAGCAGAATCCTAAAGAGTTGATGCTGGTATTGCCTGCCGACCAACTGATTTCCCCTGATGTAGCTTTTGCTGAGGCTGTAGAGCAAGCTCAGCGCCTGGCACAGCAAGGTTACATGGTTACTTTTGGTATTCAGCCCAGCTACCCCGCAACGAGCTTTGGTTACATACAGCGGGGTGAAACTCTACAAGAAAACGCTTATAAGGTGAGTCGTTTTGTAGAGAAGCCAGATAAGGCCACTGCGGAGGATTATCTAAAAAGTGGATGTTACTTCTGGAATGCTGGGATATTTTGCTTTCGGGCGGATGTATACCTGCAAACGCTTAAGCAACTCCAGCCCCACATGTACGAGGCAGTACTGGCGTGCTGGCAGGCTACCAAGAAAGAAGACCCGATCTACTTGGATGCCGCGCTTTATAAGCAGGTACCCAGTGACTCAATAGATTATGCAGTGATGGAAAAAGCCCAGCACGTAGCTGTAATAGCCGCTGGCTTTGATTGGAGTGACCTGGGTTCTTGGGATGCGGCATTGCAAATGGTGCCACCCGATGCAGACGGCAACCGGGTGTTGGGTGAAGTGGTGCTACTTGAGACCAGCAACACCTTTGTGCAAAGTGAAGACCGGGTTGTAGCGGTTATTGGGGTGAGCGATTTAGTAATTGTAGATACCCGAGACGCTTTACTGGTAGCCCGGCGGGATAAGGCTCAAGATGTAAAAAAAGTGGTGGAGAAACTCACGCACATAAATCACGAGACCATCCGCCGACACAGAACAATCCGGAGGCCTTGGGGTACGTATGTAACCCTAGAAGAGGCCAGCAGCTTCAAGATACGCCGGGTGACCGTCAAACCTGGCCACACCCTCTCTCACCACTTGCATCATCACAGAAGTGAGCACTGGACGGTGTTAAAGGGAACTGCTCAGATTTGGCTAAACGGTCAGATACAGATGCTTCGTTCAAACGAATCGATTGGCGCACTGGCCGGGGTGTCCCATCAAATTTACAATCCGGGCTTACTTGACCTAGTCTTAATTGAGGTACAGACAGGGGAATATCTAGGAGAAGATGATGTCAAGCTACTAGATAGCCTTGTCTGATACCTGACGGGTCGTTTCAAATACCGAAGCCTCCATGTTTCCCCCGCTCAACATTTTTGCAATCTCCCGGTACCCCTCCCGGAGCACGAGATTGGGATCGAGCCACTGACGCAGATGGGCCTCGAGCCAGACCGCTTTTCGGTGCAGCCCATGCAGGTGTGGGTAGTAATCCTGTGTGAACAGCAGGCCGCCCCGGTAGCCCTCGGCGATAAAGCGGGGGTCTTTGGGGGTGGAGCTGCCCCCCAGGTGGAGCACCCGGCGGGGAACTAAAAGCACCTGCCAGCCCTTGCGCCGGGCCCGGGTGCACCACTCGAGGTCTTCGTTGTAGAAGAAAAAGCGCTCGTCCATCCCGCCAATCTCCTGCAAGGCCGATTTTCTAACCATGATGAGCGCACCGGACACCCAACCGACGGCCCTGGGGCGGCGCAGGTTCCAGTAGTTGGGGGCATACAGTGGGCCAAACGACTGTAGCCGCCCCTGGGGTGTGTAGAGGGTAGGCCCGGCCATCGCAGCCCTGGGGTGGGCCTCTAAGGCTGCTTGTAGGGCCTCGAGGTCGCCCGGCTCCAGGTACACGTCGCTGTTCATCTCCACCACCCAGGGCCTCTGGGCCACCTCGAGGCCCCGGTTGACCGCATAGGCGTAGCCGCGGTTGGGTAGGCGCAGCAGCCGAACCTCGGGGTAAGAGGCCGCTACCCAGTCGGGGCTGCCGTCGGTAGAACCTGAGTCAGCCACAATCAGCTCGGCTTGCGGGTAGTAGGCCTTGAGCCTTTGCAGGCACTCGCTAAGGATGCCCTGGGTGTTGTGCGATACGATGATGATGGAAAGTTCTTTGCTCATTTTGTGCATAGAAGTTTGGCCCGTGATTTAGTATAAGGAGCGGTATGACCCTGGACGAGCAAGTTCGGATAGCCATAAGTTACCAAAATTACTCAGCCCCACCTCCCATAGAGGGAGTGGTGTCTTTTTCTCTCAAAAAGCACCGGGCCCTCGAGGGGGCCTTCATGGAGTACCTGCGCCTGAAAGATGGGCGGGTAGAGGGCTTTCCAACCCCCTTCGAAGCCCGCCAAATATCGCTTTCCTGGGCAGTCCCGGGTCGCATTAATGCCTTTCACCTGCACCCCAAGCGCACCCAGGACGAACTCTGGTGCGTGGTGCAGGGGGCCTTGCTGGTGTGGTTGGTGGATGTGCGGGCCGACTCCCCAACCAAAGGAACCAAGCGCTCCTTCCTGCTTTCTGGCGAGGCGCCCTCGCTTCTGTACATTCCTTCGGGTGTAGCCCACGGCTACCGTGCGGGCCACCAGGGTGCGCTGCTGCTGTATGCCATGAACGACCAGTTCAACCCCTCCGACCCCAACGAGGGCCGCCTGCCCTGGGATTTTTTTGGGGCTGAGCTGTGGGCTGAAGATCGGGGTTAGCTCAAACTTTGGTGTGAAGCATGGATAAGACCGTTCAAAAAAAGTTTAAGCGGGTTGTGGTTACCGGAGGAGCCGGGTTTATTGGGGCCAACTACGTGCGCTATGCGCTCTCAGCCCACCCCGATTGGCAGATTGTGGTGCTGGACAAGCTCACCTATGCGGGCAATCTGGAGAACCTGGAAGCCGTGATGCACCGGATTGAGTTCATCCAGGGCGACATCGCCAACCCCGCCGATGCCCACAAAGCCCTGCAAGGGGCCGATGCGGTGCTCAACTTTGCCGCTGAGAGCCATGTAGACCGTAGTTTGCTGGATGCACGAGCATTTGTTCGTACCAACATCGAGGGTACTTTGGTGCTCCTCGAGGCCGCCCGCCAGGCGGGGGTGCGCCGCTTTTTACAGGTATCCACCGACGAGGTATATGGCGATTTGAGCGGTACCGAGCGGCACTCCCTCGAGACCGATCCCTTCCGGCCCCGCTCGCCCTACGCGGCTTCCAAGGCCGGGGCCGAACACCTGGTGCTGGCCTACGGTATCTCGCACGGCCTGGACGTAGTAATTACGCGCGGCTCCAACACCTATGGCCCCTACCAGTACCCCGAGAAAATCATCCCCTTGTTCATCACCAACGCCCTGGAAGACCGGCCCCTGCCCATCTACGGCGACGGCTCGGCGGTGCGCGACTATATGCACGCCTTGGATCATGCCGCCGGTATAGACCTGGTTCTGCACAGGGGCGCCAGCGGCGAGGCCTACAACCTGGGAGCGCGGGAGCAGGTCAGCGGCGTTCAAGTGGCAGAGGCCATCCTGCAAGCCCTGGGCAAGCCCCTGTCTCTCAAACAATTTGTGACCGACCGGCCCGGTCACGACTACCGCTACTCGGTAGACCCTTCCAAGGCCGAGGCCCTGGGCTGGGTGCGCCGCTACAGCTTTAGCCAGGGTTTGGCAGAGACCATCGAATGGTACGTGCAAAACCCCGGCTGGTGGCAGCGGGCGCGTGCAAAAAAAGAACACCAGAGCCTCATGCAGACCTGGTATGAGCGGCGCTGAAGCTGGAGGGGTACTGCTGACCGGCGGAACGGGCCGCCTGGGTACGGCGCTGCGGGGTCTTTTGCCCGGGCTTGTCGCGCCCAGTCGGGCCGAGCTGGACATCACAGACCTGTCCAGCGTTGAGCGGGCTTTTGCAAAGTACCAGCCAAAGGCCGTGGTACATGCGGCAGCTTACACCAACGTTGCCCAGGCCGAGATCGAAAAAACCCTTTGCTGGAGGGTGAATGTGGAGGGTACCCGGAATCTGGTTCGGGTTGCTATGGGGTACGACCTGCACTTTGTCCACATCTCAACCGATTATGTGTTTTGGGGGGATGTGGGGGGATACCGGGAGGACGACCCGGTGGGGCCGGTGCGCAACTATTACGCTCTTTCCAAACTGGTGGCCGAGGAACTGGTGCGGCTGCTTCCACGCCACCTGATTATCCGCACCTCTTTCCGTCCTTCGCCCTGGCCTTATCCTACGGCCTATACCGATCTCTTCACCAGCCAGGACTACCTCGAGGTCATCGCCCCGCAGATTGCCCTGGCCCTGCAAAACCTCCAGCGCATTCCGTATAACACCCTCCACATCGCCACCGAGCGCAAATCGGCCTACGAGTTGGCCCTGCGCACCCGCCCGGACGTTCAGCCAGCTTGCCGCCAAGAGGCCTTGGTGGCGCTACCTGAAGACGTATCGCTGGACATTGGCCGCTGGCAAAATCTACTCAGTAGCTGGAATCTTACATGAGATCTGCGGCCCGTTCTTCGAGGCTATGATTTTTCTAACCGAAGAAAATTGTACTTGGTATAAACTATAGCACACTTCAATTGCGATTCGGGGTAAACTTTTAGTGGGCGGGTACATACCTCCACTCAACAAGAAAAGCTGAACATCCGGACATCTGAGATGGTGGGTTGGTATGAAGCATCTAGAAGACGAGATATCCCTTAGAGCCTGCTAACTAGCTGTTCGTAAAAGCTCCACAGTTTTCGCTGTCATCAGAATCGAAAAAGCCAACCAGTGCCAACCTCGCAAGGTCTCAGCCAGCCGCTCATAGTCTCGCGCCAGCCTGCGAAACCGGGATGTCCAGGCAAACGAACGTTCCACCACCCAACGCTTCGGCAGCAGCACGAATCCTCGTTTGGCCCCTTCCACCTTGACCACACACAGGGCGATGCCTTCCGCCTCTGCCGCTTGTGCCGCTTCCTCCCCAGTGTAACCCTGATCCACAAAGGCCACTTCCACCTGCTCCCCCGTCACTTCCTGCACCTGTTGACTGAGGGCTCCCACCTGGGCCCGTTCCTGTTCACTGGCCGCCGTTACTACCAGGGCCAGCAGATGCCCCAGGGTATCTACCGCCAGGTGAACTTTGCTTCCCTTGCGTCGTTTGTACCCATCGTATCCGGCCCGCTCCCCACTTTGCGGGGTGGACTGTAGGGTGCGAGCATCGTAGATGGCAGCGCTGGGATGGGCGGCTTTGCCCTGGAGCATTCGCAGGGTCATGCGCAGGTCGTGTACCAGGTCTTCGAAGACCCCCCGGTTCATCCAGCGGTAGGCTTGCGCCTGAACGATATGGGGGGGTGGGAAGTCGTGGGGCAGGTAGTCCCACTGAGCACCGGTTCGAACCATCCAGCGCAGGGCGTTGAACACTTCGCGCAGGTCGTACTTGCGCTGGGGTGCTTCCAGCGGGGCGAGGGTCAAATAGGGCAGCACCAGAGCCCATTCCTCATCACGGACGTCCGATGGGTAAGCACGGCGGTTCATGCTCTAAACATAACTGCAGTGCCTGATTTGGGTAAGGTGGTTTGTAGATTCTAGGGAAATTTGGCTGATATTGAAACGCAGATGGCAGATCTTGCTTACAGCGCCACTGATCGCTTTGGCTGGAGCTTTGTTGTACTCCTTATTTCTTGCTACACCGCTTTATGCCTCTTCGGCTACTGTGAGTGCCACTTCACTGCAGGTGCAGTCTCAGCTAGAGCAAAAAATACAGGTGCAACAGACCAACCTCCTGCCGGGGTTCGATGCCTTTCGCGCAGTGGCTTTTTCTGAGGAGGTGTTGCGAGAGGTATGGGTAGCTTTGGAGAGGGAAGGTAAGCTGCCTGATGCCTGGCGGGACAGAGACACACGGCCTGGCTTTGAGCCGATGTCTCGCTTCTTTGAACTCAAGGATCGCAGCCCTAAGCAGGGGCAAGGCCAGGCGCTGTTGCCGCAGGGGCTGGTAGTGGAAATGAGCGTCAAGGCACCTGCACCTGCTACAGCGGCTCAAGCAGCCAACCTATGGGCCTCGGCCACGATCAAGCGGGTCAACGAACTGCCTTTGGGCAGGCTCAAGGCCAGTTTGGGGGCTTTGGATGAGCAGATAGCCCCGGCTGAGAGAGCCTATCGGCAAGCCCAGGCTCGTTGGGAAGCCTTCAACCGTGCTGCCAGCCTACCCCAGGACAAAGCTGAGCTCGAGGCCAAAACCCTTGAACGAGTAAACCTAGATACCGAGCGAGCGGGCCTCGAGCGCGACCTAGCCGCAGTGGCGGGGCGCATTGCTTACCTGCGGGCGGAGACAGCCAGGCAAGCCCGCATAGTTCCTAGCAACGCTTCACCGGATCAGATTGTTACCTTGAACCAGCAGCTTGAGGGGGCCAAGGCACAGCTCAGACAGGAAACCGAACGAATGCGCCAGGTTTATATCCAGGCTGCTCGTGCGCTGGAAGACTTCCGGAAGAAGGAGCGCATCCCCCAGTGGGATGCCGAGCTAGCTGCTTACACCCAGGCCTATGCTGATGCCCAGGCTCGTATTCTCACCCTAGAAGTGGAGCGCAGCGCTAAGGAAGCCCGATTGCGATCGGTTGAGGCGGAGCTTTCCCAGGTACCCAGTCTGCTTACCCTCGAGCGGGAGGTGGGGGCCGATCCCGCGGTGCTAGCAGCGGTGCAGGGAGGTGGCCTGCAGGCTGTGGTGGGGCTCAAGCTCAAAAACCAGGAACTGAACCCGGCACATCAGGCCTTGCTATCACAGGCTTTGGGCCTGCGGGCGGATCTGGCCTTTTTAGCCAAGGAGCAGGAGGCGTTGGGGCAAAAAATGGCCGCTTTGCAAGCCAACATAGCCCGGATCAAATCTCAGATCGCTACCCAGGAGCGTGAAAGAGATGCGCTGGCCCTCGAGTTTGCCAGCAAGAAAGCAGCCTATGAGGCTCTACGCGTTCGCTTTGATCAGATAGGGCAGCTATCAGCCCGTGAAGTCGGCTTTGACAGCCTTAGCCCTGAATACCAGCGCCTGCGCTCGGCTCTTATCGATGCCCAAGCGGAAGAGGCTCGCCTTTTGGCGCGCAGATCGATCCTTGAGACCCGCATTGCACAAGTAGATGCGCGCATAGCAGTGCTCAAAACCCGCCTGGCTAAAGCCCAGATGGAGTCTGATGAGGCCAACCAGGCCCTCGAGCTAGCTAAGAACACCTACCTAGCCTTGGTACAGAAGAAAACCGACTTGCAAATTGAGCTAGCCAGCACGAGAGATTCCCTTACTCAGGTGATTGCTCCAGCTTATCCTGTCTACCAACCGATATCACCCAAACGACTATTGATTTCGGTGGGCGCAGTAGTACTGGGTTTCCTTGCAGCCCTCCTATGGGTCTTCCTGGCAGAGGCTTTGCGAGGGGAGCCCCGTCTCGAGCCAGGGGTTGCTGGGGGTGAGGTACGAATACAGTAAGCGCAAGCTGTCTACAGAATGAACATAGGAACTTTTAGAGTGCTGTTACAATGCGCTGGTGCAGTTTAGGGTCACTAATCCACTTTGCCGGGCAGAACCAATTGATTTTTTGCAGTATTCACCGCAGCTAGCGTTAGTTTGAGCTTCAGGAGTGTTTTGAAATGGTTGCTAGGCTGAGCCAGGTTTTCCGGGGGCGCACAGCGCAGAACTTGCTAGCTCTTTACGGTGTGCAATTTGCTAACTACCTGCTGCCGCTTATTACACTTCCTTACCTGACTCGAGTGCTGGGGCCGGAAAGCTGGGGCTCTTTAGTAGTAGTACAGTCGTTTGCGCAGTATTTGAGCCTACTTGTTGAGTATGGCTTTAACCTTTCAGCTACGCGCGAGGTGGCTAGACGCCGTACCGATAAGCAAAGTTTGTCTGGTTTTTTGGTGGCTGTTTCTGGAGCCAAGCTAATTTTAGCTACGCTAGCTGTTGGCCTGGCATTCATTTTGAGTCAATGGGTAGATAATTTGAGTCAAGATCCACGCCTTTTGTGGTGCGGTGTATATTGGGCCATAGCCTTTGGGTTTAGCCCGATATGGTTTTTTCAGGGCCTGGAGCGCCTACCATTGGTGGCGGGTCTCGAGGTTGGTGCGAAGCTCGCAGTGCTTTTACCTATCTTCATTTTGGTGCGTACACCCGATGATGCATGGATTGTTTTGCTTTTGCAAGGCATGGCCTCAACATTGACGGCCGGTCTGGGCCTTTGGCTTGCAGGTCGCGAGGTGAGCTTTCGCCTGCCGAGCTTACATGAATTAAAAGAGGCTTTTCACTTGGGCTGGACTATGTTTTTATTTCGTAGTGTTGTGAGCTTGTACACGGTAGGTAATGTATTTATCCTTGCATTTTTCCTGCCTCCCCAGCAAGTTGCCCTTTACGCTGGAGCCGAGCGGTTGACCAAGGCCCTTTTAGGGATGCTTGAACCGATAAACCGGGCATTCTTTCCGCGCTTAATTCACCTGGCATCTCAATCGACTAAGGATGCAGCCTATCTGGCACGCCGCGTTGTGTTGGTAATGGGATTAGGAAGTTTAGGCGCTGCCTTATTATTGTTTGGGGCTGCACCCTTGATTGTGCGCTTGCTGTTGGGCGCAGGCTACGAGGGAGCGGTAGAGGTGATGCGTGTGTTGGTACTGCTATTTCCAATTGTTGCCTTGTCTAATGCGTTGGGAATCCAGTGGATGTTGGTTTTGGGTAAAGATCGGGCATTCAATGTAATAATCTCATCTGCGGGCTTATTGAACTTGCTCCTGGCTTTGTTCTTGATACCTCGAATGGGGCATGTGGGTATGGCCTGTGCGGTTGTTTTAGTGGAGGTTTTCGTGACAGGAACAATTTGGCTCTATCTGTGGCAAAGAGGAAAAACACCCTGGCAGGTGCGGACATGAAGGTGGATTGGCTTATTGTTGGTGCTGGTTTTACAGGTGCTGTTCTAGCCGAGCGGATAGCCTCGCAGATGGGTCAAAAAGTTTTAGTGGTTGAAAGAAGAAATCATATAGGTGGAAATGCTTATGACTATTATAACGAGCATGGAGTCCTTGTACATAAGTACGGCCCCCACATCTTTCACACCAACAGCAAAAAAGTTTGGGACTATCTATCACAATTTACTGAGTGGCGCCCCTACTACCATCGGGTGTTGGCTTCGGTAGATGGTAAGTTGGTTCCTGTACCTTTCAACCTTAACTCTCTATACGCGCTTTTCCCTCCCAAGTACGCAGAGCGCCTAGAAGAAAAGCTAATTTGTAGCTACGGTTTTGGTGTAAAAGTACCCATCCTAAGGATGAGGGAAGCAGAAGATGCCGAACTGCGCTTTCTGGCCGAGTACATCTACAAGAACGTATTTTATGGCTATACCCTTAAACAGTGGGAGTTGAAGCCGGAGGAACTAGATCCTAGTGTGACAGGTAGGGTGCCGGTATATATTTCCCGAGATGACCGTTACTTCCAGGATACTTACCAGGCTATGCCTAAGCATGGTTATACACTAATGTTTAATCGTATGTTATTTCACAAAAACATCAAGGTTTTGCTCAACACAAGTTACCGTGAAATAGTGACTGAAATTCACTTCAATCGCATGATTTATACTGGCCCTATAGATGCATACTTTGACTATATGTACGGTCCCTTGCCTTACCGGAGTCTCCAGTTCAAGTTTGTGACTCTTGAAGAGGAGTGGCATCAGTCGGTTGGCACAATTAACTATCCTAACGAATACGACTTTACCCGTATCACAGAACAAAAATACCTTACTGGACAACGGTTACCGCGAACGACCCTAGTCGTAGAATACCCTCAAGCTTACCAACCAACAAACAACCACTGTGAACCATATTACCCAATACCCAGAGAAGACAACCGCGCAATACATGCCCTCTATGAAAGGGAAGTAAAAAAGTTGCGAGGTACAGTGCTCTTTGCAGGCCGGCTCGCGGATTATAAGTACTACAATATGGATCAAGCAGTGGCTAGAGCCTTAAAACTTTTTGAAGAAGAAATCTTGACTAAAGAGAGATAAGTATGGCAACTGTAAACATATTCGTCCCAGCTTTTCATGGCAAGAAGTTTAGTGGGGGCTTATTAACAGTTTTTGAGTATGCCAATGGGCTTGTTGAAAAGGGGCACATTGTTAGGGTTATTCCAATAGAGCCTTCTCCCCGCCCTGAATGGTTTCAAGCAAAGTTTGAGATGGTCTCGTCAAGAATATCCATAGCGCAACTACTCAGCTCTTTAATAGAATTTCCGCTTGCTGCGCTTAGGAAAGACAAAAGAGGAATAAAAGAGGCCGTGGGTAAAGTAATGATTCATTTTGCCCGAGGTGCATCTTACAGCTTTCGTCGAGCTAGACAGATTGAGATGTTGAGAGATCAAGTACCCTCGGCTGATGTAACCTTGGCCACGTCCTATCTTACAGCTCTGCCGGTCTACTTATATGGTTCAGGACGGAAATATTACTTTGCTCAACACTACGAACCTCTTTTCTCAATAGACGAAGAATTCCCTGATTTGGCATTTATAGATGCTTATGTTACCTATTATTTACCGAATATGCAGATTATTGCTAACTCAACCTGGCTGGCCAAGAAGCTTTCTGAACAAACGAGTAAAGAAATACCCGTTTGTCTGAATGCAATTGATCATTCAGTATTTTTTCCAGATGGTAACCCACCTGATCCCAAAGAAAAGTTTGTAGTTATTAGCTATGGTGGACGTTTGGCAAAATGGAAAGGGTTTCAGGAGGCGGCTGAGGCCATTCGAATAGCTAAAAGGCGTATACCGCATCTAGAATGGCGAGTCTTCGGAGACGCTTTATTGCCTCCAAATAATTCCATAGCGCCTTATATCCCATTGGGTTTTATAACCGGAGAAAAGCTAAGACGAGCCTATTCGACTTCTCATGTACTACTTGCTAGTTCTTGGTATGAGAGTTTCCCCCTTTTCCCTTTAGAAGCAATGGCCTGTGGTACTGCGGTAATAACCACTTCATATGGTACCGAAGATTATGCCGAGCATATGTACAATGCTCTTATAGTGCCTTCCCGTGAACCTCAAAAAATGGCTGAGGCCATAATCCGACTATATGAGGACGATACTCTGCGCAGGTCTTTGGTTGATAAGGGAAAGAAGAGTGCGAAAAAATACAATTGGGAACATTCAGTTGCAAGGATGGCGGAGTTGTTGGAGCTAAACTAATGAAAGTAGTGTATGTGATTATTCTAAACTGGAATGGTTGGCAAGATACAGTCAAATGTATTGACTCGCTAAAATCCCTTACATATCCCAACTATAAAATAGTAGTCTTGGACAATGCCTCTACAAACGACTCTGTGGTGCGTATTCGTGAGGCACACCCCGACATTACCGTTATTGAAACGGGAGCTAACCTTGGTTTTGCTGGAGGAAATAATGTTGGCATTCGATATGCGCTTGAGCATGGAGCAGGTTACATATGGCTTCTCAACAACGACACTATTGCTAGCCCCGGTGCCCTAGCAGCAATGATAGAAGTTGCAGAAAGCGACCCAAAGATTGGGGCAGTTGGATCGGTGTTGTACTACATGAATCAACCCGAAAAGGTACAGGCCTGGGGTGGAGGCCAGGTAAACCTGCTTACCGGGCGCTCTCGCCACCTCTTGGCTCCAGGCGACCTTCACTATATTACGGGGGCTAGTATGCTTTTGCGCAGAGAAGCCCTCGAGCAGGTGGGTTTGCTAGATGAGGGGTTTTTTATGTACTGGGAAGACACTGATTTGAGCTTTCGCTTGCGGCAAAAGGGGTGGATGATAACGGTGGCTCCAAATTCGCGAGTGCTGCATAAAGAGTCTGCTAGCGCGAAAAAGGGTAGCTCCCAACAGGATATCTGGTACAATGCCTCAGCGGTGCGCTTTTTTCGCCGACACGCTATGTTTCCTTTTCTTCCGATCACACTTGGCGTTGGGGGGCGTATTCTCAAGCGGTTACTGCTGGGGGATTGGAGGAGAGTACGTTCTGTGTGGCTAGGCTATAAAAGGGGAATGGAGGCTACTCGGTTTACAACACGAGGGTGAGTACTGCGAGTGCATCGGAATCCACTGGTTAAGGTTTTAATCCGGTAAATGGTTAGTTTTTTGTACGCCTTTTAGAGCATCTAAATTATGTTACTTACTGCAACTGGTGCATTAGTGTTGGTAACAGCCATTGTGCTTTTTTTTCGCTCTTCGTTTGCTCTACTCTTATTTGTTTTAGTTTCGATACCGTTTTCGGCTACAGCTGTTTTCAACCTGCAATCTGAGGATGGAGCCAGCATAAGCGCAACACTGGTTTTAGTAATCATGTATATCTTTAGAAGAACTTTGACAACGTTGCTAGAAGGACGCATTCGCCTAGTAGGACGAACACCCTTAGCATTATTAGCTGTGTTTATAGGAGCGCTGGGATTGTCACTTGCCACGCCTTTATTAAGTCCGGGAATAACATTTACAGGTGTTGATCCTAAGGGAGCACTTGAGGCAACTTTCACTCTTTACTTTAGTGTGGAACATCTAAAAAATCTGGCATATTTTTTAGTTTGGGGCTTGTTTATCTTATTTGCAACATCAGATGTAACTACCTTGGATCGTTTGAAGGTTGTGCTAAGAGTTCTTCTGTACACGGGAGTCTTTGTTAGCTTGTGGGGATGGATGCAGGTAATTCTAAGTATACTAGGTATGCCCTATCCCTTCTATATTTTTAATAACTCCACAAACGGTTTTCTTCAAGGCTACAAACAAGTTATTGAGGAACTCAACATTAGCCGAATGTCATCAGTGTCTGCTGAGCCTTCAGTATTTGCTGCATACATTTTAGTGCTTCTCTCCTTGCTCCTGGGTTTTTTGCTCGTTGGTGTGCCTGTGTTGGATATCCACAGAGATCGTTGGTTGGCGTTGTTTTTTGCATTGACCGCCATGGCATCAACCGCGGCTACTGCCTATACTGGCTTATTGCTTTTAATCTTTTTTATTGTAGTTTCCTTGCCATATGTGCGGGCCAAGACACTAGCCCTCTTTGCTTTGATACTGGCAGCTTTGCTGCTCACTTCAACTGTGCTGGCTGTTCTTTATTGGAGTGTTCCCCTGGTTCAACAAGTAGTTGATAGTGTGATATTCAGTCGAAAGGATTCCTTTTCTTTTAGCCAAAGATTTTTGTCGATAATATATGCTCTGCAAAACTTCGCTGATTTCCCTGTTTTGGGCATGGGTATTAACTCGGTTACCGTGTATAGCTTACCTTTTTGGTTGCTGGCCAACACCGGTGTTCTTGGTTTTTTTACATTTTACATGTTTTACTCATCGCTTTTTCGAGCGCCTTTAGCTCTATTGCGGAATCCGGGTATGCCGAACTGGCTAAGGGGTTTAGCATTAGGAAACTTATTCGCCCTTTCTTTGCTCTTGTTTATAACTGCTTTGACTGGTTTTCCCTACGTCTTTGGCTATTTTTGGCTTCCTATATTTCTTGCCATCAGTCAAGAACACTTTCTTACCAAGAGCAAAAAAACTCTTGGTTCAGTGCTTGCGGGGTAGATGGATGATGCGAATAGCTATGGTCAGTCCCACGCCTCCTGTTAATTGCGGTGTGGTCGACTACACTGCTAGGTTAATCAAGTACCTAAGAGCAGAGGGGCACGAGGTTTTGCCTGTAGACAGCCCTCATTGGGGCTTAGTTTACAGCCGTTCTATTTATAAAAAGATAGTCAATTACAATCCCGATATCTTACACATTCAATATCCTACAGTACCTTATGGAAGGGGTTTGGCGCCTCAGGCCTTGGTCTTTTTATCCCGTGCCTACCCTACTGTAGTTACAATCCACGAGTTTAGCCAAAGCCATCTCTTAAGGCGTGTTGCTATTACCCCCTTTGCTATCGCTGCTCGGCGTCTAATTTTTACCAACCTTTATGAGCAAACTGCTCTAAGTAAGTGGTTCCCTCTAATAAAGGTTCGATCTGAGGTTATACCAATAGGAAGCAATATACCGTTCTTAGATGATGAAATTCCGCGCGATCCTAATATAGTAGTCTTCTTTGGTTTAATAAGGCCCAATCGAGGATTGGAGGAATTTATTGCTCTGGTGCGCCAGGCAATTGTGCATAAGAAACCTTATAGTTTTAAGATTATTGGTAGCCCTCAAGAAGGTGTAGAGGGATACTTTCTGGCTCTAAAACAACAAACCCAGGAATTGCCCAATTTAGCTTGGAACGTAGGTTTAGACCCTGAAAGTGTGGCTCGGGAGTTGGCGAAGGCCACTTTTGCTTACCTCCACTTCCCAGATGGTGCCTCGGAACGCCGCGCCTCCTTACTAGCTGCTATAGGAAACGGAGTGGTAGTGCTCACTACCAAGGGTTTACAAACCCCTCCGATATTTAGTGGCGCAGTTGAGTTTGTTGAAAGTCCAGCTCAGGCATTGAAAGTTTTAGACGAGCTGAGGTTCGCGCGCGAAAGACTCAATTTGATGTCGCAGAGAGCACGAGAGATAGCAGGTTTATTTTCGTGGGATATGATTGCACGATTACACATTCAGGTGTATAAACAGATGACTAATTCGGGGAAGAACCTGACGCCCAGTAGCAAATAAGGGACGGGGTGGGCAACATTACCCGTCCCTGCCAGAGATTGCCACTGCCCAGAGACAAGCACCTTAAGAAGGTAAGCCCTAGCGATAAGCGCAGCATCGCCCGAGCCACTCTCTTCAACCCCACCCGTGTCTGCACATGGACTCCAGGAAGCCGCCACAGCAACCCGGTCGCGATCATGCTAGCCAGGGAAAAGGGCCCTCAAAGCACGGGCATCAGCGGAAGATGAGGCCCCAACGGTACTCTTTGCCACTCGAGGGCATCTTTTCCGGCCTGCAGGGACGGGTCTTTCCAGGCGGTGGCCTGCTCAAGATGATGGAGCACAACCCCGCCGGGTGCCTCCTGTGGGCGCAGTTTGGGGGAATATGGTTGGTGGCTTTTCCGAATTGGGATGGTATAAGTAATCTAAGGCATGTAAATTGCTAGTGGCTTGGAGGGTTCTATATCTTTATGCTTTGATAAAGGGGTAAAGAGGAGAGGCAGGATGCAGACCGCCTGACGGGGAAAATAGCAGTGTGGGTTAACCCTCTAGTTTTACTGACGTAGACTTGCTTCGTCGGAATCTGGAAAAGGGCCAGAGCTGGCTGGGATGGAGTCCTAGGATAGAGTTTGAGGCCCTGGTGCAAATGATAGTCGAGCGAGCGGTGAAAGGTGTTTTGAGGTACTAAATGCGGATTGCCCTTGTGCACGATTGGTTTACCGTTTATGCGGGAGCTGAGCGGGTTGTCGAGCAACTGCTTCAAGTATTTCCGCAGGCGGAGCTATATGCGGTGGTGGATTTCTTGGAAGACAGACACCGGGAGTTCTTACGGGGCAAGAAAATCCATACCTCTTTTATTCAAAAGCTTCCTGGAGCACGTAAATACTACCGTACATACCTACCGCTTATGCCCTTGGCAATCGAACAATTTGACTTGCATGGTTACGACTTAATCATCTCCAGCTCCCATGCGGTGGCTAAAGGAGTGATCACCGGCCCAGACACGTTGCATGTGAGCTATGTGCACTCGCCACCTCGTTACGCCTGGGATCTACAGCACCAGTACCTTGAGGGAGCCGGTTTGTCTAAAGGCCTCAAGAGTAGCTTAGCTCAAGGCCTTCTGCATTATTTGCGCCTTTGGGATGGCCTTGCAGGGCAGCGCCCTGATATTCTAGTGGCTAATTCTCAATATATTGCCCGCCGCATTCAAAAGGCCTACCGTAGAAAAGCCGAGGTTATTTACCCTCCGGTAGATACGGGGGCTTTCACGCTACAAAAGAACAAGGAAGATTTCTATTTAGCTGCGAGTCGCATGGTACCGTATAAACGCATAGATCTGATTGTGGAGGCCTTCGCCCAGATGCCAGACCGCAAGCTTGTGGTGATTGGAGATGGCCCGGAGTTTCCTAAAGTACAGGCTAAGGCAAAAGGTGCTTCTAACGTGCAATTACTGGGCCACCAACCGTTTGAGGTACTTCGGGACTATATGCAAAAGGCTAGGGCTTTTGTGTTTGCTGCAGAAGAAGACTTTGGTATTGCTCCGGTAGAAGCACAGGCTTGCGGTACTCCGGTCATTGCCTTTGGCAAAGGTGGGACTGTAGAAACCGTCATTTCAGGTGAAACAGGGGTTTTCTTCCGTGAGCAAAACGTTAGAAGTCTAATTGCGGCTATAGAGGAGTTTGAAAGCCTAAGTTTTGATCCCTTACAAATCCGCAAAAATGCCGAGCGCTTTTCCACGGAGCGCTTCCAGAGGGAGTTCATTAGCTTGATTGAGCGAGAATGGAATAACTTTAGAGCGAAGCTGTCCCAGGGGTAGTTTCGATGAATAACTTGGTTGCTTCGCAGACTTCTCTAGTGAGCAATTTGCCCTCCCCTAGACGAACAGCAATAACACTGTTGGCCGTAGATGCCTTGGCGGTTTTGGCTTCTATGCTGCTGTCCATTTGGCTGCGCTATCTCTGGGATCGGAGCTTAATTTGGGATTTGTACCTTGATCTGTGGCCTGCTTTGCTGCTTTTTCCCCTGGCTTATGCCCTGGCGGGGCTTTATGGGGTGGGGATCGCTCCTCCGGAAGAGCTGCGCCGCCTTTCCTACTCTACAAGCTTAGTTTTTGTGGTTCTGGGGGCGGCCACCTTCATGTACAAGGCTGGTGCCGACTACTCACGGGGAGCGTTTGTGTTTGCCTGGGGGCTGGCCCTGGTGCTGGTGCCGCTGGGTCGGGCGCTGGTGCGTGAGCTTTTTGCCCGCAAGCCATGGTGGGGGGCGGCGGTGCTGGTGCTGGGCGCAGGTAAAACTGGGGAAGAAGTCGTGCGAGCATTGCAGAAGCAGCCAGGTTTGGGTCTAAAGCCCATAGCCCTGCTGGACGACGACCCAGCCAAGCAAGGAAGGGAAATAGGTGGGGTGCCGGTGCTGGGGGGCCTCGAGCGGGCCTGGGAATTTGCCCAGATGGGAGTTCAGCACGCAATTATAGCTATGCCGGGGGTTCCTCGAGACCGCTTACTGCAACTCCTGGAAGCCCATGGGGGCACCTTCCCCCATTTGATTTTGATTCCGGATCTCTTCGGTTTTTCCAGCCTGTGGCTGACTACGCGGGATTTGGGTGGGGTGTTGGGGCTCGAGCTTCGCCAGAGGCTTCTTTTGCCGGGCCCCCGCCTGGTCAAACGGGTTATAGATATTGCCTTAGTGATAGCTTTTGCTCTACCCGTGGCTTTGTTGCTTGCCATAATTGGCTTGCTGATTCGTTTGGACTCACCTGGCTCGGTGTTTTATGGCCAGTGGCGGGTTGGGCTGTCTGGGAATCGTTTTAGGGCTTGGAAATTTCGCTCCATGGTGCGGGATGCGGATCGCTTATTGGCAGAATACTTGCAGCGACACCCCGAACTGAAAGCCGAGTGGGAGCACGATCAAAAATTGAAGAATGACCCCAGGGTTACCCGCGTGGGAAGATTTTTGCGCAAAACCAGCCTGGATGAGTTGCCCCAGTTATGGAATGTTTTGAAAGGTGAGATGAGCTTGGTGGGGCCGCGACCTATCGTGGATGAGGAGATTAAGCGGTATGGCTCCCACTTCAGCTTGTATGCCAAGGTTCGCCCCGGTCTGACTGGCTTATGGCAAGTTTCTGGACGCAACGATACGACATATGCTGAACGGGTGGCGATGGATGTGTACTACGTGCGCAACTGGTCGCCCTGGCTTGATCTTTATATCCTAGCCCGTACAGTCTGGGTGGTGTTGTTTGGTAAGGGGGCCTATTGAACAGGTGGTTTTTATATCTACCGCTGCTTCTCATGCCCTTGTGGCCTGCCGCGGCGGCGGTTTTCTTTGGGCTGTTGGGTGCTGGATTGGTGCTAAAGCGGCAGGGTGTGGGCGGTGGGCGGTTGTTTTTGATATTCATGCTATTAGGCGGGGCAGGGCAGGTTTTTGCTCCGCAGAACTTGTTTAAGCTTCCACAGCAACCGTCTTATATCGAAGCAACTTCAGACCCTGTTGCAGCAAACTTGCTTAGGGTGGATGCGCTAGATAACTTGTTTGGTTGGAACCACCAAGATGGCGCAGGTGGGTGGGCCCAACGAGTGGGGGAGGGTTTTTGGCGCTTGCCTCGCTCGAACCCTGCCTCGGGCCTAGAGCAAAGCGAGTTTTTAAATGATCACTGGTACCCTATAACACCCGGTCAGACTTATACCCAAAGCTTCTACCTACGGCACGACGGTAGGGAAGCGCGCTTTCAAATAACTTTTTTTACTAATACAGGCCACCACTCGGTACCCACCCAGATGGAACCGGTGGCACCAGGGGTGTGGCGGCTATGGGCCAGCTACACAGCCCAAGAAGGGGATCACTCGTTGCGTGCAATTGATTTTTTCAATGCAGGCGGCGATTGGCGCTATATAGAAGTGGGTTGGGCCAAGCTCGAGGTGGGTTCGCGCCCCAGTGCCTTTTCCTGGGGACCAACGGGTGAGCGGAGCCTGGGCTGGCGACTGCAGTGGTGGCTGGGAATGATGTTGTTGGGTTTTTTAGTGCTGCAAGGGGGAAGTGTATTAAAGCAGCTCGCACCATCCTGGATGGCTGGTGCGCTTTTGTTGGGCATGGGCATACACCTTGGATATGCCCTATGGCAGCTTGAATCGCCCCCTTACGAGGGTTTTCGGCCCTCAGGCCTAACCCCTCAGCCCAACCTGCTGGGTCATACCTCCGTTATGCTGGCTGGTTTGGTCTGGCTGCTGGGGGGGAGCCGCTGGGGTGGAGCGGCTCTAGCCGTCTCGGGTTTGCTGATTTGGGTAACGGGTAGCCGGGCGGCTTTTTGGGGCTGGTTGCTGCTACTAGTGGTTTGGTGGTGGGGACTGGGGCGCTGGCGCTGGAGCATGCTAGGGGTACTTGTGGGGGGAGCCTTCTTGCTGGCCTGGCAACCTGAGTGGTTGGGGCGGCTAAGCCAAGCCACGACACTGGACTCGAGCGCACAGTCTCGCTTGGTTATCTGGCAGGTGGCGATGCGGGCTTTTCTCGAGTACCCCTGGACTGGGGTGGGTTTTGGCAATTTTCCTGTTTACTATCAGATTCACCGGCCCCAAGGTGCCCTCGAGGCCATCACGGGGCATGCTCATAATTTGTGGCTTCACCTGGTGGCTGAGGGAGGTGGGTTGGCCTTACTGGGGTTTTTGCTGTGGCTGGGTGGATTGTTAGGGTGGTTGATAAGGCTTCAAGCTGGGCGGGTTCTGGCCTTGGTCGCTGTGGTGTTGGTGCTGGGTCTGTTTGATTTTAGCTTTTTCTTTGCGGGGGTTTACTATACGCTTTTGCTGGCTCTGGGCGTTTGTATTTCTCGATTTGACAGTTCACCCCAAGGTAGACATAGAATACCTGGATGAGCTTAGATACTACGCAATCAAGAGACGAGATTTCTTTACGAGATATATACCTAATCCTTAAGCGATGGAGCCGCTTTATTTTTTTTGTCAGTGCAGGGTTGACGCTTGCTACTCTTATTTTTAGCCTCCTATGGCCCAAAACCTACACCAGCCAGGTGGTAGTGAGCCTGAGTCTGGCCAACCAGTCCAACCAGGGCCTGCTGAGCAACCTACCTTCCCTGCCCGGGCTGGCCCAGGGGTTTGTGGACTTGCAGCAGACCAAGCTACTAGCCAACCAGCTTGGCGTGGACGACCCCACGCGTTTTTATAAGGCCCGCTTTGACGAGAAGCGGGGGCTACTGTTCCTAACCGCAGAAGGGCGCAGCGCTGCCGAGGCCAGTGAACGGGCCGAGCGGATTCTCGAGGTGGCGCGCAAGTACCTCCAGCGCAACCTGCTCGAGGGTGCTCAGGCCAATCTGCGGGCTGCCATGGCCCAGACGCGGCTCGACCTTCAGGCTGCCCAGGATGCGCTTAAGAGCATCCAGGCTGAGCTTGCCCGGGCACCCGACCGGGCGGCCTCGAGTCCTACCATTGCTGCTGCCCTCGAGGCCCGCGGCAGCGACCCCCAGATCGCCCGGGCGACCAACCCCGCTTACACCAGCCTGAGCCTTGACGAGTCGCGCCTGCGCTCACAGATTGCCCAGCTCGAGGCCCGCATCAACACTCTCAACGACTTATTGATGCAGCCCCAATCAACCAGCCAACTGGTGAATCAGACTTTGTTGGTGCAGGTTCTGGTGCCCCCGGCTGAGCCGTTGCGCCCCAGTTTCCCCAGGCCAGCGCTCTTTACCGTCGTTGCTGGTGTGCTGGGGCTTCTGATGGGCGTGTTGTGGGCCTTCATCGCCGAGGCCGTCCGGTCGCCCGATTCTGAAGGTGGTTCGCCCTGATCTCTACCGAGCCGGCGACCGGGGGGCTGGGTCGAAAAAAAGCCTGCGGTTCTCGGGCCAGAGCAGCCAGATGAGCCCGAGCAACGGCTGGATGAGGGGCAGGAAGCCGTAGTCGATGCCAAAGTCGTGCCAGACGGTGCGGCCTATCACCTCTGGCATGAGCAGGCTTAGGGTGCCCACCAGCAAAACCCCTGCCATCTCGAAGCTCAGGGCACCGACTGAAACCCACCAGGCCCAGGGTTTTCGTATAACAAAAGCAACGGTGGCTACCAGATAGACCGTCGCCGCGATGGCTGAGAGGATAGGGGGTAGGTAGTCGGTCACACCGGGCTTGAAGAATAGCTGGTAGATTGAGCGAGCTCCAGCGGAAAGCGCCAGCAAAGGGTAGGAAACTGCCAGGATCTGGCCGATGGCCCGAATTACAGGGGGTGTGAAGAACCTACGCATTGCTCCAGTTTACCTTGAGCACCAGGGCATGCGCTGGAGAACGGGCTTGTTGAGAATGAATACCATTTCTAACTACATAAATCCGACTGGAATACTTGACATTTTGCCCGCTCGTTCATAGACTCACCCTCGAGCCGAAGACGGCTTAAATAACTGCAGGAGGAGTACAGTGCGTAAAAAAGCTGTTCTTGTAACCGCCCTTCTAACCTTGCTAGGTTTGGCGCAGGCTCAGCAGCAAAGCCTTACTGTTTACACGGGCCGTGGACAGGGGTTGGTGGAGCCGTTGGTAAAACAGTTCGAAGCCGAGACCGGTATTAAGGTCAATGTGCGCTATGGGCGCGATGCCGAGATTCTGGCTGCGCTACAGGAAGAGGGCAGCCGCAGTCCGGCCGATATTTTCTGGGCCAACACGGCGGGTGCGCTGGGCGTGGCTTCTGAGCGAGGGTTGCTGGTGCGCCTGGGTGATACCATCACGCGCACGCCGGCCTATTTTGTGCCGGCCAGCCGCCTGTGGGTGCCTCTGACCGTTCGTTTGCGGGTGCTGGCCTATGAACCCAGCCGGGTCAAGCCCGAAGACCTGCCCAAAAGCATTATGGATCTGCCTAAGCTGACCCAGTACAAAGGGCGCATTGGCTGGACGCCGACCTACAGCAGCTTCCAGGACATGATTGCGGCTATGGTGGCACAGCATGGTGAGGCCCGCACTCGGCAGTGGATAGCCGATATGAAGGCCCTCGAGCCCAAAGCCTACGCCTCCAACCCAGCCATGATGGAAGCCATCCGGGCTGGTGAGATCGACCTGGGCACGACCAACCACTACTACATTCAGCGCGTCGCCCGGGCGGGGCAGCGTATTGCCACCTACTACTTTGCCGATGGGGATGTGGGCGGCCTGGCCCTGGTGACCGGGGCTGGCATTCTCAAAACCAGCAAAAACCCAGCGGCGGCCAACCGTTTCTTGCTGTGGTTGCTTTCGCCCAAGGGTCAGCAGTTCTTTGCTAGCGAGATCATCGAGTATCCGGTGACCCAGGGGGTTGTGCTCAGCTCGAGCCTGCTGCCCATCAACCAGGCAGTGGCCAAGAGCCCCAAAGTGGATTTTGAGAAGCTCCCCCTCGATACTGCGCTCAGGCTGCTGCGTGAGGCCGGTTTGCTCTAAAGCCTCCTAGCTCTCAAACCGTTCAGGGGTCAGCCGATACGTCACGTGTCGGCTGATTACTTTTGAGGGTCGCGGGTACATTTATCCCCGTGGGGGTTTTGTCATACTATTTAGAGGTTATGCGATCGCCCCTTGATCCTCTGCGACCCCTCTGGCTTTCCCTTGGGTTTTTCTTTGCCGGTCTGGGTTTTGTCGGCACGGTGGTGCCTGGGATGCCCTCGACGGTTTTTTTTATTCTGGCCGCGTATTTTTTCTCTAGAAGCAGCCAGCGCTTTCTCAACTGGATACTCAACCTGCCCAAGGTAGGGCCCATCGTGCGGGACTACCGCAATGGCCTGGGGATGTCACGCCGGGCCAAGATACTCGCGCTTTGCATGTTGAGCTTCTTTGCCCTGACCAGCGCCATCTTCTTTATCCCGGTTTTCTGGGTTAAGGTGCTGGTCTTGCTGGTGGGGCTGGTGGGTTTCTGGTTTATTCACAGCCGCATTCCCACCAAGGAAATTGTGCTGGCCCGTCGCCAGTTGGGTGAGGTTCAGTAGGTATGTCTGATACCAGATTCGCTTAGTTCGGCACTGGAAGGCGGCGAACCAACCCGACCGCAGGTATACGCTTTCTTCTCCGAGCTTTGCAAGAGACCTTTGGCTTTGGATGACTATCTTTTTGAATCCGGCATGAAGCAAGAAGTTGTGCGACCCCCGGAACGGAGGCCGCACGTCTAGGAACGGGAAGCGGGCTACTTGATTAGGGCAAATGGGCGCCCGATGACTGTGACCTGGGCAGTGGTGAGATTGAAGCGGCCACCGTTGCTGTTGACTTCTACCCGGATGGCGATTCGGAACGAGCCCGACTTGATGATGTTAAACGCCGCGCTGTTATCGGTGGCACTGAGATTAACCGAGGTGGCGATCGACTGACTTTGCCCGGCGGCGACGTTGAAGCTGTTGCTGCCCAGACCCACATCCCCGCCCGAGTTGTCGTTGAGGTTGTTGTCGCTTTCCGGAGCCAGACGGATTTCGTAGCTTCCGGTCATAGGGATGCTTCCGTTGTTGACAAGGCTGCCTTGGATGGTTAGCTGGCCGCGCTCGAGGATGTCCAAGGTAATGGGCAGGGGTACCCGTTGCCCCTCGAGGCCGGGATATACCGCTAGGTAGTAACCGCTGGGGATGTTCAGGCTGCGCTGGTTTTCTGGGATAAAGCTAAGGATATTAAACTGAAAGGTGTAACGGGTGCTGGCACTGCACCCGGCCAGCAGCAGAAGCAGTAGAGCGAAGGCGAGTCTGGGCATGGTTCACCTCAAAAGTTAAGACCAAGGCTCAGGGCGATGCCAAACACAGTGTGGCCTACGATGGGAGCGCGGTGGGTGGTGAGGGCGGTATCTAGGCTGAACCCAGGCCCCACAAAGCCAGCACCCAATCCAAAGCGGAAGCCGTTGTCGAAGCCCAGTCCAGCGCGGAAGCGGGCCGGGCCCAGGCTGTACTCACCGCCGATGCGGCCGAACAGGCTATCCTCGTAGCCCAGGTCGCCTCCTACCAGCAGCGTACCGGTCTCGAGGGGTACCTGGGTGGCCGCGTTCAGATAAAAGGCCGGTACGAAGCCGAAGCTGCTGCGTTCGCTTGGGGTTGAGGTGGGGCTCGCGGATGAGCCGTTCCATTGCAATTCGGTGCCGCTCCAGCGGGCAAAGCCCAGTGCGTTGCGGATGCCCAGCCCCACCGTGGTGCCCTGCGCCTCCATCACCACACCCAGATCGGCCCGGGCTCCAAAGCCGTTGCCGTTGCCGGGGATGGTGTAAAAGGCGGTACCCCTGTACACCGGCGGCTGGTTGGGGTCTATTCGTCCCTGGGCGTCGCTTTGTAAACCAACGCTAAAGCTGCCCTCGAGGTAGGCCAGCCCATAGAAAGCCTCGCCCCGTGCGCCCACATACACCTTGGTGGGGCCCACCTCGGGGATGGGTAGATCGGGTAGCTGCGTGGCATACCCAAACCCCAGGCTGAGGCCGGCCTGGGCGCTGGCATTCGTGATCAGGGCATACTCGGTGTTGGGCTGAAGCTGGTTGCTTTGCAGGGCCTGCCGCAGGTTGGCGTTGGGCGAAAGACCCAGGCCGAAGCCCCCGGCGTACAGGCCGAAATCCAGGTAAAGGTTGTTCTCCAGGGCCAGCGGCACCCGAAAAAGCGGGGCAGGTGTGAGGGCTTTGGTGCTGCTGATGGAGGCCTGGCTTCCCAGCCCCAGGTCGAGCGGGATGGGTTTGCCCTGGTAATCGGTGACCTGGATGCCGTTGGCTGCTACATTGATCTGGATTTCAGGATAACCCGTGTTGGGGTTGATAAAGGCCCTCGAGGAGGCGGGGTTGATCAGAAACTCGTTCAGATGGGTGAGCTGATCGTAAAAGGTCAGCAGGTCAAAGGGGCTGTTCTCGTTGGTGAGGTTGGAAAGACCCGAGAGGGCGGGCAGTGGGCTGCTTTCGGGGCGCAACAGCAGGCCCAGCAGCCCTATGGGTAAGCGGAAGCCTGGGTCGCTGCCATACCGACCGGCGGGATAGGCGGCGTAGGCCGGGTTGAGGTACGCGGCCTCGGGGCCGGGCAAGACCAGGCCGGCCATGCCCAGGCTGCGCACGCCCTGTGACCAAGAAAAACCGCACATCAAGATCAAGATAAAGACCATGACGCCGACTGGACGATTCATAGCAAAAGTCATTGTAGAGCGAAGTGGTTTCCGGCCAGGTTCATATCTGCACCCTAAGTCACCGGCTGGCCTGGGGAAAGCGGTTGATAGAAGCAGTGGGTGAGGGCAATAGCCAGGGCATCGGCCAGGTGGGTGGGTTTGGGTAGGCTCTTTAGGCCCAGCAAAGCCCGCACCATGTAGGCCACCTGGTGCTTGTCGGCCTGGCCAGTCCCCACCAGGGCCTGCTTAACTTTGGGGGGGCCATAGCCATAGACCGGGATATTGAGCTGGTCGGCCACCAAAAACACCACCCCCATGGCCCAGCCCACCTTGTAGGCCAGCTCGTTTTGCCGGTAAAAGAACTGCTCTTCTACCGCAATGGCCTGGGGGCGGTAGGTGGCGGCCACCTGGTAGACCGCCCGGTAAAGCCTGCCCACCCGCTCGGGCGCGGTCTCACCGTGGCTGGTTTTGACCACCTCGGCGTGCAGCATCCGGGCTTGCTTTCCGACCTGCTCCACCACACCCAGGCCCAGGTTGGTGATACCGGGGTCGATGCCTAAGACGATCATTGGGCGTGGAGCCTGGACGCTTGGGGATCGCTTCTATGGACTAATTGCCTCGCTTGGGTGGGTAGTCGCCATCGCCATAGCGTATAAACGCCGGGATGTCGAAGTTGCTGATGTCCACATTGCTGGTGGGAAAGTCGATGAGGGGGCGCCCGCCGGGCTTGGCGACCACGGCGCTTTCGTTGAAGCCCGCGGCGATCAGGATGACGCGCATCTCGTCCTGGGCCCGGTTGTCGTAGGTCAGACCGTATAGCACGTCCACGTCCTCCACACCGGTGGCTTCCCGGATCTGCTCGACCACGCTGCTGGCCTCCATCAGCGAGATGTCTTCATCGCCCACCACATTGATCAGCAGCTTGCGAGCCCCCTCTACCGAGCGGTCGAGCAAAGGGCTCTGGATGGCCGACTGGGCGGCTTCCTGCACTTTGTTTTCGCCCCGGCCCGCTCCTATGCCCATCAAGACCTGACCGGCCCCGGTGAGCAGGGTGCGCACGTCGGCAAAGTCGAGGTTGATCTGGCCGGGCAGGTTGATGACGTCGGTGATGCCCTTGACCCCGTGGTAGAGCACCCGGTCGGCGATCATGAAGGCGTCCTTGGCCGAGACCTTTTTGTCCAGCGCTCCGAGCAGACGGTCGTTGGAGATGACCACCATGGCATCGACCTGTTCGCGCAGGCGCCGGATGCCCTCCTCAGCGGCCCGTAGACGGCGGGGGCCCTCCCAGGAGAATGGGCGGGTCACCACCCCCACGGTAAGGGCGCCCAGGTTTTTAGCAATCTGCGCGACCACCGGGGCGCTGCCAGTACCGGTGCCACCGCCCATGCCGGCGGTGATGAAGATCATATCGGCGCCCTCGAGGTACTCGCTAATCAGCTCTTCGGCTTCCTGGGCTGCTTTTTCGCCAATCTCCGGGTTGGCCCCAGCTCCCAGCCCCCTGGTGAGTTTGTCGCCTAGCTGGATGCGTACCTCGGCCAGGCTGTTGGCCAGAACCTGTGCATCGGTGTTGGCTGCGATAAACTCAACGCCGGTAAGGCCCGATTCGATCATGCGGTTGACCGCATTGTTGCCTGCGCCGCCAAGCCCGATCACTTTAATCTGTACGTCACCCATAATCTCTCCCGGTTATATTGCACTAGATTACTGCACCGACACGAAAATGACTAAAAGAAGTTCTTGAACATTCCCTTAATGCGCTCCCAAAGGCCGCTGGCTGCGTTGGTTGCGCCCTCACTGTTCAGCAGCGGCTTGCTGTTCTGACCGGCCTTGCTGCGGCTGGGCCGGTGGCTGCGGACAGGGTGGGATTGAGCAGCCAGGCTGGCGGCGTGGCGCACCAGGCCCACAGCGGTGGCGTGGGTGGGGGAGGCCACCACGTCGATGAGGCCCTGCACGCCGATGGGTTTGCCCAGCCGCACCGGCAGGTTGAACTGCTTACGGGCCAGCTCCTCCAGGCCGCGCACCATGCTGGTACCGCCGGTCAGGATGACCTTGCCCACGGTAATTTCCAGTGGTCCCAGGGCTTCATCCACGCTCTGGCGGGCCAGGTGCAGAATCTCCCGCAGGCGGGGCCGGATGATGCGGGCCAGGTCGGGGGCCTGGTAGGAGATCTGGGCGGTGCCCTCCTGGCTGACCTCGAGCACCAGCTCCGGATCGGCGAGCTCGGGCAGGGCCGCGCCATACTTCTTAGCGACCCGCTCGGCCTCCTCCACTGGGATCTGCAGCAGCTTGGCGATGTCCTGCGAGACATGGTCGCCGCCCAGGGGAATCACCGCTGAGTGGGCCAGCCGCCCCTGGCGGAAGACCGCCACGTCGGTGGTGCCTCCGCCGATGTCTACCAGCATGACGGTCATGGAGAGTTCCTCGGGTGAGAGCACCGCCAGCCCCGAGGCGTAGGCCTGCAGCACCAGGCCCTGTAGCTCCAGGCCCGCATCCTCCACGGCCTTGCGCAGGTTGGTGAGGGGGCCTCTGCTGCCCGCGACCAGGTGGACATCGACCTCGAGCCGCACCCCAGCCATGCCGATGGGGTCGCGGATGCCTTCCTGGCCGTCCACGCGGAACTCCAGCGGGAGGGCGTGGATGAGCTCGAAATCGCCTTCGAAGGGGTAGGCTTTGGCCTGTTCGATGGCCCGCTCTACGTCGGTGATGGTAATTTGCTGGCCCCGCCGGATGGCGGCCAGGCCGTGGCTGGTCACGCTGCGCACATGGGCCCCGGCCACCCCCACCCAGACCTGCTCGGCCTTGACCCCGGCCACCCGCTCGGCCTGGAAGACGGCCTGGCGGATGGACTCGGTGGTGCGCTCGAGGTTGGTGACGACCCCGCGCCTGAGCCCCTGGGAAGGAACGGTGCCCTCCCCGATGATGTCTAGGATGCCATCCGGGGACAGTTCACCGATGACCGCTGTTACTTTGGTGGTTCCAACGTCTAGGCCTACGAGAATCATCGGCGAGCACTCACCCCCCAAGAATACACATATATACGGCCGTTTGACCACGTGGCGGGGTGCGCAAGAACCGCGCTTGCGTCACTTTTGCCTATTCTGCTGAGTTTAGCCCAATCTTGCAACTCTTTGACGCTCTTGCCCCAAACATTAAGCCCATCGGTCGAGATCTGATAACCGCCCACATCGTAGCGGATGTGCTTTGCCTTGGGGAAGGCCTGCACCAGCAGCAGCAGATCGCCAATGGGCAGGTCACCCCGACCCTCAATCAGCGGGGTCTGGA
The DNA here is from genome assembly GCF_003568585.1 of Meiothermus taiwanensis WR-220. Classification (NCBI taxonomy): domain Bacteria; kingdom Thermotogati; phylum Deinococcota; class Deinococci; order Thermales; family Thermaceae; genus Meiothermus; species Meiothermus taiwanensis. The sequence continues at coordinate 1,000,023 of NZ_CP021130.1, forward strand.
CGGGGGGGTTGGGCAGCAGCACGCCGTCTGGGCTCAGACCCATTCGGGTTTTATTGATCAGAAGGTTGGCTATCGAGGTGCGCTCTTGCAAGACGATGCGGATCTGCCCAGGTGCGGGGCGCTCGAGGGTGGCCGAGCGCACCCAGGGGTTGTCCAGCAGGGGCTTTAGCCTGTAAGGCCAGGCCCACAGCCAGGGCGCACCGGGCTCGAGGCCGGTGATCTGCTGGACTTGGGTGGGGGAGAGCTGCCGGTGGCCGACCACCTCGACCTGCTCGATGGGCAGCACCACCAGCGAGCCCACCCCCAGGGAGGCCAGCAGCAGGATGAGAAGCCCCGCCCGGATCACGCCAACCTCCCTCGGGCGGGCGCGCCCATGAACTGCGAGCGGGGGCGGGAGGGTGCCAACGCTCGCTGCAAGCCGCCGGGGGCGACCGGCTTCCATTGTGGCCTTGACCGCTTACCTCTCCTCATCGGCTCACCTCTGTCTCAGCGGGTGCAATCTCACCCCAGATATCCCACTCCACCTCGAGGGGCAGAACCGCCTGTACCTTGCGGATCAGGGCGTACATCTCGGCGGCGGTGGCCCCGCCCAGGTTGACCAGGAAGTTGCCGTGCTCGAGGCTGATCATGGCCCGGCCTATGGTGGTTCCTTTGAGCCCGCTCACGTCGATCAAACGGCCCGCCGAGTCGCCGGGGGGGTTTTTGAAGGCACAGCCCGCGCTTTTCTTCTTGGGCTGGCCCTTGCGGGCCGCGTCGACCAGGGCGATTTTGGCCCGCACAGCTTCTTGGGTGGAAGGGGTCAGGCGCAGCTTAACGCGGGTGACGATGCTGCCCTGGGGCAGCTCGGAATGCCGGTAGCGGAAGCCCAGCTCCGAAGGGTGGTAGACCTGCAGGCCGCCGTCGTGGTAGAGCTCGACGAGCTCGAGGGCGTCGGCCATCTCGCCGAAGCGGGTGCCGGCGTTCATCTTGACCGCACCCCCCACCTGGGCCGGAACCCCGTGCAGACCCTCGAGGCCGCTCAGGCCCAGCCGGGCCGAGGCCTGCAGGAGCGTGGGCAGCAAAACGCCCGCGCCCACCCAGCCCGCGAGGTCGGGGCGCCATTCGGCAAACTCCCCTGCGAGCCGGATGACCCGTTCCGGGACGCCCGCGTCCGAGACCAGCAGGTTGGAGCCGTTGCCCAGCACCCGGTAAGGGGCCTGGGTGGCTGTTTTGAGGTCATCCAGCGTCTCCACCGTCCAGACCTCAGCCTCACCCCCGACCCCGATGGTGGTGAGCTTGGCGAGTGGCAGGCGTGCAATTTTCATAGGTTTCTACCTCGGATCGGTGGTCTTTCCCCAACCCCTCACACGGCCTCCTTTTCCGCTGCCAGCAGCCGCCCCAGCCTGGAGACGTTGCCGGCCCCGATGGTCAGAATCAGATCGCCCGGTGCGGCGCTCTGGCGCAGGTAGTTGAGGGTATCGTCCCAGCTTTGGTACGAAGCCCGGCAGCCTTTGGCGATGAGGTGCTCGAGCATACGCTGGGCGATCTGGGCGCTGGTGAGCCGGAGGGGGGCTTCCCCGGCGGCGTAGACATCCAGGAGGAGGGTCTCGTCGGCTTGCTCGAGGGCCTGGGCGTACAGGGGCCATTCCTGCTCGCTGCGGCCATAGCGGTGGGGCTGGAAGACCGCCCGCACCCGCAGGCCGGTGTTGCGAGCCGCTTTGAGCAGCGCGAATAGCTTGGTGGCGTTGTGGGCGTAGTCGTCCACGATCAAAGCCCCGTTCAGTTCGCCCACCTTTTCAAAGCGGCGGCTGGCCCCGGTGTACTGGTAGAGGCCCTGCTGGATGGCCTCGAAGGGGATTCCGGCCACCAGCGCCGCCGCCGAGGCGGCCAGGGCGTTGGTGATGTTGTGCTCGCCGGGGACCTGCAGGCGCACCGGCCCCAGCACCCGGCCCTGCCAGACCAGCTCGAAGCGGCTGCCGAAGGGCTCGAGGGCAATCTCTTGGGCGTGGCAGTCGCCTGCCAAAAGCCCAAAGCTGCTGCGGGGGCGGCCCTGGGTGAGTGTGTCCAGCAGCTGCCAGCGGGGCTCGCCGTTGTAGATGATGTGCCCGGCCCGGCCTGCGAAGGAGCGCACCGCCTCCTGCAGGGCCTCGAAGGAGGCGTGGTAGTTGGGGCGGGCCTGTCCATCGGGCGATACGTGGTCAGGCTCGAGGTTGGTAATCACCGCCACATCCAGCTGCAAAAAGCGAAACAGCGGGTCGGACTCGTCCACCTCGGCAATCCGATACCGGCCCGAGCCCACCCTGGCGCTGCCGCCAATCAGGCCCAGCTCGGCCCCCAGCAGCACGGTGGGGTCGGTCTGGGCAGCGATGAAAATACTGGTCAGCATCGAGGTGGTGCTGGTTTTACCGTGGGAGCCGGTGACGCCCAGGCTGTAGCCGCCCTGCAGAATCTCGGCCACCACCTGGATCCGCCGCCAGACCGGGATGCCCAGGGTCTGGGCAGTGCTGAGCTCGGGCTCGCTGTCCGGGATGGCGGTGGAGGCCACCAGCACGTCCACCCCTTGCAGATGCGCTGGGTTGTGGCCCTGGTAGACCCGGATGCCCTCACGCTCGAGCTGCCGGGTCAGGTCGGAAAGCTGGCTGTCGCAGCCGCTCACCACGTGCCCGTCTTTGCGCAGGAGGCGGGCCAGCCCGCTCATGCTAATTCCACCAATGCCCATCAGGTGATAATGCTTCACACTACCTCCAAAACGATCTGGGCCAGCCGTTCGGCGGCTCCCGCTGGCGACAACCTCTTGAGTCTATCGCGGATCTGGGCCCGCGTGGAGGGGTCGAGCAAAGCATTAAGCTCGGTTTCGAACTGATCCCAGGAGTGAAGCAGCCGGGCCGCGCCCCGCTCGGCATAAAAGCCCACGTTGGCCCACTGCGCGCCCCCGTCCAGGTTGCGGGGCAGCGGTACGCCCAGCACCGGCACCTGGTGGAAGGCAGCCTCCGATAGGGTGCCGGCCCCCCCGCGGGTGATGGCAAAATCCGCGGCGCTCCAGGCCAGCGCGCTATCCACATAGCCGCGCACAAAGTAGTGCGGTCGCTCCAGGGCCTTGAGATCACCCTCCCAGCGCACCCCGCACTGGTGCAGAACCTGCCATTCGCCCAGGAGGGGGTAGAGCCGCTGGGGCAGCTGCTCGTTGAGTTCCTTGCTGCCCTGGCTTCCGCCCAGAATCAGAATGGTGGGGCGTGTGGGATCCAGCCCCAGGGCCGCTCGAGCCTCGGCAGGGCTGTGTTTTTCCTCGCGCACCGGGTATCCCACCACCTGGGTTTTGGCGGCCAGCCGGGGTTCTAGTTGTATGGGTGTGGCGAGGGTGACCCGGCGGGCCAGCCGGGCCAGAATCCGGTTGGCCAGCCCCAGCTTGGCATTCTGCTCGTGGATCACCATGGGAATGCCCAGCAGCGCAGCCACGAAGGCCACCGGAAAACCGGCATAGCCGCCCATGCTCAGTACCGCCCTGGGCCGCAGCTCCCGCACGACCTGCCGGGCCTCCAAAAGGCCCCGCAGCACCTTCACCCCTTCGCCCGGGCGCAGGGCCTCGCGCGAGAGTTTGCCGGCCGGGATGAGCCGATACGGCAGCCTGGTCTCGGGAAGCACCCGCTCCTCGAGGCCCCCCAAAGCCCCTACGTAGGTTACCGGCTCGCCAGCGGCCAGCAGCGCCCGCGCCGCCGCCAGCCCCGGATAGAGGTGGCCGCCGGTGCCGCCGCCGGTAACGATCACCATGCGCCTCCTTTGGGGAGGGCGCAGAAGCTGGGCGTGGAAGCCAGAACTGTGCCCTCCTGCCTGTACAGGCCAGATGCGCGCTTGCCATTTTCGAGCCAAAGGAATCCGGCAGGGCCTGGTACATTGCTGCGCGCTGATTTTCGCCTCATTGCTGGGCCTCCTGTGTGGGCCTTTTTTCTCTCTTGCCAAAGGCCTCGCGTGAGAGGGCTTGCAGCAGGCCCATGGCGATCCCGGCCATCATCATCGAGTTGCCACCCATGCTGACCATGGGCAACGGCGAGCCTCCGATGGGTACCGTTCCGATGACGGCAGCGATGTTGAGGGCGGCTTGCAATACCAGGTACAGCGTCAGACCCAGGGCCAGCACGCTTTGGGCGCCTTCTAGGTTGGCGGCAATTTGCAGACCTCGAGCCAGAATAAGCCACCAGGCCAGCAAAACCATAAAGCCTGCCAACCAACCCCCCGACCAGATGATGGAGGCCAGGATAAAGTCGTTGTGCGACTCCGGTAGGTTGGGCATGCGCGAGCCCACCCCCTGCCCAAACGGCCCAGCGTTGACGATAATCTTGTGGGCCTGGGTGATCTGGTATAGGGGGCCACGGATGACCTCTGGGCTCAGCTCATCGACCCGTCCGCTGATGTACGTGCTCCAGCCCTCGAAGCGATCCCGCACCTTCTCGAAACGGTGCAGGTACAGCCCCGAGACCGAGAGGGCCAGCACCCAGGCCGCCAGCCCAATAGCCAGCAAGCGCCGCCAGGGCACTCCGATGACGATCAGCAAAAAGCCCGATAGGAGCAGCACGAACAGGCCGGTATCCAGGTCGGGGGAGGCGATGATCAGCCCGGCTGCCAGGCTGATGGCCAGGATAGGGCCGATGATGGGGTAGTCGGTGGGTTTGTTGTGGAAGAAGGCGGCCAGGTAGAGCACCACCGCCAGCTTGGCCAGCTCCGAGGCCTGGATGTTGAAGGAGGTGAAGGGAAGGTCGATAAAGCGACGCTCGCTGCCCGGCCCAAAGCCTATCAGTAGGTTGGCTAGCAAGAGCCCCAGCGATAGCAGAAAGATGGGCCGAGCGGCCTGCAGGGCCCAGCGGGGGTGCAGGCGCGAGACCATCAGCATCAGGGCCAGCGAGAGGGCGATGTTGCGCAGATTCTCCAGGCTGTGCTGCTCGGGGGCGGCCCGCATCCAGTCGGAGGTGGCCACCCCCAGGGCCGAGAGGGCAAACAGCAGGAGCTGGGCCAGAAGCAGGATGCTATCCATGAACCCCTCCTAACTCCATGACCACTTCCCGGAATACCCGGGAGCGTTCCTTGTAGTCTTTGAACTGGTCGAAGGAGGCGGCCAGGGGGGCCAGCAGCACGCTGCCCGTGGTGAGCCGCTGGAGGGCCTCGAGCACCGCTTCACGCAGGGCCTTGCGCCCGTCGGGCTCGCTGATTTCCAGCACCTCCACCCGCCCTCGAAACGGCGCGGCCAGGCGGGGGCCATCCCGGCCCAGCGCCAGAATCAACCGCACCTTGCGCTCCACCACCTCCAGGAGCTCGGCGGAGGGTGCCCCTTTGTCCACACCCCCCAGGATCCAGGCCACCGGCCCGGGGGCCGCTTCCAGGGCCGTGCGCACCGAGTCGAGGCGGGTGGCGATGGAGTCGTCGATGAAATGCAAACCGCCCATGCGGGCAAACACCTCGTAGCGGGCCTCGGGCTGGGGGGCGGTGTCCCGGTACGGGGCCAGGGCCTGGGCGCTGGGCTCGACCGCCCAGGTTCGGCCGGGCTGTTCGCGCTGGACGATGTGGGCATAGGCCAGGGCTGCTTGCAGGGCGGCGTTCAGGTTGGTTTCGCGGGGGCTAGGGGCCGGCTCAAAGGGGTAGCGACGGGCCGGGCTTCCCGCGATGCCCGCCAGGATCCGGGGGTCTTGGGCGTTGTAGACCAGGGCATCCTCGGCGGTGAGGTTCTTGATTAGATTGAGCTTCGCTGCGTGGTAGGCCTCGAGGCTGCCGTGGCGATCGAGGTGATCCACGCCCAGCAGCAGGAGTACCGCCACCCTGGGCCTAAAGTGCACGACGCGCTCGAGTTGGAAGCTGCTCATCTCGGCTGCAACCACCTCGGCCTCGTCCACCACGGCGGCCAGAGGGGGGTCGATGTTGCCTCCTTCGACCGCCTTGAAGCCCAGCGCCCGCAAAAAGTGCCCGGTGAATAGGGTGCAGCTGGTTTTGCCGGCGGTGCCGGTGATGCCGATGAGCGGGGTTTGCGAATGCCGGTAGACCAGCTCGGCCTCGCCGATTACCTCGGCCCCTCCCTCCCGGAGCGCGGCCAGCCGGGGGTGCTGGATGGGGACGCCAGGAGCGGCGATGACCTGGTCGTAAAGACCGGGGGTGGGGTTGGGCTCGAGGGCAAACCCCAGCTTTAGAGCCTGCTCGGCTTCCTCGGGTTTGAGCTTGTCGTCGTAGAAGGCGGCTGGGAGGCCATGCCGCTGCAGGTAGGCCAGCACCCCCAGCCCGCTGCGACCAAGCCCGTATACCAGCCGCCTCATCCCATCCCCCCCCACAGATGCACCGCCAGGGCTGTGCACAGTGCGGTAACGGCCACAAAGCGAAAGACCACCTTGCTCTCGGGCCAGCCGGAAAGTTCAAAGTGATGGTGCAGCGGGCTCATGCGGAAAAAGCGCTTCCCAGTGCGGCGGAAATAGCTGACCTGGACGATCACCGAGAGCGCCTCCAACACCGGAATCAAGGCCGCCAGCGGCAGCCACCACAGCTTGCCCTCGAGGATGAAGAGCCCCGCCGTCAGCGCGCCCAGGGCCATGCTGCCGGTGTCGCCCATGAAGACCGTGGCCTTGGGGGCATTGTGCCACAAAAAGCCCAGCAGCGCCCCCACCATGGCCTGGGCGGTGGGTAAGCCCACAAAGGGTAGCAGGATGACTGCGGTAACACTGGCGAGCAGCCCATCCACCCCATCGGTAAAGTTGAAGGCGTTGCAGGCGGCTATCACCACCAGCGTGAAGAGCAAAACATCCAGTGCGGGATAGGGGGTGTAGTGTACCTGGCGCGCGGCCCATATGGCGAAAATCAGGCTCATCAGCGCCTGCACCACCAGCTTCTCCCGGGCCCTCAGGGGGCGGCGCAGTGAACCCGCCAGGTCGTCGGCCAGACCCAGCAGGGCCATGCCCAGCACCAAGAGCCAGAGCCCCGCCCACTGATCGCCGCCCGAGAGGCCGTACACCACCCCAGCCGCCAGCAGAAACGCCACCCCGCCCATGCTGGGGGTGCCCATCTTGACCAGGTGGCTTTGCGGCCCATCGGCCCGCACCTGCTTGCCAAGCCTCAGCGACTGCATCAGGGTAATCCAAAGCCCCACCAGGAACCAGCTCAGGAGCAGGGCTGCAGCAAGGGTGTTCATGGTACCTCCAAACGGAGAAGGGGTCGGGGGTTTACAGCCATAACTGCTTGGGGTTCCAACCGACGAACGGTATCCAGGTTGAGCTGCAGGGTGCGAAGGCGGCCCCCCTCGAGGGTGTAGAGGTAGGTGCCGTCGGTCTCGAGGCCCTTGTAGGCCCCGGGCCGGAAGCCCAGGCGCAGCCCCTCCGGGCTTAGCCGGTAAATTCCTTCGGAGGTGAGCACGTAGAGGTCGTCCTGCACCACGGCAGCCTGCACGCCGGCGGGCAAAGGAACCCGCAGGTTGTCGGGCAGGCGGAAGGCTTCGCGCCCAAAAGCGTACACGTAGCGCTCGCTGGCGGCCAGAAGGCTAAACCGCCCTTCGGCCAGCAGGCGGCGCCCAAGGTAGAGGCCCTGCCCGTCGATCCAGTAGACACCCTCTTTGGTGTAGAGCGCATCCTTGGCCTTGTAGGGGAGGCTGCCCAGCCCCGGTACGAAGAGGCGGTCTTCCAGGCCCACCAGGGGAAGGGGTTTAGCCCGCAGGAATGTGGGAACCCCCGGCAACGGCTGGCTATCCTGTATGAGGCCATCTTGATAGATCAGAAGCTGGAAGGGGTAGGCGGCCAGGAGGGTTGAGCCGTTGCGGGCCACCCAGGGGGTGGGGCTGGGCAGGGCCAGCTGTAGCGCCCCGGCCCGCACCACCCGCCCTTCCACCACCCCCCCTTCGATCAGGAGGGTCGTGCTGGTGGATGGGGTGGTTGGCTGGGGTGCGCAGGCGGCCAGCCAGAGGCCGCAGACGACCAGTCCGGCCCTCATGCCCCCTCCTTTTCGGCCGGTGTCGAATGGTTGTTTTCTCTGGGCCAGAGCTCCAGGAGGCGCTCGAGGCCCACGCTGCGCGAAGCCTTGAGGTAGACCAGGTCGCCGGGCTGCACCCGGTGGGAGAGGAACTGCACCGTCTCCTCGATGGTCTCGAGGGCGGTTCCACCAGCCTCTGCGGCCTGCTGCTTTGCAAAGGGGCCAACGAAAACCAGGTTGGGGCTGACGGTGGCAGCCAGGCGGGCGGCCTCGAGGTGGTGCTTTAGGGCCTCCTGGCCCAGCTCGGCCATACGCCCCAGCACCAGCCACTTGCGGCCGGGCTGTGCCTGTAAAAACGCCATCCCGGCCCTGAACGACAGGGGGTTGGCGTTGTAGGCGTCGTGGATAAAGTCGATACCGCCCAGCCGCAGGCGCTGCATCCGGCCTGGGGGCAGCCGGAGGTGGGCCAGCCGCTCAATGGTCAGGCTGAGGGGCTTGTCCAGCATCCGGGCAATGGCCAGGGCCGCCACCGCCCCCAGCACCGGCCCCACGCCAGGGTAGGGGAGGTGGACAACCTTCCCCTCGAAGCGGAAGCGGGTGGCCTCGAGGCCCATCTCGACCCCTTCCGCGCGAAAGTCGCCGGCCTCGAGGCCATAGGTGATCAGGTTGGGCAGGTTCAGCAGTTCAGCGGCCTGCACGCTGGCCAGTCGCAAAGGGCTGACCTGCAGCAGCCAGCTCTCTTCTCGAACGATGTTCTCGAGGTCGCCCAGCCCTTCCAGGTGCTCCGCGCCCAGGCTGGTGAGCACCCCGATATCGGGTCGGGCCAGGTAGGCCAGCTCGGCCATTTCCAGCAAGCGGTCGATGCCCAGCTCTACCACGCAGCCTTCGGCCTGCTCTAGATGGAAAAAGAAACGCGTGAGGCCGGGGGCGTTGTTGAGGTTGCCTTCCGGAGCCGGCCAGCCCAGCCCCTGGGACAGGCATTCCTTGGTGGTGGTTTTGCCCGAGCTGCCGCCCACTGCCAGCACGGTTCCCCTGAACTGATCCCGCAAGGCCCGGCCCACCGCTAGCAGGGCCCGCTCGGGCCTGGTCACCTGCACCGTGCCGGGGTGGTTTAGGTCGCTGACCACGAAAGCTGCGCCAGCCTGTAGGGCCTGCTGTCCGAACTCACGACCGTGCGTTCGAGACCCCGGTAGGGCAAAAAAAGCCACCCCAGGCCCAACCTGGCGGGAGTCCCAGTGCAGGTCGTGGGCCACCGAGACACCGGGATGTATATGGCCGCCAGTCAGGCGGGCTACCCATTCAGGGTGGAGTTCCTTGGGGGTCTTGCTCGGTACCATAAGCTCATATGAGTGTTTTGCTCAACATACACAAAATGCTCATCAACGAACCAGTTTACCGGTTTTTGATGAGGGTTCCAACTGCGGCTGGGGCGGTATCCCCCAGAGCGCAAAGAGCCGGGCTGCAATCTCGCGGTAGATGGGGGCGGCTACCTGGGATCCATGGATGCGGCTGCCCTTGGGATGGTACAGCGTGACCACCACGGTCACACGCGGGGTATCGGAGGGAATGAAGCCAGCGAACAGGGCCGTGTACACGCTGCTGCTGTAGCGGCCATTCACCACTACCTGAGCGGTACCGGTCTTGCCGCCTAGGGTGTAGCCGCGAAGCTTGGCGTTCTCAGTTATGCCCTGGGTGAGGGCCTGGCGGATTGCACGGGCCACCTGCGGCCGGAAGACCGCCTTGCTTTGCGAGGTGTTGCCCTCGAACAGGATGGGCTGGCGGTAGACCCCATCGGCGGCCAGGGCGTTGTAGGCAGCGGTCAGGTGCAGGGGGGTGATCAGAAAACCCTGCCCAAAGGTGGCATTGGCGTACTCGGCGGGCCCCCAGCGCTGGATGGGCCGTACCTGGGGAGCGGCTACCTGCACCGCAATTGGGGGCTGGTAGGACAGCGGTGGAAGAAGCTGGTCATCCAGAAAGTGTAGCTGCTTGAAGAAATCGAACAGGGTCTTGGGTGGAATTCGCTCGGCCAGGGTGGTGATGCCCACATTCGAGGAGTACTTGAGCACCTCGCTCAGGGTGAGGGTTTCGGGATGCCGTACCACGTCGTTGATCGTCCAGCCAGCCACGCGCCGGCTCATGGGGGCATAGACCTTGGTGTCCAGCCGGGCCACGTTTTCTTCCAGCAGCACGGCAGCGGTCAGGGCTTTGATGGTTGAGCCCGGCTCGAGGGCATACATAAAAGCGTGGTTGCGCCAGGCGATGTCTTTGCGAATATCGCCCCGGGGCGCGGTGGGGTCGAAGGCCGGGCCATTGGCCACTGCCAGGAGTCGGCCGGTCTGGCTCTCCATAATCACCGCCGTGCCCCAGTCGGCTTTGGCCGCCTCGAGCCCCTTCCACAAGGCCTGCTCGGCGATGGCCTGCACCTGTGGGTCAATGGTCAGGCGCAGGCTCTGGCCTTTAGCCAGCAGGGGTTCCAGATCGAGCTCGAGGCCCGAGAGACCTTTGCCGCTGCTGCGCTCGCCAAAACCGATGAGCTGGGTTGCCGAGAGGCCCAGCGGATGCAGCCGCGCATCCTCAGGGGTGCTCAGGGCCAGGGGGGTGCCATCGGCGGCCTCCAGACGGCCCCGCACAACAGGCGTTTCAGAGACCTGGCTGGCCCGCAGCGATAGGCTGGGTGCGTTGTGCCACAGGATGTAGAAACCATAGCCCAGACCCAGGACGAAAGCGACCAGGGCCAGAAGCACCACCCAGCCGCGGTTCAGGGTGGCCTGTTGTTGGGTGTTGAGGTGGTTCATGGCCTGCTCCTTTCCGGCACCGGGCCTGGGTGGGCCCAGCGGCCCAGGCTCATGGGGATATAGCCGTTGGCCTCAGCCCAGGCCCGCAAGGCCAGGGGGGCGGTAAGCTGATAGCGCTGCAACAGGAGCCGGGTCTCCTTTTGCCGCAAGTCTGTTTCTTTCGCTTCTAGAGCAGTTAGGTTCGCGTTGAGCTGTTGATTGTAATGCCCCAATGCGGTTAGCCCGGTCAACAGCAGCAAATACAAAAGGCCCCATCGCAATACCGTTTTCATGGGTTGTCTCCGTCTACACGCTCGGCCACACGCATCTTGGCACTTCGGGCCCGGGGGTTTTCCCGTTGCTCGGCCTCAGAAGGCACGATGGGTTTTTTGCTAAGGGAGCGCAGGGCTGCTGACCCACGCAGGAAATGCTTGACCAGGCGGTCTTCCAGCGAGTGAAAGCTGATGATAACCAGCCTGCCGCCGGGCTTGAGCACCGTCTCGGCGCTGCGTAAGAGCTGCTCCAGGGCACCCAGCTCGTCGTTGACGTAAATTCGCAGCGCCTGAAAGCTTTTGCGGGCCGGGTGGCCGGCTGAGCGAAAACCGGTGGCCTGGCGGATTACCTCGGCCAACTGGGTGGTGGTGTGGATGGGGCGGTGCTCCACAATAAAGCGAGCGATACGGCGGGCGCGGGGTTCTTCGCCATAGCGGAACAAAATCTCGGCCAGGGCTTCTTCTGGGTAGGTATTAACCACCTCATGGGCGGTGAGCTCGCCCTCGCCCATGCGCATATCCAGAGGGCCTTCGCGCTGGTAGCTAAAACCCCGGCCTGCATCGTCGAGGTGGAAGCTCGAGACCCCCAGGTCGGCCAGGAGGCCGTCCACCTGCGGGATGCCGCGCTGGGCAAGTTCGGGCACCAGCTCACGGAAATTGGCCTGAATGAGGGTCAGGTGGGGCAAGCCCAGAGCCTGTGCCCGGGCGATGGCTGCTGGATCTTGATCAAAGGCCACCACCCGGCCGCCCCGCTCCAGAATGCCGCGGGTGTGGCCGGCCCCTCCGAGGGTGGCGTCCACATAGAGGCCACCCGGCCGAACCGAAAGCCAGTCCAGGGCTTCGTGGTAGAGCACCGGGGTGTGGTTCATGCTGCTGCCCTCCGACCGGGTGCTGGGCCGGATAGAGGAGGTTTGGCAAAGGTTCGCATACATGGTTCATCCGATCAGGCCGCGCAGGGCTTCGGGGGTGGTGGGGTTCTCCACGAACTTGGTGATGGCAGCCCACCAACGTTGCTCGCTCCAAAGCTCCAGGCGGGTGGGTGCGCCCACCACCACGGCTTCGTTGGTATCCTCGAGGCCGGCAAACTTGCGCAAGGGCGGAGGAATGGTCACCCTCGAGGCGTTGTCCATCTGGGTTTTATGAGCCCCCGAATATAAAAAGCGCACCAGCTCCTGGGCTTCCCGGTCGATGAGTGGAACGTTCTGCAGCTGGCGCTCGATATTGCTCCAGGCCAGCAGGGGGTACATGTACAAGCAGCCCTCGAGGCCCCGGGTGATCACCACCCCATCCTCGATAAACGAGCGGAAGGATTGGGGTATTACCACCCTACCCTTGTCATCGAGGCTATACTGGTACTCACCGAAGGGCATTCCGCTTTCTCCCGCGCTGTTTCGACTGTTGGGCCCATCTCCCCACGAGCGCTTCCCACCGGAGGTGCTGTTCTAGACCGTAATGTACCACGCAATCCCCACTTTTTACCACCACCTCCCACTTGTCTCCCACTTTTTCCCACCTTCGATGTGCAAAATGGGCGGGATTCCCACCCGGCACATCTCGCCGAGGCCATGGCCTGCAGATGCTGTTCTGGATAATAAAAATGCTATGATCCAGCCACACAAATGTATTGCTACGAGTGTTACGCGCCACGCTAAATGTCACCAGTGGAAGAACCGGAATGAAGCGGAATGAAGCGGAAAAATGCCGTATGGAACTGCAAAAAAGTGAGATCGAGGTGGAAGCGCCTGAAAACTGGGGCGCGCCATGCTAAATGTCACTAACGCCCATTTTGCGCCACGCTAAATGTCAAAACGAAACGCGCTATTTTTCACTATGTGGGTATTATGAAAACAATGAGTACAATAAATTTAGCAAAAAACAGAAATGAGAGTCACTAATACAAAAATAAAAAATCAAACGAAGCAGCCCAACACACTAGAATAATGCGATAAACGTGGCAAAAATAAATAAAATAGCATTGCGTGTACTAAGTATATAATGTAGTGCTAGCCACTCCGCCATTTTGTACTAAGTCAAGAAAATTTCTCATAAAGCCACTCCGCCAAAATAGACTAAGTCAAATAAAACCAAATGGCGGAGTGGAAAAAACAACGTCCAGCAGCCTAAAAAGTTATAACCTTATTACTTAAAACGCCACTCCGCCATGACGGAGTGGGTGAAACATACAAAAATAAGCTAAAAAACCTGTGTGCAACAGATAAAAATCGTGAAACATAATTTTCCACTCCGCCAAAAGTGAGCAATGCTACATTGGCGGAGTGGGTGAAACATCAAAAAGTTGCTGTTTTTGCGATAACAAAAGCAACCCGGCGTGAAACATATTGCGTAAAAGTAACCAAAGCCACAGTGAAATAGCTGCACTCATAAATAGGCCAAAACTATCATGAGATTCTAATACGATAAAGGGCAATTATGAGAGAAAAAGATTAAGATTTGACCCCCACCCGGGTCAGGGTGGGGGTTTGAGGTAGCGCTTCTCGAGCCACAGCGCCCGGCGCACCTGGCTGCGCAGCTCGTCTATGTCCTGGCTGGCTGGCTGGTGCAACCAGTATTCGACCAGGGCGGCGTACTGCTCGAGGGGACTCGGGGCCTCATCTACGATCAGCCCCTGATCGGAAAACCCAGCTTCTCCATGACGGCCTCGACCACCTCGGTGGCATAGCCCGGCTTGTCGGAAAGCAGGGCCTCCCACTCGGCCCGCTGCGCGGGCTCGATGATGGCCAGGGTGAAAAACGCGGTGGCCTGGGTGGGGCTTTTGCGGGTGCGGGCCACCAGGGCGTCGATCTGGGCGGTGGTGGGTTTCTGGAAGGCAAACTTCCTGCCCTCCGGGGTCTCAAAAACGTGATAGGCGTTGGATTTGTCGGCCATTTATCTCACTCCACCAGGGCGTCCTGGTCGTTGGACTTCAGGCTCAGGTACTGGAAGCTCAGGGTAACGGTCAGTTCGTCGCCGTCTTCTTCGATGTTGTCGAAGCTGCGCTCGGTAAAGATGCAGTCCTGCAGTACGTCGGTCTTGGGGTTCCCATCCCCCTTGTCGTAGCTGACCACGATCTCGAAGGGGTCGATGTTGTACAGGCCCTTCTGCTGGATTTCGGAATCCTCCAGCATGCGGTCGTACTCCTCCCGCAGCAAGACCACCTGCCCATCCTTGCCGCTGTAGCGCTTCAGGCGGTATCCGCGCGGGCGCAATCCCTTGCCGTACACCTTTTCGGCCCCTCGCTCGTCGCCGTAACTGATGGACTTCACATCCACCAGGGTGCGGCCCTTCAGGTTGAGGGTGATGTGTTCCCAGTCGTAGTATCTGCCGTTAATCACGATTCACCTCCTAGGCCGCCAGAAAGGGGTTCTCGAAGCCGATGTCCAGGGTGATCTCCCGCAGATAGCCCAGCGGGACGATGCGCACCTGCACCCGCAGGGACGAGCTGGCCAGGATGTCCTGGCCGGGGGGAATGATGACCCGGCCCCGCACGATCTCGCCCTTGCTCTGCATGATGCGCAAGGGGGTATTGGCGCGGGCCACCAGGGTAGCCAGGGAGGCATTGAGATCGAGCGGATCCACCCCCTGCTGCACGAAATCGAGCAGGGCCTGGCGCACCTGGGTGGTGGCCTTGTTCATCACCCGCCGGTTGGGCACGATCTTGTAGTCGCTGGTGGGGGCGGCGGCCATTCGGTCGTCCACCACGAACCAGCCGTCCCGGCCAATCAACTTATAGATGGTGGTGAAGCCAGCATTGTCCAGGGCCAGGGCGTGGGCGTTGTTGAAGCTGGTGGCCTTGCCGTACTGGCCCGTGGTGAAGGGTGCGGGCACCACCAGCCCCGCCAGGGGGCCCTGCTGCACCCAGGAGGTTTTGATGTGCACGGGGTTGCGGCTGCTGCGGGCAGCGATCCGCGAGGCCAGACTCTGCACCTCGAGGCGACCGCTCAGGGTATCCACCACCTCGCCCCAGGCGGCCACGATCTGCACATGCTTGGAGGCGAAGCTGGCCTTTTCCGCCAGCCGGGCGTTGACCCAGGCATCTGCATCGCTGCCCGGAGGAACGGTTTCGGCCACGAAGTAGATGTAACGGAATTGGTTTTCCGCCTCCAGGGCCAGCGCATCCAGGGCCGCCCACATGGCGGCGTCGCTGGGCTGGGCCAGCTGGATGTACTCGTAGAGCAGGGCCGAGCCGAGCGCGGCCCGGATGGCGGTCTGGGCCGCCGATACGCTACACCTGGGCGCTGTCACCGCAAACTTGTAAACATCGCCCAGCACGTAGCTGCCCGCCGCGAAGTTGAGGCTCAGGCCGGTGCCGGGGATGACGTAGGTGGCCGCGGTGGCGATCTCCAGGCTGAGGCTGTCGCCCCCGTCCAGGCTGTACACGAACGCCGATGTGCCCAGTGCCCCGGCGCGGGTGATCCGCACCTGCAAATCGTAGGCATCCAGCGGGCTGCCCGTGATGGTGACCGCAGGGCTGGCGGGGTTGCCCGCGTCGGGGGTCACGGTGCCAGCCACATCCGCGCTGGCCCGCACCGCGTAGACCTGGCCCCCGCCATAGGCGAGCTGGTCGGCCACCGCCCGCGCCAGCGGGCCCGTGCCCAGGGTGGAGGGCACCGCGCCCAGGTCGGAAAGGCCAATCACCTGGTTGAGGGGCCCCGCGCTGGAAACCCCCACCACCACCCGAGCCCCATCCCCGGACGGGGCCACTGCGCCCAGGCCGCCATCCTGAATAATCGGATAAACACCCGGCAGGCTCATCTACTTCCTCCATCGGTGGGGCCTTTCAAAAAGCGCTCCACCGCCTTCAAAAACACCTCTTCTTTGACCCGAAACCCGATGGGCCAGCGCTCGCGCACCCGCACACCGGCCAGGGCCCAGGCCTCCACGCCGTGCTGAGCTGCCAGCTCCTCCACCGTGGGCAGCTCCAGCGGTTCTTTATCCTTCTCACTCGCCACTTGCGCCTCCTTCAATTTCGCGCTCGATCTCGACCGTGATCGGGGTCCAGGCGTTGTCGCGGTAGATGCCGATTTCGACCGGGATCTCGAGCCAGATACCGTTCTGGGCAATGAGCACCCCCTCCTCGTCCTGGTAGCTGAAGCGGATGCGCTCCGCCGGAACCTTGAAGCGCACCCCCGCGCTGTCCACCAGGGTGTGATCGAACAGCCAGGTCAGAAAGCCCTGGAGAATCTGGTTTAGCTCCGGCTCGTTGCGGGCGTACAGCTCACAGCGCATATTGGCCCCGCCCAGCCACAGCCAGCGGCGGGAGCGCACAGGGGTCTGCTCTACCGACAGCCGTTTGCCGGCCCGGTTTAGCTCGCCCTGCAGCGGGTAGAGCCAGGCCGACAGGTCTGTGGGATACGCCTCCCCCCGATTTCGCTGTTCCTGACGGATATACCGCTCCGGCAGCCCGGTGGAGACCAGGCCGCGGGTCAGGTGCTGGCGAACCAGGCTAACCACCCAGGGCCTCCTTCAGGATGCGCTCGATCTCAGCCTCATCCGCTTTCGAGATGCCCAGGTAGGGGCGGGCCGGAATGCGCACCCCGCGCCCGCGGCCCGCCAGACCGCCGAACTGGTGGATGGCGGCGTAGACCAGGTTGGTGCCGACGGCCACTTTGCTGCCGTCCCGCCTGGCGGTGATGGAGTTGCGCAGGCGGCCCGATTGAATCAGGATTTTTCGCTTCTCCATTCGCTCCAGTGCCTGCTTTCGCAGCCCACCAGACTTCTTGAAATCTTTTTTGCGCGGGGCCACGGTGGCCGCAGCCAGGGGCTCCCAGGGCCGCCCATCGGGGCCCTTCTGCTCGTTGAAGCGCTGGATGGTGGAGGAGACCAGGGCCTCCCCCACGCTGGCCGCCGCGCGATCCAGCCGGGTAGCGGCCAGTTTGCGCAGCGCGCGGTTGAGTCGGGTTACATCCCCCACGATCCGCACGCCCATCAGAAGTCCTCCAGTTTCTCGCGGGAAAATACCCGCCTGGCCGCGCGTATGCGGGGCAGTACCCCCTGGGGCACCGCAGGCCCGTCGGAGCCGCTGAAGGTCAGGCTGGTTTTGCCCAGGGCCAGGTCGCGCAGCCAGCGCAGGGCGTCCTCGTAGTTCTGGCGGATGGTCTCGTCGGCGGTGCCGGGACGGATGCCCCGGCGGGAAAAGAGCTTGTACTTGACCACGTCCATCGCTTTATCGCGCAGCACATCCGGGATTTCCGGCAGGGGCAGGGTGTAGCGCTGGGCCACGTAGGAGTTGACCTCGGCCACCGCCTTGCGGATGTCCTCCTGGATGCGGGCCTCTGCGGCGGGGGTGATGGCCTTCTCATTCTCGTCGTCCACGAGATAGATCAGCACATCCTCCGCCAGGTTGGCCCGTACATCCGCGATGGTGAACATGGTCTAACCTCTTAATTAAGCGCCGGTGCTGCCGTAGGCCAGCTGCCAGAAGGCGTACCCGGCATTTTTACGGTCATCGAATCCGTAGACGTACTCCTTGCGCTTGAAGACGTTCTCGTCGGTGGGGCGATCCAGCGCGGTGAATCGCGGCTCCTGCCGCACCTGCAGGATCAGGGGCTTGACCGCCCGGCTGGTCTCGAGCAGGAACCAGTAGGCCGAAGCAGCGCCCGACAGCTCGGGCACCACCAGCAACCTCGCCTTCTGGTAGTTGGGGTTTTCCCCGCCACCGGAGAGGGTGCGCAGCGCCACGATGCTCTCGGCGGTGGCCCGCAGGTCGGGCCCCACCACCAGCAGCGGGGCCCGCTCGCCGGTGCCCATGAACAGGCGCATGGGCCGCCCGGCGGCGTTGGGAATCTTCTGCATCTGGGCCAGGGCGGCCTCGAAGTTGGCCGCGGTCAGGGGCACGTTGCCCCGGTTGCTGACGGTCTGCTTGCCCACCTTGTGGTCGGTGGCGAAGAAGGTCTTGCCGTCGTAGCAGGTCTGGGTGAAGCCGGCCTTGAGCACATCGAATACCAGCTGATCGCGGTGATAGGCCACCTCCTCGCCCAGCATGCGGAACATGGGGGTGTACACACCCAGGTTGTCGTCCTCGATGTCGTTTTGTTTGACCGCTACGGTCAGCTCGAAGTCTCGGTTCTTGATGGTGTAGCTGGACTCGCTCAGGTTTTTGACGTCCCGTTCGTCCAGCCATTCCTTCATTCCTGGAACGTCCGCCAGCCAGCCATAGGTGTTGGCGCTGGTGTTGCTGGGCGCCTGCATGGCGATCTGGTTCCATTGCAGATCGACCTGGGCGAGGGCCTCATAGGCCAGCGCGCGGAAGCTGCGACGCAGGCTGGCAAGGTTGGCATCAGTGATGATCACGCACTACCTCCATTAGCGGGTATCCACCCAGACCCCATCGGGTTCAATATCCACAACGCGGCCTGCCCGGGATTTGGTGTTGCTACCGTTGGTGCGGCAAACAGTCTGGTCGTCGGTGATGAAGCAATCGGCCCAGAGGTCGGCCTGGGTGATGGCGTCGGCAGAGTCGTTATCGAACTTAAACACGCCGCGACGCACCAGCACGCTGACCGCGCCGTTGGCCCCGCCCGTGTTGTCCGCGGTTTCCTCTGCGCGGCCTACTACCCGCAGGTTTAGGGCGGTGCGGCCAGGGGCGGCGTAGCCCGCATCCACCACGACCAGGGTGCCCTGGAAAATCTTGGTGTTAGCCTTTACTGGGATCAGAAATAAATCCCCTTCACGCATGAAGGTGTCGCGCGGGGTGGTAGCAGCAGGCATTACTCATCACCTCCGTATTTAAGTAGAGCTTCCTTAGAAACGCCCACCAGCTGCGCAACGGCCAGATCGTTGTCGCTCAGCGCGGCGCGCTCCTGCTTCTGGGCAGGCTGCAACTGCGGTAGCTGGGTGGGCACGCGGGGGGGCAGGGCTTCCAGGGCCATGCGGGTGGCCTCGAAGTCGCTGGCGGCCAGGCGCAGGAATAACTCACGCTGGTCGGGCAGGATGCGCCCGTCCTCCAGCGCGGCCTCCACCAGGGCCTGGATGCGCTGCTGCTCGCGTTGACGGGCCTCCTGCTCCAACTGTTGGCGCAGGCGGCTGACCTCGTCGAGCACCTGCTCGTTGGCGGCCAACCGGATGACCCGGGCCCGCAGCTCGGGGGTCACGGTGGCGTCGCTGAGGCCGAGCGATTGCACCAGTAGATCGCCCAGCTGGGCTCGGGCTTGCAGAGCCTCCAGCGCGGCGCGCACCTGCTCCTCCCCGGCATCCGGGGGGAGTCCTACCATCTGTCTTAACCAGTCCATTTTTTCCTCCATACCGATCCGGCGTTGCCACTGCGTGCCGGGGCGGTTTGTTAGTGCATGCGAGTGGTAGCCGACGACGTGCCCGTCCTCGGTGTGGAGCAGCACCGGGGAGATGAAGGCGAAGGCCCCCTTCATCACATCCGCCGCCCCTTCCGGGGTCCACTCAACCAGGCCATACACATAACCCTCTTCGACCACCACATCCTGAATAAAGCCAGCGGCTGGGGCTTTGTCCCGCTTGCCAGCCTCCACATCCAGCGTGGCGTGGTGCCAGTCGAGCACCCAGGGCCGGCCATTCTGGCGCAGCTGCTCCCGCACTGCCGCCAGACTGGCCTCATCGAACACAAACCGGCGGCCATTGCCGAAAAACTCACCGAACGGATGCAGCGGAATCCGATTAGGGACGCCACCGTCCTGCAAGGATATCTGCGAAGTGACGCCGGAAGAGGTCAGGGTGTGCAAACTGAACCTCCCAGGGGAGCCGCTCGAACAACTCCAAAGGCAAACCCGTTTTCAACCGCCAATAGCTGCGGTTTTCTAATCGTGCGGTCTGTGGCGAAAGCGGCCATGCGTCAGGATGCGGCTGGGGTGCTGGTCTGAGGGCCAGAGCTTTATAGGGAGCAGGGTCTACCCCCGCCTCAAAAACGGTTTTAGAGGCAAGGAGTGAAAACAATCACAAACTATGAGCAAGGTTGCCCAGATTGCCCTCCAGGCCGTGCGGCGGGAGCTGCCCGGCTTCCCCACCAGCGCGGGCTGGTGCGTGGCGTTCGCCTTTGAGGCCATCGCCCGGGCCTACCAGACCAACCGCTGGCTGCTCTACAGCCGCCTCCTGGACTCGGTGCGGGCCGACCCCGACCGCAGCCGCTGGGCGGTGGCGGTGGAGCGGGCCATAGACCGGCTCGACTGGGATGTGTCCGCCGTGGATCGAGACCCGGCCAAAACCGCCGACCGGGCGGCCCTCCTCAAAATCATCAAGCCCGGCGACCTGCTATTCAGCAGCGCGCCCTTCGACGAGGCGCCCCGCTCTTCCCGCACCGCCCCAGACCGCGAGGGGCACATCGGCATATACCTGGGCGAGGTGGAAGGGGTGCCCAGCGTGGCGGAAAACACCCGCGCCGAGCGGGGCCGCTGGTGGGGGCGCAAAACCGCCCTCCGGCTCACCCCGCTGCAGCAGTGGGACGCCGTCACGACCCTGGGCCGGATTCCGGCCCGGTGGAAGCCGTGAGCGTCACCGGCTCCTTCCGCAAGCTGGATCGGCTGATCCGCTTCGCCGACAGGCTGCGCCAGCCCCAGTTCGCGGCGGGATTGGTGAAGAACCTGGGCCAGGCCGCGCTGAACCAGATTGACGAGTCCTTCGCGGGCCAGAAAGACCCCTGGGATCGGCCCTGGAAGCCCAGCGCCCGGGCCGAGGCCACCGGCGGCCAGACCCTGCGCAAATCCGCCCGGCTGCAGCGCTCCATGACCTCACAGTCGGCCCTCAAGACCGACCCCCAGGGCTTCGAGATTGGCACCAACGTGCGCTATGCGGCCACCCACCAGTACGGCGCCACCATCACCCCCAAGCGCAAGCAAACCCTGCGCTTCCGGGTGGGCAAGGACTGGGTGCAGGCCCGGCGGGTGGAGATTCCGGCCCGCCCTTTCATCCCAGAGCCCGAGCTTTCGCCCCGCTGGGAGCAGGCGCTGGAGGAGGCGGCCCGGGCCTACCTGGAAAAGGAGATTCGATGAACCGAACCGAACTGATCGAGCACATCCACGCGCAGACCGGCCTGAGCAAGAAGCAGGCCCAGGCGGCCCTGAAGGCTGCCCTGACGGCCATCGAATACGCCCTGGCGGACGGCAAGGAGGTGCAGCTCACCGGCTTTGGCACCTTCGTGACCGCCCGCCGTGCGGCCCGCAAGGGCACCCGGCCCGGCAGCGGGGAGGCGATTCAGATCCCCGCCAAGACGGTGGTGCGCTTCCGTCCCGGCAAATACCTGCGGGAGGCGGTGAGCTAGGTTGACCCAGGCCCTGTTCGAGCGGCTCAAGGCCGAGCTGCCCCGGCAGGTGAAGCTCGAGCTGGGTCCCGAGGCCCTGAACCAGCTCGAGGCCCCCCTCAAGCTGGTGCTGGTGCCGGGCCAGGACACCTTCACCGCGCCGGATGGCCGGGCTATCTCGAGCGAGGCCCTGGCCCAGGAGCCACCCCCCGAGCCCAAACCCAAACCCCCCTACACCCGGCTGGCCGGCTATACCCTGCACATCTGGGGCAAGGACTACGCCACCGTGGAGGGCATCCTTTCCGACTGCGTGGCGGCGCTGCGGCGCATCTGCGGAAGCGCCCTGGAGCTCTTCCCCAGCGGCTGGGACGAGGACGAGACCGGCCAGGCGGCGGCCCTGCCCGCCGACAAGCGCCGCTATCAGCTCCGCTTCCGGGTGTTCCTGGAGGTGGGGGCGGCAGAGCCGGGGGTGTATGTGAGGCTCGAGCGGGCCCTGCTCGACCAGACCGAGGTGCTCCCCTAGGAGGAAACACATGGCGAAAAACGACACGACTGCGGAACTCCGCAAACTGCAAACCGTAGAGGAGCTGGCCGCCGAAGCCGGCACCCCGGACTGGCTGCTGGCGGCAGCCCGGGCCAAGCACCGCTGGGTGGTGGGCCAGGAGCTGACCAAGGCGGCCTTTGAGCGGGGTATTGCCGAGGCGGCGAATGAGCCCATCGGAGGTGCGCGATGACCGGCCTGCCCCGGGTAGAGGTCAAACCCCAGGACTTTGGCATCGGCTCGGTGCCGGGTAGCGGGGAGGGAGTACACGTCAAAATTGGGGTGGCCACGGTATTGGCCCCAAATACCCTGGTGACCGTGACCAGCCCCCAGGGCGCCAAGGAACAGGTGGGTGGCAAGCTGGCCGAGGCCGCCGCCCTGGCCTTTGGCGAGGGCACCCAGGCGGTGATCTGCCTGGCTGCCAATCCCAGCGTGGCCGGGGTCGCCGGGGCCGTCACCAAGACCGGCACCGGCACCGCCACGCTGACCCTGACCGGCAGCACCCCCCGCGACGATTACAAGCTCCGGGTGCGCATCACGCGGGCGGCGGCCAACCTCGCAGCGGCCCAGGCCGCTTTCGAATACAGCCTGGATGACGGCAACACCTACAGCCCGGAGACCGCCGTGCCGGTCTCGGGGGTCTACATCATCCCGGACACCGGCCTGACCCTGACCTGGACCGACGGCACCTTCGTGGTGGGGGATACCTACACCGCCACCTGCACCGCCCCCGGCTACACCCTGACCGACCTGATCAACGCCCTGAACGTGCTGTTTGCCCGCACCGAGCTGTCGTATCGGTTCATCCACGTGGTGGGGGCGGCCACCCCCACGGTGGCCGCGGGCGTCAACACCGCCCTGGAAACCCGGGCCAACGACGCCAACAACCCCCGCTTCATTCACGCGATTCTGGACACCGCCGACGACACCGACGCCAACCTGATTGCTGCGTTTGCCAGCTTCACCAGCGTGCGGGTGGGGGCCGGGGGGCGCTACGCGGATGTGGTCAGCCCCATCACCGGCCTGGTGATGAAGCGGCCCTCGGCCTGGGTCATTGCGGGCCGCTACAGCGGGCGACCGGTGGAGGAGCACCCAGGGCGCTACGCCTCTGGGGCGCTCAAAACGGTGGCCAAGCTGCACGGGGACGAATCGGTCACCCCGGCGCTGGACGCGGCTCGCTTCGCCACCTTGCGCACCATCCAGGGCGGCTTCTACATCACCCGGGGCCGGCTGTTCGCCCCGCCCGGCAGCGACTACGAGCAGGTGCAGCTCCGCGAGGTGATGGACGTGGCCTGCGAGACGGCCTACCGGGCCTGGCTGCGCTGGCTCAACGAGCAGATCCAGGTCTCGGCCCAGACCGGGCGGATCCTGGAGCGGGAGGCCCTGCGCATCGAGGCCTACGTGCAGGGGCTGGTTCGCACTGCCTTGCGCGGCAAGGTCTCGATTGACGAGACCACCGACCAGCCGGCGGTATATGTGCGCATTGACCGGGCCGAAAACATCCTCAGCACCAAGACCATCCCCTACGACATCAGCATCGTCCCGCTGGGCTACGCCGAGCGGATCACCGGCAAGGTGCGGTTCTTCAACCCGCAACTGCAGCCGGTAGCGGCCTAGGAGGTGGCGCGTGGCGATTACCGTACGCAACGGCAAGGTCTACGACAACTCCAGCATCCAGCTCGACCTGGACGGGGAGCGCATCCCGGTGAACGTCGAGCTGGAATACAACACCGGCGAGGTTTCGGAGGAGTACATCTACGCCGGGGGCAAGCCGGTGGGCCGCACCCCCGGCCAGATGGCCCCGGCGGATGTGACCATCAAGATGCCGGTGGATCAGTGGCACCAGTTCCGCGCCAAGTTGGGGGCCAAGTACAAGCGCAAATCCTTCAACGCGGTGGTCACCTTCGTGGACGCCGAGGAGAACGTCATTATCGACAAGCTCAACGACCTGCGCATCCTGAACGACGCCCTCTCGGCCACCCCGGGCGCGGAGGCCCTAATGGCCGAGCTGACCTGCAAGGCGCTGGACGTGGTGCCCGGCGACCTGGCCACTTTCTGATATTGCTTTGAGCCGGCCCTGCCCCTGGCGGGGCCGGAACCTTTTTGAGGCATAACATGGGAAAGCCCGAAATTTTGACGGACGACCTCGAGGGCCTTTTGCCCCCCACCACCCTTGCCACGCTGATTGAATCGCACGGCGACCGCCTGTTTGCCCTGGTGCGCCAGGGCCGTGCGCTGGTTTTTCGTCCTCTATCCAAGGGCGAATACCGCCTCATGCGGGCCGACCTGGACAAGGCCGCCAGCGGGCAGAAGCTGGCCCTGGATACCTACGCCATCGGCGAGAAATACGCCAAGGCGACCCTGGTATTCCCCGACAAAGCCGAGTTTGAGCAGATGTTGGAGGACTACCCCGGCCTGGCCGACGTTATCAGCCAGGACTTGGCGGCCATCGCCCAGATGGCCGAGACGGAGTTTCTTCAAAAAATCCGCCGACTTGCTGAATGAGGCCCTGAAGCACCGCGACCGGCCCCTGTTTGCGGGCCAGCTTTTGCTGGCCTACCGGCAGGGGCAGGACAGCCCTGAGGCCCTAGCCGGGGCTGCACTGGAGGCGGCGGTGCTCCTGAGCCACTTTGAGGAGAAACCATGAGGCGCCTGACCTGGTACTTTGGCCTGCGCAACAACTTTGTGACCCAGTCGCGGGCCATGTCGGCGGGCCTGGGCCGCATCCGCACCCAACTGCAGGGCTCCGGACGGGACAGCGCAGCGGCGGCGCGGGCCATCGCCAATAGCTTCGGGATTTCCACCGCTGCCGCCCGCCGCCTGGTGGGGGCCCTATCGGCGGTGGGGGCGGCCAGCCGCCACCTGGGCAGCATCCGTACACAGGCCCAGAATGCTTATAAATCCCTGAGCGGCCTGATTGGCCGCCTGACCAGCCTGCCCAACCTGCTCATCGCCGGGGCCGCCGGGCTGGCCACCAAGAGCGTGTTTGACGCCCTGGGCTTCAAGGAGCAGCAGCTCATCAGCCTGCGGGTGATGCTGCGGCCCCAGTTCGGCGCAGAGGCCGGGCGCATGGCCAAGGAAACCTATGCCATGCTGGCCCGGTTTGCGGCCCAGACGCCCTTCGAGACCCAGGAGGTGCTGGCCGGCGGCAAGCAACTGCTGGCCGCCGGGGTGAATGTCAAGAACCTGCAAGGGCTGCTTAAGGACGCCGGCGACCTGGCCTCGGCGATGGGGGTGCGGCTGGAGGACGCCATCAGTCCCCTGACCCGGCTGCGCTCGGGCAACTTCGGCGAGGCCTTCGAGCGGCTGCGGGAGCTGGGCATCAGCCGGGAGCTGCTGGAGGCCCAGGGGCTCAGGTTCGACAAGAGCGGGAGCTACGTGGGCACGGTCAACAAGGCCATGCTGGCGGTGCGCCAGATCATCCAGAAGCGCTTCGGCGGGCTGATGGAGGAGCAGAGCACCAGCATCTTCGGCCTGATCTCCACGCTCAAGAGCCGCCCCTTCGAGCTCTTCAGCCAGATGGACGTGGGCGACGGCGGGCCGCTCAAGCCCTTCAAGCAAATGCTCGGCAACCTGGCCGCCCTGACCGACTTCAGCCAGGGTCCCGGCGCCGCCATCGCCCGCCGCTTCCAGGCCAGCCTGGCCCGGCTGATGCAGGCGGTGTTCGGGCCGCTGGCCAGCGCCACCGAGCCGAAAAAGGCGGGGGAGGCCATCCTGGGCTTCCTCGACCGGGCCGCCCTGCTGGCGCAGAAAGCCCGGCAGTATTTCCCGGTGGCCCTGGGGTATGCGCGGCAGTTTTGGGCGGGGGTTCAGGCCGGGCTGGGGACGTTGCAGGGGGTATGGAAGGCGCTGGAGCCGGGCCTGGCCCTGTTGGGCCAGCTCGCCAAAGGCTTCGCGGCCAATCAGGCCGGCCTGACCGGAACCAACGCCGGGGGGCTGGCCCTGGTGGGCACCCTCCTGGTGCTCACCACCGGATTCCGCCTGCTCAACACCCTGACCTTCGGCCTGGCCGGCACCCTACTGCGCCTGGGCTTGGTCTGGGTAGCTACCGCAGCCCGCATGGCAGGCGGCTGGCTGCTGGCGATGGGGCCGGTGGGCTGGGTGATCGCGTTGGTAGGGGGCCTGGTGGCCGCCGTGGTGGTGGCCTATAAGCGGCTGGGCTGGTTCCGCGACGGCGTGAATGGGGTGTGGCAGGCCATTATCACCAAGGGCGGGGAGCTGATTGTCTGGGCTAAAGGGTTGCCCGAGACCATCCGCAGCGCCCTGGCCAACCTGCCGGGGCTGATGCTGGAGATTGGCCGCAACGCCATTACCGGCCTGTGGAACGGCCTCAAGGCCGCGCCCGGCAAAATCTGGGAGGCAGCCAAGGGGCTGGCTGTGCAGGCAGTAGGCGGGGCCCGGGAGGGCCTCGAGGTGCGCTCCCCCAGCCGGGCCCTGGCCCGCATCGGGGAGCAGGGCGGGTTGGGCCTGCAGCGCGGCCTGCTGGCCATGCGCGGGGCAGTGGCCAGCACGGGCCTGGCCCTGGCCACGGCGGCCATCCCGGCGGCGCCCCAGATGCCGGTAGCGGCCATCGCAGCGGGCGCAGGGGCTACGGCTAACCCCACCCGCGAGGTGCATGTTCACATCGGCCACATCGTGCTGCAGCAAGCCCAGACCCCCGGCGAGGCCAAGGCCCTGGTGGTGGAGGCCATCCTGGAGGCCCTCGAGCGGGCCGCCATCGAGGAGGGTGCCTGATGGAGCGCGACCAGATCGTATTTGTGGGGCCAGGCGGCCAGCGTTTCGCCATCAAGCCCTCGGCCCGGGGCCAGGACGAGATTCAGGGTGTGGTGCAGGTATCGGTGCGCCGCACCCTGAAGGAAGAAACCACCGAGATTCCCAAGAAAGGGGTGGAATACACCTACCTCGGCTATGACTACGCCGAGGTCACGGTGGAGATCCGGGTCTGGAAGGAGAGCGAGTTCACCAAGCTCCAGCGGCTGATCCAGCTCTTCCGCCCCAAAGCCAAGGAGCAGAAGGCCCCCGACGTGTACCAGCCGGTGCACCCCACCCTGCGCCGGCACGGCATCACCCACCTGTACATCTTCGGCCTCGAGGAGCCGCCCTACGACCCGGTGAAGGGCTGGACGGCTACCCTGCAGATGCGGGAGTGGCGGCCCAGCTACAAGAAGGTAAAAACCGAAGCCACGCAGGTGGGCAAGAAGAGCGGCAGCACCGACACCGGCGGGGCTGACCGGGACGGCACCCCCACCACCCAGCAGCGGGCCCAGGCCAACCCGCCCAGCGCCCGTGGGGTGCGACCATGAGCTACCTAACCGCCAACGGTATCCCGGTCAGCAGCGGCGTTGTTACAATCCCCCGCATAGGCCGGCCGCTGGCCGAGCTGCGGCTGGGGGAGGAGGTGCCACTGGCCCCCGGGGAGGCGGTAATCCTGCGCTTCGAGGACGGCACCACCTACCGCACCACCGCGCGGCGCGGCGGCCCCAGCGCAGGTATAACCGAGGTGTTTTTGGTCGGCGGCTACGATGGGCTATCCAAAATCCTGCCCCCTAAGGATTACGAAGGCGTGCCGGCCTCACTGGTGGTGCGGGATCTGCTAACCGAAGCAGGGGAGCAGCCGGGGGAACTGGATCTGCCCACCGTATTCGTGCGCTGGGCTCGTCGCGGCGGTACTGCCGCAGAGGCCCTGAAAGCCGTCATGGCGCGCCTGCCCGACCGAGCCTGGCGGGTGCTGCCCGACGGCACGACCTGGGCCGGGGCCGAGCCCTGGCCGCAGGGGCCCGAGGGGGCGGTGGTCTCCGAGGCCGCCCCCCAGCGGGGCTGGTTTTCACTATTACCGACGCCCGCGCTCCGGCCCGGAGTCGTGCTCAAGGGCCTCTGGGACGGCCAGGTGCGGGAGTTGGGCCGGGTGGAGCGGGTGATTCACCAGATTGGGGCCAAGCTGCGCACCGCCATCTATATAGGTTAAGGAGGGTAGATGCAAGAACGACTGACCAACGCCATCAAACAACTGGCTCGCCCGGCGCACCTCGACTACCTGGCCCTGTACCCCGGCAGCATCCTTAAAGACTACGAGGACATGCACGTGGATGTGCAGGTAGACGATCCCCGCCTGGGCGCCCTGACCCGGGTGCCGATCTGGACGGGGCTGCCCGGGGTAACCGTAAAGGTCGCCCCCGGGGCGCGGGTGCTGGTGGGCTTCCACCAGGGCGATCCCGAGCTGCGCTACTGCGACCTGTGGCGGGGCGAGGGGCTCCGGGAACTGCGGCTCACCGCCAGCATCAAGGTGACAGTGGATGCGCCCCTGGTGGAGCTTGGAGGAGTGGGGGGCTCTAATGTGCTGCTCCAGGGCCAGCCGCTGACATTTGTTTTCAGCACCACCCCGGTTGCAAATGTGCCCACCACCGGCACCGTGCAATCTGGCGGCTCCAGCAAAGTGAAAGGGGTGCAGTAATGGCGGATTTTGGCACCGATCTATCGGCATTTCCCGATCTATCCTGGACGATCAAACGCGGACTGGATAATCTGGCCGAGGCGGCGGCCCGCTGCCTCATTACCCCGCCCGGGAGCCTGTTTTATGCCCCCGAGTACCGGCTTGACCTCAAGCAGTTCCTGAACCGGGAAATCACCCCCGAGACGCTATTTGAGATCGAGGTGCGGGCAACAAATGCCCTCGAGGCTGACCCCCGCATCCTGAGCGCCGAAGTGACCGCCAGCCAGCCGCAGTGGAACCAGCTCGACCTGGATATCGTGCTGCAAACCGAGGAAGGCCCCTTCAGCCTGGTGGTGCGGGTCAGCGATCTGAGCGTGGAGGTGCTGCGTGCCTAACCTGAACCAACTGCTGCAGCCCCGCAGCCGCGACCAGGTGCTGGCCGCGCTGATTGCCTTCCTGCAGGCCAAGGGCTACCCCCCCACCGACTGGGTAGAAGGAAGCATCCAGCGAACTCTGGTGGAGTTGCAGGCTGCCGGGATTGCCGACCTCGAGGCCCTCCGCCTGGAAATCGCCAAAGGCGGGTTTCTCGACACCGCAACCGGGGATTACCTGGATTTGCTGGGCCAGAGCGCCTATGCCCTGACCCGCAAGCAGGCCACCTTCGCCCGGCAGACCTTCCGCCTTACCGCCCAGGCGGGGTTTGGCCCCTACAGCATCCAGCCCGGTCAGCTATGGGCGGGCAATGCCGCCGGGTTGCGCTTCAACAACCTGAACGGCGGCACCCTCCCCCTGGGCGGCACGCTGGATCTGGAGTTTCGGGCCGAGAGCCCGGGCGCGGCCTACAACCTGCCCATCGGCTCCGGCACCGTCATGTTCACGCCGCTCCCAGGAGTGACCATCGTGAACACGGGGGTGCTGGAGGCCGCCATTGACAAAGAGAGCGACGCCGCCTACCGCGAGCGTTGCCGGCTGCGCTGGGGGGAGCTGGGCTATGGCGCTACCCGCGCTGCATATGAAAGCTGGGCCCTATCCAGCACGCCGTCAATTACCAAGGTGCGGGTGCTAGATAACAACCCCCGCGGCCAGGGCACGGTGGACGTGGTGGTGTGGGGGGAGGGGGGCCTGGGGCCGGGGGCTGTGGCGGCTGCGGATGCCTACATCCAGCAGCGCAAGCCCCTGACCGCCAATGTGCAGGTGTACGCCGCCACCCAGGTAAACATCGCCATAACCGCCACCATCCGCCTACGGGCCGGCTTCCTCACCGAGGTGCAGGCCGAGGTAACTTCCCGACTGGCTGCCTTCCAGCAAAGCCTTGCTATTGGGACAATGGTTTACCGCTCGGCGCTGATTGAGGCGCTATTCGTGACCAATGTCCTCGATGTAGTGCTAACCGCCCCCTCTGCCGACCAGACCCTGACCCCCACCCAGGTGGCCAGCTTTACGCTGAGCGCCACCTATCAGGAGATTTAGATGCCGGGCCAGGAGATTGATTTAGTCCCAGTCCAGCTCTACGAGGACTGGCTGCCCGAGCTGGCCCCACCCTGGCTGCAAAAAGACCGTGGTTGGGCGCTCCTGGCCGGCTGGGGTCGTGCGCTGGACGAGTACAGCTCTTTGGTTGCTACCGGCTTATTGGCCCGCTGGGCGCAGTTGGCGCCGGAGGATGCGCTCAACCGCCTCGGCGCTGAGCGTGGGCTAACGCGGTATCCGGGGGAGAGCCTCGAGGCCTGGCGCACGCGGGTGCTCGGGGCCTGGGAATTTTGGCAATGGGCCGGCACCGAGTACGGGCTTTCCGTGGCCCTGTCGCAGCTTGGGTATGCCTCCGCGATTGTGCCCGTTTGGACCTACGACACCACGCGGTGGAGTGAGTTCAACGTATACCTGTACCCAAATACCCGGAGCTACGATGGCACCCCGGAGGAGCGGGCCCGCATCCTGGCCATCATCAACAAAATCAAACCCGCCCACACGAGGCTTGCGGCGGCCTACTATGTTGGATATGGCCCGATCACCTGGAACCCTTCGGGCCTGACCTGGGATCCCTCAGGCCAGGTGTGGGAGGCGCCCCCTATCCAACTGTGGCCAGAGCAAGCCTTTTACCCAAACCCGACCGGATTACGAACCTTTTACGTATCCCCGGCGGGCAGCAACAGCAATCCCGGTACTCAGTCCCAGCCCTGGCAAACCATTACCTACGCTATTAGCCAGTTGGTTGCGGGGGATGTGTTGCGGGTTATGGACGGGGTTTATAACGAGTATGTCCACATCAACCGAAGCGGTACTCCGGCCAACCGGATTGTGGTAATGTCCCACAACAAATGGGGCGCCAAGATCAACGCGGCAGGAAATAACTATGGCATCACGTTCGGGGGCAGCTATATCGATGTGATTGGGTTTGAGGTATACGGAGCAGCAAGGGTGGGGATAATGTCCTGGACGTATAACCCGGCCAACGTGTACCAGAGCAACCGGGTGCTCTGGTGCTATGTGCACGATATCATCCCGCCCTGCGACTCGGATGGCGGCGCAGGGATTGTGTTTTCCACCTACTCGGAAAACTGCGAGGCGGCCTACAACGTGGTGCGGGATATTGGGGATTATGCCGCCGGGCACTGCACCTGGATTCATGGCATCTACGCCCAGGGGCAGGGGGCCATCATCCGAGGCAACTTCGTGCAGCGCGTGCGGGGGTACGGCTTGGATAACTGGCACAGGCCGAAGAATGGGTACATCATCAACAACACCGTGGTGAACTGCCGGTATGGAGGCCTCTCGCTCGGTACCGATGTGGATGGGCACACGGTGGATGGATACCTAATTGCCAACAACATCTTTGCCCTCAACGGCAGCTACGGGGTGCAGGAGGTGGCCCAGACCGGGGTCAACCAATTTTTGAATAACCTCAACTGGGGCAACCCCACCAACTGGGCGCTGGCAACCAGCACCCATCAAAACAGCCTCAACGCCGATCCAAAGTTCGTAGACTATCAGGCCGGCGGCAACGGCAACTATCGCCTGCTCCAAAGCAGCCCGGCCATCAACGCAGGGGCGCTGGTGAGCCAGCTCCCCGAATACGATCTGGATGGATTGCCCAGGCTGCGCGGGGCGCCCGACATTGGCGCCTACGAACTACAGGAGGCCTAAATGCCAAAAACACTCAACCCCACCAACGCTTTTCCTACCAGCATCCCAAACTTCCCACAGGCCGGGAACAACGAGCCGGTGGCCATCGGCCCACTGGAAGCCGCCATCCAGGCGGTGCTCGACCGCACGGAAAATCTGCACCAATCTCGCCTGGTCGTCGAAGGGGCCGGCATCAAGCGCATCCAGCGCCTGGGGTCTCTTTCGGCCCTGGCTGCAGCGACCGGGTTCAATGATGGCGATACGGTGGATGTGGAAGGATACGGGCGTTACCGGTTATACAATCCATCGGCTCTCGGTGTCGACGGACTGTGGGTGCTAAACGCTGCTGGAGGGGGGCGGTGGGTACACACACTGAATGGGTTACGAGGAGATACTCGGGGACTCGTAACCAAAAATTACCAAACCCACTCCGGCTGCATAGGAGGAAGTAGCAATATAGTGCTGGCGCCGCAAACGAACAGATCAGTGTATGGGCTGCCAATAGCACTCCAAAACCAGAGGATCCTATTACGCCGAGTTCAGACCAGCAGTGCGAACGGTGGCAAGATAATCGTAAATAGCGTGAACGCGTGGATTGCTCCCGCGTCCACAGGCGATTGGGTTGTAAACCACGAGTTGTCCCCCCCGTCTACCGCGCTAAGGACTTTGATAGTATCGTTTTTCAACGATAGCACCGAACAAAATGCTGTACTAACTCCAGAAACGAGCTGGCGTATCGAGATTGAAATAACATAGGAGGCCACATGCCTACAGAACGGGGAAAGCTGACCGCCTTTCCCACCATCCATCGTGGTGTGTTGGGTTACGCCTACCGGGTGGTGTTCACCCGCAGCTACCGCGCCCCCAACGGCGAGCGGATTCCGGCGAACTTCAACGGCCTCGAGGCCCGCCTGACCATCTACCCGGCCAACAAGCAGGGCCCCCCGCTCCTGGACGTGAGCACCACCCCGGCCAACTCCAACCTGTATTTCACCCTGAACGGGCCGGATCGGGTGGCACTGACCTGGTTCATGCCCCACACCGAGGTGGCGGCCCTGACCTGGAAGCAGGGTTGGGGTGAGCTGGCCCTGATTGAAGGGGCCCACCGCTGGAAGTGGCTGGAAGGGAAGGTGGTGGTGGGTGATTGAGGTTATAGAGGTTAGGGAGCACTACGAGACCACGCTCGAGACCACTCAGATCGAGGTGGTGGAGCTGGGCGTGGATGTGCAGACGGTGCTAGCGTACCCCGAAGTGGAGCTGGTGGAGCAGGGCATCATCGTGGTGCAGACGGGGGAAGCAGGGGGCATAGCCCCAGTGCTCCGCACCTTCACCTCTGGTGTCCCCTCGCCCATGCTGCTGCACACGGTGCAGGCACCAACCCTCCTGGCCGGTGCAGAGCTCGATGTTCGCACCCCCTTCAACGGGGCAGGCGCCCAGCTATCCATCGGCCAGCCCGGCCAGCCGGGCCGGTTCATGTCGGCAAGCGAGAATGACCCCGCCTTTGCCGCCCAGTACGAGGTATTCCCAAACCTCGAGCTGGCCCCCGGTGAAGGCATTTACCTATTCATCACCCCCGGAGCGGGCACCACCCAGGGCGCGGGCGTGGTGATTCTCAACCTGGTCCCGCTATAGGAGATGATATGAGCAACCCCCTGAAGGAACTTTTTGGCACCCTGCGCGACCAGTTCCAGATCGGCCTGGCCAGCGCCACGGCTGCCTTGTTAAAAACCGCCTCCGGGCGGTTGGATTTCCGCAACCGGGCCGACAGCGCCCACATCGATATCCGGGTCAAGGCCCTTCAGCTCAACGATGGGGATACCAACCAGATCACCATCCAGAGCCCCGCCATCAGCGCCGACTATACCCTAACTTTGCCGACAGCGCAGGGTGCGGCCAACCAGGTGCTGGCGCAAAGCAGCACCCCAGGGGTGCTCGAGTGGGCCAACGTGGCTGTGGCCAACGATACGGTCAAGACCGATACCACCAGCCTGGCGTTCAACTCCGCCGCCACCGTCAGCATGTTCGCCCTGCCGGCCAATGCCAGGGTGCTGCGGGTACGGCTCATCATAGATACGCCCTTCACGGGCGGTACGGGGGCGCAAGTCTCGGTGGGCATATCGGGCAATACGGCGAAATACATGGGGGCTACCGAGAACGACCTCAGCTACCCGGCCCTGACCAGCTTTGAGGTGGAACCCAACCTGACGCCGGTCGGCTCGGTGGAAAACATCATCGCCACCTACGCCGCCAACGGCGCCACGGCAGGCGCGGCCCGCATCGAAGTGGATTACGTCCTGCCCGGATAGGGGGTAGGGCATGAGCAAGATTGAGAGCAGGCTGGCCGGTACGCGGGTTCCCTTCGGTCTGCCCGTGTTTACGCTGGCGACTCGCCCGAACCTGTCGGCCAACGATACGGGCCGCCAAATCTATGTAGCCGATGCCCCAACCGGCCAGCGCATACAGGTCTGGACGGGCACGACCTGGGAGGCCCCCATCGCGGGGGCCTCCTTTC
Source organism: Meiothermus taiwanensis WR-220 (assembly GCF_003568585.1). Lineage (NCBI taxonomy): Bacteria > Thermotogati > Deinococcota > Deinococci > Thermales > Thermaceae > Meiothermus > Meiothermus taiwanensis. Next base: position 1,033,781 of record NZ_CP021130.1, read on the forward strand.
GTGCATATAGGGCTACCTGGTCTACCGGCCAGAGCACCATCAACCTACCTTGGACACCGAGGGGCGACGTAGCTGTGTTTGTGGTGGCCAAGGCCGAGTTTCTGGTCGAGGGCGGGGGCAACGACTACACGGTCGCCGGGGCTGTGCTCACGCTGACCGCCGCAGGTCAGGCAAAGCTGGCCAACAACGATGTGCTGCTCATTGTGGGGGCGGAGAGCGCCTCCGGCGGCAGCCTCAACAGCATCCAGAGTTTCGTAATTGCTGCCAGCGACGAGACCAGCAACCTGACCACCGGTACGGCTAAGGTGACTTTCCGCATGCCGTATGCGTTTACCCCGACAGCAGTTCGGGCCAGCTTGAGTACGGCCTCGAGCAGCGGGCCGGTGGTGGTGGATATTCGCAAGAACGGAGCGTCTATCATGGGCAGCAACAAGCTGTCCATCGATGACAACGAGCGCACCAGCACCACGGCGGCCACCCAGCCCAACCTGGTCGATACCAACCTGGGGGACGATGCCGAAATCAGCATAGACATCACCTCGGCAGGCACCGGGGCCAAGGGGCTCAAGGTGACACTGATTGGGTACCCGACATGAGCAAGATAATCATTAATCCATTCGCATTTGGGGCAAAGGTAAGTGGACTGTCGGCAACCTAGTACGATGGGTACGCAGTCGTAGGTTGGAACGCGCTGGCCGCTGACAGCTATGAGATAGGAATCGCCTCGGTATCGGGAGGCCCCTATACCTTTTTTGCTGTAGGCAACAACACGTCCTTTGAGGTAGGGGGGCTGCTAAACGGCACGACCTACTATCTTGTGGTCAGGGCAATCATTGCCGGTGTTCCACAGCCCACGAGCGACGAGGTCAGCGGAAGCCCGAGTAATACAGCCGGCTACAGTCAAACGGACGCCGATGCAGGCTGGCGGAATGCCGGAGGGGGCATCCAGAGTATTAATACAGCGGCAAACCGTTCCTGGCAGGGCGATGCGGGAATATCCAGGCAGACCGTAGGTTTTTACAATCAAAATGGGCAAGATTACGATACTCCCACACTTCAGCTTCTTAACCCCGCAAGAAGGATCCGACTCCGGATAGCTGACGTTGCCACCCCAGATTCCCCGATTGCGCTGTGGATTCGCAGCCAGACCCAGTGGTATGGCGATCAGTGGCAGGTGTTTTGGGACCCCAGCAGCAACTTCATTTCTCTCGGGGAAATCACAGGCGGCACATACACGTATGTCACCGGCGCCAGCGGCCCCAGCCGTTCCAACGCGCAAGCGCACACCCTGGAAGTGCGGGATACGGGATCAATCATCAGTGTTTACGTGAACGGGTCGATGTTGTTAAGCCATCCGACCACCAGTAAGGCGTCTAACCAGTATTGCGGATTCCAAATCGGGCCGGGTAGTTCCGGGCGCGTGCGGTGGCTAAGCATAGATAACGCAGCTTAGGAGGGGATACATGCACAGAGGCATGGCCGTCGGACTAGTGTTAATATTGGCTATCGTGCTGGCCCAGGCCATTGATGGCTCGAGGGCTTTGATTAACAACAGCGTGCCGCTAGGTAAGCTTCAGATCGTTAACAGTGGCACCCTTCTAGGTAGGTCTAGCGCCGGTTCCGGGAATGTCGAATCCATAACGGTGGGTTCCGGGCTATCCCTATCAGGGGGCACGCTATCGGCCAGTGGGGGTGGATCCCCCGGCGGCAGTAGCGGCCAGGTGCAATACAACAGCGCCGGGAGCTTCGGTGGTGCATCGCATGCCACCGTCAACGGTTCGGGCCAGATTGTAATCGGTACCTCAGGCGTGCAGCTAACTGCCCGCACCGATGCAGCGCCCGCGTCCGTAAGTGGGCAACTCACGTTATATGCGCGTTCCAGAGCCGGGCGGATTCTGCCGCAGTTTGTGGGCCCTTCTGGGGTGGATAGCGATATTCAACCAGCGCTATTTGGTAACCGGATTATGATGTGGGTTCCCGGAAGTGGAACCGCGCTCGGCTCATTCGGGCTTACCCCTACAACTGCCGCCACTTTGAGCCATCCGACCCCTGCTATAACTACTTTGGCAGAGAGTATATACCGCACTCGGTTTAGCACGAGCACCACAGCAGGCAACGCCAGCGGAGTGCGGGACAACGTTAACACATTCTGGCGCGGCAACAGCGCCGGGCGAGGTGGTTTTTTCCATCACGTTCGCTTTGCCACGGGGAGCATCAGCCTGACGGGGGGGCAAAAATGTATTTGCCTGAGCAGCCAGACCGGCATTCTGGCGGGAGAGCCCTCTGCGCTACCAGACGTGGTTGGCATGGTAAAAGACTCGACCGACACCAATTGGTTTTTTGCCAGGCGCACAGGCACCGGCACAGTGCAGAAGGTTAATTTGGGGGTGGCGGTTGCCAACAACCAAGTATTTGACATGACTCTCTTCTCGAGGCCCAACGGCACAGACCTGGGTGTTCTAATAGTCCAGCAGAACTTCGATGGCACCTCAACCGTGCTCCTAGATACGACCTATAACACCGACCTTCCGGCCCAGACCACCCTGCTGAGCAGACACTTTGAAGTCCGCAACGGCTCCACGGCTGCAGCAGATAATCTAGACCTAATACGTTGGTACTCGGAATCAGAATTTTGAAGTTTCACGCGAATAGTGCAAAACTATACAAAATAGGTGGATAATTGTGCATAGTTATACATGAGAAATTTACCTTTATGTCGTTTCTCATTTTCACCTTTATGTCGTCGCGTGACAACAAAGCTGCTGCGGCCGCCTAGAAGCGAGCCTCTGGGGCGCTGTCTTAATACTCGAGGGGGGCCTTGGCCCGTAGCAAAAAAGCCAGCCCCTAACCCAATAGAGGTCAGGGGTCGGCCAGAAACGTCGAGGTTGGGAAGAGGCGTAAGCCGGGTTCTGTTTCCGCAGCCATCTCTCTGGGATGAGCGTCGCCGCTCACCTCAAGCGTCCCTACCGCAGGTTGTAGCGAACCGGGCCAGTTCTCCCTGGCGTGTCGCCCCGCCTGAGCGGGACGTGGGACTTGCAGCAGATGGGGTTTGCCTAGCTGCCCCTGTTGCCAGGGGCACTGGTGCGCTCTTACCGCACCGTTTCACCTTGACCGGGTTGACCCGGCCGTCTGCTTTCTGTTGCACTATTCCGTCGGGTTACCCCGCCCAGCCGTTAGCTGGCATCCTGCCCTGTGCTGCCCGGACTTTCCTCTGGTGTTGCCACCAGCGGCTGCGCCCTCTTCCCAAAACCTTATTGTAGCAGATGGGCGGTTATGGCTGGGCTGCTATTTTCTCCACCACCTTTCTTACCCGATCTCCCGGAGCAGCGGGGCCCAGGGCCTTGGTGACGATGCCGATGGCGGCCATGGGCGACTTGAGCGATGCAAAGTCTACGTTGGCCCTGATCCAGGCTTCAATTTCAGCCTCGCTCATCTCCTGTGGCAGGTATCTGTCCAGGAAGGCCAGCTCGAAGGCGTTCTGGTTTTCCTCGGCGGTAACCCGCAGGGCCTTGAGAATTTTGACCGCGTCGGCATCGGGCAGCGGCCTGCCATCGCCCTTGCGGTCGAGCTCGGCCTTGACCACCCGGGCGTAGTCGCGGGTGGCGGTGTCGCCACGTTTCATGGCTTCGACAATTTCTTTCTTGATGGCTTCGTAAATGGATGTGCTCATGCGTTAAGTTTAGCCCCTGCCGGGCCAGCGGACCGTTGCAAAGGTGCCCATTACCCCGGTGGGTTTCAAAAGGGGGCTTTGCGAAGGGTATGATTCTGCCGTATGCGTGCGCTTTTATCGGTATCGGACAAGGCGGGTTTGGTGGAGTTTGCGCGGGGCCTGGCGGAGCTGGGCTTTGAGCTGGTCTCCACCGGCGGAACCCACAAAACCCTACAGGCGGCGGGGCTGGACGTGATTTATGTCTCCGAGGTGACGGGCTTTCCCGAGATTCTGGACGGGCGGGTCAAGACCCTGCACCCCCGCATCCATGCCGGCTTGCTGGCAACCAGGCGCCCTGAGCACGAGGCCGAGCTGCAGGCCCAGGGCATTCCTCGGATTGACCTGCTCTGTGTCAACCTGTATCCGTTCCGGGAGACCCTGGCACGGGGGGCTTCGTTTGAGGAGTGCCTCGAGAACATCGACATCGGGGGGCCGGCCATGCTGCGGGCCGCAGCCAAGAACCACCAGGCGGTGTTGCCGGTGTGTGACCCGGCCGACTACCCCGAGGTATTGCAGGCCTTGCGCACCGGCGTTAGCAGTGAGTTTCGCCGCAGGCTGGCATATAAAGCCTTTGCCCACACCGCGGTCTACGACGCGGCCATCGCCGACTTTTTGGCCTACGAGAAGTTCCCCCAGACCCGGCTTTTGAGCCTCGAGCGCCTGCCGGTGGAGCTGCGCTACGGGGAGAACCCGCACCAGGAAGCGGCTCTGTACGCCCTCGAGGGCCAGCGAGGCCCGGTGCTCCACGCCCGGGTGCTGGCCGGCAAGCCCATGGGCTTCAACAACTACGCCGACGCCGACGCGGCCTGGGGCCTGGTGAGCGAGTTCGAGCTGCCGGCCTGCGTGGCCGTCAAGCACGCCAACCCCTGTGGGGTGGCCCTGGCCGACGACCCCAAAACCGCCTGGGAGCGCGCCCGCGATGCCGATACCCTCTCGGTGTTTGGCGGGGTGGTGGCCTTCAACCGCCCGGTGGACCTCGAGACCGCCATGGCCACCCGTGGAACCTTCCTCGAGGTGCTCATCGCCCCCGAGGTAAGCCCGGAGGCCCTCGAGTGGTTCCGCAGCAAAAAGCCCGACCTGCGGGTGCTGGTAGCCGCTCCACAAGACGCTGACCAAAGGGAAGTCCGCCCGCTGGTGGGTGGTTTTCTGGTGCAGGATCGGGACATGCGGCGCTGGGAAGAACTCAGCCTGCACTACGTGACTGAGCGCATCCCCACGGCGCAGGAACTCTTAGATCTCAAGTTCGCCTGGTACGTGGGCAAGCACACCCGCTCCAACAACGTGGTGCTGGCCAAGGATGGGGTCACGGTGGGGCTGGGCACGGGGGCGGTGAGCCGCATCTGGGCCGCCGAACGCGCCATCCAGAACGCGGGTGAGCGGGCCAAGGGGGCGGTGCTGGCCTCCGAGGCCTTCTTCCCCTTCGACGATGTGGTGCGGGCCGCGGCTGCTGCAGGGGTTACGGCCATCGTGCAGCCCGGCGGTGCCAAGCGCGACAAAGAGGTGATCGCTGCCTGCAACGAGCTGGGCATCGCTATGGTCTTTACCGGCTCGCGCCACTTTAAGCACTGATCCTATTTCACGAACAGGTATAGTGATAAAAATCACTAAAAGGCCGCTCGGCCAGATCCAGCGGCGGGGCGGCCATAGAGCCTCTGGGATGGAGGAAACTGGGTGGGCGGGCACTTTGTTTGTGAGGAGAAAGCCCGAAGCGTGCTGTGTTCAAACAACGGGTTAAACGGCGGGCTTCATACGGCTGCGGAAAACCAGCCCTACCCCCAGCAGCACCAGGGCCCCGCCAACCCAGGTCCAGATGCCCAGGGGTTCCCGCAGGAAGACCCAGCCCAGCAGCAGGGCGATTACCGGGTTGATGTAGGCATAGGTGGTTACCAGGCTCAGAGGTAGCAGCCGCACCGCCTGGATGTACGAGGTATAGGCAATCAGGGAGCCAAAGACGATCAGGTACAGGTTGCTGGCCCAGCCCAGGGGGGTGGGGGTGTGCCAGGGTTCACCCAGCACGATGGAGATGAGCAGGAAGCCCAGCCCACCAAAGAGCTGCTGGTAGCTCGAGACCACCACCGGTTCCACGCTGGCAATGTAGCGCTGGGTGTAGATGGTGCCGCTGGACCACATCAGCGGCGAAATCAGGAGCAGCGAGAAGGCCAGCAGATTGGTGGGGGTGCCGGTGCTTAGCTTGGGCACGTTGAGGGCCAGGATGCCCAGCAGACCTGTAAGCAGCCCCAGCACCAGGAGTCCCGAGGGCCGCTTTCGATCCAGCAAACCCTCGAGCGTGGCCGCCCAGATGGGGGTGGTGGCGATCATCAAGGCGACGTATCCCGATGGGACATGCTGGGTCGCCACGAGAATCAGGCCGTTGCCGCCCAACCAAAGCAGGCTGCCCGAGAGCGCCAGCTTGCCCAGCATTTGGCGACTTGGCCGTATTTGCCAGCCGCGCCAGCGGGCGTACAGGAGCAGTAACAAAGCCGCCGGGATAAACCGGGTAGCGCCCATCCAGAAGGGCTCAAATCCATTCAGGAGGCCTATTTTGAAAGCCAGGTAGGTGCTGCTCCAGACCAGGTACACCACCAGGAGGTGAAGAAAGCCGGTTCGCGAAAAAGGCATCGGTAGGGGGTGGTGAGGGGCTGGGTGCTGTTAAAAAAGCGACTCCTGGCTAACAGTTTTGATCTCGATCCCCTGTTTTGGCCCGAGCTCGTCCAGGGTTTTTTTGACCAGTTGGATGTCCTGCCAGGTGAGGTGTTTGGGGCTGCCGGCTTCGCGGGAGGGGTTGCGCAGCAGGTAAGCCGGGTGGAACATGGGAAAAATTTTGATGCCCTGCCACTCGAAAAACTTGCCGCGGGCTTTGGTGATGGAAAGTTTTTCGCCCGCAAAAAACTCCAGCGCGGTTGCGCCCAGCGGGATGATGATCTGGGGCTTGACGAGCTGGACCTGCTTGACCAGCCAGAGCGAGGTGCAGGTCTTGGCTTCAAGCGGCTCGGGCGCACGGTTCCCCGGTGGGCGGCACTTGACGATGTTGGCGATGTAGACGCTGGCTCGAGGAATACCGGCGGCCTCGAGGATTTTATCGAGCAGCTGACCGCTGCGCCCCACAAAAGGCCGCCCCTGCAAGTCTTCGTCTTCACCCGGCCCCTCGCCCACAATCATGAGCTTGGCATCGGGGTTGCCCTCCCCAAAGACGACGTGGGTGCGGTTCCTGGCCAGGCCGCAGGCCGTGCAGGCTTTGGCTTGAGCAGCGAGCAGTTCGAGGTTCATGGCAAGAAGAAAGACAGAGATATAGAAAACCGGGGCACAGGTATTCCCCGCACCCCTACCCAGAGCCGTTATTGTAAGGGTTTGCGTGCCTTGCGGGCTTCCCGGCGAATTTTGGGATCCAAGCCGATCATCAGAAAGAAGTTCTCTAGGGCATTTTCCTGGCCCTTAATCTCCGGGTGCATATCTTCAGCCGTGCCGGTTACAAAAGGAAGCTGCTGGTACAGCTCGAGCGCCTGACTTACAACCGCATCCGGGCCTTCATTTTCGGCCACCTCGGCCAGTTTGGCGTAGATTTCGCGCCGGGCTTCGGCGTGCAGACGGAAGATATCGGGGTTCGGTGTCTCCGGGGCCCGAAGAACATCCTGCTTGGCAATACGACGGTAGTGTTTCAGACCACGCACTATTTCTTCGGTGGAGAGGGTCACCTTGTACTCCATCCTAGCTCCTTTCAACGCAGAACCCTTGGGGGGTAACGGTTGATTTTTCCTACATGATTATAGGATTGCAAAAAATATGGTGTCAACGCGAGGTTGTTTGATTAAAATCCACGCTTCGTGTACTGACATGCTCGATGTGGCGGACGATCCCCTTCGGGACGGGCTGATGCCGGTACACCGGAAGGCTGAAACCCAGCCCTCGAGGCTGAGCAGCCCGGCCAGCAGGCAAGATATACTGCGAGCTATGGAAAGCCTAGGGCACTACTTGTTACGGGAGCGCATTGCGCTGCCGGGGGTAGGTGCAGTCGAGGCCTTCGAAGGCCAGGATGTACGAACGGGCATAGATGTGCTGGCCTTTAGACCCATATCGGAACCGCTTCCAGCATTGTCCATGCCGCACATCCTTCCCTGGATAGACCAGGAAGGGGAGGCCTGGATTGCCGAGATTCCGGTGGGCGCAGTAAGGACAGCCTGGCTGGCTGAGCGGATTGATCTAGACCGCCTGGCGCAATGGTGCAAACAGCTGGCAACGGTGCTGCACTGGGCGCAAGAACAGAATATTCCGGTGGGCTACGTAATTCCCGAGCTGGTCTGGGCCAGGGGTAGCCGGGTCTGGCTGGGTGGGGTAGGGGTGTCCAACCCTGGGCATGTGCGCGATTTCCCGGGTCTGCTCAACACCATAAAGGTGCTTGCAGGTGAAGCCTATCCGGCCCTGCCCTGGAGGGAAGCCCTTGAAGACTATGTGGTCGGCCACATCGACTATTCAGCTTTGGTGCAGCAGCTCGAGGTCGGGAGCGAGCCCCTGGCATCGAAACCGAGCCCGCCCAATCCACAGACCGCACCCAACCCCCCTCGCGTCGATGCCCTCGAGGCCCACAGCGCGCGGGCTGGCGCTGAAGGGACGGAGGATGCAGTGCAAGATGAAACGACCGCTTCCTCGCTCGAGGCTTCTGATAAAAGCCCTGCGAAAGCCGCGGCTGCGCCGGGGGCCGAGAGGCAAGCCCATAGCAAAAGCCTCAATGTCGAGGTAAACCAGCCAACCTCACCACCTGCAACCAGCACGCCGCCGCGTCGCATCCGCATTGAAGAGCGGCTCGAGCCCCCCTTCGAGGTGCTGGAGCCGCCCTTGCCCAGCCGTCGCGCTGTTGCGCTCTGGATATGGCTGATCCCGTTGGTGCTGCTACTGGCCGGCCTGGGCTGGTGGGTGCGCTCGAGAACGCCTTCATCAACCCCGGTCACAGTCTATCCGGTGGAGTTTCGTCTGCAGCCGCCGGGCCCGGGTGCAAGCCTGATAATCCTGGAGGCACCCGAGGGCTCCCAGATGCCGCTGAATATTGAAGTGGCCCAGCTGCCTGGGCGTGTGGACTTCGACCGGCCTGGCATTTATCGCATTCGTGTGCGGGTGCAGGGACGGGTACCGGTGGAATCGCTTATCGAAGTGCCCAACCCCGGTGGGGTCACCATCAGCCTGAGGTAGCCGTGCGGACGTAGCTGGCCTATGGTTTGGAGCCTATCGCCTTGAGCGATATGCTTTTTGCATGAGCGTCGTTATCCTCGACTATGGTTCCCAGTACACCCGTTTGATCGCCCGACGCATCCGCGAACTGCGGGCCTATTCGGTTATTCTGCCAGGAACGGCCAGCCTGGAGCGCATTCAGGCTGAACAACCGCAGGCCCTCATCCTTTCGGGGGGGCCGGCCTCGGTGTTCGAGCCCAACAGCCCCCGGCCCGCACCCGGGGTGCTCGAGCAGGGCTGGCCCGTCCTGGGCATCTGCTATGGAATGCAATACCTGGCCCAGCATTTTGGGGGCAGGGTTGAGCGGGCTGGGCGGCGCGAGTACGGCAAGGCCAACCTGGTGCACCACACCGGCCCTTTGTTTGCTGGCCTGGAGGGGGAACTGCAGATGTGGATGTCCCACTCCGATGCTGTTACCGAACTGCCCCCGGGCTGGCAGGTGGTCGCCAGCACCGAAGAGAACCCGGTGGCCGCCATTGCCGCTCCCGATGGCCGAACCTTTGGGGTGCAGTTTCACCCCGAGGTGGTGCATAGCCCCAAAGGGATGCAAGTTCTGGAAAACTTCCTCGAGCTTGCGGGGGTGGCCCGCAACTGGACAGCCCAGCACACCCTGGAGCACCTGATTGCCGATATCCGGGCCAAAGTGGGGGATGAAAAAGTGCTGCTGGCTGTTTCAGGTGGGGTGGACTCATCGACCCTGGCCCTGCTTCTGGCTCGAGCCATTGGCGACCGGATGACCGCGGTGTTTGTAGACCATGGCCTGTTGCGCCTGGGTGAGCGCCAGGAGGTCGAGCAGGCCCTGCGCCCCCTGGGGAAAGCCCTGCGGGTTGTAGAGGCTTCCGAGCAGTTCCTCTCGGCCTTGCAGGGGGTAACCGATCCCGAACAGAAGCGTAAGATTGTGGGGCGCGAGTTTATCCGGGTCTTTGAGCGAGAAGCCCGGCAGTTGTCGGCCCAGGGCTATAGGTGGCTGGCCCAGGGCACCCTGTACCCCGATGTCATCGAGTCGGCGGGCAGCGGCGAGGGCAGCGCCAATATCAAGAGCCACCACAACGTGGGCGGCTTGCCCGAGGATCTGCAGTTTGAGCTGCTCGAGCCTTTCCGCTACTTGTTCAAGGATGAGGTGCGCGAGCTGGCCCTGCTGCTGGGCCTGCCCGAGCCTATTCGGATGCGCCATCCTTTCCCGGGGCCGGGCCTGGCAATCCGCATACTGGGGGAGGTGACCCCACAAAAACTGGAGATTCTGCGCCGAGCCGACGACATTTTTATCTCCAGCCTGCGCGACTGGAACCTTTACGACCAGGTCTCGCAGGCAGCCGCTATCCTGACCCCCATGCAAAGCGTGGGGGTGGTGGGCGATGAGCGCAGCTACGGCTATGTACTGGGGTTGCGGGCGGTCTCCACCATAGACTTTATGACCGCCGACTGGGCCCGGCTTCCTCTGGAGTTCTTAGATGAGGTGGCCCGCAAGATCACCCGCCAGGTGCCGGAGATTGGACGGGTGGTGTACGACATCACCAGCAAACCGCCGGCTACCATCGAGTGGGAATAAACCCCCAATTACCTGCCCCACCGTAGCTAAATACCCAGTACAGCAAAATACGCTGTACTGGGTATTTATGGGAAACGCTCCGAGAGCACACCCCCCGTATCCGGTATGTGCGGTTGGCTCAGGCCGAGCGGGCTTTCACGGCGGCTTTGCGACGCTGCTCGAGGGTTTTGTACCAGACCACCAGGGCCGAAACCACGTAGATGGAAGAGTACGTACCCACCACAAAGCCCACGAAGATAGCCAGCGAGAAGTCGCGCAGCACCGGCCCGCCCAAGAAGAGCAGCGCCAGGATGGGCAGCATGGTGGAGAGGGAGGTCATGAGGGTGCGGGAGAGGGTCTGGTTGATGGAAGCGTTTACAATCTCGTAGTAACTCCTGCCCCGCATGATCTTGAGGTTTTCGCGTATACGATCCGAGATAATCACCGAGTCGTTGATGGAAAAGCCGACGATGGTGAGCAAAACCGCCACGGTTGGAATCGAGAACTCCAGCCCCAGCAGGCTGTACATGCCGGCCACAATTGCCACGTCGTGGCCCACCGCAATCACACTAGCGACACCGAACACCCAGTCGAAGCGGAAGGCCACATAGACTAGAATCAGCGCCAGACCTATCAGCACCGCAAAAATGGTATTCCGGCGCAGCTCCGAACCAATGGCCGGGCCTACGGTTTCGGACTGGAGGATGGTGGCCTGCAGACTTTCCTGGAATTTTTTCTCCAGCTCGATGCGCTGCTCTTCGCTGATCTGCCGCACCCGCACCGAGAATTCGTTGCCGTTCACGCTGGAAAGCGAGGTGATAACCGATTCGGCCCCACGGAGCTCAGCGATACCAGCGTTATCGAGAAAGCTGCGGATTTGCTCGGCCCGGGTCGCATCGGGTACGCGGATGGTAAAGGCCGTGCCGCCGGTAAAGTCGATGCCGAAGTTGAAGCCTTTGACAAACACGATACCAGTCGCGATGACCGCCAGCGTGAGGGAAGCCGCTGTAACATAGCGCGAGATGCTCAGGAAGTCGATTTTGGTACCCCACAGCCAGTAAGGGGGCCTGATCTCGCGGCGGTCGCCGATGAGCTCTAAAAGCCAGCGGCTGAAGACCAGGTTGGAGAAGACCGAGGTCACCACCCCCAAGGCCAGCATGACCGCAAAACCCCGCACCGGCCCGGTGCTGTACTGGTAGAGGGCGGCTGCGGCCAGCAGATGGCACATATTGACGTCGAGGATGGTAATGATCGAATGGGAGAAGCCGCCCGGTATGGCCTGACGGAACTTCTTACCCATTTTGATCTCTTCCTTGATGCGCTCAAAGGAGAGCACGTTGCCGTCTACCGCAGCACCCAGGGTGAGAATCAGGCCGGCGATGCCCGGCAGGGTAAGGGTGGCCCCCAGCAGCGAGATGGAGGCCAGCAGCAGGATAGCGGTGTAGATGAGGCCCAGGGCCGCCACCAGGCCCATCCAGAAGCCGTAGTAAGCGAAAATCAGGATAAACAGCAGAATTGTGCCGATTACCCCTGCCTGGATACCCGCATTGATGGCGTCCTGGCCGAGGGTGGGGCCGATGGCACGGGTCTCGGCCACTTCCAGCTTGACCGGCAGCGAGCCGGAGCGCAGCACCAGGGCGATGTCGGAGGCTTCCTGCACCCCAGAAAGCCCTTCGATTACGGCCCGTCCACCGGCGATGGCCTGGCGGATGCTGGGGGCAGTATAGACCTTGCCGTCGAGTACCACGGCGAGTTGGCGGCCCACGTTGGCCCGGGTGACCTCCTCGAACTTTTTGGCCCCCTCGGGGGTGAACTCCATATCCACCTGAGGGCGTCCAAACTGGTCAAAAGAGGCATTGGCGGTACGAAGGTCGCTACCGGTGAGCAGGGGAGGGCCCAGATCCTCGAGCCTGTAGAGGTTTTTCTCGAGCTCGGCCCGGCGGGCAGCCAGGGCAGCACCGCTGAGGCCAGAAATGCGTAGCTGCTCGTTAATTTGTGCCACAGTGGTGCCAGTAGCCCCTTGGTTGACGATGCGAAACTCGAGCCGGGCGGTCTGGCCGATCAGGCCCAGGGCGCGCTCCTGCTGATCCTGTTGCAGGCCCGGCAGCTCCACGATGATGCGGTCGTTGCCCTGTACCTGCACCAAAGGCTCGGCCACCCCAATGGCGTTGACCCGGTTCTCGATAACGGTGCGGGCCACATCCAGCTCGGTTTTGGCCACGGAGGGATCGGGGTTGGGCTCGGCCACCCTGAGGGTGATGCGCAAGCCCCCTTGCAGGTCGAGGCCCAGCCGGATCAGACCATCGGCGGGTAACAAGGGTTTTTGTGGGTTACGGGCCTCCCAGGGGCGGAATAGCCCCACAATGGCGGCCAGGAGTAGCCCGATCAGAAAAACTGCTTTCCACGTGCGGTTGGTCATATCCGTTCCCGTTGCTACTTTTCAGGTGAGCCCAGCGACAGGCAGCGCTGCTTCATCGTCCAGGCTCAGTGAGGAGGGTGGAGGGTCGTATGGTTTAGTAAAGGGGTGCGCAACGAGTGGGCTATCCGCCATCGGTTTGCAAGCGGGCATAGGTTAAATACAGCCGTCGTTTGGGGAATGGAGCTGGGTGTGAAGGGGTTTCCTGCCCCGACGGGGGGGTGCGGCTGCGAAGGGTCGGTTCCAGGGCGTTCAGCACCAGCCCCAGCCCCAGGGGATTGTACTTGGCCTTGGCCTCGAGCAGCGGCTGGGGCAGGGGAACGGCCATCCAGCCCTGGCTCAGCCCACTGCCGGTTTTGGCCTTGCTGGGCGACCAGAAGAGCCCTGGCCCCAGGGCGATCAAGGCCAGGGTAGCCAGGGTGAACCAGTGTTGCCAGCGTTGCATAACCTGTAGCCCAATCACTGTATACCGGAAGCGCTTGGTTTAGCCAGCGCGGTCGGGCCAGATTGAACAAGCCTCTCCGGCGCAACTCTACTGGCCGGGGGTGTTGTAGGCCCCTAGCCAGCATAGGGCGGGTTCGCGACGGGCCTTGACCTCAATCCGTAGCCACCTCGACCTGCTGGCTGGCCTCGAGGATATCCCCTTCCTGAAAGTCGGCAAAGCCATCCAGTAGAATGCCGCATTCAAAGCCCTGGGCCACCTCACGCACGTCATCCTTGAGGCGCTTGAGCCCTGCGATCTTGCCTTTCCAGATCTCCTTACCCTTGCGCAGCACCCGGATATCGGCGCTGCGGGTAATCTTGCCTGAGGTGACCATACAACCCGCAATAACCCCACGGCTTAGCTTAAAGATGGCCCGAACTTCAGCGGTTCCCAGGATTTCCTCTTTGTAAACCGGCTCCCGCTGCCCTTTGACCATCTTGCGGATCTCATCGATCAGGTCGTAAATGATGCGGAAGCTCTGTAAGGGCACACCTTTCTGTTCGGCGGCCTTCTTGACCGAGCTGCTGGGGTTGACGCTGAAGGAGAGAATGGCCCCGTTGGCGGTGGAGGCCAGCAGCACGTCCGATTCGGTGGGCGCGCCCACGGCGGCCAGGAGCACGTTGATTTTGACTTCCTCGGTGGCTTCTTTAGCCAGGATGTTTTGAATGGCCTCGAGGGACCCCTGGGTGTCGGCCCGCAGAATCAGGTTGATTTCTTTTTGCTCGTCCTGCTGCACCTTGCGCATCAGGTCGGCCAGGCTGCGGGCACGCTGAAAATCGCCTCGAGCCTCGGAGGCTTTGCGCTCTTCGATGCGCTCCTCGGTAATCTCCTTGGCGGCCACCTGGTCGGGAACCCAGGTAAAGGTTTCGCCGGCAGAGGGTAGCTCCGAGAAACCCAGCACCTGCACGGCGCTTCCGGGGCCGGCCTCGGTGCGGCGGTTGCCGTCGGCATCGGACATGGCCTTGATCTTGCCCCAGCACTCGCCTGCCACCACATAGTCACCGATTTTGAGGGTGCCCTGCTGCACCAGCAGGCTTACCAGAACCCCAGCCTGCTTATCTACTCGAGCCTCCAGAATCACCCCCTGGGCCTCGGCTTTGGGGTCGGCCCGCAGGTCTTCTAGCTCGGCCATTAGCAGGATGGTCTCGAGCAGATCGGCCACGCCCTGACCGGTCTTGGCTGAGATGGGTAGCACCTCGACATCGCCCCCGTAGGCCACCGGCACCAGGCCAAGCTGCATCAAGTCCTGGTAGACCTTGTTGATGTCAGCACCGGGTAGATCCATCTTGTTGGCTGCAAAGATGATCTTGGCCCCGGAAGCCTTGGCGTGGGCGATGGCTTCCTTGGTCTGGGGCATCACCCCTTCGGTGGCTGCAATCACGATAACGGCTATATCGGCAACCTTGGCGCCGCGCTGGCGGATGGTGGTGAAGGCCTCGTGGCCTGGGGTATCGATGAACACCACGGTGCCGCCAGCGGTTTTTACCTCAAAGGCCCCCACGTGCTGGGTGATGCCCCCGGCCTCTTTCTCAGCGATGCGGCTTTTGCGCAGGTAGTCCAGCAGGCTGGTCTTGCCGTGGTCCACGTGGCCCATGATCACCACCACTGGAGGACGGTGGGGGATGGACTTACGGGCTTCCTCGGCTTTTCGGGCAGCCTCGGCCACCTTTTGCTCGCCGATGAGCTCCTTGACTGCCAGCGCGGTGTCTTCCTCGAGGGTGCTGGCATGGGACTTGTAGGTGACCCCCATATCGTCGAGGATTTTTAGCAGCTCGTCGTTGGACATCTCGAGTTCTTTAGCGAGCTGATAGATTCTGATTTTTGCCATGCTGACCTCCGGTTCTAATATGCCTAGAGTCACTGCGGTGATGGCTGCTCATTCTGCGAAGCCGGACGCGCTGCGTTTCCCAAAACCATCTGTAGTGCCAAGGCAAGTTCTGCTGCTTTCGCTCCGGCGAGACGACGCAGTTTTTTTTCGGCCCAGCATTCAGGGCGATCGGGGCACACGTAAGCACCGCGCCCTGGCTTGCGGCCGGTGGGATCGAGTACGGGGCCTCCCTCGGTCATCACAATCCGCAACAATTCGCGTTTGGGCCTGCGTTCTCGGCAGGCAATGCACTGGCGGATGGGGATGTGTTTGGCCCTGGACATTACCACTCCGTGCTGGACTGTAGAGGGTTATTCGTCGTCCTTGAACAGGCTTTCAAAGCGGCTCTTGGCATCGCTGGAGACCCTGGACGACTCATCCCTTTCGGCAGCTTTCAAGATGGCTGCGTCAAGGTCGGTAATTTCTTCGGCTTCCTCGAAATTGATCTCGTAGCCGGTCAGCTTGGAAGCCAGGCGCACGTTTTGTCCAGCCTTGCCGATGGCCAGGGAGTGCTGATCTTTGGCAACCACCACGCTGGCGCGGTTCTGCCCGTTCTCGCTGTTTTCTATGGTGATTTCACCAACGGTAGCGGGAGAGAGCGCATTGCGGATGAACTCTTTGGGGTTGGGGCTCCACTGAATGATATCGATCCGCTCGCGCCCCAGCTCGGCAGAAACCGCCTGAATGCGCTGGCCCTTATGCCCGATGCAGGCACCAATGGGATCCACGTTGGGGTTGTGGCTTACCACAGCCACTTTGGAGCGGCTGCCGGGTTCACGGGCGACCGCTTTGACCTCCACAATGCCTTCGGCGATCTCGGGTACTTCCTGGCGTAACAGGTAGCGCAGCAGCTCTTCGTGGGCACGAGACACCACCAGGCTGGGCCCTTTGTTCGAGCGCTGCACCTGCTTTAGATAAACTTTGATGCGCTGGCCGGGATGATAACGCTCGGTAGGGATTTGTTCCTTTTGTGGCATCAGGGCTTCACCGCGTCCGAGCTCCACGTAGACGTTGCCACGGTTATCTACACGGGCTACGCTGCCGGTGACCACCTCGCCTTCTTTGTCTTTGTACTCGTTGTGCACGCGGGTGCGCTCGGCCTCTTTGAGGCGCTGGGTGAGCACCTGCTTGGCAATCTGTACGGCGATGCGGCTGAACTCCTCGGGATCTACCGGGAACTCCATCTCCTCGTTGAGCTCGACCTCGGGGTCATACTTTTTGGCAGTCTCGAGGTCGATCTCTTTATCGGGGTCTTTGACCTCCTCGACCACCCGCCGTATCTCCAGCACCTCGAGGTGGCCCTCCTGGGGGTCTAGGTGCACCTCGATGATGGGCCCTTTGCCCTCTTCTTCCACATCCTTAGGGCGGAAGCCTTTTTGCCTGAGGTAGGCCAGCCTCAAGGCCTCCTCAAAGTTGGAGATCAGTTCTTCTGCGGTGACCCCACGCTCGTGGGCTACCTGGGATAGAGCGTCTACAAAATCTTTGTTCACAGATGTTCCTCCTCTTGCCTAATGCTCCGATAGCCCACTCTACCTGGGCTTATCCGGCCACTCTGCGAGGGTGGCCTTAAAGGTGCCGATTTGCAGGCTGCGCGTCTCGTCTTTTTCCAGTAGAAACTCGACCATCTCACCCCTGACCGCCCCGATTCGCCCGGTAAAGTTGCCTTGTGGGCTGCGTACCCGTACTTTCAGCCCGGCAAAGCGCTCAAAATGCCGGGCTGTGAAGAGCGGGCGGTCGGCACCTGGCGACTCCACCTGGAGCAGGTAACGCGCTGGCAGCAGGGCCTCGAGGGTGTCTAGGTGAGCACTGAGCGCGCGGTTGGCCCGCTCGAGGTCGGCAAGCGAGATGGGCACTTCGTCTTTCCGCTCGATGCGCACCAAGAGCACTGGGTTTTTACCGCTCTTGAGGCCCGCCTCGAGCACCTCGTAACCCAGCGGGGCCAGCACACTTTCGGCCACCTGGCTCCATTGGGGGGTGCCGCCTGCCTGCAAGGGATGTTCTGGCTCCACTCCTTCACCTCCTCCCCCAAGCAAGAAGGGTGGGTTGATAACCCACCCCCTCGGAATCTCGGGAGAACTTCAACAGTATACTTTAGCACCCATTGCTAAGAAGGCAATGTGAGGCAAACCGCCATACCAGCGTAAGCGGTGCTCCAAGGGCGATCCCCTGCTTGTGCACAGGAATGGCCTCAAAAGCATTACCCCCCTCGATGAGGGGGGTGGTTGGTGCCGGGAACAGGACTTGAACCTGCACACCCTTGCGGGCGCATGACCCTGAATCATGTGCGTCTACCAATTCCGCCATCCCGGCGCACAGCAAGGAGAATATTAGCTAGTTAGATGGATTTCGTCAAGGGGGTGTAATCGGGGCCTCCTCCCTGCCGCGAGCGGGTGGTGGCGAAGCTCGGGAAACTGCTTCAGGAGCTGGGGGAGAGAAAGTGGTGAGTGTTCAGGGTGGGGGCGGTTGTCGCTGGGCTCCATCAAAGATTAGACTCTGCCTTGTGGGGCCGACACTTTTTCGCAGCCGACGCGAGCGAAAGCTAGGTGAGCACATTGCGGTGCGCCTCGAGGGGGTCACCAAGCGCTTTGGCGACCAGAAGGCGGTAGAAGATGTGAACCTCGAGGTTCGCGACGGTGAGTTTTTCAGCTTGCTGGGACCCTCGGGCTGTGGTAAGACCACGCTGCTGCGTATGATTGCGGGGTTTGAAACCCCCGACGAAGGCCGGGTTATCATCGGGGGCAGGGACATGACCCAGGTACCGCCTTACCTGCGCCCGGTCAACACGGTTTTCCAAAACTACGCCCTCTTCCCACACATGACCGTGGAGCAGAATATCGCTTTTGGGCTCAGGATGAAAAAAATGCCCCGTGATGAGATCGCCCGGCGGGTGCAGTGGGCGCTCGAGCTTATCAACCTGCCGGGCTATGAGAAGCGCCGCCCGGATCAGATGTCGGGGGGGCAGCGGCAACGGATCGCCCTGGCCCGGGCCCTGGTGAATGAGCCGGAGGTGTTGCTGCTCGATGAGCCGCTCTCAGCCCTCGATCTGAAGCTGCGCCAGGAGCTACGGGTCGACCTGATGAACCTGCAGGAGCGTCTGGGCATCACCTTCATTTTCGTGACCCACGATCAGGAAGAAGCCCTGGTGATGTCGGATCGCATCGCGGTTATGAATAAAGGCCGCATCGAGCAGCTGGGCCCCACCGAGGAGATTTACGAGCTGCCGCAAACCGCTTTTGTAGCCAGGTTTATCGGCGACTCCAACTTGATTCCGGCCCAGGCCATTGAGCCGCGCAAGGTTAAGACAGCGCTGGGTGAGTTTGTGCTCGACGACGAGGATGCCCTGACCCCTGGTCAGGAGGTGCTGCTCTCGATTCGCCCCGAAAAAATTCGCCTTTTTCGCGAAAAGCCGAACCTGCCCAACGTATTCCGGGCCAGGGTGGACGACATCATTTACACCGGCTCGGAGAACCAGTATGTGTTGGTGGCGGGTGGCCAGCGGTTGATGTGTGAGACCCTCAACCACGACATTCAGGAGCCCGGCCATGAGGAGTTTGCCTACGACGAGGAGGTCTGGGTGGCCCTTACCCCGGAAAAACTGGTAGTTATTCAGGGCGGGAGCGAAGGGAGCAACCCCTATGCGTGAAGCCGCCACCCCTTGGGAACGCCTGCGACAGGTGCTGGTAACGGTGGGGCCGGGGGGCTTGTGGTTGGTGCTGTTTGTTTTGATTCCAACCCTGGTTATGCTGGTGGCCTCGCTGATGAGCCGGGGAAGCCTGGGCCAGCTGGTGCCGCCCCTGGGCCTTCACAACTACGTGCGTTTCTTTTCCGACCCACTTTTCATCGAGATCATCGGGCGTAGCCTCTGGATTGGCTTTTGGTCAACAGTCTTGATCATGCTGCTGGGCTACCCACTGGCTTTTTACATCGCCCAGAGCCGCTACAAAGAGGTGCTCCTGCTGCTGGTGGTCATACCGTTCTTCACCAACTTCCTGATCCGGGTTTACGCCTGGATTGTGGTCTTCCAGAAAGAGGGCCTTTTGAACGGACTCATCACGGCTTTTGGCCTGCCACCTCTCGAGCTGCTGCCCTCTACCTTTGCGGTGTACGTGGCTACGGTGTACACCTACCTGCCTTTTTTCGTGCTGCCGCTCTATGCGGCTGTTGAGCGCATTGATTGGAGCCAGCTCGAGGCGGCCTACGACCTGGGGGCCAGGCCCATCCGGGCTTTTTGGGAGGCCATCTTTCCCCAGACGGTGCCGGGCTTGTTTGCCGGTTTCCTGCTGGTGTTCATTCCGGCGGTGGGCACCTTTGTCATTGCCGATCTGCTGGGTGGGGGCAAGGTGATCCTGGTGGGCAACCTGATTCAGCTTCAGTTTGGCTCCGCCCAGAACTGGGCTTTTGGCAGCGCAGTCAGCATGGTGCTGATGGCTATGGTGCTGCTGGGCTTGTGGCTTTACGCGCGAACCCAGGGCGAGAAAGGGCTGGACAGGCTGGTATGAAACGCTGGCTGGCTGTGCACGCTTGGTTGGTTTTTGCCTTTTTGTACCTGCCCATAGCGGTGATCGTGGCGCTCTCCTTCAACCAAAGCCGTTTTGGGGTGCGTTTTACCGGCTTTACCTTTGACTGGTATATCCGTTTGTTCAACAACGAAAGAATCCTCGAGTACCTCACCAACACCCTGATTGTGGCGGTGGTCTCCACCGCAGTCTCAACCATTCTGGGAACCCTGCTGGCGGTGGGGTTGGTGCGCTACCGGTTCCGCTGGCAAAACGCCCTGCGCTACTTGCTGTACGTGCCGGTGGTGGTGCCGGATGTGGTGATGGGGATCTCGCTGCTTTTGCTGTTTGATGTGGTGCGCGACGCTATTGGCTGGCCCCGGCTGTCCTTGTTTACCATCATCCTGGCCCACATCAGCTTCCAGATCGCCTATGTGACCCTGGTGGTGCGGGCGCGGCTGATGCTGCTCGACCCTACCCTGGAAGAGGCCGCCAAAGACCTGGGCGCGACCCCCTGGCTCACCTTCCGCGAGGTTACGCTGCCCCTGATCATGCCGGGGGTGATCTCCGGGGCTTTGCTGGCCTTTAGCCTGTCTCTCGACGACTTTGTGGTGACCTTCTTCACCGCGGGCCCGGGTTCCACCACGCTGCCGCTGTACATTTACTCTTCGGTTAAGCTGGGAATAAGCCCGGAAATACATGCGCTCTCTACTCTGATGGTAGGGATTACAATTCTGGTGTTGTTGCTTGGGGCACTCTTCTGGAAGAGGCGTGTCTGATATAGAGGGAGGTTGAGAGTGAACAGAGTGTGGGTAGTGGCTTTGTTGGGGCTGTTGGTCGCCGGCTGTGGGCAGAAGAAGCAAGAGCTGCGCCTGTTGAACTGGTCGGATTACATGCCCAAGGAGGTGCTTGAAGAGTTCGAAAGGCGCGAGGGCATCAAGGTGGTGGAGGACACCTACGACTCCCCCGAGGCCATGCTCTCCAAGCTGCAAGCCGGGGGCGATGCCGAGTACGACGTGCTGATTACCGCCGACTACACGGTGGGGTCGCTGGCTCGAGCCGGTAGCCTGCAGGAACTCGACAAGAGCAAAATTCCCAATCTGCAGAACCTCGATCCCCAGTTCGCCAGCCCGGCCTTCGATCCGGGGGGCAGGTACAGTGTGGTCTACCAGTGGGGCACCACCGGGCTGGCCTACCGCGAAGACCTGGTAAAGGGGCCAGTAGAAAGCTGGGCGGTGATCTTTGATCCGGCCAAACAGGTGGGGCCTTTCCTGCTGCTGGACGAGATGCGCGAGATGATGGGGGCGGCCCTCAAATACCAGGGGGAGTCGGTTAACACCACCGACCCAGAGAAGCTCGCCAAGGTGCAGGAGCTTCTGCTCGGGGCCAAGCGGCGCTCGCAGGGCTTTGCCGGTGGAACCAGCATCCGCGACCGCCTGATTGCCGGCGATATCGCTGTGGGGCCTGCCTACTCGGGTGATATCCTGGCGGCCCAGGCCGAGAACCCCCAGCTCAAATATGTGATTCCCGTTGAAGGGGCCACCCTCTGGACGGACAACCTGGTGGTGCTTAAGAAGAGCCCCAACCATGAGCTGGCCTATAAGTTCATCAACTTCCTGCTGGAGCCCCAGATTGCCGCGCAGATCTCCAACTCGATTGGCTATGCCACACCGGTGGCAGCGGCCATGGATCAAATTGCAGAAAAGGACAACCCCATCATTTACCCCAGCCCGGAGATAAGGGAACGCCTCGAGCTGCTCGCCGACCTTGGGGAGCAGGCCGATGCCTTCAACAAAGTCTGGGCGGAGGTGAAATCCCGTTAGCGCTGGGTTGCCTTGAGCTTGGCTTAACGTAAGGGTCGCTAAGGACGCAAACTTACTTTTGCTGGGCGGTGCGGGGCTATACTCGAGGTGTGAGATACCTCTTTGGGCTTCTAGCAGTTCTCAGCCTGGCGCTGGCCCAGCCGGGGCCCCAGCTTTACCAGCAGAACTGTGCGTTTTGCCACGGCGACAACGGGCAGGGGCGTCTGGGCGCATTCCCGCCCCTGGCAGCCCACGCCAGCGAGCTGGCGAAAACCCCCGAGGGCCGGGCCCACCTGATTAATGTGATGCTATTCGGTATGCAAGGCCCGGTGCGGGTTAAAGGCACTACCTACAACGGTGTGATGCCAGCTTTTGCACAGCTATCCGATGAACAGATTGCCAGCCTACTCAACTACATTCTGAACGCCTGGGGCAACGATAAGCTACTGCCGCGCGATCACCGCCCTATCACGGCAGCAGAGGTGCGCAGCGCCCGTAATGTGACCAACCGCCCAACCCCTCAACAAATAGGTGATCTGCGCTCGCGGATCAATGTGCCGTAAAAGGGCTCGAGGCCTGGGCTGAGGAGGTGCCGAATGCCACGATTGCTAGCTGTGTTGATGCTGATGCTGGTTCCGGTTTTTGCGCAAAATGGCGCTGCTTTGTACCAGCAGTGCCAGGGCTGCCACCAGCCCAACGGCGCGGGCATCCCCGGGGTGTTTCCCCCGCTGGCCGGGCATGTTCCGGAGATTTTAGCGGCCAAAGGGGGTCGAACCTGGCTTATTCAGCTCTTGCTCTGGGGTATGAGCGGTGAGATTAGCGTAAAAGGGCGCAACTACAACGGGGTTATGCCAGGGTATCGACAGCTAAGTGACGCCGAGCTAGCAGCCCTGCTCAACCATATATCCACCCAGTGGGGCAACAGACTGCCGCCGGGCCAGAAGCCGTTCACCGCCGACGAAGTGAAGGCCCAGCGGGCCAAAACCCTGACCTCGGCCCAGGTTAACCAAGCCCGCAAGGCCCTGGGCTTACGATGACCTGATGGGGCTGTCTCGCACTCATTCCTTGGCAGGTATCTGGGTTTGACAGCCCTGGTATGGCCTTGCGTAGGCTGTAGGGGTGAGTGCAGCAGCAATCCACAAGCTCTCAACCTCCGACTGGGCGGTTTTGGCCGCTTTACTGGAGCAGCCGGCACACGGGTTCCGCATTGCGGCGCTGTTTGCTCCCAACGGGGAACTGGGGGACATCTGGCGTATCCAGCGCACGCAGGTTTACAGGGCTTTGGCGCACCTCGAGGCCCGCGGGCTGATTGAAGCCATCCGACAGGAGGAGGGTGAGGCCGGCCCACCCCGAACGCTCTACAGGGCCACGCCTACCGGCCAGGAAGCGGCCTTTGGGTGGCTGCACACCCCTGTAACGCGCCTGCGCCATGGCCGCTCAGATCTGCGGCTAAAGATCGCTTTTTTACTGCGCTTGAAGCACGACCTCGAGCCGCTGTTGAAGGCCCAGGAAGGGGTTTTTGAAGCCATCCTCGAGGATTTGCAGCAGCGCTTCCAAACGGCAAAACGCATTCAACTGGTCGCCATCCTGTGGCGCATGGAGATGGCCAAGGCCAGCCTGGGGTTTATCCAGCAACTCCTAGCACGAAGGGAGGACTTGTCTAAATAGGTTGGGGCCCATATAGTTACACTGTAACTAATAAGGAGGCCCAGATGATTCGTTGGCTGTGCTTGGGGTTGTGGTTGCTGGGGCTTGGCCTGGCACAAAACACGGTACGGGTGGTGGCGGCCGCCGACCTACAGTATGCCTTGAGCGAGATCGCGCAGCGCTTTGAACTCAGGAACCCGGGTATGCGGGTCGAGCTTACCTTTGGTTCCTCGGGCAAGCTCTACACCCAATTGATGCAGGGGCTGCCGGCCGATATGTTTTTCTCGGCGGATGAAGCCTACCCGATGCAACTACAGCAGGCCGGGCGTGTCGAGCCGGGCACTTTGCGCCTGTACGCGGTGGGCCGTCTGGTTATCTGGGCCTCCAATGGTCTGGTTCAACAAGGGCTGGATCCTCGGCAGCTTGGGCCGCGTATACTGCTCGACCCGCGGATTACCCAGCTGGCTATAGCAAACCCCATGCACGCCCCTTATGGCCGCGCTGGGGTGACGTTTCTGGAGCACTTTGGTTTTTTGCGCCCGACCCGTTCGGTAAGGTGGGAAGAGATGACTGGAGGCATTGCGGCCTACTTTGACCTGAGCTTTTTGCGGCGGGGCAAGACCGGTTTTGAGTTTGTTTACGGTGAGAACATCTCCCAGACCGCCCAGTTGGCCCTGACCAGCACCAATATTGGTTTGCTGGCCCTTTCCCTTGCCAAGAGCGAGGTTATGCAGAAGGCCGGGGTGTACTGGCTGGCCCCCTTGAGCAGCCATCTACGCCTTAACCAGACTTACGTAATTCTGCGCGGCCAGAACCGCCCGGAGGTGCGGCGCTTTTATGAGTACATAGACACCGCTGAGGCCCATGAGGTATTGCGTAAATACGGGTTTTTGCTGCCGGGAGAGAAACCCGCCCCATGAGCGACCCTGTGTTCTGGCAGACCCTGCGCCTGACCCTCGAGGTCGGACTGGTCAGCACCTTGATTCTGCTTTTGCTAGGGCTGCCGCTGGGCTGGGTGCTGGCCCACAAGCGCTTCTGGGGCAAGCGGGTGCTGGAATCGGTGGTGCTGCTGCCCCTCACCCTACCGCCCACGGTGCTGGGGTTTTACCTGCTCTTGCTCCTGGGGCAGAACGGCCCTCTGGCGCAGTTTTTGGGTGTGACCTGGGCTTTTCGCTTCGAGGGGCTGGTGGTGGGGTCGGTGCTGTTTAGCCTGCCGTTTGCCCTGAACGGCTACCGCGAGGCCTTTCGCAGCCTGGATCTGGATCTGATTCAGACCGCGCGAACGCTGGGTGCGGGCTCTCGGCGGGTCTGGCTCGAGGTCATCCTGCCCATCACCTGGCCGGGGATTCTGTCGGGCTCCATTCTGGCCTTTGCCCACATTCTGGGCGAGTTTGGGGTGGTGCTGATGGTGGGGGGTAGCCTGCCCGGCAAAACCCAGATGGTCAGCATCTACATCTACGATCAGGTGCAGGCCTTGCAGTTTGGGCGGGCGGCCGAGGCCTCGGGGGTCTTGCTTGTGGTGAGCTTTGCCCTGGTCTACCTGGTGCGCACCCTGGAGGATGCGTGGAGATTGCGTATGCCCTCGAGCACCCGGTAAAGCTCGAGCTCAGCCTGCAGGTGCGGGGTTTTACGGTACTGCTGGGCGAGAGCGGGGTGGGAAAAACCAGCCTGCTCAAGGCCATCGCCGGCCTGATTCCGGCCAGGGGCCAGCCCTTTGCTGGGCTGCGGGCCGAGGCGCGGCCGGTGGGCTACCTGCCCCAGCACTTTGCCCTCTTCCCCCACCTGCGGGCCTGGCAGAACGTGGCCTTTCCGCTGGCCCACCTGCCCCTCCAGGCCCGTAGGCAAAAGGCCCTGGCCTACCTCGAGCTGATGGGGATGGCCGAACTGGCTGAACGCTACCCCCGCCAGATGTCCGGGGGGCAGCAGCAGCGGGTGGCCCTGGCCCGGGCCCTGGCCCGGGAACCCCAGATTTTACTGCTGGACGAGCCCACCAGCGCCCTGGATGTGGCTACCCGGGAGGAGGTTTTTGCGGGGGTGCTGGAGCGCCTTCGATCGCTGCAGATACCCACCCTGGCGGCCACGCACGACCAGTGGCTGGCCCAGCGGGCCGACTGGGTGGCCGTGTTGACCAAAGCGGGGCTGGCCCAACAGGGAAGCTCCGAGGAGGTATTTACCCGCCCCGCGAGCCTCGAGGTGGCCCGGCTGGTGGGCTTTCGCAACCTTCTGGAGGCCACGGTTCTGGCCGTGGATGGGGTGTGGGTGCAGGTGCAAACCCCCCTGGGCATCCTCAAAGCCCCCTACCGAAACGGCATTTCGGTTGGGCAGCGGGTGATGCTGGGCGTTCGCCCGGAGGAGGTTTTTACCCAGGAGGGCCCCGAGAACCGCATCCGGGGCCAGGTGCGGAACCTGCGCGTGCAGGGCCTGCGGCTACGGGGGGAGTTGGGGGTGGGCTCTGTCGGCCTGGCCTTCTTTCTACCGCGCTACAAACAGGCCCAGCTCGAGCTTGCCGAAGGCCAGTGGCTCGAGGTTGCCCTCGAGCCCCGCTTTTTGCACCTGATACCGGGGTCTGGCACAATCTAAGACTGTTTTTGCTCGGGTTTGCTTTCTTCGGGTTTTTTCTCGTCCTCGTTCAACCCTTTGCGGAACTCCCGGGCCGACTGGCCCAGACCTCGAGCCAGCTCGGGCAGCTTGCGAGCGCCAAACAACAAAACCACAATCAGCAGGATGATGATGAGTTCGGTGGGGCCTAAAGGCATGGTCTTCCTCCTTGGTTCCAGTATACGCCGAGCGTTATAAACCCAACTGTAAAGCCATAAGGTAACAGGAATGTGAAAACCGCTCATACCTCGCTGTAGCGGTCGCGGTGGATGAGCAGGGCCAGCCCCAGCCCCAGATACACCATAATCAGGCTGCTGCCGCCTTTGGAAACCAGGGGCAGGGTCAGGCCGGTTACCGGGGCCAGGCCCAGCGTGACGGCAATGTTGACCACGACCTGAAAGGCCAGCATCGAGAGCACCCCCACGATGATGAGGCGATCCTCGAGGCGCACGCATTCCAGCGCCATGCGGCCTAGCCGGAAAAAGAGCAAAGCGTACAGCACCATGAGGGTGGAGGCGCCCACAAAGCCCCACTCTTCGGCCAGCACCGCATAGATGAAGTCGGTCTGGCGCTCGGGCACGAACCCCAACTGGGTCTGGGTGCCGGCCCCGAAGCCCTTGCCCATCAGGCCGCCCGAGCCGATGGCGATGGTGGACTGGATCTGCTGGAAACCCTTGCCCTTGGGGTCTTTGGACAGGTCGAACAGAATTTCCACCCGATCCCGCTGGTACTGGCTCAGGTTGGGCCAGACCACCGTGGGCACCAGCACCAGCACCGCCAGGAGCCCTACCACGATATGAATGGTGGGCATGCCCCGCACAAACAGCATCCCCAGCAGCCCCGCGATAAGCACCAGGGTGCCCCCCAGGTCGGGCTGGATAAGCACCAGGCCCAGGACAGGGGCTGCCAGCAAAACCGGCAGCGCATAATCCAGCCAGCGCTCCAGCGGACGGGCCGCCAGCACTTTGGCCAGCACCAGGATGAGGCCGATTTTAGCCAGCTCGAGCGGTTGAAAGCTCAAGGGGCCCAGGTTGAACCAGGCCTTGGCCCCGTTAATCTCGCGCCCAACCAGCAAAACCAGCACCAACAAAACCAGCGAGACCGCATACAGTGGAAAGGCCCAGGAAAGCACCTGACGGCGGGAGAACAACTGCACCAGCAGGCCCACCGACAAAGCGATGGGGAAGGCCAGCATCTGCTGTAGCCAGACCCCCTGGCTGGGCGCTGCGCTGTAGAGGGTGACCAGGCCGATCAGATTAATCAGCAACACCAGGCCAACCAGCACCCAGTCGTAGGCAAAAACCGGCACCCTGCGCAGCGTCACCCCAACAGTCTATAAAGCCAGGGTGAGATTTGTCAGTCTCATGTAATCGGTCAATACATTTGAGACTCCAGGGGAACCGACACCTCCTGTAGCTTAGCCAGGTACTCCACCGGCGCCAACCCCCCCAGGGCCATGTGCGGCCGGTGCAGGTTGTAGTGCTCCAGATAACCCTCCAGCTCCCCTTGAATAGCCTCTATCCCCAGCGGTAAAGCCCGCGTGTAAAACTCATCCCGAAACGTCCGCTGCAGCCGCTCTACCATCCCGTTCAGCTTCGGACTCCTCGGCGGCAAAACAAAAAGCTCTATCCCCAATACCCGACAACCCTCCTCAAACTCCGCCATGAACTCGCTGCCCCCATCCACCTGGATCGCACGGATGACACAAGGACATCGCCGCACCAGCTGCTGCAGAAAATCCAGCGCCGTCTTAGCACTCGCCCGGCTGTACACCCCCGCCGTCCCCCAGCGGCTTACCGTGTCCACCGCCGTAAACTGCCGCAGACCCGTCCCGTCCCCCAGATCCACCCACAGCGTATCCACCTGTACCAGATCCCCAGGCCGCAGCGCCGTGTACTCCGCGGGCTTCCTCCGGGCATAGGGCCGCTGGCTCTTCCTGCGCAAACGGGCCTTACGGTTTCTGGCCAGGAAAGCGCTCACCGGCTCCACCCGGCCGCTTCGCTCCAGGTAGCTCAGGATGCGTCCTACCGTGCGTTCGCTTAGGGTGTAGCCCTCTCTGTGCAGTCTCTGCCCGATGCGCCAGCGGCCCCAGGTGGGGTTTTGTTTGCGCAGCCGCTCTATGCGTATGAGGACATCGGGTTTCCAGTGTACCTTCCGGCGCAGCTTCCTGGGTTTGCGGCTTTTGGGTTTGAGGCCGGCAAGGTCTTGTTCTTCGAGTCTTTTTTTCCAGCGGTGGTAGGTGGCCTTGCTGATGCCTACCAGCTTTTGGACTTCGTCCCAGGGAACTTTCTTTTTTCTGAGGGTCTCTACCAGTTTGAGCTTCCGCAGGCGCTCGGCCACGACGGGGTCGCCGGCGCCTGCTTGTTCGAGCTGGCTGGCTTGGTTGGCGGCTTTGAGCAGGGGTTTTCCAACTGTAGTAAGCTGCATCTGGGGGAACCTCCTTTCCAGAGTCGGTTCCCCCTATTCTCTTTCGCTCAGAGTCTCACATGTATCCGGCCGAGCACATCTCAGATGTCCACAAGCCGTGCTAAACTTCGTAACGGAGGATATTGAACCATGGACGAGATCATCACTGTGGGTGCGGCTGTGGTTATCGTGCTGCTGCTCTTGATGTTCATATTTTTGGTCAAAGACAAGGGGCTACCCAACAAAGACCACTAGGTCGAGGGTGCTTTGCAAGGCCACCCCGGTGGGGGTGGTTTATGTTTGTAGCGGGCTGGCGCCATACCGCCGGCCGGTCGCCGGAGGTGGTTTGGGCCCGGATCGCAGCGGCCAATACCTTACGGATTTACGTTAGCAGGTCAAAATGGCGTAATATATCGGCAGGAGGCAGTTATGCGTGAGGTATGGGTGGTTTCGGCGGTGCGCACCCCGATTGGGCGGTTTGGCGGCGCGCTCAAGGACTTTTCACCGGTAGACCTGGGGGCGCATGTGATGAAGGCGGCGCTCGAGCAGGCCGGGTTGAGCGGGGCCGAGCTCGACCTATTTGTCTTCGGGCAGGTGTTGCGGGCCGGACACGGCCAGCTACCGCCCCGGCAGGCGGCTTTTAAGGCGGGGATTCCCAACAGCGTGGACGGCTACGCGGTGGACATGGTGTGCGCTTCGGGGATGCAGGCCGTGGCCAACGCTGCGCTGGCCATTAAAAATGGCGATGCCGAGCTGGTGCTGGCCGGTGGGATGGAGTCCATGACCCAGACCGGTTTTTACCTTTCTCACCGGGCCCGCTGGGGCTACAAGTACCTGGCCGGTGCGCCCGAGCAACTGCAGGACATTTTGCAGCGCGACGGGCTCTCCGACCCCTTTACGGGCGAGGCCATGGGCGACCAGACCGAGCGCCTGGCGGCGGAGTTTGGGGTGACCCGGGCCGAGCTGGACGAGGTGGCCCTGGAGTCGCACCGGCGGGCCGCCAGGGCCCAGGAGGCCTGCTACTTTAGCCGGGAGATGGTGCCCCTCGAGGTCAAGACCCGCAAGGGGGTGGAAAAAGTCGAAAAAGACGAGGGGGTGCGGCCCGAGACCACCCTCGAGTCGCTGGCGGCCCTGCGCCCGGCCTTCAAAAAAGACGGGGTGCTGACCGCGGGCAACTCCTCGCAAATTTCCGACGGGGCCTCGGCGCTGCTTTTGGCCAGCCCCGAAGCTGTGCAGAAGTACGGCCTAAAGCCTATTGCCCGCATCCTGGGCAGCAGTTGGGCGGCGGGCGAGCCCTGGCGCTTCCCCGAAGCCCCGGTTCCGGCGGTCAAAAAACTGCTGGAGAAGCTTCATATGGGTATTGCCGACTTCCACCTGTTCGAAAACAACGAGGCCTTTGCCCTCAACAACCTGCTCTTCAGTCGCCTGCTGGGGGTGCCCATGGATCGCCTGAACGTGCACGGCGGGGCCATCGCCCTGGGCCACCCCATCGGGGCCTCGGGGGCGCGCATCCTGACCACCCTGGTTCACGCCCTGCACACCCACCGCCAGGAGCGCGGCCTGGCGGCCATCTGCCACGGCACCGGCGGTTCCACGGCCATGGCGGTGGAGGCCGTCGGGTAGGTCTGGGTTCGCAGCTCGACGGCTGTGGGATACCGCTGGGTTCAGGGCCAAGGATCGAGCCGGCCCAGAAGCGAGGGTAAAAGCCGTTCAGGCCCAGGCCGGGAGCAGATCTTCTAAGCTTACCTCTTCGATGCTCCAGCTAGCTTCGGTCACCCTATACTCGGCCTGGGCCTCGATGAACTCGGCGGCCTGGCGCAGCACGGTCTCGACCCAGACGCTGTCGTAGCCGATCAGGCTGAAGCCCACCACCTCCCAGCCGTGCTCGTCCTGCCCGGCCAGCCGGGCCGCCGAGACCGGAAAGCGCGCCCGCAGCCGCTCGATGGTGGGCTTGACCAGGGCCCGCTTTTCCTTGAGGCTTCTCACCCAGGGCATCTCCAGGCGGGCGGTGTAGAGGCCCAGGTAGGCTTTCATACCCCAGATTCTGCCACACCTCGCTAAGTCTGTGCCGGGGCCTCGAGCCGCAGGCGCTCTGCGCCGCTGTACACGTTGAAGCTGCCCCGCAAAAAACCGATCAGGGTGAGGTTAAAGGCCCGGGCCAGCTCCACCGCCAGGCTGCTGGGGGCGGAGATGGCACAGAGCACCGGGGCCCCTGCGGCCAGGGTTTTCTGCGCCAGTTCGTAGCTGGCCCGCCCGCTGACCAGCACGATCTGCTCGGAAAGGGGCAGGCGGTTTTCCAGCAGGGCCCAGCCCAGCAGCTTGTCTAGGGCGTTGTGGCGGCCCACGTCCTCGCGCAGGGCCAGGAGGCGGCCCTCTCGGTCGAACAAAGCGGCGGCGTGCAGCCCCCCGGTCTGGGCGAAAAGGGTTTGCTGGGCGTAAAGCCGGTGGGGAAGTTGGGCGATGACCCGGCTCGAGACCTTCCAGCTTGTGTCCAATGGCGCATAGCGGCGCCGCAGGTTTTCCAGGCCGGCCTTGCCGCACACCCCGCAGGCCGAGGTGGTGAAGAAGTGCCGCTCCAGCGGGGCCAGCTCGGGCAGGATGGCGGTGTTTAGCTCGACGTTCACGATGTTGTACTGCTGGGGCTCGTCGGGGTCGGTGCAGTAGGCGATGCGCCGGATCTCTTCCCGGCGGCTTACCAGACCCTCGGCGAGCAGGAACCCCGCGGCCAGCTCGAAGTCGTGTCCGGGGGTGCGCATGGTGACGGCCAGGGTTTTGCGCTCTGTTGGGCTGCCCGAGGCCAGCAGCCGAATTTCCAGCGGCTCCTCGGTGGCGAGCTGGTCAAGCCTGGCCGCGGCCTGGCCCTGCTCAATCCGCAGCAGCCGGGTCCGGGTGCGGGCTTTGGGGCGGTGGTTGGGTGTGGATGTAGACATACGCCTCTTTGTAGGCCGGTATCTTGGCCTGGCTCGAGCGCAGCTTAGGGTCGATCAGGGCGTTGCCCTCGGGCCAGTGCACCTGGAGGCTGCCGGGCCGCACCTCGGCGGCAAAGACCCGGCCCGCCAGGGTGCCGAAAGGGTTGTGCAGCCAGACCGGCTGGCCGGGCTTTAGGCCCAGCTTTTCTATGTCCTTTGGGTTCATCAAAACGGCGTCGCGGGGGGCGCCGTTGATGGGGTCGGTGGCCTCCTGCACCATGCTGTTGAACTGCTTGCCGCGCCGGGTGACCAGCCGGAAAGCGCCCTCGGGCACAGGTCTTTGCGGCAGCGCGACCGGCAGAAAACGGGCCCGCCCGCTGGGGGTGGGGCAGACCCCGCCGGGGCAGAGGTGGGGCCCCCCGTACTGGAAGGCCTCGCCTTTGGCCTTGAGGTGCTGGATGCCCTCGTAGAAGGGAACCACCCGGGCGATCTCGGCCCGCACCGCGGCGGTGTCGGCAAAGCGCACCTTTTCGGCCAGCTCGGGCGGGCCTATGCGGGCGATCACATCCTGGAAGACCTGGCCTTCCCAGCGGGCCTCGGGGATGCGGGGGCCGGGGATCTCGGGGCTGAAGACCACCCGGCGCTCGGTGGTGGTCTCGGTGCAGCCGCCCGGGATCTCGTAGCGGGTGGTGGCGGGAAGCAGGATCACCTCTTCGGCGGGCTCGACCAGCATCTGCGAGGAGAGCACGATGTCCTGGTGCACCCGCAGCGGCACCCGGGCCAGCTGGGCCTCGGCCTGGCTTGGGCTGGGCAGGGTCTCGAGGAAGTTGCCCCCTATGCTCCACAGCACCTCGAGGCCCCCCTCCAGCATCTCCGTTACGGTCAGGCCCGGCCGGCTGGGCACGGCAAAGCCCCACTGCTTTTCCAGCTCCCTAGCCGTCTGGGGGTTGATGGGAAGCCCCCCGGGGAACACCGTGGCGTAGGCCCCCATCTCGGCCCCGCCCTGCACGCCCGAATGCCCGCGGATGGGCATCAGGCCGCAGCCCTCGCGCCCCAGGTAGCCCCGCGCCAGGCCCAGGTTGATGATGCTCTGCACACTCTCCTCGCCCCAGGGGTGCTGGGTGATGCCCATGCTCCAGACCAGCACGGCCCTGTCGGCCTTGGAAAGCAGCAGGGCGAACTCGAGCATCTCGGCTTTGGAGAGGCCGCTCAGGCGCTCGAGGGTCTCCCAGGGGGTTTGTTGGATCTGCTCGGCCAGCGCCTCAAAGCCCTCGGTGTGCTCGGCGATAAAGGCCTGGTTGAGCCAGCCCTGCTCGATGAGGTGCTTGAGGGTTCCGGTGATAAAGGCGTTGTCGCCCCCCGGCTGAACCTGGAAGAAGCGGTCGGTGATCTTGGTGCCAAAGAGGGCGCTCTCGGGGTCGGAGGGCACCCAGTAGTGCCGCATGGCCGGCTCCAGGTAGGGGTTGACGCAGACCACCTGGGTGCCGGCTTTTTTGGCGTAGTAGAGGTACTTCATCATCACCGGCTGGTTGACCGCCGGGTTGGAACCGAAAAACACCACCAGGTCGGTGCCGATCAGGTCTCGGTAGCTGCAGGTGGTGGCGGCCACCCCCAGCGCGGCTTTGAGGGCTACGGTGCTGGGGCTGTGGCAGATGCGGGCGGCGTTGTCGATGTTGTTGCTGCCCAGGGCCCGCACCGCTTTTTGCACCATGTAGTAGGTCTCGTTGGGAATGCCCCGGCTGGTCAGGTAAAAGCCCATCTTTTCGGGAGGGGTTTTGCTGAGCCTCCAGGCGATGCGGTCGAGGGCCTCGTCCCAGCTGATGCGGGTGAACCCCGGTTCCCCCCGGCGGCGGCGCATGGGGTAGGGCAGGCGGCCCAGCGCCCGCAGCTCGGCGGAGCTTTTGGACTTAAGCTTTTCAACATCCCGCAAAACTTCCGCGTTCAGGGGCTCCATGGTGTTGAGCCGCAAGAGCCGCAGCCGGACGTTGCAAAGGTGGATGCCCTCAATCGTCCAGTCCCTAAGGCCATAGGTGCCCAGGGCGCAGCCGTCGCAGACCCCATCGCGCAGGATGCGCCAGGCGTACTCGAGGTTGTCGGCGTTCTCGAAGAAGGCCCGGAAGACCTCGAGGAAGTTGTTGGGCTTCTGCAGCCCCAGCCCAAAGGGCCGCAGGCTCACCCAGGTCTCGGGGCTCCACCCTTTTTTCACAGGCTTGAGTGCCACTTCCTGCCTCCGCTGAACACCCCTATTCTAAGGCCAGACCGGGGGAAGGGGGTGTGAGCGCGGGGTTGTCCTCAAACTTGAGCCAGTTGCCCTGCCAGTCGAAATACTTCAGCGCCCCCAGCCGCTTTTTGTAGTCGTACTCGGAGGGTTCCAGGTAGGCGTAGCCGGGGTAGTAGTAGGCCTTGCCCCAGGCCCGCGAGAGCAGGATCGAGTGAAGGATCATCAGAATGCCCAGGCTGCGCCTGGAGAGATCGGGGTCGAAGCACTGGTAGACGCTCGAGGTGGCCTGCGCTCCTTCGTCCAGATAGCTGATGCCCACCAGGCGGCCCTGGTGGTGCAGGGTCAGGCTGTGGCAGCGGCAGGGGATATGGGCCGGGTGCCGCGAGATGAAGGTGTAGATGCTTTTGGGAATGCTGTGGGAAAAGCGGGTTTTGTGCCGGGCAAAAAGCGCCTCCACCTGGGCGTTCACGAAGGCCGGCTGTAGCTTTACCTGGATGTCCTGGTTCTTCCTGAGCACCCGCTGCTGGCTCCGGCTCAAGGCAAACTGGGCCAGGTGCACCCGCAGGGGCAGCACGGTTTGGCTTCCAGCCTGACTGTACCTAAAAAAGTACGCGCCAAAGTGGCGCCAGCCCTCGGCCCAGAGCCGATCCATGTCCGCTGGTTCTACCCGAGCGGCCAGAAAATACTCATTCAGATAGGGCCTCATCGCTGGATGAGCCTACCATTCAGGTACCTGAGCGATGGCCTTACACCGACCTGAGGTGGGCATGAAACAGCGGGTCGAAGATCTGGGGCTTTTCCATGTGGGGCGAGTGGCCGCTGTCCGGGATCACCTCTTCGCGGAAAGAGCCGCCGTTGGCAGCGTACTGCTCGAGCACATAACGGGTCTGCCCCACCATCGGCTGCGGCGGGTGCACCTCGTCGCCCGGCCAGCCGGGCACCACCCCCAGCTTGCCCAGGGTGCCCATATCAAAGAGGCTCATATCCCCCACGATCTGGTCGTCGGAACCGCGCACCCAGAGGATGGGGGGCTTAATAGGTGCCGAAAGCATTTTCTCCACGCTATCCCCCACGTACTTGGGCGAGATGGCGTTGGCCGGCCCCCACTTTCCAGGGGCCACCCCCGGCCAGTGCGGCGAAGGCACGGCGTCGCCGGGATACTTGTCGGGCCCAATTTTCTCCGAGAGCACGCCCGAGAGCAGGGCCTCCTCGCGGGGGTGGCGGAAGGGCGGCTTCCAGTAGAAGCTGTTCATAACGTTGCGGGGGGCGGCCTGGAACTCACTGCCCCGGTAGCCTTCGGCAATGAGCCGGGCAAACTCGGGATTCACGAGGCCGGCCCCCGAGCCGGCAAAATCGGGGGCGCAGGGGGTGCCCCGGATATCCTTGGTGCCGCCAAAGCCAAAAGGGGAGCCCGGTGCGATGACGGTAGCGGTGTAGATGCGCTCGGGGGCCGCTGCCAGCAGGGCCCAGACCACGCTGCCGCCCAGCGAGTGCCCAGCCACGTGAAAGCGGGCATAGCCCATCGAGTCCATTAAGCCCAAGAGGTCGTCTACCCAGTCCATGCAGCCGCGGGTGGCATCAATCAGCTTATCCTCGGTGTCGCCGTAGCCGCGCAGGTCGGGTGCGATGGCGCAAAAGCCTTCCGGCAGGGCCAGCATGGTTTCTTCCCAAAAAGTGCTGCTGCTGGCGTTGCCGTGAATCAGGAGCACCGGTACACCGTCGGAAGGGCCCCGCAGCAGCACGTGCATCTTGAGACGAGGGGTCTCGATCATGGTGGAAACCAGGCCTGACAAGTTTGGGATGGAACCCATAGCACGCTCCTTCTTTAGATACGCTGCTATGTTACCCAGTAGTTGTTACAAACCTGTTACCGGAACAATCGAGTCCAGCCAGGCTGGGTATTCTTTGGCGTATGTGGGATCTGGTGATTGTGGGGGCTGGGCCAGTGGGGCTGGCCGCTGCCATTGAGGCCAAGCGGGCTGGCTTGCGGGCGGTGGTGCTGGAGAAGGGCACCATCGTGCATACCCTGTACCGCTGGCCTAAGGAGACGGTTTTCTTCAGCGAGGCCAGGAACATCGAGATCGGGGGGCACCCTTTCCCTTCACTCTCGGCCAAGCCCACCCGCCGCGAGGCCTTGCAGTACTACCGCCGGGTGGCCGAGAACGAAGGCCTGGAGATCCGCACCTACACCGAGGTGACCGGGATCCACCCCGAGGTGGGGCATTTCAGGGTTGTCTACCGGAACCGCGATGGGGAGGGGGAGTTCAAGAGCCGCTTTGTGCTGGTGGCGACGGGCTACTACGACAACCCCAACCGCCTGGGGGTGCCGGGGGAGGATCTACCCCACGTGCGCTACGGCCTGGACGAGACCCTGCCCTACTGGAACCAGCGGGTGGTGGTGGTAGGGGGATCCAACAGCGCGGTGGAGGCGGCCCTCGAGCTCTACCGCGGGGGGGCCAGGGTTACGGTGGTTCACCACGGGCCGGAGATTCGGCCCAGTGTCAAGTACTGGCTCAAACCCGACTTCGAGAACCGGGTGAAGGAGGGTTCTATTGAGCTTTTGCTGAATGCCAGGGTGCGGGAGATTACCCCGCGCGAGGTGGTGGTGGAGACCGAGCAGGGCTTCCAGAGCATCCCCTGTGATTTTGTGCTCATCCACATCGGTTACAGAGCCGTAGATGGGCTATTGCGCCGGGCCGGGGTGGCCTACCAAGGTGATGCACCGGTGCTCAGCGAGGCCTACGAGACCAGCCTCGAGGGCCTCTTTGTGGCCGGGAGTGCGGGGTACGGGGCCGATACCCGCACGGTGTTTATCGAGAACGGTCGGGAGCATGCCAGAAAAGCTGTGCAGGAAATGGTCGCGCGCATGCAGAGAGCGAGCGGCGTAATTGTGTGAGCCTGTGCTCGGCCGGATACATGTGAGACTCTGAGCGAAAGAGAATAGGGGGAACCGACTCTGGAAAGGAGGTTCCCCCAGATGCAGCTTACTACAGTTGGAAAACCCCTGCTCAAAGCCGCCAACCAAGCCAGCCAGCTCGAACAAGCAGGCGCCGGCGACCCCGTCGTGGCCGAGCGCCTGCGGAAGCTCAAACTGGTAGAGACCCTCAGAAAAAAGAAAGTTCCCTGGGACGAAGTCCAAAAGCTGGTAGGCATCAGCAAGGCCACCTACCACCGCTGGAAAAAAAGACTCGAAGAACAAGACCTTGCCGGCCTCAAACCCAAAAGCCGCAAACCCAGGAAGCTGCGCCGGAAGGTACACTGGAAACCCGATGTCCTCATACGCATAGAGCGGCTGCGCAAACAAAACCCCACCTGGGGCCGCTGGCGCATCGGGCAGAGACTGCACAGAGAGGGCTACACCCTAAGCGAACGCACGGTAGGACGCATCCTGAGCTACCTGGAGCGAAGCGGCCGGGTGGAGCCGGTGAGCGCTTTCCTGGCCAGAAACCGTAAGGCCCGTTTGCGCAGGAAGAGCCAGCGGCCCTATGCCCGGAGGAAGCCCGCGGAGTACACGGCGCTGCGGCCTGGGGATCTGGTACAGGTGGATACGCTGTGGGTGGATCTGGGGGACGGGACGGGTCTGCGGCAGTTTACGGCGGTGGACACGGTAAGCCGCTGGGGGACGGCGGGGGTGTACAGCCGGGCGAGTGCTAAGACGGCGCTGGATTTTCTGCAGCAGCTGGTGCGGCGATGTCCTTGTGTCATCCGTGCGATCCAGGTGGATGGGGGCAGCGAGTTCATGGCGGAGTTTGAGGAGGGTTGTCGGGTATTGGGGATAGAGCTTTTTGTTTTGCCGCCGAGGAGTCCGAAGCTGAACGGGATGGTAGAGCGGCTGCAGCGGACGTTTCGGGATGAGTTTTACACGCGGGCTTTACCGCTGGGGATAGAGGCTATTCAAGGGGAGCTGGAGGGTTATCTGGAGCACTACAACCTGCACCGGCCGCACATGGCCCTGGGGGGGTTGGCGCCGGTGGAGTACCTGGCTAAGCTACAGGAGGTGTCGGTTCCCCTGGAGTCTCAAATGTATTGACCGATTACAGAGCCTTGACACGGTATACCAAACACCCGTAAACTCTTTCACAAGATGCTTCTGCCGAGCAGCCTAATCCTAACCGTAGTAGGCCTAGTAATTACCGGGCCTGGGGGGGATTTGGTCTAGCGAAGAGCTTAGAAGCGCATCCTAAAGCCCCCCGAAGCATCGGGGGGCGGTTCTTTGAGGAGAGAGGTATGAACGGAGCCGCCGCCATCCTGAAAGCCCTGGAGATGCAGGGAGTGGATACCATTTTTGGGCACCCAGGGGGCACCATTATGCCCACCTACGACGCCCTCTACGACTCACCCATCCGGCACATCCTGGTGCGACACGAGCAGGCCGGTGTGCATGCGGCCACCGCCTATGCCCGGGCCTCGGGCCGGGTGGGGGTGTGCATGGCCACCTCGGGGCCGGGGGCTTTGAACCTGGTCACGGGGCTACAGGACGCCCTGATGGACTCCACACCGGTGGTGGCCCTGACCGGCAACGTGCCCCAGCACCTGATCGGCACCGACGCCTTCCAGGAGGCCGACGTGGTGGGCATTACCCAGCCGGTCACCAAGCACAACTTCCAGGTGCGCAACGTCAACGACATTCCGCGGATAATTGCCGAGGCTTTCTACATCGCTTCTACCGGGCGGCCCGGCCCTGTCTTGATCGATTTTCCCAAGGACGTGCAGCAGGCCGAGTTTACCGGTAGCTTCGATGTGGAGATTAACCTGCCGGGCTACAAGCCCACCTACAAGGGCCATCCCCGGCAGATTGAGCGGGCCCTGGAGGCCCTGCAAAAAGCCGAAAGGCCCGTGCTGATGGTGGGCGGTGGGGCGCTCAATGCGGCGCCGGAAATCGTGGCCCTGGCCGAGAAAACCGGCA
Source organism: Meiothermus taiwanensis WR-220 (assembly GCF_003568585.1). Taxonomy (NCBI): domain Bacteria; kingdom Thermotogati; phylum Deinococcota; class Deinococci; order Thermales; family Thermaceae; genus Meiothermus; species Meiothermus taiwanensis. Next base: position 1,071,990 of record NZ_CP021130.1, read on the forward strand.
TGCCGGTGATCCCGACCCTGATGGGTCTGGGGGTGTTCCCCGGAACCCACCCGCAGTGCCTGGGGATGCCGGGGATGCACGGCTCGGTGGCAGCCAACCGGGCCATCCACCACGCCGATACCATTCTGGCCATTGGCCTGCGCTTCGACGACCGGGTAACCGGCAAGGTCTCGCGCTTTGCCCCCCACGCGCACACCGTTATTCATGTGGACATTGACCCTGCCGAGATCGGCAAGCTGGTCAAGACCACCATTCCGGTGGTGGGGGATGCCAAATGGGTGGCGGCGGAGCTGGTCAAGGGGGCCAAAAAGCTTCAACTGAGCAAGTGGTGGGCGCAGCTCGAGGACTGGAAGACCAAATACCCCTTTGCCTGGAAGCCCAAGCCCCACCTGCAAAGCCAGGAGGTGATCCAGGCCTTCTGGGAGGCCACCAGGGGCAAAGCCGTGGTGACCGCGGGGGTGGGCCAGCACCAGATGTTTACCGCGCAGTTTTTTAAGTTCGATTCGCCGCGCTCCTGGATCAACTCTGGGGGCCTGGGCACCATGGGGGTGGGCCTGCCCTTTGCCATCGGGGCGGCCCTGGCCCGGCCCGGCGAGCTGGTGATCGACTTCGACGGCGACGGCAGCTTCCAGATGACCCTGCAGGAGCTGGCCACCCTCAAGAAGCTCAACCTGAACGTTAAAATTGTGATTCTCAACAACGGCTTTCTGGGCATGGTGCGGCAGTGGCAGGATCTGTTCCACGCCAAGCGCTACAGCGAGGTCTATCTGGCCGACTCCAACCCCGACTTCGCCAAGCTGGCCGAGGCCTACGGCATTCCAGGAATTACCCTGACCGACAAGGCCAAGCTGCACGAGACCGTCAGGGAGGTGCTGGCGCACCCCGGCCCGGTGCTGCTGGAGGCCCGGGTCTACCACGAGGAAGGGGTCTTCCCCATGATTCCCTCGGGTGGTGCGGCCGAGGACATGATCATCGAGAACCCGCGGGAGACGGTGGCGGGCGACTAAACCCCGAATGGAGACTGTTCATGAGGCACTTGGTTTCGGTACTGGTACAGGACAATCCCGGCGTTCTGCAACGCGTCGCGGGCTTGATTGCCCGGCGGGGCTTTAACATCGAGTCGCTGGCGGTAGGGCGCACCCACCAGCCCGGCCTTTCGCGCATCTCGCTGGTGGTCTCGGGCGACGATGCGGTCTTGGAGCAGGTGGAGAAGCAGCTCAACCGGCTGATCGAGGTGATCAAGGTCACAGATCATTCCGAGCCCCATGTGGAGCGCGAGCTGGCGCTGGTCAAGGTCAGCATCGCCGGCATGGAGGAGCGCCTCGAGGTCAAGGACATCGCCGACGCCTTCCGGGCCCGCATCGTGGATGTGGCCAAAAAGTCCATCATCTTCGAGCTCACCGGCGACTCCACCAAGGTCAACAACTTTGTGGAAGCCATGCGGCCCTACGGGCTCTTGGAGGTCATGCGCACCGGTGCGGTGGGGATGTCCCGCGGCGAGCAGGTGCTCAAAGTACGCGAGAAGAAGGCGGTCTAGGATGGGCCAAGGCCCATCTTTTGTTTTGTGTGAAGACGTTGAAGGGGCGGCCCTTCGACCTTCGATGAGGAGAAAAGAATGAAGATTTACTACGACCAGGACGCAGACATCGGTTTTATCAAAGACAAGACGGTGGCCATTCTGGGCTTTGGCTCGCAGGGGCATGCCCACGCCCTGAACCTGCGGGACTCCGGCATTAAGGTGGTGGTGGGGCTGCGCCCCGGTAGCCAGAGCGAGGAGAAGGCCCGCAAGGCGGGGCTCGAGGTATTTCCGGTAGGGGAGGCGGTGCGCCGGGCCGATGTGGTGATGATCCTGCTCCCCGACGAGACCCAGGGGGCCGTCTACAAGGCCGAGGTGGAGCCCAACCTGAAGGAAGGGGCCGCCATTGCCTTCGCCCACGGCTTCAACATCCACTTTGGGCAGATCAAGCCGCGTCGCGACCTGGACGTCTGGATGGTGGCCCCCAAAGGCCCCGGCCACCTGGTGCGCTCGGAGTACGAGAAAGGCTCGGGCGTGCCCTCGCTGGTGGCGGTCTACCAGGATGCCTCCGGCTCGGCTTTCCCCACCGCCCTGGCCTACGCCAAGGCCAACGGCGGCACCCGCGCAGGGGTCATCGCCACCACCTTCAAGGACGAGACCGAGACCGACCTCTTCGGCGAGCAGACCGTGCTGTGTGGTGGCCTGACCCAGCTCATCGCCGCTGGCTTCGAGACCCTGGTGGAGGCCGGCTATCCCCCCGAGATGGCCTACTTCGAGTGCCTGCACGAGGTAAAGCTGATCGTGGATCTGATCTACGAGTCGGGCTTCGCCGGGATGCGCTACTCCATCTCCAACACCGCCGAGTACGGCGACTATACCCGCGGCCCCATGGTCATCAACCGCGAGGAGACCAAGGCCCGCATGCGCGAGGTGCTGCGCCAGATTCAGCAGGGCGAGTTTGCCCGTGAGTGGATGCTGGAAAACGTGGTGGGCCAGCCCACCCTGAACGCCAACCGCAACTACTGGAAAGACCACCCCATCGAGCAGGTGGGCCCCAAGCTGCGGGCCATGATGCCCTTCCTCAAATCCAGGTTCTCGAAGGAAGAGGTTGGTAGCTGACCCATGTCGGCAGAACGGGAGGTTGTATGCGGCACATCCGAATTTTCGATACCACCCTGCGGGACGGCGAGCAGAGCCCTGGTGTAGCCCTTTCACTCCAGCAGAAGCTGGAAATTGCCCACGGCCTGGCCCGGCTTAACGTGGACATCATCGAGGCGGGCTTCCCGGTGAATGGGGCCAGCGAGTTCGAGTGTGTCTCGCGCATCGCCGCCGAGGTCAAGGGGCCGGTGATCTGCGCCCTGGCCCGCACCCACAAGCTCGATATCGAGCGGGCCGCGGCGGCCCTGGAGAAGGCCGAGAAAAAGCGCATCCACGTCTTTACCAGCGCCTCCCGGGTGCACCTGGAGTACATGCTGCGCAAGACCCCGGAGGAGATCCTGGAGATCTCCGACGCCATGGTGCGCTACGCCCGGCAGTTCACCGACGACGTGGAGTTCAGCGCCCAGGACGTGATGCGGGCCGACTTCGACTTCGTCCTGAAGCTTTACGATACCGCCATCAACGCCGGGGCCACCACCATCAACATCCCCGATACCACCGGCTACGGCACCCCACAGGAGTACGGAGCCCTTATCAAGCGCATCTACGACGAGGTGGTGCGGGGCCGCCCGGTGCACATCTCGGCCCACTGCCACGACGACCTGGGCCTGGCTACCGCCAACAGCCTGGCGGCGGTGGAGAATGGGGCCACCCAGATCGAGTGCACCATCAACGGCATCGGCGAGCGGGCCGGCAACACCGCTCTGGAAGAGGTGGTGATGGCCTTGTACGTGCGCCGCGACCACTACCAGGCCCATACCCAGATCAACACCCGGGAGCTGTACCGCATGAGCCGGATGGTGGAGCGCTACACCGGCATGGTGGTGCAGCCCAACAAGGCCATCGTGGGGGACAACGCCTTCGCCCACGAGTCGGGCATCCACCAGGACGGGGTGATCAAGAACAAAGAGACCTACGAGATCATGAACGCCGAGCTGGTCGGCCGCCAGGCCGCGGTGCTGGTGCTGGGCAAGCACTCCGGGCGGGCCGCGGTCAAGAAGGCCCTGGCCGACCTGGGCTACAAGCTCGACGACACCCAGATTGGCGCTATTTTTGCCCGCTTCCGCGAGATTGTGGAGCGCAAAGGCCCCATCGAGACTGAGGAGCTGCGGGCCCTGGTGGAGAGCGAGTCCGTCTCGACCCCGCACCTGTTCCGCCTCGAGAAGCTCCAGTTCTTCTCCGGCTACGGCATGCTGCCCACCGCTACGATAAGCCTCGAGACCCCAAAAGGCGTGGTCACCACCACCGCGATTGGCGATGGGCCGGTGGACGCGGTGTATAAGGCCCTGTCGGAGGCCATCGGGTTCAAGCCCGAGCTCGAGCTCTACCGGGTGGAGTCGATCACCGGGAGCACCGAGGCCCTGGGCGAGGTGACGGTCAAGCTCAAGCTGGGCGAGGTGATGGCCACCGGGCACGGAATTTCGCCGGACATCATCGAGGCTTCGGCGCGGGCCTACCTGGATGCGGCCAACAAGCTGGCCGCGGGGCAGTCGGCGCGGCACCCCAGGTCGCTGGAAGAGGTACAGCGCTCGGGTCTGGGGAAGTAGGAGGTAGGGGCGTGGTTTCGCTGGAGGGGAGGCTGGCCGCCGTAGAGGAGCCACGGGTCAAAGAACTCATGGCCGCTTGCCGGGAATTGGTCTCCCTTTTCGAGCGCGACAACTCCTCTCGAGGGGCGGGGCGCTGATACTGGTGCAGTAGGTATGGAAGGGGAGAACGTGATCCGCCCCGCCACCCCCGCCGACGCCCCCGGGGTGGCCCGGGTTCACGTGGACTCCTGGCGCGAGACCTACCGTGGCATCGTTCCAGAAGACTTTCTCAACAGCCTCTCCTACGGGCGCCGCGAGCAGATGTGGCGCGGCGGCCTGGAAAACCCCAACTGGCAGGGCGTGCTGTTCGTGGCCGAAGACCTCTTGGAGGGCGTGGTTGGCTTCGTGGCCGGTGGCCCGCCGCAGGAGCCGCTGGGCGGGTTCACCAGCGAACTCTGGGCGATTTACCTGCTTCAGAAGCATCAGGGCAAAGGTCTTGGCCGTGGGTTGTTTCTCAAGTTCGCCGGGGAAATGGCGGCCAGGGGCCACGCCTCGATGTTCCTGTGGGTGCTGGCCGAGAACCCCGCCACGGGCTTTTACGAGCGCATGGGCGGGGTGAGGGTGCGCGAGCGGGAGATCGAGGTAGGCGGGAAGAAGCTCCTGGAGTATGCCTACGGCTGGCGCGACCTGGGGATGAGGGGGTGGTAGAATTGGGCCATGCCACGGCGAATTGCGGCGGTTGTGTTCAAGGGCAGGATGGGCGAAGAGCCCTCCGACGCGGCCTACTGGAGGACACGGCCCATGGAGGAGCGCCTCGAGGCCCTGGAGTCCATCCGTGCCGAATATCATGAGTGGAAATATGGCACTGCTCAGCCGCGACTTCAGCGAGTTCTTAGAGTGCTTAAACCAACACCAGTTTAGGTATCTGTTAACAGGCGGCTATGCTGTGGGTTTGCACGGCTATCCCTGCTACACCAAAGATCTCGACATCTGGATTGAAATCTCGCCGGAAAATGCCGAGAGAGTTGTCAAGGCTATTGAGAGCTTTGGTTTCGGCTCGTTGGGGCTGAAAGCTGAGGATTTTCTCGAAGCCGGAACAATTGCCCAGATCGGATACCCGCCCATACGGATAGATCTGTTGAACAAACCCTCCGGCGTGGAGTTCGCGGAGTGTTATGAAAACCGCCAGGAGTTCGAGGTGGATGGGGTTAGGGTTCCCCTCATCAGCCTCGAGGATCTGCGCAAGAACAAACGGGCTTCGGGCAGAAGTCAGGATTTGGCTGACCTGGAGAGGCTGGAGTAGATATGATTGAAATCCTCGACACCACCCTGCGCGACGGCACCCAAGGCGAAGCAGTCAACCTGTCCTCCGACGACAAGATCGCCATTGCCAGGCGCCTGGCGGCTTTCGGGGTTCCCCTCATCGAGGGGGGCTGGCCGGGCAGCAACCCCAAGGATGCCGAGTTCTTCGCCCGTATGAAGGGGGTAGACCTGGGGAATAGCCAGCTCTGCGCCTTTGGCTCCACCCGGCGCAAGGGGGTGCGGCCCGAGGACGACCCCTCGGTGCAGGCCATGCTGGCGGCGGCCACCCCGGTGGTGACGGTGGTAGCCAAAAGCTGGGACTTCCACGTGACCCACGCCCTCGAGGTCTCCCTGGAAGAAAACCTGCGCATGATCGAGGAAACCTACCGCTACCTGGTCTCCCAGGGCCGGCGGGTGATCCACGATGCCGAGCACTTCTTCGACGGCTTCAAGGCCAACCGGGGCTATGCCCTGGCCACCCTCGAGGCCGCCGTGCGGGGCGGGGCCGACACCCTGTGCCTGTGCGATACCAACGGGGGCAGCCTGCCCGAAGAGGTCTTCGAGATCACCCAGGCCGTGCGCCAGGCTTTTCCCGGCCTGACCATCGGGATCCACCCCCATAACGACGCGGAGCTGGCGGTGGCCAATGCCTTGGCCGCGGTGCGGGCCGGGGCCACCCACGTGCAGGGCACCATCAACGGCTACGGCGAGCGCTGCGGCAACCTGAACCTGACCAGCGCCATCCCCAACCTGATGTTGAAGTACGGCCTGCAGCTCCAGGGGCTCACCCCGGAAAAACTCGCCGAGCTGCGCGAGGTCTCGCACTTTGTGGACGAGCGGGCCAACCTGGCCCCCAACATCCGCGCGCCCTACGTAGGGGATGCAGCCTTTGCCCACAAGGGGGGCATCCACGTCTCGGCGGTGCTCAAAGACCCCCGCACCTACGAGCACGTGCCGCCCGAGATGGTGGGCAACAGCCGCCGGGTGCTGGTCTCCGACCTCTCGGGCCGAAGCAACCTGCTGGCCAAGCTGGCCGAGTCCGGGGTTAATGTGCCCAAGGAGATGGCCGGGGCCTTGCTGGAGGAGGTCAAGCAGCTCGAGCACGCCGGCTACTCGTTTGAAGGGGCCGAGGCCAGCTTCTACCTGCTGGCCCACCGGCTGCGGGGCGGACAGATGCCCTTTAGCGTGGAGGGCTTCACGGTGTTCGTGCACGCTGGCGGTGCCAACCCCGAGACCCCTACCTGGGCCGAGGCCACGGTGCGGGTCAGGGTGGGCGAGACCCTCCAGCACACCGCTGCCGAAAGCCAGCACGGGCCGGTCTCGGCGCTGGACAAGGCCTTCCGCAAGGCCATTGAGCCCTTCTACCCCGAGATCGCCGAGATTGAGCTGTGCGATTACAAGGTGCGCATCCTCTCGGGCCAGGAGGCCGGTACGGCCTCGGGGGTGCGGGTCATGATCGAGATGCACCGCGCCGGGGAGCGCTGGAGCACGGTAGGGGCCAGCAAGAACAACCTCGAGGCCAGCCTCAAGGCCCTCACCGACGGCTATGCCTACGTGCTGGTGAAGCATCAGCCCATACCTCAGGACTAGAGCGCTTCCTCCCGGAGGCCAAAAGATAATCATCCTGATCGAGAGGCTATCTTGTTGAGCCTGGCAAAGAAAGGGCATCCCTCCGGCACTAGCTGTTAATCTTGCCACCTGGGTCGGGGGCTTTGGCCTCGTTCAGATCATAGGCCGCGAGGGCTTTCTCCTCGGCGGGGATGCGCACGCACAGCAGCAGCAGGGCGTTGAGGATGGTGGCTGTCAGCGCGGTAATCCAGGCGTTGAAGATGAGGGGCAAGGACCATAGCTCCAGGGCCACCGCCAGATAGTTGGGGTGGCGCAGGTAGCGGTAGGGCCCCCTGGTGATTCTTTGGCCCCCAGGAACCACCAGAATCCGGGTATTCCAGTACCGGCCCAGGCTGCCGATGGCCCAGTAGCGCAGACCCTGGGCCAGCAAGAACACCAGCAGCCAGAATCCCCAGATGGGGGAGGGCTGGTTGCGCGCCAGCCCTTCCAGCAGCCAGCCCAGCATCCAGCCGATGTGCAGCAGAAAAAACAGCGGGTAGTGTTCTCGTCCGTACTCTTTGGCCCCCTGCGCCAAAGCCCAGCGCAGGTTGGCCTGGGCCAGGCCCAGCTCCAACAGCCGCTGGAGTACCACCCAGACCAGCGCTACCCAGAGCCCTACCACTGCAAGACCACCCCTTCGGCGGCAAAGCCAGGCCCCAGGGCCAGCAAAACCCCTGGACTGCCGGGTGCGGGCTGCTCGAGCTGGTACATCTGCCGCTCCAGCACAAAGAGTACGGTGGGGCTCGACATATTGCCATACTTTTTGAGCACGCAGAAGGCCGCCTCGAGGCTCTTCTCGTCCACCCCCAGGCCGCTGCGGTAGGCGGCCAGCACCTTGGCCCCACCGGGGTGGAGCGTCCAGGTCTCAATATCCCGGCTCGACAGCCCGTATTCGGCCAGGCCGTCCTGGATCAGAGGCCCCAGCGCCCCCTCGACCAGGGCCGGGATGCTCTGAGCAAAGCGCACCTGCAAGCCCTCGAGGCCCAGATCCCAGCCCATCACCTCGTAGCTGTCGGGCAACAACCGGCTGAAGCCGCCCCGCACGGCCGGGCTGCCAGAACCCTGCCCCAGCACCGCTGCGGCCACGCCATCGGCAAACAGGCTGGTAGCCACCAGGTTGCTCTTGCTTTTGTCGCCCTGTACAAAAGTAAGGCTGCAAAGCTCAACCGCTACCAGAAGAACGTAGCGCCCGGGGTGTTGCTGGGCCAGTTCGGCGGCCCGGGCCAGGCCGGCGGCCCCGCCGGCGCAACCCAGGCCCCATAGGGGCAGGCGGAGCACCGAGAGCGGAAGTCCCAGGCGCTGGGCCAGGTAGGCCTCGAGGCTGGGGGTTGCAAGGCCGGTGCTGGTCACCAGCACCACCGCTCCAATCTGCTGGGGCTCCAGGCCGGCCCGGCCCAGGGCTTTGCGGCTGGCCTGCTCACAAAGCTCCAGGGCTGTGTTGAACCAGCGCTGGTTTTTCTCGCTGAAACTATGCGGCGCTGCGAACCAATCGAGCGGCGCGGATAGATAACGCGACTCAATGCCGGTGTTCTTAAAGATGTTTAGCAGGCGTTCCAGGCCTGCCATACCCTCGAACAAAACCTCTGCCAGCGCACGGGCCTCTGGCTGGCTTACTTGATAGGGCGGGTGGGCGGTGGCGACGCTTAGAACCCTGGCTTGCACGTTCATACCTCAGGTATCGCTTTCGGGGGTGGCGCAGGTTTCGCGAAACACAAACTGCGAGATGCGTTTGCGCTGGTCGGACTTCCAGTCGATGCGCGGTCGGGGGTTATCGGGGGGCAGGTAGCCCAGCCGGTAGATGGCCATGAGCTCCAGGTGCTCCGGCACTTCCAGCAGCCTCTTGATCTCCTCCCAGGCCTCGGGAATTTCCATGGGTGTGGAGACAAACTGAATGCCCATGCCCAGCTCCACTGTGGTGAGCCAGATGTTCTCAATAGCCATGCCCAACCCGAGCACGCTGTAAAATCCCGAGAGTTCCCCCGGACGGTACTCCTGCTTATCCAGCAGCGCCGCCAGCAACAAGGGCGATCCGGCAACCAGCCTGCGGTTGTCCTCACCCAGAATTTGGGGCACCCGCAAGGCCCGCAAAAGCTTCAGGGCCGAGGGGCTCATGACCTGGCGGGTAAAGGGGCGCAAGGGTACCGGCAGCTGGTCGATTAGAATTCCGTCGCGCCGCTCGGCCATCTCCTTTTCGCTGAAGCGAAAGTAGGGGCGGTAGCGCTCAAAAAACCGGCCATCGGCGATGAGCTGTTGCATGGTTCGCCCCCCAATCTCGGCGATTTTCTCCCGCTTGTTCCTGTCTTCAATCAAGATAAAGCGCCAGGGCTGGGAATTGAAGTGGCTGGGGGCCCGGCTGGCCGCTTCCATCAGCAGGTGCTGGTGTTCTTTGGATACGGGCTTGTCCAGAAAAGGGCCGTTGGTGGTTTTGCGCTTTCGGATTACCTCTAGAAATTCCACATCAACCCCCGATCGACAACAAGTATCCCACCAGCCCCACCGCACCCAGTGTGGGATGAGGCCAGGTGTGGGGACGGGCCTTGGGGAAGAGGGCCAGACAGGCGATGGTTAGCAGCAACCACCCCTCGCGCGTGAACACCAAGGCCAGCACCGCACTAACCAGCACCACCAGATAAAGCGCGTGATGCCACAGGCCGAAGTGGGCCAGCCGCAGTTGTGCAGCCAGGCCTACCAGCAAATTAAGCACGTACAAACCTAGACCCACTGCCAGGAATGGAGACATCCAAACTTAACATACGGTCTGGGTCTATAAATGGTTTGTGGGCCTGGCACCCCAGGCCCTGTCCAACTAGGACAAGGGGCGGGCTTCTTTCATCTTTTTTCGCAGCTCGAGCCCGTCCAGCGCCCCCCCCGTGCCTGGCATTCGCGCCGCAGGTTTTCCTCAGGGGCCCGCAACACCACCAGCACCAGACCGGCTGGGTAACCCCCGGCGCCGGCCCCCAGGCCCATGTGGAGCCGGGTTATAACAAAGCGCTCGCGGGTGCTGGGCACCTGGGTGCTCACATAGCCCTGCCCGTCCCAGGTGTAAACCACGCTCTTGATGATGCGGCTGCTGGGGCGGTAAGGTGGGTTCACCTGTAACTCAACCTCAATGGGCCTGAGAAAGCTGGTTGTGCCCGAGGAAAACCGGTAGATGCCCACCACCTCGCGCTCGGGTAGGGTCTGAATAAAAAAAACCTCGTTTTGGGGTGGGGAAGTGGGGACGGCCTGGAGGCGCTCGAGGCGAAAGCGCACCGAGGTGACCAGGGCCCCTGGTGGAATCGACACCTGAATGCCTGGCAACGTCAAAGCTCCTCCGCGTGCATCCACACGGCGCTCGACCACCTGGGCGCCCTGCCCCCATCCCCCCGCAACCACCAGGCATAACAGCAGCAGCCGAAGCATAACCACCTTTACTCCCACCCCAGGCTAACCCATCTGCGTCTGAGAAAACCCAGTGCCCATCGGGCTACAAACCCAGTAGCTTTTGGGCCTCCGATAGAATCGCCCCAACGGTTTTTTCGTCCTGGGCCTCGCAGTAAACGCGCAGCACGGGTTCGGTGCCGGAGGCTCTAAACAACAGCCATCCGCTATCAGCAAAAATCCACTTGATGCCGTCCAGGGTCTCAACGCCGCTCACCTGCTGACCGGCAATGGGTTTTGGGGTTTGCACTTTTGCCATGGCTTCCTCGAGGTGCCCCATCGAGGGCAGGTGTAAATCGATGCGGTTGTAGGTGTGTTTGAAGCCCAGCTCGGCCTCAATTTCGGCAAACTGTTCTCCCAGACTTTTGCCGCTGTACACCACCGATTCCAGCAGCAACAAGGCGTTCAGGAGGCCGTCGCGTTCGGGAAGATGCCCGGCCACCCCAATGCCGCCCGACTCCTCGCCCCCAATCAGCACATCGCCCTTCAGCATCTCATCGGTGATGTATTTGAAGCCGATGGGTGTGACCAGCAGGGGCAGGCCCAGCCGCTGAGCGAGCTTATCTATCACCTTGGAGGTCGAGAAGGTTTTGACCACCCGACCGGTGCGCCCTTTGCGGTGCAGGTGTTTGAGCAAGACCGCAAAGATCTGATGGCTGTTGAAGTGGATGCCGCCCGCCAGCACCGCCCCGATCCGGTCGGCGTCCCCGTCGTTGACCACGGCAAAGACCGGGTCTTGCTCGGCCTTGAGCACGGTCATGACGGTGAACTGGTTCTGGGGGACGGGCTCGGGGTTTACACCGTAGAACATGGGGTCGGGCACGGCGTGCAGCTCACGCAGCTCGAGCTTTAACCCCGCGTGCTTGACGAAACCTGCCAGCCAGCCGGCCCCGGCCCCGCCCAGGCTATCGTGGTAGATCACCCCGGTGTAGCTACGCAGGGCCTCCAGGTCGAGCTGTTGGGCGATGAAGTCGTAGTAAGCTTTACGCACATCCAGGCTGTGCACGGTCGCACTCGCTGTCCTGGGTGGGGGGCCCAGGCGCTTTTCCACCTCGCTCACCAAGGCGGGGGTCGCCGACCCACCGTAGCTGCCCTTGATTTTGAATCCCAGGTATTCGGGCGGGTTGTGGCTTGCGGTAATCATGACCCCGCCATCGGCCTCTAGATGCTTGACCGCGAACGAGAGCACCGGGGTGGGGAGGTACGACTTGCAAAGGTAGACCTCGAGCCCGTTGGCAGCCAGCACCCCGGCCACCTTTTGCGCAAACCGAGGGGCCATAAAGCGGGTATCGTAGCCTACCACCACTTTCTTGCCCTGCTGCTCCAGTAGGTATTCGGCGTAGGCCTGGGCCACACGGGCCACGTTGTCGAAGGTGAACTGATCGCCAATAACCGCCCGCCAGCCGTCGGTGCCGAACTTGATGCTGGTTTTTGATGGGCTGCTGACGGCTTGCATCGCCTCTTCCATACCTCCACACTATACAGGAGGGCGCAAAGACCTGAGGGTGGCCTCAAATTTGCATCTTCATCCAGGGGGCTGTGTTGTGAAAGTTAGCCACGGCGCTGCCGGGCGGAACCAACCCATCGCAGGCAATTCGGATGTCCTCTGGGAGTGGCATGTCCAGTACCGGCAGCAGGTGCCGGGCGGGGTCGTGGCCGGCAAAGCGATGGCACTGGGTTGGATGGCCGGGGTCAATGTTTGGGCGAAGGCGCCCCACACTGGTATACTTCCCTGCGTAGATGGTATACCAAGCTGCAGCAGGTTGCTTACGGGAGGTTTAATGGTCTTAGTCGCAGTGCCCAAAGAGACTGCTTCGGGAGAGCGTCGGGTGGCGCTCACACCGGAGGTGGTTGGTCGTCTGGTTAAGGAGGGCTGGGGTGTGCGCCTCGAGGCTGGCGCTGGGGCCCAGGCCTACTTTAGCGATGAAGCGTACCGCAACGCGGGGGCCGAGGTGGTGCCGCGCGACCAGCTTTTCCAGGGGGCGCAGGTGGTGTTTACGGTACAGCCCCTGGAAGCGGTTGACTTAGAGAGGCTCGAGCCCGGCACGGTTGTGGCCGGCCTGATGTACCCCCACCGCAACCCGGCGCGGGTGCAGGCCATGGCCTCGCGGCAGCTTTCCGCCCTGGCCATGGAGCTGATACCCCGCATCACCCGGGCCCAGAGCATGGACGTGCTCTCGTCCCAGGCCACCGTGGCCGGGTATGTGGCGGCCCTGATCGCGGCCCGCGAGAGCAGCCGCTTCTTCCCCATGCTGACCACCGCCGCCGGCACCATCCGCCCGGCCAAGGTGATGGTGATGGGGGTGGGGGTGGCGGGCCTGCAGGCCATCGCCACGGCGCGCCGCCTGGGGGCCAATGTCTGGGCCTACGACGTGCGCAAGGCCGCGGCCGAGCAGGCCTTGTCGCTGGGGGCCAAGGTCATTGAGCTGCCCATCAGCGCTGAGGGGGAAGGGGGCTATGCCCGCGAGCTTACCGAAGAGGAGAAGAAAATCCAGCACGAGGCCCTGGCCAAAGAGGTCGGTGGCATGGACGCGGTCATCACCACCGCCCAGATTCCGGGCCGCAAGGCGCCCATCCTGATTACCCAGGACATGGTGGCGCGCATGAGCCCTGGGGCCGTGATCGTGGATCTGGCCGCCGAGTCGGGGGGCAACTGCGAGCTGACAAAGCCCGGCGAGACCCTCGAGCTGAACGGCGTGAAGATTGTGGGGCCCCTGAACCTGCCCAGCGCGCTCTCGCTGCACGCCAGCGAGATGTACGCCAAAAACCTCTACAACCTTTCCAAGCTCCTCATCAAAGACGGGCAGCTCGCGCCCGACTGGAGCGACGAAATTCTGGCTGGGGCCCTGCTGACCCATCAGGGCGAGATTACCCATGCGCCCACCCGGGCGCTCGTAGGAGGTGCGTGATGGACTCTACCTGGGCTGCGCTGTACATCTTCTTGTTGGCGGCTTTTACCGGATACGAAGTGATTAGCCGGGTGCCGGTGATTCTGCACACCCCCCTGATGTCCGGCTCCAACTTCATCCACGGGATTGTGGTGGTGGGGGCCATGGTGGTGCTGGGCCACGCCGAGACCCCTTTGGAACAGGCCATCGGCTTTTTCGGGGTGGTTCTGGGCGCGGCCAACGCCGCCGGCGGCTACGCCGTAACCGAGCGGATGCTGGAGATGTTTGAGCGGAAGCCGAAGGGAGGTCAGTAGCTTTTTAGCCGATAGCTCTGGGGTTGCCCGGCTATCAGCTTGCGCGACGCAGTTATGGAAAACTTCGTTCAGCTCATCTACTTCGTTACGGCCTTCCTTTTCATCCTGGGCCTGAAGCGCATGTCCTCGCCCAACACCGCCCGCAGCGGGGTGGTCTGGGCCGGGGTGGCCATGGTGGCGGCCACCTTGGTCACTTTTTTGGTGCCCGGCCTGCACAACCAGGGCCTGATGATTCTGGCGGTCATCATCGGTACGGTGGTGGCCTGGATTGCCGCCAAGCGGGTGCAGATGACCGATATGCCGCAGATGGTGGCCATCTACAACGGCATGGGGGGTGGGGCGGCCGGGGCCATCGCGGCGGTCGAGCTTTTGCGGGGGGAGTTCGGCGAGGCCCAGGGGCTCAAACTCCTGGCCATCCTGGGGGCTCTGATCGGCTCGGTTTCCTTTACCGGTAGCCTGATTGCCTTCGCCAAGCTCCAGGGCCTGATGTCGAGCCGACCCATCCAGTTCCCGGCGCAAAAGCTGGTCAATGCGGCAGTGGGGGTGGGGGCCTTGCTGCTGGCCCTGCTGGTGCTCTTCACCCAGTCGGGGCCGCTCATTCTGGTCTTCTTCCTGCTGGCCCTGGGCTTTGGGGTGCTGATGACCCTGCCCATCGGGGGTGGGGATATGCCGGTGGTGATCTCCCTCTACAACGCCTTCACCGGCCTGGCGGTGGGCTTCGAGGGCTTCGCCATTGGCAACGCTGCGCTGATTGTGGCCGGTACGGTGGTGGGGGCCGCCGGCACCCTGCTCACCCTTTTGATGGCCAAGGCCATGAACCGCAGCCTGTGGAGCGTGCTGATGGGCGGCTTTGGCGTGGAGCAGGACAGCGGCGAGGTCAAGGGCAGCCTCAAGCCGATTGACCTCGAGGATGCCGCGGTGATGCTGGCCTACGCTTCCAGGGTCATCTTCGTGCCCGGCTACGGGATGGCGGTGGCCCAGGCCCAGCACAAACTGCGCGAGCTGGCGGACGTGCTCGAGTCCAAGGGCATCGAGGTCAAGTTTGCCATCCACCCGGTGGCGGGCCGCATGCCCGGCCACATGAACGTGCTGCTGGCCGAGGCCGGGGTGGCCTACGAGAAGCTCTACGACCTGGAAGACATCAACCCCGAGTTCCCCCAGGCCGATGTGGCGGTGGTGATTGGGGCCAACGACGTGGTCAACCCGGCTGCTCGGCGCAAGGGCTCGCCCCTGTACGGCATGCCGATCCTGGAGGTAGATAAGGCCAAGAATGCCATTGTCATCAAGCGGGGCCAGGGCAAGGGTTTTGCTGGGGTTGAAAACGAGCTGTTCTACGCCGACAATACCCGGATGCTTTACGGTGATGCCCAGCAGGTGCTGGGGCATCTGGTGCAGTCCCTCAAGAAGCTGTAGGAGCCAGGGCTGTGGAGCCGCGGCTGGATCAGGTGCTGGCCTGGCTCGAGCAGGGCCGGGCGGTGGTGCAGGTGGAGTACTTCGACGCCCTGGGCAAACTACGGCGCCAGACGTTTCACCGCCCTACACGTGATGTAGGGCGGGCCCTGGAGGAGGTGGCCCAGCTGCTGGCTGGAGAGGGTATAAAGGGGCGGCCTCGAGTGCGTCTTAAGCAGGGCAGCGCGCTGCGTGTGGAACCCGGGTTGCAGCAGCGCTTCTGGAAGGCCCTGGGCTCTTGATACTGGATTCAAAAAGATAATCTCCAAACACAAAAACATTAAGAGGCTATCTTTTTGAATCCTAGAGCACTCCCTTCGGTCGGGTTAGTTCGCCACCATTCGGTGACGAACTAACCGAATCTGGTATGAGGCGATGCTGTGCTTTCTGGCTGGAGGAATCTAAAGAAGCCCCCGCTAGGGGGCTTCTTCGCTAAAGATGCTTTATGCCCCAGCGCCAGGCTGCTGGCGGTTGTCGCTGGGTTGTACCACGGGGGGCATGGTGGGTTCGGGTAGCAGCAGGTATTCCAGCACCTCTCCCACATCCTCGACCAGCTTGATCTCCAGCCCCTCCAACACCTCTTTGGGCAGCTCCTCGAGCTGGGCCTCGTTGTCCTTGGGCAGCACAATCTTGTGAATCCCGGCCTGGTGGGCGGCCAGTAGTTTTTCCTTGACCCCGCCAATGGGCATCACCTTGCCGCGCAGGCTGACCTCGCCGGTCATGGCGATGTCCATGCGGGCCGGGCGGCGGCTCAGGGCGCTGGCAATGGCCGTGGCCATGGTGATACCGGCGCTGGGGCCGTCCTTGGGGGTGGCCCCGTCGGGCACGTGGACGTGCAGGTCTACTTTGTTATAGAAATCCTCCGGAAGGCCATAATCCTGGGTATGGGCGCGCAGGTAGGTGAGGGCGGCCTGGGCCGACTCCTTCATCACCTCGCCAAGCTGGCCGGTGAGCGATAGCTTCCCACTACCGGGAACCGCGGCCACTTCGATGGTGAGCAGTGTTCCACCAACAGGTGTCCAGGCCAGCCCCTGGGCGGTGCCGACCTGGGGTTCGGTCTCGGCCTTGTCGGGGCGGTAGCGGGGGATACCCAGATAAGTGGGTATGTCTGAAGCATCGATGGTGCGCAGCCCCTCCCAGGCCCCCTCGAGCCAGAACTTGGCCCCCTTGCGGGCAATTTTGCCCAGCTCGCGCTCGAGGCCCCGCACCCCGGCCTCGCGGGTGTACTCGGAGATCACCCGCAAAATGGCGGCGTCGGTCACCTCGATCCGGCCTTCCATACCCGATTCCCTGACCTGCTTGGGCCAGAGGTACTGGCGGGCAATGGCCTGCTTTTCCATGTTGGTGTAGCCCGGTATCTCGATGACCTCCATGCGGTCGAGCAAGGGTCGGGGAATGGTTTGCAGGGTGTTGGCGGTGGTGATGAAGAAGACCTTTGAGAGGTCGTAGGGCACATCGAGGTAGTGGTCGGTGAAGGTGTTGTTTTGTTCGGGGTCGAGCACCTCGAGCATGGCGCTGGCCGGGTCGCCACGCCAGTCCGAGCTCATCTTGTCGATCTCGTCCAGCAGGATGACGGGGTTGATCACGCCCACCTGTTTCATGGCGTGGATCAGCTTGCCGGGCATGGCCCCAATGTAGGTACGGCGGTGGCCGCGAATCTCGGCCTCGTCGCGCACCCCACCCAGCGAGATGCGGTGGAACTTGCGGTTCATGCTGCGGGCGATGGAGCGGCCCAGCGAGGTCTTGCCCACCCCCGGCGGCCCCACCAGCACCAGAATGGGGGCTTTATTGCGTACATCCAGCCCCTGGGTAAGCTGCCGCACCGCCAGGTATTCCAGGATGCGTTCCTTGACGTCCTTGAGACCGTAGTGATCCTCGTCCAGAACCTGCCGGGTGTGGTTGATGTCCAGCACCTCGGGGTCGGCTTTGCTCCAGGGCACCTCGGTCAGCCAGTCCAGGTAGGTGCGGGCCACCGTGGCCTCGGGGCTGCCCTGCTGCATGCGCTCGAGCCGGTCGAGCTCCTTGAGGGCTTTGGTCTTGACCGCCTCGGGCATCCCCACTTCTTCGATCTTTTTGCGCAGGGCCTCGAGGTCGCTGAGCCCATCCTCGCCACCCAGCTCTTTCTGGATGGCCTTCATCTGTTCGCGCAGGTAGTACTCGCGCTGGTTGGTGTCCATCTGTTCTTTGACCCGCTGGGCGACCCTTTTATCAAGCTCGAAGCGCTCGAGGTCGCGGCTCAAGAGCCCCAGCACCTTTTTGAGGCGCGCCTCCAGGTCGGTGAGCTCGAGGATCTCCTGCTTCTCAGCCACCGTCCAGGTGGCGTGATAGGCAATGGTATCGGCCAGCATGGCCGGGTCGCTGGTACCTTTGACGGCCTCAAGCTGATAGCGGTCAAGCCGTAGCGACTTGTGGTTGGCTACGTATTTTTCGAAAGCCTCCTTGAGTTCTTCAACCAGTACCCGCACCACCGCTTCATCAATGGGGAAAATTTCGCTGAAAACCTCGCCGCGGGCTCGTAGATAGGGCCCGGGAATGTAGTCGGTGACCTGGGCCCGGGCCCGGGCTTCCACCATGACCTGCAGGGTGCCGTCGGGCAGGCGCATGGCCTGCTTGACCACCGCCTGTACACCCCAGGTATAAAGATCGTCGGGGGCGGGGTCGTCGACCTCCGGATCGCGCTGTGCCACCAGAAAGATCAACCGGTCGGCCCCCATGGCTTCTTCAACCGCACGCTTGCTCTTGGCGCGGCCCACGTCCACCGGGGTGGTGGTGTGGGGAAGGATAACCGTGTTGCGCAGTGGAATAACCGGCAGTTCTAAACGCATATCGTATCTATCTCCTATGTTCCGCCTATGATTCGTCGCTCTCGCGGCGGTATGGGAGCGATATATACCTCAGATTCTAAACGGTGATGGTTCACCGATAGGGTCAAATCTTACACTTAGCGAACTTGAGTAAATCTCACTCAAGTTTGGCCCGCCACCCCAGGTTATACCCGGCCTCCAGGGCTGTCATGGGTCTGCGATGCGCTGCACATTATGCACATTGCCTAAGATGAGCTCAATGCGCAGGTGTTCTCCAGTGGTTGGCCCCGGGTGTAAAAAGGTGTCCTGAAAGCGCAAACGACGTACGGCTTGGGGGGTTTGTAAAACCACTTCATAGAAAACAGCTCCATGGATGCTGATGGCCTGCACCTGTAACACCGAGCCCTCAAGCGTCTCATACATACTGAAATTCTAATGCTGACCAGCGCTTTCATACCGGATTCAGAAAATAGCAAAGACCTCCAGAGGCTATCTTTTGGCATCCTAGCGCACACCCCTTGCTACGTTCGGCGCAGAAAGCGCATTCCTTCGGTCGAGTTGGTTTGCTGTCTTCCGGTGGCGAACCAATCGGATCTGGTATCAAAAGGTCGGCACCAAGCAAATGAACAGCACCAGCAGCAGGGCCGCAGCAACCCCGGTTGCAATGTCCAGCAGCAGTTCCTTGGCCAGGCGATTTTTAGGCGAAGTTCGCTTTAGGGACATGCGATATGTATATAGCATATCGTTGTTTAAGTCAATACATAACGTAAAGGCTTGGTTTAACCATAAACACAATTGGGGCAACAAGGCTTTTTTCGGCCCAAATTCCAAGTCCACCACAGATATAACTATGCCTTGACAACACACCGCCCCAACCCGTATATTCGCACTTAACAAGCCAAGCTCCAGGTTAAATCGGCTCCCGCGAGGGCTCGAACCTTCTTAGTGAATATTTCACCGAGAAGGTTCTTGGCTTTTTAAGGCCAGAAGGGCAAAGGAGGCAGGGTAGATGATGATCAAACCGGAGGAAGTGTTGAGTGAGTACCATCCGCCCCTCACCGACCACGAAGCATTTGTAGAGGCCAACCGCTGCCTCTACTGCTACGACGCCCCCTGCACCCACGCGTGCCCAACCCACATCGACATCCCCAAGTTCATCAAAAAAATTGCAACCGGTAACCTGGTGGGCTCGGCCCGTACCATTCTCGAGTCCAACCTGATGGGGGCGACCTGTGCCCGGGTCTGCCCTGTGGAGGAGCTATGTGAAGGTGCCTGTGTGCTGGGGGCGGAGCACAAGCCCATCATGATTGGCCGGCTTCAACGCTACGCCACCGACTACGTTTATGAGCGGGGCATTGATGTGTTCAAGCCCGGTGCGCCCACCGGCAAAAAAGTAGCGGTCATCGGGGCCGGGCCGGCGGGCCTTACCTGTGCGGGCGAGCTGGCCAAGCTGGGCCACAGCGTGACCGTGTTCGAGAAGCGGGCGCTGCCCAACGGTTTATCCACCTACGGCATCATCGTGCTGCGCGAGCCGGTGGAGGTGGCCCTGGCCGAGGCCGAGATGATTAAGCGGCTGGGGGTCGAGATAAAAACCCAGATGGAGCTGGGGCGGAACCTGAGCTGGGAGGAGGTGCGCAACAACTTCGATGCGGTCTTCCTGAGCGTGGGGCTGGGCTCGGTGCCCCAACTGGGCATACCGGGCGAGGAGCTAATTGTTGACGGCCTCAGCTATATCGAGACCTCCAAGATGAACCCTTCGGCCCTTCAGGTGGGCCGGGAGGTGGTGGTGATCGGCGCGGGCAACACCGCGGTGGACTGTGCCACCATCGCCAAGCGGCTGGGGGCCGAGCGGGTGACCATGGTTTACCGTCGCACCGACAAGGAAATGACGGCCTACCCCCACGAGTACGAGTTTGCCAAAAAGGAGGGCATCGAGTTTCGCTTCCTCACCCAGCCGGTGGAAGTACTCCACGCAGGGGGGAGGATTACGGGGTTGAAGTGTGTGCGGATGCAGCTCGGAGCACCGGATGCCAGCGGACGGCCGGCACCGCAGCCGGTGCCGGGCTCGGAGTTCGTGCTGCCCTGCGACCAGGTGGTCAAGGCCATCGGGCAGGAGAAACCGGCTGTGGCGAAGCTACTGGGCCTCGAGACCGAGAAAGGCTTCATCAAGGTCAACGACGACCTCGAGACCAGCCTGCCGGGGGTGTATGCGGGCGGCGACTGCATCCGGGCGAAGGGCTCGGCCTCTACGGTGATGGCCGTGCAGGACGGCAAGCTGGCGGCTTTTGCCATTCATCGGCGGCTGGTTGCTGGCCTCGAGGCTGCCGCTGATTAGGTGAAAGGAGACGTAGATGGCAGACTTAAGCATCAACTTTGCCGGTATTAAATCGCCCAACCCCTTCTGGCTGGCCTCGGCACCCCCCACCAACTCGGGGGCCCAGATCCACCGGGCCTTTGAGTACGGCTGGGGTGGGGCGGTCTGGAAGACCATCGGCGCGCCGGTGCTGAACGTGTCCAACCGCTACGGGGCCTGGCACTACGGGGGCCAGAAGATGCTGGCCATCAACAACGTGGAGCTGATCTCCGACCGGCCCCTGGAGGTCAACCTGCGCGAGATCCGCGACGTAAAGCGCCACTGGCCCGACCGCGCGGTGATCGTCTCGGCCATGGTGGAGTCCACGCCCGAGGCCTGGCGGGACATCATCCTCAAAATCGAGGACACCGGGGCCGACGGCATCGAGCTCAACTACGGCTGCCCGCACGGTATGAGCGAGCGGGGGATGGGCAGTGCGGTGGGGCAGGTGCCCGAGTACTGCCAGCAGATCACCCAGTGGGTGATGGATGTGGCCAAAATTCCCGTCATCGTCAAGCTCACGCCCAACGTGGCCTCGGTGGTGCCCCCGGCGCGGGCGGCTTTGGCGGCCGGGGCCAACGCCCTGAGCCTCATCAACACCATCAACTCCATTATTGGGGTGGATCTGGATACTCTGGAAATTATCCCCAATATCGGCGGTAAAGGTGGGCACGGGGGCTACGCCGGGCCGGCGGTCAAGCCCATCGCCCTCAACCTGCTGTCTTCGCTGGGCGTGGATCCGGTGGTGAAGCAGTCTGGGGTGCCCATCAGCGGCATGGGCGGCATCTCGACCTGGCGGGATGCGGCGGAGTTTTTGCTGCTGGGTGCAAGCAGCTTGCAGGTTTGCACCGCGGTCATGCACTACGGTTACCGGATCATCGAAGACCTCGTTGATGGCCTCAACGCCTGGATGGATGCCAAGGGCTTCAAGACCATCGCCGAGGTGGTGGGCAAGAGCCTTCCCCGCATCTCCGACTTCAAGGACTTCGACCTCTCCTTCCGGGCGGTGGCCCGCATCAACCCCGACAAGTGCATCCGCTGCAACCTTTGTTACGTGGCCTGCAACGACACCGCCCATCAGTGCATTGACTTAGTGGATGCGGCGGGTAACCTTGTCCAGCCCTACAACTACGATGTGCGCTCCAACGGGAAGCACGAAGCCGTGAGCACCCGCCCGCAGCCCGTGGTGCGCGAGGAAGACTGCGTGGGTTGCCGTTTGTGCCACAACGTCTGCCCGGTGGAAGGCTGCATCGAGATGGTCGAACTGCCCTCGGGTCGGCCCTCCATCACCTGGGACGAGCTGACCAAGGTTCGCCCCGAGGTGGGCACCAGTTGGGAGGCCATGGAGCGGTACCGAGATGAAGTAGGCATCGAGATTCACTGATCTTCGGCTATAAAATTTGGCTACCTAAGAGTATAGGGTGGCTTCACGGGGACTGGAGGAATCTCACGATGAAACAGACACGGAATTTAGCCTATGCCTTGCTAGTTTTGTTGTTGGTTTCATGTGCCACTATGTACCAACCTGAGACCTTTACTGGAGGATACTCTGAAACAAGGATTGGAGAAAATATATGGCGCGTTTTCTTCAGGGGAAACGGCTTTACAAGTCCCGAGCGTGCAATCGACTTCGCTTTGTTGCGAAGCGCCGAAGTTTGCCTTGGGTCAGGCTATCGGTATTTTATACTTGCAGAGTCTGTTAATGAAAGAAACATTTCCATCGGTGCCACCAGCACAACCATTTACACAATAGCAAGACCCAGTTCGACAAATACGGTGGTTTGTTTTGTTGAACGACCAACAGGATACGCTGTTGTGTATGATGCCAGATTCGTTGCTGATTCCATAAGAAGAAAGTACGGCTTGTAAACATAAGGGAGAAACGTATGCCTTTACTGATCAAGAACGGCGAAATCATCACCGCGGACAGCCGGTACAAGGCCGACATCTACGCCGAGGGCGAGACCATCACCCGCATCGGGCAGAACCTCGAGGCCCCGCCCGGCACCGAGGTGATAGATGCCACCGGCAAGTACGTGTTTCCCGGCTTCATAGACCCCCACGTGCACATCTACCTGCCCTTCATGGCCACCTTCGCCAAGGACACCCACGAGACCGGCTCCAAGGCGGCCTTGATGGGGGGCACCACCACCTACATCGAGATGTGCTGCCCCAGCCGCAACGACGATGCCCTCGAGGGCTACCAGCTCTGGAAGAGCAAGGCCGAGGGCAACAGCTACTGCGATT
Organism: Meiothermus taiwanensis WR-220; assembly: GCF_003568585.1. Lineage (NCBI taxonomy): Bacteria > Thermotogati > Deinococcota > Deinococci > Thermales > Thermaceae > Meiothermus > Meiothermus taiwanensis. The sequence continues at coordinate 1,094,575 of NZ_CP021130.1, forward strand.
ACACCTTCCACATGGCCGTCTCCAAGTTCGACGAAAAAACCGAGGGGCAGCTCCGGGAGATTGTGGCCGACGGCATTAGCTCCTTCAAAATTTTTCTCTCCTACAAAAACTTCTTTGGCGTGGACGACGGGGAGATGTACCAGACCCTGCGCCTGGCCAAGGAGCTGGGGGTGATCGTGACCGCCCACTGTGAGAACGCCGAGCTGGTGGGGCGGTTGCAGCAGAAGCTACTGTCCGAGGGCAAGACCGGCCCCGAGTGGCACGAGCCCAGCCGCCCCGAGGCGGTGGAGGCCGAAGGCACCGCGCGGTTTGCCACCTTCCTCGAGACCACCGGGGCCACCGGCTACGTGGTGCACCTCTCCTGCAAACCGGCCCTGGATGCGGCCATGGCCGCTAAAGCGAGGGGCGTGCCCATCTATATCGAATCGGTCATCCCCCACTTCCTGCTCGATAAAACCTACGCCGAGCGGGGCGGGGTGGAGGCCATGAAGTACATCATGTCGCCGCCGTTGCGCGATAAGCGCAACCAGAAAGTCCTGTGGGATGCCCTGGCCCAGGGCTTCATCGACACCGTGGGCACCGACCACTGCCCCTTCGACACCGAGCAGAAGCTGCTGGGCAAGGAGGCCTTCACCGCTATTCCCAACGGCATCCCGGCCATCGAAGACCGGGTCAACCTGCTCTACACCTACGGGGTGAGCCGCGGCCGCCTCGATATTCACCGCTTTGTGGACGCGGCCAGCACCAAGGCCGCCAAGCTGTTTGGACTGTTCCCCCGCAAGGGCACCATCGCGGTGGGCAGCGACGCCGACCTGGTGGTCTACGACCCCCAGTACCGGGGCACCATCTCGGTCAAGACCCAGCACGTCAACAACGACTACAACGGCTTCGAGGGCTTTGAGATTGACGGCCGGCCCAGCGTGGTGACGGTGCGGGGTAAGGTGGCGGTGCGGGACGGGCAGTTTGTGGGCGAGAAGGGGTGGGGTAAGCTCCTGCGGCGCGAGCCCATGTACTTCTAAATGAAGCCGAGATGGGTTTTGAATTTGCTGGGTGGGATCTGCCTGTGGATAGCGGTGGTGCTGGTGCTGGGGGGTAGTTCGGCCTGGGCGCTTTTTGCGGTAGTCGGCGGACTCCTGTTGGTGCTGGCCCAAAGAGGCTTCAAGCGGAGATAGATGGTAGGTGAATAATCCTGACGGGCAGCCGCCATAAATAGGGAAGACCATGATGCAAGCCAATACCTCTCCAGAGCTATCCGCCAAAGGTTCGAACGCAGCCGCCATCGTTTCGGTTCAGGGTGTTTCGATGGTGTTTCCCAACGGAACCGTGGCCCTCAAAGACGCCAACCTCGAGATCGCCCAGGGGGAGTTCATCAGCCTGATTGGGCCCTCGGGTTGCGGCAAAACCACCCTGCTGCGCCTGCTGGCCGACCTGATCCAGCCCTCTTCGGGCACCATCCGCATCGGGGGTAAAAGCCCCGAGGAGGCCCGCAAGGCCCGTGCCTACGGCTACGTCTTCCAGGCCCCCACCCTGATGGAGTGGCGCAACGTGCTCTCCAACGTGATGCTGCCCTTGGAGGTGATGAACTTTCCCGTGCAGGAGCGCAGGGCCCGGGCCGAGCGGATGCTGGCCCTGGTGGGGCTGGAGAAGTTTGCCAGGCACTACCCCTGGCAGCTTTCGGGCGGGATGCAGCAGCGGGTGAGCATCGCCCGGGCCCTGGCCTTCGACCCGCAGCTTTTGTTCATGGACGAGCCCTTTGGCGCCCTGGACGAGATTACCCGCGAGAACCTGAACCTGGAGCTTCTGCGGCTGTGGCGCGAGACCGGTAAAACCATCATCTTTGTCACCCACTCCATCCCCGAGGCGGTCTTCCTGTCCACCCGGATCGTGGTGATGACCCCGCGCCCAGGTAAAATCGAGACCGTCATACCGGTAGACCTGCCCCAGCCCCGCACCTTCGAGACCCGCGAGACCACCCGCTTTTTCGAGCTGGCGACCGCGGTGCGCGAGGCCCTGCGCAAAGGCCACGGCTACGAGGTGACCGAGTGATGCGAATCTCGCCCAATCTGGTGCCCATGCTGGTGGTGGCCCTGGCGGTGCTGGCGCTGTACTGGCCGCTGATGTACCTGGTGAACATCCCGGTAGCGCAGCGGGCCTTGGATACGGGCGCGGCCCTACCCTGCCAGACTGCTTTTGAGTGTGCGACCCAGCTCAGGAGCCCGGTGCTGCCTTCGCCCCAGCAGCTTTGGAACGGCTTTGGCAACCTGATGTTGCCCCTCAACTCACCCAACGCCATTCCCATCAACGCCGCTGTTACGGCCTTCGAGACGGTGGTGGGTTTGCTGCTGGCAGGGGTGGTGGGCTTCTTTTTTGCGATTGGGATGGTGGCCTCGAGGGCCTTTGAACGGGCTTTGCTGCCCTGGATTGTGGCCTCCCAGACCGTCCCCATCATCGCCATTGCGCCCATGCTGGTGGTACTGCTGGGGCAGTACGGGGTGCAGGGCTGGTTTCCCAAGGCCATCATTGCGGCCTATATCGCCTTTTTCCCCATCACCATCGGGGTGGCCAAGGGCCTCAAAAGCCCCGACCCCATGGCCCTCGACCTGATGAAAACCTACAACGCCAGCCCCTGGCAAACCTACCTCAAGCTGCGCTTCCCGGCCTCGGTGCCCTATTTGTTCACGGCCTTCAAGGTCGCCATGACGGCGGCCCTGATTGGGGCTATTGTGGCCGAGATCTCTACCATCAGCTTTCAGGGCATCGGCAAGATGCTGGCGGAGAACTCGAGGGCCTCGGATGTGGTGGCGATGTGGGTGATCATGCTCTCCTCGGCGGTACTGGGAATCCTGCTGGTGGCCCTGGTGAACTGGCTCGAGCGCCTGCTCACACCCTGGCGGCGCGCCGCTGGAGGGGCAGCGGTACCTGCTAAACAGGCCCGGCTGTCCAGGCAGGAGGGGGTGGGTTGAAGATGACCCCTGTGTACCGGGCCGTCTTTGGTGGCTACTGGCTGGGGTGGCTTTTGCTGGGGCTGGGGTTTGGGCTATTGCTGTGGTTTATCGCGGCCTGGTGGGATCAGTCCGAGCCGGCTTCCAGTGCCCAGAAACTGCTGATTGGTCTGGGCTTTTTGGGGGTGGTGTGGGGCCTTGCCAGGGTGGCCCAGCAGTTTGTGGACACCCCCAATCCGCTAATCGGCTTCACGCCCGCGGCCCTCACCCTGCTGGCCTTGTTGGTGACCGCCGAGGCCCTGCTGCGGGCCTACCAGGTACCCCCCGGCCTGATTCCGACCCCCAGCCGGGTGCTTTCAACCTTGCTGGAAGTGCGGGATGTGCTATTGCGGGATGCCTTCCAAACCGTGGTGCTGGAGGCCCTGGTGGGCTATCTGGTCGGCTGTAGCCTGGGCCTGCTCACCGCTTTGCTGATAAGCCGGTATGTTTTCCTCGAGCGGGGGCTGCTGCCCTACGCCGCGCTTTTCAGCAGCATCCCGATTGTGGCTTTGGCCCCGGTGCTGGTCAAGATGATTGGCATCGACTGGCCCTCCAAGGCGGTTATTGTGGCGATTACGGTGTTTTTCCCTATGGTGGTGAACACTTTCCGGGGCCTGACCGAGATCAGTCCGCTCTCGCTCGACCTGATGCGTTCGTACGCAGCCAATGAGGCACAGCAGTACCGCTGGCTGCGCCTGCCCAACGCCCTGCCCTTTATCTTCAACGCCCTCAAGCTGGGTACGACCCTGGCCATGATCGGGGCCATTGTGGGTGAGTTCTTTGGGGCCAACGGGCAGGGCCTGGGTTTTCGTATCCAGATCGAGGCTGGACGTTTTGGCTTCGATATCGTCTGGTCGGCCATTATTGTGGCCTCGGTGATCGGCATTGCCTGGTACAACCTGGTGGGGTGGCTCGAGCGGAGGTTAACAGGGTGGCACGTATCGTATCGCTAACGGCCCTTACGCCAGGCTCGCACCTTCGGTCTCGAGCGGGGGTTGACGGACGGCACGTATCCTTTAGCCAGTGAGGAGGTGAGAAGAGCGCGCTTGACAATGGGGTTGTAGAGTGCAGTAGGCTACCATCTGAAGTCGTTCTGGCACAAAAGGAGGCAAGGATGAAGAAGTGGTCGGTCGTTTGGGTACTGGCAGTCTTCATGCTGGTGTCGCTGGCGAGCGCACAGCAGAACCTGGTCAAGGTCAACTTGCAGCTCAAGTGGTTTCCGCAGGCCCAGTTTGCCGGTTTCTTTGTGGCCAAGGAACGGGGCTTTTACCGGGCGCAGGGGCTGGATGTAACCCTGCTGCCCGCCGGTGACCAATCCCCCATTCAGGTGGTGCAGTCTGGGGCTGCCGACTTCGGCACCACCTGGATTGCCGACCTGCTCACCGCGCGGGAGCGCGGTATTCCGGTGGTGCACCTGGCCCAGATTTTCCAGCGCTCGGGCTTTACGCTGGTGGCGTTGAAGTCCACCGGCATCCGGGATCTGTGCAAAGACCTGAAGGGTAAGAGCGTGGGGGTCTGGCCCTCCGGCAACGAGTACCCGGCGGTGGCTTTGTTCCGCAAGTGCGGCCTGACCAGCTCGCTGGATCCCAGGGTGACCAACCCCGATGTCACCGCAGTAAGCTACCCCTTCGACCCGGCTTTGGTTTTCCCCGACAAGGTGCAGCTGGTCTCGGCCATGACCTACAACGAGGTCAACCAGATCGCCGGGCTGGGCTACGACGAGACCAAGGTGGATGTGTTCAAGCTGGCCGATCTGGGCATCAACCTGCTTGAAGACCTGATCTTTACCACCGAACGGGTCTTGAACGAGCGCAACTTTAAGGGTTCGGGCCTGACGGGCCGCCAGGTGGCCGCGCGCCTGATCCGGGCCTCCATCCAGGGCTGGAACTGGGCGGTGGCCAACCAGGCCGAGACCGTGGAAAAATACGTGCTGCCCTTCTGCGGCAACACCTGCAAAGGCTCCGGCACCCGCGCCGATGCCAAGGGCCACCAGACCTGGCAGATGGCCGAGATCGCCAAGCTCTACAACGCCGGGGCCACCACCAAAGGCTGGCCGGGCTTCCTGGTGCCTGCCGACTACCAGGCCTCGGTGCGTCTGCTGCGCGAGCAGGGCATCCTGACCAAAGACCCCCCGGCGGCCACCGTGGACTACGGCCCCTGGGAGGCCGCCACCGGTAAGCGGGCTCGAGACTGGAAATAACCTGGGCTTGGGCAGGAAGTGATTGTGCCAGGGGGGGCGGCCGGTGTGTCGCCCCCTATTTCACCCCAGGGCTGGGCTTTTTGGAGATAACCATGCTAAACCCCAAACGAACTGTTGCAGAACTCAAGGAACTGCGTGACCTGACCGCCGACGAAAACGGCGCGTGGCGGGTGGCTTGGACCGATACCTGGCTCAAAGCGCGCGAATGGTTCAACCGCAAGCTGGAGGGCCTACCGGTAGAGCAACACTACGATGCCGCCGGCAACAACTGGGTGACGCTCAAGGGCCAAAGCGAGAAAGCCCTGCTGATTGGGGGCCACCTGGACTCGGTGCCGGGCGGGGGCTGGCTGGATGGCTGCCTTAACGTGCTGGCGGGCCTCGAGGTTCTGCGCCGCATCGCCGAGGAGTACCAGGGAAACCCCCCGGTCACGGTGCGGCTGGTGGACTGGGCCGACGAGGAGGGGGCCCGCTTTGGCCGGAGCCTCCTGGGTTCCTCGGCCTTCTCGGGCACCCTCGAGCCCGAGCTGGAAAAAGACCGCACCGACAAGGACGGCATCCGCCTGGAGGAGGCCCTGCGGCGCTGCGGGGTGGAGTTGAGCAGGATGCTCGAGGCCCAGGCCGAGCAGAAAAACGCCGCGGCCTACCTCGAGCTCCACATCGAACAGGGCCCGGTGCTTCTGGATATGGGCCTGCCCCTGGGGGTGGTGCTGGGCACCTTTGGGGTCGAGCGCCACGCCATTACCTTTAGGGGCCAGGCCGCCCACTCCGGCTCCACGCCCATGCACAAGCGCAAGGATGCCTTTCTGGCTGCGGCCAAGATGGCCTCCGAGATCTACAACATCACCGACCGCAACGGGGGGGTCAGCACCATCGGAAGCTGCATCACCAAACCGGGGATTGTGACCAGCGTGGTGGCCGAGTGCACCATCACCCTCGACCAGCGCCACCTCGACGCCGAGGCCCTGGCCCGGCTCAGGTTCGAGGCCGAAAAAGCCAGCCAGCGCTTCGCCCGCGAGGGGGGGCTGCCGGAGCCGGAGTGGAGCACCATCTGGCGGATTCACCCCATCCTGTTCCACCCCGAGCTGATCGAGCTTTGCGACCAGGCCATCCGCGAGGTGGCCGGGGTCTCGCACCGCCTGCCCTCGGGGCCCCTGCACGACGCCGCCGAGGTGGCCCGCGCCGGCATTCCCACGGTGATGATGTTCGTGCAGAGCCTGCACGGTATCAGCCACAACAAGATCGAGGATACCAAGGAAGAACACCTCGAGCTTGCGGTGCAGGCCCTGGATCGGCTGGCCGAGAAGACCATGCACTGGATTGCCAGGCAGTAGGGTATGCACCTGCCCACCCTGCGCGAGATTCTCGAGCTTCCCGCCTTTGCCGGGGCGGAACTGCTCTCGGGGCAGGGTCGGCTCGAGGCCCCCATCACCTGGGTGCACGTGGCCGAGGTGCTGGACGTGGCCCGGCTGCTCTCGGGGGGCGAGCTGGTGCTTTCCACCGGCCTCGAGCTCGCCCGCAGCACGCCCGAGGCCCAGGTGGCCTATGTGCGTTCGCTGGCCGAGGCCGGGGTGGGGGGGCTGGGCCTTGAGCTGGTGCAGTGGTTGCGTGAAGTGCCACCCGAGATGCTGCAAACCGCTCGTATGCTGCAATTTCCCCTTCTGGTTTTTCGCACCGAGGTGCGCTTTACCGACCTGACCCGTGCGGCCCACGAGCGCATTCTGCGCCCGGCCGTGGATCGAGAAGAGCCGCTGCTGGACTCGCTGCTCGAGGCCCTAATCGAGACCGGCCGCGACCGCAGCTTTCTGCAGCGCCAGCTAGGGGCCATTCTGAACCTGCCCAGTCGGCCCCGCAGCACCCTGCTGGCCACCCTGGAAGCCCTGCTGGCCTCGCAGTTCAACATCGCCGAGACCGCCCGCCGGCTGGGGGTGCGCCGGCAGAGCATCTACTACCGCCTCGAGCAGCTCAGGGGCATGCTGGGCGACCTCGAGAGCCCCGAGCGGCGGCTGGGGCTGTGGGTGGCGCTGGAACTGCTCAAGCGCTGAGCCGCGCAAAAACCAAAAACAGGCCCGGCAGCATGAGTTTTGTGAGCGCAAAAACGAGCGTTTTTACTTCACCACTGTAGGGTAAAATCCGCCGCTTGAATAGCGGCCCCACCCCCATCGTTGGGCGCAATTTCTGGCAGGCTGGGGATGGAGGAACTTATGCCCCTGCTCATCTGTCCGAACTGCCAAACCGGAATGAACGAGGTTCAGCGCAACGGCGTGCTTATAGACATCTGCCCCAAGTGCCGGGGTGTTTGGCTCGATGGCGGTGAGATGGAAAAGCTGCTGGGCCAGGTGCGCCAGTACGAGCAGGAATACGAGGCCGAGCTCGAGCGCTACCGCAAGCAGTACGCCCCCCCGCCCACCCACCACCGCAACCCCTACGACACCGACGACGACGAGTACTACAAGCGCCACGGTAAGAAGAAAAGCAAGCTGGGCCGGCTTTTCGACCTGTTCGACTAAACCCGCCCGTTGCTTTCGGCTCGAGCCCACTCCCTTACTCAGGAAACACGCTCAGAGATGCCGCTATGCGGGTTTACGCGCTGAAACCCTTCCACGACGAGGACACGGGGTGTGCGCGCTGGCCCTGGCTCTCCATGCCCGACCGCGAGGCGCAAGAGGAGTTCTGTACTGCAATCCATCGGTCAATAATCGCAAGCCGCCCCCCCCAGCTGCACCCCTGGCGGCCGCTGCCGGTGGTGGTCGTCCGCCAGGGCAGCCTGCACCCCCACGAACCCCCCGCCGACCTCTCGACCCTTGGGCTTGAAAGGCTGTACACCCCCCTCACCCTGAGCCAGCGGGCGGTGGAGGCCCTGGGCGACCTGCTGGCCCCGGACGCCGAGCTGCTGCCGCTGGACTGCCAGGAGGGCCGCTACTACCTGCTCAACGTCACCCGGTTGCTGCGCCCCCTCGACCTGCCCAACTCCCTGGTGAAGTGGGAGGAGGGCCCCTTCGGCCCGAAGCTGTCGTCGGCCTACATCCTCAGCTTCCGGGAGGACCTGCTGCAGGGGGTAAACATCTTTGCCATGCCCGAGTACCCTATGGGCGGCTACTACATCACCGATGCCCTCAAGGAGCGGATCGAGGCGGCGGGTCTGCGCAGCAACCTGCAGCCCTTGCTGGTCTGGGACAGCCAGGACCCCGAGTACTTCGACGAGCGCTACCGGCACAACCCCGCCCAGTGGCAGCGCTTCCGGCAGATGCTGCTGGTGCAGCAGGGGCTGGCCGAACCACCCCCACCCCCGCCGCCCCCCCCGCCCAGGGAGGTGGTGGAGGAGCCCCTGAGCCAGGAGGATCGGCAGAGCATCCTGAACATCCTGCAGGCAGCGGTGAAGTTCATCAACCGGGCGGAGCGCCTGAAGCTGCAACTGAGCAGCGAGCCCAAGCTTCTGGTGCAGCAGGTCTTCTTCCAGTGCGAGAAGCTGCGCAGGCGGCGCGATCTTTCGCAGGATGAGCGGGAGAACCGGGCCATTGAGCTGGGGCTGCTGTGGGGCGAGCAGGTCTGCCGGGCCTATGGCTGGGAGTGGGTCAAGCTGGACGGCGATCATGTGGTGGTGGCCCCGGACCGCTCGGCCTACGTCTCGCCGGTGGTGTACATGTACGGGTTCTTCTACGACCCCGAGCGGGAGAACAACACCCTGCTTTTGTTCAACATGATCGGGGCCAAGGGCAAGATACCGGCGAAGCCGGGGGATTATTTGAACATTGGTTGAGGCTTCGTTCGCAGCTAGGCTTTGGACATGGCGACCATCTGTTTGTACGAAACCCCTGGTACTGGTAAAGACTGGTTCGGTGCTGGTGGCATATACGACGTGATCTGCGAGTATGCCCTGGCCCACCCCAGCGTGCAGGCCCTGCCCGAGTTCGCCAAGGCCATCGAAGACTCGCTGTGGTATAGAGGCCTTGAATTGTACGAACACGACCAGGCGGCCATCAAGGCCTTCACCGAGGCGGTGGGCGACCTGCTGCGCTACATTGCCTCCCCGGAGGGCAAGGCCCGTTGGGGTGAGTATCATCCGGTCATTCTGGAGGCGGTTCAAATTCTCTACGACCTGCTCCTCGACTACGATCCCGAGCGGTACAAGTGAGGCGGGCGGGGTGTCGCGGGGCACAAGGGCCGAAACCAGACCAGGTCGGGCGGGATCCCACCCTGCGCGCCGGTGACGTGAACACAGCGTTTCCTATACTGGACTAGAGATGAAATACCGCTTCTTCTGCGAAAAAAATCCAGTAACCGGCGATTTTTACTGCGACGTGGAACTGGCGGAGCCGATACCCCCAGACAGCCCGCCTTGGCATCTGTTGGTTTTCTTAAAAGCCGAGGTCCGCGCAGGCCTGGAGTACTACAACCGCCGTCGAAGTGACAAGGAGTTGGCAGAACGAATCGGCGAATGGGATGGTGACTGGACCGACTTCATCTACGAGGTGATCAAGAACCCCCAACGCAAGCTGGAAACGGATGTGGGCAACGCCTACATGCTGAGCAACGATGGTCTCACGATACTGGTAACGTGCTACTATGAGGACCCGGAGAACAACACCCAGCGCTTCAAGGCTTGGGAGCTGCTGCGAGCCATTTTCGCCTGGAAGGAGTACCGTTGGGCGGTGCGTTGCGGCCGCAGGGAGCCCTTCGAGATCGAGATCGAGGACGAAGGCTGGGAGAGCCGTCCGGATTTGGGCTATTGAGCAGCGGCTGGGTGGGGGATGAGTGTCACCATCAAGGGCTAACCGAGCGCTTTTGCACTGAACGGCCAGAGCCTGCAGGATCTGGGCGGCGCGGGTGGTGCGCTGGGAGCGGTTTGGGGGTTTTGGTTTGAAGAGGTGCAGCTCTTTGTGCAGAGAACCGTATAATCGGCGTGTAGAGAAAAGGAGCCCTGCTATGGATCGAGTCCAACGCCTTCGCACCGTGGTGGCCGCTGCGCAAAAGCACCCCGTTTACGCCCAAAAGCTCAGCAACGTAGATGTCCAGAGCCTGACCCCTGAGAACATCTCCAGCCTGCCCCTCACCACCCGGCAGGAGTGGCTGGCCTATATCCAGTCGAACCCCCAGCCCCCCAAAGGCGCGGCCCTGATGCACCTGACCCCGAGCCCGGCCATCGGCTGGATGCCCGAGTACCTCTCCGCCGAGGACGTGGAGTACCAGGCCCAGGCCCTTTCGGCCCAGATGCAGCGGCTGGGGGTGGCCGGAAAGAAAGCCCTGGTGGCTTTTGGCTACCACATTTTTGCTGGTGGTTGGCTGTTTCACGAGGCCCTGCAACGGGCTGGGGCCATGGTGTTGCCGCATGGCCCCGGCGAGGCCGAGCGCATTGTGCAGTTGCAGCAGCAGTACGGCTTCGAGATTCTGGTCTCTAACCCCAGCTTTGCCATGAAAATCGCCCAGGCCGGGGGCCGGTTTGAGCTCTTGATGGCCGGCGGCGAACCCTTTACCTCGGTGCCGGGTTACCGGGAGCGGCTCGAGCAGGCCCTCGGCGGGGTGGCGGTGGATGCTTATGGCACCTCGGAGCTGGGGGTGGTGGCCGGGGAGGGCTTGGAGAAAAACGGGCTGTGGGAAATCCCCGAGATGGCCATTATCGAGGTGCTCGACCCCGAGACCTTGGAGCCCACCCCGGAGGGCGAAAAAGGGGAGATGGTGGTGACCTCGCTCTCGCGCACCCTGATGCCCATGATCCGCTTCCGCACCGGCGATCTGGCGGTGGTATTGCGCCCTGAGGGGCGGCTCTGCCTGCCCAGGGGGGTGATTGGGCGCACCGACCTGATGGTCAAGGTGAAGGGGGTCAAGCTCTACCCCACCGAACTGGCCCCCCTGCTGATGGCCTTTGGCATCGATCCCCGCGGCGGTGCCCAGCTGGTGGTGGAAACCAAAGAAGGGGGTACCGACAAGCTCACCCTGCGCATCAAGGCCGAGGCAGTACCGCCCCAGCTCGGCCCGGCCTTGCAGCAGGCCACCGGCATCCGCCTCGACGATATCCAGGCCGACCCAGCCCTGGAAGGGCCCCCATTGGTGGATAAGCGCTACTAAAAACCTCATCCTGAAAACCCTTCCCGGCGCAATGGGTCTGGGAGGGCAGTACACCGGGCCGTTGGCTGGTAGGGTCACGGTAGGTTTTTCTACAATGTTGGCCCGTATTCCAAACTATTCTCATTAGTAACAATCTGGTTGCGTCGGGAAGGTGGAAGTGTAAGATGTTGGCGACAGTCGGTCGGGCGGTGTGGGCTTTAACACGCCTCGTGAAGATAGGCACAAGCTCGACCACCCTAGTAACAGAGGAGGCGCATGTCACCGATAAGTGAGTATCAGGCTTTACTGGTGTACCTGGCTGTTGCGGTCGGCATTGCCGTGCTGGCAACCGTGGTGGGGGCCTTGCTGGGCCCCAAAAAGGGTGGGCGTTTCAAGCTGATGCCCTATGAGTCGGGCAACGACCCCGCCGGGGAGGTCAAGCGCTTCCCGGTGCACTTCTACGCGGTGGCGATGCTGTTCATCATCTTCGACGTGGAGGTGGCCTTTTTGTGGCCTTATGCGGTGAGCGCTGGCACCGTGGGCGTGGTGGGCTTTTTTGGCCTGCTGGCCTTCACGCTGTTGTTGTTTGTGGGGTTTTTGTACGAGTGGTACAAGGGCGTGATGAAATGGCACTAGTGCGCCCAGCCCAAAGGCAAAGGGGGTTTTGAATGGCAACCATTGCAGACCTATTCACAAAAGATGTGCAGGAGCTGGAAAACGAGGGGGTTTTGTTCACTACCCTCGAGAAACTCATCGCCTGGGGGCGCTCGAACAGCCTGTGGCCGGCGACCTTTGGCCTGGCCTGCTGCGCCATCGAGATGATGGCCTCGACCAACGCCCGCAACGACCTATCTCGCTTTGGCTCCGAGGTCTTCCGGGCCTCGCCCCGCCAGGCCGATGTGATGATTGTGGCCGGGCGGCTCTCCAAAAAGATGGCCCCGGTGATGCGCCGGGTCTACGACCAGATGCCCGACCCCAAATGGGTCATCTCGATGGGGGCCTGCGCCTCCTCGGGGGGGATGTTCAACAACTACGCCATCGTGCAGAACGTGGATAGCGTGGTGCCGGTGGACGTGTTTGTGCCGGGCTGCCCGCCCCGGCCCGAGGCCCTCATCTACGCGGTGATGCAGCTTCAGAAAAAGATCCAGGGCAAGGCCCGTGACGACCAGGGGCGCAAGCTGCCCAAGGTGGAGGCCTGGAAGCGCTAGGGGCTCGAGGTGGACATGCAAAAGCTGACCGAGCTAAAAAAGCAAGCTCACGCCAGGGGTTGGGCCATCGAGGAGGCCCACGGCAATACCTGGGTGGTGGTGCCCCGCAGCGAGTTCAAGGCCCTGCTGGCCCAGCTCAAAAGCCAGGGCTGGAACTACCTGGCCGATGTGGTGGGCATCGACTACCTGAAATACCCCCAGCCCAAACCCGAGCGTTTTTGCGTGGTCTACGAGCTGGTCTCGCTGCCGGGCTACCAGGGGGGGGATGGCAGCCGGGTCTTCATCCGGGTGTATGTGCCCGAGGCCAACCCCAGCCTGCCCAGCCTGACCGACCTGTGGATGGGGGCCGACTACCTCGAGCGCGAGGTCTTCGACCTGCTGGGCATCCGCTTCGAGGGCCACCCCGACCTGCGCAAAATCCTGACCCCCGAAGACCTGGAAGGCCACCCCTTGCGCAAGGACTTCCCCCTGGGCGAGACCCCTACGCTGTTCAAGGAGGGCCGCTTTATCGACCCCGATGCTTTTAGGGCTGGCCTGTCCGGTGATAAAGCCGGCATGACCGGCTGGCGGGGTGGTACCCGCAAGGGCTACCAGGACGTGGCCGCTGAGGTGCAGAAGGTTGTGAAGGGAGGCAACTGATGGTGCGCGACCCGCAAAAGCTACACAGCCCCTCGGTGGAGGCCTACGAGATTGCCGATGCGCCGGAGCTGAAGTCCGAGGTCATGACCCTCAACGTGGGGCCCCAGCACCCCTCGACCCACGGGGTGCTGCGGGTGGTGGTGGATCTGTCGGGGGAGCAGATTCTGCGCCTGACCCCCCACATCGGCTACCTCCACACCGGCTTCGAGAAGAACATGGAGCACCGCACCTACACCCAGTGCCTCACCTACACCCCCCGCATGGACTACCTGCACAGCTTCAGCCACGACCTGGCCTACGCGCTAAGTGTGGAGAAGCTGGTGGGGGCGCAGGTGCCCCCCAGGGCCCAGGCCATCCGGGTGATGCTCAACGAGCTTTCCCGCATTGCCTCGCACCTGGTCTTCCTGGGGACAGGTCTGCTGGACTTTGGCGCGCTAACCCCGTTCTTCTACGCCTTCCGCGAGCGCGAGGCGGTGCTCGACCTTTTTGAGTGGGTCTCGGGGCAGCGCTTCCACCACAACTACATCCGGATTGGCGGCCTCAAGGAAGACCTGCCGCCGGAGTTTCTGGGCGAGGTGAAGAAGTTCATCGCCCAGATGCCGGCCCGCATCGACGAGTACGAGGCTTTGTTCCGGGAAAGCCCCATCTTCTACGAGCGCGCCCGGGGTGTGGCGGTGATACCCCCCGAGGTGGCCATCAACCTTTCCCTCACCGGGGGCAGCCTGCGGGCCTCGGGGGTGGGCTACGACGTGCGCAAGGCCTACCCCTACGCGGGCTACGAGACCTACGACTTCGATGTACCGGTGCTGACGGGCGGCGATGTCTTCGACCGGATGGTGATCCGCATCCTGGAGATGCGCGAGTCGGTCAAGATCATCCGGCAGGCCGTGGAGCGGCTCGAGGCCATTGGGCCGGGCCCCATCCGCGACCCCAACCCGCAGATCTCGCTGCCGCCGCGCCACCTGCTGGAAACCTCGATGGAGGCGGTCATCTACCACTTCAAACTGGTTACCGAGGGCTTCCACCCGGCCCTGGGTGAGGTGTACGTGCCCACCGAGAGCGCGCGGGGCGAGCTGGGTTACTACATCGTTTCCGACGGGGGTTCCATGCCCTACCGGGTCAAGGTACGCGCACCCAGCTTTGTGAACCTGCAAAGCCTGCCTTATGCTTGCAAGGGCGTGCAGATGGCCGATATGGTGGTGGTGATCGCATCTTTGGACCCGGTGATGGGGGATGTGGATCGGTGAGTTTTTCACGGGGGTCTGGCGCGTCCAGGCCCCCGATGATGCGGAGGCGTATGGGATTTTTCGACGATAAGCAAGACTGGTTAAACGAGGTATTTGCGCAGTACCCCGAGCGGCGGGCGGCCATAATGCCCATGCTGCGGCGGGTGCAACAGGACGAGGGCTGGATCTCCCCCGAACGCCAGGAGGAGATCGCCCAAATCCTAGGTACCACCGCGACCGAGGTGGCGGGGGTGATGAGCTTTTACAGCTACTACCAGGCCCTGCCCACCGGCAAGTACCACCTGCAGGTGTGCGCCACCCTGAGCTGTGCCATTGGCGGAGCCGACGAGCTGTGGGACGAGCTGGTCGAGACGCTGGGCATCCTGCGCGGCGAGGTGACCCCCGATGGGCTCTTCAGCATCCAGAAGGTGGAGTGCCTGGGCTCCTGCCACACCGCGCCGGTGATTCAGGTTAACGACGAGCCCTACGTGGAGTGCGTGACCAAGGCCCGGCTGCACGCGCTCTTGCAGGGCTTGCGGGAAGGGAAGAAGCTCGAGGAGATCGCCCTGCCCGGCAAGGTGGGGCACGAGGTGCACGTGCGCGGGGAGGAGGTGGGTGCATGACTGGCCCCATCGTGAGCGGGAAAGACCCCCGCTTCGAGAAAACCCTCTACAAGCATGTGGGCCAGCCCAACTCCTGGACGCTCAGCTATTACCTGGCCCACGGCGGCTATCAGGCCATCCGCAAGGCTATCGCCCAGGGCCAGGACTGGGTGATTGAGGAGGTCAAGAAATCCGGCCTGCGCGGGCGCGGCGGGGCGGGCTTCCCCACCGGGCTCAAGTGGAGCTTCATGCCCAGAAACACCGGCAAGCAGCACTACATCGTCTGCAATGCCGACGAGTCGGAGCCGGGCTCCTTCAAAGACCGCTACCTGATGGAAGACGACCCCCACCAGCTCATCGAGGGCATGATGATTGCGGGGGTGGCGATCCAGGCCAGCAAGGGCTACATCTACATCCGCGGCGAATACCGCCGGGCCTACGACCGGCTCATCGCGGCGATTCGCGAGGCCTATGCAGCGGGCTACCTGGGCCAGAACGTGCTGGGCACCGGCTTTAGCTTCGACCTGTATGTGCACCGGGGGGCCGGGGCCTACATCTGCGGCGAGGAGACCGCCCTGATGAACTCCCTCGAGGGTCTGCGGGCCAACCCCCGCATGAAGCCCCCCTTCCCGGCCCAGGCCGGCCTGTGGGGAATGCCCACCACCATCAACAACGTGGAGTCGCTCTGTTCGGTAGTACACATCATCCAGCGCGGGGCCGACTGGTTCGCCAGCATGGGCACCGAAAAATCCAAGGGCCACAAGCTCTTCCAGGTCTCGGGCCCCTTCAAGCGCCCCGGGGTCTACGAGCTGCCCCTGGGCACCACCTTCCGCGAGCTGCTCTTCGACTGGGCCGGGGGCCCCACCGAGCCCATCCAGGCCATTATCCCGGGGGGCTCTTCCTGCCCGCCCTTGCCCTGGAACGACGAGATCCTGGATACCCCCATGGACTACGAGTCCATCAGCGCCAAGGGCTCGCTCTTAGGCACCGGGGGGGTGATCGGCATCCCGGCCAGCATGAGCATGGTGGATGCCATGTGGAACGTGACCCGCTTCTACGGCCACGAGTCCTGCGGCAAATGCACCCCCTGCCGCGAGGGGGTCTCGGGCTGGATGGTGAGCCTGTTCGAAAAGATAGGAACCGGGCAGGGCCAGAAAGGCGATGTGGAGCTTTTGGAAAGCATGCTCAACCAGATCGAGGGCCGCAGCTTCTGTGCCCTGGCCGATGCGGCCTGCTGGCCGGTGCGCGGCAGCCTCAAGCACTTCCGCCATCAGTTCGTGGAGGCTGTGGAACAGGGCAAACCGGTCGAGCGCCTGGGGAGCCGCTGGGGGTGAGGTAGGGAATGGCTAAGGTAACCATTAACGACAGAACCATTGAGGTACCAAACGGCACCTCGGTGATGGATGCCATCTTCCACGCCGGCTACGACGTGCCGCTGTTCTGTGCCGAAAAGCACCTATCGCCCATCGGGGCCTGCCGGATGTGCCTGGTCAGAACCGGCAGCCCGCGCAAAGGGCCGGACGGCAACTTCATCATGGAGGATGGGCAGCCCAAGATTTTCTGGATGCCCAAGCTGGCGGCGGCCTGCATCACCGCGGTAGCCGACGGGATGGTGGTGGACACCCTTTCCGACGAGGTGAAGCACGCCCAGTCGGGGATGGTGGAGCTGACCCTGCTCAACCACCCGCTCGACTGCCCCACCTGCGACAAGGGCGGGGCCTGCGAGCTGCAGGATCGCAGCTACGAGTACGGCCTGGTGGAGAAGTTCTACCAGCCCGACCCCATGGAGCTGCCCATGTACACCCGCTTCGAGATGACCCGGCGGCACGTAGACAAGCACCATCCGCTCTCGCCCTTCATCGTGCTGGATCGCGAGCGCTGCATCCACTGCAAGCGCTGCGTGCGCTACTTCGAAGAGATTCCGGGCGACGAGGTGCTCGACTTTATCGAGCGAGGGGTGCACACCTTTATCAACAGCGAGGACGACGGCCTGCCTTCCAACTTCACCGGCAACATCGTGGACATCTGCCCGGTGGGGGCCCTGCTCGACCGAACCGCACGCTTCCGGGCCCGCAACTGGGAGTACGACGCCACCGAGACCACCTCGATGGACGATGCCTGTGGGGCGGCCATCACCGTGGACACCCGCAGCGGGCTGCTCGAGCGCATCCGGGCTGCCGAGCGCCGCGAGGTGAACGAGGTCTGGATCTCCGACGCGGCCCGCTTCGGCCACGAATGGGTGAACGAGAACCGGGTGCGCTCACCGCTGGTTCGCAAGGACGGGAAGCTGGTAGAGACCACCTGGGAGGAGGCCCTGAAGGCCATCCGCGAGGGCTTGAGCGGTGTGGCCCGATCGGAGATCGGCGTGTATCTGGCGGGCAACAGCACCCTCGAGGAAGGGCTGGCGGCCCTCGAGCTGACCCAGGCCCTGGGCACACCGCACCGCGACTTCCAGGGCCGCACCGCCTACCCGGTGACCGGCTTTACCCCGGCCAGCTTCGATGAGCTGCTGGACGCCGAGTTTGTGCTGATCCTGGGCGAGCCCACCGAGGAGGCCCCCACCCTGCACCTCCGGCTTTCGGAGTACAGCCGCGGCCTCAAACCGGCGGCCCGGCTCAACCACGGCACCCCCTTTGCCGACCTCAACATCAAGGAGCGGATGCCCCGCCTGACCCACAAGCTGGCCCTCTTCAGCGCCTACCCCAGCAACACCGCCAAGTGGGCCGGGGCCAGCGGGGTGCATGCCCCGGGGGCCGAGGCGGCCCTGCTGGCAGCCCTGCTGGGTGAGGGCGAGGCCCCGGCCGGTCTGGCCGAGGCGGTGGCCTGGGTCAAGGAGCGCCTGGCGGCAAGCCAGCGGGTGGTGCTGGTGCTGGGGGCCGGGGTGCTCAACCGGCCCGGGGCGGCCATCAAGGCCAGGCAGCTCGCCGAGCGCACCGGCGCCCGGGTGATGTGCATGACCCCGGCGGCCAACGCGCGGGGCCTGGAGGCCCTGGGCTTCTTCCCCGGCAAGGGGGGTGCGGGCTGGACCGAGGCCGGCCCCAAGGCGGTCTACTACGCCTACCTGCCCACCGAGGCCCAGCTCCGGGCGGCTTCTTTCCGCGTCCTGCACCTCACGCACCGGCACCCCTTGGCGGAAAAATACGCCGATGTGATCCTGCCCAACCAGACCCCATACGAAAAGCGCGGCCATACCCTGAACCTCGAGGGCCGGGTGCTGCCTTTGGAACCCGCGGCCATCAACAACGGCGAGGCCGACGGGGCGGTGGCGGCACTGGCGGTGCTGGCCGAGGCCCTGGGGATCCAGACCCCGGTGCGGCTGGTGCGCCAGGCCACCCGCCTGCTCACCGAAAAGCACAAGCTGCCGGCGGCGCTCGAGCGCTGGCTGCCCAAGGGTAGTGGCTGGGCGGCCTCGGAGTCCGATGCCACCCAGGGAACCCTCTACCTGCGCCCGACCATGTGGCGGCGGGAGCAGGTGGTGGGGGCGGTGGCCCAGGTGGTTGAACTCAAGCTGGAGATGAGCCCGGCCACGGCCCGTGCCCAGGGCCTGGCCGACGGGTATCAGGTAGAGCTCGAGCTGCCCGGTGGACGGGAGCGCCTCGAGGTCAAGACCGTGGCGGGGCTGCCCGACGGCGTGATGTACGCGCCGGCCCTGGGGGCCTGGGCGGGCCGCAGCGTGGAGGCCAAAATTCTGGTAGGAGGTGCTGCATGAACCAGACTCGACAGAAGCACCTGCGCGGGGGCCTGGCTTTGGGCGCGCCGCTGCTGGCTGGCCTGGCGCTGGCCGCCGAGGCCACCCCCGCGGCCAGCTCGAGCGCCACCGACCCTTTGTGGATGGTGGGGATCAAGGCCTTTCTGGTCATCTTTGGCCTGCTGACCGCCTTTGCCTACATGACCCTGATTGAGCGGCGCCTCCTGGCCCGCATCCAGGTGCGCCAGGGGCCCAACCGGGTGGGGCCGGGTGGCCTGTTGCAACCCCTGGCCGACGCCATCAAGTCCATCTTCAAGGAAGACCTGGTGGTGGCCAGGGCCGACAAGGTGGTCTTTGTGCTGGCCCCCATGATCTCCGTCACCTTTGCGGTGCTCACCTTCGGCCTGATACCCTTTGGCCCCAAGGATGCCTTCTTTGGCTACGACCCCTGGGTGATCGACCTGGATGTGGGCATTCTGTACGTGTTTGCAGTTTCGGAGATCGCCATCTACGGCATCTTTTTGGCGGGCTGGGCCTCCAACTCCAAGTACTCCCTGCTGGGTTCGCTGCGCTCCTCGGCCTCGCTCATCTCCTACGAGCTGGCCCTGGGCATCAGCCTCCTGGCCCCGGTCTTGCTGGTAGGCTCTTTGAACCTGCGGGAAATCGTTGAGTGGCAGCACCAGAACGGCTGGCTGATTCTCTACATGCTCCCGGCTTTTGCCATCTTCCTCCTGACCAGCATGGCCGAGGCGGCCCGCACCCCCTTCGACCTGCCTGAGGCCGAGCAGGAGCTGGTGGGGGGCTACAACACCGAGTACAGCTCCATCAAGTGGGCCCTGTTCCAGATGGCCGAGTACATCCACCTGATTACCGCCTCGGCCCTGATCCCCACGCTCTTTCTGGGCGGCTGGCGGATGCCCGGCTTCATGGAGCAGATTCCCCTCATTGGCGGCCTGTTCGCCCTGCCCTACCTCTGGATGTTCGTCAAAATCGCGCTGTTTTTGTTCTTCTTCATCTGGGTGCGGGGTACGCTCTTCCGCCTGCGCTACGACCAGCTCATGGTCTTTAGCTGGGGCCGCCTCTTCCCGCTGGCCCTGGCCTGGTTCCTGATCTCGGCCATGGTGGTGGCCTTCAAGTGGCCGGTGGCGGTGCTGGGCTGGCTCTCCTTGCTCAGCCTGGTGGTCTTCCTGGTCTATGCAATTCTCACGGCCAGGCCCAAGCCAAGGCCCCTGCCGCGCATGGGCGCGGGCGACTAGAAAGGAGTGAATCTGTGAGCATTGCTGCACTGGCGCAAAGCATGGGCATCACCCTGAAGGCGCTGTTTTCCAAACCTGTAACCATTCCTTACCCGGATGCCCCGGTGCCCCTGAAACCCCGTTTCCACGGGCGGCACGTGCTGACCCGGCATCCCAACGGCCTCGAGAAGTGCATCGGCTGTTCGCTCTGTGCGGCGGCCTGCCCGGCCTACGCCATCTACGTAGAAGCCGCCGAGAACGACCCCCAGAACCCCGTGAGCGCAGGGGAGCGGTACGCCCGGGTCTACGAGATCAACATGCTGCGCTGCATCTTCTGTGGGATGTGCGAGGAGGCCTGCCCTACCGGTGCGGTGGTGATGGGCTACGACTTTGAGATGGCCGACTACCGCTACTCCGACTTCGTCTACAGCAAGGAGGACATGCTGGTCGAGGTGGAGGGTACCAAGCCCCAGCGCCGCGAGGCGGCCTACACCGGCAAGCCGGTCAAGCGGGGTTACAGCCTGCCCTATGTGCGGCCCGAACTCGAGGGTTTCAAGCCGCCCAAGTAGGGCAGACCGGAGGCTCGAGGTTCCGGGCAGGTGTTCCCCAACGCACATTGTTGGGGGTAAAATCGCTCGGATTATGTGCGACCCTAAAAGCTCGAGCCCACCCCTGGCTCTCTGGAGGAATCAATGAGTATCGGATTCTGGGAAGTTCTTGCGCTGCTTGTGCTGGTTGGTACCGGCCTGGCCGTGGTGCGGCTGCAAAACGCCGTCCACGCCGCCCTGGCGCTCATCGCCAATTTCCTGGTGGTGGCGGGTGTGTATGTGGCGCTCGAGGCCCGCTTTGTGGCTATGATCCAGATCATCGTCTACGCCGGGGCCATCGTGGTGCTGTTTTTGTTCGTCATCATGCTGCTTTCGGCGGCCAACGCCAACGTGGGCCAGGATCTACTGCCCCGGCTCCCCTGGGTGGCTGCACTGGGTGCCCTTGGTCTGGCCGGCGTACTGATCTACGCCGTAACCCGCTTTCAGCCGCCTGCCAACGCACCGGCCCTGGGGGGTGGCTTACCCCAGGCCCTGGGGCCCTTGCTCTACGATCCCGAGAAATGGCTCTATGCTCTACTGGTGGTGGGTTTCTTGCTGCTGGTAGCTACGGTGGCGGCGGTGGTGCTGATCGAACCCGAGCGGATTATCGCGGCCACCAGCCACCCGGCCCACCCCCGGCAGGATCAAAAGCCCAGCCCTTCCACCGGGCAACAAAAAGATGAAAGGGCGGTGGTCAAGCCATGATCTGGCTGGTAGCCTCCGCGCTTCTATTTTCGATTGGGGCTTATGGGGCGCTGACCCGGCGCACCGCCATCCTGATGTTTTTGTCCATCGAACTGATGCTAAACGCCGCCGCGCTCTCGCTCGTAAGCTTCTCCAAGCTCACCGGGAGCCTCGAGGCCCAGGTGGTGGTGCTTTTCATCATCGCCATTGCCGCCGCCGAGGTGGCGGTGGGCCTCGGTCTGATCGTGGCCATCTTCCGCCGCCGCGAGACCACCGGCGTAGACGAGCTCAGGCAACTGAGGGGGTAAACTGTGCAAGAGACCTTTCTTCTACCCCTGATTATCGCACTGCCCCTCTTGGGGTTCGTGCTGCTGGGACTCTTTGGTAAGCGATTGGGCGAGCCGGCAGCGGGCTGGCTGGCCTCGCTTTTGGTACTGGGCAGCTTCCTTTTGGGCCTGGTCTTGCTGCTGCAGGGGGGGGCGCGCTGGGCGCTCCCGGACTGGCTGCCGGGCATCCCCTTCAGCCTCCACCTCGACAACCTCTCGGGCGTGATGCTGATGGTGGTGACCGGGGTGGGTTTCCTAATCCACGTCTGGGCCATCGGCTACATGCACGGCGACCCCGGCTACAGCCGCTTCTTCAGCTACTTCAACCTGTTCATCGCGGCCATGCTGGTGCTCATCCTGGGCGACAGCCTGCCGGTGGTCTTCATCGGCTGGGAGGGGGTGGGGCTGGCCTCCTACCTGCTGATTGGCTTCTGGTACCACGAACGGATCAACGTCGACTCGGCCCGCAAGGCCTTCATCGTCAACCGCATCGGCGACCTGGGCTTTTTGCTGGCCATGGGCCTGCTCTGGAGCATGTTCGGCACCCTCTCCATTAGCGAGCTGGTCGAGAAGGTGGAGGCCGGGGGGTATAGCTTTACCACCCTCACGCTGGCCGGTTTCTTCCTGCTGGTAGGGGCCATGGGCAAGAGCGCCCAGGTGCCTCTGATGGTCTGGCTGCCCGATGCCATGGCCGGCCCCACCCCGGTCTCGGCCCTGATCCACGCGGCCACCATGGTCACGGCAGGGGTTTACCTGCTGGTTCGGCACGCCTTCATGCTGCACGATGATGCTTACCTGTCGGGCCTGATCGTGCTCATCGGTCTCCTGACGGCCTTTTACGGGGCGCTGTGCTCGCTGGGTCAGTGGGACATTAAGCGCATCGTGGCCTACACAACCCTTTCCCAGCTCGGCTTCATGTTCGTGGCGGTGGGGGTGGGGGCCTACTGGGTGGCCATCTTCCACATCGTGACCCACGCCTTCTTCAAAGCCCTGATGTTCATGACCTCGGGCTCGGTGATACACGCCCTGGGGGGTGAGCAGGACGTACGCAAGATGGGCGGTATGCGCAAGTACCTGCCCGCCACCCACCTGCACGGCCTGATCGCCACCTTCGCCTCGGGCGGTTTGGTGCCGCTGGCGGGGTTCTGGTCGAAGGACGCCATCCTGGCTTACTCCTTCGAGTATGGCCCCTGGCTGTGGTTCCTGATGCTTTTGGCCTCGGTGCTGGCCGCCCTATACTCCATTCGCTGGTATGTGCTGGTCTTCTGGGGTGAGTACCGGGGCAAGGAACACCCCCACGAGAGCCCGGCGGTGATGCTCTGGCCCAACCACATCCTGATGGTCGGGGCCATTGGTGTGGGCTTTATGGGGTTGCCGTACGTGATCGATTACAAGAACTTTATCGAACCTTTCCTAACCAAAGCCATCGGGGAGTTTCCCCACGAAAAACTGCCGGTGTTCACCGAGTGGGTGCTCATCCTCACCTCGGCGCTGGTGGCCATCGCTGCTTTGTGGTGGGGCTTCCGCTTCTTCCAGCAGAAGATGCCGGCCTGGTACGAGCGCTTCCAGGCGGCGGCCTTGCAAGGGTTCTATGTGGATGCCCTATACAATGCCCTGCTGGTGAACCCGGCCAAAGGGCTGGCCGAACTTCTATTCGGGGGTGATAAGGGTATTCTGGCGGGTTTTGCTGGCCTGGGCAACCTGATGGGGGGGTTGGGTAGTCTGCTGGCAAGGCTCGAGACCGGAGCTTTGCGCTTTTACTTAGCAGGGTTCGTGCTCGCCCTGGTACTCCTGGTGGGCTGGGGGGTGTTGCGATGATTCATCTGGGACTGTGGTTACCCCTCCTGGCGGGTTTGTTGCTCTTTATCGTGCCAAGCCTGGGCCGCACCTTCGCCATCGTCTCGGCGGCGGTGAGCCTGGCGATTGCGGTGGTGCTGTTTGCCGGCTACGGGGGCCAGGGGGTGGCCTACGCCAGCCAGACCCCCTTCCTGCCCGAGGTGGGCGTCTACTATGCGGTGGGGCTGGATGGGGTCGGTTTGCTTTTGTGGATGGCGGTGAGCCTGGTGGTGCTCCTGGGCGTCTGGGTTGCCGAGGTGCCGGTGCGCTTCCTGGCCCTGGCCCTGATGATGCAGACCGGTCTATTGGGCATTTTTGCGGCCCAGGATCTGGTGTTCTTCTACGCTTTCTTCGAGGCCACCCTGATCCCCGCGCTCTTGATGCTGTGGTTTTACGGAGGCCCCGAGCGCTTGCGGGCCATCTACATCTTTGCCCTGTTTACGCTGGTGGGCTCGCTGCCCATGCTGGCCTCCATCTTCGCGGTGCGCTACCTGGGCGGGGCTGAAAGCTTCCTCTACACCGACCTGGTGGCCCATCCCCTGAGCGGGCAGGCGGCGGCCCTGGCCTTCCTGGGCTTTTTGGTGGCCCTGGCCGTCAAAACCCCGCTCTTCCCGCTGCACGCCTGGCTGCCTAGCTTCCACCAACAAAACCACCCCTCGGGCCTGGCCGATGCCATGGGCACCCTGTACAAGGTGGGCGTCTTTGCCCTGTTCAAGTGGGCCATTCCCCTGATGCCCGAGGGTTTCAAGGAGTGGCAGGGCCTGCTGCTCTTCCTGGCTGCCTTTGGGGCTTTGTACGCCGCCTGGCTGGCCTTCAGCGCGCCCGACTGGAAGACCCTCTTGGCCTACGCCGGGGTTTCGCACATGGGCGTTGCGGCCCTGGGGCTCTTTAGCGGCAACATGGAAGGCACGGTGGGGGCGCTGTACCTGCTGGGGGCCTCGATGGTGTATGGCTCGGCCATGTTCCTGTTTGTGGGCCTGGTCTACAAGCGCACCGGCAGCCTGGACGTCCTTCCTGCGCGCGGCCTGGCCAGGCACACCCCGGCGCTTTATGTGCTGGGGATGTTCTTGCTGATGGCCATGATCGGGCTACCGGGGCTTTCGGGCTTCCCCGGTGAGCTGATGGCGTTGCTGGGGGCCTACCAGGTCTCGCCCTGGCTGACCTTCCTGGCCTTCCTGGCGGTGATTGCCGCGGCGGCCTACGCGCTCACGGCCTTTCAGAAGCTCTTCCAGGAAACCCCGCAGGCCCAGGCCGTGCCGGACATGGATAGGCGGGAGTGGGGTTTTGCGGCGGTTACGGTGGGGGTGCTGCTATTGATGGGGCTGTACCCCAAGCTGTTCACGGTCTACCTCGAGCCCCTCGGCAAGGCCCTTGCAGCGCTTTTTGGAGGTGCTTCATGACCGACCGCAAGCGCCGGGTTTTTAGCTCTTTTGCGCGGATGGGAGGTGCGCGATGCTAACTTTGTACTTGCTGGCAGGCTTTGCCACCGTGCTGTCGCTGCTGGCCTTCCTGATCTCCCGCGAGGCCAACCGCATCGTGACCGTGGCGGCGCTGCTGCTGGCGGGTTTGTTCTCTCTGGTCGGTTGGGGCCAGACCGTGGAGGCCTTTGGGGGTCTTTACCGCTTCGATACCCTGGCCCGGGGCCTGACCCTGGTGGCCATTCTGGGTGGCCTGTGGGCGTTGTTGCTGGGGCCGGCCAAGAAGTTCGAGTTCCCGCTGCTGGTGCTGTTCGCGGTGACCGGTATGCACGTTATGGCCAGCAGCCCCAACCTGGTGGTGCTGCTGATTGCCCTCGAGGTCTTCTCGCTGCCCCTGTACGTGCTGGCGACCTGGCAGCGGGACGAACAGGGCTTTGAGGCGGGACTGAAATACTTCCTGCTGGGGGCGCTGGGGGCGGCCATCTTTCTCTATGGCATCGCCCTGTACTTTGGGGCAACCGGCAGCTTTATGGTGGGTGCGACGGGCTCGGGGCCGCTTTACATTGCGGGGCTGTTCCTGATTATGGCGGCCTTTGCCTTCAAGACCGCCATGGTGCCCTTCCAATGGTGGTCGCCGGATGTCTACCAGGGCAGCCCCACGGTGGTCACCCTCTTCATGGCTACGGCGGTCAAGGCGGCGGCCTTTGCGGCCATGCTGCGCATCTTCACCCCCGAAGGCCTGGAAGCCTGGGGTATCGGTATGGCTGCGCTGGTTGCCCTCAGCACCCTCTTTGGCAACCTTGGGGCTTTAGCCCAGACCGAGGCCAAGCGGCTTTTTGCTTACTCCTCCATTGCCAATGCCGGCTACATCGGCCTGGGGCTCTTTGGCCCCACCGGGCAGGCCACCATCCCGTTCTATCTACTGACCTACGCTCTAGCTACCGGTCTGATCTTTGCGGTGCTCTCGATGCTTTCGAATCAAGAAGTGCCGCTCGAGCGCCTGCGCGGCCTGTGGTACCGCAAGCCCCTGCTGGGTGGGGCCTTAGGGCTGGGCATTCTTTCGCTGCTAGGGCTGCCCCCGCTGGCCGGGTTCTGGGCCAAGTACCTGGTCTTCCAGGAGGCAGCCCGGGCCGGCTTCTACGGACTGGTGGTGCTGGCCCTGGTCACCTCGGCCATTGGTGCGTACTACTACCTCAAAACCTTCTTCCTGATTTTCAGCCAGCCCACGCCTGCCCAGGAAACTGAAGATCGTGAAGCCGAGGCGGCCCTGGCCCAGTATGGCAGCTCGGAAGCGCCGGGGGTTCCGGTGACGGCAGCCCCCATGGGCCTCACCCAGGCCCTGATGGCCCCTGCGGCCCAGACGGGCCTGCCTGCGCTGGGGATGCTGGTGGGGGCGATGGCCCTGCTGGGCCTGCTCTCGCTTCTGCCTGGGCTGGGCTTGCGAGCCTTCAGCGCGGGCCTGCCCCCGGCGGCAGCGGCTGTAACCATCACCGCACCGGTGGATGGTTCGACCCTGGCAGTGGGCAGCCATACCCTGCAGGGGACGGGCCGGCCGGGGGAGACCCTCGAGCTCTTCGACAACGGCGTGCCCCTTGGCGCTGTAACGGTGGGCCAACAGTAGGCGAGACTACACCTCGTTCCAGGCACGATAGTCCCAATATGCATCCGAGACCCGGCCTTGGGGGCCGGGCTTTTTTCTTCTTTGCTGTGTTGGAAGAAACAAAAGCCCTTGAACCATCGGCCCAAGTTGGTTTAGATGTACCCTAATACCGGATTCAAAAAGATAGTCATCCAAAGCAAAGACCTCCAGAGGCTATCTTTTTGAATCCTAGAGCGCTCCCTTCGGTCGGGTTAGTTCGCCGCCTTCCGGCGCCGAACTAACCGAATAACATAGAGCATTCCCCACGAATACCCAGTACAGCGCATTTTGCTGTACCGGGCAAATTGCCTACCGCCGCGGGGCAGATAATTGTGGGAAACACGATAAAAAGCGCCCTGCCTGCTGCAGCAGGCAGGGCATTCGCCATCCAGGCTAGGGTGCGGAGGCGTGGGGCACCTGAACACCGGTAATTGACACCGGCTTGGCTGCATCGGAGGAGTTGTTGGTGCCATCACCCAACTGACCTTGGATATTGCTGCCCCAGGCCACCACCGAACCGTTCTCCAGCAGGGCCAGGGCGTGAAAGATGCCTGCTGCCAGACCCCGCACACTCTGGCCTGTGGGTATGCCCTGAACATCTACCGGGGTTGTCTGGTCACCCGCAGCAGCGCCGTTGCCAAGCTGGAAGCTGTCGTCGTGCCCCCAGGCCTTGACCGAGCCATTGCTCAGAACGGCCAGGGTGAACTCGTAGCCCGCTGCAATGCCTACCACGTTCGTTAAGCCCGTGACCGTAACCGGCGTGTTACTGTTCGTAGTGGTACCGTTGCCAAGCTGGCCGTGGTTGTTATAGCCCCAGGTACGCACCGTGCCGTCCTCCAGCAACGCAACCGAGTGGTTGCCCCCAGCGGCAATGGCCCTTACACCCGCTAGGTTCGGTACAGCAGTCGGTGTGTTGTAGCGCGTGTTGTCTCCGGTTCCCAGCTCGCCGTTGGGGTTGTCGCCCCAGGCCCAAACACTGCCGTCGGCTTTGAGGGCCAGGGTGTGGTCGTCACCGGCAGCCAGGGCAATTACGTCGTTAAGATCGGAAATAGGGGCGGGCGATTCCTGTGGAGTGGGAGTGGTGTTACCAAGGCCAAGCTGGCCCACATCGTTGCGCCCCCAGGCGTATACGGTGCCTTGGGAGGTCAAGGCCAGGGAGTGGTAGCGACCGGCCTGAACAGCTACGGCTTTGACCCCTGCAGGCAGGATATTTTCACGCACGTTGGGAGCGGTGTTGGAGCTGTTCGGGTCTCCCGGCCCATCCCCCAACTGCCCATACTCGTCCCGTCCCACCGTAATCACCCGTCCATCACTGGTGAGGGCGATGAGGTGGAACTCACCCAGGGATATCGAGACCACGCCGTTGATGGACGGAACCTGGGCAGGGGTGTTATCGGTGGTGCTGGTGGTTGACCGACCCAGCTGGCCGTAGGTGTTGTCGCCCCATGACCAGACCTCACCGTTGGTTTTAACAGCTGCGCTGAAGTAGCCTCCCGCAGCCAGGGTGTTGGCCCGCAGCACCCGCAGGGTAAGAGGAGCGGTGCGGATCAGGTTCCCGCTGTTGGCCTGTACGGTGAGGTTGTAAACCCCCTCCGGAACGGTGCGGTCTACCGAAAGCGTTACAGGGCCGGAGTCGCTCAGGCTGGCCGGGCTGATGCTGATGCCGCTGTGGGGCGATTGCAGGCTCAGGCTCACCGAACCGCTAAACCCGGCCTCAGGTGTGAGGACAAGGTTGAAGTCGGAAAAGCTCTGGCCCTGGGCTCGCAGGGTGCTCGAGCGGGTTAGTGCAATGTTGAACGAGGTTACAGTTAGTCCAAAGCTGGCGGTTTTGCTGAGGCTGCCCTGGGTGGCAACCAGCGTAAGGGTGTTGGAGCCGGTGGGGGTACTAGAAGTGGTGTTGAAGGTGATGGTGAAGCTCTGTGGGTTTGTTCCGTTTACGTTGATGACATCGGGTGAGACTGTAACGCCTTCAGGTGGGTTCTGTAGGCTCAGGTTTACTGTACCGCTAAAGCCGTTTTGGGGCGTGAGGGTGAGGGTGGTGGAGACCGACTGGCCGGGGCCAACCGAAGCATTGTTAGGGTTGAGGGATATTGTGAAGTTAGGCTGAGACTGCGATTGCGTGCCACAACCGATCAACACCAGACCCGCCACTGTGAGGGGTAAGAGAAGTTTCTTCACAGTACCTCCTTGCTAAATTTTGACTGTCATCATAGAGCTTCGGCAATTTGAAGCCTGTGATAAATGTGGCACTGGATTTGCAGCTATCTGATTGAAGCCACCCGTCTCAGCCACTCTAAAAAGCTGGAAAATCTTCCGCATTTTCCAGTCACTTGTTCTCTACTGTCAACGCGAAGCCCTGTTCACAAAGCGACATACACGATACAAAATCCACCCCATACCGGATTCAAAAAGATAGTCATCCAAGGCAAAGACCTCCAGAGGCTATCTTTGAGCACACCCCTTGCTACCCTCGGCGAAGAAAGCGTATCCCTTCGGTCGGGTTGGTGCGCCGCTGGAGGGTGCCAAACTAACCGAATCTGGTATGACAGCCGCTACAGGCAGCCTGGCGCATCAGCTTTTCAGGCGCTCGAGCAGGTACTGGGGTAGTTCCTTTACTGCTACCCGCTCCTGCTGCATGGTGTCGCGGTCGCGCACCGTCACGGTGTCCTGCAGGGTGGTGCTGCCGTCCTGGCTTTTGCCGATGGTGTCGTAGTCCACCGTAACGCAAAAGGGCGTGCCCACCTCGTCGTGGCGGCGGTAGGCCTTGCCGATGTTACCGGTGTCCTCGTAGAGCACACGGCCAAAGCCCAGGGCCTGCAAATCGGCCTTGAGGCGGCGGGCGTAGCTGGTAATCTCCTCTTTGTTTTTAGCCAGCGGAATGACCGCTACCTTGATGGGGGCCAGGTGCGGCTTGAGCTTGAGCACGATGCGCTCCTCGCCGTTCTCCAGCTTTTCCTTGGTGTAGGCCTGCGACAGCACCGCCAGCACCGCCCGATCTACACCGGCCGAGGGCTCGATCACAAAGGGCACGAACCACTCCTTGGTCTCGGGGTCTTGCACCGCCAGCTTGGCGGTGGAGTGGTGGTTTTCCAGCACCCGGGCCTGAATCTTCAGCTCGGCCTGGCCCTTGGTGTGGCTGCCTAGGTCGTAGTCGCTGCGGTTGGCGATACCCTCGATCTCCTCGAAGCCCAGGGTGGGGAAGTTGTACATCAGGTCGAAGGTGCGCTTGGAATAGTGCGAGAGGTCTTCCTTGGGAACGTCCAGTACCCGGATTTGCTCGCGGGGGATGCCCTGGGCCTCCCACCAGGCCAGGCGGGTCTCGAGCCAGCGCTGGTGCCATTCCTCGTCGGTGCCGGGCTTCACAAAGTACTCGATCTCCATCTGCTCGAACTCCCGCACCCGGAAGATGAAGTTGCGCGGGGTAATCTCGTTGCGGAAGGCCTTGCCGATCTGGGCGATGCCAAAAGGCAGGCGGCGGCTGGTGGCATCGAGCACGTTTTTGAAGTTGATAAAGATGCCCTGGGCCGTTTCGGGGCGTAGGTAGCCGTAGGAGTCTTCGTCGGCCACGGGGCCAATCTGGGTTTTGAACATCATGTTGAAGGGCCGTGGGGGCGTCCAGTCACCGGGCGCGCCGTCGGCAGGGTCGATGACCTGGGCGGTGCTCATGGCCAGGGCGGCCTTCTCGGGCTCGGCCAGCAGGCGCGAGACCAGGGCCGCCAGGCTCTCCTCCTGGTGCAATCCCATGGCTTGCGATAAAGCCTGTAGCACGCTGGGTTTTTGTTCCTTGAGGAGGTGATCTAGGCGGTAGCGTTTCTTGGAGATGCGGTTGTCTACCAGGGGGTCTGAGAAGGTGGCCTCGTGGCCCGAGTAGAAAAGCACCAGCCGGTGGGTCAGGATGCTGGCATCCAGGCCTTCTATATCATCGCGCTCGTAGACGTTGGCCCGCCACCAGGCGGCCTTGAGGTTGTTCTTGAGCTCGACCCCCAGGGGGCCGTAGTCGTAGGTTCCCTGCAAACCACCATAGATATCCGACCCGGGGAAGATAAACCCCCGGCGCTTGCACAGGCTTACCAGTTCTTCCATCGTTTCAGCAGGCATAGGTTGCTCCTTTGGGGCTGGTTTAGGGTTAGAGGTTGTGTGCACCAGAACAGCCAGCTACCCCTTGCCAGCCTGTGCCGGAAAAAAGAAATCCCCGGCACGCATGCCTGGGGACGAATACGCGCCGGAAAAGGCGCGAACATCCGCGGTTCCACCCCAGTTCCTCGAGCTTGCTCGAGGCCCTTTGAGTTGCGTTGAGGTTGGCTCCGCCGCCCTTCACCCGGTTCTTGGCTGCCCGGCTCACACCCTCCCAGGCTCGCTGTAGCGGAACGCCGGGTTACTCCTGCGGTTCAACGCAAGCTACAAGGTAACACAGCGGCCCTTTCCCATCAAGGATTTTGCTATCCTGTAGGCAATGCCCAGGCCGAAACCCCCTGTCAAAACCGAGGTGTCGGTAGAGGAGTTTCTGGACTTTGAGGCCACCTCCTCTGAGCGGCACGAGTATGCCCATGGACAGGTTTTTGCCATGGCCGGTAACAGCGAACGCCACAACCGCCTGGCCTTTGAGCTAGCCATGGCTATCGCTCAGAACAGCAGGGACACTGGCTGTCGGGTTTTGATGAGCGATGTCAAGGTTCAGACGCCCACGGGTGCTGTCTACTATCCCGACGTCATGGTGGTATGCGATACCTCCGACGACCATCCATACATCAAGCGCTCACCCTCTCTGATTGTGGAAGTTTTGTCAGATAGCACACTCGACATCGATCGGGGCGAAAAGTGGCTCAACTACCAGACCCTACCCAGCCTGCAAACGTACGTTTTGCTCGAGCAAAACACCATGCGGGCCGAGGTGTTCCGGCGGGCGGAGGGGGGCTGGTTCTACGAGCGCATCGAAAGCGGCCCGCTCAAGCTACCCTGCGTAAACCTGGAGATCGCGCTCGAGGACATCTACGCCCGACTGGGACAGCTCGAGCCAGAAGATACAACGCCAGATGGGAGTAAAGCCCGCTAACCGCACTTCTCATGTGCATGGTGCATGAATTCAACATAGCAAAAATCGCTGTGATGTTTGTTTCTCCAAGCGAGATAATTCTTTCTTCATAAAACTCTGGAAACGCTTCGTAACGTGTGGCGCAAACACCAAGCAAGAGCTGGTCATACTGTAATATTGAGGTAGGAAGAAAGCGGCGCTATGAATACTTGTACGACATACCAGGAGGTTCGCGCTTGAACAGGTACGACGATCGCGCCAGGTTGGTTTTTCATTACGCCAGGGAGGAAGGGAGCCGACTGGGCCATAGCATGATCGGGCCCGAGCACCTGCTACTGGGCCTGATGCGCGAAGGGGGTACAGCCGCGCGCATCCTGATGGAGTACGGGGCCAGCTTGGAGGCCATGCGCCGGATGGTGGAGGAGCTGGTCGGGCGGGGCGAGGGCAGCCGCACCGGTGAGCCACCGGCCATCACCCCGCGCGCCCGGCGGGTGATGGAGCTGGCCGGGGCCGAGGCCCGCAACATGTCGAGCCAGGTCATCGGCACCGAGCACATCCTGCTGGGCATCATCCGCGAGGGCGACGGCATCGCCTACCGCATCATGACCCATTACGCCAAGGATGTGGACACCATCCGCTGGCGGGTGCTCTCGCAGGCCGGCGAACAAACCAAGGAAAAAGCCGTGGCCACCCCATTCCTGGACGAGTATGGCCGCGACCTCACCCGCGAGGCCCGCGAGGGCAAGCTCGATCCCGTAATTGGCCGTACCGAAGAGATTAACCGGGTCATCCAGATTCTGGCCCGCCGCACCAAGAACAACCCCGTGCTGGTGGGCGATCCCGGCGTGGGCAAGACCGCCATTGTGGAGGGGCTGGCCCAGGCCATCGTGGAAGGCCGGGTGCCGCCGGTGCTGCGCGGGGCCCGCATCGTCTCGATAGACCTGGCCGGGGTGGTGGCCGGCACCAAGTACCGGGGCGAGTTTGAGGAGCGCCTGCGCCAGATTATCGAGGAGCTCAAGAACGCCAAGGTGGTAGCCTTTATCGACGAGCTGCACACCCTGATTGGGGCGGGCGGGGCCGAGGGCACCCTGGACGCCGCCAACATCCTCAAGCCCCCTCTGAGCCGGGGCGAGATCCAGGTCATCGGGGCTACCACCACCGGCGAGTACCACCGCTACATCGAGAAAGACGCGGCCCTGGAGCGCCGCTTCCAGCCGGTAATTGTGCTCGAGCCCACCCCCGAGGAGACCCTGGAGATCCTTAAAGGGCTGCGTCCTAGGTACGAGGCCCACCACGGGGTGGTCATTCCCGATGAGATTCTGGGCCTCTCGGTCAAGATTGGCATCCGCAGCCTGCCGGGGCGCAACTTCCCCGACAAGGCCATCGACCTGATTGACGAAGCCGCCAGCCGGGTTCGCCTCAACGACTCGCTGGGCCTGCCGGTGGCGGTGGACGAAGATGGCACCCCGCTGGTGGCCCGCGAGGACATCGAGAGCGTGGTGGACTCCTGGGGCGGTATCTACGTAGACGACAAAGACGACAGCAAGCTCTTTGGCCTCGAGGAAGAACTCAACAAACGGGTAATTGGCCAGAAGGAAGCCGTCGAGGCCCTGGCCGCCGCGCTGCGCCGCAGCCGGGTGGGCTTGGGCGGGCGGACGCGGGTCTCGGCCAGCTTCCTGTTCGTGGGCTCGTCGGGTGTGGGCAAAACCCACCTGGCCAAGGCCCTGGCCGAGGTGCTCTTTGGCTCGGAACGGGCCCTCATCCGCTTCGACATGAGCGAGTTCCAGGAGCCGCACTCCATCTCCAAGCTGATTGGGGCCCCGCCGGGCTACGTGGGCTACGAGCAGGGGGGCCGCCTGACCGAGGCGGTACGCCGCCAGCCCTTCAGCGTGGTGCTTTTAGACGAGATCGAGAAAGCCCACCCCGATATTTACAACACCTTCTTGCAGGTGCTGGACGAAGGCCGCCTGACCGACGGCTTAGGCCGCACCGTCGACTTCCGCCGGGTCATCCTGATCATGACCTCCAACACCGGCTTCAACGTGGGCCCGGCCATCGGCTTCACCAACCGCGAGGTGGACACCGAGAGCCCCCTCAAGGCCATCTTTACCCCCGAGTTCCTCGACCGCCTGGACGAGGTGATCCGCTTCCGCAACCTGAGCGAGCCCGAGCTGGTGCAGGTCGCGCAGATTATGCTCGAGGACATCGCCAAAGAGCTGGAATCCCGCGAGAGGGTGGTGCGCTTCGACCCCTCGCTGGCCTCCTGGCTCGTCAGCCAGGCCCCCAAACAGGGCAGCACCCGCATCCTGCGCAACCTGATCCGGGAGAAGATAGAAGACCCGCTCTCCCTCGAGCTCCTCTCCCGCCCGGGCCGCACCCTCTTTGTGACCCTCAAAGACGGCGCGGTTGCCATCGAGGAAGAGGCGCTGAGCCTGGGTTTGGCCTAGCAAAACCCCTCCCCGTCCGCGGGAAGGTTTTTCTGAATGTGCGCTGACATTCGAGCCTTACCATAAAGGCGTGCCAGTACAAGCTAAAGAAGTTCTCCTGCAAGAGCTGAGCGCGCCTGAAATTCTGGTGCTGCTCGAGCGCGATGCGGCCGCCAGTGAGGTGCTGAAGGTCGCGCTCAAGGAGCTGATTGCCAGGGGGCTGCTGCGGGTGGACAGCGCCGCTCCCAGCGGCCAGCCGCAATTCGTCCTTGACCCTGACAACCCGCCGCAAAACCCGGTCTTGCAAAGTTTGTGGGCCCATCTTCAGAGTGCCAGCCGGCAAGGGCTCGAGATCAACCAGGTTTTGCAGCACCTGCAAAGGGAGTACGGCCCGGGGTACGGCGGCTTTAAGGGTAAAACCGTCCTCCCCAGCCTGGTAGAGCGGGGGCTTCTTCTTGAGCAATCTGGCAAATTTCTAGGCCTGGTTCCCTATACCTACTACCGACCCACCCCAGACGGAGTCAGCTTGAAGAGCCGCTTGAAGGAGCGCCTGCTGGAAGCCCGCCGCCTGGTGCCCTCGCTGGCCGATGGGAAAGCCGAGGCGGTCGCCCTGCTGGGGGGCCTGGGGGCCGGCCTCTTGTTGCTTCCGGGGCTCGAGGCGCAGCTACAGCAGCTCAGAAACCTCATGGGCGGCAACGCCTCGGACGGTTATGTGCCCTTCCCGCTGTGGGAGGGCGAGTTCGAGCACCACGACCTCGAGCGTGCCTTTCATCAGGTCAGCGTAGCCCTCGACGGCCTCTCGGCGGATGCCGGGGATGGAGGGGGCGACGGTGGGGGTGGGGGCGGCGAGTAACCCGGAGCAAACGCCCCATCACCAGACCTCGCTTCACCCGGTGCGCTCCAGGTCAAGGTAGGTGAAGGCCCAGGGGTGACGTTCGTCGGCGGGGTGGTGCTCCCGGTAGGTCTCGCGCCACCCGGCCGGGTTCCAGGGGGGAAAGAAGGTATCGGCCCCGGGGATGAGCGTCTCGACCAGGGTCAGGTGCAGGTGGGTGGCCAGGGGTAGGAACAGGGTGTAAATCTCGCCCCCCCCAATCACCATCAGCTCGTCGTCCAGCTGCAGGGCCTCCTCGAGGGTGTGCGCCACCTCCACGCCCTCGGCGGCAAAGGCCGGGTCGCGGGTAAGCACCACATTGCGCCGTCTGGGGAGGGGCCGCCCGATGCTCTCAAAGGTCTTGCGGCCCATCAGCACGGTCTTGCCCAGGGTCAGCGCGCGGAAGCGCTTGAGGTCGTCGGGCAGGTGCCAGGGTAACGTGCCAGCCCGGCCAATGGCCCGGTTCTGGTCCATCGCCACCACAAAAGCAATCTTGCGGGCCATGCTACACCGCTACCGGCGCAGGAATGCGGGGGTGGGGGTGGTAGTTCAGCAGCTCGATGTCGTGGTAGGTGAAGGCGAAGAGATCCCTCACCTCGGGGTTGAGCCGCAGCGTGGGCAGGGGACGTGGCTCGCGGGAAAGCTGCAGGCGGGCCTGCTCGAAGTGGTTGCGGTAGAGGTGGGCATCACCCAGGGTGTGAATGAACTCGCCCGGCTGCAGGCCCGTGACCTGGGCCACCATGTGGGTCAGCAGGGCGTAGGAAGCAATGTTGAAGGGAACCCCCAGGAAAATATCCGCACTGCGCTGGTAGAGCTGGCAGGAGAGGCGCCCTTCGGCCACGTAGAACTGAAAGAGCACGTGGCAGGGGGCCAGGGCCATGCGGGGCAGGTCGGCCACGTTCCAGGCGCTCACCAATAGGCGGCGGGAGTCGGGGTTGCGTTTGATCTCCTCCACCACCCAGGCCAGCTGGTCGATGGTCTGGCCGTCCGGCCCGGCCCAGCTCCGCCACTGCTTGCCGTACACCGGCCCCAGCTCGCCCGCCTCGTCGGCCCACTCGTCCCAGATGGTGACCCCGTTTTCCCGCAAGAAGCCGATGTTGGTATCGCCCCGCAAGAACCACAACAGCTCGTAGACCACGCTTTTCCAGTGGACTTTCTTGGTGGTTACCAGGGGAAAGCCCTGGCCGAGGTCGAAGCGCATCTGGTAGCCAAAGATCGAGCGGGTGCCCACGCCGGTGCGGTCGGACTTATCTACCCCGTGCTCGAGCACATAGCGCATCAGGTCGTGGTACTGCTGCATGACGCACAGTCTATCAGGAGTGGCCGGTGAGACGTTTGAGGAGGCGCCGGGCGTATAAAGGGGCGTAAAAATAGGCCGCCGAGCCAAAGCCGGTAAGGGCGAAGCCGCCGGGAATGGGCTTGAGATAATCCTTGTCCAGCCGGTAGCGCACCCCAGCCCAGGACGAGCTCCACCCAGGCCGGTAGCCCAGCAGCCTCTCCGCTTCCGAGAGCAGCCACTCCACCTCGTGGGGCTGGGTCTGGTGGGGTGAATACCTGTCCTGGTGGGGTAGATAACTCCCCCCCAGGCTGTGCCCGGCCACATACACCCCATACGAGCGGGCCTGCTTGAAATGCTGCTGGGTTAGCAGCACCGAGCCGGGGGTGAAGCGCCCGCCCAGCCCAAGCAGGTGTGCCCCGCTGGCTCCTCCGGCGTAGACCAGCACCCTGCCCGATACCCTGCGTCCGTCCTCGAGCCAAAGCGTGCTGGCCTCGAGCCGCTCTACATTCGCGTACAGGATGTTCAGGCCCTCGGCTAAGCGGTGCAGCAGGGGGGTGGTCTCTAGCCACCCCGCGTTTTCCAGGTACAAACCTTCCTCGAGCCACAGGTGCGGAACCCGGCGGCCCTGTAGCTTTTGCCGCCAGACCGCCCTATCGCTTTCGGGCACGGGCCGCAGGATGCCCTGGCGCACTGGAGTAAAACGCGGATAGAAGTCCCAGAGGGCTTCCAGGGCCTCCTCGGCCTCGAGCGCCACCGTCCCGCGCTTGCCCCGCACCGGGTTCAAGAGGGCATCCGGCACCCGGCTGGCCTCGCCGAGTTCGCGGGCCACCACCAGCACCTCCCTGCCGGCCTCGTGCAGCAGCCTGGCCGCACACAACCCGGCGATGCCGGCCCCAAGCACCACGATTTCAGCCTGGGTTTTCACGCCATCACTAGCGGAATCGTGGCCGGCTCCTGCGCCCCCACCACCTCACCTAGCAGCATGTGGGGGGTGGCCTGCTGGATGAGCACCTGGTACAAGCCCGGGCGCGGGGCCTGGGCCGCGGGGATCAGGGTGGGGTGGTTGCCGCGGGTGTGGCCCTCCACAAAGCTGTCGTCCTTGGCAGCGCCGCGCACCAGCACCTCCACGGTCTGGCCCACCCAGCGCTGGTTTTGCCGGTAGCTCCACTCTTTTTGCTTCTCAATCAGGCGCTGGAGGCGCTCGACCTTGACCTCGCGCGGCAGATCCTGAAAGTGCTTGTAGCTGGGGGTGCCGGGGCGCGGGGAGTAGATGAACATGTAGGCGCTGTCGTAGCCCACCTCGTCGTAGAGCGAAAGGGTCTCTTGGAAGTCCTCCTCGGTCTCGCCGGGGAAGCCCACGATGATGTCGGTGGAGAGCACCACATCCGGCATGGCCTGGCGGATGGCCCGGGTGCGATCCAAATACCATTCCCGCCGGTACTCCCGCCCCATGCGGCGCAGCACCCGGTTGGAGCCGGACTGCACCGGCAGGTGGATGTAGCGGCAGACCTGGGGGGTCTCGGCCATGGCGGCAATTACGTCGTCGGTGAAGTTGACCGGGTGGCTGGTGGTGAACTTGATGCGGGGGATGCCCACCTGGGCCACCATCCGCAATAGCTCGGCGAAGCTGGGGAAGCCCGGCTGGTCTTTGCCGTAGGAGTTGACGTTCTGGCCCAGCAGGGTGACCTCCACCACCCCCGCGGCCCTGAGCTGCTCCACCTCGCGCAGGATCAGGTCGGGGTGGCGGCTTACCTCGGGGCCACGGGTGGTGGGCACGATGCAGTAGGTGCAGTGGTGGTTGCAGCCCCGGATGATGCTCACAAAGGCCGAGAGGGCCCCCTGGGGCGCGGGGGGCAGGTGGTGGGTGAGCTCTTCGCGGAAGCTCAGATCCCAGAAGCGGCTTTTGGCCTCGAGGGCCTTACCAATCTCGGTGAGCGCCCCCGGCCCCAGGAGCACATCCACCTCGAACTTACGGGCTATCTGCTGGCCCTCCTCGAGCTGGGCCAGGCAGCCCATCATGCCCACCAGCAGGGGGCGTTTTTCTTTTTCCTTGCGCAGCTCACCCAGAAGCGAGCGCACCTTCTCCACGGGCTTGCCCCGCACCGCGCAGGTGTTGACCAGCACGAAGTCGGCTTCCCGCCAGTTGTCCACGAACTCTGCACCAAGCGAGACCAGCTCGCTACGCACGAGGTGGGTGTCGTACTCGTTCATCTGGCAGCCATAGGTGATGATGTTTGTTTTCATGTAAACCTCTGGGCCTACCGGAGGGATTCCGGGGCCGCACAGATTCTAAGTGTAGCAAAATGGAGGGGTGTCTACGAAATGTCCGGTGGGTGGTTGCGGCCAGGTTCAGGCCGAGGCGCCGTATTCCCGTAAGCCTTCCTGGATGAGCTGCATCAACCTGGGTTCCTCGCCGGGGATATTTTCCCGCAGGCGGGCCGCAGCCACAATGGGCATCCAGGCTTGGAGCTGGGCCATATCCAGGCTCGAGAAGCTCTGGTAGTGCTCGAGGTAGGTTTGGTAAAACGTTCGGCGCTGGCGCAAAATTTCCTCACGTGCGGGCAGGTCTTGGGGAAACACGCTGTGCAACATCAGCAAGGTGGTGCGGGCGATATCGGCCAGGGGGTTGCCCCGTGTGGCATTGGGCCAGTCCACCACATACGGGCCCTTTTCACTCATCAGCACATTCTCGGGGTGAAAATCGCCGTGGCAAAGGGCGGTTCCATCGGGTAGGCGCTCGAGGTGTTGCAGCAATGCCGCTCGCTCGGCTTCTGAAAGCCGGCAGGCCTGGATGCGCTGGATGAGGTGTTCTCGCTGGGATGGTAGGTGCCCGGCGGCTTTTTGATGAAGCTGGCGGTGCAAGGCCCCCAGCGTCTGGGCGGCGAAACCCAAACGTTCGGGGTTGGACTGGATGTAGTCGGTAAGCGGCACGCCCCGAATCCACTCGAGCACCAGCCCCCAGCGCCCCTCAACCTCGAGCACGTCCTCCACCCTGGGCGAGGGCACCCCCAGCAGCCAGACCTGCTGGGTGAGCTGGGCCTCGAGCTCAGCGTCGGCCTGGGAAAACTCCGGCCAGAGCAGCTTGAGCACGTAGCCGTCGGCCCAGGCGAACACCTCAGCCTCGCGCCCCTGTCCCAGCCGTGCGAGCGACATACATCCACTAGCATAGCGGTTTGGCGATTGCGTACACAAAAAACATCCATCGGTGCCCTTTGTTCCAAGGGCGTGGCTTTCAACGGGCGTTTGCCTGAATGGCTTGACGCTTTGGTATACCAAACTTTATACTTTACCTGATGCCGACTTGGGTGAAGCAGCCCCTACTAAGCCCCGCTCGAGGGGTCTAGCTGCTTTGCGCGCGACCCCAGGGCCCTACGCCGCTGGGGTTTTTGAGGTTGTCAAAGGGGTGAACTTTCATGGGTAAAAGTTTGTACGAGAAAGTCTGGGAGAGCCACGCCATCCGAACCCTGCCCAACGGGCAGACCCAGTTGTTCATTGATACCCACCTGATCCACGAGGTTACCAGCCCACAAGCCTTCGGCATGCTGCGCGACCTGGGCCTCAAGGTGCGCTTTCCCGAACGCACCTTTGCCACCGTAGACCACATCGTGCCCACCCACTCCCTTTTAGAGCCCTTCGAAGACCCCCAGGCCGACGAGATGATCCGGCAGCTGCGCAAGAACGTGCAGGACTTCGGGATTACCTTCTTCGACGTGACCTCGGGGCTGCAGGGCATCGTGCACGTGATCGGCCCCGAGAACGGCATCACCCAGCCCGGCATGACCATCGCCTGCGGCGACTCCCACACCTCGACCCACGGGGCCTTTGGGGCCATTGCCTTCGGGATTGGCACCACCCAGGTGCGCGATGTGCTGGCCACCCAGACCATGGCCGTCAGCAAGCTCAAGGTGCGGCGCATCAACGTAGAGGGCAGGTTGCAGCCGGGGGTCTACGCCAAGGACGTGATTCTGCACATCATCAAGGTGCTGGGGGTCAACGGCGGCATCGGCTACGCCTACGAGTACGGCGGCAGCGTCTTCGACAACTTCAGCATGGAGGAGCGCATGACCGTCTGCAACATGAGCATCGAGGGCGGGGCCCGCATCGGCTACGTCAACCCCGACCAGACCACCTTCGACTACCTCAAGGGCCGCCCCTACGCCCCCAAGGGCGAGGAGTGGGAAAAAGCCGTGGCCCGCTGGAAGGCCCTGGCCTCCGACCCCGACGCCCACTACGACGACGTGGTGAACATCCGGGCCGAGGACATCGCCCCCACCGTGACCTGGGGCATCAACCCCGGCCAGGGCTGCGCCATCACCGACCGGGTGCCCGACCCGGCCCAGTATCCCGAGTCCGAGCGGCCTGCGCTGGAAGAGGCCCTCCGGCACATGAAGCTGAAGCCCGGCCAGCCCATCAAGGGCGTCAAGGTGGATGTGGCCTTTCTGGGAAGCTGCACCAACGGGCGCATCTCCGACTTCCGCGAGGCCGCCAAGTACCTCAAGGGCCGCAAGGTGGCCCCGGGGGTGCGGGCCATTGCGGTGCCGGGCTCGCAGCAGGTGGCTAAGCAGTGCGAGGAGGAGGGCATTGCCGAGATCTTCCGCGAGGCTGGGTTTGAGTGGCGCGGGGCGGGCTGCTCGATGTGCCTGGCCATGAACCCCGACAAGCTGGTGGGGGATGAACTGTGCGCCAGCAGCTCCAACCGCAACTTCAAGGGCCGCCAGGGCAGCGCCACCGGCCGCACCGTGCTGATGTCGCCGGTGATGGTGGTGGCGGCGGCGGTGACGGGCCGGATAAGCGACGCGCGGGAAGTGTTTGGGGTTGAGACCCTGGTGGGGGCGTAGCTCGAGCGGGCTTGGCGCGCCCGGGTTGGTTCGGTGCTAGGCTGTTGCGTATGATCACCGACCGCAGCACCAAGAAGTGGAACCTGCAGGAATACCACCGGCTGGGCGAGGCGGGGCTGTTGCAGGATGGGCGTTACGAGCTTTTGAACGGAGAGATCGTTGAGATGAGTCCGGTGGGCATTCGCCACAAAGATTGCGTGAGCAGGCTGGTGCGGCTTCTGGGCCCACGAACGGCTGGGATCGCCCAGCTCGAGAGCCAGCAGCCGCTGGTGGTGGGGGGCGATGAGCCGGTACCGGAC
Organism: Meiothermus taiwanensis WR-220; assembly: GCF_003568585.1. Classification (NCBI taxonomy): domain Bacteria; kingdom Thermotogati; phylum Deinococcota; class Deinococci; order Thermales; family Thermaceae; genus Meiothermus; species Meiothermus taiwanensis. The sequence continues at coordinate 1,135,631 of NZ_CP021130.1, forward strand.
GTTTTCCTGCTACGACCATCGCCGGACTTCTACGAGGGCCGCCATTTCAGCGCGGGCGATGTGCTCTTGCTCATCGAGGTGGCCGAGTCCACCCTCAAGACCGATCAGGAAGTCAAAGTGCCCAAGTATGCCCAGCAGGGCGTACCGGAGGTTTGGGTGGTGGATCTTGGCGGCGACCGCGTCTGGGTGTACCGCCATCCCCAGGGCGGGGTTTATACGCAGATACAGGCCTACGGGCGCGGGGATGTTATCAAGCTTGCGGGCCTCGAGGGCCTCGAGCTCGAGGTGGATGAAATTCTGGGAAAGACCTGGTTTTGATGGTGAGGTTGAGCTTTGGCGACCAAGAATCTGATCCGCGGGGTGACGCTGGTAGCGGCCTCGGTGCTGCTCTCGCTGGCCACCCTGGGGCTGTGGCTGGGCAACCTGGAGACCAACCCGCTTTTCAGTTGGATAGTGTTTGGGGTGGGCTTTGCCCTTTGCGCTGCGGCGGCCATCGTCGGGATTTGGAGCATTATGGGCTTTTTTAGAGACAAGGAGGGTAAGTAAATGGCTTTAGAACCAATCAAGCAGGTGCAGGGCCGGGCTGTGCACGTTCCCGGCAACGACATTGATACCGACCGCATCACGCCGGCGCGCTACCTGAAGGTGGTCACCTTTGACGGGCTGGGCGAGGCCCTTTTCTACGACGAGCGCTTCAACCCCGACGGCTCTGAAAAGCCGCACCCCCTGAACGATCCCCGCTTCAAAGGGGCCAGCATTATGCTGGTAGGGGCCAATTTCGGCTGTGGCAGCAGCCGCGAGCACTCGCCCCAGGCCATCTACCGCGCCGGTTTCCGGGCGCTGGTGGGGGAGAGTTTTGCCGAGATTTTCTTTGGCAACGCCACCGCCCTCTCCATGCCCTGCGTGACCGCTTCCAAGGCCGATATCGAGCGGCTGGCCCAGGCCATTGAGCAAGACCCCAGCCTGCTGGTGACGGTGGATGTGGAAAGGCTCGAGGTACGCTACGCAGACACCGCTTTTAAGGTAAACCTGCCCGCCACCGCGCAAAAAGCCCTGGTGGAAGGCCGCTGGGATCCCATTGCCGACTTACTGGAAGCGGGCGAGCTGATCGAGCAGGCCGCGGCCCGGCTGCCCAAGGCCACCCGCCAGTAGAGAAAGGAACCCCATGCCCAAAATCGCACTGCTTCCCGGTGACGGCATTGGCCCCGAAGTAACCTATGCGGCGGTGGAGGTGCTCAAAGCCGCCGATCAGGTGTATGGTCTGAACCTCGAGTTCGAGGCTTTTCCCTTTGGCGGCAACGCCATAGACGCCCACGGCGAGCCCTTCCCCGAGATCACCCAGAAGGGCTGTCTGGAGGCCGACGCCATCCTGCTGGGGGCCATCGGCGGGCCCAAGTGGGATGGCGTGCCCCGCCACCTGCGGGCCGAGACTGGCCTGCTGGCTTTGCGCAAGGCCCACGGTCTGTATGCCAACCTGCGCCCGGCCAAGGTGCTGCCGGGGCTGGAAGGCCTCTCGCCCCTCAAGCCCGAGATCGCTCGAGGGGTGGATGTGCTGGTCATCCGTGAGCTGACCGGCGGCATCTACTTCGGCGAGCCGCGCGGCATGAGCGAGGCCGAGGGCTGGAACACCGAGCGCTACAGCAAGCCCGAGGTGGAGCGCATCGCCCGGGTGGCCTTCGAGGCGGCCCGCAAGCGGCGCAACCAGGTGTGCAGCGTGGACAAAGCCAACGTGCTCGAGGTTGGCGAGTTCTGGCGTAAGACCGTGGACGAGGTGCACCAGCACTACCCCGAGGTGGCCCTCGAGCACCAGTACGTGGACGCCATGGCCATGCACCTGGTCACCCGGCCCAGCCGGTTTGACGTGGTGGTGACCGGCAACATTTTTGGCGACATTTTGTCCGACCTGGCCAGCGTGCTGCCCGGCTCCCTGGGCCTCCTGCCCTCGGCCAGCCTGGGCGAAAAAACCCCCCTGTTCGAGCCCGTGCATGGTTCCGCGCCCGATATTGCCGGCAAGGGCATCGCCAACCCCACCGCGGCCATCCTTTCGGCGGCCATGCTGCTCACCCATGCGCTGAACCGGCCCGAGGTGGCCCGGCAGATCGAGGGGGCGGTGGCCGCGGCCCTGACCACCAACCCCACCCCCGATCTGGGCGGCCAGGCCAGCACCCAGTCCTTTACCCAGCAGGTGATTGCGGCCTTGCACAGAGTGGCCGCCTGACTGCCAACCTGGGCAACCCCTCTACCGTGGCCGGGTGAACCGGTCGGATACCCCCTGGCCTTTTGCAACAATAGGTCGTATACAAAGAGCATGAAACTGAAAGGACAGACCTTCATCGTCACCGGGGCCAGTCGGGGCATTGGCGAGGCCCTGGCCCTGGAACTGGCCCGCGCCGGGGCCCACCTGGTGATCGGGGCCCGCAACCAGAAGGCCCTCGAGTTCGTGCGCGACGAGGTGCAGGGCCTGGGCGTGCGCTGCTTGGTGGTGGCCGGTAGCGTAGCCAGCGCCGCGGTGGCCGAGGCGATGGTCAAGGCCGCGCTCGAGATCGGAAACTTTGTGGGCTTTATCCACAACGCCGGTGTGCTCAACGCTGGCCCGCTGGCCTACGAACTGATCGAGGCCCAGTACGACGAGATCATGGACTCCAACGTTAAGGGCGGCTACCAGCTAGCCCGCTTTGCCTACCCCCATCTGATCCGCCAGCCGGGCAGCGTGGCGGTGTTTCTGGGCTCGGGGGTGGCCGAGCACAACATCCCTGGCATGGGCATCTATGCCATCGCCAAGGCGGCAGAAGAGCACCTGGTGCGGCAGCTTGCGGTGGAGGCCCCCGAGGTTACCTGCTTCACCTTCCGACCGGGCATCGTGGAGACTGAGATGCAGCGCCAGCTACGGGAGGCCCAGGGGAGCGCCAGTGAGACCCTGCGGCCCCTGTTCCGGGGCTACCAGAGCCAGGGTCGGGTGCTCACCCCCGAGCAGTCGGCCAGGGCCCTGGTGCGCCTCCTCGAGGGCGATCCCCGGCGTTTCCACGGTAAGATAGCAACGGTTGCAGACGGCTCATAACAAATAAACCCTTTCATCACCGGCTGCTGGCGAGGTTTTTCTATGCGTTCGGACATCATCAAAAAAGGCCCTCAACAAGCCCCCGCCCGGGCTATGCTGCGCGCGGTGGGCATCGGCGACGAAGAGTTCAAGATTCCCTGGGTGGGCATCGTGAACACCTGGACCGAGGGGATGCCCTGCAACTTTCACCTGCGCGACCTGGCCGCCGACCTGAAGATTGGGGCCAGGGAGGCTGGCTTCCAGACCTTTGAGTTTGGGGCCCCGGCCATCTCCGACGGCATCAGCATGGGCACGGTGGGTATGCGGGCCTCGCTGGTGAGCCGCGAGGTGATCGCCGACTCGATTGAACTGATTGCCCAGGGCTACCTCTACGACGGCATGGTGGCCCTGGTGGCCTGCGACAAGACCAACCCTGGGGCCATGATGGGGGTGATCCGGGCCAACGTGCCCAGCCTGGTGCTGTACGGCGGCTCCATTGCCCCCGGCCTCCTGCGCGGCAAAAAGCAGACCGTGGTCTCGGTCTTCGAGGCGGTGGGGCAGTATGCCGCCGGCCAGATCAGCGAGGAGGAGCTGGCCGAGGTGGAGCGCACCGCCATCCCCGGCCCCGGCGCCTGCGGTGGGCAGTACACCGCCAACACCATGGCCATGATCCTCGAGGTGATGGGCTTCTCACCCATCGGCTACAACGCCATCCCGGCCATCGCCCCCGAGAAAAAAGAGGCCGGGCGGCGGGCTATGCGCATCCTGGCCGAGGCCATCCGGGAAAACCGCACGCCCAAGAGCTTCCTGACCAAAAAGAGCTTCACCAACGCCATTGCCGCAGTAGCGGCCACCGGCGGCTCCACCAACGCGGTGCTGCACCTGCTGGCCGTGGCCAAAGAGGCCGGCATCAAGCTCACCCTCGAGGAGTTCGATAAAATCTCGCGCAAAACCCCGGTGATTGCCGATATGCGCCCCTGGGGCCAGTACACCGCCTGGGAGCTGTGGGAGGCCGGGGGCATTCCGCTGGTGATCCGCCGTTTGATTGAAGGCGGCCTGATCGACGGCGACCAGATGACCGTGAGCGGGAAGACCCTCTGGCAGGAGGTCAAAAACGCCAAAGAAACCAAAGGCCAGCAGGTGGTAACCACCGTTGAAAAACCCTTCAAACCCGAGGGGGGCCTGCGGGTGCTCAAGGGTTCGCTGGCCCCGGAAGGCGCGGTGCTCAAGCTGGCCGGCACCGAGACCAAGGTACACCGGGGGCCGGCCCGGGTTTTCGACGGCGAACAGAGCGCCATGAAGGCCGTCCTCAAAAAACAGATCAAGCCCGGTGATGTGGTGGTGATCCGCTACGAAGGCCCCAAGGGGGCCCCCGGGATGCCCGAGATGCTCTCGGTGACCTCGGCCCTGGTGGGCGAGGGACTGGGGCCGTATGTGGCCCTGGTGACCGATGGGCGTTTCAGCGGTGGCACCAAGGGCCTGATGATCGGGCATGTGGCCCCTGAGGCCCAGGTGGGCGGGCCCATCGCGCTGGTCGAGGAGGGCGACATCATCTCGATTGACTGCGACCGGGGTATCCTGAACCTGGAGGTCTCGGAAAAGGAGCTGGCCCGGCGGGCCAAAGCCTGGAAGCCCCCCAAGCCCCACTACAAAAGCGGGCTGTTTGCGCGCTACGCAGCGCTGGTGAGCAGTGCACGGGAGGGGGCGGTCTTATTGAAGCCCGAGTAATTGGGATGGGCACCCAGTCTATTCATGCCTCGACGCATCCGGCCCAAGCCCTTAGGCTATAGCCGATGGATTGGTTCGAGAACATCCGCATCGTGCTGGTAGGCAGCCAGGAACCTATGAACATCGGGGCTGCAGCCCGCGCCATGCAGAACTTTGGCATTTCAGATCTGTGGCTGGTGGCGCCCGAGCCGCGGGTGCGCGAGGACTTGGCCCGGCACCCTGGGGGTTCGCTGGCCTACCGCCTGGCGGTGCACGCTGAGGACGTGCTGGACAGGATGAGGGTGGTGGACACCCTGCCCGAGGCCGTGGCCGATGCCCGGCTGGTGGTGGGCACCACGGTGCGCGAGCGGGAGATTTACACCGGGCCGGTGGTGGGGCCCCGGCCGATGGCCCTGCGGGTTGCCCAGGTGGCCCCACGGGGCCGGGTGGCGCTGGTGTTTGGGCGCGAGACCTCGGGCCTGACCACCGACGAAATTGACCTCTCCCAGCTTATTGTGCGCATCCCCACCTCGCCCAGGCAGCCCAGCCTGAACCTGGCCCAGGCGGTGCTGCTCCTGTGCTACGAAATTTTCGGGGTCGCCCAGGCCCCCCCTCCACCCGAACCGCTTCAGCTTGCCAGCCAGGCGGCCTTGCAGCAACTTTTTGACGATCTGAAGGAGTACATCCTACGCATCGGCTTCACCGACGAAAAACGGTTGCCTTATGCCGTTCGGCGCTTTAGGCGGCTCTTGCACAAGGCCCGTCTGACCCCCGGCGAGGTGCAGCTTTTGCGGGGTTTCCTGCACCAAAGCCGCTGGTATGCCCAGCACGGCAGGCGCAAGACCGACCCACAGGAATAGGGCGAATAGGGCCATCCGCCCCTTGAAGCCGCTCTATAATCGTTTGGCGTGGAGCCTGTTCCCAGCCTATACCGCCTGATCCGGCTGTACCGGCTGGTTCTGCCGCTGGCGATTGTGCTGGTGGTGGTGCTGTTTGAGATTTCCCTCGAGCCCTACCAGGGGCAGCCGGTGGCCTTCTGGCTGCGCCTGGGCTTTTACGGCCTGGTAGGGTCCCTGGTCACCTGGATGACCCTGGAGTGGATCGCCCAGCAGGTGCAAGACCGCGAGCGGGCCCAGCGCGCGCTGGAAGTAGCCAACCAGCGGTTGGAGGCCGTGGGCAAGATGCTTAAGCGGGCCTCGGCTGCCGACAACCTCGAGCAGGCCCTGGCCGCGGTGGTGCAGGAGGTAGCCAAAGCGCTGGGTATGGGGGCCGCCCTGACCCTCGAGGGGGTGCGGGCCACCTCACCCGGTTTTGAGCCGGGCTCGGACGCGCTCTACACCTTGCCGTTACCGGGCCTGGAAGGGAAGCTCGAGGTGGCCCCGCCCCGCCCCCTCTCAAACGAGGAGCGGGCCTTTCTGGAGGTGTTGGCGGCTGAGGTGGCTGGGGCGCTGGAGTCGGCGCGAGCCCGCAGCCGCGATCTGCTCACCCTTTACGAGGTAGACCAGGCTCTGCGGGCCGAGGCCAACCTGGGCCGGTTGCTCGAGCGCCTAATGGATCGCATCCTGGCCTGGGCGGGGGCCACCGGGGGCGGGGTGCTTTTGCTGGACGAGGAAAACTTTTTGCAACCCCAGGTGTTGCGCAACCTCGAGCTACCCCCCCACGCCTTCATGCCCGATCACCGCTGGAAGGAGGCCCTGGAATCGCCGGTGTTTGTGCGCGAGAACCTGCTGGCCGTACCCCTGCGCGAGCAGTCGGCCATCGGGCTGTTGCTGGTGCAGGGCGAGGCCGAAAACCTGCGCCAGCGCCTGCCCTTCTTACGCTTCCTGGCCGCGCAGGTTACCCTGGCGGTGCGCAATGCCCAGGCTTATCTGCGGGCCGAGGAGCTGGCCCTCACCGAGGAGCGCAACCGCATCGCCCGCGAAATCCACGATGGCATCGCCCAGGCCCTGGCCTTCATGGCCCTCAAGCTCGACCTCTCCGAGCGCCTGCTACAAACCGACCCTGAACGGGCTCTGGAGGAGTTGCACCAGGTCAAAGAGACCTTGCGCGCCCAGATTCGCGAGGTGCGCCGCAGCATTTTTGCCCTGCGGCCCATCGACCTCGAGCGCTACGGCTTTCTGGAATCGGTGCGGCGCTACGCCACCGCCTTTGCCGAGCAGGCAGGTTTCCGGGTGCGCCTCAGCCTGCCCGAAAAAATCGAACTCTCCCAGGCTTCCGAGCTGGTTTTTTTCCGGGTGCTGCAGGAAGCCCTCACCAACGCGGCCAAGCACGCCCGGCCCGGTTTGGTGCAGGTCAAGCTCACCCCGCTGGGCGAACGGGGCGGCGTGCTGGAGATCAGCGACAACGGGCGGGGGTTCAAAGCTGGCACCTCAGCGAACGGCCTGGGTGGGTTTGGCCTGACCCAGATGCGCGAGCGGGTGGAGGCCCGGGGCGGGCGCTTTGAGGTGGTCTCGGTTCAGGGCCAGGGCACCAGCGTGCGGGCCGAGCTGCCGTTTTGACCTCAGCGGGGTGAAAGCCAGAAGGGCAGTAAGCGCGGCCCCTTAGCTTGCGCCTGGCGCTGCGCTGAGAGGCTGCTGACGTTGTAAATGCCCCCGGCGCTGGCAGCGTCAAAGCTGAAGCCATCCAGGTTGTGGCCGGCGGGTGGGAGGGTGCTCTGGGCCAGGGGCAGCCAGTCGGCCAGAGGAAGGCTCACCTGCACCGCACTAAACGACCAGTCGAGCTCGAGGTTATCGCGCAAACTCCAGGTGCTCTGCCAGCCGTTGGCGGGGGTGTTGGAAGGGGCAGGGGCGCAGGGGGACTGACCGGCCGCACAGCTGTGGGCAAGGTTGGGAATGGGGTAGCTGGTGATGCCTCCCACCCAGCGGCGTGAGAGGTGGAGGTGCCAGGCCAGGTTGGTGTTGGGGGCCACCGCCAGCTGCTCGAGCTGCAGGCTGAATAGTTGGCTGCCGCTGCCTGACCACGAATATGGGCTCCATGAGGCCTGGAAGCGGTTGTTTTCTAGTCTCAGACGGGCTTCTGGCAGGCTTAGGAAGCTGGCGCTCAGGTCTTGTGGACTCGCTATAGCGCGCAACACCTGCCGGGAACGCAGGCTCAGGTTGCTGAAGGTGGTCTCGCGGGCATTGAAAACATAGAACTCGTTGGGCTTGCGTCTATTGTCGGGGATGGCCCGGTAGGTCAGGTTGGCGGCGTCTTGCTGGCTGTCGGCCAGATAAAGGGTCTGGGTGGTGGGGGTCAGGTAGGCCAGGTAGCTCAGCCCCTGGGCCGAGGGGTCGGGGTTGGTGAGGGTGGCTTTGTAGGTGCCCTCGAGCGCGAAGGAGGCAGAGCCTTGCATATCCAGATCGAGGGTCTGCCGACCGCTCAGGGTGAAGTTGCGCTGGAACAGGGCCCGGTCGGCCTGGAAGTGGGTTCCTGGTGGGGTGGGCGGCAGGTAGCGCACGGCCATCAGGTCGGCGGTGCCGTGGCGCGCACCTTGCAGCAGGTAGCCGGGGTAGGCCGGGGTGGGGGGGAAGCTGCCTGTTCGGGCTGGATCCACAAAGTCGCTGGCCGTGCCAAAGGCCACCTGGGCATAATGGCCGCCCAGGTTGTTGAGCTGTCCACTGAGGTCTGAGAAGGCGTCGCTGCTGGTGCTTGGGGGGCAGGACAGATCCAGCCTGCGCACCTCGCTTAAGGTGAGCTGGTAGACGTTCACCTGATGGGTGGTGAGGCCGGCCTCGGTCTTGCTGCACACCACCGCCCAGCCATAGCGCTCCGCCGCATTGCCAATGCGAAGGTGGTAGCTGCCAGCGGTGGGTGGTACTACCTGCCAGGCTCCGCTATCGCCCTGGGCCGCAACCCAGACGGCTCCGTTAGCGGTAAGCCCGGCCTGATCAAACACATTTAGCAGTACCAGAGCGGTGCGCTCTAGCGCGCCTTGCACACCCCGTACCCGTAGCACATAGTCCCCCAGGGGCACATCTGGGGCAGCAGAGATGGTGAGGGTGGAAAGGGTGCCTTCTGTTTCTGCCGGTGCAAAGGTTGCCCTGATGCCTGTGGGTAGAGGGGTGCCGTCGAAGCGCTCGAGGCTCAGGGCGATGGGGCCGGATAAATTGATACGAGTAATTGCGATGCTCTCGCTGCTGGTCGTGCCCCGCTGAAGGCTGAGATGCTGGGTTAGATTGAGCTGGAAGTCGGGTTCTGGCAAGGCTTCCAGGACTGTAAGGGGGAAGTCCAGGGTGCGCTCGAGGCTTCCCAAAGTGGCCTTGATGCGCAGGGGGTAGGGGCCGGTGCTTGCCGTGGAGGCCACCGAAATCCGCAGGATGGAAACGGTGCTGTTGGGCAGGGTGGGACTGAAAGTCGCACTAAGGCCACTGGGCAAGGGGGCGCCGTTCTGCTGCTCGAGGGCCAGTACCACCGTGCCCTCGAGGTTGATGCGCCGCACGTCAACTAAAAGGTCTGCATACTGCCCCTGGCGGATGGAGGGGGTGGGGTTGTTCAGGCTTAACTGCAAGTCGGGTTGTTGGCTAGGTTCTATCTGTAAGGGTAGCTCGCTGGTGACGCTTATGGATCCCTGGACAGCCTGCACCCGCAAGTTAAAGCTACCCACGGTTGCGTGGCTCGAGGCCTGAATCCGTAGGGTGGCGGTGTTGCCGGTTGTGCTGGAAGGCGTAATAGAGGCGGTTATGCCTTCTGGTAAAGGGTTGATCAAACGCAGCTCTGCCAGCCCGGGCAGATTCTGACGTACAAGGGTGATATTAACCTCTCCAGCCCCGCCGAGTACAAGGCGCAGGTGGTCTGGGGAAAAGTTGATCTGCAAGGTGGGTTCCGGCGCGGGGCGGGTGCAGCCTGCCAGCACCAGTAAAAGTAAAGTGGACAGGTGAGGCCAAAATCTAAACAATCCCTGCAATGAGTGCATAATCCACCCTCATGCTTTTGAGGCTAGCATTCCTGAAAAAGCTGTCAAGCAACGGAGCGTTACGTGGTGAGGTAGGAGGGGTTAGAAAAAAAGAGGGGGTGTGGGGGAGCTATAATCCCCCGGACTTTCAGTTCGTGGGATACATGGACTCCCCCACGTGCCCCGTAGGGGCACATAGCATGGTGGGCGGCGAATGTGGGGTATCATCCTCTTGGGGACAGGTTCCCATGCACCTTGAAACTTGGAGTAGGGGGTTCCATTGGGTAGTCCGATGGGTAAAACTCCAAACGAACACCCGTGGCAGAGCTGGAAGCATTGCGCTCGCCTGCCGATACGGAGTCAAGGTTTTCTGGGCTTGGACGGAGCCTTCGGGCATGGTATATCTGTGGTTCCCGAGAAGCCTCAGACTTCCAGTCTGAGGAGTTGTCACGATATGAGAAGTTGCTCAAGGGGGGTCAATCCACTCCCCATGAACGCCTGACGCAGTGGGTTTGTAATGCAGCTACGTATGCTTCGCTATCTATGGGTGCTGGCTGTCGCGGTGACAGCCTGTGGTGGCACTCTTGAGCTCAACACCCCAAGTCCCACCCCACCCTCCAACCCCGCCCCGGGTGGGTGGTGGAAGCCTGGGGTGGATACCACCTGGCACATCCAATACACCGGTACGCTTGATAAAACCCGCCAAGTAACGGCCTACAACCTGGATTTGTTCGATACCCCGGCCAGTGTGGTACAGGAACTGGCGGCGCGTGGGGTAAAGGCTGTCTGCTACCTGAGTGCGGGTTCCTGGGAAAACTGGCGGCCTGACAGGAACCTGTTTCCTCCTGAGGTGCTGGGTCGCAACTACGACGGCTGGGCTGGGGAGCGCTGGCTGGATATCCGACAGATCGATAAACTGGCCCCCATCCTGCGGGCCCGGCTCGACCTCTGTAAGCAAAAGGGATTTGTGGGTGTAGACCCTGACAACGTGAACGGTTACCAGAACAACACAGGTTTTCCCCTCACGGCCCAGGATCAGCTTCGCTTCAACCGTTGGTTGGCCAGTGAGGCCCACCAGCGCGGCCTGGCTATCGGACTCAAAAACACCACCGAACTGCTCCCACAGCTCATCAACGACTTCGATTTTCTTGTCACCGAGGAATGTTTTGCCCAGGGCTGGTGTGACCAGACCCGGCCCATGGTGCAGGCCGGCAAGCCGGTGCTGAACATCGAATATACCGACACCCGCATCAAGAGTGCTTCTCAGTTTTGTGCTAGCAGCATTAGTATGGGTATTTTCTCCATTTTGAAGCGGCGTGAACTGGATGGCTGGGTAGAGGAGTGCAGGTAATACCAGATTCGGTTAGTTACTAACCTGACCGAAGGGTGTGCTCGAGGATTCAAAAAGATAGCTTCTGCAGGCTTTGGATGGCTATCTTTTGGCATCCGGTGTAACTCCCCCGTTTAGTCGAAATAAAAAGACGCCAATTTGGGAAAAGACTTGACACCCAGTAGCAAATAGTGGTTTCTGCGAAATGGGGTGTTTAATGTAACGTGCAGTAACACAAGGAATCTACTACTGTGTTTGACCTTCTTCTTCTACCCTTAGACTTGGGAAGGCGGCCGCGGGAGTTTAAGTCCGTCTCATTTTAGATTAAGGGTTCACTAGAGATGAACACAACACACATTGCGCCTCTTTTAGCCCTGCTTGTACTGTTGCTATCCGGATGCAGCCCGCAGAAAAACAATTCGGGCCAGATATCCGATGGCTGGATCCAAACACCTTCTATGCCCCGTTTTGAGGGGGCTCCGGTTGCCCTGCCACTTCAGCAACCAGATGCCAACCGTCCGCTGCCCAGGGTGCAGATTCCTGGCTCGAGCCAGCTTCGGCCAGGGAGCGTGCAGACGCAGGGGTTGCCGGCAAACCGTGTGGCTCTGCGCATCTTGGTAATCGGCCCAACCCCCGAAGACCCCGGCCTACAAGCCTGGCGGGCATTGCTCGACCAACTGGGGGCCAATTATGAGGTGCTGTACGCGGCGACGCAGGAGCTCACGCCTGGCTTCCTGGAGGACGCTAACGGTGGGCGCTTCCAGGCCATCTTGCTGTCCAGCAACAACCTGCCATACGAAGTCTCGCCGGGGCGGTTTGAGAGTGCATTTAGTGGGGATGAGTGGCGTCTGTTGTGGGACTACCAGCGCCGCTACGCGGTGCGCTCAGTCTCGCTGTATACCTTTCCGGGGCCTGGCACCCCCAACACATGGGAGGCCGATCCTGAGGATTATCCCGAGGATTATTGCATTCGGTCGGTTCGGCCCGCTGGCTATGAAGGGGTGCCCACCGATAATCGGGCCACCAATCCGCCGGGCGACCCGCCCGATAACCCTCCTGTTTGGATGACCCTTACCCCTGAGGGGCGGGGGGTGTTTAGCTACCTCAATCCAAACGCGGAGATCCCCATTCAGAACGCCTATCTTTACCCGGCTCGTCTGGCCACAGCCCAGGAATCGCCCGGTTGTCTGGTTCAGCCGCTTTTGCAGGATACCGAGGGCAATGTGCTGGGGGTGTTGAGCAGGTCTTCCGATGGGCGCGAGCGCATCGCCCTGACCTTTGCCAGCAACCCCTACCTGCTGCACACCCAGTTGCTGGGCTACGGCCTGATTCGCTGGGCTACGCGGGGCCTGTTCATCGGGGAGCGGCGGCATATTCTGGCTGTTGACGTGGATGACTGGGGCCTCGAGTCCGACTGGTGGGACGATGCCCTCCAGCCCGGTGATCCGCTACGCTACCGACCCCAAACCTTCAGGCTTTCGGCGCAGGATGCGTGGTCGCTGTACCAGCAGCAGCGCCAGCTTAATGCCAGCTATCCGCTCAGCAACGGCTTCATGCTGAACCTGGCTTTCAACGGGCGTGGGGTGAACCTCGGTGCGGCGGCCAGTTGCAACCCAGGGGTGTCCAGTAGCGACCCCCTGTCCAGCCTGACCAAGTGCCTGGCCAGCCGGATGCGCTGGGTTAACCATACCCGCGACCACCCCTCCATGGACAACATTACCGACCCAGCAGCGTTGCGTTTTCAGATTGCCGAGAACACCCGCCTGGCCAACCAGATGGGTCTTTGGTACAGCCCCAAAACCCTGAAAACCGGGGAACTCTCGGGCCTGGGCTGGTACCGCAGCCCTGCCCCAGCGCCGGTGATCCCCCCAGCTTTGCCTTCGGAGTGCCCTGCGGTGTCGGGGCCTACCGGCCCTGGAGCGGATGAGCCCCGCAAGGATTTTGGCTTAATTTGTGCCAACCAGTCCATGCTGGATCGTGCGGTTGAGCTGGGCATTCGCTACATTCACGGCAATTACTCGGTGAAAAGCCACCAACCCCCCTGCCCCATCTGTGGGGTGGTGCTGCGCCCAGGCTTGCTGATGATTCCGGTCTGGCCCACCAACATCGCCTACACCGTGACCACCCCGGCTGAGGCCACCTCGTTCTACAACTACATCTACGCACCGGGAGGGCGCTTCCCTTACTGGCCTAGGGCGCTCACTTACGAGGAAATTCTCGATCAGGAGACCAACCTGGCCCTCTACCACCTGCAGGTTAGCGCCAGCTCGCACTACTTCCACCAGGCCAACCTGCGTGAGTATGCACCTGGCCGCAGCCTGGTTTTCGATTACCTTAACCGCCTGATGCAGAAATACACCAGCTACTACAGCATCCCGGTGCTCAACCCCTCCTGGGACGAAATTGGCGCGTATGTGGCTGAGCGTACTCAACACACTGCTTTGCTCCAGGCTGGCATCACCGCTTTTTGGGATCGCAGCCAGAATTTGGTCACAATCTCTGCGCCTGCCGGAATTTCCGGTGTACTGTTTTTTACAGGGACTGCGCAGGGGATGAGCTGGGTGTACGGTGGGGATACCGTCTCAAAAGTGAGCCTGTCGGCCGGGCAGGAACTGCGCTTTTCCTACCACCCTGGGGAGTAGGGGAGGTCTTGAACAGATTTTATGAGAATTGCCCTGATTACCGAAGGAACCTATCCCTTTGTGGAAGGAGGGGTAAGCGTCTGGTGTGACCAGCTAATTCGTGGGCTCCAGGAAATGGAATTTGAAGTAATTGCCCTCACCGGCAACGGCCTGGAAAAAGCTGTTTACCCTCCCCCCGCCAACCTAAAAGGCGTGGTGAATTTCCCTTTATGGAGCTCGGTTCGCAGAGGCCGCTCCAGGAACCGCACCTCCCGCTGGTTTAACCAGGTTCATCAAAGTTTTGTGAATGCTTTGGTAAGGCCTAACTGGGGCACCACCTATTTTCTTTGGGCCCTAAGGGCGATGGCTGGTTACGCCCAGCAGGCTGATCTGGGAGAGGCCTTACTAAGCGAAGGCTCGATCGGGCGTTTGATTAAGGCTTGGAAGGAGTGCCAGTCCCAGGCTGTTTCAGGCACCGAGCTACCGGAATTAACCCTGCAGGATGCCTTGCAGGCTACGGACTTGATCGAGCACCTGCTCCGTCCTTTACTGCTCATACCACCCAAGGCCCAGATCTATCATGCCGTTTCTAATGGGCCTGCCGCCTTGGTTGGAATGATGGGCAAATGGTACCACCAGGCCCCTTTTGTGCTTACCGAGCATGGGGTGTACCTCCGGGAGCGCTATCTAAGCTACCTTCAGGCTCCCTATAGACCTTCGGTGCGAATCTTGATCCTAAACTTTTTCCGCTTGCTCTCGAGTGCAGCCTACCGCATGGCTGATTTAATTGTGCCAGTTTCGGAGTACAACCGCCGCTGGGAAGAGCGCAACGGGGCTTTTCCTGCCTCCATTCGCCCAATTCACAACGGCATCGATCCGACGCAGTTTCCCCCGCCCGCAGTAGAACCCGATCTGCCAACGCTCGTTTTTGTGGGCCGCATTGACCCCCTTAAAGACCTACACACCTTAATTGAGGCGTTTGCCTACACCAAAGAGCAGGTTCCCAATGCGCGCTTGCGCATTTTTGGCCCTACCCCAAAGGGCAACGAGCGTTATCGGATAAGCTGTGAAGAGCTTATCGTTAGGCTGGGACTGCAGGGGGCAGCGAGTTTTGAAGGCCGTGTTTCACCGGTCGCAAAGGGCTACCAGGCCGGCCATGTGGTGGTGTTGAGCAGCATTTCAGAGAGCTTTCCTTATGCGGTGATCGAGGCTATGTCGTGTGAGCGGGCCACAGTTTCAACCGATGTGGGGGGGGTGGCCGAGGCGGTAGGGGATGCAGGTATTTTGGTGCCGGCCCGCGACCCTGTAGCCATGGGTAAGGCATGCGTCGAGCTTCTGCTCGATGATGAACGCCGAATTGCCTTGGGTAAAGCGGCACGGGCCCGCGTGCTCAAATACTTTACCCTCGAGCGCTTTTTGAACGACTACCGAAAAATGTACCAGGACGTGGTTTTGGCGGGGGCCTCTGTCCAAGAAGAGGTAAAGGATAGGGCCGATCTGGTGCTGGCTGGCAGCGATGAGGCTGGTATATGAGATTCCTTGCCCCCGATAGGGTCTGCTACCATGCATAGTATGGCGGCGGGGTATCGTCAACTACCTCCGGCTAAAGCCAGGGGCTTGCAGGTGGAACGATAGCCATGAATAGCGTCTCATACCCCCGCGTTCGGCTGGTTGACAGCAGCCCGGCTTGCGATATTGCAAGCCGCGAAGTAGTCCGCAGGCCCAGAGCACCCGCAGACTACGCAACGAAACAGCGCCTGTGTTGGACGGTTGGCCTTCTCGGTATGTCCGCAGGCTGGACATTGCCGGGAAGTGTTCGCCGGGTCAACCCAAACCAAAGCTACACCGCTCCGTTCAGCTTTGTACCGCAGTTTCTGACCCAGGTCATGGAACGCCCAGCGATGCAGCGTAGCCCTCTGGGGCTTGCGAAGCCGTACCCGTTCGCGGATACCCCGGAGGTCTTCCAGGGCGATGCCGCGCCCGGTGCGTTGAGCCTTGGCTACGATGCGTTTGCTGACCGTGTGGTTGGTATGGTTGGCAAAGCGTTTCTCTTTGCCCGAGAGTTCTTTCAAAAGACGCCTGGCCGACTTGGTGCCCTTCTTTTGCAGCTTCCTTCTCAACCTCCTATGCCGGTGGCGCACCGAGTTCAGGTGCCTGCCGGAGTAGGTCTCGCCATCCGAGTCGGTGGCGATGTTGACGATACCCAGGTCTATTCCCAGAAAACCGTCAGGGTTGACGGTAGGTGGGTCGTCGTACTCGCACCACAGGTGGATGTACCAGGAATCCCGTCCTCTGACCAACTGGCCGCCCTGGATGCTTTTGGCGGTTCGCAGGAGGTGGCGTTGATACCCGGCGATGCGCATGGGCACTTTTACCCGTCCATCTACGGTGCTGAGGCTGACCACCTCCTTTTCCAGGTTGACCGAAAGAATGCGCTGGTCGTAGTCCACCGAGGTGGCCTTGAAACCGCCCGCCCTGTGCCCCTTGCGCTTTCCCACGCGGGCAATGGCACGTATGGCAAGATTGGCGGTCAGACCGAAGCGTTCCCGAAGCTCCTGGTAGACCGCCCGCTGGAGGGCAAACTTGTTCCAAACGTTGTCCCTACGGGCTATCTGAAGGGCATAGTTGCAGGCGTTGGCAAACTGATTCACCGTGCGAGAAAGCTTTTCGGCTGTACTCGCATCGGGTATCAGCTTGCATTTCACGGACAGGAGGGACATGCTTGTATGGAGTATATCGCCAGGTTGGCGACCCCGCACCGAGCTTCGCTCGGCTTTCGTTTCCTCCCCGCATTGAAATGCAGGGCATCCACGAAAGGAGTTTTGTGAAGCGGCATTAAGTATTCTGTTTTACAAAGAAGTACGCTCAGTAGAAAGGTGGGCACAGCAATGTATGGTGGGGTGCATCTTCCTATCACAACCTCGCAGGGGCGTATGCAAATTTAAACCGTTGGCGGAAGGCCGGTGGGACACCTCAAGGAGTGGCAGTCGGCATGAGCCAACGTACAGAGTTTTATAGCGAGCGGGGAGTGGCTGTTTTAGCCAGCTACACCCGAGCTGGGTACCCGGTGGGTGCCCCGGATCGCCTGGCAGCCCTGCTGCAGCACCTTGGGCCGTTGATTGAAACCGCAGTGGATGCCCAGCAGGTAGCTGCGGTGCTCGAGGCTCACGGCTACAACGACCGAATGGTGATGGAACGCTACGGATACCCCAACGTGTTTGAGTTGGCGGAAGCGCTCTATCGTATAGCGCCGCGTAGGGCGGCCGCTTCCCGACGTAAAGCCAATCGCCTACCCGAAACTTTACGCGAGCTTTCGCATGGGCTTTTTTACGGGATGCCCGGCCTGTTTTTCCCGGCGATTTTTGCCTGGGTGGGTGCTCGGGAAGCCACCCTCGGCCTGATTTTATCGGCGATTCTGGGCTGGGCTTGGAGCCAGGGCATGATTCGCCTGGCCTATGTGCTGATGGGCCGAGGGTTTGCTGCTGAGGCCCGTAGGCTCTTGCAAACCATGTTTTTTCTAGGCCTGGGGCCGGCTTTACTTGTTTCGCTGCTTCTACAGGCCGACCTGGCCCTCTCGGTCTTGGTGGTTTTACAGACGGCTTATCATATGGCCTCGAGCATCCTGCTTTTGTATAAGCGTGAACTTTGGCTGTTGCTGGCGGCTTTGCCGGCGGCACTGGTGGGGGTTTTGTTTTGTGGTTTCCTGACCTACTGGGTGCTGCTAACACAGTTGTGGTTATGATGATTTCTGTTCTGCTAAGTGTGGCCGCCGCCCTTCTCGACCTGCGAACCAAAGTGGGACACTCGCCCTGGAAGGTGCTGCAGAAAGCCGACTGGCTGGATGCGATACCACTGGTGCTATATGGATTTTTTAGCGCGGTTTTTGTTTTCATCAATCCCTTCTGGCACTGGGTTACCGGTACATCCATTGTGCTGGGGCTGGCGGTGGTACCGCTGGTGCTGAGCATGGGCGGGTTGGAATGGCAGTTGCGGGTTTTTCTGGAGCGGGTGAGCGTGTTGCTGGCCAGCACCAGCGACTTGAGGGTGTTTGCCCGCAACATCAACCGTATTTTTCTATCCGCGCTGGCTTCATATGCTGGGTTGTTGCTGGCGATAAGCCTGTTGGCCAAAGTTTTTTTCAACCTCAACAGCCCGGAGTCGGAAGTCTTTTTAGTTGCGAACTTCCTGTTAGGTATTGGATTTTTTGTGGCCTTTACCCTCACTTCTATGAACCGCACCCTGAGGGTTTTGCTGGGTATGATGCTGGCCTTGCTGGTGTACGCCGTGGTGTTTGCTCTGTCCATCCAGGGTGTACTTCCTCTGGACGAGTCGGTGAGCTACTTGCTTGGGTGTGGGGTTTTTACCAGTTACTTGTTGCTGGTGGCTTTGCCGGTCTTACGTGAGTTGCGCAACTACCAGTGAGTTGAAGATGCACCTCAAGCGCCGATGCGAGCCTTGGCTTTTTATTACGGTAAAGGGCGCCTGCAACAACTGCGCCGCTATGCTCAGGTGGTGTTGCAAACCTGGGCCTATACCCCTATAGAGCTTCAGTGGCTGCGCAGCCAAGACACCCGGCCGCTGGCCTATCTGAGCCTGGGCGAGGATCAGCCCATCCCGGCGCCGTGGCACCGCAATGCTCGCAACCTGGACTGGAACACGGTTTATGTGGACCCGGCCCACCCCGATTGGATTAAGAATCGACTGAATGAGGCCCAGAAGGCCATTGATATGGGATTTGAGGGTTTGTTTTTGGATACCCTAGACGCCGCAACCCTCAACCCCCAGGATCGGGGTGCCATGCTCCAGCTCATAGCTCGGTTGCGCGCGCTGGTTGGCCCCAGGCGGCTATACGCCAACCGTGGGTTTCATCTTCTGCCCGAGCTGTCGAGCCTGGTTGACGGGGTGGTTCTGGAGTCGTTTTCCACCACCTGGACGCCCGGGGGCTACCGGGTGCTGCCCACCTACGAGCTCGAGTACAACCTGAGCTGCCTATTTCGCTTGCAGGGGTTTGGCCTCGAGCTCTATGCACTGGACTACGCCGATCGTTTTTGGCTCGAGGGCTTTGCCCGACTCCGGGCGATGTACTATGGGCTACCAACCTTTGTCAGCAACCGCGACCTAACCCGGTTATAGATTAATCCGGGTCTGGCTGGAGGTACTGCTTGTTAAAGGCGTGGGGTAGCAGCGCACCCACGGTGGTGTGCAGCTCGGGGCCGTTGAGACTCAGGCAGTGCACGGGCACGCTGGGAAGAGCGAACTCGCTCAACACCTGCCGGCAGCCGCCGCAAGGGGTGGCCGGTTGTGATCCTCGGCTGAGCACCCAGACCTCGGCGATCTCGCGCTCTCCAGCCGAAACCATCTGCAAAGTGGCCGATTGTTCGGCGCAGCGTGAGAGGGGGTAGGCGGCGTTTTCGACATTAACCCCTCCGTACAGCCGGCCCGACCCCGACTTGATCACCGCCGCCACGGCGAAGCCTGAGTAGGGCGAGTAGGAGCGTTCTAGGAGCTGGTGGAGCAGTTCTAATATCTCTTTGGGTGTTTCGGACACGGCCCTAGCATACCGTACCTAGGCTTCTTCTGAAGTCACCGATTCGCTAAGGGTTTCGTCGTCGGTGGGTGTGGGGGCCCGCTTTTGGGCCCGCACGCGCTCGATGCCCCGGGGGTCGGCGGTTTCGACGATGAACTCATAACCACCGTACTCGAGCTTTTCCCCTGCCTCCGGAATGTGTCCAAACTCATTCATCAGGAAGCCCGAGAGGGTATCGTACTCGCCTTCGGGCAGTTCGATGCCCAGCTTTTTAGAGGCCTCTTCGAGCGGAACCGAGGCATCGAGCAGGTACACCCCCTCGGCAATCTGCTGCACCGGGGCCACCTCTTCCTCGTCCGACTCGTCGTAGATTTCACCGATAATTTCCTCGATGATGTCCTCGAGGGTGACCAGGCCCGCGGTGCCTTTGAACTCGTCCACCACGATGGCCATATGGGTTTTGCGACGGCGCATCTCGCGCAACAGCTCCCGGGCGCCCATGGTCTCGGGAACAAAATAGGCTGGGTGGCAGATGCTACCCACCTTGATGCTGTCCAGCTCCGGGCCGCTGTACTCCAGCAGGTCTTTGATATAGGCCACCCCGATGATGTTGTCGATGGTTTCCTGGTATACCGGAACCCGGGAGTAGCGGTGCTCGCGGGCCATGGCCCAAAAGTCGCGCAGGCTGGCCTCGGCGGATATGGTGACCATCTCTACCCTTGGCACCATGATCGAGCGCACCAGGGTTTCCTCGAGGTCGAGGATCTGGCTGATAATCTCCCCCTCGCTCTCGTCCAGTACACCTTCTTTAGATGAAGCCTCCACGATGAGCTTGAGCTCTTCGGCACTGCCGACCATGGAGTGCGAGGGTGCCTCCTTGAGGCCCATCAGCCTGAGGAAAAAATTGCCGCTGCGGTTGAACAACCAGACCAGCGGTGTGGTGAGCCGCTGGAAAATATTGAGCGGCAGAATGGTGAAGACTGCAACCTGCTCGGTGCGCTGCAGGGCGATGCCTTTAGGAATAAGCTCACCAAAGAGCACCGTAACGAAGGTGATGAAAACCACCGAAAGCACAAAGCTAATGCTGGAAAGCAGGCTGCTTTCGGCCGCAGCAGCGGCCTGGGGCTGGCCGAACAGCGCCCCGATACCAGTCACAATCAGCCGGGTGACGTATGGTTCCCCAAAAGCCCCCAGCACCAGATTGGTGGCGGTGATGCCCAGCTGGGTGGTGGCAATGTAGGCGTCAAGCCGGGCCATGGCATCTTTGAGCAGCCGGCCCTGCCAGGAACCGCTTTCAGCCAGGTACTCGACCCGGCTGCGCCGGATGGCTACCAGGGAGAATTCAGCCGTAACGAAAAAAGCGTTGACCAGGATGAGCAAAGCGATGATGCCAAGACTACCAGGGATACTTTCCATAGGGTTCGCGTCAGGCCCAACCAAAAGCTAACCTGCCCCGGAGTGTCCCAGGGCAAGGCCAGGACCAGGCTTTGGGTGGGGAGTCCATACGCTACTAGCCGAGAGTTTACCACAGCCCCAGCCGGCTCACAAGCGGCGGGAAAAACAGCAAAAAACCGATCAGAGCAGCAATTGTGCTCACTATCAGTACGCTGGCCGCGGCGATGTCTTTGGCGGCTTTGGCAAGTGGGTGGTAGTTGGGGGAGACCAGATCTACCACGGCCTCGAGGGCGGTGTTGATGAGCTCGAGGCCCAAGACCAGGGCTATCAACAGAAGCACCGGCACCGGGTTGACCTTCAGCCACCAGGCCAGGCCCAGGGCCAGAGCGGCCACATAAACCTCGAGGCGGAAGTTGCGCTGGCTTTTCCAGGCATAACGCACCCCGGCCCAGGCATAGCCAAACGAAGCCCGAAGGCCGCGCAGCGGTAGGGGATCGGTTCCAGGTTTGGGTGGCGGGGGGCGGGTTGGCATGGTTCAGAGCTCGAGGATGCGGGCCTGCACCCGCCTGAACCCCTCCCATTCGGCCTCGGAGCGGTGGTCGTGCCCCAGCAGGTGCCAAAGAGAATGGGCGGCCAGCACTTTAACCTCGTGCTGAAGACTGTGCCCAAACTGCTCGGCCTGGCGGCGGGCAGTATCCAGGCTGATCACGATGTCGCCCAGGTGCGGCGGGATGAAGGGGTCGCCCGGTTCATAGGTGGGAAACGATAAAACATCGGTAGGGGCATCCTCGCCCCAGTGCTGTTGCTTGAGGGCCCGTATCTCGTCGTCGTTGGTAAGGATCAGGGTTAGAGACTTGTCCTCATGCCCCAGCTCCGCCAGTAGAAGCCCGAGCGCCCTGCGCACCGCAGGGCCCAGACCTCGAGGTACTCGGGTGTGTGCAACCAGATCTACCGCTCCCATGGTCAGCTCTCGTGCTCATGGGCTTCGTAGGCTTTGATGATGCGGGCTACCAGGGGGTGGCGCACCACATCGGACTCCAAAAAGCGTTGCTGGGCAATGCCCTGGATGCCCTTTAGAATGCGCAGGGCCTCTACCAGGCCGCTTTTTTGCGCCTTGGGTAGGTCGATCTGGGTAATGTCGCCGGTGATGACCACCCGGCTATTAAAGCCCATGCGGGTCAGGAACATTTTCATCTGCTCGGGGGTGGTGTTCTGGGCCTCGTCCAGGATGATGAAGGCGTCGTTCAGGGTGCGGCCCCGCATGAAGGCCAGAGGGGCCACCTCGATCACCCCCGACTGGATGTACTGTTCAAAGCGCTCGGCATCAATCATGTCGAACAGGGCATCGTAGAGCGGACGCAGATAGGGGTCGATTTTGGCCTGGAGATCCCCCGGTAAAAAGCCCAGTCGCTCCCCAGCTTCCACGGCCGGACGGGTCAGGATGATGCGCTTGATTTTCTTGGCTTTGAGAAAAGCCACCGCCATGGCGACGGCCAGGTAGGTTTTACCAGTGCCAGCCGGGCCGATGCCAAAGGTGATGTCGTGGGTGCTGATGGCCTCCACGTACTGCCGCTGGCCCGGGGTTTTGGGCTTCAACCGGCCCGGCAGGGTAATCTCGCCGCCGAGGGCGGGTATGGTGGTTTCGACCGGGAGCGACTGGCCGCCCTCCGCCACCAGGATGACCTGCTCGAGGGTGCCCGCGTCAATTTCCGCACCTTGGCGCACCAGGGTGACCAGGTCGCGGATGACCCGCTCGGCCAGCCACACCGCTTCCGGATCGCCTGAGATCTGCACCTCCTGCCCGCGCACCACGAGCTGGGCCGGCAACAACTTGCGAAGGGTTTTTAGATGCTTATCCCCATGGCCCAGCAAGGACAGGGCTTCTTGCGGCGAACGAAGGGGAATTACCGTTTTGCTTTGCGTACTCTTCTCCAATATTGGCTCCTGGGTTCGGCCAGTATCTGGTGCCAAACCACACCGTTCAGAATAGCACGGGTCGAGGTGGAAAACGCCCACTGATCGGTGGTTTTCTTGCTCTTGGGTAGCGGCTTACTGGAGGATTTGTGCGGGGGTTCGGAAGGGGGGCGTGGGCTGGGGCTGGGGCGGCCCTGACGCTCACGCTCGACCTGCTCGAGGCGCCGGGGTGGCCTGGGCGGGGGTGGGCTGGTTTGTGCTTTGGGGGACGGAGCCGGCTGTTTTACCGGGGGCTGGGCGGGTGGGCTGCTGGGTGCTGGGGTGCTCGAGGCTGGGCGGCGTTCCTCGCCGGGTAAGAGGATCTCATCGGGTTCGAAATCGGGGGGAACCTGCTGGCCCCGCCGAAGCAACCCCTGTAAGGCTGGCAGCACGATGAAAAAAAACAAGAACAACAAGCCGAGAAGATCGTCTAAGCCCATGGGGCCCTCCAGGTGGGGGTGAGCGATGTGCTACCTGTGCAGTCCTTAGCGCTGTGAGCCATCATCGGAGGTGTTGCTGCTGCTGGCTTTGCTGATAGAATCGCGCATCTCGGTATCGGCCTCAATGTTTTTGAGCTGGTAGTAGTCCATCACCCCCATACGGCCGCTGCGCAGGGCCTCGGCCAGGGCCAGAGGTACGGCCGCCTGGGCCTCAACCAGCTTGGCCCGCATGGCTTCGACCAGGGCTGCGTTTTCTTGCTCCAGGGCCACTGCCATCGCGCGGCGCTCCTCGGCCTTGGCCTGGGCAATTTTCTTGTCGGCCTCGGCCTGGTCGGTGCGAAGCTGGGCCCCGATGTTTTTACCCACGTCCACCTCGGCGATGTCCACCGATAGGATTTCAAAAGCAGTGCCGGCATCCAGGCCTTTGGCCAGCACGGTTTTGGAGATGCGATCGGGTTGCTCGAGCACCATTTTGTGATCCTCCGACTGGCCGATGGAGGCCACGATGCCCTCGCCCACCCGGGCCACGATGGTTTCTTCACCGGCCCCACCCACCAGGCGGTCGATGTTGGCCCGCACGGTGATGCGGGCGGTGGCCAGCAGCTGGATGCCGTCTTTAGCCATACCTGCCACCATGGGGCTGGTAATCACTTTTGGATTTACCGAGAGTCGTACAGCCTCGAGCACATCCCGCCCGGCCAGGTCAATGGCGGCGGCACGGTCGAAGTTCAGCTTGATACCGGCCTTATCAGCGGCGATGAGGGCATCGACCACCCGGTCTACGTTGCCCCCGGCCAGGTACTGGGCCTCGAGCTTGGCGGTCTCTACCGGAATGCCTGCTTTAAAGGCCTTGATCATGGGGTTCACAATTTTCGCCGGTGGGATTCGTCGGAAACGCATGCCAACCAGGGAGGTCAGCGGTACGTTTACACCCGAAAACAAGGCCGTAATCCAGAGGGGAACCGGTACTAGGTAAAAGAACAGGAAAACGGCCAATAAAACGATGCCAGCGATGATTAACACTCCAAGCTCCATGTGATCCTCCTCGAGATCAAACCGCCTTTTTACAGGCGTTGCTACCTATCCAGCTTAGGTGGTTTAGATCGGATGCCGGACAAGGCCGGGCGCTTCCTAAGGGTACATCATGGGCAGCAAGATGGGTATGGGCGGGCTTCAGTACGGGGTTTCCCAGACCGCATGGCCGGGCTAGCTTTCCACCCTCCGCACCACCACCCGGGGGCCTTCCACCTGGATCACCTGCACGGCCTGGCCCCGGTCAATGAACTCGCCCATGGTGACCACATCCACCCGCCGGTCGCCAAACTGGGCTGTGCCCGCAGGGCGCAGGTCGGTGATGGCTTTGCCGATGGCCCCTAGCAGCGATTCCAGTTCGTTTTTGGGCGGTGCTACCTCTTCAACTGCGCTGCTCAGTACAAAAGGACGGGCCACCCGTCCTTTCGGTAGGTAGCGGAATATAAAAAACAGCCCCAAGGCCAGCCCGATAATGGCGAAAGAACCGACCTGCAGGGCCTCATCCCCAAAGGTGAAGTAGATTGAAGCCCCGATCAGACCCAGGCCTACCAGACCGGGAATGCCGAAACCGGGGGTTACAAACAGCTCGAACACCACCAGCAACAGGCCCCCAAAGAGCAGGATGATGGACAGGGCACTGGAAAGGCCCGCCAGGTAGCCCCCCAGGAAAAACAAACCCAGCGAGGTCAGGCCGATGATGGCGGGGATAAAGGTGCCTGGGGTGAAAAACTCCAAAATGAGCCCCAGCACCCCCACCGCCAGCAGAATGGCCGCGATGGTGGGGTCGGTCAGGAAACGGGCCACCCGCACCTGGGGGCCTGGTTGCAGTTCCTGGGTATCGGCGCTGAAACCAGCTTTCTCGAGGGCCGCTCGCAGACTGGCCACCTCGGCATCGGCCACCCTAAGCTCCACAGCCCGCCTGGCTGAGAGGGTGAGGGGCTCGCCTTTGGTGGTGATGCCGCGCACCTCGACCTCGGGGTCGACCATGGCTTCGGCAAGGTTGGCGGGGCGGCCTCGGGCCTCGGCGACAGCCCGGAACTTGCCTTTCAGGGCCGATATAACCTTGCGGTCGGCGGCATTGGTGTTGCCTACGATGGGGGTGATGGTAACCGGCAGGGCCGCTCCGATGTTGGAGCCGGGCAGCATCATGATCTGCTGAGCTGCCAGTGAGATGAGGGCCCCAGCCGAGAAGGCGTTTTCCACCACGGCCAGGGTCGGTACGGTGGAGGACAGGATGCGATCGGTGATGCGGATGGCTGCATCCACCCGGCCCCCAGGGGTGTTCACCCGGAACACCACCCCGCTGGCCCCCTCGCGTTCGGCCTGGTTGAGGGACTGTTCGACGAAGGTGGCTAAAGGCCCGTCGATGGTTCCTTCAATGGGGATGATGTAGGTTCTGGCCTGCGCAAAAGAGGCCACCAACAGTAAAACAACCAGTAGCTTTCTCACCAAGATTATCTTAGCAAGCTGGGCTGGCGGGAGTGTAATGCCGGGGTCTCAAAGTGCCTGAGGGTGGGGTTTTCTCTTCCACCATCGCAAACCGCCGCGCAAAAGCGTAAAATCCAGGCGTGCAACTGGGTTTGATAGGATTTCCGGTCGGACACTCGCTCTCCCCGGCCATGCATCAGGCGGCGCTGAGGGCGGCGGGGCTCGAGGGCTCCTACCGGGCCTTGGAAACACCTCCCCCGCTCCTGCAGGCCCGGCTGGAGGAGGTTCGGCGGGCCTTTGCCGGGGTCAACGTCACCATCCCGCACAAAGAAAGCGTACTGGAATACCTGGACGAGCTAAGCCCTGAGGCGGCGGCCATTGGCGCGGTTAACACCATTGTTTGCCAGCAGGGCCGGCTGATTGGCTACAACACCGACGCCTTGGGTTTTATCTCGGGGCTGGAGGAGGCCGGCATCGCTTACCGCAACAAGAAGGCTTTGGTGCTGGGGGCGGGGGGGGCTGCCCGGGCCGTGGCGTATGCCTTGAAGCAAGAGGGTGTGCATGTGGCGGTATACAACCGCACCACCGAGCGAGCCAGGGCCCTGTGCGCGGCCATGGGGCTGCACCTGGTGACGGAGCCGCTCTTGGAAACGGCCGTGCGAAGCTGTGACCTGCTGGTCAATACCACCAGCGTTGGGCTCAACGACCCCACCCGCTCACCCCTGCCGCCGGGGCTGCTGCCTCGAGCGGGGGTGGTGGTGGATATCATCTATCATCCCCAGACCACCCGTCTGTTGCTCGAGGCCCAGCAGGCCGGGCTGGTCACCCTGGGCGGGCTTCCCATGCTGGTCTGGCAGGGAGCGCGGGCTTTTGAGCTCTGGACGGGTGTAAAGCCGGATGTCCGGGTGATGTATGCTGCGGCCCAGGCTGGGCTTGGACACACCCCTTCCGCATGATCTCCTGTACCCTGCAAGCACCCCATCGCTACGAGCTCGAGGTCAAACGCTCGCGCTTTGTAGCCCACGCGCTGCCGCTACCGAGCCCCGAGGCCGCACCCCTTTTTTTGCAGGCCGTTCAGGACTTGCAGGCCACCCACAACTGCTGGGCTTACAAGGTAGGTGCGCAGTACCGC
Source organism: Meiothermus taiwanensis WR-220 (assembly GCF_003568585.1). NCBI lineage: Bacteria > Thermotogati > Deinococcota > Deinococci > Thermales > Thermaceae > Meiothermus > Meiothermus taiwanensis. The sequence goes on from NZ_CP021130.1 coordinate 1,162,103, forward strand.
TTTTCCGATGACGGTGAACCTGCGGGCACGGCGGGCCGTCCCATCCTAAGCGCCATTGAGGCGCAACACCTGGATAGGGTGATGGTGGTGGTAACCCGCTACTTTGGCGGGATCAAGCTGGGTGTGGGCGGTCTGGTGCGGGCCTACGGGGGGGTGGCCTCGGAATGTCTGCGGCAGGCCCCTAAGCGAGCCATCGTGCCCCGGGTGCGTTGTGAACTCCAGGCCCCGTACGAGTTTGGCAGTGCTTTGTATCGCCTGCTGGAAGGCCTCGAGCGTGAAAGCGAAACCTACCACGCCGCCGGGGTGCGCTGGTTGTTCAGCCTGGAGGAAGCGCGGCTGCCCCAGTTTCAAGAGCGGGTGCGCGACCTGACTCGAGGCCGCGCACACCTGCGGGTAATAGAGCGCTTCGAAGCCTAGGGGGTGGTGCTAAAGGGCATCAACCTTCAATCACGATCGGGAGAATAACCGGGTTGCGCCCGGTGTTCTTGGCTATGAACTTCTTGACGGGGTAGTAGATGTCGTCGCGGATCTCCTCGAGGCGCCGCTTTTCCCGGATCCCCTTATAAAGCGCGTCCATGGCCATCTTGCGCACCTCGCCCAGCAGGCGCTCGCCGGCCTTGACAAAGCCCTTGGAGATCACCTCCACCAGCGGGTCGCGGCTGACCAGGGCGGTGATGACCACCACCCCCTCGGCGGCCATGTGGTGGCGATCCTCCAGGATTTCGTCGGTGATATCGCCCACCCCCAGACCGTCCACATAAAGCTGGCCGTGGGGTACAGTTCCGTTGAACTCGATGTTGTTGGCAGTGAGCCGGATCAAACGCCCGTTCTCGGGTATCAGGATCTTTTCCGGTGGGTGTGGGATGCTCTGGGCCAGCCACTTAAAGTTGACCTGGTGGCGGATCTCCCCGTGCCAGGGCAACAGGAATTTGGGGCGGGCCAGGTTGAGCACGGTCTTGAGCTCCTCGTGGCTGGCGTGGCCGGAGGCGTGTACGCGGTAGCGGGGCGGATAAAACACATAGGCCCCCAGGGCGTATAGCTGATTGATGACGGTGTTCACCGCCTCCTCGTTGCCGGGAATGGGGCTGCTGCTGAGGATGACGGTATCGCCCTCCTTGATGGACATCTTGTTGTGGGTTCCCGCGGCCAGGCGCGCCAGGACGGCCTCGGGCTGCCCCTGTGAGCCGGTGGTAATCACCAGCACCTGCTCGTCGGGTAGGTCTTTGACTTCGTCCAGGGTGTAGAAGCGGTCTTTTTGCTTGAAGTAGCCGAGCTCGAGGGCAATTCGGGCATACTTGAGCATCGAACGCCCTTCCACAGCGATTTTGCGCCCGTACTTTTCACCGGCGGTGACCACCGACTGGATGCGGTGGATGTGCGAGGCGAAGGTGGTGACGAAAATACGTCCCTTGGCCGCACCAATCACCTTATCGAGCTCTTCGGCCACCTCGCTTTCGCTGGGCGTGACCCCAGGGCGCTCGCCGTTGGTGGAATCGGCAATCAGGCAGAGCACCCCCTCGGCCCCGGCCTGGGCGATTTTTTCCAGGTGGGAGGTCTGGCCGTCTATGGGGCGTTCGTCGAGCTTGAAGTCGCCGGTGTGTACGATTCTGCCGATGGGCGTGTGAATAATCATCCCGAAGTTATCGGGGATGGAATGGGTCATGCGGAAGAGGTCGAGCTGGAAGTAGCGCCCAATGGAGATACGGTCGTCGGGGGAGACCTCTTTGAAGTTGTAATCCCCCACGGCCAGTCCGAACTCCTCGAGCTTGCCCCTGACCAGGCCCAGGGTTAGCTTGGCCCCATACACCGGAACCCGTGGCAGTTGCGGGAAAAGGTAGGGCAGGGCCCCGATGTGATCCTCGTGGCCGTGGGTCAGCACCCAGCCCCGGATGATCTCTTTGTTCTGAACGAGATAATCGATGCGCGGAATCACAATATCCACGCCAAGCATCCTGGCGTCTGGAAAGGCCAGGCCGCCGTCAATGATAAACATCTCGTCTTCATAGCGGATGGCGGTGATGTTCTTGCCAATTTCGCCGGTTCCGCCCAGGAACACAATTTCGACGGCGCCATCGGGCTTGCCCAGCAGGATGGGCCCCCTGGGTTTGGGACGTTCCTGCCGTCGCCGGGGGGCCCTGGGACGGCTAAATGGTGGGTTGTTGTTCATGTTGACTCCAAAGCAGCGCCGTGGGATGGGAAGAAGGGCTTGGCCTTACCCCTGACCCATGCCCTACACGGCTACGATTTACCGTCGAACAGGGGGTTTGCGCGGGGCAATCAGGCCCTCGAGTTCCGGGCGGATCAGATCCACCCGGCCCTGCTCGTCGATGCTGTTGACCTTGACCTTAATTTTTTGTCCTAGCGAAAGCACATCCTCGACCTTTTCCACGCGCCCTTTGGCGAGCTGGCTGATGTGCAGCAGGCCGTCTTTGCCCGGCAGAATTTCAATGAAAGCCCCAAAGTTGGTAATCCGGGTGACCGTGCCCTCGTAGATCTCGCCCACCTTGGCCTCGGCCGTCTGGCCCAGAATGCGGGCCTTGGCTTCCTCGGCGGCGGCTGCGCTGGCGCTGTAGAGCCGGATGGTGCCGTCCTGCTCGATATCAATTTCCACCCCCAGCTCCTCGAGCTGGCGGATGTTTTTGCCGCCGGGCCCGATAATGCCCCCGATTTTTTCGGGATTGACCTTGAGGGTGAGGATGCGGGGTACGTGGGGCTTCATCTCGGCGCGGTGGGTGGGTACGGCGCGTTCCATCAGACCCAGGATGTGCAGACGGGCCTCGCGGGCCTGGTAGAGCGCCGCCCGCATAATCTCGGGGGTCAGGCCCTTAATCTTGATGTCCATCTGGAGCGCGGTCACACCATCGCGGGTGCCCGTGACCTTGAAATCCATGTCGCCCAGGGCGTCTTCCAGCCCCAGGATGTCGGTGAGCACCACCGCCTGTTCACCCTCCTTAACTAAGCCCATGGCCACGCCCGCCACATGCTTCTTGAGGGGAACCCCGGCGTCCAAAAGGGCCAGGCAGCCCGCGCACACCGTGGCCATGCTGGAGGAGCCGTTGGACTCCAGCACGTCGCCCACCACCCGGATGGTGTAAGGGAACTCCTCCCTGGAAGGCAGCACGGCCCGCAAGCCGCGCTTGGCCAGGTTGCCATGCCCCACCTCGCGGCGGCTCACCCCGCGCAGGCGCCTGACCTCGCCGGTGGAGTAGGGGGGGAAGTTGTAGTGCACCAAAAAGGGGTCTTCGGTCTCGATTCCGAGGTCGTCTACGAGCTGGGCATCGCGCCCGGTGCCCAGCGTGACCACGCCCAGCACCTGGGTCTCGCCCCGGCTGAAGATGGCCGAGCCATGCGTTTTAGGCAGCACGTTGCTCTCAATCCAGATGGGGCGCACCTGCTCCGGGGTGCGGCCATCGGCCCGCTTGTTCTCCTGCAAGATGAGCCGGCGCAGCTCCTGCTTGACCACCTCATCAAAACCCTCGGCCACCAGCTTGCGCCGCTCCTGGTCTACCGTGCCGTCTTCGGCAGGGGGCACGAACTCTTCCAGCAGGGCTTGCCGGAAAGCCTCGAGGGCCGCCGAACGCTCGCCTTTGGAGGCGGTTTGCAGGACGCCGGAAAGACCTTTTTCCATAGCCCTTTGGTACAGGGCGGCCTGGGTATCGGCGTCCAGCTTGGCCGGGGGCTCATAGGCAAACTTGGGCTTGCCCAGCTCGGCGCGCATCTGCTCTTGCAGCGCCAGGATGGGTTGCATGGCCTGGTGGGCGAACTCGAGGGCCTCCACCAGACGATCCTCCGAGACCTCCTGCGCCCCGGCCTCCACCATGATGATGGCCTCTTTGGAACCGGCTACCACCAGGTCGAGCTGGCTATCTTCCTGGGCTACCGGGTTCAAGACCAGGCGCCCGTTTTGTAGCCCTACCCGCACCGAGGCGATGGGGCCCTCCCAGGGAATGTCTGAGATCATTAAGGCTGCGCTGGCTGCGATGGGCCCCAGGATGTCCGGCGTGTTTTCCTGGTCGGCAGAAAGCACTGTAAGCAGCACCTGCACCTCGTGCCGAAAGCCCTTGGGGAAGAGGGGCCGGATGGGCCGGTCGGTCAGGCGGGCCGAGAGGATGGCTTTTTCGCCCGGTCGCCCCTCCCGCCGCATAAAGCTACCCGGGATGCGCCCGACGGCATAGTGCCGCTCTTCAAACTCCACCGTCAGGGGCAGGAAATCGGCCTGAATGGGTGCGTCGGAGGCCTGGGCGGTCGCCATCACCACGGTTTCACCGTAGGTTACCCAGACTGAACCGGACACGTGTTTGGCGTATTTGCCGGTCTCGATGGTGAGTGTGCGCCCCCCGACGTCTACACTGTAGCGTCGTGCCTGGGGTATGGGGTTTTCCTCGTTCATATCTGCTCCCTAAAAACCCAGTTATAGCGCTGGGTGCGCTCAGAGACAGTTTCAACCCGCACCACTACGGTCTGCGAAAAAGGCAAATAACCGTTGAGGGGTATGCCGGGGAATGTACTCAACACACCCTGCAAACCTTCTTGCTAGACCGAGAACCGCACCCATGGTTGGAGTACTCTGCCGCAAGAAAGGGGTGGGGTACCGCATGGTTGGGGGATGGCTTCGGCAGGGTATGGGTTGGGACATACACGGAGCATTGGGCGGGCAATTGTGCACAAAATAGAGCACACCTTAAGGTTTTGGCGGAGCCAAACCCCGGCCCCGCCTACCGAGTCATGCCTATTGTACACGATAGAGAATGTCCGGGGTTGCCCCCGGAGTTTTTTTATTTGCGCAATCCAAGCTTTTCAATCAGGGCCTTGTAGCGGGCCTCATCTTTATTTTCCAGGTAGCTCAAGAGCCGCTTACGCTGACCTACCAAGCCCAGCAGGCCCCGTTTGGCCGCCATGTCCTTCTTGTTGGCCGTAAGATGGGCTGACAGGCGGTTGATACGTTCGGTGAGCAGGGCCACCTGCACCTCGGTTGAACCGGTATCACCGGGCTTGTGGGCATGCTTTTCGATAACGCTCGCTTTTTCTTCTCTCGTAAATGGCATCTGTATCTCCTCGTCGGGTGAGCCGCAGTCGGTTGACCGGGGCTTCCTCATGGCCCATGAGAGGCCAGCTAAGAAGTATAACGGTGCCTGGACGTGGGGTCAAGCCAAAACAGAACCAGGGCGATGGCGGAGAGGGTGGCCGCGGTACAAAAAGCCACACTGGAACCGAAATGCTGCCACAAAGCACCAAACAGGGCGCTGGCCGGCAACAGGAGCAGACCTACCAGGGTGTGATAAAGCCCAATGGCGCTGGCTTTTTCGGTGGCAGGGATAATCTGGGCCAGATAAGCCCGGCTGCTGCCTTCAAAGGCCGCACTGTACAGGGCATAAAGCAAGAACAAAACAATGCCCTGCCAGCCAGCACTGCAAAGCCCGAACCCCAGGTACACCAGGGCGTAGGTGACAAATCCCAGCATTACCAGGGTTTTAGCCCCTACCCGGTCGGCCAGTGAGCCTAAGGGATAGGCCATTAGGGCATAGAGCAGGTTATAGGTGGTGTAGACCAGGGTGGCCTGGGCTGCGCTCAGCCCCAGGTCGCTCAGGCGCAGAATCAAGAACGCATTGGATGACAGCCCCAGTGTAGCCACGCCGGTTACCAGCAAGAACCAGCGATATTGAAGGGAAAAAGCCGATAGTCGAAGGGGCGGAAGGGGCCGGGCCGGGCCTCGCTTCTCTCGCAAAAAAAGCAGAATGACCAGGGTGGCCAAAAGAGCCGGGATGGCCGATACCCAGAAAACCCCCCTGAAGTCGAGCAATGGTAGAAGCAAAAAGGCCAGCAGCGGCCCAATGGTGGCCCCCAGGCTGTCCATGGCACGGTGAAAGCCGTAGGCCCGCCCATAGCTGTCCTGGCCTACCGCTTCTGCGATCAGGGCATCTCTGGGGGCCGTGCGAAGCCCTTTGCCCACCCGATCCAAAAAGCGGTAAGCCAGCACCTGCCAGGGCGCTGCTGCCAGGGCCAGTATGGGCCGCAGCAGGGCCGGGAAGCCGTAGCCCAAAAGAATAAGTGGCTTCCTGGCAGCCATGCGGTCGGAGATGCGCCCCCCTACCACCTTGAACAGGCTGGCCGTGGCTTCGGCGATGCCCTCCACCAACCCCACCACCGTGGTGGAGGCCCCCAGCGCCCCGGTCAGAAACAGCGGGAGCAGCGGGTAAACCATCTCGGAGGCGATGTCCGTAAAAAAACTTACAGCACCCAGAACATATATAGCCGGGGGTAGCTTCTTCATCAGTTCCACTCTATGCCCAACTCGCAGATAACCGAAGAATGCCCCTGGGCTTGTCCAGGGGCATTCTTCTGAAGGGGGGAAGCTACCAGAGCCGCTGACCTGGAACGGGATTCATGTTGCTGAACATCTGGAAGAGCACCGGGCCATAGGCCAGCACCACCAACACCACTGCGATACCGAACCAGAACCAGACCCGCTCGGTGAGCTGGGCCAGCCTGCTGCCCTGGGGCTTGGAGATTGCCTCGGTGAAGGGCACCTCGGCGAGCACCTGGCCGGGCTCGCGGCGGTTTTGCAGGGCTGTGGCGAAAATCACGTAAAAGAATAGGAAGGCCGCGATGAACAGGATAACCCCTGAGACGATGTTCAGCGCCATCCAGGCCGCGCTTTCTTTATAGGCCTCCATGGCGATGGGACTGCCGGAGATATGCGCGCGGCGGGGAATGGCATAGAGGAAGCCCATCCAGTGCAGGGCAAAGGTCATGATGAACATGCCCAGGAACCACAGCCATTGCGAGGCCACGGCCATTCCGCGGGCGACGAGGGGTTTGCCGGTGAGGTGGGGAATCAGCCAAAAGGCCGTGCCCATGGCGGCCATGGTCACCAGGGTGCCTACTTGCAGGTGAAAGTGGCCTGGGATCCAGACGGTGTTGTGCACGTTTTGGTTGAGGTTGAAGCTGGCGTTGACCATACCGCCGGCCCCGCCAGGGATGAAAGCCAGGAAGCCCAGCAAGAAGGCCAGCACGGTAGGGTTGTTCCAGGGTAGGGCTCCAATCCAGCCCAGCAAGCCCTTACCGCCATTGGCCCGGCCTGCAACCTCGAGCGAAGCCGCGATGGTAAAGGCGGTGATCAGGCTGGGCACCGCGACCATCATGGTCAGGACGGTGTGGATCATCTTCCAATAAGGGGCGATGCCAGGGTCGGCGAACTGGTGGTGGAAGCCCACCGGCACCGAGAACAGCAGGAAGAGGAGGAAGACCAGCCTGGCCAGGGGGTCGGAGACCAGCTTGCCCCCGGCCAGCCTGGGCAGGGTGAGATAGGCCAGGGTATAGGCCGGTAGCAGCCAGAAGTAGACGATGGGGTGGCCGGTGTACCAGAACAGGGTGCGCATCAAGAGCGGGTCTACACCGGCGATCCAGCCAAACGACCAGGCGATCAGAAACAGCGCCTCCACCACCAGCCCCAGGCTGGCCAGGAACCACATCAGCCAGAAGGTAACGGCCATGAAGGTGGCCAGGGGGGTGATTTTGCCCGGATTGGCCTTGCGCCAGCGGGCCCACATATCCAGCACCAGGTAGATGCTCAGGTAGCTGGAGAGCACAAAAATAGCCGCGCCCAGATAGAAGGCCCAGTGCGCCTGGAGAGGAGCATAAAAAGTGTAAAGCACCGAGGCTTCGTTAAGCAGCAGGGGCACGGCGGCCAGGAGCAGCCCACCCAGCGCCATCCAGAACGAGACCCAGGCCAGGGTCATATTGGGCCGCAGACCCAGTTCCCGCGCCGGCAGGTAGACCATGATGGTCTGAGCGAAAAGCTGGGTGAACACAATGGCATTGAGCACCCCGTGGAGGGTCAGGCCCTGGTAGTAGTTCTGGAAAACCGGCTTGAGCAGGGGGTAGAGATCCAGACCGCCATAGTTCATGGCCTGGAAGGGGCCAAAAAACGTGCCCAGGGCCAGGGCCGCGAAGCCCAGCATCATCATGTATAAGGCGTATTTCTTTTCCGGTGCAGATGCGTAGACATCGTAGTTGAACAGGGTTTTGACCGCCATTGAGCACTCCTTTTACGGCTCCACAATGAGCTTGTTGATCATGTTGGCGTGGCCGATTCCGCAGTATTCGTTGCAGATGATGGGGTACTCGCCGGGCCGGGTGAAGGTGTAGCTGACCTTGGCAATTTCCCCCGGTATCACCTGTACGTTGATGTTGGTGTTGTGCACGTGGAAGCTGTGCTGCACATCCGGCGAGGTGATGTAAAAGGTGACTTTCCTGCCCACCTTGAACCGCATCTCTGCCGGCAGGTAGCCGAAGGCAAAGGCCTGCACATAGGCCACGTACTCATTGCCAACCTGTTCAACCCGCGGGTTGGCAAAGTCTCCCTCGATGCGCACCTTGGTGGCGTCGATGCGACCTGCCCCCACCGGGTTGGTGTTGCCCATGGTGAGCATCAAATAGCCCACCAGGATGATAAAAACCGTAATCATAGCCAGGCCGAAGAAGATCCAGGCTCGTTCGTAGCGTTCGATGATGTACTCCTGGTGTTCCATACCCTACCCCCTTGCTAGGTGCATAAAGAAGTGGAAGAACCAAAAGGCCAGGATAAAAACCGTGACCACACCGACAACCAGCAAAGCTCCAATGGGTCGTTGCTCTTTTTCTTCCATAGGACTGCTTCCCCCTTTGGGGAAGTCTAAGAACTTGGTTAGAGGACATGTGTCCTAGGGAAGAATGTCCCCAACAGCGTTTGTTTACTCTGGGCTTGAAAGTTCATCACATTCATTAGGCTCGAGCGCCCCTATTCGGTAATAAGGAACCTAAAAACGGTATGATTGCGGGGTATGACCGAGACGCCCCCCATTGCAAAAACCTCCATTGATGCCATTCGCATGCTGGCGCTGGATGCAGTCGAGCAGGCCAGGTCGGGCCACCCTGGGATGCCGATGGGCATGGCCCCGGCGGCGTATGTGCTGTGGACGGAGTTCTTGAAGCACAACCCCAAAGACCCCAACTGGCCGGCTCGAGACCGCTTTGTGCTCTCGGCGGGGCATGGTTCGATGCTGCTCTATGCCCTGCTGCACCTGACCGGCTACGACCTGCCCATCGAAGAACTCAAACGCTTCCGCCAGTGGGGTTCCAAGACCCCCGGGCACCCCGAGTACGGCCACACCCCCGGCGTCGAGGTGACCACCGGGCCCCTGGGGCAGGGCATCTCGACCGCGGTGGGCATGGCCATTGCCGAGCGCAAGCTGGTGGCCGAGTTCGGCGAAATCGCCGCACACTACACCTACGTCATCGCCTCGGACGGTGACCTGATGGAAGGGGTGAGCGCCGAGGCCTCCTCGCTGGCCGGGCACCTGCGGCTGGGTAAGCTGATTGTGCTCTACGACGACAACGAGATCTCCATTGACGGCAGCACCGCGCTGGCCTTTACCGAGGATCGCCTGAAGCGTTACGAGGCCTACGGCTGGCACGTGGTGCCGGGGGTGCACGGGGAAGACCTCGAGGCCATCCGGGCCGCCCTGCGCGAAGCCCAGGCCGACCCCCGCCCCAGCCTGATCTCGGTGCGCTCGATCATCGGCTTTGGCTCGCCCCTGGCAGGCCACCACAAAGCCCACTCCGATGCCATGGGACCCGAGAAGGTGGCAGCTACGCGGCAGGCCCTGGGCTGGCCGTATCCGCCTTTTGAAATCCCGCAGGAGGTGTATGCCCACTACCGGCAGGCCATTGCGCGGGGCCAGCAAGCCCAGGCCGAGTGGCAGGAGAAATTTGCGGCTTTTGCAAACTCCCACCCCGAAAAAGCCGCCGAGTTCCAGCGTCGCCTGCGCCGCGAGCTCCCGCAGGGCTGGGAAAGCCACCTGCCCAGCTTTAGTCCTGGAGAGAAGCTGGCTACCCGTGCGGCCTCGGGTAAGGTGCTGGAAAAGCTGGTTCCGGTGCTGCCCGAGCTGGTGGGCGGCTCTGCCGACCTGACCCCCTCCAACAACACCCGCACCCCCGACATGACCGACTTTGGCCCCGAAAACCCCGCCGGGCGGTACATCCGCTACGGGGTGCGGGAGCACGCCATGGGTGCGGCCATGAATGGTATTGCCCTGAGCGGTGCGCTGCGCCCGTATGGGGGCACTTTTCTGGTCTTCTCGGACTACATGCGCCCGGCCATCCGCATGGCGGCCCTGATGGGCACCCCCACGGTTTTTGTTTTCACCCACGACTCGATTGCGGTAGGGGAGGACGGCCCCACCCACCAGCCCATCGAGCACCTGATGAGCCTGCGGGCCATCCCCAACCTGTGGGTAATCCGCCCCGCCGACGCCAACGAGACCGCGGCGGCCTGGAAGCTGGCCCTACAGCGTACCGACGGCCCCACCGCCCTGATCCTGACCCGCCAGGCTTTGCCGGTGCTGGCCGGGGTGCGCCCCGAAGGGGTGGAGCGCGGGGGCTACATCCTCTCTGAGGTGCCAAACCCCCAAGCGGCCATTGTGGCGACCGGCTCGGAGGTGGCCCTGGCCCTGGAGGCCCAGCAGCTGCTGGCCGCCGAGGGGATGGCGGTGCGGGTGGTCTCGCTGCCCTGCTGGGAGGCCTTCGAGGCCCAGGGCGAGGACTACCGCCAGGCCATCCTGCCCAAAAGCCTGCCTACCCTGGCCCTCGAGGCCGGCACCACCCTGGGCTGGGAACGCTACGCTCACAAAGCGGTGGGCCTCGAGCGCTTTGGCGCCAGCGCCCCCTACGCCGATGTGTACAGCAAGCTGGGCTTCACCAAGGAGCGGGTGGCCGCCGAAGTGAGGTCCCTGTTGGGGGTTTGAATGGTTCAGACGGTTCTTTCCAACCTGCCCGCGCTGCTTTTTACCCTGGCCCTGGGAGCTCTTCTGCTGGGTTTGCTGGTCTGGGTTCTGGCCGCCCAGGGCGCGGCCAGCAAGCGCACCGCGCAGATTTTATGGGCCCTGGCGGTGGGCTTGGGGCTGGTGGGCCTGATTCGGCTGGTGGCTGCGCCGTGAACAGCGGATGCGTTTGGTACTGCGATAGTAGAGGGTGAGCATGCCCAAGCACGTGGTGAGTGTTTCGATAGGCTCCTCCAGGCGCAACTCCAGGGCCGAGGTGTATGTGGAGAGCCTGGGGGAGACTTTTGTACTCGAGCGCATCGGCACCGATGGGAGCTGGGAGAAGGCCATCGAGCTGGTCAAGGAGCTGGATGGAAAGGTAGACGCCTTTGGGCTGGGGGGGGCCGACTTGTACGTATACGCGGGCGGGCGCCGCTACACCTTCCGCGATGCGGCCCGCCTGGCCCGGGCGGCCCAGAAAACCCCCATGCTGGACGGCTCGGGGCTCAAGCACACCCTCGAGCGCAACGCCATCCGGCTGCTGGATCCCCAGATCGGCTGGAAGGGGAAAAGGGTGCTCATTCCCAGCGCGGTCGATCGCTTTGGCCTGGCCGAGGCGCTGGATGCCGTGGGGGCCAGGGCCTTATACGGCGACTTTATCTTTGGGCTGGGGCTGCCCATTCCGCTCTACCGCCTCTCGCTGCTGCAAAAAATCGCCTACATTCTGCTGCCCATCATTACCCAGCTGCCCTTCCAGTGGCTTTATCCCACCGGTGAAAAACAGGAAAAAGAGGTGCAGGACTGGCGGCAGCGCTACTTTGAGTGGGCCGAGGTGGTGGCCGGGGACTGGCACTTCATGCGCCGCTTCATGCCGCCCAATATGCAGGGCAAGGTCATCCTGACCAACACCACCACCCCCGAGGACCTCGAGTTCATGCGCGCGCGGGGGATTGCCAAGCTAATCACCACCACCCCCCGCCTGGCGGGCCGCAGCTTCGGCACCAACGTGATGGAGGCTTTTATTGTGGCGGTGGCCGGCAAATATCCCCTGAGCGAGGCCGATTACCTCGAGTACATCGAAAAGCTCAACCTGCGGCCCGAAGTTACCGAATTACAGACCTCACCCCCGACCTGATGGCCGTTTGCGTTGCAGGTAGCTGGCGAGGCCTTTTGTATCGCCCCTCGCCAGGTAGGCCGCCTGTCTGGCCCAGGTATCCAGGCTGGGGGCCAGCCTTATTCCGGCAGCGGCCAGGGCCTTCCGAAGGGCATCTTTCTTGGTTTTTGCCAGCTGGGCGTAGGTGGAGATGCCCGCAGCCTGTAGCGCCGCTGCGATTTTGGGGCCGATGCCCTTGATGCGCTCGAGGTCGTCCTGGGGCCTGCTTTGGGCAGCGGGTGAGGAAACCTTGACCGAAGCCTTGCGGGAGGGGCGGGCTTTTTGCGCGATGGCTCTCAGATACCCGTCCACCGTAAAACCCGATTCCAGGGCGGCCTGCTCGAGCTTTTGCTGCAGGGTTTGCCAGGTTTTGCCCAATCTCTGGATCTGGGCGGCGGGTTTTCGCTGCGCGCGGTACAGGGCCTGGGCCAGCTTCCCCAGGCCCTCGAGCCAGGCCTGATGGGCCTCGCGGTTGAAGTAGACCTGCCCCTCGAAGCGGTTGACCCCTAAAAAACTTTGCACAGCGGGGTCTTGCAGCAGCCTGGGCATCTGCTGGGTGAGACGGGCGGGCTTTAGGGCCAGCCCGCTCTGGGCCAGTAGCAGCCGGGTGAGGCCCACCGCACGGCGGGCGGCGGCCTCATCCAGGCCCAGCTCGACCAGGGTCTGCTCCAGCACCCGCCCCAGCCGCCACTCCTCCAGGAGCGCGGGGCTTCCCAGACCGTGGGTAAAAACCCAGCCCAGGAGCGCGCCACCGCTCTGTAGCGTGTGGGGGCCGGCCTCGAGCACCCCCGCCAGGTCATCCAGCACCTGCTGTGCGGCCAGCAGGGCCGGTTTGCGCTCGGTGTGTGCCTCGATGCCCCTGTACAGCGCCAAAAGCTTCTCCTGTACCTCTTCCCGCAAAGCTCCGTCCAGCCTGCCCTGGGCGGCCAGCAGCCTGCGGAACAGGGCCGGGCTCAGCAGCTCGCGGAAGGGCTGCAGGATGGGCCCCAGCCAGAGCTCCTGCCGGGCCTCGTCCATGCTGGGAACCCCGCGCCCGGAGAGCATCTGGGCCAGGCGGGCGTAGGTGCCGTCGTGGTCGTAGACCTCGCGCCAGTCCAGGAAGACCCTGCGCTGGTAGGGGCCGAGCTCGAGGTAGAGCCCCTGCTCGTGCAGGGCCTGGTTGTTGTGCAGGTGCTCGAGGCCGGTCACCAGGTCGCGGAAGATGCTAAAGGTGCGGGCGTCGTAGCTGAGCTGCAAACCCTGCCCCAGCCCCACCCGCCGGGTCTCGCGGCCCTGTGCGGTTTTGAAGGACTGGGCCACCGATTGCCGCACCCAGACCCGGGTTTCGGCGTTTTTGTTGTGGTACACCACCAAGGCCCGCTCGCTGCCCGCCCGGTTGGAATAAGCGAACACATCCTCGTTGACTGCTTCGCCGGTGTGGGCATCGTAGAACACGAAATTCTCTACCTCAGCAAACAGATAGCGTTTTTTGAGCAGGGGAAAAATCTGCTGCTGGTGGTAGGCGATGAGGCCCTCGTCGGGGGTTTCGTGGTAGTAGGCCCGGCGGTACTCCATGCCGTAGCGTTCACTGAGCCCCTCCACCTGTCCGTGGCCCAGCATGGGCAGGCCCGGCAGGGTCGCGCACAGGGTCATCACCCCAAAGTACTTGTCGCCCTTGCCAAACTGCTCGAGGGCGGTTTTTTCGTCGGGGTTGTTGAGGAAGTTAACGAAGCGCTTGAGGATCTCCGGCTCGAACTCGAGGGTGTTCTTCACAATCTGCCGGTACTCGGCGTTCTTTTCGTCGCGCAGCATGTTCATGAAGGCCGAGTTGTAGACCCGGTGCATGCCCAGGGTGCGCACAAAGTAGCCCTCCATCATCCAGAAGGCCTCGGCCAGGAGCAGGGTGTTGGGGGCCTCCACAGCGGCCCGATCCACCACCTCGCGCCAGAACTCCTTGGGCATGGCCCGGTCGAAGTCTTCTTTGCTCATGGCGAAGGCGGCCCGGCTCGGCACCGAGGCCCCCCAGGGCGAGCCCCCCGGCTCGGGCCACCACAGCCGCTGGATGTGGCGCTTGGCCAGGGTCATGGCCGCGTCGAAGCGGATGATGGGAAACTGCCGGGCCACCTGCAGGATGGTCTGGATCATCGCCTCGCGCACCTCGGGCAGCAGATAGTTGAGCTGGGCGGTGTCGTTCCAGGGCATGGCAGTGCCGTCGTTGCCGTGGTAGATGTAGCGCACCTCGCCGGTCTGCCGATTAACCCATTTGAACACCACCGCCGCGTCGGTTTTGTCGTAGTAGTGGTCTTCCAGGAAGATGCCCACCCGTTCGTCGGACGACAGATCCGGCCCGTTGAAGGTGTAGCTGGGGTAGGGCGGGTAGGGAAGCTGGATAAACCAGTCGGGGTGTTCGATCACCCAGCGCCCGTCGATGCCCACGTGGTTGGGCACCAGATCCGCGGCCAGGCGGAGGCCGTACCGGGCGGCTTTTTCCCGGAGCACCCCCAGGGCCTCCTCACCCCCCAGTTCTTGTGCGATCACATAGTCGTACAGCGCGTAGGCCGAGGCCATGGCCTCGGGGTTGCCCATGCGCTGCTTGATGCGCGCTGAGGCTTTGCTGCGCTCCCAAAGCCCAATGAGCCACAGGCCCGTCACCCCCCAGCTTTGCAGCCAGGCCAGCTCCTCCTCGGGAATCTGGTCGAGGGTTCTGATCTCGCGCCGGTATTTTTTAGAGAGCTGATCCAGCCAGACATAGGTGTTCTTGGCGATCAGGACGCAGCGCGGCATCCAGTCCAGGTCGGGGCTGAAGGCCTCGGGCTCGGGCTCGGAGAGGAGTCGCCGGATCTCCAGCATCTCACTCTGGCCCCCGCCCCCACCGCCCGGCCCGTCAAAATGAACCGGTGCGGCAAACGAGCGCCCCTCCTCGCGGATCACGTCGAGGCCCACCAGCATCCGGTAGTAGAAGCGCCCCAGGCTGCCGCCAAAGCGCTGTAGCAAAAACTCGAGCTGGGCTTCCAGCGAATGGGGGTGCAGCAGGGCCGGCAGCCGCAGGGTCTTGAAAAGGGAGAGGCCGGTCTGGCCGAAAGCCGGCTGGCCCTCGAAGAAGGCTTCCAGCTTCTGAATGATGGGCAGGTAGGCGGTGGTGCGCCTTAGCTCCTCGTCCTCGAAGAGTTCAGCCAGCGGACTGAAGGCCGGGTTGGCGTTGGCCATCCACAGCATCAGGAGCTCTTCCAGCAAAATCTCGCGGTTCGAACGGCCCTCGGTGGTATCGGACAGGTAGTCCTCCAGGCCGATCTCACCCCGGTAAACCCGGATGGGGGGGAAGAGGGCGGCAAAGGTGCGCAGGGCCTGCTCGACCGCATGGGGGCCCAGGCTGCGCCTCAGGGCCGACAAAGCCTCCTGCATGGCACGGGGGTGCGCTTCTAGGTACTGCCGCACGATGAGGTGCAGCAGCTCGTCAATCAGGCCCATGGCGTTGACCTGGCCGGGGCTCACGGCCTGTTCGGGGTTGCGCCTGGCGTTGATGGCCTCGGCGAAGCGCCGGGCGGCTTCAAAGTCGGCCAGGATGACGTTGCCGCTGAGCGAAAACAGCGAAAGATCGAACCGGTAGTAGTCCCGCGCGCTTTTGGAAACGTGGAACTCAAACGCGCCCGGCAGGGTTTGATGGCCGTTCACAAACTCCCTCCCTTCCGCCCCAAGTCTATCGCATCAGGTCAGGTGTGCAGTCCACCCCTTCACCGCCAGAATCGAACGGTTTGCCTGTAAACTAACGCTATGCCGGAAGTGATCTCCGAACTTTTTATCCCCAAACCCCCCAAGGAAGTCTATGCCGCCGCGCGCGACCTGGCCGGCCTCAAGCCCTACCTAAAGGACGTGGAGACCCTCGAGGTTTTGGAGGACCACGGCAGCACCTCGCGCACCCGCTTTGTGGCGGTGGCCATGGGCAAAAAAGTCCAGTGGATCGAGGAGGAGCGCTGGTTCGATGCCGAGCTGCGCAACGAGTTCGACAGCAAAGAGGGCGACTTTGATGTCTACCGGGGTTCCTGGACCTTCCTGCCCGAGGGGGAGGGCACCCGGGCGGTGCTGAAGCTGGAATACGAACTCAACATCCCCATTTTTGGTGGTTTGCTGCAAAAACTGGTTAAAAAGCTCATGCAGGAAAACGTCGACGATCTATTACGCGGTCTCAAGGAGCGCTGCACCGCAGCTTGAGGTGCTATACTCCGGTTATGTACTTCGCTCCGCGATGTTAAGCCGAATGATCCCGCCGGGGTCATGGTGTGCTGTGTGCCACCAGCCCGGCGTTTTTCTTAGGTCGGTTTATAGCAAACGGCTGATCGCTTAGGAGATCCAGATGTCTTTGCAAATCTACAACACCCTCAAACGCCAAAAAGAGCCCTTTGTGCCCGCCACGCCGGGCTACGTGGGCATTTATGTCTGCGGCCCCACAGTCTACTCCGACCCGCACCTGGGGCACGCCCGCGGCCCCATCGTCTACGACGTGCTGCGGCGCTGGCTGCGCCACCAGGGCTATAAGGTGCGTTTTGTTTCCAACATCACCGATGTGGGCCACCTGACCGACGATGCCGACGAAGGAGAGGACAAGATCCAGCGGCGCGCCAAGCTCGAGCGCCTGGAGCCCATGGAAGTGGCCGAAAAATACATGTGGAGCTACTTCGATGAGATGCAGGCCCTGAACGTGCTCCGCCCGGATATCACCCCCCGGGCCGCCGGTCACATCCCCGAGCAAATCGAGCTGACCGAGGCCCTGCTCAAGCGGGGGCATGCCTACGTGGCGGGCGGCTCGGTCTACTTTCGGGTGAAAAGCTGGCCCGCCTTCGGCAAGCTCTCCAACCGCGACATCGAGGAACAGGAGGCCGGGGCGCGGGTCGAGGTGCGCGAAGAGAAGGAAGACCCCCGCGACTTTGCCCTGTGGAAGCGGGCCGAGCCCGAGCACATCATGCGCTGGAACTCGCCCTGGGGGGAGGGGTTTCCGGGCTGGCACATCGAGTGCTCGGCCATGAGCCTCAAGTACCTGGGGGATGGCTTCGATATTCACGCCGGCGGTGTGGACTTGCAGTTTCCCCACCACGAGGCCGAAATTGCCCAGGCCGAGGCCGCCGGGCACGCTTTTGCCCGCTACTGGATGCACCACTACCACGTGCTCTTGAATGGGCAGAAAATGGCCAAGAGCACCGGCAACCTCATCACCCTGGCCGAACTCCGGGCCCGCTACGAGCCCATGTACATCCGCTTTTACCTGCTGAACAGCCACTACCGCAGCGTGCTGGACTTTACCGACGAGGGCCTCGAGGCTGCCAAGAACGGCTACCTGCGCCTGCTGAACGCCTACCGCGAGGTGCGCCGCTTGCTGCCCCGCGCCCCCGCAGGCCGGCACGCGGGGCTGGATCGGGCCATCGAGAACCTCCGGAAAGACTTTGCCAACGCCCTGAACGATGACCTGAACACCGCCCAGGCCATTGCTGCCTTCTTCAACTTCGTCACCGAGCTTAATAAAGCCCTAAGCGAGCGACCAGGCCGGGAGAGCCTGCAGGCGGCGGAACAGGTCTTCGCTGAACTGGGCGAGGGGGTGTTGGGGCTGTTCCCTGCGCGGGTGCTGGAGAACCAACTGGGCGGTGCTTTACTGGATGGGCTGGTCAACCTGTTGCTCGATATCCGCGAAGAGGCCCGCCGGAACCGTAATTTTGCTCTTTCGGATCGCATCCGTGAGCGCCTGACCGAACTGGGGGTGGTGGTCGAGGACACCCGCGAAGGCCCTAAGTGGAAGGTGGGAACCTAGAAGGAAAAAGCCCCGCGCATGCGGGGCTTTTCCATCTGGAGTGGCCTACTCGCGCTGCTGGGTCATAATCGCTACGTAGTGCAAGATGGTGGCCAGCGAGTTGGCTAGAGCAGCCACGTAGGTCATGGCCGCCGCTGTCAGAACGGCCCGGGCACCATTCATCTCGCTGCTGTCGAGGAAGTTCATCTTCTTGAGGATGTTCAGGGCCCGGTTGGAGGCGTCGAACTCCACCGGCAAGGTTACGAGCTGGAACAGCGCAGCCGCTGCAAAGAGCCAGATGCCAATGTTCATTAGCCCGGTTGCGCCCATGAACATGCCCAGAATGAAAATCCAGGGGCCAAACATGCTGCCGATGTTGGCAACCGGCAGGATGCTGTGCCGCACCCGCAACCAGGCGTAGCTTTTGGCGTCCTGGATGGCGTGCCCCACCTCGTGGGCGGCCACGGCCAGCGCCGCCGCCGAGGGCGAGTGAAAGTTGGGTTCCGACAGGCGCACGGCCTTGGCGATGGGGTCGTAGTGGTCGGTCAGGGCCCCTGGAACCATCTCGACCCGAACGTTGTGCAGGCCGTAAGCATCCAGGATGGCACGGGCTACCTGTTCTCCCGTCACCCCCCGGCTGTTGGCGACCCGGCTATAACGGGCATAGGTGCGCTGGAGCCAGAACTGTATGAACAGCGTGGCTACAAAAACCGCAATCATCAGTAAGAACGTTATGGTCATCCTCTCCTCCTACACGTACAAGGTATCAGATTCCCTGTGGGTTCTCTGAGTCTTGGGTTACTCGCAGGCAGGCAGCCCTCCACCGCAACCCGCCCCACCGAACAGTTGGGTTGGAAGGCTGGGTTCACTGGCTAAGCTATGGTTGCAAAGGCTGGCTGCGTACGGTGAAGCGAAGTGCGGTGCGCTCTTCGCTCTCGAGCTCTAGCTTAACAAAAGCCGGTTTTACTATCAAATCGAGGTTGTCAGGGGCGATGTAACCCCTGGCGATGGCAATGGCCTTGACCGCCTGGTTAACCGCCTCAGGGCCGATGGCCTGTACCTCAACCTCGTTCTGGGAGCGCAACAGCGCAGCAATCGCACCGGCCACAGAGTTGGGACGTGACTTGCCGGACACACGCAGCGTTTCCACAAAACCTCCTAGTACACCGTCCACAGGATTAAGGTAGGTACCTTTATTCAAATATACGAAAGCTGCTGACTGTGCTCCATGCTCGGCGCCACTTTTTGGGCTATACCACTGGCGCTATCGGTCTGCTTGCATTGTAGAAGTAAAGGCGTTTCGATGTCAAGAAAATACGTCCTTGTTGGGATTTATCGATGGGGTGGCACAGCCGGTTGAGGCATCCAAAGCCGCCAGCGTTTTGGGCGGCGAATAGAGGGGTTGCCACACCCTTTCTTGTATTGACGCAAACAGGGGGGATTCGTATACTGCTTCAAATCTTCGCATAAGTTTGCGAAGACTTCCCCCTACATCATGTGCGAACCCGGAGGTCTGTTGGATGAGATTTAGTGAGGCATACCCTGGTATACCAAATGGTCACGACGCTTGCGGAATTATCGCCATCGTCGAGAAAAGTGCGCGTCCAAGCCACGCCAACGTGCAGCGTACCATCGAAAGCCTCTACAAGATGGCGCACCGGGCCGGTTTGATTCGGGGGGAAGGCGATGGCACAGGCATCCAGACCGACCTGCCGCGCGAGCTCTGGGCCGGCTACCTCTACGAGGCGGGTCTGGACAGCAACCTAGCACAGAACCCCCGTTTTTTTGTGGGGCACCTGTTTATCCCCAAATCCGAGGGGGCGCGCATTCAGGAGCTGTTTGACCTATTCCGGGTGGAGGGTTCCAAGCGGGGCATCAAGCTCCTTCTGGAGCGCAAAGGGGAGACCAACAGCCGCGTGCTGGGGCCGGTGGGCAGGCGCACCGAACCGCTGTTCTACCAGGTGGCGGGCCTCTCCACCGATGGCGACGGCCCCTTGTGGGAGCTGGGCCTCTTGCTCGAGCAGCGCTTCCCGGTGCACGTGGTCTCACTCTCCACCGCCACCGTGGTCTACAAGGTGCGCGGCTCCGCCGAGATTCTCAAGCGCTACTACCCTGAGCTCTCGAGGGCCGAGTACAAGTCCACCATCACCCTGGGCCACAACCGCTACTCCACCAACACCATGTCCACCTTCGAGGCGGTGCAGCCCTTTGGCCTCCTGGGCCACAACGGCGAGATCAACACCATCGAGCGGCTGCGGCGCGAGGGGCGTTTTCTGGGCATCCCGCTTACCGGCGGCTCCGACTCGCAGGATCTGAACCGGATTCTGGAGGGTTTGCTCTACCGCTTCGGCCTCTCCTTGCCGGAGGCCATGGATGTGGCCTTCCCACCCATCCTGGGTGAGATTAAGAACTACTCCCCGGCCCTGCAGGATCTGTACATGAACCTGCGCCAGCGTTTTGGCCCGCTGGCCCAGGGCCCCGCCGCCCTGGTGACGCGCCACCGTGAGGAGGCGGTCTTCGCCACCGATGCCATGGGCCTGCGCCCCTTGTGGTTTGTCGAGACCGACTCGGAGTATGTGTTTAGCTCGGAGCGGGGGGTGTTTACTGTAGAGGAGTTTGTCTCGGAGCCGCGCCCGTTTGCCCCCGGCGAGAAGATGTACCTGCGCCTGACCCCCGACGGAGCGCGCCTGTTCCCCTTCGACCGTCACCAGCGGCAGGTGCTCGAGCGCATCCTGACCAAGTCCCACCACCTCGAGGGCTACGCCGCTCACCTGGCCGGGCCCCGCTACGCCTCGGTTCCGCCGCTGGCGGGGGGTGGCGAGGCCCAGGTGGAGGACAAGCCCGCCCCGCCCTCGCTAAACCTCGAGCGGGCCTACGGCTGGGATCGCTGGGATGCGGGCTACCTCGAGGCCCTTACAGAAAGCGGCAACGAGCCCATCGGCTCGCTGGGCTACGACGGCCCCATTGCGGCTTTGAACCCTGAAAAGCCCAACCTCTCGGAGTTCTTCAAGGAAACCGTGGCGGTGGTGACCAACCCCGCCATCGACCGCGAACGTGAAATTGAGCACTTCTCTACCCGTAGCATCCTGGGCCGGCGCCCCCTGCCCGATGGGCGCGGGGCGGGCCATGTGGAAGAGCTGGTGGTACCCCTGCTGCTCGAGGAGACCGCACCCTCGATGGGGGCCATTGCCCAGAAGCACGGCACCCTCACCTACGAGGAGGCCCTGCGCCGCTTCCAGCATGCCGTCCTGCCTTTGCAGTTTTCGGTGGAGGAAGGGATTGCTGCTGGGCTCAAGCGCCTGCAGGAGGCGGCGGTCGAGGCTGTCCGGGGTGGGGTGGAGCTGCTGGTGCTCTCGGATCGGGGGGCTTTTGAAGGGGGCGTCTGGCTGGATGTGTACCTGGCTTTGGCGGCGGTGGGCCGGGCGCTGGAGGAAGCCCGCGACGAAGAAGGAATCTCACTGCGCCGCCGCACCTCGGTGCTGGTGCACTCGGGCGGGGTGCGCAACCTGCACGATATAGCGGTCTGCTTGGGGCTGGGGGCCGATGCGGTGGCTCCCTGGTTGATGCAGCACAAAGCCCAGGCAGCCCGGGGCACGCTGGGCCTACAGAACCTGCTCGAGGGCCTCAAAAAGGGTCTGGAAAAGGTCATCTCCACCATGGGCATCCACGAGGTGCGGGGTTATGGGCGCATCTTCAGCGCCATTGGCCTCAAGCCCGAGCTGGCCGAGTACTTTGGCATCCGCAACTTCTTGGGTTCCGAGCGGGCGGGTTATGGTCTCTTGGAGCTCGAGCGCACCCTGCTGGAGCGGCTCAACCTGCTCAATGCCGAGAAAGTAGTCCCAGCCAAGGACTTCCGCTTCAACTCCCGCATTTTCAAGGCGGCCATGGATGTTTCCTCCGGCCAGTCGCCCTATGAGCACTTCCAGGAAAAAGTACGGGGGCTCGAGCGCGAATCACCGGTGGCGGCCCGGCAGTTGCTGGGGATTAAGTTCCCGGGCAAGTCCGGGGTCAACCCCGAGGAAGTGGATCTGAGCGTGGGGGGGCACTCGCTGCCGTTTGTGATCACCGCCATGAGCTTCGGCTCCCAGGGCGAGGCCAGCTTCCGGGCCTACATCGAGGCCGCCAAAAAGCTCAACATGGTCTGCATCAACGGTGAGGGCGGCGAAATCCCCGATATGCTGGGCAAGTACACCCACTGGCGCGGCCAGCAGGTGGCCTCGGGCCGCTTCGGGGCGCACGCCTACATGCTCAACTCGGCGGGTTTCATCGAGATCAAGATCGGCCAGGGGGCCAAACCCGGTGAGGGGGGCCATCTGCCCGGCAAAAAAGTCACGGCCAAGGTGGCCGCGGCCCGCAACGCGGTGCCGGGTGTAGACCTCATCTCACCCTCCAACAACCACGACCTCTACTCCATCGAAGACCTGGCCCAGCTTATCGAGGAGCTCAAAACCGTGAACCCCAAGGCCAAGGTCTCGGTCAAGGTGCCGGTGATCCCCGGTATCGGTACCATTGCGGTGGGCATTGCCAAGGCTGGGGCCGATGTAATCGCCTTGTCGGGCTTCGAGGGGGGTACGGGGGCGGCCCGCTGGCACGCCCTCAAGTACGCCGGCCTGCCAGTGGAGATTGGCGTGCGCCGGGCCCACCGGGCGCTGGTGCGGGCGGGTATGCGCGACCGGGTCGAAATCTGGGCCGATGGCGGCCTGAAGACTGCCTACGATACCCTGCGCATGGTGCTGCTGGGCGCCGACCGGGTGGGCATGGCCACCATGGCTATGGTGGCGATCGGCTGTACCATCTGCCGCCAGTGCCAGATGGACACCTGCCACGTGGGCATCGCCACCCAGATTGAGACCGTGGAGCAGGCCCAGGCCCACGGGCTCAAGCGCTTTGTGCCCCAGGAACTTGATCGGGCGGTGGAGCAGCTCACCACCTTTTTTGGGGCGAAGGGTCAGGAGCTGCGGCGGCTGGTGGCGGCCCTGGGGGCTGGCAGCCTGCGCGAGCTGGTGGGTCGCAGCGATCTGCTTCTGCAAGAGGGCCATACCGAGGAGCTCGACCTCGGCTACTTCTTCGAACCCGTCTCGGCCCCCGAGTGGCTGGGCGAGCGTTCGGCCCATGTGCTGCGCAAGCCCCTGAACCAGCTCACCCGCTCCATCACCGAGGTGATCACCCAGGCCTATGCCGAGGGTGGGCGCGAGCTTTTGTTCCAGGAAGGGCCGGTGGGCTCCACCGACCGGGCCCTGGGCACCCACCTGGCCGGGGAAATTGCCCGCCGCCGTCTGTACGGCAAAGGCTGGGATGCCAAGGTGGAGATCCGCTTCGATGCCGGGAGCGTGGCCGGTAACGGGGTGGCCGCCTTCAATGTGGAAGGGCTCGAGATTGTGGTGGAAGGGGGGGCCCAGGACGGCATCGCCAAGAACGCCTACGGCGGCAAGGTGGCCATCCTGAAGGGACGCAACCCCTTTGGTCAGTACGTAGATGGTTCGGTGGGCAAATCCTTTGCCTATGGGGCCATCGGCGGCCTGCTGATTGTGGAAGGGCAGGCCGACAGCCGCTTCTGCATCCGCCTCTCCGGGGCCGATGTGGTGCTGGGGGGTGAGCCCGACCGTCCGGTACAGGATGAACTGGGCAACATTGCAGCCCGGGCCCAGGCCAAAGGTTTCGCTTTCGAGTACATGACCCGTGGTCGGGCGGTGGTGCTGGGCGACCCCGGCCCCTGGATCTGCTCGGGCATGACCGGCGGGCGGGTCTACCTGCGCTACTGGCCCGAGATGGGCCTGACCGAAGAAGCCATGCAACGCCGGCTGGCCAAAGGGGCCAGGGTGGTCATCCAGAGGCTGGACGAGCGGGGTATTGCCGATGTGCGCGAACTGATGAGCGCCTACCTCGACGCTTTGCGGGCGGCCGAGCGGGAAGACAAAGCCGAGCGGCTTTTGCGCTTGCTGGCCGACCCTGCCGCCCACTTCCGCATGGTGCTGCCCGTCAACCAGCAGGTGGCCCAGGAAGTTAGCACGGAGTAGGGGTACGCAGGCCCTGTCCTCTCCGCTCGCAGCAAGGTACAATTGCCCCTGATGGAAGCAGGGGCCTTGCTGTGCCAGTTGATCAACCGTACCGGGCTGTGCGAGCGGCATGTCCAAACACTGCGCCGGCTCGAGCCCCTGATGGCCCCCATGGCCTCGGAGATTGCCCTGGCCTTTTACGATTACCTGGGCCGGGACGAGGAGATGCGGGCCATTTTGTGGGAGGTTCCGGGAAGGGTCGAGCGGTTGTACCAGAGTTTTGCCGACTGGTACCGGGGCCTTTTCTGCGGAAAATACGACGCAGGGTACGCGGAAAAGCGGGCTCGCATCGGCCTGGTGCACGCGGCGGTGGGGGTTAAGCCCAGCTTTATCATGCCGGCTTTTGGCATCGTGCAAGAACTCTCGCTCGAGCACCTGCGCAACGCCCTGCGTTCGCCGGAGGTCTTTGGCGCGGTGGAAGCCTTCGAAAAGATCATGGCCATCGAGGCCGCCCTCATGCAGGATAGCTACATGCAGGCTATGGAGTACGGCTACCGTCTGGGCGCAGCTGCGGATCAGGCCCTGGTCGCGGGGGCGCGGGCCATTCTGGGTAAGGCCCACTAGCCTGGATGGGCTGGGCAGTACGGTACAATCCCTGCAATGAAAGCCGGAGAGCTGCTACAAACCCTGGTGCGCCGCACGGGCCTGGCCGAGCAGCACATGCAAACCTTGCGGAGCCTCGAGCCCATCGCCGGCCCCCTGGCGCCCGAGGTGGCCTTGGCCTTTTACGACTACCTGGGCCGCGACCCTGAGATGCACGAGATTCTCTGGAGCGTGCCGGGCCGGGTGGAGCGGCTGTACCGCTCGTTTGCGGCCTGGTACCGCGAGCTTTTCTCCGGCCAGTACGACGCCCTCTACGCCGAGCGGCGGATGCACATCGGGCTGGTGCACGCCCGGGTGGGGGTGCGCCCCAGCCACTACGTTCCGGCGGTGGGCATTGTGCAGGAACTGACCCTCGAGCACCTGCGCAACGCCCTGCGCGGATCCGAGCTGCTGGCGGCCATGACCGCCTTCGAGAAGATCATGGCCGTCGAGATCGCCCTCATGCAGGAAAGCTATCTGAATGCCTTGACGGAGGGGCTCAAGTACACCCACGACGAGCGGGTGGCCCTGATGGAAGGGGCGCGGGTGCTTTTGGAGAAAGCCCGTTGAGTGCCCGTAAGATGATAGGGTGATTCGCGCGATCCTCTTTGACCTCGACGAAACCCTGATTCTGGATCACCCGGTCTCGCTGCACGCCCTGCGAAGCTGCGCCTTTTATGCGGCCTCCTGGTACAGCCTGGAGATCCCCCGGCTCATTCAGGATGCCGAGGAAGCCGCGGTGCGGTTGTGGAAAGCCTCGCCGGTGTTTGACTACACCCAGCGCATCGGCCACAGCGCCGGGGAGGGGTTGTGGGCGCGCTACGAGGTACAGACCCACCCGGCCCTGAAGATTCTGCACGACTGGGCCCCCACCTTTCGCGTGGCCGTGTGGAACGAAGCCCTGGCCCGGCAAAACATTCACGACGAGGCCCTCAGCGAGGCCCTGGCCCACCGCTACTTTAGCGAGCGCCGTCTGTATCCGCGCTATCCGGAGATTGACGAGCTGCTGGGGGCCCTTTCGGGGTATAAGCTGGGCATCGTCACCAACGGGGTGCCGGACTTGCAGCGGGAGAAGCTCGAGGGTTTTGGCCTGCTGGATCGCTTCCAGGCGGTGGCGATCTCGGGCGAGCTCGACACTGGCAAGCCCGAGCGGGGGATCTTCGAGCATATCTGCCAGGCCCTGGAAGTCGAACCCTCGGCTTGTGTGATGGTGGGCGATAACCCCGAACGCGACGTGGCGGGGGCCGCGGCCGCCGGGATGAAATCGGTCTGGGTCGAGCGCGGCTTCAAGGCCAAAGACCCCCAGCACCCCGCCGACCTCGAGGTCACCCACCTGCTCCAGATGCTGCCCTGGCTGGAGGCCCAGTAGCGTCAGCGCAGGGCCTTTAGCGCCAGCTTGATGAGCTCCTGGGTGCCGGCCTCGGGGTTCTTCTGGGCGATCTCGGCCACCACGCTGCGCACCTGGCCCTCGCGGAAGCCCAGGGTGATGAGGGCCAGCTCGGCCTCCTCGGTCTGGCTGCTGCGCACCAGGTGGCCCCCTTCGCCCATCAGATGGGCCGGCACCTTGCCGCGCAGCTCGAGCGCGATGCGTTCGGCCAGCTTCCGGCCCACCCCCTGGGCCGCCGTGAGCAGGCGCAGGTCGCCTTCGGCCAGGGCCCGCGCCAGCAGAGCCGGGGTCTGGGAGGAAAGCAGGTTCAGGGCCACCTTGGGCCCCACCCCCGAGACCGAGAGCAAAAGCTCGAACAGTTCCAGGCTGCGTTCATCGGCAAAGCCAAAGAGCGACAGGTCGTCCTCGCGCACCACCAGCTTGGTGTGCAAAGCGGCTTCCTGGCCCTCGCTGAGCTGGGCCAGGGTCGAGGCCGGACAGCTCGCCTCGAGGCCCAGCCCCCCCACCAGCAAGACCACGCTGCCGGGATTTTTTTTCAGTACGGTGCCTTTTAGGTAGCGAACCACGCTGCTAGTCTACCGGCCCTGGAAGCGTGGGGGGCGCTTCTCGTAGAAGGCCTGCACGCCCTCCTGGTGATCCTCGGTGCGGCCCGCCACCTCCTGCAGCAAGGCCTCGTACTCCAGCATCTCCTCCAGGCTGGCCCCCGCGCTGCGCCGCAGGGCCCGCTTGATCAGGCCGTAGGTTTTGGTGGGCCCCTGGGCCAGCTCACCCGCCAGCCGGGCCACCTCCTCGGCAAAGGCCTCCACCGGCACCACCCGGTTCACCAGGCCCAGGGCCAGGGCTTGCTCGGCCTTGAGGCGCTCCGAAAGCACCGCCAGCTCGAAGGCTTTGGCGTAGCCCACCATGCGGGGCAGGTGGTAGTTCATGCCGGCATCGGGAATCAGGCCGATCCGGCTAAAGCCGGTGGTCAGCACCGCGTCGGAAGAAGCAATGCGCAGGTCGCAGGCCAGGGCCAGCGACAGGCCGGCCCCGGCGGCGGCCCCGTGAATGGCGGCGATTACCGGCTTTTCCAGTCCGGCCAGACCCTCCACCACCGAGCGGTAGTTGCGCAGGTGGTTCTTGTACGAGATGCGCTGCCCCTCAAACTCGCGCAAATCCTGCCCCGAACAGAAGCCGCGGCCCGCCCCCCGCAGCACCACCACCCGCACCTCCGGGGCGGCGGCCTCTTTGAGGGCTTTGCTAAGCTCCCGCAGCATCTCGGTGGTGAGGGCGTTGATGGCCTCGGGCCGGTTGAGGGTAAGGGTCAGAATACCGTTGTTTTGCTCGCGTAGAAGTACCTCCATGCTTCCTCCCTAGCGCCCTTTCCACTGGGGCTTGCGCTTTTCCAGAAAGGCGGTGGTGCCTTCCTGCTTGTCTTCGCTACCAAAGGCAATCAGGAAGTTGCTGCGCTCGAGGCCCAGCCCGTGCTCCAGGCTCATGTCCTGGGCCCGGTTTATGGCGTCCTTGGCCAGCCGCGCGGCCAGGGGGGCTCGCTCGGCGATGGTCTGGGCGAGCTCGAGGGCCTCCTCCAGATAGAGCTCCACCGGCACCACGCGGTTCACCAGGCCGTGCTGCAGGGCCTCCCAGGCCGAGAGCACCCGTCCGGCCAGGATCACCTCCATCGCCAGGTACTTGCCCACCTGCCGGGTCAGTCGCTGGGTACCCCCGCCGCCGGGGATGAGGCCCAGGTTGATCTCCGGCTGGGCGAACTTGGCGGTATCGGAAGCCACAATCAGGTCGCAGAGCATGGCCAGCTCACAGCCGCCCCCATAAGCAAAGCCCGAGACGGCGGCAATCAGCGGCTTGCGCACCTTGCGCAGCACCTCGTACTGGTCGGCCCGCAGCCCCTTCATCAGCTCGGCCAGGGTGGTTTGTTGAAACTCGGCAATGTCGGCCCCGGCGGCAAAAGCCCGCTCGTTGCCGGTGATGACCATGGCCCCGATGGCGGCATCCTGCTCAAAGGCCCCGATGGCGGTAGCCAGCTCGCGCAGGGTGGCGCTGTTGAGGGCGTTGAGTTGCTTGGGGCGGTTGAGCCGCACCAGCCCGACGGCCCCGTGGGTCTCCACCAGAATGTTCTCGTACATAAAACCCCCCTACTTAAGGCGATCTGCCGGGAAGCGCTGGTTTTCCCACACGTCAATAAAGGCCGTGCCCGCTGCCAGCCTGGCGCTGTGCGGAACGCCGGCGGGAATGTGGTAGTAGTCGCCTTTGCGGAACACCCGGGTCTCGCCGCCGATTACGAACTCGACCTGGCCTTCCAGCACCACCCCCCACTGGCCGTCGTGGGCGTGTTCGGGTACGAAGGTTTCTTCAGCAACCTGGGCGAACCCCACCTGTCCCTTGTGGCCGGAGAGCACCGCCATATCCATGCCAGGCCAGATTTCCACCTGCTTGAAAGCCATAAACCACGCGGGAAAGACGTCCATGTTTTAACCTCGTGTAGTAGCTTAATGCTTTGGCTTCAGGTCGAACAGCAGACCGATTCTACCCTTAGGACTTACGCAGTTGGGTGAAGGATGTGTATGGGATTGGCCAGGTAACTTCGTATCGCCTCGCGGATAATACTTGCCTTGGACTCATACCAACTCACCCCCGTTCGCAAGCGGTACACCTCCAGCCTCAGAAAAGCACGTAGGGACAGAAGAAGGTGGCCCAGGATAGAGGCCCTCTTTCTCACCTGGGCCCGCTCCACCCCGCAACACCCCTTGAGCCCCCGGTGGTAGACCTCGATACCCCAGCCTGCCCGCTCCAACTCCCCCCGCCGACCTTCAGTCATCCCCAGGTCGTTGGTCGCCCAGTGCTCCGCGTCCCCGTCTTTCGAAACCGTCCGGAACACCCTGACCAGACCAAAACCCCTCAGGTGCACCACCCGCCCCTCCGGCGGTATCTCCACCTCGCTCACCGGCCGAAGCCCCTCCCTATCCGGGTTCACCTGCCGGTTCCCCTTCAGCCGCGTGAGGAAGCGCCAGCCCAGGCGAGCAATCTCCTTCAGGTTCTCCAGCGAAGCGTACCAGCTATCCATTAGCACGTACGCTGGAGCAAACCCCCGTCCCTTGGCTACCCGCAGCATCTCCATAAAGTGCTCGTTCTTGGTCTTCCCTTCCCAGGGCTTGTCATAAATCCTGAAGTCGCAGGGGATGAGGGCCTGGCCCTCCGTCCACAGCAGGGTCATGAGGGCGATCCCCTTGACCACCCGCTGGTGCTTGCCGCTCCAGTGGTAGGTCACCAGCTCCATCCGCTGGGCATAGGGTTTATCCAGGGTGGTGTCGTCCAGGATCAGAAGCCCCCGGGTGGGCTCCACCACGGCCCTGGCCTCCTGCCACAGCGCCTCCGTGTCGGGAGGCTGTCGCTGGAGCAGGCGGGTGAAGGCGTCGTGGGCGGGAGCGCTGGGTTCCTCGGGTTGGCAGCGGGCGGCTTCGGTACAGGTGAAGACCTTCTGGGCGGCGATGAGGAAGTGGATATAGTCCAGGTCGGTGCACTTTGGGGGGTTCATAGCAGCTAACTCCTCTTGGCCTGTTTGCTTTGCAGAAAAGGGTAGCCGAGTAGAGGGGTGAGAGGCAACTGCGTAACTCCTACTACCCTAAAACATGCTGTCTGCAGGGCCTTTGCTACGGGCTATTTATACCGAATTCAATAAAGATGGTCATCCGAAGCAAGGGCTTCCATCCTCGACTTTCCTCGGTGCTGCCGGAACCGGTATTCTGTTGCTGATGGGGATGGTGCTGATACCGCTGGGCTTGTGGGTTCTCCACACCGCCGAGACGTGTGGCAGGTGCACCGGCAAGCTCGAGCGGACGGGATGCGCCGCCACTTCGATTGACAGGGGGTTACATGATTGAGGTGGTCGATCTACAAAAAAGCTACCAGAAGACGCAAGCGGTCAGAGGCATCTCGTTCAGGGTGCAGCCGGGTGAGGTGTATGGCCTTTTGGGCCCCAACGGGGCGGGCAAAACCACCACCCTACGGATGCTGGCCACCCTGCTCAAGCCCACCGGGGGTAGTGCAAAAGTCGCAGGCTTCGATGTGGTGCGGCAGCCTTTGGAGGTGCGCCGCAACCTGGGCATTGTCAACGGTGGGATGAAGGTCTACGACAAGCTCACCGGCTACGAGGTGCTGGACTTCTTCGGGAGCTTCTACGACCTGTGGGGGCCCAAACTCAAGGAGCGCATCGCCTGGGCCGCCGAGCTTTTGCACATCGAGCCCTCCGTACTCTCCAAGCAGGTCAGGCAGATGTCCACCGGTATGCAGCAGAAAATCGTCATCGCGCGGGCCATCCTGCACCAGCCCCAGGTCTTGCTGCTGGACGAGGCCACCGCGGGGCTGGATGTATTCGCCCGCCGGGCATTGCTGGACTTTGTAAGGCAGTACGCTGGGCTGGGCAAGACCCTGGTCTACTCCACCCACGTGATGAGCGAGGCCGAGGAGGTCTGCGACCGGGTGGGGTTTATTGACCATGGCTTGCTGGTTTTTGAGGGCAGCCTGCAGGAGGCCCTCGAGCTCGGCTCGGGCAGCCTCGAGCGGGCCTTCATCCGCCGCCTGGAACAGGCCGCGTAAAGGAGATGCTCCATGAACGAGATTCTCATAATCGCACGCAAAGAACTCCTGAGCGTGGTGCGCGAGCGCCGGGTGCTCTTCAACACCCTGGTTCTGCCCATCCTGATCATGCCGTTGTTGATGTTCGGGCCCATCCTGCTCTTCGGCAATGCTGCCCGCCAAACCCAGGAGTCGGTGCAGAAGGTGGGGGTGGTGGGGGTTCCGGCGGCGGTGCTGGAGGAACTCCGCAAAGCCAGGCTCGAGCCCGTCCAGATTGCCGACCCCCAGACGGCGGTGCAAAACCGCGAGGTGCAGGCGGCCCTGGTCTTCGAGAATGGGCGCTACACCCTCTACGGCCGGCTCTCGCGTGGGACGGCTTCCCAGAGTGCGCTGGTGGTTGGGAAGGTGCAGGCGGCGCTGCGGGCCTACAAAGACCGGGTGGTGGCCGAGCAGCTGCGGGCCCGGGGGATTGGCCCCGATATTCTGGAACCCTTCAGCATCGAGACCAAAGACGCCTCGAGTGCGCAGGAGCAGGCCGCTGGTGTGTTTGCCTTTTTGATTCCGTTTTTTTTGGTGATGTTTATTCAATCGGGTGGCATGCCGGTCGCGTTGGACGCTACGGCAGGGGAGAAGGAGAAGGGAACCCTCGAGGCCCTGTTGGCGGCCCCTGTTCCGCTCAGCCAGATCCTGCTGGGCAAGGGGCTGGCGGTGTTTGTGATGTCGATGCTCTCGACCATTGCTTCCCTGGTGGGGCTTTTGTTGAGTGGTGGGGTGGTTCGCAACTTTCTTGCTGGACGGCTACAAACGCTTCAATCGATCCAGGGGGGAGGTGGGGAGGTTCAGCTAGGGGGCGGACTGGCCCTTGACCCGCTGGGCTACCTATCCATCCTCCTCACCGCGGTGCTATTTGCCCTGCTCATCATTGCCGTCCTGATCTCGCTGGGCCTCTACGCCCGCACCTTCAAGGAAGCCCAGAGCTATACCGGGTTGTTGTCGCTGTTCACGATTATTCCTATTTTGTTCCTGCAGTTCTCTGATTTCCTCAAGCTGCAAGACTGGTTTTTTGCCTTGCCCATTGTGAACGTGGTGCTAGCGATGGACGTGATTGTCAGAGGTGCGGCCACTGCCACCCAACTGCTTACCACCTGGGCCGCTACCCTGGCCTATGCGGGGCTGGCGGTCTATCTGGCCTACCGCAGCTTCCAGCGGGAGGATGTGGTGTTCAGAAACTAGCCCGAATGCAAAAGCTATAGATACGTCGGCTTGTTTGGACGCAAGTCTGGTGGGGTGTACTGTTGTAAGACGAGGAAATTTATTGCATGAAAGAAGTCTTCAAAATCGCTCGTAAAGAGATCCTGACCTACGTGCGCGAAGAGCGCATTGCGCTTATCATCTTGGTACCGCTGGTGATTTTACCCTTGCTAATGAATCTTCCCATTCTGCTTTTAGCGCGCTCTTACCATGAAGTCGAAAACAAGCAGATGGTGGTGGCGGTGCAGGGTGTTCCCCTCGAGCTTCACGAACTTCTCCGCCAGAACCGCTTTACCATACGCTTCAGTTCTGAACCTAGCCACGAGGTGCGCGAAAAACTCGCCGATGTCGGTATTGTTTACGAGGACGGTCGCTACACCATTTACGACTCAAACAGGGTGATGAATCTGCAACCCTCGGCGGCAACCGAACGGGCTAAGGAGGTTTTGCAGCGCTACAAGGAGCAGGTTGTGCTCACCCGCATTCAGCCTCGAGGCCTGGCGCCATCCGACCTCGAGCCCTTTGCCATCGAAACCAAAAAAGCTGCCAGCGAGCAGGAGCAGGCCATGGGTTTGCTGGTCCTGGTGATTCCCATGGTGGTGGTGGGGCTGGTGATTTTAGGCGGCCATCCAGTGGCCCTCGAGGCCACCGTAGGGGAGAAGGAAAAGGCCACCATAGAGGCCCTGCTATCCGCGCCCATTGCCCCTGCAAAGCTCTTGTGGGGCAAAGGCCTGGCGATTTTTTTGGTGGCGGTTTTCACCGGCACGATTTCGTCTATCGGGGTGCTACTGGGGAACCTGCTGCTACAGCACAACCTAGCAGGACGGGTTCAAGCCCTGCCAGAGAACCTGCAGATGCAGATTGGGTCGTTGGCTCTTGCACCTGCCGATCTGCTGGCAATTGCCATAACCACGCTGCTGCTGGCTTTCTTCATCGTGGCGGTGATGCTGGCTGTTGGCATTTTTGCCCGCAGCTACCGGGAGGCCAGCATCTACTTTGGCCCTATGGATTTTTTGGCGTTTGCACCCCTGGCGTTCTTTATACTGCTTGACTATATAAAAGTGCAGGACTGGTTTTTTGCCTTGCCCGGCCTGGGGGTTGTGCTGGCCCTGGATGCCATCGTAAAGGGGAACTCGAGCCCCTGGCAGCTCGGGCTGAACTGGCTTTCCACCCTGGCCTATGGAGTTTTGGCGCTGCACCTGGCCTATCGCAATTTCCAGCGGGAAGATGTGGTTTTCAGAAACTAGGCCAGCGGCAGGGCCACCGGCGGTTTCTCGTTCAGAATGGCCTGTACGTCGGGGTACTGCTTGATGTTGTAGTAGGGGTCGCGCTCGGCCGGGGTAAAGCCTGCGTCGGCAATGTGGCGCACGATCTGCCGCACGGTGGCGTGGGTGCGGTTGTGCCCGCCGGCGGCGCTCACCACGTTTTCTTCCAGCATGGTGGAGCCGAAGTCGTTGGCGCCGTAGTAAAGCGCGGCCTGGGCCACCTTGAAGCCCATGCTGGGCCAGCTGGCCTGCAGGTTGGGGATGTTGTCCAGGGCGATGCGGGCAATGGCAAGCTGCTGCAGGTACTCATAGGCCGTGGCCCCCGGGGCCTTACCTTTGAGGCGGGTGTGCTCGGTTTGTAGCGTCCACATGGCAAAAGCCGCGAAGCCCTGCCCATAGGCGCGCAGGGCTTTATCCTGCTGTTCGCGGATCTGGAGCAGGTGGGCCACGCGCTGCTCGTAGGTCTCGCCAAAGCCGATCACCATGGTGGCGATGGTGTAAAGCCCCAGGCTCTGGGCGGTGTCCAGGATGCGGAACCAGTCGCTGCTTTTGATGCGGGCGGGGGCTGCTTTGGCCCGCACCTCGTCCACCAGAATCTCGCCCCCCGCGCCGGGCAGCCCATCCAGACCGGCCTCCTTGAGCGCGACCAAGAGCTCGTGGCAGTCACGCCCGGTAATCTTCTCCAGGCCCAGGATCTCCTCGGGGCTGAAGGCGTCGATGCGCACCTCGGGGTAGTGCTGCTTCAGGTAGCGCAGAAGCTCGAGGTACCACTCGAAAGGCAGGTCGGGGTTGACCCCGCCTTGCATCAGGATGCGCCGCCCGCCAATTTGCATGAGCTCTTCGATCTTGCGTCCGATCTCCTCAAAGGAAAGCACGTAGGCATCGCTCTGGCGCCGGGTGCGGTAGAAGGCGCAGAAGTTGCAGGCCACGTTGCAGATGTTGGTGTAGTTGATGTTGCGGTCGATCAGGTAGGTGACCACCTGGGGATTGCTGCGCTGGAGCCGCAGTTCGTGGGCCACGGCGGCTACTTCGGGTAGGGGGAGGTGGTAGAGCTCGAGTATTTCGCTGGCCGAAAGTCGTTCGCCCGCTGCCGCACGGCTCAAAACGTCCATGCGCTTATTCTACCCACTGGCTTTTTGGAAAAAGTAGGACAAATAACCCCTGCCCGTCACTGGAAAGCCCTTGGATGAGGGAAATGTGCTGGCAGGGTGTTTGGAGGCTCACCGCTCGTCTTCTTCCTCTTCTTCCCAGTCGTCCTCGTCGCCTTCTTCCGACTCGATACCGTCGATGTAGCAGTCCTCGATCTGGCTGGCGTCGGCCACCACCTGACCCTTGCTCACGAAACGCAGGCCCTCCTCGTCGATCTCTAGACTCAGATCCTCGAGGTCGGTGTCTTCGGGGACGTTCACCTGCATCACCACAGCCACTTCGATCCGCATAGCCACCTCCATGCTGGTATCAAAGCTATGGGTCTATGGTCAGGGCAATTCAAGCTCGAGTCTTCCGTCCCAAGTGGTACCTCAGAAGCTCGGCGTACATTCTGAGGCGCATACCCAGGCCCTTCCAGAAGCCGCGTTTTTGTTCCTTCATAATCTGGCCGGCCCCGTGCAGCTCTACGTAGGCCCAGCGGGCCTGGGTGCGGGTTAGGTGATCGGTGATGGCGGGCTCGGGCCAGCGCCGCTCGGTTAGGTTGGGCACGCTGCGGAGCCACTGGGTGCTGCAGGCCCGCTGCCCTGAGAGAAACGGGGTGGCGCGGTTGCCGAAGTCGGTCATCAGACCCCCCGACTTAAAGACCCCGATGGCCATGTCCAGCTTCCCGGCTCGCACCGGCTCGAGCAGGTTCAGCAGGTGTTGAGGTTTTATCCCTACCAGATCGGCATCCAATAGCAGCACATAGGGGGTTTGCACATGGGCTAAGCCGAAGGCCAGGGCTTCGCTTTTGCCCCGGTTCTCGGGCAGGCGCAGCACCCTGGCCCCAGCGGCCTGGGCGGCCTGGGCGGTTTCGTCGCTGGAGCCGTCGTCCACCACCAGCACCGGAAAACCGGCCGCCCGGGCAGTGGCCACCACGGCCCCGATATGGGCTGCTTCGTTGTAGGCCGGAATGAGCACCGTGGTGTCCATCGGGGGCTATTTTATCGTGCTTAACCGCCGCTAAGGTTGCGGATGTCGTTGATGGTGACCAGCACAATCAGAAGGATCAGGAAGACGAACCCCGCGTAGGTGAGCCGGGCCTCGGTCTCGGGTTTGATGCGGCCCCCGCTCAAAGCGTTGGCGATGAGCACCAGGATGCGCCCCCCATCCAGCCCTGGGATGGGCAGGAGGTTGAACACCGCCAGCGAGAGGTTGATGGCCGCCAGCAGTCCTACCAGCGTGCCAAGCCCCTGCTGCGCGGCCTGCCCGGTGATGCTGACGATGCCCACCGGCCCCGCCACCCCCTGGGCCTGCTGTCCCGAAAGGATGCGGGCCATGCTGCCCACGAACTCCTGCACGAAGCGCGGCACCGCCACCACCGTCTCGCCGATGGCCCGGGCAAACCCCTGGAAGAAGTTGATGCGGGTGTAGCCCACCAGCTCGGCCCGGTAGACGATGCCCAGCCGGGTCTGGGTGTTGTCCCAGTTGAAACGTATGGTTACCTCAGCACCGTCGCGCAGCACCACGAACACCTTCTCGCCCGTGCTCTGGCGGAAGCGGGTGACCTGGTCGTAGGAGGTGAGCACTTCCCCGTTTAAGCGCAGAATGCGGTCGCCCACCTTAAAACCGGCCTGCTCGGCCAGGCTGCCGGGCAGCACCTCGGTGACCTCGGCACGGGTCTGGGGGATGCCCTGAATAGAGGAGAGCGCGGCCAGCACCCCCCAGGCCAGGAGCAGGTTCATGACCACGCCGGCCACCAAAATAAAAAACTTGCCCAGGCTCGAGAGGCGCGCGTAGCCGTGGGTGTCGCCGGGCATCATGCCCTCGATCTCGGCGTAGCCGCCCAGCGGGATGGCATTGAGCCGCCAGGTGGTGCCCCAGCGCTCAAACTTGAGAAGGGTAGGGCCAAAACCCACCCCAAAGTTCTTGACCCCCACCCCCTGCACACGGGCGGCCAGGTAGTGGCCCAGCTCGTGTACGAAGATGCTGATGGAGATGATCAGTAGAAACCAGAGGATGCTCATGCTTTGCTCCGCGCTAGAAGGACTAGACCTTTATTTTCAAGTACTCCCGGGCCCACCGGCGGGCCTCGAGGTCGGCATAAGCGATATTGTCCCAGGTTAGTGCACCCACTGGAGTCTGCTGCAACACTTTTTCCAGCACCCGGGGGATCTCCAGGTAGCCGATCTGCCCCTGCAAAAAGGCCTCCACCGCAACCTCATCGGCGGCGTTGAGCACCACCGGGGCCAGCCCCCCCATCCGCCCGGCCTCATAGGCCAGGGCCAGGGCCGGGAAGCGCTGGGTATCCGGCGGGTAAAACTCCAGCCGCTCGGGGATGGGGGCCTCGCGCAGCGGGGTGGGGGGCCTTTGGGGGTAGGTGAGGGCGTACTGGATGGCCAGCCGCATATCGGTGGGGCCGAGCTGGGCCTTGAGGTTGCCGTCCTGGAAACGCACCATGGAGTGCACGTAGGACTGGGGGTGGATCTGCACCTTGACCTTTTCGATGGGCACCTTGAACAACTGCACGGCTTCCAGCACCTCGAGGCCCTTATTAAAAAGCGTCGAGGAGTCAATGGTTACCTTGGGCCCCATCTTCCAGCGGGGGTGGTTGAGGGCCATCTGGGGGGTGACGCTGGATAGATCGGCGGGTTCGCGCAGGAAGGGGCCCCCAGAAGCGGTGAGAATCAGCTCGGCCAGGTCTGCAAAAGGCTCCCCCAGCAGGCACTGGAACAAAGCCGAGTGCTCCGAGTCCACCGGGATGATCTCGGCCCCGCTTTTTTGCGCCTCCTGCCACAAAAGCGGCCCGGCGGCCACCATGCTCTCCTTGTTGGCCAGGGCCAGGCGGCGCCCGTGCTGCACCGCCACCCGCACCCCCGGCAGACCGGCCAGGCCCGGTATGGCCCCCACCACCACCTCGGCCGGCCAGGCGGCCACCTCGAGGGGCTCGGCCAGTTGCAAATGGGGGAAGCGCGCTTTGAGCGCGGGTAGGATGGAGGGGTCGGCGGCCACCACCTCGGGCTGAAACTCAGCAATCTGCTGGGCCAGCAGCTCCAGGTTTTTCCCGGCCACCAGCCCCACCACCCGGTAGCGCCGCCAGCGGCAGACCTCCAGGGTCTGGGTGCCGATGGAGCCGGTCGAACCCAGCACCACAACGCGTTTAGGGTAATCGTTCATCTTCCTGTCAGTGTACCGGTTTGTCGGGTGAGGCGATTTGCTCTCAAATAAAGATGGTGAGGAGGTAGTAGGTGAGCGGAACCGTGAACAGGTGCGAGTCCAGCCGATCCAACAGCCCGCCGTGGCCGGGCAGGAAGTAGCCGGAGTCTTTGACCCCGCAGTAGCGCTTGAGCATAGACTCGGTCAGGTCGCCAAGCTGCGCGGCAAACGAGAGCACCAGGTTGGCCACAAACAGCTCCACCGGCCTGAACAGGGCAAAGGGGCTTTCAGGGTAGGCCGAGCGCACGATGGTGGTAAAGAGAACGAGCAGCAGCAGACTGGTGGCAATTCCACCAATCGAGCCCTCCACGGTTTTGCCGGGGCTGATGGTGGGGGCCAGCTTGCGCTTTCCAAAATAGCGCCCCACAAAATAGCCCCCGATGTCGTTGGCAAAGCTGGTGATGAGCGGCAGGGCCAGAATCCATAGCCCTACGTTGCCGTCGGGCGAGTGGCGCAAAAGCAGGAAGAAACCCAGCGTCCAGGGCAGGTACAGAAAGGCCATCAGGCTGTAGGCGAAGCGCTGGATGTTGGCGCCCACGATCAGCTCCGAACTGAACGCGCCAATCAGTACCAGCCCTAAGGCAATCTCCCGCCAGGGTACGCCCGGGTAGGCATCGTGGAGCTGGGGCAGGCTGAACAGAAGCATCACCAGACCGCCCCCGATCAAAAAGGCCATGTTCAGCTCGATGCCCCTGTTGCGTAGCATGTAGCGCAGCTCGAGCGAACCCACCACCAGAATCAACATCAGGGCCAGCAGCAAGAAGACACGGCCTTCCCACAGCACCACGAATAAGACCAGCACCCCGATCAGCGAAGAGATAACGCGGGTCGGCAGCGAAGGGTCGGGTCGGGCGTTGGGTACCACGATTAAAGCATATCAGCAGGCATAAAAAGCCACCCGGCAGCTAGACTCAAGCCAGCAGCCCACCGGCTGGACGGCTTATGGGTGGGGGTGGTTGAAATCCCTAACCCTTCAGGATTTCCTGCTCCTTTTTGTGTAAGGCCTCGTCTATTTTGTGCACAAACTCGTCGGTGATCTTTTGGATCTCGGCCTCGGCACGCTTGATATCGTCTTCGGAGAGGTGTTTTTCTTTTTCTAGCTTTTTGGCCTTGTCCAAAGCCTCGCGCCGAATGTTGCGCACCGCAATGCGGGCCTCTTCCGCATAGTGCTTCACCGATTTGACCAGATCGCGGCGGCGCTCTTCGGTAAGCGGGGGAATGCTGATGTACAGCGCATCGCCCTTGTTGGTGGGGTTCAGACCCAGGTCGGAGTCGCGGATGGCCTTCTCGATCTCCTTGAGCATGTTGGGATCCCACGACTGCACCACCAGCGTGCGGGGGTCGGGAGAGGAGACCGTCCCCACCTGGCTGAGCGGCACGGTTGAACCGTAGTACTCGACCTTGATGTTGTTGAGGATGGCTGGGTTGGCCCTGCCGGTGCGCATGGTGGTGAGGTGGTGCTCGAGGGCCTCCAGGGATTTTTGCATGTGCTGTCTGGTCTCGTTGTAGAGCTCTTTGAGCATGGTTTCCTCCTATATTTGTGATAGCTTATACCAGATTTGGATGAGTTGAGCGCTCTTTGGCAGTGGAAAAACCCCACAGAAGAGGGCCCTCTAGGATTCAAAAAGCAGGCTATTTCTGATTGGGCCGAACAGCCCCCAGCACCCCCAACTAGCTGTGTACCAGGGTGCCTACCCGTTCGCCCTTTATGATTTTTTCCAGGTTGCCTTCGGTAAACATGTCGAAGACTACGATGGGCATGTTTTGTTCCTGGCACAGGGCCATGGCGGTGGCATCCATCACCTGCAAACCCTGGACGAGGGCCTGGTGGTAGGTGAGGATGTCGAACTTCTTGGCCTCCGGGTTTTTGCGTGGGTCGTCGCTGTAAACGCCATCCACCTTATTTTTAGCCATCAAAACCGCATCCACGTTCATTTCCAGTCCGCGCAAGGCCGCGGCGGTATCGGTGGTCACGAACGGGTTGCCGGTTCCCCCGCCAAAAATGACCACCCGCCCTTTCTCCAGGTGCCGTATGGCCCGGCGGCGGATGTAGGGTTCGGCTACTTGCTGGATGGTGAGGGCGGTTTGAACGCGGGTGGGTACCCCGATGAACTCGAGAGCGTCCTGCAGTGCCAGGGCATTCATGATGGTGGCTAGCATGCCGATGTAATCCGCGCTGGCCCGATCCATACCCACCCCTTGTCGAGCCCCACGCCAGAAGTTGCCACCCCCCACCACAATGGCCACCTGCACCCCTAGCTGGTGGGCCTTGGCCACCTCCTGGGCCAGCGCTTTGGTGGCCTCAGGCTGGATACCAAAGCCATTGCCGCTCATGAATTCACCCGATAGTTTGAGCAGAACCCGTTTGTATTTCATCTAGCCCCCCTTTGCTGCCCTCCAAATTTCCCTCACCGCAAAAAGGAAAGGGTCGAAAGCCTCTCGACTCTCGACCCTGACTGCGCATCGCTTACGCCCCTACTTCAAATCGGCAGAAGCGTTTGACCTGGATGTTCTCGCCAATCTTGGCAATGGCGGCCTTGATTAGATCGCCAACCTTGACCTTTTCATCCTTCACAAAAGGCTGCTCCAGGAGCACCATCTCCTCATAGAACTTCTTGAGGCGGCCCTCGGCGGCTTTCTCGGCGATGTTTTGTGGCTTGCCCTCATTAAGAAGCTGCTGAATGTAGATGGCTTTTTCTTTCTCGAGATCCTCCGGCGAGACCTCCTCCACGCTTATATACCGGGGGTTGGCCATGGCGATGTGCATGGCAATGTCCTTGGCCAGGCGTTGAAACTCCTCGTTGCGCGCTACGAAGTCGGTCTCGGAGTTCAGCTCCACCAGCACCCCCACCCGCAGGTTGTGATGGATGTACGAGCCGATGATGCCCTCGCGGGCCTCGCGGTCGGCTTTCTTGGCGGCCTTGAGGGCCCCCCGTTCGCGCAGCAGGGTGGTGGCTTTTTCTATGTCCCAGCCAGCATCTTCCAGCGCTTTCTTAACGTCGCTCATGCCGGCGCCGGTTTGCTCGCGTAGTTTTTTGATCTGCTCAAGTTGGGTCATTGTTTTCACCTCTTGGAAAAGGCCCCATTTATGCTTCGGCTACCTCGGCCTCGGCGGCCTGGGCAGGTGCTTCGCGCCCACCGCCCCGGGCCTCCACAATCAGGTCGGTCATGCGGCTGACGATGAGCTGAATCGAGCGGATGGCATCGTCGTTGCCGGGGATGATGTAATCGCAGACATCGGGGTCGGAGTCGGTGTCGGCCAGGGCGATCACCGGGATGCCCAGCTTGCGGGCTTCCTTAACCGCGATGGCTTCTTTGGTGGGATCTACCACGAAGATGGCGTCGGGCAGGCGGCGCAGCTTGCGGAAACCCCCCAGGTTCTTCTTAAGGCGATCGAGCTCGTGCTGGAGCTTGACCTGCTCGGTTTTGACCCGCTCTTTGATCTCCTCAGAGGCAAAGAGGGCCTCGAGCTCCGAGAGGCGGTTGACCTGAGCGGTAATGGTGCGGAAGTTGGTGAGCATGCCGCCCAGCCAGCGCTGGTTGACGTAGGGCATCCCAGCCCGTTCGGCCTCCTGCTGAATGATTTCCTGGGCTTGCTTTTTGGTGCCTACGTACAGGATGGTGGCCCCCCGCATAGCCAGGTCTTGCACGTACTTAAAGGTGCGCTCGAGTTCGACCATGCTCTTTTGCAGGTCGATGATAAAGATGCCGTTGCGCTCGGCATAGATGTAGCGCTTCATCTTGGGGTTCCAGCGCTTGGTCTCGTGACCAAAGTGTACGCCGGCCTCGAGCAATTCTTTGATGCTTACGTTTGCCATGGTTTCTCCTTACGGGACGGTTGGAGCGGGCGTTGAATTGTGCTGGCTGCACTTTCCCCCTGGGCACCGTTCCCTAACCCCAGGCTGCGCGCCGGCACACCCAACGTCGAAGTATAACCGAGGGGAACTCTTTACGGAAGCCCCAATCGTTGCTATACTCCATGCTTGGCTTGGGGGCGTAGCTCAGCGGGAGAGCAGGTCCTTTGCAAGGACAAGGTCGGGGGTTCAAATCCCTCCGCCTCCACCAAAGAACCCAGGTGCGGGCTGGATATCAGAAGTCCAGCCCGTTTTTGTTGGTTATGCTGAGGGGGTGAACACGCCGGTTTGGGACGATGGTAATTGGCCGGGTTTACCCAGCCTGGAAGGCGACCTCGAGGCCGAGGTGTGCGTGGTGGGGCTGGGTGGCTCGGGCCTGGCGGCAATCCACGAGTTGCTGCGGCTGGGCAGAAGTGTGGTGGGCCTGGATGCGGGCCCGGTGGCTGGGGGGGCGGCGGGCCGCAATGGCGGCTTTTTGCTAGCGGGACTGGCGAAATTCTACCACCAGAGTGTAGCCGAACACGGGCGCGATTTTGCCCGGCGGGTGTACCAAGCCACCCTTGATCAGATCGCTCGAATGAAAGCAGAAACGCCCGAAGCCATCCGGCGGGTGGGCTCATTGCGTATTGCGGCTTCGGAGGAGGAACTGCAGGACTGCACGGCGCACCTCGAGGCCCTCCGGGCCGACGGTTTTGCGGCGGAACCCTATGAAGGCCCGGAGGGACAGGGCTTGCTGATACCCAGCGATGGGGTTTTCAACCCGCTCGAGCGGTGCAGAAGGCTGGCCCAGCAAGCCCTGCAGGCTGGGGCCAGGCTTTTTGAAAACACCCCTGCCCTGAGTATCAGCGGTCGGATGGTGCAGACCCCCCAGGGGCGGGTGCACTGCCAGAAGGTGCTGGTAGCGGTGGATGGGCGGCTGGAGTGCCTGCTGCCCGAATTAAAAGGACGTGTGCGCACTGCCCGCTTGCAGATGCTGGCCACGGCCCCGGTGGCTATGCGCTATACACGCCCGGTGTATCGCCGCTGGGGCTACGATTACTGGCAGCAGCTACCCGATGGCCGGATTGCCCTGGGGGGGATGCGCGACGCCGGTGGTGAAGCCGAGTGGACGACCCAGGCCGAGCCTACCGAAGACGTACAGCAGCGCCTGGAGGCGCTGCTGCGCCAGCTTGATATCGGGGCTCCCGTCACCCACCGCTGGGCGGCCTCGGTTGGTTACACCAGCAGCGGGCTGCCGGTGGCGGAGGAGGTGCGGCCGGGGGTGTGGGCGGTTGGGGCCTACAGCGGAACCGGAAACGTGCTGGGGGCCTTACTGGGGCGTGAGGTGGCCTGGGCTTTACTAGGAAGCCGGATGCCTGGGGCGGTGATGGTGCGTTGAGTTTTGATCCCCGCAGCCCCATTTTTTATTATAGGACTTACGCAGTTGGGTGAAGGATGTGTATGGGATTGGCCAGGTAACTTCGTATCGCCTCGCGGATAATACTTGCCTTGGACTCATACCAACTCACCCCCGTTCGCAAGCGGTACACCTCCAGCCTCAGAAAAGCACGTAGGGACAGAAGAAGGTGGCCCAGGATAGAGGCCCTCTTTCTCACCTGGGCCCGCTCCACCCCGCAACACCCCTTGAGCCCCCGGTGGTAGACCTCGATACCCCAGCCTGCCCGCTCCAACTCCCCCCGCCGACCTTCAGTCATCCCCAGGTCGTTGGTCGCCCAGTGCTCCGCGTCCCCGTCTTTCGAAACCGTCCGGAACACCCTGACCAGACCAAAACCCCTCAGGTGCACCACCCGCCCCTCCGGCGGTATCTCCACCTCGCTCACCGGCCGAAGCCCCTCCCTATCCGGGTTCACCTGCCGGTTCCCCTTCAGCCGCGTGAGGAAGCGCCAGCCCAGGCGAGCAATCTCCTTCAGGTTCTCCAGCGAAGCGTACCAGCTATCCATTAGCACGTACGCTGGAGCAAACCCCCGTCCCTTGGCTACCCGCAGCATCTCCATAAAGTGCTCGTTCTTGGTCTTCCCTTCCCAGGGCTTGTCATAAATCCTGAAGTCGCAGGGGATGAGGGCCTGGCCCTCCGTCCACAGCAGGGTCATGAGGGCGATCCCCTTGACCACCCGCTGGTGCTTGCCGCTCCAGTGGTAGGTCACCAGCTCCATCCGCTGGGCATAGGGTTTATCCAGGGTGGTGTCGTCCAGGATCAGAAGCCCCCGGGTGGGCTCCACCACGGCCCTGGCCTCCTGCCACAGCGCCTCCGTGTCGGGAGGCT
The DNA here is from genome assembly GCF_003568585.1 of Meiothermus taiwanensis WR-220. Lineage (NCBI taxonomy): Bacteria > Thermotogati > Deinococcota > Deinococci > Thermales > Thermaceae > Meiothermus > Meiothermus taiwanensis. The sequence goes on from NZ_CP021130.1 coordinate 1,205,384, forward strand.
GTCGCTGGAGCAGGCGGGTGAAGGCGTCGTGGGCGGGAGCGCTGGGTTCCTCGGGTTGGCAGCGGGCGGCTTCGGTACAGGTGAAGACCTTCTGGGCGGCGATGAGGAAGTGGATATAGTCCAGGTCGGTGCACTTTGGGGGGTTCATAGCAGCTAACTCCTCTTGGCCTGTTTGCTTTGCAGAAAAGGGTAGCCGAGTAGAGGGGTGAGAGGCAACTGCGTAACTCCTATATTAATTGGCCCTACCCATCTTCATCTGTTATACTCTCACCTTGCGTGATCCGAGAGGATCGCCTGCTGAAGTTGTGCCCACCCCGTTTTACGAAACGCGGTGGGTAAATGCCAAGCAGAAAGGAGGTGAACATGCCACAGTACGAGATCGGTATCATTCTCAACCCCAACCTCGACGGGGCGCAGGCCGCGCTAGAGAAAGAGGTCATCAAATCTGCCCTCGAGCGCTACGGAGCCAGCATCAAAAACGTTGACGATTGGGGCAACCGCCGCCTGGCCTACCCCATCCAGAAAGACCCCGAGGGCAACGTGGTCTTTTACACGGTGGAGATGGCCGGCAACAACAATGCCGCGCTCGAGCGTGAACTGCGCCTGCGCGACCACGTGCGTCGTGTAACCATCATCCGCGACCGTCCCGAATGGCGAAACAGCCAGAAGAAGAAGTAGGCTGCTGGCCTTGAGCTGAGTTCTGAGGCCAAGACCATCGCCGGAACGCAACTGCACAAACTGTACTAAACTAACTCAAGACCGCAACGAAAAAGGACTGATCAACATGGCTCGAGGCCTCAACCGCGTAACCCTAGTAGGCACCCTGACCCAAGACCCCGAACTGCGCTACACCCCAGGCGGGCTGGCCGTGATGGAACTCAACCTGGCTGGCAATGATGTGGTGACCGATGAACAGGGCCAAACCCGTGAACCGGCCTGGTACCACCGCGTGAAGCTGCTGGGCAAGAGTGCAGAATTTTGGGGAGATACCCTGAAAGCGGGTATGGCCCTATTTGTGGATGGCAAGCTCGAATACCGCGCCTGGGAGCAGGACGGCCAGAAAAAAAGCAGCCTGGATATCCGTGCCGACCGGATGGAGATCGTGAGCCTGGAGGGTAAACGAGGCCAGGTAACTGTTACCGACGCCCGTGGACAGGAGCGCCTCAAGGACGGTCTTAACCAGGTGATGCTGGTAGGCAACCTGACCCGCGACCCCGAGCTGCGCTACACACCTCAGGGTACTGCTGTTACCCGTCTTTCCTTGGCGGTGAACGAAAAGATCACCACCCGCCAGGGTGGGGAGCAGGAAAAGGTGCACTACGTGGAAGCTCAGGCCTGGCGCGAGCTGGCCGAGTTTGCGGCAGAACTCAAAAAAGGAGACGGGGCGTTCTTAATGGGACGCTTGGTGAACGACTCCTGGACCGCTCAGGACGGCACAAGGCGCTACACCACCCGTGTGGAGCTTTCCCGCCTCGAGCGACTTGCCCGTGGAACTGGACAGAGCACAGGTGGAAACAGTTCCCAGATGGCTTCCACAGCCAAAGGCCGTGCGGGCAAGGTAGACATTGAAGAAGGCTTAGAAGAAGATTTCCCACCTGAGGAGGATTTACCGTTTTGAGCACCAAGAAGATGTCCAATCGTACAAACCCCAAGGGCGACCGCCAGGACCGCGAGCGTAGTGTGCGCCGTGGCCGCAAACCCAAAGTGGCTGCCGCTGTTGGTGCGTTTGACCTTACCGATTTCAAGAACGTAGAAGTTCTGCGGCGCTTTTTGTCCGAGACCGGGAAAATTCTGCCCCGTCGTCGTACCGGGCTTAGTGCCCAAGAACAGCGCAAGTTGGCGCGTACCATCAAGCGTGCGCGTATGCTGGGCTTGCTGCCCTTTACCGAAAAGCTGGTACGGAAATAGGGAGAGTGGAAGATGAAAGTGATTCTGCTTGAACCTATGGAAAACCTCGGCGACGTGGGGGCAGTGGTCAACGTGAAGCCGGGCTACGCCCGCAACTATTTGCTACCGCGCGGCCTTGCCACCCTAGCCACCGAGAGCAACCTCAAGACCCTGGAGGCCAAAATCCGGGCGCAGGCCAAAAAGGCCGCTGAGCGCAAAGCCGAGGCCGAGCGCCTCAAGGAACTCCTCGAGCCCATTACCCTGGTGCTTAAGGTGAAGGCCGGCGACCAGAAGATCTACGGCTCGGTAACCAGCCGCGAGATTGCCGCTGCCCTGGAAGCCCAGCACCAGATCACCATTGACCCCAAGAAACTGGCCCTGGAAAAGCCCATCAAAGACCTGGGTGACTACACCCTGGCCTACAAGCCCCACCCCGAGGTGCCCATGACCCTGAAGGTCTCGGTGGTGGCCGACAAGGCATAGCCACCCGATGCGCTCACAATGCCGCCAAGTTTGGCGGCATTTTTTTATGCCAGATTCGCTTGCTTGGGCGCTGGAAGGCAGCGAAGCAACCCGACCGAAGTTATCCGCGTAGCGGAGGGCGATACCGCCCCTTGGAAGGGATACGCTTTCTTCGCCGAGCGTAGCGAGGGGTGTGCTCTAGGATTCAAAAAGATAGCCTCTGAATGTTTTTTGTTTGAAGATTATCTTTTTGAATCTTACAGGGGCAATCGCGCAGCAAAAACCGCCCTGGCTCGTTCGGCCAGGGGTGCGGTGAGGATCCAGCGAAGCCGGGCGGCCTCGGGGGCTTTGTCGTACCAGAGATGGAATACTTCGCTGAGGGTGGGGAAGGCCGCGGGAGCTGAAATTTTTTGAATGGGGTCGCCCTGCTGCACCCGGCCCGCCTCCAGCACCCTGGCATAAAACCCAGGCCGCGCAGCCTGGCGGAATTTCTTGACGAACTGGGGGTCGTTCATGCGGGCGGCCAGGGTCGAACAGGGTATGCGGGGGGCGGTGGCCTCGAGCAAAACCTCACCCACCTTGAAACGGTCGCCGATACGCACAGGCTCGGCGCCGAAGCTCGAGAAGGTCAGGTTTTCGCCAAACATACCAGGCGGCAGCGCCTCGCCCAACTGTTCCATCCACCAGTCGTAGTCCTCGGCGCTGTAGACGTACACCGCCTGGTCGGGGCCGCCGTGGTGCTCCTGGTCGCTTATGTGGTCACCCACCAGCCCCAGAGTGGAAATTTGGGCGGCTTCAGTCGGGTTTTTGTAGATGCCGGTGGTGGTGGCACGGTTGCCAATTTGCAAGGGCTGAGGGTTGCCCAGATTGATGGAAATCAGGCGCATATTCCACACTTTACGGGTTCTACGCATGTGCAGGGGTAAAACCATTTTACCGGTTTGACTTCAGGATACGATTGCATCGACTTCGATCTCCACAAGCATTTCAGGTTCGGCCAAACGACTGACCTCGAGCACGGTGGAGGCCGGGTGGATGTGGGCGAAGAGCGGGCCTACCTCGTTGTGCAAAATCGGCACGGCCTGGGCGTAGGGGCCCGGTAGGGTGAGGTGCCCGCAATGCCGGCCAGCATGCCCTCGGTGTAGGCCGGTCAGGGTTTGCTGCGCAGCTGACGCATCCACACCAGCGCCAGCCCCCGCCAGGCCAGCAGTAACACCAGGGTGGCCCCCAGCGCAACCGCCCAGAAGATCAGGTAGCCCAGGTCGAACGGCTTTTGCAGCACCATAAAGCGCAGCCAGACCCCGGCGCTTACGGCAATGGCCCAGGTGTAGAGCAGGTTCTGCCAGGAGGGTCGGGTGTAGGTACGCAAAAACGGGGCAATCAGCCACCAGACCAGCAGGATGGGCAGGGCGTTGCGCAGGATTCCGGCCAGACTGAGGGGCTCGCCGTGGGTTTGCAGGCCGATGGCGGCAAACAGCACGATGCACAAAGCATCCCCCCAGGCCAGCGTTCGGCTTGTGCGGCGGGTTGTGCGTACCATAGGCGGCTACTCGGCCTGGGTGGCCTCGAAAAAGACCTTTTCGGCCCGGTAGGAGCTGCGCACCAGGGGGCCGCTGAACACTTCCATAAAGCCTTCCTCATAGCCCCAGTCGCGGTACATGGCGAACTCCGCCGGGGTCACGTAGCGCTCAACCGGCAGGTGGTGCTGGGTGGGGCGCAGGTACTGTCCGAGGGTCAGGATATCCACCCCCACCGCCCGCAGGTCGCGCATGGCCTGGCGGATCTCCTCGTCGGTTTCGCCAAGGCCCAGCATCAGGCTGGACTTGGTGAGCACCTCGGGGCGCACCTTTTTGGCGTGCTCGAGCACCCTCAAGGTCTGGTCGTAGCCGGCTCTAGGGTCGCGCACCCGGGGGGTGAGGCGGCGGACGGTCTCGAGGTTGTTGGCGAACACGTCCTGGCCGCCCTGCAAAACGGTCTCCACATCCGCCAGGTGGCCCTGGAAGTCGGGGGTCAGGGTCTCGACCTTGACCGAGGGGTCGAGCCGCTTGATCTGCCGCACCACCTCGGCGAAGTGGGCGGCCCCGCCGTCGGGAAGGTCGTCGCGGTCTACCGAGGTCAGCACCACGTACTTGAGGCCCATCTCGGCCACGGCCTGGGCCACGTGCAAAGGCTCCAGGGGGTCTACCCAGCCCCTGGGGTTGCCGGTGTCCACCGCGCAGAACTTGCAGGCCCGGGTGCACACGCTGCCCAGCACCATGATGGTCATGGTGCCGTGGCCCCAGCACTCACCGATGTTGGGGCACCGGGCCTCCTGGCAGACCGTGTGGAGCCGCAGGCGCTGGGTCATCTCTTTGAGGCGCTGGTAGTTGGGGCCGGTGGGCACGGTGGCCCGCAGCCAGGCGGGTTTGTTGCGGTCCACCGGCTCGGGGCGCTCCTGGGCGATGCCGCCCGGGATCACCTTAAGCTCGATCAGGCCGCCGTGCTGGAAGTCCTCGAGTTGAACGGTTTTGAATTTGCTCATGCCAGTTCCTTGGGGGGTAGGGGGGCTTGGTCGAAGGTCGGGAACTGCTGCTCAAAAGCCTGTACCACCCGTTCCATTACTTCATCCATGCTAACCGCTCGGCCCAGGATTTTCTGGAGCGAAGTCACACCCTTGTCCTTGAGGCCGCAGGGCACGATCAGGTTGAAGTCGTCGAGGTTGGTGTTGACGTTCAGGGCAAAGCCATGCAAAGCCACATCCTGCTTGACGGCCACCCCAAAGGCACAGAGTTTTTCCTCCAGGTCGGGCCAGCCGGCCACGGGCGCGGCCCGGCGCACCCAGACCCCGGCGTAGCCCGGGGTGGCGTAGGTCTCGATGCCGTAGGTCTTGGCTACGGCCATAATCACCGCCTCGAGCTGCCGCAAAAACCCCCGCACCTGCCGCCCCACCGGAAAGATGGGGTAGCCCACCAGCTGGCCGGGGCCGTGGTAGGTGACATCGCCGCCCCGCTCGATGCTAAAAAGCTCGATGCCCTGGGCGCGGTACTGGGCCTCGCTCAAGAGCAGGTTTTCCGGTTTGGCGGCCCGGCCCAGGGTGATGGTGCGGGGGTGTTCTAGCAGCAGCAGGGTGGGTTTGCGCAGCCCCGCCACCACCTCGGCGTGTACTTTTTTTTGGTATTCCCAGGCTTCTGCGTAGGGGACGAGCCCCAGTGGTTCCACCTCGAAGGCGGCGCTCATACCCCTAAAGCATACTCCCGGCTGGCCCCCTGCATAGGAACGAAGTTACAGACGGGCCTTCAGGGCCTGGAAGGCCTCTTCGTACTCAAACTGGTTGAGGCCCCGGCCAATCACCACCAGCCTCGAGCGGGCCTGCAGCGGCTCCTGGGAGAGCTCGAGGCTGAAAATCTCCCGCACCGACTGGAATAGCACCTGTTTGTCGAAGCCTTTGACGCTGAGAAAACCCTTGGCCCGGAAAACCGCGTCGGGCCGGGAGATCAGGTACTGGTCGATGAACTTGTTGACCTTGGGGCGCTCGAGCAGACCCTCGGCGCTGAGGGTAAAACTCTGGACGTTGGGCATGTGCAGGTGCTGGTAGTTCTGGGGCCGCCAGTCCAGGTCGAACGCGCGAAGATGAAGCAAGTCCTGGGGGTTGACCCTGGACTGTGCGGTGCGGAATACCTGGGCCAGGGGGTTGATTTTACGAATCAAAGCCTCGGCCTCGTCTACCTGCTCTGGGCTGGCCAGATCGGTTTTATTGAGCACCACCGCGTTGGCATAGGCGAGCTGCACCGCGCCTTCGGGGCCGTCGCGCAGGGTTTGCTCGAGGTTGCGGGCATCGGCCACGCCAATGATGCTGTCGAGCTCGAACCTGGTACGCGCAAACGGATCCAGCACGGTCTGGGCTACCGGCACCGGGTCGGCCAGGCCCGAAAGCTCGATCAGGATGTAATCGGGCTTGTCCTTGCGCGAGATGAGCTTGAACAAAGCCGAGATCAGGTCTTCACGCCCCACGCAGCACAGGCAGCCATTGGATAGCTCGGCGATACCGTCGGTGTCTACATTCTCAATCAGCGAGCCGTCTATGCCGGTTTCGCCGAACTCATTGACGATGATGCCAAACTTTTGGCTTCCGCTCGCCACCAGATGGTTGACCAGGGTGGTTTTGCCGGCGCCCAGAAACCCTCCAATGACGCCCACGGGAATGCGCTTTTGAAACTGAGCCATGGGCCCTACGATAACCCAGGCATTGCCGTTATGGGAAACCGGCTTTACATTTAGACTGGCGTGTGGCCGGGCCTGCTGGCCGCTAAGCGGAGAGGATCCGGCCCATGAGAACAAGCCTAGGTGTATATGACCAGAGTTTTGGTGACCGGTGCGCTGGGTCAGGTGGGTTCCGAACTGATCCCGGCTTTGCGAGGTTTGTACGGAAGCGAAGAAGTCTTGGCAACCGATATTCGGCGGGCGCCCCCAGGGCATCCTGCGCTGGAGGGGCCCTATGAGCAGCTAGACTGTACCAACGGGCCGGCCTTGCTGGAGTTTTTCCTTCGCCATCGCGTTGGTGTGGTCTATCACCTGGCGGCCATCCTTTCGGCCCGGGCTGAGGCCGAACCCCAGCTGGCCTGGCGGGTCAACATCGAGGGCCTGCATAACGTGCTGGAGGCGGCACGGCAGGTTGGGGCTCAGGTATTTGTCCCCAGCTCCATCGCGGCTTTTGGCCCCAACACGCCGCGCGATCCCACCCCCCAGGACACCCTTCAACGCCCCAACACCCTTTACGGTGTGACCAAGGTGGCCGGTGAGCTATTGTGCGACTACTACGCGCATCGCTTTGGCCTGGATGTGCGGGGCTTGCGGTACCCTGGCTTAATCTCGTACACCGCACCGCCGGGTGGGGGTACCACCGACTATGCGGTGGAGATTTTTTACCACGCCCTGCAGTATGACCGGTACACCTGCTTTCTGGCGCCGGATACCCGGCTGCCCATGATGTATATGCCGGATGCCATTCGGGCCACCCTCGAGCTCATGCAGGCCGATCCAGCCCGGCTGCAACATCGCAACGCCTTTAACCTAACGGCTTTTAGCTGCACCCCCGCCGAGCTGGCCGCCGAAATTCAGAAGCACCGGCCCGGCTTCAAGATGTACTACGACATCGACCCGGTGCGGCAGGCCATCGCAGACTCCTGGCCGCGCACCCTGGATGATAGCGCGGCCAGGGAAGAATGGGGTTGGCGACCCCAGTACGACCTGGCGGCCATGACCAAAGACATGCTAGAAAAACTGGCCGAACGCGCCTTGAAGGAGGCTTAGAAATGGCATTAAACCGCCTGAACGACGTTTTGCGCCAGAGCGTGGAGGCGCTGGAGCAGGAAGGCCGTAGGAAGGGGCCTGAGGCTGTGGTGGTGGGGGTTCTGCCCCCAGAGGGCCAGCGTGGGCCGCGTTATTTGCTGGCGGGTTATGGTGATAAACCCTTTATTCGCATGAACTCCAACAGCTACCTGGGCCTGTCCCGCCACCCCAGCCTCAAACAGGCCGAAGAAGAGGCCATCGAACGCTTTGGCGTTGGGCCCGGGGCGGTGCGTTTTATCAGTGGAACCTACGCGCCCCACCTGGAGCTCGAGCGGCGTCTGGCTGATTTTCATGGGCGCGAGGCGGCCATGATTTTTTCCTCGGCCTATGCCACCGTTTTGAGCGTGGTGGTGCCCCTTACCACCGACCAAACCGTCCTCATCAGTGACGAGTTGAACCACAACTGCATCATCAACGCGGTACGGCTGGCCCGGCCGTTGGAGAAGCTGATTTACAAACACCTCGACCTCAATGGCCTCGAGCAGGCCTTGCAAAAAGCCGCAGCCATGGGGGCCCGGCGGGTACTGGTTATATCCGATGGCGTGTTCAGTATGCGGGGGTCGCATGCCCCTTTGGCAGAAATTGCACGGCTTGTGAACCGCTACGACCCCCAGTTTGCCGAAAACGCCATCCTGGTGGTGGACGACTCGCACGGGGTGGGGGCTTTTGGCCCTACCGGCCGCGGTACCGAGGAGTTGACCGGTGCACGGGCCGATATTTTGATCGGAACCCTGGGCAAGGCCTTTGGGGTGAACGGTGGTTATGTGGTGGGCTCGAGCGACCTCATTGCCTATCTGCGCGAGACTGCCCCCATGTACATCTACTCCAACCCCATCACGCCGGGTGAGGCCGCTGCCGCCCTGGCTGCTCTGAACCTGCTCCAGACCGAGGAAGGCCAGCAGCGCCTGCAACACCTTTCGGCCATGACGGAACGTTTTCGTCAGGGGTTGAAGGCGCTGGGCTACGCGTCCTTTGCGGGGGTTCATCCGGTGGTCCCGCTGGTGCTAGGTGATGCCGACCGCACCAATCGCATGGCTGCTTTCTTGCGTGAGCAAGGCGTTTTGGCTACGGCCATCGTGTACCCGGTGGTGCCCCGGGGGGAGGCCTCGATACGCTTCCAGATCTCTGCCGAGCACACCAGGGCCGATGTGGATGAAGTTTTAGGGATTTTGCAGGCGGCTAGGTAGGGTGGCTCGTATACGCCAGCGTACACCCGGCGAAGCTCGGGCTATACTGGGTGGGCAGATGGACTATGTGCTGATCAGCCGGAAAGGCTGCCACCTCTGCGAGGAGGCCGAGCTGCTCCTGAAGGCCCAGGGTGTGCCGTACACGCTTCAGGATGTAGATGCCGACGAGCGCCTCAAAAAGCTGTACACCTTCCGGGTTCCGGTGCTCCTGTGGAGGGGGCAGGTGGTGCTCGAGGGCAAGTTTACCCTCGAGCGCCTATCCAAGAAACTATCTATAGCCGGAGGCTTTTGAATGGATCCAATTCTAATCGAGATCGGTTCGCTGCAAATACGCTGGTACGGCCTGTTCTTGGTACTGGCTATCTTTGCATCCTTTGAAATTGCCAAGCGCATCCTGAAGCAATGGGGCTATAACCCCGAGCAGTTCGAGCAGATTGCCTTCTGGGCTGTAATTTGGGGGGTTGTCGGGGCTCGGGTGGGCTATGTTATCACCAGCCCGGGTGAATTTAGCAGCAACCCGGTTGCTGCTCTGTACATATGGCAAGGGGGGCTTTCCTTTCACGGGGCCATCATTGGCGGCTTGATTCCCTTTGTCTACCACTACCACCGCAATAAAATACCCATCTGGGCCTACCTCGATGCGGTGGTGCCGGGGGTGGCCCTGGGCATCATGGCGGGCCGGCTGGGCAACATTATGAACGGCTCAGACACCGTGGGCCGCCTGACCAACTGGCCCATCGGGTTTACCTGGCCTGCCTCGGCCAGCGGTTTCCCGGGGGTTTGTCCAGGCATCCAGGACATCAGCGAGGTGGTGCGCTGTGCACCCGAGACGCTGGTGCGAGGCCCGGTTCACTTCACCCAGTTGTATGGGGTTCTGATTGGCCTGGTTTTGCTGCTGCTTTCGATTTACTGGTTGCGGCAGAACCGGGCCTACGGCTACGTATTTTGGCAGTTTGTCCTGTGGTACAGCGTATTGCGCTCGGTTTTCGAGGAAACCTTCCGCCTTAACCCGCTGTGGGTCAAGGTGTACCTCAACGAGCAGGCTGGCATCGGCTTTTTCACTGCAACGCAGATTATCTCCATTCCGCTTATCGCGCTCTCCATCTTTTTCCTGATGCGCTGGAAGGGGTCGCGCGAGCAGCCGGTGTCCACGTCTGCACCAAGCGGGTCTGCTGCAAGGAAAAAAGTCAAACGATGATCCGCCCTGCGGGTTATAACCCGCCCTCGAGCTGCCTTTTTGGGAATACAATCGGGAAGATATGGCACATGCTGTGGTGATTCTTGCAGCGGGTCTGGGAACCCGCATGAAATCGAGGCTGCCCAAGGTCTTGCATCCCTTGCTGGGCAAGCCTCTGGTGGGTTATTGCATCGACACGGCTTTTGCCAGTGGGGCCGAGAAAGTGGTGGTGGTGGTGGGCCACGGAGCCGAACAGGTGCGACAAACCTTTGCAGGGTATCCCAACCTGAGCTTTGTGGTGCAAGAGCAACAACTGGGCACCGCCCATGCCTTAGCCCAGGCCCAGCCGGTTTTGGCCGATTTTCAGGGCCCTATTGTGGTCACCCAGGGTGATACCCCCCTCACCCGGGTGGAGACCCTTACCAGCCTGGTAGATACCCTGCAAAAGGAACGGGCTGGAATGGCCCTGCTGACCATGCGGCTCGAAGATCCCACCGGCTACGGCCGGATCCTGCGCGATGAACAGGGCCAAATTCTGGCTAATGTGGAGCAGAAAGATGCCACCCCCGCCGAGCTGGCAATTCAGGAGATCAACCCCGGGGTGTACTGCTTTGATGCGAGCCTTTGGGAGAAGCTGAAGCTGGTGGACAACCGCAATGCCGCGGGGGAGTACTACCTGCCCGATCTAATCCGCATCTACCGCGAGGCTGGGCAAAAAATAGCCTCTATCGAGTCGAAAGATACGGGCGAACTGCTCGGTGTGAACTCTCGAGCCCAGCTAGCCCAGGTGGAGCGGGTGCTGCTCGAGCGCTTACGCTCTCACTGGATGGCGCAGGGGGTGCGGATGATCCAGCCCGAGACCATCTACCTCGAGCCCAGCGTAGAACTGGCCCCCGATGTTACCCTGTGGCCGGGGGTGATCCTACGGGGCCATACCCGCCTGGGCGAGGGGGTGGAGGTAGGGGCCTATGCGGTGCTGATTGATACCGTGGTCGAGGCGGGGGGGAAGATCAAGTCTCATACGGTTTGCGAAGAGGCCTACGTCTCGAGCGGGGCCGATGCCGGGCCGTTTGCGCGCTTGCGGCCCAAGGCCCACCTGGAACCCGGTGCCCACGTGGGTAATTTCGTAGAACTCAAGAATGCCCGACTGGGCAGGGGGGCCAAGGCCGGCCACCTCGCCTATCTGGGCGATGCCGAGGTGGGGGAGGAGTCCAACATAGGTGCCGGGGTGATCACGGCCAACTACGATGGTCAACGTAAGCACAAGACCATCATTGGGAAGCGGGTGTTCGTGGGCTCGAATAGCGTTCTGATTGCGCCGATCAGGCTAGAAGATGATGCTTTTGTGGCAGGGGGCAGTGGTATCAACCAGGATGTACCTGCAGGTGCCTTGGCCATCGCCCGTGAACGACAGCGCAACATTGAGGGTTATGTGAAGCGCAAGCGGGGGGAGACCCAGTAATGCCGGATTCAAAAAGATAATCTTCCAAAGCAAAGACCTCCAGAGGCTATCTTTTGAATCCTAGAGCACTCCCTTCGGTCGGGTTAGTTCGCCACCATTCGGTGACGAACTAACCGAATCTGGTATCAGAGGCCATCTTTTTGAATCCTGGAGCACACCCCTCGCTACGCTTGGGGAAGAAAGCGTATCCCTTTTTTGCTGCAAAGAGGGGTGGTTCTGCGACAACGTGGCCCTGGCTATGGTTCAAAGGCCCGGGTGGGAACCAGGTGCACATAGGCCACGGCCCGGGCCAGTGTGGAAAAACCGAGCAGCAGCAGATACATGCTTATTTGCAAGGGTATCCAGGTGGAAAGCGTCGAGACCAGTATCAGCGACTCCAGGATGGCGATCAGCCACAGGTGGTTGAGCAACCCCCCCTGCTGCATCAGATCCCAGCCTTTGCGGATGGCGCTGGGCCAGGTTGCGTCGTCGTCCACCATAATCTGGAAAGTGTAAAACCACAGCAGGTTGATGGCCGCCAGCCCAAGGTAGCTGAGTAGGGAGGCCAGCCAGGGGCTGGGTACGGAGGTGGGAAGGCCCACTATAAACGCCGCCAGTACGCTGGCTACAAACACCACACCGGCCACGATGTTGTGCCCGGTTGTGTGCCCCCAAAGGGCCTCGGGGTTCCACTCGCCGGTGCGGACGTAGCGCACCAGGACGGTATAGACCCCCACCTGCATCGGCCCGGCAAGAAGCCCAAGGGTAAAGACACTGACCAGCAGGGCCTGCACCAGTAGCCAGACGATGCCGATGGGATGCCGCGCCAACAACCCAAAGCTGTGGGTAAGAACCTTGGCAATGTCCAGCACCGATTACCTCAAAGATCGGCCTCAATTCACTGGCCCCTTATGCCGGATTAAAACATATACCCCCAGAGGTTATCTTTCCAGAGCGCTCCCTTCGGTCGGGCGAACTGGCCGAATCTGCTATTACTCCCACCTAAGCTCGCTTTTGTGCACGGTTACAGTGCTGCCCTCTTCGGTAACTAGATCTACGGTTCCAGCCAGCGGGTTTAGCTTGGCCACCTTGCCGCAGACGCCCTGAAGACTGCAGGCTTTGCTGTTTTTACGGGGTAATTCCGCCAGGAGTTCTTGGTACTGCTGGTGTTCGTATTGCAGACAACACAGCAAGCGGCCACAAGGGCCCGAGATTTTTTCGGGCGAGAGCGGTAGCTGCTGATCTCGAGCCATCTTGATGGAGACCTGGGTGAAATCCTGGAGCCAGTTTGAGCAACATGACTCCATGCCACAGGCCCCAAGGGTGCCAAGATAGGCGGTCTGGTCGCGGGGGCCTAGGGCCACAAACTCCACTCGAGCCCCGGCCAGCCTGTTGAGCTCGCTCACCCAGCGCCGCAGATCGATGCGCTGTTCGGCGGAGTATTGCACAGAAATATGGTTGCCATCCAGGGTAAACTCACAGCCCAGTAGCTTGGCCCGCACACCTTCTCTACGCAGACGGGCTTTGAGCCACCAATAGACTTCCTCAGCACGGTTTTTGAGCTTGCTGTGCTGATCCAGATCCGCCGGGGTGGCGACCCGCACAATCTCACCCACAGCCTGGCCCAGGCGGGGCTCGGTTCGCACTTTGGCCAGCTCCAACCCGCGGGGGGTTTTGACCACCACCCAGCTACCCACGGGGGGGGCCTGGCTGCCGAATCGGTAATCGTAAATTTTGGGGCTGTGCGCAAACCGCACGCCTACACATTCCATTTCTTAACCTCCAGAACAGAGATCTACTCTACAGGCAAGCTGCCGCCCTTGTTGCAGATAGCCAAAGCGTCCAGCCTGTCCCTAGCCTAAGGCAAGGTGTGTCTACAATCTAGAGTTGGGATAGCTTAAGGGCCAGCCAGGTTTGAACCAGGTCTTCGCTTACGTAAGCAGAGTCCGCCTCCTGTGCACGAGCAAGGGCCTCGAGCGCGGCTTTGTAGGCCGGACTTTCGACCGCGAAGTGCGCCCGTAGCCGCTGGCCCAGGTAAGGCAGGGCCCCCTCCACTTCGCCGAGCAGCTTCAGCGCCTCTAAGGTCTGGGCGGGGCCGGCCTGCACTGCCTCCAGCAGCCCCTGGGTGCGGCTGACCAGGCGGTTAAACTCAGCGGGGTGTTCCAGGGCCCAGCGCACCCGGCCGGGTGCACCTTGTGCATAGGCCAGCACCTCGGGGTCGGAGGTGAGCTGTTGCAGCAGGGCCTCGGGTACGGGTGCAAAGCCAATCTCGAGGCTCCGGCTTACCAGGGTGGGCAGCACCAGCTCGCGGCTGGGTGCAATTAGAATGATGCGGGCGAAGGAGGGCGGCTCTTCCAGTACCTTCAACAGGGCGTTGGCGGCGGCTTCTCCTAGAAAATGTGCCCCGTCCACCACCGCGACCTTGCTTCTGAAGCGGGGGTAGGTGGTGATCCAGTCCAGCAAGTTTGGTTCCTCGGATTCGCGGGGCGCGATTTGCTCGAGGCGGATTTGCGGTAGGCGGGCCCTCCGACCGGTTTTGGTCTCGTGTTCCGGTGCAATTTCCAGGTAGTCCGGGTGCGCCTCCAGCCGACAGGAGGCACAATCGCCGCAAGGAGGAAACCCCCCCTCGCAGTTAAGGCCGGCTGTGAACCAGCGGGCTACCAATCGGCGGCCCACCCCCTCAGGGCCGGTAAACAGGAAGGTCTGCGCTTTAACCCTGGGTAGAAGCTCGAGAATGCGCTGGTGTCCGAGGATATTCATGCCGCTTTCCCAGATCATGGTCTACTTGCCCAGCACCAGTCGCTCGTAAAGCCACATGGGGAATTGCTCATGGTGCAAGCGGGCCAGCACGTGCTCGAGGTTGTACTTAGCCCGGTAAAACTCTACGGTGTCCTCTTCGGCATCCCAGATCGCGTAGGCGGCTCCAACCACCCCATCCCGGGGCTGGCCGGTAGAACCTGGATTGATGATGGCTCGAGCCCTGGGTGCCACAATCAGCTCACCGCCGTTCGGATAGCGGTTGTAGCGTACCAAGCGGCCCTGAGGGCTCCCCTCCGAATAGGTGGAGGCGCTTCGTGGGGAGGCCTCCAGGGTTAGGTAGCTGCCGGCCAGGTGGGTGTGGCCGTGAAAAATCCAGCGGTGCTTCACCTTGTCGAACACCTCCCGGGCCTGCTCAATTTCCTCCAGGTAAGCCAGGGGGTCGAGGGGGCTGCCGTGCACCAGAAAGGCTCCTTCGACCTCGGCAGTCCAGGGGAGGCTGGATAAATAGGCCCGGTTTTCGGGGCTGATGCGTTCCGCCTGCCAGGCCAGGATTTCCAGCACCGGGCCTTCGATCTGCATGGACTTTATTTCTAGCAGCCAGATGTCGTGGTTGCCCATTACACCTATGGCATTGACCGAACGCAACCAGTCCAAGACCCGATTGGCGTCGGGGTAGTAGCCGACCGCATCGCCCAGAAAGAGCACCCGGTCGTAGCCCCTGGCTTCCTTTAGCACCGCCTCGAGGGCCGGCCAGTTGCCATGTAGATCCGAAACAATCAGGTAGCGCACACTCCCCCTATCATACCTAGCTCTTGCGGATGCGTCTTAATGCTGTGCGGCCCCACCACCAAGACCCCAGGGCCGGGCTGGTGGCGCCAGCGAGCGTTTGTGTTTATCCTGCTATTGTGCAGACCGTGGCTTCAGACGCCGATTGGCTGGAAGCGTTGCTCAGCGAGCGAACCCGCACTTTTGTGGACGAGTTTGGCAGCTTTTATGCCTGGCTCGAGGGCGCCTTTGGCGGCGCTACTTTGTTGTTGTGGCTGCCACGCCCCATGCTGGCGGCGGTGTTGCCTCAACTGCCGAGGCAGTTCAAGGGTCGAATAGTTCTGGGCCTGGATGCTTCCGCAGGTCACGCCGTGCCTTTTGCTAGGGCCCTGCACTGGGTCAACCCTCGCTGGGCGCTGGTGGTGTGTCCTGGCGAAGGGCTGGGCCTGGCCTACCCTGGGCGTAAAGAGGTGGCCGAGGGTGAGTGGGTGGCCTGGGATGATCCGCGGGAGGCCCGCTGGCTCGAGGTATGCCTCGGGGCTGGGTTTGGCTACCTCGAGCACAGGGCCTATGCCCCTTGGCAGGCCCCTGCCCCGGCCGCACTGCCCACCTGCGAAGGGCCCCTGGTGGGGGCCGTGGGCTGGGGGCAGGGTATACCCACGTACGGCCTGGGTTTGGTAGGCTTAGATAGGAGTTTGCAGTCCCTGCTGGAAGCCTGGCGTTTGTGCTAACCAGTAGAGGGTATAGGAGGAAAAAAAGTGCTGTTTGCCATCCTGTTCACCATTGGCTCGATTCTGGTCACCTGGCTCTTGTACCTGGCCCTGCGCCCCCGCACCCTCGAGGTCGAAAGCGAGTTGGCCGACCTGCGCTACGTTGCCATGGCCTTGCTGCTGATTATCCTTACAGCAGCCACGGTGGCCTCGATGCTTATACTGGGCAAGCTGGGTAGTGTTAATATCAGCTTCTAGCACGAAGCCTCAAGCTGGCTGTGCGCTGCGAAGCGCGTTCGGGTGATAGTTGGTTGGTTCGGGGGGAAGACGGCGAACCAATCCCACCGGAGGGCGTGGGCGGGGACTCAAAAAAGATGGCCTATGGATGACTATCTTTTTTGAATCCGGTATCAGGTCTATTTGTCTGGGCGTTCGGGCCCTGCCTGCCGGTGTGTGTTTTAGCTCAGGTACATAGCGATCACCGCACCATACATGCCCAGGCTGCCCAGCAGCACAAACACGTGCCAGATGCCGTGAAAACCCACCAGCTGGGGCAGCGGGTTGGGCCACTTGGCGGCATAGACCACCGCCCCCAGGCTGTAGGCCACCCCACCTGCAATCAGGAAGCCCAGGGCCCAGGGGCTAAGCGCTAGCTTGGGCAGCAGGAAGACAGCAAGCCAGCCCATGCCCAGGTAGGTGGCGGTGTAGAGCCAGCGCGGGGCTTGCAGGGTGATGAGCTTAAGAACCACGCCCAGGACGGCCAGAACCCAGACCAGGCCCAGCGCCCAGGGCCGCCAACTGGCCTCCATTGCCTGCAGCAACACAGGGGTATAGGTTCCGGCGATAAAAAGAAAAATGGCCGCGTGGTCAAGCTTGCGCAGCCATAGCAAGGCCCGCTCCGAGGCCTGTACAGCGTGGTACAGGGCCGAGGAGGTGTACATCAGCACCATGGTCAGGCCGAATACCAGCGCACCTGCGATTTTGGCCGGGCTGCCCTGGGTGAAGAACAGCAACATGACCGTGCCAATCAGACCGAGCGCCACCCCCACCGCGTGGGAATAGGTATTGAATGGCTCACGAACGGCCAGGCGGGTTACGGAGTGGGTATTTTTCATAGTCTTGGGGCAATGCCTGAAAAGCAGTGTAGCACCCCGATGATGAGATGTGTGCGTAGATGGTTTCCAGCGAAAAGTGGGCTCACACTAAAGCTGCAGAAGCTTTGCTACCCTAAACCCCAGATGATCCATCTGGGCCGGGTGGTGCTGGGGGCTGTGCTGGTTGTGGCCGGGGCCTATTGGACTGCCACGCACTTTGAGCCGCCCACTGAGCTGGATGAGGCCAGCAGCCGTATTCGCCTGCCACCGGGTTTTGCTGTTCGGATTTTTGCCGAGCACCTCGAGGGCGCCCCCCGCATGATGAGCGTGGGGCCCGATGGGCAGCTTTACGTGAGCTTGATCTATGGGGGTCAGGTGGTGCGGTTGCCCGACCACAACCGCGATGGCCGGGCCGACCGGGTGGAGGTGGTGGCGGAAGGCCTGGAACTGCCGCATGGCCTCGAGTGGTATCGGGGCTGGCTGTACGTGGCTGTAAGTACGGCAGTAATTCGATTGCGGCCAGGGCGTAGCGGGTGGGAATGGGAAACCGTCCTCTCGGACATCCCCGGCCCCTCGGGGCATTTCACCCGCACACTGCATTTCGGGCCGGATGGCAAGCTTTATGTTTCGGTGGGCTCCGAGACCAACTTCGGCCCCGAACGCGACCCCCGTCGGGCTGCGATCCTGCGCTTTAATCCGGATGGCAGCATTCCCGCCGATAACCCCTTTGCCTCCGATCCCGACCCCCGCCGCCGGGTAATCTGGGCGGAGGGCCTTAAGAACAGCGTGGACTTTACCTGGACACCCCGGGGTGAACTCTGGGCGACCCACAACGGCACCGACCACCTCGGCGACGACCTACCCCCCGAGGAGGTGATCGTAGCGGTGCAACCCGGAGGCTTTCACGGCTGGCCCTACTGCTACACACCGGGCTTGGGTCTGAACCTGAAGGCCGAACGCAGCGAGGTGCCCGACCCCCGCACCCAGGGCTTTGACTGCCGAAAAGCCGTTCCGGCCCTGTTCACGGCCCCAGCGCATTCAGCCCCCCTGGGCATGACCTGGGCCAAAAACAGCCGCTTTCCCGCAGCCTACCGCGACAGCCTCTATATCGCCTACCACGGCTCGCTGGGCGTACAAGACCCAGCCAAGTACCGCGACTGCAAGATTGAACGTTTCGTGATCCAGAATGGCCTGCCGGTGCGCTCGGAAACCTTTGCCACCGGCTGGCGAGCCCCCGGGCAGATGTGCCGCGAGGCCTGGGGCCGCCCGGTGGGGCTGGTGATCGGGGCCGACGGTGCGATGTATGTCTCGGATGCCAGAGGGGGGCGGATTTACCGCATCTGGTATGGGGGTCGGTGAACACCGGATTCAAAATAGTCATCCTATAGGCCATTTTTTTTGAGTCCCAGTGCGCCTCCTCCGGTGGGGTTGGTTCGCTGTCCTCCGGCCCCGAAGCACTGGTATAAACGCCAGGGCAGCCTGGCGTTGCGATGATGCTGCTCGAGCTACCCTAGCTTTTGCCTTACCAGCTCCTGCACCCGCTGCGGGTTGGCCTGCCCCTGGGTTTCGCGCATGACCTGGCCCACAAAGAAGCCCAGCAGGCCGGTTTTGCCAGCGCGGTAGGCCGCTGCTTTGTCGGGGTGTTCGGCCAGGATACGTTCTACGATGGGCTCGAGGGCCCCCGCATCGCTCAGCTGCTTCAAGCCCTTCTGGCGCACGATCTCTGCGGGATCCTGGCCGGTCTGCAGGGCCTCGGCCAGCGCGTCTTTGGCAATGCGGGTGTTGATCTCCCCGGCCTCCAGAAGCCGCACCAGCCCGGCCAGCCCGGCCGGGGTAATTTTGGCCTCGCCGGAGCGGAGGGCGGCGCCCAGGTCGTTGACGACCCAGTTGGCGAGCAGGGCGATGGGGGCTTTTTGCGCGGCCTGCATCAAAAACTCGGCCAGCCGGGGCTCACGGGCCAGCACCCGGGCCTCGGCTTCGTGGACGCCCTGGGCTAAAAAGTGCTCGAGCTGGGCCTGCTGCTCGGGGGTGAGCTGGGGTTCGGACGGGGCCCCCTGGGTTTTGAGCGGGCCTTCGGTGGTTTTGGCTTTCGGAGTGGCGCGCTGGGCCTCCGACTCGCTTTCCTGGGCGGTGCGCGCCCAGGTGTCCTTGAGCGTCACGATACGGTTGAAGACCAGAGCCTCGGGCCGGGAGTCGAGGGGGTCTTGCCAGAAATAGCCGTTGCGCTCGAACTGGTAGCGGGTTTCCTTGGGGTCGGCCAGCACGCTGGGCTCGATGTAGCCGTGTACGACCTCGAGGCTCTTGGGATTCAAAAAGCGGAGGAAGTCGTGGTCGTCGGGGGCCTCCTCCTCTTCCAGCTCCCTGGCCTCGGCCTCGGGGTGCGGTACGGTAAAAAGCCGGTCGTAGAGTCGAAACTCCGCGGGTACGGCCTCGCCGGCGCTCACCCAGTGGATCACCCCGGCGGCCTTGGCCTCCTCGGGCAGCAGGGTGCAGTACAGCTCGACCACCCGGCCCTCTTCGTCGGTTCGGTAGTCATCGCAGCGGATCACCCCGGCCATCTTCAGGCGCACGGTGCCGCCTGGGGTCAGGCGCTTGAAGCCTTTGGGTGGGTTCAGGGCGAAGTCGTCCTGCTCGATGTAGATATCGCGGGTCAGGGTCAGCCGGCGCACCGCCTGCTCGGGCTTTACCCGCCGCCCATCGGGCAAGGGCACCAGGCCGTCGGGGGACTCCCGGATCACGTCGTGGGGCCAGTAGGGGAGGGTCACGGTTCGGGGCTCGGTCAGGTTGGTGAGCACCACCTTGAGGGGCCGCAGCACCGCCATCACCCGGGGGGCGATGGTGTTCAGATCGTCGCGGATGGCCCCTTCCAATAGGGCGATGTCCACCGTGCGGTTGGTGCGCGAGATGCCCACCTGCCCCGCAAACCGGCGGATGGCCTCGGGCCGCACCCCCCGGCGCCGCTGGCCGGCCAGGGTGGGCATACGGGGGTCGTCCCAGCCCCGCACGTAGCCCCCTTCCACCAGCTTGCGCAGCTTGCGCTTGGAGACCACGGTGTACTCCAGACTCCGGCGGCCAAACTCGTACTGATGGGGGCGGGGGGTCTGGTCGAGGGGGGGGTCGCCCCACAGGTGGTCCATCAGCCAGTCGTAGATGGCCCGGTTGTCCACAAACTCGAGGCTGCACAGGCTGTGCGTCACCCCATCCAAGGCATCGGTGGTGGCCTGGGCGAAGTCGTAGGAAGGGTAGATGCACCACTTGTTGCCGGTGCGGTAGTGGGGGGCGTGCACGATGCGATAAAGCACCGGGTCGCGCAGCTTCATGTTGGGGCTGGCCAGGTCTATTTTGGCCCGCAGCACGTGGGCCCCGTTGGGGAACTCTCCGGCCCGCATGCGGCGGAACAGCTCCAGGTTTTCCTCCACGCTGCGCTCACGGTAGGGGCTGGGGGTGCCGGGCTTATCCACGGTGCCACGCAGCCGGGCCATCTCCTCGGGCGAGACGCTGTCCACGTAGGCCAGGCCCTTCTCTATCAGGCGCTCGGCCATCTGGTACAAAAGCTCGAAGTAGTCGGAGGCGTAGCGAACCCTTTCCCCCCAGTCCCAGCCCAGCCAGCGCATATCGGCAATCAGGGCTTCGGCATACTCGGCTTTCTCGGCCTCGGGGTTGGTGTCGTCCATGCGCAGCCGGCACTCCCCGCCGTAGTCGTGGGCGATGCCAAAGTCTATGTAGCTGGCAATGGCGTGCCCCAGGTGGGCGTAGCCGTTGGGCTCGGGGGGGAAGCGGGTGACGATCTTTTTGTAACGACCGGCCTTCAGGTCTTCATCGATGATCTCGGTGATGAAGTTGGGACTTACCAGACGGGGTTTGGGCGTTGAGGTGCTCATGCCAATATGCAAAGAATACACCGCATCCCGCATAAGGCCCAAGGGTGGGGGCCGGGTTCTAAACCGATACCCAGGTGTTTTGCTGGCTGCTCTGCACTGTGGCTTCGATGACCCGCTGGGCGGCAAGGCCGTCCTCGAGGCTCGGGGTGGGGGGTCGGTTCTGGGCAATGCCCTCCAGGAAGCGCCGGGCCAGCTCAGCGAACTGGAAATGCCCCCAGGAGGTCTCGGGGTTGCGTCCCCGCAGGAAGCTCGGGTCGGGGGGGACTTGCCGGTAAAAGCCGGGCCGCGGGGCCAGCCAGAGCTGCGCGCTTTTGCCCTGACCCCACAGGGCAGGGGAGAGCTTGAGGGCGCCTTTGGTGCCCTGAATTTCCAGCTCGAGCCGCTGGTCGGCGCCGATGTGCACCCTCGAGAGCGAGAAAGCCCCGGTCACGCCGCCCAGCCGGGCCAGTACCGCCCCTTCGTCGTAGTTGGTGACCGGGTCGGGGCGCTGCAGGTGGATCCGGGCCTGGGCCATTACCTCGGTGAACTCGAGGCCCGTGACCATGCGCACCAGGTCGAAGAGGTGGGCCCCCAGGTCGGCCACCGCACCCCCGGCCCCGCCGGTCTCGGCTTTGGCCCGCCAGGTGGTGGGGCCGGCCGGGTCGCCCATGTAGCCCCCGTGGAAGGAGCCCCGCAGGTAGAGCACCTCCCCAATCTCGCCTGCGCGCACCATGGCCTGGGCGGTCTCGGCGGCCAGGTCGCCCCGGCTGGTGAAGGCGGTCAGGCCGATGCGCCCGTGCTGCCGGGCGGCCTCGAGCAGGGCCTGGGCTTCGGCCAGGGTGCGGGCCAGGGGCTTGTCCATGAAGAGGTGTTTGCCGGCCTGTAGGGCCATCAGGCCCAGGGGGGCGTGGGTGTCGTCGGTGGTGGAGATGGCGACGGCATCGCAGTGTTGCAGCAAATCTTCGTACCGCTCGAAGGCCTGGGTTCCGTGGGCGCTGGCCAGTTTTTGCGCATGGGCCGGGGTGCGGCTGTAAATGCCGGCGATCTGGGCCCCGGCCTCTTTGAAAGCGGGCAGGTGGGCAAACCCGGCCCACCAGCCGGCCCCTACGATTCCGATTCGCATATGGATACCTCTCACTGTTCTTGAACGACTCGAGCAGCCAAATAGCACCTTTACTGGGGCAGGGGTGCCTGAGCAGGCCGGACGTTTTTGGGCATCACCCCACCGATAATCATGCCCAGCACGTCGTCGTGGCTCACGTCCTGGGTGTAGACCGTGCCCACCACCCGTCCGTTTTTCATCACCGTGAGGCGGTCGGCCAGGTCGAAAACATCGTGCAGGTCGTGGCTAATCAGGAAGATGCCCACGCCCTCGGCCTTGAGGGCTTTGATCAGTTCGCCCACCTTGGCGGTTTCCTCCGGCCCCAGCGCGGCGGTGGGCTCGTCCATAATCAGGCAGCGGGCCTTGAAGTAGATGGCCCGGCCAATGGCCACGGTCTGGCGCTGGCCGCCGGACATCTGGGCTACCGGCAGCCGCAAGGAGGGTATTTTTACCTTGAGCCGATCCAGGGTCTTGCGGGCCTCGAGCTCCATAAAATCTTCGTCCAGCACCACGCCCCGTACTTTTTCGCGCCCCAGAAAAACGTTGGCTACAGCGTCGAGGTTGTCGGCCAGGGCCAGGTTTTGGTAGATGGTCTCGATGCCCAGGGCCTGGGCGTCCTGGGGGGTGCGGATGGTGACCTCCTGCCCGTTCACGAAAATCTGGCCTGCGTCGGCCTGGTAGGCCCCCGAGAGCACCTTGATCAGGGTGGACTTGCCCGCCCCGTTGTGGCCCAGCAGGCCCACCACCTCGCCGGGGTAGAGGTTGACCGATACCTTGTCCAGCGCCTGGTTGCCGCCAAAGCGCAGGCTGATGTTGCGCATTTCGACCAGTGGGGTCATGGTTACCTCCGGTTCCTCAGGTAGACCGTGTTCCAGATGACCGCAGCCAAAAGCACCAGGCCCAGCACCACGTTCTGCCACTCGGTTGGGAGGCCCATCAGCACCATCCCGCTGCGCAGGGAGGACATCAGCAGGGCCCCCAGGGCCGCCCCCACGATGGTGCCGCTGCCGCCGGAGAGGGCGGTGCCGCCGATGACCGCCGCAGCGATCACGTCGAGCTCGAGCAGGTTGCCCATGCTGTTGGTAACGAAGTTGAGCCGGGCTGCCTGCACCGCACCGGCCAGGGCCGCCAGCATGCCCATCAGGGCAAACACCGCCACCAGCATGCGCTTGACGTTGATACCGGCCAGCAGCGCGGCCTCGGGGTTGCCCCCAATGGCAAACACATAGCGGCCAAAGCGGGTGTTGAGGGCCACCCAGTTGAGCACGAACAGCACCACCAGGGTAATCAGCACCGGTACCGGCATGCCTCGAGGGATGTTGGTGCCGGGGTAGGGGAAGGCGTTCATGACCAGCACAAAAGCCAGAATCAGGGCCAGCAGGGTGCCGGTGACCAGCCCCTCGGCCCAGACCGGGCGCACCGGCAGGCCATTTTTGAGGCGGCGGCTGCGGTTGGAGAGGGCCTGGTAAACCACAAAAGCCATGACCACCAGGCCCACCACCCAGGTCCAGAACTCCCCGATGGAGCCGTTGAGCCCCCCACCCAGCACCTTAAAGTTGTCGTCCAGGGGGCCGATGGTGCGCCCGCTGGCCACGATGAAGGTGGCGTTGCGAAAGATGAGCAGCCCGGCCAGGGTGACCACGAAGGCCGGCACCCCCCAGTAGGCCACCCAGTACCCCTGAAAGGCCCCAATCAGCGCGCCCAGCGCCAGCCCGGCCAGCAGCGCCAGGAGCCAGTGGCCGCCCCAGCCCAGCGGCGGGACGGTCTGGATGAGGGCCATGATCATTCCGGTAAAGCCCAGAATCGAGCCCACCGAAAGATCAATCTGGCGGGTTACGATCACCATGACCATTCCCCCCACCATGATGCCCACCACCGCGGTCTGCACCGAGAGGTTCCAGAGATTCTGCGGACTCAAAAACTGGCCCGGCTGCTGCATGGTGAGTAGCTGGAATACCGTCCAGACCACCGCCAGCACGATGAGCATGGTCAGGATGCGGCCATCCACGCCCAGGCTTTGCACCAGGCTCGTGCGGGCCCTTGCTGTGCTTTGCATCTGCATGAAAAATCCTCCGCTCTTTTTTTTGTTGAACCCGATTATACCGTGCAATTCAAGGCTTGTTTGGCTTATAAAAAGGGTGGGCAACACGCCCACCCTTAGCAGATAGTTCGTGCTACCGGCAGGCCGCCGGGGCGTTGGTGCCGCTCACCCCCTGGCAGAGGGCTTGCTTGGTAATCCAGCCAGCCCGCAGCACCACATCCAGGTTCTCGCGGGTGATGGGGATGGGTTTGAGCAGCAGGGCGTTCATCCGGACTTTGTTGGGCCCATCAGCAAAAATGGTGCGGCCCGGCAGTTTGTCCATGGGGGTGCCACGGGCCATGAGTACCGCGGCCTCGGCAGCGCGGCGGCCCAGCTCGCGGGCGTCCTTCCAGACGCTGACGGTTTGCAGCCCGCGCGCCACCCGGTTGAGGGCGGCCTGGTCGCCGTCCTGGCCCGAGACCGGCACCTTGCCGGCCAGACCCACCGCGGCCAGCGCGGCCACCACACCCCCGGCGGTACCGTCGTTGGAGGCCACCACCGCGTCCACTTTGTTGCCGTTGGCGGTGAGGATTTGCTCCATGTTGCGCTGGGCCACCTCGGGCTTCCAGCCTTCGGTGTACTGTTTGCCCACCACCTTGATGTCGCCGCGCTTGATGGCGGCATCGAGCACCTCGAGCTGCCCCTTATGCAGGAAGTCGGCGTTGGGGTCGGTGTTGGCTCCCAGGATGAAGGCGTAGTTGCCCTTGGGCCGAACCTTAAAGACCTCGCGGGCCTGCATGCGGCCAACCTCCACGTTGTCGAAGGTGATGTAGTAGGCGTAGTTGTTTTCGATGAGGCGGTCGTAGGCCACCACCGGGATGCCCGCGGCCTTGGCCTTGTCGATGGCGGGCAGAATGGCGTCTTTGTCCCAGGCCAGGATGATCAGGGCCTTGGCCCCGCGCGCAATCAGGGCGTCGATGTCGTTGAGCTGCTTCTCGGACGAGCTCTGGGCGTCGGCGCTGATATAGGTCGCGCCCATGCGGCCCAACTGCTCGCGGATGGCCCGTTCGTCAATCTTCCAGCGTTCCTCCTGGAAGTTGGCCCAGCTCACCCCCACGATGATCTGCTGGGCGAAAGCCGGCACGGCCAGTGCAAACCACAACAACACCATTACCTTGGTGAATGGCTTCATGTTCCCTCCTCCTAAGCTGAGCCGATGGACCAAAGGAGCATGGAAAGACCCTGGTTTTTTCGACTCGAAAAAAAAGTACCACCGAGAAGGGGGGATGTCAATAACTTCTGCCGGGGGTGTAGCCGAGCAGGCCCTGGCCCCGCGCCAGGACTACAAACCGGTTGCTGGGGGCCTCGAGCCAGCCCTCCTGCTCGCCGTCGGGCCAGCGCACCCGCAGGCGCACCCGCTCCGCCGGGCCCAGCCCAAAGTGCACGAAGCCCAGGCCGCCGCTCAGGTGGCCGCCGCCCACCGTGAGCTCGCGCCGCAGAACTCGGCCGGGTAGCTCGACCTCGAGCCAGGCCCCCACGGCATCGGGGTTGGGGCCCGGCTGCCGGAGCCTCACCTGCAGCCAGTTGCCCAAGGGCTGGCCGCTGGCCCCCCCCCAGGTTGCGCCAGACCTGGGCCCGGTCGAGCCGGTTGACCACCACGATGTCCAGCAGGCCATCGGCGTTCAAGTCCACCACCTGGGCACCGCGGCCCCGCAAAAAGCTGGCCACCCCGGCCTTGTCCCCCACCTCGACAAAGGTGCCATCTGGCCTGCCGAGCATCAGGTTGTTGGGGTCGCGGGCCGCGGCCTCGCGCATAAAGCCCACGTTGCCCTTGCTGACAAAAAGATCAATCAGACTGTCGTTGTTGACGTCCTCGAACTGGGCGTGCCAGGCAGTGGACATGTGCACATCGCCGCCGGTGTAGGGGCGGTGGGCGGTGGCGTTGCGGCGGAAGGCGATGTCTATGTAGCTGGGCCGCTCGGGTGACTCGAGCATCTGCAACTTGTTATCGCCCATGCTGGTGAGGTAGTAGACCGGGTAGCCCGAGCCGGTGAGGTCGTAGCTGGCGATGCCCATGCCCCAGATCTGCAGCCGCTTCCAGCCCTCGGCCTCGGTATAGAGCCGTGGGGGCTGGCCGGGAGTAAGCTGCCAGAGCTGCTCCTGGCCTTTGCCCTGGTAGTACTCGCGGTCGTTGGAGACCCGCAGGGCCGGGGTGCCGGAGCGGTTCCAGTCGGAAAACAACATGGACAGCGCGCAGTAGCTGGGCTCGAGCGGCCAGGGGGCTGCAAAGCCTTTACCCCCTGGAGCAGGCCGGTACAGCGCGTTGCCCCGGCAGGTGCCCCAGGGAAAGGTGGTGTTGCGCTTGACGTAAGCGCCCGTGGCCAGGGTGGGCCAGGTTTGGCCCTGTTCCCAGGTAGCCGAAAAAGCGGTCGTCCAGGTGTTTCCCCCCTGGAAGCCCCACCGGCGGTTGGCGTTCTCAAAGCGGCAGTTGCCCAGCCCGCGCAGCAAAACGTCCTCGCCGTCGCGCAGCAGGGCCAGGTCGGGGAGGCCGTCGCTGTCAATGTCGAGGGGGTAAGCCCCCATCACCCCCTCAAGCTCCACCCCCCCGCGCTCTTCCCGAAAGCGCAGCGGCCCTCCCACGGGGCTTTGGTTCAGGTAGAGCTTGGCCCGTTGCGCGCCGCCCGCCAGCACCAGTTCGGGCAGGCCGTCGCCGTTGCAGTCGAAGGCGGCCAGCCCGCCCCCCACCACATAGTCGCCCTCGAAGCGGCTTTGCAGGCCAGAGCTCTGGGTTTCCTCGGCAAAAATGGGCGTTGCCTGGGCCAGCGCCCACTGGCCCAGCCAGATACCCAGTAAAGCCCATACCCAACACATCCAGGGCATGAATGCAGTATAGGGTGCTTTTGCGGAAAAGAGGCCAGATTGCTTCGCAGTTCGGAGCGGTGGGGCTTGCCTCGAGGGAAAACTGATTGTGCCTCCTCGATAAATTTGCGCACGCAGCGATAGACTGAAAGTATGCGCATACTGCTTTGGGTACTGGTGCTGGTGGGCTGCTGGGGCCTGGGCCAGTCCAGGGCCTGGATTGCCACCCCCACCCCGGCCCTGCGTGGGCTGCTGGAGCAACTCGAGCCGGTGGAGGGCCTGCCGGAGAGTGCACTGAGCTGGGAGACTTTGAGTGAGCTCCAGCGCCTCGAGCTTCTGGGCATCCAGACCCAGATGTTCTCCCCCCTGCGCACGGCCCGGGCGCTGGCCTTGCTCAGCGTAGCCATCCACGATGCGCTTCACCTAACCCGGGGTCGCTCCATTGAAGCCAACGTGCTGGCCGCTTATGCCGCCCAGGAGGTGATGCTCTACCTGCACCCCACCTTTCCCAACCTCAAGGATGCCGTGCGCCAGACCGCCCAGGCCATCTACCGCCAGGCGCAAATCCAGGGCTGGCCGGAGCCCAACCTCAAGATCAGCCAGGCCCTGGGCCGCCAGGTGGGGTTGCAGGTGGTGGCCTGGGGCCGCCAGGATGGGGCCGCCCGCCAGGTGATCCCCACGTACCCGGCCCCGGCCCCTGGGGTCTGGGTGCTGCCCCTGGGCCGGCCCGCGGTGGAGCCGGGCTGGGGTGCGGTGCGGCCCATTGGGGTGGCCCCCGAGGCCCTGGCCAAGGCCCCGCCACCCCCGGCCTGGGACTCGCCCGAGTTTGCCCGCGAGCGGGCCTTGTTCTGGGAAGAGCAGGCCAAACTAGACGAGGCCGGGCGGCAGATTGCCGATAAGTGGGCCGGCGACCCCGGCACCGTGACCCCGGCGGGCCTCTGGCAGGAGGCGGCCCTGGAGATCCTGCGCCAGCGCCAGGTGGATGCCACACGAGCTGTTGCGATACTGGCCGTGCTCAATATCGCCATGCACAACGCCAATATCGCCTGCTGGCGCGACAAGTTTACCTACTACGTGGCCCGGCCCGAGCAGTGGGTACACAGCTTCAACCGGCGCTGGCAGCCCTACCTTCGCACCCCCAGGCACCCCTCTTATCCTTCGGGCCACTCGACCATCAGCGGGGCGGCTGCGACCGTGCTCAAGCACTTTTTCCCTCAGGAGGCCCAGACCTGGGAAGCCATGGCCAGGGAGGCCTCGTACTCGAGGGTGATCGCCGGGATTCACTGGTTTGTGGATGGCCGCGGCGGCCTCGAGCAGGGCCGCGAGGTCGCCCGCCAGGTGCTGGAAGCGCTGGAATGGCCCTAGACTATTGGTAGCTTTGTGTTTTTGGAGGCATCATGACCCTACCCATTCACGTTGCACTGGTCGGCTATGGCATGGCCGGTAAAGTCTTTCATGCCCCTGTTATTCAGGCGGTGCCGGGCCTGCACCTGGTCACCATCCAGAGCAGCCAGCCGCAGAAGGTGCATTCAGACTGGCCCGAGGTCTGGGTAAGCCCCACCTTCGAGGAGGTAATCGAGAGTCCCCAGATTGACCTGGTGGTGATCGCCACCCCCAACCCCACCCACTACGAGCTGGCCCGGCGGGCCCTGGAGGCGGGCAAGCACGTGGTGGTGGACAAACCCTTCACGCTTTTTGCGCACGAGGCGCGGGCCCTCAAAGAGCTGGCCCAGGCCCAGGGGCGGGTGCTCGCGGTCTTCCAGAACCGGCGCTGGGACGGCGACTTCATGACCCTGCAAAAAATGGTGGAGGCCGGCACCCTGGGGGAGGTGGTCTACTTCGAGTCGCACTTCGACCGCTACCGCCCGGTGGTGCAGAACCGCTGGCGCGAGCAGCCCGGCCCCGGCAGCGGCGTCTGGTACGACCTGGGCCCCCACTTAGCCGACCAGGCCCTGCTGCTGTTTGGCTGGCCCCAGGCCCTCTACGCCGATATCGGGATGCAGCGGTACGGTGCCCAGGCCGACGACTACTTTCACGTGCTGTTGCGCTACCCCCGGCTCCGGGTGGTGCTGCATGCCAGCGCCCTGGTGCCGGGGGGCAGTCCGCGTTTTGTGGTGCACGGAACCCAGGCCAGCCTGGTGCACTACGGTCTGGATACCCAGGAAAAGGCCCTGCGGGTGGGCCTGCGCCCGGGGGAGCCCAACTGGAATCCCGACCGGTGCGAAGCCTGGCTGCACCGGCCCGAACAGGCCCCCGAGCCCATTGTGGTGGAGCCGGGCGACTACCGGCGCTTTTACGAGGGGGTGCGGGACGCCATCCTTGGCAGGGGGCCCAACCCGGTGCCGCCCGAGCAGGCGGTGCGGCTGATGGAGCTGCTCGAGGCCGCCCAAAGAAGCGCGCTCGAGCGCCGCGAGATTGCTTTAGGGAGTGAAGCATGAACACCGAACAAGACCTGAAGGTGATCGCCGAACAGGAGGCCCGCCTGCGCTTTGAGCGCTTCGATGCCGCCGTGGCCTGGCAGCTGGGCACCCGGCTCAAAGAGGCCGCCGAGGGCCTACACAGCGCCATTGCCATGGACATCAGCCTGTTTGGACAGGTGCTCTTCTTCTACGCCATGCCCGGCGCCACCCCCGACAACGCCGACTGGATCCGGCGCAAGCGCAACGTGGTGCAGCGTTTCCACCGCAGCTCCTATGCGGTGGGCCTGATGCTCAAGCAGAAGGAGAGCAGCCTGGAGGCGCGGGGCCTGAGCCCCCAGGACTACGCAGCCCACGGGGGGAGTTTCCCCATCTTTGTGCAGGGGGTGGGGTGCATCGGGGCCATCACGGTCTCGGGGCTGCCCCAACGCGAAGATCACGAGCTGGTGGTGGAGGTGCTGGCGGGCTACCTGGGCCTGCCCTACGAGGAGCTGGCCTTAGATCCATGAACCCTTCGACCCCAGCCCGGTTTGGCCGGGCCATGCGCGCCCACTGGTGCCTCGACCCCACCATCATCTACCTGAACCACGGGACGGTTGGCGCCACCCCAAAGCAGGTACTGGCCGCACAGCAGGCCCTGCGTGAAGAAATAGAGCAGCAGCCGGCCCGCTTTTTGCTACGGGAGCTTTCGGCCCTCTCGGGCCCTTCCGACCGCGCCGTGCCCCGGCTGCGAGAGGCGGCCAATGCGGTGGCCCGGTTTATGGGGGCCGAAGGGCAGGATCTGGTTTTTTGTGGACAATGCCACCACCGGGGTCAATGCGGTGTTGGGCTCGCTCGAGCTGCAACCCGGCGACGAAATTCTGATCACCAACCTGGCCTATGGCGCGGTGCGCAACGCGGCGGCTTTTGCCGCCGGGCGCCGGGGGGCCCGCCTGGTCACGCTCGAGCTGCCCTTTCCGGGGGCCGAGCCAGCGGATTACCTGAACCGGCTGGCCAAAGCCCTCACCCCCCGCACCCGCCTGGCGATCCTCGACCACATCACCTCCGAGACCGCGCTGGTGCTGCCCCTGGCCGAGATGGCCGCCTGCTGCCGGGCGGCGGGGGTGCCGGTGCTGGCCGATGGAGCCCATGCACCCGGCGCGATAGACCTGAATATTCCCAGCCTGGGGGTGGACTACTACACCGGCAACCTGCACAAGTGGGCCCTGGCCCCCAAAGGCTGCGGTTTTTTGTGGGCGGCCCCCGAACGGCAGCAAGGCCTGCATCCGCCCGTCATCTCTTGGGGCCTGGGGCAGGGCTTTGTACAGGAGTTCGACTGGGTGGGCACCAAAGACCCCACCCCCTTTCTGGCGGCGCCAGCGGCGCTGGAGCTCATGCAGGCCTGGGGCCTGGACGCCATGCAGGCCTACAACCACCACCTGGCCTGGCAGGCCGCAGTTTGGCTGACCGCGCGCTGGGGATTGGAACCGCCAGCGCCCAGGGCCATGTTGGGCTGTATGGCGACCCTGCCCCTGCCGGCCTCGCTGGGCAGCACCCGCGAAGACGCCGTGCGCCTGCAGTATGCCCTGCTGTACGAACACCGCATCGAAGCCCCCATCCTCTGCCTGGGCGGGCGCTTATGGGTGCGTATCTCGGCCCAGGTCTACAACGCCCTGGAGGATGTGGAGGCCCTGGCCCAGGCTATTGAGAGCTTTGGATAAAAAAAGCCGCCCGGTTGTGGGTGGCTTCTTGGCGGAGTGGGAGGGATTCGAACCCTCGATACGGAGAACCCGTATACACGCTCTCCAGGCGTGCCCCTTCAACCACTCGGGCACCACTCCAGTTTTGACCTGCTCATGCAGGCAAGGTTGAGTCTACAAGGCAGTATAAGGAGCGTCAAGCTGGTGGCGTATACTCAAAGGCGTGCGCTTACTCGCTGTCTTTCCTCATCCCGACGACGAAATAGGAGTTTCCGGTACTTTAGCCAAGCATGTGCTGCGGGGCGACGCGGCCAAAATTCTCTGGCTCACCAGGGGTGAACTGGCCAGCCAGTTTGGCGAGGCCCCACCGGACGAAGTGGCCCGCATCCGCGAAGAGCACGGGCACACTGTGGCTCGGATGATAGGTGCAGAGGCGCAATTCCTGGATTTTGCCGACTCGAGCCTCACCGGCGGGCGCGACGAAGCCCTGGCCATCGCCCGGGTGGTGGCGGCCTGGAAACCGGATGTGGTGATCACCTGGAACCCCCAGGATGTCCACCCCGACCACCGGGCTTCCTACTGGGCCACGCTTTCTGCCCTCAAGTTCTGCCGCATTCCCAAGCTGGTGGGGGAGGCCCACCGCCAGCCGGTGCGGCTCTTGCACTACCACCGCAGCGATATTCCCCGTCCGGCGGTGTATGTGGACGTGGGGGAGGAAGGGCAGGCGGTGGCCGAGAAGGTCTTTAGCTTCTACCGCGATTTTTATAAGTGGGAGTACAGCCTCGAGGCCTTCAGGGCGAATCGCTCGAGGCTGGGGGCTGAGGCAGGGGTGAAGTTTGCGGAGCGGTTTCAGTGCGAGAGCCCGCTGGCGCATTCTTATCTTGGTTGAATTCCACATCCTCGAAGCTGCCGTGGGGGCTGGTGAAGGTGTAGGCCACAAAGGCCCCAATAAGCGTGAGCGGCAGCAGGCTATACCCGCCAATCTCACCCGCCAGCACCACTGCTGCAAACGGGGCTCGAGCGATGCCGGCCAGGAGCGCGGCCATACCTACCAAGGCCGCGGTTTCGGGCGCGGGGGCGATGGAGGGAAAAACCTGGCCCAGAAGCTGGGCTAAAATCAGGCCGCTCAGGCCACCCAGGGTTAGGGCCGGGGTGAGCTGGCCGCCATAGGCGCGCACACCGCCGCTCAGGATTAGCAAGGCCAGCTGCACCAGGAACAGTCCGGCCAGGAAGGGTAGGGTGAGGATGGGGGAGGTGCCGAGCTGTACCCAGGGCAGCCCATTGCCCATGGCTTCGGGCATCAACAGCAAGACCCCAGCCAGCACCAGGCCAAACAGCGCATGTCGAACCCCAAAGGTAAGCCGGCGCAGCCACCGTTGTAAGAACCGCTCGGCCTCGAGCCAGAGCGTACCCACCCCGGCGCACACCAGCCCGATGGCCAGACCAAAGAGAAGTTGCGGCCATTCCAGCGGCCCTGGGGGTAGCTCGAGCAGCGGCCCATACCCGTGAAAAAGGCCATAAACGGTAAAGCCGGCCAGGGCTCCAATCAGGGCGGGGGCCAGCGCGCCGACCTCGAGGGCCAGCCCCCGGTAGACGATCTCGCTGGCTAAAAGCGCACCGGCCATGGGTGCGTGAAAGGCCGAGGCAAAGCCGGCGGCCATCCCGGCGAAGGGCAGAAACCGGCTCGACTCCCCCAGGGGGATGCACCGCCCCAGGGCGCTTCCTACCCACAGGCCCAGGGCGGCCATGGGCCCCTCACGGCCCAGGGGGGAACCCGCCCCCAGCTGCACCAGGGAGCCGATGATGCCCCGAAAATACTCGCTGGCCCGTACCGGCCGGCCCGCGCGGTAGGCGGCCAGAAGCCAGCCCAGTCCCCGGCCCGAGCCCAGGTAGCTCGAGGCCGCGAACAAGAGCGGCAGCAGCAAGGCCAGCCACCAGTAGCTGGGCCCGCGAAAAACCTGCAACAGCCCCCCTTCGCCGGGCAGGCCGGGCGGCAGGTAGCCCAGGGTTTCGCCCATCAAGTAAAGTTCGAAGAGCTTTAGCAGGAACACGAACCCAGCGGCGAATACACCGGTGAGTGCTCCGACGAAGGCGCTATATAGGATGAGCGAACCAATCTGCATAGTGCACTGCGCGTTGGGCGGCCTGGCCTACAGGGCCACTACCAGGATTGTACCTGTGAAACCGGTGTTCCGCGGGTGATACGGGGCGGCTCGAGGCCCAGCACCCGGTAGCCGTTGCGGGTGGCGGCCCGCACCAGCACCCGGGGATCCACCCGCTTCCACAGGAAGAGGGCTTCGTTGCGCACATCTAAATCGGGGCTGCTGCTGCGTGAGTCGGTGCCCAGGGCGGGCTCGAGGCGGTGCTTCAGGTACAGCTCCCAGGGCATCTGGCCGCAGCCCAGGGCCTCGTTGCTGCGCGGGCAGGCGACGACACGGGTGCCCGACTGGGCCAGCATCTGCACCTCCTCTTCATCCACCTGCACCCCGTGCACAATCGTCAGGTGCGGCCCCAGCACCCCCAGCTCGGCCAGATAGCGCACAGGGGTCAGGCCGGGGACTTCCTGATAAGCAGGAAAGCCGTACTGCAACGGGATTTCCTGTAGCGCCCCACTGCCCTGCGTCATCAAGACGGTTTCCTCGGGGCTTTCGGCCACGTGCATCTGCAGGGGGAAGCCCTCGAGCCGGGCTATCTCGACCAGCTTTTTGAGCAGCTCTCTGCTCACGTTGTAGGGCGTGTGGGGTGAGAGGCCCACCCGGATGAGGCTGTTTCGCTTGCGCCAGTTCGACAACTGGGCGGCTATTTTGCTCGCCACCAAATCGGCCTGGTCGGGGTTGCGGTTGATCACCTCCAGATAGACCACCCCCGGTAGGGGGCTGTGCTCCACCAGCCACTCCACAACCTCCGGCCTGTAGGCGATATCCCCAAAACCCCCCACCCCCAGGGCCTGCAGCTCCCCCAGGCCCTGGGCGGCCGCCTGCGGGGTGCGCCAGCGGTCATGCTCGATCACATGCCTGATGAAATCGGGGTAAGGGCCGCGAAAGTAGGGAACCGTGGATAAGTCCAGGTGGGTGTGGGCATTCACCGTCGGGGGTGTGAGGGCCTTGCCTTTGTGAATCTGCGGTGCCTGGGGGTAGGTTTGCCTGAGCTCGGCCAGGGGGCCCACGGCGGTCACGTGGCCGCCCACCACCACCAGGCCCCCCTCGAGCATGGGGGTGCCGAAACCCACGTACACCACATCGGCTGTCCAGATTTCCGGTTCAAGGGTCAAGGTTGCCTCCCAGTAAAGTACCCGGCGGCATTTCGGTCGCCGTGGCGTCTTTCCGTCGAGTTGGGTTATCAGCCCTCCACCCGTTCCAGCACGTAGCGGTTGGGGCCGCGCACGAAGTCTACGGCGCGGTAGCCCTGGGCAAAGTAATGCCCGAAAACCTCCCGGCTGTGCAGCCGCCACGCCAGGGCCAGTGCGGGGTCGGTCTGCAAAATATGGCCCCAGTCTTCGGGGATCTGCACCAGGATTCTAGGGTCGCTCAGGCCCCGATGAATCTCGACAGGCACCTGCTGCTCGAGGCGGTTGGCGAGTGGAAGGCCCGCTACCTCCGGGGTAGGCGCGGGTGCATAGATCCGCTGAAACACCCTGGGGGAGCGCAGTTCCCACACCGCATAGGCCCGGTCGGAGGGGGCCCCGGCGTTGATGCCGCCCATGGGGCCGTAGCAGTTGGGGATGTAGCGATTGAAGGTGGCCCCCAGCTTGCGCAGGTTGAAATGGGCGTTGAGGCCCCGCAGCGGGTCGAAGGTCCAGACCACCCGCTCGTAGCCCCTAGAGAGGGCCCAGTCGCGCTGATACCGCTTGAGCAGGAGCCCAATCTGGCTGCCCTGAAACTCCGGCAGAACCCCGGCCATGTGCGAGTGGTGGTCGCTGGGGCGGTCGGTGGGAAAGCCGAAGATGAAGCCCACCAGCCGCTCGGGGGTGTGGGGCTCGAGGAGATAGGCCCCCGCCAGCAAGGCCCCCTCGTGCACCAGGGCCATCAGGGTGCCGCTGCGGATGGTGTCGCCCGGGTCGTTCCAGATGGCCTGCTCGAGCCGGGGAATCTGCATGATCTCCTCGGGTTCGTGCAGTTCACGGATGACGATCTTCATACCCACTACGAACGGTTGGCCGATAGATACGCCGATTTCTCGGTGAGGTTCTGGATCAGGTCGCGCTTGAGGGTCACACCCAGGCCGGGGCCTTGAGGCACGGGCATCATGCCGCCCAAGGCCTCGAGCGGCTCTTCGATGATGTCCTCCTGCCAGTAGCGGCTGGCGCTGCTGGTGTCGCCGGGCTTGATAAACATGGGCAGGGTGGCCACGTGGATGTTGGCGGCCCGGCCAATGCCGGCCTCCAGCATCCCGCCCATCCAGACCGGCAGGCCGTAGCTCTGGGTGATGTCGTGGATTTTGCGGCTGGCCAGGATACCCCCCACCCGCGCCGGCTTGAGGTTGATCACCCGCCCGGCCCCAATCTCCAGGGCTTTGCGGGCATCCTCGGGCGAGGTGATGGACTCGTCCAGGCAGATGGAGGTGGAGATGGACGCCTGTAGCTTGGCGTGGTCGAGGATATCGTCGAAGGCCAGGGGCTGCTCGATATAGTCCAGCCGGGCGGCGTCCAGGGCCTTGAAGGTGGCGATATCGTTGAGGCTGTAGGCCGAGTTGGCGTCCACGGTGAGGTTAGCCTCGGGGTAGGCCTCGCGCACCGCCAGGGCCAGCTTGACGTCCCAGCCGGGCTTAATCTTGAGCTTGATGCGCTTGTAGCCCTCGGCCAGCCCCTTGCCCACCTTCTCCAGGGTGGCCTCGAGGCTGGGCTCGATGCCCAGGCTGATGCCCACCGGAATCTCGCTGCGCACCCCACCCAGGATCTTCCAGAGGGGCTGCCCCAGGCTTTTGCACCACAGATCCCAGAAGGCCATCTCCAGGGCGGCCTTGGTCATCTTGTTGCCCCGGAAGCCGGCAATCTCGCCCCAGAGCTGCTCGGGGTTGGCGAAGTCTTTACCCAGCACCTTGGGGATCAGAAGCTCCTCCAAAAGCGCCCAGGCCCCCGGGATGGTCTCCTCCCGGTAGTGGGGGGTGTACTCCATCACGGTCTCGGCGTAGCCCTCGAGGCCCTCGCCATAGAGTGTCAGAACCACGATATGGCGCTCGGTCTGCACCCCAAAGGAGGTCTCGAAGCGAAACTTGAGTGGTAGGGAAATAAGACGGAGCTCGGCGGCTTCGATTTTCATGTCCGTATGCTAACGCTCGGGAGGCTAAAAGCCCAGAGCGGAGGCAGTGCATACCAAGGTTGAGCGGTTCCATCTTCTGGAATGGTTTCCGCGCCATGCTGCGATGGGTTAGTCTTTAAGCCATGTCGCCCGAAGAGTTCAGACGTCTGGGGTACAAGCTGATCGATTTCATCGCAGAATACCGTGCGAGCCTCGAGGCCCTGCCGGTGATGTCGCAGGCTGCCCCCGGAAGTATCAAAGCCCTCTTCCCGGCTTCACCGCCCGCGCAGGCTGTGGGGCTGGCGGGGGTGCCGCAGGAGCTCCGGGCTTTATTCCCGGGCCTGACCCACTGGCAAAGCCCCAATTTCTATGCCTGGTTTCCCTCCAACGCCCCACTTTCCTCGGTGCTGGCCGATCTGGTGGCTGCGGGCCTGGGGCAGACCGGCATCACCTGGCAGGCCAGCCCGGCCCTGACCGAGGTGGAGGAGGTTATGACCGACTGGCTGCGTCAGATGTTCGGCCTGCCCGATTATTTCCAGGGGGTAATCCAGGACACCGCCTCCACCGGTACCCTGGTCGCGCTGCTAACCGCCCGGGAGTGGGCGACCGGCCAGTCCCAGGATCGGGGTGGGCTGCAGGCCGAGGCCCGGCCCCTTACGGTCTATGTCTCCGATCAGGCTCACAGCTCGGTGCCCAAGGCGGTTTTGCTGGCTGGTTTTGGGCGCGAGAACCTGCGCCTTATCGAGACCGATCAAGACCACGCCCTACGCGTGGACTTGCTCGAGGCCGCCATCGAGCGCGACCTGGCCGAGGGACGAAAGCCCTGTGCAGTGGTGGCGGCGGTGGGTACCACCAACACCACCGCCATCGACCCGGTGCGCACCATTGCCGGGTTGTGCCGGAAGTACGGCCTCTGGCTGCACGTGGATGCGGCCATGGCCGGTGCGGCCATGATTCTGCCGGAGTGCCGGGGCCTGTGGGATGGTATCGAGCAGGCCGACTCGATCGTGATCAACCCTCACAAGTGGCTGGGGGTGGCTTTCGACTGCTCGCTTTACTATGTGCGTTCGCCTGAGCACCTGATCCGCGCCATGTCCACCAATCCTTCTTATCTGCACTCGGCA
The DNA here is from genome assembly GCF_003568585.1 of Meiothermus taiwanensis WR-220. Taxonomy (NCBI): domain Bacteria; kingdom Thermotogati; phylum Deinococcota; class Deinococci; order Thermales; family Thermaceae; genus Meiothermus; species Meiothermus taiwanensis. Next base: position 1,242,493 of record NZ_CP021130.1, read on the forward strand.
GCGGATGGTCAGGTAAAGAACTACAAAGACTGGGGAATACCGTTGGGGCGGCGTTTCCGGGCCCTCAAGATCTGGTTCACCCTGCTCGACCAAGGGGTTGAGGGCCTGCAAGCCCGGCTAAGGCGCGATATAGCCAATGCCCGCTGGCTCGAGGCCCAGGTTCGCCAGACCCCGGGCTGGGAGTTGCTGGCACCGGTACCGCTGCAGACCCTGTGCCTGCGTTACAACCCGGCCGGTCTGAGTCCGGCGCAGGTGGATCGGCACACCCAGGACTGGGTGGCTCGTATCAACCGTTCTGGCCGGGCCTTCCTGACCCCAGCCCTGCTCAAAGGGCGCTGGATGGTACGGGTCTCGATTGGGGCTGAGTCCACCGAACGACACCATGTGGAGTCGTTGTGGGCCCTGATGCAGCAGGAGGCCCAGAGGGTGCAAATTGAAAGCTGAATCCTTCGAGCCCTTGCCCACCGCAGACGGCTCGCCCACCCTGGTGCACCCAGCGTTTGGCGAGGCGTACAGTTCGTGCCATGGGGCCTGGATGCAGGCCAACGAGCTGTACCTCAAGCTGACCCAGACCCATCTGCATCCCTCGCCGAGGGTGCTCGAGGTGGGCTTTGGGCTGGGGGTTAATTTTCGGGCAACGCTGGAACGCTGTCGGGAGCGCGGGGTGTATCTGGAATACCTGGGCTACGAGGCTTTTCCGGTCTCGAGGGCGGTGCTGGCCTCGGTAGAGATGCCGCTTTCGGCCCCGGCGCAAAAGGTATGGGAAGATCTCCTCGAGGGCTGGCCGGCAGAGCCCCATAGGCCTTTTTGCCTGGAGGGGGCCTGGGGGCGGCTCGAGGTGCGTTTTGAGGACGTGACACAGGCCCTTTTGCCCAACGGCTGGGCCACTGCGCTCTACCTCGACCCCTTCAGCCCCAAGGTCAACCCCGAGCCCTGGCAGCCCGATGTTCTAGAAAAGCTGTTCTGGGCCGCTCGGGGGGGTGCACGGCTGGCCACCTACTCGGTGGCGGGGGCACCTCGCCGCGCGCTGGCCGCAGCCGGTTTCGTGGTGAGCAAGGTGCCAGGCATAGGAAAAAAGGCCTGGTTGGTGGCCGAACGCCCTGAAGTCTAACCCTTGGCTGGCTCTGCCTCGGTGGGTCTGGGGTCTTCTGCCTCCTCGAGCGGGTTGATGCCCAAAGCCCGCTCGGCCAGGCGTTCCCCGGCCTCGGCAAAGGGCCTGGAGATGAGGTTTGCACCGGCTTCTTGCAGGAGTGGATCCTCCTCGCGGTGGTAACTGGTTGCGGCGATTACCCCCGAAAAGCCCCGCTGCTTGAGCCCCCGGGCGGCCCGAAGCTTGGCCTCGAGGTCGGGTAGGGTCAGCAGCACCCCGCGCAACCCCTCCAGATCAATGCGTTCCCATAGCTCGGGGTCTTCGGCGTCGCCGTAGCGCACCTGGCGCTTTTTGGCCCGGTGGAACTCGAGCTTACCTTCGTCGGCGTCGAGCCCCAGCACCCGGTAGCCCTGTCCGGCCAGCATTTTGTAGGCGGCCCCACCCGTGCGGCCCATGCCCACTACCAGCCACTCGGCCCCGCCCAGGCTGGTGGGTTCGTCGTCGGCGTGCAGGCCCTTGCGCTCAAAGCGCAGCAAGAACCGCTCGTAGCGCTGAAACAGGTTGTGTACCGAACGGTTGAGTGGAGCTGCCAGGGCCAGCGATACCGCCACCACCAGGCCCACCAGCTGGCTCCAGGACTCCGGCAGCAGACCCCCTTCCACAGCGGCCACACTGGTGATCAGGGCAAACTCGCTGTAGCTGCTCAGGGATACGCTGGTTACAAAAGCGGTACGGGCTCGCAGACCGAAAAGGACAAACAGCACAAAAAAGAGGGCGGCCTTGAGGGGGAGCAGGAGTATAAACACCAGCGCCAATGGGAGCGCCGAGGGGGAAGGCAGACCCATCAGCCCGATTTGCAAGAAAAAAGCTACCAGGAAGGCTTCTTTCAGGCCCCACAGGGTGCGCGATAACTCGGAGGTTTGCGGGTGGCCGGCCAGGGCCGCGCCTATGAGCAAAGCGCCCAGTTCGGGCGATACCCCCAGGTGCCGGGCCAGGCTGGCCCCCCCCAGGGCCAGGCCCAGGCCGTAGAGCAACAGCAGCTCGTCGTGGCCGCTTTTTTCCAGAATCCAGCCCACCACAGGTCGCAGCAAGGGCAGGGCCAGCAGCAGCAGCGCCCAGGGGGTGGGGTTTTTGACCCCCGCGTAGGCCAGCAGACCCACCGCGACCAGGTCTTGTAAGACCAGAATTCCAACCGCCACCCGCCCGTGAAAGGTGGAGAGCTCGCGGCGGTCGTCGAGCAGCTTAACCGCCAGCACCGTACTGGAGAAGGCCAACCCAATCCCTAAAAAAAGCGCGGCATTGGGGCTTATTCCCAGCGCAAGGCCGATCAGACCTGAGAGCAGGCCAAAAAGCACCAGATGAAGGCCCCCTACGCCCAGCACCTCCAGGCGCACCAGGCTGGCAAAACGGAGCTTCAAACCGACCGTGAATAGCAGCAGCAGTACGCCCACGTCGGCTATCTGTTCCAGCAGGGGGCTGTTCTGGTAGCCCAGGCCCCACAGCGTGAAGCCTGCCCCAAGGTAACCCACCAGCGGTGGCAGTCCAAGACGGCTTGCAAGCAAGCCCAATCCATAGGCGGCTCCAACCCATGCCAGCTCCATGCCTCAATAATAGGGGACGATCCCCGCTGTATATGCGGGCCTCGATCGTTTGTTTTGCCCTTAGTAGCGCGACTTTTTTGCGGCGAACACTCCGAAAGGGGGCTGGCCCAGCCGTCGCGCAAGCCGGGGCATCAGGATGAGGTCTTTGTTGTGGAGCCAGAGCGCATCCAGCAAGGCTTGCGCTAAGAAGCCGGCGTTGGCGTAGCGCCGCAGCGGTACACGGATGGCCTGGCCTTCGGCCCCTATGAGCACCAATTGCATACCCCCGCCCAGGATATCGCGCAAAGCATCCACGGCCTCCACGCGGGGGATAGGGTGCTCCTCCCAGCGGCCAAAGCTCCGGATGCGCAGGTGGGTGGGGGTGACCTCGAGCCCGCTCAACCAGCCCTCGTCGATCCCCAGCAGCACCATGTACACCCCCAGCAGCCCAAACAGAATCACCGACCAGCGCGGCTCCACCCCCTGCAGCCAGGCGGCAGCGCACAGAGCCACCAGGGCAAGGCCCATGGCCACCAGCCCCAGCGCAACCAGGTAGGTCTGCACACCGCGTTTCGAGACCACGGCCTTTGACGCACTCATGGCGGCAAGTTTATGGTGCTCTGGCCTCGGGTACAAGCACCCGCCGGGATTGCTCGAGGCTTACTTCCCCACGCAAAAGTTGCGAAATACCCGGTCGATCACCTCTTCCGAGACATCCTTACCCAGGATCTCGGCCAGGGCCTCCAGGGCCTGCTCAATGGAGAGGGCGGCCAGGTCTTCGGGCGCTTGCAGGGCTTCTTGAAGCTGGGTCTGGGCGCGGCGCAGGGCCTCTACGTGGCGTTCGTTGCTGATCCACAGCTCCCCCTCGGGGGCCTCGCCCAAAAGCCGCCGGTGAATCTGCTGGCGCAGCTCCTCCAGGCCCAGCCCGGTCTGGCTCGAGACCCTCAGGTACGAGGGATCATGCCAGGCCGGGGCCAGGTCGGCCTTGCTGGCGACCTTGAGGGTGCGTTCCCAGGGGAGCGGGGGCGGGGTGGGGTGGGGCTGGCTCTGGTCGGCCAGGTAGAGCACCAGGTCGGCCTCCTGGGCGATCTGCAAGGCCCGCTCCACCCCGCTTTTCTCGATTACGTCGTGGGTTTCCCGAACCCCGGCGGTGTCCACCGCCACGATGGGCACCCCGGCGATCTCCAGGGGGGCCTCGAGGTAGTCGCGGGTGGTGCCGGGGATGGGGGTGACGATGGCCCGTTCGTAGCCCAGCAGGGCGTTGAGCAGGCTGGACTTGCCCGCGTTGGGCGCACCCACCAGGGCAATGCGGGCCCCTTTCTGGGCGATGCGCCCGGCGGGGGCGGTGGCCAGCAGGCGGTTGATCTCCTGCAGTACGGGCTCGAGGCCGGCCTGGATCTGGGCGGGTTCGACCCCTTCCTCGGGGTAGTCCAGCCAGGCCTGGATATGCGCCAGCAGGTCGAAAAGCTGCTCTGAAAGGCGGCTGATCTTTTGCGACAGCCCCGCGCTCAGTCCGCGCAGGGCCTGCCGCCGGGCGGCCTCCGACTCAGCCTCGACCAGGCTCAGCACCGACTCGGCCTGGGCCAGATCCATTTTCCCGTTCAGATAGGCGCGCAGCGTGAACTCGCCGGGCTGGGCGGGGCGGGCCCCCAGCTCAAACAAAACCTGCAAGACCCGGCGCAGCACCGCCGGCGAGCCGTGGGTTTGCAGCTCGGCGCTGTCCTGGCCGGTGTAGGAATGGGGCCTGCGAAACACCAGCAAGAGCGCCTCGTCCAGCACTTCCTGGGTGTTTGGGTCGCAGATTTTCCCGTAGGTAAAGCGCCCGCCCGGCAGCTGGCTGGGGTTTGTGCCCTTCCAGAGCCTCGAGACCAGCTCCAGCGCCCCCTCCCCCGAGACCCGCACAATCCCCACCGCGCCTTTACCGGGCGGCGTGGCGATGGCCGCAATTACGTCGTTGAGCGAAGGCAGACCCACAGGCGTTTAGTTTATGCGGGGCAGGGCCGGGTCAATGAGGGTTAGGGCAGTTTTTCCGGGTCAGTTGGGTTCTCCGGTACGGTAGCGCGTGCTGAGGGCCTCCGCCAGCCACAGCGCGCTTTGTTTGTGCAGGAACTGGTTGCCGTTGCCGCACTTGGGCGAGAGGATGCAGCGCGGGCAGCCCTCCTCGCATGGGCAGCGCTGCAGCAGGTCGCGGGCGGCCCGTATCCAGCGGGGAAACTGCCGTGCCGCTCTGCGAACATACCCCACCCCACCCGGATAACCGTCGTAGATGAAGATGGTGGGGCCGCTGCCCGAGGGCAGGGGCCGGGGGTAAAAGGGGTACGAGACCCCCCCAATGTCCTGCCGTTCGGCCAGCACGAAGAGGGGCAATAGGCCAATCAGGGTGTGCTCGAGGGCGTGGAGGGCCGAGGGCACCAGGGCCTCGGTGAGGAGGTTCTGGTCGGGCCAGCGCGGCTCTACCGGGTTGCCGATCTGTGCTGTTGGCAAGACCGCCAGGCCCTCGCAGGGATGGAACCAGACCGCCTCGGTCTGGAAGGTGAGCTCCGGCATCAAAAGCGGGACTTCCTCCAGCACCACCTCGCTGACGAAGCGCTTTTTGACGTACCCGGTCACCCGCTCGCGTAGCAGCACCGACCCCACCCAGACCCCCTCGAGCACCTCCTCGCCCTGCAGCACCTCGATCTCGGTCTCGGCCCGGGGCTGGGTGTAGTAGTCCTCGAGGCCCGGCAGAAGCACAATTTCCCGCCGCTCGGGATCGAGGTTGCGTACCAGGTAACTCTCGCCCTGGTGCAGGTAGACCGCGCCCGGATGGGCCTCCCAGTAGGCCTGGCGCTCGTCTAAAGTGCCCAGCAGTTTCCCGGTGTTGTCGCGCAGGCTAAAGGTTTTGCCAAAGCCGCGCAGGATCAGGGCCTGGTGGGGGTTGCGCACGGTGGAGAAAAGCCGGCGGTGCTTTTCGATGAGGGGGGGTTGGATGTTGTGCCAGGGCTTGTAAAAAGCATCCTGCTCCGGCGGTAGGGCGATGGGCAGCTCCCGCGCGGCGCAGTGGGCGTGCAGGGGAAAGAGTGTGGGGTTATCGGGGTCGGCGACGGCCGACTCCGGTGCGCTTTGCAGAAGCAGCTCGGGGTGTTGCTCGAAGTAGGCGTCCATGGGGTCCTCGCGGGGTATCCAGAGCACCAGCGAGCGTTGCCGTCCGCGTCCGGCCCGACCGGCGCGCTGCCAGAAGGAACTCACCGAGCCCGGATAGCCCAGCAGCACCACCACATCCAGCCCCCCAATATCCACCCCCAGCTCGAGGGCGCTGGTGCTCACCAAGACCCGAACCGTGCCGTCCTGCAGGGCCTGTTCCAGCTTTCTGCGCTCGGCTGCGGTGTAGCCGGCCCGGTAGGGGCGCACCCGCTCATGGGCGGCGTAGCGGGCGACCAGCTCGGCGGTGCGGCGGGCGTTGGTGAAGATCAGGGTGCGCAGCCCCTGCTCGGCGGCGTGGCGGGCCAGCAGGGCGGCCTCGAGGTTGGGGCTGCGGCGGTTTTTGCCTTCCCTGTCCAGGGCCTTGGGCACCCAGACCCCAAACTCGCGCTCGGCCCCCCTGGGGCTGGCGGTGATCTGCACGAACTCCAGGCCGGTGAGGCTCTGGGCGTGTTCGGCGGGGTTGGCGATGGTGGCGCTGGCCGCAATTACCTGCGGCCTGGCCCCGTAGTGCCAGGCCAGCCGCAAAAGCCGTTGCAAGATCAGGGCGGTATGGGAGCCAAACACCCCCCGGTAGGCGTGCAGCTCGTCCAGCACGATGTAGCGCAGCCGGGCCAGAAACTCCGCCCACTCGCCGTGACGGGGGAGCAGGCCAAAGTGCAGCATATCGGGGTTGGTGAGGAGGGCGCGCCCCTGCTCGCGGGCTTTTTTGCGCTGGGCCTCGGGGGTGTCGCCGTCGTAGGCATAGATTCGCTCGGCGACCTCGAGCACCCGGCCCATCCGCCGCAGGCGCTCCAGCTGGTCGTGGGCCAGGGCCTTGGTGGGGTAGAGCAGGATGGCGGTCTGGCCCTCGAGCAGCGCTTTGAGCACCGGGGCCTGAAAGACCAGGCTCTTCCCCGAGGCGGTGGAGGTGGCCATGACCAGGTGCCGGCCCTGCTCAATGGTTGCAAAAGCCTCGGCCTGAAAGCTGAAGGGTTGCAGCTCGAGCGCGGCCAGCACCCCCGAGAAAGTCCCAGTGTAGGCCACTTTTTGCGGCGGTGCGGCGGGCAGCAGCCGCACAAAGGCCAGCTGCCCCGCATAGCCCTCGAGGTCGTGCAGCCATTCAGCGTAGGAGGAGTAGGGAAGTAAAGCCTTGGGCAACGACATGCTGCAAACGTGGATCAGGGACGGTAGTCGCCGGGCTGCTGTTCCCGCACCAGAAACAAACTGTAAAGCGGAACCAGCACCAGGAGCGCGCCAAAAAAGCCCAGCATGTGAAGATCAAACCCCTCCACAATCAGCCCGCCCAGGAGGGGCAGGCTCATGCCGGCGACGTTGGACCACAGGTCGAGCACCCCGATGGCCTGGCCGCGCCGGGTGGGGGGTGTTACGTCGGTCAGCATGGTGTTGGCGCTCAGAAAAGCCCCCGACCAGCCCAGCCCCACCAAGAAGGTGCCGGCGGTGATCACCCAGTAGCCTTCACCCAGCCCCACCAGCAGGGCCCCCAGCCCCGCCACCGCCAGCCCCGCCATAATCACGGGCTTGCGGCCCAGCCGGTCGGCCAGGCGGCCAATGGGCCAGGAAAAGGCGAACATCCCCATCACGTGCAGGGCTACCGAAAAGGAGATTTGCGAAAGGCTGCAATCCAGGGCCTTGAGGGCCAGCGCGGTCATGGCCATCATCATGACCATCTGCCCTTGCACCGTGACCGCCGTGAGGATGGCCGCCGCCCGGACGCGGGCCAGGTCTTTTTGCTCGAGGCCCTCCGAAGCCGAGGCCGTGCCCTGTAAAGCCCAGGCCGGGTAATACCGGGCGGGCTCGAGGGCCATCTGCTTGGGGTCGGGCTGGATGCTTCGCACCAGCAAAAAGCCCGGCAGAATCAGCGCCGGTACCAGCAGCCAGGCCAGGGCAATCTCGTTCAAACCCAGGGCCAGGCCCAGGTGCTCGGCCACCCAGACCAGCAGGGGGGAGAGGCCGGCTCCGAACAAAGAGCCCATGGCTACCAGGCTCAGCCCCTCGGCCCGGCGGCTGGGAGGGTACATGTCGGCCGCCGCTACGCGCATCTGTTGCACCGCCCCCACCCCGCTGCCAAAAACTAAAGCCCCTGCACAGAACAAGGCAAACGACCCCAGCAGGGTGGCGGTACCAATCAGCAAGGCCCCCACCAGGGCCAGCCACAAACCCAGGTACAGCCCGGCTTTTCTTCCGCGCCGGTCGCTCATGCGCCCAACGTAAAAGGCCGTCATGACCCTGGCCAGTGATAAAAGACTGGTGGCTAAGCCTGCAAAAGCCGCGTTGCCCAGCAGCATCACCACCTGGATGGCCCCAAAGGTGGGCACCAGCTGGATGCCCGCGCCGTTGATGGCCTGGGTGATGGCCAGCAGCCAGGTGTTTTTGCGCACCTGTGCGGGAATGGGCACTACGCTGTCACTGGATTGTGCGGAGGAATGAGCGGACACAAAGGCAGTATACGCCCGGCTTCACGCACTCCACCCCACCGCCCTCAAAACGGGGTTCTGGCCTACCGGTTGGAGCGTGTGAGCGTGCACACCCCGAGTAGGCAGGCCCTGCTAAACTTGAATGCGATGGAAGCTGCTCCTAAAAAACTCCCCCCGGCTTTGCAACTGGGCATCGTCGGTCTGATCGCCGTTGGATTGGTGGCCCTGGCGCTGTTTTCCAATCCGCCGCAGCGGGCGGGCGATCTGCCCCAGGCCCAGTTGGTTCGCCTGGATGGTAGCAGCGCGGTCTTGCGCAGTGGAAAGCCCACCGTGCTCACGGTCTGGGCCACCTGGTGCACCTACTGCCAGCGCCAGCTCCCCGAGTTCGAAGAAATGGCCCGCCAGCGGCCCGACGTGCAATTCGCCTTTGTCAACGATGGCGAGCCGGCGGAGCTGGTGCGCCGGTTCCACGACACCCGGGGCTTTTCCAGCGCGGTGGTCTATCAGGATGCGCTGCGCACCGTTTCCAGGTCGCTGCGGGTAAACGGCTATCCTTCCAACTTTTTCTACGACTCCAAAGGCCGGCTGGTGGGGGAGGTGCGGGGCTATATGAGCCCGGAGCAGCTCCAGGCCGCGCTGGGCCAGCTCAACTAACTACGAACCCCAAAGATGGCGTCAATTCGGAAGGTCAGGCACGGGGTTCCTAGCAATGGTTCTATCTGCTAGGGCGAAGGCCCTGCCTGTCGAAACGGAACTTCTTAGCCGGAAATGGGTATTTGTCTATCTGGTGAGCCGAGCGTCAACTCGAGCCTCCCCAACAATTACCAGATCCCACCCTGGCTACTGTGACTGATATGGCGGCTTTGCTCACCGGAAAGCAAGCATATTTTTCCCCCGAGCTTTTCCATTTTCTGATCGAGCTGCGCTTCAACAACCGGCGCGAATGGTTTCAGGCCAACAAACCCCGCTACGAGGCCCTGGTGCGGCAGCCGTTTCTGCGCTTTATCGCCGATTTCGCCCCTCACCTGGAAAAAATCAGCCCCGATTATGTAGCAGGCCCCCGGAGCCTCTTTCGCATCCAGCGCGACACCCGCTTCAGCGCCAACAAAGCCCCCTACAAGACCCACGCCGCAGCCCAGTTTCGCCACCGGCTGGGGCGGGATGTGCACATGCCAGGCTTTTACCTTCACCTCGAGCCCGACAACTGCTTCTTAGGGGCCGGTATCTGGATGCCCGAGCCGGAGAACCTGCGGCGCATCCGGGCGGCCATCGCCCGCCAGGATCCCCGCTGGCTGCGGCTGCGCAGGCGGCTCGAGCTCGACGGGGAGGGCAAGCTCACCCGCCCGCCCAGGGGTTACCGCCCCGACCATCCCCTGATCGAAGACCTCAAGCAGCGAAGCTTTACGGTTTCGTATCCCCTTGCCGAAGAGGTGGTCACCTCGGGTGAACTGCTCCCAACCGTAGAAAAAGTGTTTCGTGATCTGCTGCCGCTCAATCGGTTTTTGAGCGAGGTGTTGCTGCTGCCTACCGAGCCATGATGCTGCGGCTACCCAAGGCCTGCCTCGAGCAAACCCTCGCTTACCTGCGCTCGGCCCTGCCCCACGAAGGTGTGGGCCTCTGGGTGGGCCGGGCCGGGCGGGTGGTGGAGTTCTGGCCCCTGCGCAACGTTCACCCGCGCCCCTGCGAGCGTTACGAGGCCGACCCCCAGGCCCTTGTGGAAGCCGTCCGGCGCATTGAGCAAAGGGGCCTCGAGCTCGTTGCCATTGTCCACTCCCACCCCAGCGGCCCGCTGCTGCCCAGTGAAGCGGATCGGGCGCAGGCTTACTGGCGGGTTCCCTACGTCATCTTTGATATGCGAACCGGAAACTTCCGGGCTTTTTGCCTGCCACAAACAGAAGAGGTGCCGGTCTGGCTCGAGGAATGATGCTGTTTGCGCTTGAACCCTTCACCGCCCTGGGTGGGCCTGGTGCAGACGGAACCGCTTTGTGGATACGCTCTGGGTTTCGGATAAGCGGGTTGGCTATAGTGCTGGTATGTGGAGCAAAGAGGAACTAGACCGCTACGCCCGCCACATCGTGCTGCCCGGGGTGGGGGGGGCCGGCCAGGCCCGGCTCAAGCAAAGCGCAGTGCTGGTGGTGGGGGCCGGGGGGCTGGGCTCGCCGGTCTCGATGTACCTGGCCGCGGCGGGGGTGGGTCGGCTGGGCCTGGTCGAGATGGATCGGGTGGATATTTCCAACCTCCAGCGGCAGGTGCTCTACGACACCCCATCGGTGGGGCAACCCAAGGCCGAGGTAGCCAGAAGCCGCCTGGAAAGCCTCAACCCCCATATCCGGGTAGAAGCCCATGCCGAGCGGATTACCTCCGAAAACGCCCTTGGCCTGCTGCAATCCTACGATCTGGTAATCGACTGCACCGATAATTTTCCTACCCGCTACCTGCTGAGCGATGCCTGTGTGCTGCTGGATAAACCGCTGGTGTATGGGGCCATCCACCAGTTCGAGGGCCAGCTTTCGGTATTTCACTACCAGGGAGGCCCCTGTTACCGCTGCCTGTTCCCTGAGCCGCCCAGGCCCGGCACCGTCCCCAACTGCGCAGAGGCCGGGGTGTTTGGCGTTCTTCCGGGGGTGATTGGCAGCCTGATGGCCACCGAGGCTCTCAAGGTGTTGCTGGGGCTGGGGGAGGTGCTCTCGGGCAAGCTGTTGCTCTACGACGGCTTGCAGGCCCAGTTTCGCCGCCTGAGCTTTCCCCGCCGCCCGGACTGCCCGGTGTGCGGTGAGCAGCCTAGTGTATCTACACTGCAAGATTATGAGCTTTGGTGCGGAATTTCCGTGTAAGAACGCGATACAATACACAGGCTAGCCCCGACCGCGGTCAGGGCACTGAAGGAGCGATTATGAGTGCAACTGTTGCGATTGCTCGAGGTCTAGAGGATGTCATCTTCACCGAAAGTAGCCTGTGTTTCATCGATGGCGACCAGGGCCGCCTGTACTACGCGGGCTACAAAATCCAGGACCTCGCCGAGTACTCCACCTTCGAGGAAGTGACCTACCTACTGCTGCACGGCCACCTACCCAACAAGGCCGAGCTTAAGGCCTTTAGCGCCAGGCTGGCCTCGCTGCGGGCCTTGCCAGCCTCGGTTATCAAACAAATCAAACAGTTCCCCCGCGACGCCCACCCCATGTCCATGCTGCGCACCGCGGTGAGCGAGCTGGGCATGGTCGACCCCACCGAAAGCGACGTCTCGCCCGAGGCCCTGTACGAGAAGTCGCTCTCCCTCATCGCCAAGTTTGCCACCATCGTGGCCGCCACTAAGCGTCACCGTGAGGGGCAAAAAATTCTGGCCCCCCGCAAGGGCCTGTCCCATGCGGCCAACTTCCTCTACATGTCCACTGGCAAGGTGCCCAGCAAGGAAGAAACCAAGCTGATGGATGTGGCCCTGATTTTGCAGGCCGAGCACGGCTTCAATGCCTCCACCTTTACCGCCATCGCCACCTACTCCACCCAGGCCGACATCTATAGCTCCATCGTCGCCGCGGTGGGGGCGCTTAAGGGGCCCCGGCACGGCGGTGCCAACGAAGCGGTGATGAAGATGATCGCCGAGATCGGCACCCCCGAGAACGTCTCGGCCTGGCTGGCCGATCTGCAGGCCAAGAAGGGCCGTGTGATGGGCATGGGCCACCGGGTCTACAAGTCCTACGACCCCAGGGCTGGGGTGCTCGACAAGTACGCAGGGGAGGTGGCCGCCAAGCAGGGGTACAGCAAAGAGTACGCCATCTTGAAGGAGCTCGAGCGCCAGGCGGGGGCCATCTACAACCCCAAGGGCATCTACCCCAACGTGGACTTCTACTCCGGGGTGGTGTACTCCGACCTGGGCTACCCCCTCGAGTTCTTCACGCCCATCTTTGCGGTGGCCCGCATCTCGGGCTGGTGTGCCCACATCCTGGAGTACACCAAGGTAGATAACCGCTTGCTGCGCCCCGACTCCCACTACACTGGGAAGCTAGACCTCCCCTACAAACCCCTGTCTAAACGCTAAGGTTCTTGCTTTGTGCAGCGGATGGCTCCTGAAGGCCATCCGTGTTTTTTTCTGCCGGTACAGCCATAGGTGCCGAACCAACCCGACCGAAGGGAGTGCTCTAGGATTCAAAAAGATAGCCTCTGGAGGTCTTTGCTTTGGAAGATTATCTTTTTGAATCCGGTATCACGGGCCGCTCTAGCCCACAAACCGGGCCGGCTTCTGGATGGCCCGCAATAGCTGCTGGCGAAACTCGAGGGGGTCTACCTCGATGGCACCGAAGCGGGCTAGGTGGGGGTTTTGCACCTGCACATCAAAAATCTCGAAACCTCGAGCGCGCAGGTGCTCGACCAACCGTACCATAGCCACCTTGGAGGCGTTGGGAACCCTGTAAAACATACTGTCGCCAATGAAGGCCGCCCCCAGGGCAACACCCAGGATGCCGCCTGCAAGCTGGTTGCCACACCAGGCCTCAAAGCTGTGGGCAAAGCCGTATTGATGAAGGCTTATATACAGCTCGGCCACCTCCGGGGTGAGCCAGGTTTCGCTGGAATACGTCCAACCCCGGGTGGCACAGCCCTCCAGAACCCCTACAAAATCGCTATTGATTCGCATTTCAAAACGGTCGCTGTTTAAGACCCGCCTCAGACTGCGGGGAATGTGAAAGCGTTCGTCGAGCGGCATCAGCGCGCGGTAGGGTGTGCCGTAGGCCCGCTGGTCGAACCAGCCGATGCCATGCTCGATTCCCAGGGGAAAATACCCCTGGGCGTACATGCCCAGTACAGCTTGCAGGTTGCTCTTATCCACAAACGGAGCTTTTGGGGCGGACTCCTTTGCCATCAACAGGCCATAGGGCTGTTACAGCCAGAATTAGTCTATCAGCCGGGATAAGGTATGCGCTGAGACATCCTCCCACACCTCGTCTTTTTTCATGGCCCAGGCCGGCAGCGGAAAGGTGAGGGCCAGCGGCACCGGCACCTCGGGCTGGTGGATAATCATGGTTCCTTGCGGCAAGATTACCGCCCGCTGGCGGAAGGAAGGAGGCAGGTAGCGGTACTCGGGCCGCTCGGCCTCGGCAGCGTCGAGCCGGCCTACCACCCGGATGGCGGCGTTGCCGACGATGCGGCTTTCCACCTCGGAGGCGGTTTGTTGCGCGCCGATCAGAATCACCCCCAGGCTGCGCCCGCGCTCGGCGATGTCCAGCAGGATGTCTTTGATGGGGCTTTCACCATCGCGGGGGGCGTACTTGTTGAGCTCGTCCAGCACCACAAACACCCGGCCGGCGTAATCGCCCCGCTCTTTGCGGCCAAACACCTCCCGCAAAATGGAGCCCACCACAAACATCTGTGCCTGTGCCGAGAGCTGGTGAATGTCCACCACGCTGACCTGGGCCTGGCCGCCTAGGGGGTTGGGTCTTTTGCCGGGTTTATCCCCTCGGATCAGGTGCTCCACGTTGCCAATGGAAGCCCGCAGACGCCGCACGAAGGCCTCGAGGGTGCCTCGAGCCTGCCGGGCTGTCCAGCGCGGGTCGCCCTTCTGCTTTTCTTCATCGTCGGCAGACTCGGGCCCCAACAGCTTGAACTCGATGTAGCGCACCAACTGGGCAAAGGTGACGATCTTTTGTCGTCCCAGCTCATCAAATGGCACCTGGGCTTCGCTGGTCGAAAGCTCATCCGACCAGTCCTCCACCAAAATGTGGGGGCCCCGCTGGCTTTGCTTATCGTTCCCATCGCCCACCAGGCGGCGCAGGCGCTCGGTTACCTGGTCAATCAGAAAGCCCAGGTTGCTCATGGCCCCCCGGTCGGTGAAGAGGAAGGGCAGCAGGCCCTCGCGGCAGAACTGCACCAGGTCCCAGTAATAAGGGCTGGCTTCGCTGCGGCTCACATCGGCCAGAATATCGCCGGGGGTTTTGCGGGGCGGAGCCAGGAAGGCCACGCTGCGGAAGGCCTGGGCGGGCAGGCCCAGCTTTTGGTAGGCGGCTCTGGCCTCGTCGTTCAGGCCGCTGTTGTCCTTGTCGAGGTAGAAGAGATCCTCCCCCTTGACGTTGAAGATGAGGGCCTTGGTGTTGGCTTTCTGCCGGTTGGCGGATGACTGAAAAATGCTGTGCAGCAGGAAGGTGGCGTAGCTGGTTTTGGCGGCCACCCCCGAGACCCCCGAGATGTTGACGTGCCCGCCCTTGAAGCCGTTCAGAAACTCGAAGTTAATGTAGGCCACCTCGCCGTTTTTCAAAAGACCCACCGGGAGTTTTTGTTCCTGCATCCGGTCGTAGTACAAAGCCAGCCCCAGCGAGTCGTCCTGCGCCAGATAGACCGGTGCACCGGGGTCGGGGGGTAGGTATTCCTCCGGCATAATCCGGGTCACCTGCACGTGTGCGGCGTAGGAGAGGCTCACCGGCAGCAGGTCGCGCCGGGCCAGGAACACGTCGGTATCGAAGGGGCTTCCCTCGTAGAACTTGATCACCTGATCCACCATGCCGTAGTAGCACACGCGGCCTTTGCTTGGGTCGGGGTGGGGAAACTCCACATAGACCAGATCGTCGAGGCGCAGGTACTGCCCCTCTTCGACCGCAACCCAGAAATCCAAGGCCTTGGCTTCGCGGCTACCCAATACCATGCCTACCGGTTTCACAGTTTCCCTCCCGAGTCTAAGCAAATAGCGCTTGCACGATTCTACGCCGAACCACCTCGGCCTGCCCCAGGTGCCGACCCAGCCATTGCTCCAGGCCGCCGATGGGGATTAGGTTTTGTGGTGCGCGCGGATCCTTAGCGGGTGAGGAGGCCAGGGCGCAAAAAAGGCTGACTGAAAGATCGGCCAGTCGAACCGCCTCGCTGGGCTCCTCGGTGGGGGTCTCGATGCGCAGGAGGGCCGCGCCGCTGTAGAAGGTGCTGTTTGGCTCCAGGGGCAGTCGCACGTACCACGAGAACACATCCAGCGGACGCCTCAAGGCATAACCGGGGATCTGAAATATGGGGGTGCGCTGGTAGGGTTGTAACGCATACAGCAAAGCCTGCTGTTGGGGCCCCAGGTAGGTTGCGGCCTGGGTCTTGGTGTAGCCCAGCAGCCGCCCAGGTGCGCTGTAGTCTTGCGCGCCGAGGTAGATCTGTCCATCCACGATCACCAGGCCGCCCTCGAGCCCGTTCACCAGAAGAGCTTCCAGGCGACGCATTTCCTCGATGACCTTGCTGCGCAGGCTGGTGGGGTCGGATTTTGCAGTCCGAATGGGTTCGTAGTGCTCGAGGCCAGGGGGTAGGGGTTCCTCGAGGTCGCTGCTGTGCAGCAGGATGTGGCGCTTCATTGGGTCTCCCACCGGGCGGATGCCAGCCCCATCCCGCAACACCGCCCCTGCAATCACCGTTGCCAGCAGGGCCCGCCGGCCCCGTGAATCGGCGATCTGGGCGTCTATGCGCTGGCGGCCGTCCACCAGGTACACAACCGGCCAGTCCTGCGGCGCGACCCTTGGGGGTGTATGAGCCACCCAGTCGCCCTCGTAGTGGATTTTGATCTCCTCGAGGCCGCCGGCTTCATCCTCACTGGCTATGCGTTCAGGCAGCGCATACTCAGGGTTCCAGGCTTCTAGCTTCCAGGCCATAAACCCAATCTACAATATTTTGTTTTTTACGAAAATAGTAGAATGAAAATGTAGAAAACATACGACCCCTTGCTCAACCCCTCCTGCACCGAGTCTCTACCTGCAGGCCTGGACGCTTTCAACCGAATCCGGTACTACTTTAGGCGATTAAGTACGTCCTGGGCTTCTTTGAAGTCGGGCCGCAGCTTGAGGGCTTGCTCGCACTGCTCTTTAGCACCGGCCTTGTCTCCCAGCAGTTCGTTGGCGCGGCACAGCCAGTAACGGTAGACCGGATTGTTCTGCTCCAGGGCTACAGCCTTGGTGAAGTTGAACCGGGCCTTCTGGTAATCCTTGAGTTCGATCAGTACCTGGCCCAGGCCAACGTAGGCATCCGGATAGCGAACCGGCGAGAGGGCCACCGTCTGCTGGTAGGAGACCCCTGCCTGCTGCCAGTCTTTCTTCTCGTAGTAGGCGTCGCCCCGGCGCAGCCAGGCCTCGGCGTTGCCAGGGCTCAGGATTACGGCCTGGTCGAGGTGCTCAATGGCCAAATCTACGTTGCCTCTGAGCAGCAGCAAGCTACCGTATTTGATGCGCAGGCTGGGGTTTTTGGGGGCTGCCTTGACCGCCTCATCGTAGTTTTTGAGGGCCTCATCCCACTTGCCTTGGCGGATGTAGATATCGGCCAGCAAAGCCCGAACAACCGGTTCGTCCTTCAGGGCTAGCGAGCGGTTGATGGATTCCACGGCCTGCTCGAGCTTGTTCTGGTAAGCCAGCACTGTGCCGCGGGTTGCATAGATAGGGGCGTACTTGGGATTAACCCGCTCGGCTTCGCGCAGTATGCTCAGGGCCTGATCCAGCAAGCCCTTGCTGGCCTCGCGGTTCTCGGCTAGGAGGTATTGCCGCACATACACCTGGGCCAGCGCTACATAGGACTGGATGTAGCTGCTGTTGAGGGTGATTGAGCGGCGTAGGTTCTCGATGGCCGCAGTAAAGCGGTTTAAATCGGACTGCACACGGGCCAACAGGTAGAGGTTTTCTGCGCTAGGGGCGTCCCTAACAGCTCGCTCGCAGGCGGGCAGAGCGGCCTCGGGGCGTCCTGCCTCGTAGAGCAGGAGGCACAGGCTGGCTTGAGTCTGCGGCTTGGGTGTGGGCTGGGTGGGGTTTTGCTGCGCCGCAGCAACCCCTACCGACAGCGCCAGCACAAAGAACCAAAAACGCATCATTTTCCTCCTAAATGGTGCCATGGGCATCTTCACTTGACCCGGGTATACAGCTAACTGAGGTTTCATACTAGGCCCAACCTTCACAGGATATAGCGGGAAAGATCGTGGGAGGCCAGTACATCTTTGAGGCGTGCTTCCACATATTCCTTGGTTATCTCGACCCGCCCCAGGCTGGTTTGGAACGAAACCTCCTCTAAAACGCGTTCCAACACCGTAGCAAGTCGCCTGGCGCCAATATCCTCCAACTCTTGGTTAGCTTGGTGAGCGAACCGCGCCACCGCCTGGATGGCCTCGGGGGTGAAATGGAGCTCGGTTTCGTCAGCGGCCAGCAGGGCCTGGTACTGTTTGATGAGTGAGTTTTCCGGCTCCCGCAGGATGCGCTCGAACTCTGCTGGCCCAAGGGGCTCGAGCTCAACCCGGATAGGGAAGCGGCCCTGCAACTCAGGTATCAGATCGGAAGGTTTAGAGACGTGGAAGGCCCCGGCAGCAATGAACAACACGTGGTCGGTTGAGACAGGGCCCAGGCGGGTCGAAACCACCGTGCCCTCCACGATGGGTAGCAGATCCCGCTGCACCCCCTCGCCCGAAACATCCGGGCCCCCCACAGCCCCTTTACCCCGGGCGATCTTATCCACCTCGTCGATAAAGACGATGCCCTCTTCCTGGGCGCGGCGCAGGGCCTCCTGGGTGGCCTCTTCCTTATCCACCAGGCGCTCGGCCTCCTGGTTTTTGAGGATCTCCAGGGCCTCTTTTACGCGCACTTTGCGCCGGACTTTGCGCTGGGGTAACAGCCCCTTGAGCATGTCCTGCAAGCCTTGCATCTGCTCCCCGCCGAACATCCCCACCATGGGCAGGCGGGCCTCCTCGGCCACCTCGATCTCGATGAGCTGGTCGTTGTAGCGGCCGGTGCGCAGCTCCAGGGGTGAGACGCGCAGAATTGAGGCCACCTCCTCCTCGGCCAGGCTCTGGGCGCGCCCTTCCACCTTGGACTTCATCTCCTGCATCACAAGCTGATAGGCGGCCTCGGCTAGATCGCGCACGATGGAGTCCACATCGCGCCCCACGTAGCCCACCTCGGTGAATTTTGTGGCCTCTACTTTCAGGAAAGGTGCGCCTGCCAGCCGGGCCAGCCGTCGGGCGATCTCGGTCTTGCCCACCCCGGTGGGGCCAATCATCAGGATATTTTTGGGCATGACCTCGCGAGCCAGCTCGGGCGGCAGCTTCTTACGGCGTATACGGTTGCGCAGCGCCACCGCCACCGCGCGCTTGGCAGCGGCCTGGCCGACGATGTGCTTATCCAGCTCACGCACAATCTCAGCGGGCGTCAGGTTCATGACCCACCCCCCACGCTCAGCACCGAGGTGGCCTGCCCGCTGGTATAAAGGTCAATCTCCCCGGCAATCCGGATGGCCTGTTCGGCGATCTGGGGAGCCGAGAGGCTCGAGTGTCGCAGCAAAGCTTTGGCAGCGGCCAGGGCATAGGGGCCGCCCGATCCCACCGCGATAACCGGCTCATCGGGGTTTAGCACCTCACCATTCCCGGAAAGCAGCAACAGATGGTCGCGGTCGGCGAGTACCAGCATGGCCTCGAGGCTGCGCAGCACCCGGTCGGTGCGCCAGAGCTTGGCTGTCTCGATGGCCGCTCGAGGCAAATTGCCTTTAGCTCCCGATAAAGCCCCCTCAAACTTCTCCAAAAGCGTCAGTGCATCGGCCACGGCGCCAGCAAAGCCAACCAGAATGCCATCACCCTGCTCGAGGCGGCGAACCTTAACCGCGCTGGTTTTCATAATGGTCTGACCCAGGGTGACCTGCCCGTCGCCTGCGATTGCAGTGACACCGTCTCGACGAACTGCCACAATAGTGGTGCCGTGCATTCGCTCCATTCCTACGGAATCTAGCGCTGCACGGTGAATCTGGTATGAGAGCAGCCTATTCTGACTGCAGGAAAACGGATTCGGCCGGTGCAGTGCGTGAAGGGAGTGCAGGAGGATTCGGATAGCTTCTTCAGGCCTTTCCGAATCCGCATCGAGCAAAGTAAAACCCCCGGTCAACCGGGGGTGTGAACGACAACCCGGGGGCTACAAACCTTTGAAGCCTTCGGGAATATCCAGGCCACGGATACGATTCAGCGGCCACCACACGGCATTGGCCCGGCCTGCGATGGCGCTGGTGGGCACGGGGCCAAAGGTGCGCGAGTCCTCAGAGCCCCCGAAGGTGCGGTTATCGCCCATTACAAAGTAGTAGCCCGGCTTGAGCTTGAGCGAACCGGTAAAGCAGTGCTCCCCGGAGCGGCTTTTGGCCAGATCCTCCGGGCTGGGGGGGGTGAGCATCTCGAGGGTGGGTTTGAGGTACTCGGGCAACAGATCCGGGGTGAAGCGCACCTGCTGCTGGGTTACCAGGGCGGTCAGTCGTTCGTTTTGGTAGCACACCACGGGGTAGCTATCGGGGTACGGTGTTAAGGAGGCAGTGATGTGGATTTCGTTAATGGGCTGGCCGTTGACGTACACCACCCCTTCCCGCAAGCTCACCTCATCGCCCGGCAGGCCGATGATGCGCTTGATAAAAAAGGCCCGGAACTGGAAGCCCAGCACCGGAAACTGGGCCACCGCGTTGGGGGTGCCCTCGGGTGGTTTGACGATTGCCACCTCGCCCCGCCGCCACTGCATCAGACCAAAACGCACCAGCCAGGTCTCGTATTTGGGGACAAACACCCGCTCGCCGTTGAGCAAGGTGGGGTTCATTGAGCTGCCAACCACGCCCACAGTGGTAAACAAAAACGTGGTCACCAGGAAGGCCAGCAGTAAGGCTTCACCCACCTGTCGAAACCATTCTTTGAAGAGGTAGTCCAGAAACTTCTGCATCGCAAGATCCCTTTCGTCGTGGCCTAGGCCCGGCCATAGCATAACGTACACCTGACCGGGCTTTGCCGCGAGGCCAAGGCGGGCGCTAGATACTGAGCCGGGCCTGCGCGGCGGCTTTGCGACCAGCCTCGACGATCTCCTCGAGGCGTCCAAACTGTTCAATGCCCACCCCGGGCAGTTCGGGGCGGATATAGAGTTCGGGTGGATAAAGCGAGCGGCGGGCGGCGGTAAGGTGGTTTTGCATGATATCGATGGTTCGGCGAACCTGCCCTATTGCCGAGCGTGGAATCCCCGGCAGACCTATCTCGGGGGTTACATCGACCGCCAGCACATACCGGGCCCGCATAAAGCGGGCCGCGTCAACCGGCAGGTTGTCAAGCACCCCACCATCCACATAGGTTCGGCCCTCGAACTGCACCGGTGCGATCAGGCCAGGATAGGCCGCCGAGGCCAGCACCGCCCCCGGTAGGTCGCCCTCCGTAAAGTAGGCCAGTTTGCCGGCCTCGAGGTCAACGGCGGTAACGACCAGTTTTTTGCAGAGCAGCTCGAACCGGGGGGGCAGGTGTTTGGCCAGGAAGTCCCTGAGGCCACGCTGGGAGATCAGCCCTGGCCGGGGTACCAGATCCAGCAAGCGCAGCCAGGGTGTGGAGCGGGCAATTTCCAGGATTTCATGGGGTTTTTTACCGGAGGCGTACAGGGCGCCAACCACAGCCCCCATGCTGGTGCCTGCGATCACCTCGGCCTGGAAACCCTGGGCCTCGAGCACTTCCAGCACCCCGATGTGGGCCAGACCCCTGGCGCCACCACCTGACAAGACTAGACCGCGCACCTTGCAACCTCACTGCCTCTGAAATAGCAGCCCTGGAACATTTTACCGATCCATACCGATGGGTGCTATGAACCCCCAACACCGGCCAGAATCGGTATAGTGATGGTTGTGGGGTTAGCCGGCATCACCTTGGAAGGCCGCTACAAGGTTATCCGACCAATTGCCCGTGGGGCGCTGGCCACGGTCTACCTGGCCTTTGATATTCACGGCACCCCCTATGCGCTCAAGGTTTTTCCGCGGGGATTTGAGGGGCGGGCCGACCGGGAGTGGAAGGTGGGCCAGCAGCTCAAACACCCGCACATCAACCCCGTTCTGGCCCGCCTGAGCGTGCCCCACGACGGTGGAGAGCACCCAGCGGTGCTCCTGGCTTTTGCCCCTGGTATCCGCCTGTCGGAGTGGCGGAGGGATAACCCAGCCCGGATACTGGGTGTTTTCAAGCACCTGCTCGAGGCCCTGGCCCACATGCACGGCCAGAATTTAGTACACCGCGACGTTAAGCCGGATAACCTTGTGGTGGATGGAACCGGTGAGGCGCGCCTGGTGGATTTCGATCTCTCCGGCCCATTGGGAGAACGCTTTAGTCAAAAGGTTCGCCTGGGTACTATTGCTTATATTGCCCCGGAGCAGATTCGTGGGCGCTCACCCACCCCGGCCTCGGACATGTACTCGGCCGGTATCCTGCTGTACTGGGCTATTGCTGGCGAGCTGCCCTTTGTGGGGGAGCCGGTTGAGGTGATGAACGCCCACCTTAAGCTGCCGCCGCCGCCGCTGGTGGCCGCCCCCGAGACCGGCCTGACTGTGACAGCCGAGTTGCAGGGTTTCTTGAGCCGCCTCATCTGCAAGGATGTCGCCGAGCGCTACCAGAATGCCCTCGAGGCCCTGCGCGATTTTGAGGCCATGCACCTTTCGCTAATACCCCGGTAGCCGGCGGGGTTCAAGCGGCGCGGGGTTTTGCCTCTCCAGGCCATCCCAGAGCTGCAAAATGATGGGATGCAAGGTGTTGAGATCGCTGGCGCGGATGCGTTTTTGCTGTACGACCAGCAAACCCTGGCTGCTCAGCTGCCGAACGGCGGGCTCCAAGGCCGGCCACACCTCGAGCCCGCTGCGCTGTTCGAGCAATTCCAGATCAACCCCCTGGGCCAGCCGCAGGCCCAGCATAAGAGATTCCTTGAGGTGCTCGAGGCTGCCAACCTGCTCCAGCAAGGGTTCTTCGCCCTGCAGCCAGCGCGGTAAAGGGGGGTTGGTATAGCGCACTGCAAAAATATGCGGCTCGAGCCCGGCAAGCTGTCCGGTAGCGCCCGGCCCCAGCCCGCCCCAGAAGGCGTTGCGCCAGTAGGCCAGGTTGTGCTGGCTTTCTCGTCCAGGGCGAGCAAAATTGGATACCTCATACCGGGCTAGGCCGGCCGTGCCCAGTACCTCCTGGGCCAGCGCCAGGGCCTGGGCCTCGCTGTCGGGGTCGGGGGCCAGGCCCCTCAGGGCAAACGGGGTGCCGGGTTCGACCTGTAGCGTGTAGGCCGAGACATGCTCCACCCCCAGGGCCGTGGCCTGGGCCAGGTCGGCCTCGACATCCTGGCCGGGCAGGCCCAGGATCAGGTCGATGGAGGTGTGAAAGCCGGCCTCGAGGCTCATCTCCACGGCCCGCAGGGCCCCAGTGCGGCCGTGGGCCCGGCCCAGGGTCTTGAGCACACTGTCCTGAAAGCTCTGCACCCCCAGTGAGATACGGTTGACCCCTAGCTCACGCAGCAGGCCAAGCCGCTCTGGGTTGAGGGTGCCGGGGTTGGCCTCGAGGGTGACCTCGGCTGCCTCTATATTCCAGGGTAAGGCTCGAAAAAGCGCTTCCAGCTCGTGGCTGCGCAGGAAGCTGGGGGTGCCCCCGCCCAGATAGAGCGTTGTCAGCGGGCCAGGGTGCTGCTCAAAAAGCCCCCGGGCCTCCTGGGCCAGTCGCTTTAGGTAGGCCTCTACCACATCCCCGTAGCGGCGAACCACATGAAAGTCGCAGTACGGGCAGATGGTGGGGCAGAACGGTACGTGCAGGTAAAGATGCTGCAAAGCTGGGCCTCCCATCCTCCGCGCCCGGCCGGGCTCTTCAGTTAAGCGCGCTCCTAAAAAAGGCCACGGCTCGCTGTATCAGGCGGCTGTAATCCTGCCCACGGAAGGTGTGGCCGGCCCCGGGATAACTGAAACACTCGTGCTCAACCCGGTTTTTTTGCAAAGCCGCGCAAATTTCCCGGGCCCAGGCATAGGGGGTCTGGGGATCCTGGGTGCCGTGGTGTACCTGCACCCGGGCCCGCAAACGGCCATAGTAGTTGATCGGTGACACCTGGGCCAGGTTTGGGGGAGGGTTGCGGGCTTCCTGGCAGCCGCGCAGGCCATTGGTAAAGACATTGCAGATCTGCTGGGCATTTTTTAGGTCGTTGCCGTGCATGGTTCCGTAGAGCAACAAGGCCCGAATGGTTGGGTCGACCACCGCCACCCGCTGGGCGATGCCGCCGCCCATGCTGTGCCCCATCAGGCCGATGCTGGGGCGGGCTTTGACCAGGGGCCCGCTGCCGGCCTGCGCCCGAATTATAGCCACCAAGTCGAGAATTTCCTGCGCGTACTGAATGCGCCAGGGGCTTTGCTCGGGGCTTCCTTGGGACAGGCCGTGCCCCCGCAGGTTGGGGTGAAGGGTGATGAACCCGGCCTGGGCCAGGGCATCGGCGTAGCGGGTGGTGTAGGTCAGGGTTCGGTAGGCGGCGGGGTTGACATACCCGTGAATCACAACCACCACCGGGAAACGGCCCTCGCGGTTAGGCACGTTCATAAAGCCGTACATCTGAAGCCCATCCGAGGGGTAGCGCACCAGGTAGCGGGTAAAGCTCGAGTTGCGCTCTAAAACCCGCTCGATGCTGAGCAGGCCACCACCATAGCGCTGGCGCGTAAGCTCGTCGATGGTGGCGGGGTGCTGGGCCAGGGCCAGGGAGCCGAGCAGCACCAGGCAGGGCCCGATGGATCCGAAGAAGCCTTGCATAACCGCCAAGATAAGCCGCACGGGGCCGATTCAGTCTGTTCTGATGCACACTGCGATTTTGCTCAGCGAGTACCAGATTCGCGCCGGAAAGTGGCGAAATAGCCCGACCGAAGGGAGCAGAAAAGCATTTTGGGTAGTATCGCGTAGGCCTGTCAAAGTGGCCGATGCTAGCGAAATGCCTATAAAACCGGGGAGCTGCTCGCGGCGGTCTTTGTGTACAGAACCACCCAGCGTAATTCGTCACAGGGGTGGGTAACGGGTGCGTGTTACACTGGGCCTGGTATGGTTGAGCCTGCAATCGCGCTCTTCGGGGGTGCCTACGAAAAGGCCTCGCACGTCCTCGAAGAGCTTCTTCGCGAGACGGGGGCCCGTTACGTGCTTTTGCTCGACCGCAAGGGCTTTGTGCTGGCACACAAAGAGGCCTTGTGGGCGCCCCGGCCCCCGGCCCTGGACTCGCTGGCTACTTTGATTGCCGGTAACGCGGCAGCCACCCAGGCTTTGGCTAAAATGCTTGGTGAGCCCCGCTTTAACGAACTTCTGCATCAAGGGGCCACCTACGGTTTGTATGCTGAGGAAGTGGGGGATCTGGCCCTGCTGGTAATTATCTTCGATAACACCGCCCCGGTAGGACGGGTCAAGCTATTTGGTAAGCGGGCCGTGCAGTCGCTCGAGGTCATCACCAAGGAGGCCCTAGTAGAGCCAGGCACCTTAGGGATTGATCGCGAGTATCACGCTGGGGCTAGTGCCCTTTTGGACGAACTATTTGGTAGCTAACTATGAGCACGATCAACTTTGCCGCCCGGGAGATCAACTTCAAGATTGTCTACTACGGCCCCGGTATGTCTGGTAAGACCACCAACCTCAAATGGGTTTTCCAGCAGGTGCCGCAAAACCGCAAAGGCGAGATGGTCTCGCTGGCTACCGAGGATGAACGCACCCTGTTCTTCGACTTTTTACCCGTGGATCTGGGCGAGGTTAAGGGCTTCAAAACCCGCTTTCACCTGTACACCGTGCCGGGGCAGGTGTTTTACAACGCCAGCCGCAAACTCATTTTGCGAGGCGTGGACGGGATTGTTTTTGTGGCCGACTCAGCCCCCAACCGCCTGCGGGCCAATGCAGAATCCATGCGCAACCTACGCGAAAACCTGGCCGAGTATGGCATAAAGTTAGAGGATATCCCCCTGGTGCTGCAGGCCAACAAGCGCGATGCCCCCGATGCCCTGCCGGTGGAGATGATCCAGGCGGTGATTGACCCCGAGATGCGGCTGCCCATCTTCGAGGCCATCGCTACCAATGGCATCGGGGTTTTCGAAACCCTGAAGGCTGTGAGCCGTCAGGTGCTGGCTCGCGTGGCCTCGGCTGGCTAGCTGGCTCCAGGTCGACGCACCACAGCAAAGACCTCCAGAGGCCATCTTTTTGAATCCTGGGGTACCCCTTGCCACGCTCGGCGAACAAACCGAGTCTGGGGTGAAGGGTTCAAGCCGACCGATGGGTTGGTATGCTGGAACGGCATGAAAACCACTCCACTTCACCAAGCCCATCTGGCCCTAGGAGCCAGGATGGTGCCTTTTGCCGGTTATGAGATGCCTATTCAGTACACCTCCATCACCTCCGAACACTTAGCGGTGCGGGGGCTGGTGGGGATGTTCGATGTGAGCCACATGGGCGAGTTCTGGGTAAAGGGGCCGGGGGCCCTGGAGTTTTTGCAGTACGCCACCCTGAACGACGTGGCCAAGCTCAAGGTGGGCCGGGCCCAGTACTCCATGCTGCCCAATGCACAGGGGGGCGTGGTGGACGACATTTACCTTTACCGCACCGGCGAGGAAGAGTACCTGATGGTGGTGAACGCCGCCAACATCGAGAAGGACTGGGGGCATCTTCAGCGCCTGGCGGAAGGCTTCGAGGTGAGGCTCGAGGACGCCTCCGACTTCTTCGCCCTGATTGCCGTGCAAGGCCCCAACGCGGTGGCGGTATTGCAAAAGCTAACCGAGACCGATCTGGTCTCGCGTAAGAAAAACGACACCTTCATGGGCAAGCTGGTGGGCAAGTGGGCTCGTTTCGCCCGCACCGGCTACACCGGTGAGGACGGCTACGAGGTGTTCGTGGCCCCCGACGAAGCCCCAGCGGTCTGGGAGGCCCTCCTGGAGGCCGGGGTGACCCCTTGTGGCCTGGGGGCGCGCGATACCTTGAGGCTCGAGGCCGGCTTTCCCCTGTACGGCCACGAACTCACCGACACCACCAACCCCCTATGCACCCCTTTCGACTGGGTGGTCAAGGGCCAGAAAGAGTTTTATGGTAAACAGGCCCTGCTGGACGCCGCCTGTGAGCGTCGGCTGGTGGGGCTGCTGGTTGAGGGGGGGATTCCCCGCGAGGGCTACCGGGTGCTGGGAGGGGGCAAGGAGGTCGGCGTCCTCACCTCGGGAACCCACTCCCCCGTGCTCAAAAAGGGCATCGGGCTGGCCTATGTGCAGCCTGAATGGGCCGGGGTGGGCACCGTGCTGGAGGTGGAGATTCGGGGCAGGGCCGCGCCGGCCACCGTGGTCGAGACGCCTTTCGTGAAGCGCTAGATGGCAGGTCTTTTGGGCAATAAACTGACAGCCGAGGTGAGACGATGAACTATCCTTCCGAGCTTAAGTACACCAAATCACACGAATGGGTTCGCCTCGAGGGCGACGTGGCCGTGGTGGGCATCACCGACTTTGCCCAGGACGCCCTGGGGGATGTGGTGTTTGTGGACTTGCCGCAGGTGGGTAAGGCTGTGGAGGCCGGGTCGGCGGTGGCGGTGGTGGAGTCGGTCAAGACCGCCTCCGACATCTACGCCCCGGTGGCCGGGGAGATCCTCGAGGTCAACAGCGCCCTTTCCGATAAGCCCGAGCTCATCAACCAGGCGCCCTACGGCGAGGGCTGGCTGTTCAAAATGAAGATAAACCCGGCAGACCTGAACGGGCTCTTGTCAGCGGCGGAGTACCAGGCCGTGGCAGAAAGCCAGTAACCGGGTGTGCAGGCAGACTTGACCGATATACAGCCCTTGGGGTAGAGAAAGATCATGACTCTGCGCCAGGCGCTATCCCAGGTCCCGGACCCTCGGGCCCACAACCGGCAGTACCCCCTTTGGGGCCTTCTGGCCCTCATCCTGGTGGCCTTCCTGAGCCGCGTGGACTCCCTGCGCGGCGTGGAACGCTTTGCCCGCGCCAACCCCCACCTCTTGCCCCACCTGGGCCTGCGCAAGGCCCCAGGCCACACCGCCATCACCCTTCTCCTTCACCGCCTGGATCCTGAGAAGCTCCAGGCGGCCCTTGGCCAGGTCTTCCCCGAAGCCGACCTTGGGGAGGTCCTGGTGGTGGACGGGAAGCACCTGCGGGGAAGCGGCAAGGGGAAAAGCCCCCAGGTCAAGCTGGTGGAGGTCCTGGCCCTGCACCTCCATACCACCCTGGCCCAGGCCCGGGCGGAAGGGAGGGAGGAGAAGGCCTTCCTGGAGCTTCTGGACCGTTTGGAGGCGAGGGAGCTGGAGGGCAAGGTGGTGGTGGGGGACGCGGGGTACCTGTACCCTGAGGTGGCGGCCCGGGTGCGGAAAAAAGGGGGGACTATCTCTTGGTCCTGAAGGGGAACCAGGGGGAACTTTTGGAGTGGGCCCTGGAGGTGTTCAAGGGGATGGCGGGGAGGCGTCTTCCCGGGGAGACGGAGGCGACCTGGAGTGGGGTGCGGGACGGGGAGGTGTGGACCTACCGGGTTTGGGCTTCCCCCTACCTGCCGGAAGAGGTGCGGGCCTTCCCTGGGGCCAGGCAGGTGGTGCGGCTTTGGCGGGAGGTGAGGCACAAGGGGACGGGGGAGGTGCGGCGGACGGTGAGCTACGCCCTCACCAGCCTGGGGCCGGAGGTAGCGGACGCAAAGCGGCTGGGGAGCCTGTTGCTTTCCCGATGGGAGGTGGAGAACCGGTCTTTCTGGGTGCGGGACGTGTGCTTTGGGGAGGATGCCTGTCAGGTGCGGGGGGTGGGGGCGTGGGCGCTAGCGGTGCTGCGGGCCTTCCTGGTCTCCATGCTTCACCGAGAGGGGGTGAGGGAGAAGAAGGCAGCCCTAGAAATCTTCTCCTTCAACCCCCTCTCCGCCCTGCGCTTCCTGGGGCTCTATGCGGCATAGCGGTCAAGTCTGGTGTGCAGGGGTCACTTTTTGTACCGCGCCCCTTTAGGCTATCATAAACCTGGTACAAGCAGCGCGCTGCTGATGGGAGAGATGGGCCCGCCCCACGCCGAAGGAGCAACCACCCCGGAAACTCTCAGGCAAAAGGACCACAGCAGTGAAATCTGGAGAGAGGCGCAAAGCGCCCGCCGACGGGATAACACTCTCAGGCAAAAGGACAGATGGGGTCAGTGGAGGAGACCGCATGACCCCTGAACGCAAACCCCGTTCCACCGATTTCTCGCGCCGCCACATTGGCCCCACCCCTGCGGACATCGAGCAGATGCTGCAAGCCGTG
Source organism: Meiothermus taiwanensis WR-220 (assembly GCF_003568585.1). Taxonomy (NCBI): domain Bacteria; kingdom Thermotogati; phylum Deinococcota; class Deinococci; order Thermales; family Thermaceae; genus Meiothermus; species Meiothermus taiwanensis. Next base: position 1,270,739 of record NZ_CP021130.1, read on the forward strand.
GGGGTTTCCTCGCTGGAGGAACTCATCCAACAGACCGTGCCGGCCTCCATCCGCGAGGCCGAGCCGCTCAACATCGGCCCCGGCCTGAGCGAGACCGAGATGCTGGCGCGCATGCGGGCCATCGCCAGCAAGAACCAGGTGTTTACCTCGCTGATCGGCCAGGGCTACTACGGCACCATTCTGCCCCCGGTGATCCAGCGCAACCTGCTGGAAAACCCGGCCTGGTACACCGCCTACACCCCCTACCAGCCCGAGATTAGCCAGGGCCGCCTCGAGGCCTTGCTCAACTTCCAGACCATGGTGGCCGACCTCACCGGCCTGGACATCGCCAACGCCTCGCTCCTGGACGAGGCCACAGCAGCCGCCGAAGCCATGGCGGTGGCCCAGCGCAGTTGCAAAGCCCCGCGCAGGGCCTTTTTTGTGGACAGGAACGTGCACCCCCAGACGCTGGCGGTTTTGCAGACCCGGGCCGAACCCCTGGGCTGGCAGTTGGTGGTGGGCGACCCCGAGACCGACCTGAACCCGGAGGGGCTGTTCGGGGCGATCTTCCAGTACCCCGACACCCTGGGCCAGATCCGCGACCTGCGCGGCCCCATCGAGCGGGTTAAGGCGGCTGGTGGGCTGGCGGTGGTGGCCGCCGATCTGCTGGCCCTGACCCTGCTCACCCCGCCCGGCGAGCTGGGGGCCGATATCGCGGTGGGCTCGGCCCAGCGCTTTGGGGTGCCCATGGGCTACGGCGGGCCCCACGCCGGTTATATGGCGGTCAGGGACGCCCTCAAGCGGGCCCTGCCGGGGCGGCTGGTGGGGGTTTCGATTGACTCGAGGGGCAACCGGGCCTACCGCCTGACCCTCCAGACCCGCGAGCAGCACATCCGCCGCGAGAAGGCCACCTCCAACATCTGCACCGCCCAGGTGCTGCTGGCGGTAATCGCCTCGATGTACGCGGTCTACCACGGGCCTGAGGGCCTGCGCGAGATCGCCCAGAGCGTGCACGACAAAACCGCGGTGCTGGCCGCGGGCCTGGAGCGCCTGGGTTTTGAGCGGGTCAATGCCCACTTCTTCGATACCCTGACCATCCGGGCCGGGGGCCGGGTGGAGGAAATTTTGGCCGAGGCCCGCCGCCGCCGCATCAACCTGCGCAAAGTGGACGAGGCCCACATCGGCATCGCCCTCGACGAGACCACCACCCCCGAGGTCATCGAGGCGGTCTGGCAGGCCTTTGGGGGCGACTTCCGCTACCAGGACTTTGTCCCCGAAAACCACCTCCCGGCCACCTTGCAGCGCACCAGCCCCTACCTGACCCACCCGGTCTTCAACCGCTACCACTCCGAAACCGAGCTGATGCGCTACATGCGCCGCCTGGCCGACCGCGACCTGGCGCTCGACCGCGCCATGATTCCCCTGGGCTCCTGCACCATGAAGCTCAACGCCGCGGCCGAGATGATTCCCATTAGCTGGCCCGAGTTCGCCAATTTGCACCCCTTTGCACCCGCCGAGCAGGCCCAGGGCTACCACGAGCTCTTCGAGACCCTGAGCCGCTGGCTGTGTGAAATCACCGGCTACGACGCGGTCTCGCTCCAGCCCAACTCCGGGGCCCAGGGCGAGTATGCCGGGCTGCTGGCTATCCGGGCCTACCACCGCTCGAGGGGTGAGGGGCACCGCAACGTCTGCTTAATTCCTTCCTCGGCCCACGGTACCAACCCGGCCTCGGCCCAGATGGCCGGGATGGAGGTGGTGGTGGTGGCCTGCGACGCGCAGGGCTACGTGGATCTGAACGACCTCGAGGCCAAAGCAAAGCAGCACGCCGATAGGCTGGCGGCGGTGATGGTCACCTACCCCTCCACCCACGGGGTGTTCGAGGAGAAGATACGCGAGCTGTGCGACATCGTGCACCGCTACGGGGGGCAGGTCTACCTGGACGGGGCCAACCTCAACGCCCAGGTGGGGCTGGCCAAGCCCGGCCACTACGGGGCCGATGTCTCGCACCTCAACCTGCACAAGACCTTCGCCATTCCTCATGGCGGGGGCGGGCCGGGGATGGGCCCCATCGCGGTCAAGGCCCACCTGGCCCCCTTCCTGCCGGGGCACCCCGTGCTCGACGGTGGGACGGCTCCGGTGGGGCCGGTGGCGGCAGCCCCCTACGGCTCCGCCTCGATTCTGCCCATCTCGTTTGCCTACATCTGGATGATGGGCAGCGAGGGGCTCAAGCGGGCCACCGAGGTGGCCATCCTGAACGCCAACTACATTGCCAGCCGGCTCGAGCCCTACTTCCCGGTGCTCTACAAAAACGAAAAAGGCCGGGTGGCCCACGAGTGCATCCTCGACCCCCGGGCCTTCAAGGCCCGCTGTGACATCACCGCCGAAGACATCGCCAAGCGCCTGATCGACTTTGGTTTCCATGCCCCCACCATGAGCTTTCCGGTGCCCGGAACCCTGATGGTGGAGCCAACCGAGTCGGAGTCGAAGCGCGAGCTCGATCGCTTTATCAACGCCATGATCGCCATCCGCGAGGAAATCGCCCAGATCGAGCGGGGCGAGCTCACCGCCGAGGAAAGCCCCCTGCGCCATGCCCCCCACACCGTGCTGGATCTGGCCGACGAGAACTGGAACCGCAAGTACACCCGGGCCCAGGGCTGCTTCCCTGCCGGCCAGTCGGCCATGGATAAGTACTGGAGCCCGGTCAACCGGGTGGATAATGTGTACGGTGATCGCAACATCGTTTGTTCCTGTCCGCCGGTGGAGGAATACGCGTAGGGTTTGAAGCCAGATTCGGTTCGTTTGGTGCCGAATGATGGCGAACTAACCGAATCTGGTATGAATCCTGCATTGCTCCGGCTAGGGCGGGTTCGAAGGGCGGGGTGCTGAAAAACGCGGTGGATGGCGCGCATAGCGCCACCCACTCGCGGGATTGCCCCGGGCGCGGTGCTACAGAAAATCGCCCAGAATGCGCTCCACCTGGTCGGTCTCGATTAGAAAGGCGTCGTGCCCATGCGGGCTGTGAATTTCACGGTAGATGCCGCCGCTCAGAGCGGCCATCTCACGGACTTCCTGAGCGGTGTAGAGCACATCGGTATCGATGCCAACGAACAGGCTGGGGATATGCTTTAGCTGGCGGAGGGCCGCCTCGAGGCCCCCACGCCCGCGGCCCACATCGTGGGTGTCCATGGCCTCCGATAGGGTGAGGTAGGCGTTGGCATCGAAGCGCCGGGCAAATTTTTCCCCCTGGTATAGCACATAGCTCTCCCCCCGCTCGGGGTGCTGCTGCCAGCGCAGCCGGAAGGAATCGGGGGAGCGAAAAGAGAGCATGGCGATGGCCCGTCCTAGTTGAAGCCCTAAGGGCTGCTCGGTGTAATAGCCGCCCCGGTAGCCGGGATCGGCCAGCACTGCTTCGCGTGAAAGCCGGTTAAAAGCCCGGGCCCAGGGGCTGTGCACCGGCGGCGCGGCCAGCACCACCATCTTGTTTACCCGCTCGGGGTACAGCAGGGCGAACTCGAGCGCCACCATCCCCCCCAGGCTGCCGCCCAGCAAGGTCACCTTTTCGATGCCCAGAAAGTCCAGCAGCTTGGCCTGGGCTCGAGCCAGGTCGCGCACGGTCAGCTTGGGAAACTCCGGGCCATACGGGCGTCCGGTCTCGGGGTTCTGTGAGAGGGGGCCGGTTGAGCCATAGCAGCTGCCGATGTGATTGGCGCAGATAACGAAATATTTATCGGTATCCAGCATCCGGCCCGGCCCAGCCAGCTCGTCCCACCAGCCCTCGGGCCCGAAGGCCTGATCCAGTTTGGGCAGGCTGCGCAGGGTTTCCTGGGTGTAGGTTCCGGCCAGATGCGCCGAGCCTGTCCAGGCGTGAAACACCAACACCGCATTGCTGCGCTCAAAGTTAAGCTGGCCGTAGGTCTCGTAGCGCATGCGCAGTTCAGGCAGTACACCGCCGTACTCGAGGCGGAAACCACCGGCCACCAGGGCCTGGGCCGGTACCGGTGGCGGTACCCGGCCCCGGCTTTTGGGTGGCTTGATCAGCAGGGCTTCATGGTCGCCCCAGGCCTCTTGAATAAGTAGATCGGTCATCTTATGCGCCCTCGGTAGACCGAACGCGGGGGTCAGACGCCCACCCGCGAGCGCAGGGCTTGCTTGAGATCGGCTTGGATGTCTTCGATGGCTTCCAGCCCCACGCTAATCCGCACCAGCTCGGGGTTGACCCCGGCGCGCACCTGCTCCTCCGGCGATAGCTGGGAATGGGTGGTGGAGGCGGGATGAATCGCCAGGGTGCGGGTATCGCCCACATTGGCTAGGTGGGAGACCAGCTCGAGCCGGTTGATGAAGCTCTTGGCGGCCTCGTACCCACCCTTGAGGCCGAAGGTAAGCACCGAGCCCGGCTTGCCCTTGAAGTACTTCTGGGCTTTGGCGTAGCTGGGGTGATCGTCCAGGCCGGGGTAGTTGACCCAGGCCACCTCGTCCTGCTCACGCAGCCAGTGGGCCAGGGCCAGGGTGTTTTGCACGTGCCGCTCGGAGCGCAGCGAGAGGGTCTCGAGGCCCAGGAGCAGCAGGAAAGCCTCGAAAGGCCCCAGGCACTGCCCCTGGTCGCGCAGGCCGTCCACGCGGGCCTTGATGATGAAGGCCAGGTTGCCCAGGGCCTTGTGCAGCTCGAGGCCGTGGTAGCCGGGCTGGGGCTGGGTAATCAGGGGGTAGCGCCCGTTGTCCCAGTTGAAGTTGCCCCCATCCACAATCAGACCGGCGATGGCCGCACCGTGCCCCCCAATCCATTTGGTACCGGAGTGGGTTACCACGTTGGCCCCCCACTCGATGGGGCGGAAGAGGTAGCCCCCGTGCCCAAAGGTGTTGTCCACAATCAGGGCGATGCCCCGCTCCTGGGCGGCCTGGGCGATGAGCTCGAAGTCGGGGATGTTGAGGGCCGGGTTGCCCAGCGACTCCAGGTACCAGAAGCGGGTTTTGTCGTCGGTCAGACGGATGAAATCGTCCACGCTCTCCGCACTGTCAGTAAAGCGGCTTTCAATGCCAAGCCGGGGCAGCGTCACTTTGAACTGGTTGATGCTGCCACCGTAAAGGTTGGGGGTAGAAACAAAGTTATCGCCAGCCTGGGCGATGTTGGTAATGGCCAGGAACTGCGCGGCATGGCCCGAGCTGGTAGCCAGGGCCGCCACCCCCCCCTCGAGGGCCGCGATGCGCTTCTCCAGCACATCGGTGGTGGGGTTCATGATGCGGGTATAAATGTTGCCGAACTCCTGCAACCCAAAGAGCCGGGCGGCGTGGTCGGCGTCCTTGAACTGGTACGAGGTGGTGGCGTAGATGGGCACCTGACGGGCCCCGGTGGTGGGGTCGGGGCTATAGCCGGCGTGTAGTTGCAGGGTCTCGAAACGGTGTTTTTGCGACATGCTGCTCTCCTACCACCCAGCGAACAGCGGCCTGGGCCGTCTGCTCCGATGGGAATGATCCGCGTGGGATTTGGGGCGCTTTTTGGTAGGAGTTTTGCTATAGCAAAACCCCCTACCAGACGTTCTTTTATGACTGGAAGGGGGTACGGCTTTGACATTCCGCTGCGCCACTTTTTGCGCGCTCCCTTCTCTTATCTTTCCCAACCGCCAGGCTATGCCTAGCCTTGAACATCGTGTGCCTACAACGTTCAGCAGTTGGGCCGGAATTAGCACCTTGCAAAAAGCCATCTGGTGATGAGCAGAGGCTTTTTGTGGGTTGCTGCGACTTCGCAGGGCCGAATCCCTCCATCGCTCTGGATAAAAGAACTTGACTGATTGTGGCCGCGCCCCAGCGCGGATAGATGTGAGTCTAGATAGACTGTCCTGTGATGTCAAGCCCGTGTACCCTCCCGCCTTGCGGGCGTTAGAATGGCACGCATGGAGATTACGCCGGAGCTGGTGAAACATCTGAGCAGGCTTTCGCGGCTTGCCCTTACACCGCAGGAAGAGGCCAAGCTCGAGGGCGAATTGCGCTCGATTGTAGGCTTTTTTGAAAAATTGAGCGAGCTGAACACCGAGGGCTTGCCCGAGATGGCCCGGCCGGTAGAGACCACCAACCGCCTGCGGGCCGATCAGGTTCGCCCCTCGCTCACCCAGGAGCAGGCCCTGTCGGTGGCTATAGAAGTGCACGAGGGCCAGTTTAAAGTGCCCAGGGTTATTGAATAGCCGATGCGTTTTGTACTAGAAGAGCCGACCAAGCACCCTTGGACTTTTTATGCTAGACATCAAATTCATCCGCGAGAACCCCGAAGCTGTTCGTCAGGCCATAGAAAAAAAAGGGCTTACCCTCGAGCTCGACAAGCTGCTCGAGCTCGACCAGGAGGTGCAGGCCCTCAAGCGCACCATTGAAAAAATACAGGCCGAACGCAACGCCAACGCCAAGGCAGCGGCCAGGGCCAAGCCGGAAGAGCGGGCGGCCATGATCGAGCGGGGTAAAGAGATCGGCCGCCAGCTGGCTGAACTCGAGCCCCGGTTGCGCACCCTCGAGGCCCAGCTCAAGCAGCTCCTCTACCTGACCCCCACCCTTCCCTGGGAAGGGGCCCCGGTGGGGCCGGACGACTCCTTTAACGTCGAGACGCGCGTGCATGGCAATCCGCGAACCTTTCTGTTCGAACCGCTGGATCACGTGGCCTTGATAGAAAAGAACGGCTGGGGTGATTTTGAGCGCGCCGCTAAGGTTTCTGGCTCGCGTTCTTACATCCTCAAGGGTGATCTGATGGTCTACGAGCAGGCCCTGCTGCGCTTTGCGCTCGACCGGATGATCCAGGCTGGCTTCACACCGATGAGCGTGCCCAGCCTGACCAAAGAGGAGGCGCTTTACGCCCACGGACAGTTTCCCGCCGCCCGCGATCAGGTCTACTCGGTGGATGGGGGGGAGGTCTACCTGGCGGGCACCGCCGAGGTGCTGTTGAACTACCTGCACGCGGGGGAAATTCTCGCAGAGTCAGAGCTCCCCCGAACCTATTGCGCGCTCTCCCCCTGTTTTCGCAGTGAGGCCGGTTCCGCTGGAAGGGATGTGCGGGGCCTGATGCGCGTTCACCAGTTCAACAAGGTGGAGCAGTACGTGCTATGTAAGGCCGATCTGGACGAATCGAATCGCTGGTTCGAGACGATGCTTTCGATCTCCGAGGGCATTTTGCAGGCCCTCGAGCTGCCCTACCGGGTGATCGAGGTATCCACCGGGGATATGGGGCTGGGCAAGTACCGCCAGGTAGACCTCGAGACCTGGGTGCCCAGTGAAAACCGCTACCGCGAGACCCATTCCTGCTCGGCGCTGCTCGACTGGCAGGCCCGGCGGGCGGGCCTCCGCTACCGCGACGAACGCGGCAAAATACACTACGCCTACACGCTCAACAACACCGCTTTGGCGACCCCCAGGATCTTAGTGATGCTGCTGGAAAATCACCAGAACGAGGATGGCACCGTGAATGTTCCCAAGGCTGTGCAGCCTTATTTCGGCAAGGAGAAGCTCGAGCCCTCGGCCTTGTAGGCAGGCCGGTCTGCGGGTCGGATGGAAACTCTACGCTGCTCGGGCGAAAGCCGAAGGCCTTGCTGGGTCAACGGTTCTCCTCAAACACCTCGTCCTGTGTTACAATCTGGCTATAGAGCCGAACGGTGAGGTGCGCGTATTGTGCCTTTACGTGTAGTTGTGCTACACTAGCGTTTGTGTTTTGTGGCCTGCACCTCGAGTGTGACCCACAAACAGCGTAAGAGCCAGCCGCCGCAGGGAGTTTTCGCCTGCGGAAGAACCCTGTTAGCTTACGAAAACCCCCCAGCGACCCCAAGCAAGCCGTAGCTGCACCGCCTGCGTGCAGCCAAAGCCCACGGGTTAAGAGGTGTTTTGATGAAGATAGAGCGGTTCGGCAAGATTAACGAAGTCATTCCCCTTCCACCCCTCACCGAGATTCAGGTCGACTCGTTCACCAAAGCCTTACAGGCCGACGTACCCCCTTCCAAGCGGGAAAACATTGGCCTGCAAGCGGCTTTTAAAGAGACCTTCCCCATCGAGGAGGGTGAGAAGGGGCGGGGGCTGGTGCTGGATTTTCTCGAGTACCGCCTGGGTGAACCCCCCTTCGATCAGGACGAGTGCCGGGAGAAAGACCTCACCTACCAAGCGCCGCTATACGCCAAACTGCTGCTGGTACATAAGGACACCGGCTTGCTCAAGGAAGATGAAGTCTTTCTGGGCGACCTGCCCCTCATGACCCAGGACGGCTCCTTTATCGTGAATGGGGCCGATCGGGTGATCGTTTCACAGATCCACCGCTCGCCAGGGGTGTACTTCACCGCAGACCAGACGCGTCCGGGCAGGTTCGTGGCCTCGGTGATTCCCCTGCCCAAGCGCGGCCCCTGGATTGACCTCGAGTTCGAGCAGTCCGGGGTGGTGGTGATGAAGGTCAACAAGAAGAAATTCCCCCTGGCCCTGCTGCTGCGGGTGCTGGGTTTTACCGCCGAGGCCCTGGGCAAGGAGCTGGCCGATTACCCCGACCTGCTGCCGGGCCTGCTGGAAGCCCAGTTCCGTGGAATCAAGGCCCTTGAGATGGGGGTGGACGAGGCCCTCCTCAAGCTTTTCACCGAGCTGCGCCCGGGCGACCCGCCCAAGCGCGATAAGGCCATCACCTACCTGCACTCGCTGTTGTCTGACCCGCGCCGCTACGATCTGGGTGAAGCGGGCAAATACAAAGCCCAACAAAAGCTGGGTATTCAGCTCTCGGGCCGCATGCTGATTAGGTTCGAAAACGGCGAGTTCAAGGACGAGGCCTTGCTGCCGGTGCTCAAGTACCTGTTTGCTCTGCAGAGCGGGAAGCCTGGCTATGAGGCCGACGACATCGACCACCTGGGCAACCGCCGCATTCGCACGGTGGGCGAGCTCTTGGCCGACCAGTTCCGGGTGGGGCTCTCGCGCCTGGCTCGAGGGGTTCGTGAGCGTATGCTGCTGGGCTCCCCCGAAAGCGCCACCCCGGCCAAGCTGGTCAACAACCGCCCGCTGGTGGCAGCCATCCGGGAGTTTTTTGGCCGCAGCCAGCTCAGCCAGTTCAAAGACCAGACCAACCCCCTCTCGGAGCTGCGCCACAAGCGTCGCATCTCTGCCCTGGGGCCGGGCGGCCTGACCCGTGAACGGGCCGGCTTCGACGTGCGCGACGTGCACCGCACCCACTACGGCCGCATCTGCCCCATCGAAACCCCCGAAGGTGCCAACATCGGTCTGATCTCCTCGCTGGCCTCCTTTGGCCGCATCAACGATCTGGGCTTTATCCTCACCCCTTACCGCAAGGTGGTGGGCGGGCGGGTTACCGACCAGGTCGACTTCATGACCGCTACCGAAGAAGACCGCTACGCCATTGCCCAGGCCAACACGCCCCTCAAGCCCGACGGCTACTTCGATACCCAGCAGGTGGTGGTGCGCAAGAAGGGCGAGCCGATGGTCATGCGTCCGGAGGAAGTGGAATACATGGACGTTTCACCCAAGCAGATTTTCTCGGTGAACACCAACCTGATTCCCTTCCTCGAGCACGACGACGCCAACCGTGCCCTGATGGGCTCGAACATGCAGGCCCAGGCGGTGCCGCTCTTGCGTGCACAAAGCCCGGTGGTCATGACCGGGGTGGAGGAGCGGGTGGTGCGCGACTCCCTCACCTCGCTGTATTCCCCGGTGGATGGGGTGGTGGAGTACGTGGACGGCTCCAAAATCCTGGTCAGGGGTGAAGACAAGGGCCTGTACGAGTTCAATCTGCGCCGCTTTATCCGTTCGAACCAGGGCACGGCCCTCGACCAGCGGCCTCGAGTCTCCAAAGGCCAGAAGGTGCGCAAGGGCGAGCTGCTGGCCGATGGCCCGGCCTCCGAGGAGGGCTACCTGGCCTTGGGACAAAACATCCTGCTAGCCATCATGCCCTTTGATGGCTACAACTACGAAGACGCGATCGTCATCTCCGAAGATCTCCTGCGCCGCGACTTCTACACCTCGGTGCACATCGAGCGCTACGAGATCGAGGCCCGCGACACCAAGCTGGGCCCCGAGCGCATCACCCGCGATATCCCCAACCTCTCCGAAGCCGCTTTGCGCGACCTGGACGAGGACGGCGTGGTGCGGATTGGGGCCGAGGTCAAGGCCGGGGATATCCTGGTGGGCCGCACCAGCTTCAAGGGTGAGACCGAGCCCACCCCCGAGGAGCGGCTGTTGCGCAGCATCTTCGGGGAGAAGGCCCGCGACGTGAAGGACACTTCCCTGCGGGTGCCGCCCGGTGAAGGTGGCATCGTGGTGCGCACCCTGCGCCTGCGCCGGGGCGACCCTGGGGTGGAGCTCAAGCCGGGTGTGCGCGAGGTGGTGCGGGTGTATGTGGCCCAGAAACGCAAGCTTCAGGTGGGCGACAAGCTGGCCAACCGCCACGGAAACAAGGGGGTGGTCTCCAAGATTCTGCCGCCCGAAGATATGCCGCACATGCCCGACGGCACGCCGGTGGATATCGTGCTCAACCCGCTGGGCGTACCCAGCCGTATGAACCTGGGCCAGATCCTGGAAACCCACCTGGGGCTGGCGGGTTACGAGCTGGGCCTGAAGTTTATTACCCCGGTATTTGATGGTATTACCGAGGAAGAGATCAAGCAGCTGCTGGGCAAGGCCTTCGATAAGAAGTGGGAAGCCCGCATCCAGGCTGGTTTTGGCCTGGATAACCGCGAGCGGGAGGTGCTGGCTCGAGCCGCCAAGCTGGGGCTGGTGAGTGCCGAGGCCAGTGAGGTGGAGCAGCTGCGTGAGGTGTTCCAGCAGGGTAAGAGCGTGCTTTACGACGGCCGCACGGGTGAGCCCATCGAGGCCCCAATTGTGGTGGGCGTGATGTACATCATGAAGCTTTACCACATGGTGGAAGACAAGATGCACGCGCGCTCCACTGGCCCCTACTCGCTCATCACCCAGCAGCCCCTGGGTGGCAAGGCCCAGTTTGGTGGGCAGCGCTTCGGGGAGATGGAGGTGTGGGCGCTGGAGGCCTACGGAGCGGCCCATACCTTGCAGGAAATCCTCACCATCAAATCCGACGATATTGAAGGGCGCAACGCGGCTTACGAGGCCGTGGTCAAGGGCGAGGATGTGCCCGAGGCCAGCGTGCCGGAGAGCTTCAGGGTGCTGGTGAAGGAGTTGCAGTCGCTGGGTCTGGATGTGGAGACCTACGACGAAAATTCCCGCCACCTGGATATCTTTGAAGGGCTGGCCAGCAGGCGATAGGCATTGATGCTCGAAGGTCAAGCCCTATAGCGAGGGTACCAACTGCAAGGGGCCCAGATCTATTGAAAGAGGCAGTGCACGGAGTGAGCGATGATTAAACGAGAAGTTCGTAAGGTACGAATCGGCCTGGCCTCCCCCGAGAAGATTCGGAGCTGGAGCTATGGTGAGGTTGAAAAACCCGAGACCATCAACTACCGCACCCTGAAGCCTGAGCGCGACGGGCTTTTTGACGAGCGCATCTTCGGGCCGCAAAAGGACTACGAGTGCGCCTGCGGCAAGTACAAGCGGCAGCGCTTCGAGGGGAAGGTGTGCGAGCGCTGTGGGGTGGAGGTTACCAAGAGCATCGTGCGGCGCTACCGCATGGGCCATGTGGAGCTTGCTACCCCGGTGGCCCACATCTGGTACGTCAAGGACGTACCCAGCAAGATCGGCACCCTACTCGACCTGTCGGCCCAGGAGCTCGAGCAGGTGCTGTACTTTGCCAAGTACATCACCATCGATCCCAAAGGGGCCATGCTGGGCGGTGTGCCGGTGCAAAAGCGCCAGCTCCTCACCGACGACGAGTACCGCGAGCTGCGCTTTGGCCGTCAGGAAACCTACACCATCCCAGCCGGGGTTGAGACCTTTGTCAAAGACGGGGACGAGGTGAAGAAGGGCCAGGAACTGGCCCCCGGTGTGGTGAGCAAGATGGACGGGCTGGTGCTCTTCCGCTTCCCCCGCCGCATCCGCCTGGAGTACATCGAGACCGAGCGGGCCAGCCTGACCCTGCCCAAGGCAGCCTGGATTGAACAGGAGACCTACAAGCCGGGTGAGCCCCTGGCCGAGCTCGAGGACTCCTACCAGATCGTGAGCGAGCACGCGGGCGTGGTGAAGGTGGAGGAGATCGGCGATGGGGCCCTGCTGCACATCCTCGACCCGGATAACGAAGACCTTGTCGCCACCTACCTCATCCCTGCCGGTATGCACCTCAAGGTAGGGCAGGGTGAGCTGGTTGGTAACGGCGATGTGCTGGCCCAGGGCAAGGGGCAGCTCCGGATGCCCCGGGGCCGCAAGGTTGTAAAGCTGGTGGCCGATGCCTCCAAAAAAGAGGTGCATCTCAGCCTTACCCTCGAGCGCGTCCGGGTGGTGGACTACCCCCTCCAGCCCCATATGCACGTGCTGGTGGGGGAGGGCACCCAGGTACGCAAAGGCGACAAGCTGGTGGGGGCCATTGAGCCGGAGGAAGAGGTCTACGCCGAGGCCGACGGGGTGGTGCACCTGCACGAGCCGGCCTCCATCGTGGTGATGAAGGCCAAGCTCTACCCCTTCGAAGACGATGTGGAGGTGACCAACGGTGACCGGGTCTCGCCCGGCGATGCCCTGGCCGATGGCGGCAAGGTGACCTCGGAGATCTACGGCCGGGTGGAGGTGGACTTCATCCGCATGGCGGTGCGGGTGATCGAGTCCTACGACATCGACGCCAAGATGGGGGCCCAGGCCATTCAGGAGCTGCTCAAGGAGATTGACCTGGGCGTGCTCGAGGCCGAGCTGGTCGAAGAGATGAAACACCCCAGCCGGGCCCGGCGGGCCAAGGCTAGAAAACGCCTGGAGGTGGTACGGGCCTTCCGCGACTCCGGCAACCGCCCCGAGTGGATGATCCTCGAGGCCGTGCCGGTGCTGCCGCCCGACCTGCGCCCCATGGTGCAGGTGGACGGCGGGCGTTTTGCTACCTCCGACCTCAACGACCTCTACCGCCGCCTGATCAACCGCAACAACCGCCTGAAAAAGCTCCTCTCGCAGGGTGCGCCCGAGATGATCATCCGCAACGAGAAGCGGATGCTGCAGGAAGCCGTGGATGCCCTGCTGGACAACGGGCGCCGGGGCACGCCGGTCACCAACCCCGGCTCCGACCGGGCCCTGCGCTCCCTCACCGACATCCTCTCGGGCAAGCAGGGCCGCTTCCGCCAGAACCTGCTGGGCAAGCGCGTGGACTACTCGGGCCGCTCGGTGATTGTGGTGGGGCCGCAGCTCAAACTGCACCAGTGCGGCCTGCCCAAGCGCATGGCCCTGGAGCTCTTCAAGCCCTTTTTGCTCAAGAAAATGGAGGAGAAGGGCATCGCCAACAACGTCAAGAGCGCCCGCAAGATGCTGGAGCGTTCCCGTGACATCAAAGACGAGGTCTGGGACGCTTTGGAAGAGGTCATCCACGGCAAGGTGGTGCTCCTGAACCGTGCCCCCACCCTGCACCGCCTGGGCATTCAGGCCTTCCAGCCGGTTCTGGTGGAGGGGCAGAGCATCCAGCTGCACCCCTTGGTCTGTGAGGCCTTCAACGCCGACTTCGACGGCGACCAGATGGCCGTGCACGTGCCGCTGTCCAGCTACGCCCAGGCCGAGGCCCGCGTGCAGATGCTCTCCTCGCACAACATCCTCTCGCCGGCCTCGGGGGAGCCGGTGGCCAAGCCGGCCCGCGATATCATCCTGGGCCTGTACTACATCACCCAGCTGCGCCGTGAGAAGAAGGGCCAGGGCCTGGAGTTCGCTACTCCCGAGGAGGCCATCCAGGCCTATGAGGAAGGCCGGGTGGCCCTCAACGCCCGGATCAAGGTGGCCGGCAAGGAGACCAGCGTGGGCTGCCTGAAGTACGTCTTCAGCAGCATCGACGAGGCCCTGCTGGCCGTGCAGAGCGGGGTGGTGGATCACCAGGACGTGGTCACGGTGCGCCTGGGCGACAAGCTTTTGGAAACCTCGCCGGGCCGGATGCTCTTCCTGCGGATTGTGAGCGAGGCCATCGAGGACCCCGAGAAGGCCCAGGAGCTGGTGAACCTCGAGGTGGCCCAGGAGAAGAACTCGCTCAAAGACCTGGTCTACAAGAGCTTCCTGCTGCTGGGGATCGAGAAAACCGCCAAACTGCTGGACGCCCTCAAGTACTACGGCTTTGTGCTTTCCACCACCTCGGGCATCACCATCGGGATCGACGATGCGGTGATCCCGGCGGAGAAGAAGCAGTACCTGCAGGAGGCCGATGCCAAGCTGGCCCAGATCGAGCAGGCCTTCGAGATGGGCATGATGACCGAGGAGGAGCGCTTCCAGCAGATTCTGCAGCTCTGGAGCCAGACCACCGAGAAGGTCACCAGCGCGGTGTTCAAGAACTTCGAGGAAAACTACCCCTTCAACCCGCTTTATGTGATGAGCCAGTCGGGGGCCCGGGGGAACCCCCAGCAGATCCGCCAGATCTCCGGGATGCGCGGCCTGATGGCCAAGCCCTCCGGCGAGACCTACCCGGTGCCGGTCAAGGCCTCCTTCCGCGAGGGTCTCACGGTGCTGGAGTACTTCATCTCCACCCACGGGGCTCGTAAGGGTGGGGCCGACACCGCGCTGCGCACCGCCGACTCCGGGTATCTCACCCGCAAGCTGCACGACGTGGCCCACGAGGTGATCGTGCGGGAGGCCGACTGCGGCACGCCCGACTACATCTCGGTGCCCCTCCTGCAGTTCGACGAGGCCTTCCGCAACAAGCGCCTGCGCAAGAAGAGCGACATCGAGTCGGGCCTGTACGGCCGCACCCTGGCCCGCGAGATCGAAGTGAGGGGCCGGGTCTTCCCCGAGGGGCACCAGCTCAGCCTCGAGGACGTGGGCTTCATCATCAAGGCCGCCGAAGAGCGCCTGATCGAGGAGGTGCCGGTGCGCTCGCCCCTGACCTGCCGCACCCGCTACGGGGTCTGCCAGCAGTGCTACGGCTGGGATCTGTCGGCGGCCAAGCTGGTCTCGATCGGCGAGAGCGTGGGGGTGGTGGCCGCCGAGTCCATCGGCGAGCCCGGCACCCAGCTCACCATGCGCACCTTCCACACCGGCGGTGTGGCCACTGGCACCGACATCACCCAGGGTCTGCCCCGTGTGATCGAGCTCTTTGAGGCCCGCCGGCCCAAGGTCAAGGCGGTCATCGCCGAGATCGACGGAACCGTGCACATCGAGGAGCTCGAGGACAAGGTGATCATCTACGTCACCAGCGAGGGCTTCTCCAAGGAGTACAAGGTGCCCAAGGACGCCCGTATTACCGTCAAGGAGGGCGAAACGGTGGAGGCCGGCCAGCCCCTGACCCGTGGGGCCATTGACCCCCACCAGCTTCTGGAGGCCAAAGGCCCCGAGGCGGTGGAGCGCTACCTGACCGACGAGATCCAGCGCGTCTACCGGGCCCAGGGCGTGAAGCTGCACGACAAGCACATCGAGGTCATCGTGCGGCAGATGCTCAAGTACGTCGAGATCACCGACCCCGGCGATAGCCGCTACCTGGAGGGCCAGGTCATCGAGAAGTGGGATGTGGAATCGGCCAACGAAGCCCTGATGGCCGAAGGCAAGACCCCGGCCAGCTGGAAGCCCGTGCTGATGGGGGTGACCAAGAGCGCCCTCTCCACCAAGAGCTGGCTCTCGGCGGCCAGCTTCCAGCACACCACCCACGTGCTCACCGAGGCCGCCATTGCCGGCAAGCTCGACGAGCTCATTGGCCTGAAGGAGAACGTGATCCTGGGCAAGCTGATTCCCGCCGGTACCGGCTCCGACTTCGTGCGCGGCACCCAGGTGGTGGATCAGAAGACCCTCAAGCGCCTCGAGGAGGCCCGCCGCGAAGCCGAGCAAGCGCCCCTGGCCCCGCGCCGTCCGGGGGTGCGTCCGGAACAACCCGTGCGCGAAGCCTAAGAGCGGCTGTTTGATCCACGGGCTGTAGGCCACAGGTCTACAGCCCGTGGTCTGTATCGGCCCCTACAAGTATGATCGATGTTTGTCAGGCATTTACCACACCGGCCTGCCTGTGATCAAAAGAACAGCCTGGGTATCTATTTGAATCCGGTATTACCCTGCTCCCGGGGCTATGTTTGCGGTAGATTGTGGGGGTATGCGCTCGACTTACGACCAGATTCAAGAGACCGTCAACCACATTCGCGCCCAGACCGACTTTGTACCCGAGGTGGGCATTGTGCTGGGCTCGGGGCTGGGGCCACTGGGGGACGAGATTGAGGTGGTGGCGAGTTTTCCGTATGTGGAGCTGCCCAACTTCCCCCAGTCCACCGCGCCGGGGCACGAGGGCAGGCTGATTTTGGGGCGGCTCGAGGGCAAAAACGTACTGGCCTACAAGGGCCGGGTGCATTGCTACGAAGGCTACACCGCAGCGCAGGTCGCATTTCCCGTGCGGGTGGGCTTTTTCCTGGGAGCAAAAACCTTTTTCATCACCTCGGCGGCCGGGGGGCTCAACCCCAACTGGAACGCCGGGGAGCTGATGCTGCACAACGATTACATCAACTACGCGCCCCTCTCACCCCTCACTGGCCCGAATGACGAACGCCTGGGGCCGCGCTTCCCCGTGACCTTCGACGCCTACGACCCAGAGCTGCGGGCGCTGGCCCATAAGGTGGCTCGAGCCCAGGACTTCACCCTGCGCGAGGGCGTGTATGCCTGGTGGCCGGGGCCGCAGTTTGCCAGCCGGGCCGAGCTTAAGCTGCTGCGCACCCTGGGGGCCGACGCCATCGGGATGTCCACCGTGCCCGAGGTGATTGCCCTGCGGCACCTGGGGGCCCGGGTGCTGGGTCTTTCCACCATCACCGATATGGCCGTGCCCGAGCGTGACCACCACGCCACCGAGCAGGAGGTGCTGGCTACCGCGGCCCGGAGCGGGGCGCTGTTCCGCAGGTTTGTGCGGGGGATTCTGGCAGCCATCTGAGGCGGCCCGGGCTTTTAGGGCCTCGAGCCGTCCAAGACCCTGCAAATTTCCAATAAAGTACCCACCATGAGTCTTCCCGCTGTCCTGGAGCGTATTGCAAAAGCCTGCGGCCGTGTGGGTCGGGATCCGAAGGGTGTCCGGCTGGTGGCGGTTACCAAGGAACACTCGGTGGCCGAGATTCAGGAACAGGTGCTGCGCTATGGTCGCTTCCCTTTGGGAGAGTCGCGCATTCAGGAGGCCCTGCCCAAGATGGAGGCGCTCGAGGCCGAGTGGCACTTTATCGGGCCCTTGCAGCGCAACAAGGCCAAGTTTGCAGTGCGCTTCGAGCTAATCCACTCCATAGACTCGCTGCGCCTGGCCGAAGCGGTGGCCCGCAAAGCCCTTGAAAATGGCAAGGTGCAGCGGGTGCTCCTGGAACTCAACCTGGGGCGCGAACCCCAGAAGCATGGTTTTTTGGAAGAAGAACTGCCCCAGGCCATGGCCCAGATCCAGGCCCTGGAGGGGCTGCGGGTGGAGGGTCTGATGACCGTGGCCCCCTATACCGACAACCCCGAGACGGTGCGGCCCATTTTTGCCCAGCTTTCCCGGCTGGCCGACCGCTATGGGTTACCCGAGCGCAGCATGGGGATGTCGGGCGACCTCGAGGTGGCGGTGGAGGAGGGGGCCACGCTGGTGCGGGTGGGGCGGGCGATCTTCGAATAGGCGACCTACACCGCTGCGGGGTGGGTTTCGGCCCGCAGCGGGGCCAGCTTGTAGGGCAGGTTGCGCTGTTCTAGCTGGGCCAAAAAATCCCTGGGGGCCCCCTCGTCGCTGATGAGCAGGTCTATCTCGTCCAGGGCTGCAAAACTGGCCAGGGTGGCCCGGCCCAGCTTGCTCGAGTCCACCAGGGCGTAGCGGGTATCGGCGGCGCGGAGCATGGCCTGCTTGGTCTGGGCCTCGTAGGGGTTGGGGGTGGTGTAGCCGGTCTGGAGGGAGACCCCGGTGGCGCACATAAAAGCCTTGTCGGCATGGTAGACCTCGAGGGTGCGCACCGCTGCAGGGCCGATCAGGGCCATGCTGTGGTGGCGCACCAGTCCGCCGGTCAAAAGCAGCTCCCAGCGGGTCTCGGAAAGCTCGGAGGCGATGGGTACCGAGTTGGTGATGATGTACAAGGAACGAAAAGCCCGCTTCATCAGGCGCACCAGGGCTAGGGTGGTGCTTCCGGCGTCCAGAATCAGGGTGTCGCCCTCCTCGATCAGCTCCAGCGCAGCTCTGGCAATGGCCTGTTTCTCGGCCTGCTGGAGGTGGATTTTTTCCCTGAAGGAAGGGTTGAACAGGCTCTTGTGGGTGTAGGTGGCCCCGCCGTGGGTGCGGTGCAGAAGACCGCGGGCCTCGAGCTCGCTCAAATCTTTACGGATGGTGACCTGGCTGACCTCAAACAGGGCCGCCAGATCCTCGACCAGTACCGAGCCTTTTTGCTCCAGCAGCTCGATGATTTTGCTGCGGCGTTCCTCGCTGCGCATACCCCTCCCAACATACGCTTACTTTTGGCCGATGGGTAGTGTGATGGGTCGTCCCGACCAGTCCTGTCGCATCCAGGCCCAGTCGGGTTCGTCTACCGGGGGGGTGGCCCGCTGTTCGCACAGGGCTTCCCCGGCCATGTAGTTGAGGTAGTAGACGTTGGAGCCGGGGGGGGCCACCACCGGATGGTACCCTTTGGGGGCCAGGATCAGGTCGCCGTCGTGGGCCAGCAGCAGCTCGTCCAGGCCATCCTCGGGGCTGTAGTTGCGGTGGATGGCCCAGCCGCTCTTGGGGCTCACCTTGTAGTAGTAGGTCTCCTCAATGTACAGCGAGCCCATCTGCCCATCGTGCCGGTGGGGGGGCCAGCCCGACCAGGTGCCCGAAGGGGTGTAGACCTCGTAGAGGATCAGCCGCTCGGCGGGCAGGTGGGGCCCCAGGATGTGCGAGACCTGGCGCAGCGCAGGGCCTCCACCCCGCATCTCCACCCGCATCTCGGGGGGTTGGAACAGGCGCAGGGGGTAACGCCCCTCGGCGGGGGCCCCGCCCCAGGCCAGCTCGCTTGCTTGCAGGGCCGTCACCCGGTAGGTGCTGGCCGGCGGCAGGTAGAGCACCGAGGGCAGCGCGCTGAAGACATCCTGGCGCTTCAGGTGGAACAGCGCCGAGCCAACCTGCACTTCCAGCTCACCAGTTATGGGCACCAGGGCCACCTCGAGGCCCCCGGTCTGTCCTGTGCGGCTTTCTCCTTCCTGCAGCGCCCAGACCCCAAACGACAGGTAGCGCCAGCCCGCCGTGGCCGGGGTGACCTCGAGCGGGGTGGGGCCCGCCACAGGTCTGAAGTGGTGCCCGGTGCTCATACCACCTCCGAAAGCCGCACCACCCGGCCCTCCCGCAGGCTGCGGGTGGCTGCCACGGCGATGCGCAGGGACTCGAGGGCATCCCGAGGGCCGGGCGTGGGGGCCACCCCCTGGCTCAGCGAGCGGAAGAAGGCCTCGAGCTCCAGCCGGTAGGCCTCCTTGAAGCGATCCATAAAGAAGTGGTAGTGGTCGGCGCTGATGCCGCTGCCGTACTGCCACAAAGGGGTTTTGGGGGTGGCGTCCATCACCAGCTTGCCCCTGGCCCCGAAGACCTCGGTGCGCACATCGTAGCCGTAGACGGCGCGGCGGGAGTTCTGGATCACCCCCAGCACCCCGTTGGCGAAGCGCAGGCTCAGGTTGGTGGTGTCCACATCGCCAACCTCGCCAATCCGGGGATCCACCCGCACTGCGCCCCAGGCCTGCACCTCCTCCACCTCGCCTACCAGAAACCGGGCGCAGTCGATATCGTGAATGGCCATATCTACAAAGAGCCCGCCCGAGGTGCGCAGGTACTCCAGGGGAGGCGGGGCCGGGTCGCGCATCACCGCGATGAACTGCTCGACTGGCCCAATCTCGCCGGCCTCGATCTTGCGCTTGGCCTGGGCGTAGGGGGGGTCGTAGCGGCGCTGGAAGCCAATCTGGAAGGGTACGCCCTTCTGCTCTACCACTTCCAGAACCCGCCGGGTTTCCCCCAGCTCCTTGGCCACCGGCTTCTCGCAGAAGATGGCCTTGCCCGCCAGGGCCGAAAGCTCGATGTAGCGGGCGTGGGTATCGGTGGGTGTGGCGATCACCACCGCCTCCACGCCGGGGTGGTGGATGGCCTCCTCGGGGTCGGGGTAGGTCTTCTCGGCCCGTAACAAGAGCCGGGCGGCCTCGGCGGCCTGCAGGTTGGGGTCGGCTACGGCCAGTACCCTGGCCTCGGCAATTCCCAGCAGGGTGCGGGCATGCTCCATGCCCATCCTGCCTGCACCCAGCAACGCTACACCAAAAGATCTGGACATATCACTCTTCCTCCACTACTGCGCCCTGGCCCGTAGCCAGCGCAGGCTTTTGCTCAGATCGGCTTCCAAAGTTTGGAGATACCCTGCCCCCTTAACCGGGGTGAAGGGGTGGGGGCCGGGGGCGGTGGCCTCCAGGATGAGGGGGCCGGTATAGCCCACCTCCCGCAGCGCAGCCCAGATGCCCTCAAAGTCGGTATGCCCATCCCCAATCCCCCGGCGGTTGGAGTCGGCCAGGTGAAAGAGGCCCAGGTGGGGGCCGGCCTGGCGGATGGCCGTGGGCAGGCTGGCCTCTTCGATGTTCATGTGGTAGGTATCCAGCAGCACCTTCAGGTTGGGCTGGCCTACCTGCGACAACAGCGCCAGGGCTTCCTGGGTAGTGTTTACCAGGTGGGTCTCGTAGCGGTTGAGCACCTCGAAGACCACCGTGAGCCCCAAGGCCCTGGCCTGCGAACAGATCTGACCCACGCCCTCTACCAGCCAGGCCCATTCCTGGGCTTGCGTCGCCAGCGGGGCAAAGCGCCCCACCGCCCCGTGGCAGGAGACCAGCGGGCAGCCTGCTTCTGCGGCAAACTCGAGCAGCCGATGGTAATAGTCCAGGGCCTCGAGCCGCCGGGCCGGGTCGGGATGGGCCAGGTCTACGTTGGCCGGGGTGAGGGAGAAAAGCCTGAGCCCATGCGACTCTAAAACGGCCCGTACCTTGCTGGCCTCGAGCGGCAGCTCACCCAGCAGCTCCACCCCGTCAAACCCCAGATCCTGGAGCCTCGAGGCGATCTGTTCTAAAGGCAAAGGGCCAAACGTCCAGGTGCAAACCCCCACTGGCTGCATCAAAAACCTCCCTTTTGCTCGATGAACTCCAGAACTTCCTCCAGGTAAGGGGTAAAGTCGGCACAGCCGATGCGCGTGACCACGATGGCCCCACAGGCGTTGCCCATGCGAGCGCTGCGGTACCAGTCCCAGCCCCGCAGGCGCCCGTAGATGAAGCCCGCCGCGAAGGCATCGCCCGCCCCCAGCACGCTCAGCACCTCCACCGGAAAGCCCGGTGCCCGTACCACGCTGCCGTCCGGTAACCAGACCTCCGAGCCCCGGGCCCCCCGCTTGACCACCAGGGCCCCCGGGCCTTTAGCCAGCAGCGCGCGAATATTGGCCTCCAGGTTCCCGCGAACCTCCGGGGCGGTAATCTGCGAGTCGCGGATGGTGAGATCCTCGGGGCGGCGCAGCATGGCCGCGTTGACCTCCTCCTCGGTGCCGATGGCCACATCCACCAGAGGCAGCAGCGCCCGCACCTGCACCCCGTAGGCGCGGGGATCGTGCCACTGGTCGGCCCGGAAGTCCAGGTCGAGAAAGACCGTAACCCCGGCGGCTTTGGCCTCTTCAGCGGCGAAGAAAGTGGCGCTGCGGCTGGGCTCCTTGGCCAGGGCCGCCCCCGAGAGCTGGAGGGCCCTGGAAGCGGCGATGGGGGTGGCCAGCACGTCGTCAATGCCGAGCTGGATATCGGCGGCGTTCTCCCGGTAGAAGGTGATGGGGAAGCGGTCGGGTGGCTGGATACCCAGCACCACCGCGCTGCTGCGGGTGCCGGGTTTCTGGGGGATGAAGCGGGTCTCCACCCCTTCGCGCCTGAGGCGCTCCAGGATGAACTCCCCCACCTTGTCGGGCCCCACCGCGGTCAGAAGGGCGGTTTTGAGGCCCAGCCGCCGTGCGCCCACCGCGATGTTCAGGGGGCTTCCACCGATGTAGGCCCCGAAGGCGGTGATATCGGGGAACGCCGCGCCGATGTCGGTGGAGTAGAGGTCGATGGACGAGCGCCCAATGGTGATCAGGTCGAACTCGAGCGCCTTCACAGCCCGGTCACCCTCCGCAGATAGTCGCGGTTGCGCTGGGCGCTCTCTTTGGGCTGGCCCATGCCGGGCAGTACGTCCTGCTCCACGGTAATCCAGCCATCGTAGCCCAGTGCTTGTAGCTTCCGGGTCACCGCGCCAAAATCGATCTGGCCCTGGCCCAGCTCACAGAACACCCCCTGGCCGATGGCCTCCTTGTAGTTCCAGCCCTCGCGGCGGGCCCGGCTGGCAATTTGGGGGTGGCAGTCCTTGTAGTGCACGTACCAGAGCCGATCCTTGAAGCGCTCGAGGCCCTCCAGCACACCTTCTGGCTCATTGAGGCCGGTACCGTACAGGTAGTGCCCGGTGTCGAAGACCAGCCCCAGCACCCGTTCGTCGGTGTGCTCGAGCAGGGCCTCGATCTCCCAGGGGGTCTCCACATAGCCGGCGCAGTGGTGGTGAAAGACCGTGCGCAGCCCGGTTTCATCGTGGACGGCTCGGGCGATGCGGCTGGCCCCTGCGGCAAAAACCTTCCACTGCTGGGCGCTCAGGCTCTGCTCGGGCCGGATTCTTCCGGCGTGCTGGAAGCGCACCGGGTCGCGGCTGTGCTCATCGGCCAGCACCACCAGGGGCGACCAGTTGTCGTTGAGATCGGCCACGCTTTGCAGCAGGCGGGCGGTCCGCAGCACACGGGCCTCGCCGGCGGCGTGCTCGCCGGGCTCGAGCAGGTAGACCCCCTCGTAGGCCCCCAGCATGCTCAGGCCGCGCGTTTGCAGCTCCTGGCGAAGCCGGGCGGGCTCGGTGGGCATGTAGCCCCAGTCGCCCAGTTCGGTGCCGTGGTAGCCGCTGGCCTTGAGTTCGTCGAGCATCTGGCTGTAGCCGATGCCCTGTCCCCAGCCTTCGATGGTGCCCCAGCTACAGGGGGCGTTGCCAAAACGGATCGCCATGCAGGTTCCTTTCAAAAGTGACGTTGTTTCTTCAGGTGGGCCTCGTAGGCCTGGCGGGCCTTCTGCACCTCGGGCTGGTTCGAGACCTCGGCCACCGGCACGTCCCACCAGCCCTCGAAGCTGGGAACCCGATCCTCCAGGCTCACCGGCACCACGATTACCCGCACCCCCCGGGCTGTGCGGGCCTCCCGCAGGGCCTCTTCCAGCGCCTGGTAGTTCTGGGGGTTCCACACCCGCGCCCCCATGGCCCGCGCGTGGGCGGCAAAGTCCAGCTCGAGCACCGCCCCGTCGGTGCGGCCTGTCCGGGCGTCGCGCCGCCGCAGCTCGTTGTTGAAGGAGGGGGAGCCCACCGAGAGCTGCAGGCCGCGGATGGAACCAAAGCCCTTGTTGTCTACCAGAACGACCGTGAACTCGAGCCCCTCGGCCACCGCGGTGACAATCTCCGAGTTCATCATCAGGTAGCTGCCGTCCCCCACAAAGACCACCACCTCGCGCCCCGGCTCGGCCAGGGCCACCCCCAGCCCGGCGGGAATCTCGTAGCCCATGCAGGAGAAGCCGTACTCGAGGTGATACGCCCTGGAATCCTCGCAGCGCCACAGCTTGAGCAGGTCGCCCGGCAGGCTTCCCGCCGCGCAGATGACCGTGGCCTGGGGGCCGAACACCTCGTTGACCAGACCAATCACCTCGGCCTGGGCCATCTGTGCTTTTTCGGGCCTGGGCGTGCGGTAGTGCTGCACCAGTGCGTCCCACTCCTGCTTGAGCTGGGCCACCTCTGAGCGGTAGGCGGCCTGGGTGCCAGCAAAGCCGGCCAGGGCCGCCTCGAGGGCCTCCAGGGCCCGCCGGGCATCGGCCACCAGGGCAAGGCCGCTAAGTTTGGCCGCATCGAAGGGCAGCACGTTCACCCCGATAAACCTGACCTCTGGGTGCTGGAAGGCGGTTTTGGAAGCGGTCACAAAATCGCCCAGCCGCGTACCGATAGCGATAACCAGATCGGCCTCGCGGGCCAGGCGGTTGGCCGCGGTTCCGCCGTTGGCGCCCACCGGCCCCACGCACATGGGGTGGTTCCAGGGCAGGGCTCCCTTGCCGCCCTGCGACTCGGCCACCGGGATGCCAAAGCGCTGGGCAAAGGCCGCAAGCGCCTCCTGGGCTTCGGCATAGAGCGTGCCCCCGCCGGTCACGATCAGCGGGCGCTGGGCTCGCCGGATGAGCTCGGCGGCCTGGGCTACCAGCTCCGGCTCGGGGGCGGGTCGGCGGATGCGCCAGACCCTGGGGGCGAAGAAAGACGCGGGCCAGTCGTAGGCCTCGGTCTGCACGTCCTCGGGCAGGCAAATTGTAACGGCCCCGGTCTCGGCGGGGTCGGTGAGCACCCGCATGGCCTCGGGCAGGGCCGAGAGCAGCTGGGAGGGCCTGGTGATGCGGGTGAAAAAGCGGCTCAGGGGCCGGAAGGCATCGTTGACGCTGACGTCGTGCTCGGTGGGGTGCTCGAGCTGCTGCAACACCGGGTCGGGCAGGCGGTTGGCAAAGTAGTCGGAGGGCAGGAGCAGCACCGGCAGGCGGTTTACGGTGGCGGTGGCCGCTGCGGTCAGCATATTGGTGGAGCCCGGCCCCACCGAGGCGGTGCAGGCAAAGGTACTCAAGCGGCGGGTGTGTTTGGCATAGGCGATGGCGGCGTGCACCATGGCCTGTTCGTTCTGCGGGTGGTAGGTGGGTAGGCCGACCTGGTCACCGTACTCTTCCAGGGCCTGCCCCAGCCCGGAGACGTTGCCATGCCCGAAGATAGCCCAGACCCCTCGGATAAGCCGCTGCTCTTTGCCGTCCCGCTCGGTGTGTTGCGCGGCGAGGAACTGAACCAGGGCCTGGGCTACGGTAAGACGTTGGGATTTCAATCGCTACCTCCTTCTAGGGCTCTAACCTCAAACATTTTCATGGGCAGGGTTCCGCATTCTTCACTCCAAAGAACCAAGGGCGGCCACCTGTACCGTACGCCCCGTCTCCAGGGCTTGCTGGGCGGCCAGGGCCAGGCGCAGCGAGTACCAGGCCTCGCGGGCATCGGGCTGCAGGGGCTGGCCGGTCTGTAGATTCTGGGCGAAGGCCTCCAGCTCGGCCCGGTAGGCCTCGGCGAAACGCTGCTCGAAGTTGCGCGGGCGCTCAAAATGGCCCCCTTGCGCGTCGTAGAGGGTGAGCTGGGGTTTGCGGTCGTACTCGATGTGGATGCGGCCCTTTTCCCCCAGCACCTCGCAGCGGATGTCGTAGCCGTAGGCGGTGCGCAGGGCCACCTCGAGCGTCCCCACCGCCCCGTTCTCAAAGCGCAGGGTAGCCACCGCGGTGTCGAAGAGGCCATATTCCCGCAAGCCCGGCTCGGCGAGGGTGCCCCCGATGGCCGAGACCTCGAGCACCTCGCCCAGCAAAAACCGGGCCGAGTCCAGGTCGTGGATGCCCATATCCACCAGCAGGCCCCCACTGCTCTTGAGAAACTCCAGGCTGGGTGGGTGGGGGTCGCGCCCCACCAGCCGGATGCCCTCCAGGCGGCCCAGGGCTCCCTGCTCGATCAGCGCCCTGGCCCGCTGGTAGGCCGGGTCGTAGCGGCGCTGGAAGCCTACCTGGCACGGCACGCCGTGCTTTTCGATGGCCTGCACCACCCGTCTTCCGGCCTCGAGGCTCTCGGCGATGGGCTTCTCCACGAATATCGCCTTTCCGGCCCGGGCTGCGGCCTCCACCACCTCGGCGTGGGTGGGGGTGGGCGTGGTGATGATCACCGCATCCACCGAGGCATCCTGCAGGGCCTCTTCCAGACGAACGCCGGCTTTGGCCCCCAGATCGGCGGCCACCGCGCTGGCTCGAGCCTCCGCCGCATCCACCACCCAGACCACCCGGCAGTGCCAGAGGCCGGCCAGCACCCGGGCATGGGCCTGCCCCATGCGACCCGCCCCAATCATGGCTACGTTAAGTCGTTTCACGCCTTCTAAACCTCACTTCTAGGGCGATAACCCAGGTTCTATTAGTAAAGTTCCACATTACCAAAGGTTGCAAAAGGACTCTTGTGAAGCTCTGGCTGTGTATAGCCCAAGTTCTAGCTGGGTTTGTGTAGCTCCTCTGCGGCCTGGTGTTCAGCGGCGGCGGCAGCGCTGGGGTCTTTTTTGGCAATCAGGTCCAGCTCCACCGCCAAGGCCTCGAGCTCCTCCCCGCCGGCCATCATCTGCAAAAGCTGTTCCCGGCTCACCTCATTTTTGCTGAAGGTGCCGTAGCTTCTGCCCCGGTTGAGCACGGTGAAGGTGTCGCCCACCGCCCAGGCGTGGTGTACGTTGTGGGTGATGAAAATCACCCCCAGGCCGCGCAGCTTGGCCTGCACGATGTACTTGAGCACCACCGCCGACTCCTTGACCCCCAGGGCCGAGGTGGGCTCGTCCAGAATCAGCACCTTGGCCCCAAAGTAGACGGCCCGGGCAATGGCCACCGACTGCCGCTCCCCGCCCGAAAGGGTGCCCACGGGCTGGTCGGGGTCGCGAATGTCAATCCCGATCTTCTTCATCTCCTCGCGGGCCACCCGAGCGGCAAAAGCCGCGTCGTAGATACTAAAGGGCCCCACCTTGCGCCTGGGCTCCCGGCCCAAAAAGAAGTTCCGGCTGATGCTCATCAGGGGTAGCATGGCCAGGTCTTGATAGACCGTGGCGATGCCCCTGTCCAGAGCATCGCGGGGCGATTTGAAGACCACCGGCTGTCCTTCCATGTAAATCTGGCCCTCCGAGGGCTGGTGCACCCCGGAAAGGGCCTTAATCAGGGTGCTCTTGCCCGCGCCGTTGTCGCCCAGCAGGCAGTGCACCTCGCCGGCGTAGACCTTCATGTCAATGTCTTTGAGCGAGACCACCGGCCCAAAGTACTTGCTTACCTTGCGCAGTTCGATGAGGGGGGTCATGCTCTACCTCCGTACCTGCATGGAGAGCTTGCGCAGGTGGTTGTTGAGGATCACCGCGCCCAGAATCATCCCCCCCACCATCACCTTGAACCAGTCCAGGTCGATGTTGGTGTAGATGATGCCCTGCTGCACGATGGCCAGAATCAAGGCCCCGATGCCGGCCCCGATCACCGAGCCATACCCCCCGGTGAGCAGGCAGCCGCCGATCACCGCTGCGGCGATGGCCTCGAGCTCCTTCCCCTGGCCCTGCAGCACGTTGGCCGAACCCAGCCCCATCACCTGAATGGTGGCCAGCAGGGTGGCGGCGGCCGCGGTCAGCATGAAGAGGGTGATCTTGACCCGCCGCACCGGCACCCCCACGTTACGGGCGGCGTTGGCGTCGCCACCCGCCCCAAAAATCCAGTTGCCAAAGGGGGTTCGTAACAGCACAAAGCTGAGCACCCCCGTCACCCCCAGCCACCACCAGACCGCCGCCGGCAGGCCCAATAGCGTGCCGGTAAACAGATGGGCGATGGGATCTTGGGCGATTTTCTCGTTTAGGCCCGAAACGATGGTGAGCTTGGTGATGAGTTTGGTAAACCCGATGTTGGCCCCGGCCAGGATAAACATCATGGCCAGGGTCACGATAAAGCTGGGCAGGCCCGTGCGCAGCACCAGGTAGCCGTTGAGGTAGCCCACCGAAAGGGCCAGGCCCAGGGTGAGCAGGATGGCCAGCCCCAGGGGCAGGTTGCCGTAGTCGGGGTGGGCCAGCAAGGCCATGCTGACGGCCGCCACCCCGATCATCGAGCTCACCGAGAGGTCGAACTCCCCGGCGATCATCAGCAAGGCCACCGCCGAGGCCAGGATGCCGAGCTGGGCGGCGACCTCGAGGTAATTGCGGGTTCCGGCCCAGGTTAGAAAGCCACTGCTGCCGGCCATCAGGGCAAAAAACGTGAAAACCACAATCAACCCGGCAATCGAGCCCAGCTCGGGCCGCAACAGCAGCCGTTGCCAGAGGCCAATGGGTTGTAACCGTTCGTCGCGTGACTGCGCTGTCATGTTTCCTCCGGAGCACGGGGGCTCCCCGATATACCCCCCAGGGAGCCCCCAAGCCAAGCCAGTCTTCGCTTTCTCGAAGCGCTTAGCGGATGCCCTTCTTGGAAAGCTCAATTACCTGGGCCGCGTTCTCCGGGGTGACAAAGCCGGGGCCGGTCAGGATGACCGGGTTGGCCGGCAGCAGACCGTACTTGATGTAGTTGTTGAGGATGATGATGGGCAGGTAGCCCTGGAGCCACTGCTGCTGGTCAATGGCGAAGGCCATCTTTTTCTGGCTGAGCGCGGTCAGTACCGCCGGCGAAAGGTCGAAGGTGCCGAAGGTGACTTTTTTGCCCTCCAGGGCTTGCAGCACCGGCTCGGCGGCCGTGGGGCCCAGGGTCAGCACCCCATCGATGGTGGGGTCTCTCTGTAAGGCGGCGGCTACGGCGTTGCGGATGCCGGTGGGGTCGCCGATCTTGACCGGAATCACGTTGGCCTTAATGCCCAGTCCATCGAAGAAACCCTTGCAACGCAGGTCGAGGGCCACGTTTCCCACTTCCTGGTTGATGCAGATGGCGTTCTTAACCCCGGCAGCCTTCATGCGCCTACCAGCGCCCAATCCCGCTTCGTACTCGGTCTGGCCCACGTGAACCAGCACCCCCAGGCTTTCGGCCACGTCGGAGCCGGAGTTCATCGAGATTACCGGGATGCCGGCCCGCACCGCTGCCCGGATGGAGCGCTCGAGGGCCTTGCCATCGGGAATCGAGACCACAATGCCGTTGGGCCTCGAGGCCACCGCCGCGTCAATGAGCTGGGCCATGCGCACCATGTCGAAGGTCTCGGGTGCCCGGTACTCCACCCGAGCCCCGGTTTCCTTGGCGGCGGCGTCCACCCCGTTTTTCACCACCGACCAGAACGGATCCGAAGCCTGACCGTGGGAGATTACCACGATCCGCACCTGCTGGGCCAGCGCCAGGCCCATCCCCAAAACCAACAAAGCTGCCAACCACACCTTTTTCATGCCAGACACCTCCCTGCCAAAAACCGAGGCTACACCGCTAAAGCCCCTTTCTTGGCCATGACCGTTAACTCTGAGGTCGAGGGCATTGTATGCCCCAGACTTTCGTTTGTCAAGATTTTACTTACGTAACGAAAGATAAACGAAATATAAAGTTTCGATTACGAAAAGCCAGGGGCTGGCCCACGCCTTGTGGAAATACCCGAAGCCTGACGGGTGGTGGGTGTAGTAGTCTAAGGCCGTGGAAGATCGTATAACCGGTGAGTTACGCAGCGAACGCAGCGACCTAACCCCCCTGGACATCCGCTACCAGGAGTTTCGCCAGGGCTTGCGCGGCTATTTGGTGGCCGAGGTGCGGGAGTACCTGGGCCGGGTGGCCGATGCCCAGAGCGCCCTCATCGAAGAAAACGAGCGCTTGCGCAGTCATATTCGTGAGCTCGAGGCCCAACTGGCCAAGGCCAAAGAGGGCGAGGCCGAGCTCAAACGGGCCGTGGTGGCTGCTGAGCGCATTGCCCGTGAGATCAAGGCCCAGGCCGAGCGCGAGGCTGAGCTCATCCGGCGGGAGACCGAGTCCGAGCGCCAGGCTGCGCTACAGGAGCTCATCGAGCAGATGAAGCGGATCAAAAACGACATTGAACAGGTGCGCAATGAGCGCGACCTGTTTGTAAGCCAGTTTCGCGCCCTGCTCGAGGGCTACCTGGCCTCGCTGGATCGCTTCAAACGCTGAGGCCCGGGGTTACCTCAGGGTACCCGGGTAAACCTCCAGAGCGCTCCCACAATCGCCACCGCTGCGACCACGTGCATCAGGTTCAGCACCAGCTTGGTGGTGGTGTCGGCCGGTATGTTGAGTGGTCCGCCGAAGGAAAGCAGGAGAAACACGCCCGAAATACCCAAAAACACCGGCCAGGGATTGCGCGCAAAGCGGCCTAAAATTGCCAGCAAGCCCCCTGCAAACAGTGCTGGAATCAGGCTCGCCCAAATCACCTGTCCAGCCGTGAGTGGGACAAGGGTAGTTGAACCCGGCGCAGACGGAACTTGCAGGTTTGCTCCCAGAACATTTGCGATAGCAAAAACCAGCAGATTTCCCCCAGCCGCCAGTCCACCCCCCAGCAGCGCCGCCCACCAGATCTTGCCCATTGCTACCGTAGAGACTGTTCTCTCAACCGTGTTGGGCATTTTCAACCTCTGCTAACAATGGACTCAGAAATATCAAAAATAAAAAATAGCCCTAGTCGGCTGAGTGTTTTGTGTCAGGGGCTTCCATTGACCGGCAGAGCCTCGAGCCCAAAGGTCGGCTCAGCGTATCCCCAGCCGGGCTAAGAGGGCCAGCAAGCTTTCCCGATACCGGTAGGATTCCTTAAAGTTTCCGTGTACGGCAAACCCTGTGGCCTGAAGGCCGAGCTGTTCAGCCAGGATGAGGGCGCGGGGTAGGTGTGGCTCGTCGGTGACGATAATGACCTGGGATTTGCCGACCACCGGGGCAATGTTGGTGAGGTTTTCAACGGTGCGCCGGCTTTCCTGCTCGCAGTAGAGGGCCGTGGGCGGAACCCCCCTGGTTTCCAGATACGAACAGCCCACCCCGCCCTCGCTGTAGCGGTCGCCGGGCGCACGGCCTCCGGTCACGGCGATGCGGGGGGCATAGCCTTGGCGGTAGAGGTGCAGGGCAGCCTCGAGGCGGTTGCGGAAAATTGCCGAGGGCTCGCCGTTGTACTGTGCGGCCCCCAGCACCACAATCCAGTCGGCCTTTTGCAAGGTACCGGGCGAGGCTTTGGGGCTAAAAAACAACAGTCCCACCGCCACAAACAACAAGGCCCACCACACGCGCATGCCTGAATTTTACCCCCAATTTTGCATAAGCGAGCGCAACAGATGCGCGGGACGCTCGAAGCGGGGTTGTAAGGTCTGGTTGTGCGGCGTGGCTAGAAACCACACCGGCAGGCCGATGGCCTGCGCTGCTTGCCAATCGCCCTCCGAGTCCCCGATGTACAGGGCTTCGTGGGGTTGCAAGCCAAAATGCTCCAGGGCCCGCTCTAAAAGGGCCGGGCTGGGTTTGGGCGCGGCATCCTCGCGGGTGAGCACCAGGGTAAAGGCCAGGCCGTGCTTTTGCAAGGCCAGCTCGGTGGCGGCCCGGTGGTTGTTGGTGAGCAGGGCAGTGGGTAGTCCCAAGGCGGCCAGCGCCTCGAGCAACTCCCGCATACCTTCACGCACCTCTGAACTGGCCGCCAGGGCCTGTTCGTAGGCCAGCAGCCACTGGTGCAGTTTGGCCTGCTCGTGGGGTGGGCGCAGCGCGATGCCGTCCAGGATGAGCAGATGAGCCGGAAGCTGGTGGTCTTGCTTGAAGGCGGCCCAGGGGTTGGTGGCCCGTGGGGCCAGTACGGTATCGTCTAAGTCGAAGAAAACAGCCCTGGGTCTTCCCACAGCGCCAGCCTATCAGGAAGGTGAATGATAAATAAAAGCCCAGGAAGCCCTACTGCTGTAACCTTTATCATCTTTTCCTGACAAAACAGGTGCTATACTCTTGGCAAGTTGAGACTGCGTACCGCGCTCCTTGAAGCCCGAAAGGTGGAAGGAGCGGGTTTGTCTTTTGGCTCAGCTTAGGTGATCAATTAGTGGAGAAAATCTTCGGTCGCACCAACGGTCTGAAGCCCAGCGAAAAGAAGCGCCTTGCCAACCTGTACAACCGCCGCGTGGGGGCCAACCGGCTGCTTACCGCTGAGCTGGCCCGTACCCTGGCGGCATTGTCGGGGGAGCTCGAGAAGCCCATCAGCCTGCTCTTCGACCGGGGCGGGCGGGTGATGCGGGTGGCGGTGGGGGATGCCAAAGAGCTGCCGGTGCCCGAGAGGGCCCTGGTGGAGACCCGGCTCTCCGGGTATCGCATCCTG
Organism: Meiothermus taiwanensis WR-220; assembly: GCF_003568585.1. NCBI lineage: Bacteria > Thermotogati > Deinococcota > Deinococci > Thermales > Thermaceae > Meiothermus > Meiothermus taiwanensis. The sequence continues at coordinate 1,302,579 of NZ_CP021130.1, forward strand.
CACACCCACCTGGGCCCGGGGGGGCTTTCGCGCCCGGATCTCTCGGTGCTCTTCCTGCACCGCCTGGATGCCATGGCGGCCCTCGAGGTGGAGCAGGGCCACCCCGGCCGGCTGCATCTGGCCCAGCTCTCACCGCCCAAGGCCGAGGAAGAAGACTGGCGGATCTTCCCCTCCAAGCCCTACCACGAGTACCTCGAGTGGGATCTGGCTGCTTCTGTGGCGGCGCTGGAAGAGGAGCTCTCGCGCCAGGCCCGCGGCCTGGATCTGCGCGACGGCTCGGGGGAGCGGGCGGTGCTGGTAGGGATCGACCGGGGCGAGGGGGTGCAGGCCGAGGTGGATCTGGCCGAGCTGGCCGAGCTGGCCCGCACCGCGGGGGCGGTGGTGGCCCACAAGGAGCTGGTCTTCCGCCCCAGCCTCGACCCGCGCTATGCGGTGGGGCGCGGTAAGGTGGAGGAGCTGGTCTCCCACGCCTACCACCAGAACGCCGGCACCCTCATCTTCGGCATCGACCTGAGTGCGGCCCAGGCCAGGGAGCTCGAGGCCATCACCGGCCTCAAGGTGCTGGATCGCACCCAGCTTATCCTGGACATCTTTGCCCAGCACGCCCGCACCCCCGAGGCCAAGGTGCAGGTCGAGCTGGCCCAGCTCAAATACCTGCTGCCCCGGCTGGTGGGGAAAGGCAAGGACTTGTCGCGCCTGGGGGGTGGCATTGGCACCCGGGGGCCGGGGGAGACCAAGCTCGAGGTGGACCGCCGCCGCCTGCAAGACCGCATCGCCGAGCTCACCCGCAAGCTACAAGAAATTGCCGGGCGGCGCCAGGAAACCCGCCGCCAGCGCGACAAATCGGGCCTGCCCATCGTGGGGGTGGTGGGCTACACCAACGCCGGCAAGACCACCCTGATGCAGGCCCTGGCTAAAAAAGGCGATGAAGGGGAGAACAAGCTGTTCGCCACCCTGCGCCCGCTCACCCGCCGGGGTTTTCTGGCCGGCATAGGTGAGGTGCTGTTCACCGATACGGTGGGCTTTATTCGGCACATGCCGGGCGACTTGCTGGAGGCCTTCCGCTCCACCCTGGAGGAGTTGCGCGACGCCGATGTGCTTTTGCACGTACTGGATGCCTCGCAGGAAGGGGCGCTGGAGCGCTATCAGGTGGTGGAAGACCTGCTGGCCGAGCTGGGCGTGGAGTCGCCGCGGGTGCTGGTGCTCTCCAAGGCCGATGTTGCGGGCGGCTACGACCTCGAGTTCCTCAAGGAGCGGCTGGGTGGTTTCCCGGTTTCGGCGGTGCGGGGGCAGGGCCTGAGCGAGCTGAAGCAGGCCGTGGCCGGGGCCTTGCTGGCGCAGGGGGTGCGTCCGGCGGCCTGGGCTTATATCCCAGCCGAACCCCAGGTTGCTGCCCCGGCTTCCACCGACTGATCTTGCGGTCAGAAGATTTGAAACCCCTGGAGGCCGGCGGCCTTGCTCCATTGTACGTCGATCTGCTCGACCAAAGCCCCCCGGGGCCCCTGGCGCAGGTGGTGGATCAGGAGCTCCAGATCGGTTTTTTCCCCTTCCGCCACCACCTCCACCCGACCGTCCGATAGGTTTTCGGCATAGCCGGAAAGGCCGAGCTCGAGGGCTTTTTTCCGGGTGAAGTAACGGTATCCAACGCCCTGCACCCGCCCGCTGACCAGTACCGTAATTCTAAACACGCCCTCAATCTACAACAGCCTGGCTAGAGGCCTTTGTTGTATCAAACCCTTCGGACGGTACAAAGCCCGCTTGCGCCCCCGAAGTGTTGATGCCCCTTCACAAAGGGGCCGTTTCGCAATGCTGATACAAGATCTTAACCGGGGTCGGCTATTTTGGACTCGGATCAAGTTCCTTTGAGTAAAAGTCAGATTTGATTGGCTCTGGATGGGTTTTTTTCCTAGATTCCCCTCAGAGTTCTGGGCTAGACTATATGGGTGCGGTTTTGGCGCTGGGTTCCGGCAATTCTGCTCCTCCTTCTGGTGGGGCTCCCGGCCTTTCCCCCGCTCATCAGCTACGTCCTGCAGGAAGGCCTCAAAGCGGCCAATTTCACCGGTCGGTGGCAGGCGGTGGGGGGGTATCTGCTGGGGGGGCTCGAGCTGCGGGGGGTGGAGCTGGAAGGCAACGGGCTGCGGCTCGAGGCCCAGCGGCTGCGCATCGGCTACAACCTGCTGAGCCTGCAACGGCGCGAACTGCCCCTGCGCATTCTGGCCGAGGAGGGCGAGGTGTTCTTGCGCTGGGAGGCCATCATCCCCGAGCAACGCCAGCCGGGGGCCCCGCGCCCTTTCAGCTGCGGGTAGATGAGCTGGTGCTGAACCGTGTGAGCGTGCAGATTGAGCAAAGCCGGAAGTTTTTTTTGCCCACCCTGCAGGCCACCATCCGCGGCAGCGGCCCCTATCAGGTGGCGGTGGCGCTGCCCGACGGCAGGCTCTGGGCCACGGTTCGCCGCACCGGGCGCGAGTTTGAGGCCTGGCAGATCGAGGCCAGGGGCGAGCTGCGGGCGGCCCGCTACTGGTTCGATGGCTTCGAGTCGGGGGAGCTCGAGGGCACCTGGACGATTGGCCCCAGGGTCAAGAACGGTATCCTGGGCAAGAACCAGATCAAAAACGCCACCGTCAAAATCGTGGGTTTCACCCTTACGGACATCTTCGGTGCGGTGGATTTCGACGGACAGATGGTGACTGCCAACCTGGTCGGGCGCGGCCTGGACGGCCCCCTCAAGGGTTCGGCCACGGTGGATTTGCGGGGCCAGGAGTACCGCTTCCGGGTCGAGGGCAACCCCACCCTACCCGCCCTGGCCGCCCACTTCGGCCTGCGGCTGCCGGTGAGCGGGGGCGGCCCTCTGGTGCTTTTGGGCCGGGGCTGGCAGAACATCGTGATAGATGGACGCTACAGCGGCGAAGGCCGCCTGCTGGGCGAGCCCCTGACCTACGAGGGCCGGCTGGCCTTCGATAAAAAGTTCCAGCTCGACGCGGTGGTGGATGGGGCACTGTTCGACCGCACCTTTCAGGCCACGGTGGCCCTGCGCAACACCGACGAGTACACCGTCCGCCTGCGCGACTCCTTTCAGAGCAACCTGCGCCTGACCGGCAAGGGCCCCAACACCCAGGCCCAGGGCACCCTGGTCTGGCCGCGCCCTCTGCTGGGAGAGGCCGGGCTGCGCTTTGAGAGCCGCGGGCCGCGCTGGAACCTGAGCGTGCAGTCGGAGAACGTGGGCCTGCCTGCCGCCAGGCCCTTTAGCCTCTCGGGCAGCTTGCAGGGCCAGGGGGCGAGCGTAGCGGGCCGGCTGGGGCCGGTGACCTTGGGCGGCACCTGGGACAACCTGCAGATGCAGCTTTCGGGCCTCGAGCTCGTGGTGGGTCGGCTCACGGGCCGGGCCGCCCTCGAGGCCGGGCGTTTTAGCGGCAACTTTAACTACGACTCACCCTACACCCGCTTTCCCATCGCAGTGCAGCAGGACGGCCAGACCTGGCGGCTCTCCAACCGCTGGGCCAGCGGGGTATATCGCAATGGGGTGTTTACCCTGGACGTACGCGACCTGCCGCTGCAAATACTCGAGGCCTTTGAACTTTCCGGCAATGTACGCTACGCGGAGGGCAGGCTCTCGGGCAACTGGAACCTACAAAGTGAGCGGGTGGGCATAGACGGAGAACTCTATGATCTGGCCACCCGCTACCAAGGCGAGGTGCGCACCCCCTGGCGGGTGCTGCCTTTGCGCGGAACCGCCGACAGCACCGGGCTCCAAGCCCAGCTCGATACCCTCCGCATCACCGCCAACGGCCCCGAGGGGCTGCTGCTGCGGGGGCCGCTCGAGCTCGGTTCGCAGATCCGCCTCGAGGCCGACCTGGGTCTGCAAGGCTCGCTCTACAAAGGGCAGGTGCGCTTCGACACCCCATGGTTGAGCGGGCGGCTGGAGGGGCGCGGCCCGGTGCTGTGGGCCACCGCCGATGGCTATGCCCAGCTCGCCGGCCCCATCTGGCCCAGCACCGCGCTCAGGGGTCGCCTGACCCTGCCCTTATCGGGGTTTGTGGAGGTGCCCGCGGTGCCCCTCGAGGTGAGCCGCACCGAGGTGCGCTGGCCGGGGGGGCGGGTGGCGCTGCAGGCCGGTTTTCCCTTCGAGGGCACCCTGCCGCTTTTGGTGAACCGCCAGGCCGGCCGCCTGGAGGCCCGGGGCAACCTCGAGCGCGGCCGCCTGGAGTTGCGAACCCCCTATGGAGCCGTGAGTGGAGCAGGAGCCTGGCGCAACCTGGCGGTGCGGGGCCGCCTGAGCTACGCGGGGTATGCGGGTGAGCTCCAGGGGCAGGCCGACCTCTTTGGGCTGGCCTACCAGGGGCGCTTGCAGGTGCCCCGGCTGGAGGGGGCGCTGGAGTTCAGGGGCCGCAGCACCAACCTTAGTTTTGCCGGCCTGTTCCAGAACAGCCGCCTAAGCATTGCCGGAGATTATCGGTGGGTGGCTGGAAAACCGCTGGACGGGCTGCGCCTGCGGGTCATCGCCAGCGACTACGACCTCACCCGCTGGGGGCTGCCCGGAACCCTGCGGGGCAACTGGTCGGAACGCGGGGGCCGCCTGAGCCTGAGCACCCCCTACGGGCAGGCCCAGCTAAGCGGCTCGAGCCTCTTGGGGCCGGCCAACCTCGAGGCCCAGAGCCCCTACGGTACGGTGCGCGGCACGGTTAGCAGCGAGGCCATCGCCTTGCGCGGGAGCCTGCGCCTGCCCTATGTGAGCGGCACGGTAGAGGTCTCGGGGCCCTGGAACAACCTCGAGGCCTGGGGCCAGGGGCGCTACAGCCTGCCCTACCTGGAGCCGCAGAACTGGCGCCTGAGCGCGGACGTGCTGGCCCAGACCTGGAAGCTGGAGGGGCCGCTGGAACTCGAGGGCAGGGGCTTTGCGTATGCGGGCCGGGTCAGCTGGCCCTACCGGCTGCTGGAGCGACAGGGGGTGTTGCAGGGTGGCCTGGAAGGCCAGGGCCTCTCGGTACGGGGCAGTCTGCGTACGGACTATGCCGGCCTTCCCCTAAGCGCCACCCTGCAGGCCGAAGGGGCCGACCTGGAACGGCTGCGGGTCGCCCTCGAGCTGCCGGAAGGGCGGGTGCAGCTGGCCCAAAAGCAGGTGGTCTTCGACCTCGAGACCACCCCCCTGGCCCGCCTCTTCCAGGCCGAGGTGCAGGGCCGGCTGCGGGGCCGCCTCGACCTGGCGGAGGTTTTATCCTCTGGCGCTGCCCCAAAGGGTGAGCTGGCAGGGGCCTTGCAGGTGTACGGCCAGCAGGTGGTACTCGATTACAAAGACCGCTCCCTTTCAGCTTTCCTTCCGGCTTACGGGGTGGGGGCTTTGGTGGAGCTCGAGCCCGGCCAGAATCCCCAGGTCATCGGGCTCGGTAACCTGGAGGGCCGGCTCGAGCTGGGCGAAGAGCTCAAGGGCCGCCTGGCCTACCAGGTGGAAGGGATTTGGGCGGAGGCCCAGATTAGCGGGCCGCGCCTGCACCCGGAGTTCACCCTGGAGGCCCAGGCCCCGGCCCTCAAGCTACAGGCCCAGGGCCGCTACGCCCTCCAGCAAAACCGGGGGCTGGCGCAGGTGCAGCTCGAAAGCCCCTACGCCCAGGCCCGCCTGGAGCTCTCGAGTGCAGGGAGTCGCTACCAGGCCAGTGGGTGGTTCTCCAGCCTGCAATACCTGCGGCAAAGCGGCCCGCTGCAGCTTAGTGGGGAAGGTGCCCGCTGGACGTTGGCCTGGGCGGCCCCCCTGCGGGTCGAAGCCCAGGGCCAGGCGGCCAATCTCCAGGAGGTGCGCCTGGCGGGGCAGGGGAACCTTGAGATCGGGGGACGCATTTTGGCCCTCTCGGGCGGTATGGCTCTTACCGGCGAGGCCTTCTCCGGGCAGATGCGGGCCCAGGGCGAGCAGATCTCGCTCGAGCTGCTGGGCCGGGGCAGGGAGTTGTGGGCCCGCGGAACGGCTTATGGGGTTTATGTGGAAGCCCGCACCAACCGACAGGGTGAACTCGGCGGCCAGGTCGGCTATACCCGCAGCCTGGGCCCCAGCACCCTAAAAGCCCGTGGAACCCTGGGTGGAACCTTGTGGCAGCCGCTGCTGCAAGGTGAGGGCAGCCTGACGGGGCGCGGCGCGGTGGTGGCGCTGCGCTTCGGGTACGGTTCGGAGGCCCCCTCGGGCACAGCCGGGATGATCAACGGCCTGCCGGCTGCGCTATGGGCCCAGGCCGAAGGGGCGGGGCTCTCGGCCCGGCTGGCCGGGGGCGTGCTGAGCCTCCAGGCGGACAGCGACCTCGAGCCCTTCGTGGGCCTGCCCATCCGCCTCCAGACCCAGGGCGAGGGGCCTTGGGAGAGCCTGCGCCTGCCCTTCACCCTGAGCGGCTCGGGCCTCGAGGCCAGCGGAACAGCCTTCCCGGCGGGGCTGCAGGTACAGCTTCGGGGCCGCTACCAGGAGCAGCGTTTTGACCTGCGCTACGACCGGCAGGTGCAGTTGCAGCTCGATGGTCCATACGCCACCGGCACGGCCCGCTGGGCGGGGAATGCACCCAGCGGTTTGTTGCGGCTCGATCTTCCCCTGCCCGGTGGACGGCTGGTGGGGCAGGCCAGCCTGGACGAGGGCCGGGTGGCGCTCGAGGGCCGCGAGGGCTGGCAGGGGAGTCTGAACGGACGTCTGCGCGAGGGCTGGAAAGAGCCCACCCGCTGGACGCTCGAGGCCAGCCTCAAAGGCCCCTTCCCAGCCCAGAGCACCCCGGTGAGCCTGGAGGGGCGGTTTGAACTGGACGCGGCTCCCCTGGCCTTGCGGGGCAACGGACAGGTACAGGTGCCGGAATGGGGGGCGGTGCAGCTTCTGGCCCAGGGCAACGAGATCGACCTGCGCGGTCTGGACGGGCTGGCCCCCCTCAGCGGGCGCTTGCGGCTGAGCCCTTTGCAGGTTAACTGGTCGTATGTGGGGGCCCTGCCGCGCGGCCTGGGCACCCTCGAGGCCCGGGGCACCTACCCCGGGCCGTGGGTGGAGGGCCGCTATCAGATTGCTGGGCAAAGCCTCAGCCTAGCTGGGCAGGAGACTGTGCTCCGCCTTAGCGCACCGGGGCTGGAAGCCAGCCTCACCCCCGAACGGCTCGAGGCCCGCCTGCAGGACTACAACCTGAGCGGCCTGCGCCTGAGCGGGCGCATCGCCGGGCCATGGAATGCTTTAGAAAGCAGCCTGGACTGGACTGGATTTGGCCGCACAGGGGCTTTACAGGCAAGCTGGCAGCAAAGCCGCCTGCAAGCGAGCCTGCAGGGTGACCTGGAGGGCTCTCTCAGCTACCAGGGGGGTTGGTCGGGGCGCCTGAAGTTTCGCGAGGGGAGCCTCGAGCTCTCCGGCAGCGGGATTCCCGTGGTAGAGGGTGATGTCCTGGGCCTGGCCTTGCGCCTGCGCTACCCCATGTTGCAGGTAGCCCCCGACCGCGAGAGGCTTCCAGCCAGCAGCCTGATGATTAATCTCTCCGAGCGCAGCGCCACAGGTGAATTAGGGGTGCGCAACCTCGAGGTGCGGGGCCGGGGGCCCGGGCTCGAGGCGGTCTATCCCTTGGCCGGGGGGCGCCTGGTGGCAGCCCTGAACTTACAGACTTTGGCAGTGAGCCTCTCGGCGCCGGAGCTGGGAACGGGTGAGCTGGTTTTCCAACAGGGGCAGCTCAGCGGTGGGCTCGAGCTTAGCGTCTATGGGCTGGATCTGAGCCTCGAGGGCACCGGGCCGCAGGCCAGCGTGCGGGTGGTGCACCCCACCACCGAGTGGCTTCCCTGGAAAAGCGGCGCTCTAACCGGGCAGATTGGCCTCGACGGTGGCTGGAAGCTGCTGTACCGCGACCCCGAGCAAAAGCAGCAGATCGAGGCCGAGGGGCGCCTGCTCGAGGCCACCCTTACTGCAAAGGGGCCTTGGATTGAAGGGCAGATAAGATACCCTGGCCCGGGCAGATGGCAGGGGCGTTTACAGCTCGATCTGCCCCTCGAGCCCCTTTCCAGCCGCCTGCGGCTGCGGGTGGATGGTCAGGATACCCTCAGCGCCACCGGTAGCCTGGATGGCGACGTGGGTGTCCTCGAGATTCGGGGAAGCCTGGCCCCCAGCGGCCTGCAGGCGCGGGTTGGCTTCAGGGATCTGGCTATTGAAGAGGTTCCCCAGTTCGCCAGCCGCCTGCCCTTTCTGGCGGGTCGAACAACCGGCTCGCTGGTATATGACCAGGGCCAGGTCAGGTTCAGCTTAAGCAGCCCAGGGCTCAAGGTTAAGGGTGACGAGCTGGTGCTGGCTATGGAAGCCAAGGGCGCGATTACCAATGGCCTATTGCAGGCCGAAATTGACTTCGAGAAGGCCGATCCATCGGGTGGTTTGGCGCAGAACGGCAACCTGGGTTCCAACCGCACTACGGCCAGGATTCGCCTGGAAAACGGCATCCTGAGCGGAGAGGCCGTGGCGGCCGCCTTCCCCTTGCACTGGCTTTTCTCAACCTGGGCTGGTGAACTGGCCGGCCAGGCTTTTTGGACGGGGCGCACCAGTTTCAGCTATAACATCCGCGACCCCTGGGCCTCCAAGGGCATCTGGGTAGGGGAATACCTGCGCTTCCAAGGTGGGGGCGACACCCTGGTGGGTGTGGCTGCGTTGCGATTTGAGCAGGAGCGGCTGTACATAGATCAGTTGAACCTTTCGGGCAAGGGAACCTGGACGGGGTCGGGGTACTATGGCCGGCGGGGCAGCAACCTGCGTCTCAGCCTGGAGAACACCAGTTTTACGCCGGTTTTGCAGGTTATACCCAACCTCAAGCCGCTGGCCCCCGAGGGCAGCGGTACGCTGCGCTTGGTTTCGAATGGCGAAGCGTTTGACCTTACGTTGGAAAACTTTGGCTTCAAACTGGGCCCGGTGCGGGCCGAGACCCCCCGTGCGGTGCTGCGCGTCGGTAACACCACCAGCGCAGAGGGTCGTATCAAACTGACCGCTCCCTACCCCGCCGAGGCCCAGCTTTCTGGTGAGGGCGACCTTAGCAACTTTACGGTGCGGGCTACGGGCCTGGTTAACCTGCCGCTTCTGAGCCCCGATGAGCCCTTTGACTTGAGCTTTAATTACCCGGCCTACACGGTGGATGCCCGTTTGCAAAAACAGGATGCCCGCTTGTATGGTACGCTTTTCCCCCAGCTCATCCTGACCCTGCAGGGACAGGTGCCGGTCAGTTACCCGCAGTACTTTTTGCTGGATGGCCTGCTCGAGACCAACTTAATTTTGCGTTATCAGCGTGGAACCTACATTGTGCAGGGGGCTACCAATGTGATCCGCGCCCGGCTGGGGCTGCCCGCGGGCCAGCGCGAGGTAACCATTAACGCCCCACCCGAAGCCGGCTCGGCCCGCTCGTCCAGTGCGATCCCTGTGGAGTTCGCCAACGTTCAGTTCAAGGCCGACCGGGGCATTATCATCCAGGAGTCGCTGGCCCAGGGCGAGCTTGCTGGGGAGGTGTTCCTCAACGGTGAAATCACCAATCCCTACCTATCGGGGGAGGTGGTGCCTTTGCGGGGGAACTTCCGGCTGTGGGACCGCGACTTCACCATCCGGGATCGCTCCGCCGAGCAGCGCAGTTACGCCCGGTTTAGCCCGGCCGCCGGTATTCTGCCCGAGCTGCAGATCGTGGCCGATACGCAGGTGCAGGATCGCGCCCAGGACAACCGCCGGATTCAGATCAACCTGACCCTCAAGGGGGAATTTCTGCGGCAAAATGGGCGTATCAAAGTTAGTTTGACCCCAACTTTTGAGGCTATCTACAACAACGAAACAGCCCGCAAGGCCGACGGCCAGCCATACAGTGAAGCCGAAATCTACACCCTGCTGCTGCTAGGCCGTTCCGACCTATCGGCCCTGCCCAGCGATATTGCCCAGACCGGCCTTCAGGCCGCGATACAGAACTTTATTGTAGGGCAGCTCGAGCGCGAGCTAGCCAAGGCTTTGGGGCTGGATCAGGTGCGGGTGGAAATCCCCGCCCTGAACGGCGGCACCATCGAGGAGACCCGCTTCACCGTCGGGCGCTACCTGTCTCCTGAGCTGTTTTTTGCCTACTCGGTGGACCTACGGGGCTACCAGACTATTTTTGCCGAATACCTGCAAGGCGACTATCGTCTGCGCTTCAGCACCGAGCTCTTCCCCCAGCCCAGGCCGGAAATTTCATTTGGCTGGACAATCCGCCCCCTTGGGGCCGACCTCACCATTGACCTGGCCACGGGGGTGGGGGATGGTTACCGCAACGATGGTATTAAGTTTGGTGTGGGCTTTACTTTCCGCTTCTAAAAAGCGAAACAGTGGGATGTGGGTGTATTGAAAGCTCTCTCACTCACACTTCACCCGCTTCGCATATGTTTGGCAGCATGAAGCGACTGTTCGCCGTTTTGCTTTTGCTGGGCGCGGCCTGGGCGGCCCCTATTCAGGAAGTGGAAGTGCGGGGTACCGATGCCGTGCTGGTTGCTCTGGTACGTATTGCGCTGCCTTTTGGGGTGGGTGATGAACCGGGTGACCTCGAGCAGGCCCGTGCAGCCGTACTGGATACCGGCTATTTCCGGGATGTAAAAATTCGACTGGAAGGCAGCAAGCTGGTGGTTGAAGTGGTAACCAACCCCAGCATCACCAAGGTGGCTACCTCAGCCAAGGCTTTCCCCGAGGCCAATGTGCTGCGCTACTTGGAGACCGAACAGGCCATCGGGGTGGGCTCGGTTTTCAACCCCAAAAAAGCCAGCGAGGCGGCCCAGGCCTTGGCTAGGATCTACCGCAGCGAGGGCTTCCCGTTTGAACCCAGGATTGTGCCCGAGGCCAAGGAGGTGGCCGGGGGCGTGGAGCTTTTTTTCAATGTGGATGAAAGCCCCGAACTCAAGTCGGTGGAGGTGGGGGCTGCCACCTATGTTCCCAAGGAACGCCTCGAGCCGATCTTTCAGCCGGTTATCGAAAACGGGCGCTTCTCCTTCGAACGCTTCCGCGATGCAGTAGGGCGTACGGCCGATGTATACGCGGCGGCCGGCTTTAGGGGCAGCGGAGTCAACCTGGCCGCTACCAGCCTGGTGGACGGCGTGCTCAAGGTGGCTTTTAGTGAGTTGAAGATTGTTGAGATCAGCGCTCGAGGGGTGGATATCAGCTCCCTGAACCTTAAAGTGGGCGACCCGTTCAACCTCGACCGCATACTGGACGGGGTTAATGCTCTATCCCGTAGCCTTGGGCGTGTGGTGGATCTAAGGCCTGAGCGGATAAGCCAGGAGGGGGTGCGCCTGACTTTTCAAGCCGGCGAGCAGCGCTATGGGGCAATTCGTGAGGTGCGCATAGAAGGCAACACCGCCATCCCCACACAACAGCTGCTGTCGAAAATGCGTCTTAAGCCCGGAGACGAGTACAACCCGACCCTTGCCAATGAGGATTTCGCCCGTATTCTGCGGGAATACCGCGACCTTGGCTACGACCTCGTTGCCCAGCCCGAGATTAGCTTCCGCGAGGGGGTCTATGTGCAGCGGCTGCGTGAGCTACGAATCGCGGGCTACCGTATCGAGCCGGCCCTGACCCGCACCGACCCCAGCGTGTTTTTGCGTGAGATGCCTCCGGTGGGCAGCCTGTTTTCGGTGAGCGCTTTGCGCCAGGGTATTACCAATGTCTTGCGCACCGGTTTGCTGCGTGAGCCGCCGGGGGTACGCCCCCAGCAGGGTGAAAAACCCGAGGATGTGATCCTGGTGCTGAGCTTCCGCGAAGCCCAGACCGGCAGCTTTGTACCTGGAATTTCCTGGAGCAGCCTGACCGGCTGGGAAGGCAGCATTAGCATCAGCGATACCAACCTGTGGGGGCTGGCCCACCAGTACAACGTAACCCTGGGTGTTAACCCCAACGACGCCGGCCAGTTTCTAACCTTCAGTGCCTCTTACCGCATTCCCTGGATCTACATCGACTTTGCCGACTTCAAGCAGGTGCGCACCTCTTTTGGGGTGAGCATCTACAGCCAGCCGCAAGCCAACATTGGCTTTCCCCTCGAGCAGCTTTACAACGGGAATACCCCTGACCTCAATGGTGACGGGATCATCGACGATAACGATAGAACCTCAAAGTGGCAGTACACCGAACGCAAAACCGGCATTAGCTTCACCATCTCACGTCCCCTGAGCAGCGACCTACCCAACCTGCGGGTTTCGGCAGGGCTCGGCTGGGAATGGAGCATTCCCTTTCTGGAGGTCGGCGACCCCAACCGGCCCCGCTGTTTGGTGAAGGTCTCGGACTCGAGCAACATGGCCAACCCATCGGTGGCTGAGGATACTGCCTGCAGCGAGGCTTTGCTGCAGGATGCCCAGAACAGATTTGAACAGAGTGTGCGGGAGTTTCAGGCTATTACCCTGAACCTGGGCGCGACCTACTCCACCCTCAACAGCCCTACCTTCCCCACCCAGGGCTTCTCGATCAACCTCAGCACGGGCTACGGCATCACCTTCCCTAAAGGCGGCGAGGCGACGCAGTACGTTCCGGTGGTGGTCAGTGGAAGAACCTATTTCCAGCTAGACCAGGCGGCCCGCCAGGCCCTGGGTTTGCGGGTTTCTGTAGGCACCATTCTGGGCACGGCGCAGGACAGCCAAAAGTTTAGCCTCGGGGGTAACAGCACCGACATCACAACCCTGCGCGGTTACGACCCCCGCTTCCTGGATAAAGGCACCACCGTGTTGAACGGCTCGATTGAGTACGGCTACGACTTTGGACTGAGTCCCACCGGCGGAACCAACCTCTACGGCTTTGTGTTTGCGGATTTTGGCCGCCTATGGCCTGCTTCGGGCGATTTGGATGCTTTCTTCCTGGGGGCTGGTGTGGGTCTGCAGCTCAACCTCGACCTGCTGGGGGCCATTCTGCCGCCCATTCGCCTCGACTACGGCTTTAGCCAGCGCAACCCCACGGGCCGCTTTGCCTTACGCTTAGGTCTCGGCTTCTAAGGCGGGCTGGGTGTCCTCGAGCCCGCCGGTGGTTTGGGTTGTGCTACCGGTTCCGCTTGGATCTTTATACCAGATTGGGTTGGTTCGGCGCCTTCCGGTGCTGAACCAACCCGACCGAAGTTATCCGCTTAGCGGAGGGCGATACCGCCCCTTTCGCCGAGCATAGCGAGGGGTGTGCTCTAGGATTCAAAAAGATAGCCCCTGAATGTTTTTTGTTTGAAGATTATCTTTTTGAATCCGGTATGATAGAGCCCGATGAAGGCAACCGCCCGACCTGCAGCGCTCGAGGATAGCCCGGAATCCTTCTGGGAGCGTTTCGCGCAGTACGCTCAGACCTGGCCCGTAAGCCCAGAACCCCTGGGCAGTCCGGTGCTCGAGGTACTGACCCCATGGGGTGTTCTATACCTTTTCGATAGAGGCATAACGCCCTTTTCTGGGGGAGAGGCCTCGCTGCTTATTCATGGGCAGGTGGTGCACTGGGAGGCGGCCTCAGAGGCCCCTGCCATCGAGCACCTTGGTGGGGGACGTTATAAGGTGCGGGGCCGTGTGGAAGCGCTGCTGGACAACCGATACTTTTTGCTGGGCCTGGCAGGGGCCGGGCAAGAGAACCGGCTGCACCTGGTACTGGCCGGCTCGAGGCTGCCGGAGCTGGGCACCCCAATTCAGGCCCATTTAGCTCCTCCATTGATGGCCTTTCGCTCGGAAGTATCCCGCTAGGCTGGCTGTGGGGTAGGCGGGGTCGTTCACCCCTTTGAGGGGCCTAGACAGTGTTTATAGAGGCTTGCTAGCTGGCTTGGAAATCGTTACCCGATTGGCTATACTTGCTGGTGTTGGGCATCACGTACTCGTAGCAGGCTGCTAGGCGATGTAATTCATTTTCATCGCACCGATCAATATTTCCAGTGTGGTTTTGCCCTATGATTTGCCCTCGCTGTGGTCACAGCAATGCGGATGGAGAGGAAAATTGCGTCCGTTGTGGCAATGCTTTGCTGCCTGGGGGGACTTTCGTTCAGGAACGGCGCTGGGTCAGTGCGGTGTTTTTCGATCTCTCGAGGTTCACCGAGTACGCGCTGGCCCACCCGCTGGAAGATACCTGGGAAGCCGCCAACACTGCTCTACAGACCGCAGCCAGCCATGTTCGGGTCTATGGTGGGCACATAGATAAGTTTTTTGGAGACGGTTTCCTGGCGGTTTTTGGTGTGCCGCGCAGCCAGGAATCGGATGCGCGGGCGGCCCTGGAAGCTGCCCAGGCGATGGTGGCTTCCAGCACCCTACCGGGCCGCGCAGGGGTCGCTAGTGGCCTGGTTCTGCGCACGCCCTTAGGGGGGGGGCTGGCCGGCGACCAGACCGTGTTGGGGCCGGCCATCAACCTCTCGCAACGCCTGTCGCAGGCGGCCCCGCCGGGTGAGGTGTGGTGCGATGAGACAACCATGCGCCTGGTTCCAAGCGCAATTACCGAGGCCCTGCCACCCCAACCCCTCAAGGGGTACGCCGAGCCGCTTTCTCCATATCGCTTTCTGGGGCTGCGCCCGGATCCGCCGGAGGTGCTGGGACGGGAGCGGGAGGTGCACATCCTGCGGCAGGCCTTAGAAGCTGTGCGGGCTGGGGCCGGTCGGCGATTGGTGCTTTATGGGCCAATGGGGGTTGGTAAGTCGCACCTGGCCCGCCACCTCATAGAAACCCTGCCGGAGGGGGTGCATGGCGTGCTGGCACCTCGGTTAACCACCGGTGTGACTTTGCGCTACGCCCTACAACAGGCTTTGCACAGGCTGTTGCCGGGGGGGCTTTCCCAGCTCCGGCAGATCAATTTGCCAGAACATCTTCGTACGGTGCTGGACTTCAGTATCGGCATTGAAGAGCACCCGGGCCTGCCCTCCGACGAACTGGATCGCTTGCTGATAGAGGCTTGGTGGACTTTGCTGGCCCGGATAGCCCAGCGGGTTCCGATTGTGGTGGTGTTGGAAGACATGCACAACGCCGACCCCACCGTGCTCGAGTTCACCCGCCGTCCAGCGCCGCCCGGTGTAATGCTGCTGCTGGTATCCAGGCAGAACCGTTGGGAGCCGGCCGATGATCTGGAAACCCTCTTGCTCGACCCCCTTTCACTGGAGGATGCGCAGCGTCTCATTTTACGCATCCGTCCCGACCTGGGCCCGGCAGCCAGTCTTCATCTGGCGGAGGCCAGTGGGGGCTATCCCCTGGCCGTACAGGCCCTGAGCCTCACCCCCACCGGTGAGCCTGAACCGATTCCGCTGTTTCAGCCCAGGTTGGATAGCCTGCCCCGCCTGGCCCGGGTGGCCCTGCAGGCTGCAGCTGTCCTGGGTGCGACCGTTCCACCTGAGCTGGTGAGGCATCTGGTAGGAGAGGAGGCCGACCTGACCCGGCTGGTGGGGGAGGGGTACCTGGAAGCCGACGACCGGGGGCAGCTGCGCTTCGCGATTCCCTGGTTGCGGGAGGCGATTCTGGGTCAGGTGGGGGGGCAGCAGGTTAAGACCTGGCACCAGCAGGCTGCGCGCTGGTATCAGCGTCAGGGCCGTCTGGCCGAGGCGGCCACCCACCTCGAGGCCGCGGGCGATCTGGCCACGGCCTATCGCATGTGGCGGGTGGTGGCCCAGCAGACCTGGGCCGAGGAGCGGTACTCGGCGGCCATACTGGGCTTCCTCGAGGCCTTGCGCCTGGCTGAGGGCAATGTGCGCTGGCAAGCGGCGCTCGAGGCCGCCGAGGCCCACCTGGCCCTGGGCCGCTATGCCGAGGCCCTGGAGCTGGCCGGCCTTCCGCTGGAGGCCCAGGAGCTGCCCCTGAACCTGCGCCAGCGGGCCTGGGCAATCCGCCTCGAAGCGGGTCTGGCCTTGGGACAAACCGATCTGGTGGAGCGTCTGGTAGCACAGGAGACCGCCGGCATCCACCAGGTGGGTTCAGAACCGCTTGCGGCCTCCCTGGCAGGCGAGGAAGGCCCCGGGCTTCCAGGTCATGAGAGGAACGCTTTTCCTCGACTGGAGCCTCGCTGGGCGCTGGCGCTGGCCCGTACCCTTCCGCTGGATCAGGCGCTGGCTTTGCTGGAAGGGCTACCCCCGCACCTCGAGGGCCCAGCCAAACTGATCCGCGCCCGGGGCTGGCTGCGCTCCGGACAACTAAAGCGGGCCCAGGCGCAGTGCGAGGCCTACCTCCGGGAGTGCGCCTACAGCCCGGTGGGAACCTTCGAGGCGCGACAAATTCTGTCAGAGGTGCTCTGGAGGCAGTTCAGGCTCAACGATGCCCTGAACGCCCTGGGCCCGCCGCCGGGCGAGGTGCTGCCGTCGTGGTTTAGTAGTCTGTACAACAGCGATCTGGCCGATCTGCAGCTGGATATGGGCCGGCTCGAGGAGGCGGGGGCTTTGCTGGAAGAGAGCCTGCTGTTGCTGGAGGGGGCACCGGCCTGGGCGATCGAGCGGGTAAGCCGGGTTCGCTTGCGCTACTTGCTGGAGTCGGGCCAGCTCGATGATGCCTTGTTCTTTGGGGAATCGGCGGTGGCTCGAGCTCCCTCGCCCGGCCTGCTGGCTGTTCTGGCCCTGGCCTATGCCCTGGCCCCTGGGCAAACCAACGGTCAGATGCTCCAGCGCATGCTCAGGGGCCTCGAGGGTCTGCAACACCCGGAGGTGCAGGCAGCCTGTGCACTGGCTAGGGCAATCCATTCATGGCACTGGGAGCGGGGCGGGGTCGATCATATGCGCCAGGCAGCCTTGCTGGCGCGGCAGGCGCACAACCCCAGGCTCTTTTTCTATGCGCTGCTGGGCCTGGGCTTCCTCTATCAGGCCCGAAACCCCAAAAAGGCCCTGACGATTGTGCGGTACCTGCTTCGAAAAACCATGACGGCCGGTTTTGTAGCGCAACACAGCTATGCCCGCCTATTGCAGGTGCAGATTTTGCTAACCATGGGCCGCGACCCCGTTGACCCGCTGGACTTCGAGGCTAAGACACCCCTGGCTGAGCTATGGTTTACGCTGGTGCGGGCGGCCTTGAAAGGTGAAAAACCTTGCTTAAGCACCCATAGCTTCCGGGGATATGGGGTTTTGGGTGTTCTGGCTCGTTGGTTTTCTCAGCAGGCCGCTGTACCCTGGAAACCACGCCCTATGCAGCTTGAGTAGCCTTGTGCGGCGATGCGTATGGTTGGTGGGAGTATTGCCAAAGAACCCCTTTAGCTTCAGGCCCTTTCCAGCCAAGGCGGGTTAGAATAGGGTTCTAAATTTGCTGACCCAAGGGTCTGCTAGAGGCGCACCTATGGATGCCCAATTGGCCCAAGCCATCGAACTGATACGCTCTCGGATGTCCATTCGTGAGCTGGTGGGCCGGTATGTGGCGCTCAAGCCCAGTGGAAAGGGATCCTGGAAGGGCTTGTGCCCTTTTCACCAGGAAAAAACCCCCTCCTTTCAGGTCAGCGAGGACAAGGGGCTGTGCTACTGCTTTGGCTGTAAGAGCGGTGGGGATATCTTTGCTTTTTTGCAGAAGATTGAGGGGATTGAGTTTTGGGAGGCCCTGGAACGTCTGGCCCAGGAGACCGGGGTGGAACTGCCGCAGCCCAAGGGGCGTTCCTCCCCGCGCAAGGAGGTTTTGCAGATCCTCGAGCTTACCCAGTCCTACTTCCGCGCCAACCTATCCGGCCTGGCCGAGCGATACCTGCAGGAGCGTGGCCTGGGCTCGGCCTCCATCGAGCGGTTTGGCCTGGGTTATGCGCCCAAGAGCTGGGATGGTCTGATTAAATATCTTCAGGGGCACGGCGTGGATCCCCAGGAAGCCGCGGAGGCCGGGGTGCTGGTGGAGCGCGAGGGCCGCTACTTCGACCGCTTTCGCCACCGTGTGACCTTCCCAATTCTGGATCCGCTGGGCCGCATTGTGGCTTTCACCGCTCGCGCCCTAGAAAAAGACGACAACCCCAAGTACCTCAACTCCCCGGAGACCGCCCTGTTCAAAAAGAACCAGCTCCTCTATGGCTATCCTCAGGCCCGCTCGGCCATCCGCGAGCGGGGGCGGGCGGTGGTGGTGGAGGGGCTGTTTGATGTGATCGCCCTGCACCAGATGGGCTTTACCGAGGCGGTGGCGGTGCTGGGCTCGTCGCTTTCCGGTGAGCAGGCCCACCTTTTGCGACGGGCCGATGCCGCCGAGCTTTACCTGGCCTTCGACGCCGACGAGGCCGGGCGCAGGGCCACCTTGCAAAGCCTGAACCTGGAGATTGCCCGTGGTTTCGTGGTCTATGCCGTGTTGCTCGAGGACGGCAAGGACCCCGGCGACCTGCTGCTGCTACCCGATGGCAAGGAGCGCTTCGAGGCGGCGCTGCAGGCGGCCCTGCCCGAGGTGGAGTACCGCTTTGAGGCGGCGGCGGCGGGGTTGGACCTCAGGCGCCCCGAGCATAAGCAAAAAATCCTCGAGGCTCTCAGGCCCCGCTTGATCTCGAGCGAGCCTTTCGACCCGGTGGTGGAAAAGCTCAAGGCCAAGGTCATAAGCGCCCTGGAACTGAGCCCGCGGGCCCTGGAAGACTACCTGGCCCGGGCCCGATCCCCCAAGCGTGCGGCCCCTTCAGCGCCCGACCGAACCCTGGGCCTGGGGCTGGCCCGGCCCGACCTCACAGAGAAGCGGCTTTTACGTGAGCTGGACGTTATTGCCCTTTTATACTCGGTGCCCGAGGAGGAGTTTTTGCACTGGGCGCTTTATGTGGAGGATCACACCTGGCCGCCCGAGGGCAGCCTTTTGGCCGAATTCATGCAGGCGGCCCGCTCGAAACAGGGTAAGAGCCGCATCCTGAAGCACTTTGAGCAGCGGGGGGAAGGGGCCCGCTTGATGGATGTCCTGATGAAAAGCCCCAGTTTTGAGCATCAGAACCTCGAGACCCACCTGAACGTAGCCCTGGCCCGGGTGCGTGAGGTGTACTACGAAATGCGCCTGGACAAACTCAAGGCCCAGCTCAAAAGCACCTCCGACCTGAACGAGATTCGCGCACTGACCAAAGAGATCCAGGAGGTGCTGCAGGCCATCGAGGCGGAGCGGCGGGTGTATAAGCGCTAACGGGCCGTCCAGCCCAGATCCATAACCTGCGCCGAGCCGGTAATTGCGCTGGCCCGGTCGGACGCCAGGAAGAGGGCGTACTCGGCCACTTCCGCAGGCTCAATCAAGCGCTTGATGGCGGCGGGGGCCAGCATCACCTGCCCAACGACCTCGCTTTCGGGGATGCCCAGGGTACGGGCCTGGTCGGCGATTTGCGACTCCACCAGGGGGGTGCGCACATAGGCTGGACAGATGGCATTGCAGGTGATGCCGTACTCGCCAACCTCGAGCGCCACGGTTTTGGTCAGGCCCAGCAAGCCGTGCTTGGCCGCGATGTAGGCCGACTTAAAAGGGCTGGCAACCAAGCCGTGCAGCGATGCGATGTTGATGATCCGGCCCCAGCGCCTTTGCTTCATGCTGGGTAAGGTATATTTGATGAGCTGGAAAGGAGCCGTGAGCAGCACCTGGAGCATCCGATTCCAGGTTTCCTCAGGGAACTCCTCGACCGGATGTATGCGCTGCAGGCCGGCGTTGTTGACCAGGATATCGATGGGGCCCAGCTCGAGCGCCCGTTGGGCCAGGTCGTAAACGGCCTGCTGATCGGAGAGGTCGGCCTGCACAAAGGCACCCCCCACGGCCTCGGCGACTGCGCCCGCCGCAGGCGACAGATCGTTGAGGATTACCCTGGCCCCTTCCCGGGCGAACACTTCCGCGATGGCCCTGCCAATGCCGCTACCTGCGCCGGTGATGAGGGCGGTTTTTCCCTTTAGTTGCATAGTTTCATGCTACCTTGAGGCCGGTTTACAGGGCCAGGTAGGCCTTCTGCACGCCCGGGTTGCTTAGAAGCTCTCGTGCACTGCCGCTCAGCACAACCTTCCCATGTTCGACCACGTAGCCCCGGTCGGCCACTTCCAGCGACAGCGCCACGTTCTGTTCGACCAGCAGCACCCCTACCCCTTCGGCCTTCACCTGCGCCAGGGTGGAGAGCACCTCCTCGGCCAGCTTGGGGGAAAGCCCCAGGCTGGGTTCATCCACCATCAGGATTCTGGGCCGGCCCATCAGAGCCCGTCCGATGGCCAGCATCTGCTGCTCCCCCCCCGAGAGGGTGCCGGCCACCTGTTTGCGCCGCTCGGCCAGGCGGGGGAAGAGGGTGTAGATCCGCTCCAAACCCTCCTGCCTGTACGGCCAGGCCAGGAAGGCCGCCCCCAGGCGCAGGTTTTCTTCCACGCTCATAAGGGGAAAGAGTTGCCGTCCCTCGGGCACGTGCCCCAGGCCCCGGCGGGCCCGCTGGGCTGCCGAGAGGCCCTGCAGGCTGGTCTCATCGAGCCATACCTGGCCGCCCCAGGGCCGCAGCAGGCCGGAGATGGTGCGCAAGGCGGTGGTTTTGCCGGCCCCGTTGGCTCCCAGAAGGGCCACCAGCTCGCCTGTGGCTACCTCGAGCGTGAGTCCAAACAGCACCTGGGCCTTACCGTAGCCGGTTGTTAGGTTGCTTACGCTGAGTCTCACGAAGCCCTCCCCAGATAAGCCTCGCGCACTTTGGGGTTGGAGGCTACCAGGTCGTAGGGGCCTTCCGCAATGACCTGGCCGTAATCCATTACCACCACCCGGTCGGCCAGGGCCCGCACCACCGGCATCAGGTGTTCGATGAAAAGTACGGTTACGCCGCTGTTGCGGATGCGCCGCACCAGCTCCACCGCCTCCAGGGCTTCCGAGGGGCGCAGCCCGGCCATTACTTCGTCCAACAACAGCAATTTGGGTCTGGTGCAGAGGGCCCGGGCGAGCTCGAGGCGCTTGTCTTCCAGAAGTGTGAGCTCCCCGGCCAGGGTTTGGGCTTTGGGGGTCAGACCGGTAAGCTCAATCACCTCCTCTACAACGCGCTCAGCTACCCTTGCAGGGGTGTTGGGTTTGCCATACAGGGCTCCAACCAGGAGATTTTCCCATACGGTCATTTCGGGGAAAGGCTGCACGATCTGAAAGGCCCGGCCCAGCCCCTTCCAGGCGCGCACCTCGGGCGGGGCCTGGGTAATGGTTTCACCCAAAAACTCAATCCGACCCTCGTCGGGCCGTAATAAACCGGAAAGCAAGTTGAGCAGAGTGCTCTTGCCTGCACCGTTGGGGCCGATAACCGCCAGAATTTCACCGGCCTCTACCCGCAAGTTGACCGCGTTGGCCGCGTGCACCCCGCCAAAACGCTTGGAAAGGCCCTGGACGCTAAGCATGCCCTACCCCTTTGCGACGAAAGAGACTCACCAGCCCTTTGGGTAAAAAGAGGATGGTCAACACCAGAATCACCCCGTACACCACCAGGTAGCCCTCGCCGATGCGCAGGCGTAACCAGGTCTCGAGGCTCACGATGATCAATCCCCCCAACAGGGGCCCGGTGGTGGTGTAAAGCCCGCCGAAAATGGGAATTACCAGTGCCTCCACAGCCCGCCCCAGGCCAAAGGCATCGTAGGGGGAGAGAAACAGGGTTTTCATGGCGTAAACCCCACCGGCCAGCCCGGCCAAAAAGGCGGAAATCATAAAAGCCAGGAGCTTAACCCGTACCACCGGAACCCCCAGCACCCGGGCCACGGCCTCGCCCTGCCGGGTAGCGGCCATGGCATAGTGGAGGCGGCTTCTGCTCACAAGGAGGCTGGTTCCAGCAGCCAGGGCCAGCACGCCCACAGCCAGGTAGTAGCCGCCGAGGGGGAAGGCCCCTCCGAACGCGGGCTGTACCGGCAGGCCAATGGCCCCTCCAGTGAAGGGGGCTTTGAGCACCAGGGTGCGCATCACCTCGCTAAAGGCCAGGGTGGCGATGGCGAAATACATCCCATGCAACCGCAAGGTGGCCAGGCCCAGGAAGAGGCTCGAGGCGCCAGCCACCACCCCTCCAACCAGCAGCGCGGGAAGGGTGCCCAGGGCGGGGGCCGTGAGCGCAGCAGCATAGGCCCCTAAGCCAAAGAAGGCCCCGTGGGCCAGCGAGAGCTGTCCGGTACGGGCCAGCAAGTCCCAGGCCAGGGCCAGGGCGCTGATCAGAAAAGCAAACTGGGCGGTATCCAGCAAAAAGGCCCGCCATTCGCCCAACGGTAGTCCGGGCAGTACCAGGGCTACCAACAAAAGCAGTCCCACCAGGATCATGCGGCCCTCCAGCTACGCCAAGTGAGGGTCACGAAGATAACCAGAAAGAACACGGCCTCTACCCAGCCCCCGCCGCCCGGCACGTAGGTGCTGACCAGGGCCTCGGCCATAGCCAGGGTGATGGCCGCTGGTACCACCCCTCGCAGATTGCCCAGCCCTGCCATCACGATGATGGCAAAGGCCTTGAGGGTATAGGCAAACCCCACCGTGGGGGAGGCGTAGAGCATCACCGAGAGCATTACCCCGGCCACCCCGGCCAGGGCCGCCGAAAGCCCAAAGGCCAGCAGGTAGACCCGCTGGGTCTCGATGCCCAGAAGCCCCGGCGCCAGTCGGTTTTGCGCCACCGCTCGCACGGCCAGGCCCAACCGGGTGCGATCCAGAAAGCCATATAACGCACCCAGAATGACAACTGAAAGAGCAAAAGCCAGCAGCGGCGGTACACCAAATGAAAGACCGCCCAGAGCGAGGGTGGCTCCCTGGTAGCTGGTGGAGACTACACGGGTATCGGCCCCAAAGACCAGCAGGGCGATGTTTTGCAAGGCTACCGACAGGCCAAAGGTAAGCAGCATCTGGTTGAGCTCAGGGGCGGCCAGCACAGGCCGAATGAGCCCCAGGTAGGTGATGGCTCCTACCATAAAGAGCACCAAGGCAGCCAATCCCAGGGAAAGGAATGGATCCAGGCCGGTGCTCACAAAGAGCAGATAGGCGATGAAAGCCCCGATCATGGTGAACTCGCCGTGGGCAAAGTTGACGATGCCCACCACGCCCACTGCGAGGGCCAGTCCGCTGGCTACCAGGGCGTAGATGCCGGCGGCCAGGATGCCGTTGATGATGGTTTGCAGCAGTAATTCCATAGTTTGTCGGGACGGGCTTCCCAAGCGCCAGCGGGCCCACCTTTTGTCGAACAGCCCGATCTGAGCCTGGTGTGGGAAGGAACCCCAACGGGCCCCGTTGGGGTTCGCTACAGCTTCAGCCCAGGATTAGTAGTTGCCCGGGAAGCGCAGGGGCCGGGCTGCGCGGCTCGCTGGGAAGACCGGACGGCGCGAGCCCTCCAGATACTGGAACTGCAGCCAGATGTTCTGGTTAAAGCCCTGGAAACGGGTACGCCCGGTATCGGAGGGCTTGAAGGATAGGGGGCCGAAGGGGGTTTCCATCTGCACCTTGGCCAACTCGGCGGCAATCCGGTCTTTGTCGGTGGAGCCTGCGGCCTCGAGCGCTTTACCCAGACTCAAGGCGATCACGTAGCCCATGGGGGCCATGTACTCGTCGGTCACCTCACCGAACTTGCGGCGGTACAGGTTCACGAAGCGGCGGCTTTCGTTGTTGGCTACCGAGGGCAGCCAGGCGGTCATGCCGGCTACGTCGTTGGAAAGGTTGTTTTTCTCAAAGCCGGTTGGCCAGGCCGGGGGGGCGCCGTAGATCAGTTTGGGCTCGAGCCCCACCTGCCGGGTCTGGGCGGCGATGGGCAGGGCGTCTACGTCGTAGCCGATCCAGTACAGAATATCGGGCCGGAACCCCTTAAAGCGGGTCAGGATGGCGGTGAAGTTGCCCGACCCCGATTTGAAGGGTTCGGCCTGCACGGTGTAGCCCTGGCGCTCGAGCTGCTGCCGGTAGGTCTGGATGCCCGCTGAGCCAAAAGGCCCATCCTCGTAAAGAATGGCCACCCGCCGGGCCCCCTGGTCGTAGAGGTACTTGAAGAACTCGAGGGCCGCCGCCACGTTGTGGTAGTCCCAGGGGTGGTAGTGGAAGAAGCGACCATAATCGCTAAAAGCCTGCTCCACTACGCTGCTGGCCGCCCCGATGCAGAGGAAGAGCGGCTGGTATTGCTTGACCGGCCCCGAGAGGGCAAAGGTGACCCCCGAGGCCAGCCCACCGATCACAATGTCCACCCGATCCACGGTCATCAGCTTGGTGAGGGCCGGCACCGCGGTGGCCGGGGCGTTGCCGTCGTCCACCACCACCAGCTCAATCTTGACCTTTCCGCCCGCGTTGACCTGATCCACGCCGAGCTGCACCCCGTTCAGAGCGGCCTTGCCCGCTACGGTCGAGATGGGCAGCAGCACGCCCACCCGCACCGTGGTCTGGGCCAGGGCCAGCCCGGCCAGACCCAGAACTGCCAAAAGAACCATCCAAACTTTTTTCATGCCTGCCTCCTATTCGCTTTCACAGAACCTCCTCGTAAAGCACCGTGGCCTCGCCCTCGACGACCCGTTCACCCTTCTGGTTGGTGCAGAGGGTCTCGAGGCTCAGGATGGGTTTATCCGGGCGGATGGCCCGCACGGTCACGGTAGCGGTGATGGTGTCGCCCAGGTAGGTGGGCTTTAGAAAGCGCAGGCTCTGGCCCAGATAAATGGCCCCCGGCCCCGGCAGCTTGGTGCCGATGGCGGTGGAGATGAGGCCGGCCACCAGGATGCCCTGGGCGATGCGGGCTCCAAACCGGCTCCGCCGGGCGTACTCGGCATCCACGTGCAGCGGGTTGGTGTCCCCTACGGCGCCGATGAACAGGGTCACATGCGCCTCGCTGAGGGTCTGGGTGTAAGAAGCGCTGTCTCCTACCTGGAACTTCATGCCTGTACCTCCAAAAACCTCAGGATGGCCCCGGCCAGCCCGGCAGTGTCTTCAACTGGGGCTACGTGGCCCACCTGGGGTAGCACCCGATGGATGGCCTGGGGAATGGCGGCCGCAATCTCCTGGCCGTAGCGGGGCGGGAAGAGCAGATCGTCCTCACCCGAGAGCACCAGCGTTGGGGCTTGGATCCGGCTTAGGCGGGGGCGCAGGTCTTCCATCGCCAAAAAGCCGTCCAGTAAGTATTTCTGGGCCTCGGGGGTGGGGGCCATTTGCTCCATCTGCACCAGCGAGGCCTCGCCGGCGATCTCCGGATGGGCCTCCAGGAAGGCCCGGCCCCAGATCCAGGGCAGGGCAATCTGCAGGCGCCCGCGGGTGCCACCCCAGGCCAGGGCCTGCCGCCAGCTTTCCACCTTGGCCCGCAAAAGGGGGTCGAGGCGGGGGGTGGTGCACAGCAGGATGAGCTTTTCCAGGCCCGCCGGCTGCCGGGCGCCGTGAACCTGGGCCACCACCCCACCGTTGGACAGGCCCAGCAGGTGGTAGCGGGTGATCCCCAGGGCTTCCAGCAGGGCGGCCAAATCGTCGGCGTGGAGCCCGGGAGGGTAGGGCCCGGGGGGTACGGCGCTCTGCCCCTGGCCTCGCATGTCGTAGCGCAGCACCCGGAAGCCCTGCAGATAGGGCATAAGCGGCTCCCAGGCCTCGGTGCGCTGAAAGATGCCATTGAGCAGCACCAGCCAGGGCCCACGCTCGGGGCCGTCCAGCCGGTAGAAAAGCGTGGTGCCGTTGACGCTTAGCTCAGGCATGGGATCCCTCCCGGAACCTGCGGTACAGCTCACCCTTCAAAATCTTGCCGGGGCCGCTCTTGGGTAGCTCGGATAGGAACAGGAAATGCCTGGGCACCTTGTAGCCTGCCAGGCGGGCCTTCAGAAAACCCTTTAGCTCTTCCTCGCCAATCGGCGATTTGAGTACCACCGCCGCCAGGCCCACCTCGCCCCAGCGGGGGTCGGGAACCCCCAGCACCGCGCACTCGAGCACCGCCGGGTGTTCGTAGAGGGCCCGTTCCACCTCGATGGGATAGACGTTCTCACCCCCCGAGATGAACATCTCCTTGACCCGCCCCACGATGTAGTAGCGCCCTTCCGCATCGCGCCGGGCCAGGTCGCCGGTGCGCAACCAGGTGCGCCCCTGGTGGACGACCAGGGCCTGGGCGGTCTCGTTTGGGCGCTCGAAGTAGCCGGACATCAGCACCGGCCCCGAGAGCCAAAGCTCGCCCTCCTCTTGGGCCTCCTGGCCGTCGGGCCCGGCCAGCCGGGCCCAGAGGTGGGGCATGGGACGGCCTACCGACTCGGGGTGCGCCTCGGCCTCCTCGAGGCTCTGGGTAAAGCAGTTGACGCCGCACTCGGTCAGGCCGTAGCCCTGCTTGAAGCGCACGCCTTTGGCCTCGAAAGCCGCCCGTACCGGCCGAGGGCAGGGGGCCCCGCCGGAGATGGCCCAGCGCACCGTGCGCAGGTCGGCCTGGGCAAAGTCGGGGTGCTGGGCCAGCATCTGGTACATGGTAGGCACCAGGAACAGCAGGCTCACCCGGTGTTCCCGCACCCAGGCCAGGTACAAAGCGGGGTCGAACCTTTCCTGTATGAGCACCTGGCCGCCCAGGTAGAGCAAAGGCGTGGCCAGGGCGTTCAGGGCGGCATGGAACATGGGGGTTGCCACTATGTAGCGGTCTTCGGGAGAAAGCCCCCAGCTCATGCAGGTCTGGATGGCGTTGACCAGAAGCTGGCGGTAGGGGATCAGGGCCCCTTTGGGCAGCCCCGTGGTGCCGCCGGTAAAGAGCAGCAGGGCCGGGTCTTCCAGGCTAGGGGTAAAATCCGGGATCTTTCTTTCGGGTAGGGTCTGCAGGGCCTCTAGAGGATGCGCCTGGGGGTGTAAGCGCTGGGCCGGCAGAGCGAAGTCTTCGGTGTAGAAAAGGGCTTTGGGCCGGGTGTACTCGAGCAGTTCCTTTAGCTCGGCCTCGCTCAAGCGGTGGTTGAGCAGGGCGGGGATAAAGCCCAGTAGCGGGGCGGCGAAATAGAGCTCGAGGTAGCCCAGGTGGTTGGGCCCCAGCACCGCGACCCGATCCCCCCCGGCGACCCCAAGACCTGCCAGCGAGGCCGCAGCCCGCCAAGCCCGCTGGTACAAATCGGCATAGCTGATCCAGTGGCCGCGCCAGTAGACCGCAGGGCGGTTGGGGTGGTAGGAGGCCAGCCGGGCCAGCCAGTTGGCGTTTAGCTCCATTTCTCCCCCTCCACACGCAACACCGCCGCTCCCCAGTGGTAACCCACCCCGGCGGCCGCCAGGGCCACCAGGCTGCCAGGCCCCAGCCTGCCCGCATCCACCGCCAGCCTGAGCGAAAGAATGGGGTCGAGCTGGCCCAGGTGGCCGTAGTCAGATAGGTAAATGGCGCGCTCTTCCGATAGCCCCAGCCCGGCCAGCACAGCCTGGTGGGCCGAGGGTTTCATGTGCAGGAGGGCCAGGTAGTCCAGATCGGCAGCGGTGTAACCGGCCTGCCCCAGCGCTCCTTGAATAACCTCCAGAAAGCCGGGTAGTGAGACCTGCTCGAGGCGAGCTTTCATAAGCTCCGGCTCGGCCACCCGCAGCTTGTACCGCTCTACATTGGCTGGGGTTAGGGGCTCGACCGTGCCCCCTACCGGCACCCGCACGCTGGCAGCCAGGCTGGGGTCGGTTTTGAGCCGCGTGGCTAGCAGCTTGAAACCCGGCCCTTCCCGCGCCATCACCGCAGCCCCACCGCCCGCGGCCAGATCGTACATGAAGCGCACCGCCGGGTCGGTGTAGTCAATCAGGTCGCCGTTGCGATAGCCGCCCGCTATCAGGATGTGCTGTAGGCTGGGCTGGCTGGCCAAAAGCCCCTCGGCCACGGCCAGGGCGCTGATAAAGCTGGCGCACTTCTGGTTCAGATCGAAGGCCCAGGCCCGGCGGGCCCCCACCATCTGGGCGATGAGGGGGGCGCTGCACCAGACCGGGTAGTCCTTGTGCTCATCGGTGATGCTGATTACCACATCCAGCGCGGCCCCCTCGAGGCCCGCCTCCTCGAGCGCAGCCCGGGCCGCCCAGCCCCCCATGCGGGCCGGATGATCCTCAGGGCCGGGAATGGGTTTCTGATGAATGCCCAGCTTCTCCCGCACCACCCACTCCGGCAGCCCGCTGGCCGCGGCAATTTCGCCGCTGTGCATGCGCGGTGTGGGAAGATAGACCCCTAGGCCCCGAAGGTACGCCATCTCAAACCTCTAAACCCGATTGAGGTGAGTGTACCCAAGGGGTGTTACAACCTTGTTACACAAGGTTCCTAGATGGGGGCTGCCCCGAGCTTCTGCTCCAGCAGCGCCCGCAGGCCCGCCTCGTCCAGAATAGGAACGCCGAGCTCTTTGGCCTTGCTGAGTTTGGAGCCGGCCCCCGGCCCGGCGATCACATAGCTGGTCTTCTTGCTTACGGAGCCGGAAATTTTGGCCCCGTGGGCCTCGAGCTGCCGCGCGACCTCTTCCCGGGGGCGGGAAAGCTCGCCGGTCAGGACAAAGGTAAGACCCTCGAGGGCCTGGCTTTGCTGCTTTTCCCGGGCCTCGAAGACCAGGCCGGCGGCCCGCAGACGCTCGATGAAGCTCCGCATCTCCGGGCGGGCCAGGGCCTGGTGAATGGCCTGGGCGGTGGTCTCGGCGATATCTGGTACGGCATCCAGCTCTTCGACCGTGGCCTGGAGGATGTTGTCCAGGTGCCCGAAGCGTTTGGCCAGGGCCCGGGCGGTGCTCTCGCCCACCTGGGGAATGCCCAGCGCAAAGAGCAGCCGCTCGAGGCCCCGGCTTTTGCTGGCCTCGATCTGCTCAATAAGGTTCTGGGCGCTTTTTTCGGCTTTGCGCTCGAGGGCAATAATGTCTTCTTTCTTGAGGCGGTAGAGATCGGCGGCATCCCGCACCAGACCGGCTTCCAGGAGCTGCTCGATGAGCTTCTCGCCCAGGCCCTGGATGTCCATGGCCCGGCGGCTGGCAAAATGCCTTATCGCCTCGAAGGCCTTGGCCGGGCATAGCGGGTTGGGGCAGAGGTGAATCTTGCCCGAAAGCTCGAGGGCTGTACGGCACTCGGGGCAGTGGCTGGGCCACTCTACAGGCGCATGGCCCCTGGGGGCCTCGCTGACCACCCGCAGCACCTCGGGAATCACCCCGCCCGACTTGTGTACCAGGACGGTATCCCCGATGCGTAAGCCCAGCTCCTGTACGTAACTTTCGTTGTGCAGGGTTACCCGGCTCACCGTGGAGCCGTCCAGGAAGACCGGCTCGAGCTCCGCCACCGGCGTAACCCGTCCGGTACGCCCCACCTGAAAGATCACCCGCAGCACCCGGGTGGTTTTTTCCTCGGCGGGAAACTTATAGGCAATGGCGAAGCGAGGGGTTTTGGCGGTGTAGCCCAGCTCGTTCCAGAGGGAAAGGTTGTTCAGCTTGACGGTCACCCCATCGGCCTCAAATGGCAGGCTTTTGCGCGCGGCCAGCATGGCCCGGTAACCCCGCTCGATACCCTCCACGCCCTGCACCACCTGGTAATGCGGATCCACCGAAAAGCCGAGCTGGCCCAGCTTCTCCAGCAGTTCCTGCTGGGTGCTGGCCCCCAGGCCTTCGGGCCTTCCCACCCCATAGAACAACCCCCGCAAGCCCCGGCTGGCGCTGATCCGGGGATCTTTTTGCCGCAGGCTACCGGCTGCGGCGTTGCGTGGGTTTTTGAAAGGAGGCTCCCCGGCCTCCTCGAGCTGTGCGTTCAGCTGCAAAAAGGTCTGAATGGGTAGGTAAATTTCACCCCGAACCTCGAGGTCGAGGGGCTGCGGTAGCCGCCTGGGGATGTCGGGAATCGCCAGCAGGTTGGGCGTTACGTCCTCGCCGGTCAGGCCATCGCCACGGGTAAGCCCCTGGCGGAACACCCCTGCCTCGTAGAGGAGGTTGACCGAAAGCCCGTCAATTTTGTACTCGAGCACGTATTCGCGCGGCTCCTCCCGGCCCAGGAAGCGGTTGATGCTGGCCTCGAAATCGGCGATGTCGTCCGGTGAAAAGGCGTTGCCCAGCGAGTACATGCGGGTGGGGTGGGGCACGGGGGTGAAGGGGGTCTCGAGGATGGAGCTGCCCACGGTCTGTGTGGGGGAGTCAGGGGTGACCAGCTCGGGATGGGCTTCCTCCAGGGTTCTTAGCTCGTGCAACAGGCGGTCAAACTCGGCATCGGAGATTTCCGGTTTGTTCAGCACGTAATAGCGGTAGTTGTGGTAGCGAATCAGCTCGCGTAGCTCCGCAATGCGCTGCTTAGGGGTCTGCATAGGGTGATGCTATGAAGCTCGAGGGCGGTTGTCAAACAGGCTTTAGAATGGCGTGAAGGGCGGCCAAAGGCGGTTTCACTTATTTGTCAAGCCCTTTCAACCCCCCTGCTTTGTGCTCTATAATGCCGGAGGCTAACAGCCAGTTCAGCGCTTGTAAGGTACACAAGCGAAATGGAGGCGAATCACATGAAGAAACTCGTGGTGCTCAGTGTTGCCCTGGCAACTGCGCTAGGTCTGGGTCTAGCCCAGGAGATCCGCGTGGGTATGGCCTTCGATGCAGGCGGTAAAAACGACCGCAGCTTCAACCAGTCCACCTTTGAAGGTGCCCAGCGAGCTGCTAGAGAGCTAGGGGTCAGGGTCTTCGACTTTGAACCCGGCGACCCCGGCCAGGTGGGCCAGGGCATCCGCCGCTTTGCTGAGGAGGGCTTCGACCTGATTGTGGGGGTGGGCTTCGCCAACGAGCCCTCGATAACCAGGAACGCCCAGGAGTTCAAAGATGTCAAGTTCGCGGTAATCGACTCGGTGCCCTGTGAGGGCAAGTGCGCCAACGCGGTAGGGCTGGTCTTCCGCGAGCACGAAGGCAGCTACCTGGTGGGCTACATCGCGGGCCGCATGACCAACACCGGTGTGGTGGGCTTCGTGGGGGGTATGGATATCCCCCTGATCCACAAGTTTGAGCAGGGCTACCGGGCCGGGGCCATTGCCGGTATGCGCGAGCGGGGTATTTCCAACCCCCGTGTGCTCATCAACTACGTGGGCAACACCCCGGCGGCCTGGAACGACCCGGGCAAGGCCAAAGAAATCGCCACCGCGCAGGCCAAGCAGGGGGCCGACATCATCTACGCGGCGGCCGGGGCTTCGGGCCTGGGTGTGCTGGACTACGTCAAACAGCAGCGCTGCTTGAAGCAGAACGAGCTGCCCTCGGGCGTGCGCTTTATCTCCAACAACGGCTCCAACGTGCCGCGTTACGCCGCCTACAACCAATCCTGCCCGGCGGCAACCTCCCGTCCCATGTTCATGATTGGGGTGGATGCCAACCAGAACTACCTGGGTGACACCGACAACAACCCCAACACCCTGAACCATGTGCTCACTTCCATGCTCAAGCGGGTGGATGTGGCTACCTACGAGGTCATCAAGTCGGTTAAGGACGGCACCTTCAAAGGCGGGGTGCGCGAGTTTGGCCTGAACAACAACGGTGTGGGCTATGCCCTGGACAACTACAACAAGGCCCTGATCCCGCAGGCCGTCATCAACCGCCTGGCGGTTCTGCGCAGCCAGATCGTCTCGGGGGCCATCAAGGTGCCCGACAAGCGCTAAGTGATGGTTTTTGCTGGCGCCTGGGGTTGATACCCCGGGCGCTTTTTGCTGCGCTTGGCTGGCTGTGGGGGTTGTTTTGAGCCTCGAGCAAACCATTAGAGGCTGCTTGCCTGTATGATTGGGAACATGAACGATTCTGCTGCTGCCTCGAGCACGCGTGCTAAGGGTTCGGTCGCGCTCGAGCTCCGCAACATCACCAAACGCTACCCCCTGGTGCTGGCCAACGACCGCATCTCACTGGACGTGCGCTGGGGTGAGGTGCTGGCTGTGGTGGGTGAGAACGGTGCGGGTAAATCCACCCTGATGAAGATCGTGTACGGCCTGGTCAAACCCGATCAGGGCGAGATCTGGGTGGATGGTCAGAAGGTGCAGATTACCGAGCCGGGGGACGCTATCGCCCAGGGGATTGGGATGGTGCACCAGCACTTTATGCTGGTAGACCCCTTTACGGTGCTGGAGAACGTAATTCTGGGTTCAGAACCTACCCAGGGGGGCCAGCTTAACCTGGCCCAGGCCCGGGCCGAGGTCGAGGCTTTGATGCGGGATCTTGAGTTCGATCTGCCGCTGGATACACCGGTGGAGGAGCTGCCGGTGGGTTTACAGCAGCGGGTGGAGATCCTCAAGGCGCTTTACCGCAAGGCCAAAATTCTCATCCTGGACGAGCCCACCGCAGTGCTGACCCCGCAGGAGGCCGATGAGCTGTTCGATTTCCTACAGCGCTACGTGGAGCAAGGCAACGCGGTAATTTTCATCAGCCACAAGCTGGCCGAGGTCATCAAGCTCTCCCACCGTGTGACGGTCATCCGCGATGGCAAGGTGGTGGGCACGGTCAACACCCCTGAGACCAGCGTGAACGAGCTCGCGCGCATGATGGTGGGGCGGGAGGTGATCCTTTCGGTAGACAAGTCGGAGGCCAGGCCCGCCGAGGTCGTGCTCGAGGTAATCGACCTGCGTATGCCCGAAAAGGACAAAAAGCACCGGCTCAATGGGGTGTCGTTCCAGGTGCGGGCCGGCGAGATTGTGGGCATTGCGGGGGTGGAGGGCAACGGCCAGACCGAGCTGGTGGAGGCTATCACCGGCCTGCGGCCCTACCAGGGCACCATCCGCTACCAGGGCCAGACCCTCAAACCCAATGCCCGGCTGGTGCGCGAGTGGGGCGTTTCGCACATCCCCGAAGACCGCAACCTGCGCGGCCTGGTGCTCGACTTTACCACCCGCGAGAACCTGATCCTGGGGGATCACTACCGGCCGCCTTATGCAGGGTTTTTGGGCTTTCTGGACGCCGCGCAGATGGAAGCCCACGCCCGGGAGGTGGTCGAGACCTTCGATGTGCGGCCCCGCAGCACCGAGCTGGCCGCCCGCCGCTACTCGGGGGGCAACGCGCAGAAAATCATCGTGGGGCGGGAGCTGAGCCGCAAGCCTAAGGTGTTGGTTGCGGCCCAGCCGACCCGTGGGGTGGATATTGGGGCCATCGAGTTTATTCACGAAAACATCGTTAAGGCCCGCGATGCTGGGATGGCGGTGCTATTGGTATCGGCCGATCTCAACGAGGTGCGCTCGCTATCCGACCGCATTTTGGTGATGTTTGAAGGCCGCATTATGGGTGAGCTCAAAGCCAGCGAGGCCAGCGAGGAGCGGCTCGGGTTGTTGATGGCCGGCATTACCGAAGGCCCTGCGCAGGCCGCCGGGGCTCAGGGATCCTGAAACTCCCCCTGCACCCCTTCCAGCACCACCACATCGCCGGTATCGAGGTGGTAGAGCACGCGGGTGCCCTGCACGAAACCATCCTTGTTCTGGCTTCGCACCGGTCTGTCCTTGCTGCCGTACAGGTAGGCGATGCGGTCTTTTTCGCGCACAACTGCGCTTTCTGCCGTGGAGGTACGGCCATCCTGCACCAGCCTGATCTCTCCAAACAAGCGCAGGATCTCGTCGTCCACGTTGTAGACCATGCGTTGGGCGCTGCCTTGCAGGGGTTTGTTGCCGGAGCGCTCGAGCTCGATGGGCCCCGCCACGCGGGCATCGCCGCTCTGATTGTCGTAGTCGAGGCGGCTGCCCCAGGCCTTGCTTTGCCCCTGCTGAACCTCTACGGCCCGGGGGCCGGGTTGGAGGTCGAGCTCGAGGCGATCTTCTTCCTCTATGTACCGGGCCGTACCCCCGGTCAGAAAAACAAAGTCGTTCACTTCGCGGATCTGCTCCACCCGGGCGATGGCCCCGAAGGCCTTGGCATCTTCACCAAAGGTGATCTGGACGCGGTAGGGGGGCGGATCGGCGAACAGCGAACGGCTCAGGGAGGGGCCTTCGGGTTTTTTGCCAATCTGCACATCAAAAGCCTTAAGGCTGCCGTCGTTTTGCTCGGCGGCCTCGAGGCGCACCTGCTGGCCCACCTTCAAGTCGCTAAACTGCACTGGTTTACCCTCGAGCCAGAAGCGGGTCAGCTTATCGGTGGTAAACACCCTTTCACCTAGGTGAAGGGATTTCTTCTCGGCGTCCAGCGCGGTAATGACCCCTCCGTACAGGTCGCGCAACTCGATGATGGCGGGGGGATTGTCCGGGCCGCTCTTGACGACCACTATTTTTTTGCCGCGTCGCTCGATCTCGGCGGTGGTTTGAAACGAGGGCTCGGGCTCCTGCTGCGCGATTGCTACCAACAACAACCCCAGAAGCAACCAGGCCCAGCGCATATTATCGCTCGCTCAGCTTGCGAAACTCGGCGACGGGTAGCCGGGGCGCCTGGGCCAGCACCCGCACTTGCGAACGGTTGACATTGTGCAGCAAGGAGTTGCCCGACAAGGTGGCCCGCTCCTTGGCGTTCACGCTCCGGGCCGGCACGTTCTGATTGCCCACCCGGCCTGCTAACACCGTGGCCTCGCCGGTGTTGTCGTTGTAGAGCAGACTGGCCCCGGTGGTGGTGATGTCGCCATCGACCAGGGTGACCCCACCCGTGGCTAGCAAACGCTTTTCCTCGGTGAGGCTGCGCACCTCTTTGGCACGAATCACCAGATCGCCCTTGCCCTCGCGTTTGCGCAGCAGCACGACCTCTTTGGTATCGCTAAAAACCGCCAGCCCCCTATCTTCTTCGTAGTAAACCGCTTCAGAGCGCCCTTCTTGTCGGCCATTCTTTAGGGTTACGCCCCCTTCGCTGGTAGAAATATTGGTATCCACCTCAAAGGTCATGCGAGGTGCCAGCACCTCCACTGGGTCGCTGTTTTGATCCTTGGGCTCCTGGCGCATCCGGGCGTTGCCCTCGAGGGTGCCGCGCCCGTTGCTCTCGCGGTAGACCAGCTTTGGCCCGGTAGCGGTCATGCGGTCGCGCTTCACTGTGACGCTGCCTTCAAAAGAGGCCACCCGCTCCCCCTCGGCCTCTTGCATGGTTTTGCCCTGGGGGGCTTCCAGCGTGGCACGGGTGGCCTGGATTTCCAGGTCTTTGACCCGGCCAATGACCCCGCCCGGTTTGCCGGCTTCGTAAACCCAGGGGCCGTTGCGCAGGTTGCCCGAACGCTGTCCGCCTGGGGCCTCAATGGTGATGATGCGCTGCTCTTTGCTCTGGGCCAGTACCGCCAACGCTAGGAGAAAAAGAAGCCATGCTGCACGTTTCATCCGATTGGGGTCTGGGGCGGGAGACCCCGACCAAACCTGGCCGGGGAGGTAGAACCCCTGGGTGAATACCGGCAGGGGGTCGTCCCCAGGCCGCCCTTTAGGCGGCCACACCCACTCACCTCCTTTGCACTATAACCTTCGAAGGATTTGCTCCAAACGCACCCACCTTGTGGGATGGCTTTAGGAGCAGATGCATTGCCCAAAGCCCAGGTGCCATGGGCATGGCCGCCGGGCGCTGTGCGCCTGACCTGTGTAGAGCGGCCCGGATTCGGGGGATGTCTTCTCTGCATGGTCTTTCCTCGGAAAGCCCTAACCAGAGCGCGTTGGCACTTGGTTGGGGCGGTTTACGAACTACCCCCTTCGATGGGACAAGGCGGCTGTTCCCCACCGGAAATAAACTTCTCAATAGGGTCACGCCAACTGGGGTTCTCGATACCAAAATCACTCTTGAAGTCCTTGCCCTGCACCTCGAGGCTGGGCGCGGTGATATAGACGCTGGGGGCCCGAAAACCTTCGCGCTGATCTATGGTAACCGGCATCTCACCCGGCTTGCCAAGGTTGACCGTGTAGCAGCCCTTGAGAATTTCCACCTTAGCGTAGGGCAGCCGAAGGTTATCGACGCGGTCGATGACGACCTCGGGTGCGAACAGCCGCATGTCGAGCCGGCCCTCCACATACCGTTCCCCGGACTGCAGGCCGGTTACTTTAGCCTCGCGGGTGCTGGGATCCTGATCGACCTGCGCTGCGGAAAACTCCCAGCGGGCTTTAGGGTCTTGCTCTGGGTATAGGGTGAGTTGAACCTGCTCGAGGCGCACCCCCCGGTTGGGCGTGGCTGGGCTTGGAATGGGGCGGGTGACCAGGAAAACCGAAAGCAAAGCAATGGTCACCAGAGCGACAATGGCAGCTCGAACCACGGCTAGAGGTTAGAAGCTAGACGGCTTAGAAGCGTGAAACTCAGCCTAAGTCACCGAGTGGAGTCCGGTCATACCGGATTCAAAATTAAGGCAAAGACCTCTACGAGTCGGGCCAATGAACCGAACACGGCCCCTGACTCGTCTTAAGCCGCGTGCTCTGTCTCAGGCCCGGCGTAGCTCGGCCACGAAATCGTAGCGGTCGCCACGGTAGTGACTGCGGGTAAACTCCAGCACGCTGCCATCGGCCAGGTAGCTCAGGCGCTCGATGTACAGCACCGGCTCGCCTACTCGAAGACCCAATAGTTCGGCTTCCTGGCGGCTGGCAGCAACCGAGCGCAGGCGTTGCAGGGCCCGAACCGGACGCAAGCCTTTGCTCTCCAGATAGGCGTACAGGGATTCTTTGACCTGCTCGGGGTGGGGGAGAAGATGAGCCGGCAAAGCGGCCCGTTCAATAGCCATGGGCTCACCCTGTGCGCTGCGCACGCGCTCGAGCCGGGCCACTTTCTCGCCTGGTGAGAGCGACAAGGCCAGCACCTCCTCGGGAGAGGCAGTGAACAACCCCCGCTTGAGCCAGCGCGTGCTGGGCTCGAGGCCGCGGGCCCGCATATCCTCGCTGAAGCTGGTCAGCGCCGAGAGGGGCTGCTCGAGGCGGGGGGCCACGTAGGTGCCCGACCCCTGGCGGCGCTGTACTAAGCCCTGGGCCTCGAGGCGCTCGAGGGCTTTGCGGAGCGTGAGCCGTGAGACCCCATACTGTTCGGCCAGCGCGCGCTCGGGGGGCATGGCCTCACCGGCTTTCCAGGTATTGCGGGCCAGGGCTTCACGCAGAAGGGCCTCGAGCTGCAGGTAAAGCGGGGTGGCAGAGTGAGGATCCAGCTTGGATTCCATAGATTGCCAGATATTATACCACTTGAATACCAATAACGGCTGACGTATACTTCAACCGAACCAATGCATGTGGGGCCCCGGGCTGAGGCACCAGATGGAGGAGTGAAGATGAAAAGACGTGTTTGGCTTATAGCTATGGTTTTGCTGGCTTTGGGTCTGGGCTATGCTCAGCCCAAGGTACTGCCGGCCTATACCAGCCTGGGTGTGACAACCGGCAAAGCTGGGGGGAGCCTCACCCTGTCGCTGGCCAGCGCACCGCAGACCTTTTTTTACTACGGTGCAATTGACTCGGCCATCCAAAACCTGACCAACCAGATGTTCGACGGCCTGATCGAGTACAACCTGGCCAACTACCAGATCGAACCGGCCCTGGCCACGCGCTGGAGCATCACCGATAGCCGGGTTTACACCTTCGATTTGCGCCGGGATGTGCGCTGGCACGATGGCCGCCCCTTTACCGCCGACGACGTGGTTTTTACCTACACCCAGATTGTCGCCAATCCTGAGGCCCGTGGCGGCGACGCGGCCAACTTTGAGGGCGTGAAAATTGAAAAGCTGGGGGATTTCCGGGTGCGCTTTACCCTGCCCAAGCCCGCGCCGGCCTTTATCCATTACATGCGCCTGCCCATCATGCCCAAACACAAGCTGCTGCCCTTCAGCCAGGAAGGGGGCAAACCCCGCGCCGAAATCAACAACGCCTGGCCCACCAACGTCAACCCCGAGGAAGTGGTGGGCACCGGCCCCTTCCGCCTGCGCAGCTACACCCCTGGGCAGCAGGTTACCCTGGTCAAGAACCCCAACTACTGGAAGCGCGATACCGCTGGCAACCCCCTGCCTTACCTCGAGCAGCTGCAGTACCTGATCATCACCGACTCCCAGGCCCGGGTAGCGCAGTTTTTAGCGGGTAATATCGGTCAGATCAACATCACCGGGGCCGAGTTCCCCGACCTCAAACGCCGCGAAACCCAGGGGGCCCCGTTCCGGGTGGTGCAGTTCCGCGCGCTGTTTGGCTCGCCCCCGCACATCGGCTTCAACTACAACGCCAAGAACGCTGAGCTGGCGAACCTGTTCAAAAACAGCGACTTCCGCCGTGCCCTGCAGTTTGCGGTCAACCGCGAGCGCATCATCGAGGATGTGTACAACGGGCTGGCCGAACGGGCCAGCTACGGGGTGGCCCCGCTTTCCGAGTGGTACTACCCGGAAGTGGCCCGTCTGCAAGGCCGGTTTGACCTGAATGCGGCCAACGCCGCTTTGGATCGGTTGGGGCTGCGGCGGGGCCCGGACGGCATCCGGCGCCTGCCGAGTGGAAGGCCGCTCGAGTTCACCCTCACCTACGGCTCCAACTCCGCGGTCTTTACTGCCATCGCCACCATCCTGCAAAGCGACTTCCAGCGGGTGGGGGTCAAGGTCAACCTGCAAGGCATCCTGGCCGCCAACCTGCTCTCAACCGGGCGGGGCCAGGACTGGGAGGCCATCCTGCTGGCCCTGGGCGACCAGCCCGACCCCGAGCTGCGCACCCCCATCTGGAAGCCGGGCGGGGCCCTGTACTACTGGCACCAGGCCACCCAGCCCACCACCCCCACCGGCCAGCCCCAGTTCAACAACTTCCTGCCCTGGGAACGTGAAATCTACGATCTGTGGGAGCGGGCGGCCAGCACCACCAACTTCACCCAGCGCAAAGCCCTCTACGACCGCTGGCAGTCCATCGTGGCCCGCGAGGCCCAGGTGATCATGATTGCCAAAGAGTATGCGGTAGGAGCGGTTTCCAACCGCTACGGCAACTACATCTACAGCCTGGGCGTGATCCCCGGCTTCAACCCCGTGCCGCTGATGTTCCAGCGGTAAAGCTTATAGCCAGGGCTGGAGCTGGCAGGGAAGGATTATGGGCGTTTACCTTTTACGACGCGTCTTGGTGGCGATTCCTACCCTGTGGTTGATTTCGGTGTTGGTGTTTGCTGTGATCCAGCTCCAGCCGGGCGGTTTTTTGGAAAACCTGCTGGAAGATCCCAGGGTAAGCCGGGAGACCATCGAGAACATTCGCCGGCAGTACCTCCTGGATCAGCCGGTCTGGGTGCAGTACCTGCACTGGCTGGGCGGGATTGTGCGGGGGGATTTTGGCTATTCGTTTCTGAATAGTCGCCCTGTCTCGGAGCTAATCTGGGAACGCATGGGCTGGACGGTCTTTCTGGCCTTTCTGACCATCCTGGTCACCTGGGTGATCGCCATTCCCCTCGGCATCTACACTGCCCTCAACCGCTACGGCCCCTCGTCCACCGCACTCAACTTTGTGGGCTACTTTGGGCTGGCCACCCCGGACTTTTTGGTGGCGTTGCTGCTTATTTACTGGGTGTTGAGCACTGGCGGCACCAACGTGGGGGGGCTGTTCAGCCCGCAGTACATTGATGCCCCCTGGAGCTGGGCCAAGTTTCAGGATATGCTGGCCCACCTCTGGATTCCCCTGATTGTAATTGGCCTGGACGGTACGGCCACCATCATGCGGCAGATGCGGGCCAACCTGCTGGATGTGCTCTCGCAGGACTACATCCGCACCGCCCGCGCCAAGGGGCTGGCCGAACGGGTGGTGCTCTGGAAGCACGCGGTGCGCAACGCCATCAACCCGCTCATCAGCCTGGCCGGACTGCAACTCCCCACCCTGATCTCGAGCACCATCATCGCCTCCATCGTGCTGAGCCTGCCTACCATTGGGCCCTTTTTGTACGACTCGCTCCTGAACAAAGACCAGTACGTGGTGATGGCCCTCTTGATGCTTTCGGCGCTGCTGCTGATGGTAGGCAACCTGCTGGCCGATGTGTTGCTGGCCTGGGTAGACCCCCGTATCCGTTACGAGTAGGCCTATGGACAAGCGCAATAACCCCCTCTACCTGGCCTGGCGGCGCTTTTTGCGCTCCAAGCCGGGGGTCATCAGCGGCATAGTTCTGCTGGTGCTGTACCTGGTGGCCTTCTTGGCCGGCTTCCTGGCCCCCAACAACCTGACCGTGCAACACCCGGACGCTGTCTACCAGCCCCCCCAGCGGGTTTACTTCTTCCGCGATGGCCGGCCGGTACGGCCCTATGTGTACCAGCTCAAACGCGAACGCGACCCGGTTACCTTCATCAGCACCTACAGGGAAGACCGCACCCGGCCTACCCCCATTCGCTTTCTGATTGCCCAGGGTGAGCCCTACCGCTTTTTGGGGTTCAAAACCAACTGGCACCTGTTTGGGGTGGCCGAAAGCGAGGGGTACTTTTTCCCTTTGGGCACCGACCAGTTTGGCCGCTGCCTCTTCTCGCGCATCCTGGTGGGCTCGCAGGTCTCGCTCACGGTGGGGGTGATCGGGGTGCTGATCTCCTTTGCCATCGGGATTTTGTTGGGGGGCATCTCGGGCTACTTTGGCGGCTGGGTGGACACCCTCATCCAGCGCATCACCGAGGTGCTGCTCTCGATTCCCCGGCTGCCCATCCTGATGGCCCTCTCTACGGTGATTCCGGCCAGTTGGCCCAGCACCTACGTCTACCTGGGCATCATTGCGGTGCTCTCGTTCATCGGCTGGGCAGGGCTGGCCCGGGTGGTGCGCGGGCAGGTGCTGGCCCTGCGTGAGGTGGACTACGTGACCGCCGCGATGGCTCAGGGAGCCTCCAACCTGCGCATCATCCTGCGGCACATCGTGCCCAACCTGAGCAGCTACCTGATCGTGACCGCGACCCTGGCCCTGCCCGGCTACATCATTGGGGAGTCGGCGCTTTCGTTTTTGGGGCTGGGCATTAAGGAACCCATGGCCAGCTGGGGCCTGCTTTTGAAGGACGCGCAAAACTTCCAGTCGCTGAGCCTCTACCCCTGGTTGCTGACCCCCGGCATCCTGATATTTATCTCGGTGCTGGCCTACAACTTTTTCGGCGATGCGCTGCGGGACGCCGCGGATGTGCGCTCGAGGGACTAGAAAGGAGCGAGGTATGAATAGAAGAAGGTTTCTCCGTCAAACTGCGCTAGGGCTGGGTGCAGGCGTGCTGGCCCCCGGCCTCTGGGCCCGTGGGCTGGCCCAGGGCGGGGCCGCCAATGTTCCGGCCAACCTGTTCCAGGAGATTGGGCGTCGCGGCGGTACCCTGACCCTGCCGCTGGGCTCCACCCCGCAGAGCTGGAACTACTTTGCGGTGATTGACAACTTCGCCTACACCGTGCTCAACAATGTGTTTGATCGCCTGATGCAGCTCGACCAGGTCAGCTTTGAGCTGGTGGGCGTGCTGGCCGAGTCCTGGAGCATCTCCAGGGATGCCCGCACCACCACCGTCAAGCTGCGCAGCGGCATCAAGTGGTCGGACGGCACCCCTTTTACCGCCGACGACGTGCTCTTCACCTTTACCGAGGTGGCCTCCAACACCAACCTGCGGGCCAACCAGGCCGCCACCCTCACGGTGGCGGGGGTGCCCTTGCGCTTCGAGAAGGTGGACGACCTTACCTTCCGGGTGATCTCGAGCAAGCCCTATGGGGCAGTGCTGCAGGCCCTGACCTTCTCGCCCATCCTGCCCCGGCACAAGCTGGCCCAGTTCAAGCCCAGGGAAGACCCCGGCGGTTTCAGCCGGGTCTGGGCCACCAACACCGACCCCAAGGAGATTGTGGGCACCGGGCCTTTTATCCTGCAAAGCTATGTGCCGGATCAGAAGGTTACCCTGGTGCGCAACCCCAACTCCTGGCGGCGCGACCCCCAGGGCAACCAGCTGCCCTACTTTGACAAGCTGGAGTACCTGATTATACGCGACCCCAACGTGCAGATCGCCCAGTTCCGGGCCGGTAACCTCGACCAGGTGCCCATCACCGGGGCCCAGTTCCCCGAGCTGAAGCGGCTCGAGGTCGGAGGGGCCAAAATCCGTGTGTTGAGTGGCAGTACCATCTACACCTCGCCCCCCCACTGGGGCTTCAACTTCGACGTGCCCAACCCCGAGCTGCGCGAGCTTTTCCGCAACCTGACCTTCCGCAAGGCCATGCAGTTTGCCGTCAACCGCAAGCGCATCATCGAAGACGTGTACAACGGCCTGGCGGTGCTGCCGGGGCATGGAGTGGCGCCGGGCACCTTCTGGTACTACGATACCCGCAGCTACCTGGGGGAGTTTAGCCTCGAGCGCGCGGCGGGCCTGCTGGACTCCCTGGGGCTGCGGCGCGGCAGCGACGGACAACGGCGGCTGCCCAGCGGAAGGGTGCTCGAGTTTGCCTTTACCTACGCCTCCGACTCGGCCCCGTTTGCAGCCATTGCGGCCATCCTGCAAAACGACCTGCGCCAGATTGGGGTCAAGCTCAACCTGCAGGGCATCCAGCAGGGCACCTTGCTGGCGACTGCTACCGGCGGCAACTTCGAGAGCATCCTGATGGCCTACGGCGACCAGCCCGACCCGCAGCTGCGCAAGGACATCTGGCAGCCCGGCGGCCAGCTCAACTACTGGCACCGCTCGGTCTGGCCCGACCGGGGCAGCAGCGAGCCCAAGTTCGACCAGATGTTCCCCTGGGAGAAAAACATCTGGGAGATCTTCCGCCAGGCCGAGCAGCTCGGCGACCAGAACGAGCGCAAACGCCTCTACGACCGCTGGCAGCTTCTTTCTGCACAGAACCTGCCCGTGATTATGATTGCCAAGCCCACCGCAGTGGCCGCGGGACACGCCCGCCTGGGCAATTTCTTCGCCCGCGACAACCGCATCATCTTCACCAACTTCAGCATGTTTGAGAAAGCCTGAGTGGCTTGATGCTTATTGGCCTAAAGACCTCTGACGAGGCCTACGCAGCTTATGAATCAAGGCCTACCGACTTCGCATGGCTCGCGCCCTACGGGCCTCGAGCGGCTGCTCGATGAACCCAGCCTTCTGGGAAAAACAGGGCGCGTTGGACTTCTGAGCCATCCGGCAGGGGTGACCCGCGACCTGGCTCCCTCTGCGGTGGCCCTGTTGCAGAAAGGCATCCGCCTCGAGCGCCTCTTTGGGCCCGAGCACGGGGTGGATGGCTCGGGGCAGGCCGGCGAGGCCCCCGAGATGGCCGCCGATCCCCTTACCGGCCTGCCGGCGCATAGCCTCTACGAAAAAACGCCGGATGAGCTGGCGGCCCTCGTGGCCCGGGTGGATACCCTGCTGGTGGACTTGCAGGACGTGGGGCTGCGTTATTACACCTACGTTTCCACCCTGGTGCAGGTGTTGGGGGCGGCCCGACAAAAGGGGGTGCGGGTGGTGGTGCTCGACCGGCCCAACCCCCTGGGCTTTGCAGTTTCGGGGCCCGTCCTGCAACCGGCCTACCGCTCGTTTGTGGGGATGCTCGAGCTTCCCCTGCGCCACGGCCTGACCCTTGGGGAGTGCGCCCGCTTTGTAGACCCAGATGTTGAGGTTATCCCCTGTGACCCCCAGGCCGTCTTTGGCCCCGAGGCCCTGCCCTGGGTTCCGCCCTCACCCAACCTGCCCAACCTCGAGAGCGTCTGGCTCTACACCGGCGTGGCCCTGGTAGAAGCCTCGACGGCCTCGGAAGGGCGGGGCACCGCGCTGCCGTTTGGGCTGGTGGGGGCGCCGGGGCTGGACGCGGCCCGGCTGGCCCGACAGCTGAACCAACTGGGGCTGCCGGGGGTGCGCTTCAGGCCCGTCTTTTTCACCCCTTACTTCTCCAAGCACCAGGGGCAACGCTGCGCGGGCGTGCAGGTGCACCGGATAGGCCCGCCCACCGACCTGCTGGCCGCGGGCCTGGCCCTCCTGGGGGCGCTGGCCGAGCAGGGCGTTCAAATCAACCCGGACTGGCTCCAGAAGCTGCTCGGTATTCCTTTCACCCCGGATTTGCTCGAGCCCACACAGGCCCTGGCCCATACCCACCGCTGGACTGC
This sequence comes from Meiothermus taiwanensis WR-220, assembly GCF_003568585.1. Taxonomy (NCBI): domain Bacteria; kingdom Thermotogati; phylum Deinococcota; class Deinococci; order Thermales; family Thermaceae; genus Meiothermus; species Meiothermus taiwanensis. The sequence goes on from NZ_CP021130.1 coordinate 1,346,123, forward strand.
GGCGGCGCGGGCTTATGCCCAGGCTCAACTGCAAACTTGCTGGCTTTATCCGCGTCCCAATTTAGCTGCCTAGCTCGAGCTCCTCTAAGGCTTCCTGGTGGATTCGCCGGGCTAAGGCGGCCAGCTCGGTGTGCTCGAGGCGGGCCAGCAAGTCTTCGTCCAGCGGGTCGAGGCGAAGCCCGAAGAGCCATTCCTCTGGCGCGTCGCTCTGGCGGCAGGCCCGCAGAACGTCCTGCAGCCAGGCTGCGCGGTAGCGCTCGAGCAGCGGATGATCCAGCCCTTCGAAGGGCCACTCTTTGCTGGGGCTGGCTTCCCACAAATCCACCCGCAGCTCGGGAACCCTGCACAAAGCGTAGGGCCGGAGGAAATACCCTGGCGCGCGGGGCGGACGTCCGGGCTCGAGGGTGCCCAGCAGCTCCGACCACAGCACCCTGAACTCGCCGTCGGAGACCTCGAGGGCCTCCATCAGGGCCTCTTTATTCCAGTCCTTGATGAGCAGCAAGGCCAGCAGGGTGCGGGTCTTTTCGCGCTTAAAGCGGACTTCCTGGTGGTTCACCCAGACCTGAAACGGGCCTCGCGCGCGAATTTCAACGCTTACGCCGGGGTGATAGGCCACATCCAGCTTTCCAGCCTCCCACAGGAGCCGGCGGCTGCGATGCAAAGGGGGGGCAAAGAGGGTGGGCTGGCTGAGGAAGGGGTAGCGCACCAGCATGCCTTCCGGGTCGGCTGTCCAGGGGTGGCTGGCGGCCAGTGCGCGCAAAAAGGGGTCTTGTAGCCCAGGCAATGCGGGCAGGTTGAAGGACAAGCCCCGCCGCAGGTGGGCCTGGGCGGCCACCAGGGTCATGAAGGCCTCGACCCAGGCATCCCCGGCCTCGCGGGCCTGGCGTACCATCTCTTCGAAGGCACGGGCTTCGCCGAGCGCGGCTAGGCCTCCTAGGGGTTCCACCCGCAAGCGAGCCGGCCCACCCTGCGAGAGGGAAAGTGCTCTGCGGTAGGCTTCCCCAGCCTCGGCCCAGCGGTTTTGGGCCAGCAAGGCATGACCAAGCCGGGCTTCGGCCAGCGCCACCACGAAAGGGCTGCCCAGCGTCTCACCCTCGCGGCGGCCCCGGTGGGCGGCCTGCTCAGCTACCATTGCATCGCCTGCGATGGCTTCCAGCAGGGCCAGCAGCAGGGTGCCCTCGCGGTGGTTTTGTGGGGCCCGTGCGGTGGCATCCCCCTGCAACCGGCGCAGTTCCGCCAGCGCCCGCTGGGGCTGGCCGCTGCGCAGCCAGACCCGGGGGCCTTCCAGGCCGAGTGCCCTGGCTTCCTCGACCCGCCCCGCGTTGAGCAGGTTCTCGGCCCAGAGCCTTTCAACCTCGAGGGGAAAGCGCACACGGGCCGCCAGCAGATAGCCCTGGGCCTTGGCTGGCTCCACCGTGTCGAGATACAGCCTCGATAGGCCCAGCAGGGCCTGATCCACACCGGCCCGCAAGGCCTGCTGATAGGCCGCCTCGGCCTCGCTGTAGCGCCCGGCCTGGCGCAGGGCTTCCCCGTGCAGGTAGCGCAGGTCGGGCCGGGTGGCCCGCATGGCCTCGGGCAGGCGTTCGAGCAGGGCCAGCACGGTGTAGGTAAGACCTCGAGCCAGCCAGGCCTGGCCCTGGCGTTGAAGCAGGTCGGCGGCGTGCCCCAGCCGTCCAGCCTCCAACAGATAAACCGCTGCCTGAATTTCTTCACCCCGTTCCAATGCCAGATCGGCGGCTTTGGTCAGCAGCCCTCGCACCTCGCTGGGCTCGAGCAGGCTCATCAGGGCAGCCCGCACCAGGGGGTGGAAACGGATGCGCCCACCCACGTGCTCTAGAAGAAGGTCAGGGGCATAAGGTTGCAGGGTTTCCAGCTTGCCTACCCAGGCTGCTTCCTCAGGCCCAACTTCACCCAGCACGCTGGCCCGGGCTGCCAGGTGGAGTATCTTCTCGGGCAGGGCGGGCATCAGGTAGGCCAGTAAACCGGCCGGATCGGGGTGTGCGTAGAAGGCCTCCTCCGGCTTGGCCCCTCGCTGCATGGCCCGCAGCAAAAGCCGCAGCCCTAAGGGCCAGCCCCGCACCAGGCTGTGGGCCTGCTCCACCTCAAAGGCGTTTAGCTCGGGGGCAATGGCCTGGCCGAGCTGCAGGGCCTCGGCGGGGTCGAAGGCCAGCTCGCTTTCATCCAGTACCTGTCCCAGCACCTCCCAGGGGGCGGCCCGGCGGGTGAGCAGGGCCAGGTGCAGCCCCGGTACCTGGGTGAGGGTGCGCAGAAATGCCACGGCCTCTCGGCTTGCGACCCGCTGGGCTTCATCGAGCACCAGGGTATGGCCCGGCTGATTGGCCAACCGCTCGAGCAGGAGTTCGCTGGCTACGGCCCAGGCACCCCGTTCGAGCGCCCCCACCACGCCATCCAGTCCATTCCCCAGGCGGGGCCGGTAGACCTCGACCAGATGCCAGCCCAGCACCACCGGGTCGGCGCAATCCTCGCCCAGGGTCAGCCACAGGGCTGGAAGGCTCGAGAGCAGGGTGGATTTGCCGTACCCGGCCCCTGCGGCCAGTACCAGCACCGGGCTTTTGGCAAAACCCTGCCGAAGCCGCTCCAAAAGCCGCAGACGCTCCACCTCTCGAGCGGTACGGGGCGGCAGCAGCCGACTTTTAGGCACACGGTAGGGCATTTACCACAGTTTACCGTGTGTGGGCCGGGGTTCACCTCGACGCGGCAAAGATCCCTCTGAAACTCGCCGGCATCGCTGCGGCTGGATCTGCTATCGCTCCGACTTGTGAGCTGAACGCTCGGCCGGCTCGTTCTGGAGCTTTCCAAACAGCAAACGGCCCACCTGGGTCTGGATGGACTGGGTGATGACCACCCCCACCTCCTTGCCCTTGAAGGGAATGGCGTCGTCCACCACGACCATGGTGCCGTCTTCCAGATAGCCCACGCCCTGACCGGGTTCTTTGCCTTCTTTGACAATGGTGATGCTCAGGGTATCGCCCTGCTGCAAAGGGGCCCGCAACGCCGAGGCCAGGGCCTGCACCGAGAGGGTTTTGACCCCGTAAATGCGGGAAAGCTGGGCCAGCGCGTGGTCGTTGGTTACCAAAGCCGAGCCCAGCCTTCTGGCCTCGGCCAGTATTTGGTCGTCCACGGGTTCGTCGCTCTCGGAGCTATCGAGCACCTCGAGCCCCACGCTCAGCTTAAGACGCTCGAGGGTGTCCAGCCCCCGGCGCCCTTTGGCCCGCTTTTGCGCGTCGGAGGAATCGGCAAACTGCTGCAACTCCCGAAGCACCTGCCGGGGCACGAAGAGCGGGCCCTCCAAAAACCCCACCTCAGCGATATCCGCAATGCGCCCATCTATTAGTACCGAGGTATCGAGCAGCTTGCCCCCGCGGGGTTTGCTGGGGGGTGGGGTGGGGCGGGCCAGGCGGAAATATTCCCGATTGGCCACTGCAAAAGCCGAGAGCGAGACCACCAACACCGTTGCAATGATCAGGGAGTGAATCGCGGAAAAGCCGGGAATCTGGTTCAACAGGTTGGTTAGCAACACTGCCAACAGAAGCCCCAGGCCGGAAGCGGCCGTGATGGCCACGGGAATCTCGGGCGGAAGCTGCTTAAGCCAGTTCTGGGTGAGCACCCAGCGCTGTTCCAGCCAGTGGGTTAGGCGGGGCACCAGTAAAAAACCCACCAGCAGGCCCACCACGCCCAGGTACATCTGATTCAGGCTGGTCAGGCTGCCCAGGGGGCTGCTTCCAATAAAGTTGTTGGTCTCGAGCCATACCCCAACCCGGTAGCCCATATAGGCGAAAAGCCCGTATAGAATCCATCGCACCATACTCATACGAACATGTTCACAACAGCTTCCAGGTTCCTGAACTGGGGTGGGTGCACCAGGCGTTCAAAACCTGCCCGCTGGCCTTCCCGCAGGCGGCGCTCGAGGCCCTCCACGCTGCGCAACTCCCCAGCCAGCCCCACCTCGCCTACCACTGCCACATCCTCTGGAATTGCACGGCCCACCACAGCAGAATACACCGCCAGCCCCACGGCTAGATCGAGCCCTGGATCGAAAATTCGCAGTCCGCCGGCCAGATTCACGTAGATATCCAGGTTGCCCAGGGGTAGATTGAGCCTGCGCTCCAGCACCGCCAGCACCACGTCCACCCGGCGGCTGTCCAGCCCTTGCGACACCCGGCGAGGGGCAGGGAAGGGGGTGCGGGCGGCCAGGGCCTGTACTTCCAGGGCCAGGGCCCGTTCGCCCGAGAGGCTCAGGGCCACCACCGACCCCGGCGCACCCCGCGGCCGCTCGGCCAGAAAGGCCGCCGAGGGGTTGGGCACCTCGGTCAAACCTTGGTTCACCATGCTGAAGACCCCCAGCTCGCCCACCGGCCCGAAGCGGTTTTTGCTGGAGCGCAGTATCCGGAAGTTTCCGGCGCTTTCCAGGTACAAGGTGGCGTCCACCACGTGCTCGATGACCTTGGGCCCGGCTACCACGCCCTCTTTGGTGACGTGCCCGACCAGCACGGTGGTCACCTGATGACGCTTGGCGAAGCGGGTCAGGGCTGCGGTGGCATCGCGCACCGCGACCAGTGAGCCTGGTGAGGCCGTGGTTTCGATGGTCTGGATAGAGTCCACCACCAGGAAGTCGGGTGGGGCGGCCTCGAGGGTAGCCAGCATGGCCTCCAGCTCGGTCTCCCGTAGCAGCTCGAGGCCCCCCGAGATACCCAGCCGGCGGGCCCGCAAACGTATTTGCCCGGGCGACTCCTCGCCGGCCAGGTAGATCACCCGCTGGCCTGCTTCCAGCATCTGCTGGGCCACCTGCAACAGCAGGGTGCTCTTGCCAACCCCCGGTTCACCGCCCAGCAGCAGCACTTCACCAGGCACGAAGCCCCCGCCCAGCACCCGGTCGAGCTCGCCGATCCGGCTGGAAAACCGCGCCTCGCCCTCCTCCGGCACATCCTCGAGGCGGGTGAGTGCCGCTGGATTGGGTAAGGGGCGGGGGCGCGCTGTACCGGCCTTACCAGTGCCCACAGACTTAAGCGAGGGTGCTTCTTCTTTGAAGCTGTCCCAGGCCCCACAGTTAGGGCAGCGGCCGAGTGCCTTGACCGACTTGTACCCGCACTCGGTACAGCGAAGCTGGATAGATGCCCTGGCCATCTGAGAGCAAGTTTAGCCTACAAATCGTGCAAACTACAGGTGTTGAAAGGCCCTCAAGGTGCAACGGTTTCGGGCTGGGCATCGGCAAACAGTTGGGTCGAGAGGTACTTCATACCCGAGTCGCAGGCGATGGTTAGAACCCTTTTGCCGGGCCCGAGTTCGCGGGCTACCTGCAGGGCGGCCCAGATCATTCCGCAGGCGCTCATTCCAACAAAAAGCCCTTCTTCGCGGGCCAGCGGCTTGGCCAGAGGGAAAGCGTCTTCTTCCAGCACCTGAATCACCCGATCCAGCATCTTCACGTCGAGGTTGGGCGGAATGAACCCAGGCCCCATGCCCTGGAACTGGTGTGAGCCCATCTGGCCGCCCGAGAGCACGTTGCTCCGACGGGGCTCACAGGCAATTATCTGGATATCGGGCAGGCGCTCGCGCAGGTAACGCCCAACCCCCATGATGGTGCCGCCGGTGCCGGAACCATATACAAAGGCGTCCAGCCGGCCCCCCATCTGCTCAAAGATTTCCGGCCCGGTGGTTTCGTAATGGGCCCTGGGATTGGCGGGGTTGTCGAACTGGTTGGGCATAAAAGCCCCCTGCTCATCCACAATCCGCTGGGCCTCCTCGATGGCGGCCAGCATCCGGCGGCTGGGGTCGGTGAGTATCAGTTCGGCCCCGTAGGCCTTGAGAATGCGCTTGCGTTCTTCGGACATCTGGGCCGGCATGGTCAGGATGAGCCTGTAGCCCCGACTGGCGGCTACCATAGCCAGCCCAATGCCGGTGTTGCCGCTGGTGGGCTCTACAATGAGCTGCCCCGAGCCCGGTTTGAGGAGGCCGCGCTCCTCTGCATCTTTGATCAGATACCAGGCGGTGCGGTCTTTGATGGAGCCGCCGGGGTTGTTGCCCTCGAGCTTGACCCAAACCTCCGCCATATCTGGCGTTACCAGGCGCTTCAGGCGAACCACCGGGGTCTTCCCAATTACGTCTTCCACGTTCATGTGTATAAGCATAGGCCATGGCCCGGTGGCGGGCTTCGCTTTGGTTTACGATTGCTTAATCCAGATGGCTTATACTTGGTTGTCTCGCGGAAACGAAGGTTGGTTTCTGTGAATGGAGAGGAGTTGTTATGACAGCAAGCAAAGGCAATGTGGTGACCATTCGATACACCCTGCATGTGGAAAACGAGCTGATCGACCAGGGTGAGCTGGATTACCTGCATGGATACCGCAATATTGTGGCCGGCCTGGAGGAGGCCCTCGAGGGCAAGGTCGCCGGTGACCGTGTGGTGGTTTCTGTGCCCCCGGAAAAAGGCTACGGTCTATACGATCCTGAAGGGGTGCAGGTGGTTGATCGAGCGGCCTTTCCCAACGACGCCGAGCTGGTAGAAGGCGCCATGTTCTACGCTGAAGATGCCCAGGGGAACCCCATGCCCTTCACAGTGCTGAATGTGGACGATCAGGACGTGACCATCGATTTCAACCACGCCCTAGCAGGCGAGACGCTCAACTTCGATGTCACCCTTACGGCCATCCGGCCTGCTACTCCGGAAGAGCTCGAGCACGGCCACGCGCATAGCGCGCACCAGCACAGCCACTGATGCGCATTTTGGCAGTATCGCTCACTGTTGAAGTCTAGGCGATGCTGCCGAAATGCCCTTCTACTTCCTTCGGTCGGGCTGAATCCCTCACCCCTGGCTGCGCAGGCCGGTGGAGGATTCGAGCAAAAACGGTATGATACCGGATTCAAAAACAAAGCAAAGACCTCCAGAGGCTATCTTTTTGAATCCTAGAGCACTCCCTTCGGTCGGGTTAGTTCGCCACCATTCGGTGACGAACTAACCTAATCTGGTATGACCCATCCGGGGTTGCTGCAGCAGGGGAGCGCTCCCCTGCTTTTGTTATGGATTTTTCACAACCACTCGAGGGCGTGGATAGCCTGCCTTTGGCCCAAAGGGCAGGCCACAGTAGCGAGTTCGGTGCCGTTTTGGGCACTTTATGAGAGCCATTCTAGGCTAACACCGGGTAGAGCACCGGCTGGCCTTGAGGGAGCTTGAACATCAGATACTCTTCTTTGCTACGAAACAGCAGCAGCAGGTGCGTAGGTAGCTTGAGGCGCATGAATAGCGGCAGGGCATAACGGGCCTCACCCCGCTCGATACGGGTTTGCTCGAGGGTGTAGGCCATATAAAAATCCAGGTCGCTTTGCATCAAATGGGGCGTGTAGAACATGGTGAGGTCGGCCTGGTCTTTATCGGCTCGGGTGAGGGCCTCCCAGACCAGCTCCTGGGCTTCCTGGGGTGATAGGTACTGGCCCTGCACAGGGCCCGAACGACCATAGAACGCAGCAGGAAATTGCTTAAACTCGTAATAAAACCCGCTTGGGCTATGCCACCAGCGCACAATTTCGTTCTCGCCGCTGCTGCCTTGGGCCAGCTCCTGGGCGTACTCGCGGGCCAGCTCGAGCGGCTCTAAGTCGGGTAAGGCCCCTGTTTCCATGCTTTCCAGCAGCAGGCGCTGGGGATCTACTTCGATGGCAGGATCAGGCTGGTTCATCGGGGTCAGACTCTCCGGTTCGGACGACCCGGCTGGCGGGGGCCGGGCTGGGTTTATCGCCAATGTGCAGCGCGGTGATACCGCCGGTAAATAGTTGATACCGGGTGGCAAAGCCAGCCAGATTCATCATATTAGCCAACGTGTCGGGATCGGGGAAGCGCTCGACCGATTCGGGCAGGTACCGGTAGGCCGCGGCGTTGCCGGAGACCAGCCCCCCAATGAGGGGCAAAATGCGGGTGAAGTAGAAGCGATAGAGCAGGCCCAGGCCGTTGCGGGGCGGGGGGGGAAACTCCAGAATGCACAGCCGCCCCCCCGGTGCTATAACCCTGTAAAGCTCGACCAAGGCCCTGTGATAATCGGTAAAGTTGCGGAAGCCGAAGGCGATGACCACCGCATCGAAGCGCTGGTCGGGGAAAGGCAGCCGAAGAGCGTCGGCCTCTACAAAGGAAATCTCGAGCCCTGCCTTGAGCGCTTTTTGACGGGCTAGCTCGAGCATGGGGGGCGCAAAGTCGCCGCCGATCACCTCGGCTTCCGGGGCTACCTTTTTGAGCAGCAAGGCAATATCACCGGTGCCGGTGGCTAGGTCGAGGATGCGCGAGGGATTTTTCTCCAAAGCTGCCCGGACAGCCGCCACGCGCCAAAGGCGATCCACTCCAAGCGATAGCACCCGGTTGAGTAAATCGTAGCGCGGGGCTATTTCCGAAAACATTTGCTGAATGGCCCTGGCCTTGGTTTCAGTCGAATCTTGCACCCAACAAGTTTATCACCCTGAACTGCATGTATTATGGGCCTAGCGTTTTCAGAGGATCACTAGCGGCCAGGAATGCGGCAGCCCTGTGCTATGCATCTGAGCCGCGCAGTGTAGAATCCGCTCTGAGGAACTTATGGGTAGGTATCTTTTCTTACTTACGGGATTGATTGTGCTGGTGCTGATGATTTTGTCTCCCTGGGCTGTACCCATGCGGGAGTTCGATGGCACCGGTTACTTGCTCAACCCCCTTGGGGCCATGAACCCCAAAGGCCTGACTTTGCCGGAGGGGCTGAGTTTCGGCTGGTTAGGGGTGGTGTTTGCGCTCTGGGTGCTGCTGCTTCTGGCGGCCAGCGTGGTTGTGTTTTTACCAGACGCTGCAATCCGGGCCAGAGCCCTCTATGTGCTAGGGGGGCTGGGCCTGGCTTTGTTTGCGCTCGAGGCCTACCTGTTCTATCAGGCCATCGCTGCCGCCAATGAGGCGGCCCTGGCCGCCGGGGCCCGGCGACCTCCTTTACGGCGCTACGCCCTTTCGCTGGGAGCCTATTTGGGACTGTTCTACTCCCTGGGGCTTTTGCTGGTTGCCCGGATGCAGCTACCGGGCGGGCGGGCTTTTTTGGTGCGCCTGCGCGGGGTGGTGGTTCCGGTGGTATCGCTCTTGCTGGCGGTGGTGGTGGGGGCCGGGGTGGTGGCCATCCTGCGCCCTGGGCTAGGCACCCAGGGGGTGGAAGGTCTGGGCCTGCGCGAGCTGATTGCCGGCAAGCTCGACCTGGTTACCTACACCTTCCAAATACTGTTCAGTCCCATCCTCAATCTGCCCGGTATCTTCAACAGTCTTAGTTTTGCCACCCCCCTGATCTTCACCGGGCTGGCCGTGGCTTTTGGCTTCCGGGCGGGGCTTTTCAACATCGGAGCTCCCGGACAGCTTACCATCGGGGCGCTTTTTGCGATGCTGGCTGGGGTTTACCTACCTTTGCCGGGCTGGTTGCTGCTGCCCGTAGCCATACTGGCCGCGGCCCTGGGTGGGGCCTTGTGGGGTGGACTGGTGGGCTGGCTCAAGGCCCGTTTTGGGGCCAACGAAGTAATCAACACCATCATGATGAATTACATCGCTGCTTCGGTGTTGCTGTTCATGCTGGCCGCCAACGAGTACAGCTTTTTCGGCAACAAGGTGACCCTGCCCTTCAAGGCTGAAGGCTTTGAAGGCCGCAGCGAGGAGATCCAGGAAGCGGCCCGCATCCCCTCCATGATCAATATCCTGGCCCCCAACAGCACGTTTTCGTGGGCCCTGCCGCTGGCGGTGGTGGCGGCCATAGGGGTTTATTACGCCCTGCGGCAGCTCGAGCTCGGCAAGCGCTTGCTGGCTACGTTGGCGGCTTTGCTGGCGGGCTATTGGCTGGGGGGGGCTCTGCCGGGGATCCCGGTGACCATCAGCTCGGCGCTTTCCTCGCAGCTCCTCAACGGTTCGTTCCTAATTGCCGTTCTGGCCTTATTGTTCTACAACTTTTACCTTTTTCGCACTTCCGGTGGCTACGAACTGCGGGCCACTGGCCTGGCCCCCAAGGCGGCAGAATACGCTGGGGTTAATCTGAGGCGAAAAATGATACTGGCTATGTTTATCTCAGGGGCTTTGGCCGGGTTGGCTGCGACCCACTATGTTCTGGGTGCAGGCATGGATGGTACCTATCGGCTTAAAACCGCTATTCCATCGAGCGTTGGCTTCGATGGCATCGCCGTGGCCCTAATGGGGCAGAATACGCCGCTGGGTATTTTCCTCTCGGCAACCCTGTTTGGTGTTTTGTTGGCGGGGGGGGTTTCGCTTAATGCCCAACTGGGTATTAGCAACCAAATAATTCAGGTTTTGCAGGCCCTGATTATTTTGTTCATAGCGGTGGGTGGCTTCCTGCCACGTTACTTTACCGATCCGCTACGGGCCGCCCAGGTCGAGACCGAAGCCAAGGCCGAGCAGGAGGCCCGTCAGGCCAAGTCGTCGCCGATTGCAGGAGATTAACCTATGGAGCTCATCATCGCACTGTTTTTCTCAACCTTGCGTCAGGCAGCGCCGCTGCTGCTCACCGCGCTGGGCGGCTTGTTTTCGGAGCGCAGCGGGGTGGTTAATATTGCCCTCGAGGGCATGATTCTATTTGGTGCGGCCGCCGCGGCCATCACCGTCAACCGCATCGAGGTAGCCACGGGTGGCCTCGAGGCCTTCTGGATTCCCTGGGTGGGCCTCCTGGTGGGGGCCATTGTGGGCGGTCTGGTGGGCCTGATTCACGCCATCGCTTCCATCAAATACCGCGCCGACCAAATTGTTTCGGGAACAGCCATCAACATCGCCGCGCTGGGGGCACCTTCGATCGTGCTGCAGGTGCTTTACAACAACACCTCCACCTCTCAAGAGGTCAACAACCGCCTGCCGCTGGTCAACCTGGGAATAGGGGAAGTTTCTGTCCTGGTTCTGATTGCCTTTCTGCTGGTGCCGGTGGTCTGGTGGGTGCTCTTCAAAACCCCCTGGGGCCTGCGCTTGCGGGCCGTGGGGGAACACCCCGAGGCTGCCGAGACCATGGGTGTTAATGTCATACGGATGCGTTATACCGCGGTAATTTTGTCCGGTATGCTGGCTGGCATTGCGGGTGCCTACCTCTCGATAGGCTTCCTGAATCAGTTCATCCGGGCCATGAGCGCCGGGGCTGGTTTTATTGCCCTGGCCGCGCTTATCTTTGGGAAGTGGCATCCATTTGGTGTGCTGGGGGCGACCCTGTTGTTTGGCTTTGCCCAGGCGTTGGCAATTCAGCTTCAGGGCGGGGATATCCTGCCTGCGACCATCGTGCAGGCCCTGCCTTTCATTCTGACCATGCTGGTGCTTGCGGGATTTATTGGGCGGAGCCGTCCCCCTGCTGCTGTTGGCAAGCCCTACGATAAGTAGGGTAGAGATGACCAGTAAGCGCTTCAGCAAGCTGATTGAGCGTTCGCTTGCACACGCGCAAACCTGGCCGCAGGTAAAACCGGATCCAAAAAGATAGTCATCCAGAGCAAAAACCTCCGGAGGCTATCTTTTTGAATCCTTGAGCGCCCCCTTTGGCCGGGCTGGGGTGCCGCGCCAGCCAAGTCTGGTACGAGATGCAAGCGGGAAGCCCCTTGCAGTACCCTGGATTTCAGATGGATTTCAGCCATCGGAGTAAACTATGTACAGGAGACTGCCATGAACCTAGGAATGACGGAAATCCTGATTATCTTGCTGATTGCCTTGCTGCTGTTTGGGCCCCGCAAGCTTCCCGAGCTTGGGCGCAGCCTCGGCCAGAGCATACGCGAGTTTCAGCGTGGGGCTAAGAGCATCCGCGAGGAGTTTGAGAAAGCCGCCGATGTTCGCGAGTTCAAGGAAATTAAAGAAGAGGTGGCTAAGCCGCTGGAAGAGCTTAAGCAGCCCCTCGAGGTCAAGGAAGAATCCAAGTCCTGAATGGGGGTGGCCATGCGTGAAGCCCCTTTGATGGAACACCTGGAGGAATTGCGCAGCCGCCTGATCTGGGCCATCGTGTCCTGGGCGGTAATGACCGTAGTGGCCTTTACTTTTCGGGTGCAGATCCTCGAGGCCCTGCGGCGGCCCCTGGACGCTTACAACGCCAGCGCTTCGCTCAAAGCGGAGCTTATCGTCCTGAACATTACCGAACCTTTCCTTACCGCCTTCAAGGTGGCCGCGTTCGGAGGGCTGGCCCTGGCGCTGCCCTTTATCGTCTACCAGATATGGGCTTTTATCGCCCCTGGACTGTACCCGCACGAACGCCGGCTGGCGGTTCCGTTTATCCTGGGAGCGGGTTTTAGCTTTGCACTGGGAGCGGTGTTCGCCTATTTTGTGCTGCTCCCCTTTGCGGTGCCGTTCTTGCTGGGCTTCCTGGGGGATGTGGTCACCCCGCAAATTTCTATCGGAATGTACATGGGTCAGGTGGTGACCTTCCTGGCCCTGATGGGCATCCTATTCGAGATGCCGGTGGTGAGCTTCCTTTTAGCCAAGCTGGGCCTGCTCTCGAGCCGCTTCCTGGTAGATAACTGGCGCATTGCGGTGGTTTTGCTGGTTACCCTGGCCGCCCTGATTACCCCCACGGTGGATGTGGTCAACCTGAGCCTGGTATCCATTCCTCTGATGGTGCTTTATGGCATTTCTATTTTGCTGGTAAAGTGGGCCGAACGGGGCCGCCCCAAAGAAGTGGAGACCAGCCCGGCTTAGGGGATTGGGCTTGCCTGCAAGGAACAACTTTGGTATACCATTGGGTTCATGGATCAGCGAATCTTAGACCTGCGCAAAGAGGTTGACCGGATTAACCGTGAACTGCTCCGCCTTCTCTCTGAGCGCGGCAAGCTGGTGAGTGAGATCGGCCGGGTACAAACCGAACTGGGCCTGCCCCACTACGACCCCAAAAGGGAAGAGGAGATGCTGGCCTACCTGACCCAGGAGAACCCGGGGCCTTACCCGGCTGAGACCATCAAGCGGCTGTTCAAGGAAATTTTCAAGGCCTCGCTGGACTTAGAAGAGCAGCAAGATAAACAAAAATTCCTCTACTCGCGCCAGGTCAAGCCCGAGGACACCACGGTTAGGGTAGGGGATGTGGTCTTTGGCCGGGATAAGGTGTTGGTGGCCGGGCCCTGCTCCATTGAGTCGGAGGAGCAGATGCTGGTCACAGCCAAGTTTCTGGCCGGGCGCGGGGTGAAGGTGTTGCGCGGTGGGGCCTACAAGCCCCGCACCTCCCCATATGGTTTTCAGGGTATGGGGGAACCGGCCCTCAAGATAGGCCGTGCGGCGGCCGATGCCAACGGGATGGTGTTTGTGACCGAGGTGATGGATACCCGCGACGTGGAGCGGGTGGCCCAGTACGCCGATATCCTGCAGGTGGGCACCCGCAACGCGCAGAACTTTGCCCTGCTGCGTGAGGTGGGCAAGGCCAACAAGCCGGTGCTGCTCAAGCGGGGTTTTGCCCAGACCATCGAGGAGTGGTTTTATAGCGCCGAATATATACTTTCGCAGGGCAATTCCGAGGTGATCTTGTGCGAGCGCGGCATCCGCACCTATGAGAAGTGGACCCGAAACACCCTCGATCTATCGGCGGCCATCCTGGCTAAACAGCTCACCCACCTGCCGGTGATTGTGGATGTGACCCACGCGGCAGGGCGGCGGGATCTGCTGGCCCCCCTGGCTCGAGCTGCTCTGGCAGCCGGCCTCGATGGGGTGCACGTAGAGGTACACCCCAACCCTAAAGTGGCCCTCTCCGACAACGAACAGCAGCTTGACTTTGCCCAGTTTGAGCAGTTTTTGCAAGCCATCGAAGACCTGATGCCCAGGCCGGCCTCGAGGGTGTAGTAAATACCCCACAGCCCTTTGGCCGGAACTGTTGGTTTTTCCTCTCTTTGCCTCAGGCAATCCGGTAGGCTGTAGATTGTGGGACTGCTTGACAACCTCGTAGGGGCCTTTCTAAAACTTACCGACCCCACCCCGGAATACACCGGGCCGCGCTGCCTGCTCGAGCGCAACAGCGTTGGGGGATGCGACAAATGCCAGCAGGTTTGCCCGCACGGGGCAATTAACCTGGAGAGCTTTACTGCTGAGATTGACGAGATAAAGTGTACAAGCTGCGGGCTGTGCACAGCCGTCTGCCCCGGCCTGGCCCTCGAGTTTCCCCTGGGCCCCATACAGGAGAAATTGCACCGCGGACGCGGCCAGATACGCTGCTCTAAGGCGCCGGGGGCGGGCGACGAAATCCACTGCCTGGGCCAGTTAACCCCTGGCGCTTTGGCCGAAGCCGCCTCTCGCTTTGGTGTGCTCATCCTGGCGCGGGGCGACTGCGAAAGCTGCCGGATTGGTGGCCCCACCATTCCAGAGCGTGTGCAATGGGCGGCGCAGGAGGCTCAGAGGTATTTTCCCGGGCTCGAGGTGCAGATACAAAACCAGGCCCTGCGCGGGGCCGAGGTAGGCCGCCGGGAGTTTTTTGGGGCCCTGCTGGGAGGGGCCAAGCGCTCGGCTGCGGAACTGGTGCCCAACCTGCCCCTACCGCCTTCAGAACCCTATGAGGACAAACGGGGTGAGCTACCTGCCGAGCTTCGCTTGCGCAGGCTGGCCGCTTACCGGGCCCAGACCGTTCGCTGGCCGCGCATCTCGGTGGCTGAAGGGTGTACCTTATGTCCGGTCTGTAGCAATGTCTGCCCTACCAAGGCCGTTGAGCGTGAACGCGCCACCGACGGCGAAGAGTACGTGCTCAAGTTGAATGTGTCGGCCTGTACAGGGTGCGGGGCTTGCGTGGAGAGCTGCCCACCACAGGTCATCTCGCTGGTGGAGGCTGGAAGGGAAGAGGTCTTGGGGGCGCCCATTGAGCTGTTCCGAGGTCGGCCCCCCTGGTACGACCTGTGAATCACGGCGTTACTGGATTGCTTGCGCTTTGCTGAGAACGCGAAAGGCCACCGGTTTGGAAAGCACCAGGGCCGTGGTGGTCGTGCCGTAAACGCCCAGCTTCTGGTTTAGCACCTGCTCGAGCTCTTGCACAGAACGAAACACCGCCCGGATCAGGTAGCCGTCGCGCCCTGTCAGATTCCAGAACTCGAGCACATTGGGTAGCTGGGCTATATAGCGGATGGCGGCCTCGTGGTTGCTGTGTGTGACCTCGGCGCGGATGAAGACCTCGAGGGTGTACCCCAGCTGGCTGGGATCCACATCGGCCCGGTAGCCCCGGATAATCCCGGCTTCCTCCATTCGACGAACCCGCTCGGCCACGGCGGGCGCCGATAGCCCCACCTGCCGGCCCAGTTCGCTGTAGGGCAGGCGGGCGTTTTGCTGAAGCAGCTCCAGGATCTTCCACGAGACCTCGTCTAGATGTTTAGATTCAATAGTCATAAGCAAATTTTACTTTGTTTTCGTTTGTAAAGTCCGATTCTTTATTTCGATTTGCCATTCTCAGTTGCCAGCCTACCCACTACCATAAAGACATCGGCTCGAGCCTGGCCGATCAGGGAGAACAAACATGAAACATGCTCTCGACGTCAAAACCCTAGAACAAAGCGCCCTTACTGCCCTGGCCCTGTTTGTCCAGAAGCAAGGTACTCAACTGGACTGGCTAATTGATCGGCATTTTGTGGTGGCGCACCTGGTGCCCACCTTGCACTACCGCTGGCAGGCCCACCTGCCCATCAAGTCGACAGAGCTGGTCGAGCTGTGGGCCGAGCACCTGGGCCTTTCCGAGGCTGTGTTGCGCGCCTGGATGCCCCAGCTCGAGCCCGTCTTTGCTGAATACTTGAAGCTTCTTGCGGCCGACCTGCAAGCCCATACGCAAAACCCCCGTCTTTTACGGCGGATGCTAGGCTATGCAGCCTAGGCTGGCCGGTGGGTTGTGCTCGGCCGGATACATGTGAGACTCTGAGCGAAAGAGAATAGGGGGAACCGACTCTGGAAAGGAGGTTCCCCCAGATGCAGCTTACTACAGTTGGAAAACCCCTGCTCAAAGCCGCCAACCAAGCCAGCCAGCTCGAACAAGCAGGCGCCGGCGACCCCGTCGTGGCCGAGCGCCTGCGGAAGCTCAAACTGGTAGAGACCCTCAGAAAAAAGAAAGTTCCCTGGGACGAAGTCCAAAAGCTGGTAGGCATCAGCAAGGCCACCTACCACCGCTGGAAAAAAAGACTCGAAGAACAAGACCTTGCCGGCCTCAAACCCAAAAGCCGCAAACCCAGGAAGCTGCGCCGGAAGGTACACTGGAAACCCGATGTCCTCATACGCATAGAGCGGCTGCGCAAACAAAACCCCACCTGGGGCCGCTGGCGCATCGGGCAGAGACTGCACAGAGAGGGCTACACCCTAAGCGAACGCACGGTAGGACGCATCCTGAGCTACCTGGAGCGAAGCGGCCGGGTGGAGCCGGTGAGCGCTTTCCTGGCCAGAAACCGTAAGGCCCGTTTGCGCAGGAAGAGCCAGCGGCCCTATGCCCGGAGGAAGCCCGCGGAGTACACGGCGCTGCGGCCTGGGGATCTGGTACAGGTGGATACGCTGTGGGTGGATCTGGGGGACGGGACGGGTCTGCGGCAGTTTACGGCGGTGGACACGGTAAGCCGCTGGGGGACGGCGGGGGTGTACAGCCGGGCGAGTGCTAAGACGGCGCTGGATTTTCTGCAGCAGCTGGTGCGGCGATGTCCTTGTGTCATCCGTGCGATCCAGGTGGATGGGGGCAGCGAGTTCATGGCGGAGTTTGAGGAGGGTTGTCGGGTATTGGGGATAGAGCTTTTTGTTTTGCCGCCGAGGAGTCCGAAGCTGAACGGGATGGTAGAGCGGCTGCAGCGGACGTTTCGGGATGAGTTTTACACGCGGGCTTTACCGCTGGGGATAGAGGCTATTCAAGGGGAGCTGGAGGGTTATCTGGAGCACTACAACCTGCACCGGCCGCACATGGCCCTGGGGGGGTTGGCGCCGGTGGAGTACCTGGCTAAGCTACAGGAGGTGTCGGTTCCCCTGGAGTCTCAAATGTATTGACCGATTACATGGGTTTGACACACGCTGCGAAGACCCCTAAAATACCGATTGCTGTCCTGCGGGGTTTCTGGCAACCCGATGGCGCCTCCTGCTGGGGCATCGTCTAATGGCAGGACAACGGTCTTTGGAACCGTCGGTCGTGGTTCGAGTCCACGTGCCCCAGCCAGCAGCAGGACGCAGCAACCCGAGGGATGTTCACCCTCGGGTTGTTTGTCTTACGACAATGTCACGCTAGGAAAGGCGCCTCCAGCCCCGCTGGCGCTTATTGCATGACTGTGATATTTGGGCCTGTTCTAAGCCCTGGGTTTGCTACCATCTAGCTAGTATGTCGGAAGCGATGCCAAGCAATAAAGTGTTGATAGTAACCTCGAGCCAGACCTTGCGGGCTTTGCTTGAGCTGGTCATCGAGGAGCAAGGTATTGAGGCACAATTCTTCGAGAGTGCTAAAGAAGGCCTGGATTATCTGAAAGCCCATACCCCCCGTGCCATCGTACTGGACGATGCGATTGAAATAGATCCCTTTTCGATTGCCTCCCGTCTCAAAATGAGCCGTCGCCTGCGAGAAGTGCCGGTGGTGCTGTTCATTACTGATGGTGACGAGCGAACCAAGCTAACCGCTGAGTTTGCCAGGGTGGAACACGTGATTTCCAAGCCGGTAGACCGTAGGGCCTTTTCCAATATCCTTCGCAACCTGGCAAAGCCGCAGCCCAGCCCTTAGGCCTTTGTGCTCACAACGAGCCTTACAAACCCTCTAATACAATGCTGCTAAACTAGGGCACGTGCGAAGATTGCTTCAGGTTTTGCGGCTGGTGCTACTCGCAGGGTTTCTGGGCGCACTGGGGGCCGCAGGGTATGTGACCTGGCTGCTTCTGCGCGACCTGCCCAGCCTCGAGACTCTTGAAGATTTGCGCTTCACGGCAACCTCTACCTTCTATACCCGTGATGGCATTCCCATTGCCGATCTGGCCTCGGTGGAGGATGGGCGGGCTATTGCCCGGCAGTTGGTGCGGCTTTCCGAGGTATCCCCTGCAGCGGCCGTGGCGGTGGTGGTTTCGGAGGATCAGCGCTTTTTCAGGCACTACGGCATAGACTTCATTCGTTTGCTGGGCGGGGTGTACTACACCTTACGCGGTGATCTACAGGGGGGCTCAACCATTACCACCCAGGTGGTCAAGAACACGCTGCTGCGTGATCTGGCCCTCGAGCGGCGGGGTATAAGCGGCCTCGAGCGCAAACTGAAGGAGTTTCCCCTGGCTATTCAGGTCGAGCGGCGCTACTCCAAAGAGGAAATTCTGGAGATGTACCTGAACGTGGTGCCCTGGGGCGGCAACGCACAGGGAATCTGGGCTGCGGCCCAGGCCTATTTTGGTAAAGAGCCGTCCGAGCTCAACCTGGCCGAAGGGGCCTACCTGGCCGTGCTGATTCCTGCTCCGAACACCCGTTACCTGGATCTCAGCTCAACCCGACGGCGCATGCGGGTATTGCTCAACAACATGGTCTCGGAGGGGTGGATCAGCCAGGCCGAGGCCGATGCAGCGTGGCGTTATAAGTTGGTGCCCAAGGGCTGGGAAGCGGAATACGACGAAAACGGCAACCTCAAAGAGGCCAAGCTGGTCGACCCCAGCGTGCGGATCGTACCTGAACGCAATGTGCGCCTGGCCCCTTATTTTGTATACGAGGTGCAGCGCTACCTGAAAGAAAAGATAGGTACAGCAAAGCTGCGTGAACAAGGCGGCCTGCGCATAATTACAACCCTGGATCTCCGGATGCAGACCGCTGCGGAAAAGGCGGTGACAGGCCGCCGTCTACCCGACCAGGCGCAGCTTGCGCTGGTCGGCCTCGAGCCCAACTCGGGTGAGGTGCTGGCCATGGTAGGGGCCCGGCCAGGCACCGAGGGTGAGTTCAACCGGGCCACCCAGGCCTGGCGCAGCCCCGGCTCAGCCATCAAGCCCTTTACTTACGGGGTCGCCCTGGAAGCTGGCTGGACCCAGGCCACCACCGTGCGCGACTCGCCGATTGAGTACCGCACGCCCCAGGGGGTGTGGCGGCCCAAAAATTTCGATGGCCGCTACCTCGACCGCCCGGTTAGCATCCGCTACGCCCTGGATCGCTCGTTGAACCTGCCGGCCATTCGCACCGCCGAGGCCATTGGGGTGCAGCGCCTGGGCGATAAGCTTCGCACCGCTGGTTTTCGCCTGACCGGCAATATGGCCGTGCTGGCCAACGCCATTGGGGGTGGTGCCGAGATCACGCCCATGGGCCTGGCTGCTGCTTACGCCAGCTTTGTCAATGGTGGCTACTGGGTGGAGCCCCGGCTGGTGCTTCGAGTTGAGGATAGCAATGGTCGCATAATCTACCAGCCCGAGACCAAAAAAGTACTGCTCTGGACACCCCAAGTGGCCTATCAGATTTGGGACATGCTCAAAGGCTACGTCTACGACGTGCCACCTGGATTCAGCTCGAGCCTGGCCTCGGCGGCGCGCATCCCTGGGCGTATTGTGGGAGGCAAAACCGGAACCAGCGACGAGGCCATCGACCTATGGTTTGCTGGGGCAACCCGTGGCCTGGTGGCTACGCTCTGGGTTGGGCGGGATGACCACAAACCCCAGCGCATGGGCGGTGTGGAGCCCAGCAGCTCGGTGGTGAACCCCCCCATCTGGCGCGACTTTGTAGAACAGGCCCTGCGCGGCCGCCCCGCCGGCGATTTTCCACAACCCCCGGGGCTGGCTACGGCCACCTTCGACCTGCTAACCGGAAATATCAGCTCCAGTGGTGTTGCAGCCTTGTTTCCTGCCCGCCAGGTGCAGCGCACCCAGGTGGCTGGTGCCCCCTCTGCTGTGCTGGAGTCCCCACCCCAGCCCACCTACATCGCCCGCCCCGGCCCAGCGGTGGCCTCCGGCCGGACTTACCTCACCATCGCGGTCAACCGCGTGACCGGCTGCCTGGCTTCCCCGGATACCCCAACGACCCAGGTGGCATGGCTACAGGTGCCCGAGGCGCGGGTCGGTGAGTATCGCTGCAACTGAGGGCTTATCTGCTTCTACCTAGGTTGAGTGGGGGTTGGGTTTGACTTTTGCTTGAGTTGCTTATATTGTTGTTCGCAGATGGTTTGGTATACCACCACCACCAGCTAAGCGGCGGCTCGCTCGAGTTGCCGCTACCTGCCAGTTCTGGCAGGTTTTTTGTTGAAGAGAGGTGAAGGCTATGAAAATCGCGATTGTAGGGGCGACCGGGGCGGTTGGTAGAGAGTTGCTGAAGGTGCTCGAGCAGCGAAACTTTCCGGTTTCAGAGTTGCGGCTGTACGCCTCGGCACGCTCCGCTGGTCGAGGCATGGTTTTTCGAGGAGAGGAAATCGCTGTAGAGGCCCTGCCGGAGGCCCCATTGCCGGTGGATGTGGTGTTGGCGAGTGCAGGCAGCGGCATCTCCAAGCAATACGCACCCATATGGGCTACCCAATCGGTGGTGATCGACAACTCTTCGGCCTTTCGCTATGAGCCGGATGTGCCCCTGATTGTGCCGGAGATTAACCCACACGCCATCCGGAGCCACAAGAACATCATTGCCAACCCCAACTGCACCACCGCTATTTTGCTGATGGCCCTTCATCCCCTGCACAAGGCCTTCAAGGCTCGAAAGGTGATTGTCAGCACCTACCAGAGTGCTTCGGGGGCCGGCGCAAGCGGGATGGAGGAGCTGTTACAGGGCACCAAAGAGTTCCTGGCCGGGCGTGCGGTTGAACATAAAACCTTTGCTCACCCCCTGCCCTTTAACGTGATTCCGCAGATCGATGCCTTCCAGGAAAACGGCTATACCAAAGAAGAGATGAAGGTGCTGTGGGAAACCCAAAAGATCATGGAGGACCCCGAGATCCGGGTTTCCTGCACAGCAGTGAGGGTTCCTACCCTGCGGGTGCACTCCGAGGCGGTTACGGTGGAGTTTGAAAAACCCGTAAGTCCAGAGGCGGCTCGAGCGGTGCTAAGCGCAGCCCCGGGGGTGGATTTGGTCGATGATCCCGCTACCAAACGCTATCCCATGCCCCTGAGCGCGACCGGCAAGTTTAATGTGGAGGTCGGGCGCATCCGTAAGAGCCTGGTTTTTGATAATGGGCTGGATTTCTTTGTGGCGGGAGACCAGCTGCTGAAGGGAGCGGCCTTAAATGCCGTGCAGATTGCTGAACTATTGCAAAAGCCAGTAGCCATCTAGGAAAGCGCCCATTTATACTTGGCGCGGAGGTTTGTATGCGTAAATGGCTGATCCTGCTGGTTTTACTGTTCGGTTCGGCTCTGGCCCAGAGTGTGCAGGTGACGGCTGGGAGCCCTTTTGGCGTTAATGCCGGTGTTCGTTTTTCCTTGGTGCCCTTGCTAGTGGATGGCCGGGTGTATGGCGGTGCCAACTTCTTTACTGGCGGGCCGGCTTCGCTGGGGGGTGGTGCCGATGTGCTGGTTTCGCTGCCCCTGACTGATCTTTACGCGGGTGGTGGTTTGTTTTATGCCTCCGGGACAACCGTATCCCTGCTATCACAAGGCCCCAGCAGCGGAGGCTTGGGGGCTCGAGGGGTGATCGGAACCTATTTGAATGTGGGCCTGCCGCTGGTGGGTATTTTTGTTGAGGTACACCCCATGCTGTTCTTTGGAAGCCCGAGCGCCTTTGGTTTGGGCGGTGCTGTGGGCGTAAACATCGGTTTCTGATCCGAACCGACCCATATTCGAGATGCCGCTTGCAGCTGGAATCCTTCATCACCGTGGGCAGTCCAAGGTGAAGGATTCCAGCCGAGCAAGAGGAGGGGTTCAGCCACTAAACCCGGATGTTGACCCTGGCGCCGCTTTCGAAAAGGTGAATAGAGTCGATAAACCGCACCACCCTGGTCTGGTAGCCCATCACGATCGAGTGGGTGCGGGCCCCACCGCCAAAGTAGCGCACCCCTTCGAGCAGCTCTCCGTGTGTGATGCCGGTTGCTGAAAAGACAATCTGCCGGCCCGGGGCGAGGTCGTTGGTGCGGTAGATCTTCTTTTCGTCCACCCCCATGGCATGGAGCCGCTCGAGCTCTGCGGGGCTGCTGGGCAGGAAGCGCCCTTGAATCTCCCCGCCCATACACTTCAAAGCAGCCGCGGCCAGCACCCCTTCCGGGGCACCCCCACTGCCCATCATGACGTGAACGCCGGTTCCACGAACGGCCACCGAGACCGCCGCCACCACGTCGCCGTCGGTAATCAGCTTGACCCTGGCCCCGGCTTCCCGCACCTCGCGGATGAGCTGTTCGTGCCGGGGTCGATCCAAAATGACCACCACCAGGTCTTCTACCTTGCGTTGCAGGGAGTCGGCAACGATACGAAGATTGGCCTCTACTGGAAAATCCAGGCTCACCTTGCCGGCCGCCGGTGGGCCCACCACCAGCTTTTGCATGTACATGTCGGGGGCCCCCACCAAGCCGCCTTTTTCGCTAATGGCAATGACTGTGATGGCGTTGGGCAGACCTTTGGCGGTGATGGTGGTGCCCTCTACCGGATCCACCGCAATGTCCACCTCCGGCCCGCCCCGTCCGAGGCGCTCGCCGATGTAAAGCATGGGGGCTTCGTCCATCTCGCCTTCGCCAATCACGACCCGGCCATTGATGGGGAGCTCGGAGAGCACGGTGCGCATGGCCTCGGTGCCAGCCGCGTCCACAGCGTCTTTTTTACCCATTCCGGCCAGCCGGCTGGCGGCCAGTGCAGCCTGCTCGGTTACCCGGGCGATCTCGAGCACCAGGAGCCGCTCAATGTCCATATCGGTATCGAATTCCACTTCCATATCTCAAGATTACCAAGCTTTGTGGCAGCACAGGCCTTGGTAACACTTCCAGAGCATTCCTATGCTGAGCCCTGATCCTTCGGTTTGTGGCGGCTCCAGAGTGTGCGGGCAAGATCCGCGGGGGTGACGCCTTGTTCAGCGAGCACGAACAGCAGGTGGAACAGCAGATCTGAGGCTTCCCAGACCAACTCCTCGGGGCGCTGGTTTTTAGCGGCGATAATTACCTCACCGGCCTCCTCACCGATTTTTTTGAGCAGGCGGTCGAGGCCTGCTTGGTGCAGCTTGGCGACGTACGAGCCCTCGGGTAGGGTCTCTAAGCGTTGCTGAATGGTGCGGTACACCCGCTGCAAAACCTCACCCAGGGGTGGGTCGGTAGCGGGGGTCAGGGGATGATGGAAGCAGCTCTCGGCCCCGGTATGGCAGGCCGGGCCCTCCGGGATTACTTTGTACACCACCGCGTCCTGGTCGCAGTCGAGCACAACCTCCACCACCCGCTGGGTGTGCCCTGAGGTCTGGCCCTTGACCCAGAGCGCGCCGCGGCTGCGGCTCCAGAAGGTGCTTTGTCGGGTCTGTAGGGTCTGCTCGAGGGCCTCGAGGTTGGCGTAGGCCAGTGTGAGCACCTGGCCGGTCTGTGCATCTTGCACGATGACCGGAACCAGGCCGTTGGTATCGAAGCGAACAGCAGCGAGATTCATAGGGCTCCTCTTTGCCCATTCTTGGCGGTCATGCGGGGGATTGCAACCCACCGGAAGCCTCGAGCCGAACGGGAATACCCTGCTGGGCCAGGTACGCCTTGAGCTGTGGGATGTGAATCTCGCCAAAATGAAATACGCTGGCGGCCAGGGCTGCATCGGCGATGCCATCCTGCAGCACCTCGACAAAGTGCTGGGGGCTGCCTGCACCGCCGGAGGCGATGACCGGTACATCCACCACCCGCGACACGGCCTGGCACAAGGCCAGATCGAAGCCGGCCTTGGTGCCATCGGCGTCCATGCTGGTTAGCAGGATTTCCCCCGCACCCAGGCTGGCGCCCCGCTCAGCCCAGGCCAGCGCGTCCAGTCCAGTGGGGGTGCGGCCCCCAGCCACGTAAACTTCCCAGGAGTGGCCGCTTCTGCGCGCATCAATGGCCAGCACCACGGCCTGGTTGCCAAAGTGCTCGGCCAGCTCCCGAATCAGCTCGGGTCGCCGAA
Source organism: Meiothermus taiwanensis WR-220 (assembly GCF_003568585.1). Classification (NCBI taxonomy): domain Bacteria; kingdom Thermotogati; phylum Deinococcota; class Deinococci; order Thermales; family Thermaceae; genus Meiothermus; species Meiothermus taiwanensis. Next base: position 1,370,033 of record NZ_CP021130.1, read on the forward strand.
CAGCCGCCGAGTTAATGGAGATTTTGTCGGCCCCAGCCAGCAGCAGGGCCCGGGCATCCTCGAGGCTGCGCACCCCCCCGCCCACTGTAAAGGGAATAAACACCTGCTCAGCTACCTGGGTGGCTATATCGAGCATAAGGCCACGCTTCTCGTGGGTGGCGGTAATATCCAGGAAGACCAGCTCGTCGGCCCCGGCCAGGTTGTAGGCTTTGGCCGCCTCGACTGGATCCCCGGCATCCCGCAGGTTCACGAAGTTAACGCCCTTAACCACCCGCCCATGGTGGACATCGAGGCACGGGATGATGCGCTTGACCAACACAGCGACGATTCTCGGAGAAGCGGCCGCAAAGTGCAAGGGGTGCATTGGTGGAAGCCCACCGGCATCCTCAGAGCGATAGCAGACTTAACACCTCCACGTGATGGGTGAACGGGTAGAAGTCGTAGGGGCGGGCAAAGCGCAGGTGATAACCGCTCTGTACAAGCCGTCCGACATCGCGGGCCCAGGTGGCCGGGTCGCAGGCGATGTAGAGGATCTGTTGGGGTCTGTTCTCCAGCAGGCCAGCCAGCACCTCGGGGGCCAGGCCGGCTCGAGGGGGATCAACCATGACCAGGTCGGCGGGAAGGTGCTGGCCCAGCACCCTGGCGTCGTCCTGAATAAACACCAGGTTCTCTACCCCCAGCCGGTCGCGGTCGGCCTCCCCCCGCTTGACCGCGCTGGGGTTAATCTCGATGGCCACCATCTCGGTAAAGCGATGGGCCAGGTGCAGGCTCAAAACACCGCTGCCGGCGTAAAGCTCTACAGCTTTGCGGCCGGGCTCGACCACTTGGGCGGCCTCCTGGAACAGCAGCCCGGCTGCCTTGGGATTGACCTGGGCGAAACTTTGCACGTTTACGCTGGAAAGCACCCCACCAAAGTCCTCGAGGAGGTGGGGGGTTCCGGCCAGATGCTGGAGTGGCCCGCGGAAACGACCCCTGGGGCTCGAGGCACCCCAAACCACACCGGCGATGCCTTCCTGCACCAGGGCCTGCGCGGTTTTTTTGTAATGCCGCGCGTGCCCACCAATAAACCCGATCTGCACCTTTTGTTCATAGATTGAGCCCCGTAAGACCACCTCCTCGAGGTTAGCGAGCGGCCAACCGCTCAATAGTTCGAAGGCCGGTTGGAGGGGTTCGGCGATGAGGGGGTCGTGGGGTACGGGCACCAGCTCGTTGGAGCGGGGCAGCCGGTAGGCCAGCCCCCCCTGGGGGTGCAAGGCGTACTGGGCAGCCGTGCGGTAGTGAAGGCCGGGCTGGGCGGTGTAGCTGGGGGAGGGCTGAACCGGGGCCAGCTCAAATTGGAGCTTGCCAATGCGCTCGAGCGACTCCTGTACGAAAAGCTGCTTAATGGGCAACTGGTGGGGGTATTCCAACGGCAGATCGGCTGAGGGGGGCAATGCCTGGCGGTACCGCGCCGGATGTGCCTCCAGAACGCGGATCACCCGACCCTCGAGATGGTTTTTGCGCTGCCAAAGCTCTGCTTCTACCGTCTCACCTGGCAAACCACCCCGTACCAGGGCGGTTCCCGAGGGGGTGCGGGCCAGTCCCAGGCCGCCGGCCACCAGCTTCTCAATATGTAACCTGACCACACTTCACTCTACCCAATCGCTTCAAGCTAAGAACAGAGGTTGACGCAGCCCCGATACTGAGAAATAATCAACCCGGCTGACACAAGGAGGGAACGCAAATGAAAAAGACCCTGTTGCTTTTCACCTCGCTTGCGCTGATGGGCTCTGCTCTCGCGCAAACCTTCGTCACCATTGGTTCGGGTGGTACCACCGGGGTTTATTTCCCCGTGGCTACCGGTATCGCCAAGCTGGTCAACGATGCCAACATTGGGGTGCGGGCCAATGCGCGCTCTACCGGCGGTTCGGTGTTTAACATCAACGCCATTGCCTCGGGCGAGCTTCAGATGGGCCTGGCTCAGAACGATATTGCTTACTATGCCTACAACGGAACGGGCATTGCGGCTTTTGAAGGCAAACCGGTGAAGAACATCCGTGCAGTGGGCATCCTTTACCCTGAAGTGGTGCACGTGGTGGCCCGCGCCGGGGCCGGTATCAACACCATTGCCGACCTCAAGGGCAAGCGGGTGGTCATCGGCGATGTGGGCTCTGGAACCGAGCAGAACGCCCGCCAGGTGCTCGAGGCCTACGGACTCAGCCTGAACGACCTGCGTGAAGCCATCCGGGTCAACCCTAACAACGCCCTGGCCCTGATGCAGGACGGCCGCGCCGATGCCTTCTTCTTCACGGGGGGCCTGGGGGCTTCGGTGATCAGCCAGGCCGCCCAGACCCTTCGCATCCAGTTGGTGGAGGTGGAGGCCAGCCGGGTGCAGGAGCTGGCTAAGAAGTACCCCTTCTACCGCGCCTTCAACATCCCAGGCGAAACCTACCGCGGCGTGGATGTGACCACCCCTTCGGTGGCGGTGCTCTCGATGTGGATTGCGGCCGAGAGCCTGAGCGCCGACGTGGTGTACAACATGCTCAAGGCCACCTTCGATAGCCCCGATTTCAAGTCCATTCATCCCAACCTGCAGCGCTTTTTCAACGTGAACCTGGCCGCTCGCAACCTGCCGATTCCCCTGCACCCCGGCGCCGAGCGCTACTACCGCGAAAAGCGTATCATTCGCTAAATTCTTGAACCTGTCCGGGCCGACCGTTGAGTCGGCCTTACTTTTTGTGGGCCAAAAATGGACGTTGTGGGTTTTTGGGTGTAAAACTATGCCAGCTTGTGAGCCAGGGGGCTGCCTCCTGCTCGAGTTCAATAGGGGACGTGAAGATGGAGGTTATGAATGCATAACAATAAGCCGGAGGTTGAAGCGACCCGCTTGGTTGAGGAGACCGAGCTAGGGGGGCGAAAACCAACCGACTGGACCCGCTGGGTCATCCTGGGACTGGCGGTGGGTTGGAGTGTATTCCAGGTTTGGGCGACTTGGGTTGGTTCACTGGATCAGCTCTTCTTTCGGGCGGCCCACCTGGCCTTTGCTTTCGCCCTGGTGTTTCTGGTATACCCCTTCAACCGCCGCAGCCGGCGTGACCGGATTCCCCTGTTCGATTGGGTGCTGGGCATCACCGCAACCCTCTCGGCCGGCTATGTGATGTGGCAGTACAAGGAGATGATCGAAATCCGGGGTGGGCTGGCCAACCAGACCGACCTGATTGTGGGAAGTGTAACCATCCTGATGCTGCTGCTGGCGGGCTGGCGTTCACTGGGGCCGGCCATGCCTGTCATCACCGTTGTCTTTATGCTGTTTGCCCTTACCGGGCCCCAGGGGCTCTTCCAGGGGCAGCTGCCCGGTGCCTTGGGCCAGCTCCACGCGGGGGTGCAGTGGCGCTCGCTGGTGAGCCAGCTCTTCATGAACGCCTCGGATAGCATCTGGGGCACGCCCATTGGGGTGGCAGCCCGAACCGTGTTTGTGTTTGTGCTGTTTGGGGCCATCCTCGAGCGGGCCGGGGCTGGCAAATGGTTCACCGATCTGGCTTTTAGCGTCTTGGGGGGGGTGCGGGGCGGGCCCGCCAAGGCCTCGATTGTCTCTTCCGCGCTCACTGGGGTGGTCTCGGGCTCTTCCATCTCCAATGTGGTCACCAGCGGCACCTTTACCATCCCGGCCATGCGGCGGGCGGGTTACTCGGCAGAGAAGGCCGGGGCGGTCGAGGTGGCGGCCAGCTCCAACGGGCAGCTGATGCCCCCCGTGATGGGAGCGGCGGCTTTTATCATGGCCGACTTCCTGGGCATACCGTACTCGGCCCTGGTGCTGATGGCTATCGTGCCGGCCTTGCTGGCTTACACCACCCTGTTCATTCTGGTGGATTTAGAGGCGGTCAAACTGGGCCTTAAAGGACTGCCCAAGTCCGAGCTACCCAGGTTCTGGCCGACCTTCCGGGCGGGACTGCACTACGTCTTTCCCCTGGCCTACCTGCTTTACGCCTTATTGATTGTCGAGATGTCGCCCGAACGGGCCGCGCTCAACACCATCTTCTTGATGATTGGGGTGGCGCTGCTACAGGAGCTCTACCGTGCCCAGCGCAGTGGACAGGGGATTGTCAGTGGCTTGCGTTCATTTGCGCGGATCGTGATCGAGGGCTTCGCCAACGGGGCCCGCAACATGGTGGGCATCGCCATCGCCACCGGTCTGGCCGGCATCATCATTGCGGTGGTGCTCATCACCAATATTGGGTTTGGTCTGACCGACCTGCTGCAAACCCTTTCGGGAGGCAACCTGCTGGTGGCTCTGTTCCTGGCCCAGCTCATCAGTTTGGTGCTGGGCATGGGCCTTCCCACCACCGCCAACTACGTGGTGATGGCAAGCCTGGTGGTTCCGGTGATTACCAGAATTGCCGAGCAAAACGGCATCGACTATGGCTCCCTGACCTTCTCAGGTATAGAGGTGCCCATTCTGAAGATTGTGGCCCACATGTTTGCCTTTTATTTTGGCATTATGGCCGACTCGACCCCGCCGGTGGCCCTGGCGGCCTATGCGGCTTCGGCCATTGCCAAAGGCGAGCCCTTTAGAACCGGTGTGCAGGGCTTCGTCTACGAGCTGCGAACCGCTTTGCTGGCCTATATGGTTTTCTTCAATCCGGGTCTGCTGCTGATTGGGGTGGAGAGCGTGCTCGAGGGTGGGCGTATCATCACAACCGCCCTGCTGGGGCTTACAGCCTTCTCAGCAGCCACCCTGGGCTACCTGCTGGGGAAGGCCAACTGGCTTCAGCGGCTTTTGTACCTGGTAGCAGCGCTCATGCTGATGCCCAACAACCCCAGCACAGAAATTGTGGGCCTTGGGATGATGGCCCTGGCCCTGGGCTGGCAGTGGTGGGCCCGTCGCGCGCTGGCCCGATGAAGTCATGGACGAATCTGCTGAATCAAGAGGCGCCTCTGGCCTCGAGGCGGCGGGGTTTGTTGCAGCTAAGCGCGCTGGCCCTGCTGGTGCAGTTTTTTCACCTCGGCCTGGCCTGGCTGGCTCTGCCGGTATTCGTTGGGCTGCCGGCCTGGATGGTCTGGGCCCTCAATGGTTTTTTTGCCCTGCTGTGGGTGGCCGTTGGGGTGCAGCAATTCCGTCCATCCACTAAGCAGCCCCTCGAGCCCGTGCGCAAAGTTTTCCTGAATGCGCTGTGGCTTGGGGTGGCCTGCCTGGCGGCGATTTTTGCTCTGCGGATGGGGTTTGACTTAGGAGTGGTGCTGTTTTTGACCCTGGGTTGTGTGGGATACGGGGCTGCTTTTTGGCGCCTGTGGCTTGAGCTGGGCAAAACGTGACCACCAGGGTTTGCGGCTTGGGACGGGTCTGAACAGCAGCTCTTTGATTCTGGGTAAGGCGGCCTCGGCCCTCTGGCGGCCCAGTTCGTAGGCCCTCTGGGCCTTGGTATAGTCGAAGGTTTCGATGGGGGGGTCGGCCTCCAGGGCAATTACCAGGTCGGCCTGGGACAGGGCGATGCTCAACAGCCGGCGGCGCGAGGCTTCACCGGCTTGCAGGGCTGCTTCCAGGGCAGTTCTGGGCTCGCTGGGTATCACCCGGTTGGACACATCGACTGCAACAACTGGGCCGGCCTGCAAGGCTTTGGCGGCTGTGACCGGCACCTTTTCGGCCACGTCGCCATCAATCAGCAGCCGGCCATGCCAGGCCACCGGAGGGAAAATGCTGGGTACGGCGCTGCTGGCGGCCAAGGCTTCGGCCACCGGCCCGGCCCGCAGCATAACCGCCTCCCCGGTGGTCAGGTCGCAGGCCTGAATAACCAGGGGAATCGGGCTTTCTTCGATGCGCCGCTCACCGAACAGCGCGCGGTAGCCCTGGCGAATCTTGACCCCCTCGGCCAGATAAGGCCGCCGTATGAAATCGACCAGGCGGCTTACCTGGTGTATAGCGCCGTTTTTCTGTAAACGCTCGAGCTCGGGGTCTTTGAGCCACTCGCCCAGCTCGCTGTGGTGTACACGGATGCCAAAAGCGTATAAAGCCGCTGCCAGCGCGCCAGCGGAGCTACCGGCCAGCCCTGCAATTGGAATATTGGCCTCGCTTAACACATCCAGTAGGGCCATATGCGCGCTGCCCCGCACACCACCGCCCCCCAAAGCCAGCACAATACCGTTCATATTGTTATGCTAGCAAAATAATTGAACCAGGTGCAGTAATTTCGATTAAACTTTGACCGGGGCGGCTTCATGGGCGGGCATCGCGTGCGAGCAGGGTGCTAGAAGTTTCAGCAGTTTGTCATGTCGTGCTGGGCTATAAAGCGGTAGCATAAAACACATGATTCCAGAGCTATCCAGTGTACCGGGCGTGCTGGGTGAGATTGCACGCCGACGCTTGCGTGAAGTGGAAGGTTTGCAAGCCCCGACAGAGCCGGCGCTGCCCAGCCCGCCTCTGTTGAGCCAGGCCTTGCGTTTGCCGGGCCTATCGCTTATTGCCGAGGTCAAGCGCAAGAGCCCCTCGCAAGGCGAGATAGCGGTGGCCCTCGAGGCCGCCGAAGTGGCCCGTGCGTATGTGGCCGGGGGCGCTCGAGCCATTAGCGTGCTGACCGAGCCGCACTACTTTGCCGGTTCAGACCAGGATTTGCGGGATGTGCGGGCTGCGGTGGATGTGCCGGTGCTGCGAAAAGACTTCACGGTGCATCCGGTGCAGGTGGCCGAGGCCAGGGCCTTGGGGGCCTCGGCGGTGCTGCTCATTGTGGCGCTGCTGGGCCGGCTCACAGCGTCTTACCTGCAACTTGCCGAGCAGGCGGGGCTCGAGGCCCTGGTGGAGGTGCACGACGAAGCCGAACTCGAGCTGGCCCTGGCGGCAGGGGCCCGCATCATCGGGGTGAATAACCGCAACCTGATCGATCTGAGCATCGACCGTCGAACAGCCCCACGCCTGGGAGGTATAGCGCGTTCCGCGGGGTTTAGAGGTTTGCTGGTGGCCGAGTCGGGCTACAACCACAGGGCCCAACTGCAGGAGCTGGAGGGGCTGTTTGATGGGGTTTTGATAGGCACCAGCCTGGCCCGCAGCCACGACTGGCAGAGCGCGGCCTCGCAAATGACCGGGGTTTAGCAATAAGGGCGCGGCAAAGGTGATAGGGTTCTTGTGCGGTTGAGGTAGCCCAACCGGTGCGAGGATTGAATGGCCCTCTACCTGAGCCTGCTTGGTCCACCCCAGCTCTGGGTGGATGGCCGGCTGGTGCTGCTCCTGCCCCGGAAAGCGGCGGCGATGGCGGCCTACCTGGCGGTGGTGGGCCACCCGGTGGAGCGGGGTCGTCTGGCCGATCTGCTATGGGAGGGCGACGAGGTGGCCGCACGCAGAAACCTTCGCCAGGAGTTATTCCGCCTTAAGCGCACCCCATGGGAGCAGGTGTTTGTACAAACCACAGCCTCGATCGGCCTGGGGGTGGTTGAGACCGACCTCGAGGTATTTCTGCAGCGCATGGCTCAGGGGGCTTGGGCTGAAGCGGCAGCGCTCTGGCGGGGTGGTTTTCTGGCCGACCTGGAAGTGAAAACCTCAGAAAATTTCCAGGACTGGCTGATTCCCGAACGTGAACGCTGGGCTGGCCTTTATCGTGAGGCCCTGCTCGGCCTGGCCCGCAGCTACGAGGCGGGTGCTAATTACCATGAGGCCCTCAAAGTATACCTCCGGCTTCTGGGGGATGATCCCTTGCAGGAATCCGAGCAAATGGCGGTGATGCGCCTATACCTGCAGATGGGGGATCGTGCGGCAGCGCTGCGGCAGTTTGAACAGTTTCGGAGGCTGCTCAAGGAGCAGCTGGGCCTCGAGCTAAGCCAGGAAATGAAGGCTTTCGGAGCACAAATGCTGGCTGGCAGGCTCGCTGCTCCGGTAAACAACGGCACCAACCCCTGGGCTGAGCCGCCCCTGGTAGGCCGTGAGCCGGATATCTTTTGGCTCGAGACCCACTGGGGGCAGGGCCTGCTGCTGCTGCTGGGTGAAGCTGGGGTGGGTAAAACCCGGCTGGCCCTGGAGTACGCCAGGCGGCGGACGAGGGCCGGTTCTGCCGAGGTGTTGCGGATTCGCCAGCGCGAAAGCGGCCAGGGAATTGGCTTTAGCGCTGTGTTGGAGGTATTGCGCCAGGCCTACGAGGATCGCAGGCTTCACCATCTGGCATCACCGTGGCGAGAGGAGCTGGCTCAGCTTCTGCCTGAGCTGGGGAGCCCACCCGGTAACATGCACAAGACACGCTTATTTGAGGCGCTTTGCAGGGGTTTGCTAAGCATTGTTCGGCCCGGTGGGGTGGTGCTCTGGGATGATCTTCATTGGCTGGACTGGGCCAGTCTGGAGTTTCTGCCCTACCTGGTGCGCCGGGCGGGGAGGCTGGGCTTTGCAGTGCTGGGTACATCCCGGCCTGAGGTACTTCAAAACAATGAGCCTGTGCGGCGGGTGCTGCAAGAGCTGGCCCAGGAAGGGCGTATGCAGCAGCGAATCCTGGAACCCATCGACCAGTCGGCCCTGCTCGATCTACTGCGCCAGCTTTCGGGCCAGCGGGAGGGTGGCGAACGCTTCGCCGAACGCTTGTTTAAGGCCACCGGAGGGAATGTCTTTTATGTTCTGGAGACGCTGCGCTACCTGTTCGACCAGGGCCTGCTCAGGGCCGAAGCAGGGGCCTGGCATACCCCCTTCGACAGCTTTACCAGCGACTACCGCGAACTGCCCCTTCCGCCCAGCGTGCGTGATGCACTGCTGGAGCGGCTTAAGCGACTCGGCGAGGGGGCGGTTCCTATCGTGCAGGTCCTGGCGCTGGCCGATTTTCCCCTGCCGCCCGCACTGGCCGCTGGGCTGTTGCGCCACCTCGAGGCCCCCATCGAGTCCCTGGAGCGCCTGACCCAGAGCGGCTTCTTGCGACTAGACCCGACCGGCTATACCCTGCACCACGAACTGGTACGGCAAGCGGTGATGGCCGGGATGAGCGAGTCCCGCCGCCGCTGGTTGCACGGGCGTATCGCCAACGCCTTGCGCGAAGTGGGGGGGCCGTTGCCCCAGCTGGCCGCGCACCTGGAGGCTGCTGGTCAGTATGCCGAAGCCTACGTGGCCCATCTGATGGCCGCTCGCAGCCTGCGCCGGGGACCCCTGGCCCGGCAGGCTCTGGAGCACTATTTCCGCGCCCAGGTTTTGTGCCCGCCCATGGAGCCAGATGCGGAGCGCTTCCGTATGCTGATCGAAGCCGCCGAGACCCGTGTTGCACTGGGGCAACTGCAGATCCCCGAGCGCCAGGAGATGGCCCGTTTGCTTGAAAATTTGGGCGATCCTGAGCGTTTTCGTGTACATTTGCTGGCTGCGGATGTGGCCCTGGTCTCGGGCCGGGCGGCCGAGGGGATCGAAGCCATACGGGCGGCCATGCCCCTGGCCCAAACCCCCTGGCAGCGGGGGCATGCCCTGTTCAAACTGGCCTGGCTCGAGTACCGCGGTGGCGACCCCGATGCCCAGCTCGAGCCCCTACTAGCCTCTATACAGGCTTTCCACGATATCGGCGACCAGGCCATGCAGGCCCTGGCTTTGCGCAACCTCTCGGGCTACTGGTTTCGGCTGGGTGAGCTGGAGCAGTACCAACAGGTGTATGCCCAGGCCCATGCGCTGGCAGCCCAGCTCAAAGACGACCTCCTGCTGCGCCGGCTAAGGGCCGACAAGCTGGTGGTGGACTGGGTCAAAGGCGACTATGCCGCCAGCACGCAGATGGCCGACCTACTGTACCAGGAGGCCCGTGAGCGCGGCGACTGGTGGGCGGTGTGGGATGCGTTGCAGGGCCTTCTGCTCAATGCGGCGGTGCTGGGCCTGGAACCAGCGCTCGAGGCCACCGTGCAGCGGGCCATGGTTGAGGCTGCCGAAGTTGGGGCTTGGCGCGACCTGGCCCTGCTCCGCTCCGACTACGGCAACGCCCTCATGGTATCGGGCCGCCTGGAGGAGGCACGCTGTGAGCTCGAGGCCGCCCTGCGCGACCTGCGCGAGATGGGTGAGCGGGCCCGTCTGGGCCATGTGCTTTTTAACCTGGGCTTTACCCTGCTCGAGCAGGGGTATCTACAACAAAGCCAAGAGACCCTCGAGGAATCGGTACAGGTCTGGCGTGATAGAAAGGAATACCGCCACACCGCCCGCTCACTGGCAGCCCTGGCCCTGAACCACCTGCGGGCCGGTAACCGCAAGAAAGCCCGGCAAATTTCTGCCGAGGCCTACGAGCTGCGCGCACCGTGGGCACTGGGCGTCTACGACCTCCCCCTGGTGCTCTATGCCAGGGCGCGGGCCTTGGGTGAGAAGCAGGGGAGTGCTTTGCTGCGTGAGACCCAGAACCTACTGCGCGGTTTGGCGCAGCACCTGCCCCCCCACCTGGCCGAGCGGTTGCTGCAAAACCGCTACGTGGTCTGGGCGCTAAATAAAACACCTGCAAAATAACGGGTAGTAGAGTGAGATTATCCCAGACAGGGGTTGAAGGGGAGGCCGTTTTCAACGCAGATTGCGTTGTGTGAAAACAAACAAACCTCCCCTCTCAAGTCTGGCATGCCCGATAGAAGGATGCAAGCTGTACGGGAAAACCGGACAAGGCAATCTCAAGGTACGCAAAGTGTACAGCGCAGAAAAGATACGATACCTGCGTTGCAAGAGCTGCGGGCAGGAGTTCAGCGAAAGGAAGGGCACGGCCCTCTGGAACTGTAAACTGCCCGAATCCAAGGCCGTAGCGGTCGCAGAGCAACTGAGCGAGGGCAGCAGTCAGGCCGCCACCGCTCGCCTGCTCAAGGTGAGCCGGGAGAGCGTGCGCAGACTGGAACGCTGCCTGGGTCGGCACGGGCGGCTGTTTCATGACCAGCAGGTGCAGGGCCTGGTGTGCAGCAGCCTGCAGGCCGACGAGCGGCACGGGTACGCCGGGAGCAAGAACCGGCCCTGCTGGGAGGCGGAGCTGCTCGAACCCAAAAGCCGCCTGATCGTGGAGCGGGTGCAGGGCGAGCGCAACGAGGATCTGGCCCGCCGCCTTCTGCGCGGGGGGAAGGCCCGGCTGAGAGACTTCCAGGATCTGGCCTTCTTCAGCGATGGCTGGGAATGCTACGCCACCCTGTTCCCGCAAGTCTTCGGAACCCCCTACCAGCCCAAGCGGCGAGGGGCTCGCGGCAGGAGGCCGCGAGAGCGCTATCGCCTGACCCGCCGGCAGGCCCATGTCCAGGTGCTCAAACGGCGTGAGGGCCGGCGGGTGGTGGAGGTCAGACTGCGCATGGCCCATGGCAGTCGCAAGCGCATTGACCTGGAGTTAGAGCGTCTGGGCTACACCACCCCTAACACCTCTGCCATTGAGCGGCTCAACGCCACGGCCCGGCGTATGGACGCCTTCTCCGTGCGCAAGACCCTGGCCTTTGCCCGCAGGCCTGAGTCCCGGGAGCACCGCGGTGACTGGCGGATGACGGTCTACAACTTTGCCCGCCCCCACCGCTCCCTCCGACTTCCCCTAGCAGAGCCCATCGGCAGGCGGCGCTACCAGCCTTGTTCTCCGGCTATGGCAGCAGGTCTCACGGAACGCATTTGGACGATCCGAGAAATCCTTCTTCATCAGGTTTTCCCCAGGCCTGTCAGAGATAATCTCACCTAACTACCAAATAACGCAGGGCTTACTAATCTCGCATTGGCTCTGCCCAAGCAACGGCTGGCCGGGCCGGTACAGGGGGTGGTTGTGGAGGTACACGGCAGTACAGCGGGTGCAAATCCGTAGAACGCACGCAGTAAGGAGGCCAGGGGATTCCCGGCCTCCTTAGCAGCGCTTGCGGCTAAAGCCGCTCGGCCACCTTGTCCCAGTTGATCACGTTCCAGATGGCCGCCAGATAGTCCGGGCGGCGGTTCTGGTATTTGAGGTAGTAGGCGTGCTCCCACACGTCAATTCCCAGCAGCGGGGTGTGGCCTTCCATAAGGGGGGAGTCCTGGTTGGCGGTGCTGTAGACGTGTAGTTTGCCGTCTTTATCCTTGACCAGCCAGGCCCATCCGGAGCCAAAGCGGCTGGCTCCAGCCTGGGTCAGCTTGGCCTTGAGCTCATCAAAAGAGCCGAAGGTGGCCTGGATGGCCTCGGCCAGCTTGCCGGTGGGTTCTTTGCTGCCGCCGGGGGTGAGGATGTCCCAGAACAAGGTGTGGTTGTGGTGGCCGCCGCCGTTGTTGCGCACGGCGGTGCGGATGTCTTCAGGCACCTGGTTAATTTTGGTCAGCAAATCCTCGAGGCTCCAGCCATGCAGCTCGGGGTGCTTTTCCAAAGCCGCATTCAGATTGTTCACATAGGCCGCGTGGTGCTTGCCATGGTGAATCTCCATGGTTTGCGCGTCAATGTGGGGTTCCAGTGCATCCTTTGGGTAAGCGAGCTCGGGTAGTTTGAACGGGTAACTCATGGTTGAACCTCCCAGGTGTACTCTATTACCGCAAGTCCGGTTCAGGCTGTGACTGAGCTCTCAAAAGGCCGCTAATTGTGGGTCATCTCCAGGGGTACCACCCACTTGTCGAACTCTTCCTCGGTTAGGTAGCCCAGTGCCAGGGCTGCTTCCTTGAGGCTAATGCCTTCCTTATGAGCTTTTTTGGCGATGGCAGCCGCCTTGTCGTAGCCGATATGACGGTTAAGGGCGGTGACCAGCATAAGGTTTTTCTCGAGGTTCTCTCGGATGCGCGGTAGGTTGGGTTCAATGCCCACGGCGCAGTTATCGTTGAAAGCAGCGCAGGCATCGCCCAGCAGCTGGATGCTGGTAAGAACGTTGTAGACCATCACTGGCTTGAACACGTTAAGCTGGAAGTTGCCCTGACTACCGGCGAAGGCCACCGCCGCATCGTTCCCGAAGACCTGCACACACACCATGGTCATAGCCTCGCTCTGGGTGGGGTTGACCTTGCCGGGCATGATGGAGCTGCCGGGTTCGTTTTCTGGGATGATAATCTCGCCTATCCCGTTGCGCGGGCCGGAGGCCAGCCAGCGCACATCGTTGGCCATCTTCATCAGGGCTCCGGCCAGGGTACGCAGGGCGGCACTGGTGGTGACCAGGGCATCGTGGGCGGCCAGTGCGGCAAATTTGTTTTTGGCCGACACAAAAGGAAACCCTGTTTCTTTCGCAAAATACGAGGCGGCCAGGTCGCCAAACTTGGGGTGGGCGTTGAGGCCAGTGCCCACCGCTGTACCACCAATAGCCAACTCATAAAGGCCCTGTTCGGCGTGGCGAACCTCACCCAGGCAGTAGTCGATCTGCGCCACCCAGCTTCCGATCTCCTGCCCCAGGGTGATGGGGGTGGCATCCTGCAGGTGGGTGCGCCCGACTTTGACCACGTCTTTGAAAGCCTCGGCCTTGGCGGCTAGGGTATCGCGCAGCTTTTGCACGTTGGGGTAGAGCTGTCGGTGCAGTTCCTCTACCACGGCAATGTGCATGGCCGTGGGGAAGGTGTCGTTGGAGGACTGGCCGCGGTTGACGTCGTCGTTGGGGTGAATGGGCTTTTTGGAGCCCAGCACGCCCCCAGCCAGCTCGATGGCCCGGTTGGCAATGACCTCGTTGGCGTTCATGTTGGTTTGGGTGCCCGAGCCGGTCTGGAAGACCACCAGCGGGAAGTGATCGTCGAGTTTGCCAGCAATTACTTCATCGGCGGCCCGCACGATCAGATCGGCTTTCTCTCGAGGCAGCTCACCCAGGTCGGCGTTGGCTAAGGCCGCTCCTTTTTTTAGGATGCCCATGGCCCGGATGATGGAGCGGGGCATCTTGAAGCGCTCCTGCCCAATTGGGAAGTTCTGCAACGAACGCTGGGTCTGGGCCCCCCAGTAGCGGCTTTCTTCGACCTGCACTTCGCCCATGGTGTCGGTTTCGATTCGGTATCCCATAGCAGCTCCATTTTATTGGGCTTTGGTCTAAGCAGCGATGCCCCGGCGGAGCCTCCAGTAAACAAAGCCGTAGAAGACTATCAGCAACCCGCACACCACCGCCCCACCCCAGAAGGGGCCGCTGGGGCCCAGCCAGTCCCATAAAAACCCGCCCACGGCCGGCCCAGTGGCGGCCCCAAGCCCTTCAACCACCATCAACGAGCCCCAGATGGCTGTGCGATGCTCTGTGGGCAGCAGGCGCACCAAGAGGGCATTCCAACTTGGTACAAAGGTTGCAAAAGCTATACCGCCCAGCAAGCACAAGAGCAGGAAGTAGGGGTAGGAGGGCTTTTGGGCGATTAGCAAGAAAATAGCAGCCAGGGTGCCTAGGCTGGTAATTAGGGGTAGCCAGATGCCTCTGCGGTCGGGTAGACGGCCCAAGATACCGGCCCCTAGAAAAACTACTGTGGCGGCTAGACCCATGGCTAGGTAAAGCTGCCACTCGGTCAGCTTGAGGTGTGTGAGGGTGAATTTGAGGATTACCAGATTGAACAGGTTTTGCAAAAAAAGTTGGGCAAAAGCGGTTGGGACAATGATGAGCACCTGCATGAGCTGCCGGATGTTAAGGCTTTGCTTTGGCAGAGGCTCCCGCACACCCAGGCTAGTGAGGCCAAGCAGGGTGACCAGGCCCAGGGCAACAAAGAGTAGCAACGAGGTACTTTCGGGTAGATTCCTTATGAAAAAGGTTCCCAAAACCCAGCCTAACCCGATCCAGGGCATCACCAGAAACTGCGAATAGGCGATGGCCCGGCCTTCCCTTCCAGGAACGGCGATTCGACTGGAAAAAGATAGATAACCGGGTTGTAGACCGGAGATGCTCACACCCCACAACAGCATGCTGGCTAACAAGAACCAGCTGTTGGGATTAAGGATGGTGCCGGACAAAGCCAGCAGGCCCACCAGGCCCGATAAAACACCCACCGCGCCAAAGCCTATGCGCTGAACTAAAAACCCCCCAATGCCCCGGCTCAGTGCTTCGGTTAGGGAGTGCACAACCCAGGCCAGCCCGACCAGGCTCAGGCTTAGGCCCAGTTCCTTGGATGAAAAGGGTAGGTATACCCAGAAAAAGGCCGCGCGGGTGAACTCCAAGAGCCCCAGGGTAAGTAGCATGGCGGTGAATCTAGGCAAGTCTTGTTTTTGCCAAGGAAGCTTGTCTAAGGCTTTCATGGGGCCCTCCTGGGGGATAAGGGGGCAGGTGGCTTCGAACTCATGCTGCGATTCTAGCAGCCTATGAGGCCGCCTCTGCCACCCAGTGGGTTTTAGGAGCCCATCGTCCGGCTCTGCGTAGCCTCCTTGGAAATACCCTCAGGCTGTAAGAACCGATGTCTCAAGCGGTTTTCAGCGCATTTAGTATTGCTTTAATGAGCTCGGAGGTGCTCAAGTCCAGCGTGTGCTGTTTCAATACGCGTTCTCGCGCTGCTCGTCCCATTGCGGCGGTTTTTTGAGTATCGCAGGCCAGCGTATTGAGCGCTTTTGCAAGCAGTGGAGGCTTGGGGGGCACCAGCAGGCCTTCGATTTGGTCTAAGATCAGTTCGGCTTGGGCGGGTATGTTCGAGGTTACCACGGGAACCCCGCTGGCCATTGACTCCAGAGTTGCCAGCGACTGGTTCTCAGCCAGAGTGGGGAGCATAACGGCATCCACCGCCGCGTACAGCTCAGGCATATCCCATCTTTTACCCCAGAACCTCACGTTTTTGACGCCGTACTTTCTGGCCAGGTACTTTACCGCTTTTCCGGTAACCGAATCATCATCTCCAACAAAGACGAAATCCAGATGCGGGCATAGACGGGCAGTCAAGAGCGCCGCCAAGGGGTTTTTCTCCGGAGACATGCGCCCTGGAATCAGCACGGTGAAACGGTTGAAGGCGAAGTCCGATCTGAGTTTGGAGCGTGACTCAGGTCTGGGTTTGAACCTCTGAACATCTACCCCATTGCGCACGGTAAACACCCGTGGCAGCCCAAGGCTTCTCAGGAGCTCTGCTCCCCACTTTGAAACTGTAATCACTGCATTGGCTTTGTGCAGAGCTCTGGCCTTGCTAAGGTGATAAACAAAGCGATACAGGTATTTCAGGCCTAAAGGGTAGTGGAACTCCAGCTGATCGTGGATGATTGCCAGGTTGGGGCCAGGAAGGTGGCTGAACGACCAGGTATATGTTTGCGCGTTCCAGGCCTGTATTACCCGCAGGTCTGCTTTGCTCGCGGTTGGAGCGATTTCCTCCAGCTTTTTGTATCGCTGGATTCCAACCCCAGCCGCCTGTATCCGGCGGGCGTAATCGTCTAGGGAGGGCCTGCTTGAAAGGTAGAGAATCGGATCAAAACCATTCTGCTTAAGTGTTGGAAGATAGCTAAGCAGCCAGGTCTCGCTCCCGGCCACTCTGGGTGCATCAGTTAGGAAAGCGATTTTTATCGGCACTTAAGACCTCTGCTATCTCACTAGCGATCTGGGGTATCGCCCCCCGTGGCCCGTTGCGCTCGAGGCCCTCCCGGACAGCTTCCTCGCGGGCCTGGGGGTCAAGCAAAAACCCTCGGACGGCTGCTGCTGCTGCTTCCGGGCTGGCCTCTACCAGGCGCAGGGCCTTGCCCAGTAGCCGGCTTTGCCGCAGGGCGTTGGGGTAGATGTACTGCGGCCCGGGGGTGGGGAAGGCCACCACCGGGATCCCCATTCCCGCCGCCTGCTCGTTGGCAGTGCCGGCAGTGCCAATCGCTACATAGCCCACGTGCAGGATGGCCGAAAAGGCCCCACGCAGGAGCCAGACCTGCTGGCCCTCGCGATGGGCAATGGCGGTCTGCTCGTCCCGAATATCCAGTGCCCAGCCCTCGGCCAGCGGTACGTTGGTAAAGTCGCCGGCCCAGGCCACTAGCGGCTGCAACTCGGGCAGCAAGGTTGCGCTTTGCAGCATGAGGGGCAGGCTAAAGCGCACATCGGCCCGGGTGCCGGGCAGGAGCACCAGCGCCTTGCGCCCATCCAGCAGCCCGCTCAGGTCGCGCTCGGGGGGGCCCAGGGTGTCCATGGCCATGCTGCCCACAAAACGGGCCTTGTGCATGCCAAGCTGCTGGGCCCGCTGCTCACTGAGCTTGTCCCGCACGTAGACCGCTCGCACAAAGCGGTGCATCCAGCGCTCGTAAAACATGTAGTCTTCAGCAGCAAACTGATTAATTTGCCGTAGCCGCTCCCAGACACTCCGACCGCCCCAGTAATAGTGCGAAATCTGGGGCTGGAGGTGAAAAAGGGGCAGCCGCCCCCAGTCCGAGGCCAGCACCCCCACGGCCAACGCGTAGGCATCGCCTACCACCGCGATGGCCCGCACCTCGCGGCGGGCAAGCTGGGCTGCGCGGATTTGTAAGACGATTTCTTGCAGAAAACCCGCCCGCAGGTCGGCCAGCAGGTTTTCCAGGCTGTTGAAGGGAAAGCCCCCTGAGGGCATCTGCGTGCGCGGCCCCAGGATGCGTTCAACGCAGCCTTCGTAGCGCCGGCCCGGGCCTACCAGGGGCAGCGCGGCCAGCCGCAGGCCCCCCAGGTGCTGGCAGAGGGTGGCCCCGATCAGGTCTTCGGCGTTGCCGCCCGAGATGATGAGTACGTCGGTCATGGTGTTTTGGAAGGTGGGCTGGTGAACCCCTGCTCGAGGAAGTGCTGATCAAAAGCGAAAGCCTGGCGGATGTTTTTCTCGCGCATCCACAAAAAGCTCACCCAGTCTACCAGGCTTACCTCTCGACGCCCGGCGCTCAGCAAGGCGGCCAAAGCTTGCCGATGCAGGTCGAGGCTCACCGGGTATAAGGTTATCATGCCCATCAACGCCTCGAGCGCACGCACGGCCTCTATCCCCAGCCGACGCTGTACCAGGGCCGTGATTTCTAGCCCCACATAGGTGTGTGTGCAAAGGGGCTCATCTTCTTCCAGGAGCACCTCCCAGCGTTCTTTGGCCTCCAGGTGGTTGTGGTCGTCCCGATCTAGGAGGGCATACAGGGCCGAGGTGTCAACGAGGGTCAAAGGCTTCCTCCAGGTAGCGGTCGTGGTTTTTACTCACATCCTGCAAACCTGAAGCAAAGCGCCCCACCGCAGCCAGGGCCTGTTCTTTGCGCCAGCGGTAGGCTTTTTGCTTTTCTTTCAACATACCATCTACGGCCCTGCGTACGGCCTCCGCGACGGAGATGCCCTCGTGGTGGGCTATTTCCCGTAGTTGTTGCCATTGTGCTTCCTCGAGCTGAATCTGGGTGCGCACCATGCTTAAATGGTAGCATTATTCGCTACAATGATGGCATTCACCCGCCAGAACCGCCGGTAGTGCAACCGGTGCTGCCCCTGTAGACTGGAGCCGATCCCCCCAGGCTCTCCTGGTGGGCTTTGATGATTTGTTATGAACCTTACCAAGCCCTCTGTTCTGAACCATTACCTGCCCGGCCTGCCCCAGGTGGCCCGTGCCCTGATCTTTGCCCAGCACCCAGGCCCCCGGGTGCTGCTCTGCCCCGAGGAGCGGCTGGGGTTGTATGCCGACCTGGGTGCGCTGGGGGTCTCGGCCTATGTGAACCCCGGCCTGGAAGCCATCGGCGAGGCCGAGGCAGTGGTGATGAGCTACCGGGAGGCCCTCGAGGTGTTTCCTGCCCGGCCCCAAGACTGGCGGCTGGTGCTCGAGGTGGGCCGTCGCTACCTGCGCGACGAGCTGCTGGAGCGGCTTCTGCGCATGGGCTACCTGCGCGAAGAGGACTACCGGGTGCAGGGGGATGTGCTCGAGCTGGGCGAGGTGCGGCTGGAGTTCTTTGGCGACGAGCTGGAGGTGCTGAAGGTGGACGGGCAGCCCCGCCAGCGACACGTCCTCACGGCCCGCGCGGGCAAGGCCGAAACCTGGGACTCCCACAAGATTTTGCACTTCCCCGGCCCGGTCTTCCTCGACACCCCGGCTTTGGCCCCCGAGGCCCTCTGGCCCTTGCTAAGGGGGCGGGACTGCGTGGCTTTTGGTCTGGGTGGGCCGGAGCTACCCCCTTTATCGTTGGAGTACAAGCCCCTGCCCCCCTACCGGGCCCGCATTTCACAGTTTATCGAAGATGTGCACACCTGGGCGGAGGCAGGCTGGTCGGTGGTCTTCTTCTACCGCCACGCTAAAAGCCGGGCGTACCTCATCTCCAAGCTTCAGGCCCAGTACCCCGGCCTGGCCGTGCGCTCCACCCCCACCCTGAGTCCCCAGCCCGGCAGCCTCAACCTGGTTCCGGCGCCGCTCGAGGGAGCCTTTCTCGAGCCCGAACGCCGCACCGTCTACCTGAGCGAGGCCCACCTGTACGCCTTCAGCGGGGCTGAGGTGCTGCGTAACCGCAAGCTGCTCTCCGGTGAGGAGGCCGACCCCGGCGCCCTGGCCGTAGGCGACTATCTAATCCACCCCGAGCACGGCATTGGGCAGTACCTGGGCCTGGAGACCCGCGAGGTGCTGGGGGCCCAGCGCGACTACCTGGTGTTGCGCTACGCGGGCGAGGCCCGGATGTACCTGCCGGTTGAGCAGCTCCCGCTCCTCAAGCGCCACCCCGGCACCACCGACGACCCCCCGGCGCTTTCCTCCCTGGGCAAGGGCGAGTGGAAGCGGAGCCGCGAAAAAGCCGCCAAAGATGCGGAAGAGCTGGCCCAGCGTCTGTTGGTGTTGCACGCCAAGCGCGAGGCCACCCCGGGGCGGGCTTTTGGGCCGCTGCCCGACTGGGATCCCTTGATCGAGCGGAACTTCCCCTTCGAACTCACCCCCGATCAGCAGAAGGCCCTGGAAGAAACCCTGCGCGATCTGGAAGCGCCGCGCCCGATGGAACGCCTGATCTCGGGCGATGTGGGCTTCGGTAAGACCGAGGTGGCCCTGCGGGCGGCCTTCCGGGTGGTGGGGCACGGGGCCCAGGTGGCGGTGCTGGTGCCCACCACCCTCCTGGCCGAGCAGCACAAAGAGACCTTCCAGAAGCGCCTGGCCGGCCTGCCGGTGCGGGTGGCGGCCCTCTCGCGCTTCACCCCTGAGCGCGAGGCCCGCGAGGTGCTGCGGGGCCTCGAGCAGGGCACGGTGGACATCGTGATCGGCACCCACCGCCTGCTCTCACCCGATGTGCGCTTCAAAGACCTGGGCCTACTGGTAGTGGACGAGGAGCACCGCTTTGGGGTGGGCCAGAAGGAGCGCATCCGCGAGCTCAAAGAGGCCGTGGACACCCTTTACCTTTCCGCCACCCCCATCCCCCGCAGCCTTTACAGCGCCTTGGTGGGCCTGCGCGACCTCAGCAGCATCCAGACCCCGCCCCCCGGACGCAAGCCCATCCGCACCCTGCTGGCCCCCTACGACCCGGCTTTGGTGCGGCAGGGCATCATGGACGAGCTCGAGCGCGGCGGCAAGGCCTTCTACGTGCACGACCGGGTGGCCACCATCCTGGCCCGGCGCCGTTACCTGGAAGCCCTGGTGCCCGAGGCCCGCTTTGGGGTGGTGCATGGGCAGATGCACGAGTCCGAGGTGGAGGAGACCATGCTGGCCTTCGCCGAAGGGGCCTTCGATGTGCTTTTGGCGACTACCATCATCGAGTCCGGCCTCGACATCCCCGAGGCCAACACCATCCTGGTCGAGCGGGCCGACAAGCTGGGCCTGGCCGCGCTCTACCAGCTGCGGGGCCGGGTGGGGCGGCGCGACCAGGAGGCCTGGGCCTACCTCTTCCACCCCCTGCGCCTCACCGAAGGGGCCGAACGCCGCCTGGCCGCTATCGCCGACCTCTCCGACCTGGGCTCGGGCCACCTCCTGGCCGAAAAGGACATGGAGATCCGCGGGGTGGGCAACCTGCTGGGCCCCGAGCAGCACGGACACATCCGCGCGGTGAGCCTGGAGATCTACACCGAGCTTTTGGCCGAGGCCATCCGCAAGCTGAAAGGTGAGCGGGTTGAGCCCGAACGCCACGTGACCCTCGACCTCCAGCTCTCGGCTAGGCTCTCACCTGAGTACATCCAAAGCCCCGCTGCCCGCAGCCGCTACTATGGCCGTCTGGCCGAGACCCGCAGCCTGGCCCAGTTGTCCCGCATCGCCAAAGAGCTCAAGGAGCGTTACGGCCCGGCCCCCCAGGAGGTGGAGAACTTCCTGGCCCTCACCCGCCTGCGCCTGCTGGCCGAGGGCCGGGGGGTGGTCTCCATCACCGAGGACATGCTGCACCTGCAGATCGCCTTCCAGACTTCTCGCCTCGACTACGACGCCAAAGCCCTGCGGGCCCTGCCCTTCCGGGTCGAGCCCACCCAGTACCCCCCCGGCTTCCGCATCCCCAAAAAAGGCCTGCGGCCCGAGGAGTATGTGCAGGCCCTGAGCGAGGTGCTGTACCTGGTGGGTTAATATAGAGTCTAGACCTGCAGTTGTTTTTCCACCCAGGCCAGCACCCGCCGGGCAAGCTCGAGGGCTTCTAGATACTCTGCCCTGGTCAGCTCGGGAAAGTTAGAAGGATACCGCCCACGAATCGTGTAGTTTTGCAACAAAACAGCCTGGCGTACTTCTGCAGGGATGGTAATAGAGGCCTCCTCGAGCAGCTCAAACAGGAAGTCCAGGTTGTGGGTCTTGGGGAAAGGACGCTGCAGGTGTATCAGGAGCGCCTTTAGTGCCTTCTCTGCGGCTTGCTGGGCCAGATAGGTCGAGGTTTCGAAAAGCCCGCGGGTCGGGGGGTTTTCGGCGTAGGCCAGATCGCTTTGGGCCAAGCTCAGCCAGGCCTTCGGGTCGAGCGGGTTAAGCGGCATACAGAACCTGCCCGTGCGCTAAAACCTCGGGGTAAATGGTCATCCAGGCTTGTTGGTAGCGCTGCAAATCCTCGGGATAAGCCACTAAAACATCTACTGGAAAGCCTTTTTTGATCTGGCTCAAGCCCAGGTAGAGCGCCCGCATGGCCTCGCGTTTGTCCAGACTGGGCGGCACCACCACCAGCAAGTCGTAGTCGCTATCCGGGCGGGCCTGGCCGCTGGCCCTCGAGCCAAACAGAATAATCTGCTGGGCCGGTACCACTTCCAGGATGCGTTCCAATACCGGCTTTAGCTCGGGGTGGTTCATGCTTCTATGCTAGCACCCTCCGGGGTTCCACACAGCCACCACGCTGGGATCGATGGGGGTTATTTTATGCGGGCCCTGGAGGTGGGCCCCTTCGCCCTTGCGCAGGTGCAGGTAGCTGTGGTCGGGGAGGTCTATCACCAGTTCGCCCTCGAGCAGCACGTACAGGCGCGGCCCTTCTACTTCTTGAGGCCTTTCCATCAAGAGCGTGCTAAAACCCTCGAGGCCCGGAAAGCGCGCCTGCCCCTGGCGTTTGGCTAGCCGAACGAGGTGGAGCTTCATACAACCACATCCTGCCTAGGCCCTTACCGCTTCCTTGCGGGCCTTGCCATACTCCATGCGCAGTTTGAACATGGCCTGGCGGAAGAGTTTCAGCACAGCCTCCTCGGGTTGATTAAGGGCTTTGGCTACAGCCGCCACCTGCTTTTGCTGGCCCTGGGTGCGGCGGGCCACCTCGGCTTGCTCGGGGGTGAGGTTGGCTTTGGCTATAAAGGGCTCGAGGTCGGCCCAGGTGGCGCTGGCTTTGGCTTTGCTTTTGCTTGTGCCGGTGGTTTTGTTGCTGCTTTTTGTGCGCGGTTGGTTCAGGGCCTCGAGCTTGGGCCCACCGTAGCGCTCACAGCTGGGATTGGTGCAGGCCCGCCTGCCTGTGCGGCCCTTAGCCACCTCGTTCCAACCGCAAAGAGGACACTTGTCTGGCAGCAATGGGTCGAAGGATAAGAAGTCGCAGGCTGTGTTGTTGCAACGGTAGTAGGGCTTGCCGCGCTTGCTGGTTTTTTGTACAACCTCGCCGGCGTGGCATTTGGGGCACTCGATTCCGGTGGAAGGGGCCTCGTCGCGGGTGTACTTGCAATCTGGGTAGCGGTTGCAGCTAATAAAACTGCCGTAGCGCCCGTGCCGGCGCACCAGCTGCCCTTGCTGACAGGATGGGCAGGCTTCCCCAATGGGCTCGGGTTCTTTCTTGAGCTCGAGGCGCTCGGTGTATCGGCACTCGGGGTAGCCGGTGCAACCCAAAAACTGCCCAAACCTCGAGACCTTAAGTTCCAGGGGCCGCCCGCATTTGGGGCAGAGTTTTTGTGGTACCTTGGCAAAGTCTTTGAGAAAAGGCTCGTAGAACTCACGCACCACCTTGGGCCAGGCGGCCTTGCCCTCCTCGATCTCGTCGAGTCGGGACTCGAGCTGGGCGGTAAAGTCGTAGGCCACCACGTCGGGGAAACTCTTGATCAGATACTCGGTCACCTCGCGGCCCAGCGGGGTGGGCTTGAGCGATTTGCCGCTGCGCTCGAGGTAGCCCCGGCGCTCGAGGGTGTCAATGGTGGGGGCGTAGGTCGAAGGCCGCCCAATGCCCATCTCCTCGAGGGTCTTGACCAGGCTGGCGTCGGTGTACCGCGGAGGCGGCTCAGTGAAATGCTGTTCGGGTATAACCTCCAGCAGCCGGGCCCTGGCGTTCTCCTCTAGGGGTGGCAACCGGTTCTCGGCTTCGTCGCCTTGCTGTACGGGCTTCTGCCCGTCCCGAAGGGCATCGTCCCCCTCCTCCCGCCCATACACCCGCAGGTAACCATCGAACTTCAGCACCGAACCCACCGCCCGGAAGGTCAGGTCGCCGCTTGGTGTACGGGCTTCTGCCCGTCCCGAAGGGGATCGTCCGCTGGGGGTTCCACCCCCGATAACCGTTACCGTGGTCTGATCGTAGACCGCGGGGGTCATCTGCGAGGCCACAAAGCGTTGCCAGATAAGCTGGTACAGCTTGTATTCCTCGTCGCTGAGGTGCTTGCGCAGCACGTCTGGGGTTCGCTCGGTCGAGGTGGGGCGGATGGCTTCGTGCGCATCCTGGGCGTTGGCGGCCTTTTTTCCCGCAAAAAAGTTGGGCTTCTCGGGCAGGTAAGCCGACCCGAAGTGGCGTGGGATAAAGGCCCGCACCTCGGCCAGGGCTTCCTGCGAGACCCGGGTGGAGTCGGTGCGCATATAGGTGATAAGACCCACGGTGCCCTCGGGTAGGTCAATACCCTCGTAAAGCTTCTGGGCCACGCGCATGGTGCGACTGGCTGTCCAGCCCAGCCGGCTGCTGGCCGCTTGCTGGAGGGTCGAGGTGATAAAAGGAGGAGGGGCGTTGCGGCGCCGCTCGCGGCGCTCGATGCTGCCGATGCGGTAATCTGGAACGGCTTTTGCCAGACGAGCGATTTCCTGGGCCTGCTTTTCGCTGGTAATCAGGAATTTGTCGCCGGATTGCACCCGCTCCGAGCCCAGGCTGTAGAGTATGGCCTTAAACTGCTGACCCCCCGATTCGAACCGCCCCTCGATGCTCCAGTGCTCCTGGGGGACAAACGCTTCGATTTCTTGTTCCCGCTCAACCAGCAGCCGTAGCGCGACCGACTGCACCCGGCCGGCCGACAGCGCCCGGCGCCGAAACTCCATGCTCAGCACCGGCGAGAGCTGGTAACCCACCAGACGATCCAGCACCCTCCGGGCCTGCTGGGCATCGACCAGGCTTTGGTCGATTGGGCGTGGTTTCTGTACGGCGGCCCGCACCACTTTGGGAGTGATTTCATGGAACTCGACCCGTAGAGGGGTTTGCGGGTTAAGGCCCAGCAGCCGGGCCACATGCCAACCGATGGCCTCGCCTTCACGGTCGGGGTCGGTGGCGATGAGCACCCGCTTGCCTCGAGCCGCTCGCTTGAGCTCTTGCAAAATGGGTTGCTTGTCTTTCTTCACCTCATACTGCGGTGCAAAATCGGCCTGGGTGTCCACCCCCAACTCATGCTCGGGCAGGTCGGCTATATGGCCTTTACTGGCCCGCACCTCATAGCCAGCGCCCAGCATTTTTTGAATGCTTTTCGCTTTGGCGGGTGATTCCACTACAATTAGAGTTGAATCCGACATACGGTTCAGTATATGGATGAGGCGCGGCCCATTTGTCAAGTGCGCGCCAAGCACAATGAATCGCAGATATCGGATAAAAATTTCGTGCAGGTCGGTACTTTGAGTGGTGAACAGCGTCCGACCATGATAAGTTTTGCCTCTAGCGAAACATTGCTCTACCGGCCCACCACGATTTCCTGCTTCCTGAGCACGCCAAGCAAGCAACCACCCCCAGGCCCGAACCCCTAGCGCAGACAACCCCAATCGAGCGGTGTTCACGCATTCGGCTTTTCTGGAACAGAAAAACCGGGGTAGTTTCTGGGTAACAAGCCTCGTTCAAACGCAGCCCGGCTAAGCTCCTCACGGAAGTTGGGGTGCGCAATGCCGATAAGCGCCTGGGCTCGTTCGCGCAGACTTTTGCCAAACAGTTCAGCCACGCCGTACTCGGTGACCACATAGTGCACATCGGCCCGGGT
The DNA here is from genome assembly GCF_003568585.1 of Meiothermus taiwanensis WR-220. NCBI lineage: Bacteria > Thermotogati > Deinococcota > Deinococci > Thermales > Thermaceae > Meiothermus > Meiothermus taiwanensis. Next base: position 1,395,248 of record NZ_CP021130.1, read on the forward strand.
GGTTACAACGCCAGCGCCGGTCTTGAGCAAAGAAACAATCCGACTAAAGCTTCCATCCTTGCCACTGCTGGGGAGGGCGATGATGGGTTTTCCACCGTTGCTGGCGGCGGCCCCGCGGATAAAGTCGAGCTGGCCACCAAAGCCGGAGTAAATCCGGGTGCCGATCGAGTCGGCGCAAACCTGGCCGGTGAGGTCGACCTCGAGGGCCGAGTTGATGGCGATCATATGGTCGTTGCGAGCTATGTTGATGGGGTTGTTGACCCAGTCGGCGGGCCGCATCTCAAAGAGGGGGTTGTTGTGTACAAAGCGGTACAGCCGCTCAGAACCCAACACAAAGGTACCCACCACTTTGCCGGGAAGCAAGGTTTTGCGCTGCCCGGTAATGATGCCCTTTTCTAAGGCCTCCATCACGCCATCGGAGATCATCTCGGTGTGGATGCCCAGATCCTGGCGGCCAGTGAGGTTGGCCAGCACGGCGTCCGGTATCGCCCCAATGCCCATCTGTAGGGTACAGCCGTCGTCGATCAGATCGGCCACGTACTTGCCAATCCTGGCTTCGACCTCGCCGAAAGTGTCGCGTGGCAGCACTGGGAGGGGAAAGTCTGCCTCTACGAAGGCAGCAAACTTCGACACATGCACAAAGGTGTCGCCCAGCGTGCGAGGCATCCGTGGGTTGACCAGGGCGATAACCCGCCGGGCCTGCTCCACTGCGGCTTTGGCAGCGATTACCTCCACACCCAGGCTCACAAAACCGAATTCGTCCGGGGGGGAGACCTGTACCAGGGCGTAGTCCAGGGGTAGCACACCCCGCTTGAACAGCCAGGGCACTTGATGCAGCGAGATGGGCACATAATCGGCCCGGCCGGAGTTGACTGCCTCGCGGTCGGCGGGGCCTACAAACAGTGAGCGCCGGCGGAAATGCCCCTCCATCTCGGGGGCCAGAAAGGGGTCGGGGCCAAGCTGCAAGACGTGTACCAGCTCAACCTGTTCCAGCTCGTCCTTGCGCTGGGCCAAGGCTTCCAGCAGGGGCGTGGGGGTTGCTGCATTGCCCGAGACAAAGACCCTCGAGTGGCTTTTAATCATGCCAGCAGCGGTGTCTAGGCTAACCAGTTTACTCTGGTATATCTTCTCTACTTCGCTGCGTCCCAGGGCTTTTCCGGTACGTGAAATTCCTTCCATGGCCCCATACTAGCGTGTCCAAACGGGACAGATGCCCGAGGGGGCATAACGCCGGTATAACGCTCGAGGCCCTACCTTAACCCCACGGAGGGTGACCTTATGCGCCCCAAAGTGATAGCTCTTATTGTCCGCATATGGCAGGGCTCCGATGGTGTGCTCAAAGCTTCCGTGCGTCCTTCTCATGGGGGGCCGACCCAATATTTCTCCAGCTTAGAGGCGCTGAAACAATATCTCGAGCAGACCCAGGAACGGATTGAAATCAACACCGACCCCACAAAGGGTTTGCGCTAGGGGCTTGGTTCGGAGGGTGGGACGCCGCTCTCAATGAGTTGCTTGGCTCGAGAGTTGGGCAGAATAAAGCCCGCTGATACTACGTACTTGAGGGCGTCTTCGATGCTAACGTCCAGGGGAATGACGTCTGCAGTGGGCACGATGATAGCCATTCCAGAGGCTGGAACCGGGCTGGTGGGCACCAGTACCACTGTATAGCCCTCTGGCAACGGCGAGAGGCGCTTGCCAACCTGAGGGCTGGCAATAAAACATAAGGTATACAGACCTTTGCGGGGGTACTCGATCAGGGCTGCGCGCTGAAACTGCACCTCGGGCTGGCCCAGCAGGGTGTGTGCGATCTGCTGTACGGCGTTGTAGACCTCGCGCACCAGGGGAATGGTCTTGATGCTACGGTCGATGGCTCCCAGGATAAGCCGTCCCACATAGTTCCCAGCCAGTGCGCCCACCAGGGTCACCAGGCCGAGGGTAGCGAGAATGCCCAAAATAGGCAGAAACGGTAATAGCCAGCGGGAAGGCTCGGCCCCGATGGTTCGCAGAATGCCCTCGATAAGGCTGTTCGACCAGTTGTACACCCACCATAGGAAATATAGGGTTACCGCGATGGGTAGGGTAGAGAGCAAACCAGTTATGAAGTAGCGACGAAGTCGAGCGGCCATATCTATACCCAAGAGTGTAATGAACTCAACAGCTTTGAAAAAGTCTTTGTTCGCCAGGCTTTCACCATGCATTTACTCGGGATGCGGAGGGCCCTACGATGCTAGCGAAAGGCTTTTCTGCTCCTGCACAGCATGTGGCGGTGTTTTGAATCGGTATCGTAGCCACTTGCTACACTGTACAAGCGTGAACACACTGGCCGACTGGCTGTTTGTAGGCATATGGTTGGTGGCCTTGGTGGCGACTTTTATCCCGGTGATACCGGCTGGTTTCGTCATTGTTGGCGCGGCGTTGCTTCACGAATTGCTGGTGGGGTTTGGGGAGATCCCCCTTCCGATATGGATTGTTTTGGGTCTGCTGACCGTGCTTTCTTCGTTGGTGGACAACATTGCTGGGGCTATAGGGGCCCGGCGCTATGGCGGCAGTCGGCAGGGGATCTGGGGTGCTTTTATCGGGGGTCTTCTGGGTGTTTTCGTCCTGCCTCCGCTGGGCTTATTCCTGATGCCTTTTGTGGGGGCCTATGTGGGGGAGCTGGTGGCGGGGCGTTCGACACAGGAGGCGTTGCGGGGGGCCTGGGGGGCGGTTGTAGGACTGTTGGGGGGATTGGCGGGCAAGTTTCTAATTCATCTGCTGATGGGATTTTTGGTCATCCAGGCTATCTTCTAGTTGGGGTGTTGGCTTGATCGGCGGTAACGGTAGGATAGGGTGCGTAAACCACCCCAACCAGGCGCCAACGCGCTCTGGTTAGGGTTTTCCGAGGAAAGGATCATGCAGAGAAGACATCCTCCGAATCCGGGCTGCTTTACACAGCTCAGGCGCACAGCGCCCGGCGGCCAGGCCCACTGGGCGGTTCATACCTTTTCGCTGGTGGCCCGCGATCCCGATACCGGTGACCTGGGCATCGCTGTCGCCAGCAAGTTTTTGGCGGTGGGGTTTGTGGTGCCCTGGGCTAAAGCGGGTGTGGGCGCGCTGGCAACCCAGTCCTACGTCAACCCCTATTTTGGCCCTACGGGCCTGGCCCTGATGGAAGCTGGTGCCGGCCCCGAGGATATTCTGGCGGTGTTTGCTCGAAACGACCCTGACCTTGCCAAACGCCAGTTTGGTTATGTGCTGGCTTCGGGCGAGAGCCTGAGTTATACCGGACAGGAATGCCATGCCTGGGCCGGCAGCCGTTGGGGGCCGAATTATGCTGCTCAAGGCAACTTGCTGACAGGGCCGGAGGTGCTCGAGGCCCTGGAGCAAACCTTTTTAGCACGCAGCGACCTGGCCTTCCCCGAGCGTCTGCTGGAAGCCCTGCTCCAGGCCGACCGGGCTGGGGGGGATCGGCGGGGCCGGCAGTCGGCGGCTTTGCTGGTGGTGGGTGCAGGAAAGGGCTATGGGGGTATGGAGCGCTGGATTGATTTGCGGGTGGACGACCACCACGATCCGGTGGTGGAACTGCAGCGGCTGCTGGGTATCCACCGGCTGCTTTTTGGTGCAGGTGAACCTGGCCGGCCTCTACGTACCGAGGAGATCGCCTGGATTCAGGCCCTGCTTGGCCGCCAGGGGCTTTACACCGGTGAAGCCAGTGGGGTCTGGGACGAGGCCACCGAAAAAGCCTTTGCAACCCTCATCGGAATGGAGAACCTCGAGGAGCGCTACCGAGGTGGGCCGTTTTTGGATGAGACGGTTCTTAAGTACTTACGGGAGAAGTTCGCATGAGCCATAGGGTGCTGGGCGCGGGAGGCGTGCTGTTCAATCCCCAGGGGCAGGTCTTGCTCATTCGAGACCGGCTGGGTTACTGGTGTTTCCCCAAGGGGCACCTGGAACCAGGGGAAAGTTTGGAGCAGGCCGCCTTGCGTGAAGTTGAAGAGGAAACCGGCCTAAAAGGCACTGTAAAACACAAACTGCCCACCACGCGCTATCAAAACAACAGAGGTGTCGATAGGGAGATTCACTGGTTTCTGATGACAGGGGAGGGTAAGATTCGGCTCGAGCAGGGGTTGCACGGGGCGGGCTTCTTTGATCCGGTGGAAGCAAGGCGTTTGCTGGCCTTTCCCGAGGATGTCCGCTTGCTGGATGAGGCCCTGGTGCAGGCTCGAGCACAGGGTTTGGACGTAGACTTAGATTGAGCAAAGGAGCAAGTATGGCCGTCTACCGACTGGGCGAACACATACCCCAAATTCATCCCAGCGCCTTTATTGCCCCCAACGCGCTAATTGTGGGCCAGGCCGAAATCGGCGAGAATGCTTCGGTCTGGTTTGGTGCGGTGGTGCGCTCCGATACCGAGCGGGTGATAATAGGCGCTGGAAGCAATGTGCAGGACGGTGCCATTCTACATGCCGATCCGGGCGATCCCTGTATTCTGGGACAGAACGTTACGGTAGGCCACCGGGCGGTGGTGCACGGGGCGCTGGTAGAAGATAGGGCACTTATCGGGATTGGTGCGGTGGTGCTCAATAAAGCCCGGGTGGGGAAAGGGGCGATGGTGGGCGCTGGGGCGGTGGTGCCGCCAGGGATGGAAATTCCGGAAGGCATGCTGGCAATCGGCATTCCGGCCAAGGTGCGGGGCCCGGTGGAGCCAACCCAGAATGCCGAGCGCTACGTGGAGCTTTCACGGCATTACCTGGCCCACCTGGCGCCGATTGCGCCCATTGGCCGCTACCACATCACCCTGCGCGGCCAGGACGCCCTCAACCCCTTTAGTGATCTGCACCTGCAGCTCAAGCGAGGAGAGCCCGAGGCCCTGGCCGCCCTGCGGGCCATTGCTGAGGGTCGAAGCAAGGACGCAAAGCCAGAGGTGCTGCACGAGTTGGTTCGGGAAGGCCTGATCCGCCCGATATAACACCGGATTCAAAAAGATAGTCCGTCCATAGCAAAACCTTCAGAGGCAATCTTTTTGACTGCGGCCGGGCATCTGGTTCAAAAATCCATTTGTACGCGGAGATCGGTTACAATGTAGGAAGATTGATGAGGCGGGGTAAAAAGTCAGGTACCCCTCGAGCCCTGGTCGCACTTGGGCTGATGGGCCTGGTATGGCTGACCTCGCTGCTGTTTGGCCTGCGTGGGGTGGTGATGTTCTCCATAGAACCCACAGCCACCCAGCCGCATGAAAACGCCCATCACCACAGCGAAAAAACCCATCACCACCTCGAGCATTGCCCGCTTTGCGTTTTGCATATGCTGCTGCCCGATCTCACCCCGGCGCTGAACGGGGTTCTTGTGGCCTCTCTGGTCGCGCGGCTCTGGTCAGGGGCGCAGCATGCCAGGGATGAGTTTCTGAAGGCTGTGGCGGCTCGAGGGCCACCCCTAGCTACGCACAGCATCTTTTAGGTTTCTCGGCTAAAGAAACTTCGCTACAAGCCCCTCCCAGGGAGAGGGGCACAGGGGAGATGTACTATGCGTGCTTTTTCGTGCCTTGTTGTACTTCTGGCGTTTGTGATGGTTCCAGCTTTGGCGCATGAGCGGGTGGAGGTGGGCCCTTTCGTGTTTGCGGTGGGCCAGCTCAATGAGCCCTCGATGGCCGGAGAGATCAACGGCCTTGACCTGATTATCCGTCGCAAGGCCGATAACTCGCCGGTGGTTGGCGTGGAGAAGAACATCACCGTGGAGATTATCGGCCCCTCGGGTCAGCGCCGCGTTTACAAGTGGTCGGAAGATGCCAAGGATATTTACCGGCTGCGGCCCCAGTCCGGTGCGGATCGGGCCGGCCGCTACCAGACAAAATGGATCCTGGCGGTTCCAGGGCAGTACCAGGTGCGCATTTTTGGCGAGATCGAAGGGACGGCCTTTGACTTCACGGTTGGGGGTAGCACCTTTAACATTCGCGATAAGTCGCTGTTTGAGGTCAGATGAGAGCCTTTTGGATGCTGGCCGCGACCCTGGCTTTGGCCGGGGTCGCGCATGCGCACGCCTATCTGGTGAGCAGCTCACCCGCCGAGAATGCGCTGCTTCGCAGGCCGCCGGGTGAGGTGCGGCTAAGTTTTACCGAGGCGGTGGAGCTGCGTTTTTCACATTTTGCGGTGTATGCCCTCGAGGTGCCCAATGAGCGCTGGCGGGATGTGCGCTGGTTACAGGAACAGGCCAAAGCCCTGGCGGAAAAGGCATTGTCTGCTGGAGGGGTTAAACCAGCAGGGCGGGTGGATGCTGGGCTGAAGACCCAGGCCCGCACCGCTGAGAATGTGCTCATAGCCCTCAAACCGGATTTGGGCCCTGGGGCCTATGTGGTGCTGTGGCGGGTGCTTTCGGTGGATTCGCACACCACCCAGGGATTTTTCGTGTTTGTTGTAGAACCTTGAGGAGGAAACCTTGATGCGCTGGTATGTTGGTTTATTGCTGCTGCTGTCTCCGGTTTTCGCGCACGCTGAGTATAGAAGCTCCACCCCACCGGCCAACGCCACTCTCCGAACCATGCCCCGGTCGGTGACCATCAACTTTAGTGAGGCTGTGGAGGTGCGGCTCTCGAGCTTCAAGGTGTATCCCCTCGAGGCCCCCCCAGAGGCCCTGGGTAACTTTACACAGCTCAAGCGCCTGGCCCGTCCCCTGGTGCAGCGGGTGTTGCCTTTGCGCAACGATGCCGCCCGCCGGGTGGATGCGGGGGTCACCACCACCGCCCGCACCAGCAAGAGCGTAACCCTGGCACTCAAGCCCGGCCTGCGGCCGGGGGCCTATGTGGTGATGTGGAAAAATCTGGGGGTGGACGGCCATACCGAGACCGATTTCTTCGTGTTTGTTTACAGGCCCTCCTAGGGCTTGGGTAACCTAACTAGATATTGGGGATTGTTTGGCACCTGGGCTTGGCAACCCGCCATAAACTGGCCGCTTCCGGACTCTGAACTGCGATGCCTCACGAACACGACAACACCCTTTCGATTTTGCGGGCCATCCTCTACCTGGGGGTGTTCATGCTGCTGGGGGGTGGGGTGTTCAGCCGGTATGTGGGGCCGGAGGTGGCCAGGGCCCGGCGCTGGCGGCTGTGGTACCTGATCTCGGGTGGTTTTCTACTGGCTGTAGGGGCCACCCTTTATGGCACGTACCATGTGACCTGGATGCTGGGCGATACCTCGCTGCTGCTCAGCTACCTGCTCGAGACCTCTCAAGGCAACTGGTTGTTGTTGCGGCTGGGGCTGCTGGTGGGCCTGCTGTTTTTGTCCATGGGCTGGTTTCGCCTGGATCGCTGGCTCTATCCCCCCCTGGCGCTGGGGCTCCTTTTTACCCTCACCCTCACCTCGCATGCCGCCGGGGGTGGGCTTGTGCAGATGTTTGCCGGGCTTTTGCACCTGGCATTCGGGGCGGCCTGGGGCGGGAGCGTGCTGGCGCTGGCCGTGGCCTGGCCGGGCAGCCGCTACGAGGCCGTTCTGCGGGCCATCCAGCGCCTTTCGGCCCTGGGACTGGGTGCGGTTGTGCTCCTGTCGCTGATGGGCCTGTACCTGTCCTGGGTTCGCCTGGGGGAGGTGGCCAACCTGTGGAGCACCGCCTACGGCCAGCGCCTGCTCCTTAAGCTGGGGCTGGTGGGGCTGGTGGTGGGGCTGGCGGCGGTGAACCGGCTATGGCTTTTGCCTCGCCTGCAGGAGAAGCGGGTCAAGGGTTTGCAGACGGTAAGCCTCGAGGCTGCCCTGCTGCTGGGGGTGCTTCTGGCGAGTGGCTTTCTGGCTACCACCGAACCACCCCCCCCAGCCCGCCAGGCTGCAGCACCCCGCCTCATCAACATTGCCGAGGCCCAGGGCGACCGGCGCTACGTCGGCCAGTTGTTCAGTCAGGGTGGCCTGATTCACCTCTACCTCGACCTGCGCGATGCCCAGGGCAACCTGCTGGAGGGTGGCCCCAGCCTGCGGCTTCAGGCCCAGCAGGGGGCGCAAATTTTGCAGGAGGTGCGGGGGCCTTTTTACAGGTCGCAGTATCATCTGGCCCTCATCGCCGAGACGCCCGGCGAATGGCTGGTACGCCTCGAGCTGCCTGAAAAAACCCTCGAGTACACCCTCGATGTGGCCCCTTGAGGGCTGCTTCACACGAAAACCGCACGGGTTCTGCTAACCTCAAAGGAGGTGTCGGGTATGAAAAGAGGTTGGCTGGTGTTTTTGTGGTGTATAAGCGCCTATGTGCTCGCCGCACCGGTGGAACTGAAAGTGAACCTGCGGGTGGGCAGCCAGCCCCTGCAGTGGGGGCAGACCTACCAGACCCCCCAGGGCCAGCGCTACCGGCTTGACCTGCTCAAGTTTTACATCTCCGAGGTGGCCCTGGTGCGCCCGGATGGCCGCGAGGTGCGCGTAGACGGCCTGGCCCTGGCCGAGTTCAAACGCGATGGCCCCACCCAGGGGGTGTCTGTCATGAAACTGGACGTGCCCGCAGGGCAGTACCGGGGTCTGCGCTTCAATGTGGGCGTGCCGCGCGAGCTCAACCACCTCGACGCAGGCACCCAGCAGCTACCCCTGGGGGTGAACTCCGGCATGTACTGGGCCTGGAACCCCGGCTACATCTTCTACCGGCTCGAGGGCACCGCCTTACTCCCCGAAGGCAACCAAAAATGGGTGATCCACATGGGCACCGACACCTTTCGCATCCCGGTGCGCCTGCACGACCTGCAGACCCGGCGGGTGCAGATCAACATCCCGCCCGCTGGCGGGGCCATTTTGCTGAACCTGGATGTGGCCAGGGCTTTTGAGCCGGGGCCGGGTGGGGTTTTTTTGGACTGGCGCAAGCAGTCCCTGCGCCAGCTGCACGGCCTGAGCCCCGAGACCAGCCTGCTGATGTCGGTGGTCTACTTCAACATGCAGTCGGCCTTTTCGCTGGCCCAGTAGGTGCGTATGCGACGGCGGCCAATGGTCTGGGCGGGGCTCCTGCTGGGGGTGGGCCTGCTGGGCTGGTACTTCTGGCCCCGCTCCGTCCCCCCACCCCCTGTGGCCGGGCCGCCCCCGCACCCCACCAGCCCCCGCATTCTTTTTGCCGAGCGGAGCGTGCCCATTCCCGAGGACAACCCCCAGACCCCGGCCAAGGTGGCCCTCGGGCGGAAACTTTTCTACGATACCCGGCTTTCCAAGGACAACACCATCGCCTGTGCGAGCTGCCACAAGCCCGAGTTTGCCTTTAGCGATGGGGGTAAGGCGGTGAGCACCGGCATCTTTGGCCGCAAAGGCAGCCGCAACGCCCCCACCCTGACCAACGTGGGCTTCCGCCGCCACCTGTTCTGGGAAGGGCGTTCCCCCCGGCTCGAGCTCCAGGCGGTTGGCCCCCTTACCGCCCACGACGAGATGGGCCTCGAGCCCGAGGAACTCGCCCAGAGGCTCCAGGCCATCCCCGAGTACGCCCAGGCCTTCCGGGAGGTTTTTGGCGAGCCCCCCAGCCTGCGGGCCGTCACCTATGCCATTGCGGCCTTCGAGCGCACCCTGGTTTCCTACAATAGCCCCTTCGACCGCTACCAGGCCGGCGACGACCAGGCCCTGAGCCCGGCAGCCCTGCGCGGGATGGAGCTTTTCTTTAGCGAGAAGGGCGATTGCTTCCACTGCCACGTGGGCCCCGACTTCACCGACGACGAGCCCCGCAACACCGCCCTCTACACGGTCTACAAGGACATCGGGCTGGCCCGCGCCACCGGCAGGGACGAAGACGTGGGCAAGTTCAAAACCCCCACCCTGCGCAACGTTGCGCTGACCGCCCCCTACATGCACGACGGCTCCATCCGAACCTTGCGGGAGGTTGTCCAGCACTACAACCGCGGTGGTGAGCCCAACCTCAATGCCGATGTCCTTATCCGGCCCCTGGGCCTCACCGAACAGGAAGTAGACGACCTGGTGGCCTTCCTGGAGGCGCTCACCGATACGAGCTTTACCACCAACCCGGCCCTGCTGCCCCCTGGTGGGAAAGGGGGCACGCCATGAGGTACGCCCGGATTGGATGGCTTGTCCTGCTGCTGGGCCTGGGCTGGGCCTGGGGGCATCCTTTTGAGGGGAGTGGGGGTTATGTGCAGGGCCAGGTGGACTTTGAACCCAACGATGCCCCGCCCATTGCTGGCAAGGCCACGGTGGCCTGGATTGAGTACATCCAGGTGGGTGGCCTGCCCATCAACCCGCAGGACTGCTTCTGCACGCTGCTCTTTTATCAGGGGCGGGTGAGCGCCACCGCCCAGCCCGATGCCCAGGTGCGCCTGCAGCTCAACCCGCGCACCGGGCGCGTGGAAGGGGTGGTGACCTTTCCCAAACCCGGCCCCTATTTTCTGGTGCTTATGGGGCGGCCCCTGCCGGGCAAGCGGGTTCCGCCTTTCATCATGCATAGCATCATTCAGGTCTTGCCGCGCCCGGCAGGGCGGTAGCGTGGGCCTCTCGCGTTTTCCACAATTGCCTGCCCCACGGTGGCAGGCAATTTATCCAGTACAGCGAAATATGCCGTACTGGGTATTCGCGGGAAACGCTCTCGAGGCTCCAGTGCCAGTATCCGTCGGGGCCTCCCGCAGCCTCGACTTGGCAAAAGGGCTTCGTTGGGCGGATAATACCGGATTCAAAAAGATAGTCATCCATAGCAAAGACCTCCAGAGGCTATCTTTTTGAATCCTAGAGCACTCCCGTTGGTCGGGTTAGTTCGCCGCCTTCCGGCGCCGAACTAACCGAATCTGGTATAACTTTAGCCTCTGGCAACTGTAGACCTTCCTTCAGTCTGGACGCGGAATTTGCGGCGTAATGGAAACGACTCTAGTAACGCACAGGAGGACATGGTGAGAAGACTGGTCTGGTTGCTCTTGCTGGTGCTGCTGCTGCCTGGGGCTTGGGCCCAGCAGCTCCGTGAGCAGATCCGCAAATACACCCTGGACAACGGCCTGCGGGTGCTGATGGTGCCCGACAAGACCGCCCCGGTGATCCACTTCAACCTGATGTTCGACGTGGGCGGGGTGGACGAGGCGCCTGGCCTGGGGGGGATCGCCCACATGGTCGAGCACATGGCCTTCAAGGGCACGCCCAGCATCGGGAGCCTGGACTGGCCTAAGGAAAAAGCCGCCCTCGAGGCCATTGACAAAGCCCGTGCCGAGCTGGATCGGGCCATTGCCAACCGGGCCTCGCAGGAGGAGATCCAGCGCCTCACCGCAGCCTTCAACCAGGCCCGGGAAGAGGCCAAGAAACTGGCCCTGCCCAACGCCATTGACCAGCTCTTCACCAACAACGGCGAGCAGGGCCTGAACGCCTCGACCGGCTACGACCGCACCGACTACCGGGTCTCGCTGCCTTCCAACCGCCTCGAGCTCTACCTGCGGGTTTATGCCGATGTGCTCTTGAACGCGGTATTCCGCAGCTTCTACGAAGAAGTCGACGTGGTGCTGGAGGAGCGCCGCCAGCGCAGCGAGAACGACCCCAACGGGGCCTTGAGCGAGGCCTTTTTGCGCGCGGCCTTCCAGGTGCACCCCTACGGCCGCCCCCTGATCGGCAGCCGCGAGGAGATCCAGGGCTACCGGGTGGACAAGGCCCTGGAGTTCTGGAAGACCCATTACCACCCCAACCGGGCGGTGCTGGTGCTGGTGGGGGATGTGGAGCCGGAGCGGGACATCCAACTGGTGCGCCGCTACATGGGGGCCGTGCCCAGAGGCCCCGAGCGGCCCAACCTGAACATCCCCGCCGAGCCGCCCCAGACCGCCGAGCGCCGCACCAGCATCGAGTACAACGCCCAGCCCAGCCTGCTCATAGGCTTCCACAAGCCCACCTATCCCAACCGCGAGGCCTACGTGATGGATGTGATCGACTCCATCCTCACCGAAGGCCGCACCAGCCGCCTCTTCCGCCGATTGGTCATCCAGGAGCAGGCGGCCCTGAACGTGAGCTCGAGCTCGGCCTCGCCGGGTTTCCGCTACCCCAACCTCTTTACCATCTCGGCCCAGCCCCGCGCCCCCCGCACCACCCAGGATCTGGAGCGCCTGATCTACGAGGAGCTCGAGCGGCTCAAGAACGAGCCGGTAAGCCCCCAGGAGCTGCAAAAAGTGCGCAACCAGACCCGTGCGGCCTACCTGCGGGTGCTGCAAGGTGGGCCGGGGCTGGCCCAGACCCTGGCCTTCTACGAGCTGTTCTTTGGTGGCTACCAGCGTATCTTCGAGGAGGAGGCCATCTACAACACCATCACCGCCGAGGAAATCCAGCAGGCCGCCCGCAAATACTTCACCCCACAAAACCGCACCGTCGCCACCCTCATTAGCCGGGGAGGTAGCCGATGAAAGCGATATGGAGTTTGTTGCTGGCGCTTCTGACGCTGGGCCTGGCCCAGGGCGTACCGGCCGACTGGCCCGACCCCTTCAAGATGCAGTTCCAGCGCTTGCAGCCTCCCACCCTCCAGCCCACCCGCGTCCAGCTTTCCAACGGCCTCCAGGTTCTACTGATAGAAGACCGCAGCCTGCCCTTTGTAAATGGGCGCATCTACCTGCGGACCGGCTCGATTTACGAACCCGACGACAAAGTGGGCCTGAGCGGGATCTTCTCCGCGGTGATGCGCACCGGTGGGGCTGGGGATCGCACCCCCGACCAGATCGACGAGACCCTGGAGACCCTGGCCGCCTCGGTGAGCGTGAGCACCGACAACCTCTTTACCTCGGTGGCCTTCAACACCCTAACCGAGAACCTCGATCAGGTTTTGCAGATATGGGCCGATGTCCTGCTGCGCCCGCGCTTCGCCCAGGAGCGGGTTGACCTCGAGAAGGGCCGGGCCCTGGAGGCCATCCGCCGCCGCAACGACCAGCCCACCCAGATCGCCGTGCGGGAGTTCGTGCGCCGCATCAACGAGGGCCACCCCGCAGGGCGCATCAGCAGCGCTGCCTCGATTCAGTCCATCACCCGCGAGGACCTGCTGGCCTTCCACCAGCGCTTCTTCAAGCCCAACGGGGCGGTGCTGGCCATCACCGGCGACTTCAACACCCAGGAGATGGTGGCCAGGCTCGAGCGCACCTTGCAGGGCTGGGCGCGGGGCGAGGTCAGCCTGCCCAGCTTTGCGCCGCCCAGCCCCAAGCCCAGCATTTACTTTTTGCAGAAGGAGACCAACCAGAGCGTGATCTACATGGGCCTCCCCACGGTAACGGCCTTTGCCCCCGGCTACAGCGAGCTGGATCTGGCCAGCCGGGTGCTGGGGGATGGCTTTAACAGCCGGCTCTTCCTGGAAGTCCGCACCAAGCGCGGCCTGGCCTACGCCACCGGCGGGGCCCAGACCCAGGGGTTTGGCTGGCCGGGCTTCTTCTACGGGGCCTCCATTTCCCGCGTCGAGAAGACCGCCGAGGTGATCGAGCTGATGCTGGCCCAGTTCCGTGACCTGCGCGAGCGCCCGGTGAGCCAGGAGGAGCTCGAGCTCTTCCGCAACAACATCCTCAACGCCGAAGTCTTCCGCTTTACCTCCAAGCAGGCGGTGGCCGAGCGCATCGCCCGCACCCAGCTGCTGGGCCTGCCGCCCGACTACTACGAGCAGTACGTGCGCCAGATCCAGGCCCTCACCCCGGCCGATCTGCAGCGGGCCATGCAGCAGTATGTGCGCCCGGAGCAGTTTGTGATTGTGGTGGTGGGCGACCGGCGCCAGTTCGATAAGCCGCTCTCGAGCCTGGGCAACGTAATCGAAGTGCCGCTGGAATAGCCGCCCCTATCCAAAGATCTATTGATAGCGTATTATCAGTAAATATGGCCGCGCTGGCGGTGGAGATTGAGCGGTATTCAGTGCGCTTCGGTGAGTTCCAGGCGCTGCAAGAGGTGAGCCTCGAGGTGCCCGAAGGGGCCTTTGTAGCTATGGTGGGCCCCAACGGGGCCGGCAAGAGCACCCTGCTCAAGGCCCTGCTGGGCCTCGAGCGAGGCGCTATGCGCGACGGCCCCACCCGGGTCTCGGGTCGCATCCGGGTCTTGGGTCATCCCCCCCGCGAGGTGCCGCCCGGCTGGGTGGGCTATGTGCCGCAGGTCAAGGGCTTCGACCGTAGCTTTCCAGCCCTGGCCATCGAGGTGGTGGTCTCGGGGCTCAGGCGGCACTGGCCCTTTCGGATTGGCCGCGAGGAACGCAGGCAGGCCAGCGAGGTGCTGGAGAAGGTGGGGGCCCTGCACCTGGCCCACCGCCGGCTGGGCGCGCTCTCGGGGGGTGAGCTCCAGCGGGTCTACCTGGCCCGCAGCCTGATCCGCCGGCCCCGGCTGCTGCTTTTGGATGAGCCCGCTACGGGCGTGGATGTGGTAGGGGAGGCCGACCTGTACCGGCACCTCGAGGCCTACCAGGCCGAGCAGGGCGCCACCATCCTGATGATCACCCACGACTGGGAGGCCGCCCAGCACCACGCCTCGGCGGTGCTGGTGCTCAACCGGCGGGTGGTGGGCTATGGCCCGCCCGAAAAAGTGCTCTGCCACGAGTGCCTGAGCCAGGCCTTCGGGCACGTCGGCCACGCCCACCAGGTGGTCTTGGGGGGTCGCTAGGATGCTCGAGGCACTTCAGCTTCCCTTTATGCAACGGGCCCTGCTGGCCGGCCTCCTGGTAGGTGGGCTGGCCAGCTACCTGGGCGTCTTGGTGGTACAGCGCCGCCTCTCCTTTCTAGGGGATGGCCTGGCCCACGCTGCCTTTGCTGGGGTGGCCCTGGGCTTGCTGCTCCAGCAGGAGCCTCTTTGGGTGGCTATTCCCTTCGCGCTGGGAATTGCCTTGCTCATCACCTGGGTTCGCGAGCAGAGCAGCCTGGGCGACGATACCGCCATTGGGATTTTTTTTGCGGTCTCGGTGGCGCTGGGGGTGCTCTTTATGTCCCTGCGACAGGGCTTCGCCCCGGATGCCGTGGCCTATCTCTTTGGCTCCATCCTGACCGTCACCCCGACCGATCTGCAGGTGATGGGGCTGCTGGCCCTGTTGATGCTGCTCCTGGCCCCGCTCTGGCGCTGCTGGGCTTACGCCACCTTTGACCGCGAACTGGCCCTGGCCGATCGGCTGCCGGTACTCCGGCACGACTACCTGCTCTCAGCCCTGATAGCCCTGGTGGTGGTGGTCTCGGTCAAGGTGGTGGGTGTTGTCCTGATCGCTGCGTTTGTGGTGATTCCAGCCGCCACCGCCCGCCTAATCAGCCAGACCTTTGCTGCCATGACCGTGTCTGCCATCCTGATCGGTACGCTATCGGTTTTGCCGGGCCTGGTGGCGGCGTACACGTTGGATGTGCCCGCCGGCAGCGCCATTGTGCTTACGCAGGCCTTGCTGTTTGGGCTGGCCCTGGCCTTGCGCCGCTAGGCAAGAGTGAAAACCCACCTTTTTCTTACGGGTTTTGGGGATTTATACTAGGCTCATGTGGGTTTCGACCAAAGCGCAGTATGGGCTGCGGGCCCTGGTGGAGATTGGCCTGCGGCAGCCGCAGGCGGTGCCCCTCAAGGACGTGGCCGAAGCCCAGGGCATTAGCCTGCACTACCTCGAGCAGATCGCGGCCCAGCTTCGCCGAGCAGGGTTTATCCGCAGTGTTCGGGGGGCCCGCGGTGGTTACAGGCTGGGCCGTCCCAGCGAACACATCGATGCCCTGGAAGTGGTGGAGGCTTTGGAGGGGAGCCTGGCCCCGGTGATCTGCTTGGATGATCCCGGGCTGTGCTGGCAGACCGGGCACTGCTCTACCGAAACCCTCTGGAAAAGAGTAGACGAAGCCATGCGGGGGGTTTTGCGGAGCACCACCCTGAAAGACCTGATTGAAGAGCGGCGGCTGATTGAGTCGCGCAAACTGGTGCAGCTCGAGCCCACCATGCCCTCAGAGCCGGGAGGGGGTTAGCCCCAGACCATGATCTACCTCGACTACGCTGCCACCACCCCCCTGGATCCCGAGGTCAGGGCGGCCATGGAGGGGGTGCTGGAAGAGTACGGCAACCCCAGCTCAATTCACCAGCTCGGCCGGCGGGCCCGCAGCCTGCTCGAGGAAGGGCGCGAGCGGCTGGCCCGGGCCCTGGGCTGCAAACCCCGCGAGCTGGTTCTGACCAGTGGGGGCAGCGAGGCCGATGCCCTGGCCCTGTACGGGGTGGCCCTGGCCCGGGGTCGGGGGCACCTGGTGAGCACCGCGGTGGAGCATTCGGCGGTGCTGCAAACCCTGAAGAACCTCGAGCGCCTGGGCTTCGAGGTGACCCTGCTCTGGCCCGACCGGCAGGGCCTCATCTACCCCGAGCAGGTGGCCGAGGCCCTGCGGCCCGAGACCATCCTGGTTTCGGTAATGACCGTTAACAACGAGCTGGGCACCCTGTACCCGGTTCGCCAGATCGCTGAGGTCTGCCGGGCGCGGGGCGTGCTTTTGCACACCGATGCCGTGCAAGCCCTGGGCACCGTGCCCTGCCAGGTGGAGACCCTGGGGGCCGATCTCATTTCCCTGGCCGCACACAAGTTTTACGGCCCCAAGGGGGTGGGGGCCTTGTACGTGCGCAAAGGGGTCGAGCTATTTCCGATTATCCCGGGCAAGCAGGAGCAGGGTTACCGGGGCGGCACCGAGAACCTGCCAGCGGTGTACGGCCAGGGGCTGGCCGCAGAAAAGGCGGTGGCGCGGCTGGCCGAAGAATCCCGGCGGCTCTTGGCTTTGCGCGGGCGGCTCGAGGCCAGGCTTCTGGCCCTACCCGGCGTGGTGCTCAATGGACACCCCACCCTACGCAGCCCCAAGCACGTAAACGTAACGGTGCAGGAGGCCGATGGGGAGGGGTTGCTGCTCAACCTCGACCTGCTGGGGGTGGCAGTGTCTTCGGGCTCGGCCTGTAGCAGTGGGAGCCTCGAGCCCTCCCATGTGCTGCTGGCGATTGGGCGTAGCAAGGAAGAAGCCAAGGCCTCGGTGCGCTTCAGTCTGGGGCGCTATACCACCGAGGCCGAGGTAGACCAGGCGGCCCAGGTCTTTGCTGAGGCTGTGGGGCGCTCGAGGGTTTACATATAGCCCCCCTTGCCACCGGCCCGGGTGGCAAGGGGGCACCGAGATAAGCCCTAGCTGCCCACCTTCTGGCGTTCTTTGAGGGCGGCCTCGCGCAGCTCGCGGCGCAGCACCTTACCCACCGCGCTCTTGGGCAATTCGTTGCGGAACTCGTAGATGCGCGGAACCTTGTAGGCGGCCAGGTTCTCGCGGCAGTATTTGTCCAGCTCTTCCTGGGTGAGGTTGACACCGGGCTTGGGCACAACGAAAGCCGCCACGGTCTCGCCACGGTACTCATCGGGCAGCCCCACCACGGCGGCCTCAGCCACACCGGGGTGGGCAAACAGCACCTCTTCCACCTCGCGGGGGTAGATGTTATAGCCTCCCGCGATAATCATGTCCTTCTTGCGATCCACGATGTAGAAGTAGCCATCCTCGTCCATCCGAGCCATGTCGCCGGTCAGGAGCCAGTCGATCTTGATGGTTTTGCTGGTCTCATCGGGGCGCTGCCAGTAGCCCAGCATGATATTTGGCCCGCGAACGGCCAGCTCACCCACCTCGCCCGGGGGTAGTTCGTGCAGGTTCTCGTCCAAAATCTTGGCATCAATGCCCGGCATGGGAATGCCAATGCTGCCAATTTTGCGCTGACCGGACAGGGGGTTGCAGTGGGTGCAGGGGGCTGCTTCGGTGAGGCCGTAGCCTTCCACCAGCTTGCCACCGGTGAGGGCCTCAAACTTTTTAGCCACCTCCACCGGCAGCGCCGCCGAACCAGAGATGCAGACCTTAACCGTGCCCACCTTGCGCTTCTCGATGCCAGGAAAGTTGATGAAGCCGATGTAGAGCGTGGGGACGCCAGGGAAATGGGTAACCCCGTGCTTTTCAATGGCCTCAATGCAGGGCTTGACCTCGGGGCGTGGCAGCAGCACGATTTTGTACCCAGCGGCCAGGCCATAGTTCATAGCCACGGTCATGCCGTAGACGTGGAAAAAGGGAATGGCGCCCAGCATAACCCCTTTGCCCTCGAGGGCCTTCACCTCGTCGCCGCCCCAGGCCAGGCTCTGGTAGGTGTTGGCCACCAGGTTGCGATGGGTGAGCATGGCCCCTTTGGACAGCCCGGTGGTGCCCCCGGTGTACTGCAGGAGGGCTACGTCGTCGGGCTTGGCGGGGTAAGGCTCGGTGAGCGGGGTGGCGCTGCGCAGGGCTTTGCTAAAGTCCAGCCGCTTGGGGTGCTGTGGCAGGTTTACCCAGCGTTTCTCCCGCCGGGCTTTGAGCGGGAAAAGCAGGTTTTTGGGGAAGGGCAGGTAGTCCTGGATGCCGGTGGTAAAGACGCGTTTGACCGGTACATCGGCCTCGATTTCGGCGTACCGGGGCCAGAGCATATCCAGGATCACCAGGGTTTCGGCCCCGGCATCGGTGAGCTGATGGCGCAGCTCGCGCGGTGTGTAGAGGGGGTTGATGTTGACACACACGCCGCCGGCGACCAGCGTGCCGTAGAAGGCAATCACAAACTGGGGGCTGTTGGGCAGCATGATGGCGACCCGGTCACCCGGGCCCACACCCTGGGCCTTAAGCGCCCCGGCGAACTTCAGCACCGATTCCCACAGCTGCCGGTAGCCGATGACCTTGCCCATGAACTCGAGGGCCACATGGTCGGGGTATTTCTGGGCACTGTCGGCCAGCAGGCGCCAGAGAGGTACCTCGGGCACCTGCACATCCGCGGGGACGCCTTTGTCGTAGTGTTTTAGCCAAGGTTTGCTCATGGTCTTGCTCCTGAAAGGTACAGCTTGGTTTTTACCAAGTCTAGCAAATGCTGTACCGAGTTCAAGCTGCGCGCATAAAGTCTGTCGAGGACAAGATTTTGGCAGCTCAGGGTATTTTTGTATGGGGCCTATCCCACCCCCATCGGTTTCCTAAGCAGGCACCGGCCCCGCCCTCCTCTAGCTAACGTCATACCACGGTTGGTTCGGGCCAACCAACCCGACCGAAGGGAGTGCTAGGATGGCCTCCGGAGCTCTTTTTGTATCGGGTGTCAATCCATCGTACAGTTGACGGGTCGTGGCTGGAATGTTTGACTAAGGCGGTATGAACCTACAAGAAGCCATCGCAGAGATCACCCCCAGTCTGATTGAGATGCGCCGGGACTTCCACCGCCATCCGGAGCTTGGTTTTCAGGAGGTGCGCACCAGCGCCAGGCTGGCCGAGTTTCTGGAGGGACTGGGCCTCGAGGTCACCCGAGGGGTAGCCCAGACCGGGGTGGTGGCCCGGCTGCGGGGAGCGAAGCCGGGAAAAACTGTGCTGGTGCGGGCGGACATCGACGCTTTGCCGATACAGGAGAACTCTGGGGTGGCCTACAGCTCCCAGACCCCCGGTGTTATGCACGCCTGCGGCCACGATGGCCATGCCGCTATTGCCGCCCATGTGGCGGCGGTGCTGGCCCGCTTCAAAGATCAGATTGCCGGTGAGGTACGCTTTGCTTTCCAGCCCGCCGAAGAGATTGTATCGGGGGCGAAGCCCATGGTGGAGGCCGGGGTGCTCGAGGGGGTGG
The DNA here is from genome assembly GCF_003568585.1 of Meiothermus taiwanensis WR-220. Classification (NCBI taxonomy): domain Bacteria; kingdom Thermotogati; phylum Deinococcota; class Deinococci; order Thermales; family Thermaceae; genus Meiothermus; species Meiothermus taiwanensis. Next base: position 1,414,717 of record NZ_CP021130.1, read on the forward strand.
ACTCGGTGGTGGGGCTTCACCTGTATAGCCTGATGCCAGCGGGTAAGGTAGGGGTGCGGCCGGGCCCTTCCATGGCGGCCGCCGATGCTTTTACCATTGAACTACGGGGCAAAGGGGCGCATGCCGCCATGCCGCACGAGGGTGTGGATACGGTTTTGATGGCGGCCCAGCTCATCGTGGCGCTGCAGAGCCTGGTCAGCCGCGAGACCGACCCCATTCAGACCGCTGTGATCACCATCGCCACGGTAACGGCAGGGGAGGGGGCCCACAACATCATCCCCGAGACGGCCACGCTCAAAGGCACCCTGCGCACCTTTGACGCAGGTTTGCGAGAAAAGCTCATGCGGCGCATTGCCGAGCTTTCGGAAGGAATTGCCGCGGCCATGGGTGGGCGGGCCACCGTAACCTGGCTGCCTGGATCACCCGCGGTGGTCAACGACCCCCAGATGGTCGAACGCTTCCGGAAAGTGGCCCGGGAGGTGGTAGGGGAGGCCTCGGTACTGGAAGTACCCCCTGTGATGGGGGGCGATGATATGTCGGAGTTCCTCAACCGCCGCCCTGGTGTGTACTTCTGGCTGGGGGCCGGCGACCCCGATCCCAGCAAGAACCGGCCCCATCACCACCCGGGTTTCTGGATCGACGACGAGCGCTCGCTGCCCTTGGGCGTTGAGCTGATCACCCGTACTGTGCTGGATTTTTTGTCCTAGCGACTGACTGCGGGGCGCTTTAAGCGCATCCCTGGTGTGAGATCTTCTACGTGAACCTGAGCAGCGCCCACAGGCTCAGCAACCCTCGAGCCGTCCAGGCCAGGGTGCGGATCCAGTTGGTACCCACCAGCAGGGCCTGGGCCTGGGCCTCGAAACCCACGGCCAGCCGCGCGTGCAGCGGCACCGATACCAGCAGGGTGGTGAGCCAGATAACCCCCAGCAGCGCCAGGCCCAGCCATGCCACCCAGCCGGGCAGGCTCGTGGGCCACTGGGCCAGCAAAAGAAGGGCCGTGCACAGCTCGAGCAGCATCAAGGGCCCGACCACCCAGGTGATGAGGCTCGAGTGGGCCGCATGATAGGCGGGAAACTCAGCCGGCCCCACCCGTGCAAAAAGGGGATAATGCACCACCTGCACCATCCAGATCAGGCCCACCAGAAACCAGGTTGCCGCCGCCTGCACCACCAGAAGCTCTTTGTACATGCCCTCGCTCACCCATAGGTAGTCTGGCCGAGGTCTGCTGAGAAAAAATGTCTCCAGGGCATGTTTTGCACCTCGCTTGGGCACAAGGCGGAGGCCGGGGTTGGAGGGGTGGTCATAGCCTGGCCTCTGGGTTTCAGGTAAGCTACCCCGGGTATGGAAGCCCTGCTCAACACCGTTGTCCCTGTGGCCTTCATCGTGCTTATGGGCTACCTGGTGGGCAAGCGCATCGACTTCGACCTGCAAACCCTGTCCAAACTCTCGATTTACGTGCTGGTGCCGGTGCTGATCTTCGATGCCATGCTCAGGGCCAGGCTCACCGGGGCCAGCGTGCTGGGCATTACGGCGGCCTTTTTTATAGCCTCGGCAGGGCTCTATGGGGTTGCACTGGCGTTGAGCCGGTGGTTGCGGTTGGATAAGGGTACAACCAAGACCCTGATTGCCTCGGCGACCTTTCCCAACTCGGGCAACATGGGCCTCTCGCTCACCTTTTTTGCCCTGGGGCAGCCCGGCCTGGATCGGGCCATCGTTTTTTTTATCGCCAGCAGCGTGCTGATGTTTGGGCTGGGCCCGGCTTTTTTGCGTGGGGGCGGTTTTTTACAGAGCCTCGGGTTCACCCTGAAACTGCCGCTCTTCTGGGCCCTGGCGGGGGGGTTGCTGGTACGGGGGCTGGGAATTCCCCTGCCGCTGGGGCTGGATGAGGGGGTGCACCTCTTGGGCCAGGCCTGTATTCCCGTGATGCTGCTGACGCTGGGCATCCAGATTGCCCGCTCCCGGCCCGAGTGGGGGAGTTTTGAGCTTCAGGCCAGCAGCTTGCGGCTTCTGGCAGCTCCTTTGCTGGCCGGGGTGGCGGGCTGGGCGCTGGGCCTCGAGCGGCTGGATGTTCAGGTTTTGGTGCTGCAGAGCGCCATGCCGATAGCGGTGAATGCCTTTTTGATGGCGGGGGAGTTCGGCGGCGACGGCCCTCGAGCAGCCCGGGCGGTTGTGGCCTCGTCGGTGCTGTCGTTTCTTACCATTCCATTGGTGCTTTTGCTGATTGGGGTGGGATAATACCGGTATCGTTTTGAAGAACGATGCTGCCGGAAAAGCCCTAAGGGGCAGGGGGCGGGGGCAGCAGGGGTGTGCCGACCTCGAGCTGCAGCAGGGGGCTATTCTGCACCAGCACCACCAGCCGGTAGTAGCCGTCGTCGAGGCGCTCGAACTGGGCCTGGTAGGTGCCGGGCTTTTCTACCCAGATGGAGCGCTCCTGAAAGAGCTGATCGCCCTTGTACCAGCGCAGCTCGAGGTAAGCGGGCTCGGCTATGCGCCGGACGGTGAGCCTGGCTACTGCGCCCCGCTCGATGGTTTCCAGGCTTCCGCTCAGGCTGAAGCGCTCCGGCAGGGTGGCCCGGCCGGGGTCGAGCGGCAGAAAGGTATAGCGGCAGGCCGGCAGCAGCAGCAGGCAGCCCACCAGCAACACACGCAGGACGTTCATAACCCGAAAGCCGCCGTTACCAGGCTCAAAAGGGCCACCGGCGCGGTCTCTGCCCGCAGGATACGCGGCCCCAATGTGACCGGGGTGAAACCCCGTTGCAGCAGGAGATCCACCTCGGACTCGCTCAGGCCCCCCTCCGGGCCGGTGAGGAGGGCCGTGGGTTTTTCTGGATTGTAATAGTCCCGCACCAGGGCCGAGACCCTGGGCTGGGCCACAAAACCCTGCTCGACCGGGGGAATCTGGCCGAGCGGCAGCAAGGGCCCCACCTCGGGAACGATGCTGCGCTCGCACTGCTTGGCGGCCTCGAGCACCACCCGGCGCAGGCGAAGGAGTTTATTCTCGCTCAGCTCCCGCACCACGCAGTGCTGGGTGAGGATGGGCACAATTTGGCCCACCCCCAGCTCGGTGGCCGCCCGCGCCACCTCGGCCAGATGATCGCCCTTGAGCAGGGCCACATACAGGGTGATGGGCTGGGGGGGCTCTTTGCGGGCCGGCCAGGTCTCTTCGACTTCCAGGCATACCCAGCCCGGCCCGGTCTGCAGCACCCGCGCGCGGCCTTCCAGCCCCTTGCCATCGAAGACCGTGAGCCGGTCGCCCTCCCGGGCCCGCAGCACGTCCAGCAGGTGGTGGGCCTCGCGCCCGGTAAGCTCGAGCTGGGGCTGAATGCTTTCAACAAAGGCACGATGGGGACGCATACTTTAGCGGGCGGCGTAGGTCAGGCAGACCCACTCACCTTCCTGTCGGCGGGCCAGCAATCCAAAGCCGCTGGCCTCGAGGGCGCTTCGCACCAGGGCTTCCCGCTCGGCCAGGATGCCGGTGAGAATCAGGGTTCCGCATATGCCGAAAAGCTCCCGGTATTTTTGCGCGAAGTAGGTGTGCAGCTCGGCGTAGAGGTTGGCCACCACCAGGTCGAAGGGGCCCTGCACAAGGGGCGTGGGGGCCGGCTGGGCTGGGGGGGCCTGGGGTGCGGTCTCGGCCAGGGGATCGTAGGCCTCGTCCAGGCTGCCCACCTGGAACTGCACCTTGACCTGGTTGCGCCGGGCGTTCTCGCGGGCCTGGGGGATCACCGCGGGGTCGATGTCGATTCCCAGCGCCTCGGCCCCCAGCAGGGCGGCCCCGATGGCCAGGATGCCCGAGCCGGTGCCCAGATCCAGCACCCGCATCCCGGGCTCGACCCGCTCGGCCAGGGTTTCCAGGGCCATGCGGGTGGTCTCGTGGTGGCCGGTGCCAAAGGCCATGCCCGGCTCGATGACAATGCGCTTTTCCGGGCCCTCCCAGGTGTGCCAGGGGGCCAGCACCACAAAGGGCCCGGCCCGCACCGGCTTCAGGTCGCGCTTGTAGGCCTCGAGCCAGTCGGTGTCGGGAAGCTCGAGCCACTCCCCCGGAAAGGGCAGCTCGAGGCGCTCGGGGAAGTAGGCCCAGACCTCACCGGGTTTTTCCTCCAGGCCCCGCGCGCCCAGCTCAAACAGCGCCGCCGAGTAGATATCGAGGGTTTCGAAGTTGCCGCGCAAGCGAAAAACGTGCATAGCCGTAGTTTATCGCTTTTTGCCGGCTACGCGCCGGGCCGCAAGCTCAGGCGCAGACCGCCGGAAATCTGTTCCCCCGGCTCCAGCACCCGCACCCCCGTGTCTTCCCAGCCCTGGCTCAGCAGGTTGAAGCCATCGGTGGCGTGGGTGACGGGCTCCAGGGCCACGCTGCCATCGGGCGCGGTGAAGACCACCAGGTGCGAGAAGATGGGGTCGGCCTCGAGGGTCATCTGCCAGCCCGAACCCGGCCAGTCCATTTGCAGCCGCCCTTTCCAGCCGGCAAAAACATGGTCTAGCCGGGTAGCCCCCAGCGGCCTTGCACGCGAGAAATCGAACTCCGGCGGGATGGCCTGGGCGGGCCGGGTGGGGAGGCAGCTCGCATCGGTCAGGTAGACGCCCTGGGCCTCGAAGGACAGCCGGGCTTCCTGCGAGAGGCCCAGATGGCGCATAAAGTAGGGGTGATGCCCGAAACCCGCCGGCATGGGCTCGGTTCCCACGTTCACCAGTGTGGTCGAGATTTCCACTCCATCACCCTGCAGCCGGTAGGCCACTTCCACCCTGAAGGGGAAGGGGAAGTTCAGGTTCTGGAGGCCGGAAGCGTCGAAAACACAGTGCAGGGTGTGCCCGTCGAGGCGCTGTGCGCTCCAGGGTCGCCCGTGTACCTCGCCGTGGATGGTCTGCTGTCCATCGGGCCAGTTGGGCCGAAGCTGGTAGGTTTTCCCGCCAAAGCGAAAGCGCCCGTCCCGGATGCGGTTGGAGTAGGGGGCCAGGACGTAGCTCGAGGTCTCGGGGGAGTGCCTCTGCGCCAGGGCGGCCGGTGCGGTGGGGCGCAGGATGGGCAGCCAGAAGCCCGCCTGGCAAAGCTCGAGGCCCACCACGCTGGCCCCCAGCTCAGGGGCGATGGTGAGGCGTAGAAGCTCGTTTTGCAGTATCTGCAGGTTCATCTTTTCCAGATTAGTGCGAGCGAAGCTGCTTGGCCAAGGCCTCCAGGTAATCAAAAAATAAGGGGCCATAATGGGCCAGCTCATCGCCCCCCGTCACCACCAGGGGATAGGCCCAGCCCCGCTCGGCCAGGAGGCGCTGGGCTTTTTCCAGGGGCCTCGAGCGGTGCGGCTTGGGCTCGTAGATGACCAGCTCCGGCCCCCGGCGCACCACCTCGGCCAGGTCGGGCGGGAAGTAGCTCTGCGCCCGGTCGGCGAAGATGTTCTGCAACCCCAGGTGCCGCAGCGCCTCGTCCACATAGCTGCCGCGGCCCACCGTGATGGGGCCGCCCAGGTCGAACTCGAGGTAAACCCGCCGCGGCGGCAGCGCCTTGTGCAGGGCCTGGTAGCGCTCGGCAAGCTGGGCACAGAGCCTGCTGGCCGCCTCGCTTACCCCCAACAGAGCCCCCAGCACCGCGATGTTCTCCAGAATGCCATACGGGCTCTGGGGCAGGGGGATGGGGAAGACGGGGAGCCCCCGCCGGTGCAGCTCAAAAAGCAGCTCCCGCTGCACCCCGGTGCTGACGAGCACCAGGTCGGGCCGCAGGCTTTCCAGTAGCTCCCAGCGCACCCGGGTGTAGCTCGAGACCACCGGCAAAGCGAGCGCAGCCGCCGGCCGGTAGCAGAAGGCGCTCCGCCCCACCACCCGCTCACCCAGGCCCAGGGCGAAGAGGGTCTCGGTGACGTTGGGGGCCAGCGATACGATGCGCCGGGGGTCATCGGGCAGCTCGAGGGGCCCCAGCCAGTCGTGGGTAAGCTTCACCCCGCCACCTCCCGGTACCAGGCCTCCACCCGCTTATACAGGGTCTCCAGGTCGGCGTCGTTCCAGATCACCCAGGTGGCCCGGCGCACCTTTTCTTCCTGGGGTAGCTGGCTTTTGTCGCGGGCCGCGAACTCGGCCTCGCTCAGGCCGCTGCGGGTCATCACACGGGCCTGGCGCAGATGGGTGGGGGCGGCCACCACCAGCACCCCGGCAAAATCGCGCTCGCGCCCCGCCTCGAAGAGCAAAGGGATATCCTGCACCACCAGGCGATGCCCAGCCTGCCGGGCCTTTTCGGTTTCTTCCTGCATCCGCCGGCGCACATAGGGATGCAGGATGGCCTCGAGCCGCCGGCGGGCCTCCGGGTCACTGAACACCAGCCGCCCCAGCACGGCCCGGTTGACCTCTCCACCCGCGCAGGCCTCGGGAAAGGCCCGGCAGATCTCCGGCCTGAGCACCTCTGCCCCTTCGCGGGCGTACTCGTCGGCGTCCAAAACCGGCACCCCCAGCTCCCGCAAACGCCGGGCCACCGTGCTCTTGCCGCTCCCTATGCTTCCGGTAAGGCCGATCAGGCGCATCAGGGCATAGCATACCGTTTGTAACGCCCCACTGTGATTTCTTCACCGGCCTTTAGCAAAAGCCCTGGCAGACTAAAGCCATGCGTCTGCATTGGAGCCTTGCTCTTGGCCTTCTTTTAGCGGCTTGCACTAGCAACGGTAGCCAGGGGGTTTCCTACACCCCGGACGATTATCAACTGGCCCTGAATGCTGTCAACCAGGCCCGCAGCCAGCCCCAGACCTGCGGCTCCAGTTCTTATCCGGCGGCCCCTGCCCTGCGCTGGAACGGCCTGCTGGGGGAGGTGGCCCGGCAGCGGGCCGAGTACATCCAGCAGACCAACGATTTTAGGCACGAGGAAGGCTCAAGCACGGAGATGGCCGCCGCGGTGCGCGCCCGGGCCAACGGCTACGAGTACCGGGAGATCCGGGAGAACCTCTACCGGGGTCCTGGCTCCGCAGCGGAAGCGGTTACGGAATGGCTCGGGAGCCCCAGTCACTGCCAGACCCTAATGGCCCCCCACCTGCGCGAGATGGGCATGGTGAAGAGGGGGGCGTACTGGGTGCTGGTGGTGGCCCAGCCCCGCTAGGTGAACCGGCCCTGCTTCCGGTGAGGTATTTAGCGACGGCGGCGCTTTTTCTTACCGGACTTCTCCGTTTTGTCGGGTGGGGTCTGCTCCTGGTCGCTGCCCCAAGAGCCAAAGTAGATCTTCTGCGCCTTGACCTTGACCGGTTTCTGGAAACCGGGCCGCTCCTCGGGCGGGCCTACCACCCGCCTTGAGCGGGCCCGGGCGTGCGGGGGCGGGCTTTTGGGTTCGGTGGCCACCACCTTGCGCGCCGGTTGGGCGGGGGCGGCGGCTTTTCCACGCTTGCCCCTGCGGCGTTTTTTTCTCTTTTGCGGCTCGACTTCGGGTTGGGTTTCTGTCTGGTAAAACTTTTCCGTCGGCACCAGGTCAATCTGCCGGGCCGAAGGGTTGGCTCCTTCTATCTTTACTTCCATCTCGTCTCCTATGCGAATGCGGCGCTTGGTGCGCAAGCCTTCTAAGGCCAGCAGTTCTTCGATGTACTGGTAGTGGTCGTCCTCGAGGGCCCCCAGCCGGATCATGCCCTCCACCCCGTTGTCCAGGCTCACAAACACCCCAAACCCGGTTACGCCCGAGACCGTGCCCCGGAAGGTCTCGCCCTGGTGCTTCTGCGCCCACAGGCACTGGTAGTACTTGGTCAACTCGCGCTCGGCGTTCTCGGCAGCCCGCTCCCGCTCCGAGGCGTGCTCGGCAATCTTGGGGAAGCGCTGGGCCCACTCCTCCTTGCGGGCCTGGGTCACCCGGCGCTTGAGAAGGGCGCGCAACACCCGGTGCACCACCAGGTCGGGGTAGCGCCGGATGGGGCTGGTAAAGTGCAGGTAGTGCTCGGCGGCCAGGCCGAAGTGGCCCAGGTTTTCCGCGGCATAGCGGGCTAAGCGCAAGGAGCGCAGCAGCAGGGTGGAGACCACCGCTTCTTCGGGGCGGCCTTCGGCCTGCTTCAGGATGCTTTGCAGGGCCTTGGGACTCGGCTCGCCGCCGGGCAGGCTGTACCCCAGCCGGCCCAGCGCGGCCACCAGCTTGTTGTAGGCCTCCTCGCTGGGGTCTTCGTGGACGCGGAAGAGGGTGGGGATCTGTCGCTCGGCCAGGTGTTTGGCGACCACCCGGTTGGCCAGCAGCATCAGCTCCTCGATCAGGCTGCGGGCCCTGGGCTCTTTTTGCGGGATCAGGTGCAGGTTGCCGTCCTCGTCTACCTCCACCTTGACCTCGGTGAAGCGGAAATCCAGCGCGCCCTGTTCCAGCCGGCGCTCCTTGAGGGTGCGGGTAAGCTCAAGCAGCAGTTTCAGGTCGTTTTGCAGCTCAGGGCTCCAGTCGGGGGTTGGGGCCTTTCCGGAGGCCGCAAAGGCCTCCACCTCGGTATAGGTCAGCCGGGCCACGCTGCGGATCACCCCCTCGGCGAAGCGGTAGTGCTTGACCCGGCCCTTGGGGGTCAGCTCCACCAGAACCGAGAGCACCAGCCGATCCTCGTGGGGCTTGAGCGAGCAGATGCCGTTGGAAAGCTGCTCGGGCAGCATGGGCAGCACCCGGCCTGGCAGGTAGACGCTGGTGGCGCGGGCGTAGGCTTCCTGGTCGAGGGGTGAGAACTCCCGCACGTAGTGCGAGACGTCGGCGATGTGAATGCCCACGCGGTAGTTGCCGTTGGGGAGCAGCTCTATGTGGATGGCGTCGTCGAAGTCCTTGGCGTCGGCCCCGTCGATGGTAAAAACCCGCAAGGCCCGGAAGTCCTCGCGGCGGGCAATTTCTTTGGCGTCCAGATGCGCTACTTTCTCGGCTTCGGCCAGGGCTTCGGGCGGGAAAACACTGCGGAGCTCGTACTTGGCGATGATGGCCTCGGTCTCGACCTCGGGGCTTTCCCCCTGGCCTAAGTAGCCCGCAAACTCCCCATAGGGCTCCTGGGGCTTGCGCCCGCTGGGGTAGGTGATGCGCACCACCAGCCGGGCCCCGCTTTCCAGGCCTTCCAGGCCCTCCGGCTTGAGCTTGAGGGCGGGCAGCCTTGGGTCGTCGGGCTTGAGCCAGGCATACCCTCGCTTGAAGTACAGCCGCCCCACCACCTGATGGTGGGCCCGCTCGAGCACCTCCACCACCACGCCCCAGGGCTTGCCGTCGCGCCCTGGTGGGCGCGGCTCGGCCCGAACCAGGTCGCCGTGCCAGGCCCCGCCCAGGTAACCCTTGGGAATGTAGAGGTCGGGCAGGTCGGGGTTGCTGGGAATCACAAAAGCAAAACCCGCCGCATGGGCTTGCAGGCGGCCCTCGAGGCCCTTTTTCCCCAGCCCCTCGGGGAGCTGGTAAAGCTTGCGCCGAGGTTCGACCACCTTCCCCTCGGCCACCAGCAGATCCAGGGCCTCTTTGGCCTCGTCTTTATCGAGCCGCAGGCTCCGCACCAGCTCGCGCAGGCTAAAGCGCTTTTTGGGGTGCTTTTTGAGGTGCTCGTAGATTCGCTGCTCTAGCATGATGTTTTCAGGACGAGGCGCTCCTCGCACCATCATAGAGCACCCGCGCCGAATAGCGCACCCAGGCTACAGCACCCCCTCGAAGGCCAGCTGGGTGGCCTGCAAAGCCCCCTCCAGGGCCTCGAGGCACTCGTCAATGTGCGCCTTCTCCACAATCAGGGGGGGCTCCAGGCGCACCACCTTGGGGTTGTTGAGGCCAAAGGCGGTCAGCACCCCCCGCGCCGCCAGCTCGGCCACCACCACCGCCCCGATGTCGGCGTCGGTGAACTCGAGGCCTACCAGCAGCCCCCGGCCCCGCACCTCCTGGATGAACTCGGGGTAGGCCTGCTGCAGCCTGGCCAGCTGCCCCATCAGGTACTGGCCCATCTCCAGGGCCCGGGCCGGTATGCCCTCCTCCAGGATGACCTCGATGGCCGCCAGCGCCGCCGCGGCGGCCAGGGGATTGCCCCCAAAGGTGGTGGAGTGAATCAGGGGCTCGGTTTTGTAGATGCCCAGGATCTCCGGGCGGCAGATGGTGGCCGAGATGGGCATCACCCCACCCCCCAGGGCCTTGGCGCTCACCAGGATATCGGGCTCCACCTCTTCCCAGTCCACCGCCCAGAGCCTGCCGGTGCGGCCCAGGCCGGTCTGCACCTCGTCGGCGATCATCAGCACGCCCTTCTCGCGGGTGATGCGCCGCACCGCCCGCAGGTACCCCTCGGGCGGTACCCGGATGCCCCCCTCGCCCTGGATGGGCTCCACGATCACCGCGGCGGTCTCGGGGCCTATGGCCGCCTCAATGGCCTGGGCATCGCCATAGGGCACCACCGTCACGCCCGGCACCAGGGGCCGGGCCGGAAGCTGGTAGTGCTCGCGCGGCGTAACCGACAGGGCCCCCAGGGTTTTGCCGTGGTAGCCCCCCTGGGTGGTGATAAAGCCGGGCTTGCCCGTGTAGAAGCGGGCAAACTTGAGCGCTGCCTCCACCCCTTCGGCGCCCGAGTTGCCAAAATAGACCATCGAAAGCTCACCGGGGGTAATCTCGGCCAGGCGGGCGGCCAGCTTTGTGGTGGGTTCGGAAACCATCACCCGCACCGACATGGGCATTTTGTCGAGCTGGGCCTTGACCGCCGCCACCACCCTGGGGTGCCGGTGGCCCAGGGATAGGGTTCCATACAGGCCCAAAAAGTCCAGGTAGCGCTTGCCTTCGGTGTCCCAGACGTACACCCCTTCGGCGTGGGACTCCACCTTGTCCAGTCCGGTAAAGCGCAGCAGCCCGGCCAGACCGGGGTTGATGTGACGCTCAAACTGTTCGAAAAGGGTCATGGTCGTGCTCAAGTTTAGCACGTTGGGGTTTCTGGCTCAGCTTTGCGGATTGACATGGGTCAACAGGGTTTTTGCCAGCGTAGGGGGAATCCGCACTGCCTTGCCCCTGGCGTCCTGGCAAAGGTGGCGGGTAAAGCCTTCGGCCAGCAGGGTTTGACCCTTCCAGACCCGGTAGCGGTACTGTAGCGTGCGCGAGGTGGCCTCGCTGAGCCAGGTTTCGACCTCGACCACATCGCCAAACCGGGCCGGGCTTCGGTAAACCAGGCCAATTTCCACCACGGCAAAAGCCAGGCCCTGGGCTTCAATCTGGGTGTAGGGGAGCCCAATCTGGTTGAGCCACTCCACCCGGGCGGCCTCGAGCCAGACCACGTAGCTGCTGTGGTGCACCACGCCCATGGCGTCGGTCTCGGCGTAGCGAACGGTAAGGGGTAGGCGTGCCTTCATACTAGCTGGCGCTTCCCAGGCGCTCTACCAGTGCTACCAGTTCCGAAGAAACCGGCTCAATCAGCTCGGCGGGGCCCTCCACCATCACCCGCACCAGCGGCTCGGTGCCGGAGGGACGCACGTTGACCCGCCCCTGGCCCGAGAGCTTTTGTTCGGCCTCCTGGATGGCCTGGTGCAGCTCCGGCTGCTGCATCACCTTTTGCTTGTCCGAGACCCGCACGTTCTTTAGAAGCTGCGGGTACATGGGCAAAGCCTCGTACCACTCGGAAAGGTCGCGCCCGGACTCGCGCATGGCCTTCAGAGTCAGGATGGCCGTAAGCATGCCGTCGCCGGTGGGGGCGTGGTCGAGGAAGAGCACGTGGCCGCTCTGCTCGCCGCCCAGGGTCAGGGCCGAGGCCTTGAGCTTCTCGTAGACGTAGCGGTCGCCCACCGCGGTGCGGTAGAAGCTAATGCCGGCCTCGCGCAGCTTGACCTCGAGGCCCATGTTGCTCATCAGGGTGCCCACCACCCCCGGCTCGCGCCGTACCAGGGCGTTCAGGTAGAGCACATAGTCGCCGTGGAACTCACGCCCCTGCCGGTCTACCAGGATGGCCCGGTCGCCGTCGCCATCAAAGGCCACCCCCAGGTCAAAGCCCATCTCCACCACCTGCTGGCGCAAAAACTCGGGGTGGGTTGAACCACACCCTTTGTTGATGTTGCGTCCATCGGGGGTGTTGAACATGACAAACACTTCGGCCCCCAGCCGCTGAAAAAGCCGGGGGGCCAGGCGGTAGGTCGCTCCATTGGCGGTGTCGAGCACCACTTTGAGCCCTTCCAGGCTGCCGCCTTTGGAGGAAAGGAAGTCCAGGTACATCCGCTCGGCCTCGCGGAAGTCGGAAACCGTGCCGATGCCATCGGTTTTGAACTCGCGCTCGAGGAGGCTTTCAATCTCGGCTTCAACCTCGTCGGGTAGCTTGTCGCCATGGGCGCTGAAGAACTTGATGCCGTTGTCCTGGTAGGGGTTGTGGCTGGCCGAGATCATCACCCCGGCGGTGGCCCCCAGGGTCTTGGTCAGGTAGGCCACCCCAGGGGTGGGCAGCACCCCCAGGTGCTCGACCCGCACGCCCTGGGACATCAGGCCCGCGGCCAGGGCGGCCTCGAGCATGTCGCAGGACTGCCGGGTGTCTTTGCCCAGCAACACCACCGGCTTTTTTTGGGCGCTTTTGAAGTAAGCCCCCGCCGCCTGTCCCAGCTTGAGCACGAATTGCGGCGTCAGGGGTGGCTCACCAGCCACGCCCCGCACCCCGTCGGTTCCAAAATACTTACGCTCCATCTTGCACAGTTTATACCTACTCCGAAAGGTATTCGCTTCCCTTGTTGAAGGCCGCTCCATCTGTCAGCGTGGAGCCATGAAAAAGCTTGTTTTTCTGGGGCTGTTGGGGGGCCTTTCGCTGGCTCAAGCCCAGGCGGGCACCTCGCCCTTTGTGGATGTGCCGCCCTGCCACTGGGCCCGGGCCGCCATCGAGGCCATCGCCCGCCCCGACCCCAACCTGCGCCCCCAGCCTTCGGCCCTGCTGGCCGAAAACGCCCTGCGCCAGGTCTTCGAGGGCCTGAGGTGCAACGACCCGGTCTGGAGCCAGCGCTTCCTCCTGAATCCCTCGGCGGCGTTTGGCCAGAGCGGGGTTCGCCTGGATGGGTTTAGCCTCGAGAACCTGCAAACCCAGCTCTCGGGCAACCAGGCCACCCTGCGCTTCCGCCTGCTGGCCGTGCTGGACGGCGCTCCGGTGCGGCGCAGCGGCGAGGCCCAGCTGGTCTTCGGCGAGCAGGGCTGGCAGGTGGTCTACGCCAGTCTGGCGGCCCTCAACCTGCCAGTATTTCCTCGCTGACCAGGCCCGCCGACCGGGCCAGCCAGGCCCGAAACTCGGCCAGGCCCCGGTGGAACATCCGGGCCCGTTTCTCGGACTTTTTGCCCCGTCCGGCTTCGGCAGGCACCAGCCCCCAGTTGGCGTTCATGGGCTGGAAGCCCTCGGGGTTGGCGCTGGCTAAGTACCGCACCAGGCCGCCCAGCATCGTTGCTTCGGGGGGAACCAGGGGGGGGTGCCCCTGGGCCAGCCGGGCCGCGTTGAGGCCGGCCAGAAAGCCGGTGGCGGCGGACTCGAGGTAACCCTCCACCCCGCACAACACCCCGCTTACCAGCAGGTTCGGGTAGGCCCGGAACTGCAAGGTCGGTTCAATTAGCCGGGGGGCGCACAGGTAGGTGTTGCGGTGCATCACCCCGTAGCGCACGATCTCGGCCTGTTCCAGGCCCGGTATGCTCTGCACCACCAGCTTCTGGTCGCCCCACTTCAATCCGGTCTGGAAGCCCACCAGGCTCCACATCTGGCCCCGCCGATCCTCGGCCCTGAGCTGCACCACGGCGTAGGGCTCCTGGCCGGTGCGGGGGTCGGGCAGGCCCACCGGCTTCATGGGGCCAAAGCGCGGGGTGTCGAAGCCGCGGCGGGCGATTTCCTCGATGGGCATGCAGCCCTCGAAGAACTCGAGCTTTTCCCACTCGTGGGGGGTGTGTTTACGGGCCTGGCTCAGCACCTCGTAAAACCGGCGGTACTCTTCCTCATTCATGGGGCAGTTCAGATAGTCGGCGCTCTGCCCGTAGCGCCCGGCCCGGTAGACCACCTCCATGTTGATGCTCTCGCCCAGCACCACCGGCGCGGCGGCATCGTAGAAGCCCAGGAATTCCTCGCCCAAAAGTGAGCGCAGGTGCTCCGCTAGGGCATCGGAGGTGAGCGGGCCGGTGGCCAGCACGGTAATGCCGTCCGGAGGAACCCTCGTTAGCTCTTCCCGCACCACCTCTATGTTGGGATGGGCCTCGAGCACCCGGGTAATCTCCTGCGAAAACCCTTCCCGCTCCACCGCCAGCGCCCCGCCCGCCGGAACCCGGTTCCGGTCGGCAGCCTGCATAATCAGCGAGCCGGCAGCCCGCAGCTCAGCCTGCAACAAGCCCTTGGCGTTGGTCTCGCCCTCGCCCCCCAGGCTATTGGAGCAGACCAGCTCGGCAAAATGGCCGGTCTGGTGGGCAGGGGTCATACGCCGGGGCCGCATCTCGTACAGCCGAACCTGTGCGCCCAGGCGGGCCGCTGTAAAAGCCGCCTCCGCACCCGACAGGCCAGCTCCAATCACATGCACCCTCATCATCCCTGTAGTGTAATCCAGGCTTCACCGCCCGTACACCATTCTGTGGCAACATACGCTCACATCAGCCTGTGCTCGTTGTCTTGCTACTTTGTGCGCAGCCCACCAAGGGAGGTAGCCATGCGTTTCAGGGAGGAGTTGGTGCTCAATATCCGGGCTCCACGCGAGGCGGTCTGGGCGGCTTTTCAGGACTTCTCGAGCTGGCCGAGCTGGGCCAAGGCCATTAAGGAGGTAAGCCGCGAGGGTTCGGCCTGGCGCTTCCGGGCGCGGGGGCAGCCGCCGGTGGATCTGGTCTGGGTGGCCGAGGCCACCGAGCGCCGCCCCCCTGAGTACCTCGAGTTCCGCAGTGTGCCGGGGGTGCCGCACAACCTGGAAATTTCAGGCTGGTTGCGCCTGAGCGAGAGCGAGGACGGGGGCACCCACCTCGAGCTCCTCTTCGAGGGCCACCCCCACTACGACAGCCCCTTGCTGGACAAGGCCGCCGAATGGTATGCCACACTTTTTGGCGAACCCAACAAGCTGCTTAAGGTAACCTTCGAACAGTTCAAGGCCCACCTCGAGAAAGCCCACCATTCCACAAACCTTTCAGCCTCAACAGCCTGACCGCCCCTGCCCATTCGAGGGCTTTTGCGGCGCTATAAAGCTCGGGCAATTTACAGCCCGCGCCACCTGGTTGCTTTGTGTGACGTGCCGTAAGATAGGCGTATGGACAGAAGAATACGGGTGCTCATTGCCAAGCCCGGCCTGGACGGTCACGATCGTGGGGCTAAGGTGGTGGCCAGGGCCTTGCGCGATGCCGGCATGGAGGTCATTTACACCGGCTTACGGCAAACCCCAGAGATGATCGTCTCAGCGGCCCTGCAAGAGGACGTGGACGCCATCGGGCTGTCGGTGCTATCGGGGGCCCATATGCACTACTTTGGTGAGGTGCGACGGCTGCTCAAGGAACAGGGCGCCGAGGATATTCTGCTTTTTGGTGGGGGCATCATCCCCGACGAGGACGTGCCCCATCTCAAAGCGATGGGCGTGGCTGCGGTGTTTGGGCCCGGTACCAGCACCCAGGACATTGTGGAGTTTTTACGTCAAGCCACCCCGCAACGCTGGGCTGCCCAGGGGTAGGCCGCTTGGGAGGGATACCATGGCAACCCCTCGAAAAACCCCCAGGGCCAGTGGCAAGAAGACCACCTCTAAAACCAAACCCCAAGCAATGCCTACCGCATGGGTCAGGGTGCCCGAGGAAAGCGAGCTGCCCGAGGACGTCCGGGTGTTGTTTGGCAAGTTTAGGGAAAAAACCGGCTTCATCCCCAACGTGGCCCGCAACTTTGCCCTCACCCCTGAACACTTCTTGCGCTGGTTTCGCTACTACGACTTCTTGATGCGCAACGAAGACCAGAGCCACCTGAGCCGCAAGGAGCGCGAGATGATCGCGGTGGTGGTCTCTTCGGCCAACGAGTGCGAGTACTGCTTAGCCTCGCACTCGGCCTATCTGCGCGAAATTACCGGCGACCCCGTTTTGCCGGATGTGCTCGCGGCCAACTACCGACGGGCGCACCTGACCCCTCGAGAGCACGCGCTGCTGGACTTTGCTTACCAGATCACCGTTGATTCGGCCTCGATGAGCTCCGCCGATGTGCAGATGTTGCGAGCCATCGGGCTTTCCGACGAGGCTATTTTCGAAGCGGCCCAGGTTGCGGCCATGTTCAACTTCACCAACCGCATCGCCAACGCCATGGGCTGGGTGCCCAACGAAATCTACTACTATCTTCATCGCGACAAAAAGTAGGCGGGTGTTATGGAAGGACTGAAGCCGTTTGGTCTATGGGCTCTGATTGCAATCCTGGTGGGCGCACTGGTCTACCTGGCCCAGTGGCAGGGCTGGATTTCCACCGCCTTTCCGTACTGGGCGCTGGGTATGGTGCTGGTTCTGGCGTTGGGCTTTGCCAATCTGCTGGCCAAGGGGCCTCGCTAGCTACGCAAAGACCTCCAGAGGCCATCTTTTTGAAGCCAGGAGCACGCCCCTCGGCCACCCTTATTTACTGGGCGCCGAGGGTTCGGAAGATTAGCTTGCAGTAATGGCTGGAGAGCGCCTCGAGGGTTAGCTTGCCACCAGGACGGTACCAATGGTATGTCCAGTTGAGCGCCGAAAGCACAAATAGGGTGGCGAGCCGGACATCCTCAACCTGAAACTGGCCCTGCTGCGCGCCTGTTTCTATGACCCTGCGGAAGTGCGCTTCATAGGCGTCCCGTCGGGCGGTGATTTTTCTTTGTAGGTCGGGGTTCAGGAACTTCCACTCGTGAAAGAAGACCGTGGCGTTGTCCAGCTCGCGCACGATCACCTCGAGGTGCCCCTGCACGAGGCGCTCGAGCTGTTCCTTGGGTGAAAGATCGGAAGGTACAGCCTCGGCGCTGCTCAGGAACTCGTCCGCGGCCCGGTTAACCAGCTCAAACAGCACCTCTTCCTTCGACTGAATGTGAGCATACAGGCTACCCCCCTGCAGGTTCACAGCCTTCGCCAGATCTCGCATTGAGGTAGCATGAAACCCCTGCCGGCTAAACAACTGACCGGCCGCATTGAGAATTTCGCTGCGACGGTTGGCCTTTCCTTCCCTGGCTTCCTCAAACGAACGGTTGTTCGCCACCTTGCTGCGAGTATAGGGTGTGTGGGGGTGACCGTCAATCCAGATTGTTCAGGGCAGGTTGTTTGAGCTGGGGTTTTGCCGATTTCTCTGGCTTGACGATACAGGAGGCGAAGCCTACAATACCTTTTGCTGCTGCGACGCGGTGAGCGTAGCTCAGCTGGTTAGAGCACCGGTCTGTGGAACCGGGGGTCGTGGGTTCAAGTCCCATCGCTCACCCCAAAGCACATGGGGAAGAAGTCTCTTCCCCCTTGCGCGGATGGTGGAATTGGTAGACACGCGAGACTTAGGATCTCGTGCCGCAAGGTGTGGGGGTTCAAGTCCCCCTCCGCGCACCAGCTGGCCCCGGCAACCCGGGGCTTTTCTTTTTGATGGTTATGGGTCGTCATACCAGGTGCGGTTAGTTTGGCACCAGCTTGATGATCTTTTTGAATCCGGTGTCAGGGTGTATCTCAAACCCGCTTGGGGTTGTAAACTATGACCTTGGCGACCCCCGCGGTCGAACTCGAGGTGTGTTGTGGCAGAAATTCTAGAACGTGATGGCTACAGGGTAAAAATCAAGGTGGAGGTTCCGGCCAGCCAGGTCGAACAGGCTTACCGCTCAGTTCTAAGCGATTATGCCAGCCGGATTAGGGTGCCAGGCTTCAGGCCTGGGAAGGCCCCGGCCAAGGTGGTTGAGGCCAAGATAGGAAAAGAAATCCTGCTGGGCGAGGTAAAAGAAGCCTTGCGTGACGAAACTTTCCCCGAGGCGGCCCGGGAGCTTTCGCTTTTGCCGGTGGGGGCGCGGGTTCTGGAGGAGCACCTGACTTTTGGGGAACCCTTCGTTTACACGGTGGAGGTGGAGAACTACCCGGAGGTAAAACTGCCCGACTGGCGCAGCTTCAGGCTCGAGGTCGCAACGCCCGAACTCACCGAGGAGGTGGTGAACCGGGCGCTGGAAGACCTGCGCAGCCGCTATGGCGAGATGGTCGCGGTCGATCGGGAGGTTCAGGCCAACGACCATGTCTTTATCGAGACTGAAGACGGGGGGCGCTTCCCGGTGGTGATGGAGAACGCCCAGCCCCACGTGCGCGAGGCCTTGCTGGGCAAGAAGGCCGGCGACGAGGTTCTGGTGCCGGTGAAGGACGGCGAGACCGTGGTGCGTGAGGTCAAAACCAAGATCCTGGAGGTCAAGGCCCTGCAGCTTCCTGAGTTGGACGACGAGTTTGCCAAAACCGTCGGTGAGGACAACCTCGAGGCCCTGACCACCAAGGTTCGCGAGAGCCTCCGAGCGCAGTTTGAGCGGGAGACCCGCAACGCCAAGGCTTCACAGCTCTTGGAGAAACTGGCCGAGGCCCTCGAGGTGGAGATACCTCCTTCCATGCAGCAGCGCGAAGAACGCAGCCTGCTCGAGAGCCTGGCTGAGGATCTGCAGCAGCAGAGGCTCGATATCAACGAGTACCTGCAGCAGCTCGAGCGAGACGGCAAGCTCGAGGAATTCAAGCAGAACCTGAGTCAGAACGCTACCAAGCGCCTGCGCCGCTCCCTGGCAGTAGAGGCCCTGGCCGAGGAGCTCAAAACCACACTGAGCCAGGAAGAGTTCGATGAATTCCTGGCCGAGCTGGCCCGCTCTTACCGCACAACACCTGCGCGGCTCCAGAACGAACTTGGTCAGGAAGCCCTGGCCCGTCTCAGAATACAGCGCCTGCACGATAAAGCCTTGCTCGAGGCGGTGCAGATCCTCGAGGGCACCCCGGCCTAAACCTCCGCCCAATCCAGATCCCCCTAGCCGGCTCAGGGTAGGGGGGCTTTCTGCTTTCAAGGCGGGCTTATCACGCTTGTTGACTGGTTTTTTGGGGGATCGCTATGTGCGCCAATGCCCTCTTAGCCCAGCCCGCCGGCATACAATAGAGCCGATATGATCGTTCCATATGTCATCGAACAAACCGCTCGCGGTGAACGCGTTTACGACATATACAGCCGCCTGCTCAAAGACCGCATTATCTTCTTGGGTACGCCCATAGATGCCCAGGTGGCTAACACAGTGGTGGCGCAGATTCTCTTCCTGGCAGCGCAAAACCCTAACCAGGAGATCCGTATGTACATCAACTCGCCCGGCGGCGATGTGGATGCTGGCCTGGCCATCTACGACACCATGCAGTTTGTGACGGCCCCCGTCTCGACCATCTGTGTGGGTCTCGCTGCTTCCATGGGGGCGGTGCTGCTGGCTGCGGGCGAGCCGGGTAAACGCTACGCCCTGCCCCACTCCAAGGTCATGATTCACCAACCCTGGGCCCGGGGCCTGGGGGGGCAGGCCACCGATATTGCGATCCAGGCTGAACAAATCCTCAAGACCCGCAAGGTGCTCAACACTATTCTGGCGCGGCACACCAACCAGCCCCTCGAAAAAGTGGAGCGCGATACAGAGAGGGATTATTACCTCACCGCCGAAGAGGCTGCAGCCTATGGACTGGTAGACCAGGTGGTTAGCCGTGAAACGCACTAAGCCCTCCTGTAGCTTTTGCGGCAAACAGCACCCTGAGGTGGCCCAGCTCATCGAATCACCCATGGGTGAGGTGTACATCTGCAACGAGTGTGTGGATCGGGCCAGCGACCTGCTCGCGGCTGAGCCCAGGCCGAGTTTTGTGGGGCCCCGCCATCTACCCAAGCCAGCCGAGATCAAAAGCTTCCTGGATCAGTATGTGATTGGTCAGGAGCTACCCAAGAAGACCCTTTCAGTTGCGGTCTATAACCACTACAAGCGCTTGCTGCATCCGGAGGCCGAGGTTCAGAAGTCCAACGTGCTGCTGATTGGCCCTACCGGAACGGGAAAAACCCTGCTGGCCGAGACCCTGGCCCGGATGCTGGATGTGCCTTTTGCTATCGCCGATGCAACCACCCTGACCGAGGCTGGCTATGTGGGCGAGGACGTAGAAAACGTGCTCCTGCGCTTGCTGCAAGCGGCGGATTTCGATGTCCAGGCGGCCGAGAAGGGCATCATCTACATTGACGAGATCGACAAAATTGCCCGTAAGTCGGAGAACCCCAGCCTAACCCGTGATGTTTCGGGTGAGGGGGTGCAGCAGGCCTTACTTAAAATCATCGAAGGCACCGTAGCCAACGTACCGCCGCAGGGGGGCCGTAAGCACCCCCACCAGGAATTTATAGCGCTGAATACCAAAAACATCTTGTTTATCCTGGGTGGGGCTTTTGATGGCCTCGAGCGCATCGTGCAGTCCCGTGTGGATCAGAACCCCATCGGCTTCACACGTCCCAAGAAAACTGAGGAAAAGCCCGAAGTGATCCCGGAAGACCTGGTGCGCTTTGGTCTGATTCCCGAGTTTGTGGGTCGGATGCCGGTGATGGTGCAGCTCGAGGCCCTGGACGAAGAAGCCCTGGTGCGCATTCTGACCGAGCCCCGCAACGCCCTTATTCGGCAGTACCAGGAGTTGCTGCGCATGGAAGGTATCGAGCTTCGCTTTACGCCGGGGGCCCTTCGTGAGATCGCCCGCCGGGCTCTAAAACGCGATACAGGGGCGCGTGGTTTGCGAGCCGTTATCGAGAAGGCGATGGTGGAGCTGATGTTTGAATTGCCCACGTCAGGCATTAAAGAGGTGGTCTTTGACCTGCCCCACCTGGATAAACCCTTGATGGCCCTCGAGGAGGCCCGTTTGCGGCAGGCCTCCTGATGCTAGATTCGGTTGGCTCGGCGCTGCAAGGCGGCAAACCAACCCAACCGGAGTTATCCGCGCAGCGGAGGGTGATACCGCCCCTTGGAAGGGAGTGCCCGGCATGACCAAGCCACGACCCTCGCCCTAAGGCGAGGGTCGTGGGGTGTTGTAGCTTGTGCTAAGGCTTGGCGGGGCTGCTGCTACCCCCCTGATCGCTGCTGGGCTGTCCGGCCAGGGCCTTGTCAAGAATTTCCCGCCAGCTATCGTAGGGGCGCTGGCCGGTGTACTTTTCCCCATTCACAATAAAGGATGGGGTTCCGGTCAAGCCCAGATCGGTTGCCAGCTTCTGATCGGCCAGAACCCCGGCCCGCTTGCTTCCCGACTTGAGGCACTGCAAAAAGGTGGCGGGTGCAATCCCAATTTGCCCCGCCAGGTCGGCAAAGTAGTTGTCAAGCGCATCCCCACTCAGGCCTGCCCACTGCATCTGAGCGCGGAAAAGCGCCTCGTGGTACTCAACGTACAGGTTGTTGTCAGCCGCGCAGGCTGCCGCCTCCCCAGCCCGGATCACGTTTTCCTGCCCACCAAAGGGAAAGTCGCGGAAGACGTAGCGGATTTTCCCAGTATCGATGTAATCCCGCTTGATAAGCGGGAATACCTCGTTGGCGTGATCGCGGCAATGGCTGCATAGATAGTTGGAAAAATCCACCACGGTTACTTTGGCCTCGGGGTTGCCGATCACAAAACGTGCGCCAGCGGCCGCGTCCGTGGGGCCGGCGGTGGGTTTAGGCCGCAAGAACACAAATAGCACGGCGGCTATGGCGATAGCCAGAACAGCCACTACGACAAAAAGAGTTCTCTGCATGGCTTAGATTCTATGCCTTGGTGATTAGAAAATACACCAACCGCAGGCTATGCCTGGGACTGCCGTGCATCGCCTTCGTCGGTCAGCCAGAAGGGGGCTGCGTCCCGCGAGACCATGGTTTCAGCCGCAATGGCTTCTTTAAGGTCTTTGGGTAGGACAAACATGGCCTCGATATAGGGTGCGTCGAGGTGTTTGAGCGGTAGCTGCCGCTCGAGGATGCGGGCCTCGAGGGTGCCCTCGCTAAGGCCGGTTACGTCCACGGCATCGGAGGCTACAATAAAGCCAAAATTGAGCATAAAGCCGGGAATGTAGTTGTGATAGCTGCGGGTATGCTTAAAAACCTGCTTGACCGTATGGTGCACAACCGGGTGCATTTTGTGATGGGTGAGCAGGATCATGCCTGCCTGCATGGCCATCAGCCCACCGGGGTTGAGGCGCTGCTTGATCAGTTCGTAGAACTCCACTGTGAAAAGCAGACGGGCTGGGTTGTCCTCGCCGATGGGGTCGTTCAGGTCAACGATGATGACATCGTAGGTATCGGGGTGGTTGGTCAGCCAGGCTCGAGCGTCCTCGGTTACGATCTGGGCTCGAGGATCGTCGAAGGCCCCCTGGTGCCACTCCGGTAGCAAGGCGCGGGCCATCTCGACCAGCTCCCCGTCGATGTCGCACATCACAGCTTTTTCCACGCTGGGATGACGTAAGACCTCACGCAGCGTGGCCCCCTCACCGCCCCCCACGATAAACACTGTGCGGGGGTTGGGATGGGCTAGCATGGCTGGATGCACCAGGGTTTCGTGGTAGATGTACTCATCTCGCTCGGTTGACTGCACGTCCTTGTCCAGCACCAGCACCTTGCCAAAAGCGCTGGTCTGGAAGATGAAATAGTCCTGGAACTTGGTGCGCCCTGCCGCCAGCACCTTGTTCATGCGGCGGTAAAGGGCCTCGTAGGGTGTGACCTGCTCAAGAAAGTACATTCCGTATTGCATAGCGATTCCTCCAGTTGGACTTCAGCCTGTCAAGGCTAGCACGCGTTAAGATGAGTCGCTGGCTTGAGCGGCCTGGGTACGGCGTTTGATCTCGTGCTCGTTGCCGCGCCAGAAGCGGAAGGCCGATTCCTCCTGGGCGCCAAATGCCCGGGCCAGCCCGCGCAGCACCGATTCGGGGTCTACGTCGTGTTTATAAAAGTAAAGATCGAGCGCGGCCGAGGCCTTGTCTTCGGGCCAGGTGTGCATCATTACCGCGGCTACAGGCGAAAGCACCGCGGCGGAAAGCCCCTGCGGGTAAAACTTGTAGACCGTGGCCTGTACGCTTCCGGGAGGTGCGCCCAGCTTGAACACCGCGTCGCGCAGGGCCAGCTCAACCAGCTTGGGGTTTTCAAGCACTTCCAGGTTGCAACCGTAAATTTCGGCAACCCAGCGGCCTCCAGAAATCGTGCTCACGGCAAAATATCCTAACATAGATACTTGCAGCGGCGAAACGATCCAGGGCCTGTCGCGGCTGGGCTACGGCACAGGGTGGGCATAGGCGCGTTTTTGCCAGCGTAGGGCCCAGACGCCGTGGGCCACCAGCACCAACAGAATTATTGCCCCCAGCGCATCCATGGGTTCAGCGCCGGAGAGCAGCCAGCCGAGGGGGCTTGGCGTGGGCAGCCCGGTGGTGCGGGTGAGCACGTAGATAGCGGCCGTAAGGCCCCCGATGGCTTGTCCTGTCCAGACAAACGGACGGGCCTGTGCTTTGGGCACCATGCCATTGTGCATGAAGCCCAGCATCAGAATGAAAAACCCAGTGGCCATAAGCAATGCGATGCCCCACAGCATAATTTGTGCATAAAAGAAGGCTTGAGGCTGCTCGAGCAGCCATTGGTTCGGGCTGATAGCGCCACAAGGCCCCCCACCCAGCGGCGTACCGGCCCATCCCAGGAGTTGCAGACCAAAGGGCGCGAACATCAAAGCAACCAGCACGCCGAGTTCCCGGTCGCGAATACCGAACATGCATTCATACTGGCGCCAGGGCCGGGGTTTGCGAAGGGAAGAATATCCCGGCTTGTATACCAGATTTGCTTATGGTTGACTGCCTTTTTGAATTCTAGAGCACCCCTTCCAAGGGGCGGTATCGCCATCTGGTATTACAACTGGTTTTGACGGTTGTACGCCAGAATGTACTCGATCGCTTCGGCAAAGCCATCTTCGCGCACGTGCCCGGTGACGTGCCTGGCGGCGGTGCGGATATCGTCTACCGCATTGCCCATGGCGATGCCAAGCCCGGCCTCGCGGATGGCCTCGAGGTCGTTGTGGCTGTCGCCGATCATGGCGATTTCGCTCAGTGACAGGCCGTAGTACTGGGCCAGCCAGCGCAGGCCAGTGGCCTTGGAGACGCCTTTGCGAATAACCCCAGCGATGACCTCGCGGGGGCTGATGTACTCGGCCAAATCGATGAAAGGCAGGCGGATCAGCTCGGGCTTGATGCTCTCCCACAGGCCTAGGTCACTGACCACGAACCACAGCCGTACCAGGGTTTCTTCAATCTCCTCGAGGCGGGCTGAGCGGGCTTCAACCCCGGTGATCTCGACGTGCGATAGCAGCTCCGGGGGCATCAACCCTTCCTCGTAGTAGCGCCCCCCCTCGGCCCCCATCAGGTCGAAGGGCAGGGCATGGGCTCGAGCCAGCCCAACCAGCTCGGGAAGATGGGGCAGCGCATGTGCCTCCAGGGGACGGCCCGCCGCATCACAGACCGAGGCCCCGTCGTTGAAAACATGTGCCCCGTTGGGCTCCAGGCGCTTGGCATACTCGAGGCCATGCCCCCCCTGGGGCCGCCCCGTGCATACCGCGAACTTAAGCCCATGGCGGCGTCCTTTTTCCACCGCCTCCCAGGCCGATGGGGGGACACCTAAGGTGCGGCCGGCATAAAAGGTTCCATCGAGGTCGAGTGCGACAAGTTTAATCATGAGCGTATTTAGATAGCACTTTCACGAACATAAGTTATCGTGAAAATAAACACAAGTTTTTACCATTGCATGATTATCGCCAGGGCCTGTTCGAGTCCGCAGGCCTCCGCTGGCCCAACCACCCGTTTTGCTGCTCGCTTAACCAGCTCCGGCGCATTCCCCATGGCAATGCCTAAACCCGCCGCCTGGATTAGCTCGAGGTCGTTTTCGCCATCGCCCACCATGGCACACCGACTCAGATCCAGGCCCAGCCGGGCTGCCACCCACTCGGCCGCTGCCCGTTTAGAGACGCCGGCAGCTGTGACCGAACTGAAACCCACCCCCGGCATGCCCGGGCTGGTGGCCTCGTGCAGCTCTACTTCTGGCATCTGAGCAATTTGTGCGCGCGCCAGCTGCCAGCTAGGGGAGTCCCGCCAGACGAACTGCACCCGCACCACCTGCTCACCCACATTGTCTAAACTGCGCATGACAGCCGGGCAGCCCAGCATGCTTTCGTGGTACACCAGATCGGGGTGCTGGCTTTCACGATAAAAGCCGCCCTCAGCGGTATACACCTCGAGCGGTAGCCCGTGGGATCGGCCCAGGGCCAGGAGCCTTTGATAGATCGACGGCGGTAGGGCAGCGGCCTGTAGCACCTCACCCTGTCCGGAGAGCACCACAGCCCCAGACTCGAAAATGTGCAGGCCCGCAGGATCCAGCCGCTTGGCATACTCAAGCGCGAATCCTCGCCCGGGACGTCCAGTGCAGATACTCAGGTGCAAGCCGGCGGCTCGAGCCCGCTGGGCGGCTTGCCAGGCGCACTCGGGTACGCCCTGGGGCCCAAAGAGGGTGCCGTCGATATCGATTAGAGCCAGTTGGATGGACGGGGCTGTGGTTTGCTGGGGTATCTTCTGGGTCATAAGTCTGCACGCCTGTAAGTGTTTTGCTGATTTCCGGATGCAAAAAGATATCCCGGTGCTTAGTTGGGGCTTCCGCCCAGCTCTACCACCCCATGCTCGGCCACCACCGCCGTACCCCCGATGAACACCCCTAGAATGTTGCCCGCAGGGCCGTAGGAAACCCGCACCTCTACCTGGCCGGGGCCGCCCATGCGGTGGCCCTGGGTAACGCTCAGGGATACCTCGCCCTCCCAGCGGGGCACCACCCCGGCGCGGGCCAGCAGGGCACCAAGGGCTGCGTTGGGCGAACCGGTCACGGGATCCTCGGGGATGCCCAGGGCCGGGGCAAAGGTGCGTGCATAAAAGCGGCGGGGGCCGTAAGGCGCGTAGGCGTGAATGGTGGCCACCTCGAGCGCGTCGGAGAGCTCGGCCAGCTGCTCCATGTCGGGCTCGAGGGCATCCACCAGCCCGGGGGCCACCAGTGGCATAAAAAGTGTCCACAAGCCGGTGAATGTGATGCCGTAGGGCAGCCCACGGTGTATATAGCGCTCGTTGGCCCCCATCACCTCGATGATCTCTTGCAGGGTTTTCCAGGGAGGGGGGTCGCGGAAGCGAGGGCTGGGGCTTTGCACCGTAGCCCGTCGATCGGCCACCTCAACCAAAAGCGACTCCCCAATGGTGCGGAAGTAAAGCTTTCGCGGATCGCTGGAGGACTCCACTTCCCTCGATAGGGCAACGGCCAGGGCCACCGCGGCATGCCCGCTGAACTCCACCTCACCATTGGCCGCGAAGAAGCGTACTTCGAAAGCACTGCCCTCCCGGTGGGTTACAAAAGCGGCCTGGGGCTGTCCCAGTTTGGCGGCCACCTGCTGCATCTCCTCGGTGGTGAGGCCCCGCGCATCCAGTACCAAGGCAACCCGGTTGCCGCCGCCCGGCACCTCGGTAAAAGCATCGGCCAGCTGGTAGGATATGCGCCGACCCTCCCTAGACATGCCTCACCCCATGCGTGTTTGCAAATATGCCCCACCGTTCGCTCATACCTTGCTCCGCACAGCCAGTCCCACTGCGGCCAGCTGGGCCTCATCCACCGGGGCGGGGGCGCCGGTGAGGGTCTCCTTGCCCTCTTTGTTTTTGGGAAAGGCGATCACCTCACGAATCGATTCCTCGCCGGCTAGATGGGCCACGAAACGATCCAGCCCCCAGGCAATTCCCCCGTGGGGCGGTGCACCGTAGGATAGCGCCTCGAGCAGGAAGCCAAACTTCTGCTGGGCTTCCTCCGGGCTGATGCCCAGCAAGGTGAACATACGCTCCTGCAGGTCGCGGCGATGAATACGAATGGAGCCACCCCCGATCTCGCTGCCGTTGAGCACGAAATCGTAGGCATAGGCCCGCACCCGACCGGGGTCGGTGTCCAGCAGGTGCAGGTCTTCTAGGTTGGGGCTGGTGAAAGGGTGGTGCATATAAGTCCAGCGGCTTGCTTCCTCATCCCATTCCAGCAGGGGGAAGTCCACCACCCACAGGAATTTAAAGCCCGGCTTAATCAGGCCAAGCCGCCGCCCAAGCTCCAGCCGCACCGCTCCCAGGCCCTCGACGGTCTTGCGCCATGGGCCGGCCACCAAGAGCAGGGTCTGCCCCTGGGTGAGGCCCAGCTGTTCGGGTAGATGGGGGGGGATGTAGCGGGCAATCCCGCCCGATAGCGCCCCGTTTTCGAACCGCGCCCAGGCCAGGCCGGCGGCGCCTTTGCTTTTTGCCGTGGTCTCGAGCTCCTCGATCTCCCGGCGGGAGAGCAGGCCCGGCACCACCAGGGCCTTGACCACCTCGGCCCCGGCGAACGCGCGAAACTCACCCCCCTTAAAGGCCTCGGTTACGTCCTGTAGCTCCAGCCCAAAGCGCAGGTCGGGCTTGTCGGAGCCATAGCGGTTCATCACCTCGGCATAGGTCAGGCGGGGGAAGGGGAGGGTGGGTTCCTGGCCCAGGGTCTCGCGCAGGATGAAAGCGGCCAGCTCCTCGTTGAGCGCGATGATATCCTCCTGGGTTACAAACGACATCTCCATGTCGAGCTGGGTGAAGTCGGGCTGGCGGTCGGCCCGCAGATCCTCGTCGCGGAAGCAGCGGGCAATCTGGAAGTAGCGGTCGTAGCCGGCCACCATCAGCATCTGCTTAAAAAGCTGGGGCGACTGGGGCAGTGCGTAAAAGTGGCCGGGTTCCAGCCTCGAGGGCACCAGAAAGTCCCGTGCGCCTTCGGGGGTCGAGCGGGTGAGGTAGGGGGTCTCCACACTGATAAACCCACGCGCGTCCAGGAAGCGATAAATTGCCGCAATCACCTTATGCCGTAGCCGCAGGTTGTGGTGCAGGCGCCTGCGCCGCAGATCCACCACCCGGTTTCTGAGCCGCACCTCTTCACCCACGTGTGGATCGTCTTCGCCGCGCCAGCCCGCATCGATGGGGAAGGGTGGGGTTTTGGCCTCGGCCAGCACCTCGATGCGTTCGGCGATGACCTCCACCGCCCCGGTGGCGAGTTTGGTGTTGACCTGATCAGCCGGGCGAAGTCGCACCGAGCCTTCCACGCGAATCACCCACTCAGCCCGTACCCGGTCGGCCTCGCTAAAACAGGAGGCCTCGGGGTTGACCACCACCTGGGCCAGTCCTTCACGGTCGCGCAGGTCTATAAAAATCAGGCCACCCAGGTTGCGCCTGCGGTTAACCCAGCCTTCCAGTACCACCTTTTGACCGGCATGATGTTCGCGTAACTCCCCACAGTAAAGCGTACGACGCATAGGCTTTAGCATACCTTTTTGTGAAAAGTTATCAAAATCGAAGTGTGGCAAATATTTTTATCACGAGCACTTTTTATCGTGAAATATATAACAAAATATCACCTGATCAGTTCAGCGCCAAATAAGTGGGCGCCAGGAGTCAGAATGCCCGTCTTTCCGAATCCGGTATCACTTTATCTCCGGGCCCTCGAACAGGCTGTGAAGCTGCAGGGGCTCGAGCGCCCTTTGCTCACCGGTTTCCAGGTGTTTCAGGGTAACCACCCCTCGAGCCCGTTCATCCTCGCCGATGAAGCCCACATAGCGGGCTCCTTTCTTGAGGGCCTCCTCGAGGGCCTTGCGCGGGCTTTTGGGGGTATAGCCGATCTCCACGTTAACTTTAGGCCGGAGCTGCTCGGCCAGGGCCAGCACCTCGATTTTAGCCGCCTCGTCCAGGGGGGCCAGGTAGAGGGTAGGGCAGGGGTCGGCTGGCAAGGCCACCCCCTCCTGCTCGAGGGCAATCGCCAACCGTTCGATGCCGATGCCAAAGCCCACGCCGGGCACCGGCGGGCCCCCCAGCATCTCCGAGAGGCCATCGTAGCGACCACCGCCCCCCAGGGCCGACTTGGCCCCAATACCGGCGTGGTGCACCTCCCAGGCGGTGCGGACGTAGTAGTCCAGGCCCCGCACCAGATTTGGATCCACCGTGTAGGCAACCCCCAGTCGATCGAGGTAGTTGCATACCTGCTGGTGAAATTTTTGCGCCGCCGGGCCCAGAAAGGCCAGCATGGGCTTGGGCTGTAGTTCGGCGATGAGGGCCTGGTCGCGTTCACTCTTGGAGTCCAGGATGCGCATGGGATTGGCTTCGACCCGAACCCTCGAGTCCTCCGATAAATCCTTGGCATAAGGGCCAAAAAGCTCCCTCAGGTACTGGTTATAGCGCAGGCGATCCTCGGGGTCGCCCACCGAGCCCAGCTTGACCTCGAGGTGCTTGAGGCCAAGGGTTTTGTAGATTCGCACCATCAGTGCAATGGCCTCGGCATCCAGCAAGGGATCCGACAAACCCAGGGCCTCGTAATCGACCTGGTGAAACTGTTTATAACGCCCCTTCTGCTGACGCTCGCCGCGAAAAATGGGCCCCCAGGTGAACAACCGAACCGGCTGCGGCCAGACCTTCATGCCGTGCTCGTTGTAGGCCCGCACGATGGATGCAGTTGGTTCAGGGCGCAGCGCCAGAAGCCGCCCCCCCCGATCCTCAAACACGAACATCTCTTTTTTGACCACGATGTCGGAGGTGAGCCCCACCCCTTTTTGAAAGACCTCGAGGTACTCGAAAATGGGGGTGTAAACCATCTGAGCCCCAGCCCCGCGCAGGACTTCCTCGGCGGTGGATACAATGTAGCGAAAAACCGGCTCGCGAAAAGGGTATTCCTTGGCCTGGGCAAAGATGTCGTTGGTTCCGGGAACGGCCTTCAACATAAGCCCCATTCTAAGCCGGGCCAGGCCGGCCTGGGCTAAAGCGCAGGTGCCCTATCCCTCGAGCCCGTCGGTGCTGGTTTTGGGCGAAGTTCCGTTTTTGTCGGCGTACATTCGTTGGTCGGCCAGCTGCAGAAGGGCTTCAGCCGTCTGGGCTTCTGCGGGGAAACTGGCATAGCCGATGTTGGCCGAAAGGCAAACCCCGCCCAGGCAGATCTTCGAGATGGCCTCGAGGATCCGGGCCCCTACCACCCCGGCCACCTCCTTGGGCGTCTGAGGCAGCAGCACTGCAAACTCATCCCCACCCCAGCGGAAGACCATATCGCCGGCCCGCTGGGTCTGGCTAAGTGCTCGAGCCACCGCCATCAGGGCCTGATCGCCCATCACATGGCCGAGGCGGTCGTTGATGGGCTTAAAGTTTTTGAGATCCACCACCAACAAAGTGAGGGGGTACTGGTAGCGGGCTGCCCGCTCACACTCTTCCTTGAGACGCCGATCGAAGGCCCGGCGGTTGTACAGGCCCGTGAGGCTGTCGGTGAGGGCGGCTTTTTCCATGGCTTCGCGGCTTTGCAGTTCGCGGATCAGCGTGGCAATCGGAGTGGAGAAGAGCTGCACGGCGTTGAGGGAGTCCTCAGCAAAGGCCTCGCTGTCGTGAAGGTTATCCAGATTCAGATAAGCCAGCACCTTTCCCTGGTGGCTTACCGGCAAGCACAAATTCACCGCACAGCCCTCTGGCAAAAGCTGTGTCTGGTAAAGGATACGGGGCTGGCCTCGCAGGGCCAGGCTTCTAGCGAGACCATACCATTCCAAAAAAGCCGCCTCGCTCCAGCGCTGTTCGCAGGCCCATACCGGGCCAATTGCCGCCTGGCAGACGTATTCATCCCCTTCGCGCATCCACAGACTGCCCGCATCGCTGCCGGGTACCAATTCCACAGCGGCCTCGAGGATGTGCTGGTGCACCTGTTGTGAGGGGTAGGACCAGGCCTCGGTGAGCAGCCGGGTGATCCGCTGGTGAAGCTCCTCGAGCAGCACTCGCTCCAGGGCCGAACTGATCAGGCGTTCCACCCCCAGGAGTATCTCTTTGCGGCTGCGCGTCCAGGCCACCGGCTTTCGACTGCCCAGCACCAGCACCACCCGACCTTTCATGGCGTCGCGGGTGTGAACCGGGTAGGCCACGACACTCTCAAAGCCCAGCGCTTGCAGCTCCGGGATGGCCTCGGGAAGGCTCGAGTAATTTTCAAAGAATTGCGCAGCCCCCGACTGGTAAGCCCGCCAGGTCAACCCGTGGTTGTAGGGGAGCTTGCGGGTCAGCGGCGTAAGCTGAGGCCTTAGCTCTCTGGGGATGCGCCAGGCCAGCCCGTGCATGGCCCCCTGGCGGTATTGGAAAACCGCTCCGGCTTCCATATCCAGCGCCGACATCAAAAAACGCAGCGCGTCGTCGGCAATCCTGTGCTTATCGCTGGCCGAGGCCAGATGGTCGGCCACCTTCAGCAAGAGACGGCGCAGCTCGAGGTTGTGCAGGTGCTCGAGCTGCCGGCTAATGGCCTGGGCCAGGCGGAAAAACAGCTCACGCTCCTGCTGCTGCCAGGCGTCTTTGCTCAGAAACTGCAAGACCGCCACGGTTTCATCGCGTATTCGCAAGGCCACGGCCAGCTCGTGGAGCTCCGGTTGTGCAACAGGCACCCACCAGCCCAATGGGGAAGCCCTCCGGCGATCCTGCGCGCTTTGGGCATTCCAATGAACCTGGCCTGGCAACTGCCAAGCCTGCTGCACCAGCGGGCTGGGGGCCTCGGGCGGCCGGGTCCCCGGATCTTCCAGCAAGGATAGCTGGCCGGTACCCGAAGGAACCCAGACCAGGAGCCGGCTACCCTGCAGTAGCTGGGCGAGCATGGCAGGGAGTTGGCGCAGGAGCTGCTCGCGGTTTCCAAAGCGGGGGACGACCTCGAGGCCCTGCAGAAAGACATCCTGCAGCTGTGCCATCTGCTGGGCCTGCTGGTGCGCTTTTCGCAGGCTACGCCCCACCTGATCAGCCAGGTAGGCCGATAACAGCAGGATAAACCCCATGACCAGGTAATCCAGCAGGGTTGTACGAAAAAAATCAGTACCGCCAGCGAACCCAGGGCCGAGGCCAGCCCCACCCTGAATCCGTAGGCGCTGGCGGCCACTGCGATAAAAAACATCATCCACGGCAGCGCATGAATGCCCTCCCGGTCTAAGGCGTACGCAGCCGCAACCGCCAGGATAGAGCTCACCAGGATGATGGGGTAGGGCAAGGTCATGGTTGGCGCACCGATCGCGCTTACTTTATCAAAGTTTTGTTTTACACACCCATTAGAGCCACACCAAAGGGGTGTTTTGTAACGCTTTTCAGTGATTAATGCACTAAAAAACCCGATTTAGAAATCTATCATGCCGCTCATGAGGATTGTCTCATTTGTTACGGTCTTTGTAACGGTCTGGAGCCTGGCCCTTCCGGTGGATGTGCCCGGTGACCACTGGGCGGCCCCGGCGGTGGAGGAAGTCGTTAAGCGCGGGTGGTTGCAGGGTTACCCCGGTGGCACCTTCCGGGGCGAGGTGGCCCTCGACCGCTACCAGCTCGCCACCACCCTGGCCAGGGTACTGGCCGACAGCCCGCTGCCCATACGAGAAGCCGAGGTGCGCTTTAAGGATGTCAAGCCCAACCACTGGGCCCTGCCCGGAATCCGTCGGATGGTAGGGGAGGGGCTGGTACAGGGTTTTCCCGACCAAACCTACCGCGGGGCGTCGGTGCTGACCCGCTACCAGCTTGCGGTGGTGCTGGATAAACTGGCCCAAAACCTGGGGGTGGTGTTCCCGGCCAAGGCCATGCGTCCAGGCGATCTGCCCAGCGGTCACTGGGCAGAGGCGGCCGTATTACGGATGACCGCCCTGGAAGTCTTACCACTGGGTTCGGACGGTCTTTTCAGAGGTAGCGAGCCGGTGAGCCGCTACCAGATGGCCCGGGCCCTGTGGCGCATCGGCCAGCTTACATCTGCAGGCAACCCTGTACAGATCAGTTCACCGCCGGCCGCTGGGACTGTCCAGCAGGCCCGGTCGGCCCCGGCAGCCGGCAACGTCGAAGCGCTCACCCGTGTGCAGGCCGTTCAACCGCCGGAGGCCGGGCAGAGCACCCCCCTGGCCGCTGTGAGCGGGGTTGCTTTGCCAGCGGAATGGGCCGAGGCGGCGCTCGAGGCCAGCTTAGTGCACCTGGGACAGGCCCGGCCATTTGGCCGCGCCTGGGCCACCTTCAAGCACCACAACCGGCAAGCCATAGGCCTCCTGCGACTCGAGGAAAAACCCGTTTTGGAGGCCTTTTACCCGCTTAACGAGGCTGTGTCGGTAGCCAGCGAGGGCTGGGCCTGGCTCGAGGGTGGACAGAAGCTTATGCACCTTGACCTGAAAAGCCAGGCTGCGCGTTACTTTGGCCCCATCGGCCAGCGCGAGGCTCGAGAAGCCCTGCCGCCTGTGTTTGCAGCCGGGGTGGAGCAAGGCCTGCTGGGCGGGGTGGCCCTGGACGAAAGCCGCAACTACCTGGCGCTGATCAACGGCCGGCCCCTGTGCCTGCCCGACTGCAGCAAAGCCGCAGGCTCGGTGGTTTTGCGCCTGGTGTTGCTGGGCCTCAACCCGGACGGCTTGTTCGCCGAGTACGCTTACTTGCTCGAGGCCCCCGGCAGCCGCGTGGTGGGCCTGGCCTGGCCCAAGCCCCGGCTGCTTCTGGTACATGAGCACGATGGAAAGACCAGTCGAATCTTTGCCGTGGATCTCAACGAGGCCGACGACCTGGCCTTTACCGAGTGGGACAGCCCGGAGGCGGGCCTGGAGTTGAGGCCGCAAGTAAAGCCGGTGGTGAAGAAGCTGGTGCTCGAGGCACCCCTGGAACATCCCAGCGGGCTGGCTATCCTGAGCCCGACCGAGGTCGCCACAGTTCAAAAAGGCCTGGTTCGGCTGCGCCTGGAAAAACCCTTGTGGTAAAAAGCGATTAGCTAGGTATGGTGAGCCGGGTGGGGTTGGGGGCCTGCATAGATTCCTCCTGCTCCGCCTGGCGCACCACAGCCTCACTACCAAGTAGGTTCACCAACTGCTCCCGGGAAACCAGCCTGCCCCCGTGCATATACACCAGTCCCCGCCGCTGGTGGGTTACCACGAAGGGCACCCCATTGTGGTAACGCACCATGGTGTTGTGTCTTCGGGCATGCCGAAGCATGCGCGAAAGCGCCCGGACGTTCCGATCTGCTTTTTGCTGTTGGGTGTGTGGATACCAGACCGAGAACAGGATGACGAACACCAGGCCCGCCATCAGCAGGGCTGCCACAAAGTTGGTTTCCATACGCTGCGCAGTATAGCCAGGGGTGTTGTGGTGGGCTGCGTTACCTTAAGGTTTGCTAAACAGGTTGACACAAAATGTCCACTTATTTCCCTAAGTGCGCATTTTGTATACTGGAGGGCATGTTGGTTCCTCTGACAAACTGGCACGACCCAGCCAAGCGGCGCCTCGAGGCCATCCGGGCCGCCCACGAGCGCAACCCGGCGGTTTTGCTCGAGCTGCTCGAGGCCTACCTCACCCTCAAAAGCCGCAAGCGGGCCACCCTGAGCCCGCGCACCCTCGAGAACTACCGGCTGGCGGTGCGCGATTACCTGGCCTGGGCCTGGTCTGAGACCCAGTCGCTGGAAATTCTCAAAGTTTCCGGGGATGACCTCGACCGCTATATCGCCCACCTACAGCTTTACGGCGGCAACCTCGAGCAGGCCCTACACCAGCGCTTGAAACCTGGATCAATAGCCACCTATCTGGCCGGCGTGCGGGCTTTTTATCGGGCGCTCGAGTGGGCCAACGCCGCCAAACTCCCACAAGTGCACTCACCCCGCGACCCCACGCCTCCGGAAGAGCGGCGCCCGGCTTTACCAGAGGATCTGTACAAACAGCTCCTAAACCATCTGTCCGGAACGGAACCCGAGCATCGCCGCGATCGCATCGCGGTGCGCCTGATGGCCGAGGCGGGCCTGCGTATTAGTGAGGTAATTAACTTGCAGGTGGACGACCTGAGCCTGGCCGAGCGCTTGCTGGTGGTGCGCGCAGGCAAAGGCGGCAAGCAGCGCACAGTTCCGCTTTCCAAATCCCTGGCCCAGGAAATTCAGGACTGGCTCAAACTGCGCCTGGCCCACGCCGCCCCCGGCGAGCCGTCGCTGTTGATTAACCTGGGGGGGCGCAAAGCCTACGGGCGCGCCATGACCGATAAATCCCTGCGCCGAATGCTCAACCAGCATTACCGCAACCTGGGCTTCCCTAAGCGTTACTACGGGGCCCACATGCTGCGCCACACCGCCGGCACCCGCATATATAAGAAAAGCCGGGATCTGCACGCCACCGCTCGCATTCTTGGACATGCCAACATCAACACCAGCGCCATCTACGCCAAGATGGATCTGGCGGGGCTGTTTGAGGTGGTGGACAGGCTGGACGACTAGAAGCAGGGGCTTGTGTTAGGCTCTGAAAGGATGATCACCCAGAGAGGACTGCTCGAGCTGTTTAAAGTTGTTACCAGGGTTATCTTCAACCTGGTGCTGGTAGCCCTGTTGGTGGGATTGCTGGTCAGCGTGGCCCGCACCCTGCTGGATCTTGGCCTGGCGGTAAGCCAACCCACGGTGCGACTGGGCCTCAAAGATCTGGTGACCAACGTTTTGTCACTGGTGATTGTGCTTGAGCTGGTGCGGGCTTTTGTGGACTACTTCGAATTCGATCGCATCCGCGCCGAGATCCTGGTAGAAGTGGCCGTGGCCTTTGTGCTGCGCGAGATGATGCTGGGTTTGTTTTCCGGCGAAATCAAGGGCCTGGATGTTTTGGTGTGGAGCCTGGGCATTCTGGCCCTGATCGGGGCCAGGGCCCTGGCCATTGCCTTCCCATACGGCAAGGGGCCAACGCGGCCTGGCTAGTTCAAGGCGTGTATACTTGCTCGAGGAACCCCGATGGACATCTTCTTCCAGCTGTTCTGGTTGTTTTTCATCCTCTCGAGCCTGAGCCCCTACTTCAACCAGCAGATGCTGCTGGCGGCTCGCGCCCGTCGCATTACCGACCTCGAGCGCAAGCGCAAGAGCCGCGTCATCACCCTGATTCACCGGCAGGAGGGGTTTTCCTTTCTGGGGATTCCGTTTGCGCGCTACATCGATATCGACGATTCGGAGCAGGTCTTGCGGGCCATCCGTATGACCGACCAAAGCGTACCCATCGACCTTATCCTGCACACGCCCGGTGGGCTGGTGCTGGCTGCCGAGCAGATTGCCGAAGCCCTGCTTAAGCATCCCGCCAAGGTGACGGTGTTTGTACCGCACTACGCCATGTCGGGCGGAACCTTAATCGCCCTGGCCGCCGACGAGATCGTGATGGATCCAAACGCGGTGCTGGGGCCGGTGGATCCTCAGCTTGGGCAGTATCCGGCTGCCTCCATTTTGCGGGTGCTGGAACAGAAGCCCATCGCCGAGATCGACGACCAGACCCTGATTATGGCCGACGTGGCGCGCAAAGCCCTTTCCCAGGTAAAACGTACGGTGGCCGGGCTGCTGCGCAAACACTTCGATGAGCAAAAAAGCCAGGAGCTGGCCGAGCTGCTTTCCCAGGGCACCTGGACGCACGACTACCCCATCAGTGTGGAAGAAGCCCGCAGCATGGGTCTTCGGGTCACAACCGAGATGCCCCTGGAAGTTTACGAGCTGATGAGCATGTACCCCCAGCCGCGCGGGGGTAAGCCCAGCGTGCAGTACGTACCCCTGCCCTATGGGCGGGAGGAGCCCAAGCATCGCTAGGCCAGGGCCTCCTCGCGCTTGATGCTATACACCCGGCTCACACCCTTCTCGCTGGTTACGCCGTACAAGGCATCGCAGGCCTCCATGGTGCGCTTCTGATGGGTCACCAGGATGAACTGGGTCTGGTGCTTGAAGTGCTGCAAGAATCGGCAGAAGCGCTGGATGTTGGCCTCGTCCAGGGGGGCATCCACTTCGTCCAGCACGGCGATGGGGAGGCCGCTGCTCCCCTCCCCCACCTCCGAGAGGGCGAACAAAAAGGCCAGGGCCCCCATGGTGCGCTCGCCCATGGAAAGCAGGTTCAGGCTGGCCGTGCGCTTGCCGGCGGGTTTGAGGACGAGCTCGAGGCCCTGTGCGGAACGCTCGAGCTCCACTTCCGCATCCAGCAAAGCCTCGGCGTACTGGGCAAACTTCTCCTTGAACACCCCATAGACCTGCTGCATCCGCTCGCGGTAAGCCGCAGACACCTGGTGTAGCTCGGCCTCGAGCCTGCGCACGGCCGCCTCGGACTCCTGCAGGGCCACCTCCAGCCTGGCGATCTCCTCGCTCAGCAAGGCGTATTCCTGTTCGGCCAGGTGATTGACCGGGCCAAGTGCTTCCAGGGCCGCCTCGGTCTCGGCCAGGGCCCGGGCCAGGCTGCGCGAGGAGCCCTCCTCTAGCGGGCCGGGGGGCAGCTCGCAAAGCTCCTGCTGCAGGGTCTCGATGGTGGCCTCGCGGCGGGCCTGGGTTAGATGGAGGGCCTCGAGGTCGGAGAGCAGGGCGTTGGTGCGGGCGATCAGGCGGGTTTCTTCCTCGGAGAGCGCGCGGGTACGGCCTCGAGCCTCGCGCAGCCGTTCTTCTAGGTGGCTCAGGCTGAGCTCGGCCCTGGCCTGTTCAAGCGCGCCTTTGCGCGACTGGAGGCCAACAAGCTGCTGCCCAAGCTCAGCCTGTTCGCCGCGCAGGCGCTGTAAGCGAGCCTCGAGCTCGGCGATCTCGTTCTGAGCCATTGCGTAACGCGCCTGCTCTTCCTGGTAGCGCTGCCAGCGGGCCTCGGCTTCGCGCTGCTGGACAAGCTGGGCACTGAGGGCCTCCCGCTCGTTGCGCAGGGCCTCGAGGCGCTGGGGGTTGGGGGGCAGCACCGGCTCGGGGGGCTGGGGTGGTTGTCCCGCTACGGGCAGCCGGGCCAGGCCTTTGCGAATGGCTTTCAACTCGGAGTCCAGCTCGGTCTGGCGGCGCTGGAGCTGGGCCAGGTTGAGACCGACCAGCTCGGCCCGCAGGGCCTCGGCCTGGGCGGCCAGGGCCCGGGCCTGGGCTTCGAGGCGTTCAGCCTCGCCCTGGGTGTCGTGAAAACGCCGGCGCAGGGCCAGCATCTGGCCGCCTTTTTGCAGGCGCCCACCGGTAATGGCACCGCTGGTCTCGAGCAGCTCGCCCTCCAGGGTGACCATGCGCGGATGATCCGGGTGCTGCCGCACCAGGGCCAGGGCTGCCTCGAGGTACTCCAGCACCAGCGTCTCCCCGAGCAGGGTGGGAAGGGCCTCAGGGCAGAGCGGGAGCCGCACCAGGTGGCGGGCCATCCCCACCACGCCAGGGGTTCCTGCCCAGGGGAGACGCTCGTGGCGCGCTCGAGGGGGCTTGAGCAGGGTACGGGGCAGAAAGGTGGCCCGCCCCCCCTGCTGCTTTAAGTACTGCACAGCGGCCTGGGCAGCCCGCTCGTCTTCACACAGCACCCACTGCATGCGCGCCCCCAGGGCCACCTCAATAGCAAGTTCCAGGCCCGCCGGTACTTCGATTAAGTCGGCCACCACACCCATCAGACCGGGAATGCCCGAGGCCCGGGCCCGCTTGGGGCCCTCGGCCAGGTCGGCACCGGAGCGCAGCAGGGCTTCCAGACGCTCCGCCTCAGCGCGAGCAGCGCGGGCCTCGCTGCGGGCCCGCCCTTCCTGCTGAACCAGCTCGTTGAGCCGGCTGCGCAGGGCGCTTTCCTGGAGCTGCACCTGGGCCAGCTCTGCCTGGAGGGCTGCCCGTTCTGCTTCAAGCCGGGTCTGATCGGCCTCCAGCGCCGCCCGCTGGGCCAGCATCTGTTCAAAACTGGCCTTTTGGGCTTCGTAAGCGGCCTGGGCTTGCAAAAAGCGCTCATAGGCTTTCTGGGCTGCGCGAATCTGGTTCTCTTCGTTCTGAATGGCGGATTGAAGCTCACTGAGTCGCTGTCGCAGGTCTTGCAAAACCTCAGGGGTAGGCGGGGCTTCGGCTGGGGCGATGGGGGCCTGCAGGCTACGCAGTCGGGCGAGCCGGGTTTCGCTCTCCCCTACCTCCCCGGCTATCCGGCGCAGCAGGCCTTCCAGCGAAGCTCTTTCCTGCTCAACCAGCTTTAGCTCACCACCCAGGGCCTCGGCCTGCCGCAAGGCCTCGCTGTGGGCATTCTGGGCAGCTTCCAGGGCCTCCAGGGCCTGTTCCTTCTCCTTTTCAAGGGTTTGCAAGCGCTGGGTGATTTCAGCCTGCTCGCGTTCCAGGGTCTGGGCTTTTTGCTGGGCGCTTTTTACTTCTTGCTCGGCCTCACGGATACGGGCGGCCAGGACACTGCGTCGCAGCAGCAGCGCACGCGCCGCCAGCAGAGCCGCTTGGCGCGAGGCCTCGGCTTGCTGAGCTTTTTCCGAGGCAGCGGCTTTGCGCTCGAAGAGCTCCTGGGCGCGGGCCTGGAGCTCGAGGGTGGCGGTCTGCAAGCGTTCATGGGCAACTTTGCTGGCTTGTGTAACCGCCCGCAGGCCGGCGGCCTCCTCCAGGTAGGCCAGCAGCACCTCAGGGCCGGCCTGCAGGATCTGCCCAACCTCGCCCTGTCCCACAATGGCGTACCCAGTTCGCGAAAGTCCGGTTCCCATCAGGGCTTGCTCGACCTGGCGCAGGGTGCTGCGGGCATTGTTAAGGCGGATTTCGCTGCTGCCGTCGCGCTCGAGGCGCCTGCTCAGGCTAACCCGTCTGCCGTTGCCGCCCAGCTCGAGCCCAACCTCGGCGAAGCCGAGCGGGGGCCTGCCATCCGAGCCGTGAAAGAGCAGGGCCTGGGCCTCATCCCCCCGCAGCTCCCTGGCTCGAGCCCCCACCACCCAGCGCAGGGCCTCGACCAGGTTGCTCTTGCCCGAGCCGTTGGGCCCCACGATGCCGTAAACACCCGGGCCAAACTCGAGGCTGGTGCGCTCACCAAACGATTTAAAACCTTGTAGAAAAAGCCGTTCAATCTTCATAGTGTGGCGCAGCCGCTACCGGCCGGCGCGCTTGAAGGGATCCAGCAGTGAGAGGTGCCCGAGGCTTTCCACCTCCCGGCCCTCCAGAAGAAACTTGACCTGCTCCACTTCCCTAAACTCCAGCAGGGTGCTGGCCATGCCGTAAATAAGGGCGGCTTCGCCAGCGGTGCCGTAGCCCAGCCGCGCATAGGCCGCCGGTAAGTCTACCAAAGCGGTACCATTGCGCAAAAACACCGTGGGAGCAGGGGTGCCGGCAGGAACTAATGGCGCGGCACCTGGAATTTGCGGCCCGCGCACCAGCTCCTGCATAACCCGCCCCAGGGTGTACTCGCCTTCGGCCACCTGGATGGTGCGCTCCTC
This sequence comes from Meiothermus taiwanensis WR-220, assembly GCF_003568585.1. Classification (NCBI taxonomy): domain Bacteria; kingdom Thermotogati; phylum Deinococcota; class Deinococci; order Thermales; family Thermaceae; genus Meiothermus; species Meiothermus taiwanensis. The sequence continues at coordinate 1,454,728 of NZ_CP021130.1, forward strand.
AACCACCAGACCATCCCCGGTATCCTTGGCAAAGTACAGCCGGATGATGCGCGAGCCCTGGTTGTCCAGGTCGGAGGGTAGGTTGAGCGACCTCGAGCCACCATCGTCCTGCTGGGCCCATAAAGCCCAGCCACCCAGCAGCAGAACCAGCAGGCCCAGCAGGTTGGTTAGGGTTAAAAAGCGTCTCATGGCCGGGTGCCTCCGCTGGAAGAGGCCAGGCCCATATAGGTGCGCACTGCTCGAGCCAGCAGCTCGGCCACCTGGGCCCGCGCCTGGGATGTGCGGAGCTGCTCAACGCCCACCTCAACCAAAACCGCCGCCCCGCCGGCCATGGAGAGTACGTACATAGCCTCCTGGCTGGTGTTGGCCACAACTCCGGCTGTGGCAAAGCTCTCTGCGAGAGCCTGAGCCAGCCGGGCTGCCGAACCCGGCGCCGCCACATAGCGTTCCAGTATGGCCCGCTGGGCGGCTGGGCTGCGAACCGAGAGCTCGCGGCCTTTTTCCAGCAGCCGCAGGGTTTGAATCTCGGGGTGGCTGAATATGCTTACCTGATTGCCAGGTGCTGCGTGCAGGCTGATAAACACCTGGGCGGTTGTGGCATACTGGGCCCTTGCCAGCAGGGGCACGGCCTGATCACCGTTGCGCGTGAGCACCACCTCGGCCTGGCCCTGCAGAAGCCTTTGCAGTTGTTGAACCACCGAGAGCACCAGGTCTTTTTCCCGCAAGCCCCCCACCACCACCCCGGCATCGGCGCCGCCATGCCCGGCATCGAGCACTATACGCGGCAGCCGTGTTATTGGGCCCCGCTCCACCACGACCTGCTGCGGCAAAAACATCAGGCGGGGTGGGTCGTTGCCCTGGGGCAGGTAGATCTCAGTGCCCCAGTTTTCTTTGCTAAAACTGATGGCCGAGGCGGCGGGGGCGTCCGGCACCTCGGTCACCCCAATCATGGCCAGGCGGGGCGGGTTGTTGGCCAGGAGCCGTACCTGCACATCCCGGTCGAAACGCAGGATGTAGCGCTCGCTCGAGCCTGCCATAACCCGTTGCACCTCCAGCAACCGAGCCGGGCGTAGGGCCAGCACCGGGGCACCGTAATCGTTGCGATAGTACAGATCCAGCACCCGGGCCAGCTCGCGAACCGGCACCCACAGGCCGTCCTGGCTTCGATAAGCGTTGAGCTGCCGCACTGCATCGGCGCCCTGGCTGCTTACAGTAAAGGCCGCCACCCGACTCCCCAGGCTCAGGTAGACTTTGTCGGAGGCCTCGAGGTAGCCCAGGCCCAGGGCTTCGGCAATGAACTTAGCCGGGCCATAGGCCACCGAATCACCACCTGGGTAGATGGCCTGGCTCTCCTGCCCGCCCACCAACAAACGGCCCTCATACTGGGCCCAGGCCAGGCTGAACAATATGGTTAACACCATCCATGTGCGCTGCATCCCAAGTCCAATCGCCACAGTTTTACTCAGCCTGCATTAGAAGCGCAAGTACGGTAGCGGGTCGCCCCAACCTACCAGCTTTCGAGTTCCCGGCGCACGGCAAGCTTTTTGTCATCGGCCTTTTTCTGATAGGCTCGCTTGCCTCGAGCCAGCGCCAGCAACAATTTGGCCTTGCCCCGCTCGTTGAAATAAATCTTGAGCGGTACCAGGGTGAGGCCTTTTTGCTCAACCCGCGCCTTCAGTTTGTCGAGTTCATGCCGGTGTAGCAAGAGCTTGCGCAGGCGGCGCGGATCGTGGTTGGCATAGCCGCCCTTTTCGTATGGGGCAATGTAGAGGTTCTCGAGAAACAACTCCCCGTTTTGAAAGCGCGCAAAAGTACCGGTAAAGTCGACCTGGCCGGTTCGGATGGACTTCACCTCGGTGCCCTTTAGGGCCAGGCCGGCCTCGAAGGTCTCCAGTATCTCGTAGTCGTGGCGCGCTTTGCGGTTTTCGAGTCCGGCCATAGGGCTATTTAGTCTACCAGGTTTGCTAGCGCACTCCCTCTTCCGGGCCTGAAGCAAGGGAATCCGTCATCAGAAGCAGCATTTGTGATTATATTCACGATGTAAAGTGCTCGTGAATAATCTATGCACCTACGGTCTTGCACTCCTCAACAAACTTTTCATGCACCCTCGGATCCTCACCCAGCTCCGGATGAAAGGTGCTGGCCCATATCTTTCCGGAACGTACCAGCACCGGCGAACCCTCAAAGCTGGCCAACACTTCAACCCCCTCACCTACTGCCAGAATACGGGGGGCCCGGATAAAAAAGGCCGGGAAAGGCCGGTCGAAACCCTCAATGTGCAGGTCGGTTTCAAAGCTGTCCACCTGCCGCCCATAACCATTGCGCTGAACTGTAATATCCAAGCATCCCAGGCGGGGCTGGTCGGGGAACTGGGGTATATGTTTGGCCAGCCAGATGGCCCCCGCACAAGTACCCCATATCGCCAGACTTCCAGCCTGTACGCGGGCCCGTACCGATTCCTCGAGGCCATACTCCCTGGTCAGCATGCCAATGGTGGTGGACTCCCCACCTGGCACAATCAGGCCTGCCAGGCCTTCGAGGTGCTGGGGCAGGCGCACTTCCACCACCTCCACCCCGAGGGCCTCGAGCATCCGCCTGTGCTCACGCACGTCTCCCTGGATAGCTAAGACTCCAACTTTCACGCCCATGATATTACTCCACCCGCCGCGCGGTGCTAATGCCGGGCCGGTCTGTATTTTGTTATTTTATTCACTATATCTATCGCTCGTGAATATATTATTTGATCCAGCCCTACGCCGGAATGGTTACCAGGCTACGGGCTGCGCTGTGCTGGCTCTCTTCGGCCTCAGCCTTGAGCAAATGTTTCTCGTTTTCCTCACCCAGGGCCTTCAGCAGGCGTTCGCGCGAGACAAACTCGCCCCCCAGCATGTAGCAGAAACCCTGCTTACCCAAGACCACCACATAGCGGAGCCCTTGGTGGTTCCGCACAAAGGTATTGTGCCGCATGGCAAAACGGTGCATCTTAGCCAGGGCCAGCTGTTCGCGCTCCAGGCGACGCTGGTGCAGCATGGGTATTAGCCAGAGAGCCAGAAAAACCCACAGGGCCGTGAGGCCAAAAATAACCAGGCCAAAAGTTTCTGGGCGCATTGTGTTACAAGTATATAACTACATGTAACGGTTTTTGTAACGAAGGCGCTACTTGAACCCAGTCAAATACCCCCCACCGCCTGGTGAGGGGTAGTGATGCCCGCCTGGACACTACCAACCGCGCCTGGCCAGTTTTTCCTCTTCTGAGAGGAAGTCCAGGTTGATGCCCACCATGGGTTCCCCCAGGTCTTCAGAAACCTCAGCCAGCACCTCGGGGTTGTTGTAGTGGGTAACCGCGCGCACGATGGCCCGGGCCCGCTTGCGGGGGTCGCCGGACTTGAAAATCCCGGAGCCCACAAACACCCCGTCCATACCAAGCTGCATCATGAGGGCTGCATCGGCCGGGGTAGCCACGCCACCTGCGGCAAAGTTCACCACCGGAAGCCGGCCGTTTTCGTGCACCCAGAGCACCAGCTCGTACGGTGCGCCGTGGTTCTTGGCATAGGTCATCAGCTCTTCACGGGGCAGCGCCTGAATCTGGCGGATTGCCCCCAGAACGCTACGGGCGTGGCGCACAGCTTCCACCACATTGCCAGTACCGGCTTCGCCCTTGGTGCGGATCATGGCAGCCCCCTCACCAATGCGCCGCAGGGCTTCGCCGATATCGGTGGCCCCGCAGACAAAAGGCACCTTAAAGGCGTGTTTGTCGATGTGGAAGGACTCATCGGCCGGGGTGAGCACCTCGGACTCGTCGATGAAGTCAACCCCCAGGGCCTCGAGGATCTGGGCTTCAACCGTGTGCCCGATCCGGCATTTCGCCATCACCGGGATGGAGACCGCGCTCATGATTTCCTTGATCAGTTTGGGATCCGACATGCGCGCAACCCCACCCTGGGCGCGAATATCCGCTGGCACACGCTCGAGGGCCATCACCGCCACAGCCCCGGCCTCCTGGGCGATCTCGGCCTGCTGCGCATTGACCACATCCATAATCACGCCGCCCTTGAACATCTCAGCGAATCCGGTCTTGATTCGCAGGGTACCCTTCTCCATAACTACCTCCAACTGCGTAGAATAACCTTTTTTTATGCACAATCCCAGTGTCCGGCCACAGTCGGCGCAAGCCCCGCCGCTCTGCTAGTCGGACATCCGGGTGCTGACAAAATTGGTGTAAATCGCCCCCCGCTTATAGAAAGCGTTGTCCATGACCTTCAGGTGAAAGGGCACGGTGGTCTTAACCCCAGGCCCCTCGATGACCGTTTCGGCCAGGGCCCGCCGCATACGGGCGATCGCCTCTTCGCGGTTTTCACCGTGCACAATGAGCTTGGCTACCAAGGAGTCGTAGTGGGGTGGGATGGTGTAGCCAGCGTATAGGTGCGAGTCCACCCGCACGCCCGGGCCGCCCGGGAAGTGCAGCGTCTCGATCTTACCGATGCTCGGACGGAAGTCTTTCTCGTAATCCTCGGCATTAATGCGGCACTCGATAGCGTGGCCCTGCAGTTTAATCTCGTCCTGTTGCAAAGTGAACGGCTCCCCCGCAGCAATTTTGATCTGCCACTTGACCAGATCAAGCCCCGAGACCATCTCTGAAACACAGTGCTCCACCTGGATCCGGGTGTTCATCTCCATAAAGTAGTAGTTGCCATCCGGGTCCACGATGAACTCGAGGGTGCCCGCCCCCTGGTAGTTGACGTATTTGGCTAAGCGCACCCCGGCGGCCAGAATCTCCTGGCGTAAAGGCTCCTCCAGGCGGCTCGGGGCTTCTTCGATGAGCTTTTGGTTGCGGCGCTGAATGGAGCAGTCCCGCTCACCGACGTGCACCACATGGCCCTTGCCATCCCCCAGCACCTGCACCTCAACATGGCGGAAGAGCTCGATGTACTTCTCCAGAATCAGCGCTGGGTCGGAAAAGTAGTTCTGGGCCTCGACCTGGGCCTGGGCAAAAGCCGTTTTCATCTCCTCGGAGGAGCGCACCACCTTCTGGCCCCGGCCACCCCCTCCCGCGCTGGCCTTGAGCAGCACCGGATAGCCGATCTGCTCGGCGGCCTCGAGGGCTTCCTCCACCGAACGCAACACACCTGTGCCGGGTACGGTGGGTACATTGGACCTGGCCGCGATCTCCCGGCCACCGGCCTTGGAGCCCAGGCTGTGCATAGACTCGGGGGTCGGGCCTATGAAGACGATGCCGTGGTCGCGGCACATCTCGGCAAACTGGGGGTTTTCGGCCAGAAAACCATACCCTGGGTGGATGGCTTCGGCGCCGGAGATGATGGCCGCAGACAGGAGGTTTGGAATGTTCAGGTAGCTCTGAGCGGAGGGCGGAGGGCCGATGCAGATGGCCTCGTCCGCCAGCAAAACCGGCAAGGACTGGCTGTCGGCCTCGCTGTGGGCCACCACCACCTTGACCCCTAGCTCCCTGGCTGCCCGCAAGACCCGCAGGGCAATCTCACCTCGGTTAGCCACCATTATTTTCTTGAACATAGCACCTTCTATCCGTTGGACTGTTCAGGCCGGTTCAATCAGGAAAAGCACCTGGCCGTATTCGATGGGCTCACCATTAGAAACCAGGATTTTGCGCACCACACCGGACACTTCGCTTTCTATCTCGTTCATGAGCTTCATGGCCTCGATGATGCACAAAACCTGCCCCTTCTTGACCATATCACCTTCTTTGACAAAGGGCTCGGCCTCGGGAGAGGGAGCGCGATAGAAAGTACCGACGATGGGGGCTTTTACTTCGACGTATCTGCTGGTGTCCTCCTTGGGTGCCTCGGGCTTGGGTGTGGGTGCTGGGGTGGGGTTTTCAGCCTGGGTCTGGACAGACGGGCTCGAGGTCGGAGCCGCCTGGGGCTGGATGACCACCGGAGCAGGTGCGGCCACGTACTGCACCTCCCCACCTCGCTTGACTGTTAGTTTGTAGTCGGGGGTCTCGAGGGTCAGCTCGGCCACCTCATGTTCTTGCAAGGCTTGGAGGATCGATTTGAGTTCCTTTGCATTCATGACTGCCTCCGAAACAGCACTAACCTAAACTAGCTTCCTAAGTAGCCTATAGAAGTATAAAGCCACGGGGTTGGCTTGACCCTACCGCCGCCTCCAACAAAAAACACTTGCCGCAAGGCAAGTGTCAGCAGCGAGCCCCCAAAGTTCAGGCCCGACCCAGGTACTCCCCGCTACGGGTATCTACCCGGATGACCTCCCCGACCTCGACGAACAGCGGCACCTGCACCACGGCCCCGGTCTCGAGGGTGGCGGGCTTGGTACCACCAGAGACGGTATCGCCGCGCACCCCTGGGGGAGTGTCAATAATTTTGAGCTCCACCGAGGCGGGTAAGGTGATGTCCAGCGGACGGCCGTTGTACATAGCACCCTGCACGGTCATGCCTTCTTTGAGAAACTTGGTGGCCTCAGAAATCTCCCGCGGTACATGGAACTGCTCGTAGGTTTCCAAGTCCATGAATACCAGCTCGTCGCCTTCCGGGTAGAGGTACTGAAGATCCTTGGTCTCGACGTAGATATCCTCGAGCTTCTCACCGGAGTTGAAAGAACGCTCGACCGTGGCCCCGGTCTCGAGGTTCCTGAACTTAGCCACCACTTTAGCGCCGCCACGCCCAATTTTCTGGTGCTGGTACTCAATGCACTGCCACAGCGCCCCATCCATTTTGACTTTGGTTCCGTTGCGGAGATCCGTTACGCTAATCATCTATTCCTCCTCGTACCCAAAGCAAAAGTCTACAGGATGAAGCAGCCAAAGAAAAGGTGAGGGCGGTAGCCCGCGAAGCAGGAAACCACCCCCTTCTTTGCGGTGCAGGATTCAAGCGCAAATGGCATCAGTAGATGTCTTCGGGCTTTTTCTCCATCTTTCCGGTAAGCCAGTAGATAATGCGTTCCGAGATGTTCTCGAGATGGTCGCCCAGCCGCTCGTAGCTGCGGGCCACCCGGCCCAGCGTGAGGGCCTTGGTGATGGTGCGGGGATCCTCCATCATATAGGTCAGGAGCTCGCGCGAGACCTCTTCGTAAAGCGCATCAATCTCGTCGTCGCGGCGGAACACCTCTTTGGCCGCCTCAATGTCCCGCTCGGCGAAGGCCTTCGAGATCAGATCCAGCATGAGGGCCAGGCGGCGCCCCATATCGGGGAGGGTGATGTAGTTTTTGAGCGGCGGCTCCTTGGCCAGCACAATTACGTCCTCGGCAACATGGGCCGCATAGTCTGCGGCCCGCTCGAGGTCGGTCAGGGCCTTGATAATGGTAAAGGCGAAGCGTAGATCGGAGGCCACCAGGCTCTGCCGGGCAATCAGGGTGATGGTTCTGGATTCGATCTCCAGCTCCATGGCATCTACCTGCGCATCTTGCGAGATGATCTCCTGCGCCAGGCGCGGATTTTGATCGCCAAGCGCTTTGGCGCTTTTCTCGGTCATATCGCGCACCAGCGAGATCATGCGGATGGTCTGCTCGGTGAGCTGGTTGAGTTCCCGGTCTAAAACTTCACGCATATGGACTCCTTATACATCTAGTTTACGCAGGCACCTGGGTTGCGGAGTGGTCTGGGGTGGCCCCAGCTCCAATCGGAAAGGTCAGGCCAAAGGCGTTGCCGTCCTCGAGGGCACGTCCGTAGGCGGTACCGCCCCAGCCTGCGGCCAGCCGGCGCACCAGGGCCAGCCCAAGACCGGTGCCCCGCACGTTGGCGGCATGCATACCCCGCTGCCCCGCTATAAACAGCCGTTCAAAGTCTGCAAGGGGCTGGCCCTGGTTGCGAACCTCGAGCCATACCCCCTGGTTGTTCTGGCCGCTCTCCACAACGATTTCCGAGCCCGTGCCGTACTTGATGGCGTTGTCGAGCAGGTTGAGCAGGGCCTGGTACACCGCGTCCGGGTTGGCCCAGACGGTATGGGGTATTTGCCAGCGAATCCAGGCCGACTTTTGTGCCAGCTGGGGTGCCAAAAAACGCTCCAGGCGGCCTTGCAATTCCTCGAGGGCAAAGGTTCGGTTCTGCGAGGGGCGGCGGTTGAGGGGGAGATCCTCGACCAGCCGGCGCAGGCGGTGGGTCTCCTGATACAGCATCTGCAGGGCTTCCTGGGCCTCGGATTCGGAAAGGCCGTTTTGCAGCGCCTCCAATAGCGAAAGCATCCCGGCCACCGGGGTGCGAAACTCGTGGGCCAGTACCCGGCTGGACTCCTCGAGCGCCTCGGCCCGCTGAAGTTCCTCGGTTTTATCCCACAGCAGCAGCACACCCGGCACTGCCTTGATCCAGAGGGTGCGGTTGCGGGTCTCGAGGGTGGCCTCCCCACCCACCCGGCACAGCGCCTCGAGCTTATGGTCTCGCAAGGCCAGCAGCAATGAGCGGCCCAGCACCTTGTCGCGCTCTACCTCCAGCAGCTGAGCCGCCACCGGATTGAGATAAACCACCCTACCTTCAGCGTGGACGACCACCCCCTCACGGGCCACTTCCCAAGCCATCTGCAAGAGGGGCTCCATCACGCAGGCTCACTCCCTGAAGCGATACCCAACCCCCCGCAGGGTTTCCAAAAAGCGTGGGGCCTTGGGGTCTTCGCTCAGTTTATCGCGCAGCTGGGCGATGTGTTGATCCACCGTCCGGGCCGTACCCAGAAACTCCTGACCCCAGACCCGCTCAAGGAGTTCCTCACGGGTATAAACCCGCCCCGGGTGCCGCGCCAAAAAAGCCAGCAGTTCAAACTCCCGCCGGGTGAGCTCGAGGCTGTGACCATCTAAAAACGCCTGATGCCGCTCCAGATCGAGGCTCAAGGCCCCGCGCTCGAGGCGGCCGCTCTTGCCAACGCGGCGCAGCAAGGCCTGCACCCGTGCGATGAGCTCAGGGGTGGAGAAGGGCTTTGTCAGGTAGTCGTCAGCTCCGCAGGTCAGCCCCTTGACGCGATCCTGCTCGCCGGCCCGGGCAGTCAGCATCAGCACCGGTAGCTGCTCGTAGCGCCCATCACGGCGCAGGCGCTCCAGCAGGCGCAGACCGGGTTCATCCGGTAGCATCCAGTCCAGTATGACCAGATCGGCGGCCGGCATCTTATCCCAGGCTTCGGCAGCCGTGGCTGCTTCCAGCACCTGGTGCCCGGCCTTCGAGAGCGAAAGGCGAAGCCCCAGGCGCACAGAGGGTTCGTCCTCGACCAGCAGTAGTTTCGACATCCCTATTTAGTGTAGCCGTGATTTGGTCAGCTAAATGTCATGCGGCATTTAGAGCCTAAAGAAACCAATCAGGTGTGCGGATGGGGGCTGGAGGCCCAGGAGCCTCATCTGGCTGGCCAGCTGGCCTCGGTGAAAATGGGCGTGGCTGGTAAAGTGTAAGACAATCTCGGCCACGGTGTTGGTGGCGGTTCCGCCCGAGTAGGCATAGGTGATGCGGGCATCCGGGTCGGCGGCCTCGAGCCCGCTTTTTCGCTTTGCAGCCACCTGCTGCCAGAGTTCGTGCAAAACCTCGAGGGGGGCTGGGCTGGCTGGGGTTTGCACAACCGCGCATCCCAGCAAGCGCTCGAGCCAGGTGGCCTCGGCCCAGACCATATGGGCTGTGGTCGCTGATATGCTGGGGAACGAACCACCTACCGCTCGCTGGGCCTGTTCCGGAGAAAGCGCCAACAAGGCCGGCCACCACTGGGCCCAGAGCCAGTCGTGAGCAGCCACCACGCGCTCGAGTTCTGCCTTATCCATGGTCAGCCAGCATACAAAAAATCCCCACCCGAGGGTGGGGGTTCGAGCGCACCAGCGTTCAGCGTTTGCTGTACTGCGGAGCCCTACGGGCTTTGTGCTTGCCGTATTTCTTGCGCTCCACCTCGCGCGGGTCGCGGGACAGCAGGCCGGCTGGTTTGAGCTTGGCCCGCAGATCGCTGTTGTAGTTGACCAAGGCCCGGGCGATGCCAAGCTGGATGGCATCCACCTGGCCGGCCTTACCACCGCCGCGCACGGTAATAAAAGCATCAAAGCGGTTGGTGGCATCAACCCGGCGCAGGGGCTCGAGGGCCGTTACAGCCTTAACCAAACCACCAAAGTAATCGGCAAAAGGGATGCCGTTGATCTCAACCTTACCGCTGCCAGGGCGCAAGAACACCCGGGCCACACTGGTCTTGCGGCGGCCCGTTCCGTAGTACTGTTCCATTATTCAACCTCCATCTTTACGGGTTTCTGGGCCGCATGGGGGTGGGTGGCTCCGGCGTAAACTTTTAAGCGGCGGAACATAATATTGCCGAGGGTGCCTTTGGGAAGCATCCCTTTAACCGCGCGCTCCACCGCCTTGACCGGTTTTTCGGCCAGCATCACAGCAGCCACAGTTCGCTTCAGGCCGCCGGGATAACCGGAGTAGCGGGTATAGACCTTGGTTCGGGGCTTGGAGCCCGTCAGCACCACTTTATCCGCGTTGATCACCACCACGCAGTCGCCCATAGCCATGTTGGGGGTGAAGTCGGGTTTGTGCTTGCCACGCAGTATTGCAGCAATTTTTGAAGCCACCCGACCAATGGGCTGGCCTGCGGCATCGATGAGCACCCAGCCGGGTTCTTTGGGTTCAGGCACGTAGGTCTTGAACACTGCTGTCTCCATTTTTGCGCCAGCGCCTACCAACGCTGTCGCAGATTGTGATTTGCCTTTGTTTGGGTGGCTCGGGGCGACCAGCCCAAAAAAGGCGCCAGCGAGGAGTATAGCACAGCGTTTTGGCGCTTTGCAATCGAGGCTTGACCAAGAGGGAAGCCAGTGGAGCCTCTTTCGCGTGGCTCGGATTGCTCACAAGAGGAAGCCCGCTATCCGGCCGCTCCTACGCGCTGGGCAGCAGGGAGCGGGCCTGGTGCGCCGCCTCCACCATGTTGCGCAAAGCCGCCTGGGTCTCCGGCCAGCCCCGGGTTTTGAGGCCGCAGTCCGGGTTGACCCAGAGGTTCTCGGCGGGGATGACTGCGAGGGCCTTCTGGATGAGACGCACGATCTCCTCGACGCTCGGCACCCGCGGGGAGTGGACGTCGTAGACCCCAGGGCCGATCTCGTTGGGGTAGCGGAACTTGCCGAAGCCGGCCAGGAGCTCCATGTCCGAGCGGCTGGCCTCGATGGTGATCACATCGGCGTCCATGGCGGCGATCTGCGGCAGGATGTCGTTGAACTCGGAGTAGCACATGTGGGTGTGGATCTGGGTCTCGTCGGCTACCCCCGAGGCCGCCAGGCGGAAGGCCCGGGTGGCCCACTCCAGGTACTCTTCCTGCTGGGCTCGCCGCAGGGGCAGCCCCTCGCGCAAGGCCGGCTCGTCGATCTGGATGATCCCGATCCCGGCGCGCTCGAGATCCTGCACCTCGTCGCGGATGGCCAGGGCGATCTGGTAGGCGGTGAGGAAGCGGGGCTGGTCGTCGCGCACGAAGGACCACTGCAGCAGGGTCACCGGCCCGGTGAGCATCCCCTTGACCGGCTTTTGGGTGAGGCTCTGGGCGTAGGTGGCCCAGGAAACCGTCATCGGCCGGGGGCGGGCGACGTCCCCGTAGACAATGGGCGGCTTGACGCAGCGCGAGCCATAAGACTGCACCCAGCCGTTCTCGGTGAAGCAGAACCCCTCCAGCTGCTCGGCAAAGTACTCGACCATGTCGTTGCGCTCCGCCTCACCATGCACCAAGACATCCAGGCCCAGTTCCTCCTGGACGGCGATGGCGTGGGCAATCTCTCGCTTCATCGCCGCCTCGTACTCCTCCCAGGAAAGCTTGCCCCGCTTGTAGGCCGCCCGTGGGGCGCGGATCCCAGGGGTCTGGGGGAAGGAGCCGATGGTGGTGGTGGGCAGGAGGGGCAGGTCGAAGCGGGCCCGCTGGAGGGCCCGGCGCACCTGGAAGGGGGAGCGGCGCCGGTCGGCGTCCGGGGGAAGGTTTTTCAGGCGCTCGGCCACCGCCGGGTTGTGCACCCGGGGGCTGGTTTGCCGCGAGGCCAGGGCCCGGCGGGCCTCGGCCAGAGCGGGCTCGGCCGCGGGGTCTCCCAGAAGAGCCTGTTGCAGGGTTTTGAGTTCGCCGAGCTTCTCCTGCGCGAAGGCCAGCCAGCTGCGCAGCTCGGGGTCGAGCTGGGTCTCTTTTTCCAGGCTATAGGGTACGTGCAAAAGCGAAGCGGAGGGGGCGAGCCAGAGTTCCTTGCGGCGCGCCAGCACCGGGCGGAGCAGGGCCAGGGCGGCCTCGAGGTCGGTGCGCCAGACGTTGCGCCCGTCCACGATCCCCAGCGAAAGCACCCGTTCAGACGGCAGCCGCTCGGCCGCGGGGAGGGCCTCTTCCCGGGCCCGCACCGCGTCGATATGCAGCCCGGCCACGGGGAGCTCGCAGGCCAGCTCGAGGTTCTCCATGAGCGGGGAGAAGTAGGTGGCGAGGAGGATGGGAATACCCGCCGCGCCCAGCCGCCGGTAGGCCGGCGCGAAGGCCACCCGCCACTCAGGGGAAAGATCCAGGCCGAGGATGGGCTCATCGAGCTGAACCCAGGCCACCCCCTCATCCCTGAGCCGAGCGAGCAGGGCTTCGTACACCGGAAGAAGGCGCTCAAGAAGCTCCAGCCGGCTGAACCCCGGGGCCTTCTCCTTCCCGAGCCACAGGAAGGTCAGGGGGCCCAATAGAACCACCTTGATGGGATGCCCAAGGGCCCTGGCCTCCTCGATCTCGCGGAAAAGCCGCTCGCTTCTAAGCGCGAACTCCGTCTCGGGGAGGAACTCCGGCACCAGGTAGTGGTAGTTGGTGTCGAACCACTTGGTCATCTCCAAAGCTGGCCGGCCGGCTTGCGGATCCTCCCCATCGCGGGCCAGGCCCCGGGCCATAATAAAGTAGCGGTCGAGCTCCGGCTCATCCCCCCGGAAGCCGAAACGGGCCGGCTCGCAGCCCAGCCACTGGAGGTGGTTGGCCACGTGGTCGTAGTAGGCGAAGTCGCCGACGGTGAGAAAAGCCAGTCCGGCCTCCTTCTGCAGGGCCCAGTGCTGGGCCCTGAGCTGCCGACCCACCGCCTCGAGCTCATCCGCGCCGATCTCGCCCCGCCAGTACTTCTCCAAAGCGAACTTGAGCTCGCGCCGGGGCCCAATACGAGGAAAACCAAGGATATGGGTGAGGATCATCGTCGGCCTCCACGAGAAAAGAGGATAGCACAACCTCTGAGGAGCTCGGGCAAACTGCTTCAGGAGCTATCGGAGAAAAAGCAATGCGAGCCGAGATCGAGCTTTTCATATCCCGCCTCATTCTGAGGGGCCCAAAAGGCGTAACGTAGTGGAGAGGAGGTGTGCTTATGGCGGCCAAGCTCAGCGAGAAAGAGATCGAAAACGCTTTGAAAAACCTGCCTGGATGGCATCTCACACAGGGGCGGATCGAGAAGACTTACGACTTCGATTCCTACGCCCATGGGGTAAGTTTTGCGGTCAGGGTGGCGCTGCTGGCGGAAAAAACCAACCACCACCCCGACAGCCTGGAGATCATGTGGGGCCGGGTTAGGGTGGCTTACGTAACGCACTCCGCAGGGGGGGTGACACCGCTCGACCTCGAGGCTGCCGCACAGGTAGATACCCTGGCCTAAGGGTAGCCAGGCGGACGGTGAGCCGATACGTTTTTTTGGGCCAGAACCTAGTAGACTAGGGAATCGTGAGTATGGAACGGTCTATCGATAGTTCGAATCTGGCTTTCCTCGAGGCGCTGTACCAGGAGTACGAAAAGAACCCGGCCTCCATTCCGGCGGAGTGGGCGAGTTATTTCCAGAAGGTTCAGCTCGAGCCCACCGGCAATGGCCTAGCGGAACGACAACCGATCCACGAGGCCTCGCTCGCCGAGCTGGCCTCGTTTTTCTTGCGGGCTGTGCGTTTCCTGCGCACCTACCGTGAGCGGGGGCATCTGATTGCCCGCATCGACCCTTTGGGGCGGGAACGCCGCACACCCCCTGAGCTCGACCCCAGCTTCTTTGGACTGAGCGAGGCCGACCTCGACCGGCCCATCCCTGCAGAACTCGGGGCCCCGACGCTGCGAGCCGTGCTGGAACAGTACAAGGCCCGCTACGGGGGCACGGTGGGCATCGAGTACGGCCACCTCGACGATCCGGTGGTTCGCAACTGGATTGAGGCCCGCCTGGCCTCGGGCTTTCCAAAGCCCACCCCCGAGCAGAAAAAAAACATCCATCTACGCCTGATGCAGGCCACGCTCTTTGAGGAGTTCCTGCAGAAGAAGTACCTGGGGGCCAAAACCTTTAGCCTCGAGGGCACCGAGTCGCTGATACCCCTTCTGGATATCGCCCTCGAGAACGCAGCCCGGCAGGGGGTGGTGGAGGTGGTAATGGGCATGGCCCACCGGGGCCGCCTGAACGTACTGGCCAATGTGGTCAAAAAACCCATGCGGGACATCTTCCTGGAGTTTGAAGAGCACTTCCCCGAGGGCTACCACGGCGATGTGAAGTACCACCTGGGCTATTCCAACGATATCGAGACCCCTTACGGCAAGCTGCATTTGTCGCTCAATTTCAACCCCTCCCATCTGGAGTTTGTGGCCCCGGTGGCTATGGGCCGTACCCGTGCCAAGCAAGACCGCTTTGGGGATGTCAAGCGCGAAAAAGGGATGCTCTTGCTGGTGCACGGCGATGCCGCATTTATCGGTGAAGGCATCGTGCAGGAGACGCTCAACATCTCCGGCCTGCCGGCCTACACGGTGGGCGGGGCGCTGCATATCATCCTGAACAACCAGGTGGGCTTCACCACCGAACCCCACGAGTACACCGCCGGGCGTTACTCCACCGAGATCGCCAAGATGGTGGAATCCCCCATCTTCCACGTCAACGCCGAAGACCCCGAGGCCCTGGTGGGCGTGGTGGCCCTGGCCATGGACTTCCGCAAGGAGTTCAAGCGGGATGTCTTCATCGACCTGATTGGCTACCGCAAGCGCGGCCACAACGAAACCGACGAGCCAAGCTTCACCCAGCCCAACATGTACCGCCGCATCGCGGCCAAGAAGCCCCTGTACCTGAGCTACCAGGCCAAGCTCGAGCAGGAGGGCCTGTGCACCCCCGAAAGCTGCGAAGCCCTGGCTAAACAATATCAAGACACCCTCGAGGCCGCCTTCTCGGGGGCCCGACGGGAACCCACACCCACCCGCCCCCCTGCCGGTGGTGGGGTCTGGAAAGGCTATCTGGGCGGCCCGGAGGAGGGCGTTCCCGACCCCGAGACCGGGGTTGCCACAGAGAAGCTCGCAGCCCTGATGGAGGGGCTTACCCGCCTGCCCGAGGGTTTCCATCTACACCCCAAGCTGGTGCGGTTCGTGGAAGCCCGGCGTGAGATGGGGCTGAACAAGCGCCCGCTGGACTGGGCCGCCGCCGAGATGCTGGCCTTTGCTTCGCTGGCAGTGGAGGGGCACCGGGTGCGCATCTCCGGGCAGGATGTGGTACGGGGAACCTTTACCCAGCGCCACGGCGGTTACACCGACCATATCACGGGGGAACGGTATATTCCGGCCAACCACCTAGCCGAGGGGCAGGCCCCGGTGGAGCTGTACAACTCGGCCCTCTCAGAGGCAGGGGTGCTGGGCTTTGAGTACGGCTATAGCCTGGATATGCCCGAGGCCCTGGTGGCCTGGGAAGCCCAGTATGGCGACTTCGTCAACACCGCGCAGGTGATCATCGACCAGTTTATCGCCTCGGCCGAGGCCAAGTGGAGCCGCCTTTCGGGCATCGTAATGTTGCTCCCACATGGCATGGAGGGGGGCGGCCCCGAACACAGCAGCGCCCGCCTCGAGCGCTTCTTGCAGCTCTGCTCCAACGACAACATGCAGGTCACCTACCCCACCACCCCAGCCCAGTACTTCCATCTGCTGCGCCGCCAGGTGGTGCGGCCCTGGCGCAAACCCCTCATTGTGATGACCCCCAAGAGCCTCCTGCGCAACCCCGATGCGGTCTCCCGCCTCGAGGAGCTAGCGCAGGGCCGGTTCCAGCGCGTACTGGCTGGTACCCCCAACAGCAAAGCAAAGCGGATCCTACTCTGCTCGGGTAAGGTTTTCTATGACCTCGAGGCCGCCCGCAAAGCTGCCCAGAAAAACGACGTGGACATTGTTCGCCTCGAGCAGCTCTACCCCTTCCCAAACAAGGAGCTCGAGGCCGCCCTGGCCCCCTACCCCGAGCCAACCGAGGTGGTCTGGGTGCAGGAGGAACCCGCCAACATGGGGGCCTGGTGGTTTATCCGCGCCCGCTTTGGCGACCGCATATTTGGGCACCCGCTGCGCGTGGTGGCCCGGCCCGAGTCCAGCAGTCCGGCGGTGGGCTCCAAAAAGGTGCACGATAAAGAGCAGCAGGCGATCGTTTCGGCAGCCCTGGGGCTCTAGGAGAGCGAGATAAGGTAAAGTTACCCTGCTTGAGTGGAGACAGTATGGCCTTAGAACTAAAAATACCTGCAGTTGGCGAGTCCATCACCGAAGTTGAGATCGGCCAGTGGCTTAAGAAGGAAGGGGACACGGTTAAGGTCGACGAGCCCCTGGTGGAACTGGTTACCGATAAAGCCACCCTCGAGCTACCCGCGCCGGTGGCCGGGCGGCTGAGCAAAATCCTCATCCCCAGCGGACAGGCCAAGGTGGGCGATGTGGTGGCCCTGCTGGAAGAAGGTGCCGCCGAGGCCTCGAGCAGCGCCCCTACCCAGAGCGCACCCGCCCCCAGCCAGGCCGCAGTCACCGAAAGCAAGGTGATGCCAGCGGCCGAGCGGTTGGCGGCGCAGGCCGGTTTACAGGCCTCGAGCATCCCTGGAAGCGGCCCCGGCGGCCGGGTCTTGAAAGAAGACGTGCAGCGAGCGGTAGCCACACCGCCCCCCGCCCCACAGCCCGCGCCCAGCGCCCCACCCGTGCAAAAGGGCGAACGCCGTGAGGATGTGGTGCCCATGACCCCTCTGCGCCGCCGCATCGCCGAGCGCTTGCTGGCGGCTAAGCAGAACACCGCCATGCTCACCACCTTCAACGAGGCCGATATGAGCGCGGTGATGGAACTGCGCAAAGAGTACGGCGAGGCCTTCCAGAAAAAATACGGCTTCAAGCTGGGCTTTATGAGCTTTTTTGTGAAAGCAGTGGTGCAGGCCCTGCAGGAAATTCCCCAGCTCAACGCGGAAATCCGTGGGACGGAGATCGTTTACCACCGCTACTACGACATCGGTATTGCCGTGGGCGGGGGCGAAGGCCTGGTGGTGCCGGTGATTCGCGATGCCGATCGGCTCTCGATGGCCCAGATTGAAGCGGTAATTGCCGACTTCGGGGCCCGGGTGCGGGAAAAGAAAATCAAGCCCGAAGAGCTGATGGGTGGCACCTTTACCATCACCAACGGTGGCATCTACGGCTCGCTCAACTCCACGCCCATCCTCAATCCACCCCAGGTGGGTATTCTGGGCATGCACGCCATCGTCGAGCGTCCGGTCGCCAAAAACGGCGCGGTGGTCATCCGCCCCATGATGAACCTGGCGCTGTCTTACGATCATCGCATTGTGGATGGACGCGAGGCCGTCACCTTCCTCAAGCGCATCAAGGAACTCATCGAAAACCCGGTACGCCTAACCCTGGAAATCTAACTTTGTGAGGAAGTATGCCCAGACATCAACTGGTGGTCATCGGTGCGGGGCCCGGTGGGTATGTGGCGGCCATTAAGGCAGCCCAGCTTGGTTTGGATGTGGCCTGCGTGGAAAAGGAGCAGGCCCTGGGTGGCACCTGCCTGCGGGTGGGCTGCATACCCTCTAAAGCCCTCTTGGAAGCGAGCGAGAAAATCCACGCCGCACAACACAACCAGATCATCGGCGCCAAAATCGGCCAGGTCGAGCTGGATCTAGCAGCTCTGATGGCCCACAAGGACAAGGTGGTCAAAGCCAACACCGGGGGCGTGGAGTACCTGTTTAAGAAAAACAAAGTTACACGCTACCTGGGCCATGGCACGATTCTCACCCCCAATAAGGTGCGGGTCGAAGGCCCCGAGGGGGTGCAGGAACTCGAGACCGAGCGCATCCTGATTGCGACAGGCTCCAAGCCGGCCCCCCTCAAAGGGGTTGAGCTGGACTATGAGATTGTGGGCACCTCGGATCAGGCCATCGCCTACCCCCACGTGCCCGAGCACCTGGTGGTGATCGGGGGTGGGGTGATCGGCCTCGAGCTTGGCTCGGTCTGGAACCGCCTGGGGGCCAAGGTAACAGTGCTGGAGTATCTCCCCCACATCCTGGGGGGCATGGACGGCGAGGTGGCCCGAGCCGCCGAAAAGATCTTCAGGAAACAGGGCCTGGAGATCCGCACCGGTGTCCGGGTGACTGCGGCTTACGCCAAGGATGGTAAGGGCGTTGTGGAGTACGAAGGCGGCGAACCCTTGGTGGCCGACCGGGTTCTGCTGGCCACCGGACGAATCCCCAACACCGATGGGCTGGGCCTGGAAAACGTGGGCCTCAGCACCGACGAGCGGGGCCGGATTCCCGTCAACGCCCATTACCAGACTGCGGTGCCCAGCATCTTTGCAATCGGCGACGTGATCGCTGGCCCCATGCTGGCTCACAAAGCCGAAGAAGAAGGTTACGCGGCTGTGGAGTACATGGTGACGGGCTATGGTCACGTCGACTACAACTCCATACCCAACGTGGTCTATACCCACCCCGAAATTGCCTCGGTGGGCAAAAGCGAAGAGGAGCTCAAGGCGGCGGGTGTGCCCTATAA
This sequence comes from Meiothermus taiwanensis WR-220, assembly GCF_003568585.1. NCBI lineage: Bacteria > Thermotogati > Deinococcota > Deinococci > Thermales > Thermaceae > Meiothermus > Meiothermus taiwanensis. Next base: position 1,473,408 of record NZ_CP021130.1, read on the forward strand.
AAAAGGCTCCTTCCCCTTCTCGGCCAACGGCCGGGCTCGAGCCATGAATGATACCGACGGCTTCGCGAAAATTCTGGCCCACGCCGAGACCGACCGCATTCTGGGGGTGCACATCATCGGACCTCGAGCAGGCGATCTGATAGCCGAGGCGGCCGTGGCCATGGCCTTCCACGCTTCTGCAGAGGATCTGGCCCGCGCCTCCCACGCCCACCCCACCCTGGCTGAGGTGCTCAAGGAAGCTGCGCTAGCCACCTGGGATAAGCCGCTTCATATCTAGGCCCAGCCGCTCGGAGCTAAAACCGAACCACCCAGGTCACAGCCGGCAACACGCTGGGCGAGCTGCGAACCTGGGGCTGATGAAGGGTACAAGGGCCGGTATGGGGTTAACTTGCAAGCCCTCGAGCCGTGGCTCGAGGGCTTCGGCGAAGGTCGTACCAAGAGAGGTCGCTGGCCCATTCAGTGGCAGGCCCCTAGCCAAGCAGGTCTAGCAAGGCGTTTTGCAGGGCTTCTCCAAAAGCGTAGGGTTGGTCTATCCAGGGATAATGGCCCGCCCCCTCGATAAGCTCGAGCTGGCCCCCCACCAGATCGGTAATGGTCTGGGCCTCAGGGTAGCTGCTGGCATCCAGGGTGCCAACCAGCGCCGTGGTGGCCGACCGAACCTCGAGCACATAAGGGGTGTAGTCCAGCCGCCAGAGACCGTTGAGCACAAACATCCGCCCCGGCGTATCGGCCCCCACCACAGCTGAACCCTCGGCCAGCCACTCGTACTCCATACGGCTGTGCTGGCTGGGAAACAGCAGTTGGTCGAAGACTGCTTTGGGGTCTACGGAAGCAAAAGCCTCTTGCAGCAGCTGGGTGCCGTCTTCAGGCAGCGGTATCTCGGTATTTTCATCCATACCCCGCAGCACCAGCGAGGCCCGGTATAGCTGCCGGGCCAGCCAGGGGAAGTTCGTCCAGGGGTTGATGAGCACCAGTCGCTCGGTGGTATCGGGCGAGCGGCGGGCATATTCCAGGGCCGGCACCGCTCCAAAACCATGCGCCAGCAACGTCCAGGTGTTCAAACCCAGGTGATCCCGCAGGTGGAAAAGGTCGCTTACCAAAGCATCTATCGTGAAAAAGCGTGGCTCCTCGGGCAGAGCCGGGCTTCGACCGCCGCCGCGCTGGTCGAAGTAAATCACCCGGAAACCCTCGAGGTACTCCTCCAGGCCCTCCCGCAAGGTGTAGCTGCTACCCCCAGGCCCGCCGTGTAGCACCACAAGCGCCGGGGCCTCGAGCGGGCCGGTGTCCTCGAGGTAAACCTCTACCCCATCATCCACAGCAATCAGGTCAATTTCTTCACGCATAGGCTTCCTTAGGGGTGCCGCTGCCCTTCTTCCATCAACTCAAAGCTCCAGCTCCGGAAACCCTCGAGCCCCACCGCTTTGGCCTCCAGCTCGGGGTCATACGCCCAGACCTCGAGCAAGTACAGCTCCTGTTCAGCCCGGTAAAGCAGCCGATAGGGGTAGGGGTGCTGCCGGGCAAGCCGACGCAGGGGCTCAGGGTTCTTGCCTTCCACAAAAAGCACTTTCATCGAGGTTCAGTCTACCTTGGGGCAGCCCCCCGCCATAGGCGCTCTAGGAACAGCACTTCACAGGCTTCCTCGAGGCTCGTCATCAGCGAGTAGGCCTGCAGAAGAGCCTGTTCTGGCACTTCGAGGTTGCTCTTTACAAAAGCCCCGTGGCCCCGGACTATGCAGGCGGGGTGTTCTTGCAGGGCCTGGGCCACCGCCTCAGCGGCTTCCTGGGTGCCCGAGAGGGTTGTGGGGGCCACCACCGGGATGCGTTCAAAGTAGTAGCGGCCCTCGAGGTCAATCGGCTCGATGCGCTGAAGGTGGAAGGAAAGCGCAATGGCATGGCGGGGGTGCGCATGCACCACCGCGGTGGCATCGGTTTGCCCGTAGATGGCCCGGTGAATTACCCGCTCCACCGAGGCCCCCTGATCCCGCAGGGGGTCGGGTTCGAAGGTTAAAAACATCAAGTCTTCCGGGGTCAGATGGGCTTTCTGGGCACCCGAACGGGTAATCCAAAACCCATCGCGCTCACGCACCGAGTAGTTCCCCGAGGTGGCCGAGGCCAGCCCTGCCGCGAACAAATCGGCACCTATTTGCTGGAAGGTTAGATAGAGTCTGGCTCTCATAGGCAGCCGCACACACCTGGTCAGTCTAATACCAAAACCGGGTCAGCCCAAACCCGCCCCAGCAGGCCCGGCTCCCAACGATCTAAAGAAAGCACAACCTGATACCAGATTCAGCTAGTTTGCCGCCGGACTAACCCGACCGAAGGAATGTGCTTTCTAGGCCGAACCTGGCGAGGGGTGTGCGCTTATGATTCAAAAAGATGGCCTCTGGAGGTTTTCGCCCTGGATGACCATCTTTTTGAATCCGGCATGATTTTTATTGGGTTCAAAAGCAAACCCGAGGAACCAAGGCCTCGGGTTTTTGCCTGCTGCACTGGTGGCTATGGGCGGACTTGAACCGCCGACACCACGATTATGAGGTGACTTCATGCCAATACAAGGCCACACACTAACTCACAAAAAAGCTGTCCTGAAAACGATTCTCCACACTTCCACATACAATAGAACACTTCCGGTTTTGGGTCATTTTTTGGGGTCAATTTGGGTCAGGTTTTGGGTCAAGACCAAGTTTGGGGGATACTATAAGTAGTGTTTTCGCTTTGAATCACCTACAACATGTGGTATGATGTGCTCATGGGTTCGGAGGGGTATAGAGGGGTTTTCTCTACAGCTACCCTCAACATTATTCGGGCGGCTAACCTGGCCCGCTCGACTCGTACTCCTTGGGCCGTGCGCAATTTGTTTCGCGCTAGAGATCGAGGCCGCCTACAATTGCTGCTGCTGCACAGGCTGGTGGCTGCCGCTTTGCTGCGATGTGGGGCGACTGGCCCCCTGGATGAGTTGATCAACTCGCCTGATCAGTATGTAGAAGAACTTGCCTGGCTTGGCATCACCCTCGACTACGCTTTGGGTACATACCTTGACCGTGCTGAGTACCTAATTTCCGAAGCATATGATGCACAGACATTGGAGCTCGAGGCTCGAGCCCTGGCGCTGGGCGCAACCCACCCCCCGCGTGAGGATAGCTCCTCAGCATCCTCGTGCAACCCTCTCGAGTTAATACCCTCGATCCAACCTAACGCACCCTCGGCCTAGTGCTGTAGGCGACGGGTTCATCCCGTCACGGCTACAGGCTCTAGGCCGGATATTCCGGCCTCCGTGAACACGGAGGTTTTCTCATGCAGGACAGCAAAAAACTCGCCTACTCCCGCAAGGAAGTGGCAGAGCTTCTTGGTATACACCTCAACTCTGTTGACCGCTACATCAAACAAGGTGCGATCCCCGCACGTAAACTCGGCTCTCGCTGGCTGATCCCCGCTAGCGCTTTACGCGCCTGGCTCGAGGGTAAGGATGAACAGAACCCCGCCATGCAGGGCGGGGCTGAGTAGGAGGGTGGCTATGCTTCCCGAAAACATTCTACACGCCCGGCTCACCTTCCTCTCGCACTTCCCCCACAACCAGCGGGCCACCGCCACTAACTTTCTGCTCCAAGCCATCCGCGCCGGCTGCAACGAGCCTAACCAGGTGGTGGGGTATGCCCTCGAAACGGCGTGCCGCCGTTGTCATCTCGAGGCCGCCCAGACCTTTTTGTCCCTCTTCGAGAACAACCCCGAGGCCCTGTTAGCCGGGGCACGCTGGGCTTTGTGGTGGGAGAGTCTGTCTCCCGAGGAGAAGCAGCAGCTGCGGGAGGGGCGGGCTGAGGAAGCCATAGAGCGCTGGATGGAGCAAAACCCACCCACAGACAGGCAACTCGCCTATTTGAACCGCCTGGGCTACCGTGGGCCGACACCCGCTAATCGGCTCGAGGCTTCCCGCCTGATTGACGAGCTTATGAAGGGGGTGCGCCATGCCTAGCCCCCTACAAGCCGCCCTCGAGTACGCCCGGCTGGGGTATGCGGTGCTGCCCCTGCTGCCCGGTGAGAAGCGCCCACACAGCCGGTTGGCCCCTAACGGGTTGACGAATGCCACCCCCGACCCCGAGGTGTTGCGCCGCTGGTGGCAGGCTGTGCCCACCGCCGGGGTGGGTATCCTGCCCCCCGAGCAGGTGTTGGTGTTGGACTTTGACGCGCCCGAGGTGTGGGAGCAGCTGCGGGCTGAATACCCCGAGCTAGCCACAGCCCCACGGCAAAGGAGCCCTCGGGGTGGGGTGCATGTCTTCCTGAAGCTGCCTAAAAGTCTGATAGGAAGCCTCACCACCACCGCCCGGAAGATGCCGGGGTTAGACCTGCGCGGGCTGGGGAAAGCGTACCTTGCGGCTGCCCCCACCGAGCTACCAAACGGGGGCTATAGCTGGGAAGTCCCCCTGCTACCCCCGGCTGAACTGCCCCTGCCCCCCGAGGGGCTGCTAAAGCGTCTGCTGCCCGAGCCCCCACCCCCACCACCTGAGTACCAGCCCGCGAGCTTCCGGGGTGTGAAGGGCGACAAGCTGACCCGCCGCCTGGAAGGCCTTCTGCGCTGGGCTTGTGAGCGGGTAGCCAGTACCCCCGAGGGGCAACGCCATAACACCCTGCTCAGTTACGCCCGGCTGATAGGCGGCTATGTCCACCTGGGCCTCGACCCGGAGCAGGTCACCAGCGCCCTGGCTGAGGCTGCTATGCAGGCCGGGTTACCCCACTCCGAGGCCGAGGCCACCGCACGGGACGGGCTGAGGTACGGGCTGGATGCGCCGTTGGAACTGCCCGCTGATGAGCGGGGTAGGGTGAGTGCTGGGCAAAAACCCCCACCCGCTGACCCCCGCGAGTCCCACCAGCAGGTGGTGGGACTACTCGAGGGGCTGACCCCCGAGACCTGGCCCGAGCAAAGAGCCGCTTTCTTCGAGGGCTTGCAAAGTCTCGACCCGGTGAGCGTAGACCTGTTGCTCAAGAAAGCCGCAAGCAGGCTAGGGGTGGGAGCGGGAACTTTGCAGAAGGCCTTCAAAGAGCACGCCAAGGGGGGTGAGGGGGCCGAGCCCACCGCCGCCGGGGAAGCGGTGCGGCTGGCTTTGGCCTCAGGACTCTCCCTGTGGCACACCCCCGAGCGGGAGCCCTGGGGCTCTTTCGAGGTGGAGGGCATTGTCCACCACTACCCGGTACGGGGTAGGGATTTCCGCACCTGGCTGGGTGGAATCTACTACGGTCAGAAGGGCAAACCGTTGTACGCACAAGCCCTGCAGGACGCGCTGGCTGCGCTGGAGGCACAAGCCACCTACCAAGGAACCCAACACCCGGTGTTCGTCCGGCTGGCCTGGCACGAGGGGCGGATTTACTTTGACCTCTCCCGCCCCGACCGTCAGGTGGTGGAGATCGCCCCCACGGGGTGGCGGGTGATTGCTTCCGCTGACTGTCCGGTGCGCTTCCGCCGGACACCGCACCAACTTCCCCTGCCCCTGCCCGAGCCGGGCGGGAGTCTTGAACCTTTGCTGCAACTGCTCCCGCTGCGGGAAGCGCGTGACCGGGTGGTGCTGCTGGGCTGGCTGGTAGGGGTGCTAAACCCGTGGGGCGGTTACCCCATCCTTTTGCTGCAGGGTTCTAAGGGGGCGGGAAAGTCCTTTGTCGCCCGAGTTTTGAAAACCCTGGTGGATGCAGGCAAGGCCCCGCTCCGCTCAGAGCCCGATAACAAGCTCGACCTGCTGGTGACGGCGGCTGGCAATCACGTTCTCGCGCTGGACAACCTGAGCGCGGTCTCCACCAAGCTCTCCGACCTGCTCTGCACCCTCTCCACGGGGGGAGGGGCGGGCAAAAGGACGCTATACACCGATGGTGACGAGTTTGTTTTGGAAGCAGCCCGCCCCCTAATCCTGACCGGGATTGCGCTGGGGCCGCTGCGGGACGACCTGGCCGACCGCGTGCTGACCCTGAACCTCGAGCGCTTAGAGGCCACCGCCCGCCGCCCGGAGCGGGAGCTTTTTGGGCGTTTTGAACAGGTGCGGGGTGATGCGTTAGGAGCGCTGTTCAGCGCCGCAGCGGTAGCCCTGGCCCGCTGGGAGGAAGTCTCCAACAGCTTGTCCCAACTGCCACGGCTGGGGGACTGGGCGACCTGGGCCGAAGCCGCCGCGCCCGCGCTGGGGCTCCAAGAGGGGGAGATCGTGGAAGCCACCTTTGAGGTGCAGGGGAGCTTGCAGCGCGACCTTCTAGATGCCGACCCGGTGGCCCGCGCCGTTGTCGCCCTCACCACGGCTTTTGCAGCGGGAGAGAGGCGCAAGTTCACCACCTCTGAGCTGCTGGAAGCGCTCGAAAAAGCCGCCGGGGTAGAAGCCCCCCGCAAACCCGAGGGGTGGCCCAAAACCTCGGTGGGCTTAGCAAAACACCTCCCCCGGCTACAGGATGCGTTGCGGGAAGTAGGGGTGTTGCTCCAGGGGAGGCGGGACTCTCACACCAAGACCTTGACCTGGTTTTTAGAGAAGTGGGGGGGGCCATCTACCGCAACCACCGCAAACACCGCAAATAGCGTGCAGAACGACAAAAAACCTGCGGTAGATGTTGCGGTAGATGCGGTAGATGCAACCACAACCCCCCACCAACCCCCGCAGCGAAAAACAGAGTACTGGACGGCGTTTGCGGTAGATGCGGTAGATGCGGTAGATGCACCCCCCCACCTTTCTAAAGAGCAAGAGCAAGAGGAAGAAGAAGAGGGTGACTGGGAGGTGGTGCTATGACCCCCTGGCCCGCCCTCTTCTCCCGGCTGCCCCAACTGGTGGAAAAGCTCGAGGCGATAGCCCACCCCTTGCTGACTGTGGAGGTAGACGGGGAGGCGGTGGCCCGGCTGGTGCGCCCTAGCCGGGCCGAACTCGAGGCTCACGCCCGCCGGGCCGGTATGCCCACCCTTACCCCCGAGGGGTGGCTGCGCGAGGCCCTGGGACGGGTGCGGGACTACTACCCCGAACCACGGGAGCAGGTGGCCTTGTATGCAGGAAGCCAACCTGTGGCAGTGCTACGGCGTAGGGGGGTGGTGGGCCATGCCGCATAGGTACCCCCACCTACCCGCTGCCCTGCTGGGGCTGCTCGAGGTTGGCCCCTGGGAAGGAACCTCCACCGAGCTTTACATCGCCCTCGAGCCCTACCGGGTAGAACCCTGGCCCGCTAACCCGGTAGCCCTATCCCTGTGGTTGAAGCACCACGCTGAGGCGCACGGTATCCAGGTGGAAGCCCATCACACCGGGGAGCGCCGGGTGTTGCGGCTGGCACGGGTGGCTAACGGGTTGAAGGGTGCAAGCGAACCGGAACATAGCGGCACGATTCCGCCGAATACCGCCGCGTTTTGGAGCTTCCCCACCTGGGGGGCTTTACGTGAAGGCCTTCCGGAGGTGTTTGACGCCCACCCCTCTGAGATGACTTTTACCCTCGCGTACCGTTGCCCGAACTGGCAAAGCGCGAGGGTGGTCAAGCGCTTCTTTCTCGAATCTGAAGCAGCGGAGGATTCCTTACGCTACCCCCAGGTGTGCGAGGTGCGTATCTACCCCGGTGAGGTGGATATAGCCACCGTGTGGCCTATGGAGAATAGGATTGAGTATGCCGAGCTTTGACTACGAACGCGCCGCCACCATCCTGGCCGAGGCCGCATTCTCGGACGACCAGAGTGTGTGTCAGCGTCACGGAATCACGGATAGGACGCTGCGCCGCTATCGTGCGCGGCTGCTGTCCGACCCGCGTCTGTCCGCTTTCGTCCAGGAGCGGCAAGCGCGGCTTGCTGAGCAGTGGGCACACGAGCTGGCACCCGCTATCGGTGCGGCTGTTCGGTTTCTCCGGCAAGCCGCACAAAGCGCTGACCCCACCAACCCCGCCGCAATCCGCGCTGTGGCCGAGGCCCTGAAAGCGTTGGCCGAGATAGACATGACCCGCGATATGCTTCGCTCTCGAGTTGGAGGTGACACATGGGACTTTGGGAAAAACTAAGGCGACTTGAACGGATACAACAAACTGGTGAACGCAGCATCACGCTTCACCGTTCGTACGCGCTGAATAGCGAGCTACACCCGACCCCGGAGCAGCTACGGAAAGCCGAGGCGCTGTGCGAGCAGGCCCGCCGCGAACACCCACGCGCGGTGCTGATTGTTCGTTTTGGCCCCGAGGGGGAGGTCACAGTCACACCCGCAAGGAGGATGCCTACGCTTGGTGCAAAAGCGCCTCATCGTGGCTGAGGCGCTAAAGACCTAAAACACCACCCCTCTTGACCCTTGGGAGGGGGGATTTATCGGTCAAAACAAAAGCGTACTTACTTTACTAAGTGCGCTTTTTGGTAGGCAACCGTGTATAATCCCTATATGCCAAAGGGTGAGAAGCTGCATCTGGTAAGACCCCCACGTGAGGCCCTAGCCGCCCGGTGGGGGTTGCGATTGTTTGAGGACGGAGAGACTGGTGAGCGGGTTTATATCCGTGCCCTTGCCGTGGTACTCGAGCGGTTCAAAGCGCTACCCCCGGACAAGCGGGGCCGGGTGGTGGAGGCTGGGCTCGAGGCCCTGGGACTCTTGGAGGTGGAGGATGCCACGACTGACGAACAAACCCCGTAGGCGCAAGGATGGACGCTTTGAGGTGCGCCTGACCGTGCGAGAGAACGGCGTACCGGTGCAAGTCAGTGTCTACGGTCAGACCGCCGCCGAGGCCGAACGCAAGGCCCGCGACCTGAAGACCAGGGCCGAGCGGGGCCAGTTCAGCCGCGACCGGAGCACCACGGTGGGCTATGCCCGGCTGTGGCTGGAGCGCAAGGCCAAAGAGGTGCGCCCACGCACCGCTGAACTCTACCGGCTCGAACTGGGCTATGCCCTCCCCTCGCTCACCGACCCCGAGGCCCGTGACCCCCTGGGCTCGAGGCCCTTGCAGGAGGTGAAGCCCGCCCACATCCGGGAGGTGCTGGATGACCTGGGGGAGCGCTACTCCACCCGAACCGTGAAGATGGTGCGGCAACGCCTCTGGCAGGTATTCCGGGATGCTTTGGATATGGAGCTCGTCTTTCGTAACCCGGTTGACCCGGTGCGGATCAAGACCCCTCGAGGTCAGAGCCAGAAGGGCGGTAGAGCCCTTGAGGTGCACGAGATAGCCGCCTTGCTATCTGCCCTCGACCAGCACCCCGACCCCCGTACTGCCCTGTCCTTGCGGCTGATGCTGGCCTGTGGGCTGCGCCGGGGCGAGTGCTTGGGCTTGCAGTGGGGTGACCTCGACCTCGAGGCGGGAACCCTTACCGTCACGCGGGCCTGGACGGATGACGGCAAGCGTGGGGTGTTGACCCTACCCAAAACCCTCACCTCCGCCCGCACCGTGCCGATTCCTCACGCCACCCTGGAGCGGCTGAAGGCCTACCGCATCTGGTACACCGAGCGGCTGGGAGAGCCCAAGCTGGATAGCTGGTTGCTACCCGGCAACGACCCCAGTAAACCGCTCAATCCCCATGCGCCCAACTGGGCCTTGAAGCGCATCACCGAGCGGCTGGGCATCCCACCCCTCAGAGTCCATGACTTACGGCACTCTTACGGTAGCCACATGCTGGCTAACGGTGCGCCCCTCGAGCTCGTGGCTGAGCGGATGGGCCACGCCAACGCCAACATCACCCTGGGGGTGTACCGGCATGTGCTGGAGCACGAACGCAAGGGGTGGATCATTGACCCCGAAGACCTGTTAGGCCCCCGCGCCCAAGCCTGAAGTTTATTTGGGTCAAAGTGTAGGGTCAAACGGAAAACCGGAGCCTAAGCGACTCCGGTTTTTCTCGTCCTGGACTGGTGGCTATGGGCGGACTTGAACCGCCGACACCACGATTATGAGTCGTGTGCTCTAACCAGCTGAGCTACATAGCCATGGTTGCAGGGACAGGATTTGAACCTGTGACCTTCGGGTTATGAGCCCGACGAGCTACCAGACTGCTCCACCCTGCGTCGTTCGGATGGGGGTTCGTCCCCAAGCCGCAAACTCAATCTTAGGCGGGAAACCCTCTACCGTCAAGGCACTCTTCTAAAGCACCGATACCGAGGTTGCCTCGTGAATCCCGGCCTTTTTATCATTCAAAAAGCCGCCCCGGAAGCCTCGTTGCAGGGCCACTATCTCGGCCAGGGCCGCCAGCGCAATCTCTTCCGGGCTTTCCGCGCCTATATCCAGCCCAATGGGGTTGCGCAGGCGGGCCAGCTGCTCCGGGTTGGGCACGAAGCCTTGGTTTTTGAGCGCATCCAGGATTTTTTCCAGCCGGTTGCGCGGGCCCAACATACCCACATACCGCGCCGGGGACTCGAGGGCAAAGCGCAGGGCCTGGCGGTCAATGTCGAGGTGGTGGTTCATGATGATCACATGCTGGCGGGGCGTCAGGCTAATTTTCTGGGCGTATTCGTCGTGGGCGGCCTGAATGGTCTGGCAGCCCTCGAAGCCCTGCAGCAACTCAGGGCGGGCATCCACCACCGTCACCTTGAAGCCCAGCACCAGGGCCTGGTTGGCCATGGGCTTGGCGTCGTGGCCGGCGCCAAACAAGACCAGCTCGGGGATGGGGCTGCTCACGTCGAAAAACACCTCGGCCTCCTGCACGTAGCGGGTGGTGGGGCGGGAGGTGCCCCCTTGCATCTGCCGGGCGATGCGCACCACCTGTTCGTGCAGTTCGAAGGGGGTGATCTGACCCTCGAGCGCCCCATTGGGTTTGAGCCAGACCCGCCCTTCCCCACCCGCCAGCACTGTAGCCAGCACCGAAGGCTCTGAGTCTGTGGCCTCCTGCAACCAGCGGTGGAGCAGGCCCTGGGGCTCGACCGGCTCCACCCAGACCTCCACCGTGCCACCGCAGCCCGGCCACCAGGTCTTCTCTTCGTTGTAGTCGAAGATGGTGCGTTCGGCACGGCCCCGGGCCAGGATTTGCATGGCAATCTCGATCATCTCCTGCTCCAGGCAACCCCCGGAGATCATGCAGGCCGAGCCGCCGTCTTCGCGCACCAGCATCTTGGCCCCTTCACGGCGGTAGGCCGAGCCAATCACCCGCACCACCGTAGCCAGCGCGGTCTGCTTCCCCTCGGCCCAGGCGGCCTCGAGGGCGGCTAACAGCAAAGGTGCTTCGTTGGACATATACCCCTAAACTACACCCAAACACCCCCATTCACTTTGTTAGCAGCACACATTCACCCAATTTCCTGCTATCAGCAAATCACGTAACTTCTTGCTACTCTCATCTGCGAGGTTATATAGTTTAGGGTGAAAGGTTTTCAGATCGCTTGGTTTGGCGTACCTGGAGTGGTTTTTGATAGCGCTGGCCTCGAGGTGCTGCATTGCTCAAGCTTCTCTTCACCCCATGGATTTACCCCAGAACCTGGCCCCCAGGTGAAGACAAGGGCGCATGCAGGCTGGTGCCCAGCCATGCGGTCATCGGCGGTCTACCGGGCTTTCAAGGCGGTGATGAAGGCCCACCATCCCTCTAGACCCAAGGCACTCCGTTTCGAATCGACCCATTCGTTTTCCTAGGAGGAAGCATGGCAGAGAAAGTTCAGATCAAGGTCGTGGTCAACGGCGTCGAACACCACAGCGAGGTCGAGCCGAGGCTTTTGTTGGTGCATTATCTACGCGAGACCCTGGGGCTCACCGGCACGCATGTGGGCTGCGATACCAGCCAGTGCGGGGCCTGCACGGTGCACCTCGACGGCCAGGCCGTGAAGTCGTGCACGCTGTTCGCTGTACAGGCTGACGGCAGCAGCATTACCACCATCGAAGGCTTGGGGAGCGTGGACAGCCTGCACCCGGTGCAGGAAGGCTTCTGGGAGATGCACGGGTTGCAGTGCGGCTTCTGCACCCCTGGCATGATTATGGCGGCCGCCGACCTGCTCAACAGAAACCCACAGCCCAGCGAAGAGGAGATCCGCCACGCCCTCGAGGGCAACCTGTGCCGCTGCACCGGCTACCACAACATCGTGCGGGCCGTACAATACGCCGCCAACAAAATGGCCGGTAAGGTTGGCGCAGCAGCGGACGACTAAAAGAACCCGACGCAATCGGCTGGGCCTGGCTTCCCGCAACGCTCGAGCACCGGGCCCTCATTCCGAAGGGAGAAAGCAATGGCCGAAAAACTCTTTGGTAAGGCGATGAAACGGGTCGAGGATCCCCGTTTCATTACCGGTACCGGCAATTACACCGACGACATGACCCTGCCCGGCATGGTGCACGCGGCCATGGTTCGTTCGCCGTACGCCCACGCCCGGATCAAGAAAATTGATGTCTCCAAGGCTCGTTCCCACCCTGGGGTGCTGGCGGTGATTACCGGTCAGGAGATGAAGGACGCGGGTATTAACAGCATTCCCACCGGCTGGCTGCACCCCGGCATTAAAACCCCGCCCCATTACGCCATCACCTTTGATAAAGCCCGGCATGTGGGCGATATCGTGGCCGCGGTCATCGCCGAGACCCGCCAGATCGCTGAGGACGCCGCCCAACTGGTGGAGGTAGACTACGAGCCGCTGCCGGCGGTTTCGCTGGGCAGTGAGGCGCTCAAACCCGGCGCACCTGCCGTCCATGACGACGTGCCCGATAACGTCTGCTTCACCTGGAGCATTGGCGACAAGGAAGCGGTAGACAAAGCCTTCGCCAGCGCCTACAAAACCGTCAAGCTCAAGCTGCGCAACAACCGCCTGGTGCCCAACGCCATGGAGCCGCGGGCCTCGCTGGCCCAGTACCATAAGGCCAGCGACGAGTACACCCTCTGGACCACCAGCCAGAACCCCCACATCCACCGCCTGTTGATCGCGGCCTTTATTATGGGTATCCCCGAACACAAGCTGCGGGTGATTGCCCCGGATGTGGGCGGGGGCTTTGGCAGCAAGATTTACCAGTACCCCGAAGAGATAATTGTGCTGTACGCGGCCAAAAAGCTGGGCCGCCCGGTCAAGTGGACAGCCCGCCGCTCAGAGAGCTTCGTGACCGACTCTCATGGGCGTGACCACGAGACCGTGGCCGAGATGGCGGTAGACCAGAACGGCAAGATTACCGCCGTGCGGGTGGACACCATCGCCAACCTGGGGGCCTACCTGACCACTTTTGCCCCAGCGGTGCCCACCTACCTGTACGGCTGCTTGCTGGCCGGCACCTACACCACCCCCCACATCTACTGCCACGTGACCGCCCCCTTCACCCACACCACGCCGGTGGACGCTTACCGGGGTGCCGGGCGGCCCGAGGCCACGTATCTGCTCGAGCGCCTGGTGGATGTGATGGCCCACGAGCTGGGGATGGATCCGGTGGAGTTCCGCCGCAAGAACCTGATTCCCCCCGATGCCTTCCCCTACCAAACCCCAGTGGCCTTGCAGTACGACTCCGGCAACTACGAGGCCAATCTGGACAAGGCCCTGGAGCTGGTGGGCTACAAGCAACTGCGCCAGCAACAGGAAGAGTGGCGCAAGCAGGGCCGGTACATGGGGATTGGGGTGGTGACCTATATCGAGGCCTGCGGGCTGGCCCCTTCGGCCCTGGTGGGTAGCCTGGGCGCCCAGGCCGGGCAGTGGGAAAGCGCGCTGGTGCGGGTGATGCCGACCGGCAAGGTGGAGGTTTTCACCGGCACCCATAGCCACGGCCAGGGCCACGAGACGGCCTTCGCCCAGGTGGTGGCCGATGAGCTGCAAATTCCGGTGGAGGACGTGGTGCTGGTGCACGGCGACACCGGGCGGATGCCCTACGGCTGGGGCTCCTACGGCTCACGCTCGGCGCCCACCGGCCTCTCGGCCATCGTGCTGGCCACCCGGAAGATTATCGACAAGGCCAAGAAAATCGCTGCCCACCTGCTGGAAGCCGCCCCCGAGGACATCGTCCACGAGGACGGCAAGTTTATGGTCAAAGGGGTGCCCGACAAGGCCAAGACCTTCTTCGAGATCGCCCTGCAAGCCCACCTGGCCCACAACTACCCCGCCGACCTCGAGCCCGGCCTCGAGGCCACCCACTTCTACGACCCCAAAAACTTCGTCTACCCCTTTGGTACCCACGTCGCGGTGGTGGAGGTCGACCCCGAGACCGGCAAGGTCAAGCTGCTGCGCTACCTCTCGGTGGACGACTGCGGCCCGGTGATCAACCCGCTGATCGCCGAAGGGCAGGTGCACGGCGGCATCGCCCAGGGCCTGGGGCAGGCCCTCCTGGAGGAAGCCGTCTACGACCCGGAAGGCCAGATTCTCTCGGGCAACTTCCTCGAGTACACCCTACCCCGCGCCGACGACCTGGTGCAGATCGAGCACGACCACACCGTGACCCCCTGCCCGCATAACCCCCTGGGCGTCAAGGGCATCGGCGAGGCCGGCACCATCGCCTCTACCGCAGCCATCGCCAACGCCGTAATGGACGCCCTGCGGCCCTTCGGTATCGTGCACCTCGATATGCCCTACACCCCAGAAAAGGTCTGGCGGGCCATCCAGCACAGCCGCCTGGCCCAGGCTGCCGATTAGCCGCAACCCCGCGGAGGACGAGATGTACACAGCACCCTTCAGCTATAAAAAAGCCAACAACCTCTCCGAGGCGCTATCGCTGCTCCAACAAAACCCCGAGGCCAAGCTGCTGGCCGGGGGCCACAGCCTGATCCCGGCTATGAAGCTGCGCCTGGCTGCGCCGCCCATGCTGATTGATATCTCTAAAGTGGCCGAGCTGCGGGGCATCCGCCGCGACGGTGACACCCTGGTGATCGGGACCATGACCACCTACCGCGAGCTGGAAACCTCCGAGCTGCTCAAGGAACTCTGCCCGATTATTCCCCAGGCGGTGAGCTTGATCGGCGACCCTATGGTGCGCACCAAAGGCACCATCGGCGGCTCGCTGGCCCATGCCGATCCCGCCGCCGACCTGCCGGCCTCCATGCTGGCGCTGGGCGCCCAGATCAAAATCCAGGGGCCCTCCGGCAGCCGGGTGGTGGAGGCTGAGCAGTTCTTCACCGGCATGTTCAGCACCGCGCTGCAGGAGGGTGAGATTCTCACCGAGGTGCACATTCCCATCCGGCCGGGGGCCCGCATGGCCTACGCCAAGTTCCCCCACCCGGCCAGCCGCTACGCGGTGGTGGGGGTGGCCGTGGTACTGGACGGAAACAGCCTGCGGGCGGCGGTCACCGGGGCAGGCGAGCACGCCATGCGGCTCACCAAGCTCGAGCAGGCCCTTGCCGGCAAGCCGCTAACCGCCGAGAACATCGCCGCCGCCTGCCAGGGCTTGCTACCCGCCGACCACCTCAACCACGACCTGGTTGCATCGAAGGAGTACCGCGCGCACCTGGTGGATGTGATGGCTAAGCGGGCCCTGATGCAGGCCGCCGGGCTGTAGCGGCTCGCGACCAATTGTGAGGGGCTGAGGTAATTCGGCCCCTCTCCTTTATGTGAAGATAAAAGCATGTTTCCCAATTCTGTGCAGGAGACCCAGAAGGCCCTCGAGGCCCACCGCTACATCGCCGATAAGGGGCTTTCGGTGGCGGTGTTTCTGGCCCTCAAGCTGGGCCGCCCCCTGCTCTTGGAAGGCGAGCCGGGGGTCGGTAAAACCGAGATCGTCAAGGTGCTGGCCGAGGTGCTCTCCACCCGTCTAATTCGTTTGCAGTGCTACGAAGGACTGGACATCAGCAGCGCGGTGTACGAGTGGGACTACGCCCGCCAGATGATGCAGATCCGGCTCCTGGAGGCCAGCGGCGAGCGCGACCAGGAGAAGGTGCGCCACGAGGTGTTCAGCCAGGAGTTCCTGCTCAAACGGCCTTTGCTCCAGGCCCTGGAAAGCACCAACGGCAAAGCCCCGGTGCTGCTAATTGACGAGCTGGATCGGGCCGACGAGGAGTTTGAGGCCTTTTTGCTCGAGTTCCTCTCGGACTGGCAGATTACCGTGCCCGAGGTGGGCACCCTCAAAGCCCAACAGCCGCCGGTGGTGGTGATTACCTCCAACCGCACCCGCGAGATTCACGATGCCCTGAAGCGCCGTTGCATGTACTACTGGATTGACTACCCAAGCTTCGAGAAAGAATACCGCATCGTGCAGGAAAAAGTACCCGGCGTACCGGAAAAGCTGGCCCAGCAGGCGGTGGCTTTCGTTCAGGCCTTGCGCCAGCAAGATCTCTACAAAGCCCCCGGCGTGGCCGAGACCCTGGACTGGGCCTCCTCGCTCTTGGCTTTGGGCCAGACCGAGCTTTCCCTCGAGGTGATCGAGGAGACCCTGGGGGTGCTGCTCAAGTACCAGGACGATGTGGTCAAGGCTAAACAGCAGGCCCACGACCTGCTGGCCCGGGCCCAGATGTCCAGCGTGCTATGACGGTATCCACCAGCCAGCTACTCAGCCACGTGGTGGCCTTTGCCCGGAGCCTGCGGCATGCGGGCATCGTGGTTACACCGGGGCAGACCGCCACTTTTGCCAGGGCCCTGGGGGAGATTTCCATCTTCGACCCGGAGGCTTTTTTCTACGCAGCCCAGAGCACCCTGCTAACCCGGCAGGAAGACCGGGCTAAGTTTGCCGAAGCCTTTCGCCAATTCTGGCAATACCTGGGCCTGGAGCGCTTCCCGACAGAGCTGCTCCACCAGACCCCCCTCCCGCCCAAAAAAGACCCCAAGGCCCGGCCCGGCGAGGTAGGGCGCGAACCGCGTTCCTCCGAGCAAAGCAGCAAGCAACCCCAGCCCGTGGTGGATCGGGCCCTGACCTTCTCCGAGACCGAGGTGCTCAAGCAAAAGCGCTTCGACCAGATGAGTGAAGCCGAGCTCGAGGCCGCCCGCAGGCTGCTGTATGGCTTCGTATGGAACCCCCCCGAGCGGCGTACCCGCCGTCTGAAAGCCCGCGGCAAAGAGCAACTCGATCTACGCAAGAGTTTTCGTCGCGCCCTCAAACACCAGGGCGAGCTGGTGGTGCTCGAACAGCGTTCTCGCAAACACAAACCCCGCCCCATCGTGGCCCTGGCTGACGTTTCGGGCTCTATGGAGCGCTACGCGCGGATGCTGCTGCACTTTCTACACGCTTTTTCCCTCGAGCAAACCCGCCAGGGGGTGCGCCAGATCGAGAGCTTTACCTTTGGCACGCGCCTGACCCGCATCACCCGCACCCTCAAAAAACGCAGCGTGGACGCTGCTTTGAGTGAGGTGGGGCAGCAGGTCAAGGACTGGTCGGGCGGCACCCGCATCGGGGCCTGCCTGCACAGCTTCAACCAGAGCTGGGCCAAGCGGGTGCTGGGCCGGGGGGCCATCGTGCTGGTCATCTCCGACGGCTGGGACCAGGGCGACCCCGAGCTGCTGGCCTTCGAGATGGAGCGCCTGCAGAAGTCCTGCCACCGCCTGATCTGGCTCAACCCGCTTTTGGGCACCCCCGGCTACCAGCCCCTCACCCGCGGCCTGGTGGCGGCCCTGCCCTTCATTGACGACTTTTTGCCGGTACACAACCTGAACAGCCTGGAGATGCTGGTGGAGGTCTTGCAGGGGCTCGAGCGACGCCCCGGCAGCACCCGCTGAGCAGCACAATACCAATACCCCGCCTCCGACACGGCATCGCCTCAGGAAAATCTTAGGCCGGGTTTCCCCGGCCTGGATACTATTGCTTGGGTGTCGGGATATTCCGCCACACAAGCTTCTGCCAGTCCTTGCCGTCAAAGACCTCGAACTCGGTGTAGAGGATATCTTTGCCTGCTACGTTTTCCCCTGTGTTGAGATAAACCAGCACTTTGAGGGGAATGCCTGCTATGAAATCTGCATTACCACCACTTACTCTCCAGTAACCACTACGTCCTTGTATGCCCCCCTCTACAATCGTCCGCGCAGAGTCGAAGCGGATTTGCAGTCGGGCGTCCGAGCTAGAGGTAGCCTGGTATTCAAACACATAGTAGTTGCAACACTCGGAGTAAGGGCCTTTGACCAGCTCAAACGTAAACGGCCCCACCACAAAGCGCTTCCAGGGCTCAGCGGTAGGGGTTTGAGCAGCCGGGGTCGCGGCGGGCGCTTGCACCTGGGGAGCCGGGGCTTGGCCGATGGGGATGCCCCTGAACTCAACCGCGCTTAGGTAAAGCGCCGAGAGGAAGGTCTCCTCCTTCGGGACATTGGGGAATACCAGCTTCCCTGTAGCGCGGCCTCCCGCAGGTAGAGCAAACACGCTGCGGGTTGCCTCTAGCTGCCCGCCATCCACGCTCAGATACCCCGGGTAGCTGAAACCGCGGGCCGAGATCACGCGAACGCCCTGGTGCGAGATGGCAACTTGCTGGTTGGTTCGGGCGGTGCTTTGGATCTGCACCGCGCAGACCACCTTGCCCTCCTGGTCGCGGGCACAGCCCTGGATTCTCAGGGTAGCGTTGATGCTGGCTACCGTAGCCTCCACTACAGGGCCTTCGGGTTTAGCCAGGTTGACCTGTTGGGCAAAAGCCCACAAGAATAGAAAGGGCAGCAGCGCTAGACTTTTTCTCACAATCCCTCCTAGTAAAGTAGGCTGCTCAATAACCTACCCGTCTCAAGATAAAACAACACAGTTGACGTTGCAACTACTGGGTACCTGGTGTGTGATTTGCCGAATGCGCCCTCTGGCACAAAAAACGCCCGCCAAGAAAGGCGGGCGCGGGTCTAGGGATTGGTAGCAACAATCAGTAATTGCTGTACAGCAGCAGGTTGGGCGAACGCCGCCCGGCGTTGCTCACCACACCCGAAGTGGCGTTGCCCACAATGGCGTTGCGCACGGTGGCGGGGCTGGCACTGGGGTTGCTTTGCAGGTACAAAGCCGCTACCCCGGCCACATGGGGGGTGGCCATCGAGGTTCCGCTGATGGTGTTGGTCGAGGTGTCGCTGCTAATCCAGGCCGAGGTGATGGAAGAGCCGGGGGCGAAGAGGTCGAGGCAGCTACCGTAGTTGGAATAGGAGGCCCTGGCGTCGGTGGAGGTGGTGGCCCCCACGGTAATGCCTGCAGTGACGCGGGCTGGCGAGAACTGGCAGGCGTCGCGGTTGCTGTTACCTGCGGCCAGGGCAAAGGTAATCCCGGCGTTGATGGCGTTATTGACCGCGGTATCGAGGGCGCTCGAGGCCCCCCCACCCAGGCTCATGTTGGCTACCGCTGGCCTCCGGGCATTCTGCCGCACCCAGTCCACCCCGGCAATTACGCCCGAGTTGCTGCCCGAGCCGCTGCAATTAAGCACCCGCACCGCGTACAACCGCACGCTTTTGGCTACGCCGTAGACCGTGCCGCCTACCGTTCCAGCCACATGGGTGCCATGGCCGTTGCAGTCGTTGCCATTCTGGCCGTCTCCAATAGCGTCGAAAACCGCCGTGGCCCGACCGCCAAACTCGCTGTGGCTCACCCGGATACCGGTATCGATGATGTAGGCGTTCACGCCGCTGCCCGTGTTGCTGTAGGTGAAGGTACCGCTGAGGGGTAGGGTGCGCTGGTCTATGCGATCCAGGCCCCAGGTCGCACCGGTCTGGGTGGCGCTGATGCTCATGACCTGGTCGGCCTCGATGTAGGCCACCCGGGGATCCTGCCGCAGCGCGGCTAAATTCTCGGGTGATAGCCGGGCCGCAAGCCCCAGCAGAGCAGCGGTGTAAACCTGCTCAACCCTGGCGTCGGGTGCCAGCCCCAGGCTTTCCAGTTCCCGCTGAAGGGTTACACCCCCATCTAAAGCGGCTTTCAGGCTTTGCAGGGTGGGCAGCACGTTGGCATCATCCTTGTAGACCACAATGTACTGCCCCTGGATAACGTTGGGGTTATCCAGTCCTAGCACCGGGGCTAGGTTGTCGGGGGTCGCACGGTTTCCGCAGGATGCCAGTAACAACAACAGCGCGATCCAAACTAGACGGTACATCTCTACCTCCAGAGATCTAGGTTGCTTTTGGGTTTGAACCCGCGGCTAGTATATCTTTGTCATCACATCGTCATCACATCCGCAGCGTTTCATTAATTTCTGATTAAGACTTCCGGGAAAACCTCCGGCCAATCGCAGCCAGGCCGCTAAACCTGAAACACCCCGATCTGCATCGCCTCCCGCCCCGGGTTGAGGGCGCAGACCTCGAGGCTCCGGACGAGGCGACGGCGGGTCTCGTGGGGGAAGATCACCTCGTCCACCCAGAGCCGGGCCGCGGCGTAGCGCGGGTCCAGGGTCTCCTCGTAGCGGGCCTTGATGTGTTCGTAAAGCTCGAGCAGATCCTCCTCGGTGGGTTTGCGCCCTTCCCGCTCGAGCTTGGCCAGCTCGATTTCCATCAGGGTTTTGGCCGCGGCGTTGCCGCTCATCACCGCGTACTTGGCCGAGGGCCAGGCGTAGATAAAACGGGGGGCATAGGCCTTGCCGGCCATGGCATAGTTGCCCGCGCCAAAGGAACCCCCGGTAATCAGGGTAATCTTGGGCACCACCGAGTTGGAGACCGCATTCACCAGCTTGGCCCCGCGCCGGATGATGCCCTGCTGCTCCGACTCCTTGCCCACCATAAAGCCGCTCACATCCATCAAAAACAACAGGGGAATGAAGCGCTGGTTGACCTCGAGGATAAACCGGGCGGCCTTGTCGGCGGCTTCGGCGTAGATCACCCCCCCCACCTCGATCTTGCCGGGCTTTTTGATCACCAGCCGCTGGTTGGCCACGATCCCCACCGGGAAGCCGCCCAGCCGGGCATACCCGCACACCAGGGTCTGGCCGTAACCGGCCTTGTACTCGTGGAACTCCGAGCCGTCCACCAGCCGGGCGATCACCTCGTTCACGTCGTAGGGCTTGCTGCCGTCGGGTGATACCAGGCCGTACAGATCCTCGGGCGGGTGAAAGGGCTCCACCTCGCTTTTGCGCTCTGCGGCCCAGGGGGCCAGGGTCGGCTGGGCGTACAGCGCGGCCAGGGCACGTATGCGGGCAATGGCTGCTTCGTCGTCGGGTTCGTAGAAGTCCACCGTGCCGGAGACCTCGGCGTGCATACGCGCACCGCCCAGCGCCTCCGAGTCCACCTCCTGCCCGATGGCTGCCTTGACCAGGGCCGGCCCGGCCAGGTATAGCCCCGAGCCCTCGGTCATGATCAGCACGTCGGTCATGAGCGGCAGGTAGGCCCCCCCCGCCACGCAGTTGCCCATGATGGCCGAAATTTGCGGGATGCCCAGCCCGCTCATGCGGGCGTTCAAATAAAAAATGCGGCCAAAGTCGTCCTGGTCGGGGAACACCTCGTCCTGCAGGGGCAGGAACACCCCCGCCGAGTCCACCAGGTAGACCGTGGGCAGGCGGTTCTCGAGGGCGATGGTCTGGGCCCGGATCACCTTTTTGGCGGTGATGGGGAAGAAGGCCCCGGCCTTTACGGTGGCGTCGTTGGCGATGATCATCCAGTCGCGGCCGGCAATTTTGCCGATGGCGGTCACCACCCCGCCGCCCGGCGCACCCCCCCAGTCGGCGTACATCTGCCAGCCCGCATAGCCCAGGATTTCCTCAGGCTCGGTTCCAGGGTCAATCAAGCGCGCGATTCGCTCGCGGGCCGTAAGGCGTCCTTTGGCATGCTGTCGCTCCACCGCTTTGGGCCCTCCACCCTGCCGCACCTGTTCCAGCGAGGTACGAAAATCGGCAATGAGCCTCACCCAGGCATCTTTGTTTTGCTTGAAAGCGCTCGATTCACGCTCCTTGGGGCTGATGTGGCTTTGAATCATAATAGAAGTCTACCGTTTTTTTGTCGGCAGGTTGCAATTCCGTCAGGTTTGGGGATAAGGGGTCGAAAGTAAAATCTGGCCTTACGTACCGTATGATTGGGGCACCTATGCGCAAGCGACTCGTAGCCGGCAACTGGAAAATGTACAAAACCCCCTCCGAAGCCCGGAAGTGGTTCCGCGATCTAACCGTCAACCTACCCCAGACCCAGGCCGAACCGGCCCTGCTGGTACCCTTTACCCATCTACCCTATGCTGCGGAGATCCTGGAGGGCCACGGGGTGTACTGGGGCGCGCAGGATGTCTCGGCCCATAGCGAAGGGGCCTACACCGGCGAGGTTTCAGCAAAAATGCTGGCCGACCTGGCCTGTAAATACACCATCGTGGGCCACTCCGAGCGGCGCAGCTACCACGCCGAAACGGATGCGCTGGTAGCCGAAAAAGCCAGGCGTCTATTGGAGCAAGGCATCACCCCCATCCTGTGCGTGGGCGAGCCGCTGGAAATCCGCGAGGCTGGAGGCCACGTCGAGTACACCCTGCGGCAGCTCGAGGGCAGCCTGCAAGGGGTCAGCCCGGCCTCGCCCCAGCACCTGGTGATTGCCTACGAGCCGGTCTGGGCCATTGGCACCGGCAAAACCGCCACCCCCGAGGATGCCGAGGCTATGCACCGGGCCATTCGTGGTTGGTTGGAAGGCCGCTACGGTTCGGACTTTGCCTGGCAGATGCGCATCCTTTACGGCGGCTCGGTCAAGCCCGAGAATGCCGCGGCCCTCTTCGCCCAGCCCAACATTGATGGGGGACTGGTCGGGGGGGCCAGCCTGAAGCTCGAGGACTACATAAAACTGCTCACGGCCTAATGGAGGGCATATGCACGGATGGATCTTGCTGGTTTGGTTTGTTGGCCTGGTGGGTCTGGCCCAGTCTACCGATGTGGTGCAGCGCACCTACCGCTGCGCCGGGGGCATAGAGGTTCGGGCGGTCTATCAGAATAGCTTCGACCGGGTGGGGGTGGTGTTCAACAATCAGACCTACGGCCCGCTGTTCCAGGTCGAGGCCGCCTCGGGGGTCAAGTACTCCGACGGGCGGGCCTCCTGGTGGGTCAGGGGCTCCGGCGCCGCCGAGGAAGCCCTGCTGATGAGTGAGCGCAGCGGGAAGGTTCTGGCCCGGGCCTGCAAGCCCATTCGCTAGGTGCATCCACAACAGCATGCGGTAGACTTTTCATCACCCATGGCCCACCTTCACCCCCGCACCCAGCTCTCCAAGGAGAGCATCTTCGCTCAGATGAGCCGCCTGGCCGCCGAGCACGGGGCCATCAACCTGGGGCAGGGCTTTCCCTCCAACCCCCCGCCCGATTTTCTTCTAGAGGCCGCCCGGCGGGCTATCGGCAGCGTAGACCAGTACACCCCGCCTATTGGCCTGCCGCGTTTGCGCGAGGCCATTGCCGAAGACCTGGGGGTTGCGCCCGAGGATGTGATCATCACCGCCGGGGGCACCGAGGCCCTACATGCGCTGGCCGAGTCGCTGTACGGGCCGGACGACGAGGTGGTGATGCTCGAGCCCTACTTCGACGTCTACATCCCCCAGGCCCGCATCGCCGGGGCCGAGCCGGTGATGGTTCCCATGCGGCTGGGGGATGGCTGGGAGGTTGACTTGCCGGCGCTCGAGCGGGCCATTACGGTGCGCACCCAGGCCCTTCTGCTCACCAACCCCTACAACCCCACCGGTTCGGTCTTTTCCCGTGCCGAGGCCCAGCGGATTGTAGAGCTGGCCCGCCGACACGATCTCTGGATTATCAGCGACGAGGTCTACGACGAACTCTACTTTGGGGAACCCCCCATACGGTTCCGCGAGCTGGCCCCCGAGCGGGTCTTCACGGTGGGCTCGGCGGGGAAGCGCCTCGAGGCCACCGGCTGGCGCATCGGCTGGATTGTCACGCCGCCCGGCCTGGCCCCTTATGTGGCCGGTATGCGCCAGTGGAGCAGCTTCTGCTCAGCCGCACCCCTCCAGGCCGCGGTGGCCGAGGCCCTGCCCATGGCCCGCAAGGAGGGCTTTTACCAGGCGCTGCGCGAGAGCTACGGCCGGCGCAAGGACTTGCTCGAGCAGGGCCTAAGGTCGCTGGGGCTCAAAGTCTTCTCCCCTGCCGGAACCTACTTCCTCACCGCCATCCTGCCGGGGCTCGAGGCCCTGAACTTGGTGCGCGAGGCCAAAGTCGCGGCCATTCCCGGCTCAGCCTTCTACATGCAAAACCCCGCCCCCAGAGGGCTGTTCCGCTTTGCCTTTTGTAAGACGGCGGATGAAATTGAGCAGGCCATCGAGCGGCTGGGGCATTACCTGAAGCAGGTCACCCCCGAGGCCGGGGGCGCCTGAGCCATGGGTGCTGGCTGTGCTAAGGGGCCGGGCCCGCACCGGCTTTTGTATATTTTTTCACGATATCCTGTTTGTGAAATCCATCTGCTATAGGCACCTGCAGCGATGGGCTAAACTAATCACGTGGACACAATTCAGTACCTCGACGATCAAGGCCGACCCCTACGGGACTTACCCCTCAGCCCCGAAGAACTCCTCCAGGGCTACCGGGCTTTGCGCCGGGCCCGGCACTTCGACGAGCGTGTGCTGGTCTTGCAGCGCCAGGGCCGGCTGGGGGTCTACCCACCCTTTCGCGGCCAGGAAGCGGCCCAGGTGGGGGTGGCCCTCTGTCTGCGCCCCGATTACGACTGGCTGCTGCCCAGCTACCGCGAGAGCGCCGCGGCCCTCACCTTTGGCATGCCCATCAGCAAGCTGATCCTGAGCTGGCGGGCCGACCCGGCCGGCTGGGGCGCGCCGCCCAACGTCAACATGGTGCAGTTTTACATCCCCATCGCCACCCAGATCCCCCAGGCCGCCGGGGTGGCCCATGCCCAGCGGCTGATGGGCAAGGACGCCGTGGTGGCGGTATTCATCGGCGACGGCGGCACCTCCGAGGGCGACTTTCACGAAGGGCTCAACTTCGCGGCGGTCTTCAACGCCCCCTTGCTGGTCGTGGTGCAGAACAACGGCTGGGCCATCAGC
Organism: Meiothermus taiwanensis WR-220; assembly: GCF_003568585.1. NCBI lineage: Bacteria > Thermotogati > Deinococcota > Deinococci > Thermales > Thermaceae > Meiothermus > Meiothermus taiwanensis. The sequence continues at coordinate 1,498,055 of NZ_CP021130.1, forward strand.
GTGCCCACCCACAAGCAGATGAAGGTGCAGCGCATCGCCCAGAAAGCCCAGGGCTACGGGATACCCGGGGTTACGGTAGACGGCAACGACCTGGTCGCGGTCTGGAGCGTAGCCAGAGAGGCGGTGAACCGGGCCCGGGCCGGTGGTGGCCCCACCCTGATTGAGGCCCTGACCTACCGGGTGGCCCCGCACACCTCCTCCGACGACCCCAGCCGCTACCGCAGCGAGGAGGAAACCGAGCGCTGGCTTAAGCGCGATCCCATTCTGCGCATGAAAAACTGCCTCTTGCACCTGGGGCTGTGGAGTGAAGACCAGGAAGCCGCGCTAAGCGAGGCGCTCGAGGCGGAGTTTTTAGCCGCTGTAGAGGAAGCCGATCAGGCCCCGGAACCCAAGCCCTGGGAGATCGTGGAACAGGTTTACCAGGAGATGCAGCCCGACCAGCAAGCAGCCTGGCAGTATCTGCGGGGGGAAGCATGATTGCCGAACGTGGTACTCGAGTCCTGAACAACGTGCAGGCCATCAACGAGGCCCTGGATCTGGCTTTGGCCAAAGACGAACGGGTGGTGCTCTTTGGCGAGGACGTGGGCACCATGGGCGGGGTCTTCCGGGCCTCGGACGGGCTCGCGCAAAAGTACGGCGAAAAGCGGGTCTTCGACACACCCCTGGCCGAGAGCGGAATTGTGGGCTTTGGGATTGGCCTGGCCATGGCCGGGCTGCGCCCGGTGGCCGAGATCCAGTTTGCCGGGTTTTTGTACCCCGCCCTCGACCAGATCCTTTCCCACCTGGGCCGCATGCGCCACCGCACCCGGGGCCGCTTTACCATCCCCATGGTCATCCGCGCCCCTTACGGCGGCGGGGTCAAAACCCCCGAGCAGCACGCCGACAGCCCCGAGGCCCTGCTGGCCCACGTGCCGGGGGTCAAGGTGGTGATCCCCAGCAGCCCGGAGCGGGCCAAGGGACTGCTGCTTGCGGCCATCGAAGACCCCGACCCGGTGTTTTTCCTCGAGGCCATCAAGCTTTACCGGGGTGTAAAGGCCGAGGTGCCGGAGGGCTACTACACCCTGCCCCTGGGCCAGGCCCGGGTGGTGCGGGAGGGTGATGCCGCCAGCCTCTTCTGCTACGGCGGCATGGTGGAAGTCTGCCTGAAGGCCGCCGAGGTGGCCGCGCGGGAGGGGGTGGAGCTGGAGGTGGTGGACCTCGAGACCCTGGTGCCCCTGGACACCCCCACCATCCTCTCCTCGGTGCGGAAGACCGGGCGGGCGGTGGTGGTCTACGAGGCCATGCGCACGGGGGGTTTTGGAGCGGAGATCGCCGCCCGCATCGCCGAAGAAGCCCTCGACTACCTACAGGCCCCCATCCTGCGGGTGGCCGGTTGGGACGCCCCCTACCCCCCCTTCAGCGCGGTGGAAAACTTCTACCGCCCGGACGCCAAGCGGGTGCTGGAGGCGGTGCGCCGGGTGCTGGAACACTGACAGCGGTTTTCGGCCACCTGCGATGGCGTCGGCTTAAGCATAACTTCCCTTCCTGAGCCCTGCCGAACGGGTTTGATGCCAGTTGGTTCGGCCCTGAAACAGCCATACGGTTTTTAGCCTCCTTTTGCGAACAAGCGTTTGTTAGAATGATGGCCATGAAACTTCACAGTTACGCGGTCGGAGCCTGGCAGCAGGGCACGGACGACGGCACCCTGGTTACCGATGCGGTGTATGGCGAGCCGGTGGCTTTGGTCAGCAGCCAGGGCCTGGATTTCGGCGCGATGGTGCGCTACGCCCGCGAGGTGGGCGGCCCCAACCTGCGCAAGTACACCTTTCACGAGCGGGCCGCCATGCTGCGGGCCCTGGCGCAGTACCTGCAGGCCCGCAAGGAGCAGTTTTACGAGCTCTCCTACAAGACCGGGGCCACTCAGTACGATAGCTGGTTCGACATTGACGGGGGCTTTGGCACCTTTTTCAGCTACTCCTCGCTGGCCCGGCGCGAGCTGCCCAACGAGCGCTTCCTGGTTGAAGACGACCCCCTTGCGCTCTCCAAGCAGGGCACCTTTCTGGGGCGGCACATCCTGGTGCCCAGGGAGGGCGTGGCGGTGCACATCAACGCCTTCAACTTTCCCGTATGGGGCATGCTGGAGAAGCTGGCCCCAGGCCTTATTGCCGGGGTTCCGGCCATCGTCAAGCCGGCCACCCAGACGGCCTACCTGACCGAGGCGGTCTTCCGGGCCATGATCGAGTCGGGGATCCTGCCGGAGGGGGCCATCCAGCTCATCTGCGGCGGCATCGGCGACCTGTTTGAGCACCTGAACGAGCAGGATTGCGTGACCTTTACCGGCTCGGCCGCCACCGGGCGCAAGCTGAAGGTACACCCCAGCCTGGTCGCCAACGCCGTACCCTTCAACATGGAGGCCGACAGCCTGAACTGCGCCATCCTGGGCCAGAGCGTGGAGCCGGGCGACCTCGAGTTCGAGCTTTTCGTGCAGGAAGTGGTGCGGGAGATGACCGTCAAGGCCGGGCAGAAATGTACCGCCATCCGCCGGGTGATCGTTCCGCAAGACAAGCTAGAGGCGGTGCTGGAGGCCCTCAAGCGGGCGCTGTCAAAGGTGACGCTGGGCGACCCCCGGCGCCCCGAGGTGCGGATGGGCCCGCTGGTGGGGGCGGCGCAGCGCCGGGACGTGCAGGGTGTGCTCGAGCAGCTCAGGGCGCGGGGCTGCGAGGTGGCCTTCCAGGGTTCGCCCGAGCTTTTGGGCGGCGACTGGGAAAAGGGCGGCTTTATGCCCCCCACCCTGCTTTATAGCCCCAAGCCCTGGGAGAGCGGGGCCCACGACCTCGAGCCCTTCGGCCCGGTGGCCACCCTGATGCCCTACGGAAGCCTGGAGGAGGCCATCGCCCTGGCCCGCCGGGGCCAGGGCAGCCTGGTGGGCAGCATCGTGAGCTACAACCGGCAGGAGGCCCGCACCCTCTTCTTCGGCTGCGCCACCCACCACGGGCGCATGCTCATCCTCAACCGCGAAAACGCCCAGGAGTCCACCGGCCACGGCTCCCCCCTGCCGCTCTTGGTGCACGGCGGGCCGGGCCGGGCCGGGGCCGGCGAGGAGCTGGGCGGGGTGCGCGGGATCAAGCACTACCTCCAGCGCTGCGCGGTGCAGGCCGACCCCACCACCTTAATGGCCCTGAGCAACGAGTACGTGCGCGGGGCCGAGGTGCGCGAGGATGCGGTGCACCCCTTCCGCAAATACTTCGAGGAGCTACAGATCGGGGAGAGCCTCCTCACCCACCGCCGCACCGTGACCGAGGCCGATATCGTGAACTTCGCCAACCTCACCGGCGACTACTTCTACGCCCACGTGGACGAGATCGGGGCCAAAGACTCGATCTTTGGGAAGCGGGTGGCCCACGGCTACTTCCTGATCTCGGCGGCGGCGGGCCTGTTTGTGAGCCCGGCGCCGGGGCCGGTGCTGGCCAACTACGGCCTCGAGCGCCTGCGCTTTATCGAGCCGGTGGGCATCGGGGATACCATCCAGGCCCGCCTGACCGTCAAGTCGAAGACGCCCAAAGACCCCAGGCCGGGCGAGCGGCCCACCGGGGTGGTGACCTGGGCGGTGGAGATTACCAACCAGGAGGGCAAGACCGTGGCCCTTTACGACATCCTGACCCTGGTGGAACGCAGGCCCTCAGTTCAGAATTCCACCGCCTCGGCCTGATAGCCCTTCTCGCCCCGCACCAGCCGGGCCAGAGGCGGCCCCGGCTCGTGGGCGAAGCAAAGCAGGTAGCCGCCCTCGAGCCAGCGCGCGTAGAGCTTTTTGCGGGTCTCGAGGGTGGTCATGGGGTAAAGGTCGAAGGCCGGGATATAAAGAAGCGGGGTCTGCACCTGCAGGGCCACCAGGTCGCCGGTGTAGGCCAGCCGCTGCCCTTCCGAGTCCAGCTCCACCACCTGCATCCCCAGGGTGTGGCCGGGGGCGGGCAGCACCCGCAGGCCGGGCAGGATCTCGGCCTCCCCCTCCACCACCTCAAACCGCCCCTGTTCGGCCAGCGGCTCCACGTTTTCTATGCGGTAGCTGGCCTGGCTGCGCTCGTGGGGGTGCAAAGCGTCCTCCAGCTCCTGCTTTTGCACGATGTGGCGGGCCCTGGGGAAGGTGGGCACAAGCCGCCCCTCCGACAGCCGGGTGTTGAGCCCGGCGTGGTCGAAGTGCAGGTGGGTGTGGATCACCAGCGAGATCTCCTGCGGGGCTACCCCCAGAAGCGCCAGCTGATCGAGCAGGGGGTTGGTCTCGCCCAGGCCGTAGAGGCGGCGGAACTTCTCGCCGGGTTTGCGGTCAATGCCGGTCTCGATGAGCACCAGGCGCTCGCCCGCGCGCACCAGCAAAGGGTTCAGGCCCAGGCGGATGCGGTTTTGCTCATCCGGCGTCACCAGCCTCGACCACAGGCTCTTCGGCACGATGCCGAACATCGAGCCGCCGTCCAGCCAAATCTCGCCGTCGCTCAGGAACCAGAGGTCAAAGTTACCCAGCTTGCGGTACAGGATGGGGCGCATTGGCAACGATTATCTCAGGTTCGAAGGCCGCCAGTCTACGCCGCATGATCGCGATGGCCTCTGGGCTTTGGTCGATCAGCAAAAACCCCCGCCCGTTGCGGGCCGCCGCCTCGCCGGTGGTGCCGGAGCCGGCGAAGAAGTCCAGCACCACCTCGCCGGGGTTGGAGTGCACCCGCACGATGCGCTCCAGGAGCTTGAGGGGCTTTTGCGTGGGGTAGCCGGTCTTCTCCCTGGAGGAGGTGGGCACGATGGTCATCCACCAGACATCGGTGGGGGTTTTGCCCCTCGAGGCCTTCTCCGGCCCGGCCATCTTGGGGGCCAGGTAGGGAATGCGGTCAATGGCCTCGTAGTTGAAGGTGTAGCGCCGGGGGTGCTTGGCGTACCACAGAAGGGTGTCGTGCTTGGCCGGCCAGCGGTTTTTGGAGCGCCCGCCGTAGTCGTAGGCCCAGATGATCTCGTTGATGAAGCTCTTGCGGCCAAAGATCTGATCCAGGAGCACCTTCACGTAGTGCACCTCGCGGTAGTCCAGGTGCACGAACAGCGAGCCGCTCGAGGTGAGCAGTCGGTGGGCTTGCTCGAGGCGAGGCGCCAAAAAGGCCAGAAAGTCGTCGTAGCGGTCGGGGTAGGTGGGGGCCTCGAGGGCCTCGGTGCGGTAGCGCTTACCCCCAAAGCCGCGGCGCGAACCCTGTTCGTCGGCCACTGCGCGTATACGGCGCCGCTGCTGGGTTTTGCGGGTGTTGAAGGGCGGGTCGAGGTAGATGAGGGGAAAGGAAGCATCGGGTAAGGTGCGGATATACTCCAGACACTCCGCCTGCACAATGCGCCGCATCGGCTTGATTCTAGCCCATCTGCAGGCCCGCGCGTACCTCGCTCAAAACCTCCCCCAGCCCCCTCCCCTCCTCCAGCGCCCGGATCAAGGCGCTGGCAATCACCGCCCCATCGGCGGCCTGGGCCGCTTGCTGGGCGGTGGCCCGGTTGGAGATGCCGAAGCCAATCGCCACCGGTGCGTCGGTGAAGCGCCGGATGCGCTGCACCAGCTCGGGCAGGCCCTCCGGCAGCCGATCCCGCGCGCCGGTCACCCCGGCCACCGAGACGGTGTAGACGAAGCCGGTGCAGTGGGGGGTTACGGCCCGGATGCGGGCCTCGGTGGAGGTGGGGGCCAGCAGGAAAGTGGTCTCGAGGCCCGCCCGCTGGGCCAGCGAGACCAGCTCGGGGTCTTCGTCGGGGGGCAGGTCGGGCAGGATCAGGCCGCTGGCCCCGGCCTCCTTGAACATCTGGAAGAAGGCCTCGGGCCCTACCGCCAAAACCGGGTTGATATAGGTCATCAGAAAGAGGGGCTTGTCGGTGCGGGCCCGGATTTCCCGCACGAACCCGGCCACCTCGGCCACCCGCAGGCCCTGCCGCAGGGCCTGCTCGGAGGCCCGCTGGATCACCGGCCCGTCGCCCAGGGGGTCGGAGTAGGGCAGGCCCACCTCGAGCAGGTCGGCATAGGGCAGCACCTGCTCCACGATTTCCAGGTCGCGCCCGCGGCTGGGGTAGCCGGCCATCACGTAGGGGATCAGGGCCGAGCGCCCCTCGGCCCGGGCCCGGGCGAAGGCTTCGCGGGTGGTCATGCCCCACCCTCCATGAGCCGCATCACCTCGGCCACGTCCTTGTCCCCCCGGCCCGAGAGGTTGATGACCATCACCTGCTCGGGCTCCATCTCCGGGGCCAGCTTGGCCGCGTAGGCGATGGCGTGGGCCGACTCCAAAGCCGGGATAATGCCTTCCAGCCGGCACAAAAGCCGGAAGCCCTCGAGGGCCTCCTCATCGCTCACCCCCACGTACTCGGCCAGGCCCTGCTCGGCGTAGTAGCTGTGCTCGGGGCCCACCCCGGGGTAATCGAGGCCCGCCGAGACCGAGTGGGCCGGCAGAATCTGGCCGTCGTCGTCGTAGAGCAGGTACATCTTGGCCCCGTGCAGCACGCCTTTGCGGCCCGCCCCGATGCTCAGGCTGTGCAGGCCCGAGGCTTGGCCGTGGCCGGCGGCCTCCACCCCAATCAGCCGGGGACGATTTTCCTGATAAGCAAAGGGCGCAAACACCCCAATGGCGTTGGAGCCCCCGCCCACGCAGGCCAGGATGACATCCGGGTTCTCGCGGCCCTCTTTCTCCAGGAGCTGGGCCTTAATCTCCTCCCCCACCACGCTCTGGAAGTCGCGGGCCATGGCGGGGTAGGGGTGCGGCCCCACCACCGAGCCGATGATGTAGAAGCTGTCGCGCACGTTGGTCACCCAGTCGCGGATGGCCTCGTTGGTGGCGTCCTTGAGGGTGCGGGTGCCGCTCTCCACGGGGCGTACCTCGGCCCCCAGGAGCTTCATGCGAAAGACGTTCAGGGCCTGCCGGCGCACATCCTCGGCCCCCTGGTAGACCACGCACTCCAGGCCCATCAGGGCTGCCACGGTGGCCACCGAGACGCCGTGCTGGCCCGCGCCGGTCTCGGCGATCACCCGCTTCTTGCCCATGCGCTTGCACAGTAGGGCCTGGCCCAGGGTGTTGTTGATCTTGTGGGCCCCGGTGTGGTTCAGGTCTTCGCGCTTGAGGTAGATCCTGGCCCCGCCCAGGTGCCGGGTCAGGTTCTCGGCGAAGTAGAGGGGGCTGGGCCGGCCCACGTACTCGCGCAGGTAGTAGGCGTACTCGGCCAGGAACTCGGGGTCTTGCTTGTAGTGCAGGTAGGCCTCGGTGAGCTCCTCCAGGGCCGGGATCAGGGTCTCGGGCACGTAGCGCCCGCCGAAGTCGCCGTAGCGGCCTCGAGCATCGGGTAGAGGGTAGCTGGGTAGCTGCATAGGTTCCTCACAAAAATTTTGGGTAGGGGTCAAAAGAAAAACTCGAGGTCGTGACCTCGAGGAAAGCCCAGACGCGTGGGAAAGACCCACCGCGCTCAGGCCCGGCGACGCCACCAGCGCTGGTGGTGCCACTTGTAGCTGCGGGGGGTGCGGGGTCGCATCTGCCCAAAGGGTAGCAAGCACCGGGGCTTCCGTCAAGGTTCCAAAGAGCGCTTTCTGCAAGCAGGTCGGGGTGTTAGAGTAGGTGCGCAATGGAACCTTACGAACACTATCTCGATTCACTCGCCAGGGTCGCCGTGCATGTGGGGCTGGGCCTCCAGGAAGGCCAGGAGCTGCTGATTACCGCGCCCATCGAGGCGGTACCGTTGGTGCGGAAGATCACCGAGTACGCCTACAAGGCCGGGAGCCCCCTGGTCAGCGTGCTCTACGACGACGAGGCCGCCCACCTACTGCGCTTCCAGCACGCCCCCGATGCTTCCTTCGACAAAGCGCCCCAGTGGCTCTATAACGGCATGGCCGAGGCCTTTCAGGCCGGGACGGCCCGCCTGCACATCGCCGGCAGCGACCCTAACCTGCTGGGGGGCCAGCCCCCCGAAAAGGTGGCCCGGGCCAGCCGGGCCCGCTCCCTGGCCTACCGGCGGGTGCTCGAGCTCATCACCACCCACCACATCAACTGGAGCATCGTGGCCTATCCGCACCCGGCCTGGGCCCGCGCAGTGTTTCCGGGGCTACCCGAGCAAGAGGCCGTACAAAAGCTATGGGAGGCCATTTTCAAGGCCTCGAGGCTCGATACCCCCGACCCCGTAGCCACCTGGAAAGCCCACAACCAGCGCCTGGCCGAGCGCGTGGCCTACCTGAACCAGAAGCGCTACCACGCCCTGCACTTCAAAGGCCCCGGCACCGACCTGCTGGTGGGCCTGGCCGAGGATCACCTCTGGGCCGGCGGGGCCGTGCAGGCCAAAAACGGCGCGGTCTGCAACCCCAACATCCCCACCGAGGAGGTGTTTACCGCCCCTCACAAAGACCGCGTCGAGGGCGTGGTGCGCAGCACCAAACCGCTTTCCTACCAGGGGAGCCTGCTCGAGGATATCGAGGTGCGCTTTGAGAAAGGCCGCGTGGTGGAGGCCACCGCCAAAAGCGGGGCCGACGTGCTGAACCGGGTGCTGCAAACCGACGAAGGAGCCCGCCGCCTGGGCGAGGTGGCCCTGGTGCCGCACTCCTCCCCCATCGCGCAAAGCGGCCTGCTGTTCTACAACACCCTCTTCGACGAGAACGCGGCCAGCCACATCGCCTTAGGCCAGGCCTACAGCGAGTGCATCCAGGGGGGTAGCCAGCTCAGCCCCGAAGCGCTCGAGGCCAAAGGGGCCAACCGCAGCCTGATTCACATCGACTGGATGATCGGCTCAGGGGAGATCGATGTGGACGGCATCACCGCCTCGGGGCAGGCCGAGCCGCTGATGCGCAAGGGCGAGTGGGTTTAGGCGCTGGTTTGCTCGAGGTAGCGCGCCCAGGCCGCCAAAGCGTGGGTTAGGGCATAACCCCGGTTAGTCAAAAAACGAATGGCGCGGGGCTTCTCACCCCTGTGGCGGCTGGGGTAGCGCTCCAACAGGGCCAGCGCCTCTTCGACCGGGTCTTTCTGGGCCGTTTGCACGGCCAACACCTGGTCTACAATCTCGCTCGAGACACCCTTAGACAAAAGGGCCCGGCGCAGCTTGGCCGCGCCCCACCGGCCCGAATACAACCGAACATAACCTTCGGCGTAGCTATGGTCATCGAGGTAACCCCGTTGCTTGAGGCGCCCAAGGGTTTCCTCCACCACTTCTGGCGGGGCTCTACGGGATAGTTTTTGGCGCAGGGCTGTCTCCGAGTAAGCCCGGGCGCCCAGCAACCGCAGCGCATACAAAAACAACCCATCGGGATTCTCTTGCTTCATCTGTTCGATTATGCCCCAAGCAGGGCGATAGCGGATTCGGTTGTTCGATAACGGAAGGGAGTGCGCTAGGATTCAAAAAGATAACCTCTGGAGTTTTTTGCTTTGACCGATGACTGTCAGCAGTGAAGGACTCAGGCCGATCGAAGGGGGTAGAAAAGCATTTTCGGTAGTAGCGTTTGGGCTTGTCAAAGTGAACGTATCACACTTGACGCTCGGGCGTGAACCCTAGACACTAGACTGAGCCATTTATGGCTCGCCAGGCTCCGTATGCGCGTCTTTGCCATCGCCGATATACATCTGTCCAAAGCCTTCCCCAAGCCGATGAACATCTTTGGGCCGGAATGGGATGGGCATCCCGAGGCTGTGTTCGAAGAGTGGCAAAAAGTAGTAGGTGAGGACGACCTGGTAATCGTGGCTGGGGATATCTCCTGGGCTATGAAGCTGCCCGAAGCCATGCTCGATTTAGCCGACCTGGCCAAGCTTCCGGGTATTAAGGTGCTTCTGCGCGGGAACCACGACTACTGGTGGCCCTCCATCAGCCGCCTGCGACAGGTGCTGCCCCCCCGCATGCACGCTTTGCAGCACGACTCGCTGGTCATCGGCAATCTAGCCATCGCCGGGAGCCGCGGCTGGGACACCCCCGGCAGCTATAACTTCACCCCAGAGGACGAGAAAATCTACAAGCGGGAAATAGAACGGCTGGGGCTTTCACTCAAAACCCTGCAGGGGCACGACTACCAGTACCTGGTGCTGGCCCTGCACTACCCCCCTTTCGGCCCCACCGGCGGCCCCACCGGCTTCACCGAGCTTATTGAACGCTACCGGCCCACCTGCGTGGTGTACGGACACCTGCACGGAGCCGACCCAGAAAAACTGCCCAAACACTGGAACGGCATTCCCCTGCACTTTGTTTCGGCCGACGTGGTACGGTTCAGACCCCAGCTCATCCTCGATACGCCTCATCAAACCCATACCCACCAGCCCACACGCTGAAAGCCGGCATCTGGAGTATCATCCAGGCATGATTACCGCGTTTGTCCTAATCCAGACCAGCCGTGAGTCCACCGCCGAAACCGCCGAGGCGGTGGCCGAGATCCCTGGGGTGGCCGAGGTGTACTCGGTGACGGGTGAGTGGGATCTAGTAGCGATTCTACGCTTCAAAGACTTCGAACAGCTCGACGACATCGTAACCCTGGGACTGCGCAAACTAAAAGGCATCGAACGCACCCAGACCCTCCTGGCCTTTAGAGCCTACTCGCGCAAGCTGCTCGAGCAAGGCTTCAATATCGGCGGCGAAGGTCTGTAGATATCCCATGTTCCGCTTCTTCATGCTGATCCAGCTCGGGCTTATGCTGGTCGGTTCTATCTGGATGGGGCTGGCCGGTTACCCCATCGTAAAGAACCCCGATCCTCTACGTGATAGCCTGGTTTTTCTGCTGCTTTTTTTGGGGCTGATGGGCCTCGAGCGGTTGTTCTCCCTACTTTTCCCCCAAAGCTTCCGGGCCGCCGAGGCCCTGCACGGCCAGCTCGGAACCTTGATGCGCGCCCAGGGTATGAATCATCATCAAGCCCTGCTGCTGGCTGTGGCTTCCGGGGTGGGCGAAGAGCTGTTTTTTCGGGGGGCCTTGCAGAACGCCCTGTGGGGCGGTTGGCTGGGGGTGTTCCTTCAAGCCCTGGTGTTCACCGCGCTGCACCCAGTGCCCGATCGCAGAGCCTGGAGCTATCCGCTGTTCATCTTTTTGGGCGGTCTGGGCTTCGGTACAGCCTATCTGCTCACCGGAAGCCTGATCCCTGGCATACTGGCGCATTATCTGCACAACGCCCGGGGCTTCTATCAACTGCTGGATCAGCCCAAGGCCGACGGTCAAATTTAGAGCAGCCCCTGGAGCCCTCAAGCCAGTGATAGGCGCTGCACACCATCGTACAAAACACAAAAACCACTATTCTGATATGCTTTTAGAGCTATGGCATACCAAAAAATCACGGTTCCCGCTGGCGAGAAAATTACCATCCAAGACGGCAAGCTGCAGGTACCCGACGAGCCCATCATCGGCTTTATTGAAGGCGACGGCACCGGCCCGGACATATGGCGAGCCGCGCAGCCGGTGCTGGATGCGGCGGTCGCCAAGGCCTATGGGGGCAGGCGCAAAATAGCCTGGGCCGAAATTTATGCTGGTGAGAAGGCCAACCAGGTCTATGGTGAACCCATCTGGCTACCGGAAGAAACCCTCGATTTCATCCGCGAATACCTGGTAGCCATCAAAGGCCCGCTCACCACGCCGGTCGGGGGCGGGATTCGCTCCATTAATGTGGCTTTGCGCCAGGAGCTCGACCTGTACGCTTGCGTACGCCCGGTGCAGTGGTTCGAAGGGGTGCCCAGCCCGGTGCGCCACCCCGAGCTGGTCAACATGGTGATTTTCCGGGAAAATACCGAGGACATCTACGCCGGCATCGAGTTTCCCAAGGACAGCCCCGAGGTTAAGCGGTTCCTCGAGTGGTTCGAGGCCGAGTTTCCCAAATCCTACGGCAAAATTCGTTTCCCCCAAACCGCTGGTATCGGTATCAAGCCGGTATCGGAGGAGGGCACCCACCGCCTGGTCGAGGCTGCTATCAACTACGCCATCGACAACGACCTACCCTCGGTCACCCTGGTGCACAAGGGCAACATTATGAAGTACACCGAAGGTGCCTTCCGCGACTGGGGGTATGCCCTGGCCAAGCGCAAGTTTGGTGCCGTAGACCTCGACGGAGGCCCCTGGCAAACCATCACCAACCCCAAGACGGGCCGGCAAATTATCATCAAGGACATGATTGCAGACAATTTCCTGCAGCAAATCCTGCTGCGGCCGGCCGAGTACAGCGTGATTGCCACCCTTAACCTCAACGGCGACTACATCTCCGACGCCCTGGCTGCCCAAGTAGGGGGCATTGGCATCGCGCCCGGCTCCAATGTCAACTATTACACCGGGCACGCGGTGTTTGAGGCCACCCACGGCACCGCCCCCAAGTACGCCGGAAAAGACCAGGTTAACCCCAGCTCGGTGATTCTCTCCGGCGAGATGATGCTGCGCTACATGGGCTGGACGGAAGCCGCCGACTTAATTATCCACGCCATGACCAAGACCATTGCGCAGGGCCGGGTTACCTACGACTTCCATCGCCTGATGGTGGCCGAAGGCCGCAACGCAACGCTGCTCAAATGCAGCGAGTTCGGTCAGGCCCTGATCGAAAATATGTAATACCAGATTCGGTTAGTTCGGCGCCGGAAGGCGGCGAACTAACCCGACCGAAGGGAGTGCTCTAGGATTCAAAAAGATAGCCTCTGGAGGTCTTTGCTTTGGATGACTATCTTTTTGAATCCGGTATAACATTCCCAAGGCTTTTCCACCTTTTTGGATCCCAGCGCACACCCTTTGGTTGGGTTAGTCCGGTGCCAAACGAATCCAACCTGCTACCGCCCAGGCCGCGCCCGCCGGATAGTCCGGTGGGCTTTGCGTTACAGCCACACCAAAAAGCACGCCCCGATGCTTTATAATGCCTCCATAAACACCTTTCGTCAGCGGCATTGTGGGGGGGTTCAATGGTACAGATTCTTTTGGTGCTGGGCCTGCTTTTAATGGTGTACAACACCTACACCGGCCTGCAGGTCAAGGGCCAGGCGCCGGGTGGCATCATCGGGGAGCGGCTGACCCAGCTCAATGCACTGGTTATCTTCTTTACACTGGGGTATCTGCTGGTGGGTATCCTGACCTGGAACCGCCCAGCTGATACCCTGCTGGCCATCATGGCTTTGATACTGCTCTTCGGGGCGATCTTTGTCTTCCTGGTGCTTCGGTTGGTGCAGGCCATATTGAAGGCGCTCGAGGGCTAATGCACTTCTATCGCCAGACCAGCAAGGCCCTGGACATCTTCCTCAGTCGGGAGGAGCGGTTGGTCTATACCCTCTGTCGAGAAGCGGTCAGCGATCTGGTTCTGGCCCAGCGCACCCAGCTCGCCCCGGAGACACTGCAACAATTGCTGGCCCACCTGCTCGAGCAAGGCCTGATTGAAGAGGTGGGCGCAAACCAGGAACCCGCCCGCCCGCCCGCAGATCCACCCGATCAGCTGGCCATAATCAAAGCCCGACTGCTCACCATCCTTCAGGAGGAGCTTGGGGAGCGGGCCTCCCAGTTTGCATTGGAGGTCGAGCGCAAAGAGGACATAAAGGTGCTGGAAGAGTGGAGCCGCAGGCTGGTGCTCAAACTCCGGCTCACCATGAGCCAGAAGGCCGCGGACGCGCTCGAGGCCCGTCTACAGTCGCTTTTTAGCTAGCCCTCACCGGCGCGTCTCAAAGCTCTAGATGCACCCCCTGCAGGCGGCGGGTCATCACCTGTGCATACTCGATCCAGTCGGCCAGGGCCTGGTTGACCGACTGGCGCATCAGGAACTCCCCAGGCGATAGGCGCCTTAAGAGCAGGAATGGTGGGTTGCTGAGGCTCTCGAGCACCCTTTGCAGGTGGTCGGCCTCGAGGTTCAGCTCCCGCGCCATGGGCATCAGGTCGGCCAGCAGAAAGACCTGCTGGGGTGAGTAATCGGCCAGCAAGGTAAGAACCGCAGAGAAGTGGCTGCGCTCCCGCAGCACGCCAGAAATTTCACGCTCAAGCGACTGAATGGCTTCCAGGTCGATGCGCCCCTCCCGCAGCAGCCGCTCGACGTCCAGCGGCCCCAGCGGAAAGGCGGCGCGCAGCTTGGTCAGGCGCTGCAAGGCCTCGGGCGAGACGTAGCCCAGACCGGAGGGCCGCAGGGCGGCGATCTCAGCCAAGGCCTCGGCTTTGGAAGACTCCCCGGCCACCATCGCCGCATACTGCACCCGCCCCTGCTGGCGGTAGGACAGAAGCTCTTTAGCTTCCATCTCGCCAAATTTGGCCAGGGCCAGCAAGAATGTTCGACGGCCCAGGGCCGCCCTAAACACCCAGGGTGCGGCGCTCGACTCGCGAGAAAAACCCAGGGCCTCGAGGTCGGCAGAAAACGCCGGCACCTCGCTGGAGAGTGGCTTGTGGGGGTAAATGAGCTCTCTGGGATAGGGCGTAACCCGTACCCGCTTTTCGGGCTTATCGGGTGAAGGCTCAGGGGGTTGGGGTTTCGGACGCTCGAGCTCGGTCGGGCGGGGCCGGGCCGGTCTGGCCGCCGTGGTCAGGGCTTCCAGCACAATCTCACTGCCCTCGAGGTGCAGCACGATTTTGTCGTTGACCCCCAGGCGGCGCTTCGCATAGTAAGGGGCCAGGCCCTCGAGGCGGTTCTGCGCCCAGTTGATGGGGGCCTCGTAGATTTCACCTTCTTCGTCTCGCAGGGCAATACGCTCTTTGCCCTGCAAAAAAACCCGCAGGGGCTGGGTTAGGCTCATGGTTCCGGTATTCAGGCAGGTGCTGGTGAGAACGTAACGCGCAATCATAAGGTTCCTAACGGGCCATGAAGGCTAGTTGGCTGGTCGGAGCGGGATGGCCTGCGGTGAGCATGTAGTACATTTCATGGGCCACCTGAAGGGTGGTCTCCACATCGCCCATCGCACGATGGCGGGCGGGAATGGGCCCCAGGTCGAAGGCCCAGGCCAGGGAGTCCAAGCCCCGCTTGGTCAGCCCCGGCAGGGCCTTACGGGCCCAGTGTATCGTGTCCACTACCGGATTATCCAGGCGATAACCCAGGCGTTGGAGGCGTGGCTGCAAAAAACCCAGGTCGAAACTTGCGTTCTGGATGATCAGGGTGGCATTATCCAGCAGCGGCCAGGCTTCCTCCAGCACCGTATAGATATCGGCGGCACCTTGCACATCCTGGTTACGAATGCCGGTCAGTCGGCTGATAAAAGGGGGAATCGGGGCCCCCGGATTGACCAGCCGCTCAAACACGGTGCGGCGGCCGTTCTCGAGGCGCACCAGCGCCAGCTCGATGATTTCGTGATCCTTGGGGGATAGGCCGGTGGTCTCGATATCCAGCACCACCACTGCTTCGCCCTGGGCCGGAAAACTGTATTTCCACTCCCACAGGCCCACCCCTCCGGGCGAGCGCTCAAAGCGTCCATCCAGCAGGTCGCTTATTAGTTCGTTGAGCCAGGCGCCTTTGGGCCAGCTCTGTAAAGCCAGCACCTGCTCAAGCAGCACCTGCTCGGGAAGATGAAAGCCGGCGCTGCGCAGGTGGCGGGCGAGTCGGGTCGAAAGGCGGTAGTGGGTTGGACTCATGAGCCGGGGCATCGGTAGGCACGAAACCTCGAGGGTGTGAAAAAGACCAGTTCAGGCGCTTGAAAAAAACTTTGAGTTCACGGGATAATCCGAGGTCTCGGAGGGAGTATACCGCAGTTTACACGGATATGACAGGGTTTGATAGACGTTAAAGCAATAACATTAAGCAGCCCCTCGAGGGCCTTATATAGCCGCGCGGGCGAAGGCTCGTTCAGTGGCCTGCTCAAAAGCGTTGGCTGCTACAAATATCTGCTCATCGTGCAGGGCCTTGCCAATAAGCTGCACCCCCACCGGCAGGTGGCCTTCAAAACCCGCTGGGATGCTCATGGCCGGCAGCCCAGCCAGGTTGACCGCCACGGTATCGATGTCGGCGAGGTACATCGAGAGGGGGTCGGTGGTTTTTTCGCCCAAGCGGAAGGCGGGAAATGGGCTGGTGGGGGTCAGTAGCAGGTCGGCCTGGCTAAAGGCCCGGTCGAAGTCGGCCTTGATCCGGGCCCGGGCCCGCAAGGCCTTGCCGTAGTAGGCCTCGTAGTAACCCGAGGAGAGCACAAAAGTGCCCATCAGAATACGCCGCTGCACCTCCGGGCCAAAGCCGTGTTCGCGGCTTTGCATCATGGTGGTGGTGCTGTCCTCGCCAGGCACCCGCAGGCCGTATAAAGTTCCGTCGTAGCGGGCAAGGTTTGAACTGATTTCCGCCGTGTTGACAATGTAGTAGGCAGCCAGGGCGTATTCCAGCGAGGGCAGGCTCACCTCCACAAACCGCACCCCCTGGGCTTCCATAACCGACCGGAAACGCTCGAGGGCTTCCAGCACACCCGGTGAGTTGCCCACGGCCAGGGCCTCTTTGACCAGGCCAATGGTGAGACCCCGGCTCGAGGCCTGCAAGGCGGCAGCAAACTGCGCCTGTATCTCCAGGCTGGTGCTATCCATAGGATCGTAGCCGCTTACCACATCGCTCAGCAAGGCCAGATCCTGCACCGTGCGGGCCATGGTACCCACCTGATCGAGGCTGCTGGCCGTGGCCACCACCCCGTAGCGTGAGATGCGGCCATAGGTGGGTTTGAAGCCATACACCCCACACAGCGCAGCCGGCTGGCGCACGCTTCCGCCGGTATCGGTTCCCAGCGCCAATGGAACCATGCCGGCGGCCACCGCAGCCGCCGAGCCCCCCGAGGTGCCCCCGGGAACCCGTTCGGTGTCCCAGGGGTTGCGGGTAGGGCCAAAGGCCGAGTACTCGGTGGAAGAACCCATGGCGAACTCATCCATGTTGGCCTTGGCTACCACCACCGCCCCGGCCTGGCGCAGTTTTTCCACCACGGTTGCGCTGTAAGGCGGCACAAAATCCGCTAGCATCCTGGAGCCGCAGGTCGTCGCCAGATCCTGGGTGCAGATGTTGTCCTTCAGTACAACTGGAACCCCAGCCAGGGGTAGGTGCTCACCGCGAGCCAGCCGCTGCTCCACCAGGGCGGCTTCTTGCTCGGCCTGGGGATTCAGGCGAATCAAAGCATGAAGCCGGGGCTCGAGCTGGGCAATCCGCTGCAAAGATGCAGATACCACCTCTTGCGGCGAAACCTGGCCCGACTGGATATTTTTCACAATTTCGTGCGCCAGCATACCGCCCCATGATAAAGCCCAGCCGGCCGATGTGGGATACCGCGCCTCAGGGGCCCACCAAAGACCGATCCAGGAAGTCCACGGTGCTCTGGGCCACCCGCTGCCACCCCTCTTCGGCCGGAATGCCGGCCGGCTGATCCCCCCGTTGGGGGCCGTAGGCCCCAAAACCGGCGTGGTTGAGGCCGGGAATGGTCTCAGTTTGGGTATTCTTAGGAAACTTGGCCAGACTGGCCTCGAGCTGCTCTTTTCGAATGACCGCGTCGCGCTCACCAAACAGGGCCAGGGTGGGCGTGGCCTTGTCCGAAAGGTCGTTTTGCGGATAGGCTGCCCACATCACCAGCGCCCTAACCTCCGGGTTGCTCTGGGCAAAGTTGGAGGCCACCACCCCCCCCAGGCTATGCCCGCCCACCGCCCAGGGGAGCTGGGGGGCCTCGGCCATGGCCTGGCGGGCCTTGCCCTGCTCGGTGACGGCCAGATTAAAGCGCACCCGCAGCAAAGCCACCCGATAACCTTTTTGTGCAATTTTACGCAGAGGCGGGGCATAGGCCTGGGGCTCAACCAACCCCCCAGGGTAAAAGGCCAGCCCCCCTTTGACCACCCCCTGGGGCATGAACACCCAACCATAGGGCCTGTCCTGCACCAGAACCTGGCTGTCCGAGACCAGGGCCTCGAGCGCCGCTTGCGCGGGCGGATAGGGGGCCAGGGCACGCCGGGTGTACCAAACCGTAGCAGAGGCAAAAAGCAGCAACCCACCCAAAAAAACCAGCCAAAAGACGCGTTGTTTGTTCATAATTCAGGCACCGGCTTCCTATATTTACCAGATTCGGTTAGTTCGGTGCCAAACCAACCCAACCAAAGGGATGCGCTTTCTTCACCGAGCATAGCGAGGGGTGTGCGCTAGGAGCCTCCGGATGACTATCTTTAGCCCCCTCGAGGCCGCAAATCCTTTAGTCTCCGATGGCCGGGCTGGCGGCGAGGCGCTGCTCCTGGCGCAGTTTTTCGTAGCGCCGCCGCTCGAACAGATAGAAGGCCGCCGGCACCACGTAGAGCGTCAGCAGCATGGAGACCGAAACCCCGCCCAGGATGATGATACCCAGCGGACGGCGGAACTCCGAGCCTTCACCCGCCGCGGCGATGAGGGGAATGGAGATCATCAGCACCGTGAGGGTGGTCATCAAGATGGGGCGCAGGCGCAGCCGCCCAGCCTCAACCAGTGCGTCATACAGCGACTTTTCACGGGCTTCACGCACCGCAAAGTCCAGGAGCAGGATGGCGTTCTTGGTAACCAGGCCGATCAAAATCACCACCCCCAGCACCGAAACCACATCCAGGCCGCTTCGGAAGAAGTACAGGAACCAGAAAGCCCCCACCAGGGCCAGCGGTACCGGGAGCAGCAGGTACAGGGGGTAGCGGAAGGTGTTGAACTGGCTCGAGATCACCAGGAAGTTGAGCAGCAAAGCCAGGCCAAAAGCAATGGGCGCACTGCGGGCCAGGTCCCCCACAAAAGCGGTAGAGCCCTGGGTTTCCAGCCGCACCCCATCGGTAAAGACCCCGGCTTTCTCCAGCTCCTGCTGCACCAGGTTGGCAAGCTGGAAGGTGCCGATCTCCGAGTCGGGCGCCCGGTTGGCGTTGATGCCAGCCGAGAAGGCCTGGTTGGTGCGCGAGAGCTGGGCAGGGGTCTGGCGGCTTTCAAACTGCCCCAGGCTGCCCATGGGCAGGGTGCTGCGCAGGGCGGGTGCCGCAACCGGCAATGAGAGCAGGCTGGACTGATCGGGGACAAAGCGGGGATCGGCCCGAACCACGATGGGAATATCGTCCCCGCCGGCGCGAAGGCTGCCCGCCTCGGTACCAGCATTGTAGATGCGCAGGGTCTGGGCCAGGTCGCTGGGGGTAAGGCCGGTGCCGACGAGTTTGTTGGGATCGGGGATCAGCACCCGCTCGGTTGCGGTCTCCTCCAGGCTGCTGCGCACATCTATCAGGTAAGGCAGCCTGCGCATGACCTCGAGCACCTGGCGGTTCTTCTCGGCCAGCAAGGTGGGGTTGGGTGCGGTCAGGGTAAACTGCAGATCGGCGGCCCCACCCGGCCCCCCCTCCGGCACCGTCACGCGCAGCTCGGCTTCGGGGCGATCTGCAAGCAGGCCCTGCAAGGCCTCCCGGTAGATGGGCAGCAGATCGTACACGTACGGCCGCTCGTCTCTATTCACCAGCTCCACCACAATACGGGCCCGCTCAGGGTTGCCGCCCCCGAGGATGTTTTGTGAGCTGCCCACCGTGTTGAGCACTGCCCGCACCTCGGAGCGCGCCTGCAACCAGGATTCCAGCCGCCGCGAAAGGGCGTCGGTTTCCGATAGAGCGGTGCCCTTGGGAAGCGCCAGATCGATGTTGATCTGCCCATTGTCGTTTTTCGGGGTGAAGTTGAAGGGAATTTTGGGGGCCACATAGCCGATGCTCAGGAAAAAGCCCAGCCCCACCAGCAGCACCAGGCCGCTCCGCTTAAGCGCCGCAGCCAGACTGCGCGCGTAGAACTCCCTTAAAGCCAGGAAAACCCCCTCCGACACCCCGTGCAAGCTGCCTGCAATGGCACCGGCCAGACCGAAAACCACCGAAAAAAGCCAGCGCAATGGAGCCAGCAAAAGGGTCAGGGGGGTTATCAGGATATTGAACCAGCGACGCGGGGCGCTCAGGTCGGGCTGGCGGTAGACGTGCAGCCGCAGCCCCCAGCGCAAATCCTCCCCCAGACCCAGCAACCGCTGGCCGAGCTGGCGCCAGGTGGGGGGTTCGGGATCGGGGAAGTAGGCCAGGCGCACCGTAAGGAAGAAGAGGGCCTCGAGCCAGCTCACCGCGATGGCTGCGGCCAGCACAATGCCGAACTGTCGGAAGAACTCGCCGATAATTCCCGGCAGAAAACTGATGGGCAAAAAAACCGCCAGGAGCGAAAGGGTGGCCGCCGAGACCGCCGACAGCACCTCGGTGGAGCCCTTGAGCACCGCCTGTAGGTTGTCGTAGCCCATGCGACGGTAGCGCTCGATGTTCTCCGATAGCACGATGGAGTCGTCTACTACGATGCCCACCGCCACAATAAGGGCCAGCAAGCTGATGATGTTGAAAGTAAAGCCCAGCAGGCCAAATACAATCAGCGCCCCCGACATGGTGATGGGGATGGCCAGCACCACACTGAAGACCGAGTTGAGCTTGCCCAGGAAGATCAGGGTGATAAAGGAGACGATGGCGGCTACCAGCAGCACCTCGCGGAAGGTGTCGTTGACGGTGTTTTCGATGAAGGTGGTGGTGTCGCCCACAATGCGGGCCTGATACCCCTGGGGCAGACGGGCCTCTTGCAGGGTGCGCTTGATACCCTGGGCCACCGCCACAGCGTTGGAGTCCGGGGTTTTGCGCACAGCCAGCGGAATCACAGGCTGACCGTTGAGCCGGGTCAGCCGGGTGGGCTCGGCCTGGGCATCCCGCACCACCCCCAGGTCGTTCACCTGGAGGCCGCGGGCCGGGTCAACCAGAATCCGACCGACATCCTCGGGGGTGGTGGGCGTGTTGCGCAGGGTGAAGAGCAGGCGCTGTCCCTGGTCGCTCTGGGTTCCAGCGGGAATGGCCAGGGCCGAAGCCTGAATGGCCGCCACCACCTGGCCCGGAGATAGGTTGTAGGCAGCCACCTTGTAAGGATCGAGCAGCACCTGTATCTGCCGATCAGGCGCGCCCTGCACCTGCACATCGGCCACCCCGGTGACCAGCTGCAAGCGGGGCTTTAGCACGTCGTTGGCATACTTAGCCACCTCCCGCAGATCACGCCCATCGGCCGATAGCGCGATAAAGAGAATCGGCGAAGCCGCAGGGTCGAAGCGCTGCACCACCGGGGCCTCAGCCTCGCGCGGCAACTGCCCACGCACCGCCGCCACACGTTGTGAGACATCGGTGGCCACCCGGTTGATGTCCTGGCCGAACTCAAAGGAAATCACCACCTGTGAGAAGCCCTCACCGGAGATGGAAGCCACCTGATCGAGTCCCGCCAGCGTGGAAACGGCATCCTCGATGGGGCGGCTGATCTGCTGCTCGACCTCTTCAGGCCCGGCCCCAGGGTAGGCGGTGGTCACGGCCACCACCGGAATTTCGAAACGGGGCAGCAGATCCACCCCCACCCGGCTGCCGGAGATGAGTCCAAAAAGCACCATCGCCAAAAAGACGGCGGTGGAGAAGACAAAGCGCCTGACAAAAAAGGCGATTACTGGATTAACCGGTTTGTCGTCGATCGGGCGTTCTGGCTGGCTCATACCCACCTCTGCGCTAAGCGACCCAGGGGCGCTTCGAAGCCCTTCACTGCACCACCTCTACCGCATCTCCATCGCTCAGACTCGAGGGCACCGGGAAGACCACCGGCTGGCTGCCCAGCCCATCCACCGCCACCTGGGTGCCGGTATCGCCCAACACCCGCACCGGGGTTCGCACAGCCTTGCCGTCCTGCACTACAAACACGAAAGTGTTGCGGCCTTCGGTGCGCAAAGCCCCAGCGGGCAGCAAAACGCCCTGGGCCAGGGTCAGGGTGTAGCGCACCTGGCCGCTGGCACCTGGCGGCAGCGCACCCTCAACCCGGGCGGTCAGCTCGACGAGCCGGTCGGTGCCAGGCACCTTGCTGCTTTTGATCAGGGTAGCGGGGTAGCTGCGTCCTGCGTAAATCAGTTCGACCTGGCGGCCCATCGGTAGGCTGGCGGCCTCCTCGGGGGGCAGGCGGAAGCTGGCCTCGAGCCTCGAGGTATCGGCCAGCCTGAAAGCCCGCTGACCGGCACTCACAAACTCGCCCGGGTTCACGAATATCTCGGCCACCACACCCGCAAAGGGGGCTTTCACCTCGGTATCGGCCACCGCCCGCCGGGCCTGGTTGAGCTGGTTCTGGGCCTGTTGCACCTGCAGCCGCAGCAAGGCCAGATCCTCGCTGGAAGCCCGCTGGGCACGGGCCAGGTTCTCACGGGCGTTGTCGAAGGCGGCCTTGGCCTGGTTGTAGGCAGCCTCGAGGCCAACAAGCTCCACCTGGGCAATGGCCCCAGCCTGGAAGAGCTGCTGGCCTTCCCGGTAGCGCCGCTCGGCCACCTGGAGGTTGGCCTGGGCCGATTCCAGGCTGGCCTGCAGGGGGGCCAGGGAGCCCGCGGTCGAGCGCTGGGCCCGCTCGAGGTTCACCTGGGCCTGCTGCAAGGCCAGCTCGGCGTTGCGCAGCGCGATCTGGGCATTGGCCGGGTCGAGGCGCAGCACCACCTGCCCCTGAGCCACCCGGCTGCCCTCACTTACCGCTATCTGCAAAACTTTACCCGAGGCCGTCGCGCCCACCTGGCTCTCACGGGCTGGGGAAAGGATGGCCCCGGTCGTGCGCACCGTGCTAAGCACCCCACGCGCCGGCTGCACCACCCGCACCTTGATGCTGCGGGCAACCGCTTCTTCGGCAGTAGGATTTTCGCTATTTGCCGCCCGGCGCGGGCCACACCCGGCCAGCAACAGCGCAGCCACCCCCAACCACAGCCAGATCTTGTTGCCAGGCCGGGCCATTAGCGACCTCCGGCCAGCAGGCTGTAGTAGGCCCGGAAGTAGTTCCCCAGGGCCTGCTGGGCGGCCAGCTCAGCCTGGATAAAGGAAAGCTCGGTCTGAAGGTAGGCCACCTGGCTGATCAGGCCCGCATCCAGGCGCTTTTTATCGTTGGCCAGGGTTTCGCGGGCGTTGGCCAGGGCCGACTGCTGCACCGATAGGGCGCGGGCTGCGGCCTGCAAGTTTTGCAAGAGCGAGTCGTACTGCAGGGCCAGGCCACGCTCAATTTCCCGGGCACCAGCCACCGCCTGCTCGGCCCGCGACCTGGCCGCATCAATCTCGGCCCGGGCCGCGTAGCTGGGGTCGAGCAGCTCAACCTGTAGCTGGGCCAGCTCAACCCGCTGACGGGCCTGCAGCACATCGGGGTTCTTGCCCAGAAGCCCCTGTACCACACTGGCCTCGGGCATGGCCGGGGGGTTGGGCAGAGGGGCCAGGGCCTCAAAAGCCCCCACCAGGCTCCTCAGCGAGGCCTGGGCCAGGGCCAGGCCGTTCTCAGCCCGGTTGAGGTTGCTGCGCGCCTCCTCCAGGCGGTTCTGGGCATTGCGCACATCCAGCGCCGTACCGGAGCCGTTGCGCTGGCGAATCTGGGCTACTTCCAGGCCGCGGGCCGCAACCTCGAGGGCCTTCTGGGCCAGGCGTACCTGCACCTGGGCCTCGAGCACCTGGGCATAGGCCCCCACAATGCTGCTCTGGGCCTGAACCACAGCGCGCTCGTAGCTGGCCTGGGCTAAAGCGGCGCGCTGTTCAGCCTGCACACGACTGGGGCGGGTTAGCAGGGGGTCGGACAGCACCCTTTGCAGGTTGGCAGTGGCATCGTCGAGTTCGGCCCTGGCCGCCACCACCGGGGCCTGCGCGGTGGCTTTAGCCAACGCCGCCTCGAGGGTCAGGGTCTGGGCCTGGGCCAGGGCTAGGGAGAACAGTAGGGTCAGCGGTGTAACAAAACGGGTGGCAACGGCCATTTTCATCGGTTCACCTCACTAAGGGGCAGGGCATAGAAACGGTAAATGTCCAAAATGCGCTGGGAGCGGTTCAACTCGGCCTGCTCGACCCCCAGCCGGGCCTGGGCCAGGGCCAGCTCGGCCTGCAACGAGGCCAGCGGGCTCGCGAGCCCCAACCGCTCGCGCTCGCGGGCTTCGGCCAAACTACGCTCGGCATCGGCGCGGGCCTGTAGGGCGTTGGCCAGGTTTTGCTCGGCGGTTTGCAGGGCCGAGCGCAGCAGGTCTTCCTGTAGTTTGCTGCTGCGACGGGCCGCCTCCAGGGCCTGCCGGGCCGCGTCTACCTGCTTCTGGGCGGCCTCGAGGGCATCCACCACCCCAAAGGCGATGTTGGCCGAGAGCCCAATCTGCAGAGTTCCCACAATCCGATCCTGCGGGGCGCTGCGGCCCGGCACCTGGTTGGTGTAGCTGAGCGAGGGCTGCAGGGTGCGGGAGTTAATCGAGATAGTTAGGGCATCGCTATCAGAGGTGTTGCGGGTGTAGCTGCCCTGCACCACCGGCAGCACCCCCCGCAGGGCCCGGTCGTAGGCGATCTGGGCGTTGGCAAGCTGCAGCTCAGCCTGCCGTACCTGGGGCGGGGTGCCCCCGCTGGGCACAGCCAGCCGGGGCGGGGCAGCGCTCTCCTGGCCGATCAGATCGAAGAGGGTTTGCTGGGCCAGGGCCAGGTTGCGCTCAGCCTCGGAGAGCTGGAGGGCCGCCTGCCGCAGGCTGGCCTCCGCCTGGCGCAGCTCGCTCTGGCTGGCGGCTCCACGGCTTGCGCGCAGCCGGGTGGCCTCGAGGCTGGCCTGGGCCAGCCGCACCCCCAGCCGGGCCACCTCGAGGCCCTGCTCGGCCAGGCGCACCCGCCAGGCCGCCTCCACCGCCTGGGCCTCGAGCTGGGTACGGGCCTGGCGCAACCCCAGGGCGGCCTGCTCAACCCCCAGGGCTGCCTGGTTGGCGGCATCCGATACATCGCCAAAAGGAAAGGGGGTAAAGGTCAGGCCCAGGGTAACCTGCCGGCCATCGGTGGGTAGAGTGGCGCACTGTGGGTTAAAGGGGTTGGGGCAGGTGGGCGCACCGGGGGGCGGTGTCACCTCAAAAAACGAGAGCCCGCCCTGAAGCTGAAAGCTTACCGGGCTCAGGGTGGCCCGAAGCTGGGCCTGGGCTGCCTCGAGGCCCAGGCGGGCTTGCAACAGCGAGGGGTGGTTTTCCAGCGGCGCAAAAAAACCCTGCGCCCATCCGGGGCCCACCCCTACCAACGCCGCCCCCATGAGAGCTAGCAGAAGTCTTTGTTTCCGGCCTGAGGGTTTACTCATAGTCCATCTCCTGCTCATGCTCCCAGGAAGCCAGGCCCTTGCCTGGGCTTAGATCGATGATCTTGCGGTAACTTTGGGTGATCATGGAAAGCTCCTCTGGGCTGAGCCGCCCAAATCGCTCACGTGAAAACGTCCGCCAGCGCTCGCGCATCTGCTCCAGAAAATCTTTCCCCGAATCGGTCAGCAGAATACGCACCTTGCGCTTGTCGCTGGCATCCAGCTCACGCCGCACCAGACCGCGCTCCTCCAGGCTCGCCAAAAGCTGGGACACCCCCGGCGGGGAGGCATCCATCACAAAGGCCAGGCTCGAGGGCTGGTCAATCCCCTCCGAGATGCACATCAGCGCAAAGGCTTGCATCAGGGAAACCCCCAGCCCCTCAAAGGCTTTCTGCTGGTCAAGCCGCATCTGCCACACCACATGGGTGGTCAGCCGCCAGAGCTCGTCCAGCTTTTCGTCTAAAATATTCATACCCATGAAATATTAGACCTACTAATAGGTCAGGAAAGCAGTCTTCGCTACAGTTTTCACAAAAGGCTCAAATTATTCGTCAGGACATGGTAAGCTACGGGCAAATGGGGGAAAAAATCTTCGAAGAGCGGGAGCTCATTTTGGAGCTCTTTCCTGGAACCTCCCCGGAGCTTTGGCCTCCGGGGGAAATCCTTTATTACCGGGATCAAGAGGCACGGGTGCATATCGAGGAAAACCCGCTGCACCTGATTCTAGAGCCCCTCGAGCCCACCGGTAGCACCACGCCCATTGTCTGCGCGGCCTGCCACCGCCATATCTCACGAAACGCTGCGCAGTTCTTCCGCTTTGGGGTGGGCCAGGATGCCCGACACTTCCGGTACGTGGCCCTCTGCCGGGACACGGAAAGCTGCTCGGGGATAGCACCGCCAGCGCGTTTGAGGGAAATCCTGCTGCGGGGTATACTACCTTAGCGCTAATGGAAGACCCCTTTTGGACGGGGTAAAAGCAACTTCATAAAGGCTCGGCCATCCGCCGGGCCTCTTCCAAAGCCGGGTTGGCTCATGTGCATCTCAGATCGGTAACGCAGCATCAATAGCGATTGTGAACAGGCGCAAAACGCCAAAATTCAAAAACCTTCAGGAGGCCGGATGGCACGCGAAGTTAAGTTGACAAAATCGGGATACGAACGACTGGTGGCTGAACTCGAGCAGGAACGGGCCCGGCTACAGGATGCCACACGCATATTGCAGGAGCTGATGGAGTCCTCCGACGATTACGACGACTCGGGCTTGGAGGACGCCAAGCGCGAGAAAGCTCGCATTGAAGCCCGCATCGATTCGCTCACCGACACCCTCTCCCGTGCGCAGATCATGGAAGAGGAGGGCACCAAGGTAAGCCAGGTAACGCTGGGGGCCATTGTGACCCTGAGATCGAAGGAGGGCGAGATCATGGAGGTGCAGGTGGTGGCCCCAGCCGAAGCCAGCGTGCTCGAGCGCCCCATGAAAATCTCCGACGAAAGCCCCATGGGCCGGGCCCTTTTGGGTCAGAAGGTGGGGGCCAGGGTGTTGCTGGAAACCCCCAAGGGCAAAAAAGAATTCAAAATAGAATCCATTCAGCACTAGCCATTCCAGGCTCGAGCCTCGGTAGTACCCGCTACTGGGGCTTTTTTTGCTGCGCTTTGCGAATTGGCCCGGTGCAGCTTAGACTCTAAAAGCTGGATGTGCGTATGCCTGAGTACAGCGAACAGACCCAACAACGCCTAGCCAACCTCGAGGCCCTCGAGCAAGCCGGCTTCGAGCGCTTTCCCTATCGCTTCCCTAAAACCCACGATGCCGCCCAGATTCTGGCCGCCCACGCCGGGGCCGCCCCCCAGCAGGAGTGGCCCGAGGAAGAGGTGCGCGTAGCGGGCCGCCTGATGACCTTCCGCCACATGGGTAAGGCCAGCTTTGCTCATCTGCAAGACCAGAGCGGGCGCATTCAACTCTACCTGGCCCGCGACATTACCGAGCGCTACGACCTGATCAAAAAGCTCGACATCGGCGATATTTTGGGGGTCGAAGGAACCGTTTTTACCACCAAAACCGGCGAGATAACCATCAAGGTTCGAAGGTTTGTACCCCTGGTCAAGTCGCTCCACCCCCTGCCCGACAAATGGCACGGCATCCGCGATGTGGAAACCCGCTACCGCCAGCGCTACCTCGACCTGATCCAAAACCCCGAGGTGCGGGAGGTGTTTCGCATCCGCAGCCGTATGGTGCGCTACATCCGCGATTTCTTCGACCAGCGGGGCTTTTTGGAGGTTGAAGGCCCCACCCTCCAGGCCATTGCCGGTGGCACCGAGGCCAAGCCCTTCAAAACCTTCCACAACGCGCTCGACCACGAGTTCAACCTGCGCATTGCCCTCGAGCTGCATCTCAAGCGCCTGCTGGTAGGCGGCTTTGAAAAGGTATATGAAATTGGCCGCAACTACCGCAACGAGGGCATCTCGGTCAAACACAACCCCGAGTTCACCATGCTGGAAGCTTACTGGGCCTATGCCGACTACACCGACATGATGGCCCTGGTTGAAGACCTGCTCTCGGGGCTGGTGCAGCACCTTTTTGGAACCACCCAGGTGCGCTACGGTGAGCACCAGATCGATTTTGCCAAGCCCTTCCGACGCATCGATTTTGTCACATCCCTCAAAGAACAAGCCGGCCTCGACTTCGACCCCACCGACCTCGAGCGCCTCCGTACCTGGGCCGATCAGAAGCACCCCGAGCTGCGCAGCGTACCCAGCTACAAGTTGCTGGACAAGCTGTTTGGGCACTATGTGGAGCACACCCTGATTCAGCCTACCTTTGTGGTGGATGTGCCCCTCGCTATCAGCCCCCTGGTCAAACGCCACCGCGACCCCAACAAACCCAACCTCACCGAGCGCGCCGACCTGTTTGTGGCAGGCTTCGAGCTCTCCCCTATTTACTCCGAGCTAAACGATGCCCTCGATCAGCGCGCCCGTTTCCAGGAACAAGCCAAGCGTCGCGAAGCCGGCGACGATGAAGAGCCCGAGATTGACGAGGATTTTCTGCTGGCCCTCGAGTACGGCATGCCCCCCGCCGCCGGGATGGGCCTGGGCATAGACCGGCTGGCTATGGTGCTCACCAATCAAGAAAGCATCCGCGATGTGATTCTCTTTCCCTTGCTCAAACCGCGCAAGGAAGCCCCCAACCCTGGCGAGTCTACAGACCAGGACTAACCCCCATTCGTTTCTGTCTGCACTCGAGCTCTCGCCCGAGTGCAACACATACGTAAAAAACCGCATAAAAGGATTCTTGCGAGTTTCAATCCTCACTCGAGCTCTCGCCCGAGTGCGACGCTGCCCACCTGCACCTTCACATAAGCCCCGGGCAAGGTTTCAATCCTCACTCGAGCTCTCGCCCGAGTGCGACATCATCCGCCAGGTAGGAACCAGCCCAATATCCGCGTTTCAATCCTCACTCGAGCTCTCGCCCGAGTGCGACTGATCCCTGGAGGACCATCACAACGGCGCCGGTCAAGTTTCAATCCTCACTCGAGCTCTCGCCCGAGTGCGACCGAGCACCTCCCGGACATCCGGGCGGTTGACGGTGTTTCAATCCTCACTCGAGCTCTCGCCCGAGTGCGACACCCTACGGGATATGCGGGGCGCTGGCAATGGATTGGCGTTTCAATCCTCACTCGAGCTCTCGCCCGAGTGCGACAAGCATCCTGACCCAACACATTGCTAATCAGGCGGTGTTTCAATCCTCACTCGAGCTCTCGCCCGAGTGCGACCTGTGGCTGTATCGGTTAGCGTCATCGCATCAGCCGTGTTTCAATCCTCACTCGAGCTCTCGCCCGAGTGCGACTTCTGGAGAGCAGGGACATAGCGGTCCAGGTGGACGTTTCAATCCTCACTCGAGCTTTCGCCCGAGTGCAACGCCTTTTTGCCTTCCGAGGATCATCCCTGTCCTTGGGTTTCAATCCTCACTCGAGCTTTCGCCCGAGTGCAACTGGAGAACAGCCTGGCGGCCTCTTGGGCCCCCTTGTTTCAATCCTCACTCGAGCTTTCGCCCGAGTGCAACGGGCTTCATTGCCCTGGAGGAGGTTGAAAGGGAGGTCCTAGTTTCAATCCTCACTCGAGCTTTCGCCCGAGTGCAACGATTGTAGTGTTGTTGTAAGAGTATATGTTGATAAGTTTCAATCCTCACTCGAGCTTTCGCCCGAGTGCAACTAAAAGAAATCTCTCCTGTTGGAGAGGTCGAGATTGTTTCAATCCTCACTCGAGCTTTCGCCCGAGTGCAACGTTGTAGCAGTCACGCCTATTAGTGAAGGTTATCAGTTTCAATCCTCACTCGAGCTTTCGCCCGAGTGCAACCCGCCTCCGAAAGGTTGGCGTAGGCAAAGGAGCAGTTTCAATCCTCACTCGAGCTTTCGCCCGAGTGCAACCTGCTGCGCAAGCCCCGGAGCTATGCCGAGGTCTACGTTTCAATCCTCACTCGAGCTTTCGCCCGAGTGCAACATTCCTTCATGCCGGCACCTCGTGCAATTCTCCGTTTCAATCCTCACTCGAGCTTTCGCCCGAGTGCAACGCGCAGTGACGGTAATAGTTCGCCCATCCACGAATGTTTCAATCCTCACTCGAGCTTTCGCCCGAGTGCAACGCCCCTGGGGCCCGCGGCCCCTTCGCCCCATCACGGTTTCAATCCTCACTCGAGCTTTCGCCCGAGTGCAACTAATATCTAAAACCTCAAAAACATCAATAGAATATTGTTTCAATCCTCACTCGAGCTTTCGCCCGAGTGCAACGGCCTCATTCTAGCGTGCGTGCAGGACGGGGCTCAAGAGGCCGTTTGCGCGAACCCCCCCAAAAAAGCTTCCGACGCAGGGTGGGGGAAGGTGGAGGGAAAGCGGGTTTTCAATGTCCCCTAGCCAGTTTCTCGGCTTGCGCGAACCCCCCTGGGTTTTGGCACTTGCTTGGGGTTCGCGCAAAGCAAGTGCCAGGGTGGCTTAGACCACCAGTGGATCGTCAAAATCAGTGTACCTGTCCTGACCGTGCACGCGCAAACAACGCTCGCGACCACCGGGCAGGGTGTAGATGCGCAGGCTGTCTTTGTCCGGGTCGATCACTTTGAGCAGCTTGGCCTCCATGTCTTCTAGCTGGGCCCGCGAGACGCGGCACTCGAAGACCGACATCTGCACCCGCTGACCGAAGTTTTTGCAAATCTTGGCAACACGGGCCAGGCGCGCCTGACCGTCTGCGGAGGTCACGTTTACGTCGTAGGTAACCAGAATATCCAGCCGTTCCATGCCTATCGCCCCACAAAAGGCAGGTACTGCGGAAGATCGCCCCGCAAATAGCGGGCCAGCAGGCGGGCCTGGATATGGGGTAGCAGGCCCACCGGTACGGGTTCTTTGAACAAAGGGTGTTGAACGGTCTCCAGCCGGCGCGTCTGGAAGGCCACAATCACCACCTTTCGGCCTTCCTCGTTCAGCAAAACGGCCCCACCGGGTCGCGTCTCGAAGTGCTCGGGGGCCAGCTGCTTGCGGTTCAAAAGCGACAGGGCCAGCCGGTCGGCCCACCAGGCCCGGAACTCCTCCATCAGGTCGAGGGCCAGGGCATTGCGCCCCGGGCGCAGGGCGTGCAAAAAGCCGGCCTGGGGGTCGAGCCCCACCCCCTCGAGGGCCGCGGTGCACTGGATGGTGAGCAGGGCGTACACGAAGCTGAGCAGGGCGTTCACCGGGTCGCGCGGCGGGCGCTTGTTGCGGCCGTCGAAGCGGAACTCGCCCGAGAGCAAAAGGTCGCCAAAGGCCGCAAAGTAGGCGCTGGCCGCGTTGCCCTCCAGGCCCCGCACCTCGTCCACCGAGCGGGCCTGCGGAAGCTGGCGCAGCGCGGCCTCGTGCTCGCGGAGGGCCAGGGCCAGGGCCTCGGTCTCGCCGCGTTCCCGCACCGCCCGCTGCAAAACCAGTCGGGCGTTTTTGAGCTTGCCCTCCACAAAGCGCTGGGCCAGGTAGAGGCTGCTCGAGGGGTTGTCCAGCGCGCGGTACTGGGCCTGCCGTAGCAGCACATTGCCCGAAACCGGGCCGGCAAGCCGCCCCTGGAAGCGGCCCGACTCGCTGAACCAGGTGACCTCGAGGCCCTCCTGGGCGCAGCGGTGCAGCAGGTAGGGCGAAACCAGCACATTGCCAAACAGCGCCAGGCCTCCCAGGTGGTGCAGGGGTACGTTGCGTAGGGTTACGTCTTCGTGCTCGATGCGCAGGGTATCGCCCTCGAGGCGCAGGTAGACGCCCTGGGTTTGTATGTAAAGGGTGTTCAATACCTCGCTGTTCATGATGTTTGTCGGGCTTGCCAGGTCTGCAGGGCCTGCGGCACCTCGGGCATGCACACCCCCAGCAGCGAGCAGTGTTTGCAGCGTTCATCGGCAGCGGGTGGGGGCAGCTGCTCCTGCTGCAAGAGTTTGCGCAGCGCACCGATGGTGGACAGGGTGGCCGCGCGCAGCTCGGGGGTAAAGGACACCACCCGGCGGCGCTGGCTCGACTTGCTAAAGAGCGCCCCCTCCTTCACGCTCTGGCCGAACATCTCCTCCAGGCACAAGGCCTGGGCGCAAAGCTGCACCTCGGCGGCTTTGCGGGCCAGCTCGCGGGGCCAGCGCTGGCCCAGCTTGTACTCCACCGGGTAGGGCACGCCCTCCACAAACTCCACCACATCGGCCCGGCCCGTAAGCCCCAGCCGCTCCGACCACAAAGGCAGGGCGCGCTCCACCCAGACCCCCTCGCGCAACAAACCCTGCGGAATGTCCACGTTCTCGTGGGCGTGCTTGCCGCGCAGGGTGAACTCGTTGTCCTCCCATTCGCCCTCCAGCAAAATCAGGGCCGCCCGGCGGGGGCAGTAGGTGTACTGGGCCAGGGCGCTCAGGGGCAGGGGCTCCTGCGGCTGGGAGGAAGCCGGGATTATCTCGGGGAATACATCGTCGAGTTCGTCCATGCAAATGCCTCCGCAACTGCGTGCGCTTATCTCGTGAGGCCCGCTACTCCTCCAGTAGCCGCTTTATCTCGGCGTGCTGGGGGTTCTTATCGGGGTTCCAAACCCTCCACTCTTGCAGGTGCTTGCGGATGGCCTCGAGGCTAGGCCGGCGCACGGGGGCTGGCTTACCCCGTAGCTCCTGGAGGAAAAAGTCCAGCTCGCCGCGCTCGTTAGCGGGCTTGATCTTTTCGATCCGGGCCTTGTAGCTCTGGTAGAGTTCCTCACCCAGATCCGCCTCGCTTTTGGGCCTGGGCGGCAGCTTTACCTCGAAGTACCCGTAGCCCGCATTGGTCTTGCCCCCCAGGCCCAGGTGTTCCAGGCCCCACTTCAGGATCTCGGCGGCGGCAAAAACCCAGCCCTCGGCGTGGCTCGAGGGGCTCGAGAGGGCCAGGCAAAACTTCGTTCCCGGCTTCACGCTCAGGAAGCCCACCGGGTTGGGGTCGTCGAAGTCGGTGGGCCATACTTCGCCGCTGCCGTAGTAGCCCTGGTGGTGCACGGTGATCACGTCTTTATGGAAGGGCTCAGTGCTGCTGGGATCCAGCCAGCCGTCCCAGTAGACCAGGTGCGCGGCGCTTGTGATGTCGCCAAAGAGGACTCGCTTTTGCTCTTTGATCTCTTCGGGAACCTCGGCACCGGGCCTGGTGCTTTTGCCCTCCATCAGGGCTTTTCGCTGATCTGCCCCGAGGCCGTGAAACTCGAAGAAAGCCCGCAGGGCCAGCCCCTTGAGGGCGCTGCCCGGCAGGTAGGGCACTCCGTAGGTGTGGTGGATGGCCAGGCCGTTCTCGATGGGGCTGGCGTTGCCCAGGCCGATGGCCAGGGGGGTGAGGGCGGTGGCCTCGAGGAAGAGCGCGTTGCTCAGGGCCGCTTTCCAGCGCTCAAAAGCGTTTTTGTAAACCTTTGCAATGGGCCTGGCAGCGATCGAGTCCAGCAGCGCCCGGGCCGCCTGCTTGCTGGCATCGTGCTGCTTGAGGTACCTGTACAGCGCCAGCCCGGCGTGATCGGGGGGCTCGAGGGGAAGTCTAGCGGCCCTCATCGTCCCCTCCCGCCTCAACCTTCAGGACGCTTCTAGCAAAGCGCTTGAAGTAGACCCAGGCCCCCAGCACCCGCCGGGTGTGGTGCATGTAGGCCGTGGTGGGGGCCTCATGTAGATACGCCAGCAGGTCGCCTTCTACCTCGAGGATGGCCCCGAGGTGCTCGAGCAGCTTCTGGTGGGCCCGGGCCCGCGGGCCTTCGCCGCTGGCCTTGTCGGCGCTAAAGGCCACCGCCTGGCACAGCCCGCTCTGCAGCACCATCACCGGGAAGCTGTGGCACAGGCCCCCGTAGATCCTCCTGAGCTCGGGGTCGGCCTGCTCCAGGCTGCTCACCAGCTCCAGGGCCCGCTTCATATCCTTCTGGCTGCGGGTCTGGGGCATGGCTATACCCCCCCCAGCACCCGCAGCAAACCGCGCCCCACGCTGGCCTCGCCCCCTATCTGAAGGTAGGGGCGCCGGTGCAGCTCGGCGAAGTGCGCCGCGTCTTTGGCGATGGCGAAGCAGGAGAAAACGGCCTCGGCGGGGACGGCCTCCTCGTACCACAAAGCCCCGCTGGCAACGGTTTTGCTTGCACTCTCGAGGCGCACCCGGGCGATGACCTCGAGGCCGGTCTGGCAAAAGTAGCTAAACACATCGTTGCTCACCAGGGCCAGGCGCTCCATCAGACCTTGCTCCTCTTTCCCAAACAGCAGCCCGCTAATGGCCTTGGCCAGCGCTTCCGAGGAGCCTTTTACCCTGAGGTCGATGTCCTCCAGAATCACCTGGTGGTTGTACTGGATGGCGCTCCCAGCCAGGACTTCCTCGCCGGTGATACTGGGCTGGGGCAGTTCCAGCGACAGGCCCAGGGCTTCGGCGTCGCGCCGCCAGCGCTGGAGCACCAGCGGGCAGGTGATGAGGGCGAAGGTTCCGGCATAGGAACGCACCGGCAGCAGCAGCAAACGGGCGTCGGTGAGGGTCAGCTCGCCCATCTGCTCCGGCGAACCAAACACCTTATTGGCCGCCTCGTCCGTGCGTCCATCGCGCAGCACCCCTTTGAGGCTGCTGGCGGGAATCAGCGGAAAGCCCGTGGCCGCCTCGCGGGCCACCGGCAGGTCAATCACCGAGCCCGAAACCTGCCCGGTGCCGGGATGCACCGGGGTCAGGGCCTGCAAGAAAAAAGCTTTAGTCTGCATAGCTTCCCACCCCCCATACAGCAAGTCCAAAGCCGTCCTTACGGTCTTGTTCGTTGTCCGAGACCGGGCGTAACCAGCTTTCCAGCACCGCGCTGGGATCGCCCTCCAGCAGCTCGAAGAAGTAGACGCTGCCCGCGGGCACCATCCAGCGCACCGGCTTGGGTCGGTTGTTCCGCAGGCTCCAGCCCGAGACCGGCTCCCGCCGTCCCACCGCCGCGGCCACCAGCTTGAGCCTGACCTTTGCCAGCCCCCGGGGCAGGTGTTGTTCACCCGGCTTTTTCAACCACCCCGGCCTCCAACCATCCTCAAACAGGGCCGGGGTGGCCAAGACCATGCGGATCAGCTGGCCCTTTTGCAGGCCGGCGAAAGCCTCCTTGAGGCTGGTGGGGCAGTCCCACCAGTAGCGCGAAAGCTCTTCGCGCACCCGCAGCGCCACCGGCCGCGACTCACCGCCCAGGAACCCCAGCAGCTGGGGGGTGTGCCCCTCGGGCAGGGAGGCCCTGGCCCGCAGGGTATAGGGGATGTACCGCCCATCCTGCACCTGCTCGAGGGCGCGGTAGCCCACGCTAAAGAGCTGACCTTCCTGGGCCTTGCCCTTGGAGGGATCCATGGCCACATGGATGCGTTGTTCGGCGGGCGGGCCCGCCACCCGCTCGGGCAGCACGGTCTCCCCCAGCAGCCAGCGCTCCATATCGCCCTGCCGCCAGAGGGTATAGCCGGTCTGGGGTTTGACATCCTCGCTCACCCGCAGCGGCATCAGGCCTTCCGGCAGGTTGCACCCACCCACGGGCCGGAAGGGCTGCAGGCGCATGACCCTATCCTGCTGGTCTTTTCTGTAGACAAGGGCATCGCGCGGCGCGGGCAGGATAATTTCCTCGCCGCAGGCCAGCAAAGGGCCATAAATGGGCAGACCGTGAAGGTTTTGTAGATACTGGTAATCTCTCCAATTAGCCTTCTGGGCAAAACCGACCTGGGCGCGCACAAAACCGGCCACCGTGCTGGGCAAGGGCAGGGGCAGGCTTTGCGCGGCCGTCTCGGTTCCATCGGCGGCGCTGAAGGGCCTTCCATCGCGCCAAAACTGGGGGGTGAGGGCTTGAATTTCCAAAACACGTTCAGGCACGGGCAACCTCCTTGGGGTGCTCGAGTTCAACACCGCTTAGAAAACGGGCCACAACCAGCTCTTTGGCGTAATCGAGCAGATCCTGGCGGGATTCGAACAGGGGCAGCCTCAGGCCTTTGCGCTCCTTACGCCCCAGAATGCGCTCGGCCTCGGCTTGCAGGTAAGCCACGTTCATATCGTCCTGCCACTCCCGGGCCAGCTCGAGCAGCTCGTAGGCCAGGCCCTGGGTGAGATCGCCCTGCTCGAACGACTGCAATAGCTCACCCCAGCGCAGCTTGTCCCAGGTGCGCACCACGGTGATGGGTGCTCCACCCCGGGTGTGCAGGGCCACCGCCAGAGCGTTGCGCCCACCATCCTTGGCCGCTTTTTCGGCGTCTCGAGCCCTCTGCAAAGACTGGGAGAGCGGTTCGCGGTAGTGCACCACCGCCACCCCTGCCGAGAGGGTTCCGCGCACCCGGTGTCGGAAGCCCTCGGAAAGGTCTTGCGCGCAGGCCACGGCCTGGTTCACCGGCAAAAAGGCCAGCACATCGTCGCCGCCGGAGTAGACCATAAAACCGCGGTACTTTCGAACGATCTGCCGGGCCTCGCGGGCGAAGTCGTCGAGTGTCTTGGAAAGCGCGCGGTGGGCCTCGGGGTTATCCTGCCGGCTGATCAGCTCGCCCATGCGGTCGCCGTCGGCCACCAGGATGGCGAAGTAGGGCTGGGGTTCTGTGATGCGGTCGTCGTCCTCGCCCCAGCGCTCCTGGGGCATAGCCTCGGGGTTTTTGGCCCGGCGGGCCATGGTGCGGGTGTCCACCACCACCCCGGACTGCCGCACGCCGTAGCAGCGTTTGAGCAGCGAGATCGCATCGAGATACTCGGTGGACTTGATCCTTAGGGGCTTGTAGCTGCCATCCTCCAGGCGGATGTTTACATCGCTCCACTCTTTGGGGTCGATAACCGCAGCCCTCGAGGGGTCGAGGGGCGACTTGGGTATGCCCTCGTCATTTTGCTGGGTAGGGGCAAAATCGCGTAGGGCCTTGCGCCCGGCCAACAGGCGCTCCACGGCCTGCCGGGCCTGGGGGTAGTTGTCTTCCAGCGGAACCCAGGCTGCGTAGAACTCGAGGAAGTGCTTGAGCTGTTCTTGGGCCCTCTGGTGATTGATCTGTTTCCTATATTCCTCTGGCAGTTTGTCGATGCTTTCCTGCCAAAGCTCCTCCAGCCGCTCTTGCGCCTTTTCTTTCGCGCCTTCGGCCAGCTTGGCAGGGTCAGTCTCCACCTCGGCCAGGATCTTGTTGGCACCATCGGCCTCCTTATCAGCCGGGAAGATCAGCCGGGCTTGCCGGTCGGCCAGATAGCGGGCCACCGTTCGGCTCAGCTCCTGCAAAATCTGCGAGCCCGCGTAGAGGTCGGCGGTGCGGCGGGCGGCGGCGATGAAGTCCTGTACGGGGCCAATCGAGATGGAAAGCAGGTAGGTCACAGGCGCACCTCCTGGGTAAAGCCCTGGATATGGGCCGCTTTGCGAACGGCCTCGAGGGGGTCGTCGGCCTCGAGGGCTTCTAGCACGGGGTCGGCCTCGGGGATATGAAGGGCAAGCTCCCGGCTGCCAATCTGGATGCGCTCAGGCAGGGGGGCTTTGAGCAACACCACCGCAGGGCGCACGCTGCCATCGGCAAAGGCCATGGGCTTCAGGATGACCGGGGAGGCCATGCGCCTGCCCTGTGGGTGTTTTGCATCAAGGGTACCGCTAAAGCTATTCCCCAGGCGCTGGTAAACGATGGGCAGGCCCAGGTACGGCTTCGCCAGGGCGATCTCCTGCTGCTTGGATCCCAGGGTCAGCAGGGTCTTGTGGTCGTTCCACTTGCCCCCGGCCATGGGGGTGTAGGCCATGGTTTCGCCCGTCCGGGGATCCTTCACAAAATGCCCCTTGCGCAGGCGGGCCCAGAAGCGGCCCAGCTCGCGCCAGGCGGTGTGGCCCTTGAAGGGGTCGGTATTGCTGGGCTTGCGGGGCTGGCCCAGGCGAACCACCGCACCGGCCAGGGTGGTGTGCGAGGGGTTCTCCACAGGGGGCTGGGCGAACCAGGCCCTGAGCTGCTCGGGGCTGGCCGGCAGCCAGGCCTGGGGCTCGTTCAGCACCTCGAGGGCCCCCACCCCCCGCCGGGTGCGAGCACCGATGCCGCCAAAAGCAATCCAGGCCCGAATAGCCCGGCGCAGGTGTTCTTTTTCTTCCTCCGACAGGTGGGGGATGAGCTCGAGGGTAAACTCCACCCACTTGAGCCCGCTGGCCTCCGGGAGGTTCTCCTTTTTATTGAAGTTGAAGGGGTGCAGAAAGAAGCGCTCCATCGGCCCGGTCTTTGCTGCACCCCTGTCCCCGACCAGATCGGAGGGCCTGACAAACTCGCCGGCCTTCTGCTCGAGGATGCGCAGCGCCACCCTCCCCTGCTTCTCCGCACTCCCCCAGATGGCCTCCTCGGCCTCGAAAAGCTTTTCCGAGCTGGCGTACTGCGCCCCCGCCGTAGCCCGCCACCAGAAGCGCAGCTGTCCGCGCACGCTGGCGGGGCGGATGGGGTTCGCGGCGTCCACCTCGCGGGGGGTGGCGCTGCCGCCGAACAGGGGGGTGATGGTGCGCAGCCTGAGCCTCCAGGTCTCCAGGGCCGGTGTTTTGAGCTGAAAGGATGTAGACGGAACCGTCCTGGGCATGGCTAGGCTCCCATCCAGGCATCCAGCCTGGCCTCGTCCCACTCGGAAAGCTCGAGCATCACCACCCCCCTGGGCAGTTGGGCGGGGTCGGCAGCGACTCGGTAGTCGGAGAAGCTGCGCGGGGGCCTGCTCTCGTCCACCCGCTCCACCGAGACCACCTGGCCGAGCTCGAGCAGCCGGTGGGCCGGGGCGCAGCCCAGCCTGGCCTGCCGCCGGTTCTGCTCGGCGTTGCCCGGGTCGCCGGTGCCCACGTGCTTGAACAGGTACAGCCGGCGGGTGGCCATATGGCCCTTGCTGGCGCTGCGGTCGTGCTCGAACATGTTCATGAGGGCCTCCACCAGAAGCTTCAGGTCGGCCTCGCTGAAGCCGGTCTGCTCGGCCAGGTGGGCGCTGATGAAGCCCTTGGCCATGTACAGCCCGTAGGCCACCTGGCTTTTGCGCCCCATGGTGCGCAGCTTGTCCTCGGGCTGCTCTTTTTCCCAGCGCAGGTAGTCCTCCAGGGTTTTGGCGTTTTTAACGTCCTCTGCCACCGCCCCACGGGTGATGCTGAACTCCGCCGGAAAGATGGGGTCAAGGCTGCGGGCAAAGGTGATCTGCACCGGCCCCCGCACCTGCCCGGCGTTGGCCCCGGTGCTCATCACCGCACCGAAGGTGCGCACATCGAAAAACTGCTGGCACATCCAGCGCCGCGCGGCCTCCACCTTGTCCTTGGTCTTGCCCCCGGTAAAGCCGCCCTCGGTGTTCATGTGGGCCTCGAAGATTGGACGGTTCAGGTTGGTGCCGTGCTGCACGAAGATATTGGCCCCTGCCAGCTGTGCGTAGTTGCGGATGCGCCGCTTCAGGGCCACATCGCTCACCAGGCCGTGCCCGTCCTCGGGGTCGACGCGGGGGGCGTTGCCGCTGTCGGGGTCGCCGTTGGGGTTGCCGTCCTTGACATCAAAAAACAGCAAAAACTCGTAGCGGTTCTGGATAGGGCTCATACCTCCTCCTTTTCCGATTTCTTGCGGCTGGCGGCCATCTGCTGGTAGTAGCCCAGGGCGAAGAGGCTCTGCTCCTCTAAGCTCAGGGTGCGGGGCAGGTTCTTGCCCAGGGCCTTCCAGACCTCGGCGAGCTGGGTGTTGAACCAGTAGGCCAGGCCCGGTGCGTCCTTGGCCATCTTGGCCAGGTGGTGCTGCGAGAGCCGGGTCAGGCGGCCCAGCACCAGCGAGGGGGTGCTGGAAGCCGCCCCGTAGTAGCGCTGGATCACCCCGGCGTTGATCTCCGACTCGCTGGCGGCCTCCTGGATCTGGGCCAGGATGCACATCAAACGGCCACAGTGGTAAGCCGGGCTGGGGTGGCTTAGGTCGAGTTCTGCGCTCATCCGGTAACCTCCTTTGCGGTTGTGGTAGGCCTTCAGAAGCCCCATGCGGGCGTAGAGGCGCCCCAGGGCAGCAGCATCGGGTTTCTGGGCCCTTAAGGCTTCGGTAAAAGCCCCGGTCATCACCTCGGCGGTGTGGGTCTCCATGATTTTGGCCACCGCTGCGTAAGGAATGGGCAGGCGGGGGTTGAGGGCGGCCCGCCAGAGGGGGGTCTGGAGCTGCTTGATGGGTTTGAGGTAATCGTCGAAGTTTTGCTCGGGGGTTTTGGGCCGCTGGAGGCTGAGGAAGAGCCGGTTGAGGCCGGGGGGGCTGGCCAGGCCCTGGCCGTCGCGCCGCACGATGGCGAGGTCGGAGAACCAGGCGGCCACCGCGGCGATGAAGTCCTCGAGCTGCCCCATCTGCCAGTCGCGCAGCATCACCCGGCCCGAGGCCGGGCTCATGGCCGCGGCAAAGAAGCGGGCGTTGTGCAGGTTGGGTGGGGCCTGGCCGGTTCGCAGGGCCTGCAAAACCTGGCGGGCGCGCTCGAGGGCCTGCAGCTCCTGGGCCTCGTTTGCAGCGGGCGCGAAGAGGTCTTTGAAAAAGTCGTCCTCCTCGGGGATCGGCTGGTCGTACCAGACCACCACCTTCATCTCGCCCAGGGTCTCGGCTTTTTCCAGCAAAGCGTCCAGCCCGGCCCGGTAGGCGTTGGCCGCGGTCTCCTCCACCGCTGCGTTTTCCCCCTGCGAGAGGCCATAGGACTCAAAGGCCTCCTTGTCGTAGGTGACCAGGGCGTGCCCGAAGGCGCTCCCGCCCAGCTTGGTCACCTTGGGGTGGGTGGAGGCCGGGGTCACCAGCGCACCGCTGGCGAACGAGGGCATGCGCCCTTCTGTGCCCGACTTGGGGAAAGCCTGGGCCCTGAAGCACCGCCACCAGTCGTGCCAGTCGGGAAAGTCCAGCACGCACCGGCCCTGCACCAGGAAGGAGACTTTGTCGGTGGGCTTAAGCTTTTCGGCCCCTTTTTTCTGGGCCTGGGCCTCGAGCCGCCCCAGGAACCGCTGCATCTCCTCGGGGTTGGACAAGGCCTGGGCGATGGGCTCTAGCAGCGGAACCTCCCTCGCCGCCAGCTCAATCAGCAGACGAAAAGTAACCTGCTTTTGCAGGTTTTTAGCGTGCTCCTCGGGCTTTTTGACCTGGCCCTGCCCGTCCCGCTCCGCCAGGCCAAACACCACCGCGCAGGTATCGGCCAGGAAGTGGGCGGCCTGCTCCACGGAGTGGCCCATGCTCTTGAGGGCATTTGGCATAGCAATCATCTCTGCAAAGAGCAGGTCGGGCGCGGTTTTGACCTGGCCATCCAACGGAATCAGCTCGGTGAAGGCCCCCTGGGGGCTCACCCCCACCAGCCAGCGGATTTCTTTGGTGGTAAAGCCCGGCTCGGACAGCAACCCCTTTTGCTGGGTGTACGAGACCAGTTGCGAGAGCATCACCCACCCCCTTTGCGAACCTGTGGGCTCTGGTAGGGGGGCACCTCGAGCACCCCCTGCACCACCTCGGCCTCGAACAGGCTGATGCTGGGCTTCTCGCCCCGGTCGGTGCGCAGGGGCCGGCCTGGGCGCGAGAGGTCGAAGACGTCGTAGAGCATCCAGCCGATTTTTTCGTTGTAGGGCACCGGGGCCGGGGCGGTCTCCCCATCCTCCACCAGCCGGAAGTAAGCGGTAAACTCGCGGCAGCCCAGGTAGGGCTGGTAGATGCACTGGCCGGCCCGGGCCCGCCGGAGAAAGCTCTGCTCGATTTTCTGCCGCAAAGCGGGGTCTTCGCGGTAGAGCACGGCCTGGGCGGTCAGGCGGTAGCGCACGTTTTTGAGGGCCATGGTCTGGCGCTGGGTGCGGCCCTTGGTGTCCTGGCCGGTATCCTCCCTGGTGGCGTCGGCGTACAGGGGCTCAAAGCTGCCGGGGTCTTTCATCCAGCCCTGGATGTTGCGCACGCTGGCCTTCTCCTTGACCTCGTTGCGCATCAGGCCGATGTAGCGCACCGGGCTCAGCACCTCGATGCGCTGCACCTGCCAGTACATCAGGGGCGTCTTGTCCTGGGGATCGAAGTCAAGGTAGATGGCGTCGAAGATCCCCCGCGCCGCGCTGGGGGTGATGATGGGGTAGCTGAAGCGCTCCACCTTGAACTCGGGCCGGGTAAAGCAGGCCAGCTCACCCCAGACTTCTAACCGGAAACTTCGCATCCAACCTCCTTTCAAACCACCAGCCCCGCGGCCCCTCCCTCCTGGGGTGTAAAACCCAGCCGGGCATCGTAGAGCGCGGGGTCGGCAGAGAGAAACCAGTCCGGAGCCTCGCCCCGCCCATAGCGCAAGAAGACCGTCTCCAGGAAGGGCGGGGGGCCACCAGGGGGCAGAAAGTAGGGCACGGTGTAGGGCCGGGCCCGGTGGATCCAGGCTGCGCCGATGCCGTGGTCGCGGGCCTCCTGCATCAGGGCCAGGGCCTCGTCGTTGTAGGGCACCACCACGTTGACCGCCGCCGACTCG
Organism: Meiothermus taiwanensis WR-220; assembly: GCF_003568585.1. Lineage (NCBI taxonomy): Bacteria > Thermotogati > Deinococcota > Deinococci > Thermales > Thermaceae > Meiothermus > Meiothermus taiwanensis. The sequence goes on from NZ_CP021130.1 coordinate 1,539,881, forward strand.
ATGATGCGGTAACGCCGGGCCAGCTCGGCGTAGTTTTGGGTTTGGATCAGGGCCTCTATATCGGGGTCGCTCACCTGCTGCAGCGCGTACAGGCTCTGATAGTAGCGGCGGAAGGTGGCAGGCTCGAGGGCCAGGGGCCCCTCGGCCTGCAGGGCGCGGGTAAGGGCGGCGGCCCGGGCGTAGGCCCGGTCGGGGTAGCCCTCGTCCTCGGGCAGGAAGACCACCAGCCGGCCCTGCGGGCGCAGGCCGTGCCGGTTGATGCGCCCGGCGGTCTGGGCGATGGCCTCCAGCGGCCCCAAAGCGCGGTAGCCCAGCGGGAAGTCCAGCTCCACCCCGGCCTCCACCACCTGGGTGGCGACCAGGCGGCAGGGCCGGCCCTCCTCCAGGCGGCGCTGAACCTCCTCCAGCACCGCCCGCCGGTGGGCCGGGCACAAAGCGGTGGAGAGGTGGTAGAGCCCCTCGAGGCCGCGCGCCTGGGCCTGGTGAAACAGGGCGTAGGCCTGGCGCTTGAGGTTGAGCACCGCCAGCGCCTGCCCCTCGGCCTCCAGCAAAGCGGCCAGCCGGGGCCAGGGGGTGGGCTCTTGCAACCACCACTCGAGGCTTACCCGCTGGCTCTGGAGAAAAAACCGCTCGGGCTCCGGCAGCATCTCCACCGGCTGCCAGCCCTGGGGCTCACCCTGCCGGATCTGCTCGTGCAGGGTGTCGAAGGCGGGCTGGGTGGCGGTGGCGAAGACCACCACCGCCCCGTACTTCTCGCTGGCTAGGTGGGCCAGGGTCTTGAGGGTGGGGACGGCCAGGTGGGTGGGGAGGGTCTGCACCTCGTCGAAAAGCAGGACGCTCCCGGCCAGGTTGTGCAGCTTGCGGCAGGCCCCCGGGCGGCTGGCGTGCAGACTCTCTAAAAGCTGCACGTGGGTGGTAAGGACGATGGGGGCCTCCCAGTTTTCCGCCAGCAGGCGGCGCTCGCGCTCCTCCAGGGCCTGCTCGTCGCTCAGCGCGGGAAGGGGCCGGTAGGCCAGGCTGTGGTCTTCCAGGATGTAATGGGGCCCGAAGTCCTGGAATAGCTCGCGGTAGACCCGGGCGGTCTGGTCGAGGATGGAAAGATAGGGCAGCACCACCACAATCCGGCGTATGCGGGGGTCGCGCACGGCCCGGCGCAGGGCGAAGCGCAGCATGGCCAGGGTTTTGCCCAGGCCGGTGGGGGCGGTGAGGGTATAGACCGAGGCGGCCTGTTCGGCCGCGCGGGCCGCGGCCTCGGCCACCAGGCGGCGCAGCTCGCGCGTTTTCTGGGGGATATGGGCTGCATTGCCAAGCCGGGCCAGGTGGGCCTCGAGGCGCTCCAGGGCTTCTCTGGCCCGCAATTCCGGAGGGGCAGGGCGGGCTTCGGCGCCTTTGATGTGGGCCTCGGTGTCCAGAAAATCGGCGTCCACCAAAGCCGAGAAGAGCATGCGGGTATCCAGCATGGAGGCCGCGCTGCTCGGGGGGGTGATGGGGGTGGAGTTGGGCGGGGGAAGCTCCAGGCCGTCCTCGCGCAGGCGGGCTTTGAGCAGCTCGAGGTCGCCCTCGCTCAGCCGCAGCTCAGAGGGAAAGCCCTTGCCATCGGGCCTGATCCGCAGGTCTTTCAGGCTCTCCTTTGCCCCGCTTTGCAGCCCGAGGTGGTGGCCCTGCACGGCCAGGGCCACCGCGGGCTGGCGGTACTCGAACAAGGCCAGGTGGGCCCCGGCCGACCAGTGGTCGAGGCCTTTTTCCTTGCCCTCGAGCCGGCGCTGGAACAGCTCGCCGTACTTGCCCAGGTCGTGCAGAAGCCCAGCCAGCCGGGCGTTCTCTTCCTCGCCAAAGGGCCGGGCGTGGGCCGCCGCCCGTTCGGCCACCTGACGCAGGTGTTCCCGCAGGGGCTGCCAGCGGGCGGGGTTGGGGTGGGTGTGGGCCCAGTAGGTCTGGGAGACCCGGCCGGACTGCCCGTACCGCTCGAGCACCGCCCGGGCCTCGGCCAGCCAGGCCCGCCGCAGGCTCTCCGGCTCCAGCACCTCCACCCGAGGCCCCCAGCTTTGAATCCATGGTAGCAGCTCGAGGGGGAATCCTTCGGTATCGGTGCCAACGGTAATTTGAACGAGAGTGCTGCCACCCTCGAGCTGCTCAAGGATCTGCAGGTTGGGGTACCCCCCCTCCCGGATGCGCTCGCTGGCCTCCGGGTCAAAGCGAAGCCGCACCTGCATGGGCGGTTCGCTGCGCACGATACCCCAGGCGTTGGAAAGGTACTGGCTGGGGTCGAAGTCGTCGGGAATGGTGTAGGTCTCCTCCAGCAGGCGGGGGCGCTGGATGCGCTCGAGCTTGTAGGTTTTGAGGTTCTCGAGGTAGTGCAGGCCCCGCCCGTACAGGCGGTCTTTGCCGATCACGTAAACCGCCATATTGGCCCTGGAGACCTCGATGAAGTAGGTTTCCAGCTCAACCCGGATGACCCGCGCCTGGGGCAGGCGGTACTCAAAGGCCACCACCCGCTGCTCAAGCCAGGCCTGGGTGAGGGTCTCGAGGTTGGCCCCGCTCAGGCTGGGGGGGCGCTGGTTCAGGGCCTCGGTGCTGCGCAGGGCAATGCTACGCAGGGGCTCCGGCAGGTGTTTGGATAGTTTCCGCAAGGCCTCCTGGTAGGCTTTGTTGCTCCCCGGCGCGTGGTGGGCCAGCATCCGCAAAGCCGCGTGGGTGACCACGGTCTCGGTAAGGCTCAGCCGCTCCCGCACCTCGACCCAGTACAGGCCCCGCAGCCGGTCGTGCCGGAACTCGAGCCCCAGCCGCTCGGCCAGCGCCTCGGCCTCGAGCAGGTAATCGAAGATGGCCCGCTCCCCCAGGCCCAGCTCTTTGCGCAGCTCGTGGGGCCGCCAGGCCCTCTGCTCGAGCAGCTCCAAAAGCCGGAGCAGCCTGTGCGCTTTGTTTTGATGGTACGTTGCTTCCATAGGCCAGCACCACGGCAGGGTTTGCTATCAGCCTAAGGCCCGCCGTCCAGCTCTCGTCCAGATGGATTTTTGTGCGCCTATTTCTTTAGAAAATATGAGTATATTTATATCAAGAGCAAGTGCGAAGAAAGCGCATCCCTTCGGTCGGGTTGGTTCGCCGCCTTCCCACACCGGGCTATCAGATAACGTTCCACTGCTGCCGGTATTCCTCAACCCAGTTGCTGTAGTAACCCGGCATGAACTCCAGCAACTGGCCCTGGGGGTCGAGGGGCGGCTCGGTTGGGAAAACCCACTCGCTTTCGGGGTCGAGGGCATATACCTTGCCCACACTACGCACGCTATCCTTCCAGCCCAGGGCCAGGCGCAGGGAATTGACCACCTCCCACAAGGCCTTGCGGGGGTTCTTGCCGGGGGTGGCGACCTGATCCAGCAAGACCTCGAGGCTGGCCGAACCGCCCTTGACCAGGAGAAACACCAGCAGCTCTCCAGCCTTGCTTACCGCAGGCAACGGTACAGCCCGACCGTTGACGCGCACCTCGAGCCGCCCATAGGGGTTCACCTCTACCCGGTAGGTCGCGCGCAAACCGGGCTGTGCGCCCTGTACAGCCTGCGCCAGCAGGGGGAAACAGCCCAGCTCTTCCCTGAACCAAAAGTGGTTGGTTTCCACAGAAGCCAGCCGGGCTTTGGCCTGGGCCAGGTCGCCCTTGCGCCGCAGCCACTCGGCCTCGAGGACGCCCAGTACAATTTTCTCCCGATCCCTTTGGGGAAGGGTACGAAGATAGGGCAGGTTTTGCTCGAAGTACTCCAGGTGGCCCAGCATCAGATGGGCCGCGGCAATGTCCAGCTCAATCCAACGCTCCTCAGGGTTGATCCGGTGGGCGTGCAACAGCTTGGCCAGCCCCTCCTCTACCCGGCCCATAAGCCGCAAGATATGACCCCAGCCCCACAGGGCCAGTTGGGTATCGTCGGCCTCGCCCCTGGCCTTGTAGGCTTCCTGGTAGGCTTGCAAGGCCCGCTGCAATTCGCCGAACATACGCCGCACAATCCCCAGCCCCAGCAAAGCCCGGCTACGAAAGCCACGGGCTGCTTTTTTCTGGCTTATATGGAGTGCTTCTAAAAAATGCCGCTCGGCCTTGTCAGGCTCATTATTGAGCAAAAGATAGCCAATGTTGCTGTGTGTCCAGGCCAGATAATAAGGATCGTTTTCCAGGTAGGTAAGGGCTTCGGCCCAGGTTGCATGTGCGGCTGCGTGCTGGCCGCCGGCGTAAAGGTGCCAGCCATAATCCAGCAGCATGCGCCCCAGGGCATTGCCCTGCAGATGTGTGCGGGCCTGCTCGAAGCAGTGCTGCCATCCGGCCTGCTTGAGCCGGTTCATGGCCATACCCAAGCAGCGGTAGTACAGGCCTCTATCGGGCACAGAGGCCTCGCACAGACCCTGGAGCACCTCTAAAGCCTGCTGGTTCTGGTTAAGCTGAAGAAGAGCCCAGGCCCGATAAAGATGCAGACCATCGGCCGGGACATTGGACTCGAACCAGGCCAGAATATCCTTTGGTTTTCGGGCTCGAGCCAGGGTTTGCAGGTAGATCCGCTGAAAGCCCAGCTCTTGCCGCAGAGGTTCTGACAGAGCCTCCAGCAGGCGCAAAAATCTCTCGGTTTGATGATAAGTCTGGTGCTGCTCGCTGGCATTTTGCAGCAGTTGTAGAGCGAGATCGACCCGGCCCTGCTTGGCCAGAGCTTCTATATTAGTCCCCAGCAGCCCCAGATCCCTCACGCATTTTTCATCATACTAAGCCATAGGTGGGCTGCCCAGTTCATTCTAGCCGCCAGCGCAACACTTGGGGCCGCCGTCAGCCTGCCACAACACCGGATCCGGTGAAAAGAGGGCCAGCCCGGCCAGCAGCAAAACCAATGCAACCAACCAGCCAACAACCTGTTTTTTCCCCAGAGCAGAGCGTGTCTTGTTCATGCCCCTAGCGTCGGGGCGGGGTATGCACAGTTTGTGCAGGCTGAGGTAATCTGATGCCTAGAGAACTGCGCGAACCCCAAGCAAGTGCCAAAACCCAGGGGGGTTCGCGCAAGCCGAGAAATCGGCCAGGGGACATTGAAAACGCACTTTCCCTTTACCTTGCCCCACCTTGCGTCGGAAGCCTTTTTGGGGGGGTTCGCGCAAACCGCCTCTGTGCTCGGCCGGATACATGTGAGACTCTGAGCGAAAGAGAATAGGGGGAACCGACTCTGGAAAGGAGGTTCCCCCAGATGCAGCTTACTACAGTTGGAAAACCCCTGCTCAAAGCCGCCAACCAAGCCAGCCAGCTCGAACAAGCAGGCGCCGGCGACCCCGTCGTGGCCGAGCGCCTGCGGAAGCTCAAACTGGTAGAGACCCTCAGAAAAAAGAAAGTTCCCTGGGACGAAGTCCAAAAGCTGGTAGGCATCAGCAAGGCCACCTACCACCGCTGGAAAAAAAGACTCGAAGAACAAGACCTTGCCGGCCTCAAACCCAAAAGCCGCAAACCCAGGAAGCTGCGCCGGAAGGTACACTGGAAACCCGATGTCCTCATACGCATAGAGCGGCTGCGCAAACAAAACCCCACCTGGGGCCGCTGGCGCATCGGGCAGAGACTGCACAGAGAGGGCTACACCCTAAGCGAACGCACGGTAGGACGCATCCTGAGCTACCTGGAGCGAAGCGGCCGGGTGGAGCCGGTGAGCGCTTTCCTGGCCAGAAACCGTAAGGCCCGTTTGCGCAGGAAGAGCCAGCGGCCCTATGCCCGGAGGAAGCCCGCGGAGTACACGGCGCTGCGGCCTGGGGATCTGGTACAGGTGGATACGCTGTGGGTGGATCTGGGGGACGGGACGGGTCTGCGGCAGTTTACGGCGGTGGACACGGTAAGCCGCTGGGGGACGGCGGGGGTGTACAGCCGGGCGAGTGCTAAGACGGCGCTGGATTTTCTGCAGCAGCTGGTGCGGCGATGTCCTTGTGTCATCCGTGCGATCCAGGTGGATGGGGGCAGCGAGTTCATGGCGGAGTTTGAGGAGGGTTGTCGGGTATTGGGGATAGAGCTTTTTGTTTTGCCGCCGAGGAGTCCGAAGCTGAACGGGATGGTAGAGCGGCTGCAGCGGACGTTTCGGGATGAGTTTTACACGCGGGCTTTACCGCTGGGGATAGAGGCTATTCAAGGGGAGCTGGAGGGTTATCTGGAGCACTACAACCTGCACCGGCCGCACATGGCCCTGGGGGGGTTGGCGCCGGTGGAGTACCTGGCTAAGCTACAGGAGGTGTCGGTTCCCCTGGAGTCTCAAATGTATTGACCGATTACAGCCTCTTGAAACCCGTCCAGCACGCACGCTAGGATGAGGCCGTCGCACTCGGGCGAGAGCTCGAGTGAGGATTGAAACAATGGAGTAGGGAATGCGCGGGGCCCCGAATGCATGGGTCGCACTCGGGCGAGAGCTCGAGTGAGGATTGAAACCTCGGCTACCTGGAGGTGGCCGGGTACAGGCACCCGTCGCACTCGGGCGAGAGCTCGAGTGAGGATTGAAACCTGCAAACGAAGGTGAAAGGGGTCTGCGGAGGCACCGTCGCACTCGGGCGAGAGCTCGAGTGAGGATTGAAACATGCGGCCTCATAAGGAATATGAGCAGTGGTTGCCGTCGCACTCGGGCGAGAGCTCGAGTGAGGATTGAAACCTGCAAACGAAGGTGAAAGGGGTCTGCGGAGGCACCGTCGCACTCGGGCGAGAGCTCGAGTGAGGATTGAAACATGCGGCCTCATAAGGAATATGAGCAGTGGTTGCCGTCGCACTCGGGCGAGAGCTCGAGTGAGGATTGAAACAGGCTTACCGTTGTCTGCATGGCCTCCCTTTCCCTAAGGTCGCACTCGGGCGAGAGCTCGAGTGAGGATTGAAACCCATGCCCTTTTGCCTTCTGTTGCCCCTAAACCCTTGTCGCACTCGGGCGAGAGCTCGAGTGAGGATTGAAACTATTTAGGGGAAAAGCTCTTGGGGGCCCCGGATAGGCAGTCGCACTCGGGCGAGAGCTCGAGTGAGGATTGAAACAAGCCCGGCAAGGAGGACACATGACCCAGGATATGCGTCGCACTCGGGCGAGAGCTCGAGTGAGGATTGAAACTCAACCCGCGTATTTACGCCCTGGTAGGACGGGTGGCGTCGCACTCGGGCGAGAGCTCGAGTGAGGATTGAAACACCTCTAGCCTTTGAGCCTCTACCCGCATCGCCAGGGTCGCACTCGGGCGAGAGCTCGAGTGAGGATTGAAACGCGCCAAGCGTCACCAGGCCTGCGGAACCCAGCCCGGTCGCACTCGGGCGAGAGCTCGAGTGAGGATTGAAACGCGCCAAGCGTCACCAGGCCTGCGGAACCCAGCCCGGTCGCACTCGGGCGAGAGCTCGAGTGAGGATTGAAACCGCCATAGCAAAGGAAGAAGATTGCCAGAAAGCCGTCGCACTCGGGCGAGAGCTCGAGTGAGGATTGAAACGTCCAGGATGATGCCAGCCTCATTCGGGAAAATGACGTCGCACTCGGGCGAGAGCTCGAGTGAGGATTGAAACATTTTGCGAGAACAGCACCGGCAAGCCTTTGCCATATGTCGCACTCGGGCGAGAGCTCGAGTGAGGATTGAAACCTCAAGGCCTGGATCCCGGTTGAAGCTATAGGCCGGTCGCACTCGGGCGAGAGCTCGAGTGAGGATTGAAACATTTTGCGAGAACAGCACCGGCAAGCCTTTGCCATATGTCGCACTCGGGCGAGAGCTCGAGTGAGGATTGAAACCTCAAGGCCTGGATCCCGGTTGAAGCTATAGGCCGGTCGCACTCGGGCGAGAGCTCGAGTGAGGATTGAAACTTGAGCTTCGCCATTTTGGCTAACCCTTTAGTTTTGTCGCACTCGGGCGAAAGCTCGAGTGAGGATTGAAACTTGAGCTTCGCCATTTTGGCTAACCCTTTAGTTTTGTCGCACTCGGGCGAAAGCTCGAGTGAGGATTGAAACAGCACGCCCCCTAACAGCAGCCACACCACGGCCTGGGTCGCACTCGGGCGAAAGCTCGAGTGAGGATTGAAACGGTTGCCATATCTACCATAGCTATTACATCTGCTGTCGCACTCAGGCGAAAGCTCGAGTGAGGATTGAAACCGCTTCAACAGCTTGTCCATTTCAGGGCCAGACGTCGCACTCGGGCGAGAGCTCGAGTGAGGATTGAAACTGATCCTCCATCCAGGTTTTTAGCAGTTTCTCGGTTGTCGCACTCGGGCGAGAGCTCGAGTGAGGATTGAAACTACTACGAAATTTCAAATATCCGTCATTCCCCTCTCATCAAAAAGCCCAATAGGATTAGAGCCATGCGCTTATGCATAGCCCTTCTGGTTGCTCTGGGCCTGGCCTGGGCTCAGAATACCCCCGCACAGACAAACCCCTATGCAATTGCTCGCATCGTTGCGTTGGGTCAAGAACGTGCAACGGTGCGTATTGGTAATCAGGTGGCGGAAGCTGAGATGCCCACAGACGGAATCGACTTTCGCGTTGGGCAGTTGGTAGTGGTCTATCAGGCTGACGGAAAAACCTATCTTACAGAACCCTACCGCTTGCATTATCTGTGGGCTTTACTTGGATTGTTTGTGCTTTTCACCATTGCACTAGGACGCGGTAAAGGCTTGCGAGGGCTGCTTGGCACAGCAGCCAGCATGGGCGTTCTGGCCTACGTTGTGGTGCCTCAAATTGCCGCAGGCAGCAACCCTTTACTGGTTACCTTCCTGGGTGCGTTCGGCATTTTGGCGCTATCCATCTACTTTGTACATGGGATTAACCGCAAAACCTCCGCAGCGCTGATAGGCACTACGCTGGCGGCACTGGTGGCCCTGGTGCTCGCAAGCCTCCTAACCGAATGGATGCAATTTACAGGCCTCACCTCAGAAGAGGCCTTTTTGGCCCGATTCCAGCTAGGGGGGAATCTGGATCTGGTCTCGTTGTACCTGGCTGGGGTGGTGGTGGGAGCTTTGGGCGCCCTCAACGATGTGACGGTCACACAGGCTGCCGTTGTGCAGGCCCTGGTGCAGGCCAACCCACGTTACGGCGTGCGGGAGCTTTACTCGAGGGGCATGGCGGTGGGTTTCGATCACATTGGCAGCCTGGTCAATACCCTGGTTCTGGCCTATGCGGCCGGCAGCCTTCCACTGCTGTTGCTGATCGGTCAGAGCGATGTTCCCCTGGCTATTCTTCTCAACAACGAAACCTTTGCTGCGGAAATCGTGACCATGCTGGTGGGTTCGCTGGCCTTGGTGCTCGCTGTTCCCCTCACCACCCTGGTGGCGGCATGGCTGCTACGGGGGCGCAAACTCGACTACATTGAGCGCAGGTGGCCTGGGGCCTAATGTTGCACACCCCCCTCACCGTGCACGTGGCCATGCTCGAGTTCCTCGGGTGTTGCGTGCCGCACGCTATGGATAATCAGGTGGTACTCCAGGGTCTTCCCTGCCAGTGGTGGGTTGGCATCGAGCGTGACCCGCTCTCCATCGATGTGCACCACGCGGTACAGCATCAGGCGACCATCGGGGCTTTCTCCGGTATAGCCAGCGCCCAGCCGGGGGGGCTCGGGCAGATCGGCAGCCGGAACAACCGTGCATAAGTCTGGGTTATAAGGCTCTGGAGGCAGGAAAATCTGATAGCTTCCCGGCTTCTTGCCCAGGAGATTGGCCTCGAGGCCCGGGGGCAGCTCGGGTGCGTGGCCCATCAGGATGGTTTTGGGCTGCCCATCGGTGCCCTCGAGCTTGCGTCCGTCCACCCACAGTTGGTATTCCAGTTTCACAACGCTTGTGCTGCCTATTTGCATGGCCCTTCTCCTAATCAGCACTACAGAAAGTTGTCTGGGGCTATCATATCCCACAACGAAGCGCTACAATCCCGTTGGATGCGGTGTATTTTTACTCTGATTCTGATTGTAGCCTTGCTCCCTCTGGGCTTGGCCCAACCTCGAGTGGGCCTCGAGGCGGGCCTGACACGCCTGGTGTTTAGCCTGCCCGGTCAGGCCCGGTTCAGTCTCAGCCGTACAGGTTATGAGATAACCATCCGCTTCCAGGGCACCCCACCCCGCAGCTTGCGAGCCTTGCTGAACACACCCCAGGTGGTGGGCTACCGAGCCACCCCCAGTCCGGGTGGCTCGGTTTATGTGGTAACCCTCAAACCCGGCACAAGCCACCGAGCCCTGGAGCTGGCCGATCCCCGGCGTTTGGTGCTCGAGGTGCGCAGCAACACCCAGCCCCGTCCCAGCACCAGCGCACCCACCCCGGTGGTGGTGCTCGACCCCGGCCACGGGGGGATTGATCCCGGGGCCATAGGGCTTGTGCGTGAAGAAGAGGTGGTGCTCGACGTGGCCCTCCGCACCAAGCGGCTGCTGGAAACCCGGGGCATCCGGGTTCTCCTCACCCGCAGCACAGACCAGCACCTGTCGACCAACAAGGCCACCGACCTGGGGCTGCGGGCTGCCATGGCCGACAGCAAGCGCACCCTGTTTATCTCCATTCACGCCAACGCATCCAAGCGGGCCGCCCAGGGCATCGAGGTGTACTATTTCGGCGAGACCATCGATCAACGGCTTTTGTCCAAGGCCATCTTGGAAAACGGCGGGGGCTCCCTTGGGCAGCGCCTGACCCAGGAAGCCCGCAGTGTGGCCCAGCGGCTCATGCGCGACCTGCTGGCCCAGGCCAACCTCAAGTTTTCCGAGCAGCTGGCCCTCAAAACCCTGCAGGCCATGGTGCGCGAGACCGGTGCGGTGAGTCGTGGGGTGCAGACCGCCCCTTTCTACGTCATTCGCAATGCCCGCATCCCTGCCATCCTGGTGGAAATCGGTTTTGTCAACCACCCCAGCGAGGGAAAAAAGCTGGCCACAAGCGCCTATCGGGCCCAGCTTGCCAGGGGATTGGCAGAGGGTGTTATGGCATTTTTGAACAACGGGAACGCCCAGCGCTAAACAGGGTAGAACAGCCATCCGCACTCACCCAGCATCCCCCGGCAGCACCCAGCGCTCCCAAGAGGCCCGGTCGCGCCGCAGCATAGGGGGCAGGTTTTCTATGAGCATCCTCCGGTAAGCAGGCCCGGCGTAGCGCAAAATCCAGGCCTCGTAACCCAGCACAAAAGACCGCAGCACCTCGAGGCCCCAGGCCCGATCCACCGGTCGAGCTTGCTCGGGCAGAAGCGGCATGGACTGGTCATCCTCGAGCAGAAAAAAGCCTTCGACCGGCCGCTTATACACCAGCACACCCTGGGAAACACCCAGCCAGGCCGTGCTCGAGTGAAGCCCCACCGTCCCCTTGCGGTAGAGGCTTGAGCCTTTGCCACTGGCATTGGGGTATCTCCTAAACCCAAAGGCCTCGAGGTGGCCCGCCAGCACATCCTGGCCCCATAACCAGAACTGCACATTGAGGGGATTGGGCCGCATACCTTTACTTGAAGGCCGTGCAGATGGCCTGGCCGTTGGCCTGGATCAGCTTGAGATAGGAGTTGACCGTGCTGTCAAAAGCATCGGAGTAGATGCGAACAACACGGGCTCCGGTCGCCTCGGCTAAAGAACGGGCCTGGCTTTGCGAAAACTGGGGCTCGACAAATATCACCCGCACGCCTTCTTTTTTCATTGCCTGGGCCAGCCGGGCCAGGCTGGCCGGGCCTCGTTCCTGGCCGACAAAGTCGGCGATGCTGCCCAGGCTTTTGAGGCGGTAGTAACGGTTAAAGTAGCTGAGCGACTCGTGCTGAGAAACCAGCTTGCGCCGGGCCTGGGGAATAGCCGCCAAGCAGCGCTCTACCTCGGCGTCAACCTGGCGAATCCGCTGAATATAGCGGGCCGCGTTCTGGGTATAGAGGGCCCGCCCGGCGGGATCCAGCGTTACCAGGGCATCGCGTATCCTTTCCACGTACCTTATCCCATAGGTGGGGTCGAGCCACAGGTGGGGGTCGTAAGCGCCGTGTTCATGAGCATGCCCAGCTTCCTGATGGGGCTCATTTTCGGCCACCGCGATTAGGTTCGGCATCCCCTCGGCCAGCTTAATCACGCGGGCGCCGGTCGGAAGCTGGGCCTCGAGCTTCTCTAAAAACGGCTCGAGGAAAAGGCCATTGGCAAACAAAACCTTAGAACCAGCGATGGCCCGCACCACCGAGGGGCGGGGCTCAAAGCTATGGGGATCGCTGCCATCGGGCACCACCTGCACAACCGAGACCCGGCTGCCCCCCACATTCCGCACCATATCGGCCAAAAAACCGGTGGTCGCAGAGACTGAAAGGGTATTGGCCTGGGCCATACCAAGACCCAAGACCAGCATAAATCCTGTCCAGAAGATACTTCGCATGAGCAACCTCCTCGCGCCTTCAGGGGGCAGCCTCCCACCCCTCCCAAGCAAAAGACGCGTTTTTACCATCCGCCTTTCAGGGCCTTCCCAGCATTTCACACAGATAGTCCCAAGTTAAGCCGCAGGGCTCTGGTACACTGCATTCATAATGATAACTCATTATCATTCTGTCAAGAGACCCATCTGCTATGCTGAAGAACATGGAGCGCTCCACACGCCAGCGGCAGGCCATCCGTCAGGTGATGCAAGAGCTTAATCGACCGCTCTCTCCGTCCGAGGTGCTCGAGGCGGCCCGGCACAAAGTACCCGGCCTGGGCATTGCGACCGTCTATCGCACCCTGAAGGGTTTGGTCGAGGAGGGCAGCGCGATTCCGGTTGAACTCCCCGGTGAGGCCCCGCGCTACGAGCTATCTGGCAAAAAACACCACCATCATTTCCATTGCACCTACTGTGGCAAGGTATTTGAACTCGAGGGCTGTCCCGGCGATTTTTCGTTTATGGCCCCCCAGGGCTTCAAAACCGAGCGCCACGAAATTGTGCTGTATGGCCGGTGCACCCAGTGCCTTAATCCCCACCCCTAGCCCGCCGCTACAAGGCTTTGAGCAGGGCCTCGAGCGTCTTAGCTTTTATTTCGCCGATGTGACGGTTCACCAGCGTACCCTCGGCATTGTAGAACAGGGTCACCGGCAGGCCTTGAATGCGCAGGGGGTCGCTGAGTGTGGCTTCGGGATCCAGCAGCACGTTGGGGATTTGTAGCTTGAGCTCCCGCTGGAAAGCCCTTACAGCCTCTGGGCCATCGCTGATGTTGAGAAAGATAAACTGAATCTCGGGATGGGCGCGGGCCGCCTCCACCAAGAGCGGCATCTCGCGCCGGCAGGGGCCACACCAGGTAGCCCAGGCGTTGAGCACGATGGGCTTACCTTTGAAGTCGGCCAGTTGAACGGCCGGGCCGTCTAGTTGCTGCAGGGTCGCAGAGGGTAAAACCTCCACTGCGGGGGACGGCTTTGGTTGTAACAGCAGCCAGCCCACCAGTCCGATCAGGGGTAAAACGAGCCAGATCCAGCGACGCATCCAGATCAGCATATGAAATCTGATCGGTGCCTGGCAGGGCGCAGCCCACAGTGCTCTGGCAACTCAAGGCCATTGCTCAACCGAGGTTGCGCACCCAAAACCAGTACCCGCCCAGACCCAGCAGCCACAAAAGCGCCCAGGGCCAAAAGCGCAGCCGCTTTTTCGGCTTGTGGGCAGGGGTTTGGAAAGCCCGTCGGATGGCCCGGGCCTCGGCCTCGCTAAACGGCGGCCGCTCCAAACCCTGGTCTTTGTGGGGCGCTGCTGGCGAAGTCCGGGCTTTGGGGGTTGTTCGGGCAATTTCACACTGCTCGGCCAGCTGCCGTAGCTCGAGGCTCGGCGGAAACAGCTGCAGCGCGTGGTTCAGCACTTCCTGGGCCTTGTGGTAATCCTGTGCATGCAACAAGGCGCGAACATACAATGCGAGCAGCTCGAGGTTATCCGGGGCCTCTTGCAACCCTTCCTCGGCGCACTTGGCCGCGCGTCTGGCCTCTCCCAGCAGCAAAAAAGCCTCGGCCCGCACCCGCCAGTAGTCCGGCCAGCCCAAGTCCACCCAGGAAACTTTGTCGAGCACCCGCAAAGCCTGCACAGCCTCTCCCCTTTCCAGGTGCCTGAGGGCCAGTTCAATCCCCCTGGCGGCATCGAGCTGGGCCATCGTCTTGCACACCCCCCAAGGCCCACCCTAGCAAGAGCGCCGGGCCCCACCGGTGATTTTTGCACTCGAGCGGGGCCCGGCCTGCCATCGATTTAGTTTCTTAGGGGCTTGCCGGTTTTGAGGGTGTGGGCGATGCGCTCCTGGGTTTTCTTGGTACCAAGGAGTTTGAGGAAGCCCTCGCGTTCCAGATCCAGGATGTCCTGCTCGGTCACCTCGCGGGCCGGCCCATCACCGCCGCACAAGACATAGGCCACGGCCTTGCCCACCACCACGTCGTGCTCGCTGGCCTGTTTGGCCTCGTGGAACTGCCACAGGGCGTAGTGCAGGTTGCCCAGCGCCTCCTTGCCCAGGGCCCGCACCTTCATGGGGGGTTGTGGCACGAAGTCGGGGGCCATGAAGAGCACCCGCCGCTTGGCGTCGGCGATCAGGCGGTCGCGGTTCATGCTGATGCCGTCGCTCTGGCGCAAAAAGCCCATGTTGCGGGCCTCGAGGGCGCTCGTGGAGGTCTGGGCCAGCATGATCATCTGGAAAGCCCGCTTAACCCCTTCGAACAGGTCGATCTCGGGCCCATAGGCCGAGAGCTCCTGGGTAAAGCGGAAGAGCATCTCCTTGGTGCCGCCCCCACCGGGCAGCAGGCCCACCCCGGTCTCGACCAGGCCCATGTAAAGCTCGGCGTGGGCCTGGATGGCGCTGCTGTGCAGGCTGAACTCGGCCCCGCCGCCCAGGGTCAGGCCGAAGGGCGCGGCCACCACCGGGAAGGGCGAACGGCGCAGGCGCATGGAGGTCTGCTGGAAGCGGCGGGTGGCGAGCTCGAGGTCGTCCCAGGCCCCTTCCTGGGCGGCCATCAGCACCAAAGCCAGGTTGGCCCCGGCGCTGAAGGTGCGTGGGTCTTCGTGCCCAATCACCAGGCCCGCATAGCCGTTGGCCTCTACCCAGTCCAGGGCTTTGTGCAGCCCTGAGATGGAGCCATCCCCCCAGGTGCCCATCTTGGCCCGGTTCTCGAAGAGCGCCACCCCATCGCCCAGGTCGAGCAGGGCGTACTCCTTGCCTTCCAGCAGGGTCTTGCCCGCGCTTTTCAGGGGGGCCAGGCGGATCACCCCTTCCTCTGCCGGGATGGGGTGGTACTGTCCATCGAAGCCCAGGTAGTGCCCATCCTTGTAGAAGCTGCCCTGGGCTTTTTTGAGGAGTTCGGGCTCGGGCAGGCCCAGCTCGGCAAAGCCTTTACGCAGGTAGTCCAGGCCCACCGCGTCCATGTTCTTGAAGGGGCCCTGCTCCCAGGCGAAGCCCCACTCCAGCGCCCGGTCTACCGAGACGATGTCGTAGGCGATCTCCTGGGCCTTCTCGAGGGCATAGTGGGCGTTGTACAAAAACAGCTTGCGGGCAAAAGCCCCGTACTTGCCGGGCAGGTCGCCCACCCGCTTCAAGCGCTCGTTCAAAGGCAGATCCTTGATGGCGGCGATTTCATCCAGGCGCAGCTTCTGCTGGGGCTTGTACTCGCCGCTGGTGTAGTCGTAGGTGTAGATATCCTTGCCCACCTTTTTGTAGAAACCAGCCCCGGTTTTCTCACCCAGGTGGCCCTGCTGGATGAGGTTCTCCACCCAGTCGGGCATGCGGAAGTCCTCACCGGTGGTGTGCGAAAGCTCGGTGGAGACCAGTTTGAGCACATCCAGACCGGAAATATCGCCGGTGCGGAAAGTGGCGCTCTTAGGGCGGCCCACCAGCGGGCCGGTGAGGGCGTCCACCTCGTCGATGGTGAGGCCCTCCGACATCATCAGGCGCATGGCCTGGGCCATTCCGAAGACGCCCAGCCGGTTGGCAATAAAGCCGGGGGCGTCCTTGCAGATGACCGTGCCCTTGCCCAGAATGCGCTCGCCAAAGCGCCGCATGGCCTCCAGCACCGCCGGGTCGGTCTCGGGGGTGGGAATCAGCTCCAAAAGGTGCAAGTAGCGCACCGGAGCGAAGAAGTGCGTACCCAGAAAGCGCTTGCGGAAGGCCTCGCCCCGGCCCTCCAGCAGGGTTTTCATGGGGATACCGGAGGTGTTGGAGCTCACGATGGCCTGGGTGCCCAGGGCCTCGAGCCGGGCAAACAGGGCCTGCTTGGGCTCCGGCTTCTCGATGATAACCTCCACGATCCAGTCGCAGTCTTTGAGTTTTTCCAGCTCCTCGGTGGTGCCCAGCTCGATTAAGGAGGCCCGGCTTTTGTCCATGAAGCTGGCCGGCTTGCTTTTGAGCTGGCGCTCGAGGCCTTTTTTGACCAGCTCGAGCTTGTCTTCCTGGCCGGGAATGTCCAGCATCACCACCGGCACCCCCGCCGAGGCCGCTAGCGCAGCAATCGCACCGCCCATGGTACCCGAACCCACCACACCGATTTTCTTGATGCGCATTGTTTCCTCCAAAAGCTATAGCTTTTTATACCGAGTCAAAGTTTATAACAACTCCGCCGCCCGGTCTAGCTTTGGCCTGACGAACCAGGCCGCCCTGAAGCAACCGGCCCCCGCATTAGCCGCAAAAAATGCCTGCGCAACTGCACCATCCCTTGCACCAGACCCCGCCCGAAACCAGTACCGGACTGCACAAAAGGCCTGTCCCACGATGACCCATTCTGTTTTTCACAAGGCGCTACGATGCCCCGGTCAAACCTCCCGATGGCGCATCTTGAAAGCCAGGTTTTGCGCTAGATAAGGCCAACCAGCCCCCAAGGGGGTTTGGAAAAAGCAAACCATCATGGCAAAAAAGGCGTTTTTTAATCCCGTCCTTGTCGCAAGCACCCTCTTCTAGAAGAACCGTGCAGGACAGCATTTTTGCGGTATGCGGCTGCAAACAAAAAGCCCCGTAAGGGGATCTCAAAAAAAGCCGAAAATAGGAGACAGGAAGGTGGAATCGCGGCCTGCTATTTCCTAAGTACAATACCGCGTCACATTGACACTTCCGGCAAACCCTACTTAGACTACAGGCACAAACGTAGCTTGCGGAGGTTTATAGCAGTGAAAAAGATCTTGCTGTTAGGGCTGACCCTAGTATTAAGCATGGGGCTCGCACAAAAGCCCAAGGTGGTCATCGGCACGGGGAGCACCGGAGGGGTTTTCTTCTACTACGGCACGGCTTTGGCGGATATTTACAACAAAGCCGGGGTAGCGGAGTTCCAGCCCGTCCAGACCGGGGGATCTTACGACAACCTCCTCTTGCTAAGAGACCGGACAGACCCCAGGGCCAACACCTACTACTGCGCCCTCACCACCACCGACTCCGCCTATGTGGCCTACACCGGGGAGGAGCCCCGCTTTAGGGCCAAGCCTGCCAAGGAGCAGCGGGTGCTTTTCTACATGTATCCCTCCTTCATCCACGTGGTCACCAGCGAGAAAAGCGGCATCAAGGTTCTTCAGGATCTGAAGGGCAAAAGGGTCTCCACCGGCCAGCCCGGCTCCAGCACGGAGAACCTGGCCCTGCTGGTTCTCCAGGCTGCAGGGGTGAAACCTGAGAGCTTCTCCAAGCGCGAGCGCCTCCCCGTGGCCGAGGGGGCCAAGGCCCTGGCCGAAGGTACCCTGGATGCCTTCTTCTGGGTGGGTGGGCTGCCCACCGGCTCCATCGTGGAGCTCGGCCAGAGCCTAGCCCGCAAGGGAGACCAGGTCTACCTGATCCCCATCGACCCCAAGAGCACCACCGCCCAGGTGGCCCTGAAGCGCTTCCCAGGTCTTCTCGACCCCACGGTGGTGCCCAAGAGCGTCTACGGCACCCGCACGGATGCGCCCGGCCTGAACACCGGGAACATCCTGGTCTGCCCGGAAAGCCTGCCCCAGGAGGTGGCCCAGGCCATGATGAAAGTCACCTTTGACCAGATCCAGACCCTAAGAAGCGCAGTGGCCGCCGCCAAAGACACCTCCGCAGCCAACACCGCCAAGCTCCACGGTAAGTTCGCCATCCCCTTCCACCCCGGGGCCGAGCGGTACCTGAAGGAAGTAGGGGCTGTGAAGTAAGCAAGGTGTACCGAAGGGCCTGGGCGCTGCCCAGGCTTTATCTGTGAGATCCAAGATGGCTGAGATCCATACCTCTTTACCCCCCAGCCCTTTGGGGCGGCTTACCCGCCTGCTCCTCATCCTGGGCTCCCTGTATAGCCTCTACCTGGTCCTCCACCCTTTCACCCCCCTGGCCCAGGCCCACATCAACCTGCTGGACATTGTGCAGCTGCAAAGGAGCACCCACGTCCTCTTCCTGCTCCTGGGGGCCTATCTGGTCAGCTACTTCGCTCCCCCCAGGAAGGCCACCCCAGGGGCCTGGGTCTTTGTGCTCTTTAGCCTGGTGCCCCTCTGGGCCTTCCTCTTCCCCCAGCCCCCGGCCATGGCGCTGCCCCTCGAGGTGCGCCTCTTTGGGCTTCTGGTCTGGGGGGTGGCGGTGCTCCCCGCGGTGGTGCCGGCCCTCCAGCGGCCCACCGCCCTTCTGGGGGCCCTGCTAGCCCTTCTACCTGCCTTGTACCAGGCCCGCTACTTTGAGGAGCTGGTCTACCGGGCGGTCATCCCCGAGGCCTGGGATGCGGGGATGAGCCTCGCGCTCATCCTCCTTCTGCTGGGGGTGGTTCACCGCCTCCTGGGGCCGGTGATGCCGGTTTTGGTGCTGTTTTTCTTCAGTTACAACCTCCACGCCCAGGCCTTCCCCGGCCCCTTCCGGGGTACCCCCCAGCCCATAGACCTCCTCCTGGGCAAAACCTTCAACGAGACGGAGGCCGGCATCTACGGCCTCATCACCGGGGTTTCGGCCAAGTACCTGGTCTACTTCACCCTGCTTTCGGGGATGATCACCGCTTTGGGCCTGGGCCGGGTGGTGGCCAACCTGGCCCTGGCCCTGGTGGGCAAAAGCCCGGCCACCCCAGGCCGGGTCACCGGGCTGGCCGGCACCTTCATGGGGATGTTCTCGGGCTCAGGGGCGGCGGACACCCAGTTTGTCTCCACCCTGAGCAAGCCCCTTTACGAACGGGCCGGCTACGACCGGCTGGTGGCCGCGGGGATCGCCGCTACCGCAGGGACCATCGCCCTCATCATGCCCCCCATCATGGGCAGCATCGCCTTCATCATGGTGGAGATCCTGCAGATCCCCTACCTGAAGGTGATGGTGATGGCCCTGGGGCCGGCTCTTCTTTATCTTCTGGCCATCCTGGCCTTCAACGAGTTCTACACCCGCAAGGCCGGCCTCGAGCCGGTAGCGGCGGAGCTGGGGATGAGGCGGCGGGCGTATATCCTGCGCTATAGCCCCATCTTCCTCCCCATCCTCCTCATCGTCATCCTCCTCTACCTCGGCTACGAGGTGCGCACCGCGGCCAGCCTGGCCCTCCTGGGCTTTATCCTCCTGGCCTACCTGGATCCCACCTTGAGGCCCAGGGGCATAGCCCCCATCTTCCGGGGCCTGGAGGAAGGCTTTAGAAGCCTCCTGCCCATCGGCACGGCGGTGACCGCGGCCAACCTCATCTTCGCCATGATGGTCATCTCCGGCCTGCCCTCCAAGTTCAGCCAGCTCTTGCAGCAGGTCTCTGGGGAAAGCCTTCTTTTGGCTACCTTCATCACTGCCATCTTCAGCCTGATCCTGGGCATGGGGGTGCCCCCCACCGCCACCTATGTGCTCACCTCGGCCCTTACCGCCCCCGCCATCATCGCCTTAGCCCAGCAGAACGGCATCCCCGGTCAGGCCGCGGTCTACGCCACCCATATGTTCCTCTTCTACTACGCGGTTCTGGCGGACGTAACCCCACCCGTGGCCCTCTCCGCCTACGCCGCGGCCAGCGTCTTCGGCACCCATCCCCTGCCCACCGGGGTTTACGCCGCCCGGGTGGCTTTGTCCAAGTACCTCATCGGCTTTTTCTTCCTCCTGTCCTATTCGGGCACGGCCCTGCTCATCCTGCCGGTGCTGGAGACCGCCCCCCCAGGGGAGGCCTGGCCCATCATCCTGGAGCGCTTCCTGGCGGTGGCCATGGGGATCATCTACCTGTCGGCCTCGGCCGCCGGGTATACCCGCCGGCCCTTGGGGCGCCTCGAGGCCTGGGCTTTGGGAGTCCTGGCCCTTCTTCTCTTCGTTCCCCATGGGGCCATCAACCTGGCGGCCTTCCTCCTGGGCCTGCCCTTCTTCCTGAAAAGCTTGACACCAAAGGGAAAAAAAGTTTAGGGTAAGTCCAAAGGAGAGCACCATGAGATACTGGTTTCTGGCCTTTCTGGCTTTCTTTGGCCTGGCCCTCGCCCAGAAGCCCCGGGTGGTTGTGGCTACCGGAGGGGTGGGTGGGGTCTACTTCTACTACGGCACCACCCTGGCCGAGATCTGGAACAAAGCAGGGGTGGCGGAGGCCCAGGCCACCCAGACCGCGGCCTCCATCGACAACCTCCTCCTCCTGGAAAACCGCACCGGCGGGGGCACCTACTACTGTGCAACCGTCCTGCCCGACTCCGCCTACCTGGCCTACACCGGAGGCCACGACCGTTTCAAGGACAGGCCCGCTAAAAACGTGCGCATCCTCTTTGCCATGTACCCCAACTACCTCCACATCGTCAGCCGGGAGGGTGCGGGCATCCGGGTGGTGCAGGATCTGAAGGGGAAGAGGGTCTCCACGGGGGCCCCGGGCTCGGGCACCGAGGTGGAGGCCCTCCTTCTTCTCCAGGCCGCGGGCCTTTCGCCCAGGGACTTCGCCAAACAGGAGCGCCTGGGCGCCCAGGAAAGCGCCAACGCCCTTTCCGAAGGGACCATCGACGCTTTCTTCTGGTCCGGGGGCCTGCCCACCGGGGCCATTACCGAGCTTTCCGCCGCCTTAGCCCGCAAGGGGCAGCGGATCTACCTACTTCCTCTCGACCCCAGGAGCACCGTGGTTCAGACCTTCCAGAAGCGCTTCCCCGGCCTGGCCGGCCCGGGGGTCATCCCCAAGGCGGTCTACGGGGCTCGGATCGACACCCCCAGCCTGGCCTTCTGGAACCTCTTCGTCTGCCCGGCCAGCCTCCCCGAGGAAGCGGCCTACGCCCTGACCAAGGCCACCTTTGAGGGCCTCGAGGCCCTGCGCGCCGCGGTGGCCTCCGCCCGCGACACCACCCTGCAAAACGCCGTGCGCTTCGTGGGGGGCACCATCCCCTACCATGAGGGGGCCCTGCGCTACTTCAGGGAGGCAGGGGCTCTAAGGTAATGCTCAAAGCCCGGCCCTGGCTCATCCTCCTGGCCGGGCTTTTGCTTTTTTCTTTACGGGTCGTGGAGGTAGAAAACGAAGGGGAGCAAAGGCTGCTCCTCCTCTGGGCCTGGACAAAAGGCCAGGTGGAGTTTGTCAACTCGGTAACCCAACGACCCGTCCTCCTGAGGTTTGGCCTGCCCTGGCGCTTCCAGGGCTTCCGGGCCTACACCGACCCCGAGACCGAGGCCTACTACACAGGGGGGGCCTACCCCTGGAACCAGGCCCTGGCCCAGGAAAAGCGCCGTGAACTTTTTTACTGCTCGGAAGCCGGGCTGGCTTTGGGCCTGGGAAGCACCCGCCTCGAGGTGCAGGGGGGCTGCCTGCGGGCCCGTCTGCTCTTCCCGCCCTAGGGCCGCCTCTCGGCTTTCTTTAGGGCCGCGAGCCAGGCGGCGAGGATCTGCGACCACCCCTCGAGCCCCTCGTACACCTCCTCTACTTCCGGCAAAGAGGCCAGGCGGCCTTCTAGCTTCTCCCCTTCCATCACCCGAGGCGCCTCGGCGGCCTCCACCACAAACACCACCCCGGCGTGTACCCGGCTCACCGGGCTGCTATCGGAAACGATGAAGCCCACGGGCCGGGCGCTGTAGCGCTGCACCCCCACCTCCTCGGCCAGCTCCCGGCGCAAGCCGTTCAGGAGGGGGTTGCCGCCGGCATCCTGGGGGTTGATATGCCCCCCCACCCCCAGGGTGTAGCGGCCATACAGCCGGGCCTCGCCGCCGCCCTGGGTGCGGCGCATCAGGAAATACCGCTCGCGGTAGCGCACCAGGGCATAGGGGATGATCTGGCGGTAGGTGGGGTCTTCTTCAGCGCGGGCGCGCTCGAGGAAAAAGCCCTTTTGCTCGATGGCTTGCAAGAGCGCTTCCTCGAGCGGAATAAGGGCCTCCTGGGCCGGTGGAAAAAGCGAGGCGGGTACGACGTAAACCTGTTCCATATCAAAAAACCAGCGGGGCTGCGCGGCCCTCGAGCCAGACCTGGTGCACCTGGGCCTCGCCGTGCAGCGTGAAAAGCGATCCCAGCAGATCCTCAGCCGAGTCCAGGTGGCGGAAGTGCACCTCGAGGGCGCTGCCGGGTTCGGGCTTAACCCAGATCACATCGGCGGCCTTGCCGGGGGTCAGACTCCCCACGGTCTCACCCAGGCCCAGAGCCTCGGCCCCGGCCAGGGTGGCCAGGTAAAGCAGGTGGGCCGGGGTCAGGCGCACCCCCTCGGGGGCGTAGCGCTGGGCCAGGTAGGCCATCAGCCCTTCCTTGAGCAGGCTAAACCCGGTGCCGCCCCCCACATCCGAGCCCAGCCCGAAGCGAACCCCGTGCCGCAGGTGTCGGTTCATGGGGAAGATACCGCTGCCGATAAAGGCGTTGGAGCTCGGGCAGTGGGCGATGGCCGCCCGGGCCTCGGCCAGGCGGGCCAGCTCGGGTTCGGTGGGGTGGACGTTGTGGGCCAGCACCGAGCGCTCGGTTACCAGGCCAAAGCGGTCGTAGGTGTGCAGGTAGTGCCGGCTCCAGGGGAAAAGCTCGGCCACGGTGCGGATCTCCTCGAGGTTCTCGTTGATGTGGGTGGTGAAGTGCAGGTCGGGGTGCTCCTGCAAGAGGGTCTGGCAGACCTCGAGCAACCCCTCCGAGGCCGAGAGGGCGAAGCGGGGGGTCACCGCGTAGCGCAGCTTGCCCCGGCCATGAAAGCGCTGGATGAGCATCTTCTGCTCGGCATAGCTCCGCTCGGGGGTGGTGTGCAGCTCGGGGCGCAGCATCCGGTCGGAGCAGATCTGCCCGGCGATGAGGCGCAGGCCCACGTCCTCGGCGGCCCCGAACAGGTTGGCGGTGGCCCCCTGAAAGTGCGAGCCAAAGACCAGCGCGGTGGTGGTGCCGTTGCGCAAGAGGAGCCCGACGAACTCGCGGGCCAGCTCACGGGCCAGCTTGTTGTCGGAAAGCCGGGCCTCCAAGGGCAGGGTGCGCTTTTCCAGCCAGTCCAGAAGCGAGTAGCCCATCGCGCCAATCACCCGGGTTTGCGGGTAGTGCACGTGGGTGTCCACCAGCCCCGGCAGCAGCACCCCTTCGCGGCAGTCCTGCACGGGGGCCTCGGGGTACTGCTTTCGCACCTCGGAAAAGCTGCCCAGCGCAACGATCTGCCCATCCCGCAAGGCCAACCCCCCATCGGAAAAGGCCTCGAGGGCCCTGTCGGTGCGGAAGGGATTTTGTGGTGTGTGAAGGATCAGGCCACGCAGCAGAACGGTCATGCCGACCTATTCTACTCGGTGTACGGACGCAAGCCGTCCCGAAGGGGATCGTTCTCATAGAGCCCCACCACCGCCCCCTGCCGCACATCCACCAGGCCGTGGTCGGTCAGGCGCAGCTCGGGGATCACCGCCAGCCCCAGGAAGGAAAGCACCATGTAGGGGTCGGGCAGGCTCACCCCCAGGGTTTTGGCGGCGGCCTCGAGGGCCTGTAGCCTGGCGTCCACCGCCTCCAAGGGCTCGTCGGTCATCAGGCCGGCGATGGGCAGGGCCAGCTCGGCCAGCACCCGGCCGTCGGCCACCGCCACCATCCCGCCGCCCAGGGCTTCGAGCCGCCGGGCCGCCGTTACGATCTCGGCGTCCGAGACCCCCACCGCCATCAGGTTGTGGTGGTCGTGGCCCACCGTGCAGGCCAGGGCTCCTTTTTGCAGGCCAAACGCGGTCACCAGGCCCTTGCCGATCCGGCCGTTTTTGCCGTGGCGCTCAAAGCACACCAGCTTGGCCAGGTCGCGGCTGGGGTCGGCCACCACCTCCCCATCGCGCACCGTGGGCTCGAGGCGCACCTCCTCTGTCAGCACCTGGTGCGGAATAGGCCGGATCACCCGCACCTTGCCTGCACCGGCTGGAATTCGCAGATCCTGGGGGCCAAGGTCGGGCAGCCGGACGGTATGGGAGACCGCCCTCGAGGCTTCGGCCCTGGGGAGCGGCACCTCCAGTTGTCCCTGGTGGGCCACCCGGCGGCCCCGCTGATAGACCGCCCAGGCCCGGAAGCTGTGCAGGTCGTCCAGCACCACCAGGTCGGCCTGGAAGCCAGGGGCGATGGCTCCCCGACGCAAAAGACGGTAGTGGCGGGCCACGTTCCAGCTACCGGCGCGGATGGCGTAGGCCGGGTCTACCCCCAGCCCGATGGCCTTGCGCACCAGGAAGTCCACCCCGCCCTCCCTGAGCAGGTCGGAGGGCAGGCGGTCGTCGGTCACCAGGCCGATGCGGTCGCCGTGCTCCGGGCGCAGCAGGGGGGCCAGGGCCTCCAGGTTGCGGGTGGTGGAGCCTTCGCGCACCATCAAAAAGCAGCCGGCCTCGAGCTTGGCCCGCCCTTCCTCCAGGGTGGTGCTCTCGTGGTCGGAGGCGATGCCGCTGGCCAGGTAGCCCTGCAGCGCGGGCCCCATCAGGGTGGGGGCGTGGCCTTCGGGCGATTTGCGGAAGCGCTCGGCCAAGAGCACCTTGCTAAGCTCGGTTGCCTCGGCGGCCAGGATGGCCGGGAAGCTCATCAGCTCGGCCACCCCCACCACCCTGGGGTGGGCCAGCAGCCGCTCGATCTCGGCCAGCCCCAGCACCGCACCGCTGGTTTCCAGGGGCGTGGAGGGCACCGAGGAGGGCACGGTGACCCAGACCTCCAGGGGCAGCCCCTCGCTGGCCTCCATCAGCCACTCGATGCCGGCCACCCCGGCCACATTGCCGATCTCGTGGGGATCGGTGACCACCCCGGTCACCCCCCGGGGCACCACCCCCCGCGCATACTCCACCGGGGAGACCAGGGAGGACTCGAGGTGCACGTGCCCGTCAATCAGGCCGGGGGCCACCCAGCGGCCCTCCAGATCCACCACCTCCATCGCTTGGGCCGAGGCGTACTCCGGCCCCACCGCCGCCACCAGCCGCCCGGCCAGCAGGATGTGGGTGTGCTGGATTTCCAGCGTGAACACATTGACCAGCCGCGCATTTTTGAAAAGCAGGCTTCCCGGCTGTCGGCCCATCGCCACGTCTACGGCGTACTGGAGGTCGGATGGCTGGAGGTTCATGTTCTACGCATGGTACTAATGAGCCCAGGCCCCCCGCAAGCCGCCAGAGTGAAAAAACCGGCCTGGACAGAGGGCGTTCTGTCCAGGCCAATGGCTCGATGAACTATTTGGGCTCGTCCGGCACCGGGCCCACCACCCCAGGGGCCACCCACTGCATCTCGTTGAGCTCCTTCACGGTCATCTTGCGCCCCGCCGGCACGCGCAGCACGCCGTTGCGGTCGCGGATGGGGCCGGTGAAGGGATCCCACTTGGGGTTGGGGCTCTGGATGTCTTTGTAAAGCTCCATCACCCGGTCGTAGACGCTCACCTTCCTGCCGTTCACGGTCATGCTGGCCTGCTTAAGAGCCGGCTCGAACTTGGGGTTGATGGGCATGCCCACCTGGGCCCCCAGCATCACCGCCCTCTCGCGGGCCAGCCACCAGTAGTCCACGTTCTGCAGGTTCCTGGGGGTGTAGGTGCCGTTCTGCACTTTCTTCAGGATGTCGATGTAAATGACGCTCCAGTCCACCAACTGCCCCGAGACCACGTAGTCGGGGGCGTACTTGTACATCGAGTTGTAGTGGCTGAAGCTGGGCACCCGGCGCCGGGCCGCGGTCTGGATGACCGTGGCGGTGTCCTCGGTAAAGGCCAGGATGTCGTTGCCCTCGGCCATCAGGGCTTCGGCGGCCTCGCGGGCCTTCACGGGGTCGTACCAGGCGTTGATCCACTTCACGTTCACGGTGGCGCGGGGGTTGACCGCCCGCACGCCCAGGGCGAAAGCCGAGATGTGGCGCTTGAGCTCGGGGATGGGGAAAGCCGCCACGTAGCCCACCTTGCCGCTCTTGGTGAGCGCACCCGCCATCAGGCCGTTGAGGTAGTAGATCTGGTAGAAGTCGGCCATGTAGGTGAGCATGTTGGGGGCCCGCTTGAAGCCGGAAGCATGGGCGAAGATGATCTCGGGGTACTTTTTGGCGGCCTCGAGGGTCGGATCCATGAAGTCGAATGAGGTGGTGAAGATCACCTTACAGCCGCCCGCAACCAGCCGGTCTACCGTGGCCAGGGTATCGGCCGGTTTGACCGACTCCACGTACTGGGTGGTGAGCCCCGGAATGGCTTTCTCGGCGGCCCGCCGGGCCTCGTCGTGGGCGTAGGTCCAGCCCACATCGCCGATGGGGCCTACGTAGATAAAGCAGGCTTTAAGGCCCGTCGGCTGGGCCATCCCCAGGCCAAGCATCAGCGCCGTCACAGTACCAATCAACCACTTTCGCATACATCCCCTCCAACCTAAACTTAGCGTTCACCCCGCCGATAGGGTTTTCCCAAAGCCTCGGGGGCACTGCCCTGCTGTCCGCGCAGTCCGGACAAGGCCAGCACAAGTATAACCAGAAGGTACGGCAGGCTCGCGAACACCTCGGAAGGAATGGCCGCCTGGCCTTGGAGCCGGAATTGGAGATAGTATAGCAAGCCGAAAAAAATGGCCCCAAACACCGCCCGAAGCGGGCTCCAGCCCACAAAAATCACCAGGGCCACCGCAATCCAGCCCAGCCCCGCGGTCATGCCATCGGTCCAGGAGGGGCGGTAGACCAGCGAAAGGTAGGCCCCGGCCAGCCCGGCCAGCGACCCACCCGCCGCCACCGCCAGGTAGCGCACCCGCAGCACGTTGATGCCCAGCAGGTCGGCCGCCGCGGGGTTCTCGCCCACCGAACGCAGCGAAAGGCCCCAGCGGGTGGCATACAGCACAAAAGCCAGCAGACCCGCCAGCACAAAAGCCCCCAGGGTGAAAGGCCACTCCGGGGGCTGGTTGAAGAGCGGCAGCCCCTCATAGCGCTTGCCCAGCAGCCCCGCCGTGCCCAGGCCCACCATGGTCAGGGCCAGGCCCGAGACAAACTGGTTGGCCTGCAAAGTGATGGTGACGAAGCCGTGCAGCAAAGCGGCCAGCGCCCCGGCCAGCATGGCCGCCAGCACCGCCAGCCAGAGGTTGCCATCCCCCGCCCCGCTGCCGTAGGCCACCGCAAAACCGGCCAGGGCCCCCAGGGCCATCATGCCCTCCACCCCCAGGTTCACCACCCCGGCCCGCTCGTTCAGGATGGCCCCCAGGCAGGCGATTAGGAGGGGGGTGCCAAAGGATAGGGCTCGAGCCAAAGCGTTGATGACTTCTTCCATGTGCACCTATGACAACAGTATGCAGCTTAGACCCTCAAAGCGCTCGAAGTCCTGGTCGAAGGTGACAAGCAAAAGCAGCCAGGGGGTGCTTCCATCCCCGTACCAGTGTTCGCAGTGCGTCATCCAGCCGCTGGGGATCCTCTGGCAGGGCGAACCAGAAAATGTTGTCAGGAAGCGGTAGGCTCATCCAAAAGACCCCATAGCTCCGCATGCGCGTAAGCCCTAATCCTACGACCCGCCTCAGGCACGACGGGCAGGATGCGTTGAGCCGTACTGGTGGCTTGACGGTTCAAACCCTCCTCCAAGCACCTCAGCACTATTTCCCTTAGGGGTTTTCCCTCCCGAACGGCCAACTGCTTGAGTCGGTTGTACAGGTCATCGGGCAAGTTCAGCGTGGTTCGCATAAGTTCGTACCAGCATAACCGCTTCCGGCGGGTATTGGGGCCGTCTTACCTACCCCAGCGAACACGGTAGCGCAAAAAAAGCTCCGAACCAATCAGGCAGAACAGAATCACCCCGCTGAAGATATCCACGATGCGAAAGGGCATGTTGAGGCTGACCTTCAGCAGGTCGCCCCCGGCCAGCACCAGGCCCATCAGGGGGGCGGTGAGGAGCACCAGGGCCGGGTGGCCTCGAGCCAGCCAGGCCACGATGATGGCGGTAAAGCCATAGCCACTGGAAAGCTGGCTGGGCTCGATGAGCCGGTGGTGGATGCCCGCAATCTCCCCTACCCCGGCCAGACCGGCCATACCGCCGGTGATGAGGGCCAGCAGCAGCAGCACCCGGCCCTGGGCAATCCCCAGGTAGCGCGCGGCCCCTGGGTTCTCGCCCACGATGCGCATGCGGAAGCCCAGGGTGGTGCGGAAGAGCACGAACTGCAAGACCAGGGCCAGCAGCACCCCCAGCAGCAGGGTGGGCCAATGCACGCTCGAGCCCGCCCAGACCGGAATCTGCTGGTACTCGGCGAAGCGGTCGGAGTAGATGTAGCCCCGCACATCCTTGCCCCGCCAGGGGCCGTTGATCAGGAAGATGACCAGCGACTGGGCCACGTAGTTGAGCATCAGGGTGGAGAGGATCTCATTGACGCTGAAGCGCAGCCGCAGCCAGGCCGCCAGGCCGCACCACAGCGCCCCGCCCAGAGCGCCGGCCAGGGCCATGGCCGGCAGGCTCAAAGGCGCCGGCAAGGGCAGGAAGAGGGCCACCCCGGCGGCCAGCACCGCCCCCAGCAGAAGCTGGCCCTCAGCCCCGATGTTGTAGAACTGGGTGCGAAAAGCCAGGGTCAGGCCCACCCCAATCAGCAGCAGGGGGATGCTGCGGCGCAGGATCTCCTGCCAGCCCTTGGCGTCCAGCAGGGTGCCGCTGAGCATGAGGCGGTAGACCTCGAGGGGGTTCTGCCCGTAGGCCACAAACACCGCGCCCACCAGCACAAAGGCCAGCCCCAGCGCAGCCAGCGTGACCCCCAGCACCCGCCCGGGCGAGGCATTCGCCAGAGGCTCGAGCCTCACGCCACACCCCCAGTCATCCACAGGCCGATGGCCTCGCGCGAGACCTCTTCCACCGCAAATGGCCCCTGCAAGGCCCCCCGGTAGAGCACCCCGATGCGGTCGGAGAGCGAGAGCAGCTCCTCCAGATCCTCCGAGACCAGAAGCACCGCCGAGCCCTGCTGGGTTTTTTCCAGCAAGACCCGGTGCACCTGCTCGGTGGCCCCAATATCGAGGCCGTAGGTGGGGTGCACGGCCAGGATGAGCTGGGGCTGCCCGGCCAGTTCGCGGGCCAGAATCACCTTCTGGATGTTGCCGCCCGAAAGGAGCCTCGAGGGGGTGCGCAGGCTGGGGGTGGCGATGGCGTAGGCCTGCACCTGCCGCCGGGCTTCCTCTTCAAAGGCCCTGGGGTTGAGCAGGCCGCCGCGGGCCCAGGGGGGCCGGTCGAAGGTGCGCAGGGCCAGGTTCTCGGCCACGTTCATGCTGGGCACGGTGCCCATCTGGATGCGATCCTCGGGGATGTGGGCCACCCCCAGATCGAACAGCCGCGCCGGGCTGGGCGGCAGGGGCTGTCCCAGGAGCCGCACCGCGCCCGCCTCGATGCTTCTGAGCCCTGCCAGCACCTCCACCAGCTCGCTCTGCCCGTTGCCCGCCACCCCGGCCAGGCCCAGGATTTCCCCGCGATGTAGCCGGAAGGAGACCCCCTGCAAGGCCGGAAGGTTGCGGCTGGATCTCGCCCGCAGGCCGTCCACCTCGAGCACCACCTCTCCCAGCGCGGCGCTTTGACGCTTGCGCTCAAAGCTCACGCTGCGCCCCACCATCAGCTCGGCCAGCCTGGGCTTGCTGGCCTCTTCCCGCAAGAGGCTGCCCACCACCCGGCCCCGGCGCAGCACCGTGCAGCGGTCGGCGATGGACAGCACCTCCTCGAGCTTGTGGGAGATAAAAATAAGCGACTTGCCCGCCGCCCGCAGCTCCCGCATCACCCTGAACAGCGCCTCGGCCTCCTGGGGGGTGAGCACGCTGGTCGGCTCGTCCAGGATGAGCACCTTGGCCCCCCGCAGCAGGGCCCGCACGATCTCCACCCGCTGCTTCTCGCCCGGTGAAAGCTGGAAGACCGGGGCCCTGGGGTCAATCTGCAGGCCGTAGCCCTGGGCGATGCGCTCCACCAGGGGCCCGATGCGCTGCGCGGGCCACAGGGGGCTGCCAATGCCCAGGGCCAGGTTTTCGGCCACGGTGTGGCGGCCTACCAGCGTGGGGTGCTGGGGCACCAGCCCGATGCCCAGCCGGAGCGCGTCCATGGGGGAGGCAATGCGCACCGGACGGCCCTCCACCCAGATCTCCCCCTCGTCGGGGCGGTAGAGGCCATACAGAATCGAGACGAGGGTGGACTTGCCAGCCCCGTTCTCCCCCAGAAGCGCCAGCACCTCGCCGGGGTAGACCTCGAGGCTCACCTTATCGTTGGCGACCACCCCCGGAAAGCGCTTGGTGATGTTTTTCAGCTCGAGCAGCGCCGACATTGCCGCAAATCATACAGAAAACCGTGCTACTCGACCACCTTGGCGCGCCCCGGCAGGGCCTGGGGGCTATCCTGGAAAATAAAGGGCAGCAGCTGGGCCGCCGTGGCGATGGCGATGGCCTCCGGGGCTTTGCTTTGGATGCCCGGCAGGCCGATGGGGGTGGTGACCCGCTGCAGATCCTGCTCGGAAAAACCCTGGGCCATTAGCTTCTGCCGGAAGCGGGCCCACTTGCCCGCGCTCCCGATAAGGCCGATGTAGCCCAGGTCGGCCCGGCGCAGGGCCATCTCGAGCACGAACAGATCCTCGGCGTGGTCGTGGGTCATGACCACCAGGTGCGAGCCCGCCGGCAGGTCGTTCACCACCCCGTCCAGGATGGGGGCGTGGAAGGCTTTAATCTCGGCCTCGCCGTGGCGGAGGGGCGCTAAGCGCGCTTCGGACAACATCTCGGCCCTCGAGTCCACCAGCCAGAGGGCCACCGGGCAGATCGAGAGCACCTGGGCCAGGGCCAGCCCCACATGCCCCACCCCGAAGATCGCCACCGTGGGCCGGGCGGGAACGACCCGCTCGAGCAACAAAGTCACCTCGCCCCCACAGCACTGCACCCCGTACTCGGCGGGGGCCTGCTCGGTGAGCCGCAGGGTGTGCATCTGCGGGGTGGGCTGGCCGGTTTCGCTCAGCATCCGGCGGGCCAGCCCGACGGCGGTGGCCTCGAGGTTCCCGCCCCCAATGGTGCCGTAGACCGCCTCCGCCGTCACCAGCATCTTGGCCCCGGCCTCGCGGGGGGCATGGCCGCGCACCGCCACCAGGGTGACCAGCACCAGGGGTATCCGGCGCTCCGTCAGCTGGGCCAGGTGCTCAAACCACCTCATCAATCCCCAAAGACCAGGGCCCCTCGCCGCACCTTCTCGATGGCCCAGTAGACCGCCTCAGGCGTGGCCGGCGAGGCCAGCTCCACATACCCCCCGGCGCCAAAGGCCGCCACCGCGTCGCGCAGGGCCTCGCGCACCGAGATGGCCAGCATCAAAGGGGGCTCCCCGACCGCTTTAGAGCCGTACACCACCCCGGTCTCGGTGGCCCTGGGCAGGAGCCGCACGTTGAAGACCGGGGGCAGCTCGGAGAAGCTGGGCAGCTTGTAGGTGCTGGCCGAGCGGGTGGCCAGGCGGCCCTCCGCGTCCCAGCGCAGGTCTTCTACGGTGAGCCAGCCCAGGCCCTGCATAAAGCCGCCCTCCACCTGGCCCAGGTCGATCAGCGGCGAGAGCGAGTCGCCCACGTCGTGCAGGATGTCCACCCGGCGCACGGTGTACTGGCCGGTGAACCCGTCCACCTCCACCTCGCTCACCGCCGCCCCGTAGGCGAAGTAGTGGAAGGGCTTGCCCCGCATCCGGGCCTTGTCCCAGTGCAGGCCGGGGGTGCGGTAGAAGCCGTCGGCGAAGAGCTGCACCCGCTGGGCGTAGGCGGCCCTGACCACCTCGGCGAAGGCGAGGCGCTCCTCGGGCTTCCAGATGCTCCAGACCTGGCCGTCCTCAAACACCACGTCGGCGGGGTTCACCCCAAAGCGCTGGGCCGCCACCACCGCCAGCCGGGCTTTGATCTTCTCGCAGGCCTCCTTGACCGCGGCCCCGTTCAGATCGGACCCGGTGGAGGCCGCGGTGGCCGAGGTGTTGGGGATTTTGTCGGTGCGGGTGGGCATCAGGCGAATGGCCTCGAGCGGCACCCCCAGGGCCTCGGCGGCAATCTGCTGAATCTTGGTATAAAGCCCTTGGCCCATCTCGGTGCCCCCGTGGTTGACCTGCACCGAGCCGTCCTGATAGACCAGCACCAGCGCTCCGGCCTGGTTGTAGGCGGTGAAGTTGAAGGAGATACCGAACTTGACCGGGGTGATGGCCAGGCCCCGCTTGCGCTGCGGGTTCTGGGCGTTAAAAAGGGCAACCTCGCGCCGGCGGCGCTCGAACTCGGCGCTGCTCTTGAGCTCGTCCCAGATCAGGCGGATGCGCTCGACATCCTTGATGGGCTGGCCGTAGTGGGTGGTGGAGGTCTCCGGGCTGTCCGACGGCCCGTAGAAGTTGCGCTCCCGCACCACCTCCGGCGGCAGCCCCAGGGTCTGGGCCACCTGGGTGAGCACCTCCTCGATAAAGACCATACCCTGCGGCCCGCCAAAGCCCCTGAAGGCGGTCTGGGAGGTTTTGTGGGTCTTGCAGACCCGCCCGGTGACCTCGAGGTGGGGGATGAAGTAGGCGTTGTCGATGTGGCAAAGCGCACGGGCCAGCACCGCCTCGCTCAGATCCAGCGACCAGCCCCCATCCGAGAAGAGCTCGATCTGCAAGGCCAGCAGCCGCCCTTCCTCGGAGCAGCCCACCTTCCAGCGGGCGTAGAAGGGGTGGCGCTTGCCGGTGAGGGCGATGTCCTGCCACCGATTCAGCCGCACCCGCACCGGGCGCCGGGTCAGGTAGGCCCCCAGGGCCGCCACCGCCGCATAGGGGCTGGCCTGCACCTCCTTGCCGCCAAAGCCCCCGCCCATGCGGATGCACTGCACCGTGACCTGGTTGCGCGGCAGGCCCAGCACCTGGGCCACCACCTCCTGGGTCTCGGAGGGGTGCTGGGTGGAGGAGTGCACCAGGATATGGCCGGTCTCGTCGAGCAGGGCCAGCGAGGCCTGGGTCTCGAGGTAGAAGTGCTCCTGCCCCCCCAGGTAGAGCGCCCCCGACAGAACCCGCGCCGAGGCGCGGAAGCCCTGCTCGAGGTCGCCCCGGCGGATCTGCAGGGTGGCGCCCTGGAAGCTCCCCTGGGCGATGGCCTCCTCGAGGGTGAGGATGGCCGGCAGGGGTTCGTACTCCACCACCACCCGCTCCGCCCCCAGCCGCGCGGCCTCCTCGGTCTCGGCCAGCACCCAGGCCACCGCCTGGCCGTGGTACATTACCTCGCAAGGGAACAAAGGCTCGTCGCCCTTGATGCCGGCGTCGTTCAGGCCCGGCACGTCCGCGGCGGTGAGCACCCGCACCACCCCCGGCACCCGGTGGGCCGGCGCGGGCTCGAGGCGCAGCACGCGGGCATGGGCATGAGGGGCCTGCACCGGCCAGGCGTGGAGGGCCTGGGGGTAGCGGGGCAGCAGGTCGTCGGTGTAGAGGGCCCGCCCGGTCACGTGTTCCCTGGCGGACTCGTGGGGAATCGCCTGGCCCACCACCTTCATACGGCCACCTCCGCGGTCTCGGCATGGAACTTTTGTAAGAGATTTCCCAGCATGGCCGTGCGGTAGGCCGCGCTGCCCCGGTGATCGTCGATGGGCCTGAACTCGCCCCGGATCACCTCGGCCGCGGCCCGCACGGTGCGCTCGTCCCAGGGCTTGCCCTGCAAAAAGGCCTCGGTCTGGTAGGCCCGCACCGGGGTGGCGGCCACCCCGCCCAGGCCAATCCGGATGTGCTGCACCACGCCCGCTTCCAGCCGCAGGGCAAAGGCGGCGGCCACCGTGGAGATATCGTCCAGGCGGCGCTTGGATACCTTGTAAAAGCGGGCCTGCGGAGCCAGGGGCAAAGGAATGCGCACCGCGCGGATGACCTCGCCGGGGCTCAGGGCGGTCTGGCGGTAGCCGGTGAAGAAGCGCTCGAGCGGCACCACCCGCTCCCCCGCCGCGCTCACCAGCACCGCCTCGGCCTCCAGGGCCAGCAGGACCGGCGGGCCGTCGCCGATGGGCGAGGCCGTGCCCAGGTTGCCCCCCAGGGTGGCCCGGTTGCGGATCAGGCGCGAGGCGAACAGGGGAAACCACTCGCTTAGGAGGGGGATGCGGCCGGCCAGCCAGCGCTCGAGCTCGCTAAGGGAGACGCCCGCACCGATCTCGACATAATCTGGGCCCCACTGCAGGGTCTGGAGCTCGGGCAGGGCGCTCAGGTCGAGGAGCACCTCGGCCCGGGCAAAACGCTGATTGACCTCCACCACCAGATCGGTGCCGCCGGCCACCAGCCGGGCCTGGGGGTGGGCCTCCAGGGCCTGGAAAAGCTCGGGCAGGGAGGCCGGGCGCAGGTAGGTGGGGCCGGCCTGGTAGTGCAGGGGGCCCAGGGGTGGGGCGGGTTCCGAGAGCCGCCGGGCCAGGGGATCCTCGGGGCTGGGCCGGCCCAGCGCGAGCGCCGCGTCGCGGATGGGCCGGTAGCCGGTGCAGCGGCAGAGGTTGCCGGAGAGGGCCTCGAGGTCGAACCCCTCCCGCCCTTTGCGGTAGTACTCCGCCGCCATGCTGACCACGAAGCCCGGCGTGCAGTAGCCGCACTGCGAGCCCCCTTGCAGCATGGCCTGCTGCACCGGATGCAGGTCTCCATTCCCGGAAAGCCCCTCCACCGTCCAGACCTCCCGACCGGCCAGGCTGGGCAGCAGCAGCAGGCAGCCGTTCACCGCCTCGAGGCGCGATCCTTGGTCATCGGGCCTTAGCAGCAGCACCGCACAGGCCCCGCACTCCCCTTCCGCACAGCCTTCTTTGCTGCCGGTCAGGCCTGCCTGGCGCAGCCACGAAAGCAAGGTGGTATGTGGGTCTAGATCGGAAACCCGAACAGCTTTTCCATTCAACTGAAAGCTCAACTCGGCCACCCAAGCCCTCCTGGCATCTGGCTGTCTATGGAAGTTTATTGTACTCCCCATGGCGCTACAAACTGACGCGCAGTTTCCATTGCCAAAGACCAGGCCCCCGGCCCGATAAAAACAGCAGCACAGCGAAGGAGCCCTGGCACTGCGATCCCCTTACGGGGCTTTTTGTTTGCAACCGCATACCCCATAAACGCCGTCCTGCACGGCTCTCCCAGAAGGGGGTGCTGTGGTAAGTACGGGGTCAAAAAGCGCCTTTTTTGCCATGATGGTTTGCTTTTTAACCCCCTTGGGGGCTGGATGGCCTTATCTATCGCAAAACCGGGCTTTCAAGATCCGCCGTCGGGAAGTCCGACAGGGGGCATAGTAGCGCTCTGCGCCAAACAGAATGGGTCATTCTGCCAAAGGGCTTTTGTGCTGTCCAAGCGGGATCTGGTGCGATCGCGCAGGCATTTAGCCCCTCT
Organism: Meiothermus taiwanensis WR-220; assembly: GCF_003568585.1. NCBI lineage: Bacteria > Thermotogati > Deinococcota > Deinococci > Thermales > Thermaceae > Meiothermus > Meiothermus taiwanensis. Next base: position 1,575,270 of record NZ_CP021130.1, read on the forward strand.
TGCACCGGCTCAATGGGTTTTCAGGGCAAGCTCCTCGCCCTGGCGCACAATCTGCAGACGCCCCCCGTGCTTGAGGGGGCCAAAGAGCAGCAGGTCGGCCAGGGGTTTCTTGATTTTTTCCTGGATCAAGCGGGCCAGCGGGCGGGCTCCCATCAGCTTGTCGTAGCCTTTTTCGGCCAGCCACTCCACCGCTTCGGGGCTAACCTCCAGCGCCACCTTGCGCTCTTTGAGCTGGGCCTCGAGCTGCCCCAGGAACTTGCCCACAATCTGCTGCATGATTTCCGGGGAAAGCGGGTTGAAGTGCACGATGGCGTCCAGGCGGTTGCGAAACTCCGGGGTGAAGAGGCGCTTGAGGGCCTCCTCGCTGGCCTCGGCCTTGGTGCCGCCCAAAAAGCCCACCCGCCGCTCGCTGGCCTCGGCGGCCCCGGCGTTGGTGGTCATGATCAGAATGGTGCTGCGGAAGTCCACGGTCTTGCCGTTGTGGTCGGTGAGCCTGCCATAGTCCATGACCTGCAACAAAATGGCGTAGAGGTCGGGGTGGGCTTTCTCGATCTCGTCGAGCAAGAGCACGCAGTGGGGGTTTTGCAGCACCGCGTCGGTGAGCAGGCCGCCCTGGTCGAAGCCCACATAGCCCGGCGGTGCGCCGATCAGCCTCGAGACCGAGTGCTTCTCCATGTACTCCGACATGTCGAAGCGCAGGAGCGGCACCCCCAGCGAGGCCGCCAGCTGGCGGGCCAGCTCGGTCTTGCCCACCCCGGTGGGGCCGGCGAACAGGTAGGCACCGATGGGTTTTTGTGGGTCGCGCAGGCCGGCGCGCGAGAGCTTGATGGCGCTGGCCACTTCCTCTACCGCCCGATCCTGCCCGAAGACCGCGCGTTTTAGCTCCTGCTCGAGGTTGGCCAGCACGGCCTCGTCATCGCGGCTCAGGTTCTTGGCCGGAATGCGGGCCATGCGGGCCACGGTGGCCTCGACCTCGGCCACCCCGATGCGGTTCTTGCGCTTGCCCGGCGGCAACAGGGCCTGGGCCGCCCCGGCCTCGTCCAGCACGTCCAGCGCCGAGTCGGGCAGGCGGCGCTCGGAAAGGTGGCGGGCCGAGAGCTCCACCGCCCGCTCGAGGGCCGCTTTGGTGTAGGTGAGCCGGTGGTGGGCCTCCAGGCGCGGCTTGAGCCCCTCCAGGATCTTCACCGCCTCGGCGTGGGAAGGCTCGCCGATGTCGATCTTCTGGAAGCGCCGGGCGATGGCCCGGTCTTTCTCAAAGTGCTTGTACTCGGCAAAGGTGGTGGCCCCAATGCAGCGCAGCTTGCCGGTGAGGGCCGGCTTGAGCAGGTTGCTGGCGTCCACCGTGGAGCCGGTGGTGGAGCCCGCGCCCACGATGGTGTGAATCTCGTCGATGAACAAAATGGCGTTGGGATGGGCCTCGAGGGCCTTCATCACCGCCTTGACCCGCTCCTCGAAGTCGCCCCGATAGCGCGTACCGGCCAGCAGGCTGCCCATGTCCAGCGCGAAGACCTCGGCCCCCACCAGCCGGCTGGGCAGGGTGGCCCCGGCCGGGGGGGCCACGATCAGCTGGGCCAGCCCCTCCACCAGCGCGGTCTTGCCCACCCCCGGGTCGCCCACCAGGAGGGGGTTGTTCTTCTGCCGGCGCGAAAGAACCGTCAGGATGCGCTCGAGCTCCTTCTCCCGCCCAATCAGCGGGTCGAGCTCGCCCTTGCGGGCCCGTTCGGTCAGGTTGGTGCAGTAGGCCTCGAGGGGGTTCTCGGCCACACCCCCACCTTCCTCGCCCACCTGCACGGGCTCGATCCTGGGCGATACCCCCCGCGGCAGGGCCCCCCGCGAGATGGCCGAGGTCAGGTCGAGGCGGGTCACACCGAGCTGCTCCAGCAGGGCATAAGCCGCCGACTGCCGCTCGTCCATGATGGCCACCAGCACATTGGCCCCGTTGGCCTGGTCGCGCCCGGCCGAGCGCATCTGCCACACCGCCCGCTGGATCACCCGCTGAAAGGCCGTGGTGGGCTCGGGCTGGACACCCGGCAGGCGCTCGAACTGGCGCAGCGACTCCTCGAGCAAAGCCCGCAGGTGCTCGAGGTCGACCTTGCAGTACTGCAACACCCGGCTGGCGTCGGGGTCGTCGAGCAGGGCCAAAAGCAGGTGCTCGAGGCCCGCGTACTCGTGCCCGCGCTCGAGGGCAATCTCCAGCGCGCGGCGGATGGAACGTTCAAGGGTGGGGGTCAGGGGTGTCTCCATACCTGCTATTCCGAGTCTAGCAGGCCGGTGGTTTCCGATTGTTGCAAAAGTTGCCCACTAGCTTACAGTGTGGCAGCCGCATTCTGCGCCATTGGCCTTGGCAAAGGCCTCGCGGCCCTCGGTAAAGGACAGGTAGGCCAGGCCCAAGGCCCCCAGACTGTCCACAAACCAGATGCCGCTCAGGCTGTAAATCAGGCTCGACAGGAGCAGCAGGCCCGACATATACATGCAGACCCGCGCACACTTGGCATCGGCCAGGATGGCCTCCGAGCCCAGGGCCACACCCGCCTGGGTTTTATAGTGAATCAAAAGCCACATCAGCGAGATGGAGATCAGGGCGATGATCAGGCCGGCCAGGGTGGTTTCGGGCTTGTGCTGGGTGCTCAGGTTGTAGAGGGCCATGACCGAAAGAATCGCGGTCAGCCCGTAAAAACCGGTTCCGGTGATCTGCAGGGCGGTTTTCTCGAAACGGCCTTTGGGCGCCCCGGGGTGCCGCCAGATGCGCAGCACCATGGCCAGAATGCCCAGGCCCGAGATCATCTCGATGAAGCTATCCAGGCCAAAACCAAAAAGGGTAAGGGACTCGTCGGCAACGCCGAACCAGACCGAGACCAGACCCTCGAGCAGGTTGTAGACAACGGTTAGAATCGCCAGAGCAAAGGCCAGCCGGTACCAGCGTTGATCCTGGGAAGAAAGATACATACCCAAACCCTACCCCAGGCAACAGCGCTTTTTTGTACGTTTGGCACGTTGGATATTGCAATTCCGGCATCAAAAACCGGCCCTACTCGGGTTCCATGGTGCACTGCAACGGATGGCCCTCGGCGCTGGCCGCCGCCATCACCTGGTTGACCTTGGTCTCGGCAATTTCAAAGGGATACACCCCGGCCACCCCCACCCCCGCGTGGTGCACCTGCAGCATGATGCGGGTGGCCTCGAGTTTGCTTTTCTTGAAATAGCGCATCAGCACCTCCACCACAAAGTCCATGGGGGTGTAGTCGTCGTTGAGCAGCAACACCTTGTAGCGCGGCGGGGTGCGGGTGGCGGTCTGACTGCGGGTCTTGGTGGCGGTGTCGCTCACAGCTTTTTAGTCTAGCAAACCACCACCCTGCCGTGCTCGGAGCGTCACCACAAAAGTTTCTGCCATCATGTCGTGCAGGGCCTGGTGGTCTCGATCCCACAACACCAGCAGCAGGCCAAGGTTCAGCACCATGGCATTCAACCAGCGCCCCAGGCTTTCCCGTATGAAAGCCTGCCACAGGCTGGGGGGCCGCCCAACCTGGTTCACCACCCGCAGCCCCATCAGCTCCTTGCCCAGGGTCTGGCCCCTGCGGGCCAGCGGCAGGACTGCGTAAGTAAACCAGGCCAGCGGGGAGAACAGACCAAATAGAATCAGGCCCTCGGTTGAAAAGTGGTGGCCTGGATGGGTGGGTGGAAACAACGCGGTCACCGCCCGCACAATGCCAAACTGCAAGCCAGCCAGCACACCCAGATCCACCAGGCCGGCCAGCAGGCGGCGCGTCAGGTAACGCACGGTCGCGCGGGTGGGCTTGCGTCTCACCACACTTTTACTCTAACGCCCTGTGGCTAGGCTGGAGGTGTGCCAAACCGACTTGCCAAGGAAAGCAGCCCCTATCTTTTGCAGCATGCCCACAACCCGGTGGACTGGTACCCCTGGGGCGAGGAGGCCTTCGCCAAAGCCAGGGCCGAAAACAAGCCCATTTTTTTATCCGTGGGGTATGCCACCTGCCACTGGTGCCACGTGATGGAGCGCGAGAGCTTCGAAGACCCCGAGGTGGCCCAGTTTCTAAATACCCACTTCGTGCCCATCAAGGTAGACCGCGAGGAGCGGCCCGACGTGGATCAGGTCTACATGTCGGCCCTGCAGGCCATGACCGGGTCGGGCGGCTGGCCCATGAACATGTTCCTGATGCCCGACCTGCGGCCCTTTTTTGGTGGAACCTACTGGCCGCCGGAAGACCGGCAGGGCTTCCCAAGCTTCCGGCGGGTGCTGGCCGGCGTACACAACGCCTGGCTGCACCAGCAAAAAGAGGTGCTGGAGAACGCTGAGCAGCTCACCACCTACCTGCAGGATCAGCTCAAGCCGCGGGGGGGTGCCCTGCCGGATGATCTGCATCACACCGCCCTGGCCGGGCTTTCCAGGGTCTTCGACCTGGCCCATGGCGGCTTTGGCGGGGCCCCCAAGTTTCCCCAATCGCCCGCCCTGGGCTACCTGCTTACGCAGGCCTGGCTGGGCCACGAGGCCACCTGGAAGCACCTAGAGCTCACCCTGGATCGGATGGCCGAGGGCGGCCTCTACGACCAGGTGGGCGGCGGTTTTCATCGCTACACGGTGGATCACATCTGGCGGGTACCGCACTTTGAGAAGATGCTCTACGACAACGCCCAGCTGGCCCGGCTCTACGCCGCCGCCAGCCTGATGGCGCCGGGTTCGGAGCAGGCCCGTAGGTACCGGCGGATTGCTACGGAGACGCTGGACTACGTGCTGCGCGAGCTAACCGGGCCAGAAGGCGGCTTCTGGTCGGCCCAGGACGCCGACTCGGAAGGGGTGGAAGGGAAGTTTTATGTCTGGCGGGCCGAAGAATTCCGCCAGGTTCTGGGTGCGGAGGCCGAGGCGGCCATGCTCTTGTTTGGGGTCTCGGAGGCCGGCAACTGGGAGCACACCAACGTGCTCGAGCGGCGCATCCCCGATGCGGCCTTGATGCAACACCTGGGCCTGGGGCCCGAGGCCTTCGAACACTGGGTACAAAGCGTGCGCCAGCGCCTCTATAGAGCGCGGCAGCAACGCACCCCACCCCTCACCGACGACAAGGTGCTGGCCGACTGGAACGGCCTGATGCTGCGCACCCTAGCCGATGTGGGGCGCTGGCTGGAAGAGCCCCGCTACCTCGAGGCCGCCCGCAAGAACGCCTCGTTTGTGCTGCAGGAGATGTACCGCGACGGTCTGCTGCGGCATAGCTGGCGCCAGGGTCTGCTCAAGTCCCAGGCCTACCTGAGCGACCAGGCCCACTACGGGCTGGGCCTGCTGGCGCTCTTCGAGGCCACCGGGGAGGTGGGGTGGCTCGAGGCTGCCCGGCAACTGGCCGAGGCCATCCTGGCCCACTTCCAAGAGCCCACAGGAACCTTCCGCGACTCGCTGGACGAGACCCTGCCGGTGGTGGCCCGCGACCCCTACGACGGGCCGTACCCCTCGGGCAGCGCCGCCGCCGCCGAGCTTTTGTTCCGCCTGGCCGCCCTGTACGAGCGCCCCGAATGGCACCAAGCAGCCCTATCCGTAGTGGAGTTTTACGCCCAGCACCTGCTGCACAACCCCTTCGGCTTTCCGGCTCTGCTGCAGGCCCACTTGGTGGGCACCCGCGGCAGCGAACTGGCGGCGGTGGCCCCGGCCGAGATCATTCATCCGATTCGCAGGGCCTTCTTACCGCTCACCACCCTGGCCTATGGCCCCCCCGGCGCGCTGCCGGTTCTGAAAGACCGCCGGCCAGGGCTGGCCTATCTGTGCCAGCAAGGAGCCTGCCGCCTGCCGGTGGAGGACTGGGAGGGGTTTAGGGGGGAGCTCGAGGCCATCTACCCCGGCAGATGGTCAGACCGCACAGGCTAGCCTGGTCACAGCCGGTGTGCGGGCTTGGATGCAAGTTTTGGTATTACAACCCAGTCATAACGAAACGTAAAGAAACAGGATATTAGTATATAGCATAATAACAATGTGTTATTATTGACTGTAGCTAGGGAGGAAACAATGGGAGCGATGGAACCGACGGCCCTGGGTAACCGGATGCGCAAGGCACGCGAACAGGCAGGCTTCAGCCAGGAGGCAGCCGCCGCCCGCCTCGGCCTCAGGGGCCCCACCCTGTCCCAGTACGAGACGGGCAAGCGGGGGGTTGACGCCCTCACCCTCGAGCGCCTCGCCAGGCTCTACGGTGTACCGCTCAGTTTCTTCTTCGAAGAGCAGGAAACCAGCGCGTGGGAACAAGCCCTGCGCGAGAAGGGGGCCCAGCTGAGCGATGAGGGGAAGGCCGGGATCGGTAGGCTGGTGCAGCTCGTCAAGGCCTTCGAGGATCTCTACGAGAGAACCCAGAGAGTCCCCAAAACAGCGCACAGCCCCTTTGCACCCCTGGAAGATCCGGCCCCCAAGGAGGCGGTGGCCGCGGAGCTGGCCGGAAGGACGCGGGCTTACTACGGGCTGGGCAACGCCCCAATCAGGGACATGAAGGCTTTCCTCGAGCAACATGGATACTATGTCTTCACTGTTCCGTTTGGCCGGTCAGAAAACGATCTATCCGGGCTGATCTTCTGGCACCCCCGGCTGGGTGCCATCATCGCCCTGAACGAGCAGCAAGCCCCGGTGCGTCGCCCCTTCACCATGGCCCACGAGTTTGCACACGGGCTGTACCACTACAACCGCCAGGCCATCCTGTGCCGGGATGGGCTGAGCGATCCTGCCGAAAAGTTCGCCGACAGCTTCGCAAGCCACTTTCTTATCCCGACCCCGGCCCTGGAGCGCATGGGTATCGACAGCGTGAGCGACGCGGACGAGATCGCCGGGCTTGTCCGCTACTTCGGAGTTAGCCCAAAGGCCCTGCAGCGGAGGCTCGAGGCGGAGCGCAGGATCAAGGGAAAGATCGAATGGAAGGGCATCCTATGGCGGGCCCGGGCCCTCGGCTACCCAGTCGCCGACTACGAGCTGGGTAAGGCACCGCTGCCCCTTCAGGAGCGCTACCCCTCCGCTTATGTGGAGCTGGTGAAGGAAGCGCTCGAGCAGGGAACGATCTCCCGGCGCCGTGCGGCGAGCCTCCTGGGCATGAGCGAGCTCGAGTTCGAGGAGCTGATGGAGCCATCCCCGGAGGAAGAAGCCGAGCGCTATGCCATCACGTAGGCCCGTACTGGACACCAACGCCCTGCGGCACTTCTCCTTTGCCCACCCCCAGGGCCTGGACATCCTGCTCAGCGGCATTGGTAGCAATAAAGCCTACTTCCCGGCAGAGGTCTACAACCAGGACGAAGGCCTGCTGCCGCTGGACTCCAACGACGAGGAGTTGAGCGAGCTAGCGCGGGGGCTCCGCTGGGCACAGCGTTCCGCGAGCCGGCTTACTCCGGGACAGGCCAAACGCTGCTGGGACTGGCTCAACAACAGCCGCCAGATCCGGCACCACCTGGAGCGGGGAAGCCTGGTCATCGATCCTCTGACCCTAGGGGAGCTGCACAAAAGGGTACGACTCGAGGAAGAGTTCGGCATTGAGCGTGGGGAGGCCGCCTGCCTGGTGCTGGCCCAGCGATACGGGAGCGTGGCGGTCTTCACCAGCACCGATAAGGCCGCGCTCCGGGCTGCCCAGCGGCTTGGGGTTAAGGTGCTGTCGGGTATGGACATCTTGTCCGGGTGGATCAAGTCCGCCCAGCCGAGTAGGGCAGGGTTCGATGGGCTCATCGCGGGGCTCAGGGAGGCTAAGTACGGGCTGAGGGAGGAAGACCTCGTGTACCTTCGCAGCCTGATTCAGCGAATCTGACCCTGTCCGCTGGGTCCCACCTGCTTTCCAGGGCTGACTCTCTTCCTGAATGCTAACAACAGCCAAGGCGGCGGTCTTTTGCACCCCGAGGCCCTGCCAATCACGATAAGCTGGGGGTATGCGCGTCTTGTTTGTTGGCGATGTCTACGGCGATCCGGGTTTACGAGCTGTGGCGATGCACCTGCCCGACCTGCGGCCCCACTACGATCTGGTCATCGTCAATGGGGAAAACGCCCACCATGGCAAGGGTCTGTCCCGGCCCGCCTACCGTAAGCTGCGCGAGGCCGGCGCCGACCTGATCACCCTGGGCAACCACGCCTGGGATCATAAGGACATCTACGAGCTCATCGAGACCGAGCCCATCATCCGGGCCCTCAACTACCCCCCCGGCACCCCCGGAAAAGGGCACTGGGTGCTCGAGGCCAAGGGGGAAAAACTCCTGGTGATGCAGGTGATGGGGCAGGTCAACATGGGCCTGAACCTCTACGATCCTTTCCGTACCGCCGAGGCTGTGCTGGCCGAGGTCGAGCACGATTACGCGCTGCTCGAGGTGCATGCCGAGGCCACCAGCGAGAAGTACGCTTTGGGCCACTACCTAGGCGGCAAGATTTCAGCTTTGCTGGGCACCCACACCCACGTCCAGACCGCCGATGCCGGCTTTCTGGCCAACGGCACGGCCATCCAGGCCGACGTGGGCATGACCGGCCCCATCCACTCCATCATTGGAGGGGAGATCGCGAGCTTTTTGGGTCGCTTCATCACCCAGCGGCCCACGCCCTTCAAGGCTGCCTCGGGCCGGGCCATGTTCTGCGCAACCGAGCTGGTGCTGGAGGGGGGCCGGTGCGTGGCAATCCGACCCATGCGCTGGGATGAGCCGGTGTAGTTCCAAACCCTCTGCAATTTCATGCATTTTCTTTCGGGCGCATAAGGCCAGCCAGGTTATTTAGAACGGTTCTGTCCAAGGCATCTGGGGCAAGTTCTTCGGCCAGAAAGGTCTTTTTTTTGTCGATAGTCTAAATATAGGTGCCCCGTAGCATCCCATTGGGCAGGCTTTTAAGAGGAAATGCAGCCCGGATTACAAACACTTTGGCTTACTGGCTTAGTGTATTTGCATGCAGTTACTGGTTCAGTGGTCTGACCAATAAGGGGGCTGGCTTCCAATGGTGCGCCCGACCCGAGTTTCCGAGAAGCTTGCCAAAGACCTCGAGCAATTGCTCCAGGACGGTGTCTGGCGGCCTGGCGATCAACTGCCAGGCGAGCGTGACCTGGCCAGCCGCTTTGGTGTGAGCCGTTCATCGGTACGGGAGGCCTTGCGCATTCTCGAGCTTCACGGCTGGGTGGAAATCCGGCAGGGGGACGGGACGCGGGTGGCCTCTCCTTCGGAAAGCTTTGGTCGCCGCTTGCGCTCGAGGCTGCACCAAGAAGACTTCATCGTCGAGCTCTTTGAAGTACGCCGCATCCTGGAGCCAGCGGTCGCCGCCCTGGCCGCCGAGCGCAGCCACCCACAGGGGATTGCCCGGCTCGAGGAATTGCTCGCTCAGCAGCAGGCAGCCAAAGGGGATCTGTACCGATTTGTCGAGCTCGATATGTTTTTTCACAAAACCCTGGCCGATATGAGCCGCAACGCGGTACTGAGCGAGATCGTAGGCCTACTTGAAGTCGAGTTGCGACAAATCCGCTTGGTATCGACTGCTAAACGCTACCGACCACAAGTTACCCTTTCTGAACACCTGCGCATCCTCGAGGCCATTCGGGCTTCCGACCCCGAAGCGGCCCGTCAGGCTATGTTGGCCCATCTGAGCACGGTTGAAAGCTCGGCCAAAATCAAGGAGGTAGACCGATGAAAAAGTGGTTGGCAGCAGTTGTTCTCTGGAGCCTGGGCGGTTTGGGGCTGGCACAAACCGTCACGGTGGGGTTGGATGCCGATCCCCCCAACCTCGACCCCCTGCTTTCTTCCGCGCTGGTGGATCGGCAGGTACAGAACCAGATTTACGACAAGCTGGTCGATCTTGACGAAAACCTGCGCATTGTGCCCATGCTGGCAACTAGCTGGCGCGTAGAGGAAGACGGCAAGGTCTATGTCTTCAACCTGCGGCAGGGCGTCAAGTTCCACGACGGCACCGACTTCAATGCCGAGGCGGTCAAGTTCAACCTGGATCGCTACCGCAGCGCTCCCGGTTCCCGCCGCTCGGGCGAGCTCTCGCTCATCACCAACGTGCAGGTTGTCAACCCCTATACCGTGCGGGTGACCCTGCGGGAGCCCTTCGCACCCTTTCTGGCCATCCTGTCCGACCGCTCGGGGATGATGGTCAGCCCCACGGCTGTCCAGAGGCTAGGGGCCGATTTTGGCAACAACCCCGTGGGCACCGGGCCCTTCAAGTTCGTGGAGCGGCGCCGGCAGGATCGCATCGTGCTGGCACGCAACGAAAACTACTGGCAGCGTGGCCTTCCCCGCATCGAGCAACTCATTTACCGCCCGTTCCCCGACGACGATGTGCGGGTCGCCAACCTGCTCTCGGGAGCGGTTAGCATCATTACCCCGGTAGCCGCCAAAGACCTCGCAACCATTCGTAGTAATCCCAACCTCACGGTCAACAACTTCCCTGGCATCGGCTACCAGGGCATCTGGCTTAACCACACCAAGGGGCCCTTTACCAACAAAGCCCTGCGCCAGGCCTTCGCAGCCACCATTGACCGCGATGTGGTAGACCGGGTGGTGTTTTTGGGCACGGCCCTCCCTTCCAATGGGCCCTTCCCACCCGGCACCCTGGCGCACGACAAAGCCATCCCCGTTCCCAAGCGCGACCTGGCCCTGGCCCGGCAGAAGCTGGCCGAAGGTGGCCGTCCACAAGGCTTCAGCTTTACCCTGACCATTGCACCCGGCCCGGTGCTGGCCCAGCTGGCCCAGGTATACCAGGCCATGGCTGCCGAAGCAGGTATCCAAGTACGCATCGAGCAGGTGGAGTTTGGTACCTTGCTGGATAGAGCCGCTAAGCTGGAGCTCGAGGCAGTGGCAGTGGGCTGGAGTGGGCGGCCCGACCCCGACGGCAACATCTACGACTTTGTTCGCTGTAAAGCGCCCAACAACTACTCCGGTTACTGCAACCCGCGGGTGGACAACCTGCTCAACCGGGCCCGCACTGTGCGGCTGCCGGAGGCCCGCCGCGACCTGTACAGCCAGATCACCAAAATCATCCAAGAAGACCTGCCCTACATCTACGTCTACCACCCCCAGACCACCATCGGCGTGAGCCGTCGCCTGAGCGGGCTTCCGGTCATTCCCGATGGCATCCTGCGCTTCCGCAGCGTAAGCCTGGGCGGCCAATAGGAGCTAAAAGCGGTGTTCCTCTTCGTCCTGCGACGCTTGATGGGTGGATTGCCCACCCTGTTGCTGGTCACGGTGCTGGTTTTTACGCTAACCCGGGTGCTACCGGGCGACCCGGCCCGGCTGCTGCTGGGCGAAGAGGCCACCCCTGAGCTGGTCGCGCAGATCCGAGAGGAACTGGGGCTTAACCGGCCCATCCTGGTGCAGTATGCTGACTGGTTGTGGGGCCTGGTGAGGGGTGATCTGGGGCACTCCATTCGTGGCAACGAGCCGGTGGCCCCGATTATCTGGCAAAAACTACCCACCACCTTAGAGCTCAGCCTGTTCTCGCTTTTGGTGGCCATAGTGATCGGCATTCCAGCGGGGGTGCTGGCGGCTTTGCGACGAAACACCGCCATTGATGCAGGCGTGACCGTGATGGCCCTTTCGGGGGTCTCAATCCCCAACTTTTTTCTGGGCATCCTGCTCATTTATGTCTTCAGCATCCGCCTGGCCTGGATACCACCTTCCGGCTATGTTGAGCCCTGGGTAGACCTGCAGAAAAACCTACTCCTGATGCTGATGCCCGCCATTACCCTGGGTACCGCGCTGGCCGGCGCAATCGCTCGCTTCACCCGCAACAGCATGCTCGAGGTGCTTTCACAAGACTATGTCCGCACCGCTCGAGCCAAGGGCCTGGAAGGCCGGGTGGTGGTGTACAAGCACGCCTTGCGCAACGCCGCTATTCCGGTTGTGACGGTAATCGGGTTGCAGCTAGGCGGTTTGTTGGGGGGCGCGGTGGTCACCGAGCAGGTTTTCTCCATCCCCGGCTTTGGGCGGCTGCTAGTGGACTCGGTCTTCAACCGCGACTTCCCAGTTTTGCAGGCGGTGGTGCTGATCTCGGCCCTGGCAGTGTTTCTGATTAACGTGCTCACCGACCTGCTCTACGCGGCCATTGACCCGCGCATCCGCTACCACTGAGATGAGCAACCGTACGCTACGTGCCTTTTTTGCCAATCGCCTGGCCATGGCCGGGATGGTCATCCTGTTGCTACTGGTGCTGGGGGCCATCTTTGCACCCATCCTGGTGCCTTATAACCCCACCTCGACCGATTTCAGCGCCCTGCAACAACCCCCCTCGAGCAAGCACTGGTTTGGCACCGACCAGCTGGGGCGGGACATCTTCTCGAGGGTGATCTATGGGGCTCGAGTCTCGCTGGCCGCAGGCTTAATCTCGGTACTGCTGGCCCTGCTGCTGGGGGGCCTGATTGGGCTGGTGGCTGGCTTTTATGGCGGATGGATCGACGATGTGCTGATGCGTCTGACCGACGCCATGCTGGCCTTTCCTTTCCTGGTGCTGGCCATCGCCCTGGCCGCCGTTCTGGGCCCGAGCCTGCAAAACACCATGCTGGCGATTGGGGTGGTAACAACCCCGGTGTTTGCCCGCCTGATTCGCGGACAGGTGCTGGCCGAACGGCCCCGCGAGTATGTGCAGGCCGCCGTCGCCCTGGGCAGCAGCGATGGCCGCATCATCACCCGGCACCTGCTACCCAACATACTCGGGCCATTAATCGTTCAGGTAAGCCTGAGCACGGCCACAGCAGTTCTGGCCGAGGCCACCCTGTCCTTTCTGGGGTTGGGGGTGCAGCCACCCACGCCCTCGTGGGGCTCGATGCTCAACGACGCTCGAGGCTACCTCAGCCAGGCACCCCATATGGCCCTGTTCCCAGGTCTAGCTATCTTTTTGGCGGTGCTGGCCTTTAATCTGATTGGGGATGGCCTGCGCGATGCCCTGGATCCGCGCATGAAAAAGTAGGACGGGGGCAACAAAATTACGCCCAATATCAGAAAGGTCTCGTGCTATGAACCTCAACCACTACCCCTATCCCTCCCGCCGCCACGTGGTGACCGGCCAGCGGGGCGCGGTGGCCACCAGCCAGCCCCAGGCCGCCTTAGCCGGCATGGAGATGTTACTGGCCGGGGGCAACGCGGTGGACGCGGCCCTGGCCATGGCCATCGCCCTGACCGTGCTCGAGCCCACCTCCAACGGCATCGGCTCCGATGCCTTTGCCCTGGTACACGACGGGCAAAAACTGCACGGCCTGAGCGCCTGCGGCCCGAGCCCGGCCGGTCTGGACTTTGCGACCTTTGCCGCAGGCGAAGCGGTGCCCACCCGCGGCTGGCGCCCGGTCACGGTGCCGGGGGCGCCCGATGCCTGGCGCGAGCTGCACCAAAAGTTCGGCAAGCTGCCCTTTGAGCGGCTTTTCGAGCCGGCCATCCGCTACGCCGAGGAGGGCTTTGCCATAAGCCCCGAGACCGGGCGCAACTGGCGGCGCATCGAGGCGGTGTATGGCCCCCTGCAGGACGCCTGTTTTCAACCCTTCAAAGCGCTCTTCATGCCCGGCGGCAGGGCCCCCCGGCCCGGCGAGATCTGGCACAGCCCGCAGCACGCCGAGACCCTGCGGGAGCTGGCCCGCACCGGTTGCGAGAGCTTTTACCGCGGAAGACTGGCCGAGCGGATCGCCGAGTTTGCCGCGGCCACCGGGGGTTACCTGACCCGCGCCGACCTGGCCGCCTACCGCTCGGAGTGGGTGGAGCCCCTCTCGGTGCGGTACCGGGGCCTCGAGGTGCACGAGATACCCCCCCCAGGGCAGGGCCTTGCGGCGCTGATGGCGCTGAAGATCCTCGAGGGCTTCGATATAAGCCGCTACCCGCGCGACTCGGTGGAGAGCTTCCACCTGCAGCTCGAGGCCATGAAGCTGGCCTTTGCCGACGTGCAAAAGTACGTGGGTGACCCCCGCTCCATGACCGTCTCGGCCGCCGACCTGCTCAACCCGGACTACCTGGCCCAGCGCCGGAGCCTGATCGGGGAGCAGGCCCTGCCGGTGCAGGCCGGGGCGCCCCAGGGGGGCACCGTCTACCTGTGCGCCGCCGACGGCGAGCTACAGGTCTCCTTTATCCAGTCCAACTACATGGGCTTTGGGGCCGGTATCGTGGTGGACGGCACCGGGATCTCGCTGCAGAACCGGGGGGCCGGTTTTGTGCTGGATGAAGGGCATGTCAACCGGTACGCGCCGGGCAAGAAACCCTTCCACACCATCATCCCCGGCTTCCTCACCCGCGAGGGCAGGCCCCTGGGGCCCTTTGGGGTGATGGGCGGGCATATGCAGCCCCAGGGGCATCTGCAGGTGGTGGTGAACCTGGAAGACTACCACATGAACCCCCAGGCCGCCCTGGACGCCCCCCGCTGGCAGTGGACGCGGGGGCTTCGGGTGGAGCTCGAGCCCACCGTGCCTTTGCACGTGGTGCAGGGCCTCAAGGAGCGGGGCCACGAGGTGGTGCTGCAAAGCGAGTGGGCCTCGTTTGGCCGGGGTCAGATGATTTTGAAGCCCGCCGAAGCCTTCCTGGCCGCCACCGAGCCCCGCACCGATGGTATGGCCCTGGCCTGGTGAGCCCCGAGCAAGGGCCAGCGAAGCAGAAGCCCCTAAGTGCGGCTATAGTGAACGACCCCGTCAAGCTCGAGGCGCTTTACCTGCCCCTCGGCCACCAGGTACTCCAGGTGCGCCAGCGTCTCCGACCAGGCGAAGCGCCGCTGGGCCAGGTTGAGGTCGCCCGGAAACAGCCCCAGCGATAGCTGCCAGCAGGTCTGGGGCGTGCTGTCCATAAGGCCGAGCAGGAAACCCAGCCGCTCCCGGTGGTGGGCCTCGAGTTCGGCTACGCGCCCGGCGATCTCCTGGATGGGGCGGTAGTGCCCCGGCAGGGCCAGCGAGGCCCCCAGGGCGGCGGTTTTTGCCAGCGACTCGAAGTAGTGCTGCAAAGGGTTGGGGTACGAGTAGGCCCAGAGGCCGATGTTGGGCGAGATGCGCTCCAGGATCTGGTCGCCGGCCAGCAGCACACCATCCGACTCGCGCAGCAGCATGGCGTGGCCGTCGGCGTGGCCGGGCGTCCAGACCGCGCGGAACCGCATGCCTGCGAACGAAAGGATCTGTCCATCAGCAAAGGTTTGAAGGTTCCGGGCCGGATGCACCCGGCTGCGGGTTTTGGCCATCTCCCTGCCCAGGTCGCTCAGGTAGGCCTCGCTCACCCCGTGCCGCTGGAATAACTCCTGCCCAATGCGGGTCATCTCCTCGGGCTCGCTCCAGAAGATGTGCCCTCGAGCCTTTTCCACGTCCAGCATCCAGACCGTAGGCCCCTGGGCCTCGATCAGCCCGGCCAGGCCGTAGTGGTCGGGGTGGTGGTGGGTGACGACGAGGTGCTCGAGGTCGCCAAACCCCAGGCCGTGCTCGCGCAAGGCGGCCTCGAGGCTACTCCTGGCCTCTGGGGTGTCGAGCGCGCAGTCTACCAGCACCGGGCCGTCGGTGGTGTCTGGGCCGGGTAACAGCAGATAGCAGTTCACATACTTGAAGGGGTACGGGATGGGAACCGGGATGGCAAATATGCCCGGTGCAACCTCGGAGGACAGGCTTGCGGCGCGCGCCATGAATAGATTGTACCAAGTCAAACTTTTTTGGCCACACGAAGAGTAAATGGCTCTGGACACAACGGGGGCCCGGCGTGGTACGATCAAGTCCCGTGATAGTTTGGCTGCTCTACCGCAGGGGTTGAGCGTTAATGAGCCAAGTTTTCGTAGCGCTGCATCTGGTAGCGCAGCACGGGGGTTTGTTTATGAAATACATTTTTGTGACCGGCGGTGTGGTGAGCAGTCTGGGCAAGGGCATCCTTACCTCGAGCCTGGGGGCCATCCTGCGGGGGCGGGGCTACCGGGTGACCGCTATCAAAATTGACCCATACGTCAACGTGGATGCCGGCACCATGCGCCCCTACGAGCACGGGGAGGTCTTCGTCACCGGCGATGGGGCCGAGACCGACCTGGACATCGGCCACTACGAGCGCTTTCTGGACATCGACCTCTCGCGGGCCAACAACCTCACCACCGGCCAGGTGTATCTGTCGGTGATCCAGAAGGAGCGGCGCGGGGAGTACCTCTCCCAGACTGTGCAGGTCATTCCCCACATCACCGACGAGATCAAAGAGCGCATCCGCCGCACCGCCCAGGAGCAAAACGCCGATATTGTGGTGGTGGAGGTGGGGGGTACGGTGGGCGATATCGAGAGCCTGCCCTTCCTGGAGGCCATCCGCCAGTTTCAGTTCGACGAAGACGACCAGGATCTGATGTACCTGCATCTGACGCTGGTGCCCTACCTCGCTGCCTCCGAGGAGTTCAAAACCAAACCCACCCAGCACTCGGTCTCCACCCTGCGCGGGGTGGGCATCCAGCCCGATGTGCTGGTGCTGCGCTCGGAAAAGATGGTGCCGGAGGATGTGCGCAAAAAGGTGGCCCTGTTCACCAACGTGCACGCCGGCGAAGTCTTCAGCAGCCCCACCGTGCAGCACCTCTACGAGATGCCTCTGGTGCTGGAGGAGCAGGGTTTGGGGCGGGTGGTGGAGAAAAAGCTCGGCCTCGAGCCCATCCAGCCCAATCTGAGCTTCTGGCAGAACGCCGTGCGTAAGCTCAAGCAGCCCGCAGCCGAGGTGACGGTGGCCTTCGTGGGCAAGTACGTGAAGATGCCCGATGCCTACCTGAGCATCCTGGAAGGTTTCCGCCACGCCGGCATCGCCCACGACGCACGGGTCAACGTCAAGTGGGTCAACGCCGAGGAAATTAGCGACCTGGGCAAGGCCGCCGAGTTGCTGGGCGATGTGGACGGTGTGCTGGTGGGGCCGGGCTTCGGCATCCGGGGGGTGGAGGGCAAGATCCTGGCGGCCCGCTACGCCCGCGAGAATCGGGTGCCCTATTTTGGCATCTGCCTGGGGCTGCAGATCGCGGTGATCGAGTACGCCCGGAACGTGCTGGGCCTCGAGGGGGCCAACAGCACCGAGTTCGACCCCTACACCCCCCACCCGGTGATCGACCTGATGCCCGAGCAGCTCGAGGTTGAGGGGATGGGCGGCACCATGCGGCTGGGCAACTGGCCCATGCGCATTCACCCCGAAACCCTGCTCTACAAGCTCTACGGCAAGGAGCTGGTCTACGAGCGCCACCGTCACCGCTACGAGGTCAACCCCGCCTACGTGCAGCGGCTCATTGAGGGCGGCCTGACGGTCTCGGCGGTTACGCCCGGTGTGCAGGGACGTGGTGAGGGACTGGTGGAGGCGATTGAGCTGGCCGATCACCCCTTCTTTATTGGCCTGCAGGCCCACCCCGAGCTCAAAAGCCGCCCCATGCGGGTCTCGCCGCCCTTCTTTGGCTTCATCGGGGCCGCCCTTGCACGCAGGCAGCAGGCCCTCTTCCAGTCCATCTAGCCCCACTGGTTTACAAAGTGCCGGGCGGTGCGCCCGGAAAAACCCCGGCCCCCCAGGGCAAACTGCAAGGCTGCCGTGCGGGTGTCGGGGTCCAGCTCCCTTCCGAGCAGGTGGGCCACGGCCTCCAGATAAAGCCCTTGATCGAAGGGCGGAAAGGTGATCACCAGCCCAAAGCGGTCGGCCAGGGCCAGCTTGTCCTGCAGGGTGTCCCAGGCCGCGGGGTCGTTCGCACCCGGCTCGGGGCGCTCGTCCCAGTGCTGGGAGACCAGGTTGCGCCGGTTGGAGGTGGCCACCACCAGCACGTTGGCGGGCCGTTCGTAGACCGCGCCCTCGAGCAGCACCTTGAGCCGGTGGAACCGCTCATCCCCCTCGGCAAAGGCCAGGTCGTCCATGAACAGCACAAAGCGAAACGGCAGCGGGGCCAGCTCCTCCATCAGGGCGGGAAGCCGATCCAATCCCTCGGATAAAACCTCCACCAGCCGCAGGCCTTGCGCGGCGTAGTGGGTGTGCAGGGCTTTTACCGAGGTGGATTTGCCGGAGCCTCGAGCCCCGTACAGCAGCATCGGCACCGCCGGTTTGCCGGCCAAAAAGCGTTCGATGTTGGAGCGCAGCATACCAATCTGGCGGTTATACCCCACCAGATCATCGAAGCAAGCCGGATCGGGTTTCTCAACAGGCTCCATCTGCCCATCGAAGATAAAGGCGGTGTGATAGGCATAGATTCCATAGCCATACGCCTGGTAGAGGGCCTGCACAGAAGCAGCAGAGCCCCTCAGCAGGGCCTCCAGGGCCAGGGCTTCGGCCGGACTGGGCTCGAGGTATCCAAAATCGGAAAAAGGGTGCTCTTTTCTAAGGTGATCCAGCTCCCTGCGCAGCCGCGCCAGCTCCAGGTCGATCCAGTCGGCCAGACCAGGGCTTAGAGGCTCCCTCAACAGGCGGCGGGCCAGGGCCTCGTCGGCGAGTATGCGTTTGCTCAAAACCCAGGCCCAGGGCTCACCTTTGGGTACTCGGGCGTAAAAAATTTCGGCCAGTGGGGTGGGTTGTAAGGGAGGGAAAAGCTGCATTGCAGGCTATTTTATACGCATTCCGGCAGTACTGTTCGCCTTTGGAAGCCTTAGCGATATGCCGAGTTTTCTACAAAGATTCAAGTGGAAACGGTGTTATACCAGATTCGGTTAGTTCGGTGCCGGAAGGCGGCGAACTAACCCGACCGAAGTTATCCGCGTAGCGGAGGGCGATACCGCCCCTTGGAAGGGATACGCTTTCTTCGCCGAGCGTAGCGAGGGGTGTGCTCTAGGATTCAAAAAGATAGCCTCTGAATGTTTTTTGTTTGAAGATTATCTTTTTGAATCCGGTATTAGAGCGCAACCGGCACACCAGGCCATGCCGGGCTCACCAGGTTGGCGGCTAAGCCTTAAAACCAGCTTTGCTGGGGTTGGCAACCTCCATGGCCTCCTTGCCGGAGGGCGAGGTGATGCGCTTGATAAAGATGTCAACCAGCTTGGGATCGAGCTTTTTCCCCTTGAGCCGGTTAAGCTCCTCGATAATTTCCGCAGGTTTCCAGGCCCGCTTGTAGGGGCGGGGGCTATACAGCGCATCGAAGGTATCCACCACCGCAAAGATACGGGCCAGGATGGGGATATCCTGCCCTTTCAGGCCGTCGGGGTAACCGCTACCATCCCAGTTTTCGTGATGGTGACGCACCACCTCCAGGGTTTCCTGGGGCAGAAAGGGCACCCGCGAGAGCATCTCCCAACCCCTCACCACGTGGCTTTTCATAATCTCCCATTCTTCATCGTTGAGCTTATCGGGCTTGCGCAGAATGTTGTCGGGGATGGAGAGTTTGCCGATATCGTGCAGGTAGGCCCCCCAGCGTAGAAACTTGCGCATAGAAGCATCGAGGCCCACATCCTGCGCGAGTTGATCGGACCAGGCCACCACCCGCTTGGTATGACCCTGGGTCTCATGGTCGCGGAATTCCAGCGCCAGGCCCAAAGCGCGCAGTGTACCATCGTAGGCGTCTTCGAGCTGCTTGAGGGCCTCCATCTGCCCAAGCTGAGCCCCCATCACCCGAATGAGCGAGTTGGCAATGGCTTTTTCTTCTGGCTGAAAGGGTTTATTTCCCTCTCGGGCCAGAATGACCACGCCCAAAGGGCGCTTCTGCCGAGCCGAAACCGGCACCGCGGCCGTGGACCAACCTACACTTTCTGGGATGCCCTCGAGGTAGTTACCCACCGTAAAGCTGTCGGTGAGGGAGGCGTGGGTGCTCAGTTTTTGCTGGGGCAGGTGACGCCCACGGTAGCGCTCGAGGGCCCCACGCGCGCTCACCACCACCGGCTTGCCCTCACGGAAGCGCACGAAGGCCAGGTGCGGGGCAACGCCCAGGTTGTGCAGATAAGTCATGGCATTTTCGGTAAGCTCGAGGGGATCGCTGGCCATGCTGATGCTCAGGCTCGCCTCTTCCAGGAGGTGCATGGAGCGCAAAGAATCCTCGAGCCCCTTCTGCTTGAGTCTGTCGCGCTCACGCAACCACGCCACAAAGCCCAGCGCAATCAGTCCAGGAAGCACGGTTACCAGGAGGCTGTCAATGCTAAGGTTGGGCGTTGGGTATAGGTGTTGCAGCAGCGTATATACCAGTACCAACGGCACCACCCAGCGCAAACTGCCAGAGCCACTGCTCCAGACCCAGGGCATCAAAAGCAAAAAGCTAAAGGCCTGGTAGGTATCTGGGAGATATAGAAACGAAACCACACCCCAGCCAAGCAGAGCCAGCAAACTAAAAACTAGCTGTTTGCGCGATTTGCTCGAGTTGTAAAGCCTCATGGTACGCACGCTGGGTTCAATCTACCATCAGACATGAAAATTACTGGGTTATTTGCCATCGCGCTTCCCTTGGGGAAGGTCTATCACGAACGGCCAGGGTGGGCAGCGGAGGTGAAAACAATTTTCTAACCCCGAGCCCAGGCTTGGATCCACAAACCGCAAAAGGACTAACCCGAGGGATGCTTACCCTCGGGTTTTTCTCGTCCTGGACTTGGTGGGCCGTGCAGGACTCGAACCTGCAACCCACTGATTAAGAGTCAGTTGCTCTACCAATTGAGCTAACAGCCCAAGCAACAAATAAATATAGTGGGGCCAACCCCTTTTGTCAATGGTTTGTAATTTGAGCTGGTCGGCGCGATGTTTGACCGTTTCTTGCTGGTCATGTTATCTTTGTTGTTGCGTTCTGGCAGGTGAGCCAAACGCACAATCGGGGAGTAGCGCAGTCTGGTAGCGCATCTGCTTTGGGAGCAGAGGGTCGCTGGTTCGAATCCAGTCTCCCCGACCATGCGCCCCAGGACGCACCTCGCGCGGGAGTAGCTCAGTTGGTAGAGCGTCAGCCTTCCAAGCTGAATGTCGCGGGTTCGAATCCCGTCTCCCGCTCCAAATAACCGCCCTCGAGGCGGTTTTCTACTTTAGCCCTTTGTCTGCTAAACTAACGCTGGCCCAGTGTGGGCTTTTCGCGCGCCCGTAGCTCAGTGGATAGAGCAGCCGCCTTCTAAGCGGTAGGTCGGGGGTTCGAATCCTCCCGGGCGCGCCACGTCCAGAACGCTAAAACCCCAGCTTGCTAAAGGCTGGGGTTATCGTTTGACACCTTATTGACACCTAAACCCTCAACTCCGAATACTCCCCCGCCCTACCCAGAACGGCCTGCACATATGCTGCATTCCGCTGCCCCGCCAGGAAGGCCCCCGGCCCCACGTTGTAGGCGTGCAGCACGTCACACCAGGATGCACCGGGCAGACGGGTGTTTTTCAGCCAGCGCAAGTAGAGAATGCCCGCAGACACCGCGTACTGAATCCGCACCGGCGTGGGCATGTTTAGCAGGAGCGTTGGATCAAGCCGAACGGTTTTGAACGCGCACGGCTTGACCTGCATGGGGCCAATCTCCGTACCCGAAGCGCAGTTGGCCCCGTTGTTACTTATTCGCAGGGCCTCCGCTACCCGGTCTACATGCGGGTTGAAGGTGCTCTCGCGCCAGGCTACCGCCACCACCAGATCGGGGGGAACCTCCAGCCCCTCGGCCTGGGCCAGGGCCCCGGCCACCACCGCCGCCAGCGAGCGGCCCCCGCACTCACTGCACGAGGTATTTTTCAGGCGCGGGTTAGCTTCCACGACACGGGCATAGATGCGATCTATGAGATCCCAGCGGCTCTTATCCAGGGGCGGAGGGCCTGGGGGCGGGTAGGGGCAGGTAGGGGATGGCGGCGCACCAACGGTTCCCCCACCACGAGGAGCCGAAGCCGCCCGTCCCCCGGCCAGGGCCAGAAGGGCCGCGCCGCCTAAAACGGCCCAGGCTATGTAATGATGATTTCGCTTCGACACTCTATTCTTACCCTTTTGACATGTCCCGTAAATCGCACACTGCGGCTAATGCGTTTGCGTCCACGGTTGAGAGTTACACACACTTTCATTAGTTCCTTTCATTGAAAGAGCACCTGGATCTTGCTATAGCCCCCTTCAAGATCCACCTCAAACTCCACTTTTTCTACAAGGAAAGAGATCTCCAGAGCTGCTGATGGCGGTAGAATATATGGCCCCACTTTGGAGGAACCATAAGAGAACCAGATTTGAACGTTACTGTATCCCATGTTAACTAAGTGGCCTCTTGTGGCGGGCTTTCCTAATACACCCGCTACGTCTAGGTGGGAGCGGTTGTAACCAAAGACTTCGCCAGTAGGAATGCCATATACGTCAATCTGGGAGATCAGGGGCAGCCGGGCCGGGTCGTGCCCGGCCACGTCCCGCCGGGGCCGCCCGTACTCGTACTCCAGGGTGCGCTGGATGGCCGCCAGCCTGTCCTCCAGGCAGGTCAGCTTTTCTTCCAGGGCCTTCACTGCGCTTTGGGCCTGAGTGATGATTTCTTCCGGCTTCATGCCCAAGAGGTTGAACATTTAGGGCCTCCTTCTTGCGGGGGCTGGGTGGGCAGGTTGCCTACGCTTTGCCGAATCAGCAGGGCCAGGATGAGCAGGGCCAGGGCGTAGACCGTGAGGAGCCCCAGGCCCACCCCCACCCCCTGCTTGTAGGCCTGCCAGAGGTTCGTTCCGCTATTGGTTGCCGCTGCCATCTCGTCCAAGGAGGGCCCCCAGAATCGCCAGAATCAAAATGATCCCTAACCAGACCAGCGCTGCGCCTACCACAAAGCCAGCGCCTACCTGCACGCCATCTTGAAAGTTCACTTTGCACCTCCTGCTTTCTGCTCCATCCCGGTAGCCCGAATGCGCGATAGCGCGGCCTCTACCTGCCGCTGGGCGATATCGCGGCCCAGGCCTGGGGCCATCTGCTGCAAGGCAGAAATGGCCTCCTCCAGCTTGGTCTGGGCCCGTTCTTCAAAGGAAAGGTTACTTTTGCGATACCGTTCCTCAACGCTGAGCACCACCTGCTCGGCCAGTTTGGGAACGCGCTCCGACAGCCAGCGCTCGTAGTTCCCGGCGATGATGCGCACGATCCCCGCCAGGATGGGCCCCACTATGGGAATCTTGCCCAGGATGGCGATCAACGCGCCAGCCGCCAGCGCTATCACTCCCACAGCCAGGGCGGCCTGGAGCAGCCAGACGATCCATAGGTTTCCAGATGGTATAAAGTCAGTCCAGTTCACCCTATCCCCCTAGATGCGATCCCAAATCGGGGTTTGTTCTGTTTGGTTCCAAGCAAGGTCGCTATCGTAGGCAATGGCTATTCTGCCCGCCGTAGCCGGCCCCCCGTGGTTGGCGCAGGCCGCCTGTGCGCTGCAGCCGGACTGGGTAGAACCATCCGCACAGGGCCAGGCTGCCATGCAGGTGATGAAGCCTGTATCACTAATCGGGGTTTGTTTTGTTTGGTTCCAAGCAAGATCGCTTTTTCTTTCAACGATGGCTATTCTGCCCGCCGTAGCCGGCCCCCCGTGGTTGGCGCAGGCTGCCTGTGCGCTGCAGCCGGATTGGGTAGAACCATCCGCACAGGGCCAGGCTGCCATGCAGGTGATATAGCCTGTATCACCAGCAGGGGTTGGGGGCGAAGTAGTTTGAGGCGGTTGTTGAGCTTGAGGTGGTGGTTGCGTCCCAGCCTGGGAAGCGACATATAGCCCCACACCGGCCACGCCCAGACCGCCCACCAGCCACCAGACCCAGTTCATATCTCATACCCTCCAAGCGGCGTCGAAGGGCGGCAGAGGCTTGGGAAGATCGCGCAGGGGTTGCTGAACGAGCCGTAGCCAAAGCCCGGTGCACCCCCGCCGGGGTTCTGATAGTCGGGGTTCCATCCGTCGTTCCAGCCGGAGCCGGGCTGCTCTTGCTGCTGGTTGTCTGGTTCGGCCGGGTCGGTCTGCGCCTGGGGCTGGCCCAGGGCCTTCCAGCCGAAGTACACCAGCACACCTCCCACCGCAAGCAAAACAAGGGTTTTAGCGTCCATTTCGCACCTCTTCTTTTTTCCTGGCCCTGGCCTGGGCCGATAGTTCAACCTGGATCGCCAGGTGTTTTTCTATCTGCCTCATGGCCGCTTTTATCTCCTGCAGATCGCTGAAGACCAGCTTCAGAAAAGCCAGAAAGGCCACCACCCCCAGGCCCTTGTCCACGGCGTCCAGGAATTCCATCAGCAAAACACCCCCTGGGCTTCCAGATCAGCAATCCGGCGGCGCAGGTTGTTGATCTGCTGCCGCGCTTCTTCCGCCTGGCGCTGGGCCTCCTGGTACTGGTTGCGCAGATTCTGCACCTGGTTATAGGCGGCCCCGATCTGGCTGTTGATGCGGTCAATGTCCGCCCAGGTATCGTCCCAGGAGCTGCCTTCTTTTTTGGGGTGTTTGCGCTGCTCGAGGCCACCCCCGGCCTGCAGGAAGGTCATGCAGGCGTTGTAGGCGTCCTGGTTGGTCTGGGTGCCGCTTACTGTCCACCATTCGTTGATACCGCATATTGGAAAGCCGTTGCAGTGGTACTGGAAGGTGGGATCCTGGGCGTAACTGCGGCAGTTGCCCTGGGCCAGGCTTTCCAGGTCGCGCATCTTTTTTTCGGCATCGGCCCGCAGGTCTTCGTACTCTTTCAATTTGGAGCGGTATCCGGTGAGCACCTGGCACAAACTGGTGCGCTCCTGCCCTGACTGACCCGAAACGCCGGGGTGGGTGGGCACCTGGGGCGGGATGCCGGGCACCGTCTCCTCCGCTTTGGGCCGGCTCCTGGCGTAGGTGTACAGCCCAAAGGCGGCCAGGCCTCCGGCGCCCACAACAGCGAATACCTCAATCGGCTTCACGCCCCAACCTCCACAGAATCACGCCGAGCAGGCCCGCGCCGGTAACCAATAACAGCGCGGCCTGGCCTGAACGAGCGGCCTGGTAGTTGTAGTAGATGCGGGTGCGCTGGGTGTCCTCCTGCCAGTAGCCCAGGTCACGCTGGGCTGCGGCTTTGGCTTCCTCCGCCCGGCGCAGCTCGGCCCACTGGGCAATGGCCCCGTCCACCAGGTTCCGCGAGGTCTGAACCTGGGCTCGAGCGGCCTCTTCAATAGCCCTGGCTTTGCGATCTTCGCCAAGAAACCCAAAGAGACCCCCCAGCGCACTTCCGAGAAACCCAAGCAACTCCATCTCAATCCCGCAGCATCAAGACCAACACCAGTACCAGCGCGGCGGCCCCCACCACCCAGACCCAGGCTGGCACCGCGGGCTGGGGTTGCACCGCGATGCCGGCAGCCCTGGCTTTCTCGGCCTCGGCCAGGGCCCTGGCCTTTTCGGCTTCGGCCTGTGCTTTCAGCAGGTCGTACCGGGCCTTTTCCTGGTCGGTGTAGATGTAGGGGTCTAACAGGGAACTCACATCTCTCAGGCCGCCAAGGATCTGCTTCCACAGCGGCGGCTCTGCCGGGCCGCTGGTTGCCAGGTTGTTGTCGTTGAAGGTGATCTGGTAGGCGTTGCCGGTGCTGAAGCTCATACGCTACGCCCTCCTTACAGCCCCGCCCGGTTCTCCAGCTCGGCCAGGCGGTTGATCTGGCCCTTATCCAGCACCTGCACCCGGCGGGCCAGGGCCGCGATGTGGACGTAGTGGCCCGCCCGGTCGTTCCAGACCATGGGCACCTGGGTGGTGCGTACCTCGAGCACCAGCCGGGTGCCCGGCACCAGCTCCACCTGCTGCGGCCAGGCCAGCATGGTTTCCAGGTTGTTCTGGTCAACCGAGTGCATGGTGCCGAAGGACTGGTTGAACACCGTCGCTACACTATCGTCAATCCCGCCCGCGTCCCGGGCCACCCGGAAGCGGAACTGGCCGTCGGCATGGGTGTAGTAAATCTCGATGTTGCTGGTGGTGGGCACCCCCGCCGGCTCGGTGAATGTTACCTGGCCGCCGGCGTAGTTCACGCTGGTAATAACGAGTTTTTGCCACACCCCACCCACCTGGGCCCATACCGCCACGTCGGGGTGGTAGGCAGAGGGCAGGGTGGGGGCCCCCTGGGCGCTCTGGATCAGGTAGGGCAGGTTGACGGTGCGGGCCTGGGGTGCGCCCAGGTTCTGCCCGGCCACGGTCTGCTGCCCCTTCAGGTAGACGCGCAAGCGTTTCTCCCCCGCCATAACGCGGAAGTGGGCGGTCTCGGGGGTGCGCATCTGGGCCAGCGGAAACCACTCGTTGGCCCGGTAGGGGAAGCCAGTACTTTCGATGTCCTCCCCGTCAATCCAGGCGAAGGCCCAGTCGCTCATCTGCACCGCTGCGGGTGCCGGGCGAACTGGTGCAGCCGCCTGCTGGGAGTTCGAGGTTTCCAGGCGGGGCAAATCACGAAAGGTGTCCAGGCCACGCCGAAGCAGGTTGCCAAGGTTATCCAGGATAGCCATTGTTCCTCCTGCCTAGATAGTGGAGTTGTCCACGCCCACCGGCAGTTCGATCCGGGTACGGGCGTCGGCCAGGGCAGGCGTCGCGCTGGATTCCACGTAAACTTCCAGAATGTCCCCCTCCCGGAAGGCAAAGCCCTGGGGGGTTACCCCGCCCTTGGCCGGGCTCAGGGTGGCGAGGATGTTCTGGTAGTACTTCGCATCGCGCTGTTGCGCCTCGCTCAGGTCGTAGTACCCGGCGTACTGGATTTTGCCCAGGAACTCCGGCGCATCGAAGCCACGGGTCTTGCGGGCCAGGAAAACGTCGGTGTCGTGGGGGAGCTGGTTGCCATCCGTATCGTAGAGCTTCAGCACCACGGGCAGGGGGTTGGCGATAACCCACGAAGCCCCCTGGGGCACCACGAACTCCGCCACCTTCACCCGCTGCCTGCCGGTGTAGTCGCGGTAATCCGGGCCGCCCTTGATCAGGGTGATGGGGCGGGCGTTGGGCCGAATGGTTTTGATGCGGTTAAAAGCCTCCTGCATGTTTCCTCCTAATCACTAGTCAATGGCCAGCAGGGTCATGACCAAATTTGCAAACGACCCTGCCGCGACTCCCAGACCGATGTAGTCCACCATGGGGTCATCGGTCAGCTTGTTGTTGATGAGCAGGGTTCCGAGTAGAACGCCGCCCAGGTTCAGCAGCAGCCGATTGGTGTAGGCGTTGGGCACTTCCGTGGTGGTGGGCTTTCCGTCGCTGCCCACCTTGTAGTAGCGCACCTTGCCGTCCGGGCCCTTAGCGGCCCAGCCAAACAGGTCACGCCGACTGGTGTAGATGGTTTTGCGGGCCATATAGGCCCCCAACACGCCCAGGGAGGTGGCGACCACAATTGGGTTCTGCACCACCTCCAGGGGGTTGGAGGTGCTGGCTAGCTTTTGCATGTCCCGGCCCGCTTGAATCGCCGCCTGTTCCGCCATTACTCCTCCTTACCGATACCAGCGTGGGCAGCCGCTGGCCTGAAAAGCAAGCGCAAGGGGAAGGTGCAAAGCGGCAGGTCAAAGCGGCCCTAAAGTACACCCCGGCAGGCTGCTTTGACCTGCCGGGGTGTACTTGTTGCGTCTGGCTCTACAAACGCACCCACATCCTGCGCCGGGGGTTTTGGGGGTTGCGCAGCACCAGGCCCCCCTCTTCCCGATCCAGGTTCTTTACACCGTACTCCGGGGGCAGGCCGTCGTCCGGGCGGGCCAGGGTGCGCACCCGCTCGCCCAGCTCGGGGAAGTGCTCGGAAACTGCCCGCACGTCGTTGGGCTCGGTGACCCGGAAGGTGACCAGGTGGGAGGCCTGCTTGCGCACGCCGGGGTCTATCCCCCCGGTAAGGCCCTGGAGCATCTGGGTCACGAAGATGGCGTTATGCCCGGCCTCGCGCCCCCCGGTGAGAACCTCAAACAACCCTTTGGGCACCGCCCCTCGGGGAAAGAAGTGGTAGGCCTCATCCACCAGCAACAAAACATCCCGCTGGCGCATGATCTCCGCTCCCAGGGCATCCAGGAAAGCGCGCGGGTCGTAGCCCGTGACGTGGAAGAAGACCCTGCTGTGACGCCGCAGGGCCCGGCTTGGATCGCCTTCTTCCTTTACCCGGAAACGGGCCTCGCAAAGGTCGGAGAACTCCGTTTTGCGGTTGACGATGACCAGCTTTCGGAAGCGCCCCATCATGCGAAGCAGGATTTGACGGGCCAGGGTGGACTTCCCCGACCCCGACTTGCCCACGATGAGGATGCGGAAGGTCTGTCTACCGGCCATAGGGTGCGATTTTTTTCAATAACCAGGAAAGGCTGACGATTTTTGTGCTGTTGATTTTTTTGAGTTGCAGTAGATGGTTTTTATCTCCGCTGACGAGGTAATCAGCTTTGCTGGCTACCGCGATAGCCAAGATGATGTCGTCATCCGGGTCAGGCGAAGCTTTAACCCCTTGAGTGGGCCGCACCAGGATTGCTGCTTGTCGAAAAAGCGAGATGAAGTGTCCTATCTCTTGGGGAGATAACACCCCAGGGAATTTTTCCCGTAGCACCCGTTTGAGTTCATTTAGTTGCTCAATGGCAGTGACAATTTCAAAGCGTTCTTTTTCCAGACCGAAAGTGACTACCAAGCGATAGGCTTTGCCTTTTTTCAGCAAGGCAGCGATGAGTACATTAGTGTCAAGAACGATTTTCAAGGCGTTGGAAGATTTCCTTTTCGCTTAGTTTGATCCGTCCACTTGTCGCTTTCATGAATTCGGCCAGTTTCTTTTTGGCTTTTTTACGCTTGATTTCTTCTTCCAGAAGGCGAACTGCTTTTTGACTCCAACCTGGACCATATTCTTTCTTGAAGCGCTCGAGTTCTTTTTCTAGTGCAGCAGGTAAGGCCATATTTCCAGAATAGCTTAGGCTTGGTAGCTTTGCCACAGCTCCCACCCTGCCCAGGCGGCCAGGGCGAAGGCGACCACGGCCTGGGCGGTCTCGCACTTGGGGCAGCCCTGCCCTTCGCGCAGGTTCTTTAGGCGGCCCAGGCCCAGGTAGAGGCTACCGGCCAGCACGGCGATGGGGAAGGCGTTGTTTTTGATGGCATCAAAATTCACACCACTACCTCCTGCACGTAGGACGCTATAGGAGACGCGACGGCTTGAGCCCGTGCAATCCGCTCTTCCCGCGAAACAGGGCGCGTGGGGCCAAACTCCACCAGCACCGCCGGGCCTGGAAAGTCGTCAATGTAGAGCCGGCCAAACCGACTGGCAGACGAAGGGCGAACCCATGCCCCTCTCAGAACTGCGGCAATCCGTTCGGCCAGGCTCCGGGATAGCGGATGCGCGGAATAGTACACCCCAGGGCCCGGAGCGGTGGGGGTGTCGTGGTGCACACTGACAAAAACCCGGGCCCCCTGCGCCTGGGCCATGCGGGTTCTCTCGGCCAGGGGAACAAACACGTCTGTGGTGCGGGTGAAGCCCACTGTGTAGCCCAGGGCCACCAGGTACTCTTTGAGGGTAAGGGCCTGCGCCAGGTTGAGATCGCTTTCGCGGGTTCCCGAATTGGGATCCACCGCCCCAGGGTCGCGCCCACCGTGCCCAGGGTCTAAAACCAGATATGCACTTTTTCTAGGCCTGGACTGGTTCATCAGCACTACCCCCAGCAGGAGGATTAGGAGCACTCCGAGCCCGTATTTCCTGAACTGCACGCATACCTCCGTAGACGCTCATGGCCATCACCCCCGCCCCCAGCAGGATGCGCAGCCAGGGGGGCAGATGCTCTACGCCCCCTTGCAGTGGCAGGCGGTTCTTGCCAATACCGTAGGCGGCCAGGGCCTCCCCCACCTTGAGCGCGTCCAGCACCGGGGCGGGTGGGAGCATGGGGAGTACGCCCCCCTGGAAGGCCCGGGTGAAGGCCTCCACCTCTTCCTGGGTTTGCAGCCTCAGTCCCAGGATTAGCATCCAGGTGGCCCCCTGAACCAGATCGGCCCCGGTAAAGGGTTCGATGGGTGGGGGTTCGGGGGGAAGGTCGGAGAAAGAGGCCTCCCCCTTGTCGTCTTCCAGGTTCTGGAAGCCTTCGTCAGTAGATGATGGGGCCGGATCCGGAAACCGCAGAACCGCCGGTTCTGTTTCCGCCGCAGTTCCCACAGGGGGTTGTTGCACCGGTGCCTCCTTTCATACCCAGGACTGCCGCGGCCACCACCAGCACCGCGCCCAGAACGGCCACGGCGTACCCCTGAATGGGTTTGGGGGCAGGTCTGGCAGTCTCAGCTTTTTCTTCGGAAACCTTTTCGTTCTCAACCGCCCCCGCTTTCGGCATGGATACCTCGGGCTGTGATTCCACTGCCTGGGTCACAACGGGATCGAGTTCGTCAGGCCCCAGGGGAACGGCCTCCACCTGGCGGGGCGCTTCAGGTTGCGAAGCTGGCATCTCCACCGGTTCTGCCAAGAGTGGTTCTGGCAGCCTCAGGGTCATGGTTTACCTCCGGCTCTTCCGGGCTTTGCGTTTGCGGGTTTTACGCCGGTACATGCTACCTCCTGCCTCTGGGCCAAACCGCCAGGGCCAGAACGCCCAGGCCCAGGGCGGCCAGGCCTACGCCGGAGCCGGTGACCGCTACCGAGCGGGCCTGTTCCGGCACGAGCTGCACGGTCTCTTTGATGGTGGCTACAATGCGCCAGGTCAGATACAGAATCGCTATGACCGCCGCTGCGGTGAAAATGACCGGCAGCGCGGGAAGGAAGGCGGGCTGGATCAGGTCATCCGGGGTATACCAGCTTAAGGCCGGGGTTATGGCCCACGGATCCTGGGCCCCCGAGGTGGAGGCGGTGGGGGTGGCGGTCACCTGGAGCCGGATCACCAGGTCGCTGCCCTTTTTACCCCAGTCCAGGACTTTCACACCCGGGCCGTACCTGGCTTGCAGGGCTCGCTCCAGGTTGGATCGGGTTACCCGCGAAACATCACCGCTTTGGTGGGCTGATACGATTTCATAGGTGCCCGGCCCAAGTGCTTTGTTTGAATCCACAGGCACGCGCCGAAAGGCCATGCTTTCAGGCTTGCCGGATTGCGCTACAGAATCAAGCGCAGAGCGGAGGTGCAAAACGACGGTGCAGGTGGGCTTGCCCACCTGCCGGTGCAAAGCGGCCCAGGCTTAGGTCGCTTTCTTTTGGTGTAGCCGACGTACTATTTCCACCAGCGCTGCCAGCTTGCCAATAACCCCCCTACCCACGCCGGGTAGGGATTCCAGGTCGCGGATGTCCCAGCCGTGGATGTTGCGGATGTCGCCCTGAAGGGCCTGGCCGATGGAACGGGCGGCCTGGAGATTCCCGAAAAGGGCGTAGAGCAGCATTTCTAGGGGTTGGCTTTCTAGCGGAACGGGCTCGCGCTTGCGAGAGGCCAGGTCGAGCAGGCGGCGTGAAGGGCGTCCTTTGCGTATGTCTTCCATGCGCTTACCTCAAGTTGAGCACCGGGCAGTCGTCGAGCTGCACGGCGGTGGCGGGGCCCGGGGTGCGGATGCGGTACTCACCACCGCTGCCCACCTCCGGGGTGGCGGCGGTGATGTTGCCCTGGTCGGTGTAGACCAGGATGCGTTCTGCCGAGCCGGTGATGGTCAGGCGAATTTCGTTGACACCCTGCGCTACCTGGGTGATCTGGCCCAGGCAGTTGGCAGGGGCGGGGGTGGTGGCGGTAGGTGCTGGGGTGGTGGCCGGTGCTGGCACCTGGGTTACCAGGGGTTCTTCGGGCTGGGGCCGGGTGAAGAGGAAGGCGAAGTACCCGATTAGCACGGTCAGCAGCACCAGGCGCAGCGGGTTGAGTTTCTCGTCCATAGCTCTCCTTCAGGGTAGCAGATGATCAGGCCGCTTTTTTCTCCAGCACCACCGCCACAAGGTAGCGCCTGGCCCCCCACTTACGCGGCATTCGGCCTTTGGCCTCTACAATCTTGGTGGCAGGGCCCAGGTTCAGAGCATTCAGCAGCGCCTGCATCTCGCGCGGATCCTCTTTTCCTCCAGGTCGCCGCAGGTAAACGATGTATCCGATCTCGTTGAGCTTCAAGCCCACCTGCACCTTATCTGCCGGAGAAGTGGGAATGGCAATCCAGGCGGTTTTACCCGGCTGGGCCTGAGCGTTCTCTGTCAGACCTGCCACGGCCAATTTCAACCACTCTGGGTTCAAACGATCCAGCCGCATGATTTACCCCACCCGATAGGCCGCAAAGGGGGATACCAGCTCAAAATAGCCCTCTTTGCCCAACAAATAATGCGCGTAAGCCCCTGCTGATCGGGCGAAGCCGTCCTGCCGGGCCTCACTGGCAATGGAAACTACCCGGAACAGCACCCTCAAAACCCCTTCTCCACCCCCGTAGATGATGACCCGAAGGGCTGACCAGACTATGCGTAACCAGAACGCCATGCTCTTCTGGTCGCCCAGGGCCCGGGCAATGGCTGCCGCCGTATCGCGGGCCCAGGAGCGCCGGCCTTCGCGTCTATTCGGAATGCTGGCCACCCGGAGCAGCTCGCGGAGGTCACGGCTGGTCTGAGTGTCGGGATATAGAGATAACGGGTGTTTTTTTCTTTGGGTGATTAACGGTTTCCCTACTATTGATTGAAGAGTTAATCCCTTCCCTAATTGATGTAGTCTTTTATATCCCGACATTGTGTCCGGGTTTGCATTTGCTGCCCTTTCAGTGCGTCCTTCCTGGCGATCCTCAGCCAAATTTCTCCAAGGAAGTGCCAGGTACGGGGCCAGCACACGGATTTTCCGTCCAAACGAGCGGCGAATCGGCTTGACCCGCACCCGCCAGACAGTCCCACCACGCACGGCATGGTTTTTACCAATGCCCTCACCAGAAACCATCCAGGTCTCCCAGGCGATCCAGTCCTGGGCCACGCCGCGGTAGCTTTCATAGCGGGCGTCGTTCAGCCATCGCTCCAGGGTGCGGTCGGATATTTCAAGCATACGCGCCAGCTCCCACTGGGCCAGGAAAACCGTGGCCTCCCGTTCGGGGACGTGGCGGGCCCCTTCCCGCAAGGCGAAGGCCACCAGCAGGCGCACCAGGGGCCGGAGGGGGCCCAGGGCCTCCCAGTCCCCGGCTTTTCGAATCAAATCCTCTGCTTTGCTAAGCAAGTCCTGCCATTCGAATCTGCGCACCTCCTCCCAGTCCGGTGCAGGGGTGTTTTTCTGGAATGATTCTGCCTCTGTGAGGCCTTTTGACAAGCCTTGAGAAGGGGCGTGGGTATCAGAGGTTGCAGGCGATGCAGGAGGGGCCTTATCGGGCGTTTTAGAGGGCGGATTTTTTGCGTCCTGGACGGCATCTTCTCCGGATTCCCGTTTTTTCAGAGCCTCGTGAGTCCGCAGCAGAATCTGTGCAAGTTGCGGGTTCCGCTGTCGTATTGCTTCAATCTGGGCTTGAATTTCTGGGTTCATGCAACTCTCCCTTCTATGCGGTGTCATGAACACGCTGCACCAGGTAGGGGCCCTGGCCCAGCTCCACCTCAGTCAGGTTGACCAGGCCGGTGAGGGGCCTGGGCCAGTTGGGCTTCCAGATGGTGATGGTGCCGCTATGGCGGGCATACACCCGCAGCAGCGGGCCCCGGGCAGGGCGCAGCTCGTACTCCTGGCCGGGGTTGCGGCGCAACTCGCGGGCCACATCACGCGGCGTTTGCAGCACCATGTTTCACCTCCGCCATAACTTCCGAGTGCACCAACTCCCAAGCCAGCCGGTGTTTTTGCGGCACAGCAGGAAGCCTTTCCTCCACCGCTTGTAGCGCCAGGCGAGCCGCGTGCAGCCGGTGGCGGCTGTCAAGCTCTTCCGGAAGCACCACAAGGGCATTGAGGAATCCGGCCAGCATCATGGCCAGCCGGTAGCTGTGGTCGTTGAGGTCGGTGGGGCCGTACCAGACCAGCCCGTAGGGCGTATAAACGGCAAGAAAAGAGTCCAGTAGGGCGGCCTTCACTGCAACCACCCCCTCACCCACTGGGCCAGGCCGTCCAGG
This sequence comes from Meiothermus taiwanensis WR-220, assembly GCF_003568585.1. NCBI lineage: Bacteria > Thermotogati > Deinococcota > Deinococci > Thermales > Thermaceae > Meiothermus > Meiothermus taiwanensis. The sequence continues at coordinate 1,608,930 of NZ_CP021130.1, forward strand.
GCGACAATCAACCAGAAGACCAGAAACATTCCCAGGGCCAGATATGCGGTGTGCCGGCGCTCGGACATCTTCATGTCAAACCCCCCTCCCCCGGTAGCGGGCCAGGCGCTCCTCGAAAAGTTCGCACTCGAAAAACACAGCCAGGTTGTGCTGACGGCTCTGGTAGGCGGCCAGGTGAGCCAGCCAAAGGGTGTGGGCCAGGTCAACCGACATGGCCCACCGCCTTTACCTTCACGTGCTGGATGCCGGCGGCCTGCTCCAAGGTCTCAATCTGATTGATCAGGCGCTTTACGTCCTGCCAGGCCTGATAAGGGCCAGGCGCGTATTCGGGCGCTTCCTGGTCGGTCTCCAGATTCTCAATGAGAAAGGCCGCATATCTCAGGTCGCCGCCATGAGACCGCTTCAGCGCAATCGAGAGGCCTTTTTCCAGTCGTGCTATACTATCCATAACGTCTCCTTTCAACCCCGGTGCCAGCCGGGGTTATTTCCTGTGGGTGTAGTCGTAGGACGCCCAGGGCTCGGGCGTGTTGAGCCATTCGTCGAGGGCTTTGGCCGGGATGATGATGCGGCGGCCCAGCCGCTTGTGCGGCAGGGTGCCAGCCCGCACCAGCTCGTAGATGGTGCTGGGGTGAACGTTGAGCAGCCTGGCGGCCTCGTCCACGCGGTAGGCGACCTTGGGCAGTTCTTTGGGTTCATTCACGAGGGGCCTCCTGTTTTACCAACCGATTGCTAAGGCGGGACAAAAAAATATCGAGTTCCTCGACAGGAACGCGATACTGCTTCCCAAGTGCTACGGCTTTAAGCTGCCCAGACTTTATGTACCTACGAACCGAATACTCACTAACGCGCAGATGACTAGCCACTTCCTCCACTGTCAGAAATCGGTTTTGCATGCCCCTAACTTAGCACTGCATTGGTAAATAGTCAACGGTATCTAGCAATGAGTAGCATAGAATACCAATATGGTGTCTAGCTATCATTACCAACAAATGGGTAAAAAACCTCGTCCAGAGTGGGCTGATGCTATAAGAAAGCGGCGCGAACAACTTGGGTTGACTCAAGAACAACTAGCTGAGATGTCTGGGGGTTCATTCACTCAAAGAACTGTTTCTGCTATTGAAACTGGCGTAGTCAATCCTTTTAGCCTGCGTTCAGATAGACTTTTGGGCTTGCTTTCCGCTTTGGATTGGACGCTGGAAGATTTGAGCAACATAATGAATGTAGACGTACCTAAAAAACTTGATCACCGCGAACGCGTCACCCCCGTTCGCTTCCTAATCCAACCCGTGCGCGGCCTGGCCAGTGCCGGCCAGCCGGTAGACCCGGAAGGGGTGCCGGTGCTGGCGGATGTGTGGCGGCGTGGCAGCCTGCTGTACCGGGTGGAGGGCGACAGCATGACCCCCACGCTCAACGACGGCGACCGGGTGTATGTAGACCCCAGCGAAACCGAGCTACGCGAGGGGCGCATTTACATCTGCGAGATACCGGGCGACGGGCACACCATCAAACGGGTGCGCCGCCTGGACGACGGCCAGCTCTGGCTGGTGTCGGACAACCCCGCTTACCGGCCCTGGCGGCCTTCCGAGATGCGGATTGTGGGGCGGGTGTACTACCACGATCCGGTGGGGGGGAGGTTGTGATGAATGAACCAAAACAAACCTGTTCGTATTTGAACATTTAGCTATGGAGCACGAACCTCTATTTGAGCCAGATTCGGACATCACAAGACGATTAGAAAAGCTCGATGGTGAAGGTTTAGAGCTTTATGTTGCTGATTTGTTGAGCATGTTTAGGCCATTGGGTTGGAAGGTATATGTAACCAAAAGATCACGTGATATGGGCGGCGACTTGGTTTTAGACAACCCAGATGGCATCAGATATGTTATTCAAGCCAAGCACCGCCAAGACGATGAAAAGGTAATTGGACTTTCAGCGGTGCAGCAAGCTGTAGCAGCAAAAGCCGCTTACGGAGCCCATCACTCCATAGCGATGAGCAATGCAGTTGATTTTTCTGAACCAGCTAAACGTTTGGCGGCGTACAACAAGACTATTCTTTGGACTAAGCATGAGTTGCAAAAGTTATACTTTGCCTCTATTTATCGAGATGAAAAACTTTTGCAAGAAATTGGTTTGGAACTTGGTAAGCCTGCTAGTTTACCTAAACCGCAAAGTACTTTTGAGCTTGTGCCTCATATTCCATCTCCGGAGTCCGTTTTTGCTTCCCAGTTAGGACAGCAGGCTGAGCAAAAAACACTCCCGCTTGAAGTTCGCCCCCGCTTTACTTCCGATGCACCAAAAAGCAAGTCTAGGTTTTTGTTCTGGGCACCTGCTTTCTTGGTTGCACTCTTAGCTGCAATCGCCATTTTTGGGCTTAAGAGGGTTTGGGTAGCATCAGAGCAGCCATCCCCAGAAGATGTGGTCATAGGGTATGACCGTGCCTATCGCCATGCTTTGAACACCAACGATACTTCCCAGTTGTTTGAATATGCTGCCCAAGAGCTTATTTCAGCAAGGGTGCAGCCCTGGATAGATCGACGAGCAAGACGGGGTTGTATCCTCTTCACCGTTGAGAAAGAGCCGATGCGGGTGCTGGGTATAGACGTTCGCGGGGACGTTGCCACTGCCACAGTGCGGAAGTCCTGGAAGCAGACTTTGGTATGTCCTGGTCAACAGGATCAGGTTAAAACCGACGGCCCATTTGAAATGAGGTACGTACTGAAAAAATCAGACGGCTGGAAGATCGTGGAGAGTGGAGGCAACTAAGTAACATGCCCCGACGCGGCAAAGGCGAAGGCTCCATCTTCCAGCGCAAGGACGGGCGCTGGGCGGCCTTCGTGACCATCGGCTACGGCCCGGATGGCAAGCAGCGCAAACGCTGGGTGTACGGGCGCACCCGGCGCGAGGTGGCCGAGGCCCTGGCCCGGCTGTTGCCCAGGGCTGGCTATGGGCTGATTCAACCCACCCGCTTGCGGCTGGGCGAGTGGCTCGAGCGCTGGGCGGATGAGCGCGCCCGATCCAAAGGATTACGCCCTTCTACCGTTCAGAATTACCGCAATTATCAGCAGTTACTCAAGCCGCTAGCTGCCACCCCCTTGACCCGCCTTTCCCCGCTGGCTATCCGCGCTCGCTTTGCAGAACTGGCGGAACTCTCCCCTTCCACCCGTCGCCATTTGTACCAATTCCTGCGAGCGGCTTTGCGGGACGCGGTACGGGTGGGTCTTCTGGAGGCAAACCCCATGGACGCTGTAGACCCTCCCACTGGCGGCACGGTGCGCCCTCCACGGGCGTGGAATCGGGAGCAGGTAAGCGCATTTCTCGCAGCGGCCCAGGGCCACCGACTGTATCCGATGTTTTACGTAATGCTGACCACTGGATTGCGTATCGGGGAAGCCATGGCCCTACGCTGGCAGGATTGGCAAGGTGAGAAATTGTGGATTCGCCACACCCTTACCAAGCAACGTACCCTGGGCCCTACCAAAACTTTGGGATCATCGGCCCCTATCTACCTTGACCTTGCTACCCAAACCATTCTGTCTGAACATCGCACGCGCCAGGCTGAAGAACGGGCTACTGCCAAGCGCTGGCTGGATCATGATCTGATTTTCCCGTCGGAGGTTGGTACTCCCCTCTCTTACCGCAATGTCATGCGCACGTTCCAGGCCCTAACCGAACAAGCAAAGGTGCCACGAATCGGTTTGCATGGGTTGCGACACACGTATACCTCGATGGCTTTACAGGCAGGTCTTAGCCCCAAGCAGGTAGCCGACCGCTTGAGACACAAAGATCCCGCCCTAACCCTTCGGATATACCAACACTTACAAGAAGAAGACCGGCGGCAGGCAGCACTGAACCTTGACACCTTATTACACCTACAAAAACAGAGGCTTACCTAAGAAAACTGGAAGTAGCAAAAAATCGAATCTGTCAAAAATACGACCAGGAAAGCAAAACATACAAAAGGCAAAACAGCTAAACATTTACGGATTGGCCTTCTAAGCGGTAGGTCGGGGGTTCGAATCCTCCCGGGCGCGCCACGTTTTTGCAGCGGTCTTCAGAAAGAGTGCTCAATCGCCAACATGAGAACTGCTTTGCCAGGCTTGCTCTGTTGGACGGTCTAAAAAATAGGGGCTCCATGGTCAAGCAATCCGGATACCGGACGCGGTTTGAGCTGCTAGAGCAGGCCGGGTTGGATGGTTCGTGTCTCTGCAACCGCGGAAATGCCGGGTTAAGGGCGTTGGTTTACAACACCCACCGTTAGTAAACTTGATAAAACAAGAGAACACAAGCTTGACATTAAAAAATTCCGGCTCTATATTCCTGCTTATAAGCCACAAGTCCGCCCGATCACAAAAAATTCCTTTGAAGCTCAGGTTTTTCCGAGAGGTATCTAGTGGAGCCCACACAGAGCAAAACATCCTCGAGCGAGTACGAGCCTTCTCCGGTTCACGGCGTCTCTCGTACTACCTTTATTGTTGGGGTTTCTAGCACCCTAAACGATACTGCAAACCACATGGTGCATCCAATTGTGCCGATATTTTTGACCAATGTGCTGGGTGCTTCGCCGATCGTTGTAGGTATTATCGAGGGAGCTGCCGGAGTCGTATCAAGCCTATTTACACTGCTAGCGGGTGTCTGGTCCGATCGAACGGGCCGTAGAGCCCCCTTTGTGGTTGGGGGATATCTGTTGAGCGCCGTTTCACGCACGCTAATGTTTGTAGCATTTTCCTGGTGGTTCGTACTCGTTCTACGAATACTGGATCGGTTCGGACGGGCTGTGCGATCCGCCGCGAGGGATGCTCTAATTGCAGATAGCGTTCCAAAAAATCTTTTGGGGCGGAATTTCGGCTTTTACAACTCGGCAGACAATCTTGGCTCGTTGGTAGGGCCGCTGATTGCATCAGGTCTGCTGGTACTCTTCAACGAAGAGATACGCCTGGTATTTGCCTTTGCGATTATTCCTTCGCTCCTCACTGTATTCCTGCTACTCAGGATTAAGGACAAACCGGCATCGGCTCCTATCCCAGTAAAGAAAATCTCGTTTGCTCACTACCGCGAACTGCCTAGACCCTTCTACTTTGTACTGCTTGTCAACATCCTCTTCGCGCTTGGGAATTCCAGCGATGCGTTCATCATCTTGCGAGCCCAGCAACTAGGTGTCCCGGTGGCCATGATACCCATCGCTGGAGCGTTGGTTAGCCTAGTTGCCTTCGCCGTAGCGTACCCCGCTGGGATACTTGTTGATCGAATTGGCCCGGCAAAAAACGTGACTATGGCATTGGTCTTTTATATCATCACCTATCTTGGTTTTGCTTATGTCCATTTGATCGGAACGATTGCCATCTGGCCTTTGCTCTTGATTTACGGAGGCGTGGGGGTTATCGCAGGGGCCTTTAAAACTCTTATTATGAGCAGCGTGCCCAAAGACCGCAGAGCAACTGCCATCGGGATTATAGTGACTTTCAGTGGAATAGCCGCACTGGTCGGAAATCTTTTGGCCGGGGCGATGTGGTCTCTCTACGGTTCGACTGCAACATTTCTTCTAGGGGCGGCATTCACGGCTGTCGCCTTAGTTGTTCTGCTGCTGGCCAGGTCAGCAAAAATATTTTGAAGGATATCCGAGCGTTTCCCACAATACCCAGTACAGCGTTGTTTGCTGTACTGGGAGCAAGCTCTAGATAAACTACTCGTCACCCTGGGGCGAGTAATTGTGGGAGACGCGATTAGGACAAGGCTGTCTCCGCACCGGTGGGCTTACCTGCAAAGGCCAGCACCCGCTCGGCCACTTCCTGCCCCATGCGGATCACCTCGGGCAGCCCGACGCCGTGGTAGGCCGCGCCGGCCAGGAATAAGCCTGGAAGCTCCTGGGCTCTGAGGGCCTGGGATACGCGTTCTCGGTGGCCCACCGTGTAGCGGGGCAGGCCTTCCGGCCAGTGAAACACCCAGGTGTGCAGGGGTTCGGGGGCCCGGCCCCACAGGCGGGCCAGGTCGTGCAGAGCGAGCCGGGCCAGCTCTTCTTTACTGGCTTCCAGGCCGGAAAAATAAGCGCGCACCAGGCCGTAGCCCTCGGGGGCGCGGCCCGGCCACTTCTGGTCGATCCAGGTAAAACCCCGCACGCTAAAGCCCTGCTGGGCCGCCATGAGCATCCCGTGGCCCACCCTTGGGGGTAGTTGCTCTTTGGCAAAGGCAAAGGTCACGGTAGAGGAGGCCCCATAGGGAATCTGCCGTAAGGCCGCGGCGGCCTCGGGGTGGAGGGGCTTTAGCAACTCCCCGGCGGTGCGGGCCGGGGTCGCCAGCACCAGGGCATCGGCCTGGAGGCTTCCCTGGGGGGTGTGGATGCGCCACCCACCGGTGCGCTCCAGGGCGGTCACGGGGGTGTTGAGCCTGATCTCTATCCGGCTCAGGCGGGCCTGTATAGCCTCTACCAGCGTACCCAGGCCGCCCTCGAGCGAGGCGAAAAGCTGGCCCTTCTCGCGGCTGCCCCGCGCCCGGCGCTGCCGGATGGCCCCCCGGATCAGGCTGCCGTGCTGCTCCTCGAGGGCCTTAAGCTGGGGGAAGGCCGCCAGGGTGGAAAGCTCGTAGGGATCGCCGCCGTAGATGCCGCCCGAAAGGGGGGCCACCAGCCGCTCCCAGACCTGCCGGCCCAGCCGGCGCTCGATGAAGGCCCCGAAGGGCTCATCCTCCGGCGTTCCTTGGGGCAGGAGTAGGTCGAGGAGGGCTCGAGCCTTCCCAAAGGGGCTTAGCAGGGGGGTTCTCGCCAGGGCCCAGAGGTCGCCGGGGATGACCATCTGCAGGCCTGCGGGGATGGGCCGGGCCTCGCGCCCGTCGTGGATCAGGGCCGAGGGGTGGGCGGGCTTGGTGCCCACAATCCGGTTCTCCAGGCCCAGCTTCTGCATCAGCTCCAGGGCCCAGGGCTTGTAGCGCACCACCGCATCGGGGCCGCCCTCCAGCACAAAACCGTGCTCGGCCACGGTGGTGATCTTCCCGCCCAGGCGGGCGGTGGCCTCGAGCAAGGTGATCTGCAGCTGGGGAGCGGCCTGCTGCAGGTAATAGGCCACCGAAAGGCCTGCCGCCCCGCCCCCCACCACCACCACGCTAGCCATGCCGTCCTGCCGTTTCCGCTTCAGGCCGCTCAAAGGCGGCCCATTCCCGCACCACCAGGTCGCGCAGCACCTCGATGTAGTCGGGGTCGGCGTTCAGGCTGCGGGTGCGCAGGAGGCGCAGCCCCAGCCGGGCCGCGGTGTTCTGGGCCTCGTAGTCGAGGTCGTAGAAGACCTCGAGGTGATCCGAAGGAAAGCCCACCGCCGTCACCACCACCTCCTGGTAGCCCTGGGCGGCGGCTTCCTCGAGCCGCTCGTTCACATCGGGCCCAATCCAGGGCTCCGGGGTGCGGCCCGCCGACTGCCAGGCGGTGTCCCAGTGGGCCAGGCCCAGCTTCTGCGCCACCCGCTCGGCGGTGGTGCGCACCTGGGCCTGGTAGATTCCATCCTGGGCCGATTTTTCGGGTATCGAGTGGGCCGTAAAGAGGAAAAGGGCCCGCCCCGGCTCGCGCAAGCACCAGACCTGCTCGAGCACCCGCTGGGCTAGGGCCTGGATATAACCCGGATGCTCGGGGTAGGCCTCCACCAGCCGGAAGCGGAAAGGATGCCCCAGCTCGGCCAGGGCTTTTTCCACCTTCTCGCGGTACTCGGCGATGCTGCGGGAGGAAAAGTGCGGCGCGGCCACGATGCCCACCGCCTGCTTGACCCCATCCTGGGCCATGGCCTGCACCGCCTCGGCGATGAAGGGGTGCCAGTGCTTGGTGCCCAGGTAGACCCGCGCGGGGCCGCGCACACGGGGGCCTGGGGAGCTCTGGAAAGGCTGGGGGTAGAGGGGCAGGCTGGCGTTCAGGGCCGCCTCGAGGCGCACCGCCTGGGCATAGGTGATCTCGTTCAGGGGGCTGCGCCCAATCAGGTGGTAGCGCTCGGAGAGCTCGGCCAAGAGCTCCGGGCTGGGGGGCCGCCCGCGCCGGATGTCGGTGTAGTAGGGCTCAATTTCTTCCTGCCGGTAGGGGGTGCCGTAGGCCATCAAGAGTACGTTCATGGGCGGTCTCCTTAGGCTAGATCCTCCAGCACCTCGCGGATGTCCTTTTTAATGCAGGTAAACATGGGGGTATCGCGGAGGGTGTAGAGGCTGGCCTCGGTAAAGCGCAGGCGCTGCACCAGATCGACGAACTCCTGGGGGTAGTTGGAGTCGAAGGCCACCACAAACTCCTGGTCGTCGATGCCGTAGGAGTAGGAGGTATTCAGGGTTACGCCGGTAAAAGGGGCCGAGACGTAGATGTGCTCGTCCATCATGCCCTGGCGGGCCTGGGGCGAAAGCTTGTACCAGGGCCGGGTCTTGACAAAGGGGTAGACGAACAGGTACTGGCCCTGCCCCGGCAGGAGGTGCACCCCCTCGCCCTCGGGGTTGAAGCGATCCACGTAGATGGAGCGCTTCTGCATGGAGAGGAAGGAGTAGGGCTGGCTCAGATAGCCGGCCAGCGCGGTGCGGTTGAGCTCGCGCTGCATGGCCTGGAAGTCGGGCACGTTAAAGCTGATGCGCCAGAGCATGAAGTCTACGTCGGCCCGGGTGCCCACCAGGCTGTAGGTGCGCAGGATAAAGCCCTCCCCCCGCTGAGCCCAGCGCTCACACACCTCGGCGAACTCGCGCTTGGCGGCGGCCTTGAACTCGGGGCTCTGCCTTCTGAACTCGGGGTTTAGCTTGAAGAAGGCGTAGTTCATGAACTGCCGTTTGGCCTGGTCGGGGGCCTTGCGGCTGATCAGGCCCGCCGGATCCAGATCGACCATGCGCCGGGTTTCCTTCTCTTTGTACTCACGGGTTTCCTTCTCGTTCATGCAGGTTCCTCGCTGTGTCGGTTGAACTGATGCACCACCTCGACCAGGTGGGCCACATGCTCTGGGGGTGTGGTGCGGATCACCCCGTGGCCCAGATTGAAGATATGGGGGCCGCCCAGACCAGCCCTGAGCACTTTATGGGCTTCCTGGGTAATGACCTCGAGCGGGGCCAGCAAGACCGCCGGGTCGAGGTTGCCCTGCAGGGTGTGGGCCGGGAAGAAGGGGCGCACCTGGGCCAGGCTCAGGCGCCAGTCCACGCTCACCACCTCGCAGGGTAGCTCCGCCAGCAGAGAATAGAGGTGCGAGGCCCCCACCGCCAGGTAGATGCGCGGCACACCCAGGCCGGCCAGGGCCGAGAGGACTTTCTGGTTGTAGGGCAGGCCAAAGGTGCGGTAGGTATCCGGGTCGTGCAGGCCAGCCCAGGAATCGAAAAGCTGGATGGCCTGGGCCCCGGCCTCGATCTGCATCCGCAGGTAGCGGATGGTGAGCTCGGTGAGCTTTTCCAGCAAGCGGTGGGCCAGGGCCGGCTCCTGGCGCAGAAAGGCGCGGAAGTCCTCGTAGTCCTTGGAGCCGCTCCCCTGCACCAGGTAGGTGGCCAGGGTAAGGGGGGCCCCGGCGAAGCCGACGAGGGCCACGGGCTTGCCGGCCAGTTCGCGCCGCACCAGCCGGATGGCCTCGGCCACGTAGGGTGCGATTTCCTGGGTTTCGGGCAGGTGCAGGGCCTCGAGCTGGGCCCGGCTGCGCAGCGGCTCGGCCACCACCGGCCCCGGGTTGAACTCGACCGGCACCCCCATGGCCGGCAAGGGGGTCATGATGTCGCTGAAGAGGATGGCCGCGTCCAGCGGAAAGCGGCGCAGGGGCTGTAGGGTGATCTCGGCGGCCAGCTCGGGGGTTCTTACCATCTCCCAGAAGCTGGCCCGGGCCTTGATGGCGCGGTACTCGGGCAGGTAGCGCCCGGCCTGGCGCATCAGCCAGAGGGGGGCCCTGGGGGTATCTTCCCCCCAGGCGGCCCGCAAAAATAGTACGCTCGCGGTGGTGGTGAGGTTTTTCAAGTTAGCTCCTTAGAAAAAGCAGTATCGGATTTGCACTCGGGCTCCGGGGTGAAGCGGTAACCCACCCCCCAGACCGTATGAAAGTGCACCGGGCGGGCCGGATCGGGCTCGAACAGCCGGCGCAGGCGCATCACGAAGTTGTCGATGGTGCGGCTGCTGGGAAACACCTCCTGGCCCCAGACCCGGTCGAGGATCTCGTCGCGGCTTACCACCTCGCCGGCCCGCTCGATCAAAAGGCGCAGGATGGCCATCTCGCGCTCGCCCAGGGCCTCTTTGCGACCATCCTGGAGGTAGGCCGTCCAGGCCCGAAAATCCACCCGATGGCCGGCAAACTCGTACACCGCCCTTGGGGTCTCGGCCCGGCGGCGCAGAAGGTTCTTGACCCGCAACAAAAACTCGGGCAGGTGGAAGGGTTTGGCCAGGTAATCGTCGCCCCCCACCCTGAGGCCCTCCACCCGCTCCTCGGGGGCCCCTCTGGCCGATAGGAACAGCACCGGGGTGGTCTGGCCCTGGGCGCGCATCTGCCGGCAGACCTGCAGGCCATCGAGGCCCGGCAGCATCACGTCGAGCACCACCAGGTCGGGGTTCCAGGCTGCCCAGCGTGCCAGTGCTGCGCGACCATCCGGGGCAATTTCTACCACGTAGCCCTCGCCCTCGAGGTTATCGGCCAGGGCCCCGGCCAGGGCCGGCTCATCTTCAACCAGCAGCACCTTGGGCTTCACGCAGGCCTCCTTTCACCCACCAGCCCCTGCGCCTCCACCAGGGGGAAGCTGAGCACAAAGCGGCTGCCCTGGGGCAGGGCCTCGGCCCAGACCCGGCCCCCCATCAGCTCGGTGATGCTTTTGACCAGATAAAGCCCCAGACCCAGTCCGCGGGTGCGGCGGGTTTGCTCGTCGCCCACACGGTAGAAGGGTTCGAAAATTTGCTGTAGCTGCCCTTTCGACAAGCCCACCCCCCGGTCTTCCACCTCCAGCACGGCCTGCCCTCCCCTACTGTGAAGGCGCACCCAGATTGGTTTTTCTGGCTGCGGGCTGTATTTTATGGCGTTGTCCAGCAGGTTCGAGAGCACCAGAGCAAAAGCCTCTGGGTCGAGGTCGACTGGAAGGGGGGTGGGTGCGGGCTCGAGGTGCAGCACGGCCCCACGGGCCGCCAGGGTTTGTTGTTGGCGGGCCAGACACCGGCTGACGGCCTGGTTCAGATCGTGGCGTTCCGGCTTTATCTGGCCCATGCCCTGGGCCAGCCTCGAGGTAGCCAGCAGCCGCTCGGTAAGGTCTTCCATGCGGTCAATTTCGTGGGTCATGTGCTCCAGGTAAGCGAGCTGCTTTTCGCGGGGCAGCTCGCGCATGGTGAGGGTCTGGGCCAGCAGGCGCAGGGTGCTGATGGGGGTGCGAAACTCGTGGGAAGCGGCCATCAGAAAATTCTGCTGGCGGCGTTTGAACTCCTGCTCGCTGCGCAGGCTGCGCCCGATGATGTAAAGCCCCAGGAGCATCACCAGCAAGAAAACCGGCCCCTCGTAGGCAAACATGCGCAGGTGGCGCATCTGCTCGGTGCGGTAGGCCTGTAGCCGCTCGGGGTTGACATACACCCGCTCCCCCTCGACCTCGAGGTGCGGGAAGGCCTTTTGCAGCTCGAGCCTCAGCGTTTCGCGCTTCTCAGGCGCGGTGGCCGCCCAGAGCTGCTGCACCAGCGCGGCCTCCTGCAGCCAGGCGGTCTCGGCGTACTCGATGTTTTGCTGGATGGTGTTGCGCTGAAAGACCAGCCACCAGACCACCTGGGCCAGCAGGAAGACCACCACCACCCCGAAGGCCACCCAGACCCAGCCTCGAGACGAACGCATTTGCATCAACCTTCGCAGTAAACCCACCTCCCGATCGCCCCTTCCAGGCCCAGCCAACATATTGCCCAGTTGATCCACTCCTTCAAAGGGTCTTTTATCCCATAGGGGCATCACAAGGTTTTCAGATCCAGCCCTGGGCCAGGGCCTCCTGGGCGTGGTAGCTGATGATCAGGTCGGCCCCGGCCCGCTTGATAGCCATCAGGGTCTCGCGCACCGCCCGGGCCTCGTCCAGCGCTCCAGCCCGGGCCGCCGCCTTGAGCATGGCGTACTCCCCGCTCACGTTGTAGGCCACCAAAGGCAGTTGGGTTTGTGGCCGCAGGCGGGCCAGGATATCGAGGTAGGCCAGCGCGGGCTTCACCATGAGCATATCGGCCCCTTCGGCCTCGTCGAGGGCGGCTTCGCGCAGGGCCTCGCGAGCGTTGCGGATGTCCATCTGGTAGCTCGAGCGGTCGCCAAAGCTGGGGGCGCTCCCCGCCGCCTCGCGGAACGGGCCGTAAAAAGCGCTGGCATACTTGACGGCATACGAAAGGATGCCCACCCCGGTGTGGCCGGCCTGATCCAGGGTGCGGCGCAGGTAGCCCACCCGCCCGTCCATCATGTCGGAAGGGGCCACGAAATCGGCACCGGCCTCGGCATGGGCCAGGGCCATGGCGGCCAGTTGCGGCAACGAGCGGTCGTTGTCGATCTGCACCCCCCGCGGTGTCTCCTTCAGTACCCCGCAGTGGCCGTGGGTGGTGTGGGCACACAGGCAGACGTCGGTGTAGATGACCACCTCCTCGCCAAAGGCCTTGCGGGCTTCCCGGATGGCAGTGGGCACCGGGCCTTGGGGGTCGGCGGCGCTCTGGCCCAAGGGGTCTTTCCAGGCATCGGGCAGCACGCCAAAAAGCAGCAGGCTGCGCAGGCCCAGCTCGAGGGCGCGTTCGGCCTCGAGCAGGAACCGATCCACGCTGTAGCGCTGGATTCCGGGCAGGGCCCCGATGGGCTCGGAGTGCCCCCGGCCCGGTATCACAAAAAAAGGGGCTATGAAGTCTGAGGGGCGCAGGTGGGTCTCGGCCACGCTCTCGCGCAGGGCGGCGCTCTTACGCAGGCGGCGGGGGCGCCGTGCAAGGTCGAGCGGGGCCTCGAGGGGTCGCACTTCGGGGTTGTCTAGATCGAGCATACTTCACCTCGGATGTATCGGACTGTTTCTAGAACAGCCTCCACGCTGGGCCTGGGCACCACTGTGTGCGAGAAACCCCGTTCGGATAGGGCCGCGGCCGTGGTAGGGCCCAAAGCCAGCAGGTGGGCCTGGCGTCCAACCGCTTCTGGCAGGGCTTCTACCGCGGAGGGGCTGGACAGCAAAACCAGTTCTGGAACCGGCAGCTCGGGGGGCCAGGGCACGGGCTGGGTCTGATAAACCACCACGCTCCGCACCACATAGCCCGCTTCTCGCAGGCGCTGGGCCAGCACCGGGCGCGCGCGGTTGCCTTGCGGCAGCCCCACGAAACCAAAGGGCCTCTGGGCCAGGAAGGCTTCGGCCAGGCTCTCGGCGGTCTCCTCGGGGGCTACCAGGTCTACCCTACCACCGGCCTCTTCCAGGGCCTGCTGGGTGGCCCGGCCCACCGCCCCCAAGGCCCGGCCCTGCAGGCCACCCCCTAGCTCGAGCACCGCCCGCACCGCCGACACGCTGGTAAACAGCCACCAGCGGCAGTCGGCCAGCGGCGTCAGGTCGGCCGGCAGGGTCTGGGTTCGCACCAATGGAAGACGCAGCACCTCGAGGCCCATCGCCTCCAGGCGCTCCTGCAAACCTTCCAGGCGGCCTTCCGACTGGGTTAGTGCGATGCGCATACCACCTCCGGATGCTCGGCGCGAATCTGGTCAAAAACGGCCTGCGCCACGGCCTCGGGGGTTGGGGCCTGGGCCTGGTAACGTCGGCCGCCATACCAGGCCAGAAGCGCCAGCCCCTGCGGGGTGGCCTGGGCCAGCGCCCCCAGGGCCAGCTGACAGCCCCCGGCCAGCTTCTGCATGAGCCCCCGCTCAGCCCCCACTGTGCGGCGGGCCTGGGGATCGTCCAGGGGTTGGAGCAGGGTTTTGAGACGCTGATCGTCTGAGCGGCACTCCAGGGCCAGCGCGCCCTGGGCTGGAGCCGGCACCATCACAGTCGTGGGCAGCACCTGGGTGTAGAGCCCGCGCAAATCCAGCTCGAGCCGCTTCAAGCCGGCATAGGCCAGCAAAATAGCGTCGTACTCCCCGCGCCGGAGCTTATCCACCCGGGTCGGCACATTCCCGCGCAGCTCCTTTAGGCTCAGGTCGGGCCTGAGCTGCCTGAGCTGGGCCTGCCGCCGCGCGGCGCTGGTGCCTGCCAAGGCCCCTGGGCGCACGGGCAGGCCCTGTGCTGCCTCGTCAAGGGCTTCGGCACGAACGAGCAGAACCTCCCTGGGGTCTTCCCTGGGGGGCACAGCGGCGATAACCAGTCCTTCGGGGCGGGCACTGGGTAGATCCTTGTAGGAATGCACCGCCAGATCGGCCTCGCCGCTCAGCACCGCATCCTGCACGGCTTTGGTAAAGAAGCCCTGGCCCTGCATCTGGGCAAAGGGCAGGCTTTCCCGGTCGCCCTGGGTCTCCACCACCACCAGCTCCACCCGGGCACCCTGCCGCTCGAGCTGCTCCTTCACCCAGCCCGCCTGCCACAGCGCCAGCCGGCTGCCACGCGTGGCAATACGCACCCTATCCACGGATCACCCCCTGGTGCACAGACCCCACCCGGGCTTCGTCCACCGGATGCACGGAACCCACCCCGTCCCGAAGGGGATCGTCCGCCCCAAGACCGGCTTCCTGCAAGAACACCTCGGCGGCCTCGGGGCCATACCGCCGGGCCAGGCCGCGCAGGCCCTTCACCGGGAAATGCGCGAAGCGGTGGGCCAGTCGCTCGATGAGTTCGGGCTCGGCCTGCCCATCCAGGAGCTCAACCAGGGTGCGGCGGTAGGCCTCGCGCATCTGGGTGATGGCCGGTGCGATGGCCCGCTCGGCCCACTCGAGCAGGGCCTGCTCCAGCTCCTGGGCCACAATCAGCTCGGCCCTGGCCAGCTCGGCCCGCAGACGCGCCCGGCGCTCTTCACCCAGGCGTTCCAGCCGCTTCAAGTCGAAGAGCACCACCTCCCTGGCGGCCTCCGGGACTATGTTGGCCGGCATCCCCAGATCCACCGCCACCCTGAGCCGGGGCTGGCCCTGAAAAAAAGAGGCGCCAAACAGCCCCGCCACCGGGGTGGCGGCCACCAGGGCCTCGAGCTGCGGAGGGTTCTTCAGGAAATCGCAGAGCGACATGGCCCGAGCGCCCAGCGCCTCAGCCAGGGCCTGGGCTTTCTCGGGGGTGCGGTTCACCAGCAACAGCTCGATGCCGGGCAGGGCCGCCAGACTGCGGGCCGCCAGGCTGCCCATCTCGCCGGTGCCCACCACCGCCACCCGGGCCGGGCGGGGCAGAAGGGCTTCCAGGGCAGGGCGGGCCAGGCTAAACAGCGAGGTCTGGGCCGGGGCCAGCTCCACCTCCCGGCGAACCCGCTTGGCGATCTTGAGTGCGCTCTGAAAGGCAAAGTGGGTCAGGGGGCCTACGCTTCCGGCCTTTTGCGCCGCCTCAAAGGCCTGGCGTACCTGCCGCATAATCTGATCCTCGCCAGGGTTCACCGAGTCGAGCGAGGCCGCCACCCGGGCCAGGTGCTCCAGTGCAGCCTCGCCCTGGTAGGCGTACCCCCGGGGGAGTCCGGGGGGTATCAGGGCCTGTCGGGCCTGCTCGAGCGCCACCCCCCCCTTCAGGGCCAGCACCACCTCGAGGCGGTTGCAGGTTAGGAGGGGCACCCACTCCTCGGCCAGGGCCGACACCTCAGGGGCACGGTACTGCCACCACTCATTCCACTGGGTCAGGGCCTCAACCCCACCCCTCCGCTGTGAAACCCCAATCAGGGCCAGCCGCTCCATACGAAACTGATTATCAATAGCAAAACGCTTAGAAAAGTGTCACAAAACTGTCACCGGCCTCATCTACCCCGCCAATTGTACCGTGTAAAACCATCTGGAACGCACTCATGGGATGCGCCCTTGACCCACCGGTTCCCTGGGTTGTCCTATAAGGCCCCGGGGTGCTAAGTTCTGGACATGCGCCACTCGATCACGCGGTCGGAGGAGTTATTCAAAGAAGCCCAGCAAGTGATACCCGGCGGGGTAAACTCGCCGGTGCGGGCCTTTAAGGCCGTGGGCGGCACGCCGCGCTTCATTGCAAGGGCCCAGGGGGCCTACCTCTGGGACGCCGATGGCAACCAGCTCCTGGACTATATCGGCTCCTGGGGGCCCATGATTCTGGGGCACAACCACCCGGCGGTGGTAGCGGCCATCCAGCAGGCCCTCAGCGAGGGCCTGAGCTACGGGGCCCCCACCGAGCGAGAGATCCGGCTGGCCCAGCGGGTGCGGGAGGCCTACCCCAGCGCCGACCTGGTGCGCTTTGTGAGCAGCGGCACCGAGGCCACCATGAGCGCCCTGCGGCTGGCCCGCGGCTACACCGGGCGCGACCGGATTGTGAAGTTTCGCGGCAACTACCACGGCCACGCCGACAGCCTGCTGGTGCAGGCCGGCTCGGGCCTGCTCACCGGCGGCACCCCCTCCAGCGCCGGGGTGCCCCAGGCCTTCGCCGAGCTGACCCTGGTGGCCGACTACAACGAGCCCCAGGCCCTGGAAGACCTGTTCCAGCGCTACGGCGAAGAGATCGCCGCAGTGATCTTCGAGCCGGTGGTGGGCAACGCAGGGGTGCTCATCCCCACGCCCACGTTCCTCGAGGCCCTGCACCACCTGACCCGCCGGTACGGGGCCCTGCTAATCGCCGACGAGGTGATGACCGGCTTCCGCCTGGCCAAGGGGGGCGCGGTGGAGCTTTTTGGCCTGAAGCCCGACCTCATCTGCTGGGGCAAGATCCTGGGGGGTGGGCTGCCGGTGGGGGCCTACGGGGGCCGGGCCGAGATCATGCAGCAGGTGGCGCCGCTGGGCCCGGTCTACCAGGCCGGCACCCTGAGCGGCAACCCCCTCTCCATGGCCGCCGGGCTGGCCACCCTGGAGACCCTTTTCCAGGATCCCCCCTACGAGCGGCTCGAGGCCTATGGGGCGGCGCTCGAGCAAGGCCTGCAAACCCTGTTTGCCGAGGCCGGGCTGCCGGTTGCCATCAACCGCGTAGGCTCCATGATCACGGTTTTCTTCCGCGAAGGGCCTGTACAAACCTACACCGAGGCCGTGGCCTCCGACACCGAGCGCTTCAAGGCCTTCTTCCACGGCCTGCTGCAGCGGGGCGTCTACTGGCCCCCCAGCCAGTTCGAGGCCGCCTTCTTCTCGACCGCCCACGGCCCGGAGGAGCTTGACAAAACCCTCGAGGCCGTAGCCCAGGCGCTGAAAGAACCCGCGGCCTTTGCGGGATAAATCCCAGCGGGCTCAGCCCTGCGGTTTGTGCCCTGCAAAAGCCAATCGCACCACACATGGGGTCAGAGCGCACCCAAAAACCAGTCCCAGGGTCTACAAAAAATAGCCCACTGTGTTTTTGTAGTGCTGATTTTGGGCGGGTTGGTTCGGGATAATGGGCGCAGATATGAACCTCGAGGCCATACATCTTCTCTCCAAAGAAGCCTTTGTCGAACGGGTGGGCTGGGTCTTTGAGCACTCGCCCTGGATCGCCGAGCAGGCCTGGGAACGCCGTCCCTGGGCCAGCCTCGAGGCCCTCTACCAAAGCCTGGTGCAGGTGGTGCAGCAGGCCCCAAAGGAGGCCCAGCTCGCCCTCCTGCGGGCCCACCCCGACCTCGGCAGCCGCGCCCGCATGGCCCCAGCCTCGATAGCGGAGCAAAAGGGGGCCGGGCTGGACGCCCTCACCCCCGCCGAGCTCGAGCGCATCCAGGCCCTGAACCGGGCCTACACCGAGAAATTCGGCTTTCCCTTCATCCTGGCGGTGCGGGGCAAGACCAAAGCCGAGATCTTCCAGGCCATTGAGCAAAGGCTCCACAATGCCCCGGAGGTGGAGTTCCAGACGGCCCTGGAGGAAGTGTTCAAAATTGCCCGTTTCCGCCTGGCCGACCTGCTGACCGAGACGGGGTAAACCAAACCAACGCGGCTCAAGTTTGACAGTGCGCCGGTGGCAGCGCCTAGAATCAGACTGGACAGCACCATGAACCCCCTACACCAAGACCGACTGCGAATCGTCAAGTGGCCCTGGGTGCTGGCCCTCCTGGCCCTCTTCGCCGTGGCGGTGGCGCTCACCCTGGCCAACGGCTGGCAGGCCCACGCCCGGGAGTGGCTCAACCTGGTGGTGCGCTGGCTGCACATCATCTACGGCATCGCCTGGATTGGGGCCAGCTTCTATTTCATCTTTCTGGAGAACGCCCTCGAGCGCCAGGGGGTGCGGGCCGAGCTCTCCGGCAACCTCTGGGCCATCCACGGCGGCGGCATCTACTACCTGGAAAAGTACAAAACCGCCCCCAAGGAGCTGCCCCGGTACCTGCACTGGTTCAAGTGGGACGCCTACCTCACCTGGGTGACGGGGTTCCTGCTCCTCATCATCGTCTACTACGCCGACCCCCGGACGATTCTGCTGGCCCCCGGCAGCACCCTGCCGGGCTGGGCGGCCATCGCGATTGCCATCGGAAGCCTGGGGGCGGCCTGGCTGGTTTACGTGGGGCTTTCCAGCACCCAGTTGCTCTACCGCCCGGCTTTGTTTTTGCTGGTGGGCGGGGTGCTGGTCGCGCTGGCGGCCTACCTGCTGGGGCAGGTCTTTAGCGGGCGCGGCGCCTTTATGCACATCGGGGCCATGCTGGGCACCATCATGGCCGCCAATGTGTTTTTCGTGATCATCCCCTCGCAGAAAAAGCTGGTGCGGGCCGCGCAACAGGGGGAAACCCTCGACCCCAACTTTGTGGCCTGGGTGCAGCTTCGCTCCCGCCACAACAACTACCTCACCCTGCCGGTGCTCTTCACCATGATCGCCCACCACTTCCCCATGACCTATAACCACGGGGCCAACTGGCTCATCCTGATTCTGCTCTTTGCGGCCGGGGTGGCGGTGCGGCACTTCATCAACGTGACCGAGAAAGAGCACCACAAAACCCTGGTGGAGGGCGGGGCCATGCCCTACCTGCTGGTGCTGGCGGCGGCTTTGCTCCTGGGGGCCTTCTACCTGACCGCCCCGCGCCCCTCCACAGCAGCCCAGAACCAGCCCCCGGTGACCTTTGCCGAAGTGCACGATATTATCGTGCAGCACTGCCAGATGTGCCACGCGGCCCGCCCCACCCAGCCGGGTTTTGTCTCGGCGCCGGGCGGGGTGGTGCTCGAGACCCCCGAGCAGATCGTGGGATATGCCCAGAAGATCAAGCAGGTTGCGGTGGACACCCAGTACATGCCGCTGCTTGTACCGGGGGTTCCGCCCATGACCCCCGAGCAGCGGGCCCGGCTGGGGGCCTGGGTGGCCCAAGGCGCGCCGGGGCCGTAGGATTAAGGCATGGCACGGCTCTCGACCCATGTGCTGGACACCGCCCACGGCCGCCCTGCGGCGGGGCTCGACCTCGAGCTCTACCGCCTCGGCCCCTCGGGCGAGCGCACCTTCGTGACCGCGGCCCGCACCAACGCCGACGGCCGCACCGATACCCCCTTGCTCTCGGGCGAGACCATCCCGGTGGGCCGGTACGAGCTGGTCTTCCACGTGGCCGCCTACTTCAAGGCCCAGGGCGTCCCCCTGCCCGACCCCCCCTTTCTGGACGAGGTGCCCATCCGCTTTGGCATCGCCGAGGCCCAGGGGCACTACCACGTACCGCTGCTCATCTCGCCCTACGGCTACAGCACCTACCGGGGTAGCTAAATATAAACGCACGCAGCGCAAACTTATTGCAAGTAGTCCTAACAAAAATAGCAACTATATCAAACTAGATACGAGCACTTGACAAAGAAAAAAGTTTTGTTATAAATTTGTTATAAATCAGTTAGGAGACAATGATATGAGTGATAAAGAACCGCAAAACCAATCTCCTCAAGTGGGCGTACAGCAGGTCAAAGATATGACCCCACTTTCTACTGGGGAAAAAATTGTTTTAGTCCTTGTTTGCATGTTTCTTACCCCACTTGTGGGGCTCGTCGCTTATCTGTTCTTCGCGTCTAACGCACCAGTCAAAGCACGACAAAGTGCCATAATTAGCCTGATCTTCTTGGGGCTGTACATAATCTTGATAATAGCGTCCATATTCCTCGTTGCTGTGTTCTCTTCCGGCTCGATGTGATACTAGACTGTAATGGTTTGCGGTCTCTTCCAAGAAAGTTGAAGAAGCTCCACCTAGCAACGCCTAGTAAGGTTTGTGCGACACTGGCTCAACGGAGGTTTCAGCAAGGGAGCGATTCTGTGTTGCAGACCTTCCACATTAGGCTCCTGTATTGCCTCGGCACCCACTCATTTGCGAAAATGTTTTGACATACGGCATGGCATAATCCGGTAAGGTAGACCCGTGGAAACCAACCATCGGGAACCGATATCGAGGGAAGTCAATACTGACTTCCCTCAACTAGCCCAGGAAGCCCTCGAGCGCTGCCACATCCTGGGCCGCCTGTCCGAAGAAACAGGCCGCCTGACCCGCACCTTCCTCTCTCCGCCCATGCGGGAGGTGCACCGGCTGCTTACCGCCTGGATGCAGGAGCTGGGCATGACGGTGCGGGTGGACGCGGTGGGGAACCTGATCGGGCACTACCCCGGCCAGAACCCCGAGGCCCCGGCCCTGCTGATGGGCTCGCACGTGGACACCGTGCGCGATGCGGGCCGGTACGACGGCCTTCTGGGGGTAGTGCTGGCGCTGGCGGTGGTGAAGGCCCTGGGGGGCCGGCGGCTGCCTTTTGCCCTCGAGGTGATCGCTTTTTCGGAAGAAGAAGGGGTGCGGTTTGGGGTGCCTTTTTTGGGGAGCAAGGCCATCGTCGGGCGGTTTGAGCCGGAGCTGCTAAAGCTGCAAGACGCCGAGGGGCAGACGGTCGAGGCGGCCATCCGGGCCTTTGGCCTGGAGCCTGCCCAGATCCCCCAGGCCGCCTATAACCCCGCCCAAGTCAGGGGGTTTGTGGAGTTCCACATCGAGCAGGGGCCGGTGCTGGAGGCCCTGGGGTACCCGCTGGGCCTGGTGGAGGGCATCGTGGGGCAGAGCCGGCTCGAGGTGGCCTTCCGCGGCCAGGCCGGACACGCCGGCACCACGCCCATGCACCTGCGCCGCGACGCCCTGGCCGGGGCCGCCGAGTGGATGACCCTGGTCGAGCGCGAGGCCCGCGAGGAGCCGGGCCTGGTGGCCACGGTGGGCATAATTACCGCCCTGCCCGGCGCGGCCAACGTGATTCCGGGGGAGGTGCGGATGAGCCTGGATGTGCGCCACCTCGAGGACGACACCCGCAGCCGGGCGGTGGCCAACCTGATCACCCGGGCCCAGCAGGTGGCCCAGCGCCGGGGCCTCGAGCTCGGCTACCGCACCCTCTACGAGCAGCCCGCCGTGCCCTGCGACCCCGACCTGAACGCGCTGCTGGCCCAGGCCTTGGAGGCCCAGGGCTACCCGGTGCACCGGATGGTCTCGGGGGCCGGGCACGATGCCATGATTATGGCGGCCCTGTGTCCCGCCACCATGCTGTTCCTGCGCAGCCCCGGCGGCCTCTCGCACCACCCCGATGAGGCGGTCTGGCCGCAGGACGTGGAGGCCGCCCTGCGGGTGGGCCTGGACTTTTTGCACAGGCTGGCGGCCGAGGCTGGGTAGGAGGGAACGATGCTCGACCTGATCGTGCGCGGTGGAAAGCTGGTCACCCCCGAAGGGGTACGGCAGGCCGACCTGGCGGTCGCGGAGGGGCGGATTGTGCAGATCGCCCCGGAGATTACCGAGCCGGCCCGGCAGGAGATCCGCGCAGAGGGCTTGCACGTCTTTCCGGGGCTGATCGACGTACACGTGCACTTCAACGAGCCGGGGCGGGCCCACTGGGAGGGCATCGCCAGCGGCAGCGCGGCCCTGGCCGCCGGGGGCGGCACGGCGTTTTTCGACATGCCGCTCAACTCCCTGCCCTGCACCCTCGACGCCCCTTCCTTCGACCAAAAACTAGCGGCCATGCGGGCTTCTTCCTACACCGACTTTGCCTTGTGGGGCGGTCTGACCCCCGGCAATCTGGAGCACCTGCCCGAGCTGGCCGAACGGGGCGTGATTGGCTTCAAGGCCTTCATGTCGAACTCCGGCCTGCCGGAGTTTCCGCCCTGCGACGACGGCAGCCTGTACGAAGGCATGCGCATCGCCGCCCGGCTGGGCCTGCCGGTGGCCGTTCACGCCGAGTCGGAGGCCCTGACGGCCCACTTTACCCAGCAGAAGCGCCGGCAGGGCCAGACCACCTGGCGCGACTACCTGGCCTCGAGGCCGGTCTTTACCGAGCTCGAGGCCATCCAGCGGGCCCTGTTGCTGGCGCAGGAGACCGGCTGCAAGCTCCACATCGTGCACATCAGCTCGGGGGCGGGGGTGGCGCTGGCCGCCGAGGCCAGGGCCCGAGGGGTGGACGTGAGCCTCGAGACCTGCCCCCACTACCTGGCCTTCACCGAGGAAGACCTGGAACGCCTGGGGGCTGTGGGCAAGTGCGCCCCGCCCCTGCGCTCCCGCGAGCAACAAACTCTGCTGTGGAACCAGGTTTTGCAGGGACAGGTGGACATCGTCGCCTCCGACCACTCCCCCAGCCCCCCCGAGATGAAGCAGGGCCAAGACTTTTTTGCCATGTGGGGCGGGATTGCCGGGGTGCAGTCCACCCTGGCCGTGCTGCTCACCGAAGGCTGGCAGCAGCGCGGGCTGGCCCTGGAGCGGCTGGCCGCCCTGCTCTCGGCCAACCCGGCGCGGCGCTTTGGCCTGGTGGGCAAGGGCCTATTGGCCGAAGGCTACGAGGCCGATTTCGCCCTGGTAGACCTGCAGCAAACCCACACCCTAAAGCCCCAGAACCTGCGCTACCGGCATCCCATCTCACCCTACCTGGGCCGTAGCTTTGTGGGGGTGGTGCGGGAAACCTGGCTGCGGGGCCAGCGGGTGTATGCCTTGGGTAAGATAGAAAAGCCCAGCGAGGTTCGCTTGCTCAAGGGGACAATCCCCTTCGAGACAGCACCCTGACGGGCCTGTTTGCCCAGAGGTCTCTATGAGCCTGACCGGTTTTACCCGTACCCGCGTAACCCCCGACCACGCCCTCCTGACCCCCGATACCTTTGTGCGGGCCCCCCTGCCCGGCTGGAAAAACACCGCCTGCATCGTGCACATCTCCCCCGAGCTGGGGGCCCGCTTCAAGATGTACACGGTGGAGATGGAGGCCGGCGGCACCGGCGAGATGACCCTGCTGGACATCCAGCGCTTTGCCTACGTGCTGGAAGGTGCGGTGGCCCTCGAGGTGGGCGGTACCCGGCATACCCTGGGGGCCCAGCACTACGCCTACCTGCCGGCCAACACCCCGCACCGCTTTGAGGCCGCCGCCCGCGCGCGGATGGTGGTGTTCGACAAGCCCTACCAGGCCCTGGCCGGGGTAGAAGTACCCTCGGTGGTGATCGGGCACGAGCCCGATATCCCCAGCAGCCCGCTCCTGGGCGACGAGGCCCTGCAGGTGCGCCTGCTCTTGCCGGACAACCCCTCTTTTGACATGGCCGTCAACACCATGACCTTCGAGCCTGGCGCCCACCTGTCCTTGGTGGAGACCCACGTGATGGAACACGGCCTGCTCTTCCTCGAGGGCGGCGGGGTGTACCGGCTGGGTGACTGCTGGTACACCGTGCAGGCCGGCGACGTGATCTGGATGGCCTCCTACTGCCCCCAGTGGTTTGGGGCTTTGGGTAAAACGCCCAGCAAGTACCTGATCTACAAAGACGTCAACCGGCACTCGCTCGAGCTGCTCTCCTGATGAAGACACCCTGCACACCGTATCTGGACGGTGGAGGCCGGCTGGCTGGGTGCGGTAAACTTCTTGTGCTAATACCAGATGGGAGTGCTCAAGGATTCAAAAAGACAGCCTCACGGAATTCTTGATTGACGATGGTCCTTTTGAATCCGGTATGGATTCTCCCCAAGACTGGCTGAAGAATATCTAGGAAAAATTGCCGGAGTAGCCCATGATCGTACGACCCCTGGTAGACCAAGAACGAATTATCCGCGAACTCGAGGCCCTGGCGGAGTTTTCCGATACCCCCAAGCCGGCCATTACCCGCATCCTGTTTACCAAACCCGACCTCGAGGCCCGGGCCTACCTCAAGGGGCTGTGCGAGGAAGCGGGCCTGCAACTGCGCGAGGATGCTTTGGGCAACATCTTCGCCCGTTGGGAGGGCTCCGCACCCGATTTACCGGCGGTGGGCACCGGCTCGCACTTCGACGCCATCCCCTATGCCGGGATGTACGACGGCACGGTGGGCGTTTTGGGGGGGCTGGAGGCCATCCGCTCTTTGCAGCGCAGCGGCTTCAAGCCCTACCGCTCCATTGAACTGCTCATCTTCACCGCCGAGGAGCCCACCCGTTTTGGCATCGGCTGCCTGGGAAGCCGGGCCCTGGCCGGGGTCTTGAGCGCCGAGTCGCTGCGAGGGCTCAAAGACCCGGAGGGGCGCAGCCTCGAGGAGGTGCGCTGGGAGGCTGGCTATATGGGCCGCCTGGAAGACGTGGCCCTCCCCGAGGGCTACTACTCGGCTTTTGTGGAGCTGCACATCGAGCAAGGGCCGGTGCTCGAGCAGGAGCGCGTTCCGCTGGGCATCGTGACGGCCATTGCGGCCCCGGCCTCCCTGCGGGTTCACCTGGAGGGGGTGGGCGGCCACGCCGGCACCGTCCTGATGCCCGACCGGCGCGATGCCCTGTGCGCTGCCGCCGAGATCATCCTGGGGGTAGAGGCCTTTGCTAAAAGCAGCGGCAGCATCAACACCGTAGCCACCACCGGTTTTTGCGAGGTTTATCCCAACGCCGTCAACAGCGTGCCCAGCCGGGTCAGGCTCGAGATCGACATCCGGGATGTCGAGCAATCCCGCCGCGACCAGGTGATCCGCAACGTAATTCAAGGTGTCGAGCAGGTCTGCACCCGGCGTGAAATTAAATACAGCGTGGAGATCATCAACATCGACCCCCCAGCCAAAGCGGGTTCCGAGGTACTCAAAGCGCTTGTTGCTGCCTGCAGCGAGGCCGGGGTCAGGTTTAAGTTGATGGTGAGCCGGGCCTATCACGACTCTTTGTTCATGGCCCGGATTGCCCCAACCGCCATGCTCTTCATTCCCTGTCGGGAAGGCATAAGCCACCGCCCAGACGAGTACGCTGCCCCTGAGGACATAGCCAGAGGCACCTACGTGCTGGCCCTCACCCTGGCCAAGCTCTCGCTGGCCGAGGACAAAGCTGCGTTGAAGGAAGACCCCGTTCTGCTCGATGAATAACCTTGGTTGGATTCAAGAAGAGCTGCACGGCAAGTCCGACCTCACAAACTCCACTGCACTCCGAGTTAGCGATCCAACGGAAGATTGGCTCGAGCGGAGCCTCGAGGTAAAAAACACCCGCCCAGGGGCGGGTGGATGGATCGGTGAAAACCGTCTCAGGCCCTGGCCTTATTCACCAACTCGGCAAAGGCTTCGGGCTGGCGCACCGCAATATCGGCAAGAATCTTGCGGTCAAGCTCAATGCCGGCTTTCTTAAGGCCGTGCATAAACACGCTGTAGCTCAGACCATGCTGGCGAGCAGCCGCGTTGATACGCACAATCCACAAGCGGCGCATATCGCCCTTGCGCTTGCGGCGGTCGTTGAAGGAGCGCATGGCCCCGCTAAACAGGGTTTCGCGGGCCTTGCGCACACTCTTGGAACGCAAACCATAGAAGCCCTTGGCCCGCTTAAGAATGGCCTTATGTTTACGACGACGAACTACACCGGTCTTGGCGCGTGGCATTCTGTATCACCTCTCCTTATACGTCGTAGGGCATCAGGCGGTGGACACGACGCTCTTCGCCCTTCGAAAAGGTAAAGTCGCGCCCTTTCTGACGGCGGCTTTTACCCGATTTGTGCCAGTTGAGGTGGCGCTTTCCCGGCTTTTTGCCTACCACTTTGCCTGTAGCCGTAATCTTGACACGGCCTTTGGCGCCCTTATGGGTCTTCATCTTAGCCATGGTCTACTCCTAGAGTTTGCCGCCCAAGTGCCTCATCTCGAGGGCTTTCGACTCGGCAGCCTTGCAAGTATAGCATCCTTTCAGGCCCCTGCCAACCCTAGTGTAATCGGTCAATACATTTGAGACTCCAGGGGAACCGACACCTCCTGTAGCTTAGCCAGGTACTCCACCGGCGCCAACCCCCCCAGGGCCATGTGCGGCCGGTGCAGGTTGTAGTGCTCCAGATAACCCTCCAGCTCCCCTTGAATAGCCTCTATCCCCAGCGGTAAAGCCCGCGTGTAAAACTCATCCCGAAACGTCCGCTGCAGCCGCTCTACCATCCCGTTCAGCTTCGGACTCCTCGGCGGCAAAACAAAAAGCTCTATCCCCAATACCCGACAACCCTCCTCAAACTCCGCCATGAACTCGCTGCCCCCATCCACCTGGATCGCACGGATGACACAAGGACATCGCCGCACCAGCTGCTGCAGAAAATCCAGCGCCGTCTTAGCACTCGCCCGGCTGTACACCCCCGCCGTCCCCCAGCGGCTTACCGTGTCCACCGCCGTAAACTGCCGCAGACCCGTCCCGTCCCCCAGATCCACCCACAGCGTATCCACCTGTACCAGATCCCCAGGCCGCAGCGCCGTGTACTCCGCGGGCTTCCTCCGGGCATAGGGCCGCTGGCTCTTCCTGCGCAAACGGGCCTTACGGTTTCTGGCCAGGAAAGCGCTCACCGGCTCCACCCGGCCGCTTCGCTCCAGGTAGCTCAGGATGCGTCCTACCGTGCGTTCGCTTAGGGTGTAGCCCTCTCTGTGCAGTCTCTGCCCGATGCGCCAGCGGCCCCAGGTGGGGTTTTGTTTGCGCAGCCGCTCTATGCGTATGAGGACATCGGGTTTCCAGTGTACCTTCCGGCGCAGCTTCCTGGGTTTGCGGCTTTTGGGTTTGAGGCCGGCAAGGTCTTGTTCTTCGAGTCTTTTTTTCCAGCGGTGGTAGGTGGCCTTGCTGATGCCTACCAGCTTTTGGACTTCGTCCCAGGGAACTTTCTTTTTTCTGAGGGTCTCTACCAGTTTGAGCTTCCGCAGGCGCTCGGCCACGACGGGGTCGCCGGCGCCTGCTTGTTCGAGCTGGCTGGCTTGGTTGGCGGCTTTGAGCAGGGGTTTTCCAACTGTAGTAAGCTGCATCTGGGGGAACCTCCTTTCCAGAGTCGGTTCCCCCTATTCTCTTTCGCTCAGAGTCTCACATGTATCCGGCCGAGCACACCTAGACGATGTTTTTTTCCCGCGTTTTGGCATCTTCCAAAAAGCGTTCGTAGCGCAGTGCGTCTATATTCAAGCTGTAAGCCCGTCCATCCGCTACTTCCTCGGCCATCAGACGGCCCACCATGGCGGCCTGCTGCACCCCGTGGCCGGAAAAGCCACAGGCGTTGACCCAGCCCTCCACACCCGGCATCCAGCCCAGGATGGGGTTGTGATCGGGGGTGACCTCGTAGTAGCCCCACCAGCTCGCTTTTTGGTCGAGGTTACACCGCTCGAGCCAGGGAAAGCGGGCCAGGCCCGCCTCCAGGGTGGGCTCGAGCCAGCCCCAGTCCATCCCTTCCTGGAAGCCCAAATCGGCCGGATTGCTGCGACCAAAAATCAACCGGTCGTGCTCGGGGCGAAACCAAAAACCGCTGGACAGGTCTATGGTCAGGGGATGCCAGGAAGGTTGGGGCAGGGGCGCGGTGCAGAAAACCATCCGCCGGGCGGGCTGCACGGGAATTTCCAGCCCGGCCCGTCGCCCCACCTCGCCCGCCCAGGCCCCGGCCGCGTTGACCACCACCCGGGCCTCGAGCGGCCCTCTGGAGGTCTGCACCTTCCACCCCGCCGCGGTCGGTTGTGCCAGGCCAAACTCGGTCTCGGTATGAACCAAAGCCCCCATCTCCCTGGCCCGCCGCAGATAGGCCAGGCAGATGCCGTGGGGGTCTACGATACCGTCGGCAGGGCCATAGGTGGCCCCCCGGATGGCTTCCAGGCCCGCCGCCATCGGTGAGAAGCTGAACCACTCCTGGGCCGCCTCGAGGTCGCGCACCTCCACGGGCACCCCCAGGCTGCGCTGCAACTCCACCCCCGCCAGGTGCTGTTCCCACCGAGAGCCCGGTACCAGAAATAAATAGCCAATGGGCCGGTAAGCCGCCTCGGGCATCGCTCGATATTCCTGTATGGAATACCAGGACAGGAGGATGTTGGTGGCTTCGGTAAACTGCACCCGCACACCCGCCGCACTCTTGCCGGTCGATCCCATAGCGGGTGCGGGGGCCTTCTCCAGCACGCCCACCCGCAGGCCCCGCTCAGCCAGCCGGTACGCACAGGCCGCGCCGATAATGCCCGCCCCAACTACCAGAACATCGTATTGCGCCATCGTGCCTACTTTAGCGCACAAACCGAACCCTTACCAAACAAGCAGCCCGGAGATGGAAAGGAAGGGCTCTAGGGTGCAAAAAGATAGCTGCTGAAGGTCTTTGCTTTGGCTGAATTTTTGAGAACTACACCCCCAAAGCCAGCGCCGCAAGGGCCGCCCTGCGCAGCAAGTGCAGGTAAGCTTCCGGCGTGTTTGCACGCCCCATCACCAGACCCCCAACCCCACGGTAGGGCGGGGTTAGATCGAACCAGCAGGCCTCATCCGGGAACGGTAGCAGCAGGAGTCCTGGCGCCAACCAGGGCACCTCCCGCCCTGCCAGGGCTGCATCTACCAAGGCTTTCGCCTGGGCCTGGGCCATGGGCCGTCGGGGCAACGGAACCGCCTGCTCGAGGGCCCACCCCTGCTGCTGGGCCAGATGCCGATAGGTCGGCCAGTCGTCCACATCGGCAAACCAGGGCCCCGCCCCCCACTCGACCCGCTCCACGCGTTCTTCGTAGGCCCGCAGGATGGCCCGCGCCCCCTGATCCCCTCTGAGCTTTTGAATCTCCGGGAAAAGCTGGGCCGACAGGTAGACCGGCGGCAGCACCTGGCCCTGCAGGCTGGCCGCCACCGCCACCGAGCGCGGGGCTCGAGCCTGTATGGCCTCTCTCAGTTGTTCGAGCCTTTTCGGCTCGAGCGCCGGCATATCGGCCAGGAATACCAGCACGCCCGCCGCGTCCGGCAAGGCCCGTACACCGGCTTTCAGCGAGGTGCTCTGCCCGTAACGGTAATGGCGGTTGAGCACCGCGCGCACCCTCGCGCCCCGCCGTCCCCCGCTGGTTGCCACCCAGCGCTCCACCACGTAGCGGGTTACCTGCGATGCACGCCCCACAACTACGGCAATGCGTCCATCCACCACACAAGCAGCCCGCTCGAGCACCCGTGTCAGCAGGACATGGCCCTCACCCGCCGGTAGCAGCATTTTAGGCACCCCGAACCTCGAGGCCCGCCCGGCCGAAAGCACGATGGCATCCACCATAGCCCATGGTAAAGCATTGCAGCTTGGCGAAAATTGATACAAACTGTAAGCTTAAACATTCTTGCTAGATAGGTTTAGGCCATAGATTATTCTGGCTTGCAAAAGCAAAAAGGAGGCTGGACTGCATGATACCTGCGGCCTTTGAGTACAAACGTCCGATGTCCCTCGAGGAGGCCCTGAGCCATCTGGCCCAGTACGGCACCGACGCCCGCGTGCTGGCCGGAGGACAGAGCCTGATCCCGGCCATGCGCTACCGCCTGGCCCAGCCTGCAGTGCTGGTCGATATCAACAAACTACCCAACCTGGGCTATATGAAAGAAGAAAATGGGATGCTCTGCCTGGGAGCGCTGGTACGGGATACCGACGTGGAGTTCAGCCCCGAGATCAGAAGCAGGTATCACCTGATTAGCGATGTCTCGATGGTTGTTGCCGACCCGATTGTGCGCTTCCGCGCCACCGTGGTGGGCTCCCTTTGCCACAACGACCCCTCCGGCGACTGGGCGGCTGCGGCCATTGCAGCGCGGGCCCAGATGGTCATCCAGGGCCCGGGCGGGGCTCGAGTGGAGCCCATCGACCAATTCCTGGTGGATAGCTTTGCCACCTCCATCGGCGAGGGCGAGATGGCCGTGGAGGTGCGTTTCCCTGTCCCCAACACGCTCACCTCCGGGGCCTACGAAAAAATCGAGCGGAAGGTGGGCGACTACGCCACCGCCGCTGCGGCTGTACAGATTGAGCTCAACCCCGACGGTACCATCAAGGAAGCCGGCATCGGCATCACCGCCGTGGCCCACATGCCCCTGCGGGTTGAGGAGGGGGAAAAAATCCTGCGGGGTCAGAAACCTACGCTCGAGCTGATCCGGGCCGCCGCCGAAGAAGCCCGCAAAATTGCCGACCCCAATCCCGATGCGCGCGGCTCCGCCGAGTACAAAAAGGACATGGCCCGGGTACTGGTAGGCCGGGGCCTGATTAAGGCCCTGAAGCGCCTGAATGTGGTGGTGGCCTGAGGCCTGTAGCTGCTTTAGTAGGAGCTCAGCATGGAAATCACACTAAAAATCAACGGCTCAGAGAAAAAACTCAGTGTGGAGCCCCGCACCCTGCTGGTGCACGCCATCCGCGATGCCGGCCTGACGGGAACCCACATCGGCTGTGATAGCTCTTCGTGCGGGGTTTGTACGGTGGTGCTCGACGGTAAAACCGCCGTCAAAAGTTGCACCATGTTTGCGGTTCAGGCCGAGGGCCACGAAATTACCACCATCGAGGGCATGGCCCAGGGCGGCCAGCTGCATCCATTGCAGCAGGCCTTCCACGACCAGCACGGCCTGCAGTGCGGCTACTGCACGCCCGGCATGATTATGGCCGCGCACGTGCTCTTGCAACACAACCCCAACCCCACCGAGGAAGAGATTCGCTTCGGCCTCTCGGGCAACCTCTGTCGCTGCACCGGCTACCAGAACATCGTCAAGGCGGTGCAACAGGCCGCCGAGATGCTGCGTCAACCATCCAGCGCGGCCGCCGACGATTAACTTCTCTGGTTTTCTTGGCTGAAAGGAGCACCCATGGCAGTCCAAACCCCCAACCTCGAGCCCAAGGGCATCCAAGGGCTCGGCAAGGCCATCAAGCGCAAGGAAGATGCTCGCTTTATCGTGGGCAAGGGCAACTACCTCGACGATATCAACCTTCCAGGCATGCTCTACATGGCCCTGGTGCATAGCCCCTACGCCCACGCTAAAATTCTGAACATCGATACCAGCGAGGCCCTGAAAATTCCCGGTGTCAAGGCCGTTATCACCGCCAAAGACCTGGCCGCCGCGGGGCTTTCCTGGATTCCAACCCTGGCCGGCGATAAACAGATGGTGCTGGCCGACGGCAAGGTGCTGTACCAGCACCAGGAGGTGGCCGCCGTATACGCCGAGACCCGTCAGGCCGCCGCCGACGGGGCCGCCGCAGTCCAGGTCGAGTACGAGCCCCTACCGGTGGTGGTGGATCCCTACAAAGCCACCGCCCCCGACGCGCCCGTGCTGCGGGAAGACATCAAAGACCAGATGAGCGGGGCCCATGGCCCCCGGCGGCATCCCAACCATATCTGGACCTGGGAGGTGGGCTCCAAGGACGAAACCGAAAAGGCCCTGGCCCAGTCCGAGGTACGCATCAAGCAGCACATGGTCTACCCCCGCAGCCACCCGGCCCCCCTGGAGCCTTGCGGCTGCATCGGCGATATGAACAGGGCCACCGGGCGGCTTACGGTCTACATGACCACCCAGGCGCCCCACGCCATCCGCACGGTGCTGTCGCTGGTAACCAAGATTCCCGAGAACAACATCCGGGTCATCTCGCCCGATATTGGTGGCGGCTTTGGCAACAAGGTGCCGGTGTATCCGGGCTACGTGTGCGCCATCGTGGGCAGCATCGTGCTGGGGGCGCCGGTCAAGTGGGTCGAGACCCGTACCGAGAACCTCACCACCACCGGCTTCGCCCGCGATTTCCACATGGACATCGAGATTGGGGCTACCAAAGACGGCAGGGTCACGGCCATGAAGGTCTACACCCTGGCCGACCACGGGGCCTTTGACGCCGCCGCCGACCCCAGCAAGTACCCGGCGGGCTTGTTCAGCATCTGCACCGGCTCCTACGACTTCCAGAAGGCCTACGCCCAGGTCGAGGCGGTCTACACCAACAAGGCCCCCGGCGGGGTGGCCTACCGCTGCTCCTTCCGCGTAACCGAGGCCAGCTACCTGATTGAGCGCAGCATGGATGTGCTGGCCCACGAGCTCAAGATGGACCCCGCCGAGCTGCGCCTCAAGAACTTTATCCAGCCCCACCAGTTCCCCTACCCCTCGGCCCTGGGCTGGACCTACGACTCCGGCGACTACGAGAAAACCCTGAAAGTGGCGCTCGAGCGAATCGGCTACCACGAGCTGCGTAAAGAGCAGGCCGAGAAACGAGCCCGGGGCGAGCTGATGGGCATTGGTATCTCCACCTTTACCGAGATCGTGGGGGCCGGGCCCAGCAAGGACTTCGACATCCTGGGCATCAAGATGTTCGACGGGGCCGAGATTCGGGTGCATCCCACGGGCTCCGCCATCGTGCGGGCCGGCACGCGCCACCAGGGCCAGGGCCACGAGACCACCTGGGCCCAGATCGTCTCGGAGGAGCTGGGCCTGGATGTGGACAAGATTATTGTGGAGGAAGGCGACACCGACACCGCCCCCTACGGCCTGGGCACCTACGCCAGCCGCAGCACCCCCACCGCCGGCGGGGCCATGGCCCTGGCCGCCCGTCGCATCCGCGAGAAGGCTAAAAAGATTGCCGCCCACCTGTTGGAAGTCGGCGAGAATGACGTGGAGTGGGTGGACAAGAAGTTCCAGGTCAAGGGCGTGCCCGGCAAGAGCGTGACCATGAACGAGGTGGCCTTTGCCGCCTACACCAACCCGCCCCCGGGCTTGGAGCCTGGGCTGGAAACCACCTACTACTACGACCCCCCCAACCTGACCTTCCCCCACGGGGCCTACGTCTGCGTGGTGGACATCGACAAAGGCACCGGCGAGGTCAAGGTGCGCCGCTTCGTGGCCATCGACGACTGCGGCACCATCATCAACCCCATGATTGTGGAGGGGCAGGTGCACGGCGGCCTGACCGAAGGCTTCGCCATGGCCTTCATGCAGGAGATCGCCTTCGACGAGCAGGGCAACCACCTGGCCTCCAACTTCACCGATTACCTGCTGCCCACCGCCCTCGAGACCCCCAAGTGGGAGACCGGCCACACCGTGACCCCCAGCCCCCACCATCCCATTGGGGCCAAAGGGGTGGGCGAATCCCCCACCGTGGGCAGCCCGGCCGCCTTCGTGAACGCCGTGGTGGACGCTTTGGCCCACCTGGGCGTGCGCCATATCGACATGCCCATCACCCGTGAAAAGGTCTGGCGGGTGTTGCGCTCAGCCGGCATAGACGCTTTCTAAAGCCATCCCTGGCCGCGGGTAGCCGGTGGCTTAATCGGCTACTCGCATCTGTGAGGTAGAAGATGAAACTCGAGTACAAGGGTCAAGAAAACGTTCAGGCCAGCCCCGAAAAAGTCTGGAGCTTCATCCAGGATCCCCAGAAAGTAGCCTCCTGCCTGCCCGACCTCAAGAGCGTGGAGATCAAAGACGACAAAAACATGGTTGCCACCGTAGGGGTGGCGGTGGGGCCTGTGCGGGGTACCTTCAAGTTCAACATCGAGCTCGACCCCCGCCCAGAGGAAAACAAAATGATGGTGCGCATCCGTGGCGGCGGGCTGGGCAGCGCCGTCGACCTTACCGCCAGCGCCGATATTAAGGGCCAGGACGACCAGACCACCCTGCTCGACTGGCAGGGCCAGGCCACCGTAAGCGGCCCCGCCGCTACGGTGGGGGGGCGGGTGCTGGACGCCCAGGCCAGGCGGCTTATCGAGACGGTATTTGCCAACATGGGCCAAAAAATGAGCGAAGCTTAGTCGCCCGTTTTGTGATTAGCGGATGATTTTCCAGTTTGATCTGGCTTTAGGCTTGATAGATGGACATCTACAGCAGAATCGCCGAGCTCAAGCAGAGCGGCCAGTCCTTTGCGCTGGCTACGGTGGTCTCGCGCCAGGCCCCGGTCTCCTCGCACTTGGGCGACAAGGCCATCATCTTTGAGGATGGGCGCTTTGAAGGGTATGTGGGGGGGGCCTGTTCGCGTGAGATTGTGCGCAAGCAGGCCCTCGAGGTCTTGCGCTTGGGCAAGCCCCGGCTGGTCAGGATTACCCCGGAGGCGGCGGCTAAAACCGTGCTCGAGCACGCCGACGAGGTGGTCATTCCCATGACCTGCGCCAGCGAGGGCGCCGTGGACGTCTACATCGAGCCCCTGGTCGGCAAAGCCCGCTTGCTGGTGGTGGGGGGTTCGCAAATCGCCCTCACCACTGCCCAGATAGCCGCCCGCATGAACTACACCGTCACCCTGGCCTGCGATAAGCCCGAGCTGGCCGGGGTGAGCCTCGAGTCCGAGATTCAGGTGCTGGACTGGCGCGAGCTGGGGAGCTGGCTCGACGCGCAAAACCCCGCCAAAACTCACATCGTGGTGGCCTCCCAGGGCCACTACGACGAAGATGCCCTGATGCTCATCGCCCAGCACATGCCCCGCCCGGCCTACCTGGGGCTGGTGGCGAGCCGCAAGCGCGGGGCCACGGTGCTGGACAACCTGGAAATGCTGGGGGTGCCCAAAACCACCTTCCCCCAGCTCAAATACCCCGCCGGGCTCGACCTGGGGGGGCGCGGGCGCGACGAGGTGGCCATCTCGATCCTGGCCGAGATCATCTCGCTCAAGCACCAAAAGGCCGCCCAGGAAGTAGCCGTCGAGGCCCCCCCAAACCCCTTGCGGGCGATCGAGCAGGTTCAAGCCATCGCAGCCGATACGCCGGTGGTTTCAGCGCCCACCGCCATCCCCAGTGGTATGGCCATCGACCCCACCAGCGGCGAGATGATCGAAATCGCCAAAGCCGTCAGCGCCGAGTACCAGGGCCAGATCTACTACTTTAGCTGTCCCAACTGCCGCGCCAAGTTCCTCAAGAACCCGGAAAAGTACCTGAAGGATAGGGCATGAACCCGGCTGAGCAGAATCCGCTTCTACAGAGCGTCGAGGGCATCCAGGCCGTCCTGCGTGAGCGCAACTACATCGCCGACCTGCCCCTGGCCACCGCCCTGCGGCTGGTGATGGCCCTGCGAAAGCCGCTGCTGGTCGAGGGACCGGCGGGGGTGGGCAAAACCCAGGTCGCCAAAACCCTGGCCGAGGTGCTGGACACCCGGCTGATTCGGCTGCAGTGCTACGAGGGCCTCGACACCGCCCAGGCCCTGTACGAGTGGAACTACCCCAAGCAGATGCTGCACATCCGCCTGACCGAGAACTCGGGCGAGAGCGTGGCCCAGCGCGAGGCCGAGATTTTCAGTGAGGCCTACCTGCTGCGCCGCCCGCTGCTCGAGGCCATCTTGCAGGATCGGCCCCCGGTGCTGCTGATTGACGAGATAGACCGCACCGACGAGGAGTTCGAGGCTTTCTTGCTCGAGCTTTTAGCCGAGTTCCAGGTCACCATCCCCGAGCTCGGCACCCTCAAGGCCCGGCACCGGCCCTACGTGATCCTGACCTCCAACCGCAGCCGCGAGCTATCGGACGCCCTCCGGCGGCGCTGCTTGTACCTGTGGCAGAACTACCCCAGCTTTGAAAAAGAGGTGGAGATCATCCGGGCCCGGCTACCGGGCATCAACGAGCGGCTGGCGCAAAAAATTGCAAGGGTGGTGGCCCACCTGCGCGAGCTGCCCCTGAACAAAGCCCCCGGCGTGGCCGAGAGCCTGGACTGGGCCGAGGCGCTGCTCTCGCTGCACAAGGACTCGCTCGATATGAGCATTCTCGAGCAGACCTGGGGCGTAATCATCAAGGACAAAGACGACCTGGCCCTGGTGGAAGCCCATAAAGCCCGCCTTGCCGAGCTGGTCGTCTAGCACCGTCTCCGGCGGTTATGTCGTCTTTTCCTCAGCAAGACGGTTTTCCTCACGGCGACCTGCTAAAAAACCTGGTGGCCTTCGGGGAATACCTGCGCCGCACCGCCCAGCAGTTCAAGATCGGGCCCCAGGAAATACAGGACGGCTTGCGCGCGCTCGAGGCCGTTCACCTGGGCAGCCTGCAGGAGGTTCGCCAGGCCCTCAAGCTGGTCATGTGCAGCAGCCTCGAGCAGGAGCGGGTGTTCGATGACCTGTTCTTTCAGTTCTTCCTCTCGGGCCGGCAGCGTCCGGCAGCCCCCAGCCACCCCCACAAAGCCACCCCCGGCGGCCCGGAGGAAGGCCATGAGCCGATACCGGCCCGTCAGTCTTCCCCTCCCGAACACCCGGAGGGCTCAGGGGATCTGAACGGTAAGGGCCGGCCACACCCCCACGAAGACACCCAGGCCGACTGGGCCGCCCCCCTGCTCAAGGCCATGTTCAGCCGTATCGAAGGGGCCGAGGCCCCGGAAGTGGAGATACCCCAACAAGACCTCGAGGCCATGTTGCAGGCAGCCACCCAGATGGTCAACCAGGTGCGCCTGGGG
The DNA here is from genome assembly GCF_003568585.1 of Meiothermus taiwanensis WR-220. NCBI lineage: Bacteria > Thermotogati > Deinococcota > Deinococci > Thermales > Thermaceae > Meiothermus > Meiothermus taiwanensis. The sequence goes on from NZ_CP021130.1 coordinate 1,645,292, forward strand.
CGCAGCCGCCGCTGGAAGCTGGCCAGCAAAGGGCCGCGCTTTCACCTGCGGCGCACCCTGCGCAAAGCCCTGCACACCGGCGGCGACCCCATCTACCCCGCCTGGCAGCACCACCCCAGACGCCAGCCCCGCTTTATATTCGTGCTCGACGGGAGCCGCTCGATGCAGGACTACGCCGACCGGCTGTTGCAGTTTGCCTATGCCCTGCGGATGCGCTGCAACCGGGTCGAGGTCTTTGTTTTCTCCACCCAGATGGAGCGCATAACCCGCCAGCTCGAAAAAGCCAAAAGCCTTTCCGAGCGGCCCCGGCTCCACCGGCTGGGCCGGGCCTGGGGCGGCGGCACCAGCATTGGGGAAAACCTGTTGCGGCTCGAGCAGCAGTACGGCAGCCTGATTCGCGGCGACAGCATCGTAATTGTAGCCAGCGACGGGCTGGATACCGGAGCACCAGAGATCCTGGAACTTGCCCTGCGAAAAATCCGCCAGCGCAGCGCCGCCCTGATCTGGCTCAACCCCCTGCTCAGCCAGAAGGGCTACGACCCTCGAGCCAACTGCATGAACACAGCCCTGCCCTACCTCGACCGCTTCTGCAACGCCGAAGACCCCGCAGCCTTCGCCCGGCTTACCCAGCGGCTCAGGTTGCGCAAGTAGCCTGATTCACGGCGCTATCCCAGCAGCTCACCCCAGTTGGTCGGCGGGCAGGGCTGGGTGTAGTCGGTGTCCATCTGGGCGAGCTGCAGCCTGCCAGAGTACTCCTCGTTCACCGCCTGCCAGTAGGTGTACTCCTCGATCACCCAGATCCCGCTCTCGCGCGCCCCGTTGCCGCTGCCCCGGATACCCCCAAAGGGCAGGTGGGCCTCGGCCCCCACGGTGGAGTTGTTGATGCTGGTCATGCCGGCCCTAATCTCGGTTTTGAAGCGGTAGGCCCAGTCCCGGCGGTTGGTGTAGACCGCGCTCGAGAGCCCGTAGGGGTGGGCGTTGGCCGCCTGGATGGCCTCGTCCAGCCCGTCCACCCGCACCAGGTTGATGGTCGGGCCGAAGATCTCCTGCTCAAACTGCCGCATCCCCGGCCGGGCCTCCCAGACCGTAGGCCAGCCGAACAGGCCCGCCTCGGGGTCGCCTTTGAAGCGAGGGTAGGGGCTGGAGGCGGTGATGCGGCCCTTGCCAAAAAGCAACCTGGCCCCGTCGGCCTCTCCCCAGCTATAGTGCTCCATCCAGCGCTCGTACAGGCGGGCGTTGATAAAAGGCCCGTAGGTGACCTCGGGGTGCTCGAGCGGGTTCCCCACCACCGTAGACTCGGTTTTTTCCAGGAAGCGCTTTTTGAACTCCTCGTAAATGGGCGCGTCTACGATGATGTTGCCGGCGCTGGTGCAGCGCTGGCCGCCGGTGGCGAAAGCGCTCCACCAGGCCCCTTCCACGGCCAGCTCGAGGTCGCTGTCGCGCAGCACCACCAAAGGGTTTTTCCCGCCGAGCTCGAGGGTCGGGCGCAGCAGGTTGCGGCCCGCCACCTCGCCAATCCAGCGCCCCACCGCGGTGCTTCCGGTAAAGGCAAACTTGTTCAGAAGCCCCTCGTCCATCAGCTCCACCAGCCACTGGCCCGTGGAGTCCTTGCCCCCCCCAAAGACCACGTTGATCACCCCAGGGGGCAGGCCCGCCTCCTCAAAAAGCTTCACCAGAACATACGACAAGGCCGGGGAATCGTCGGAGGGCTTCCAGACCACGGTGTTCCCGGTCAGAACGGCCGGGATCAGCTTCCAGGAGGGCACCGCGATGGGGAAGTTGCCCGCCGTGATCATCCCTACCACCCCGAGGGGCCGGCGGAAGGTGAAGAGCTCCTTGTTCTTCATCTCGCTGGGCACGGTCTGGCCGTAGAGCCGGCGGCCTTCCGAGGCGAAGAAGATCGCGGTGTCGATGGCCTCCTGCACATCCCCACCGGCTTCCTTGAAGGTCTTGCCCACCTCGCGCACCATCAGCCGCACCAGGGTGGCTTTTTCACGGGTCAGCACCTCGGCCAGGTTCATCAGCACCGCCCCGCGCACCGGGGCCGGGGTGCGCGACCAGTCCTGGAAGGCTTTCTGGGCTGCCCGAGCCGCTTTACGCAGGGTTTCTTTGGAGGCTTCGGGGAAACGGGCGATTAGGTCGGCATGGTCGGCGGGGTTGCGGCGCTCGAGCAGCCGGCCCTCGAAGACCTCTTCTCCCCCGATCAGGTGACCTATTTCCAGGGCTTTGCCGTATTTGCTCGGGTGTGTCTGCATACTTCACTTCTCCACAGAGCTGAGTTTTTCCCGCAGGGCTTCCGCCGTGGCCGGGGGCACCAGCTTGGAGACGTCGCCCCCGTAGCGGGCAATCTCCTTGACCATGGTGGAGGAGACAAACGACCAGCGGGTGGCGGCCATGATGAAAAAGGTCTCCGGGTGGTTGCCGTACTGGCGGTTCAGGTGGGCCATTTGCAGCTCGTTCTCGTAGTCGGAGACCGCCCGCAGCCCCTTGACGATGACCCTCGAGCCAATCTGCTTCATGTACTCGGCCAGAAGGCCGTGGAAGGTATCCACTTCCACGTTGGAAAGCCGGGCCGAGGCCACCGCCCGTCGGATGATCTCCACACGCTCCAGGGGCGTGAACAGCCATAGCCCCCGCTTGGAGGGGTTCTCGAGCACCGCCACCGTGACCTTTGCGAAGTGCCTCGAGGCCCGCTGGATTACGTCAAAATGCCCGTTGTGCAAAGGGTCAAAACTGCCTGGGTAAACCACGTGCATAGTGCCTCGCTTTCGGCCCGTATCTTCACATGGAAAAGCGCCTCGGGTCAAACCCTCGGCCCGACCATCTCGGCCTCGATGATGGTGAGGCAGTTGTAGCCATACACCCGTCGCTCCCCCATCGGCAGGTGCAGGTCGCTGGGGTGTTGCAGGATGTACAGCCCCCCCGCTTCGACCACCCGCGCCTCGAGCAGCCTTTCAAAGTCTTGCAGCAGGTCGTGGGGATAGGGCGGGGCCATAAAAGCCACCGTGAAAAGCAGGCCCTGGCGCCTGGCTTCCTGCAAGTAGCGCTCCACCGGCACCCCCTCGATCCTGACCTTCAGGCGGGCCTTGGTGGCATTCTCCCGCAAAAACTGAATGGCCTGCCGATCCTTTTCCACCAGGGTGGTTTCAAAGCCCTCCGAAGCGGCCTCGAGGCCCACCGCGCCACTACCCGCGTACAAATCCAGGAAACGGCCCCGGCGGGGATACCTAAAGCGCAAAAAGTCGAAGAGGGCCTTGCGCAGGCGCACCGGGCTGGGCCGCGCCGAGTCTGGCACCTTCAGGGCCACCCCTTTGGCGGTTCCACCCAAAATTCGCAACATAACGAGTTACTGACCCGGCACGCGGGTGGGGATTTGCACGATGTCCGGGTTACGGAACCAGATCTGGCACTGCACGCCCTGGCTCTGGGTGGGCCGAACCCGCACCTCAAAGCGGCTGCTGGCCCCGTTGACCAGGCTTCGCACGGCAATTGGGGCCGAGTTGGTGCCATACACCTTCCGGTTCGGAACCCCGTTGACCGTGGTAACAACCTTGTCCACCACCCGTAGGTTGACGCGCACGTTGTTGAGCGTCTGGCCCGACTGGTTGACCACAGTTCCCCGGGCAATCATTACCCCGGCGCTGGGCGTACAGCTCCACTCAGTTACGCGCAACTTGTACACCACCCCCTGCGCACAGCCCAGGCCCAAAAACAAGAAGATTCCCAAAGCGATGAGGCTTAATCTCATAGCCGCAATGTTACCAAATATCCGCTATTCAGCACCTCAACGGGGGTTGGGCACCAGGGTAGCAATCTGGACGACTCGAGGGTTGCGGAACCACAGCTCACAGCGGCTCACCGTATCGAAGTTGGTACGAACCCGCAGCTCAAAGCGGGCCGACTCCCCTGGCATCAGGTTGCGATCCTGCAAAGGCGCCGAGTTGGTAGCCATGCGCAGCCCTGGGCCAATAATCCGGGCGTTCACCCGCAAGTCCTGCAAGGGCCGGTTGCTGATGTTGCGCACCGTGCCCTGAATCAGCACCCCTCGCGAAAAGGCCTGGCAGCTCCACGACAGCACCCTTAAGCGGTAAGGGCTCGACTGCGCGGCCGCCATCCCAACAACCGCGAGGGTGCCGATAAGCACTAAAAAACGCTTCATAACCCGAACCGTTTTGTACGGATACCCTGGAAAGGCTCCCGACCCTGCCCTACAGTCTGTAGGGCTTTAGTTTAACCCTTTACGAGTTTTACCGAGCGTTATTTTAACCTGGTGAGAACCCTCGGGTTGGCACGAGCTGTATGGTTTGAGTTGGTCGAGGAGACTGGATTCGAACCAGCGACCCCCTGCTCCCGAAGCAGGTGCGCTACCAGGCTGCGCTACTCCTCGGCGCCAGCGAGTACTGAGTATAGAGCGGACGTGACGCTTTGTCTAGGCCGCTGGGTGGTTCTCATGGTAGGGGTTGTGTTTAGATGAAGCAGGTCTTAATGCAACACCAAACAAACTAGAGTTACTTAACCCGTATCTTGAAAGTTAGCGTCATAAACACCCTTGCAGGGGCCACCTTTCTAAGAGAACATTAGAGGAAACTGGATGATACGCTGGCTCGGTCTGCTAATAATCGTTATTCTAGCCGCCTGCAACACCGATAGCGCAGGCCCCCTTACCCACGACGGCCCCAACCCCAGCCGTACTGGTGTGTGGTCAGATCCCAGCACCTGGCCCAGCGGACAGCTACCCCGCGCCGGCGAGGTGGTGGTGATTCCCCGCAATCTGGCCGTGGTGCTCGACATGAACCCACCCCCCCTCAAGGGCCTGACCATCAACGGCGTTCTGCGCTTCGATAATCGAGACCTGGAGCTGAGCGCCGACTGGATTATGGTGCATGGGAAGCTCGAGGTCGGCACCCCCAGCCAGCCCTTCCGCAACCGCGCCGTCATCACCCTCACCGGCAACAACCCCAACGAAGACCAGATGGGCATGGGCACCAAGGTGCTGGGGGTGATGGGCGGTATCTTAGACCTCCACGGCGAGCCGCGCAAGGGCTGGACCCAACTGGCCCAGACCGCACCCGCCGGCGCCACCCAGATCACCGTACTGGACGCCAGCGGCTGGCGCGTGGGAGACCGCATTGTGCTGGCTTCCACCGACTACAACCCCCGGCAGGCCGAGGTGCGCACCATCCAGGCAATCAGCGGCAATACCATTACCCTGGACGCCCCCCTCAGATACCCCCATTTTGGTGAGGTTACCTACGGGGTCGATCAGCGGGCCGAGGTAGGGCTGCTTTCCCGCAACATCCTGATCCGGGGGGACGATTCGTCGAGCAGCTCCGGTTTTGGAGGCCACATCATGGCCATGATGGGCAGCATCATGCGGGTCTCTGGGGTAGAGCTGTATCGCATGGGACAGCGCAACTTGCTGGCCCGCTACCCCATCCACTGGCACCTGATGGGCAATGCCGCTGGGCAGTACATCAAGCACTCCTCCATCCACGAAAGCTTCAACCGCTGTGTGACCATCCATGGCACCAGCGGGGTGGAGGTCGTGGGTAATGTGGCCTATAACACCCTGGGCCACTGCTACTTCCTCGAGGACGGCGCCGAGAGCAAAAACCGGCTCGAGGGCAACCTGGGCATCCTGACCCGCAAACCCGACCCAGCCAAGGGCGAACAGGGTGTAATCCCCACCGACAAAACCCCGGCCACCTTCTGGATCACCCACCCCGACAACATCGTGCGGAACAACGTGGCCGCCGGCTCCGACCACACCGGCTTCTGGTACGCATTGCCCGAAAACCCCACCGGCCCCTCGGCCACCACCAGCATCTGGCCCCGCCGCACCCCATTGGGTGAGTTCTCGGGGAATGTGGCCCACTCCAACTGGGATGGCCTGATGGTCGACCGCGGCCCAAACAAAAACACCCTGGAATCGGAGACCACCTATTACAACCCCCGCACCAACCCCGGCAACCCCAGCAACAACGACAGCGAAAACCCACCTGTATTGGCTGAGTTCAAAAACTTTACCGCCTACAAAAACCGTAACAATGCAGCCTGGCTGCGCGGTATTAACCACAAAGTCACCGGGGCCAGGCTGGCCGACAACGCCATTGGCGTAACCTTCGCCTCCCAGGAGAGCACGCTGGAGGACTCGCTCATCGTCGGCGACAGCGAGAACAAGGGCTTCCCAGAAAACTGGGAGTTTCGCGGTGTGGATGGCCGCAGCCTCCCGCGACCCTGGGCCGCTGGTAGCGGGGGCCCCATCGCGGACAATTTCCCCATTCGCGGCTTCGAGTTCTACGACGGTAAAGTTGGCTTCCGCAATGTACAGTTCATCAACTTCCAACCCTTGCGAATCCACAATGCCCAGGGCAGCCACACCACCACCCGCGAAGCCAGCGCCATGAGCTATCTGCGCTTCACCGCTTTCGCCATTGACAGCCGCAACTTTGCCCAGGGCGCTCGATTCACCAACGCCAAACCCGTATACCTGCCCCCACGCCCCGAGCCCACCCCTGAAGAAATCGCCGAAGATAAGAATGCCGACGGATACCGGGGCGCGGTTTTTGTGGATATCGACGGTTCGGTGGGGGGCCGCCCCGGCCATACCATCGTGCTCAATACGCCCTTCCTGCTCGATACCAACTGCGAAATTAGGACTGATTGGAACGCCGGAATTTGCAACTACAGCTACGGTCGTCTGTATATTTACAACCAGAGCGGCGGCAACATCGCCCCGGTCTCCCTGAGCCGCAACGACGGCAGTCATCCGGTCTTCCGCATGTGGGGCAAGCCCCAAGAGGGGGCCAACACCGAGTTTGGGGCCACCGTGATCAAGGGGCGCAGCTACACGCTCAGCCTAACCGGAGACGTACCCAACAAGCTCAGGTTGCGCTTTGACGACAGTGCACCGGGGGAGTTCATCAACCTGGCCATCCCTTACAGTGGGGAGCCGTTCATCTACCGCGATTACTGGATAGACAACCGCAATAAACTGCCTCGAGCGGCCTCGCGAGCCGATTTCGATAACAGCACCGGAGACCGTTACTGGGCCGAGGGCGGTACGTTGTGGGTGAAACTGGTGGTACGCAACCAGCCGGGACGCGACTGGGCGGTGCTGGATATTTGCCGTAACGATCTATGTAGGTGAACCCACTGGGTTCGGTTAGTTCGACACCAAAGGGATACGCTGTGCATAGCAAGGGGTGTGCGCTAGGATTCAGGAAAATAGCCCCTGGAGATCTTTGCTTTGGATGGCTATCTTTTTGAATCCGCTATTTAGGATCTATCCAACAAGTCCGCGGGTTTCGCATAACCTGTGAAAAAGAACTTATAATGGCGAGCGGCAATGAGTAGCCGTTAGGTTGGCAAAACGCTAAATGCACGGAGGCAAGTGTGAACCTACACGAATATCAGGCCAAAGAGATCCTCGCCAAGTACGGCATCCCGGTTCCCCCCGGCAAGATCGCCTTTACTGCCGACGAGGCCAAGCAAATCGCCAGCGAGTACGGCGACCTGGTGGTTATCAAAGCCCAGGTGCACACAGGTGGGAGAGGCAAAGCCGGGGGCGTTAAGCTAGCCCGAACCCCTGAAGAGGCCCGCGAAAAGGCTGCCCAGATACTGGGCCTTAACATCAACGGCTTTATTACCAAGAAAGTCCTGGTAGCCAAGGGGCTGCACATCGCAAAGGAATACTACGCAGGCATGATCCTGGATCGGGTAAGCCAGCGGGTGGTGTTGATGCTCTCCAAAGAGGGTGGTGTGGACATCGAAGAGGTGGCGGCGGCCCGCCCCCACGCCCTGATCAAATATCCCATCGACCCCCATAAGGGCCTGCGTCCCTTCGAAGCGCGGGAGCTGGTCAAGCGCGCCGGCATGGAGGGCAACCTCAACAAGCTGGCCGATGTGCTGGTCAAGCTCTACCAGGCTTATGTAGGCATCGATGCCTCTACCGCCGAGATCAACCCACTGGTGATCACCGACTCTGGCGAGGTGGTTGCCGCCGACGCCAAAATTGTGCTCGACGACAACGCGCTTTACCGCCACCCCGATCTGACCCCCCTGCGTGAGTTCGAGGCCGAGCACCCCCTCGAGGTCGAGGCATCCAACTACGGCTTTAGCTATGTCAAGCTCGACGGAAACATCGGCGTGATCGGCAACGGCGCAGGACTGGTCATGTACACCCTGGATCTGGTTCAGCGCTGCGGCGGCAAGGCGGCCAACTTCCTAGATATCGGAGGCGGTGCCAAAGCCGACATCGTGTACAACGCACTCAAGGTGGTGCTTAAAGACCCCGACGTGAAAGGTGTCTTCATCAACATTTTTGGAGGCATAACCCGCGCCGACGAGGTGGCCAAGGGGGTCATCCGCGCGCTGGACGAAGGCCTCCTCACCAAACCAGTGGCTATGCGCGTCGCCGGTACTGCTGAAGAAGAAGCCAAAGCCCTTCTGAAAGGCCGCCCCGTGTATATGTATCCCACCTCGGTGGAAGCCGCCAAAGCCATCATCTCGATGACGGGAGGTACGAAGTGAGCATTCTTGTTAATAAAGACACCCAGGTCATCGTACAGGGCATCACCGGACGCGAAGGGGCCTTCCACACCGAGGCCATGATGAAGGCTGGCACCAAGGTGGTTGCGGGTGTAACCCCTGGCAAAGGAGGCCAGACCATGCTGGGCGTGCCGGTCTACGATACCGTAAAGGAAGCCACCAAACATCACCGGGTGGACGCTTCTATTATCTTTGTGCCCGCTCCAGCCGCGGCCGATGCGGCCCTCGAGGCGGCGCACGCCGGTGTGCCCTTGGTGGTGCTGATCACTGAGGGCATCCCCACCCTGGATATGGTCAAAGCCGTGGCCGAGATCAAGGCCATGCAGAACGTCCGCCTAATTGGGGGCAACTGCCCCGGCCTTATCACCCCCGAAGAGTGCAAGCTGGGCATCATGCCCGCCAGCGTATTCAAGAAAGGTCGGGTTGGGCTGATCTCCCGCTCGGGCACCGTCACCTATGAAACCGCCAAGGCCCTGTCGGACGCAGGGTACGGCATCTCCACCTGCATTGGTATCGGCGGTGACCCCATCATCGGCACCACCTTCAAGGATCTGCTGCCCCTTTTCAACGAAGACCCAGAAACCCACGCGGTCGTGCTTTGTGGTGAGATTGGCGGCTCCGACGAGGAAGATGCCGCTGCCTATGTTAAGGAGCACATGAAGAAGCCGGTGGTGGGTTTTATCGGTGGGCGAAGCGCCCCCAAGGGCAAGAAAATGGGCCACGCTGGGGCCATCATTATGGGAAGTGTTGGCACCCCGGAAAGCAAGCTGGCCGCCTTCGCCGAGGCCAACATACCCGTGGCCGATACCATCGACGACATCGTGGAGCTGGTACGCGCCAAACTTGGCTAGCAGCTTGTAGCAGAAACCCGACGGGGTCGCGAGCAACCCTGTCGGGTTTGCTCTAGGATTCAATAAAGATAACCTCTGGAGGTTTTTGCTTTGGATAATCCGGTATCAACCGCTGGCTGCCCGGACTTTTGAACGGATTGGTTTGATGGTGGTCGCCATCAAAGGCCAAAGGCATCAAAAAACCGCGTTCGCACCAGACCGAGAAAACTACCCAGGGGTTGCCGGAACACCGTCAGCAGCAACAGCATGGCCACAATGGCATAGGTGGGGTTTGCTTCCAAACGCCAGATGTAAGGGTGCCAGCGTAGAGGAAGAAAACTTTGCAATATTTTGGAGCCATCCAAGGGTGGAATAGGTAGCAGGTTGAACACTGCCAAGGTCAGGTTGATGCTGGCTGCCACAACCATAGCCTGGGCCACGATTAGAAGCCCATGGCTGGGATTCTCTAAAAGACCGGATACAAGCATCCAGCGTAGCAGTCCGGCGAGTAGGGCGGCGATGCATAAGTTGATGCAAATTCCCGCTATCGAGACCACAAAAAGCCCAAGGCGATACTGGCGAAAGTTGGGTGGATAAATCGGCACGGGCTTAGCCCAGCCAAAGCCAACCAGGAGAATCATAATTGAGCCGATGAGATCCAGGTGCTTGATGGGATTGAGGGTTACCCGGCCCTGGTCTTTAGCGGTCGAATCGCCCATCCACAGCGCCGTGATCGCGTGCCCCCACTCGTGCAGTGCCAAGGAAACTAGCAGCACCAGCACCACCAGGCCGAAAGCCAGGGGGTCGGTTTGCAGAAGCGGTAGTAAGCCCATCTACAAGCCAATCGCAGCGAATAGGTTGTTTAGCAAACCACCCAGGCCCTCCCGGATGGCCGGCAGGATCCCGGTCAGATTCAAAACCAGGAAGATAAGGAAGAAGCCTACAAAGCCGTAGCTTTGTAGCTGATCCATAAAACGCCGCGCCTCAGGGCTACCAATCGCATATACCACCCTTGCCCCATCCAGGGGAGGTACAGGGAACAGAAAAACCGCGGCGTGGCTGATCATCAAGGAACCGGCTATTGTAAAGCCCAGGGCGATGCTCGAGGTCGCCGGCCCCAGGCTGTCCAGAAGCCTTCCAAATAAGATGTAGAAGAAAGCAGCCACAAAAAAACCCAGCGGCCCCATCAGCGCAGTTTGGGCTCCTTTGGAACCAAACAACCGCCAGGGAACCAGGCGTGGAAAACCAAAGCCAAGAAGCGCCAGAAAAATCAGACCCAGACCATCCAGGTGCACTCGAGGCTCAACGGTCAGAAAACCGTAACGCCTGGGCTCGCTGTCCCTGTAACGATCAGCTAGATAGGCTTGAAACAGGTTATGGACAACCAGACCAAAGGCAGCCGCAGCAAAGGCCACCAGATAGGCCAAAGGATCTCTACCTAGGAGCTCAAAGAAAAACATGTCGTTACTAGTTTACGGGTTTACAAGCGTTTAGGTTAGCTCCGGCAAAACATTGCGTGGCGCTGAAAAAGCATCCAGCCCTTAGGGTAGATAGGCCAGCGGGTTGCGAGCAGCCCCACCAACCCGCACCTCGAAGTGCAGGTGCGGGCCCGTGCTCCACCCCGTCGAGCCCACATAACCGATGAGGTCTCCCCTATCTACCCACTGCCCTGGGCGAACCACAATCCGCGACATGTGGGCATAAAGGGTCTCCTGTGCCCCGCCGTGGTTGATAATGACGTGCAAGCCATAACCATAGCGGCTCCACCCGGCAGTATCGATCTGTCCAGCCCTGGCCGCGTAAACGGGTGTGCCTGCAGGTGCGGCCAGATCGATGCCGGTATGAAAGCGCTGGAACACACCGCGCCGCCCAAAGTAGGTGGTGATGGTAAAGTTTGAGATCGGCCAGCGGTAGCCGGCCGCAGCCACCACCGCATTGGCCGGGCGCAGGCGGGGCTGACTTTGCGTCTGTTGTTGCAGGCGCGCCCTTGATTGCGCCTGCAAGCGACGCTGCTCGGCCAACTGCTTTTGTCGGGCCTCCTCCTGCTTGCGGCGCTGCTCCGCCAGTCGACGGGCTTCCTCTTCGCGGGCCCGGCGCTCAGCTTCCTGAATTTGCAGGAGACGCTGATAGGTTGCCCTGGCCTGCACCCTGGGCAGCAAGACCATATCGCCGGCTCGCACATCGGTGGGCGAGTCCAGTCCGTTGGCCTTGGCCACTTCGGTAACCGAAAGACCAAAACGCTGAGCCAGATCGTGGATGGTCTCCCCTTTTTTGAGCTGCAGCAGCAAACCGGGCTCCCCCGTAGGAATGTACAAGGTGGAGCCCACATCGAGACGATCCAGGCTTTGTAAGCCTGGATTTGCCGAAACCAGCCCCAGAATGGTCAGGTCGAAACGCCTGGCAATCGACTGCACGGTATCACCGTTGCGCACGATATAGGCTCGAACCCCAGGTGGGAGGCGGGTCTCATTGTTGATCTCTTCAACCAGAGGGATGCGCAGCTCCTGCCCAGGCCGCAACACAGCGCTTTGTAGGCCGCTGCTGTACATGATGGCCCTGGCATCTACCCGGTATCGGCTGGCAATCTGGCTCAGGGTATCACCAGGGCGTACGGTGTAGATCACCCAGCCTTTGCGCGCAGGCGCACCCACTTTGATCTCAGTTCCCGGCAGGTTGGGCTGGGTCAGCCCCAGTGGCAGACTGAAGATTCCCGTCGCCAAGACACTGCTCAAGAGTTCGCTGATAGCCAAGTCAACCTCCGAGGCTGCGCTTTTCTTTGGAAGATCCCTAAAAGCAGCAGCTCCTTTAGCGGAACCTCAGAATGTAGCGCAGAGCATTTTCTGGGTTCCCGATGACTTCCGGTGGAAGTATACCTACTTTCCACCCAAAGTTGCAAGGAACTCTTTATTGGTCTTGGTGCGAGACAGGCGCGCAAGCAGCATTTCCATGGCCTCGGCGGGATCCATATCGGCCAGCACCTTGCGCAAGAGCCACATCTTCTGGATGACCTCCTCGCCCAGCAGCAGCTCCTCGCGGCGGGTGCCCGATTTGAGGATATCGATGGCCGGGAAGATGCGGCGCTCTTCCAGCCGGCGCGAGAGGTGCAGCTCCATGTTGCCGGTGCCCTTGAACTCCTCGAAGATCACATCGTCCATGCGGCTGCCGGTTTCGACCAGGGCCGTAGCCAGGATGGTGAGCGAGCCACCGCCGCGAATGTTGCGGGCCGCCCCCAGGAAGCGCTTGGGGAAGTGCAGGGCGGCGGAGTCCAGACCGCCGGAGAGGGTGCGCCCGGTGGGGGGGTCACCAGGTTGTTGGCCCGGGCCAGACGGGTGATGGAGTCCAGCAGAATCAGAACGTGCCCGCCCTCCTCGACAATCCGGCGGCTCCGCTCGTGCACGAACTCGGCCACCCGGATGTGGTTCTGCGGCGGCTCGTCGAAGGTGGAGGCGATCACCTCGGCCCCCTCGACCGACTCGCGGAAGTCGGTGACCTCTTCGGGGCGCTCGTCAATCAGCAGCACGATCACTTTGATATCGGGCTCGTTTCTGAGCACGGCTCGAGCCACCTTCTTCAAGAGGGTGGTCTTACCGGCCTTGGGCGGCGCCACAATCAGGCCGCGCTGCCCCCGCCCGATGGGTGCCAGCAGGTCTATGACGCGGTTGGAGGACTCCTCCCCGGTGGTCTCGAGGATAATCTGGCGGTCGGGGAACTGCGGAATCAGGTCGTCGAACTTGGGGCGTTTGGCGGCCGCTTCGGGGTCGAGGTTGTTGACCGCCTCGACTTTCATCAGCGTGCCGTAGCGCTCGTTTTCACGGGCCACCCGGGCCTTGCCCACCACATAGTCGCCGGTGCGTAGCTGGTACTGCTTGATCAGGCCCGCCGAAACGATGGCCGTGCGGGAGTCGAGGTCGTAGAGGTCTTCCTGCAAAAAGCCGTAGCCGTCCTGGCTGATCTCCAGGTAGCCCTTGGCAATCACCAGCCCCTCTTCGCTGGCCTCCTGCGAGAGCAAAAGCATGACCAGCTCGTCCTTGGAGAGCTTTTTGTAGTTGGGAATGCCGGCTTCCGCAGCCAGTAGGTGCAGCTCGGGCAGGATGCGGCTCGAAAGCTCCTGGTAGCTCAGAGGAACTTTATTCTCGACTTTGCGGCGTATTTTCTTGCCGGTGCGGGTCACGGTGACCTGAGCTTCGGCGTTGGGATCGGCAGTGCTGGATTTGGGCATGGTGGTTACTCCATTTTGCTTAGGTTTTGCATTCTTATACTTTTGGATTGGCTTTGGCCCAGTCTTCTAAAAAGGCCTTGAGACCCAGATCGGTCAGGGGGTGCTTGACCAGTTGCTGGAAAACCTTGGCCGGCATGGTGGCGATGTCAGCCCCCAGCATGGCCGCCTGGGTCACGTGGCGGGGGTGGCGAATAGAGGCTGCCAGAATCCGGGTGCTCAGGTTCTGTACCTGGAAGAGTTCGGCAATTTCGCGGATTAGATCCATGCCTTCCCAGGAGATGTCGTCAATGCGGCCCAGGAAGGGTGAAACACACCAGGCTCCGGCCTTGGCGCACAGCAGGGCCTGATTGGCCGAAAACACCAGGGTCATGTTGATACGGATGCCTTCGTCAGAAAGCGCTTTGCAGGCCTTGAGGCCATCCACGGTGGTGGGCAGTTTGACCACCACGTGCGGGTCGATGGCAGCCAGACGGCGCCCTTCGGCAATCATCTCGGCGGCGGTGGTGGAAACCACTTCGGCCGAGACCGGGCCCTGCACAATCTGACAGATTTCCTTGATGGTGGGCTCGAGCGGGCGGCCCGATCTAGCGATCAGGGAGGGGTTGGTGGTAACACCGGCCAGCACGCCCCAGGCGGCTATCTCTCTGATTTCACTCACTTCAGCAGTATCCAGGTACAGATCCATGGCGCATGTACTCCTTCCCGCTTCTGGTCAGGTTTGGACGGGTTTTCCAGGCGAGTATATCGCCGACCAGCGATGAGAAACAAGTGATCTGGTTGTTGACGCGGGGTTAGCAGCTTGCTACCATTCAGGTTAGCCGGTTGCCAGCAGCGCAATATAGCACAGGCTTCGACCGGTGTAAAGAGCTGGGGACAGGTAGGCTTTCAAAGACCATGCAGCGAGCCTGGGAGGGTGCGAGCCAGGCGGCAACCTGGAAGCCAAGGATCACCCCAGGCAGCTTGGGAAGAAAGGGCCGGTGGGCCTGAGTAGACCCCAACGGGTGCGCCCGAAACAGCGCGAACGAGTGCCCGAGCACCGTCAAAAGTGTTCGGGAAGTGCGGTGGTAACGCGGGAAACCTCGAGCTGAGCTTCTCGTCCGCACCTGAGGAACTTTGGGTCACAGGTCGGGCGCTTTTTATTTGTGACCCGCCTCAGAAAGGAACCAGGCTATGGTGGAGGAAAAAAAGCTGTTTCAAGAGGTAACCGAGACCAATTTCCCCAAGCTGGAAGAAGCCGTACTGGCTTTTTGGCGTGAAAATCAAATTTTTGCTAAGTCGGATCGAAAGGCTGCGCCCAAGGGTGAGTTTGTCTTCTACGAAGGCCCCCCCACCGCCAACGGCAAGCCGGCCATGCACCACGTGCTGGCCCGCAGCTTCAAGGACATCTTCCCCCGCTACAAAACCATGCAGGGCTACCACGTCACCCGCAAGGGGGGCTGGGACACCCACGGCCTGCCGGTAGAGATTGCGGTGGAAAAAAAGCTCGGCGTGCTGGGCCGCAAGGCCCTGAACAACCAGGAGATCGCCGAGTTTACCAAGCAGTGCCGGGAGTGGGTTTTCGCCAACATCGAGGACTGGAACTACTTTACCGAGCGCATGGGCATGTGGCTGGATCTCGAGAACGCCTACGTGACCTACCACAACAGCTACATCGAGTCGGTCTGGAACCTGCTCAAGCGCATGTGGGACAGGGGCATGGTGGTGCGGGACTACAAGGTGGTGCCGCTCTCGCCCCGCATCTCCACCACCCTCTCGCAAAACGAGATTGCCGATGGTTATCGGGAAGTGGACGACCCCAGCGTGTATGTGCGCTTCCCTCTGAAGCTCGAGACCACCCCGCCCGCAGTGCGGGAAAAACTCCAGGCCCAGGGGGTGCGGCTCGAGGACTTAGAAAACCTGGCCATCCTGGTCTGGACCACCACCCCCTGGACCCTGCCCTCCAACACCATGGCGGCAGTGAATCCAGAAATGGATTACGCCGTGGTACGGTCGCCCTCGGTGGGCCACCTGATTTTTGCTGCCGAGGCGGTGGAGCGGCTTAAGGAGCTGCACAAGGAGGAGCTCGAGGTAATCGCACACCTCAAGGGCGCCGATCTGGAGTGGTGGGAGTACACCCCCCCCTTCCCCGAAGTCTGCGTGGAGCTGGGCGTGGTACAGCAGCAAGGGGAAAAGCGCCCCGATGGCCGGCCGGTCATGCACTTCGTGGCTCTGGCCGATTTCGTGAGCGCCGAGGACGGCTCGGGGGTTGCCCACGAGGCCCCGGTCTACGGGGCCGAAGACCTCGAGCTCGCCCGCCAGTACGGCACACCCTTGCTCTTTGGCACCAACGAGTACGGCCTCATGCAGGTCACGGAAGAGCGCGGCAAGTTCTTCAAGGATGCCGACAAAGGTCTCATCCGCATCATGAAGGAACGGGGGGTCATCTACCACGCCGGTCAGATCCGCCACCGCTACCCCTTCCACGACCGCACCGGCGACCCCATCCTGTACTTTGCCAAGCCGAGCTGGTACATCAAAACCTCCAACTTCCGCCAGGCCCTGTACGACAACAACGAGAAAATCAACTGGATTCCCGAGCACATCAAGCACGGTCGCTTCGGCAACTGGCTCAAGGACAACGTGGACTGGGCCATCAGCCGCGAGCGCTACTGGGGCACGCCCCTGCCCTTCTGGGTATCGGAGGATGGCTCGGAGTACATCTGCGTGGGCAGCGTGCAGGAGCTTTCCGAACTGGCCGGCCGGGATCTGAGCGACCTCGACCTGCACCGGCCCTACGTGGATGAAATTACCTTTGTCAAAAACGGCAAAACCTTCCGCCGGGTGCCGGAGGTGCTCGATGTCTGGTTCGACTCAGGCGCCATGCCCTATGCCCAGTGGCATCTGATGGTTGACCAAGACGGCAAGCCGCTACCCGGTTTTGAGGCCAACTTCGAGCAGTGGCGCAAGCACTTCCCGGCCGATTACATCTGCGAGGCCATCGACCAGACCCGCGGCTGGTTCTACTCGCTGCACGCCATCTCGACCTTGCTGTACGACCAGCCCTGCTTCAAGAACGTCATCTGCCTGGGGCACCTGGTGGACGAGAAGGGCCACAAGATGTCCAAGAGCAAGGGCAACGTGGTGGAGCCCCTGCCCATGTTTGACAAGTATGGGGCCGACGCGGTGCGCTGGTATCTGTTCACCGGTTCGGAGCCCGGCGAACAAAAGCGCTTCTCCGAGCGCCTGGTACAGGAGGCCCAGCGGGGCTTTCTGGGCACGCTCTGGAACGCATACAGCTTCTTCGTGCTGTATGCCAACCTGGACAGGCCCAACCTGAATCAGCGACCTGCGGTGCAGGATCGCCCGGAGATGGATCGCTGGCTGGTGGCCCGCCAGCACCAGCTCATAGAGCAGGTCACGGCTGCCCTGGATGCCTACGATGCCCGCGGCGGCGGTAAGGCCCTCGAGCAGTTTGTGGAGGAACTATCCAACTGGTACGTGCGCCGCAACCGTCGGCGCTTCTGGAAAAACGACAACATCACCGACCGCGAATCGGCCTACGCCACCCTGTGGGAGGCCCTGGTCACGGTAGCCCAGCTGGCCGCACCATTCACACCATTTATCGCCGAGGCCCTGTGGCAAAACCTGGTACGCTCGGTTCAGCCCGAGGCCCCCGAGTCGGTGCACCTCTCCGACTGGCCTAAAGCCGATCCGGGCCTCATGGATGAAACCCTGCTAACCCAGATGGGCGCGGTGGTGAAGGTGGTGGGGCTGGCTCGAGGGGCTCGAGCCACCAGCGGCATCAAGACCCGCATCCCCCTGCCCAGGGTGCTGATCACCGCCCCCAGCGAGGCCGAGCTGGCCGGCTTGCGCCACTTCGCCGAGGAGATTGCG
Organism: Meiothermus taiwanensis WR-220; assembly: GCF_003568585.1. Lineage (NCBI taxonomy): Bacteria > Thermotogati > Deinococcota > Deinococci > Thermales > Thermaceae > Meiothermus > Meiothermus taiwanensis. The sequence goes on from NZ_CP021130.1 coordinate 1,662,764, forward strand.
GAGGAGCTCAACGTCAAGCAGGTGGAGGTGCTGGGCCTGGGCGAGGAGCTGCTGAGCTACCGGGTGCTGCCCAACCTGCCGGTGCTGGGCAAGAAGTATGGTAAGCGGGTTCCGGCCATCCGGGCAGCCCTGGCCGAGCTCGACAGCCGGATGGTGGCGCAAACCATCAAAGCGGGGCGGGGTTTGAGCCTGGAGATCGAGGGCGAGCGCATTGTGCTGGAACCCACGGAGGTGCTCTTGGAGGCCCTCTCACCCGAGGGCTTCGCCGCCCAGGAGGAGGGGGGTTATATGGCGGCGCTGGAGGTTCGCCTCGATGAAGACCTGCTGCTCGAGGGCCTCAGCCGCGACCTGATCCGGCTGGTGCAGCAGGCCCGCAAGGACATGGGCCTAAACGTTTCGGATCGCATCCATCTAACCTACCAGGCCGACGGCAAGTACGCGCAGTCCCTGGCCAAGTTTGGCTCGAGGCTGCAGGAAGAAACCCTGGCCCTTTCCCTGGAGCCAGGCGAACCAGTCGGTTTCACCACCGAGCTATCCGACGAGGAAGGCTCCGTCAGGTTTGGTCTCAACAAAGCCTAGTTCGCCAGCCAATACTCGAGTAGCTCCTGCAGGTGAATCTGGCAGGAGCCGCTCGAGTTCGCTCGGCTGCTTATGGTCGAGCCCCTTCGCGTTTCCCACAATTGCCTGCCACCGTGGGGCAGGCAATTTACCCAGTACGGCAAAATACGCTGTACTGGGTATTCGTGGGAAACGCTCCTGGGGTTCCCGCCACTAGCGCAGCGGTTTGAAAAAATCCCCCTCGCCCAGAACGGGGTTGATTTCCACCTCCATCACCTCACCCCGCGCCGCCAGCACACCCCCCACATAATTCTCCCAGCTGTGCGGCAGGCGCACCCCCTGCACCAATCGATAGTTGCTGAAAAAGGTGATGCTCTCGCCCACGCCGGGAATAATGAGCCGCTCACCTAACAGCAATCCATCGGGGTTGAACAGGTAGGTGCTGACCCAGCCCTGGGTGCTCACCGTGAGCAGGCGGCCGGCCTGGTTGCGCAGGCTGCCCTGGGTCACGCTGGCCCGCTCCCGATTGCTGCTGCCATATTTCAGGCCCAGCCAGCCGGTGTAGAGGCTCGAGCGCAAAATTTCCCGCTGATCCTGCGGGAGTGGCCTCAAGGAGGTCTCGCGGCTCCAAAAGAAGCTTTCCTGAGGGCTGTACTGCTGCAGGGCCAAGGGGATGGGATTGGGGGCGTTCAGGCTCTCGGGGTCGTAGAGCTCGAGCCGAACGCGCCGGTTACCAAAGTCCACCAGCAGCAGGGTTACGATGCGACTCTCCTCTTTACCATCGGGCAGGTAGTAGATATTGGTCGTCACCTCGCGGTAGGTGTTAAGGTTGGTCAGGGCCGCTCCCCCCAGAACGCTGCGGGCGCGCTCGAGGAGCTGCGCGGCCTCCGGTGAAACCTGGGCCCATGCCAAACCCAGCCCAACCATCCACGCTAGAACGGCTATACGCTTGTTCATCCTGCCGATGACCTTAGCACGAAGCGGCTTCGTTTCTATGAGTGTATGTACAACTTTTCACGATACATACTTTGTGAAAACACTATTCGCTTAAAAACAGCCCGGTAGGGTAAAGTTCCCCTCGTGGACTTTCAAGGTTTGCTTGCCGAGCTCAACCTCGACGCGTTTTTTGTCTCCAACCCCCATAACGTGCGCTACCTATCAGGGTTCGTAGAGGGCAAGGATGCCAAGGTGGTCATCACCAAAGACGGCCCTACCCTCATCACCGACGGTCGCTATCTGGTGGAGGCCGCTCAGCAGCGCCTCCCATACCGCATCGTGCTGAACCGTGCTGAGACCAACCAGCTACTCGCCGAGTTTTTCCGGGGCCGGGTGGGCATCGAGGCCGAACACCTTAGCGTGGCGACCCTGGAAGGGTTCCGGCAGGATTTCCCCAACCTCGAGTTCGTACCCACCAAGGGCATTTTTGAAAGGCTTCGTCGCCAAAAGAGCCCCCAGGAAATCGAGCAGATCCGGCGGGCGGCGCGGTTGGCCGATCAGGGCTTTGCCCACATTCTGCCCTACATCAAGCCAGGGGTACGGGAAATTGAGGTGGCCCTCGAGTTGGAGTTCTTCCTGCGGAAAAATGGTTCCGAAGGCCTGGCCTTCAGCACCACTGTGGCTTCGGGGGAGCGCAGCGCCATGCCCCACGGGGGGGCCAGCATGCGCACCATCCAAGCGGGGGAGCTGGTTACCCTGGATTTCGGCTGCGTGGTTGGGGGCTACTGCTCCGATATGACCCGTACGGTGGCGGTGGGCCAGGTCTCGAAGGAGCTGCGCAGCATCTATCAGGCCGTACTGGAAGCTCAGACCCTGGCGCTGGAGGCCGTGGCCCCCGGTAAAACCGGTCGCGAGCTGGACACGCTGGCTCGAGACCATCTAAAACAGCTTGGCTACGCAGAGCACTTCACCCACAGCCTGGGGCACGGGGTGGGCTTGTTCATACACGAAGCCCCCAGCCTGAGCCAGGCCTCGGAGGATGTCCTCGAGGTCAACCAGGTGGTGACCATCGAGCCCGGTGTCTACATCCCGAGTCTGGGCGGCTGCCGCATCGAAGATCTGGTACTGGTCACCGAGCAGGGCCACGAGGTGCTCTCCAGAAGCCCCAAGCATCTGATGGAGCTATGAAGCGCTGGCTGTCGCTGCTGCTGCTGGGCGGTCTGGCCTGGGCCCAGGGCTATGTGGTGCAACCAGGTGACACCCTCGAGCGCATCGCGCGGCTGTTTCAGGTTAGCGTGTCCGACTTAATGCTGCTCAACGGGCTGATTCAAGACCCATTGCCTGCAGGTCTGCAGCTCAATATTCCAGCCTCGGCCTGGGATCCCATGAATCTGGAGGTTCTTCCCCTGCCCGAACCCACCGAAGAACCCCCTGCATGGGTGTTTCTGCCCCTGCCCAAAGCCCCGCTGGAAGCAAGCGCACCCGCCCCACGGCTGGTTCAACAGGGCCTGGCCTCCTGGTACGGGGCGCGCTTTCATGGGCGCCGCACCGCCAGCGGCGAGCGCTTCAACAAATACCACCTGACCGCCGCCCACCGCACCCTGCCCTTCAATGCACGGGTGCGCGTGACCAATCTGCAAAACGGCAAGAGCGTGGTGGTTCGGATCAACGACCGGGGCCCTCACATCCGGGGCCGCATTATCGACCTGTCTTACGCTGCTGCCCGCCTGATCGGAATGCATCAAAGCGGGGTTGTACTGGTACGAGTGGAGTGGCTTCAGTGAAGTACGGTTTTCATATGTCCATTGCCGGCAAGCTCGGCATCGCCGGTGCAGCCGAAGAGGCTGGGTTGCTGGGGCTTAGCGCCATCCAGATTTTCGCCAAAAGCCCGCGCAGCTGGAAAACGCGAAACCTCAAGCCGGGCGAAGTGGAGGGCTTCAGGGCCCGAAAGGAAAACCTGGGTGGTCTGCCCACGGTCATTCACGCCTCCTACCTGGTGAACCTGGCCGCCGAGGGCGAGCTGGGGCAAAAAAGCGTTTTCAGCCTGGCCGATGACCTGGCCAAAGCCCAGGTGCTGGGAGCCCAGTATGTGGTGGTGCACCCCGGCTCGGGATCGGCCCAGACGGCCCGGGCCAACGCCCTGCGGGCGCTCGAGCTGGCCCAGCTGGGTCAAAACGGGCCCCGGCTGCTTCTGGAAAACACCGCCGGGGGCGGCGAAAAACTGGGGGCCCGCCTGGATACCCTGGCCCAGATGATCGAGGGCACCCGGCTGGGGGTTTGTTTCGATACCTGCCACGCCTTCGCCGCAGGGTATCACCTCGAGGAGGCCCTGGAGGAACTCGAGCGGTGGGTGGGCCTGCCGCGGGTTCCGGTGATCCACCTCAACGACTCGGTGGGCGAGCGGGGCACCCAGATCGACCACCACGCCAATCTGATGGAGGGCCGGATTGGGCCGGAGCTCCGCCGCTTTGCCCTGGATGTCAGGCTGCAGGACAAGATCTTTATCCTGGAAACCCCCCGCGGTGCACGGGAAGACGCCCACAACCTGCGGGTGCTGAGGGAATGGCTGGCCCAGGGCTAATACCAGCCGGCCGAAGGAAGCAGAACCCCTTTGTTCACCCGGTGGGCGTGGCTGCTACTCGAGGGCCTGCCGAAACCAATCGAGCACGCCGGGCCAGGCCTCGTCGTCGCCGTGCGGTAGGAAAGTGACCGTGCCGGGCTCTTTGCGAAACCAGGTGTACTGGCGTTTGGCATAGGCCCGTGTAGCGCTGACGATGGCTTTTCGCGCCTCCTCCAGGCTGTAGGCCCCCCTCAGATAGCCGGCGACCTCCTTGTAGCCGATGCCCTGCAGCGCCGTGGGCATCTGGGGATACGCGGCCAGCAGGCCCTCGACCTCCTGCACCAGCCCCTGGGCGAACATCCGCTCCACCCGAAGCTCCAGGCGGGGCTCGAGCCAGGCCCAGGCAGGCCACAAGACCAGTTTTCGGTAGCGGAAGCGGGGTGCGCGCCTGGGAAACCGGGCCGGGGGAACCCCGGTGCGGCGCAGCACCTCGAGGGCCCGCACCAAGCGCCGGGGGTTGCGCTGCACCCGCCGGGCATCCTCGGGGCTGGCGTGCTCGAGCTCTTGGAGCAAGGGTTCAATCCCCTGCTTTTCGACGATTCCCCAGAGCTCCGCCTGCACGGCCGGATCGGGCTCCGGCAGCATGTGCAAACCCTGCGAAAGCGCGCGAATGTAATAGCCGGTACCCCCCACCACCAGCGGCACCTGGCCCTGCTCCAGCGTACGCTCTATGGCCTCTTCGGCCAGGTGAATAAAATCCGAGACGCTAAAAGGCTGATCCGGCCATACCACATCGATCAGGTGGTGCTGAACCGCCTCGCGCTCGGCCTGGCTGGGTTTGGCCGTGCCGATATCCATCCCCCGGTAGACCATGCTGGCGTCGGCCGAGACCACCGCCAGGGGAAACAACCGGCCCAGGCGCAGGGCCAGCTCGGTTTTTCCGGCTCCGGTGGGCCCGGTCAGGACTGGAATGATGGGCAGGGCAGTACAATCCATAGTTCAGGTAACCAACCCAAGTCATGATATTCTCGAGACCATGACCATTGAACACTTCGATGCGCTTGAACGCCTGCAAACTATTCGACAGCAGCTCGACGAGCTCTCCAGGCGGTTCGCCTCCAAGGAGGCGCTGGGCGAATGGGTGCCGGCGGTCGATATAATCGACGAGGGCGATTGTTTTCGCATTTTGGTGGATGTGCCCGGTGTAAAAAACCAAGACCTCGAGCTCAAGGAAGAGGGGCAGACCATCACCCTGGCCGGCATACGCCATCCCCAGCCCGGGGGGTTCTACCGGCAGGAGCGCCCCTCCGGAACATTTCGCCGCACCCTAACCCTGCCCGAGGCCATCGTGCCGGGTAGTGCCCAGGCCTCCCTCAAGGGGGGTGTGCTCGAGCTGGTGCTGCAAAAAGCACGTAAAGCAGCCCGCAGAGGCAAAAATAGGAGCAGCCCCCCCCTCCAACCCTAAAGAATCTCCTGCACTTCTCTGGTTACCACCGTATGGCACTTACGGCAGCGCGGCTCGTAGGCCTCGCTGGCCCCCACCAGAATTACCGGGTCGTCGTAGCGGGCTGGTTTACCATTCACAAAGCGCTGGGTGCGGGTTGCCGGGGCCCCACACACCGGGCAGACGGCAAAGAGCTTTTCCACATACTCGGCTCGAGCCAGCAGCTCAGGCATGATGCCAAAAGGCTCACCGCGAAAATCCATGTCCAGACCCGCGCAAATTACCCGCACCCCCTTGTCGGCCAGTTCCAGCACCAACTCCACCAAGCCCGCATCAAAAAACTGGGCCTCATCCACAGCCACCACGTCGGGCAGTGGGTCGGATAGATGGGCCCTTAGCTCAGCGGCATCGCGCACAGCAACAGCCTCCGCTCGACGGCCGTCGTGGCTAAAGACATCGGAGGCATGGTAGCGGTCATCCAGGCGTGGCTTGAATACCAGCACCCGCTGGCGGGCAATCAAGGCCCGCTTGACACGCCGAATCAGTTCATCCGACTTGCCGGAGAACATCGGCCCAACCACGACTTCTATCCAACCCTGATGGTGCGGAAGATGGGGCATGCTCATAACCGGAGCCTAGGATATCCTACCTTCGGCAAGCCAAAAAGCGCTGTGTATTTATCGGTAAAGGTGGGGCGTTTTCACCGATCAGGCCCCAAAATTAATCGGGCAGGTATAACCCTGCCCACCTGCCCTTTCGTACAAACGCTTAGCGTTTCGCGGCGGCCTTTTTGCCGTAGGTTCCGCCGAACTTCTTCTGGAATTTCTCAACCCGGCCCTCGGTGTCCACAAAGCGCTGCTGGCCCGTCCAGAAGGGGTGGTTACCGCTCCAGACTTCCACGTGAATCTCGGGCTTGGTGCTGTAAGTTTGCATGACCACCTCGCCGTTGCAGATGATCTTGCAGGGAACCAGCTTGGGGTGAATTTTCTCTTTCATAGTCTCTCCTTGGCACGGATTTTGCCGTGCTGTCAACTTGCTAAATATAGCAGGTCTAGGCGGGAAGGGCAAGCTAGTATAAAATCGCGCACACCATGATGCGAGGGGTTCGTGGTGCCATCACAGTTGAGGAGGACAGCCGGGAAGCCATCCTGAGCGCTACCCGCGAGCTGCTGCAAAAGATGCTCGAGGTCAACCAGATCACCGACTTCGACAGCATTGGGGCCATGTTTTTCACCCTAACCGACGACCTGCGGGCCGCTTTTCCAGCCGAGGCTGCGCGGCAGTTGGGTATGCAGATGGTTCCGCTCATCAACTCCCGCGAGATCCCAGTTCCGGGAGCCCTGCCCAGGGTCATCCGGGTGATGATGCTGTGGAACACCGACCTGCCCCAAAAACAGGTCAAGCACGTATACCTGCGCGAGGCGGTGCGCCTGCGCCCCGACCTCGAGAGCGCGCAGTAAGGGTGGGTGCTAACGCACCTTCGCGCCCGGGGGCAGATCCTGCTCGGGCGTGATCACCACTATTCGGCCCTGGGCATCCTCACCCGCCAGAATCATGCCTTGCGACTCCACACCACGCAGCACCGCGGGCTTAAGGTTGGCTACCAGCACCAGCTTTTTACCCACCAGGCTTTCAGGCGTGTAGTACTGGGCAATGCCCGAGACCACCTGCCGGGTGTGGTCGCCTAGGTTGAGGGTCAAGACCAGCAATTTGTCGGCCTTGGGGTGCTTTTCAGCTTTGACCACCTCGGCCACCCGGAAGTCGACCTTGGCAAAATCGTCTATGCCGATCAAACCATCGTTCGCCTGGGGCGTGGTTTTGGCCTGTGCGCTCTCGCTTCTGGCCTCGAGCTTGGGGAAGAGAATTGGGGCCTCCTCAGGCAGGCGCGTGCCCGCCGGGGAAAGCCCCCAGGTCTCGGTCTGCTCGAGGGTGTAGTCGCCAAGCCCCAAAGCCGCCCGCAGCTCCTTGGCCTTGGTGGGCAGGGCCGGCTCCAGAAGCACGCTGGCAATCCGCAGGCCCTCCACCACGGTGTAAAGAGCATCCTCAAGCTCTTTTTGCCGGCCGGGGTCGCGGGCCAGCTCCCAGGGTTTGACATCGTTAATGAACTTGTTCAGACCCCGGACGTACTGGAGCACCTCTTCCAAAGCCAGGTGGATCCGCAGGGCATCCACCTCCTTACGCACCTTTTCGGCCAGGGCCACCCCGGCACGCGCCACCTCGGAATCCGGCGAGGAAGGGGCAGGAATAATGCCACCGCAATACTTGAGCAGCATGGTGCGCACCCTCGAGAGCAGGTTGCCAAGGTCGTTGGCCAGATCGGAATTCAGCCGCTGTGCCACAACTTCTTCACCGAAGGGGCTATCCGATCCCAGGGTGGTATCGCGCAGCAAGGCATAGTGCAACGCATCCACACCGTACTTGTCCAGCAAGGCCAGAGGATCCACAGCGTTCCCCAGGCTTTTGCCCATCTTTCGGCCATCCATAGCCAGGATGTGCCCGTGCACCACCAGGCGCTTATAGATGGGCAGGCCCGCACTCTTGAGCATGGTGGGCCAGAAGATGGCGTGGGGCTTGAGGATATCCTTACCAATCACGTGCCAGGCATGGGGCCAGAACTTCTCGAAAAGGCCCCGGCTCTCCAGCGAGGAGACGTAGGCCAGCAGGGCATCGAACCACACGTAGGTCACGTGGTTTTCATCCCAGGGGATGGGAATACCCCAGGGCACGCGGTCTTTGGGGCGCGAGATGGAAAGATCGCCAATCGGCTCTTTGAGCATCTCCAGCACCTCATTGCGGTAGGCCTGGGGCTGGATCAGGTCGGGGTGTTCAGACAGGTATTCGATCAGCCAGGGCCGGTATTTCTCCATGCGGAAGAAGTAGTTGGCTTCCTTGCGCAGAATGGGCGGCTCCGAGTCGCCCGGCAGAACGCCATTGACCAGCTCTTTTTCGGTTACAAAGCGCTCGGAGCCCACCGAGTAGAGCCCCTCGTACTCGGCGTAGTAGATATCGCCGGCCTCGTAGACCTTACGCAGAACTTCCTGTACGTAGCGTTTGTGGCGCTCCGAGGTGGTACGGATGTAGTCGTCGTAGCTAATAAGCAAGCGTTGATAAGCCGGCTGGAATAGCTGCTCGGAAACGTAGTCCACAAAAGCCTGGGGCTCCTGGCCAGCATTTTTGGCCGCTCGAGCGATCTTTTCCCCGTGTTCATCGGTGCCGGTCACAAAGTTGGTCTCGTAGCCATCCAGGCGGTGGAAGCGGGCCAGGAAATCGCAGATGATTTTCTCGTACACATGCCCGATGTGAGGGGCTGCGTTGGCGTAGTCAATTGCGGCGGTCTCGTAGAAAACTTTGCTCACAGTCAACTCCTTAGGTGTTCGGTTTTAGGCTGGGTTTGCCAAAAAAAGGGGCGCAAACGCGCCCCGCCGATAGCCTCACCGCTGCTATCGTCGGGGTTTTCGTATCATTCGGGTAAACCGGTAGCCTACCACGAATCTATTTTATACCAGGTCTGGCCCGGCCGTCAGCACCGTGGCCAGGCTGCTACACGTACTGGGGTGGGGTGCCCAGATACTCCAGGCCTTCCGGCCCGGCTATAATTGCCAGCGTAGCCAGCCCGATGAATAAGCCGCTCTCCACCACGCCGGGAATGCGCTTGAGTTCGACCTCGAGGTCGGCCGGCTTGGCAATTGGCCCGAAGTCGATATCGGCGATTAGATTGCCTCCATCGCTGTAGAAGAAGTCTTCGCCGTTCATTCGCAAGGTGGCCTTCCCCATTCGCCCCAAGGCGTGCAGGGTGGCGCGGTAGCCAAAGCGCACGATCTCCACCGGAACCACCCCCCGCCCCAGTTGGCCCACCTTTTTGCTATGGTCGGCGATCACGATAAACTGCCTGGCGTTGGCCTCGACAATTTTCTCGCGCAGCAGGGCCCCGCCCAACCCCTTGATGAGGGAAAGATCGGGGGCGATTTCGTCGGCGCCATCAATAGCCAGGTCAACACCCCGGGCCTCGAGCTCCACCAGAGGAATCCCCTGGCTCTGGGCCAGCCGGGCCGTGGCCTCCGAGGTGGGCACCGCCACCACATCCGAAAGCTCGCCCTCGCGCAACCGGCGGCCTAGCTCCAAAACCGCATACCGGGCGGTGGAGCCCGTACCAAGCCCCACCACCATCCCCGAACGCACGAACTTGACGGCCTCGAGGGCCGCTTGCTGTTTGAAGTTCTCTTGGTCGTTCATAGAAGGAGCCCCAACCCTGGGCCTCCCCTAGCTTACCGAATTGCCACCAATCTTCTGCTGCTGGAGCTCCAGCAGGGCCTCCGCAACCTCGAGGGCGTGCTCATCGGGCTTCACCTTGTCCCACACCCGGGCCACCCGGCCCGCAGGGTCGATCAGGTAGGTGTGGCGCAAAACCCCTTCGTAAGCCTTGCCGTACATAGTCTTGGTGCCCCAGGCCCCGTAAGCGCGGATGGTTTGTTTTTCGGAATCCGACAGAAGCGGAAAATTCAGGCCGTACTTACCGTGAAATCTGCCGTGGCTTTGCACATCATCGGCGGAGACCCCCAGCACCACCGCCCCCAGCTCTTCCAGGCGACCTTTTTCGTCCCGAAAGCTACAGGCTTCCTTGGTGCAGCCGGGTGTATCGTCCTTGGGATAGAAGTAAAGCACCACCCAACGGCCGCGGTAGTCCTCGAGGGTGTGCAGCTTACCTTCCTGGTCGGGTAGGGTGAAGTTTGGAGCGGGGTCACCAACGTTCAACATAGCAGCCGGATGATAACCCAGGCCTCTACAGGGCAATGTTCTCTATGTTGCAAGATCCGGTTTTCGTAGCGACCTAGCAACCCATCGGCGGCTAGCTTACCTTATAGCCAAACTTGCGCAGAATGTCCTTGCGCCATTGGATGTCTTCCTCAGCCTCGACCCCCAGGGGCTTATAACCGTCTAAAACCCCCAAAATTCCACGCTGGTCGTCCTGCTCGGCCACAATCACCGACAGCGGGTTGGCGGTCGCGGCCAAAATCCGCACCACCTCCGGGCAGGCCTTAACGGCGTGCAGCACATTGATGGGAAAGTAGCCCTCACCCAGCACGATCAGGAATGAATGGCCGGCCCCAATGGCCTGGGCGTTCTTGACCGCCAGCTCCACCAGCTCGTCGGAGGTACCCGTTTTGCGTATCAGCCGCTTACCCGAAGCCTCACAGAAGGCCAGGCCGAACCGAATGCCCGGCACCGCTGTAACCAGGGCCTCGTGGAGGTCTTCCACCGTCTTGATGAAGTGGCTTATACCCAGAATAACGTTCAGGTTTTCGGGTTTTTCCACCTTGACGATCTGCAGTTCCACACCCTATTTAGGCACACTGAACTTCACCAGGTCAACCGTGGCCCCGTCGAGGGTGGCGTAGCGCACCACCCCCACGCCTGGCACAAAGTAAATCTCCATAACCTGGCTACCACCTCCACTGGTAACGGTCGAGGTGCGAATCACGTAGGCATTAAAACGGCCCGCCGGCACACTAACACCCTCGATGCGCAAGACCTTCCCCAGCAAAGCCACGCTCTGCCCGCCAAAACTACTACGCCCCCCCCATTCCTGCCCGAGTACCAGGGGCGGGGCCGGGTATAGCAGCAAGGGCGGATTGTAGCGTTGCACAGCCTGACCTACCAACAAACCCTCGAGCAAAACACCGTTGTCTGTGTAGCGGAGCAGATCGGCGCTCACCGGCTGCTTAGCCAACCGCCGCTCAAACACCAGCAGGCCATTTTGCTCGCGGGTAAACACCTGCTCCATGCCTGTGGAGTACGTCCAGGAATAGCCAACCCCATTGGGGTAATACGCCGTTGGGGCGGCCAGCACACCCACCAGCAACAAAGCAAGAATTGCCATACGCTTCATCGGCTTAATGCTACGACCTTTCGGGCCAAACTGGGGTGTCATCTGCCCTGCCTCGGCCTGGCTAAACTACTCGTCTTTTCCCAGTTCGTGCCCTCGCAGGGTAGCAGCCTCCACCGCCTCCATCAGGGCTGCACGGACACCGCGGGCCTCGAGGGCCGCCAGACCGTGGATGGTGGTACCCCCGGGGCTGCTGACCTCGTCCTTGAGCACCGCGGGATGTTTTCTGCGCAACAGCTCACCGGTGGCAATCAGGACATCGGCCGCAAGCCGCAGGGCCTGGGCCCGTGGGATGCCCTGTTTAACCCCCCCATCGGCCAGGGCCTCGGCCACCACGGCCACATACGCCGGGGCTGAGGCCGACATACCCGTAAAAGCATCGAAAAGCTGCTCGGGCAGGTCGTACACATCCCCCACGGTAGCAAACAAGGCCCGTGCGAACTGCAGATCGCCCGCCTCCTCGGCCTCGCGGGGGCCGGTAATGGCTGTGGAGCTTTTGCCGATGGTGGCCGCCAGGTTGGGCATACAGCGCACCACCCGCCGGGTGCCCAGCCGGCGGGACAGCACCGCAGTGGACACCCCAGCCATGATGGAGATATAGCCCACGTTGGGATGGGCAATCTGGGGGGCCAGGGCGGCCAGGTCTTTGGGCTGCACGCTCAGCAGTATTCGTTCGCAGCGTCGCAAGTCCTCCAGATAGAGGGGCCTGGCGCCAGTCTCCTGAGCCACTGCCTGGGTGCGCTCTGGGGTGTCGAGGATGCCGATCTCGCTGGGCTCGAGCATCTCGGCCCGCAGCAGGCCTTCTAAAATGCTCTTACCCATCTTGCCTACACCCACAATAGCCAACTTCATGGCCCCAAGTTTAGCAGCAAGCAAGCAGGCCCAACAGGGGAATCGCCCATGGCGCCCGGTATGTTGCTATACTCCGGTGGTGCTGGTGCTCGCGATTGATACCGCCACGCCATACCTGGTGCTGGGACTCCCCCATGCCGAACGCGCCATACGCTTAGAGCGCCGTCACGCCGAGATGCTGTGGCCGGAGCTCGAGGCCTTCTTACAGCAGGCTGGGGTGGGGCTTGGGGAGCTGGGGGGAATAGCGGTCGGGCGTGGGCCGGGCTCGTACACCGGGCTGCGGGTGGGCATTGCCGCCGGTCTCGGGCTGGCCCGGGGGCTGGGTATTCCGGTCGCCGGCGTGGACACACTGGAAGCTGTGGCCCGGCGCCACCAGGGGCCCGTCACCGTCATCCAGCGCACCCGCAACGCGCTTTGCTACGCTGCTTGTTATGTTGTTGAGGGGTCACAGGTTCAGGTCACACAGCCTCCCCACCGGGCCCGGTTCGATGAGGTGGTACCCACCGGTCTGCTGACCATCGATGAGCCCCCTTCGGGCCAGGCCCTCGCTGCCCTGGGCCTGGCTGCGCTAAAGGCCCGGCCCGGACAGGTTGAACCGCTTTACCTATGAACCTCGAGACTTACCACACCCTGCGTAAAACCCCTGTGCCAGGAGGCTTCCTCTACACCAAGCCGGGCGCCCGTGGAAGCGATCCTGCCTATAAGCTCCTGGCTGAAGTTCTTGAACCCCACGGCCAGGCCGCCCTCGATCTCAACCCCGGCATCGGGCTGGTCACCCATGCCCTGCGACAGCAGGGCCTGCGCGTGCAGGCCATCGAGACCTCGAGGGCGGCCCTGCGTTGCTTAGAAGCCAGTTTTGGCCCATCGGTGTGGGTAACCCGGGGCCTGCCCTGGGCCACCGAGCCCGACTCAGCCGATCTCGTAGCCCTGGTGCTGCCGGCCCACCGGGGCACACGCTACGTGGAGCTAGCGCTGCTGGGGGCCGCTCGAGCCCTGCGCACTGGAGGCCGCCTGTGGATTGCAGGCAGCAAAGATAAAGGTTTTGCACACTACTTCAAGCAGGCCCAGGCCTGGATAGGCTACGGCCTGTTGGTGCGGCGCGAAGGGGCCTGGCGCGTTGCCGTGCTGGAAAAAGAAAAGCCCACACCCCGCCTGCCCGAGGTCTGGCAATCTTTCGACTGGGCGTTTATGGGCGAGCCCCTATCGTTTTCTTACCTGCCCGGCGTTTTTTCAGGGGGCCAGGTGGATGCGGGCAGCGCCATGCTGCTGCGCGAGCTGCCCCACGACCTGGGTCATGTGCTGGACATCGGCGGGGGTTATGGCGCACTGAGCCGTCCATTGCTGGGCCGGGCCCAGAGCCTCACCCTGCTGGAAGACGACTGGGTTAGCGTGCTGTGCGCCCAGAAGAACCTGGGCGAGGCGGCCACCGTGCTGCACTCCGATGTGGACGAGGCCTTGACAGCAGATCAAACCTTTACTACCATCATTACCAACCCCCCGTTCCACGTGGGGGGGCTTGTCGTGTTAGAAACCGCCATCGCATTTATCGAAGCCGCCCACGCCCGCCTAGAGAGGGGCGGGAAATTTTATCTTGTGGCCAACCGCTTTCTTCCTTATGAGCCCCTGCTGGAGGCGCGTTTTTCCACCGTGCGCACCCTGGCAGTAGACAGTCACAAGGTGCTGGTGGCCTATAAGTAACCGGATGGCCCAGGGCCCCGACGGGAGGTGAACAGCTTGAGCAAGAGTAAAGATGCCACAAGCAGCAAAGGAAAACCCCTGGCAGATGGTGCCACCCGCCCATCCCAGGCGAAGGGTGACTCCAAGCCCACTCGCGCTCAGAAAACAGCCGCTGGGCAGCCCCGCGCCTCCAGGCCATCCACCAAAACCAAAGGCCCAAACCGCCCCAGCCCGGAGCCAACCGCACCCGCTTCCAAGCAAGCCGGCTCCAGCAACAGCCCCTTGAGCAAGACCCTTGCCGCAACCACCAACCACGCTATGTCCAAAAAATCCAGTCGTAAACCAACTGAAACCACCGAACAACCCGAGAACAGCAAAGCCGTCCGTAAGACCAAGAAGGCTGGCCCCGTCGAAGCAACCCCCAAATCGAGCAAAAAAACGGCCGCTTCCAAGGCCAAGTCCGGCAGCTCCAAAAGCACCAAGGGTACGGTCGTCGCAGAGCCGGAAGAGGATCTGCTGGATGAGGAGCTGGCCGTTGAGATTGACGAGCTCGAGCCCCCTGATCTCGAGGAAGATCTGGAGGTCGGGCCCGACCTGGACGAGATAGCCCCACCTCCCCGCAAAGGGGGCGGGCTGGCTGCAGCCGCGCTTTCCGACGAAGATCTCACCGAGGAGTTGCTCGAGGCCGACCTCGAGGACATCGAGATGCTGGAGCCGGACTTCGAGCTGGGCACCCTGCCCATTGATGAGGCCGAGGAAGAGATTGAGGAAGACCTCCCCCTCCCCCGCATCTCCACCTCCGACCCGGTGAGGCAGTACCTGCACGAGATCGGGCAGGTGCCCCTGCTGACCCTGGAAGAAGAGATCGATCTGGCCCGCCGGGTCGAGGAAGGCGTCGCAGCCGCCCAACGCCTGGCCGAAGAGACCGGCCTGGACGCCGAGCTAATCCGCCACGTCCTGCGCAGCCAGGTGCAGGGCAGCAGCCGCGTTGCCAGCATTCCCGGCACCGATCTGCGCATCGACCCCGAGACCATCGCGGCGGTGGACGCCCGTCTACGCGCGCTACCCCGCGAGGTCAAGCGCTACTTGCACATCGCGCGCGACGGTGAGATCTGCCGCCAGCACCTAATTGAGGCCAACCTGCGGCTGGTGGTTAGCATCGCCAAGAAATATACCGGGCGCGGCCTGTCCTTTCTCGATCTGATCCAGGAAGGCAACCAGGGCCTGATCCGGGCGGTTGAGAAATTTGAGTTCAAGCGCCGCTTTAAGTTCTCCACCTACGCCACCTGGTGGATCCGCCAGGCCATCAACCGGGCCATCGCCGACCAGGCCCGCACCATTCGCATTCCGGTGCACATGGTGGAGACCATCAACAAGCTCACCCGCACCGCCCGCCAGATGCAGCAGGAGCTGGGCCGCGAACCCTCCTACGAGGAGATTGCCGAGGCCATGGGGCCGGGCTGGGACGCCAAAAAGGTGGAGGAAACCTTCAAGATCGCCCAGGAGCCGGTGAGCCTGGAAACCCCCATCGGCGACGAAAAGGACAGCTTCTACGGCGACTTCATCCCCGACGAGCACCTGGCCTCGCCGGTGGACTCCGCCGCCCAGAGCATGCTTTCGGAGGAGCTGGAAAAAGCCCTGGGCAAGCTCTCCGAGCGCGAGGCCATGGTGCTCAAGCTACGCAAGGGCCTGATTGACGGGCGCGAGCATACCCTGGAGGAGGTGGGCGCCTACTTCGGGGTAACCCGCGAGCGCATCCGCCAGATCGAGAACAAAGCCCTGCGCAAGCTCAAGTACCACGAGTCGCGCACCCGCAAGCTGCGGGACTTCCTGGACTAAAGTCGGAGCCCAGGGGCCGCCGAACCAACCCGACCCAAGGGATGCGCTTTCTTCGTTGAGCCTAGCGAAATGCCTCGAGTTTAGGTGCAGCCCATCGCCCGCGGAATAAACCGCCTCGAGGCCGACCGCGCAGCAGATAATGCCAAGCAGCATCAACACAAGCAAGTGCCCTGGCGCTTCATCGTCTACTTAAGTGCAGCCTGCCGAAGCCGGGCAAGACCGCTATCCAAATCTGAACGCTGAGATGAGCGCTTTGTTGGACAGCTCTCACATTCTTGTTTTAGTCTACGGGCTCGAGGTGATGAGTGAAACACTACCTGCTCGCCGGAATTGCAATCTTGGGTCTCTTGGGTGGGTGCTCGAGCCCGCCCCAAGCCAAACTTCAGGCCTCTATCGGAACCTACAACGCCAGCACCGCCGGGCGGTCGTACGTGCTGGTGCTGCGCCCCCAGCAGCAGCCCAACAGCATTACGGTAAATGTCAGCGGGCCAGGCGGGTACAGCGAGAGCATCGCCCTGCAGAACGCCACCTCCCGCACCCCCTCGGGGGTGTGGTGGCAGGTGGGCTGGAATGCTGGCCCCACCCTGAGCAGCGGCACCTATACCTTCTCGGCGCTCATAGACGGACAGACCGAACAGGTCTCGGTGCAGGTAGACGCCAGCAGCACCCTGGCCCGGCCCACCGTCAGCATCGGGAGCAACCCCACCACCCGTTCGGTTACGGCTTCCTGGAACCAGGTACCCGGCGCAGGTGCCTTCCTGGTACGGCTGGTCAACCGCACCACCGGTGGCGTGGTTGCCAGCGCACGGGTCACCTCGCTCAGCACCACCTTCAGCAGCCTGAACCTCAACACCAGCGACTCGTACGCGGTGGAGGTGTACGCCGCCAGCAGCAACATCGCCAACGACCCGCCCCTGGTTACAGGCCAGTTCAATATGTCGCTGGGTGAGAGCGCCAACTTTACCGTGAGTCCAGCGCCGTAAACTGCAAGAACCCCGCAGTTCACCCGGTATGCTGTTGGTATGCAAGACCTGGCCGCACAGGTGCAAACCTATCTGCAAATCTACGACCCGCTGGGCCTGGGTGAGCTGGCCCCCCCGGAGCAGCTCTACGGCCCGGTTGTGGCCGAAATCGTGGAAAAGCTAACCGCGGTTCAGAGCGCCGAAGAAGCCGCCCAGGCCATCCACCGCGTGCTGTATCTGACCTACGGCAACCAGGCCGGGCCCGTGCGCAACTACGCCGACCTGGGCCGGGATCTGTTCAGGTTGGTACAGCAGGGTGCATGAACCCTGCATGGTGCGCAAAGCCCTAGACCCCCCATTCCCCCGCCGTTACCCTGATACTTATGACCGCTGAAGAACGCCTGGCCCAGCTACCCCCCAAACTGCAAAGCGTGGTGAAAACCCTCGGAAGCGCACCGAAGGTCATCAAGACCGAGATGCTGCTGGAGTTTGCCAAGAAGATGCCCCCTTTACCCGAGGGCATGCAGGGCAAGCTCGAGCAGGTACACGAATGCACCACGCCCTTTTTCGTGCACGCCGAGCTCGAGAATAACCAGGTGCGCCTGTTTTTCGACGCTCCCAAGGAGGCCCCCACCGTGCGGGCCTTTGCTGGGCTGCTGGCCGAGGGGCTGGAAGGCGAGACACCCGAGGCGGTGCTGGGCGTACCGGAAGACTTCTATACCCTCGCCAAACTGGAAGAAATCATCACCCCCCTGCGGCTCAGGGGCTTGCAGGCCGTACTGGCCCGCATCAAGCGCCAGGTGCGCGAGGCGCAGGGGTAGACAAATCAGGGCTTGGGCGCGGACTGGCTGGCATGGCGCCGCTTGCGAGGAGGCGAGCGCCGGGTACCGGCCGAGGGCGGTTGGTCGGGAGCCGCCTCCCCGAACCCTGCGAACTGCTCGAGGTAGCTGCTACGGCCGTAGCTTTGCCGGCCCACGCGCACCACCTGGACACCCTCGAGCTCAAAGGCCACCCGCAAAACCGCCCGCAAGAGCCGGGGGCTGGGTGGGTCTTGCAGCACCAGCACCCCATTGGCGAGCTGCCCCCAGCACGTCTCTTCGCGGCTCCAGAACTGCCAGAGGCCCAGCTCCTCATCAGCAAACACCTCCAGGCCTTCCTGCCGCACCCGGTGGCGGTAGGGGTGGGGCCGGAAAAACTCATGGGCATACTGCCGGTACAGCGCCTCTTCCAGCGCCAGCAGGTCGGCGCGCAGCCGCAGGCGGGCGCGGTCGGTCAGGTGGGGTTCGTACAGGCGCTCGAGCAGGGCCATGCGAAGGGCCTCGAGATCCTGCGCATCTTCGGAGGGCTCTTCTTCCAGGGCCTCCTCGCCGTAGGGGTGGAGCCGCAAGGCCGGTTTGCCCAGCAGGGCGGCCTCGGCCTCGGCGTAGGTGGGGTACTCCACCAGCACCCCATCCTCCAGGCCCCAGAAACGGGTGGCCACCTTTTTGACCAGCTCCCGGTCGTGGGAGACGAACAACAGGGTGCCGGGGTACTCGGCCAAAGCCCGCTCGAGGGCCTCCAGAAGCTCGAGTTCGAGGTGGTTGGTGGGCTCGTCCATCACCAAGAGGCCGGCCCGCAAGGCCCCCAGCAAGGCCAGGCCGGCCCGGGCCCGCTCACCCCCGGAAAAGCGGCGAGGGGGATCGTCCCAGTGGGGGGGCCTGAAGCCCATCCGGCCCAGCAGGGCCGCTGCGCGGGCTTCACCAAAGCGGGCGGCGAACTGGGCGAAGAGGGGCCGGTCGGGCTCGAGGCCGTGGTAGTGCTGGTCGAGGTAGGCCGTGCTCACCCCGTAGCCCAGGGTACGCTCGCCGGCGTCGGGCAGTTCCCGCGATAAGAGCAGGCGCAGCAGGGTGGTCTTGCCCGCCCCGTTGGGGCCCAGAAGGGCAATGCGGTCGCCCCGGAAGATGCGCAGGGTGGCCTGGCGGATGACCTTCCGCGCCATCTGCGCGGCGTCAGCTGGGTAGGACTTTTCCAGGTCTTTGGCCTCGAGCACCAGCCTGGGCGTTCCCTCGGCGGCCATCTCCAGGCTCCAGCGGCGCTCGGGAGGGGGCGGGTCGGGTACCTGGATGCGCTCGGCCCGGGTTTGCAGCAGGGCCTTCTCGCTCTTGCGGCGATCCAGGCCGGGCCGCCTGCGGTCGGGCAGGGCCTGCAGCAGCCGCTCCCGCTCCTTGAGCGCTTCCAGGCGGGCTTTTTCCAGGGTGCGGCGGATGCGCTCGCGCTCTTGCAAGTAGGTTTCGTAGCCGCCCGGCACGCGAAACAGCCGACCGGCCTCCAGGTGATAGACCGTGGTAGCCACCCGGCGCACCAGCGCGCGGTCGTGGGAGATCAGCCCCACGGCCCCAGGGTAGGCCAGCAGCAGCTCTTCCAGCCGCAGGCGCATGCGCAGATCCAGGTGGGTGGTGGGCTCGTCCAGAAGCAGCACCTCGGCCCCGGAGAGAAAGGCCATCGCCAGGCCCAACCGCACCCCCTCGCCCCCCGAGAGCGTTTCGGCGGGCTGCTCCCACAGCGCACCCAGACCAAAGCCGGCCAGGGTGCGGGCCACCTGGCCTTTCCAAAACGACAGCTCGCGGATGCGCGACCACACCTCGCCCGCGTTTTCGGGGGGGGTGTTACGCAGCTCGAGTTCCGCCCGGTGCAATGGGGTGACGGCATAGGCCAGCCCGTAGACGGTGCCCCCGGTCGGGCGGAAATCCTGCGGCAGATAGAAGACCCGCACACCGGACGGGCGCAGCAGGCGGCCCTGGTCGAGGGACTTTTCCCCGCAAAGCACCTGAAACAGGGTGCTTTTGCCCGCCCCGTTGGGCCCCATCAGCGCCGCCCGCTCCCCGGCCTCGAGCCAGAAATCGGCTTGACTAAACAAAACCCGCTCGCCATAGGCTTTCTCAGCCTGGTGCAGGCGTAGCAGTACTCGAGGTCGCGACACAACCCTTCAAGCCTAGCGCGGTGCGGGCCCTGGGTCAAAGCCCCTGCAACCAGTGTTTCATTTAGCCGGCAATCTGCGTAACCTGAGCATTAAACCCGGCGAACCGGGGTGAATGTTGTTGAACTTCACCCTGCACTGGCCGGGAGAGGTGTTAAGGTAACAGGTATGACCGAAGTGCGCCTGCGCCCACTGGCTGTGAGCGACCTGCCCCGCGTACTCGAGTGGAGCCAGGATGAGGCCTTCTGCCTAGCCAACGGCTGGCCGGTGGGGCTGCCCGCCGAGCAGCTGCAGGACTGGTTTGTAAGGCTGCTCAATAACCCCCCAGCCGACCTGGTGCGCAAAGGCATTGTGATCACCACCCCAGAGCAGCCCGAGGGTTACCTGGTGGGGTTCGTGGATCTGCGCGAGGTTAATTTGCTGGAGAAGCGGGCCCGCTTGCGCATCGCCATCGGCGACGAGAGCCACCGGGGGCAGGGGGTGGGGTATGCCGCGGGCTTGCAGATGCTCGAGCACGGCTTTGGCGAGCTGGGCCTGGAGCGCATCACCGCCGAGGTGCCCAGCTCCAACAGCCGGATGCTGGCCCTCCTGGAAAAGCTGGGTTTCCAGCGCGAAGGGGTTTTGCGACAGCACGAGACCCGGCAGGGCATCAAGGAAGACATTCACCTGTTCGGGATGCTGCGCGAGGAGTTTGAGGCTTACAGTAGAACAATCCGGCTCGAGGCCTCCTCCTCACAGTCCTAGACAGCCTCGGAGCGGCGCCCGCCCTCGAGCAAGCCGGCCTCCAGCTCCTCGAGCAGGGCGTAGAGCTGCTCGAGCTTGCGCTGACCCAGGATGCGCTCGATCTCGGCATAGACCCCCACCACCTCGGGCTTGATCTCTTCCACCAGGGCCTGCGCGGTCTCGGTCAGGCGCACCCGAATACTGCGGCCATCGGCCTGGTTGGCATAGCGGCGCACCAGGCCCCGCTGTTCCATGCGGCGCAAGATGCCGGTCATGCTGGGCAGAAGAATCCGGCACTGTTCGGCCAGCTGGGATATCTCCAGCCCCTCGTGCCCATCCAGCGCCCGCAAAATACGCCACTGTTGCTCGGTGAGGCCATGCCGGCTGAGGACGGTGCGGAACCGCTGCACCACCGCCTCGCGGGTGCGCAGCAGGGCCATGGGCAGCGAGTGGGTAAGGTCGCGCAGTAGCCGGCTGGAGGGGTCTTTGGGAGTGGATGCAGACATCGGGGGTTCCTCGGATGGGGACAATTGTACCCTGGCTTGCAAAGCAGGACGTGGTTTTACTTAATATATTAAGTATCACAACCGTTTGTTTATAGCCTGGCTCACATATAGCAAAGGAGTGCAATGGTCGAGTTCAAAGGCAGTATCGTACCCCTGGTGACACCGTTCAAGAACGGTGCAATCGACGAAGCCACGCTGGAGCGGCTCATCGAACGGCAGATCGAAGCGGGCTCCCACGCCCTGAGCGTGGGCGGCACCACCGGCGAGCCGGGCACCCTGAGTGTAGAAGAGCGCAAGTACCTGATCGAGCTGGCCCTGCGGTTTATCCGGGGGCGTGTACCCCTGCTGGCCGGCACGGGCACCCTGCGGCTCGACGAGACCCTGGAGATCACCCAGGCCGCCTACAAGATGGGGGCGCAGGGGGCGCTGGTCATCACGCCTTACTACATCAAGCCCAACCAGGAGGGGCTCTACCGGTTTTTCGGCCAGGTGGCCCAGGCCGTGCCGGAGATGCCCATCGTGCTCTACAACATTCCAGGCCGGGCCGGGGTCGAGATCAAGGTCGAGACGGTGGCCCGCCTGCGGCGGGACTTCAAGAACATCGTGGGCCTCAAGCACTCCTCCAAGGACGTGGAGTACGTCTCGGAGCTGCTGCGCAGAGTGGGGCGCGACTTTAGCGTGTACTGCGGCCTCGAGGCCCTTACCTTCCCCATGATGTGCGTGGGGGCGGTGGGCACCATCGCCGCCACGGCCAACTGGCTGCCCAGGGAGACCGCCCAGATGTGCCAGCTCACCCTGGAGGGCCGGTTCAAGGAGGCGCTCGAGCTGCACTACTACGGCCTCGAGGCCAACGAGGCGGTCTTCTGGGATACCAACCCCATCCCCCTCAAAACCGTGCTTTCCTGGATGGGCCTGTGCGAAAAGGAATGGCGCGAGCCCCTGGGCCCCACCACCCCCGAGATCGAGGCCCGGCTGCGCCGCATGGCCGAGTCGTATGGCCTGGTTCCCGCCAAAGAGAGCCATCCCCCCGTGCTGCCCGACCCGTCGGGTAAGCAGTATGTGTAGAGGCTAAGGCATGAAACTCGCCCGCTTCATCTCCAAAGGCCGCACCCTGCAAGGGTATCTCCAGGA
Organism: Meiothermus taiwanensis WR-220; assembly: GCF_003568585.1. Classification (NCBI taxonomy): domain Bacteria; kingdom Thermotogati; phylum Deinococcota; class Deinococci; order Thermales; family Thermaceae; genus Meiothermus; species Meiothermus taiwanensis. The sequence continues at coordinate 1,684,792 of NZ_CP021130.1, forward strand.
CGGGATGCTGCTCGATCATGCCGGTGAGGCCCACCACCCCGATGCGGTGCAGTGGCTGCTCCCGGTTGAGCCCGGCAAGGTGATCGCCCTGGCCCTGAACTTCGCCGAACACGCCGAGGAGTTTGGCCTCCGGCGCCCCAGCGAACCGGCCCTCTTCTGGAAGCCCAACACCAGCCTGCTGCCCCACAAGGGCACGGTCATCTACCCCCGGGGGGCCCGGTTCATGCACTTCGAGTGCGAGCTGGCGGTGATTATCGGGCGCCACGCCCGCCGGGTCAAGGCCAAGGACGCCATGGACTACGTGGGGGGCTACACCATCGCCAACGACCTGGTGGTGCGCGACTACGTGAGCAACACCTTCCGCCCGCCCATCCGGGCCAAGGGCTGGGATACCTTCGGCCCGCTGGGGCCCTTCTACGTCACCGCCGACGAGATCCCCGACCCTCACAACCTGCGGATGCGGGCCTACGTCAACGGCGAGCTGCGCCAGGAGGCCACCACCCAGGGTATGATTTTTTCCATCCCGGAGATCATCGAGTTCATCAGCCGCTTCATGACCCTGGAGCCGGGCGACGTGCTGCTCACCGGCACGCCCAAGGGCATCTCCCAGGTGCACCCCGGTGACCTGATGCGAATGGAAATCGAGGGCCTGGGAGCGCTGGAAAACAACATTGAGTGGGAAACTGAAGAGGCTGAACCGCTCATTTCCGAGGAAGGCGATAGGTCAGTGGTACTATGAGGATCTCTGAAAAAACCCAGGCCACCCAGCGCGCATCAGGGCTTGGCGAATTCACTCAGCAGGATCCGCTCGAGGCCAGGATGCTTGATTCCTTCATCGTTAGTCAGAAAAACCGAGCAACCACTCTGCAAAGCTGTGGTGACATGAATCGCATCAGGCAACTTCAGGCCGGTGGTTGCGCAAAGTCGAGCCGCCTCCACCAGGATACTCCGAGAGACTGGAACCACCTCGAAGGCTTTACGGTTGCGAATGGCGAAGTCGTAAACCGCCTGATGCTGAACGTTGCCGGTCTGAAATGGCTTAATCAAGGCTTCAGCCAAGGACAGCTCACTGGTAACGGCTTTAACGGCCGCCTTGTCTATAGCCGCGAACAACTCTTCCAAGACACCATCAAATTCTGGAAAACCCTCAAGGGCATAGATAAAAACATTTACATCCAAATAGGCTTTTCGCCCGGCAATCCGACTTACGATTCCCAAGCGGCGCGCTCCTTGCGAATGAAATCCTCTGCCTCTTTTGCCGAAGAGAAGTTGCCTTTGGCTTTTCCCAAGAGGCTATGGAGCGTGGGCAAGGGGCTATCGGGCTCGAGTAAAACAATAACTTCGGCGGTAGCACCTTCATGCAGCTCAGGCGCGTCAAGTTCGATGCGCCCACCTTTTTTCACTACAACTTTTCGCCGAAGCGCGAGCATAGCGCCATTGTATCAGGAGGTGTTCCTTTGAAAGTTGCTGAAAAAACCCAGGCCATCCGTCCTGAGTTCATCGCGCAGGTACGGCAGAAGATTGCCAGCCATACGGTCATGCACTTCATCAACAGCGAGTTTGTAGCGGGGGTTAGGGGCGAGGTGTTCGAGAGCCTCGAGCCCTCCAACAACCAGGTGCTGGCCTACGCCTACAAGGGCCACGCCGAGGACGTGGACAAGGCCGCCAAAGCCGCCAAAGCCGCTTTCCCCAAATGGAAGCAGAGCGCCAAAGCCCGCAAAAAATACCTGCTCAAGCTGGCCGAGCTGCTGGAGAAGCACGCCGACGAACTGGCGGTGATAGAGTGCCTGGACGCCGGGCAGGTCTTGCGGATTGTGCGGGCCCAGGTGGCGCGGGCCGCCGAGAACTTTAGCTTCTACGCCGAGTACGCCGAACGGGCCATGGACGGGCGCAGCTACCCGGTGGACGGCGAGTGGCTCAACTATAGCATCCGCGTGCCGGTGGGGGTTTGTGGCATTATCACCCCCTGGAACGCCCCCTTGATGCTCTCCACCTGGCGTATAGCCCCCGCTTTGGCCTTTGGCAACACGGTGGTTCTGAAACCCGCCGAGTGGTCGCCCCTTACAGCCTGGAAGCTGGCAGAAATCATGCAGGAAGCCGACCTACCGCCGGGGGTTTTCAATGTGGTGCAGGGCATTGGCGAGGAGGCCGGCGATGCGGTGGTGCGCCACCCGGACATCCCCCTCATCGCCTTCACCGGCGAGACCACCACCGGCAGTATCATCACCCGCAACAGCGCGGAGCACATTAAGCGGCTTTCCCTCGAGCTCGGCGGGAAATCCCCGGCCATCGTCTTCGAGGACGCCGACCTCGAGCGGGCCCTGGATGCCACCGTCTTCCAGATCTACAGCTTCAACGGCGAGCGCTGCACCGCCAACTCGAGGGCGCTGGTGCAGGAGAGCATCTTTGAGGAGTTCGTACAGCGCCTGGCCGAGCGGGCCGCCCGGATTAAGGTGGGGCATCCCCTCGAGCCCGAGACCGAGGTGGGCCCCCTGATCCACCCCGAGCACCTACAGCGCGTGCTGGGCTATGTGGAAATTGGCAAGCAGGAGTCGCGGCACATCTTCGGCGGCGAGCGGATCGGCACCGAGGGCAACTATATACGGCCCGGCCTGTTTGTGGCCGAAAACCATCACCGCATTGCGCAGGAAGAGATCTTTGGCCCCATCCTGACCGTCATCCCCTTCAAGGACGAGGCCGACGCCCTGCAAAAGGCCAACGACTCCAAGTACGGCCTGGCCTCCTACGTCTGGACGCGGGACGTGGCCCGGGCGCACCGCATGGCCCTGCACCTCGAGGCCGGCATGACCTGGATCAACTCGCACAACGTGCGGCACCTGCCCACCCCCTTCGGCGGGGTCAAGATGAGTGGCACCCACCGCGAGGGGGGCGAGCACAGCCTGGAGTTCTACACCGAGCTGAAGCACATCGCCCTGCCGCTCTTCGAGCACCCCATTCCCAAGTTTGGCAAGTGAAGGAGGCTTTTATGGCACGCAGCGGCAAGGAGTACCTACAAGCCCTCAAAGAGAACCCGCCCAACCTCTGGTACAAGGGCCAGAAGGTTGAAGACCCCACCACCCACCCGGTCTTCCGGGGCATCACCCAGGCCCTGGCCGGGCTGTACGATATGCAGCACGACCCGCGCTACCGCGAGATTTTGACCTACGAAGAGGGCGGTAAGCGCCACGCTATGAGCCTGCTACCGGCCCGAACCAAGGAAGACCTATCCCGGCGCAGCGCGGCCTACAAGCTCTGGGCCGATGCCCACCTGGGCATGATGGGGCGCAGCCCGGACTACCTGAACGCGGTGCTGATGGCCTTCGAGCAGAGCGCCGAGTTCTTTGGGCCTTACGCCGATAATGTGCGCCACTACGTGCAGTACGTGCGGGAAAACGACCTCGCCACCACCCACTGCCTCACCAACCCCCAGGTCAACCGGGCCAAGAGCAACCTCGAGCAGCCCGACCCCTACATCCCATTGGGGGTGGTGAGCGAGAACCAAAAAGGCATCGTGGTACGGGGGGCCCGGATGCTCTCCACCCTGCCCACCGCCGATGAGCTTTTGGTCTTCCCCTCCACCCTGCTTAAGGAAGGGCCGGGGGCCGACAGGTACGCGGTGGCCTTTGCCATCCCCACCAACACCCCAGGGCTACACTTCATCAGCCGGGAAAGCATGGCCGTGGGGGACTCGAGCTTCGACCACCCCCTGAGCAGCCGGCTGGAGGAGATGGACTGCCTCACGGTCTTCGACGATGTCTTTGTGCCCTGGGAGCGGGTCTTCATCTACAAAGACCTGCAGCGCTGCAACACCGCCTACGCCGAGACCGGGGCCCTGATGCACATGGCGCATCAGGTGGTGGTGCTCAAAAACGCCAAGACCGAGGCCTTTTTGGGGCTGGTCTCGCTGATGGGCGAGGCCATCGGGGCCGATGTCTTCCCCCACGTGCAGGAAAAAATCGCCGAGATTATCGTTTATCTGGAGGCCATGAAGGGCTTCTGGGCCCGGGCCGAGCGCGACGCCCAGCCCAACAAATACGGCCTGGTCTGCCCCGACCGGGGGGCCATCGACGGCGCGCGCAACCTGTACCCCCGGCTTTACCCCCGCATCCACGAGATCGTCCAGCAGATCGCGGCCTCGGGCCTGATCACCCTGCCCTCCGAACACGACTTCGACTCCCCCCTGGCCCCTTACCTGGAAAAGTTCCTGCAATCGGCCACCCTACCGGCCAAAGAGCGCGTGCAGCTCTTCCGCCTGGCCTGGGATATGACCTTGAGCGGCTTCGGCGCGCGCCAGACCCTTTACGAGCGCTTCTTCTTCGGCGACCCGGTGCGCATGTACCAGACCCTCTACGCGGTCTACGACAAGGAGCCCTACAAGGAGCGCATCCGGCAGTATCTGGGCTGGAAAGCCCAGGCCCAGCCAGAGGTGGTGGCCAGCGACTAGCACCACAAACCTTATGGAAACCACCCAGCCCACCCTCCAAGACCGGCTCCGCCAGGCCATGCGCTGCTGGCCCAGTGGGGTCACAGTGATTGCTGCCCGCTTCCAGGGGGAGGCCCGCGGCATGACCGCCAGCAGCTTTACCAGCGTGAGCCTGGAGCCGCCCCTCATCCTGGTCTGCATCAACCAGACCGCCCAGCTCTGGCCCGTTCTGGAGCGCGCGGGGCAGTTTTCCGTGAACCTCCTGCCCGAGGGGCACGAACACATCTCCGACCACTTTGCCGGGCGCCCCATCGAGGGCTACGAGCCCCTTACCGCCGAAGACCCCCCGGCCCTCGAGGGGGCTCTGGCTACACTCTTCTGCCGAACCTGGGCGGTCTATCCGGGGGGCACCCACAAGATTGTGGTGGGACAGGTGGAACGCGTGACGCTGGGCAGCGGGGCCCGGCCCCTGCTCTACTGGAACCGGGGCTACCGGCAGCTGTCCTGAAGCGAGGTGACTATGACCCAGACCCCCAACATCATCCGCATCGGCCACGGGGTGTTCTACGTGACCGATCTGGAGCGTTCGCGCCACTTCTACGTGGATTTACTGGGCCTGAACGTGCTGCACGAAAGCCAGAGCGCCCTCTACCTGCGCGGTACGGAAGACCGCGAGTGGACCCTCAAGCTCGAGCTGGCCCCCGAGCCCGGCGTCAAGCACCTGGGCTACCGGGTGGCCGGTGAACTGGATCTGCAACTCCTGGCCGAGCTGGCCGAGGCCCTGAACCTACCCTATCGCTGGGAGAGTGAGCAAGACCGGCCCAGAATGCTGCGCCTGCAGGATCCCTTTGGGGTTCCCCTGGTCTTCTACGCCGAAAGCCAGAAATACCCCTGGCTTCTGCAACGCTACGACCTGCATAGAGGCCCCGGCATCCAGCGCATTGACCACATCAACGTGATGACCCCGCAGGTGGGGGCCATGACCCGCTGGTACATGGACAGGCTGGCCTTCCGCCTCTCGGAGTACACCGAGGACGACGAGGGCCGGATCTGGGCGGCCTGGATCCACCGCAAGGGCAACGTGCACGACCTGGCCCTCACCAACGGCGCCGGCCCCCGGCTGCACCACTTGGCCTACTGGATGCCCGATGCCATGAGCATCATCCGGGCCTGCGACATCCTGGCCGGGGCCATGCAAACCGAGGCCATCGAGCGCGGGCCGGGCCGCCACGGTATCTCCAACGCCTTCTTCCTGTACCTGCGCGACCCCGACGGCCACCGCATCGAGCTGTACACCTCCGACTACAGCACGGTCGACCCCGATTTCGAGCCCATCCGCTGGAGCCTCAACGACCCCCGCCGCCAGACCCTGTGGGGCGCCAAAACCCCCAAGAGCTGGTTCCTGGAGGGCTCGCTTCTGGAGGCCTTCGAGGGGGGCTGGGTACAGCCGCAGGAGTCGGAGTTACAGGGGCTGCCGCAGCACGTCATCTAACCGGCTGACCTAAATAGCCCAAACGGTTGAGCGTAGAACCGATTCGGCGTTCTTGACAGTGAGAAACCCTGCGTTTAGACTGTCGCCCAACACAAGGTTAAACAAACGAGTGTTTGTTTGGTTGAGGGAGGCTTGGTGAAGGAAACGGTAGCATTACTGGGGGCAGGCACAATGGGCCGGGGCATCGCCGAGGTGGCGGCCCTGGCCGGGCATGCGGTCTGGCTCTACGACCCCCTCGAGGCCGCCCTCGAGCGCGCCCTGGCCGAAATTCGCACCGACCTGCAAAAGATGTCCGAAAAGGGCCGCCTGGTGGGCACGCCGGACGAGGTTCTATCGCGTATACGGCCCACCCAGTCGCTGGAGGACTGCGCAGGGGCCGCCTGGGTGATTGAAGCGGCGCCGGAGCAGCTCGAGCTCAAGCAAGAGCTGCTGGGCCAGCTGGGCGAACGCAACCCGGACAACATCCTGGCCAGCAACACCTCAACCCTTTCCATCTCGGCCATCGCCGCCAGGGTCAAGCACCCTGAGCGGGTGCTGGGGCTGCACTTCTTCAACCCCGCCCAGCGCATGAAGCTGGTGGAGGTGGTGGGGGGGCTACAGACCGCTCCCACACTGCTGGAGCGCGCGCTGGAGCTGATGCGAAGCTGGGGCAAGGAGCCCGTGCAGGTGGTGGATGCCCCCGGCTTCCTGGTAAACCGGGTGGCCCGGCCCTTTTACGGCGAGGCCCTGAGGCTGCACGGCGAGGGCATCGCCAAAGAGCACATAGACTGGATTCTGCGCGGCATGGGCTTCCCCATGGGGCCCTTCGAGCTGATGGACTTGATCGGGCTGGATGTCAACTACGCCGCCTCGAGCTCGGTCTATCAGGCCTTCTACGGCGAACCCCGCTACCGGCCCCATCCCTTGCAGTACCAGCGGGTGGCCGCGGGCATGCTGGGCCGCAAAACCGGCCAGGGCTGGTACACCTACCCCCCCGGCCCGCCCAGGCCGCCCGCCCCGCCCCCGGTGCAGACCCAGGACACCCCCCTGCCCCTGATTGTGGGGCCCAACTCGCTGGCCCGGGAGCTGCGGGCCCGCTTCCGGCACACCGAAAACCCCGCCGAGGCCCGGTTTGTGCTGGACTGCCGGGTCAAGCTCGAGCGCAAGCACGACCTTCCCGCGAACCTGCCGGTGGTCTCGCTGGTCTGGGGACACTCGGCCAGCAGCGCGCAGGCCGAGTTCCGGGAGCGCCCGGTGGCCGGTTTCAGCCTGGTGCCACCCATCGGGGAACAGGCCATCGTTGAACTCTTTGCACCCCTGAGCGGGGAGAGCGAGGCCCTAAAGCTGGCCCAGACTTACTTCAGTGCCCACGGACACCACACCCTGCTTCTGCCCGACCAGCCCGGCGGGGTGGGGTTCCGCATCCTGGCCCTGCTCATCAACGAGGCCGTCTCGGCCCTGGCCGAAGGGGTGGCCAGCCCCGCCGACCTGAACCGCGCCATGCGCCTGGGCACGGGCTATCCCCTGGGGCCCCTGGAGTGGGCCGAGCGGCTCTGGCTCAAGCCGCTCTTGCGGGCCCTGGAAGGGCTGCAGGCCGAGCTGGGCGAGGATCGCTACCGTCCCCACCCCCTGCTGCGCCGGATGGTGGCTGCAGGTCTGGAAACTTTCGGAAATCTGTCCTTGGCCCCACACGCCAAGGGAGATTGGCAAACCCGCGAGGAGGAGGCAGTATGAAGCGAGTTTTGGTAGGACTACTGGCCCTTGGACTGGGGCTGGGCCTGGCCCAGCAGGCCCCCCTGAAGATCGGGGTGGTGGTCTCGGCCACCGGCCCCGCCGCCAGCCTGGGCATCCCCGAGCGCAACACCCTGGTGCTCCTGGAAGAACAGGTCAACCGCCGGGGCGGGGTGGCGGGCCGTCCGGTGCAGTTTGTGATTATTGACGATGCCTCGGACACCACCCAGGCGGTGCGGGCCACCCGGCGCCTGATCCAAGAAGACCAGGTGTTAGCCATTATTGGTACCACCACCACCCCGGCCAGCCTGGGCATGATCGATGTTGTGGCCGAGGCCGGTGTGCCCAAAATCTCCCTGGCGGCCAACCTCGAGATCGTCTTCCCGGTGGATGAAAAGCGGCGTTGGGTGTTCAAAACCCCCCAGACCGAACAGCAGATGAGCCAGCCCATCGTGCGGGACATGGCCGCTTCCGGGGTCAAGACCGCCGCCTACATCGGCTTTAACGACGCCTACGGCGAGGGCTGGGCCCGGGCCTTCGAGGCGGCGGCCCGCGAGGCCGGCATCCAGGTGGTGGCCTCCGAGCGCTTTGCCCGCACCGACACCTCGGTGGCCGGTCAGGTGCTGCGCATCCTGGCCCGCAACCCCGATGCGGTCTTGATCGGCGGCTCGGGCACCGCACCGGTGCTGCCCCAGCGCACCCTGCGCGAGCGCGGCTACCGGGGCCTCATCTACCAGACCCACGGCGTGGCCAACCCCGACTTCCTGCGCGTAGGCGGCGATCTGCTGATCGGCACCCGCCTGCCCGCCGGCCCGGTGCTGGTCTTCGACCAGCTCCCCCCCGACTTCCCCAACCGGCAGGTGGCCACCAGTTACGTGCAGCAGTACGAGGCCCGCTTCGGCATCGGCAGCTACTCCACCTTTGGCGGCCACGCCTACGACGCCTGGGCTATTCTGCGCCCGGCCCTCGAGCGCGCTCTGCGCCGCGAGCAGACCACCAACCTGGCCGCCTTCCGCCGGGTGCTGCGCGACGAGATCGAGGCCACCCGCAATGTGGTGGGCACCCACGGCATCTTCAACATGTCGCCCACCGACCACCTGGGCCTGCGCTTCAACGAGGCTGCGGTGATGGTGGAAATCATCAAGACACCCGCTGGCAAGCTGGACTGGAAGCTGCTGCGAACCTTCAGGTAAGGGGCCTGGGGGTGGCGAGGTAACAAATCCTCCCCACCCCCTCCCCCGCTCTTTTCTTATGGATTGGACCATCCTATCTTTCCTCACCGCCGACGCGCTGCAAAACGGCACCATTTACGCGCTACTGGCGCTCTCGCTGGTGCTGGTGTTTGCGGTCACACGGGTGATCCTGGTGCCGCTCGGCGAGTTTTTGGTCTATGCCCCACTCACCTATGTGTGGTTTTTGCCGGCCGAGGTGAGCGGGCTTAATCTGCAGGGCCAGATTCCTGGCACAGCCTGGCTGGCGGCGGCCATGCTGCTCTGGTGGGCCATTTTAGACCGTACAAATCTCAGACGTGCCGGTTTGCTGGCTTTGAGTGCGCTGGGGGTGCTGGGCCTGGCCTGGTGGGGGGCCCAGGGGGTACCGCTGTGGCTGGGCTGGCTGCTGGCCATCCTGGTGGTGCTGCCCATTGGCCCGGCTTCCTACCGGCTTTTCTTCGAACCCGCCAAGAATGCCAGCGTGCTCACCTACCTGATTATCGCGGTGGGGCTGCACTTTGCCTTTATGGGCCTGGGGCTGGTGTTTTTCGGCCCCGAGCAGTTCCGCCTGCCCGCCATCCTGGGGGGGCAGACCACCATTGGGCTGGTGCCGGTCAACAACCAGGCCTTCCTGGTCTACGGCTTCGCGCTTCTGGCCATGGTGGGCCTGTACCTGTTCTTCACCCGAAGCATCTACGGCAAGGCCCTGCGGGCCTGTGCGGTCAACCGCTACGGAGCCCGGCTGCTGGGCATCAGCCCCAGCCAGGCCGGCTATGTTTCCTTTGGCATTGCCACCCTCATCGCCTGCGTGAGCGGGATGCTGCTGGCCCCCCTGATCTCCCCGGCCTACTTCCAGGGCTTCTTGCTGGGACTCAAGGGCTTTGTGGCCGGCATTCTGGGTGGCCTTATCAGCTATCCGCTGGCGGTGGTGGGGGCCTTGCTGGTGGGGGCCATGGAGTCCTGGGCCTCGTTTCAGGCCAGCGCCTATAAAGACGCCATCGTGTTCGCCCTGCTGCTGCCCATCCTCTTGTGGCGCAGCCTGCAAAGCCAGGAGCTGGGGGAGGAGGACTGATGAAGCTTCAACTATCCCCCATCACCCTGGCGGCCGTGGGGATGCTGCTCTTGCTGCCGCTCTTGCTACCCCCGTCCTCGTTTTACCTGACGGTGGGCAACTACATCGCCTTTGGCGCGCTGGTCGCGCTGGGGCTGTACCTGCTCACCGGCCTCTCGGGCATGACCAGTTTCGGCCAGGCGGCCTTCATGGGGCTGGCCGCCTACACCAGCGCCCTCCTGACCATCGGCCAGGGCTTTAGCCCCTGGCTGACCCTGCCGCTGGGGGTGCTGGCTGCGGTGGTGGGCGCGGTGGTGCTGGGCGGCATCACCGCCCGGCTCAAGGGCCACTACCTGCCCCTTTCCACCATCGCCTGGTGCATGGCCCTGTACATCGTGATGGGAAGCTGGATTGGCCTTACCGGTGGGCACACTGGCTTGCGCGGCATCCCCTCAGTTTCGGTGTTCGGCTGGAGCCTGAACGACAGCAGAAGCTACTTTTACCTGGCCTGGTTTTTTGTGCTGCTGGGCACCTGGACCGCCTGGAACCTGACCAATAGCCGCATAGGGCGGGCCATGCGGGCCTCCAAAGGAGATGCGGTGGCAGCGGCCAGCTTCGGGGTGAACCCGGCGGTGCTCAAGCTGCAGGTCTTCGTGCTCTCGGCCATCTACGCCGGGGTGGCCGGCTGGCTTTATGTGCACTACCAGAAGTTTATCAACCCCACCCCCTTCAGCCTGGAGGCCTCCATCAAATACCTGATTGCAGCGGTGGCCGGGGGGGTGGGCAGCATCCCGGGGGTCATCCTGGGCTCGGGGCTGGTCACGGGCCTCGAGGAGATCCTCAAGGGTCTGCTGCCGCGCATTTTCGGCCGCACCGGCAACTACGAGATCATCGCCTATGGCCTGATCCTGGTGCTCATCCTGATGTTCGCCCCCAAGGGGCTGTGGCCCTTCCTCGAGCGCTACCTACCCAAAGCCCGCCCGCAAAACCCCAGCGGCCGCGGCCTGCCGGGCCGGCTGGCTTCGGGCAAGCCCGGCGAGGTGCTGCTCGAGGTGGACAATCTGAGCAAGAGCTTCGGTGGTCTGCTGGCGGTCAACGGCATCAGCTTCCAGCTTCGGCGGGGCGAGATTCTGGCCCTGATTGGCCCCAACGGGGCCGGCAAGTCCACCTGCTTCAACATGATTACCTCGGTCTATGCGCCCAGCCAGGGCACGGTGCGCTTCAAGGGCCAGCCCATCGCGGGCCGGATGCCCTACGAGGTGCACCGGCTGGGAATTGCCCGCACCTTCCAGCACCCCCACCTCTTCCCCGAGATGACCGTGCTGGAAAACGCCGCCCTGGGCACCTACGCCCGCACCCGGCGGGGCCTGCTGGCCTCCATGCTGGGGTTCAACCGGGCCGAGGAGGCGGCGGCCCTGGCCGAGGCCTACCGGGCGCTGGAGCGGGTGGGCCTGGCCCACCTGGCCCACCAGAAAGCCGATGGGCTGGCCATCGGTCAGCTCAGGCTGCTGGAGATTGCCCGCGCCCTGGCCTCGGGGCCCGAGGTGCTGCTCCTGGACGAGCCGGCGGCCGGGCTGCGGGCCGGGGAAAAGCGCCAGTTCGCCGCCCTGATTCGCAAGCTGGTGAACGAAGGAGTGACGGTGCTTTTGGTAGACCACGACATGGATCTGGTAATGGGGCTGGTAGACCGGGTGGTGGTGATGCATTATGGGGAAAAGCTGGCCGAAGGCACCCCCGCCGAAGTACAGCGCAATCCCAGGGTGATCGAGGCCTACCTGGGGGAGGCCGCATGAGCGTGCTGGAAGTGCAAAACCTCACCGTGCGCTACGGGGCCGTGGAGGCCGTGCGCAACCTGTCCCTCACGGTAGGGGCGGGCGAGGCCATCACCCTCATCGGCCCCAACGGGGCCGGCAAGAGCAGCACCCTCAAGGGGATTGTGGGGCTGGTGAACGCCAGCGGTACGGTGCGCTACCAGGGCCAGGCCCAGCCCCGGCGCAGCCCGGAAGCCCTGGCCGCCCAGGGCCTGGTGATGGTGCCCGAGAAGCGGGAACTCTTCGCCTCGATGGAGGTGGAGGACAACCTGCTGCTGGGGGCCTTTACCCGCTTCCAGCGCCGCGAGAAAGGCATCCGGGAGGACCTCGAGCGCGTCTATACCCTCTTCCCCCGCCTGCGCGAGCGCCGCAAACAACTGGCCGGCACCATGTCCGGGGGCGAGCAGCAGATGCTGGCCATCGGGCGGGCCCTGATGGCCCGACCCAAGCTGCTGCTGCTCGACGAGCCCAGCCTGGGGCTGGCCCCTTTGATCGTGCAGGAGATTTTCCACATCCTGGGCGAGCTCAAAGCCCAGGGCACCCCCATCTTGGTGGTGGAGCAAAACGCCCGCATGGCCCTCAAGCTGGCCGACCGGGGGTATGTGCTCGAGGCCGGCGAGCTGGTGATGGAAGGCCGCGGCCAGGATCTCTTGCACGACCCGCGGGTGATCGAGTCGTACCTGGGCATCCGCAGCAAGACCGAAGCCTGACCATGCACACCACCGACCCCTATATGCAGCTTCTGGGCCTGGAAACCCGGCTGGTGGAGCCCGGCCGGGCCGTGGTGGCCGCCCAGGTCAGGCCCGAGCACCTCAACATCCACGGGGCCTGCCACGGCGGCTTCCTGTACAGCCTGGCCGACGCGGCTTTTGCCCTGGCCTCCAACTCGCACGGCACCGCCGCGGTGGCCCTCACCACCCAGATGCAGTACTTCAAGGCCGTGCAGGCCGGTGAGCACCTCGAGGCCCACGCCAGCGAGGAGAACCTGGGCCGGCGCACCGCCACCTACCGCATCGAGGTTCGCAGCAATGGGCGCGTGGTAGCCCTCTTTACCGGCACGGTCTTCCGCTTTGCCGAGGGCTAGCCTGTTCGCAAAAGGCGCTTGTGGATACAAGCCCGATAGGATAAAACACCTTATGACCATGGAAGCCTACATTCTGGACGCTGTTCGCACACCGGTCGGCAAGCATGGGGGCGCCCTTTCCTCGGTGCGCCCCGACGACCTGGGGGCCATCCCGCTCAAGGCCCTGCTGGAGCGCACCGGTATCCCTGGTAGCGACGTGGAGGACGTGTATATGGGCTGCGCCAACCAGGCCGGCGAGGACAACCGCAACGTGGCCCGCATGTCGCTGCTGCTGGCCGGACTGCCCATCAGCGTGGGCGGCTCCACCATCAACCGCCTGTGCGGGAGCGGGCTGGACGCTGTAGCCAGCGCCGCGCGGGCCATCTGGGCCGGGGAAGGCCAGGTGTACATAGGGGGCGGGGTGGAGAGCATGAGCCGCGCCCCCTGGGTGATGCCCAAAGCCGAAAAGGGCTTTGCCACCGGCAACGTCACCCTCTATGACACCACCCTGGGCTGGCGGCTGGTGAACCCCCGCATGAAGGAGCTCTACGGCACCGAGGCGATGGGCGAGACCGCCGAAAACCTGGCCGAGCAGTACAAAATTAGCCGCGAGGCCCAGGACAGGTTTGCCCTGCACTCGCATCAAAAGGCCATCCGGGCCCAGCAGAGCGGCGCTTTTGCCAGCCAGATGGTTCCGGTGGAGGTCAAGGACCGCAAAGGAAATAGCACCCTGGTGCAGACCGACGAGGGCCCCCGGGCCGACACCAGCCTCGAGGCCCTGGCCCAGCTCAAGCCGGTCTTCCGGGCCGGGGGCAGCGTGACCGCCGGCAACTCCTCTTCGCTCAACGACGGGGCCGCGGCGGTTCTGCTGGCCTCCGAGGCCTACGCCAGGGCCCACGGGCTCAAACCCCTGGCCCGGGTGCGGGCCATCGCGGTCGCAGGGGTGGAGCCGCGCATTATGGGCATCGGGCCGGTGCCCGCCACCCACAAAGCCCTGCAGCGGGCTGGCCTTACCATGCAAGACATCGGCCTGATTGAGCTGAACGAGGCCTTCGCCGCCCAGAGCCTGGCCGTGCTGCAGGAGTGGGGCCTCGAGCCCGAGGATGAGCGGCTCAACGTCAACGGCGGGGCCATCGCCATCGGCCACCCCCTGGGCTGCTCGGGGGCCCGCATCCTGACCAATCTGGTGCACGAGATGCAGCGCCGCGAGGTGCAGTTTGGCCTGGCTACCATGTGCATCGGGGTGGGGCAGGGCATCGCCATGGTGGTGGAGCGGGTATGAAGGTGCTCGAGCAGTTCAACCTACAGGGCAAAACCGCCCTGGTGACCGGGGGCTCGAGGGGCCTGGGCCTGGAGATCGCCTGCGGCCTGCGCGAGGCCGGGGCCCGGGTGGCCCTGCTGGCCCGGCGGGAAAGCTTCTTTGCGGAGGCCCTGAAGCTCATCCCCGATGCCATGCCCATTGTGGGCAACGTGCAGGACGAAGGGAGCCTGGAGGCCGCTTTTGCCCGGGTGGGCCCGGTGGACATCCTGGTCAACGCCGCCGGGGTGACCTGGGGCCAGGACGCCCTGGAAGTGCCGGTGGAGAAGATCCGCGAGGTGCTGGATATCAACGTCACCGGGGCTTTTCTGGCCTCGCGGATCGCCGCCCGCGGCATGAAGGCCCGCGGCTACGGCAAAATCCTCAACATCGCCTCGGTCGCGGGCCTGGCCGGCAGCCCCAGCGAGGTGATGGACGCCGCCGCCTACTCGGCCTCCAAGGGCGCGCTCATCGCCCTGACGCGCGACCTGGCGGTCAAGTGGGGGCCCTTTGGTATCCGCGTGAACGCCCTGGCGCCGGGCTTCTTCCCTACCCGCATGACCGAAAAACTGCTGGCCCGTACCGAAGAGCTGGTGCGCGAGCGCACACCGCTGGGCCGCATCGGGAAAACCGGCGAGCTGGCCGCGGCTGCTTTGTACCTGTGCAGCCCGGCCTCGGACTACGTAACCGGGCAGGTTCTGGCGGTGGATGGGGGGATGACCGCGCTATGAGCCAGGCTTCGGCCACCTGGGTTGCAGATAGCACCACCCCGCCGCGGGTGTAAATTATCGTTCTGAAGCCAATCGACCTCGAGGTGCCTATGCCCATGTTCCAACCCGAACTCGAGACCCTTCCCCGCCCCAAGCTCACCGAACTGCAAAACCAGCGCCTGCGCGAGCAGGTCGCCTACGTGTACGAACGGGTGCCCTTCTACCGGCGGGCCTTCGATGAACGGGGGCTCAAACCCAGCGACATCCGGGGGGTAGAGGATCTGCCCAAGCTCCCCTTTACCAAAAAGAAAGACCTGCGCGAGACCTACCCCTTTGGGATGTTTGCCGTGCCCCGCCAAGAGCTCGCCCGCATCCACGCCTCCAGCGGCACCACCGGCAAGCCCACGGTGGTGGGTTATACCAAAGGCGACCTGGAGATCTTCGCCGAGGTGGTGGCCCGCTCCCTGGCGGCAGCGGGGGGCCGGCCCGGCATGATGCTGCACAACGCCTACGGCTACGGGCTTTTTACCGGCGGGCTGGGCCTGCACGGCGGCGCGGAGAAGCTGGGCATGGTCGTGGTGCCCATCTCGGGCGGCATGACCGAGCGGCAGGTTATGCTCATCCAGGACTTCAAGCCCGAGATGATCGCCTGCACCCCCTCCTATGCCCAGACCCTGGCCGAGGAGTTCAAAAAGCGCGGCATCGCGCCCGAGGAGATTAGCCTGCAGTACGCCATCCTGGGGGCCGAGCCCTGGACCGAGGCCATTCGCAAAAGCGTGGACGAGGGGCTGGGGGTCAGGGCCACCAACATCTACGGCCTCTCGGAGATCATCGGGCCGGGGGTTTCCAACGAGGACGTGAACGAGCGCGAAGGGCTCAGCTACATCTGGGAAGACCACTTCTACCCCGAGGTGGTCGACCCCGAGACCGGCGACCCCCTGCCCGAGGGCCAGGTGGGGGTGCTGGTCTTCACCACCCTGACCAAAAAGGCCATGCCCATTTTGCGCTACTGGACGGGCGACCTGACCTACATCACCCGCGAGCCCGGCCCCTCGGGGCGCACCCACGCCCGCATGGCCCAGATCAAAGGCCGCACCGACGACATGCTGATCGTGCGGGGGGTGAACGTCTACCCCACCCAGATCGAGGCGGTGCTGAAGGAGATTCCCGAGGTGGTGCCCCACTATCAGATTGTGCTCACCCGCCAGGGCCCCCTGGACGAGATGGAGCTTAAGCTCGAGGTCGCCGAGCCTTTCTTCCGCGAAATCGGGCAGAAGGTGCTTTCCGACGAGGTCATCGAGGCCGACCAGCGGCTGGCCCACCTGCGCGAGAAAGTGGCCCGCAAAATCAAGGACAACGTGGGCATCTCGGTGAAGGTCTCCCTCCTCAACCCCGGCACAGCCCCCCGCAGCGAGGGCGGCAAGCTCAGGCGGGTGGCCGACCTGCGCAAGCTATGAAACCCATTCCCCCCGGCTACCAGGCCAGCTTCGAGACGGTGGTCACCGAGGAGATGACCGTGGACTTCGAGCACCCCGACGACCCCCAGCTGGGCAAGCTGCACCCGGTCTACGCCACCTACTGGATGGCCAAGCACATGGAGCTGGCCGGGCGCAAGATCATCCTGCCTTTCCTGGAAGAGGGGGAGGAGGGCATCGGCTCCAAGGTGAGCGTGGATCATCTGGCCTCGGCCCTGCCCGGCATGAAGGTGCGCATTGTGGCCGAGCACCTGCGCACCGAAGGCAACCGGGTGCACGCCCGGTGCACCGCCTGGAACGAGCTGGGCGACCGGATCGGGGTGGGCTACACCGAGCAGGTGATCCTGCCGAGGGCCAAGCTGCTGCAAATTTTCGAGAAGCTCCAGACGCGCTGGCAGGGTCAGCACAAGTAAATGGCACCTTTGCCAACCGCCGTCTGCACCCCTTAACCTGATACCGTGAAGCGCCTCCCCCTCTTCCCCCTGCCCGAGACCGTGGTTTTTCCAGGGCTGCTGATTCCGCTGTACATCTTCGAGGAACGCTACAAGCAGATGGTGCGGGATCTGCTGGCCCAGAGCGAAGACCAGCGGCGGTTTGTGATTACCCTGGCCACCGCACAGGGCTACCGGGAGGTGGGGGGGTACGTGGACTTACTGGCGGCTTCGGAAAACCCGGACGGCACCTTCAACATCGTGTGCCGGGGCGGGGAGCGCTGCCGGGTGGAGGGGGTGGGTGTTTTTGAAAAGAACCTTTACCAGACCACCCTGGACATCCCCTGGCCCCTCGAGCGCAGCGCCCGCAGCGAGGAAATTGTGGCGGCCTGGGATGCCATGGAGGTTTTTCGCAGCTACATGGCCGGGGTCGCCGACCCCAGCGCCCTGGAAGAGGCCATCGCCAACCTGCCCGACGATCCCCTTTACCAGGCCTCTTTTCTGTGCGTGAACCTGCGGGTCTCTGCACTGGATCGGCAGGCTCTGCTCGAGGCCCCCTCCCTTATTGCCCGGCTCGAGCTGGCGCAGACCCTCATGCGCCAGGGCTCGATGGCCGGCAGCAGCGCCGAGGCCTGATTCAAACCACCCGGCGCCGCAACTGGGCCAGCCCCAGGCTGAACAGCAGCAAAGAGGCCGACAACAGGGCAAAAACCGCCGTGACCTCGTCCTGGCGCACGCGCCAGGACATCTGCCGGGAAAGGTTGCGGTAAGTCTCCTTGAGCTTGGCCGCCGAGTCCACGAAGAAATACTGGCCGTCGCCCACCCGGGCAATCTCTTTGAGGGTCTCTTCGTCGAACTGGGCCGCCAGGGCATACTGCTCGGGCAGGCCCGGCACCGGGCCGTCCGTGGCTCGGCCAATGCCAATGGTATGCACCCGGATCTGCAGACGGGCCGCCTCCTGCGCGGCCTCAACCGGGTCTACCCCGCCCAGGCTGCGCCCATCGGTGAGCAGGATGATGGTGGCCAGGCGCCTGGGGTCAGGGTCTTCGGCGCGCTCGGAAAGGGGGGGCAGGGCCTGGATGCTCTCCAGAATGGCATCGCCGATGGCTGTACCCAGGTTCAGCTCCAAAAAATCCACCGCCTCCAGCAAGCGCCTCCGGTCGGTGGTGAGGGGCACCACCAGATGGGCATCCCGCGCAAACGTAACCAGGGCCAGCCGCACACCCTCCGGTAGCTCGCGGATGAAGGTGCGCAGGGCCGCCCGGGCCGCCTCAAAACGGCTGGGTTGCACATCGGTGGCCCGCATCGAGAGGCTGATGTCCACCGTCAGCACCACCGCCGCCTTGGGATCGGCCTGCCACACCGGCAGGGAGGGCCGGGCCAGGGCCAGCACCACCGCTACCAGGGCCAGCAGATACAGCCCGGCCGGGAGGTGCTGCCACCCGCCAGGGACTTTGCGAGAGCGGGCCAGCGCCGCCGCGTCGGGGTGCAGCACCACCAGCTCGGAGGGCCGCCGCAAAGCGCGCCCGTACAGCCAGACCAGCAGGGGAACCAGCAGCAACAAAGCCAGCGCCCAGGGCCACAGAAAAACCATTCAGATCACCCGTACCACAAAGCCCATCGTCATTATGGTACGCGCCGCTGCCAGCGCAGGCTCAGCCCAGCCGCCAGAATCATCAACACGGCGGCCAGGGCCGAAAGCAGCGAGGAAATCTCGGTTCTGGTGCCCTCCCAGCGGATAACCACCCCCAACTCCCTTACAATCGCCCGCAGGGCCTCCTCGGTGGGTGGGTAGGTGTTTTTCCCCCCGGTGGCCTGGGCGATTTGCTCGAGGTTTCTGGGTTCAAAGGGAATATAGTAGTTGCGCCCTTCGATCTGGGTCACCGCGCCACCGGGCTGTCCCATGGGGAAGGTGTACAGCCTCACGTTGGCGTTTTTGGCAAAACGGGCCGCGACCTCGAGGGTCGTGCGGGTGGGCAACGCGGGGTTGCTGCTCACGTTGGAGACCCCGTCCGACAGAATCACCACGCTGCCTGGGGGCAGGTCGGCTGGGGGCTGAACCTGCTGGGGCAAGGGCAGATCGGGGATGCCCTGCAGGGGATCGGGCTGGCCCAGACCGGGGGGTTGTAATACCAAATCTCCCTCGAGGTGACACCTATAGTAGGATTGGGGAATGGGTCGTAGGATTGCCCCAATCGATTGGACTGAAAGCGCAGAGGAGCTGGAGGCACAGTATAGACGGGAGAAGCACCTGGAACGACGTAAACGGCTGCAGGCGATGTGGCTGGTACGTCGAGGCAAAGCTGCACAGGATGCGGCCAAAGAAGTGGGGATTGGACGTAAAACCCTCAACCGGTGGCTGGCTTGGTATCGGGCCGGGGGATTGCAGGAGGTGTTGAAGCGCGTACCGGGCTGGGGGGTCAAGGTCAGTCGAGCCTGGTTGGATCAAGATAGGACTTACGCAGTTGGGTGAAGGATGTGTATGGGATTGGCCAGGTAACTTCGTATCGCCTCGCGGATAATACTTGCCTTGGACTCATACCAACTCACCCCCGTTCGCAAGCGGTACACCTCCAGCCTCAGAAAAGCACGTAGGGACAGAAGAAGGTGGCCCAGGATAGAGGCCCTCTTTCTCACCTGGGCCCGCTCCACCCCGCAACACCCCTTGAGCCCCCGGTGGTAGACCTCGATACCCCAGCCTGCCCGCTCCAACTCCCCCCGCCGACCTTCAGTCATCCCCAGGTCGTTGGTCGCCCAGTGCTCCGCGTCCCCGTCTTTCGAAACCGTCCGGAACACCCTGACCAGACCAAAACCCCTCAGGTGCACCACCCGCCCCTCCGGCGGTATCTCCACCTCGCTCACCGGCCGAAGCCCCTCCCTATCCGGGTTCACCTGCCGGTTCCCCTTCAGCCGCGTGAGGAAGCGCCAGCCCAGGCGAGCAATCTCCTTCAGGTTCTCCAGCGAAGCGTACCAGCTATCCATTAGCACGTACGCTGGAGCAAACCCCCGTCCCTTGGCTACCCGCAGCATCTCCATAAAGTGCTCGTTCTTGGTCGTCCCTTCCCAGGGCTTGTCATAAATCCTGAAGTCGCAGGGGATGAGGGCCTGGCCCTCCGTCCACAGCAGGGTCATGAGGGCGATCCCCTTGACCACCCGCTGGTGCTTGCCGCTCCAGTGGTAGGTCACCAGCTCCATCCGCTGGGCATAGGGTTTATCCAGGGTGGTGTCGTCCAGGATCAGAAGCCCCCGGGTGGGCTCCACCACGGCCCTGGCCTCCTGCCACAGCGCCTCCGTGTCGGGAGGCTGTCGCTGGAGCAGGCGGGTGAAGGCGTCGTGGGCGGGAGCGCTGGGTTCCTCGGGTTGGCAGCGGGCGGCTTCGGTACAGGTGAAGACCTTCTGGGCGGCGATGAGGAAGTGGATATAGTCCAGGTCGGTGCACTTTGGGGGGTTCATAGCAGCTAACTCCTCTTGGCCTGTTTGCTTTGCAGAAAAGGGTAGCCGAGTAGAGGGGTGAGAGGCAACTGCGTAACTCCTACAAGACCAACAACTGGAACTGCGAGCCGAGAGTGCCCAAGGAAGCTTTCGCACCTACGAAGAAGCGCGGCAGTGGGTGCAACAACGCTTTGGGGTGCAGTACAGCTATAAAGGCCTCTATGGGCTGATGGCTCGATGGAAGATTCACCCCAAAGTACCGCGACCGAGTGCTGCCAAGGCCGATGCGGCAGCGCAAGCGCGCTGGAAAAAGGGGGGCTCAAAGCCCTGATAGCCGAGCAGCTCCACCGAGGGGGTCAGACCCTGGGGGAGGCTCTGGGCCGGATTGGGTTTAGCGATGAGCTGCGGTTGGGACTGCTGGGTCAAGTTCGACGGGTGCTGGCGCCTCGGGGGGTGAAGGTCGTTCAAACGGTACAGCGGGCATACCAGTATGCCTACCTGCTGCTGGCGGTGATACCGGCCATCGGTCAGTTGAGGTGGGGTTGGATTCCCCGCCTGAAGCAAGAACACCTCAAACCGGTGCTGGAGCAATGGGGGTTAGCCATCAACGTTTGGGATGGGGCGGGGGTTCATCGGGGTCGTAGCCTATCCGAGCTAGCGGGGAGTCGTATCCTTCAACCGGCCTATTCGCCCGAGCTCAATCCTGCCGAGCGGGTGTTTGAGGAGGTCAGGCGGGCCATTGAAGGCAAAGTGTACCCTTCGCTGGAACACAAACGCCTGGCTGCCGAGGAGTTCCTCACCCAGCTTGCGGCTGATCCAACTAGGGTCAAGCGGCTTTGCTTTTGGCCTTGGATTCAAGAGGCTTTATGTGTCACCTCGTCGTAGAGTTGGTATAACTCGGTGGGGGGTTTGAGGCTGGTTCGCCCTGGCAGCATCCGCACCCCGGTGACGATGGCGTTTTCCAGGGAGGTGTTCTGGGCCGGCTTGAGCCGATCGATGGCCTCCAATAGCTTCTGGCGGTCGGTGGTGGGCATTACCAAAGCCGAGGCCGAGTCGGAGAAGCTAACCAGGCCAATCTGGGTGGTGGGCGGGGCCAGCTCGATAAACTTGCGGGCGGTGGCCTTGGCGGCTTCCAGGCGGCTGGGGTTCAGGTCGGTAGCCAGCATGGAGCGCGAGGTATCCACCGCCAGCACCACCGCCGCTTTGTTGGTCGGCAGCGGGGGGCTGGCCACCGGACGGGCCGCGGCAAACAGCAGCAAGAACAGGGCCAACAACTGCAGCACCAGAGGCCAGCGCACGTGGGCCTTGGGCGGCTGGCGCACCACGGCACCCAGCAGGTGCGCGTCGGCGAAAGCCTCGGCGGTGCGCTCCCGTCGCCGGTTGACCCAGGCCAGGAACCCAATGAACACGGGAATTAGCAGCAGCAACCACAAGAAAGCAGGCCAGGTAAAGCTCATCTTCGCCCCCTTCTGCGCAAGGTGAACTTGAGTAACGGCTCCACAATTTCCTGTGCGGTAGACAGGTGCAGCACATCCACCTGGGCCGCCCGCAGGGTGCGCTCGAGCATGGTTTCGCGGGCCTGCACCAAAGCCGCATGAGCCCGGCGCACCCTGGGGTCGCTGGTATCAATCCAGATCTCCTCGCCGCTCTCGAGGTCGCGCAGGCGCAGCTCACCCACGTTGGGCAGCTCTTTTTCCGCGGGATCAAAGATACGCACCGCCACCACGTCGTGCCGATAGGCCAGCCGTCGAAGCCCCTGGGCCCAGGGGGGCTCCTGCGCAGGGCTTTGGCTGAGAAAGTCGGAGACCACAAACAAGAGGGCCCGGCGCCTGAGGGTTTTGGCCGCGTGCTCGAGGGCCTCTTCCAGCGAGCCGGCCTGCCCAGGTTGCGAGCGCGGTTTTGAGGCTGGAACAGCCCCACCCTGCAAAGCCATCAGCCTATACAGCTCGTGCAGAATCCGCAGCGCCTGCCGGCGGCCGGTACCCGGCGGTATCATGCGCATGCCAGCCTCGGAAAACCCGATCGCGCCCACCTTATCGCCGTGCCGCCCTACGATGGCCGCCGCCGTGCCCACAAACTCCAGGGCCTCCTCGAGCTTGAGCACCCGCCGGGTGCCAAAGCGCATCGAGGCGGAGAGATCCACCACCAGCCAGACCGTGACCTCTTTTTCTTCGCGGTACTGCCGGATGTGGATCTTGCCTGTGCGGGCGGTGACGTTCCAGTCGATGCGGCGTACCTCGTCGCCCGGCTGGTACTCCCGCACCTCGGCCAGATCCAGGCTGGGGCCGTAGAAAAAGCCGGTGTAGTCGCCAAACAAAAACCCGTCCAGCCGCTTCAAGACCCGGAACTCGAGCCGGCGCAACAGCTCGGCGGGCAGCTCACGCGGGCGGGGTGGGGCGGCCTTGGGCTCGGCCTCGAGGGTGACTTCGATCTGGCTTTTGCGCGGTCGTCGCAGCAGCATGGCTCGTCCTGCTCAGGCCGAGGGGTGCTCGGCGGGGGGGCGGGTGTCGCGGTAGGGATCGCCGATGTGCACCTTGGGCAGGGGGGTGGCGGCAATAATCTTCTGCACCACCTCCTCGAGCTTCACCTCGTCGGCCAGGGCCTCGTAGGAAAGGATGATGCGGTGGCGCAGCACCTCCGGGGCCAGGTCGCGCACATCCTCGGGCAGGGCGTACTCGCGGCCCCGCACGATGGCCAGCGCCTTGGCCCCCAGAATCAGGTTGACGCTGGCGCGCGGGCTAGCGCCGAAGCTGATGTACTTCTTCAGGTTCGAGAGGCCCACCTCGCCGGGGTCGCGGGTGGCCCGGGCCAGCCGCACCGCGTACTCGGTGACGGCCTGGTGCACGTGCACCCGGTCGGCCATGGCCTGCAGGTGGCGCAGCTCATCGCCGGTGAGCACCTCCTGCACCGGCTCGAACCTGGTCGAGACCCGATCCACCACCGTCATCTCCTCGTAGAAGGCGGGGTAGTCGATCCAGACCTTGAACATGAAGCGATCCACCTGGGCCTCCGGCAAAAAGTAGGTGCCTTCGGATTCGATGGGGTTCTGCGTGGCCAGTACCAGGAAGGGGTCGGGCAGCTTGAAGGTCTGGTGGCCGATGGTAACCTGGCGCTCCTGCATAGCCTCGAGCAGGGCCGACTGGATCTTGGCCGGGGCCCGGTTAATCTCGTCGGCCAGTATCAGGTTGGCAAAGATGGGGCCCAGCTCCACCTCGAAACTAGCCTCCTTGGGGTTGTAGATGCGGGTGCCCACCAGGTCGGCGGGTACTAGGTCGGGGGTGAACTGGATGCGCTTGAAGCTGGCCCCGATGGCCTCGGCCATGGTCTTGATGGCCAGGGTTTTGGCCAGGCCCGGCACCCCTTCAATCAGGATGTGGCCGCGCGCCAGCAGCGCCACCAGCATGCGCTCTAGCATCAGATCCTGCCCCACAATCACCTTCTTGACTTCCAGTAAAAGCGTGCGCAGCTTGGCGGCCGCGTCCATCACGGCTTGGGGCTCGAGGGCGGGTTTTGGCGCTTCGTTCATAACAACCTCTCTTATAGCGGATACAAGGGGGCTGGCGGATTCAGATATTCTGGCCGGGGTTGCTGTTGGGAGGGGTGGGTGCAGGCGCAGGGGTGGGTTGTGAGGGAGGGCCGGGCAATGAGGGCGCGTTGGGCTCGAGGGGAATTAGCTCCGGCGAGCCCCCCGGCATCCCAGGCCCCGGCATTGGGCCTCCCGGCCCCGGCAGGGGTTGTCCGGGCAGGTCGAAGCGGAACAGCTGGCCGTCCTGGTAGATCAGGATGGGGCACTCCGCGCCCGGCTCCTGTCCGGGCTGCGGCTGGCCAGGGCCCTGGCCCGGGCCTGGCTGTAGCGGGATGAGCTCGCGCGGATCGGGGGCAGGTGTGGGCTGCTGTTGCCGATCAAACTGCACCAACTCCAGCTGCCCGGTGTGCTGCTTTGGGCCCACCGACCCCTGGATACCCGATACCGAGCGCAAGCCGGCCCAGTAGCCAGCGCCGAAGGCCATCAACACCAGCAGGGCCATTGCAGCCGGTGTACGCAACCAATCCAGCCTGAGCTGTTCCATGCTTTACTTTATGATGTAATACTGGGTTCAATCTGAGAACACCCTACGTTTGAACCCTCCTTTTCTCATAGGAAATGGGGCCCACACCGGCTTCCATCTGTACCTACTTGATCTCGACCCCCGACCACCTCTCAATTAGCTGGGCCACAGCGGTGTGGTCGACCTCGGTATTGCCCACCTCGCGCCTGGCAACCTCGAAGAACTCCCGCACCTGCCGGAGCATGGGGGCCGGGGTTCCGGCGGCCTCGAGCACCTTTGCGCAGATACCCAGATCTTTAGCCAGCAAACCCAGGGCAAAGGTGTTGGTGAAATGGCGGCTGAGCACCCGCTGACCAAACAGGTTCTCGCTTACGTTGGAGCGGCCCGACGAGGCGTTGATCACCTCGAGGGCCAGCCGGGCCTCCACCCCCTGCTTGACCAGGGCCGCCATCCCCTCGCTCAAAACCCACAGATTGACCGCCAGCAGGGCGTTGTTGATGGCCTTCACGGCATGCCCCGACCCCAGCGGCCCCACGTGCACAATCTTGGCAGCATAAACCTCCATCACCGGCCTGGCGCGAGCGAAGTCCTCGGGTGAACCCCCGGCCATCACGGTGGCTTTGGCCTGCACCGCACCGGCCACGCCGCCGGACAGGCAGGCATCGAGGTAGGAAACCCCTTTCTCCCGGAGCGTCTGGGCGGTCTTCCTGGCCAGCTCGGGCTCGCCCGAGGTGTGATCCACCCAGAGCGTACCGGGGCGCAGGTAGGGCGAGAGCCTGCGGGCCATCTCGTCAACCTCGAGGGAGGTGGGCAGGCAGGTAAAAAGGATCTCGGCCTGGGCCACCTCGCTCAGATCCACCGCTTTTGAACCAAACTCCTTGGCGTGGGCCAGGGCCTTGTCAAAGGTACGGTTCCAGACCAGGGTCTCGTGGTGTTGCGCCAGGTGACCAGCAATCGGATACCCCATTGCGCCAAGTCCGATGAAGGCAAGTTTCATGCCCAAATAATAACCGCACGCCTGGTGGAAAGCCCCCAGAAAGCCTTTAGAGCGGCTGAGCCCGCTAAGGACATAAACCCTGCCACCGGCGTATTCACCCCAGGAAACTCAGCCTTATCTTGTCAGATCGCTTATACCAGCTAAACTAAAGAGCGGGTCTGCCGGGATGGCGGAATGGTAGACGCTACGGACTTAAAATCCGTTGCCCGCAAGGGCGTGTGGGTTCGAGTCCCATTCCCGGCACCATTCTTCGCAACTTATGGGTGGCTTTAGCCACCTTGTCTTTCCAGCACCACCATCGCCAGGGCGTAGTGCTTTTCGTGGGTGAGTGAAAGGTGGGCTTTTAGGTGTTCGGCCTCCATCCGAGCGCGGAGTTTTGGGGCGAAATGCAGCAGGGGTCTGCGGCCTTCCACCTCCACCCAGACCTCGAGCCAGCCAAAACTATCCGGCCAGCATTTCTGAAAGGCTTCTTTGGCGGCAAAGCGAGCCGCTAGCGAAGGCACGGGATCGGGCTTGGCCAGGCAGTATTGGATCTCACCGGGCACAAAGTGGCGTTCCAGAAACCGCCGAGGGTGCCGCTGCCACACCTTGCGCAGGCGTGCAAGCTCTACGATATCGGTTCCAATCGCTACGATGGACATCGGTTAGCATTGTAAGCGTTGTGCTGCCCAAAGCCTTTCTGAACAAAATGTCCGACTTACTGGGCGAGGCCTTTCCAGAGTTTTTGCGGGCCCTTACCCAGGCCGACCGGAGCTACGGTCTGCGGGTCAATACCCTCAAGCTAAGCCCCCAACAGCTTCAAGAGATCAGCCCCTGGCCCCTCGAGCCCATTCCCTGGTCGCCCGAAGGCTTTTACTACCCCGCCGAGGCCCGGCCCGGGCCGCACCCCTACTACTACGCCGGTCTGTACTACATCCAGGAGCCCTCGGCCCAGGCCGTGGGGGTGCTGGCCGACCCACAGCCCGGCGAGCGGGTGCTGGATCTGGCGGCCGCCCCCGGGGGCAAAACCACCCATCTGGCGGCTCGCATGCAGGGGCGGGGGCTTTTGGTCTCCAACGAAATCGACAGCAAGCGGGTGCGCGGGCTGCTGGAAAACGTGGAGCGCTGGGGTGCCAACCTGGCGGTGGTCTCGGCACCGGTGGAGAGGCTGGCCCACGCCTGGGGGGCTTACTTCGACCGGGTGGTGCTGGATGCCCCCTGCTCCGGGGAGGGCATGTTCCGCAAAGACCCCGAGGTGGTTCGACACTGGGGGCCGGGGGCTCCATCGCGGGCTGCCCGCATACAAAAAAACCTGCTGGCCGCCGCCGCCGACCTGGTGCGCCCAGGCGGCACACTGATCTACTCAACCTGCACCTTCGCCCCAGAGGAGAACGAGCAGGTTATTGCCGATTTTTTGCACACCCCCGGTTGGGCGCTCGAGGACGCCCGCATCTCCCCGCTTTTTGCCGGCGGGGTTCCAGCCTGGGGCGATGGTCATCCCGCCCTGGCCCAGACAGCCCGGCTATGGCCCCATCGGCTGCGCGGGGAGGGGCATTTTTTGGCCAGGCTGCGCAAGATCGATGGCACAGAAAATCATCCCCCCCAGGCCCGCATCCCCCCGCCTTCCCGCGAGAGCAAAGCGCTGTGGCAGGCCTGGAGTGAGGAACACCTGCAAACTGCCCTCGAGGGGGAAATCCTCGAGCGCGCCGGACACCTCTACCTGCTGCCCCCAGCCCTACCCGACCTCGAGGGCATCCGGGCACCGGCGCCGGGGCTCTACCTGGGCGAGGCGCGCGCCGGTCATCGCACAGGCTCTGGACGTTTTCTTCCGGGGCAACCACTGGCCCACTACCTAAAACCTGAGCAGGTCAACCACACCCTTCTCCTGCCAAGCGACGACCCCCGAACCCTGGCCTTTGCCCTGGGGCAGCCCGTCCCAGCGGAGGGCACCGATGGCTGGAAGCTGGTTGCACTCCAAACGCCCGTTGGAAACTTCAGCCTGGGCTGGGGCAGGCTCAAAGCAGGCATCCTGCGGCCCGGCAGAACCAGCCTGTAGTGCCCAGCACAGTCCCTACCGCTCAAATTCTGGGGTGTTTCCAGCCCCTGGTCGTCCGGGTTTACTCTTCCTGGGCCTCCAGCCGTTTCAGCAGCGCTTTCAATTCGGCTTTTTGCTGGCCTTCTTCCATTCCGTCGGCGAGCTTTTCGATGGCCAGCCGCACCACCTCCGACTTGGAAACCAGCTGCTCCGGACTGGAAAGTTCGTAGGCCAGCTTGGTCAGGAGGGCGTCCTGATCATCGCTAATGACTACCTGGAGGCGCTTTTTCTCTTTCTTGGGCATAATCGCTTGGTTCAGACGCTGCACGAGTATGGATACAGTAGAATACTCGTATAGGTTTATGACTGTAATTTAGCACGCTACATTCGTGCTTGACAATATAGTTTTAGCTGAATATGCTCATAGTGAGGGTGATGTGTAACATACACAACAACACTCGGGCACACCCAGGAGACGCGATCCTGTATGAATAGAATCTTAACTATTCGCGGCGGTGTTCCTCTTAGCGGTGAGCTGCGGATTTTTCCGGCCAAAAACTCAGCGCTCAAGCTAATGGCCGCCAGCATTCTTACTGCCGAGCCGGTAACCCTCACGGAGGTTCCGCGCCTGCGCGATATTGATGTTTTGCTCGAGCTTTTAGGTCACCTGGGTACCCGCCACGCCTGGGAAGGCCGCACCTTACACCTGCACACACCCGAAATTCGTTCTACGCAAGCCCCTTTCGAGCTGGTCAGCAAGATGCGGGCCAGCTTCAACGTTCTGGGGGCCCTGGCTGCCCGGGCCGGTGAAGGCACTGTGCCCCTGCCAGGCGGCTGCAACTTTGCCGAACGGCCGGTTGACCAGCACATCAAGGCCCTGCGCGCGCTGGGCTTTGAGGTAACCACCGAGATCACCGAGCAGGGCCTGGCCTACACCGCCCGCCGGCTCAAACCTGCCTCGGGTCGGGTGGTCTACGATCTTCCCACCCTGGGCGGCACCGAGCAGGCCCTGATGGCCGCGGCCCTGGACGGCGAGGCTGTCCTGGTAAACACCCCACAGGAGCCCGAGATCGTCGATCTGTGCAACTTCCTGACCATGATGGGGGCCGAGATCAGGGGCACCGGGAGCAGCATCCTGCACATCAAGGGTAAGCCCAGCCTGCGGGGGGGGCGCTACAGCGTCATCCCCGACCGCATCGAGGCCGGCACCTATCTGTTTGCCGCCGCTGCTACCAGAGGCTCCATCACCTTGACCAACGTGGAACCGTTCCACATGGACGCGGTGCTGGATAAGCTCTCGCAATCGGGCCACCACATTGCCACCGGCAAAGACTGGATCCGCCTGGAAGCCACCCCCCACCCCCAGCCTTTCAACCTCGAGGCCCGCGAATACCCCGGCTTCGTCACCGACCTGCAACCCCCGGCCACGGCCTACCTGGCCACCGTGCACGGCACCTCGCTGGTCTCGGATCGGGTTTACCCCGACCGCTTCACCCACGCCAGCGAGCTGGCCCGCATGGGGGCCGATATCACCCTGAAAGACCGCACCCTGGTGATTCAGGGCCGCCAGCTCACCGGGGCCGCCGTTGAGGCCCGCGATATTCGGGCCGGAGGGGGGCTGATTATCGCAGCCCTGGCTGCCGAAGGCGAGAGCCATATCACCGGAATGCAGTACATCGAACGCGGTTACGAAGACATCGAGAACCGGCTGCGCAGCCTGGGGGCCCAGGTCGGCCTGCAAATACCCGAGCTGGCCCTGGCCGCCGACTAACAGGGCCTCCAGCTTCCAAGGGGCGGTATCGCCCTCCACTACACAGATAACTGCGGTTGGGTTGGTTCGCCGCCGGTTTGACGTTTGGGCCCAGAAAGCCTACACTCAAGTGCTATGGATTTGCAGACCCTACAACACCGGCTCGAGGCCCTTCGGGGGTATCTTTGACATCGCCGGCAAAGAAACCCGCCTGAAAGAGCTAGACACGCAAATCAACGACCCCAGCCTCTGGAACGACCCGGCCCATGCCCGCAAAATTTCCCAGGAGGCGGCCCGGCTGCGCAAGGCGGTGGAAGGTTACCGGCGCCTGGAGTCCGACCTGCAAGGGCTACTGGAGCTCTGGCCGGAGCTTTCGGCTGAAGAGCGGGAGCAGATGCAACCCGAGCTCGAGCGGGCCGGGCGCGAGCTAGAAGACCTTTACCACCAGACCCTGCTCGGCTTCCCCTACGCCGAAAACGCCGCCATTGTGACCATCAAACCGGGCGCCGGCGGCACCGAGGCCTGCGACTGGGCCCAGATGCTCTACCGCATGTACACCCGCTTTGCCGAGCGCAAGGGCTTCAACCTGGAGCTAGTAGACCTCGAGCCCGGCGCCGAGGCCGGAATTGACCAGGCCCAGTTTATCGTGCGGGGCGAGAACGCCTACGGCCTGCTCTCGGCCGAGGCCGGGGTGCACCGCCTGGTGCGCCCCTCCCCCTTCAACGCCCAGGGCAAGCGCCAGACCAGCTTCGCTGCGGTGGAGGTGATGCCGGAGGTGGACGAGTCGGTGGACGTGCAGATTGCCCCCGAAGACCTGCGGATTGACGTGATGCGCTCGCAGGGCAAGGGCGGCCAGGGGGTCAACACCACCGACTCGGCGGTGCGGGTGGTGCACCTACCCACCGGCATCATCGTGAAGTGCCAGGTCACCCGCAGCCAGCAGAAAAACAAAGAGATGGCCATGAACATCCTGCGCTCCAAGCTCTTCGAGATCGAGTGGAAGAAAAAGCAGGAAGAGCTGGCCCGGCTTAAGGGTGAGTCGCGGCCCATCGAGTGGGGCAGCCAGATTCGGAGCTACGTGCTGGACAAGCAGTACATCAAAGACCACCGCACCGGCGAGATGCGCCACGACCCCGAGAATGTGCTGGACGGCGACCTCGAGAGCCTCATCTGGGCCGGGCTGGAGTGGAAGGCCGGGCGGCGGGAGGCGGTCGCCAGCGCCGATGAGGAGTAGCCGTTCCGACGGGGTGGGCAAATCACCCCTGAAGCCAAACAGAAGGGCCAGCTGAGGCAAGCTCAGCCGGCCCTGGTTGTTTTCGAGAACGGCTATTGCGCGGGGGTGGACTTCAGCCGCTCCACCACCCCCCGATCCTCGAGGGTGCTGGTATCCCCCTTAATTTCCTCGCCGGAGGCCACCTGCCGCAAGAGGCGGCGCATGATCTTGCCGGAGCGGGTTTTGGGGAGGGCATCGGTGAGGCGGATCTCGTCGGGGCGGGCGATGGCCCCAATGGCCTTGACCACATGGGCCTTGAGTTCCTGCGCGAGTTCGGCGCTGGGGGTAAAGCCCGTTTTGAGGGTCACGAAGGCCACAATCCCCTCACCTTTGATGGGGTCGGGCCGCCCCACCACCGCCGCCTCGGCCACCGCCGGGTGCGCAACCAGGGCGCTTTCGACCTCCATGGTGCCCAGCCGGTGACCCGAGACGTTAAGCACGTCGTCCACCCGGCCCAGAATCAGGTAATAACCGTCTTCATCGCGCCGGGCCCCATCGCCGGTGAAGTAGTTGCCGGGGTACTGGGAGAAATACTGCCGCTCAAAGCGTTCCGGGTCGCCCCAGACCGTGCGCAGCATGGAGGGCCAGGGTTTCTGAATGATCAGGTGGCCGCCCTCGTCGGGGTTGTTCACCGGCTGGCCCGAGGTGTCCACAATCTCGGGCTTCACCCCAAAGAAGGGCTTGCCGGCATGACCGGGCTTCATGGGGTGCACGCCGGGCAGGGTGGTGATCATGATGCCGCCGGTCTCGGTCTGCCACCAGGTATCCACAATGGGGCAGCGCTCCTTGCCGATCACCCTGTAGTACCAGAGCCAGGCCTCGGGGTTGATGGGCTCCCCTACCGAGCCCAGCAGGCGGAGGCTCGAGAGGTTGTACTTCCCTGGCCACTGCTCGCCCCACTTCATAAAGGCCCGAATGGCCGTGGGCGCGGTGTAAAGGATGCTCACGCTGTATTTTTCGATGATGCTCCAGATGCGGCCCTCGTCCGGGGCATTGGGTGCGCCTTCGTACATCAGGGTGGTGGCCCCGTTTTGCAAAAGCCCGTACACCACGTAGCTGTGACCGGTAATCCAGCCCACATCCGCCGTGCAGAAGTAGGTGTCGGTGTCTTTGAGGTCGAAGATGTACCGGGCGGTCAGGTAGGTATACACCGAGTAGCCCCCGGTGGTGTGCAAAACCCCCTTGGGCTTGCCGGTGGAGCCGGAGGTGTACAGGATGAAGAGGGGGTCTTCGGCGTCCATGGGCTCGGGGGGGCAGTCGGCTGCGGCATTGGCCATCAGCTCGTGGTACCAGTGGTCGCGGCCCGGCTCCATGGGCACCTCGTGGCCGGTGCGCCGCACCACCACCACGTGCTCGATAGATTTAGCGTCTGAAAGGGCTTCGTCGCTGTTGGCCTTGAGCGGAACCACGCTCCCGCGCCGCCAGCCGCCGTCGGCGGTGATGAGCACCTTGGCCTGCGCGTCGTTGATACGGTCGGCCAGGGCCGAGGCCGAGAAGCCCCCAAACACCACCGAGTGCACCGCCCCAATGCGCACGCAGGCCAGCATGGCGATGGCCGCCTCGGGGATCATGGGCAGGTAGATGGTCACGCGGTCGCCCTTCCGCACCCCCAACCCTTTGAGCACGTTGGCGAACTTGCTCACCTCGCGGTGCAGCTGCTGGTAGGTGAGGATGCGCGAGTCGCCCGGCTCCCCTTCGAAGATGATGGCGGCCTTGTTGCCGCGGGTTGCAAGGTGGCGATCGAGGCAGTTATAGGAAAGGTTGAGCTGCCCCCCGATGAACCACTTGGCGTTGGGGGGGTTCCACTCGAGCACCTTGTCCCAGGGCTTGAACCAGTGTAGCTCCGAGGCTACCCGGCTCCAGAACTTTTCAGGCTCTTCTAGGCTCTCGCGGTAAAGGGCCTCGTAGTCCTCGAGCCGATGAATACGGGCTGCTTGCTGAAAAGCCTCTGAAGGTTGAAAAACCCGCTCCTCCTTTAGAACCGCTTCAATTTTTTCCATACTTACCTCTTTAGGTTCGCCGAGACTGGCAAAATCAAGGGGCCTTTTGTTGGTGAGCATAGGTGGGTTAAGGGCCGCCGTCAAGAAAGACTGGGCTTCGGCAAATGTGCGAAATCCGGCTTTACTTGACA
The DNA here is from genome assembly GCF_003568585.1 of Meiothermus taiwanensis WR-220. Lineage (NCBI taxonomy): Bacteria > Thermotogati > Deinococcota > Deinococci > Thermales > Thermaceae > Meiothermus > Meiothermus taiwanensis. The sequence goes on from NZ_CP021130.1 coordinate 1,717,112, forward strand.
GTCTAAACCGATCCGGGCCATCATAGCCGCAGAACCCCGATGAACCTGTACGGGTCTTCTTTAGATCGTACGCTATAGAAATCCGAAGACCTATGGCACAGAGTCGTAAACTCACCACCGTTCAAGCCGCGCTAAGGGTACTGGCCTACCTGGCCGAGCACCCCGAGGGGGTAGAGGCCGCCCGCCTGGCTGCTTTTCTGGGTAAAAGTCTTTCCACGGCCTATGCCCTGCTGGCCAGCCTGGTCTCGGAGGGCTTTGCCGAACGGGAGGGCAGCACCTACCGGCTCTCCAAAAGCGCGCTGGTGCCTTCACCCAACCGCCTGGCCGAGCCCGAGAAGCTATCGGATGCGCTGGAGGAACTTTATCTACGTACCCGCGAACGCAGCTATCTGGCCCTCCTCGACCGCGAAGGCAGGCTGCGACTCTCCACCCGCGGCCGGCAGGGCCTGCCCAAGCTGGCCGGGCTGGAGGATCAGGTCGGCGAGGGTTTTCATGCCCTGGCTTTAGGCAAGGCCGTGCTGGCCTACATGGACAGCCAGGCCCAGGCCCCCCACCTGCAAAACCTCAAGGCCTTTACCCGGCTCACCATCACCGATCCGCTGACCCTGGAGGAAGAGCTGGCCAAGGTGCGGCAGATGGGGTTCGCGGTGGAAATCGAAGAGCATTCCGACGGTATCTCCGGGGTGGCTGCCCCCATTTTCAGCCCGGACGGTGCGGTGATGGGGGCCTTTGGGGTGGTGGTGCCCTCGAGGCGCTTTCCCTACGCCTTCACCCGGCTGGTGCAGGCGGTGCAGGAGGTAGCCAGGGCCGCTTCCAGCCGCACTCGAGCCGAGCAGCCGCCCTCGGATGAGGCCAAGCCCCTTCCCGCCAGCGCACCGGTCTACCTGGGTTCGTCCAGCGAGGAAACCCCCGTCTGGGCCCCCAAATCCCTGGTAGAAAAGGCCAACCTTAAGGATTATCCCGCCGAGTACCGGCGCAGCCTCGAAGAGCCCGAGGCTTTCTGGGGCGAGTGGGCCGAGCGCTTCCACTGGTTTAACCCCTGGAAGCGGGTTCGGGAGGTGGACGCCCCCTACCACCGCTGGTTTGTGGGCGCCACCACCAACATCACCTACAACGCCCTGGATCGGCACGCCGACGGCCCCCGCCGCAACCAGCTGGCCCTGATGGCCCTGGCCGGGGATGGCACCGTACACAAGCTGACCTACCGCGAGCTGCGCGACCTCACCGCCCGCCTGGCCGGTGGGCTGCTGTCGCTGGGCATCAAGCCCGGTGACCGGGTGGCGGTGTACATGCCCACCGGGCTGGAGATGGCCCTGACCTTTCTGGCCTGTGCCCGCATTGGGGCGGTGCACGTGGCTGTTCCTGCCGGCCTGGGCAGCCAGGCCCTGCGCGAGCGCCTGGTGGACACCCAGGCCCGGCTGCTGGTGGCCGCCGACCGCATGTACCAGGGTGGGCGCACCCTGCACTTCACCCACGTACTCGAGGAAGCCACCCAGGGCCTGGATATACCGGTGCTGTGGTTTAGCCGGGGTGGTACGGTCAGACCGCTGGAATTCTGGGATTTGATCGAGGCCCACCGCCCCACCACCCCCGCCCTGCCGGTGGACAGCGAGCATCCCCTGTTTATCCTGTATACCTCGGGCTCGACGGGCAAGCCCAAGGGTGTGGTGCACGTGCACGGGGGCTACATGGTGGGCATCACCTACCACCTGCGCACCCTCTTCGACCTCAAGGACGGCGAGATCTCCTGGGCCACTGCCGATCTCTCCTGGATTGTGGGGCACAGCTACGGTCTGTACGCCCCCTTGCTGGAAGGGCTCACCACCGTACTGCGGGCCGAACGGCTCGACTACCCCGATGTAAGCAGCTTCTACGAGATGCTGGAGGAGTGCGGGGTCAACGTGCTCATCATCAGCCCCACCTGGCTGCGCACCCTGCGCAAACACGGCGACGAGTTCGCCCAAAAGGCCCGGCTCTCCGACCTGCGGCTGGTTGCTAGCGTGGGGGAGTACCTGGCCCCCGAGGTCTGGCACTGGGCCGCCAAACACCTAGCCCACGTGGTGGATCACTGGTGGCAGACCGAGACCGGGGGCCCCTGCCTGTCCACCCCCCTTTGCATGCCGGCCAAGCCCGGCAAGGCCGGCTTCCCCTTGCCGGGGGTCGAGGTGCGGGTAGTGGATGCCTTAGAGCCTGCTAACTAGCTGTTCGTAAAAGCTCCACAGTTTTCGCTGTCATCAGAATCGAAAAAGCCAACCAGTGCCAACCTCGCAAGGTCTCAGCCAGCCGCTCATAGTCTCGCGCCAGCCTGCGAAACCGGGATGTCCAGGCAAACGAACGTTCCACCACCCAACGCTTCGGCAGCAGCACGAATCCTCGTTTGGCCCCTTCCACCTTGACCACACACAGGGCGATGCCTTCCGCCTCTGCCGCTTGTGCCGCTTCCTCCCCAGTGTAACCCTGATCCACAAAGGCCACTTCCACCTGCTCCCCCGTCACTTCCTGCACCTGTTGACTGAGGGCTCCCACCTGGGCCCGTTCCTGTTCACTGGCCGCCGTTACTACCAGGGCCAGCAGATGCCCCAGGGTATCTACCGCCAGGTGAACTTTGCTTCCCTTGCGTCGTTTGTACCCATCGTATCCGGCCCGCTCCCCACTTTGCGGGGTGGACTGTAGGGTGCGAGCATCGTAGATGGCAGCGCTGGGATGGGCGGCTTTGCCCTGGAGCATTCGCAGGGTCATGCGCAGGTCGTGTACCAGGTCTTCGAAGACCCCCCGGTTCATCCAGCGGTAGGCTTGCGCCTGAACGATATGGGGGGGTGGGAAGTCGTGGGGCAGGTAGTCCCACTGAGCACCGGTTCGAACCATCCAGCGCAGGGCGTTGAACACTTCGCGCAGGTCGTACTTGCGCTGGGGTGCTTCCAGCGGGGCGAGGGTCAAATAGGGCAGCACCAGAGCCCATTCCTCATCACGGACGTCCGATGGGTAAGCACGGCGGTTCATGCTCTAAACATAACTGCAGTGCCTGATTTGGGTAAGGTGGTTTGTAGATTCTAGGGCGTGAGCTACCCCCCGGTCAAAAGGGCCACCTGGTCATCGGCCAGCCCTTCCCCCACTTCATGCGCACCTTCTGGAACAACAACGAGCGCTACCTCGAGCAGTGGAGCCGCATCCCCGGCTATTACAGCACCGGGGACATCGCCGTGCGCGACAGCGAGGGCTACATTGCCCTGCTGGGCCGTTCGGACGACGTTATCAAAGCTGGAGAGCTGCGCATCGGCACCGCCGAGATCGAGGGGGCCATGCTCTCCCATCCTTCGGTGGCCGAGGTCGCCGCGGTGGGAATTAGCAACCCCGAGCTCGGCGAGGTGATCAAGGTGTATGTGGTGCTGAAAACCCGCGAGACCAGCCTCGAGGTGCGCGCCATCCTGGCCGACAAGCTGCAAGCCCACCTACGCCGGCAGCTAGGGCATCTGCAACTACAAACTGTCATCGAGATCGTGGATCAGCTACCCCGCACCAAAAGCGGCAAAATCCTGCGCCGCCTGCTCAAAGCCCAGGAGCTCGGCGACGATCCGGGCGACCTTTCCACCCTCGAGCCGTGAGCGTGAAGATGCAGCAGATTCATTTCACCAAGTGCCCCAAGCCCGCCCCGGCCAGGGTTTGGCACAATATCGGCCCTCCCCATTTTTCGGGTTTAGCAGGGTTTTGTGGTTTTTTTCCTCGTAGCGTGCGGTAGCGCAAGAGCAGGAGGCCCCTTATGGAACTCGAGCAGCTGCTAAAACCAAAAGTCAGCTATCAGGCCCCCCAGGCCCAGCGGAACCAGGCCAACCTGCCCGACTTCTGGGCCGAGTACACCCGCAGCCTGCAAGACCCCGAGGCCTTCTGGGGCGAGCAGGCCCGGCGGTTTCATTGGTTCCGGCCCTTTGAGCAGGTGCTGGAGTGGAACTTCCCCGACCACCGCTGGTTCTTGGGCGGCCAGACCAACATCACCTACAACGCCCTGGATCGCCATGCCCAGGGTTCTAAGCGCAACCAGGTCGCGCTTCTGTACTTAAGCGAGGACGGCAGCGAGCAAAAGCTCACCTACGGTGAGCTTCTGGATCGGGTTTCGCGCTTTGCAAGCGGGCTCAGGCGGTTGGGGGTGGAAAAAGGCGACCGGGTGATCATCTACATGCCCCTGACCCTGGAGGGCATCATCGCCATGCTGGCCTGCGCCCGCATTGGGGCGATTCACTCGGTGGTGTACGCCGGGCTGGGGGTCTCGGCGCTGCGCGAGCGCATCATGGATGCTGGGGCCAAACTGGTGATTGCGGGGGATGTGAGCTACCGCCGGGGCAAAGCGGTAGACCTCGAGTCCATCGTGCTCCAGGCCATCGAAGGTTTGAACCTACCCACGGTCTGGTTCTGCCGCAACAAAGCCGTGCCCGAGGGGCCCCGCTTCCACGATTTCAACGAGCTGCTCTGGTCACACCAACCCGAGGCCGAGGCCGTCCCGCTGGATAGCGAGCACCCTTTGTTTATCCTCTACACCTCGGGCTCCACCGGCAAGCCCAAGGGCGTGGTGCACGTGCACGGGGGCTACATGGTGGGTACAGCCTACCACCTGCGCACCTTTTTCGACGTAAAGGATACCGATGTCTACTGGACCACCTCGGACATCGGCTGGATTGTGGGGCACAGCTACATCGTGTATGCGCCCTTGCTCGAGGGCGTCACCAGCGTGCTGCGCGAGGGTGCACCGGACTATCCCAACCCAGCGGCTTTGTGGCAGGCCGTTGAGCGCTACCGGGTCAACGTGATGTTTACCGCCCCCACGGCGGTTCGCATGTTCATGAAGTTTGGCCCCGAATGGCCCGCCCGGCACGACCTCTCGTCGCTGCGGTTCATTGGGGTGGCCGGCGAGCCCCTCAACCCGGAGGCCTGGCAGTGGGCGGTCGAGCACCTGATGCAGGGCGGCCGGCGCGGCTTCGTAGCCGACAACTGGTGGCAGACCGAGCTGGGCGGCCCCACCCTGGGCACCCCGCTCACCCTGGAGGGCCGGCCCGGCTTTGTGGGGGTGCCCCTGCCCGGCGTGGAGGCCACGGTGGTGGACGCCACGGGCACCGAACTCCCCCCCGGAACCGGTGGCTTGCTCGCGCTCAAGCGCCCCTTCCCCCACATGATGCGCACGGTCTGGGGTAATCACGCCCGCTATACCCAGTACTGGACGGAAATACCCGGTAACGTGTATGCCGCCGGCGACGTAGCCAGCAAAACCGCTGAAGGCTACTTCACGGTGCTGGGCCGCGCCGACGATGTGCTCAACGTGGCCGGTCACCGCATCGGCACCGCCGATGTAGAGAGCGCCCTGGTCTCGCACCCGGCGGTGGCCGAGGCTGCCGTGATTGGGGTGCCCGACCCCATCAAGGGCGAAAACATCAAGGCTTTCGTGGTGTTGCGGGTGGGGCGCGAAAAAACCGAGGCCCTGCGGGATGAAATTGTGCAGCACGTGCGGCTCGAGCTAGGCCCCATCGCCACCCCCAGCGAGCTGGTTTTCCTGGATAAGCTCCCCAAGACCCGCAGCGGCAAAATCCTGCGCCGCCTGCTCAAGGCCCAGGAGATGGGGCGGGATCCCGGCGATTTGAGCACGCTCGAGGAGTAACCACAGCCTCAAACAAACAACCTGGCTCAACGGTACTTCTGCAGATACACACACCACATCCATGCCAAAAGATTGGAGGGCACCTTTTCCATTGATCGCACAGATTCCCAGCACAGACCGTCAATAAGCGGTTCTTGATTTTTCATAAGTGTTTTTTTGCTTCAGGCCAGTTGTACCCAACCCATACGCCGCACTTAACCCTCCAGGGCGGTGCGTTTTTCTCTCATAAAACAAATAATTGCGCCGCTTTTCGCAGATATACAAAAACTGGCGATAACTTGACCAAGCCAACAAAAGGGCATTAGATTCATGGCGCAAGTCTGAAACGCGGAAAAGCGACCACCCCCGTAGCAATGGTGGCTGGACTTGTGCTACATGGAGGTAGGCATGGATAAAGCAAAGGCCGATGCGTACTGGAAGGCCAACATAACCCTAATCCGCAACCTGCTTATCGTCTGGGCAGTGGTTTCCTACGGGTTTGGGATTGTGTTGGTTAATGTGCTTAACAACATCAAGCTCGGATCGGTTCCCCTGGGTTTTTGGTTCGCTCATCAGGGTGCCATCATCATCTTTGTCATCTTGATCTTCATCTACGCCTCGCAGATGAACAAGATTGACCAGCAGTTCGACGTACACGAATAGGGGGCCACCAATGAGTGTAGAACTTTGGACCTGGATCATTGTGCTCCTGACTTTCGGCTTGTACGTGGGTATCGGTATCTGGGCCCGTGTGCGTGAAACCGAGGGCTTCTATGTGGCCGGGCGTGGGGTGCCCCCCATCGCCAACGGTATGGCCACCGCCGCCGACTGGATGAGCGCAGCCAGCTTTATCTCGATGGCCGGCTTGATCTCTACGCTGGGCTACGACGGCACCATCTACCTGATGGGCTGGACCGGCGGTTATGTATTGCTGGCCTTGTTGCTGGCACCGTACCTGCGCAAGTTTGGCAAATTTACCGTTCCGGACTTTGTAGGCGACCGTTACTACTCCCAGACCGCACGTGTGGTCGCGGTGATAGCTGCGGTGTTCGTCTCGTTCACCTATGTAATCCCACAACTCGTAGGGGTGGGTACGGTTTTTGCCCGCTACCTGGGGGTACCAAGCACCACCGGGCTGTGGGTTGGGGTGGCCGTCACTGCACTGTTTGCTGTGCTGGGGGGTATGAAAGGTATCACCTGGACGCAGGTGGCCCAGTACACGGTGTTGATTATCGCTTACCTGATCCCGGCGTTTGCCATCGCCAGCATCCTCACCGGCAACCCCGTTCCCCAGCTAGCCCTTACCTTTAGCGACATCGTCTCTCGCCTCAACCAGCTACAAGTAGACCTGGGCTTCACCCAGTACACCCAGCCTTTCCAGCGCTTCGACATGCTGAACATTCTGCTAATTACGGCGTGCTTGATGTTCGGCACGGCTGGGTTGCCCCACGTCATCATCCGCTTCTACACCGTCCCCACGGTCAAGGACGCGCGCGCCTCCGCTGGTTGGGCCCTGCTCTTTATCGCTTTGCTCTACACCACCGCGCCAGCCATCTCGGTGTTTGCCCGCTACAACCTGATCAACACCCTGCACGGTAAAAGCTTTGAGGAAGTACGCCAGATCGACTGGGTGGCCAAATGGGAAAAAACCGGCCTGCTGCGCTTTGTGGACAAGGACGGCAACGGCATTGTGACCGTCGCTAGGGGCAATGCCTTCAAGTTTATCCCCGGCACCACCCGTCCCGACGTCAACAACCCCGACACCACCAGCGCCAACGAGGTGTTCATCAACAACGACATCATCGTACTTTCCACCCCTGAGGTAGCCAAGCTGGCCCCGCTGATCATCGCCCTGGTGGCGGCAGGCGGTCTGGCAGCGGCGCTTTCCACCGCTTCGGGACTGCTGATTGTTATCTCTTCGGCGCTTTCGCACGACCTGTATTACCGCATCATCAACCCAAGGGCCTCCGAAGGGCAACGCCTGTTGGTCGCTCGTGTGGGGATTCTTCTGGCGGTGCTGATCGCCGGATATTTTGGACAAAACCCACCCGGCTTTATCGCGCAGCTGGTGGCGTTTGCCTTCGGGTTGGCTGCCAGCAGTTTCTTCCCCGCCATCCTGCTCGGCATCTTCGATAAGCGCACCACCCGCGAGGGAGCCATCGCCGGCATGGTGGTGGGTCTGGTCTTCACAGCCAGCTACATCATCGGCACCAGCTACTTTGGCATGCCCCGCTGGTTCTTTGGGGTAAGCCCCGAAGGCATCGGTACCGTGGGCATGCTGATCAACCTGATCATCACCTTGGTGGTCTCGCGCATGACCCCCGAGCCGCCCAAAGAAGTACAGGATCTGGTGGAATCGGTGCGGATTCCGCGCGGTGCCAAAGAGGCCCATTATCACTAAACCCAAGCCGGGGGTGGGGATCAACCCACCCCCATTCTTTTGTGATAAGCTTTGTTTGCAGCCATGAGCAAAAACAAAAAGATTGAACCCAAAAAGGTCAATGCCTATGTACCCCCCAATCTAACCTTACGTTTGCTGCGGTTGCTGCTGGGGATTTCGGCCTTTTTGTTTTTGTTTTACACGGCTGGACACTATCTGACCGGCTGGCCTTTTCCCACCCCGCTCGACCTTTTGCGCATCACTTCGGCGGTGGTGTTGGGGGGTCTTTTAGGGCTAATCTTTTCGCGTTTCTGGCCCCTGCCGCCCACCCCTGGCCTCGAGCGCATCTTCAGGATCTTTTTCATGCTGCTGCCCGCTTTGTTATTTGGCTATGCCTTGCAGGTTTTTTCCGGAGCCAACCAAGCTTTAAGCATCATCCTGCCTTTATCAGCCTGGCTCAGCTCGGGTCTGATTATCCGCCTGCCCGAAGAGGGGCACAATGTTTCAGCCAAGTCAGCACAATAGTGCTGTGAACCCCCTCGATTTCATCCGCGCCCACGCCCCGTTTAATCTGCTACCAGCGGAAGCGCTGGAACAGGTAGAGCGAGGCCTCGAGATTGCCTTTTTTCCCAAAAACAGCAAGGTGCTGGCCCGGCATGGATCTAAAAGCCAGCACCTGTACATGATTCGCAAGGGCACAGCCCGCCTCGAGCGCGACGGGCAGACCATGATGTACCTGGAAGAGGGGGAGGTTTTTGGCTATCCCTCCCTAATCTCGCAGGGCACCCCGGCCTTCGATGTGATCGCTGAGGAAGACTTGCTGATCTACCGCTGGTCGGAACAGGTCTTTCGTGAGCTGAAGAGGCATCAACCTTTCGCAGAGTTTTTCACCAAAGGTCTGGCTGCCCGCCTGCGCCTGGTAGCCCAGCAAGAGGGCCTCGCGGTCAGCCCAATCGACCTGAGCCTACCGGTAAGCGAGCTGGTGACCCGCCCCCCAGTATTCATCGCCCGCAACGCCACCGTGCAGGAAGCGGCCAAGGCCATGCGTGAACACCAGATCAGCTCGATTCTGGTCGAAGGCAACCCCCTGGGCATTCTGACCGACCGCGACCTGCGCAACCGGGTGCTGGCCGAGGGGAAAGGCCCCCAGACCCCTTTGGCCGATGTGATGAGCACCCCGGCCAAAACCTTACCGGCCAGCACACCCCTGTTTGAAGCATTGACCTTCATGGTGCACCAGAGCATACACCACCTGCCGCTCGAGCAGGATGGGCGGATTGTGGGGGTGGTAACCGACACGGTCTTCATGCGGCAGCAGGCCCGCAGCCCTCTGCATCTGCTCAGGCGGCTCGAGCGCACCCGCAACCCAGAAGATCTCAAAGGCTACAGCCAGGAGCTAAGCGGCATCGCCGAGTCCCTTCTGGCCGGTGGCCTGGGGGCCAGCGAAATTGGTCGTAGCGTTAGCTCGCTTAACGATCACCTGGTTCGGACTCTGCTGCGCCTGGCCGAAGAGTGCCTGGGGCCACCCCCCACGCCCTACGCCTGGATCGTGTTTGGCTCCGAAGGGCGGATGGAACAGGCCCTGCTCACCGACCAGGACAACGCCCTGATCTACGCCGAGGATAGCCCCGAGGCCCAGCGCTACTTTGCCGAGCTGGCGGGGTTCGTGGTGGGCGGCCTGATACAAGCCGGCTTCCCACCCTGCCCGGGCGGCTACATGGCCACCCGCTGGTGCAAACCCATCGCGGAGTGGCAAAAGCTCTTCCTGCACTGGGTAAAGATGCCCACCCCCCAGGAGTTGCTCGAGGCCCAGATTTTCTTCGATTTCCGCAGTGTGCATGGCGAGCTCCCCCTGGAGCCGCTCGAGCGCATCGTGGCTACCAGCGGTGAGGAAACCATCTTCCTGGCCCACCTAGCCAAGGCCTCATTGCACTTCCGACCCCCCATCGGCCTTTTCCGCAGAATCCGGGAAGAAGACGGCGGCGTGGATATCAAGAAAGGGGGCATCGCCCCCATCGTCAGCCTGGCTCGAGTACACGCCCTGGAGGCCGGCAGCCTCGCCAAGGGCACCGTCGAGCGCCTTAAAATTGCCGCCCAGGAGAACAAGCTGAGCCCAGAGGGGGCCGAAACCTTAATCGAGGCCTTCGGGTTTCTAATGAGGATTCGTCTACGGCAACAACTCACCAACCTACGGCAGAAGCTGCCACCCGACAACAAGATCCGCCTCGAGCAGCTTTCTTCGCTCGAGCGTCGCCATCTCAAGGAGGCCTTCTTGCAGGTTCGCGAGATGCAGGAGGCCATGAGCCAGCGCTTCCATACCGATCGCCTGGGTTAGATAAACGCATCGCTCATGCTGTGGCCTTTGCGCAAAAGCCCCACCTGGAACGAGATCAACTACTGGGCTTTGGATCTGGAAACCAGTGGCCTGGAGGCATCCGACCAGATTCTGTCGGTGGGAATGGTGCCCATCCGCGGGGGGGTTATCGAGTTTGGCGCGCACTACTATAGCCTGGTTCGGCCCGTGCGGCCCGGGGCGCTCTCGGTTGAAGGCATCCGAGCGCACCATATTCTACCCAACGAACTAGAATCTACAAACCACCTTACCCAAATCAGGCACTGCAGTTATGTTTAGAGCATGAACCGCCGTGCTTACCCATCGGACGTCCGTGATGAGGAATGGGCTCTGGTGCTGCCCTATTTGACCCTCGCCCCGCTGGAAGCACCCCAGCGCAAGTACGACCTGCGCGAAGTGTTCAACGCCCTGCGCTGGATGGTTCGAACCGGTGCTCAGTGGGACTACCTGCCCCACGACTTCCCACCCCCCCATATCGTTCAGGCGCAAGCCTACCGCTGGATGAACCGGGGGGTCTTCGAAGACCTGGTACACGACCTGCGCATGACCCTGCGAATGCTCCAGGGCAAAGCCGCCCATCCCAGCGCTGCCATCTACGATGCTCGCACCCTACAGTCCACCCCGCAAAGTGGGGAGCGGGCCGGATACGATGGGTACAAACGACGCAAGGGAAGCAAAGTTCACCTGGCGGTAGATACCCTGGGGCATCTGCTGGCCCTGGTAGTAACGGCGGCCAGTGAACAGGAACGGGCCCAGGTGGGAGCCCTCAGTCAACAGGTGCAGGAAGTGACGGGGGAGCAGGTGGAAGTGGCCTTTGTGGATCAGGGTTACACTGGGGAGGAAGCGGCACAAGCGGCAGAGGCGGAAGGCATCGCCCTGTGTGTGGTCAAGGTGGAAGGGGCCAAACGAGGATTCGTGCTGCTGCCGAAGCGTTGGGTGGTGGAACGTTCGTTTGCCTGGACATCCCGGTTTCGCAGGCTGGCGCGAGACTATGAGCGGCTGGCTGAGACCTTGCGAGGTTGGCACTGGTTGGCTTTTTCGATTCTGATGACAGCGAAAACTGTGGAGCTTTTACGAACAGCTAGTTAGCAGGCTCTAGAGGCCGCCCCGCCCCTGGCCCAGGTGCTCGAGGAGATAACGCAGCGCATTGGGCGGGACGTGCTGGTTCTACACTGTGGCTCGATAGACCTGGGATTTCTGCGGCAAAGCCATAAAGCCCTGGGCCGACGCTGGGTCAGACCTGTGGTGGTCGACACCGCGGTGCTGCTGGCCCGACTGGATGAGCGGCGGCGACAGCTCGAGCCTCACAGCAAACCCCATCCCAGCGGGCTAAGGGCGGCTCGAGCACAGCTTGGCCTGCCGCCCCACCTCGAGCACCACGCGTTGTGGGACGCTTTAGCCACGGCCGAACTCTTCCTAGCCCTCCGACACCGCTTACAAGCGCGCACCCTGCACCAGCTCATATAAAAAATCAGCTCGAGGCTTCGCTTAGAGCACATCCCGGGTTGTGCCGCGGGTGCGGTAGTTGACCCAATTTTTCCTCAGACGCAAAGCCTTCTTAAGGGGCCCATATAGGGGCGAAAAGGCCACATCGTAGGCTGGAAAGCGCACCCGCTGCCCGCCAAAACCCTCCTTGAAGGCATCGATGCCAGCGGCGTGGCTACCCTCGCTGCGGCGCGGCACGCCCCACAGATCGTATATGCGATAGCCCTTTTCCAGGCCCCAGTTGATAGCCCCCCAGTGCATACCGTTGGGGGCCTTGGCGTTGGAGTTTTCCCGGCTGCTGCCCCCATAGAGGTAGTCTACCTTACCCCCAAAAGCCACAAACAAGCCCGCGGCCAGCGCCCGGCCCTCCTGGCGGGCGATTGAGATAAAAGACGCTCCAAAGGGTTGATTCATGGCCGTCAGAACGGTTTGGTAGTAGGCTTTGGCATGCTGCAACAGCCGGGCCCGACGGTTGGTCTCCTCGAACAGCCGCCAGAATTCCTCGAAGGCCTCCATCCCCTCTATGGTTGTCACCACCCGCTTTTCGGCCAGCCGGGTGTTGCGGCGGTGCATATTGTCCATCTGAGCCAGCAGGCCTTCACGGCCCAGCGATAGATCGAGCCAGATGGAGTATTCGGGCTGGATGGTCTCTGCCAGCCGCGCTGGGGGAAACTCTGGAACCGATGACTCGGCCGGAAACCCCACTTCGGGCTCGAGCTTCAGGTAAACAGCCCCCCCTGCCCGCTGCTTGAGGGCCTGTACCACCCTGGGCAGGTCGCTTAAATCGCGCAACGCTGGCCCACGGGGGGCATACAGCATGGAGACCGGCCCCACAAACCGCCGACGAAAAAGCTGCACCGCGGCAATAAGCTGCTGTCCTTCAAACAGCGCCCAGCGCTCCGGCTGCCAGCCCGAGAGCTTCTTGACTTCGCCCCAGCCCCAGGACTGCAAGGCGCTGGTAATGGGTAGCGAAGACACCATCTGGTTCCAAACGGCGGGGTCGGAAATGGGTTCCTGCCTTAGCACAAATCACCATTATGCCCCATCCGCACCAACCACAAATCCCGCACAAAAAACTTATACTGAGCTACGTTATGCGGATCGCTTTTCAGGGAACCGAGGGTGCCTATAGCGAAGAAGCCTCACTCAAAGCCTTTCCAAATGCTGAGACCATCGGCCTGCCCACATTTCATCAAGTATTTGCAGCGGTAACCAACTGCGAGGTAGACCTGGGGGTGGTACCGGTTGAGAACACCACCGCTGGCATCATCAACCAAACCTACGACCTGCTCCTCGAGACCGACCTGCACGTGGTCGGCGAACTGGTGCTGAAGGTAGACCACTGCCTGCTGGCCCCGCCCGGAACCCGGCTGGAGGATATTCGTAAAGTCAAGAGCCACCCCCAGGGTCTGGCCCAGTGCGACGGCTTCATCGCCCGGTACAAGCTCGAGGCCGAACCGGTCTACGACACCGCCGGGGCCGCCCGCGAGCTGGCCGAACACCCCCAGCCCGGTCTGGCCGCCATCGCCAGCCGCCGCGCCGCCGAACGCTACGGCCTGGCGGTCATCGCCGAGGGCATTCAGGACTTCATCGGCAACTACACGCGCTTTTTTGTACTCTCACGTGAAGACTTCCCCCGCCGCGAGGGGCCTTACAAAACCTCGGTGGTCTTCACCACCCGCCACCGGCCCGGCGAGCTGCTGGCTGCTTTGCAGGCTTTTGCCGACCAGGGGATTAATCTGACCAAGCTCGAGTCTCGCCCCCGCCGCGACCCCGACCGCCCCTTCTCCCCCATCTTCTACGCCGACTTTGAGGGCCACGCCGAAGATCCTGGCCCCTCCCAGGCCTTGCTAACCTTGCTGCGCAGGGCTTCTTTTGTCAAAGTGCTGGGCTCCTACCCCGCCGTTACAAGCTGGGGCCTGCTCAGGGAACCATAAAACAAGCGCCCCGCAGTCAGGGCGCTTTGCCTGGGTAAAGCATTGGGGCTAGCGGAAGGTGGCACCAAACAACACCCGGCCATAGGGCGAGCTATTGAAGGGGAAAACGCTCTGGCCGCCAATAAACAGCCCCGTGTCGCGGTCGAGGGCGAACTCGAGCCCGGCGTCCAGGGTGAGGGCAAAGTTGGCGTTGGGCAGCCGCAGGCCCAGCCCGCCACCAAAATAGGGCTTGAGGCCCCGCAGGTCACGGTCGAACTGGCCCAGGTCGGGTTTGAAGAGCACCTCACCCCCAATCAGGAAGCCCGGCCCCTGGAAAATCACATCACCATAGATCAGGGCCACCAGGTCGCGCTGCAGGCTGGCCTCGAGGCCAAACCCCAACGTGGGCGAGGGCACCGAGATGCGCAGCTGGAAAGAGCGCTGGGCCAGTCCCGTGGAAGCAAAAGCCAGCAAAACCATGGCAAGCAGCAAGGGTAGTCGTTTCATGGTATGCACCTCCTGTTTTTGAGGTCAGAGACCTCGCAGGCGATACCATAGCCCAGGCCGGCCTAAATGACCAGGGGGCTTGCTCTCACGCTACGCTAAGGCCATACCCTTACAGTATGGCCGATATGAAGCGATTCCCGCTGTTTGTGCTCACCCTGGCTGGCCTGCTATTGAGCGGCCTGCTGGGGGCACAAACCCAACCCACAGCCGACAAGATTGGCTACCTCAACGCGCGGGCTGTGGTGGAAGCCCACCCCCAGTTTGCCAAGGTCAGGGAGGTTCAGGCCAGGGCGGAAGCAGAGCTCAACCCCCTACAAGCTGAGCTACAGTCTTTGGAGAACAAAATCCGCGCGGGCAACGCCACCACACAGGAACAGCAAACCTACCGCACCCTGGTTCAGAACCTACAGGCCGCCAGCCAAAAGTGGGCTGAGCAGCAAAACAGCGTGCTGCAGCCCATCACCCAAGACATCGACAAAATTGTGAGCCGGGTGGCCAAGGAGCAGGGCTTTGCCATGGTTTTGGATCAGGAAGTGGCGGCCAGCAGCGGCCTGGTGGTTTATGCTGCACAGGGGCTCGACCTTACCCCAGCCATCGTGCAGGCCTTACCTAATAAGTAGTGGAGAAAGACTATGAGCAAAAACTGGTTGTTTGTTGCAGTGTTGCTAAGCTTGCTTTTGGGCGGTTCGCTCATCGCACAAAACCGCACCGTACCCACCCGCATCGGTTATGTGGACGCCGAAAAGGTGGTGCAGGCGCACAAGGACTTCAAAAAGGTGCAGGATATCCGTAACCAGGCCGAGCGCGAGCTAAAACCCATACGCGATCAGCTCCAACCCCTCGAGGCCAAACTGCGGGCCGGCAATGCCACCGCCAAAGATCAGCAGGACTACCGGGTGCTGGCCCAGAGCCTGCAAGAAGCGGGCAAAAAGTGGAGCGACCGGGCCAACGCCGCGCTCAAACCCATCACTGAGGAGATTGATCAGGTGATCGCGCGGGTCGCTCAGCAGCAGGGTTTCGCCATAATTCTGGACAAAAAAGTAGCTGCCACCAGCGGTCTGGTGGTTTATGCTGCCGACGAACTCGAGATCACCGATGCGGTAATCAAAGCCCTACCCAAGTAAGCCAACCATCGCGAGCCACAGGCACTTTTCGACAGCCTGTGGCTCGCGGCTTTATACCAACCTGGCAAGATTTAACGTCTGGCACGCAAGCCTTTGGCATTTGCTAAGTATGTTACAATCGTAAGCGATGGCGAAGGGCAAATCCAAAGCTGACAAAGCCAGCAAGGCCAATCCCACTGAGCGCAAGCGCGACCTCGAGGCCTTTGCTATTCTGATACTAGGCATCGCCGCCCTCCTGAGCGCCGCCATTTATTTTGGCTCCAACCTGGCCGGGCAACTGGGCAGCGGTATTCAGGCCCTGTTCTGGGGCAACCTGGGATACCTGGCCTGGCTGGTTCCACCGACGGTTGCCCTACTGGGCATATGGCTGCTGCTGGATCGGCCCCTGGGCCCTTTGGTGCGCGGCACCGCCCTGCTCTTCGCAGGGGGTCTGCTCACCTTACCCCTGGTAGCCCACCTCGCCAAGCCTTATGGAGGGCTGCTGGGCAACAACCTGCACACCTTGCTGGTGGGCGGTCTGGGCAATTTTGGTCTGCTCATTCCCCTGCTGGCCCTTAGTTTCGTGGCCGATCTAGCCCTGCGCCAGCGGCCGGGTTTTCTTTTGAGCAAAGGTCTGCGCCGGGTCATTCTGGCAGGCGTGCGGCTGCGCCATGCCTATCGCCTCGCGCAGGCCGCCCAGCGCCTGCTGGGGGAGGTTCGGGCCTTATCGGAACGCTACCCCGAGCACAAAGCTTTGCGTGCCTTGCAGCAAGACCTCGAGGCCTTCAGGCGCACACCACGGGATCAGGAGACCATCGAGGGGCTGGCTAAGCTACTGGACGACTTCAAGACCGAGCGCATCAAGGAACTGGCGAGCAGGCTGGCCGCGGAAGCGCGACCCCTTCCAGTGCGACTCGAACGCCTGGCCGCCGCCCTGGCCGCGCCGCTCAAGGGCGAGGGCCTGGCCCAGGCCCTTGAGGAACGCCGCGCCGCTCTGGTGCTGGAGGTCGGCGCGCTACTCACCAAGGCCCAGACCCTGACCCGCCAGGGCCAGGCCGCAGCGCGCGCGCTGGTTCCCTCCATCACCACCCAAGCCCTGCTCAGCGCTCTGGAGGAACACCACAGCCGCCTGGCCGCCTGGCAGGAAAGCGAGGCGTTGTTGCTCGACCTCGAGCAGCGGGTGGATGGCTGGCTGCGCTGGGCCGAGTGGGTGGAGTCTGCGCCCTTGGAGGCCCACCCCGCGGGGATGCGGGCCCTGCTGGAAAAGGGTTTGCAAGCTGAACCGCCCGCCTTTGCTGTAGCAACCACCAAACCCCCCAGCGAGCCCCCTTTCGACTTCGACCTGGTCTTCCCCGAACCCGATAAGGTGGTATCTGCTAGCAAACCCGCACAGGAAAGCCCCAAGCCCAGCCTGGTCAAAGCCACCCCCACACCTCCGGTTATCACTCGAAGCACCACCGCCCTGGAGCTGCCCGGCTTCGACCTGCTCGACCCGCCCGAACCACCACGCTACGACCCCAAGGCCCTGGAACTCATCACCCAGCGGCAGGTTGAGCTCATCAACAACACCCTCAAGCACCACGGGGTGGAGGCCCGGGTGGTGAGCTGGTCGCGCGGGCCTACGGTTACCCGGTACGAGCTCGAGCCCGCCCCCGGCGAAAAAATCAGCCGGGTACAGAACCTGCACAACGACCTGGCCCTGGCCCTGGCCGCCGGCTCGGTGCGCATCGAGGCCCCCATCCCCGGCAAGAGCGTGATCGGCCTCGAGGTGCCCAACACCGAGCGCGAACTGGTGCGCTACAGCGAGGCCGTCCAGTCCAGCGCCTTCACCCGCAGCAAAGACACCCTGCCCCTGGTGCTGGGCAAAAGCATCGACGGCGAGGTCTGGGTGCGCGACCTGGCCAAAATGCCCCACCTGCTGATTGCCGGCTCCACCGGCTCGGGCAAGTCGGTGGCGGTCAACACCCTCATCGCCAGCCTGCTCTTCAAATACCTGCCCACCGAGCTGCGCTTCCTGATGATTGACCCCAAGATGGTGGAGCTCACCCCCTACGAGGGCATCCCCCACCTGGTGCGACCGGTGGTAACCAACCCTGCCGACGCGGCCGGGGTTCTGCTGGGCGCGGTGGCCCACATGGAACGGCGCTACAAGATGATGAGCCAGGTGGGGGCGCGCAACCTCGAGCAGTTCAACCAGAAAATGCGGGCCGCCGGCGAGGCCACATTGCCCTACCTGGTGATCGTGATCGACGAGCTGGCCGACCTGATGATCACCGCCCCTAAAGAGGTCGAGCAGGCCATCTTGCGCCTGGCCCAGATGGCCCGGGCCACCGGCATGCACCTGATCCTGGCCACCCAGCGCCCCTCGGTGGACATCCTGACCTCGCTCATCAAGGTCAACATCCCGGCCCGCATGGCCTTTGCGGTCTCCTCGGGCTTCGACTCGCGCACCATCCTGGACACCTACGGGGCCGAGCGGCTGGTGGGGCAGGGCGATATGCTCTTCCACCAGCCGGGCCTGCCCAAGCCGGTGCGTCTGCAGGGCCCCTTTCTCTCGGAAACCGAGGTGCACCGCATCGCCGGGTTCTTGCGCGAACAGAGCTTCGAAGACGCCTTTGTGGCCCAGTACGGCCCCGACTTTGAGGGCCCCCTGAACCTGGGCGGGGGCGGCGGCACCGACGCAGGCGAGATTGATTTTGGCGATCCCCTGCTCAAAAAAGCCGCCGAGATTGTGATCGAGGAGGGCTACGCCTCGGTCAGCCGGCTCCAGCGCCGCCTCTCGGTGGGGCATGCCCGGGCCGGCAAGCTGGTGGACGCGCTCGAGGCCATGGGCATCGTGGGGCCGCACCAGGGCAGCAAACCCCGTGATGTGCTGATTACCCGCGACCAGCTACCAGAATACTTCGGCGGAGAATAGCCGAAGCAACGCTCGAGGCAATTCAGCCAAGCCACTGTCTGCGAGTGTTCAGGGCCCTACCTGGATCGTCCCCAGGTCGAGGGTATTCCCGCCGCTCACCTGTACCTGGCGCTCCACTTTAGGCTCGCCGCCATCGCACAAGCTGTTACCCGAGTCGTCGCGGCAGACTACCATGGTGTAGCGCCCCGGCACCAAAAAAGTCTCGAAGCGCCCATCAACCACGGGCACCTGCCGGGCGATGGGGCCGCTGAGGCTTACCAGAAACCCGCCCCTGGGCAGCGTCCAGCCAAAGGCCGCCGGCAGGTTGAGCAGGCCATGCCCGTAGGCATTGTCCCGGCCCGGCGCGCCGAGGTCGGTGGCGCTCGAGCGGATCAGGTTCCAGGCTTCTGTGGCAGTGCTGGCCCGGCCACTGGACAGCGCCATGGCCAGCGCCGCCGCCACCTGGGGGGTGGCCTGGGAGGTGCCCATGTAGAAGGTGTAGTTGGGCAGGTTGGTTTGGTAATTCCAGGTGGTGGAGAGCACACCGCCCCCCGGCTGGGCAGTGTTGCCGCCCGGCGCAGCAATGTCCACCTCACCGTTCTGCTGACTGTAGTACACCACCTGGTTGTACATATCGGTGGCCGCGACCGAGATGGCCCCAGGGCAGGCCGCTGGATAGACCAGCGCCCCTGGACTGCGGCTCTGGAAATTGCCCGCTGCTGCCACCACCAGCACCCCTCGAGCCACCGCATCGGCCACCGCCTCGCACATCGCGTTGGAGTAGCTGATTGACCCCAGCGAGAGGTTAATCACCTGCGCGGGGTGCGGGTTCTGCAGCAACCGACCGCCCAGCTCCACCGGGATGCCCGCTGCATAGCGCACCGCCAGGGCCACCTTCTCAAACGTACCGCTACCGCCCGAATCCAGTACCCGCAAGGGCAGCACCTTGATGGGGGCGTTGTAGGCCATCCCCACCACCCCCGAGGCCGAGCAGTTGGGGCAGGGCGGCGCAAACAGCCCGCTGTTTGCCACAATGAGGCCGGTCACATGGGTGCCGTGGCTTCCACCGGTGGCCCCACTGAGGTCACAGGGATCGGTGGGGTCGTCGTCGCCCGAGGTGCCCGGCGCAGGCTCGCCGCAGGGGTCGTAGGGGTCGGCGGGGTTGGCAGGCGGTGCGGCATCGCCCACAAAATCGTAAGCCCCCTCGCCAGGCTGCCACAAGCGCCCGGCCAGATCGGGGTGGTCGTAGCGCACCCCGGTATCCACCACCGCTACGGTAATGGGTATCGGATAGGTTTGCTGGTAGGTAAAGCGCGCCCCGGTGGCCCGCAGGTGCCACTGCTTGGGATAAAACTGGTCGGTGGGCTCGCCCTGGGCCGTTACCGTACCGTTAATTTCGGCCCACTCCACGCTGGGGTCGAGACGCAGGCGTTGCAGCAGGGCTTCTGGATTGGCGGCCCGCAGCTTGGTGATGCGGCTGATGCGGTCGTGGGATAGAACCCGGCTGCCCTGCGGCAGAACGGCTGTGCGCAGGTCGGTGCGGTACTTAACCAGAATTTCATTGCCGGCGGTGCTGGGAACCGGAGCACTCTGGCGGTGCAATGGCTGGGAGACCAGGGGGGCCGCACCCACCGAGGCAGCGGCCAGGCTCGAGTCCGCCACCCCACCCACAACCCTCACCAAAGGCAGCCGAACCAGCACCTCGGCCTCCACATCGCCCGTAAGACGGAGGCTAGCGGTGTGCTCGGGCTGGTTTGGAACCTCCTCGGCGAACTCAGCTCGAATTTTCACAACTTTTGGGCCGATGCCGGCCTCCGGGGCCACGCTCAACCAGGTGCTGTGGTTTTCGATCTTCCAGGCCACGTTGGAACCCACCGGCAAGGTCAGGCTGCCCTCGAGCCCCTCCAGCACCACCTCTTTGGGAATGGTCTGGCTGGTCACAGGGGTCGCGGCACAACCCACCAACAGGGCCGCCGTAAGCATCAAAGCAGAACACCGCCGCATCTTCCACACACTAGCGCTGGTGCATTAGAAGTCAAGCTGGACTGAACCAAATTACCGCCTCGCATAGTTACGAGGTGTTAAGCCAGCCATTTCCCACGTGCTGAGATGCCCCGTCGCTCGAGGTAGCGCTCCAGCAAAAACAACATCACCGCCAGCGCGATCAAGGGCCATTGCAGGCTGTAAGCTTTGCGGCTCACAAGTTCTTGCAACTCGGAGGCATCGGCTAAAAGCCGGCCCCCGCTTAGCTCCGAGAGGCGGCGCAGGTTTTCCCGTCCATCTTCCAGACGCCATTCGGGCAGGCTAGGAAGCTGCAAGCGCAAGCGCGGCTGCTCGTTTTCGAATACCACGGCCTCTCCCACGGCTTCTCGGGGCAGCCAGGCCTCAAAACGCAGCGGCCCGACCGGGGCCATGGACTGCTCCTGGCCCGCCGCGCGCAGGCGGGGCCGTTCGAACTGGCCCTCCAGGGTTACGCGCACCCCCTCTGGCTCGCGCACGGCCTGCACCCGGGGCCGCGCGGGGGTCTGCGAAAGCCAGCGCAGGAGTTCGCCCAGCAGCGCAGGGGTGCCCTGCCAGCTTTGCCAGGAGCGCGAGAGATCGGTGGTGAGGGCGGCCACCCGGCCCCGCCCGCTCTCCCCCACCGCCAGCACGGTGTCCTCGCCGGAACTGAGCAGGGTCTGGGCCCAGGGCTTGGTTTTGGCCGGGAGAATCACCGAGAGGGGCGGGGGGTTGAGGGCGCGGGTGATGGGATGGGGGCGCACGGCCACCGGGAAGCGGCCCTCCAGAGCCTCGCGCCGGAAGGCCCGCTGGGCTTCCTCCAGAAAGAACCGGGGCAGATCCTGTGCGCGGGGCACATCCCAAAAGGTACCCCCGCCGGCCTGGGCCAGATCGCGCAAGAACTGACGGTCGGCATCGGCACCGATGGCCACGGTGCTGGTCTTGATCCTGGGACTGACCTCGCGGGCCGCATCCAGCAGGTCGGGGGTTGCATCGGCGGCCAGCCCATCGGTGAGGGTTATCACCTGTTTGGACTCGGTTGGGAGCGGCTCCAGCGCCTCCAGGGCCTCCAGGTAGGCCCGGCGGAGCATGGTGCCGCCCCCCGCCCGGGTGGAGAGCAGGAGGCTCTCGGCCTCCTTGCGGCCCTGTTCGGTCATGGGCCGGGGGCGAAACAGCCAGCGCGGGCGGTCGGAAAAAACCACCACCCCGATGTAGTCCTGGGGGCGGGCCGAGCGGATGAGCTCGAGCGAACCCACCACCGCCAGCCCCAGCTTGTCATCCTCGAGCATGCTGCCCGAGACATCCAGCACCAACACAATTCCCACCCCGCCCGGCTCCTCCACCGGTTCCACCGGCAGGCTATCGGCCAGGCTGGTGCGCTCCCAGCCGCCAAAGAACAGGCCTCGAGGGGTTGCCGTCCAAAGCAGGCTCCCGCCCTGGTGCAAAAAGCTCTGCAAAGCATCCAGCTCGGCTGCCGATAGATCCTGCACCCCCACCCCCAGGGCCACCACCTCGGCCCGGATGGGCAGGGTGATCCCCTGCCGTTCCTCCACGCTAAAGCCCTGGGCCCGCAGGTAACGGGCCAGGGCCGCATCCCCCAGCACCCAGACCCGCGTCGAGTCCGCAGGGCTCAGCTCGAGGCGGGTCTGTTCCACCCCCAGGGCGCTTTCGACCCGCGCCGTCACCACCGCAGGCCCATCCAGCCGGAAGCGATACCCCAGACTGCTGCGGCCGGGCTCGAGCTGCAGCACCCGCTCCACAAGGCCAGCCGGCCCGTTGAAGGTGAGCCGGGCCCGCACCGCCGCGGTCGACTCCAGCACAGCCCGCACCTCGATGGTCTCACCCTTGGCTGGAAGCGCTGGCCCGGTCAGAACAAGCGAAAGATTGGGGCTGGGCGGCTGGTAAAGGCTGTAGATGGGTATGCCAAGGGGCTCTGCCCTATCCTGAAACAGCCCATCCGATACCAGCACAATCCGATCCGCTTGCAGCTCTCGCGCTTTCTCCAGGGCTTCGCCCAGGCGGGTGCCCTCGCCCAGATCCAACCTCCGGGCCGTCGGGCCGGCCACCTGGACAGCCCCACTGGCAAAAGCCACGTACTTAGCTCCGGGCAACTGAAGCTGGGGCGCAACCTGCCAGACCGCCTCCCGTGCCGAGGGGCTCTGATCCAGCAGAACCACGGTTTGAACCGGCTGCAAAGGCAGGCTGGGCCCCCAGAAGGCCAGGAGCAGCAAACCGATGACGGCGGCCCGAAGCCCCACCAACATGACCGTATTATCGAGTATCGGGTGGCATGAAAAAGCAACCGTGGCCGCAGAAAAGTAAACCTGCCGATGGGTACGGTTCTGATTAAAATCTGGGTATGAACAGAGTGTTGCTGGGCGTGCGGGGCATGGAACAGCCCGAACAGGTTGCTAAAGTCTCAGGTGCCATCAAGAGACTGGAAGGTGTACGAAACGTACAATCGGTTGATAAGGGACAGCTCGAGGTCGAGTACGACCCGCAGCAGCTCACCGTAATGGATCTGATCCGGGCGGTGCGCGAACAGGGCTTCCTGGCCGGGATGCTGTAGGTGGAAAGCGCCTCTATTGCAACCGACACTTATTTGCAGTAAGGGCTTCCTGCTGTAACATAAGGATGTCTGAGGCAGGGCGCACCCGCCCAGGCAGCGAAACCAGCCCCACAACTCAAGCGGAACCACTCCGTTTCCCAATGTTCATTTGCTCCCCAGTCCAGTGGAGTAAACTATTGGGACTTGGTAAAGGAGTAAAGCCAGCCGGATCTGGCGGTTCGTTGTTGGTTGAATAGCTTTGGTTTCGTGCCTGAAGCACTAGACACCTTACAGCAAAGGAGAACCTATGGCCTACCGAGACGACTTCAAAACCCGCAAGAGCCTCTCCACCAGGATGGGTGAGGTGCATTACTTCGACATCATGGAGCTCGAGCGCCAGGGCATCGCACCGGTGTCCAGGCTGCCCTTCAGCATCCGGGTGATGCTGGAAAGCCTCCTGCGCAACCACGACGAGTACAAAATTACCAAAGACGACGTCCTGGCCCTGGCGGGCTGGCAGCCCGACCCCGGCGAGGTCAACGTGCCGCTGATGCTGGCCCGGGTCATCCTGCAAGACTTCACCGGGGTGCCGGCAGTGGTGGATCTGGCCGCCATGCGCGACGCGGTGGCCAAGGCCGGGGGCAACCCGGAGATCATCAACCCCACCGTACCGGTGGATCTGGTGATTGACCACAGCGTGCAGGTGGACTTCTTCGGCACCGCCTATGCCTTTGCCCAGAACGTGGAGCTCGAGTACAAGCGCAACGAGGAGCGCTACCGCCTGATCAAATGGGGCCAGAACGCCCTCAAAAACTTCCGCGCGGTGCCCCCCGGCACGGGGATTGTGCACCAGGTGAACCTCGAGTACCTGGCCTCGGTGGTGATGACCCAGAAAGGCGAAGATGGGCGGATCTATGCCTTCCCCGACTCTTTGGTGGGCACCGACTCCCACACCACCATGATCAACGGCCTGGGCGTGCTGGGCTGGGGCGTGGGCGGCATCGAGGCCGAGGCGGTGATGCTGGGCCAGCCCTACTACATGCTGGCCCCCAAGGTCATCGGCTTCAAACTGACCGGCGAGCTGCCCGAGGGGGCCACTGCCACCGACCTGGTGCTGCGCGTGACCGAGATGATCCGCAAGCACGGCGCGGTGGGTAAGTTTGTGGAGTTCTACGGCCCTGGGGTGTCCAAACTGCCGCTGGCCGACCGCGCCACCATCGCCAACATGGCCCCCGAGTACGGCGCCACCATGGGCTACTTCCCCATCGACGAGGAGACCCTGGCCTACCTGCGCCTCACCGGGCGTTCGGAGGAGCAGGTAGACCTGGTGGAGAAGTACGCCAAGGCCACCGGCCTGTGGCGCACCGACGACGCCGCGCCGGTGTACAGCGAGTACCTCGAGCTCGATCTCTCCACCGTGGTGCCTGCCCTGGCCGGCCCCAAGCGCCCGCAGGATCGGGTGAACCTGGGCGAGGTGAAGAAGAGCTTCCTCGAGCACCTCACCAAAGACCCCAAGGAGCGCGGCTTTGGCCTTAGCCCCGACAAGCTAGACGCCAAGGTAACGGTCAAGCGGGGCCTCGAGGAGTTCGACCTCCGGCACGGCTCGGTGGTGATTGCCGCCATCACCAGCTGCACCAACACCTCCAACCCCAGCGTGATGCTGGGCGCGGGCCTGCTGGCCAAAAAAGCGGTAGAGGCCGGCCTCGACACCCAGCCCTGGGTCAAGAGCAGCCTGGCCCCGGGCTCCAAGGTGGTCACCGAGTATCTGGACGCCGCCGGCCTCACCCCCTTCCTCGAGGCCCTGCGCTTCCACACCGTGGGCTACGGCTGCACCACCTGCATCGGCAACTCCGGGCCGCTGCCCGAGGACATCTCCAAGGCGGTGAAGGAGGGCGACCTGGTGGTGGCCGCGGTGCTCTCGGGCAACCGCAACTTC
Organism: Meiothermus taiwanensis WR-220; assembly: GCF_003568585.1. Taxonomy (NCBI): domain Bacteria; kingdom Thermotogati; phylum Deinococcota; class Deinococci; order Thermales; family Thermaceae; genus Meiothermus; species Meiothermus taiwanensis. The sequence continues at coordinate 1,741,854 of NZ_CP021130.1, forward strand.
GAGGGCCGGGTTAACCCCGATGTCAAGGCGAATTACCTCGCCAGCCCCATGCTGGTGGTGGCCTACGCCATCGCAGGCCGCATCGATATCGACTTCACCAGCGAACCCATCGGCTACGATCCCAACGGCAAGGCCATCTACCTAAAAGACATCTGGCCCAGCCAGGAGGAGATCCGCCAGGCCGTGCACCAAACCCTGGACGCCGAGATGTTCCGCCGCCAGTACGCCACCGTCTTCGAGGGCGACGAGCGCTGGAAGGCCCTGCCGGCCCCCACCGGCCAGCTTTATCAGTTTGATCCCAACAGCACCTACATCCAGAACCCGCCCTTCTTCGAGAACCTGAACCAGACCCGCGAGATCGGCGATATCAAAGGGGCGCGGGTGCTGCTGCTCTTAGGCGACTCCATCACCACCGACCACATCTCACCCGCCGGCAACATCGCCAAGAACTCCCCCGCCGCCCGCTACCTGATGGGCCACGGGGTCGAACCCGCCGACTTCAACAGCTACGGCTCCCGCCGCGGCAACCACGAGGTGATGATGCGCGGCACCTTCGCCAACATCCGCATCCGCAACCTGATGCTGGACGGCAAAGAGGGCCCCTACACCAAGAAGCTGCCCAAGTCCGAGCGCGGGGCCGAGCCCGGTACCGGCGAAGAGATGTTCGTCTACGACGCGGCCATGCAGTACAAAGCCGAGGGCACGCCCCTGATCGTGATCGGCGGTATTGAGTACGGCAACGGTAGCAGCCGCGACTGGGCCGCCAAGGGCACCTACCTGCTGGGCGTGAAGGCCGTAATTGCCCAGAGCTTTGAGCGCATCCACCGCAGCAACCTGGTGGGCATGGGCGTCCTGCCCCTGCAGTTCATGCCCGGCCAGAGCGCGGCCAGCCTGGGCCTCACCGGCTACGAGGTCTACGATATTCTGGGCCTCGAGGACATCACCCCCGGCAAGGAGCTCACCGTGGTGGCCACCCGCGCCGACGGCAGCCAGGTGAGCTTCCAGGTAAAGGCCCGCATCGACACTTTGGTAGAGGTGGACTACTACAAAAACGGTGGGATTTTGCAGACGGTGCTGAAGAACATGCTGGCCGAGAAGACCAAGGCATAAAAGCCTGGGCGAGTTTCCTGGTGGCGGAAGGCTGCTGCTCCGCCACCATGTTCTTGCTCTTGACAAGGCCCTTCGCAGAGGGTAGGGCTGTGCTAACATAAACCTGCTGCTTTGGCCACGTGACTAAAGGGGAGTTCATAAGCATTAGCTCCAACTCCCGAAAAGTCGCTGCCATCCCGGAGAATAGATGAAACCTACCGTCAGCGTGGTGGTACCGGCCCGCAACGAAGAAGAGATGATTGGGGCGTGCCTGGAGTCCATCTTAAGGCAGGAGCCGGCCCCGTACGAGGTGATCCTGGTGGACAACGGCTCCACCGACCGCACCGGCGAGATCGGGCGCAGCCTGGGGGTGCGGGTGATCTACCAGCCCAAACCCGGCCTGCACATAGCCCGCCAGACCGGCCTCGAGGCCGCCAGCGGGGAGGTGGTGGCCGCCACCGATGCCGACTGCAGGGTAGAACCCGGCTGGATTGCCGCCATCCAGGAGGCCTTTAGCGACCCAGAAGTGGTGGAGACCTACGGCCCGCTCGAGTTTTTCGATGGGCCCCTGTTCGACCGGCTGCTCTCGCGCTACGGCTATCCGCTGTTTTTGAGCATCATGGCTAAGCTAGGCCAGCCCAACACCGCCGGGGGCAACCACGCGGTGCGCCGGCAGGTGGCCCTCGAGGTGGGCGGCTACGACGTACCCTTCGGCGAGGATCTGCGGCTGATGCTCAAGCTTAAACAACGCGGCAAGATCGTTTACACGCCCAAGGCCAAGGTGCTCACCTCGGGCCGCCGCCTGAACAAAGGGCGCTGGAAGATGTACGGAGTGCACCTCAAGAATATCTGGGCCCGCCTGCGAGGGGCTCCGCAGGACTACGGCCCCGACTACTACGCAGACCGCGAGCGACAATAACCCCTTGGAGTGTCATCACATCCGCTAAAGTGAGGCCGTTGTGGAAGTGGTCGTCCTGTTCTTGCTGCTGCTGGCCCTTTATCTGGGGGCCGACCTGGTCTACCGCTGGATGGGCGTGGGTTCAATTGCCTGGGGTCGCCGAAGCAACCCCCAAATGGCCCTCACCTTCGACGATGGACCCGGTGCCCACACCGAGGCCATCCTCGAGCGCCTGCGAAAACACGGTGTGAAAGCCACCTTTTTTGTGCTGGGTAGCCAGGCCCAAAAACACCCCGACCTTCTGGAAAAGATCCGGGCCGAAGGCCACCAGGTGGAGTCCCACGGCCAGGTACACCGCCCGGCCTTCCTGCTGTGGCCCTGGCAGGAGGCCCGCCAGATTCGGGCTATACCGGGTCGGTTCTACCGGCCACCCCACGGCATTCATACCCCCTTTACCCGCTGGCTGGCTAAGGCCGCCGGCAAACAGGTAGCCCTGTGGGACGTGGAGTCCAAGGACTGGACAAAGCAAGACCCCCAGGCCCTGGCCCGGCGCATTCTGGTGTGGTGTAAACCCGGTTCCATTGTGCTATTGCACGACAACGACCGCTTTCCACAGACCCTGGCAATCCTGGATGAAATTCTGCCCAGGCTAAAAGAACTCGGCTATCAACCGGTGCGGCTCGATGAGCTCGAGGCCCGGCCGCTCACCTGGCGCGAGGGGCTCATGCGGGCCAGCCAGGGCGGGCACGAACGATACTTCATCAAGAACAAAGTAGAGCGGCTGGGGCTGGGGCCCTTCGATTATCTAGCGGTAGGCCCCTGTGCCTTTCCTGGCCCCAGCCAGCCCGGCTTGCAAAAGGGCGACCCCAGCCTCGAGGTGCACCTCGACTCGGTACGCACCCCTGCCATGACCCAGATACAGCTTTTGCGCGAGGGGCGCAAGGCTTTCACGCTGCTGGCCGAATATGTGCAGTCCAATCCGGAAATTAGAGGTATATGGGGCATTTCCCAGGCCGCTGCAGGGCTGCGGGTGTTTGGGTTTCATCTGGCCCCAGTTACTTTCCTGCAACGACTGATTAGCGGCGCAGCCAGCGCGTGGTTTTTGTGGCTCTATCGAGGTGAGCTGCCCAAGCGCTCGCTGCCTTCAGCCCTGCTGGGGTATATCCCTCGGGAGGAATTCCTGGCCCGGTGGCTCAAGAAAGCCAAGGCCCCGGAGAACCCTCAGTAGTGGCAATTACAGGCTGTGCTAACATATACCCGTGCGTCTTTATCGCATCGGCCTGTTCACCGACACCTACCTGCCTGGGCCCAATGGAGTGGCCACCAGCGTTTACCTGCTCAAACGCGAGTTGCGTCGCATGGGCCACGAGGCCTGGGTGCTGGCCCCTGAGATGCCGGAGGCCGACCCCCGTGAAGAATGGGTGGTGCGGGTGCCCAGTGTGCCCTACCCCTTTTTCGAAAACCAGCGGCTGGCCATGCCCAGCAGCCGCCTGCTCCCCACCGAGTTCGAGATTTTCCACACCCACACACCGCTATTTATCGGCATCTGGGGCGCACGGCTGGCCTACCGCCACCGCCTGCCCCACGTCTCCACCTTCCACACCCATCTAGAAAAATACGCCCACTACATCCCCGGTGTCGCTACCCTCGACAAGTACGTGGGCATCATGCAGAAAGTCTGCCAGGCTTTCTACAACCGGGCCGATGTGGTGATCGCCCCTACCAACCCGGTCAAGCAGCTGGCCGAAAGCTACGCCATAGAACGCGAGATTAGGGTAATTCCCACTGGCATCGATACCGACATTTTGCAGGCGGCCCCCGACCCGGTCTCACCCTGGCCCAGCGGCAAGCGACGCCTGCTGCACGTGGGCCGCCTGGGGAAGGAAAAAAGTGTGGATGTGGTCATCCGCGCCCTGGCCGAAATTCGTAAGGAATTGGATGCCCATCTAGCCCTGGTGGGTATGGGGCCCGAGCGGGATGAGCTGGAGAGGCTGGCCCGGGGGCTGGGCTTATCTGAGCATGTCACCTTTGTGGGGCCGGTGCCCTACGAGAAAATCGGCGGGTATTACCGCATGGCCGAGCTGTTCCTGTTTGCCAGCGAGACCGAAACCCAGGGCCTGGTGCTCTGGGAGGCCCAGGCAGTGGGTGTGCCGGTGGTGGCGGTGGGCGCCGAGGGCACTTTGCAGGGGGTCGAGGTGGGCAGCAGCGGTTACCTGGTGCAGCCTGGCGACTATCGGGCCATGGCCGAGCGGGCCCTCGAGCTTCTTCAGAATGAACAGCTCCGCCAGCGTTTCAGCGAAGGAGCCCGTAAGTTTGCCGACCAGCGCACCGCCCGGCGCGTGGCCGAGCAAATTGTAGCCATCTACGACGAGGCCACCCGCCTGGTGGAGATCGAACCGCGCCGCCTCAAAATCCCCTTCCCCCGTCTGCCCCAGAGCAGCCTGGGCAGCCCCCGCTAAACCCATCTACTCGAGCCCGTGACCCGTTACCGCATCCGCGCCCGCCCCACCCAGCCCTTGGCCGGCGAGCGCACCCAGGCCGTAGCCGGACGGGGCCTCGAGTTCTACGAGCTGCGCGGCTACGCCCAGGGCGACGAACCCCGCTTTATAGACTGGCGCGCCTTTGCCCGCACCGGGCGGCTGTATACCCGCATCTTCCAGGCTGAGGCCCCTGCCCGGTTTACATTCTTTCTGGATGGTTCCAGAAGCATGCTGCTACACGGCAAACAAGCCTATGCCGAGCGGGCAGCGCGCATCTTGTTGGAGCTAGCCAGGCCAGAAGGTGCTTTTTTGTGGGGCGGGGGGCGCTACCAGGGCCGGTTGAGCTGGGTCGAGCCAGGCCCTTCGGCGTTGCTGGCGCTGCCCCGGCCTAAAGGGGTCACGGTGCTGATAACCGATGGTCTGGATGAGCTGGACTGGTCGCGCCTGCTGCAGAAACTCCAGCGGGTGGTGCTGGTGCAGGTTCTGGCCCCCGAGGAGGTATCGCCCAGCTTTGCCGAGGCCTTGTTGCAGGATGTGGAAGTAGGGCAGCGGCTGGAGGTAGGGCAGGCCGAGATACCGGCCTATCAGGCAGCCCTGGCCCAGCACCTGCTACGCCTCAAAACCACCGCCCGCCGCCTGGGCAGCTATGCGCTGCTGCGCGTGGGCGAACCGATTGTGCCGGGCCTGGTACGGCAGGGTGTTCTAGAGGAACGCTGATGTGGAACTACACCGCAAAGGCCTCCGGTGGTAAAGCGTAGCCCAGGGCCTCCAGCAGGGCGGCCAGATGAAACTTTTGGAACTCGTCCGGGGGCAGATACTCCCCAACCAGGCGCAGGGCTTCGGTGGGTAGGGGCCTGAGGGCAATCACCCGGTGGTAAGGCTGAAGCAGGGATAGCTGCAGGCTGCCACCCGCGTACACAATCAGGTCGGCCTGACGGGCCACCACGGCAGCCTGAACCTCGGCCACCGCCACAACCCCGCGTTGCGAAGGCGGCAGCAGCTCCAGAAAACTTTCACCTTCTGGAAAGCTTCGGCTCAGCACCGAGACTTTGCTCAGGCCGCGCAAGCCCTGGGCCAGCTCAGCACGCACCGGGCCCAACCAGAGGGCTTTGTCCCCAAAAGCATAACGGCGAATCAGGTTGGCCAGCGCAATGGGCTCGAGGTAAAACCCACGAACCCCGGTCAGCTCGGGCAGCACCAGGTCAACCCGTCGGGCCTGGATGGCCTCGGGCTCGAGGTGCTGCAGCATATCCAGGGCCAGGGCCTGCAGGCCGGGGTCTTCCAGCACCGCACCCCGGAAGCCTAAGGGCAGGAGGCCGGCCAGGGCGGCCTCGAGGTGGATTCCGGGCTGGCTGGGATACACAAACAAGGGCAGGTTATGGTGCAGCGAGGCCGCCAGGAGCGGCTCAAACCAGCGGCTATGACCCGGATGGAAAACCACCAGCGGGCGGGTTGCGGTGTAGTCTTGGGCGCGCATCGCCCCCTAATCTACAACGCCCCCAGCCCATCCGGCCTCAAAAGTCTTCTACAATAAAGCCCACCGTAAAGCGCTGAAAGTTCTCCGAGCCTACAATTTGGCTGACCTCGAGGTAGGGACGGTAGCCCCGATCGGGAAACTGAACCCCCACAGAGAATACGGCATAGAAGCGCTCACCCAGGCGCAGGCGCAGTTCGTTTTGCGCCGTGTAGCCGGTAATGCCCAGCGCCAACCCACCAGCCAGGTAAGGCCGCACCAACAAGAAAACCGGCAGCACATAGACCGCCTCGCCGCTCAGGTAAAGGCCCCCAGGCGCACCGATCACCAGCTGCGAGCGAAAATCGATGGGAAAACCGTCCAGGTAAAACCCCAGATGCCCCATGAAATTGCCGTTGGAACCGTTGCGCACAGAAAAACCAAGATCGGCCCCTCCAGCCAGAGCCAGGCCCGACAACAAGACCAGCACCACCCCAAGGCGGCGAATATACCTGACCATGCCCCTACCCTACTCCGCTAGATGCCACCTGCGCAAGGAAGCGCTGGCGGCAAACCAACCCGACCGAAGTTATAGGGCGATACCGCCCCTTGGAAGGGCGTGCGCTAGGATGCCAAAAGATAGCCCCTGAAGGTCTTTACCTGGGATGACCATCTTTTTGCATCCGGATTAATCACTCGAGCCGCTCGAGGCCAGCAAACTTAACCGCCAGCCTCTTCAAGCCCACCCCAGGAAACATCACCGTAACCTCTCCACCCATTGCAGCCACCACCGTCCCACTGCCAAACTTGGGGTGTTTGACCTTTTCTCCACCCTTGAACTCGGCTGGCTGGGTTCTGGGCTTGGGCTCGGGGCGGGCCTGTGAGAGCACCCGCGTCTCGCCATCGCCAAAGGCCCCCACTTCCTTGAGCAGGTCTTGGGGGATATCCTGCAAAAAACGGCTTGGGCGGGTATACTCGCGCTTGCCGTAGGTCTCCCGTTCTTCGGCATAGGACAGGTAGAGCCGTTCCTGGGCCCGGGTGATACCCACATAAAACAGGCGCCTTTCCTCCTCTAGGTCTTCCAGCCGGTGCAGGCTGTTGCGGTGGGGCAGCAGGTTTTCTTCCAGGCCCACCAAAAATACCGTGGGAAACTCGAGGCCCTTGGCGTTGTGCAGGGTCATAAGGGTAACAGCCTCTACCGGGGCATCGCCCTGCGGCTCCTCAGCTTTGGCGGTAAGGGCCACCGAGTCGAGGAAGTCTGCAAGGCTGCCGCCCTCCTCTTCCTCCCAGTCTTGCGCAGCCCGCAGAAGTTCTTCCACGTTTTGCAGGCGGTCTTCACCGTCCGGTTCTTGCTTTAGGGCCTCACGGAAGCCCGTCTGTTCCAACACCCGCTGGAAAAAAGCCGTAGGGCCAGACTCAAAAGCAGCCTCCATCAGCTCGTCCAGCAAGCGCACAAAGGCCTGTACCTGCTGGGGCCGGCTAATCACCTGCTCGGCTGCACGAAAAGCCTCAAAAACCGTGATGCCGGTCTTCTGAGCATGTTCAACCAGCCTGGCTACCGTGGTTGCCCCAATGCCGCGGGGCGGCGTATTGACGATGCGGCGCAGGTTGATCGAGTCGTCCGGATTCACCGCCACGCGCCCGTAGGCCAGCAGATCTTTGATCTCCCGCCGCTCAAAAAACCCCACCGCCCCCACCAGGCGCACAGGCACATTGGCCCGCCGCAGGTGTTCTTCCAGCAGGCGGGACTGGGCGTTGGTTCGATAAAGCACCGCAACTTGCTGATAGCCTCCTAGCTTCACAATCTCCCGGGCCACAAAGGCGGCCTCTTCGCGGGCGTTGGGGGCGCGGTACAGGCGCACCGGCTCTCCCCCCGGCTTGGTCGGACGCAGTACCTTTTCCAGGCGCAGGGCGTTTTTCTCGATGACCGCGTTGGCTACCCGGAGAATACTGCTGCTCGAGCGGTAGTTTTCCTCCAGGCGAATCACCCTGGCTCCCGGATAGTCTTTGGTAAAGTCGAGGATGTTGTTGATATCGGCGTTTCGGAAACCATAAATGCTCTGGTCGGGGTCGCCCACCACCATCAGGTTGGGCCGTTCACCGGCCAGCAGGCGGGTGAGTCTGTACTGCACCGGGTTGGTGTCCTGGTACTCATCCACATGAATAAAGCGGGCCCGCTGCTGCACCTTGTGTAAAACCTCGGGGTGTTGCTCAAAAAGCTCGATGGTTAGTAGCAGCAGGTCGTTGAAGTCCAGGGCTCCTTGCATCCGTAGGCTGTTCTGGTACCTGCGGTAAACCTCGGCGGCCACATCCCGGGGCACGCCGCCGATAAAATCGGGGGCTTCGCGCATATACTCCGCCAGGCCAGCCCCCCGGTTCTTGATGCGGTCGATCATAGACCGGAAGGGGCCCGGCTTGGCCTCGAGCTCGAGTTCTTTCAAAACCTCCTTCAACAGGGTGTTTTGGTCATCCTCGTCGTAGATGACAAAACCCGGCTTGAGCCCCACATATTCACCATAAGTGCGCAAGATTCGCACCGCCGCTGCGTGAAAAGTGGTAACCCAGAGATCCCGGGCAGAGCGCCCCACCATTTTTTCCAGCCGCTCCTTCATCTCACCGGCGGCTTTGTTGGTAAAGGTTACAGCCAGTATTTCAGCTGGATAAACGCGGCGCTCGCGCAACAGGTAGGCAATACGGTGCACCACCGTGCGGGTCTTACCTGAACCGGCCCCCGCCACCACCAGGGCTGGGCCTTCAAAATGCAAAACGGCCTCCCGTTGGGAGGGGTTGAGCGAGGAAAGTAGGTCGGACATAAGGCTTTAGAAGTCTATCACCTCGCCCGCCTAGAGGGGTTCAAAGCTCAAGCGGCACAGCGCTCGCGGCATCGAAAGCCGGGGCCGCGCTCTGGGCACAGCCCCGGACACAGGGGGTGGGTTTTATGCGGAATTGGCAGATGAGCCGGAAGGCGCCACCGGGGCTGAAGGCTTGGAGCCGGGGGCCATCACCATGTTCATGTCCCGCCCCAGCATCTCCGGGCGCATCTCCACAAAACCCACGCCTTCCAGATCTTTAGCCACCCGCTCGAGGAGCTTGTAACCGAGTTCCTGGTGGGCCATCTCGCGACCGCGGAACATGATGGTCACCTTCACCTTGTGCCCCTCCTCGAGGAAGCGTCGAATGTGGCTGAGTTTGGTGTTGTAGTCGTGGGTTTCAATTTTGGGGCGCAGCTTCATGCTCTTGAGCTCGGTACGCTTGGCCTTCTTGCGGGCCTCCTTCTCGGCCTGCTGCTGCTCGTAGCGCCACTTGCCGTAGTCGAGCAGCCTTGCCACCGGTGGAACCGAGTTGGGCGAGACCAAGACCAGGTCGTACTCACGCTCTTTAGCCAGGCGCAGGGCATCACGGGTGTCCACCACCCCGATCTGCGTACCGTTTTCGTCAATCAGGCGAACCTGGCGCACCCGAATCCGCTCATTTACTGGAACGTCTCTGGTTATAACTTCACCTCCGCAAGCAACAAACCGACTAAGCTGAGTTGCCTACTCCCTCGAGTGTACACAAAAAGCGGGTCGAGCGGCAATGCTTTACAAGGAGGCGATAGCATAAGGGCACCATGATCATCACAACCGACCGCCAACATATCCGGCTCCTCACCCTGAACGACCCCCACAGGCGCAACCCGCTCTCCCCCGCCCTGGTGCAAGACCTGCTGGCCGCGCTCGAGGCCGCCGCGCAGGATCCGGCCATCCGGGCCGTGGTGCTCACCGGGGCCGGCCCGGCCTTCAGCGCCGGGGCCGATCTGGAGTTCCTTAAGAACGTGACCACCGCGGGGGCCGAGGCCAACTACGCCCACTCCCTCGAGCTGATGCGGCTGTTCCACCGGGTCTACACCTTCCCCAAGCCCACCATCGCCGCCATCAACGGCCCGGCGGTGGCCGGCGGGGCCGGGCTGGCCACGGCCTGCGACCTCGCCATCATGAGCGAGCAGGCCCAGCTGGGCTACACCGAGGTGAAGATCGGCTTTGTGGCCGCCCTGGTGGGGGTGATCCTGGTGCGCAACGTGGGGGAAAAACACGCCAAGGAGCTGCTCTTGACCGGTAAGCTCATCACCGCCCCGGAAGCCTACCGGATGGGCCTGGTCAACCGGGTGGTGCCGCCCGAGCAGGTGCTGGACGAAGCCCTGGCCCTGGCACAGGAGGTGAGCGCCAACGCCCCGACCTCGCTCAAGCTGACCAAAGAGCTGCTCCACGCCCTGCCCGGTATGGGCCTCGAGGACGGCTTCCGGTTGGCCGCCCTGGCCAACGCCTGGGTGCGCGAGACCGGCGACTTAGCCGAGGGCATCGCGGCTTTCTTCGAGAAGCGCCCGCCCCGTTTTTAGCGCCTTTTTAGAGCCCTCAACTGCTCGGCGGCCTCGGCAGCGCTGATCTGGCCTTTTTCCAAGGCATCCAGGATGGCCTCCTTCTCCTGGGGGCTGGGGCCTTCGGGCGCTTCCTGGTACTCGTAGCCCAGCACCCTGAGCAGGGCCTCGAAGCGGGCCCGGACGGTGGGGTAGGAAAGCCCCAGAATGCGTTCCACTTCCTTGAGGTTGCCCCGCACCTTGATGTAAAGGCGCAAAAACTCGAGGTGCTCCGGGGGCAGCAGGGCAAACTCGTTGGGCTGGAACTCACCCCGGATCTCGGTGCGACAGGCGGGGCAGACCAGCCCGGTCACGTGCAGATGCCCGTGGCAGCCTTCTACCGGGCATTGGGTGGGCATGGGGAAAGGTCTCATGAGGACTCCAGGTTGGATTTACCAAAGGCCCATCTTGACATAGACCTGCCGAGGGGCCCTGGCCTCAAAGGCCCTGGGGCGCACCTCCACCTCCAGCAGAACAAAGGGCGGCATCCTGCGCAGTTCCCCGATCTGGCCGCGCAGGGCCGCTTCCACCTGGGGGTCTGGGGCTTGGGCTTTGCCAAGGATACGGGTGCTTAGCAGCAGGAAAAACTCGAGCACCACCAGCGGCGCGAACAGGACAATGGGGATGGGAACCGCCCACAGCCGCACCCATAGATACACAAACCGGGGGCGAAAGAGGTGCAACCTCGAGCCAGAGGGTGACAGGGCGGCCTTGGACACCGCGGGCATTGTATGCGAGGCCACCCTCAAACCACCTCCATCAAGACCCGCATGGGGCCGGTCATCCTAACTTCGCCGTCGCCCACCTTGCCCACATCGCTGATCTCCACATCCAGCAAGCGCCCCTCGGGCAGCTCACCTTTGAGCATGTCCAGGATGCCGGCAATATCGATGCCCTGGGCACTTAACTGCTGCTTGGCCTCGGGGGGAATGAAGTTGGCGGCAAACTTGGCAAGGGCCGCCGGGATGTTGACCTTGACCTTGACCTCTTCACCGTCCACCACAATACGGATCATCTTGGCGATGCCTTTGGGGGGTGGGGGGGCCGCGACCGCGGCGTAGGCGTAGCCGGAACCCAAGGACGCGGTTTTGGGCGCGCCCGAGTCCATCGCTTCCAGCAGGCGAATGGCCTCCTCGACGGTAATTTTGCCCTCCTTGACCATATCCATAATGCGCTTCTTGTCTTCCATACCAGGCTCCTCTCCGGGGGCTTACTTCGCCTTTATCTCCAGGTTGCCCATACGCACCGAGACCTCGAGGCGGGCCCGACCCTCACCAAGCTGCCTATCGCCGCCGTTGGGGTTGTGTTCAAAGCCCTTAATTTCCCGATTTCCCAGGTTCACGCTGGCCGCAAGCCGCACGCTGCTGCCGGGTAGCAGATCCAGCTCGGCGTTGCCCATCGAGACCCGCAGTTGGTGCGTACCTTCCTGCAAAAGCAAGGAACCCTCGATGTTGCCGGCGGTGACCTCGAGGTCAAGGCCCTTTACAGCCTCCAGCTCGACGTTGCCCACAGCCACCCGGCCCTTGAGAAAATCGATCCCCCGGGCCTCCACCTTGGCCGCCTGGCCCGCCACCTCCAGGCCCCAGCCCGGCGGAAGCCGCAGTTTCAGCGCACCCACCCGGCCCAGCAGGCCGCTCAAAAAGCCCTCATTCATCTGCCCGGGCACAATTTCCAGGTCGGCCCCCACCCTTCGCACCTCGGCCGGGCCCTCCACCTGCGGCATCTGTAGGGCCGGGTCGAGCCGGGCCTCGAGTTCACCGGCGGTGAGCCTGGCCCGCACCCAGCGCAGCCCCTCGGGCTGCCAGCCAGCAGGCCCTGGGGGGGCATACTGCTCGCCCACAACCTGCTGGGCTTGCTGGGCCGCAGCCTCGCCCTCCGCGAGGGCCGAAAGCAGTAAGTCGGCTTCTTGTTGGGTAATTTTGCCTGCTTGCAGCAGGGCCTGGATGCGCGCTTGTTCGGTCATGGGAACCTCCACGGGAAAGTTTGGCGGCCTGTCTTGATCAGGCTTCACGCAGGCGGCCTTTTGGGCTCTGAGTAGGCTCGAGGGCCTCGGCCCAGGCCCGCAGCAGCCGGGCGATACGGCGGCGAAGGGTGTGTTTGGGCAGCTGTCCCTCCAGTTCGGCCTCCCGGTGATAGCCCGTGATTTTGTCGGCGATGACCGCTGCGAGTTCATCTGGATTGAAGCTCCCAAACATAACCGCCCTCCTTGGTTCTAAATATAAACCAAGGTTTTATATTTTGTCAATGTAAGTTTTACATTTTGCTACACTTCGTTTTCTATAAGTTGCTCAAAGCGCTCGATGCGGGCCAGCAGCACGGCCATTCCCTGTCGCCAAAAGTCCACCGACTCCAGATCGAAGCCAAAGCGGGCCGCCAGTTCCTCGGCAGGGTACTTGCCCACCGAGGCCAGCAGCTCCTCGTAGCGGGCCACAAACCCCGGGCCTTCCTGCCGGTAGCGCTGGTAGAGGGCCAGGCCGAACAAAAGCCCGAAGGCATAGGGGAAGTTGTAGAAGTTGGCGCCGTAGTAGTGGCCCTTGACCGCCCACATATAGGGGTGGTAGGTGGCCAGGGCCTCGCCATAGGTGGCCTGCTGGGCCTCGAGCATGAGCTGGCAGAACTCTTCGGGCGATAGCTCCCGCGCCCGCCGCCGGGCAAACACCGCCTGCTCGAAGAGGAAGCGCGAGTGAATGTCCACGATCACCTGGGCCGCGCTCTGCAAGCCGCCCTCGAGCACCCCCAGCTGCTCGGCGGGCGGCAGCACCCTAAGAGCCGCCTCCCCCACCACCGTCTCGTTCATGATGGAGGCCGTCTCGGCCAGGGTCATGGGCTCCTGGCGCAGCAGGTAGGGGACTTCCCGCAAGCAGTGGTTGTGGTAGGCGTGGCCCAGCTCGTGGGCCAGGGTGGAGATCGACTCGAAGCTCTCCTCGTGGTTGAGCAGGATGCGCGAGGCCCCCTGCCCTACCGGGGTACAGTAGGCCCCGCCCACCTTGCCCTTGCGGGGCGGGGCGTCCATCCAGCGCTCGGCATAGGCCCGCTCAGCCAGATCGGCCGCGGCCTGCGAGAAGCCCGACAGGTGCTCCACAATAAAGCGCCGACCCTCTTCCCAGCTCCACTTTTTGGGGGTCTGGCCGGGCTGCACGATGGGGGCGAACAAGTCCCACCAGTCGAGCCGCTTTTTGCCCAGGGCCCGGGCTTTAGCAGCAAAATAGCGCCGCCAGTGGGGCAGGCTCTCCACCATGGCCTGTTGCAGGGCTTCCAGGGTCTTGCGGCCAATGCGGTTTTCAAACAGGGCCGGGGCCAGGTCGTCTTCCCAGCCGCGCTTGCGGTTGAGGGTCGAGACCTCGCCCTTGTAGCCGTTCAGGGCCGCGGCCAGGGCCACCTCGTGGGCTTTCCAGGCCTTTAGCTCGGCCTCGTAGGCGGCTTTGCGCACCGCCTCGTCGGGGTGCATGGCCAGGTTGCGCACCGCCGTGATGGGCTGCTCTTCGCCATCGAGCAGCGCCGTGATCTGGCTGGTCAGGTTGCCGTGCAGCTTGACCCAGGCCCGCCCCCCCGAGAGGGAAAGCTCGGCTGCCAGCACCTCTTCTGCTTCCGACATCAGGTGCCGGGCCAGCACCTTGGCTTCCTCGATGAGAATCCGATAATCGCCGGCGCCCACCGCCTCGGCCTCGAGGCCAGCCAGCCAGCGTTGCAGGCGGGGGCGCAGTTTCTGGAACTCCAGATGGAGAAGCTCGAGCTCCGAAAGCTTGGCCTGGGCCTCCGCGTCGGCGCTATCGGTATCCACCCGCATCAGCACGTAGGCAAACAGGGGCCCCAGGGTATCGCCGAAGGTGTTCAGTCTGGCCGTCAGGGCTTCGAAGGTGGCGCGGTCGGTGGCGGCATCGTCCCGGCCTATGCGGTGGGCCTCCATAAAATCCCGCAAATCCTGTAGCTGGCTGGTTACCTGGCTCCAGGCAGCCTTAAACTTCTCGGAGGCAAAGCCAGGGAACAAAGTATCCAAATCCCAGGTTGGCAGTTCGGTGGTGGCTTGACTCATAGGCTCAAGTATAGGCCCACGGGATAGAATCCAGGGGTATGCAGTTTCCGGTGCGCGTTCCCATCGAAGTACGCTTTAGCGATCTAGACACCCTCAAGCACGTCAACAATGCGGTGTATCTGACCTACGACGAGGTGGCCAGGGGCCACTATTTGCGCCGGGCTGGGGCGGCCATCGACAGCGGCAACTTTGTAATGGCCCGGGCCGAGGTGGATTACATCCGCCCCATCCTGTTCGGTGAGCCGGTGGAAATTGCCATCCGGGTGGAGAAGGTGGGGAACTCGAGCTTCCGTACCCTGAGCGAAACCTGGGCCAGCGGGGAGCTGGCCGCCCGCACCCGGGTGGTGGTGGTCTGGCTGGAGAACGGCAAACCCGCCCGCATTCCCGACTGGCTGCGCGAGGCCATCCGGGCTATGGAGAGCGAAGCGGTAGAGGGTTTGTAAAAGTCAACCCGGGAGCATAGCGGTTACCAGGCCCGCTCCAAGCCCACATCCGCACTCATCAAGAGTTCGACGGCTTTTTCCAGCAGCAGATCGCGCCCTTCGGCCAGGGCGTACCAGTCGTCGGAAAGGTGCAGGGTGGGGGTTACCCGGTCGGGGTAGAAGCTGCCGTCCTTGCGCTGGGCCCTCGAGGTGGTGATCTGCAGCCCCGAACCATCGCTCAGGCGCAGGAAAATTGTGGCGGTGTTGCCCACCCCGGCGGTCGGCTGGCCGATGACCGGGGCCTGGCGGCCCTCTTGCAGGTCGAAGGTGAAGTACTCGGCGCACGAGGCGGTGCGCTCATTTACCAGCACCACCACCGGGCCGTTCCAGTAGGCGGCCTGCACCTCGTACTGCGGGCGTTCCCGGCCCCCCAAGCGAGAGTAGTAGTAGCCATCTTTATAACCCTGTTCGCTCGAGCGCATGTTGTCCTGCAAGCGGCGGTAGGTCTCCTTCACAAAGGCCCCCGCCCCCACCAGACACTCGCTCAGTACCCCGCCGCCATTGTTGCGCAGGTCAATGACCATGGCCCAGGCCCCTGCGGCCTGGGCCTGCCGCACCAGCTCGTGGATGCGCGGCCCGATCTGCTGGTAGCCGCTAAAGGAAGGGATGCGCAAGACCGCCACCCCATCGGGCCGGAGGCTGAGGGTGGGCAGCTGCCGCAGGGAGATAATGCGGGGGAGCACCTCGAGCTCCAGGCGCTGCTGGGCCCGCTGAATGGTGAGCCTGAGGAGCATGCCCGCAGCCACGCGCTCGCGCAAAAATTCCATGCGCTCGCCCTCGGCCTGGGGCAGCGCCTCGCCGTTGATGGCCAGAATGCGGTCACCCCGGCGCAACCCGGCCTCCTCGGCAGGGGTTTGGGCGCTTACTTCCACCACCAAAAGACCTTCCAGCCCCGACACCACCTGGAGCTGCACCCCCAGCTGGGGGCGGCTGCTGCTGCTTCCGGCCAGCCGCCTTTGGATCTCGGCGTAGTCTTCGGGGGTGAAGTAGCGGGTGTGGCGGTCGCCGTACTCGGCCACCAGGGCCTGAATGACCGGGTAGGCCTTGTTGCTGGGGCAGCTCACCTCCTGGGCACAGACCTTCTCGAGCTCGCCCTGGTACTTTTGCTTTAGTTCCTGCAGCCTAACCTGGGAAAACCCGCCGTAGTACTCGCCCAGCAAACGGCTTACTTCGTCGAGCAGATCCTGCGCTGGGCTGGCGAGCGCAAGCCCAGCCCACAACACCCATACAACCCCCCAGAGCCGCCGGCTGTCCATGCTTAATTTTTAGCGCCTGAGCGTCGGTAATGGGTTGCCCAGGTTACATCCTCGCCCCTTTAAGGTAGCTGGAAGGTCTCGGGGCTTAGTCTGGGGTTGACCTGTGCCTGCTGCACCCTGACCTCGGCGAACAGGTCGCCATCGGCATACAGGCGGGCCTGGAAAGGGATGCGGACACCGGAAACCAGGCGCAGGTCGGAGTAGAGCACCGTTAGCTGACCCTGGCTGTTCTGGTAGCGCTCGGCAACAAGCTGGTACTGGGCATTGAAAAGATAGGTGGTTTGGCTGCCCTGGGTACGCACCGCCACCGCTTGCCCGGTTACATCGCCAAACGTGCGCCGGCCTTCAAGCCGTGCCATTTCACGCCCGCGTCCACCAAAACGCAGGCCGTACCAGGTCTGGTAAAGGCCGTCGCGCAGTTCTTTGGTGAGGGTAGGCTCGAGGGCCTTGCGGCCCGATAGCACGCTCCAGCTCTGCCCCCCTGCGGGCGATACCTGGAGCACCTGAAGCAGCTTGGCACCATCCCGGTACTCCACCCGCAGCCTTTGCGAGGAAAAATCCGCATACGAAACCACCGTTAGGGTATGTTCGGCTTGTGGCCCGGAAAAAGTGGTGAGGGTTGCAACCTCTCGATAGGTGCGCAGGTTTGCCAGGGCCTGTCCCCCATGGGCCTGGCGCATCTTTTCCAGCGCCTGCGCTGCATCGGGGGTCACCTGGGCCAGGGCCAGCGTGCTCATCAACACAAAACCTGCTAGGTACTTCCAGCTCGCGGTCATCTGGCATAGGGTAGCGCAGGATTCTTTGTAACGGATAAGCCCCGAACAGGGCAGGATATAGTATCTCCATGCCAGAAGAAAGCAAAACCCCTGACCAGAAGCCCACCCCTCAAGATCAGCTCTCCATCACCCACCACAGCATCCGTATCGCCGGCAAGGAGCTGCGCTACCGTGTGACCTGCGGAACCCTGGTGCTGCGCGAGGAGTCGGAAAAAGAGGGCACTGCCGAAGGGCACAAACCCAAAGCCACGGTTTTTTTTGTGGCCTACACCAAGGACGACACAACCGACCCAAGCCAGCGCCCCATCACCTTCTCGTTCAACGGGGGGCCGGGCTCATCCTCGGTCTGGCTGCACCTGGGGCTCCTGGGCCCCAAGCGGGTGGAGATGGGCGACGCCGGGGCGCTTACACCACCCCCGTACCGGCTGGTGGACAACGAACACACCCTGCTCGAGGTAAGCGACCTGGTGTTTATCGACCCGGTGGGCACCGGCTACAGCCGCATGCTCGAGGGCGAGAAAACCAAGGAGTACCACGGCTTCAAGCGAGACCTCGAGAGCGTCGGGGAGTTTATCCGCCTCTACACCCACCGCTACGGGCGCTGGGTCAGTCCCAAGTACCTGATCGGCGAGAGCTATGGCACCACCCGGGCGGCGGGCCTGTCGGGGTATCTGCAAGAGCGGCACGGCATGTACCTGAACGGCATCATGCTGGTGAGCAGCATCCTGGATTTCAGCACCGCCCGCTTCAACCCCGGCAACGACCTGCCGCATATCCTCTTCCTGCCCACCTTCAGCGCCACCGCCTGGTACCACCGCAAACTGCCCAAAGAACTGCAGCAAAAGCCGCTAAAAGCCCTCCTGAAAGAAGTGGAGGCCTTCGCCCTGGGCGAGTACACCCTGGCCCTGATGCAGGGCAGCAAGCTACCGGCTACCGAGCATAAGCGCATTGCCCAGCAGCTTGCGCGCTACACCGGCCTTTCGGAAGCGTATGTGCTGGCCTGCAACCTGCGCCTCGAGATCATGCGCTTCACAAAAGAACTCCTGCGCGCCGAGCGCAAGACCGTGGGGCGCCTGGACAGCCGCTTCACCGGCACCGACCGCGACGCCGCCGGGGCCACCTTCGAGTACGACCCCAGCTACGCCGCCATCCAGGGCCCCTACACCGCCACCTTTAACCAGTACGTGCGGCAGGAGCTGGGCTTCCAGAGCGACCTGCCCTACGAGATCCTGTCCAACCTGTACACCAGCTGGAGCTACAAGGAGTTCGAGAACCAGTACCTGAACGTGGCTGAAACCCTGCGCAAGGCCATCTCCATGAACCCTTTTTTGCAGGTGTACGTGGGCAGCGGCTACTACGACCTGGCCACCCCCTACTTCGCCACCGACTACACCCTCAACCACCTGAGCCTCGAGCCCCACCTGCAAAAAAACATCCAGGTGCACTACTACCCCGCCGGCCACATGATGTACGTGCACCTGCCTTCCCTGGCCCAGCAGGCCGCCGACCTGAAGCAGTTCATTCAGAGTACGATCCCAGGCCAGCCCAAGCGCAAAGCGCCCCGCTCCAAAACTTGACCCCTCCACAGGCACTCCCTAGCATGAGCCCATGCGTTTAGGCGTTTTACTCACACCGGGGTTCCTGGAAGCCGAGGCGGCGCTGGTGATGGAGGCGGCCCGGCTTCTGGGCTGGGAACGGTTTACCGTGGCGCGGGGCCGCACCGCGCTCGAGGGCAGCGCCGGAGCGGTCTGGACACCCAAGTACACCTTTGTGGCACGGCCCGAGCTGGACGTGCTGGTAATACCCGGCGGCCCCAATATGCGCAAACTGGGGCGCGACCCCGAGCACCAGGACTGGCTGAACGAGGTATGGGGCAGCCTGCGGGCGGTATTCGCCGGAGCCAACGGCGCTTTGCTGTTGTGGGAGGCCGGCCATGTTTCAGGCCAGGTGGCCGCCCACCCCATCACCGAAGAAGCACTATCGGGAACCACTCTAGAACGCAGCAAAGCCCCGCACCACTGGCAGGGCAAGGTCTGCACCACCCAGGGCTACCTGGCCCTGGCCAAGGCCATGCTGGACTGGGCCGGTTTTGCCGAGGAGGCCAGGGCCCACCTTGGCCTCTGAGAATCGGAGGTATCCAGCCAAAAGCGCTCTACGCGTCCTGTGCCCACACCTGCTCCCTGGCCTGCCGTTCTTTATCCTTGCCCGGAAAGGGTACTGGGCTTTTAAGCCGACCCCGGAGGGCCTCGAGGGGTATGCCCCGCCGCGCCCGAAGCACCACCTCCCCACCCCGTAGCTCGAGCAACACCTCTCCCCCAGGTTCAAGACCAAGAAGCTCGCGAATCTGTTTGGGTAGGGTTATCTGTCCTTTGCTACCAACTCGGCGCTTGACCATTTCAAACCTTACTTTACACCACCATAAGCAGGCAATTCCTGGCGCATGTGCGAGGAAAGAACGCAAAACCGCCTCTGGATTAAACCGCTGTCCTGGATTTTCTCCTGACCTCGAGCCAAGCAACTACTTGCAGGCTTGGGGCTTTGGCCGCCCCTGGGGTAGAATGTTCGCTTGTGTGCAGGCCAGAGGGCCTGACCAGAGGAAACCCATGGCATCGCTCGGAGTTGGAATCGTCGGTCTACCCAATGTGGGCAAATCCACGCTGTTTAACGCCATCACCAAAGCGGGCGCCCTTGCGGCCAACTACCCCTTTGCCACCATCGACAAAAACGTGGGGGTGGTCACCCTGCCCGACCCCCGTCTGAATGCCTTGCAAAAGCTCTTTATCAAGGGCGAGCGGGTGCCGCCCATCGTGCCCACCCACGTGGAGTTTGTGGACATCGCCGGGCTGGTTAAGGGTGCGCACAAAGGCGAGGGGCTGGGCAACCAGTTCCTGGCCAACATCCGCGAGGTGGCGGCCATCGCCCACGTGGTGCGCTGCTTCGAAGATCCCAATGTGGTGCACGTAGCGGGCAAGGTAGACCCCTTGGACGACCTCGAGACCATCAACACCGAGCTGGCCCTGGCCGACCTCCAGACCATCGAGAAACGCCTGGACAAGCTGCGCAAAAGCGCCAAAAACGACAAGGACGATAAAGCCCTCCTGGAAACGCTCGAGCCCCTTTTAGCGCACCTCTCCCAGGGCCAGCCCATCCGCACCTACACCGGGGCCGACCCCGAGCTGCTGGCCCGGGCCGCCCGCGAACTGGGCCTGCTCACCTACAAGCCGGTGATTTATGTGTGCAACGTGGCCGAGGAAGACCTACCGGAGGGCGCTCACAACCCCCACGTGCAAAAAGTGCGCGAAGTGGCCGCGCGGGAGGGGGCCGAGGTGGTGGTGGTCTCGGCCAAGATCGAGGCCGAGCTGGCCGAACTCTCCGAGGAGGAGGCCCAGGAGTACCTGCGCGCTTTGGGCCTGGAGGAGTCGGGGCTGGGCCGGCTGGTGCGCACCGCCTACCACACCCTGGGCCTGCAAACCTTCTTCACTGCCGGCGAAAAGGAGGTGCGGGCCTGGACCATCCGCAAAGGCACCAAGGCCCCCCAGGCCGCCGGTGAGATTCACTCCGACCTCGAGCGCGGCTTCATCCGGGCCGAGGTGATCGAGTGGCACAAGCTGGTGGAGGCCGGCGGCTGGGCCAGTGCCAAGGAAAAGGGCTGGGTGCGCACCGAGGGCAAGGACTACGTGGTGCAGGACGGCGACGTGGTGCTGATTCTGTTTAACGTTTAGCCTCAATCGGCCAAGGCTGCCAGCTGAAACGCCTGGCCCAGGCGGGCCTCATCGGTCAGGTCGAGGCGCAGGGGGGTTAGCGCGATAAAGTTGTGGCCCACCGCCCAGCGGTCGGTGCCCTCCTCGGGCTCGTGGTCGGGGTGGGCCACAAACCAGAAGTGTGCCCGGCCCATGGGATCGGTGCCGGGCACAATCCGGCCCTCGTACCGCCGCACCGACTGCCGGGCCCAGAGAATGCCTTTGGGTTTGGCCGGCAGGTTGACGTTGATCAGGAAGGGCCTGGGCTCGCGTAAGAGGGCCTCGAGCACCCTGCCCACCCACGGCTTTAGCAAATCGAACTCGGGCTCCCGGCCGTTCATGAGGGCGCTGAAGGCAATGGCCGGAATCCCCAGCAAAGCCGCCTGCTTGGCCGCCGCCACCGTACCGGAGTGCCAGATCTCGTGGCCCAGGTTGGAACCCAGGTTGATGCCCGAGAGCACCAGATCCACCCTGTCCCAGTGGTGCGTACCCAGCACCACACAGTCGGCGGGCGTACCGTTGACCCGGTAGGCCTCGAGGCCCCCCATGGGCGTGGCACGGTAGTGCAGGGGTCGGGTTATGGTAATGGCCTGGCCCATGGCCGACTGCTCCACATCGGGCGCCACCACCCGCACCTCCCCAAAGGCCGCGGCTACCTCGGCCAGCGCCAGCAGGCCGGGGCTGTAGATACCATCGTCGTTGGTGACCAGGATTCGCATCGTCTACCTCGCACTTCTGAGCTTGGTTGGCATCGGTCAAGTAAATGTCAGGGGGCGTACCAACAACACCTGACAAAGCCGGTTTAATGTCGAGGCAAAGCATGGTTAGCGTGCTCATTCCCACCTACAACCGCCCCCATCTGCTGCTGCGGGCACTGCGCTCACTCCAGCTCCAGCTTTACCCCGACTGGGAGGCCGTGGTGGTGGACGACGGCGATGGGGCGGGTATCCTGGCTGCCCACAACCTGCGCGACCCTCGGATCGTAGGGGTGCGCAACCAGGGCCAGGGCCAGGTCGAGGCCCGCAACACCGGGCTGGCCCACGCCTCCGGCGAGATTATCGCCCTGCTGGACGACGACGACTGGTGGCTCGACCCCACCCACCTGCACCGGGTGGTTCGGGCGCTAAAGAGCCAGGCCGGCCTGGTCTACCGGGGCGGCTACCTGGTTTTGGAACGCGATGGCCTGGAACTAAAGCGCATCCCCTTCGACTTCAAGGCCAGCCCTGCGTCACTTCTGAAGGACAACCTCTTGCTGGCCTCCGGGGTGGCTTACCCCCGCTTCTTCCACGACCGGTTGGGGCTCTTTGACCCGGAGATGTCGGACTACTGGGACTGGGACTGGTATCTGCGGGTGGTCTCGGCAGACTACCCCCTCGTTCAGTTGCCGGGTCGGGGTGTGGCCGTGGCCATGCACGGGGCCAACATGTCGTACGCGGCTCGAGTCCAACAGCGCCAGCAAAACCTCGACAAACTCTGCGCCAAACACGGCCTGAGCGGAATCACCCTCAAGGATCACCGGATGATTGCCGGCGCCGCCTGAAGCCTCCGGAGCCGTTTGCAGCCTGGAACAAAATTTGTCCTGACACCGGGTTGACAATAATCAGGGCACAATCTCAATAGGGTTGAACCCGTTACGGAGGCTTCATGCAACGACTCATTCTGGCTTCTTTTCTGGCTTGTGGTCTGGCTTTCGCCCAGCCGCAAACCCTTACCCTCTATACCTCGGAGGTGCTGACCAACGTCGACCCCATGATTGAGCTCTTCAAACGGGCCAATCCGGGCATCAACGTACAGGTCTTCCGCAGCGGCACCGGCGAGGTGATCACCCGCCTGCGGGCCGAACTGGAGGCAGGCAACCCCCAGGCCGACCTCCTGTGGGTGGCCGACGAGACCTTTTTCCGCGAGCTGGCCGCCGCCAACCGCTTACGTCCGGTGCGGGCCACCACCCCCGGCTTCCCGGTCAAGTTCGCCTACCAGGGCGGGCGCTACTACGAAGTGCGGCTGCTCTACAACGGCATTGCGATCAACACCCGCAAGCTGGGGAACCTCCCCGAGCCCCAGACCTGGCGCGACCTGCTCAAGCCCGAGTACCGCGATCTGATAGGGATGCCCAACCCCAATTTCTCGGGCGCCGCCCTCTCCACGCTGGGCACCTTCAGCCAGCGTTTTGGTTTTAGCTTCTTCGAGCAGCTCCAGCGCAACGGTCTCAAGGTCGAGCAGTCCAACCCCATCCTTCAGCAAAAACTGGCTGAGGGGCAGTATGGAATTGCCATCATCACCGACTTTGGCATCCGCGACCTGATCCGCCAGGGGGCCCCCCTCAAGGTCATCTACCCCCGCGACGGGGCCATCCTGGTACCCACCCCCATCGGGGTGATGGCAAGCAGCCGCAACCCTGTCTTAGCCGAGCGCTTTATGCGCTTCCTGTTGTCCCCCGAAGCCCAGGCCCTGTTTGCCCAGCAAGGCTACATCCCGGTCATCGCCTCGGCCCCCCGCCCCGCTGGGGTGAGCGGTGAGGTGCTCTCGATACCTTCAGCCGCCGACTTCATTCAGGCCAACCGGCAAAGCCTGCTGACCCAGTTCAACACCCTGTTCAACCTGCGCTAGGTGCTGGTTTGTGAAGGTAAGGCTGCGGTCTGGGGCGTTCCCTTCGACGCGCTCAGGGAACGCCGCGCATCCACTGGCTTCGATCCGGGCAGCCCGCCCTTCCTCAAAACAGTACGGTTGCCACCGGGCTGGGTGATATCGGGAGCGGCTGTAAACCCCCAACTGGAGCGGTAATATACCCTGCGAATGAGCCCCCATCGTCTTACCACTGCCACATTCTGGCTGCTCCTATCCTTGGGGGTGGCGCTGCCCCTGCTGGTATTGGCCTGGCGGGGGTTGGGGGATGTGGCCATTCTGCCCAGGGTGCTCGATGTGGCCGGGGTCTCGTTGCTGCTGGCCTTGCTGGGAAGTTCGCTTTGTTTAGGGGTGGGGGGCGGGCTGGCCTGGCTGGCCTTCCGGGCACGGCTGCACCCCGGCTGGGACGCGTTGCTGCTGCCCGCCTATCTGGTGCCGCCCTTCGTGGGAGCGCTGGGTTTTTTGTACGCTTTGCAACTGGTGGGTCTGCAACCCTACGGGGTGGGGGGCATCCTGCTGGCCTGGACGGCCCACTACGCCCCGGTGGCCTACCTGCTGCTGCGCCCGGCCCTGGAATCGAAGCTGGCCCCGCTGCTGGTAGCGTGCGAGGTGCATGGTGTGACGGGCTGGCGGCGGGTGCGGGCCCTGCTGCCCCCCCTGTTCCCGGCCCTGATCGCCGCCTTCGGGGCTTTGTACCTGACCCTGCTGGGCAACTTTGGGGTTCCGGCGGTGCTGGGGCTGCCGGCGCAGGTCTACACGCTGCCCACCCTGGCCTATGCGCGGCTCTTCTCCCCCGCCAGCCCCGACCCCCTGGGCGAGGCGGCGGCCATCGGGCTGCTACTGGGGCTGCTGGCGGTTCCGGCCCTGCTGCTCTCGAGCCAGCCCAGCGGCGAGCCCTCCCCCCGGCTGCTGCGCCCTAGGTTGGTATGGGTGGCCCGGATGGGCTTTGGGCTGTTTGCGCTGGTGGCGGTGCTCTTCCCGCTGGTGGGCCTGCTGCGCCGGGCTTTGTTCAACACCTTTACGGGGGCTTTTCAGCCCGCCTTTTGGGCGGCCTGGGAGCTGCCCCTGGTGCGGCAGGGGCTGGCCAACTCGCTGCTGCTGGCCCTGCTGGCCACAGGGTTGTTGCTGTTGTTGGGGCTGCTGATGGCGCCCCAGCGCGGGGCCATGAAGCGCCTGCGGCAGGTGCTGGATATGCACTACCTGCTGCCCGGAACCCTCCTGGCCATTGGGCTCATCCTGCTGCTGGCCCCCACCCCGCTGTATGCCACCCCCTGGATTCTGCTGCTGGCCTACCTGCTCAACTTCGCCGCACTCATGCTGCGCTCCATCGAGGCGGGGCTGGAGGCGGGCATCGAGCGGCTGGTGGAGGTGGGCAGGCTGTTTGGCCTGCGGCAGGGGTGGGCCTGGTGGAAGATTGGCTTCCCCCTGTTGCGGCCCTACCTGGCGGCAGGGGTCTTCCTGGTGCTGCCCCTGTGCCTGGCCGAACTCACGTTGTCGGCCATGCTGTATGCACCCGGCAGCGAGACCCTGGGGGTGGCGGTGCTCTCGGCCCTGAACGGGGGGCTGTTCCGCGAGGCCGCCGCCATCGGGCTGATGCTGATGGCCCTGTCGCTGCTGCTGTTGTTGGTTCCGCGCCGGGGGGTGGTAGGGTAAACCCCCTGCAGATGTTCTCCATGCCCATGCTATGCTGCGACTAGAAGAGGTATCCAAGAACTTCGGCAAGGCGGGGGTGTTCGGGGTCAGCCTCGAGCTCGCCCCTGGCGAGATCATGGCGGTGCTGGGGGCTTCCGGCTCAGGCAAGACCACCCTGCTGAACCTGGTGGCGGGGCTATTGAAGCCCGACACCGGCCGCATCTTTCTGGGCCCGGACGAGGTAACCCACCAGCCCCCGGAGCAGCGCGGCCTGGCCTATGTGTTTCAGGATCACGCCTTGTGGCCGCACCTGAGCGCGCTGGAACACCTGCTCCTGGTGATGAAAAAGCCCGACCGCGAGGCCGCCCACCAACTGCTGGGCCGGGTGGGTCTGGCCGGGCTGGAGGCCCGCAAGCCGCACCAGCTTTCCGGCGGACAGAAGCAGCGGGTGGCCCTGGCGCGGGCCTTGGCCGCCAAGCCGCGGCTCTTGCTTTTAGACGAGCCCTACTCGGCCCTCGACCCGGTACTGCGCGAGGAGTTGCGGCTCGAGGTGGCCGCGCTGCTGCGGGCCGAGCATGTGAGCGCCCTGCACGTCACCCACGACCCCGACGAGGCCCTCGCGGTGGCCGACCGGGTGGCGGTGATGGAGGGGGGGCGTATCGTGCAGGTGGATACCCCCACCCAGGTGTACGCCCAACCCCAGACCCTCTCGGCGGCCCGGGCCTTTGGGCGCTTGAACCTGCTGCCGGTACAGGTGCAAAACGGTTGGGTTCGACTCAACGGCCTGGCCTGGGAGGTGGAGGGACTGCAAAGCGGGCCAGGCCTGCTAGCTTTCCGCTACGAAGACTTGCGGCCAGGGCCGGAAGGGCTGGAGGCTCGGGTGCTGGCGGTGTATGGCGGCCGGGGTGAGCGGCTGTGCCGGGTGAACCTGGGCATAGGGGAAGCGGTGGTGAAACTGCAGGCCGAGCCGGGGGAAGAGGTTCGGCTATCACCTGCGGGCAGGCTCAGGGTATTCGAGGCCAACTGCTAGATCGGTTCATTACGGCTTGCCCAGCCGCTGCCCGTCCCGCTTACCCCCCCAGCGCCGCTCCTGAGCGCCGGGGGTAAGGATATAGCTGTTGCGGTCGTCCAGAATCTGGGCTTGCAGAATCTCCAGCACCTTGCGCTTGGCGCGGGCATCCAGGATGGGGAAAAACAGCTCATAGCGGCGGTCGAGGTTGCGCGGCATGGCGTCGGCGCTGCCAGCCCAAACCCGCCACTTGCCCTTGTTCTTGAAGGCGGCCACGCGGGCGTGCTCCAGGAAGCGGCCCACCAGGCTCTTGACCTCCAGCCCTTCCCAGAGGGCGGTGAGGGTGCTGCGGACAATCAGATGCACCTTTGCCCCACGGTTCAGCGCCTCCTCGAGGGCCTGCAAGATGGGGGGGTCGGTGAGGTGGTTGAACTTCAGGATGATCTCGCCCTTCTTGTGGGCCTCGGCCTGGATGCTTTCTATGAGCAGGTCGCGGATGCTGGAGCCTGTGCGCAAGGTAGACAGCGCCGGGGCCTGCCGCTGCTCGAGGGCCGAGAAAAAAGCCCACACGTCCGCGGTTAGCTCGGGGTGGGCGGTAAAGAGCGAAAGGTCGGTGTAGAGCCGCCCGTTGATGGGGTTGTAGTTGCCGGTGCCCAGGTGCACATAGGCCTGTCCGGCCCGGCGCACGTAGAGGGCTTTGGCATGCACCTTTTTGCTGGGCAGGGGCAGCACCCGTACCCCCGCCCCGGCAAAGCGCAGGCTCCACTCGAGGTTGGCCAGCTCGTCGAAGCGGGCCCGGCCCTCCAGGAGCACCGCCACATCCTTTCCGGCCCTGGCCGCCTGGATGAGCGACTGGGCGATGCCGTTCTCCTCGCCAATGCGGTACAGGGTGGCCCGCACGGCCTCCACCTTGGGATCCTGGGCAGCCATCTGCGCAAAGGCCTCTACCGCGCCGTAGTCCTCGAAGGGGTGATACAGCAGCAGGTCGCGGCGGTTCAGGTAAGCGAAGGGATCCCTGGCAAAGCCTTTGGGTTTTTCGATGGTGATGGGTTTGAACTTCTCGCTGGCCGGGCCTCGCGCAACGATGGTGCTCACAAAGCTCAGGTCGAGGGGCGGGGCGATGCGGAAGACCTCCCAGGGCTCAAGTTCCAGGGCCACCCGGAGGGTCTCGGCCCATAAGGGGGGGAAGTCCTCCTCGAGCTCGAGGTGGCTCACCTGCCCGTCCAGACGGGCCTCGAGGGCCTCGGGCAGTTCGTCCCAGTCGGCGCGGGAACGGGCCAGCTGGGCCAGCCGGATCAGGCGAAACTCATAGAGCGGCAGCTTTTGGTTGGCGGGCAGAAACAGGTCGCTGCGCATACGCACCAGCGCACCCAGGCGCACGAAGCCCCCCTCGCGCCCGGGCACCTCCAGCAGCCGGGGCACACTCTCGGGCAGCCGGATCAGGTGCTGGAGCAAACCCTCTCCCGAGGCAAAGTACAGGGCCTGGCTGGCCAGCTCGGGGATGGCCTCGGGCCGGATCAGGTCGGTCAGGGGGGCCACCTCCTCGGCTAAGTAGGCCCCGAAATACTGCTTTTCGGCCTTGGTGAGCTGGGAGGGCTCGAGGATGTGGATACCATGGCCTTCCAGCTCCTTGAGAAACTCCAGATAGAGCCGGCTGGCTTCCTCGGTCTGATCCCGGGCCTCCGCCATCAGGGACTGATAGCTGCTGCTACCCCGCTCCTCGGCAAAAGCCCGTGAAATCCGGGCGGAGAAAAACTCGTCGAGGTTCGAGGCCCATATCCCCAGAAAACGCAGCCGCTCCAGCAGGGGAAAGTCGGGCCGCCGGGTCTGCTCCAACACCCGGCGGTTGAAGGAAAGCCAGCTCGCCTCCTGGCTGACCTGGGCGGCTACATAGCGGGGGCTTTGCGGTTTAGACATCCCGTTCAAGTCTTGGGGGGCTTTGTCAGGGAAGGATAAGGCTTTCTTTTTGCTCTTAGTTTTTTTCACCCTGGCCTGAGTTTATCCTTCGGCGGAAGAAAAAGGTAAGGGAGATCAAAAGGAAGCGTGGAATCGGATGACCCAGGCTCGCGCAACTGGAGTTGAGGGGCCAACTTCGTGCAAAGCCGTGGGCAAGGGATTCCCTGGCCCTATCTGACGCCTTCTTGACCTGGCCGCATAACACTGCGTACATGGCCCCGCCCTTGACAGAACTTGAGCCGATAACGCTTAGCCTCTACCATGGGGCGGTGCAACGTCTGGGCATTGTAGACCTGGGATCGGGAACCGCGCGGCTGGTGGTGTATGCCTACGAGCCGGGTAGGCACTTTCGGCTAATAGACGAGATCCGCGAGAGCGTCCGGCTGGGCGAGGGGCTGGCCACCCAGGGCCGCCTGAGCGAGAGCGGAATGCAGCGGGCTTTGTCGGCCCTCAAGCTCTACGCCGACTTTGCCCAGGCCACCGACCTCGATGAGCTGCGGGTGATTGCCACCAGCGCCAGCCGCGACGCGGAAAACGGCCCGGAGTTTCTGCGCGAGGTGCGCAAGTTGGGGCTCCAGGTGCAGGTGCTTTCCGGCGAGGACGAGGCCCGCTACGGGGTACTGGCGGTGGCCAACTCCTTCAACTTCCAGGAGGCCTGGGTAATGGATCTGGGCGGGGGCAGCGCCCAACTTTCGCTTATGAAAGGCCGGGCCTACCGCGAAGGACGGGCTTATCCGCTGGGCGCGGTGCGCCTGACCGAGATGTTTCTGGGGTCGAACCCGCCCAAGAAGGGGGAGATAGAAGACCTCGAGCGTTTTGTACGCAAAGAGATGAAGGAGGTGCTGGCCCAGGTGCGTCAGAACCCCCTACCGCTGGTAGCGATGGGCGGCACCGTGCGCAACCTGGCCAAGCTGGCCCAGCGGCGGGAAGACTACCCGCTCGACTTAGTACACGGCTACTTTCTATCCCGTGAAGCGCTCGAGGAGACCGTGGGTATTCTGGCCCAGCGTACCACCGAGCAGCGGCGGCAGCTCGAGGGCCTCCAGTCCGACCGCGCCGATGTGATTGTGGCCGGGGCCCTGGTCTACCGCACGGTGCTGCGCGAGGCCGGTCTGGAGGGCCTGTGGATCTCCGGCCAGGGTGTGCGGGAGGGGGCCTTCTACCGGGAGTTCCTACCCGCTCCGCATCTGCTGAACGACGTTCGCGGCTTCTACGTGCGCAACCTGTTTGCCCGCTACCCCCAGGATTTTAACCACACCGCCCGGGTGCGCCACTTCTGCCGCCTGCTCTTCCGGCTGCTGGCCCCTTTGCACGGCTACGGCAAAGCCGAGGAGCAGCTCCTGGACGAGGCCGCCCTGCTGCACGATATTGGCATGAGCATCGGCTACTACGACCACCACAAGCACGGCGAGTACCTGGTGATGAGCGCGGCCATCCCCGGCCTCACCCACCGCGAGCAGGCCTTGCTAGGGCTGCTGGTGCGCTACCACCGCAAGGGTGAACCCCGGCCTGGGGCCTACAAATCGGTGTTGCAGGATGGCGATACCAAGCGCTTGCTGCGGCTGGCCACCCTCCTGCGCATCAGCGAGTACCTCGAGCGCAGCCGGGTCGGGCGGGTGGAGGGCCTGGAGGTGGAGATCGGCAGCCAGCAGGTGCGCCTAACCCTGCTGGCCCAGGAAGAGCCCTGGGTCGAACTCACCGAGACCCGCAAACAGGCCAAACTCTTTCGACAAGCCTTCGGGCTCGAGCTGCTGGTAGAATGGAGGCCTCGAGGTTAGCCATGGAGCTTTACCTGATCCGCCACGCCATCGCGCTCGAGGCCGCCCCGGGCCAGTCCGACGACGCCCGCCCGCTCTCGCCCGAAGGCATCCAGAAGTTTAGCGAGGTGGTTCGGGGGCTCAAGCGCCTGGGGGTTCGGCTCGACCGGCTCTACCACAGCCCCAAGCTGCGGGCCGTGCAAACCGCCGAGCTGCTGGTGCCGCTGCTGGAAGGCGAGACCGAGGTGACCCCCTACCTGGCCGCCGAGCCCAGCCTGGCCCTCCTCGAGACCCTGCAGGGGTCGTCGGTGGCCCTGGTGGGGCACGAGCCCTGGATGGGCGAGCTATGCGCCTGGCTCCTCACCACCCGCCGGGAAGGCCACACTTTTCCCTTTAAGAAAGGGGGGGTGGCCCTGCTAGAAGGCCCGCCCAAACCCGGCCAGATGAAGCTGCTGGGGTTCTGGGCTCCCCGGCTATTGCGCCGGCTGGGGCAGTGAACGACACCGCCCACTCCGACCCTGCCATCAACAGGCCTCGAAACCCCCAGGGTAAGCCCCCGGCAGCCGGGCCCCGCCGTCCCTTTACTTCTGGGGCCTTGGCCAGCAGCGCGGGTGCGCTATCGCTCGAGCCGAAAGGGGGTCTTCTGCCCGGCCAGGGCGATTTCCCGGGCTTCCTGGGGTGCCCAGGAAAGCCCCAGCACAGCCCTATAGGCGCGCAGGGCCTGGTCGCGCCGGCCCATGCAGTCGGCGAGCTGTCCGTAGCGGGCCAGGGCGTAGCCCGGCAGGTAGGCGGGGTGCTGGAAGTCGGTATGAACGAGCTGCTCCATCAGCTGGTAAGCCGCCTCGGGCTGGCCCGCCGCCAGATAAATCTGGGCCGCGCAGTACAGGGCCTCAGGGCCTTCCACCTCCTGCAGTTGTTGCAACAAAACCCCCCAGTCGTCCGACTCGTTCAGCTGCCAGGCCCGATCCAGCACGCTGCGCTGGCGTTCTAGCTCGGTCGGGGTGTGGTGGCCCGGAAGCACCACCCGCTCCCCAGGAAGGGCCTCGAGCAGCCAGGGGTACTCGAGCACATCCACCAGCACCGCTGCGGGGCCCTCTTGCGAAACCAGGCGCTGGGCTACCTGGGCCATGCGCTCCCGCCGAAAGCCGGTGGCGGGCCCTTCACCAAACACCTGCCCATAGCCTTGGTGGTAGGCCCTTAGCACCTCGAGCAACGATTCCTGGGCAAAATCCTCCGGGGTGCGGGGGTTCGTCAGCACCCATTTGAGGTTGTCCTCGAGGGGCTCTACCTGGCGCAAAATCTGCTGCCCTTTGGGATACTGGCGCAGGGCTTCACGAAACCGCTCGGCCTCGAGCCTGAGCGGGGCCTGGGGGTCGAGGGCCTCCAGCGCAACGCCCGCACTTTCAGCCCAGGGCAAAACATGAAACAATGAGATCTCGTTCTGGTCGCGCCAAGTTTGCGCTGCCAGCTCTTCTGGGCTGTACGAGGCCAGAACGATCCGCTCGGGCTGATGGACTCGAATCAGCTCCAGCAACGTCACCCCGTTGTAGCGCGGGTGCAGCAGATGAAAGGGGCCCAGCGTAGGAATGACCAAAAACGACACAAGCGATATTCTAGACCTCAAAGACCGCAACTACCGTCTGGCAATGCTCAATGGCTGGTTTGTGCTGTTGGGCGACGCTTTCTTCAACGGTTCCATTGTGCTGGCGTCCTTTGCCGCCAAGCTGGGCGCGGCCAACTGGGCCATTGGGCTGATGCCGGCCCTGCTCAACGCCGGCTCCATGGTGCCGCAGGTCTTCGTGGCCCCTTACGTGGCCCGGCTGCCGATTAAGGTCACGCTGTACCGCCGCATGGCCCTGCTGCGGGTAGCCAGCCTGGGCGTCGTGGCCCTGGGTGGGTTTTTCTTGGGCCGGCACCCCGATCTGCTTTTATGGGTGTTTGTGGTGGGCCTGGCCCTCAACGGGCTTTTCACCGGGTTCTCAAGCCTGCCTTTCTGGGAAACCATCGGCAAAACCATCCCCATGGAGCGCCGCAGCGGGCTGTTCTCGCTGCGCAACCTGGTGGGGGGGTTGCTGGCCTTCGGGGCCGGCTTCCTGGTGCGCCTGATCCTGGAGCTGCCCCTGCCTTTTCCCTACCCGTATGCCATCCTCTTTACGCTGGGCACCCTGGCCTTTGCCTACGGCTGGCACCTGTTCGGTCTGATAGACGAACCCCCCGACACCCACACCCGCACCGAGCGCATCTCGCTCAGCCTGCCGTTTCGCGACTTCTATTTCCGGCGATTCCTACGGGTGCGCGTGCTGCTGGCAATCGCCAGTATGGTCGAGCCTTTTTTCGCAGCGTACGCCGTGCGGGTGCTGGGGCATAAGGGCGAGATTGGCACCTATCTCATGGTCTACACGCTCTCCTCGGTGCTTTCCAACCTGCTGTGGGTGCAGGTCTCGAGGCGCTACGGCTCCCGCAGTCTGATCCTGATCGGCGCAGCGCTGGGTGCGGTAACCCCGGTTCTGGCCCTGCTACTACCCAAAACCGCCTTCTGGCTGGTCTTTGCTCTTCAAGGGGCCTACCTTTCTTCCATCGGGGTGGGCACCGCCACCTACCTGGTAAACCTGGCCCCCACCGATGCGCGCAGTTCGTACATCGGCCTGTCCAACACCATCGTGGGGCTGCTGGCCTTCTCGCCGGTGCTGGGCGGCTTGCTGGCCGATCGGGTGGGGTATGTGGGGCCTATGGTGGTCGCCACCATCTGTTATGCCTGGGCCTTATATGCGGGCCGGCGTTTGAAGCTGCTCGAGCCCGTCTAGTCTCCCAGGTATTCCGGCCCAATTTCGCCAGCTTCCATAGCGTTACCTTTGCAGCCCCGCCCCCTCGAGCGCGCCAACGGATTTGACGCCTTCCCGCTGCAGTCGTACACTTCTACGCAAGATGAGGTCTCGGCCAACGACCAGGCCTGGGGGGAACTTCTAGCCGCAAGGCGGCAGAGGTTCTCCCGGCTCGTAGTTGAAGGGCCGGGATTTTTTTTGAGGTGAGTTATGAACGCAGTGCTTCCCGACGGACGCAACCTGGAGCTCAAGCCCGGTGCCACGGCTGCCGATGCCGCCCAGGCCATCGGCCCCGGTCTGGCCAAGGCCGCCATTGGGGCCATTGTCAATGGAGAGCTGTACGACCTGCTCAAGCCCTTACCACCCCATGCCGAGCTGCGCATCCTGACGGAAAAAGACCCCGAGTACGCCCAGCTCTTCCGCCACACCCTGGCCCACGTGATGGCCCAGGCGGTGCGCGAGCTGTACACCGAGCGGGGTTACAAACCCGAAACGGTCAAGCTGGCGATTGGCCCGGTGATCGAAAACGGCTTCTATTACGATATAGACGCCCCCGAGCCCATCCGTGAAGAAGATCTGCCCATCATCGAGGAGAAGATGCGCCGGATCGTGGCGGCCAACCTGCCGCTAAAGCGCTTCGTGCTCCCGCGCGAGGAAGCCCTCAAACGCTACGAGGGCATTGACCCCTACAAAACCGAGCTTATTCAAGACCTGCCCGAAACCGAGGAGCTGAGCTTCTACGCGCAAGGCGACGATACCTATGGCTTCACCGACCTATGCCGGGGCCCCCACGTGCCCAGCACGGGCCGCATTCCACCCCACTTCAAGCTCACCGGCATTGCCGGGGCCTACTGGCGCGGCGACTCGAGCCGCCCCATGCTCCAGCGCATTTATGGGGTTGCCTTCCGCACCAAGGAAGAGCTCGAGCACTACCTCTGGCAGCAGGAGGAAGCCAAGCGCCGCGATCACCGCAGGCTGGGGCAGGCCCTCGAGCTCTTCACCATCAGCGAGGAGGTGGGCAAAGGCCTGCCGCTCTGGCTGCCGCGCGGCGCTTTTATTCGCAAGCAGATGGAAGACTACATGTACAAAAAAGAGCAGGAGCACGGCTACCACTACGTGTATACACCGCACATCGCCAACGCCCGGCTCTACTACACCTCGGGCCACCTGCCCTACTACAAGGACGATATGTACGCCCCCATCGAAATTGAGGGGGAGGAGTACTACCTCAAGCCCATGAACTGCCCGCACCACCACATGATTTACAAGGCCCGGCCCAAGAGCTACCGCGACCTGCCGCTAAGGCTGGCCGAGTTCGGCACGGTCTATCGTTTCGAGCTTTCGGGCACCCTCTCGGGCCTCACGCGGGCGCGGGGCTTCACCCAAAACGACGCGCATATTTACTGCTCGAGGGCCCAGGTCACCGAGGAGTTTATCCGGGTCATTCAGCTCTTCGACGAGGTCTACAAAGACTTTGGCATCTCGGACTACTGGTTCCGCCTTTCGCTGCCCGACTTCGAAAACAACCCCGAAAAGTTCGGCGAGGAGAACGACAACTGGCGCGACTCGATTAAAGCCATCCGGGCAGCCCTGGAAGAGACCGGGGCCAAGTATGTAGAGGGCATCGGCGAGGCCACCTTCTACGGCCCCAAGCTCGATGTGCAGATCAGGAGCGTGCTGGGCAAAGAAGAGACCATCGCCACCAACCAGCTCGACTTTATCGTGCCCGAGCGCTTTGGCCTCGAGTTCACCAACGAAAAAGGCGAAAAAGAAACCCCGGTGGTGATCCACCGCGCCATCATGGGCAGCTTCGACCGCTTTTTTGCCTTTTACCTCGAGCACACCGCCGGCGACTTCCCACTGTGGCTCTCCCCCATCCAGGCCGTGATTGTGCCGATTGCCGACCGGCATCTGGAGTACGCCCAGAAGGTGGCCGCCGAGATGCGCAAGAACAAGCTCCGCGTGGAAATTGACGACCGCAGCGAACGCATGAACGCCAAAATCCGCGACGCCGAGCTGCAAAAGATACCCCTGATTCTGGTGGTAGGCGACAAAGAAGCCGCGGTGGGCACGGTCAATGTGCGCGAGCGTCATGTAAAGGAGCAGCGCACGCTGGCCCTGGCTGCCCTCATTGAGGAGATGAAGGCTCGAGTAGAGGCAAGAAAATAAAATCTTCACCCCTGGCTACCGTCCGACGGTGAAGGATTCAAGCGGAAGTTGGTTGGTTCACCGCCTTCCGGCACTGAACCAACCGACCTCCTGCTGTATAGAGGTAGCTACAAAGAGCGAACAAACGCCTCGGCCTCTTCAGCACTGGCTAGGCGGGGCTGACGCTTCTTGAACCACTGCCAGAGAGCCCCTAGGTCGAGGGCAGAAAGGTTTTGGGGATGGCCCAGAATTATCTTGTGGTCGCCATCGGAAACCCAGATCATGCCCAACACCTCACCCTCGAGCCAGCTTCCAACCGGTATCGGCTCCTTGCCAGCCCAGATGGCGTCGAGGGTGTCCTGGTCGGCTGGGTTGTAGTAGCCCGGGATCAGACCATAGTTGACCGGTG
Source organism: Meiothermus taiwanensis WR-220 (assembly GCF_003568585.1). Taxonomy (NCBI): domain Bacteria; kingdom Thermotogati; phylum Deinococcota; class Deinococci; order Thermales; family Thermaceae; genus Meiothermus; species Meiothermus taiwanensis. The sequence continues at coordinate 1,776,809 of NZ_CP021130.1, forward strand.
CCAAACCCCATTCCGGCCGCCAGGGAGGTTCCTTGGGAAGCAGGCGCTCCCCATCCCAGCTATACCTTTCGGCCGTTCCAAGGCTCCACTCCACCAGCATTCTGGCTCGCATCGGCGGCCATTCTACAAAAAAAACCAACTGCCACCGGGAGGCACGGGGGCAGTTGCCAGGGGGGCACAGTTCTAGGCAAGGTGTCTTAAGCGCAATCGAGCCACCTGCGTACGCGGCATCACACAACCGCTAAACTCGATGGGGGCGGGCAAAAGCCAGTTGCGCAGGGAGGCGCGCACCCCTCCCATCGGATGAGGACGGGCTCGAATGGGCCGGGCATTCCCAAATGCAATTTGCAATATAAGCTCCCTACTCATGCTTGTAGGTTAAGCCATCAATCGTTACAAGCGCGTTACTTTTGCACCAAAAAACATTAAAATACTTAATGTTCGGCGATAGCCGGTTCGAACTTTGGCCATAGCCGGCTGGGTCATCTAGGCCTGCATGGGTTTGGATGCGGGTTCTTCACTGGGTTCTTCCCAGACCTGTTCAACCAAGTCAATAAGCTCCGGCACCGGGACTCTGTAGCGACGTGCAATGCGCGCAATCTCGTGCCCCAAACGTTTCAACTGGGCAATGTAGCGCTGAGGCACCTCGCCGGACTCGTCCTCGAGGTCTTCTACAACGCCGATGAGCCAACCCACTAGCTCACTGGCTTCTTCATCAGAAAGCCCATCGGTTAGGGCTTCATCCTCGAGCAGCAGTTCCGTTAGCCGTTCAAGCATACGCGGCCTTTATACTATGCCGAAGCGCAGCGAATTTGAATATCCAACGCAACCGCAATGCACAGCTTCAACTGGTTTTTAGCCAGGGCTCGGCTCAATTGGAAGGGGAACCGCCCGCAGGCGTATTCAGCAAGAGCAGCTCGTCCTTGTGCACGTACCCCATCTGTCGGATCAGTCCTTCGCGGTAGCGGGGGTCAGCGGCAAGCTGTAGCTCTTCGCTCAGCTTCTGGTTGTGCCGCTCGAGCTGTACCAGGCGAAACTCCACCTGTGCGATTTGATTGCGAAGCTGCACGTTGCGCTGAACCTCCAAAGCCATCAACAACAGAATATGTAGCGTTCCTAACGCAAATATCAAATGCAACAATCGGTAAATTGGCTTCTCCACAGTAAAGTTAGTATATCACCTTCCTATCTTGCGTCTAGGTGATATTTTCACAGGAAATCTTCAGGCTATACCGCACCCCACAGCAGCGATCCGTCGAATAAGAAGGTTCCAGCAGCGCGGATCGCTCATACCGGATGCAAAAAGATAGCCAGCCAAAGCCAAGTGCCCTCGCCAGGCTTGGCGAAGAAAGCGTATCCCTTCGATCGGATCAGTTCGCTGCCTTTAGGCACCAGGCTGGCCGAATCTGGTATCAGCGGGCTCATTTAGAGAAGTCCTTTCCCCGACCCGATCAAAACTGCAATATTCCTCGAAAACATCGCAATAATGTTCTTTTTCTGAAAATGTTTTATAATACGGTAACTTGTACATGGGGGTTGAAATGGCAAAAGCCAAAGAGCGGGAAAGCTATCGGTCAAAGCTGAAAGCAATGGGTTTGCGGCATACCCTACCCAGGGAGCAAATACTGGCCTACCTCGATAGCAAAAACACCCACCCCACACCCGAAGAACTCTACCTGGGCCTCAAAAAGAAGGGATACAACATCGGCCTTTCGACCGTATATCTAAACCTTCAGGTGTTGCGCGAGGCTGGGTTATTATGGGAGTTCAAAGACCAGAAAGGCAACACCCGCTACGACGGTTTTAGCGAACGTCATCACCATCTTTTCTGCTTGCAGTGCGGGAGCATCGAAGATGTGCTGGACAAAGACCTGCCCGCCTTTGATACAGCTCCCATCAAACAAGCCATCGAGGCTAAAAAGGGCTGGTTCGTAGAGGAAGCACGCCTCGAGATTCGCGGCATTTGTACAGAATGCCAGTAATACCGGATGCAAAAAAGATAACCAGCCAAAGCAAAGACCTCCAGTGGCCTCGCCCCCCTCGGCGAAGGGTGGCAGGCAATCTACCCAGCACAGCGTATTTTGCTGTACTGGGTATTCGTGGAAACGCTCTTAGGTTTGAGGCTGCGACCTTGTCCGCCGCTGCACCCGCTGCGAAACAGGGCTCCGGCTAGTCGCTCTTGGCCCCACAAAGCAACTCCACCAGCGTCCGTACTCCAAAACCCGTACCGCCGGCTGGGCCCAGCGGGTGGCTTTTTTCGGTATAGGCGGGGCCTGCGATATCAAGATGCACCAAGGGTTTGTCGGTAAACTCAGCCAGGAACAGCGCCGCCGTAATGGCCCCCCCCGAACGGCTGCGCCCGTGGGTGTTCTTGATATCGGCGGTATCGGACTTGAGGGTCTCGAGGTACTCCTCTTCCATCGGCAGGGGCCACACCTTCTCACCTGCGCGCTCGGCGGCCTCCTGCACCTGGCGGCCCCAGCGGGCATCATTGGCAAACAGGCCTGCCACCTTTTCACCCAATGCAACCACGCAGGCCCCGGTCAGGGTAGAAAGCTCCACGATCAGCTCGGCCCCCTGTCGGTCTGCGTAGGTTATGGCGTCCACCAGGGTGAGCCGCCCCTCTGCATCGGTGTTCAATACCTCGATGGTCTTACCCGACAAGCTCGTCAGCACATCGGATACCCGGTAGGCCGCACCAGAGATCATGTTCTCGGCCGCGGCCACATAGGCGCGTACCTCCACTGCAGGCTTTAGCATGGCAACAGCCCGCATAGCCCCCAGCACGGCCGCCGCGCCGGCCATGTCACACTTCATGGTGATCTGGCTTTCGGATGGCTTCAAGGAGTACCCCCCCGTATCAAAGGTGAGGCCTTTACCCACCATAGCCACCACCCGATCGGCGGGTTGAGGGGGTTTGTAGGTCAGCTGAATAAAGCGAGGCGGGTTGGCCGAGCCCTGAGCCACCCCGTAAAAAGCACCCATACCCGCTTGCCTGATCTTCTCCTCGTCCCAGACCTCCGCCTCGAGCCCAAGCTCTTCGGCCATCGCAGCAGCCCGACGGGCCAGCTCAGAAGGGGTCAGCACATTGGGGGGCTCATTGACCAGGTCACGGGCGTAGTTGACTGCTTCGCTTACAATCTTGGCCCGATCGACCGCTGGGCCGGAGGCTCGAGCCAGCCACAAGCGCAGCTTTTCACCCCGCTTACCAGATGCACCAGCGGTCTTGTACTTGTTCCAGGTGTACCCCCCTAGGAGCGCACCTTCAGCCAGGGCATAGCTGGCTTCTTTTTTACCAAACTTTTCTGCGAGAAAAACCTCCGTTACCGCCTCTTTGAAGCCCAAGCGGGCAATTTCCCGCACCAGTTTAGCCCCGGCCCTGCGAACGATCTCCAGACTCACGCCCCGCTTCTTGCCCAAACCAAAAAGCAGTGCAAACTCAGGGCCTTCGCCTTTTTTCTGCGCCAGATTTATCAGCAGGGTCTCGCCAAAATCACCTTTGAAGTGCAGCTCTCCCATCACTTTGGAGAGTGTTTTTTGGCATTTAGCGTCCAGTCGGTTTCCTTCCTCGCCAAGCTCACCGCCCCAGACCCCCACCACAGCCAACGGCGCAGGAATCTCGTCAACAAAGCGTCGTGCAGACTTTAGCGTAAGTTCCATGACGTGCGAACTATAACACAAATTGCGCCCCGTTGACCAACCGGTCAGAATGCTCAAAAAACCGTCCCACAGCATCAACTCCGCAAACAGCAATCTAATCGCATCGCACAGCCTGGCTACGCCCTCGAGGCGGCCGGATCACCTGAATCTCGGCATTCAAGTCCTTAATCCATCCCGTAAGCCTGATCAAAATGAGCGTTTCTTTATCTCGAGCTTTGGCCCATTCTTCCAGATGGCTGGCGTAATTGGCTGATTCCCTTGATAACAACAAGCGAATGCGCCCATTCTGTACAGCGCCCACGTGAAATGCAGCCGGCTTGGCAAAGTCGGGGATTTTGTCGTAGGGGGCCTTCAGGTTGGCCTCAGCCCAGACCCGGCTAGCCACGGCATATACGGTTCCAGCAGGGTCGTTCACCGGTAGCTCGTGTATACAGCGCCGGGCCCTGGGGTCTTCATCCAGCAGTTTAGCCAGGTAAGGGGGGGCATCATCGCGGTCAATGAGCCGCTTACGCACCAGGTACATGTAACCCAGGTAGGGGTTTACCGGATTGCGCTGGGTGCCCAGTCGAAACACGGTCGGGCCGATGGCGATAACAGGATTAGCCCACCCTTCCACCTTAACGGGGGTATTAATCCCCAAATCCACCTGGGCCAGGTTAATAAACAAATCATCAAAAACCGCATAGGAGACGTTGTTCTGGCTAACCATGCGCAGGTACAGGGCATTGGTGGTCTGCGGAAATTTTACCTCGAGCAGATAACGCCCTAAAATTCCAGTTTCAGCGAAACTCACCCCTTTGGGCTCGAGCAGCCGCCTCAGTTCGCCTACTTGCAAAAGTGCCGGTTCCTGTACCCCTCCAACAGCCCAGGGAACCGCACCCACACTGGCCTGCGCCGCTACCATCAGCACCCCCAGCACCACAAGCCCTACAAGTCCCTTTTGCATAAATTCCTCCCCAGCAACCGTTCTAAACCTCGACGGCCTTACCCCACTCTCCCAAAAACGCGTTCTTACCTCGCTCCCGCAAGACCTGCCCCAGCATCTGCAGTTTTTCGGCCTCACCGTGTACCAAGACGATGCGCTGTTCGCTCTCCAACCAGTCGAGCAATTCATCGCGGCCCGCGTGGCCCGAGAAACCGCCCAGGGTATGGGTTCTGGCCCGTACTTGTACGGTTTCGCCAAATATCCGCACCGTCTCAGCCTGGTTGATCAGCAATTCTCCCAGGCCACCCCGGGGCTGGTAGCCCGTGATAATCACAGCGTTTCTGCCATCGGGCAGACCATGGCGCAGGTGGTGCAATATGCGCCCTCCGGAAAGCATCCCGTTACCAGCGATAACAATCATAGGGCCCTGCATCAGATTAAGGGCCTTGGACTCCTCCACGCTATGGGTGTACTCGAGCCGCCGGGGGCGGAAAGGGTCGAGGCCCTGGGCATAAAGGTGCTGCACCTCGCTGCTGAAAAAGTCCCGCACCTTAGGATAAATCTCACTGATTTTGCAGGCCAAGGGTGAGTCCACAAACACCGGAACACTGGGAATGGCCTCGCGCTGCTCGAGCTCGCGGATGTAAAACAGCACCTCCTGGGTGCGCTCGAGGGCAAACGACGGAATGAAGACCTTGCCGTTCTGGCTCAGTACGTTGCTCAAAATGTCGGAAAACTCTTCCAGCGTTGCAGCAAATGGGCGGTGCGAGCGGTCTCCATAAGTCCCTTCACACAAAACCAGGTCAACCATGGCCGGATAGTCGGGATCCACCAACACATCCTTTCGTCGGTGGCCCAGGTCACCGCTAAAAATCAGGGATCGGCCGGCGGCCTCGAGCTGAATAAAGGCGCTGCCGGGGAGGTGTCCTGCATCGCGCAAGCGGTATCTGAACGGCCCGAGGCTTTGCGTCTGGTAATAGGCGACTTCCTCCAGCCGGGTATAAAGTTCGGCCAGGTCACTTTCGTTCCAAGGCAGTGGAGGCACCTCACGGCCCTTGCGCTCCAGTCGCTCACGCTCTTCTTGCATGAGCTTTAGGGCGTCCTCGAGGATCACCGGCAGTATCAGCCGGGTTGGTTCTGTAACGTACACCCGGCCCGCGAATCCCTGCCGTATCAGCAGAGGTAGACGGCCTATGTGATCGTTATGGGCATGGGAGATCAGCACCGCGTCAACGGTTCTGGGATCAAAACCAAAAGGCTCTTCGTTGCGTTCTTCGTCGGAGCCCTGATATGCGCCACAATCCAGCAGCAATCGGTAATTCTGGTGCTCAACCAAGTGGCAGCTTCCGGTCACAGTCTGCGCTGCGCCAAATGGGGTTATTCGCATGCACGTACTGTACCAAACCCAACCCAGGCTTTTGGCTTACCCTGCGTTTTTGGTCGGCTGTGCTCGGCCGGATACATGTGAGACTCTGAGCGAAAGAGAATAGGGGGAACCGACTCTGGAAAGGAGGTTCCCCCAGATGCAGCTTACTACAGTTGGAAAACCCCTGCTCAAAGCCGCCAACCAAGCCAGCCAGCTCGAACAAGCAGGCGCCGGCGACCCCGTCGTGGCCGAGCGCCTGCGGAAGCTCAAACTGGTAGAGACCCTCAGAAAAAAGAAAGTTCCCTGGGACGAAGTCCAAAAGCTGGTAGGCATCAGCAAGGCCACCTACCACCGCTGGAAAAAAAGACTCGAAGAACAAGACCTTGCCGGCCTCAAACCCAAAAGCCGCAAACCCAGGAAGCTGCGCCGGAAGGTACACTGGAAACCCGATGTCCTCATACGCATAGAGCGGCTGCGCAAACAAAACCCCACCTGGGGCCGCTGGCGCATCGGGCAGAGACTGCACAGAGAGGGCTACACCCTAAGCGAACGCACGGTAGGACGCATCCTGAGCTACCTGGAGCGAAGCGGCCGGGTGGAGCCGGTGAGCGCTTTCCTGGCCAGAAACCGTAAGGCCCGTTTGCGCAGGAAGAGCCAGCGGCCCTATGCCCGGAGGAAGCCCGCGGAGTACACGGCGCTGCGGCCTGGGGATCTGGTACAGGTGGATACGCTGTGGGTGGATCTGGGGGACGGGACGGGTCTGCGGCAGTTTACGGCGGTGGACACGGTAAGCCGCTGGGGGACGGCGGGGGTGTACAGCCGGGCGAGTGCTAAGACGGCGCTGGATTTTCTGCAGCAGCTGGTGCGGCGATGTCCTTGTGTCATCCGTGCGATCCAGGTGGATGGGGGCAGCGAGTTCATGGCGGAGTTTGAGGAGGGTTGTCGGGTATTGGGGATAGAGCTTTTTGTTTTGCCGCCGAGGAGTCCGAAGCTGAACGGGATGGTAGAGCGGCTGCAGCGGACGTTTCGGGATGAGTTTTACACGCGGGCTTTACCGCTGGGGATAGAGGCTATTCAAGGGGAGCTGGAGGGTTATCTGGAGCACTACAACCTGCACCGGCCGCACATGGCCCTGGGGGGGTTGGCGCCGGTGGAGTACCTGGCTAAGCTACAGGAGGTGTCGGTTCCCCTGGAGTCTCAAATGTATTGACCGATTACATCGGCTTGACAGTCTTTTGGCTGTGGTGTAACCTTACGACTTGGACGAGGTTCAACCCCTTTGTCCAAGCTGCCATCGGAATAAGAGCAAGCCGGGCCACCCTAGCTCAACTGGTAGAGCACCCGACTTGTAATCGGAAGGTTGTCGGTTCAATTCCGATGGGTGGCTCCACAAGGGCAGGTGGCCGAGTGGTTAAAGGCGACAGACTGTAAATCTGTTCTCTTCGGAGTACGGTGGTTCGAATCCACCCCTGCCCACCAAGCACCCATCGGGTTGCCCACAGCGGCGGGCTTCCAGCCCGCCTGCCATGCTCGGCGCGGCAGCGCCAAACGCGGGAATAGCTCAGTTGGTAGAGCATCTGCTTCCCAAGCAGAGGGTCGCGGGTTCGAGTCCCGTTTCCCGCTCCAAAGGTGTTTCGTTTGCAAATTATTCCGGTGCTCGGGTAGTTCGGCTATAAAGCACGCCCTTGGTAAGGGCGTGCTTGTCGTTTTTATCCCCGGATGTGCTCATAGTGACACCACTGGTGTGTTCATTCCATCCCGGCAGGGGGCCGAGATGGAAGAATCTTTCTCAATGATACCGCAACTACCGCTTCGCCCTGAACAAGCTCCTCGACTGCTGCGCCTCCCGCGAGGTCTACGCCTCCCAGATCAACGCGCGCTTCCTCCTCACCTTCGCGGCCTGAACCCGCCGGCAGCACAAGGAGAATTGAGGTAAAACCGTCCCCTTCATGAGGCTAGGAGCCTGGAGGGGGCCTTCTCTTGTGGGAGAGTGATTTTTTATAGAGAATATCTGTCAAGGATCAGATGCACAGTGAAGTGCCCAGCCTGAATTATGAAGCTAACAAACCGTTTTGCCGACGCACTGAACCTGGCCTACCAGCTCCACAAGACCCAGCTCCGCAAGGGCACCGAGATCCCCTACCTCTCCCACCTGCTGGCGGTGAGCGCCCTGGTGATGGAACACGGCGGCAGCGAGGACGAGGCCATTGCCGCCTTGCTCCACGACGCGGTGGAGGACGCGGGTAAGGTGCTACAGAGCGTACGGAAGGTGCTGGGCGACCCCACCATCCCTAGGGAGGAGGCTGGGGTGAGGGTGCTCCTGCACATCCGCGGGCGCTTCGGTGAGGCCGTGGCCCGCATCGTGCAGGAGTGCAGCGATGCCGAGACCGACCCCAAGCCGCCCTACCTCGAGCGCAAACAAGCCTACCTCGAGCACCTCGCCCACGCCTCGCCCTCCGCCCGCCTGGTCTCCGCCGCCGATAAACTGCACAACCTCCGCGCCATCGTGGCCGACCACCGCGCCCACGGGGACGCCCTGTGGCTGCGCTTCGTCAGCGAGGTGGACGACATGGAGGAGAAGCGCCGCCTGACCTTGTGGTACTACAGCCAGCTCGCCGAGGAGTTCTCAAGCGAGCGCGGCCCCCAGGTCATCGGCGCCCAGCTCAAGCGACTGCTGGAAGAACTGCAACCCTGAGAACCACTGCCACGAACTCCACCGCCCTGCACAAATAGGCCAGACCGAAAGAGGCCAACGGCTTTACCGCCCGCCCGTACAACCCCTACAAAAGCCGCGGCGGCCGGCGGTAGCTCGAACACACCGCCGAGAGGCTGGCCCCAGTATCCATTTGGGGCTGCGCATCACCGGGTGCAGGAAGCTGCTCCAGCGCGGATTGAGGCCGGTATAATCACTTCAGAGCTGCTGCCAACCGGCTGTGTCCCTTCAGGACACAGTGTTGGGTTGTTGACGGGATGGAGAATCCCCATTACTATAGTCGTTGCTGTGGATGGCTTGAAACACCTAAGTGTGTGCACAAAGCGAGTCACAAAGGTGGAAAAGTGCGTCCAGGACTGCTCGGGTAGCTCAGCTGGTAGAGCACACCCTTGGTAAGGGTGAGGTCGTCGGTTCAAGCCCGATCCCGAGCTCCAAACCCACACCGCCCGTCCACCGCTGCGGGCGGTGTGTTCCTGAAAGACCCTTAGCGGAAGCCAAAAGGAGGCAATACACATGGCGAAAGGCGTATTTGAGCGCACCAAACCCCACGTGAACGTGGGCACCATTGGACACGTAGACCACGGGAAGACCACCCTGACGGCGGCGATTACCTTTGTGGCGGCGGCGGTCAACCCCAACGTGGAGGTACAGGCCTACGACCAGATCGATAAGGCCCCGGAGGAGAAGGCCCGCGGCATCACCATCAACACCGCCCACGTGGAGTACGAGACCGAGAAGCGTCACTACTCCCACGTGGACTGCCCCGGCCACGCCGACTACGTCAAGAACATGATCACCGGGGCGGCCCAGATGGACGGGGCCATCCTGGTGGTCTCGGGCACCGACGGCCCCATGCCCCAGACCCGCGAGCACATCCTGCTGGCACGCCAGGTGGGGGTGCCTTACATCGTGGTCTTCCTGAACAAGATCGACATGGTGGACGACCCCGAGCTTTTGGATCTGGTGGAGATGGAGATCCGCGACCTGCTCAACCAGTACGAGTTCCCCGGGGACGACACCCCCATCATCCGCGGCTCGGGCCTGAAGGCGCTGGAGCACATGATGGCGAACCCCAAGACCCAGCGGGGTGAGAACGAGTGGGTGGATAAGATCTGGGAGCTGCTGGATGCCATCGACTCCTACATCCCCACCCCCCAGCGGGATGTGGACAAGCCCTTCCTGATGCCGGTGGAGGACGTGTTCACCATCACCGGGCGTGGTACCGTGGCCACCGGCCGGATTGAGCGCGGGAAGATCAAGACCGGCGATGAAGTGGAGATCGTGGGGCTGCGGGAGACCCAGAAGACCGTGGTGACCGGGGTGGAGATGCACCGCAAGACCCTGAGCGAAGGGATTGCCGGGGACAACGTGGGGCTGCTGTTGCGGGGTGTGAGCCGCGAGGATGTGGAGCGGGGCCAGGTGCTGGCCAAGCCGGGGAGCGTCACGCCCCACACCAAGTTCGAGGCCTCGGTCTACGTTCTGAAGAAGGAAGAAGGGGGTCGGCACACCGGCTTCTTCACCAACTACCGCCCGCAGTTCTACTTCCGCACCACCGACGTGACCGGGGTGGTGGAGCTGCCCAAAGGGGTGGAGATGGTCATGCCCGGTGACAACGTCACCTTCACCGTCGAACTGATCAAGCCCATCGCCATGGAAGAAGGCCTGCGCTTCGCCATCCGTGAAGGCGGTCGCACCGTGGGCGCCGGCGTGGTGGCAAAAATTATCGAGTAGCGTGGTAAACTAGTAGCTTGCTGGCCCGGTCAGGCCCTCGGAGGTCTGGCTGGGCCGAAGGCTGAAAGAGGATCAAGATGGCGAGTGATGTACGAATCAAGCTGCTCTTGGAATGCACCGAGTGCAAGCGGCGCAACTATGCGACGGAGAAAAACCGTCGTAACACCACGGCTAAGCTCGAGCTCAAGAAGTTTTGCCCTTGGTGCAACAAGCACCTGCCCCACAAGGAAGTAAAGGTCTAAGGCGGTCGTATGGCTCAAGAGCAGAATGCCGCCCCCCGGCGCCCGCTTGGTACGCGGATCATCAACTACTTTCGCGAAGCCCGCGCCGAGCTTGCCCGCGTCACCTGGCCTAGCCGTCAAGAGGTCATCGAGTCCACGCAGGTCATCCTGGTATTTGCTGTCGTGGCAATGGTTGTGCTGGGCTTAATCGATACCATCTTCCGCTTCATCACGGTGCGCTTACCCTAATGCGTTGGTGCCAGCTATGAGCATTGAATGGTATGCCGTCCACACCTATGTTGGCCACGAGGAAAAGGTCAAGCACAACCTCGAGCAACGGGTGAAAGTTCTCGGTATGCAGGACAAGATCTTCCAGGTCTTGATCCCAACCGAGGAGGTTGTGGAGCACCGCGAGGGCGGTAAGAAGGAAGTGGTGCGCCGTAAACTTTACCCGGGCTACATCTACGTGCTGGTGGATTTAGGCGATACCCCCGGTGAGGTGAATGAGGCCTGGGAAGTGGTGCGCAACACCCCTGGTGTCACGGGTTTTGTTGGCACCGCAACCCATCCAGTGCCCCTCACCCCAGATGAGGTACAGCACCTCCTGGAGATTGCCGGTTTGGCTGGGAAAAAAGAAACCCCCAAGCCCCAGGTTACCTTCAAAGAAGGCGATGTGGTGCGGGTGGTTTCGGGCCCTTTTGCCGAATTTACCGGCGTAGTAAGCGAGGTCAACCTCGAGCGCCAAAAGGTCAAGGTGCTGGTCTCTATATTTGGACGCGAAACCCCAGTCGAGCTGGAGTTTTCGCAGGTCGTTCGCGCTTAGGTACGAGTTAATTCCAACGGCTTATCGCGGCTAGCAAGAAACCCCTGCTACCCGCTGTGAGCAGCGCGCAAGCGCTCAGGCGATACCACCACGAAGTTCGTGGGAGCCATCCCCGCAGTCTGCGGGTTAATGCAAAGGAGGAAGAACAATGAAAAAGATTACCGCTGTGGTCAAACTGCAGCTCCCAGCCGGCAAGGCCACACCTGCGCCCCCAGTGGGCCCGGCGCTCGGCCAGCACGGCGCCAACATCATGGAGTTCGTGAAGCAGTTCAATGCGGCCAGCGCCAACATGGGCGACGCGATTGTGCCCGTTGAGATTACCATCTTCTCCGACCGCTCGTTCACCTTCATCACCAAGACCCCTCCGGCCTCCTACCTGATTCGCAAAGCAGCAGGCCTTGAAAAGGGGTCTGGTAAGAGCGGGCGCGAAAAGGTGGGCAAGCTCACCTGGGAGCAGTGCCTGCAGATCGCCAAGCAGAAGATGCCGGATATGAACGCTTTGGATTTGGAAGCCGCGGCCCGTCAAATTGCTGGCTCGGCCCGCTCGATGGGCGTGGAAGTGACGGGGGTGCCCAATGCCTAAGCGCGGGAAACGCTACCGGGCCTTGCTGGAAAAGGTAGACCTGAACAAGGTTTACTCCATTGAAGAGGCCGCCGCCCTGATCCCACAGATCAAGAGCGCCAAGTTCGACGAGACCGTTGAAGTGCACGTCAAGCTGGGCATCGACCCCAAGAAATCGGATCAAAACGTGCGTTCCACCGTGGCTCTGCCCCATGGTACGGGCCGCAGCGTGCGCGTGCTGGCGATTGCCAAGGGCGAGAAGATCGCTGAGGCCCAGGCTGCTGGTGCGGACATCGCCGCCGGAGAGGAAATTATCCAGGAAATCCTGGACGGCCGATCCGACTTCGATGCGGTGGTGGCCACCCCTGATGTGATGGGCGCGGTCGGCTCCAAACTTGGTCGCATTCTGGGCCCGAAGGGCCTGCTGCCCAACCCCAAAGCCGGCACGGTGGGCTTCAATATCGGTGAGATGGTGCGCGAAATTAAGGCAGGCCGGATCGAGTTCCGCAACGACAAAACCGGTGTGGTACACGGCCCCGTGGGCAAAGCCAGCTTCGCCCCCGAAAAAATTGCTGAGAACGTGCGGGCTTTCATCAAAGCCGTTGAAAGCGCCAAGCCCGACAGCGCCAAGGGTACCTACCTGCGCTCGATTTACCTCACCACCACCATGGGGCCCAGCATCAAGGTAAGCACCAGCACGGGCCATCAATCTTAACGCCACCGATCGTCAAAAGCTCCCTGCAAAGGGGGCTTTTCTTTATACACCGAAAAATGCAGGGACTGTACATGCGCCTGGGGGGCTACTATCTTTGTAAAGTCGGTATGCCTCCAGTCAAGGCCATCCATCCAGTTGAACCCCAGGAAAAGACCCTATGACCCCCGTGCGCGCCCTATCGCTGAGCCTCGTGGTTGCAGGGGTGGTATTTGGTTTGAAATGGCTGGCCTATACCATCACCGGTTCTGTGGCCCTGTACTCCGATGCGCTGGAGTCGATCGTTAATATTGTGGCGGCCGGAACCGCCCTGGTGGCTGTGCTGGTTTCGCGCCGCCCTGCTGACAGCAACCACCCTTTTGGACACACCAAGGCCGAATACTTCTCGGCGGTCTTGGAGGGGGTGTTGATTGTACTGGCGGCCCTGGCTATTGTGCGCGAAGCCTGGCCCAAACTGTTTATGCCGCAACCGGTTGAAGGCCTGGGCGCAGGGCTGCTGGTTTCTTTGGGGGCTTCAGGGATTAACGCCGCGCTGGGTTGGTTCCTGGTTCGCAGCGGCCGCAAGGCCCGTTCACCGGCTGTGGTGGCCGATGGGCGGCACATTCTGGCCGATGTGCTGACCTCGGTGGGGGTGCTGCTGGGGGTTGGGCTGGCCTGGTTGAGCGGCTGGTGGGTTTTGGATCCTTTACTGGCTATTGCGGTGGCTATGAACATCCTGTGGGTGGGCTGGCGGCTGGTGCGCGACTCGGTTGGGGGTCTGATGGATGAGTCGGTTTCGGAGCTCGAGCTTCGCAATATCCGCAACGCTCTACACGAGGCCCTCGAGGGGCTGGCCGCCGAAGGCAAGGTATTGGAGATTCACGATCTGCGCACCCGCCGGGCCGGGCCGCGCACCTTTGTGGAATTTCACCTGGTTGTACCGGGCCAGACCACGGTGGAACAAGCTCATCAGATATGCGACCGGCTCGAGGGCACCTTACAGACCAGCCTTGATGGGGTCACCACCACCATCCACGTAGAGCCCGACCACAAGGCCAAGCACACAACCTTCAGAATCGGTTAAACCCAAAACAAGCCTGCGCATTCTGGTCGGTTATTTGCTCCATCTGCTCGAGGCTCAGTTCTCGAAGCTCGGCCAGTTTAGCCAGCGTAAACCGGACAAGCGCAGGGTGGTTGCGCCGTCCCCGGAAAGGCTCAGGGGGTAGAAAAGGCGCATCGGTTTCAACAAGCAGGCGCTCGAGCGGAATCTGCCGCGCTGCCTCGCGCAAGGTTGTGTTTTTCTTATAGGTCAAGGGCCCAGCCAAGCCGAAATAGGCCCCGAGTTCCAGGCCCACCTCAAGGAGGCGCGAATGCCCCGAGAAAGCGTGCAGGACAAACCTCGACGGCCGGTTGTGCAGCAGCCAGCCGGCCAGTTCCTGCTCGGCCAGGCCATCCTCCCGGCTGCGCACGTGAAAGATCAGCGGTAAGCCCTGCGCAGCCGCCAGGTGGTGCTGAAAATCCAAGGCTCGATACTGGGCCTGGCGGGTCTCGGGTGTCCAGTAGAAGTCCAGGCCGGTCTCACCGATGGCCCGCACCTTTGGATGCTGGGCCAGGTGTTGCAGGTCGGCCTCGAGCGCCGGCGAAAGAAGCTGGGCCTCGGTAGGGTGCAGGCCCACAGCGGCCCAGATATGAGGATGGGCCTCGGCCAAGGCCAGGGCCTTGCGGTTGCGCTCAGGGTTCGTACCTATAGTAAGGATGGCCCTGAAGTCGCTCGAGGCCTCGAGGGCCGCCTGGGCCTCCTGCGGTTCCATGAAGTCTAGGTGACAATGGGTATCGGTCATGTTCTGCCCTGCCGAGGCCCAGTTTACGCCCTGGACTACAGCCTAAGAAGCCACGCGCTGTCTAAACTGGCCTTATGCGTTGGCGGCTGATGGTTGCAGTGCTGGCCCTGGCTGGCTGTCTACCCTCCTTACAGGCCTTCGACCCCGACCGCTTGCCCACACCCGATAACTGGGGCCCTCACAACGCACCCCTGGAATGGTGGTACGTTTCTGGCTACCTGCCCAAGGAGGGTCTGGCCTTTCACTGGGCGCTCTTTAAGGCCTATGTACCGCAAAACTGGCAGATTGGCCCCATCAAACCGGCCATCTTTTTCCCCGGCCCCTACCACGCCGCGCACCTCGCCATTACCGACCTGCGCAGCAATCAAAAAATCTTTGACGAGCGCTTCGACTTTCGCACCGACCGGCCCTGGGGTGATAGCCTTGTGCAGTTTCCACCCCTGCGGCTCGAGCAGGGCGACTGGAGGCTGGTGCAGCAAGGCTCGACCTACCATCTCACAGCCGGGCCCATCCAGGTGCGCCTGATCCCGCTCAAACCCGCCGTGGTGCACCCACCGGGCTACTCGGGCACCCCCGAAACCGGGCGGATGTACTACGTGTCGTTTACCCGCATGGCCCTAGAAGGCATCATAGCTGGGCGATCCGTACGCGGTGAAGCCTGGATGGACCATCAGTGGGGCGACCAGATGGGCAGCCAAGGTGGCAATCCTGCCGGTTTGGGGGCTTTGTGGGACTGGTTTGGTCTGCACCTTTCCAACGGGGTCGATTTGATGCTGTATCGGGTAAAGAATAGCAAAGGGGAGGTGGTTCAGCTCGCAGCCACCGCGGTGGATGCTCAAGGACAGGCGCAGGTGCTTAAGAACCTGCGGATGACCCCTCTGGAAGACTGGGTCTCGCCAAGCGGGCGCAGCTATAGCCTGGTCTGGCAGGTTGAAGCCGAAGGCCTGAACCTCCGCCTCGAGGCCTTGCGCAAAGACCAGGAGCTCCTCACAGCCTCAACCCGGGTGGCCTACTGGGAAGGCCCGGTGGCCGGTAGCGGCACCTGGCAAGGGCAGGGCGTTTTGGCTAAAGGCATGGGTGAGTTTGTGGCCGGCCCCTACAATCCCCCGAACGATCCCTTTGGGCCCTTCCCTGGATCAGGCCGCTAGGGCAAAAGAAAGCCCCCAGCCGTAGCTGGGGGCTGGGATACACAGAAAGCTACTTGAGTTCGACCTTGGCGCCGGCGTCCTCGAGCTGCTTCTTGATCTTCTCGGCCTCCTCTTTAGAGACGCCTTCCTTAACGGGGCCACCCTGCTCGGCCAGATCCTTGGCTTCCTTAAGGCCCAGGCCGGTAATGGCCCGCAGCTCCTTAATAACGTTGAGCTTCTGGGCGCCGGCATCTTTTAGGATCACGTCAAACTCGGTCTTTTCTTCAGCAGCGGGTGCAGCCGCCCCGGCCGCAGCCCCGGGCACAGCCACGGCCACCGGTGCAGCCGCGGTTACACCCCACTCTTCCTTGAGTTCGTCGATAAGTTGCTTGAGCTCCAGTACGGTTGCGCTGGAAAGTTGAGCCTTGATTGCAGCGATATCGAGTGCCATTTTTTTCCTCCTGCTGATGGGTCGGAAACGACCCGATGGCCTACGCGGCCTCTAATTTCTGTACCTGGGCTTCCAAGATGCCCACCAACTCCTGCGCCTTTGCCCCCAGCACACCCACGAAATTGGACATCGTGGCGGACAGCACGCCGACCAGCTCGGCTTGCAGTTCCTTTTGGCTGGGAAGATCGGCCAGGGCCTCTACCTGCTGGCCCGTGAGGGCCTGCCCCGAGAGCACACCCGCTTTGAGCACGGGAATGCCTTTATCGTTCGTCTTGGCGAACTCCTTGAGGGCCTTGGCCACCGCAGCGGGGTCAGAGAAAACCACCACCGCTGAGGGGCCGCTCAGGCCATCGACCTCCGGCAAGCCCAGATCGCGGATGGCCTTGCGGATAAGGGTGTTTTTGGCAACGATCATCTCGCCACCCTTTTCCCGCACCGCCTTGCGCAGCTTACCGGTCGGCCCTGCCTCGAGCCCTTGGTAGTTCACCACGAAGAACGAGCCAGCCGCGCCCTTTAAGGCAGCGGTAAGCGCCTCGAGGTTTTCGATGTTGCGCTTGCTAGGCAAAGTTCCTCCTGGTTGGGGTATCGCCAAGCGGCGGGCTTCCCAAGCCACAGACCGCCCGTGCACACCCCAGGCTTGACTTTGGGACTAGGGAGATCCCAACGTTTTACCACGAAAACGCTTCCCTAAGAGCGCCTCGGCGACATAATTAAGGCTTTGCCCGTCGCTGTCTTTGGCTGCCTCCACGGTCTGTGCGACCAAGGAAGGGCACCAAAAAAGGAGTATACATATGTAGCCCCTTCACGGCAAGGGGTGGGGTGTTAGCGCGCGTGGAAATCGGCGCACAGACCAGCACATCGCAAAGACCAAGTCCGGCAAACTGCTAGAATAAAGCCCAATGAACGACGTCTGGGATATGCTACATGAGCCTTTCCCGCCAGAGGAGATGCAATGGCGGGTGGAAGCCTTGTCTAAAGACAAGCGTAAGGCCCTGGTAGTTCCATTTGTAAACCACTCAGCCCTGCTGGATCGCCTCGATGAGGTAGTAGGCCCCCAGGGCTGGCAGGATAGCTATGAGGTGCTTCAAGCCCAACCAAACTCGTATGCGGTCAAGTGCCGACTGACCATCCTGGACACTTCCAAAGAAGATCTTGGCGAGGGCGATAGCCTCAAGGCTGCGTTCGCCGAGGCCTTGGTGCGGGTCGCCAGGAAATTTGGCATAGGCCGGCGCCATGCACAACTTGAGCAGCAGTGGGTTGACTACGACCCCAGCACCGGGCAATTTAGCCCCCCCAGCGCAGAGGCCCCCACCCAGCCACCTCAACCCAGCCGACACAAAAACATCCCCAGCAACGAGGGTAAGCCCGAGCCGCAAGAGCTGATCGATCGCCTGCTCGAGCGGCTCAAACAAGCCGGTCTGGGCAAGCAGGCTGCACAAATCGTGGTGAAATACGGGGGGTATGGCAAACACCCCGAGGAAACCCGTAAACTTTACGGCGAGCTCCGGGCTTTGCTAAAAAGTCAGGCTTCATGAGCAAAGGATTGCTGTGATCAAGGTTATAGCGATAGGAGACTTACACGCCGACTTTCCTAAGTTGTGGCGGGCCTTGCGGAACTCTTATGCCGTTGGCGAAGACTGGCTACCTTCTGACCCCCTGCAGCGGGGTACTTACCGCGTGGTGCTGATGGGTGATCTGGTACACCCAAAACTCCTGGCCGACTACCGACGGCTGACCGGCCTGGAGGACTACGATCCCAACAACCCCGACCACCTACGCACGGCTGCCAAAGCGCAGATTCGAGAGCTGATGCGCATCAAGCGCTTCCAGGAGGCCGCCCCCGATCACGTCACCATCCTGCTGGGCAACCACGATCACGCCGCGGTCACAGGTGATCTGGTGCTGGGCAATGCCCACCTCGAGCACAGGGAGTTTCACCCCGAGCTGGGGGGTGTGGAACTCCCGGAGGAACTCAAACACTGGATCCAGTCCTTTCCCACTCAAATTAACCTCTATGGGGTCAATTTCGCCCACGTAGGGCCGGTGCCCTGGCTGCAGACCTACGACGAGATGTTCTACAACGGGCGTGAGGCCAAGGAGTGGTGGCTGAGCAACGCCGACTACGTGGAGCGGATGGGCTACCGTTTTGGCGTATACGGCCACACTGTGATGAAAAACGGCATCCTCATCAAGGATAAATTGGCCTTGATCGACGCACTCGATCATAACCAGTACCTTGAACTGATTCTCGACGAGGATAGGCTGGACTGGGAAATAGTGGAGATTCCCCCAGCAGGAGCACAGCTCTACTAGCCGCGCCGTATGTGAGCAAGCAATGCACCCTCCCTCCCGCCCCTTATCGCCAACCGTGAATCTTGCATCGCCCAAGGTTGTGCGGGACTTGCTGCAGCGCTACGGACTGAAAGCCGACAAGCGATTTGGGCAGAATTTCCTGGTAGAACGCTCCTATCTACAGCAAATCGTAGGGGCTGTAGGGATCACACCGGGCGAAACGGTGGTTGAGGTTGGGCCGGGCCTGGGCACCCTGACCCGGGCCCTGGTCGAGGCCGGGGCCCGGGTGGTGAGCATCGAGATGGATCGCCGGCTCGAGGCCGTCTACACCGAAACCCTGGCAGGGCTACCGGTGCAGATTATCTGGGCGGACGCCCTCAGCTTCGACTGGAGCAGCCTACCCCCTCAAAGTTTGTTCGCAGGCAACCTGCCCTATAACATCGCCACCCCCCTCATCACCGAGCTACTGCTATCTGGGCGGTTTCGCCGGATTGTGGCCCTGGTGCAGAAGGAAGTGGCCTTGCGTATGGTGGCCCGGCCCGCCACGCCCGAGTACGGCCTGCTCTCTCTGCGGGTTCAGTACCACGCGGCGGCCCGGCGCATAGTGGATGTACCCCCCGGCGCCTTCTTCCCCCCACCCAAGGTAACAAGCTCGGTTATCTGCTTACAGCCCAACGGCAGGCCCGATCACCCAGGGCTTTTTCGCTTGATTGAGGCGGCCTTTGCTCAGCGGCGAAAAACCCTGGTCAACGCTCTTAGGGCCGCGGGCTATCCCCCCGAACAGGTAAAACGTGGGCTCGAGGCCATGGGCCTTCCTGCCGACGTGCGCGCTGAGGCCCTTGCTTTGCAGCAATTTGAACAAATGCTGGCTTTCGTGGTGTAATCTATGCTTGTTAGCGATTTCTCATAGGCTTCGCTTAAGCTACTACACATCGGTTCAGGATGCCGTTAGACTGTGGTAAATCCTGTAATTGGGAGCCAAAGGCTGGGAGGCCGTGATGCGGTTTTTTGTCGTAGGTGACGTATCAGTTGACCTAATCTACTTTCTCGAGCGAATCCCCGAGCCGGGTGAGGAGGTTCCGGCACAGCGCGCCCTTATGAAGCCCGGTGGCGCGGGGGGTACTTTAGCAGCCCACTTAGCCAGTCTGGGCAACAAAGTCTATCTGGCCAGCCGGGTGGGCGATGATCCTTTTCGCAGCGTGGCCCTATCGCAACTCGAAAAGGTTAAGGTCGACCTTAAATACCTGCAAACCGACACCGAACAGACCACCTCTTCGATTCTGATTCTGTTAACTCCTGGCGGCGAACGCTCCATGATCTCGGCAGGGGGTGCCAGCCGCTACCTGGATGCCGCCGAGTTTAAACCCAGGATGCTCGACTCGATCGATGCGGTGGTCTTCTCGGCTTACGCGTTTGTGGGTGGGCCACAGCGTCAGTACGCAATTAACGTGCTGGATGCGGCACGCAAGCGTGAGCTGCCCATCTTCGCCGATCTGGGCACCGGGGCGGTGCGGGCTGCCGGTAAGGAGTTGCTGGACATTTTACGCGGGGTTCCTTATCTGCTGATGAACCAGGTAGAGCTGTTGGCCCTGACAGGTGCCACATCCATCAGTTACGGGGTGAATGCCCTGAAAACCTGGGGCCTCGAGACGGTGGTGGTCAAGGTAGGGGCCATGGGCTCTATTGTGATCACCCCCACCCGACAGGAGCTGATTGAACCCTACCCCCTCGAGGAGGTGGTGGATACCACCGGCTCGGGCGATGCCTTCACCGCCACCTTCGCCCACGCCATCCTGCAAGGCAAAGACCCTTTTACCGCCGCCCGCCTGGGCAACCTGGCCGGCTCGCTGGCCGCCACCGCTATAGGTGGGCAGGGTCGCCTGATAACCGAGGAAGATCTTTTGCAAGCCCGGTAGGCTGGCCCCGTCGCCAGTAGCCCAGGTTACAGCCGGCTGGCAAAATACCGCCGGATGGCCTCGAGCAGCAAAAGCCCTGCCTCACCGCTTTTTTCCGGGTGGAACTGGGGGGCCACCAGGTTATCCTGGGCATAAAGCGCAGTAAAGCGGGTGCCGCTGTAGTCGGTGATGCCCACGCTCCCCTCCACCAGCGGGGCGAAGTAAGAGTGCACAAAGTAGAAATAGCGGCCCGACAGGTGCTGGAAGTGGGCGCTGTACTCCACCGTGTTCCACCCCATCTGCGGCACCCGCGCCGCCCGGAAACGGGCCAGCCGGCCCCGCACCAGGCCCAGCCCAGCGGTCTCGGGGGCTTCCTCGGAGCCTTCAAACAGGATCTGCATACCCACACAGATGCCCAAAAAAGGCTTGCCTGCAGCAATGTGCTCCCGCACCCCCTCCTCGAAGCCGGAGGCCCGGAAGGAGCGCATGACCTGCCCAAAATGGCCCTGTCCCGGCAACACCAGCAGGTCGTGGGCGGCCACCTGGCGGGGATCGTCCGAGACCGTGACCCGGTAGCCCGTGGCTTGCAGGGCCTTGGCAGCACTGTGCAGGTTGCCCGAAGCGTAGTCGATCAGGAGGGTCTTCATGGCGCTATAGCACTTCCTTGGTGCTGGGCAGGTCGGGCCGGGTGAGGCGGGTGGCCTGGTAGAGGGCCCGGGCCAGGGCTTTGAAGGCGGCCTCGAGCACGTGGTGGGCTTCCCGGCCGGCCAGGAGCCGCAGGTGCAGGGTGAGCCCCGCATGGTTGCAAAGCCCGCGCAAAAACTCCCGCAGGTGGTAGGCATTGAGGCCCCCCGCGCTCCCTTCGATG
The DNA here is from genome assembly GCF_003568585.1 of Meiothermus taiwanensis WR-220. Lineage (NCBI taxonomy): Bacteria > Thermotogati > Deinococcota > Deinococci > Thermales > Thermaceae > Meiothermus > Meiothermus taiwanensis. Next base: position 1,797,975 of record NZ_CP021130.1, read on the forward strand.
CCCAGCTCCTCGGGTGCAAAGGCCAGGTGGCTGCGCCCGGACAGATCCAGCACCACCTGCACCAGGGTTTCGTCCATGGGCACGCTGGCCTCGCCGTAGCGTTCGATCCCCCGGCCCTCCCCCAGTGCTTGCCGGAGGGCCATCCCCAGCACGATGCCCACATCCTCCACCAGGTGGTGCACATCCACGGCCAGGTCGCCCGTGGCTTTGACCTCGAGCCCCAGGCGCCCGTGCCGCTGCAAAGCCAGAAGCATGTGATCCAGAAAGCCCAGCCCGGTGGAGATCTCTCCACCCGAGGCCGCATCGAGGTTCAGGCTGAGGCGGATCTGGGTCTCGGCGGTGCGGCGTTCGACGGTGGCGCTACGCATGGGGCACCTCGATCAGGGAAAAGGCGGCTTCCAGGAAGCGCTGGTTCTCCTGGGGCGTGCCCACCGAGACCCGGATGCACCCCTCGAGGCCCGGATAGTGATCCTGCCGCCGCACCAGGATGCCCTGGCGCAGCAGCCCCTGGTAGGCCGCCGCCGCATCGGGGGTGCGGATTAGAAGGAAGTTGGTCTGGCTTTCGTAAACCCGCCAGGTGGGGTGCTTTTGCAGGGCCCGAAAGAGCTTTTCCCGCTCGGCTACCAGGGTCTGCACAATCCCCTGGACATAGCCGGGCACCTCCAGCACCGTCAGGAGAAGCTGGGCGGTGTGGGCCGGCAGGCCAAAAGGCGGGACGAAGTTCTGCACCACGTTGCATACCTCCGGCGAGGCCAGCAGGTAGCCGGCCCGAATCCCCCCCAGGCCCCAGGCTTTGGAGAAGGTGCGCAGAATAGCCACATGAGGGTTGATTTTAGCCAGCGGCGAGTAATCGGTGCCCGAAAACTGGTGGTAGGCCTCGTCGATCACCAAGAGCCAGCCCGTCCGGGCGGCCTTGTCGGCCAGAAGATGGATCTCTGCTTCGGCAAACAGCCGGGCCGTAGGGGCGTGGGGGTTGGGCAGAAACAGCACACCCGGAGGGGCGTCCATGGCCTCGAGCAGCGCCTGGGTCGGCAGGGAGAAGCCGCTCTCAAGTGGAACTGCCTGATAGGGCGTGGCTGAAATTTGGGCGGAAAAGGCATAGTGCGGAAACGAAGGCGCGGTATCCAGTACCGCATTGGAAGCCTGCACCAAAGCTTGAATGAGCAGGTTGGAGCCCGGCGCAACCACCAGCCCTTCCATGGGCCAGCTCAGCCAGGCGGCCAGCTTCTCCCGCACATCCTCGGCGTGCAGATGGGGGTAGCGGTTGAAATCCAGGCCCTGCCAACGCGCCAAAACCCGCTGCTTGAGCTCGGCGGGCAGGTCGTAGGGGCTCTCGTTCTGGTCGAGCTTGATGGGGGCTTCTACCTTTTTGTAGGGGTAGCTGGGCAGTCCCTGTAAATGGGGCTTGAAGGCCTTCACCCCCCGATTCTCGGAACTCGCGGGCCGAACGTCAAGGGTGGGCGCAACCGTGAACCCTGTGCCAATGCAGGCAGGGCAGGTTCTTTAGGCTATGGCCATGCGAATCGGGATGGTGTGTTATCCGGGCCTGGGCGGGAGCGGCATTGTGGCCTCGGAGCTGGCCGACCGGCTGGCCCGCCGGGGGCATCGGGTGTATCTGTTTGCTACCGAGCTGCCCATGCGTCTGCCGGAAGGGAGCCCGGTGCAGTTTGTTGCGGTAGACGTACCCAATTACCCGGTCTTCCCTGCCCCCCTCTACACCCTGGCGCTGGCGGGGGCGCTCGAGCGGGCCATCCGGCAGGAGGGTTTGGAGCTGATCCACACCCACTACGCCATCCCCCACGCGGTAGCCGCCGAGCTGGCCGCCGAGGGCCGCATTCCACTGGTACACACCCTGCACGGCACCGACGTCACCCTGCTGGGCATAGACCCCGCCTACCAGACCCTTACCGCCCGGGCCCTGCAGAAAGCCGCCGCCGTGACCGCCGTCTCCCATAACCTGGCCCAGCAAGCCCAGCGCACCTTCGGGGTGCGCCCCCAGGTTATCTACAACGCCGTGGACACCCAACGCTTCCGGCCCAACCTCGAGGCCCGGCGCTATTACGCAGCCCCAGACGAGTTTCTCCTGGTGCACGCTTCCAACTTCCGGGCGGTTAAGCGCGTGGGCGATATCGTGCACGTCTTCGCCAAAATTCGCCAGAAGCTAAGGGCCCGGCTGGTCTTGGTGGGCACCGGGCCGGAGCGGGCCGAGGCCCTCTCCATTGCCCATAGCCTGGGGGTGGACGACAGCGTGACCTCGCTGGCTACCGCCAAAAACCCCGAGGCCATCATCGGTGCGGCCGATGTGTTCCTGCTGGCTTCAGAATACGAGGGGTTCGGCCAGTCGGGCCTCGAGGCCCTGGCCTGCGGGGTGCCGGTGGTAGCCACCCGGGTGGGCGGGGTTCCCGAATGGCTCACCCCCGAGGTGGGCCGATTGGTGGAGTTTGGCGATCTGGAGGCCTTTGCACAGGCGGTGGTAGACCTGCTCACCTCGCCCCAGCTCGAGCAAATGCGCTTAGCAGCCCGAAACCACGCCCAGGCTCATTTCAACCCGGAGCTGATCACCGATCAGTACGAAGCGCTTTATACCAGATTCGGTTAGTTCGCTGTCTTCCGGCGGCAACCCAACCCAACCGAGGTTATCCGCGTAGCGGAACCCCTTGGAAGGGCGTGCTCTAGGATGCAAAAAGATGGCCTCTGGCAGTCTTTTCTTTGGATGATATCCGGTCGCCTGGCCCAGCAGCACGGCCTCGAGGCCGCCGGCTTTGCGTCCTTCACCGCCAAAGGATTCAAGCCGATGGAAGGGAGCAGAAAAGCCCGCCGGCTTGACCATCTCCCTTGACATTCTGCATATGGTAGTCTCACGGCTATAGAGATAATTGCTCAAAGCTCGAGCTGTCCAGAAGGAGGTTGGTATGTTGGAGGGATTCAAGAAATTCATCTTCCGTGGGAACGTGATCGACCTGGCCGTGGGCGTGATCATCGGCGGTGCCTTTGGAGCCATCGTTAACTCGCTGGTAGCTGATATCCTCACCCCCCTGATCGGCATGATCTTTGGGACTCCGGACTTCTCGGGTCTCAAGCTGGGCGCACTAAACATTGGCAAGTTCGTCAACGCTGTGGTGAGTTTCTTGATGGTGGGTTTTGCACTGTATTTCTTCGTGGTTACACCCATGAACAAACTGCAAGAGATCTCCAGGAAAAAAGAACCGGAGGCGGCCCCTGCCAGCCCACCCGAAGAGATTATCCTGCTGCGGGAGATTCGTGATGCGCTGAGGCGGTGAAGCCGCCCTCAGCCATCTCCGACGGTACCAGAGGGAGGTCTTTACCCAAGACAGCCACAGGGCCGCATTGGTTATATCTTCATACAACCGAGTAATATAGTGTGGTTGGGCTGAATAGGCGTATCGCCATCACACACGGTTTTGAGAGGTTATAGAGGTTGGGCTGTTGAAAGGTCGCGTGTCCTGTCAGAAAAGCACTGCCCGCGGGCTCGAGGTCAGTAGGCTGTGAGCATCGCCATACTGCGCCGGGGTTTATTGCTGGGGCTGGTCGTACTGGGCCTGCTCCTGGCCACCGTTACCCGACAGTCGGCCCCTACCCTGCCGGGGGAGTTTGCTGCGCGCATCGCGCCGGTGTTTGGTTTTTCCTTTCGGCTGGGCCAGAACACCCGGGCCAGCCTGAACGCCATCTTTGACCGACGCGACCTGCGGGCTGAGCTACGCCGCATGCAGGCCGAGCTGCAACAACTGCGACAAGAAAACCAGCGCCTAACCCTGGAAAACCGTCGGCTCCAGGCCACCCTGCGGGTGCAGGCAGTTCAGGGCCTGGGGGTGGTGGCGGTTGCACCGGTCATTGACGAAGACCCCTCGGGGTTGTACCAGAGGTTATTCCTGGGGGCTGGATCGGCCCAGGGGCTCCGGGTGGGCATGCCAGTAACCACTGCCAGCGGGTTGGTAGGGGTCATCACCGAGGTCACCCCCAACCAGGCTGTTGTACGCACCATTCTCGACCCCGAGTCGAGGGTGGGGGTTCGACTGGCCAACGCCCCAGGCCGGGGCATTGCCTACGGGGCCCCGCCCCGCATGCTACGGGTTGAGATCGCCCCCGAGGCCAATGTCAAACCCGGTGACACCGTGGTTTCCGGGGCCATCCAGGGCCTTTACCCCGCCGGTATTACCGTGGGCACCGTTGAGCAGGTGCTCCCACTGGCACCTGGGGCGCTCAAAAAGGTGTTGATGGTACGGCCCGCCGTTCAGCTATCGCTTTTGGAAGAAGTGCAGGTGCTGCGACCACTATGATGAGGGGTTGGCCTCGAGCCGGCCTGCATACCCTGCCTCGGCCCCTTTGACCTTATATGCGACTGGTTCTGCTCATCGTCCTCGCCTTCTTACTGCAAGGTTTTGTATCCGGGTTACTGGGTGACAGCCTCCCACCGCCCGACCTGATTTACCTGGCCACACTATTGATGGCCGCCTCGGTCTCGCCCTTCCTGGGGCTGCCGCTGGCCTTCTCGGTGGGCCTGTTGCAAGACCTGCTCTCGGCGGGCTACCCTGGGCTGCACGCGGTGGGGTTGTTGCTGGCCGCATACGCCTACTACCGGCTGTCACGCCTGGTGCACTGGGACGAGCTGGCCGGGCAGGCGGTCATCCTTGGCGGCAGCTTTGTGGCCAAGTGGCTGGGGCTTCTGCTGGTGGCGCTGTGGCTGCGGATGGGGGGGTTCAACCCTCTCACCCTCTGGTCGGTTATCGTACCGGAGATGCTGATGACCTTGCTCATTGCACCTTTGGTACTCCGGGTTTACCAGCAGCTTTTTGCAAGTCATGGCAGGTAGGGGGTGGCGTGAACAGCCGTATCTGGATTCTGCTGGTTTTTTTTACCTTATGCTGGCGCTGTTTGCAGCCCGGCTATGGCAGCTCCAGGTGATGCAGTACGAGCAGTACGCCACCCGCAGCCAGGGCAACTACCTGCGCACCGAAACCACCCTGGCCCCAAGGGGGCGCATCCTCGACCGGAACGGTCGGGTCATCGCCACCAACCGGCTGGCGGTAGATCTGCTGTACCTGGGGGGCGAGGTGTTGTTCAAAGATCGCATCCTGGCCCTGACCGGGCTCAAAGCGCTGCCCAAGGTGGGGCACGAGCCTGTGGAACTAATGGTCAACATACCCGAGGCGCTGGTACCCACCCTGGCCGAGCTGGTCGCAGGCGAGCCCAATCTGAAGTTGCTCGAGCGCATTGAGCGCGTCTACCCAAATCCAATAGCCGGGCCGGTCATCGGTTATACGGCCCTGCCCAGCCCGGAGCAACTCAAGGAAGGTTACGACCCAGAAGAACTGGTAGGCGCCGCTGGCCTCGAGGCCGCCCTGGAGCACCAGCTAAGGGGTATCAAGGGGGTGGTGCTGGCCGAGGTAAATGCTAGGGGCCAGCGGGTGCGCTTCGAGGAGATCCGGGAACCCCAGGCCGGCACCGATGTCTACCTCACCCTGGATCTGGGCCTGCAGCAGGCAGCCGAACAGGCCTTACGGGAGGCCGTGGTTGACATCAACCGCATCCGTCAGCGCAACGGCCTGCCTTTGGTGAGCCGGGCCAAAGGCGCCATTGTGGCGGTTGATCCGCGCAACGGCGAGGTTTTAGCCATGGCCACGGCACCGGCCTTCGACCCCAACCTCTTTGGTCGCAGGCCGCGCCCGAACGATAAAATCCGCGAACTCTTCAGCGACAAAGATCGTCCTACGCTCAACCGTGCGGTGAACGCCTATCCACCCGGCTCCACCTATAAACTAGTGAGCTCGAGCATGGCTTTAGAAAGCGGCTATGTTACGGCCAGCACAACCTTTCGCTGCAGTCCCTACATCGTTTACGGCGGAATTCGGCGCAACTGGGCCCGCTTCGATATGGGCATGATGACCGTTCAGGAGGCCATCGCCCAGAGCTGCAACACCTGGTACTACCAGGTGGCCATGCTCGACCCCATCGGCATGGTGGACAAGCTGCACAAGCGGGCCCTGGAGCTCGGTGTGGGCCGACCCACGGGGCTGGAAATCGGCGAGCAAAACGGAATTGTCCCCTCCATCGCCTGGAAAAAACAGAACCTTCCCAAAGACCCGCGCTGGTGGCCCGGTGAGACCCTCTCCATCATGATCGGACAGGGCTACAATAAGGCCACACCGGTACAGATCGCCCGAATGCTGGCTACCATCGCCCAGAACGGTCGGCAGCCCGAGCTGCACCTGGTGCGCCGCATCGGCAATCAGGAAATTCGCCGTCCTAGTAGCCTGGTTTCCGGGCGTTACTGGCGCGAGCTGCAGGAGGGAATGCGCAAGACCGTAACCTGGGGCACTGCGCGGCACGTACTGGGGAATTTTCCAGTAGCCACCGCAGGCAAAACCGGCACCGCCCAGAACGAAACCCTGACCCCGGGCCTCGAGCACGCCTGGTATATGGGCTATGGGCCGGTTGACCCATCCGACCCCCGCCCTCCGCTGGTGGTGGTGGCTTTCTTCGAAAACGGCGGCGAGGGCAGCGGGGTGGCCCTTCCGGCGGCCCAGAAGGTAATGGCCGCTTACTGGAAGGTGGGGCAGCCCCTGGTGGATCAGTAGCGGGCAGGAGGGGTTGAGGGCCGCCTTTCCGCTATCACCTTACCCGGTGGCCGCCCGGTGCAGACGCGCACCCCTCGAGAACGGCATCCGCGGGCTGGGCAAGGCCCAATCGGTCAAGCACCAGCGCGGCCACCCGTTCGCCACCCATGGCCACAGCCGGCACCGACTGCCCTGGGAAGATGCTCTCCCCCACCCGCCAGAGGTTGGGGAAGGGGGTTTTCGGGCTGGAGGTGCGAAGCGGGTGCACCTGGGGGTAGCCCCCCACCCAGCCGTCCTGGCGCCGGGTGTAGAACTGGTAGGTGCGCGGGGTGGCCCCCAGCAGGCAGAGCGCCGACTCTCTGAACCCCGGTATCAACCGCTCCACCTGGCGCACCATGCGCTCCTGCCAGGCCATCTTCTGTGAGCGATAGGCCTCCTCGGAAAGCCCGCGCCAGTCGGCCAGCCGGGTGTGCGCCGAGGCCGAGAGCACCCGCACACCGGGTGGGGCCCGCCGGGTATCGCCCGGGTCGGACAGGCTCAGGAAGACCCACTCGCCCTCACCGGCCCACTGCCGGTAAAGCGCCCCCGGCGGAACCGCCGCCTCGGGAATGGCGGCGTGCAGCATAAAAGCCCCCCAGGCATCGGCGGGCGGGGCCTGGTGGGCCGCACCGGGCAGCAAGGCCATCAGGTCGCCAGGGGTAAGGTTGGCCACGAAAAGGTCGGCCTCGAGCCTTTCGCGCTCCCCCCGCCGACGTCCGCCCAAAACCACCTCAACCGCCTCCACCCGCCCGTTTCTAGCCTGCAAGCGCTCCGCGCGGTGCCGGTACAGCACCCGCCCTCCACGCCGCACCACCGCCTGGGCTAGGGTCTCGGCGATAACCCCCATCCCGCCCAGAGGCATGGCCGGCCCACGGTGGGGCAGATCCAGTGCGGCGGCGCCAAACAGGGCATAGGTGTGCCCTGCATCGGTCTGGGAGGCAATCAGCAGCTGGGCGTCCAGAAAGCGCCGGAAGCCCGGATGGGCCGGTGCATGCGCCAGGGTGGGCCGCACCAGATCGGCCAGGAGACCCAGCAGATCAGCCCGGTGTACCAGCGCCCAGGACAACCCCCGCTGGGCCAGACTGAGGCATTCCTTTACGTCGGCCGGGGGAAAGGGCAGGCCCGGGGCCAGCCTCCACAGGGCCAGGGCCCGCTTTTCCTGCCATCGCCAGAAACCCTCCACACCCCGGCCAAACACCGCCCGCTGGGCTTCCAGTTCGAAGGCCCGGCCCACCGGGCGGGCCACCACCCCCCCATCGGGCAGCCAGACCTCCATCAGGGCTTCGCCCGGCGCGAGACGGCGCACGGGAAAATGCACCCCCAGCCGCCGCTCCAGCCGGGTAAAAACCCCCTCTTCGTCGAAGCCGGCTAGAAGGGTCGCCCCGGCGTCGAAGCGGAACCCTCGATGCCAGAAGGTGCCGGCCGAGCCCCCAGGGTAGGTGTGGTGCTCCAGAACGGTGACCTCGAGGCCCGCCCGGGCCAGCAAGGCCGCTACGGTCAAACCCCCCACCCCGGCCCCAATGACCACAACCCGCATATAAACCCAGGCGACCCTAGACCTACCTCTTTAGCTGACGAACGTAGGCCAGCACCACATCGGCATCGCGGAAGGCGTTCACATTGCGCCATATACGCTCGACACGGCCCTGGGGGTTTACCAGTATGGTGTCGCGGTTGTAAAAGCCGAACAGCCCTCCGACCTTGAAAAGCCGGGCCAGGCGACCGTCCTGATCGGGCAGCATAGCCCCCTTGAGCGCCATCTGTTCGATAAACGCGCACTGATCGGCCGCGGGGTCGGCGCTCACACCGAAAATTTCCACGCCGAGCTTTTCGAACTCGCCGTACAGTTCAGCGTAGCGCTTGCCCTGGGCGGTGCAGCCGGGTGAGCTGGCCTTGGGGTAAAACCAGAACAGCAGGTACCTGCCCGCCCTGGCCGTGGCCGCCAGATCGACGGGCTTGCCGTAGGCATCCCGCACTTTGGGCAAATCCACCGGGTCACCCGGCGAGAGGGCCAGCACCGGGGTCAGTACCAGGAGTATCCACCAGAAGCGCCGCATGGTTTAAAGTTTGCCGGTAGGGTCTTTTGTTGGCTGTAAGCCAGGCTTCACCTCGAGGGGGTCTCCCCTACCGCTCACCTGCTTGAGGTAGTCCAGCACCACCTGGGCATCGCGAAAAGGGTTGACGTTGCGCCAGACCTGCTCAACCTTGCCCTGTGGATTGATTAGGATGGTATCGCGGTTGTACAGACCCAGCAAAGCCCCCAAGCCCCAAAAGCCCCCCACCCCAAAGGCCTGCCCCAGCCGGCCCGATCGGTCGGGGATCAGACCGCCCTCGAGCGCCAGCTTGTCCATAAAAGCGCACTGCTCCGAGGCAGAATCGGCGCTTACGCCGAAAACCTCGGCACCAAGCTGCTGAAAAGCCTCGCGCAGCATGGCATACTGCCGGCCCTGGGCTGTACAGCCTGGGGAGTTGGATTTGGGATAAAACCACAGCACGATGTAGCGCCCTTGTTGCACCAACTCAGCCAGATCCACGGTTCGCCCCAGCGCGTCCTGTACCTGAAGGAGCGGGGCTGGATCGCCCGGTTTCAGTTTCATGCAATTAGTATCGGCTCTGAGCCCAACCCCGGCTGTGGGGCCGACCCCAATCACCCCGGCGTCCGGCCTTAACCTCCAAAACTACACCCCCCGAACCGAGCCGCTCACGGGCGCTCCGCTGGGGGCGTGTAGGGTGTTGTGCCAGATGGCAATGCCCCGCAGCGGCGCGTACACCTCGAGGCTGGGCAAGGCCTGGCCTCCCAGCTTGATGCGGTGGATTTTAGTGCCGCCCCGGCGAATGGCGTAGATGGTATCGTCCAACACCACCATCTCCACCTGGCTGTTGGCATCCTCGCCCTCCGCAAGCGGCAGTGGCAGTGAGAACAAGACCTCACCCTCGAGGGAGAGCTTGCGGATTTTTTGGCTATCCACGTCGTAGATCAAAAGTTCCTCCTGTGGGGTCAGGCCGAGCCCACCCAGCAGGCGCAGCTCCTGCGATTCGCGGCTCTTGCGGAAGGCGTAGCGTGATATGTACTGCCCTTTGTGGTCGAGGCGCTGTATCTGGCGATTGCCGTAGTCAAGGACAAAGATGTAATTCTGGCTAGCCAGAATCGCCCTGGGCGACTCGTAGGTGCCCCGACCCGGCCCCGACCCGCCAAAGCGGGCCACAGGGTTTCCCTCGAGGTCAAAACGGGTAATGGTGCAGGCCTCGCCGTCCAGCACCAAAAGCCCATCCGGCAGGGTGGCGAGTGAAACCGGATAGAGCAGCTCCCCCAGCTTCATGCCATAAGGCCCTACCGAGTGGGTGATCTCACCCTCCACGTCGAAGCGGTGCAGCAGCCGCACGGCCCCACCGCCATACTCGAACAAGCTAATCCAGACCCCCCCCTGCTGATCCACGGCCAAGGCCAGGGGTGGGGAGGGAAACATTCCCCGTCCACTGCCCACCCCGCTCCACATCCGCATCAGGGTGCCGTTCAGATCCATCAGCCGCAGGGTGCCCTTCTTGGTCTCAACCGCCAGGGCAAGGTAGGTGGGCGCGGTGAGGCCGGGGTCTTCATCCCAGTTTCCGCGCAACACATCGAGCACCGCCTCCAGACCGGGGCGTTTCTCGGGGTCTTTTTCCAGCATACGGTACACCAGGTCGGAGAGCACCTGGGGGATCTCGGGGTTGACCTGCTTGGGTGGGGCAGGCATCTGGGTGATCTGCTGGTGGATAACCGCCTCATAGGCCCCCTGAAAGGGCGGCTGGCCGCACAGGGCCTCGTAGAAGACCACCCCCAGGCTGTAAATGTCGGACTTGTGATCAATCCGCTGACCTTTAGCCTGCTCAGGGCTCATGTACACCGGGGTTCCGATGCGGGCGCCGGTAATGGTGAGGCGGGTCAACACCTTACCGGCCGCAATGCCGAAATCCATCAAGCGCACCCCTCGAGGGTCCACACTGCCATCATCGCGCAGTGCATTCTTGAGCACCATGATGTTGCCGGGCTTGATATCGCGGTGGATGATGCCCTGGGCGTGGATGTGCTGAAGGGCCTCGGCCACCCGGCTCATAATCTGCACAACGCTCTTGGTGGAAAGGCGCTTGTTTTCGATGAGCCGATCAAGCCCCTCACCATCGAGAAATTCCATAGCGATGTAGTGGGTATCACCCTGGTTGCCATGGTCGTAAACCTTAACGATGCCGGGGTGATCGAGGTGGGCCAGCAGCTCTGCCTCGCGGTGGAAGCGCCGCACAAAGCGGGGATCGCCCACGTATTTCTCCTGGGGAATTTTGAGGGCCACCAGGCGGCCGTCTTTTTTATTTCGGGCCTTGTAAACGGTGGCCATTCCCCCTATACCAACTTTCTCCTGGATCTCATATAAAGCCTCGAGGCCGGTAACGCTGTTACCCGTCGAGATCTTTGGGTTGTTTTTGGTTTTAGCAGCTCGAGGGGCGGGTTTGGGCCGGGGTGCGAAGCCGGAACGCGACCTGGGAACCCACATCGCCCCTAAGCCCAGCAACAAGGCCACCCCCAGCACCAAAGGCTCAGCACCCAGGGCCGCCAAACCCCCGAGCATCAGGATTAGCAAAACCAGCATGGGCCAGGTTCGCCCGAGGCGTAGCATCAGGGCCGTGGAAATAGCGACCAAAAGTAAAGCCAGCAGGTAACTCATCTGAACCTCGCCGCCACCACTGTGATGTTGTCCGTACCCCCCCGCATCAGCGCCTTAGCCACCCAGCTCTCGAGGGCCGATTGCAGGTCGCCCGTGATGATCCACTCTTCGGGGGGCACCAAACCATATAAACCATCGGTCGCCAGCACCAGCACCTCACCCGGCGCAAAATTGACCGAGAAAATATCGTGCTTAACATCGGAAAGCCCCAGGGCCTGGGTGAGCATATGCTTCCAGGGGTGCTCTTCTGCCTGCTCAGCGCTCAACACCCCCTGACGCACCTGCTGGGCCACCCAGGAGTGATCCTGGGTGAGAAGAGTCCAGCGGCCCGAAGAGTATCGGTAAGCCCGGGTATCCCCCACATGCCCGATCACCGCCTGGCGGTTCCATTCGGTAAGCATCACCGCGGTCAGGGTAGTACCCATGCCCTTGCGCGATGGTACCCGCTCACCTTCCTGCAAAATTCGCCTCTGGGAGAGCTTGAAGGCCTTGTCCATAACCAGGCTAAGCCCCACCCCAGGCCGGCCCGTGGCAGTGTGCTCGGCGTACGACTTGACCGCCGAGCTAACCCCTTCGATCGCCAGCTTGCTGGCTAGCTCGCCGGCCTCGGCCCCCCCCATACCATCGGCCACAGCCAGCAGCACCAGGTTGCCAGCCGGGGTCGGATATATGGCTACGCGGTGAAAGTCCTCGTTGTTCCGACGACGCCGACCAATGTTGGATTCTGTGGCAATTTCGAGCCGCGCCAATCGCATGACACCTTATAATACCGTCTGAATGAAGGTAGGCTTGGTTGAATTACTCGAGCTTTATGAGTACAAGGTAGACGACCTTGTTGCAGGCAACGAACCCAAAGGGGGTATGGCCGGCCTTGCCCGTTTACGCCAAGCCCTGATTCAGTCCAACCTATCCGGCCCCCTAGCCAAAAAGTTTCGCGATATTGACAGTCGCTTCAAGGCCTACCGCCCCGGCTATAAAACCGCCGTAGACGAAAGCAGCGCCCCCGATTTAAGCGCGATTTTGCTCGAGGACGAAGGGGTTGCGTTCAGCCCTGAACGGGAAGCCCTGGACAAACTGACCGAGGCTGTGTACTGGAGCCGACTCGACCGCGACCTGCTTCGCATTGCCAAAACACTCAACCACGGCAAGCGCGATGAGCTGCGCATGGCATATGCCATCCTGCAGAACTTAGAGGCCTACTCCAAAACCCCCCTCTTTTCTCAGGACTACAACCTCTCGCGCTTCACGCTTTCCCACCCCATCCCCGGCGTTTCGGACCCCCGGGTTCACCTCGAGGATCCCTCCATTGCCAAAGATCTTCTGCTGGAGCTGTTTCGTGAGGCCTTTGCTCTTCCCCGCAAACTCAAGCTTCAGCCGGAAGAAACCGTGCCTTATATCCGGCGGTTTGCCCGGCGGGTGCTGGAAAGTGAAGGCGCACTGCGCACCAGCACGCGGGGGCCAAGCCTCGAGACCCTGCGCCGGGCCCTCGAGGAGGCCCAGCGCCAGAACCTCAGCGTCGGGGAGATACGAGCCCTGGAGGAACGCTTGCACGCTGCTGCCGCCGAGGAACGGCGCCTATCGCTGGTTATAGAGGAGGATCGGGCCCGGTTCTCAGCCGCCATAGAACGCCTGACCGCCCTGCTCTCCCGCTACCTACCCAGCCCCATGGGCGAGGCCACCTGGCCTCAGGTGCCTCAAAAAATTCTGGGGAGCCAGCACCCTGAGTACGCGCTCGAGGCTGTTCCACGCGATGCTAAAGCGCTCACCCTGCGTCTTATGCCCCAGCGCTTCTTCTTCTGGAACCACGAAGTGAAGATTTCACAGGCGGGCAAAGTCTTTGGTATCGGCGTCGCCGAGCAGGAGCGCATCATCGAGGAGGATGCGGCCTTCAGCCTCACCCTACCCGATGCTGAGCTGCACGTCGTGCGTTATAAGGACTATCTCCACCTGCGCATTGGGCCCCGTGAAGCCGCCAGCATATCCAGCCTGCTGGCTGAAGGTCGCGTGCTGTCGTACCTGTTGTGGCCGGAGAATCACTACGCCTACTTGCGCCTGCTACGCGCCCTTTCCGCTCGGTTGAAAGGCGAGATAAACCACGCCCAGTTTGCTGCGGACTCGGCCAGTAAGTACAGCGAGGCGCCGATAGACAACCTCCAGGACTTCGCCCGCAAGGGCCTCGAGGTCGTCCGGGGCCGCATCGAGCGCTCCCCACAATGGGCCGCCCGTCTGGGCGAGGTTGCGCAGGCCCTGGGGCTCGAGCCCTATGCACAGGTGATACACCGCGAACTCAACGAGTGGCTGGGGTATAGCCCACCTTCCCGCGATACCCTAGGGGATTTGAGTTCCACCACCGTGGGCGACAGCCCCAGCACCATCAAGGCCGGCAACACGGTGCTTTCGCTGCGCTACCAAGACGGTCAGGTCTATGTTTCCTCGACCGGGTTGATACCCCGCAAACTACAAGACCTGCTGGTCTGGATGGTGCCCGAAGGCGGGTTGGTGCTGGCGCGCGAAGGGGCGCGGGTCGCATACGAACTGGTCTCCATCCACCCTATTGCAAAAAGCACGCCCTGAGCCCTGGCGGCTCTCGCAGCAAGCAGGCCGTACAGCACCCGAAATAAAAGTTGTGGTTGCCGATCCCAGCAGGGAACTGGGGGAAGCGGGGGTGCTGTTTATACGGATTCATCAGAGGCTAGCTTTATTGAATCCTAGAGCCCGCCCCTCGCTACGCTCGGCAAAGAAGGCGTATCCCGTCGGTTGGGTTGGTTCGCTGCCTTCCAGCGCCGAACCAACCGAATCTGGTATCAGTACCCAGAAACCACAGACCATACTGCTGGAACACGTACGAAACGCATGGGTCAGCACCGCCTGCGAATCAATCCAGTCTAACTTTACCACTTGTTCTTGACGCATTATTATAAATCCACCTATGTGGAATGCATTACAGTACCCGGCATTCAGATGGCTTTTTCTTTCCACTTTGTTTTCGCTGGCTGGAAGCAAAATTCACCGCATCGCCCTGCTGTTTGTAGCCTACCAGGAAACCCAGAACGCGGTCTGGGTCTCGCTCATACTGGGGGCCCAGTTCCTGGCCAGCGCTGTGCTGGGCCCGCTGATGGGGCCTCTGGTCGACCGCTACGACCGGCGCAGCCTCATGGTGATTTCCAATCTGGCTCGAGCCGCCCTGGTCGCATGCATTCCCCTATTTGCCATCAACTCAATGCCAGCGTTGATGGTGATTTCCTTTTTGCTGGCCGCTTTCGAGTCCATCTACTACTCCTCCAGCAACAGCGTTATTCCCGAGATGGTGCCCGAGTCGGCGCTCGATAGCGCCAACGGGCTGATGATGTTCGTACAGCGCTTCTCCGAGATCGCCTTCGTGGCTCTGGCAGGTGTGCTGGTGGCCGGTGTGGGCCCCGCACCGGCCTTCTGGATCAACACCGCCTCGCACCTGCTGGCCGCGGGGTTGCTGGCCCTGCTGCCCTCCCTGGCAGGCAAGGCCGGCAGGGGCAATTATTTCCAGGCCGTGGCCGAGGGTCTGCGCCCGCTGTGGCAAAACCCCATTCTCAGTCGAGCCATCGGCACGCTGGCCCTGGCCGCTGTGTTTGGCTCGGTAGAGGGCGCCCTGGGCATTGTGTATGCAGCGGAGGCCCTGAAGATTGGTGTGCAGGGCTTTGGCGTCCTCGAGGCCTTGATGGCCGCTGGGGCTGTGCTGGGGCTGTGGGCAACCATGCCGCTGATTAAGCGCTGGACGCGGGAAGTGGTGTTTGTTAGAAGCCTGGCCCTGTGGGGGCTTGCCTTTGCTTCACTGGGCCTCTTCCCCAACACCATCTGGGCTGGTGTGGTCATGGTGCTGATGGGTCTGCTCAACACCATGTTCATTATTCCGGCCCGCTCGATAATCCAGCTCGCAGCCCCCCCCGAGCTGCGCGGGCGCATCATGGCCGCTTTTGGCGCTACCATGCAGAGCGCTGTGCTGATGGGCACGCTGCTGGCCGGACTGCTGGAGCCGCGCCTGGGGGTACTGACCGTCCTGTGGCTATCAGGCTTTACGGTATTTTTGGTGGTCTTTACCGTGATGCTGCGGGGAGGAATCCCCCAACTGAAGGCCGGGCCGCAGCCCAGCTAACCACCCAGCTACACCAAGACCTCTTTAGATGCGATAATGGGGAGGTTGTTTGGAGGAGTTAGATGAACATACAGAAACTCATGAAGGAGGCCCAAAAAGCCCAGAGGAAAGCCGCAGAGGTTCAGGAGCGCCTGGGTCAGATGACGGTGGTGGGCAGCGCAGGCGGAGGCCTGGTAGAGGTGACCTCCAACGGTCACGGCCAGATTCAAGCCGTCAAGCTAAAACCTGAAGCCATCGATAAAGATGACCTCGAGGCCCTCGAGGATCTCCTCCTGGTAGCCATTCAGGACGCCCAGAAAAAAGCCCACGACCTTTCAGAAAAAGAGATGAGCCGCGAGCTGGGCGGGATCGGCAGCATGCTCGGCAACATGTTCTAAGATTGCCCCAGCCCGCGCCAGCGCCGGCTGGTTTTCAACGGCAGACGCCTATGCGCTACCCCGAAAGACTCCTCAAGCTCGTTCGCGCCCTGGCAGGTCTGCCGGGGGTGGGGCCTAAGAGTGCACAAAAACTGGGCCTATACCTGGTGCAAAACCCCGATGCGTCCGCAGAGCTTCTGAGCAGCCTGCAGGCCGCACAGGCCCTGCACCCTTGCCCGGTCTGCGGCAACCTGGCCGAAGACGAATTGTGTCCGATCTGCGCCGACCCCGAGCGAGACAGGACGACCATCTGTGTGGTTGAGACCATCTCGGATCTGATGGCCATCGAGCGTAGCGGGGAGTACAGCGGCCTCTATCATGTGCTGGGGGGCGCGCTCAACCCCCTGGAGGGGATCGGGCCCGAGCAACTTTACCTGGAAAAGCTCTTTGCCCGGCTCGAGGGGGTCAACGAAGTGATCCTCGCCACCGGCATGACCGTCGAGGGCGAGGCCACCGCAGGCTATCTGGCCGAACGCCTGAGCCAGCACAACATCCGCCCAACCCGGCTGGCCTATGGCCTCCCGGTAGGGGGCAGCCTCGAGTACGCCGACGAGGTAACCCTGGCCCGGGCACTGGAAAACCGCCGGGGCTATCTATAGCGCTGGACAGGCCCCTTTTCGTGCGTAACGTCCAGGTGTGCAATTGCGCAGAAGCCCGGCTGGGACTATGTTAGGCTAGGTGCCGTATGGTCTGGAATGATAGCGGGGGGCTGGCATGAAAATGCTCGAGAGCCTGGTACCGCTGGGCGCGCGCCAGGCTGTTCTGGTAAGCCAGGACGGTCTGGTGATCGAAAGTGTTGGCAAGAACACACCGGAGCCCGAACTGCTGGCCGCCGAGCTGGCAACCCTGGCCAGGGCCAGCCGTGTCCTGGCCCAAAGCCTGGGCGGCGAACTTCGGCGCTTCACCATCGCTACCGAACACCGCGAGGTGCTGGTGGTGGTTTTCAACGGTTACTGCCTCGGCGCCATCGTCGAGCGGGGCGCCGACCGCAAAAACATCGGTGCCGAGCTATCACGCCTGGCCGTGCGTTTATCGCAAACAATTTAGGGGTCAACCTATGATTCAGGAATTAATCGGAGAGCTCCAGGCCACCAAGGGGGTTGTGGCCTCGGCATTGGTCGCCGAGGATGGCTTTGTAGTGGAGAGCCTGCGTGCCGAACAGGCTCCGGACATCGACTTCCTCGGCAGTGCGGCCTCCACCGCGCTGGCCTCTGCCCGCGCTCTAGCGCAGGAGCTCGAGCGCGGCGAGGTGGAGGAAGTCATGGTAGAGTACCCTGAGGGGCCAGTGCTGCTGGTTCCGCTCGAGGGTGGATACCTGCTGGTCGTGCTGATAGACTCCATGCAAAGCCTGGGTCGGGTGCGCTTCCAGCTCAAGAAAAGTATTCCACGCCTCCAGGAGGCTTTATCGTGAGTGAAGTTTCACAGGTACCCGAGCTGCGCGTAGACATTGATCGCGAAACCGCCCTTGGCAAGTACGCCAACTTTGCCATCTTCTCCCATCAGAAAAACGAGTTCTACCTCGACTTTGCCCTGATGCAGCCCGGCGGACAGCCCAACCAGGTGGTAGCAGTGGTGACCAGCCGGATCATCACCAGCCCCCAGCACGCCAAGGCCCTGCTGCGCAGCCTGGCCGAAAACATCCAGCGCTACGAGGAGACCTACGGGGTCATCCCCGAGGCCATGGATACCTCTAAAGCCTGATAGCACAGGGCTTGGAAGGCGGGCTTGCCCGCCTTTTTCTTTTTGGGCAGGTCGGCGGGCGCTCCGCTCGATTATGCCAGGTTGCGCATTGGCGAAAGCCTTTGGGCCTAAGGTGATACCAGGTTCGGTTCGCACTAGGATTCAAAAAGATAGCCTCTGGAGACTATCTTTTTGAATCCGGTATGAGACGCTCTGCTTCACAGATGCTTCTTAAACCACTCCAGGTAAGCCTCCAGCCGGGCTATGCGGCGGTCGGGCCGCCCGGAGCGGCTCAGTTCGTGCCCCTCCTCGGGAACCCTGAAGAACCGGGTGGGCACACCCCTTTGCAGAAGCACGGTGTACCAGGTTTCGCCCTGGTCTATGGGGCAGCGGTGGTCCTGCTCAGAGTGCACCACCAGGGTGGGCGTCCTGACCTGGTGAGCCAGCGACAAGGGGCTCTTCTGCCAGAGCACCTCGGGGTTTTCCCAGGGCCTGGCCCCTAGCTGCAGGTAGGTGAAGCGCGGCCCAATATCGGCGGCGCCATAAAAGCTCGTCCAGTTGCAGATGCTGCGGTCGGTAACCGCGGCCCGGAAGCGCTCGGGGTGGCGGGCGGTGAGCCAGTTGGTCATGTAACCCCCATACGACCCCCCGGCCACCGCAACACGGTTAGAGTCCAGGGGAAACTGGCCCAGCACGTGGTCTAAAAAGCCCAGCAGATCCTGCTCGTCAATATCCCCCCAGCGCCGGCCCAGGTCGGTGTAGTCCTGCCCATAGCCGGTGGAGCCCCGGGGGTTGCAGTAGGCCACTGCAAATCCGGCGGCACGGAAGAGCTGGAGCTGGAGCATCAGCGCGTTGCCGAAGGCCGTGTGGGGGCCACCATGGATGTACAAAATCACCGGATGGGGGCCGTCGCCTTCCGGAAGCAGCACCCAGCCCTGCACGGTATGGCCTTCCGGGGCCTTGTAGCGCACCTCGAGGGGGGTGGGCAGGCCGGGCAGCGCATCGGCGTTGGGGTCATAAAGTACCCCACCCTCGCCGGTGAGGCGGGCCCCGTGCGTATGGTCTTCCGAAAGAGTGTAGAGCTTGTGGTCGCAGAAGGCAAAGCCCAGGATGTTGAGTGCGGCCGGACTCACCCACTCGGTCTGGCCCTCGAGCGTCACCGCCAGCAGGCGGGCCGACCCCTCCTGGGTGACCACCACATAAATCCGTCCATCGGGCCCTACCCTGGGGGTCTGGGTTCCCGCGCCGATGCGCATATCCGAGTTGACCGAGTTCAAAAAAGAACCCTGGGCCAGCACACGCACCTGTCCATCCGCGCTGCGGTAGTGGAGCTTGTGTTCCGTGCCACCCCCCCGCTCCCAGGCGTGGGCCAGGTAGACCAGGCCGCCGTCGGGGGTGGGTTCCAGGCCGACGATGGGCCCCACGCCCCCAAACAGTTCTTTGATCTGGCCGTCCAAACCCACGTGGTAGGCCCGCTGGATCCAGCCCCAGCGCTCCTGCGGCGTGCTCGAGGCCGTAAAATACAGCCCCTTGCCCGCCGGATCCCACACCACTTCTTCCACGTCCTGGGTCAGCTTGACCAGGGGTTTGGTTTCCCCATTTTCCCACAGCCAGAGCTCCCTGGGCTGCCCCGGCAGCAGACCCCTGCCGTCGAACTTAAAGGGCCAGGTCTCGTAGACGCGGGGCGCATCGGGTTTGGGCGGCTCGTACTCCCCCCGGGTCAGCAAAGCAATCCGGCGGCCATCCGGGCTTACCTTGTAACCCTCGATGCCGGCTTTGAGCTGGGTCACCTGTTCGGCCTCGCCGCCCGATAAGGGCAGGCGAAAAAGCTGGCTGGCCTTGTCCACCTTGCGGGTGAAGTAGATGTACTCGCCACGCCAGAAGGGGGCTTTGGCCTCGCCCTGGGTCAGAAGGCGCAATTCGCCGTCCCAGGTAGCCAGGCGGCTCTGGTAGCGGGGCGGGTCTTTTTCGGGCCGCTCGATGTCGGTGTAGACGAAAAGCGGCTTACCCGCGGGGCCTTCGGTCAGGTCGGATAGAAAACGGAGTTGATAGAGCAGGTCGGTTGTCACCCCCCTACTTTACCTGACCCGCGGGTCAGTGCGAAGTGCATACCCTGAGATCAGCTAACGCTGTGGCAGGGTGAGGGTGTAGGCATATGAGCGGCTCTGGCCTGGGGCCAGGGTAAAGCGGAGGCGGTAGCCCTCGGGGGTGCGCTCGAGGCCCTCCCCTTCCAGCGTGAAGGGTTGTGGCATCGTCTCCTGGATCTCGACCTCCACCGGATAGGGCTTGGGGTTGCGCAGGCTGGTGGTCACGCGGAAGCGGTTGCGGGCCTGTTGTTCCACCTGCCGGGTGGCCCGGCCCTCGGGATCGGGGCCCAGCACCAAGGTCACGTTGTCGCCCTTGGCGGTGTCGCCCATACCGGCCTGCCCCACGAACACCCCCTGCGCGCGGATGCTCACCACCCCGGCGGCCAGGTTTTCTGGCGCCACGAAGCGGAAACCCCGCACGAAAGCCAGCTCCCGCTCGGTGCTAAAGCCCGTTTGCAAACGCCACAAATACACCGGCTCCACCCTGGCCCGGATAAAGGGCAGCTCGGTCTGGCCGGGCTCGAGCGTCACCGCCCCTGGCAGGCGGTAGCGGTAGGTGCCGGCGGCCTCCCCCACAAACTCTGCTTCTGTAGCGTCGGCCTGTAGCATCCGGGCCTCGGGGCGGGGGGCCGGTACGTCCAGCAAGGGCACGCTCCCCGCCACCAGCTCGGTGCGGCCCAGCTGCAAGGGGCGGCCCAGCCCGTTGGTCAGGGTGGCCCAGCCGGTGAGTTCGCCATCCTCGAGGGTGTAGCGCAGGCTCCAGGTGAGGGCTCGAGTCAGGTAAGCCAGCGCAGCCGCCCCTGCCCCCTGGTAGCGGAAGGTAACCCTGGGGCCCGGCACCGCGCTAAACCCGCTGGGGTCGGGGTAGGCCACCACACCGGGCAGCCCCACCAGGTAGCGGCCCTCGTACAGGTACAGATTCCGCTCCGCGCTCACCAGGGTGGCCCTGCGCCACTGGCCCTCCCAGAAAAACTGCACCTCCTTGCCCACATAAGCCAGTAGAGGGTTGGGCTGGGCCGCCACCTGCACACGCCGCGACAGCTCAGTCACCCCAATCAGGCGCAGGGTGCCCGGCACCAGGCTCTGAAACAGGGCCTCGCCGGGCTCCCAAACCCACTCGTTTTGAGGTAAGTTTTGCGGCTGCCTAAGCTCGGCAAAGCCCCGGTAAATAACCGCTTCCTGGGCCTCTACCGCGCCCAGCAACACCATTGCCCATAACAACAGCTGTTTTCGCATGGGCTCAGTAAATCATCCCCCCTACCTGCCAGGATGAGAGAAGGCTCATTGCGCGTTGAGCTGATCCCCAAACAAAAAAGCGCCCTATACGGGCGCTCTTCTCAGCGGCTGAGGTTAGCTCAGGCCGGGAATGTCGTCGCGGATGCAGGCCTTGAAGTGGCCGGGGGCCACTTCTTTAAGCTCCGGCACGGTGTAGGCACACTCGGCGATGGCGTAGCGGCAGCGGGTGCGGAAGACGCAGCCCGAGGGAGGGTTGATGGGGCTGGGGATATCACCCTGCAGCACGATACGCTCACGTTTGACGGTGGGATCGGGGGTGGGAATGGCCGAGAGCAAAGCCTCGGTGTAGGGGTGGCGCGGCTTGAGGTAGAGGTCGCGGGAGGGGGCCAGCTCCATGATCTTGCCCAGGTACATCACCGCCACCCGGTCGGAGATGTACTCCACCACCGCCAGGTCGTGCGCGATGAACAGGATGGTCAGGCCGAGCTGCTCCTTGAGGTCTTGCAGCAGGTTGACCACCTGGGCCTGAATGGAGACGTCCAGCGCCGAGACCGGCTCATCGGCCACGATGAACTCGGGGCGCACCGCCAGGGCCCGGGCGATACCGATGCGCTGCCGCTGCCCGCCGGAGAACTCGTGGGGGTAGCGCCGCATGTGGTCGGGGTTGAGGCCCACCAGCTCTAAAAGCTCGGCCACGCGCTCGTTGCGGGCCTGGGCCGAGCCTTCCAGGTTGTGGATCACCAGCGGCTCGGCGATGATGTCCCCCACGGTCATGCGCGGGTTAAGCGAGGCGAAGGGATCCTGGAAGATGATCTGCATCTTGCGCCGGTAGGCCCGTAGCTGGTTTTTGGGCAGATGGGTGATCTCCTGCCCGTCGAAGTAGATGCTGCCGTCGGTGGGTTCAATCAGGCGCAGGATGGTGCGGCCCACGGTGGTCTTGCCCGAGCCGGACTCCCCTACCAGCCCCACCACCTCGCCTTTCTTGACCGCAAAGCTCACGTCGTTGACGGCTTTTACGTTCGCGACCACTCGAGACAGAATTCCGCCCCGGATGGGGAACCATTTTTTGAGGTTTTTGACCTCGACCAGGTTGGCCGTGGTGGTTTCAGGGGTAGCCACGCTCATGCTCCCACCGCCTCGCCTTTTTGAATCTCAGCCCAGCGCACGCAGCGCACCATATGTCCGTCCCCGGCATCCTGCAGCACGGGAATATCGGTATCGCACAACCCCGGTTTGAAGAACTTGCAGCGCGGGTGGAAGGCGCAGCCCGGGGGCAGGTTGAGGGGGTTGGGTACGTTGCCCGGGATGGCCTCGAGGCGCTGTTGGTGCGCAGAGGCCAGGTCGAGCCGGGGCACCGAGTTCAAAAGGCCCATGGTGTAAGGGTGCAGGGGCTTTTTGAAGGTGGGCACCACATCGGCTTCCTCGACCGCACGGCCCGCGTACATCACCACCACCCGGTCGGCCATCTCGGCCACCACGCCCAGGTTGTGGGTGATGAACAGGATGCTCATGCCGATCTCTTCCTGGAGCTTTTTCATGAGCTCGAGGATCTGGGCCTGGATGGTCACGTCCAGGGCCGTGGTCGGCTCGTCGGCGATGAGGAGCGAGGGGTTGCAGGACAGCGCCATGGCGATCATCACCCGCTGGCGCATCCCCCCCGACATCTGGTGGGGGTAGTTGGCCAGGCGCTTTTTGGGTTCGGGGATGCCCACCAGGTCGAGCATCTCGGCGGCCTGCTCGAGGGCCTCCTTCTTGCTTTTACCCTGGTGCAGCACGATGGCCTCGGCGATCTGGTCGCCCACGGTGTAAACCGGGTTGAGGCTGGTCATGGGCTCCTGGAAGATCATGGCGATGTCGTTGCCACGAATCTTGCGCATGGCGGCCTCGTCTTCTTTGGCCAGGTCGCGCACCTTGCCATCTTTGCCCCGGAAGAGCATCTGCCCGCCCACAATCTTGCCCGGTGGGTTGGGAATCAGGCGCATCATGGCCAGGCTCGTGACCGATTTGCCCGAGCCCGACTCCCCTACCACCGCCAGGGTCTCGCCTTTGTCAATGTGAAAGGACACCCCGTCCACGGCCTTGACCACGCCATCGTCGGTAAAGAAGTGAACCTTGAGGTCTTTTACATCCACCAGCCGTTTCTCGTCCATTCCAACTCCTAAACACTGCAAGCGCAGATTGCGCCATTATATCGCCAACTGGGTTGGCTTGGGGGCCTCGAGCTACACCTTGGTGCGGGGATCCAGGGCATCGCGCAGGCCATCGCCCAAAAAGTTATAGGCCAGCACCGCCAGCAGGATAAACAACCCCGGTATGAGAAGCCAGGGCCGCTCGGTAAAGGCGGTGATGCCGGTGGCCTGGGCCTTGGAGAGCATCAACCCCCAGGAGGTCGCGGGCTCCTGGATGCCCAGCCCCAGGAAGGAGAGGCCCGACTCGCCCAGGATGAAGCCGGGAATGGCCAGGGTAACCGCCACGATCAGATAGGTGTAGGTGCCCGGCAGCACGTGCCGGATGATGACACGGGCATCACCGGCCCCCAGGGCCTGCGCGGCCTGGGCAAACTCCATCTCGCGCAGCTGCAGCACCTGGCTGCGGATGATGCGGGCCAGCCCACCCCAGTTCACAAAGGAGAGAATCGTCACCACCAGCACGAAGCGCACCGCCGGCGGCACTTCCATGGGAATCAGCACCGAGAGGATAATCAGCAAGAAGAGGTCGGGGATGGCCGCCAGCACCTCGACGGTGCGCATGATGATGGTATCCAGGTCGAGCTCGATGCGGGGCCAGAGCAGAACGTAGCCGATTGCCCCGAGCAAAACCGCACCAATCAGGCCTGCAATGATGGCCTCGAGGCCGCGGCTGCTCTGCCAGAAACCCCAGACCGTAATCCAGAGCAACCAGGCGATGCCCGCCCAGGCCGAAAGCCAGAGCAAAGCCCTGGCCAGGTGGCTTTTCCAGACCAAGGCGTACAGAATTACCCCAAGCAACACCAATCCGACCACCAGGCCCAGCGCACCCAAAGCCAGCGTGCTAACCCGCTGAAGGTCGGGGCGGATGAAGTTCTGGTAACCATACCCCATGGCAAACAGCAGGGCAGCTATGAGCACCAGCCCCAAAGCTGCCATCAGATGGGTGTACCAGGGGCTGCCCCGGATAAAGGCCCAGAACTGTGGGTTTAGGATCCCGATGCTGAAGGTAACCGGACGGCCGGCGTAGTAGCCGGAGATACTGCCCATGAAGATACCGATCACAAGGGCCAGGGCCACCGCAAAGATACCGATGGTCAGGCTAATGCGCGCGCCATACCAGATGCGACCCCAGATATCCCGGCCAAAGTCGTCGGTGCCCCACAGGAACAGCTTGGCCTTGTCTTCTAGCAGCCATGGCCCCCCCATCAGGCGCAGGTCGGTAGGGATTAGCCCCAAAAAGCGATAGGGCTCGCCTTTCACGAAAAAGTAAATGGGGTAACGGCCCTTTTCGCAGTCGGTGATGACCTCCACCTTAAAGGTCTCGAGGTTCCGGCGTCGCTCCGAGGCGCAAACGTAAGGTCGGGTGAGTCGTCCGTTCTCGTCGCGCCAGAAAATCCGGGTAGGCGAGGCGAAGGAAAAGTCGCGGAAGCTTTTCTCTTCTGGGTAAGGTGCCAGAAAATCGGCAAACAAAGCCCCCAGGTAAAACACCAGCAGCACCGCCGCCCCCAGGCGGGCCAGGGGGTGCCGCTTGAAGCGAATCCAGGCTTGCTGAAAAAAGCTGCGGTTGGCCTTAGGGGCGGTATTTCTCTGCACTCTTCGTAGCATGCCCTCCCCCTAGCTGTAGCGGATGCGCGGATCTACCCAGGCCAAGAGCAGATCCGAGACCACATTGCCGATCATCAGCAAAACCGTAGTGATGGTAATGAGGCCCATAATCACGTAGATGTCAATGGCCGAGATGGCCTCGAGCAGCGCCGGGGTGATTCCGGGCCAGGCCATGGTCACCTCCACCAGTCCAGCCCCGCCGATCAGACCCGGCAGAAGCCCCCCAATCCCCGCGATAAAGGGAATAACCGCGTTGCGCAAGGCATGCTTATAGATCACCACCCGTTCACTGAGGCCCTTGGCCCGGGCGGTGCGGATGTAGTCCTGCGAGAGCACATCCAGCATCTGGCCCCGCATCACCCGCATCAACCCGGCCAGTCCCGAGGTACCCACCACAATCACCACCGGGAAGGCGTGCCAGAGCACGTTGGTGGCCCTGGCCCACAGAGGAGACTCGGTATAGGGCAGCCGCTCGGGCAAGCCCGGCCCTTGCAGCAAGGGGGCCAGCATTAAAAGGGTGCTCATGCCAAACAGCACCAGCCCCACCCAGATGCCAAAGGTGGCAGCCTGCCCACGCCGGCTGCGCTGCCAGAAGAGCCCGGCAAAAACCAGGGTTCCCAGCAACGCAAAGGGAAAGAGGAGCTGGGCTGCGCGGGTCAGGTTGCCCAGGTGGATAAACTCCGTGGTCATCCCCCCGATCGGCAGGATGCGCATATCGGTCAGGTCGTTGAGCCAGACTGCCAGAAACAGCATGATCAGGCCAAAGAAAAAGTTGGGGATAGCCAGGCCTAGAAAGGCCAGCACCGTAAAAGTGCGATCAGGCCAGGTGTACTTGCGGATGGCCGAGTACACCCCGATGGGAATGGCAATCAGATAGATCATCAGGGTGGCCAGCACCACCAGCACCATTGAGTTGAGGATGCGCTGGCCGATTACGTTCCAGACATCGGTCTTGTAGGAAAGGGATAGTCCCAGATAGCCCTGCAGGATGCCGGAGAGCCATTTGGCGTACTGCACCGGCAGGGGCTGGTCGAGGCCGAGCTGCTGGCGCAGGTTGGCGATGGACTCGCGGTCCTGGGTGGGGTCGAGCTCGAGCCGGGTCACAAAATCGCCCGGGGCAAGCTGAATCACCAAAAAGGCCAGCAGGGTCGCCCCAAAGAAGGTCGGGATGAGCTGGAGCAGCCTTCGTACCACGTAAGCAAACATAGAACCTCAGCATAAAGGCAAGGGGTGGTGGGCCACCCCTTGCCCCAGAAGGTGCCTACTCCTTAGCAAATACGGTCTCGATGTACGGGGCCTGGCCGGTGATGGAGTTGATCTGCTCCTTGGGGAACATCCCACCCAGGCGGGTCAGCCGGGCCGGGTTGTAGGCCGGGGCCACGGTGTAGATGATGGGCAGGTTCTCGGCCACCACCTTCTGGAACTGCACGTAGATCTGGCGGCGCTGGGCCTGGTCGAGGGTGGTGGCCCCGCGCTTCATCAGGGTGTCGATCAGCACCTCGAAGGCCTCCACTTTGGCCGGGTTCTTACCGCCGGCGCCCAGGTTCCACATGTGCAGCGAGCCGTTCAGCTCCCAGACGTTGCGGCTGAAGGCCGGTTCGATACCGCCGGTGAGGCCGATCAGGATGGCGTCGAACTCGCGGGTGCCATCGGCGGCGGGGCTGGTAAGCTGGCGCACCAGCTCATTGAAGTCGATGGGCCGGTACTCCACCTTGACCCCGATCTTGCGGGCCTCGTCGCGGAAGATCTGGGCGATGCGCTCACGCACGTTGTTGCCCTGGTTGGTAACCAGGTTGAACTCCAACACCTTACCCTGGGCGTTCACCAACCAACCGTCGCGGTTCTTGCTGCGGAAGCCCAGCTCGGCCAGGAGTTGAGCGGCTTTTTGCGGGCTGAACTCGTACTTGACCACATCGTCGGTGAAGAAGGCCTTATTGGGGATGGAGATGGGGCTCCACTGGGGCTGCCCCAGACCGCCCAGGGCCACCTCGATCATGGACTTCTTGTCCATCAGGTGGGCCATGGCCCGGCGGAACTTCACCTGGCGGAAGAGGCTTTCCTTGAAGGGGTCTTTGTGGTTCCAGTTGAAGACGATGAAGTTGGTGCCAAGAGTTACGTCGGCGTTGGGGAAAATTTCAGCCCGCAGACGGTTGCCCCGGATGCGCTCCAGCACCTGGGCCACCTGGTCGGCGTTGGCGGCCGCAAAGGTGTCGGCCTCACCCGCCAGGAAGCGGGCGAGCTGGGCGTTGAGGTCGGGCACGACCTGCACGGTGTAGCGCTCGAGGTAGGCCACCGGGTTGTTGCGATCGTCTACCCCCCAGTAGTTAGGGTTGCGCACCAGCACTACCCGCTCGCCCTTTACGTAGCTGTCAAGCTTGAAGGGGCCACCCGAGACCACCTGGGCCGGCGGGGTGTCCAGGTTCCACAGGGCCTGGAGCTGCTGCACCCCCGCACGGTAGGCCGGGCCAAAGATGTGCTCCGGCGCAATGTACCAGCCCTGGATCAGGGCCGGTGCGTAGGGCTTGGGGAAGTCGGCCCGCACGGTGAACTGATCTACTTTGGTCCAGCGGATGGGCTGCCCATCGAGGATGAAGCTGCTGCGGGAGTTGGAGTTGACCCGCTGATCGGCGTGCACGGTTGCGCTGAAGATCACATCGTCAGCGTCGATGGCCTGGCCATCCGACCAGCGGGCCCCTTCACGCAGGCGGAAGATTACGGTCAGGCCGTTGTTGCGAACCTCCCACGACTTAGCCAGGTTGCCCTCAGGGGCCTGGGTGTAGGGGCTGTAGCCGGTAAGGGTAGGCAGGAACAGGCTGATGATATCGGTGGAAGAGGTTTCGCGGGCTACGAAGGGGTTCCAGGTGCGCGGGTCGGAGATCGCGGTGATGCGATAAGCTCCACCGGCACGACCCGGCTCGGTGCCCTTGAATACCTTGGGCTGGGCCAGGGCCAACCCGGCCAGGGCTAGCATTCCTAGGATCAAGAGTTTCTTCATTCTGTGCCTCCTACGATAAACAGTTCACTACCTTCGCTCTCTTTTGAAGAAAGCATCTGAGCGAGATGGACTTGGTACAAAGCTATAAAGCCATCATGCGGCTGTCAAGGCCCCGGGAACCCAATGCGGCCAGAATTACATCCACCAAACGGTGGATGCGTGGGGTCTATGGGTGTGTGGCCTATCAGAAAAAAACGTCCTGAACAGGTAAAGCTCACCCGGCACCCTGGGCCATTGCCCCGAGTGGCCGCGTTGGTTTTAGGTGTATTGAAACGCTCACCAGAACACCGTGCATACACGGCCCCGGTGGCCTCGTCAGACCGTGGGTCTATCGTCGAGTGCGCGCTTTAGCGGGTAAAAAAGCGGAAGGAGAAAGCCAGGGCCACAAAAAGCACCCCCAGCACCACGGTAATCCGATACAGGCCACCGGTAACCCCGCGGGTGCTGAAAAGGTCGGTCGAACCACCGAACATATCCCCAGCGCCCTGCCTGGGCTCCTGGGAAAGCACCAGGTAGACCAGCAACCCGGCTATGGCGATGTAAAAGAAAATTAGAACGTTTTGCAAGAACTCCACTTAGGGCCTCCGCTACAGGGGGATTGGTTGGTGCCGGGAATGGGACTCGAACCCACACGGCTGTTAACCGTCCGATTTTGAGTCGGGTGCGTCTACCAATTCCGCCATCCCGGCACGCTTGCAGCCACCTGGCCTATGGGCCAGCAAGTCTAAACTATAGTGCCTTTTGCTCGGTTTCGCAAGCCGATGCCCAAAAGCCCGGCCAGAACCACCGCCCAGTCTCCAAAGCGCACATAGGGGGTCTGGTGTCGCTGGGCGGCGAAGGCCCCCACCAGGTAGGCTGCTTGCCGCTGGGGTATGCGGGCGGTAACCCGCCCGTAGGGATCGATAATGGCTGTTACCCCATCGTTGCCCGCACGCAGCAGCCAGCGTCCGGTTTCCACAGCCCGCAAGCGGCCCATCTGGAAGTGCTGCAGGCCGCCAAAACTGGGGCCGTACCAGGCGTCGTTGGAGCCCAGTTCCAGAACTTCGGCGCCGGCCAGCACCAGCCTGCGCGTCACCGATGGGAACACCGACTCATAGCAGATGAAGGCCCCATATCGGCCCAGGGGCTGATAGGCCTGGCCAGGGGTACGGCTCTCCAATCCTTGAGGGAAGCCAAAGGCGCGGAAAAAGAAGCTGTACACCGGGTGCAGGGCCCCGCTCCAGGGAAAGTATTCGCCGAAGGGAACCAGGCGGTTTTTATCATAGTAGTGGGTAATCTGACCCTGGTACACCCGCACCACGCGGTTGGTTAGGCCGGTCTCGAGGCCGCTCAGCAGCTCGCGGTCGGCCAGCAAAGCCTCGAGCTCCGGTGCGAAGCCGGAAACGGCTGTTTCCGGCCAAACCACCACAGCAACACCCGGATGAGCCTGCAAGCCTTGGCGGGTGAGCTGTAGGTAGGTGGCCTCGGCTGAGAGGCCCTCGAGCTTCCGCAATGGATTGATGTTGCCCTGTACCAGCAGGGCCTGTTCGTTGCCCTGTGCGGCTGGCAAGGGCATCACCCACAAGCCGACCCAGAAGATGACCAGCCCAAGCAGGCCCAGGGTCGGAAAGGAGAAGACCACCGGGTCGGCCCACAACCGTCGCCAGGCCGCCTGTAGGCCCACCGCCACCCCCAGCACCACCAGCGAGAGCAGGTACACCCCGCCCAGGCTGGCCAGTATCCGTCCTGGGGCCTCGACCAGAGCGTAGCCTATAAAACCCCAAGGGAAAGCCACCTCACCCAGCGAGGTGAGGTATTCCTGCACCACCCAGAGCCCCGCGCGGCGCAGGGGCCGGCCTCGGCTAAGGCCAAAGACCACCCCCCAGAGGGCGGCCTTGATCAGCACCAGGGGCAGGTAGGGCACCGCACCCCAGGGGGTTTCGAACAGCGCCACAAAACTCAGGGGCAGCCAGACCAGGTGTAGGGCCCAGAACCCCAGACCGGCCAGAAAGCCAGCACCAAACCCCCCCCGGCCCAGCAGCCAGGCCAGGGGTAGAGGGGCCAGAATGCCCAAAGGAGCGGGCGGTAGGGCTGCAGCCAAGGCCATGCCGGATAGCAGGGACAACCAGCTCTGCACCACCCAATCATAAGCGGTATTATCTGTAGCGTCGGGATTAACGGTAAAAAATGGTTCGTCCGCAAAGCCCGCTCATGGCAGAATGAGAACAACATGCGACTCGGAATTATTGCCGAAATCCATGCCAATCTACCGGCGCTCGAGGCCGCCCTCGAGGCCTTGCGCAAGGAAGGGGTTGAACAGGTATTGGCGGTTGGAGATATAGTCGGCTACGGGCCCCATCCCCGGCAGGTGATCCGCAGACTCGACCGCGAGGGTATTCCCTGTGTGCCCGGCGCAGCCGACCTGCGGGTGGCCTATGCCCTGCCCGCGCCGCCGCGGGAGGGCATCGCCGAGACCACCATCATCTGGACGCGCGAGCAGCTCGGCCAGCGCGAACTACATTTCCTGCGCAACCTGCGCTCACGCCACCGCTACGACACCCCCGGGGGCCGCCTGATGGCCTTCCACGGCTCGCCGGAAGATCCAGAGAACAAAATTGACCTGAACGAAGCCCATCCCCAGGAAATTTTGAAGATGCTCGAGTCCATCCGTTCGCGCTACGCGGTGGTGGCCGGTAAACACATCCCCTTTCGCCGGGTGGTGCACAGGGGTGTGGTCTTCGATCCGGGCTCGGTGGGCCTGAGCCTGGGGGGTGAGCCGGGGGCCGACGTGCTGATTCTGGAGGACGATATCCACGGCGAGGTGCTCCACCGCTTCTTGAAACTACCCTACGACTACGGCCAGGTGACCTTCGACCTGGCAGCCTGGGAGCTACCCGAGGTGCTGGCAGAAGTGGTGCGGCAGGGGCGGTTTCCTCAGTAATACTCAGCCCTGTCTTTCCAGCAGACCCCGTGCCAATCCCGCCACCTGCAACACCGGGTCGCGGCGCAGCGGCTCAAGCGAAACAAAATCACCCAGCCGGGCCAGGGCTCGAGCGGCGGTGGCCCTTACCAGAGGATTGACGTCCTGGGCGGCCCGGCGCACCAGCGGCAGGTAGTCCGGGTTGCCCAGGTTGGCCAGCACCACCAGCGCGTTGCGGGCCATGCGGGTGCGGCCCGGACGCAGGAACACTGTTCCAGCGTATTTGCGTTCGAAGGCTTTTGAAGAAAGAAAGAAAAAGTCTTCCAGGTTGGGGTAGGCCAGCTCGGGTTCGGGGACAAAATCCTGCCAGAAAGACCTGGCCTTGCGGTTCCAGGGACACACCTCCTGGCAGATATCACAGCCAAACAGCCAGTCGCCAATGCCCGCCCAAAGCTCGCCCGGAATCGGGCCGCGGTGCTCGATGGTCCAGTAGCTGATGCAGCGCCTCGAGTCCAGGGTTCCGTCGCCCAGCAGGGCCTGGGTGGGGCAGTGGGCTACGCAGCGGCTGCACCGTCCGCAGCGGTTGGGGTAGGGCTCCGCGGGGGGGGCCTCGAGCGAGGTGAGGAGCACCGCCAGCGTAAGGTAGGTGCCCTCCCCCATCCGCATCAGCATGGCGTTGCGGCCAATCCAGCCCAGGCCCCCCAGCGCGGCATAGGAACGCTCGGACAGCGGGCCGGTGTCCACGTAGCCCTTGGCCTGCGCCCCCAGGCGCTGGGCCAGGTGCTCGAGGGCTTCCAGGTGGGGTTGCATCAAGCGGTGATAGTCACGCACCCAGGCGTAGCGGGCCACCCGACCCAGGCGGAGACCGCCGGGGGGTTTGGGAGGCGGCGGGTAGGCGTGGGGCGCAGCCAGCACCAGCACGCTGCGGGCCCATGTAAAGCGCTGGGAGGGGTTAAGCCGGGTTTCCAGGTTCCGGGGCAGGTAGGCCATCCCAGCCTGCTTGCCTTCGGCCAGCCAGTCGCGGTAGCGCTGCTGGGTTTCCTGCGGCAAGTCCAGGCCGGCCCAGGCGGTTAAAAAGCCCCGCTCCTGCGCTGCTTGGGTAAGCGCTTCAGCCACCTGCACACGCCAATTGTGTGGGGTTCAACAGGTAAATACAAGCCAGGAAGCCCGCTGCATACATTTGGTATACCGTGCTCTACAATAGCCGTTGTGAGTGTGAGCGCACCGCGTGACTTTTTTGCGGAACAAGGGGTTGAGCCCCTCACGGCCCAGGGCTACGCCCGGGAGGCTCGAGCCCAGGCTTTCCCCTACCTAAAGGCCCTCTCGGAGCGGGTGCTGGTCTACGACGGGGCCATGGGGACGGAGATCTTCAAGTACAACCTAACCGACGCCGACTTTGGCGGAGCACAGTACAACGGCTGCCCGGAAATTCTCAACCGCACCCGCCCCGATGTGATTGCCGCCATTCACCGGAGCTACCTCGAGGCCGGTGCGGATGTGATCGAGACCAACAGCTTCGGCTGCATGCCGCACGTGCTGGTGGAGTATGGCCTCGAGGCCGAGGCCGAGGATCTAGCCTACGCCGCCGCCCAGATCGCCCGCGGTGAAGCCGATAAAAAGTCCGCTGAAAAGCCCCGCTTCGTGGCAGGGTCGCTGGGGCCGGGCACCAAGCTCATCTCGCTGGGGCAGATCGGCTGGAAGGAGATGTTTGAGTCGTACCGCACCGCGGCCCGTGGGCTGATCCGGGGTGGGGTGGATCTGCTGATCATCGAGACCTGCCAGGACGTGCTGCAGGTGCGCTGCGCGGTGCTGGCCAGCCGCCAGGCCATGCAGGATCTGGGACGGGAGGTGCCTTTGCAGGTGCAGGTCACCTTCGAGGCCACCGGCACCCTGCTGGTCGGCAGCGACGACGGGGCGGCCCTGACCGTGCTGGAGAGCCTGCCGGTGGATGTGGTAGGCATCAACTGCGCGGTGGGCCCCGACCTGATGGACACCCACATCCGCCACTTCTGCCAGCACAGCACCCGCTGGGTGGCCTGCCTGCCCAACGCCGGCCTGCCCCGCAACGAGGGGGGCCGGGCCGTCTTCGACCTGACCCCCGCCGAGCTGGCCCGCTGGCAGCTCAAGTTCGTGCGGGAGTACGGCCTGAACGTGGTGGGCGGCTGCTGTGGCACCGGGCCGGAGCACATTCGGGCGCTGGTCGAAGCGCTGGGGGGTTACCACGCCCCACCACTGCGGGGCAGCCAGCAAGGGCAGACCCCTTCCCCGCTGGGCCAGGTGGCCAGCCTCTACCAGAGCGTACCGCTGCGGCAGGATACCGGCATTCTGATCGTGGGGGAGCGCACCAACGCCACGGGCAGCAAGAAGTTCCGCGAGCTGTTGTTTGCGGGCGACTTCGACGGCATGGAGGCCCTGGCCAATGAACAGGTGGCCGAAGGAGCCCACGTACTGGACGTCTCGGTGGCCTGGACCGGGCGCGACGAGGTGCGCGATATGCGCGAGGTGCTCAAGCGCTTTGCTACCAGCGTGCCGATTCCCATCATGGTGGACACCACCCAGCCCGAGGTAATGGAGGAAGCCCTCAAGCACCTGGGCGGGCGGGCCATTCTGAACTCCATCAACCTGGAAGATGGCCTGGAGAAGTTCGACCGGGTGGCCTCGCTGGCCAAGCGCCACGGCGCGGCCCTGGTGGCCCTGACCATTGACGAGGACAAAGAAGCCGGCATGGCCAAAACCGTGGAGCGCAAGGTGGAGATCGCCCTGCGCATGTACGAGCGGCTGACCCAGGTGCACGGCATCGCGGGCGAGTCCATCCTGTTCGACCTGCTCACCTTCCCCATCACCCAGGGCGACGAGGACACCCGCAAGCTGGCCCAGTGGACCATCGAGGGGATACGCAGGGTGCGTGAACTGCTGCCCGAGGTGGGCTTTATTCTGGGCATCTCCAACGTATCCTTTGGCCTCTCGCCCCAGGCCCGGGTGGTCTTGAACTCGGTGTTTCTGGATGAGTGCATCCAGGCCGGCCTGACCGCGGCCATCCTGAACGCCGGGAAGATCCTGCCCATCAACCAGATTCCCCAGGAGCAGTACCAGCTGGCCCTGGATCTGATCTACGACCGGCGGCGGTTTGGGCCCGCTGGCGAGGTGACCCACGACCCGCTTTTTGCTTACGTGGACTACTTCGCCAAAAACAAGGTGGACAGGGCCCAGGCCCGCGACCCGCTGGCCGGGCTCGAGCTCGAGGAGCGCCTCAAGAAGCGCATCATCGAAGGGCGCAAGGTGGGCCTCGAGGCCGACCTGGAACAGGCCCTGGAAAAGTACAGCCCGGTGGAGATCATCAACCAGATCCTGCTGGAGGGCATGAAGGTGGTGGG
This sequence comes from Meiothermus taiwanensis WR-220, assembly GCF_003568585.1. Lineage (NCBI taxonomy): Bacteria > Thermotogati > Deinococcota > Deinococci > Thermales > Thermaceae > Meiothermus > Meiothermus taiwanensis. Next base: position 1,831,896 of record NZ_CP021130.1, read on the forward strand.
CGATCTGTTCGGTGCGGGCAAGATGCAGCTGCCCTTCGTGCTGCAAGCCGCCGAGACCATGAAGGCCGCGGTGCGCTACCTCGAGCCCCGCATGGAAAAGCTCGAGGGGGTTCACAAGGGCACCCTGGTGATCGCCACGGTCAAAGGCGATGTACACGACATCGGCAAGAACCTGGTGGACATCATCCTCTCCAACAACGGCTACAAGGTGGTGAACCTGGGCATCAAAAAGCCCATCGAGGAGATTATGGCCGCCGTAGAGGAGCACAAGCCCGACGCGGTGGGGATGAGCGGGCTCCTGGTCAAGAGCACCGTGGTGATGAAGGAAAACCTCGAGTACATGGCGGCCCGGGGGGTGAGCCTGCCGGTGCTGCTGGGGGGGGCCGCGCTCAACCGGCACTACGTGGAAAACGACCTGCGCCGGGTATACACCACCGGCCCGGTTTATTATGCTTCCGATGCCTTCGATGGCCTGCAGCTCATGGAGGAGCTGACCGGCCACGCCCCGCCCCGCCTTACCAGCCGCGAGGTGAGCGGCCACAAGTACAAAACCGCCTATGAAATCTTGCAGGAGAAGCTGATGGCCGGTTCGGAATACATCCCTTCCAACACCCCCCCGCCCCCCGCATCCCTAAGCCGCCCTTCTGGGGCCGGCGGGTGGTGGACAGAAGCGAGCTCGAGATAGGCGTAATTTCGCGCTACGTCAACAAAAACGCCCTCTTCCGCGGGCAGTGGGGCTTCCGCAAGGGCGAGATGAGCCAGGCCGAGTACGAGGCCTACCTCGAGCGGCTGGCCGAGCCCATGTTCGAGGAGATGGTCTTGCAGGCCATGGCCGAAGACTGGCTCGAGCCCGCCGTGGTCTACGGCTACTGGCCGGTGGCCTCGGACAAAAACGAGCTGATCGTCTTCGACCCCGACTCGGGGGCCGAACTTTTCCGCTTCAACTTCCCCCGCCAGATGGGGGCCGGTTCGCGCCACCTGTGCATCGCCGACTTCTTCCGCCCCCGCTACGCCCCTCCCATCGGCTCCGAGCAGGACTGGTTTCCCCCAAAGGCCTGGGCCAACGGGGCGCGCGACGTGCTGGCGGCCCAGGTGGTCACCATGGGCCGCAAGGTCTCGCAGGTGGCCCAGGAGCTATTTAAGTCCGATGCCTACCAGGACTACCTCTACCTGCACGGCTTCTCGGTGGAGATGGCCGAGGCCTTGGCCGAGTACTGGCACAAGCGCATCCGCCAGCAGCTCGACATCGCCCAGGACGACGCCACCAGCCTGGAGGAACTCTTCCGCCAGGGCTACCAGGGCAGCCGCTACAGCTTCGGCTACCCGGCCTGCCCCCGCTTAGAAGACCAGAAGTATCTGCAGGAGCTTTTGCAGTGGCAGGAGATCGGGGTGGAGCTTTCCGAGGAGTACCAGCTGCACCCCGAGCAGTCCACCAGCGCCATTGTGGTGCACCACCCGGCGGCCAAGTATTTCAATCTTTAGTTTCCGCCAGCACCGCCTCGAGCCGCCGTAAATCCGCCTGTAGCACCTCTGGCGTATCGGCCCGCAGGGTGACGTGCCCCACCTTGCGCCCGGGGCGCACCTCCTTGCCGTACCAGTGCAGGTGGGCCCCCGGAATCTCCAGCACCCGCGCAAACTCGGGCCTCTGGCCGATCAGGTTCAGCATGGCCGCCCGGCCGCGGGGGGCGGTGGAGCCCAGCGGCAGGCCCAGGATGGCCCGCAGGTGGTTTTCGAACTGGCTGGTCTCGGCCCCCTCGAGGGTCCAGTGGCCGGAGTTGTGCACCCGCGGGGCCATCTCGTTGGCCCAGAGAACACCCTCCATCTCGAATAGCTCAATGGCCAGAACCCCCACGTAGTCCAGCCGCTCCATCACCCGCCGGGCCAGCTCCTCGGCCTGGTGCTGTAGCCGGGCCGAGGTCGCCGGGGCCGGGGCCAGGCTCTTGCGCAGAATCCCCTTTTCATGGTGGTTTTCCACCAGCGGGTAAAAGGCCACCTGGCCGCGGGTGCTCCGCACCGCCAGAATGGAAAGCTCGCGCTCGAAGGGGACAAAGGCCTCCAGAATCAGGGGCTGCCCCCCCAGCTGCGCCCAGGCCGCCTCGAGGTCGGCGGGTGAACGCAGCAGCCGCTGGCCTTTACCGTCGTAGCCCATCCGCCGGGTTTTGAGCAGCGCCGGCCATCCGGTGCGCTCGAGGCCGTCCAGCAGGTCGTTGTGGGTCTGCACCGGGTAAAACAGGGGGGTGGGGATGCCCAGCCCCTGAAAAAAGGTCTTCTCGGCCAGCCGATCCTGGGCCACCTCCAGCGCCCCGGGCGGGGGGTAGACCGGCAGGCTCTGGGCCAGCCGGGCCACCGCCGCCAGCGGTACGTTCTCAAACTCGTAGGTCAGAAGCGAAAGCCCCTCGGCAAAGCGGGCCAGCGCCTCTTCGTCGGCATAATCGCCCACCACCAGCTCGGCCAGCTGGCCCGCCGGGGCCTCGGGTGCCGTGTCAAAAAACCTGAACCCAAGCCCCAGCGGATACCCCGCCAGGGCCAGCATGCGTCCCAGTTGTCCACCGCCCAGAACCCCAATCTGCACGCCCATAGCCTACTTTAGGTTGGGGAAAGGGCCAACCCACCCTTCTAGCCGGTGCGGGGATCCGGCTCGGCCAGCACCGCCTCGGTCTGGGCCTTGCGGTACTGCTCTAAAGCGGCCTTACACTGGGGGTATTTGTTGGCCAGGATGCTGACCGCCAGTAGCGCCGCGTTGACCGCCCCAGCCCGGCCTATGGCGAGGGTGCCTACCGGGATCCCGGCCGGCATCTGCACGATGGACAGAAGCGAGTCCAGGCCCTTCAGGCTTTTGGACTCTACGGGAACCCCCAGCACCGGCAGGCGGGTCTTGGCCGCGGTCATACCGGGCAGGTGCGCCGCGCCCCCCGCCCCGGCGATGATGACCTCGAGGCCCCGCGCCTCGGCCTGTTCGGCGTATTCAAAGAGCAGATCCGGGGTTCGATGGGCCGAGACCACCCGCACCTCATGGGGCACCTGTAGCTGCTCCAGGGTTTGTGCGGCGTGCTGCATGGTTTCCCAGTCCGACTTGGAACCCATAATGATGCCGACCAAGGGGTGAGAGGGCATCGTCATGACGGCCCTAATCTACCGCATATAGAACCGGGAATCCAACAGACTGAGCGGCCGGGGTTGTGTATAGAATCAGGTGTGGACGCGCTGGAGCTGCTCCGCCTCAACCTATTCTCCCTCCCCATGCTGTTCTTTGCCTTGGGCTTTACGCTCGCCCTGATCCTGGCCAGGGTTGATCCAAAGGATCCCAGGCGTTCAGGGTTCTTATTAGTTGGCTACTGGCTCATTGGACTTGGGTTCGCCGGAGGGAAGGCTCTGGCCACCACCCCTTTACCAGAGGTACAGGGGCCCGCCCTGGTTGCTTTGGTTTTAGGCCTCACCCCGCTTCTTTTCATACGGCCCGGCCTAATGATTACCGTCCATGTCACGGCCCCCGCGTGCGCTTTCCTTGCCGCTGAGGCCTTCACGCAGGCCGCGCAGGCGCCGGCAGAGGGGACTCTAGCCAGTCTGGTGGTCTTTCTGGTAGGGGCGGTTATCGCCGTCCTTTGGCTGGCCGCCCGCCGAAACCCGAGCACAGCAGCGCGGGAGGCCCTCAACGAACTCAACGAAAGTGAAACCGTTCCGCTGGCGATGCTGCTGGTGGGGTTTTTCATCGGTCTTCTCTGGCCCAAAGCCCCCGAGGAGCTGTTCTCAAAATCCTTTGATGAGCTGCTGGTGTTGCTGATCCTACCCGGCGCGCTGGCTGCCAGAGGCCTGCTCGAGCTGCGACGGACAGAGGCTTTTTCCATCGGTCTAGGTATTGCTATCTCCTTCCTCCAGGGCGGCCTGGGGGTCTGGCTGGGCGGCCTGGCCGGCCTGTCGGTCGGAGGTGCGGCGGTGCTGGGGGCCATGGCCGCCAACGCCTTTTACGTCCGCACCTCCCCGGCCAGCCTCAGCCATCTGGGCCTCGCTCTTCTTTTCAACCTGACCCTAGGCATCCCCATCTACTACGCCCTTTCCCGCTGGCTGAACGGCTAGGGCGGTGCACATCCTCGATGGCAGAGTGGCTGAAGATCCGCCTCACCCCGCTCCCCGGTTTCAAAATTGCTCCCTCAGGGTATTGAGAGTTTAGCAGAAAACCGCCAGGATGCAACCCACCCTGTCTGGCCGAGGGCAGGGCTAGAATGGCTCGCTGTGGACACGCTGGAATTGCTTCGCATCAACCTGCTCTCCCCTGCCGTGCTGGCCTTTGCCCTGGGCATCGTGGCCACGCTGGTAAAGTCCGATCTCAAAATTCCCGATGCACTCTACACCACCCTTTCGATCTACCTGCTGCTATCCATCGGGCTCAAAGGCGGGGCTGCCCTTGCCACCACGCCCTTCGCCGAAGTGTGGAAGCCCGCGCTGGCTACGCTGGCTTTGAGCATAATCACCCCGCTCCTCTCATATACCACCCTGCGCCGCCTGGGGCGCTTTGACGTGGTCAACGCGGCGGCTATTGCCGCTCACTACGGTTCGGTCTCAGCGGTTACCTTCATTGCCGCCACCACCTTCATGCAAGCGGCAAGGCAGCCTGTGGAGGGGTTTTTGCCAACCCTGGTAGCCATTTTGGAGGTTCCAGCCATCGTGATCGCCCTGCTGATAGCCCGTCGCAGCCTGGGCGGGGGCTCGCTGGGTGAAGCGGTGCGGGAAATTTTTGCCGGGAAAAGCGTTTTGCTGCTGGTAGGGGGTTCGGTGATGGGGTTCCTGAGCGGGCCCGAGGGTCTCAAGCAGGTAGCAGCGGTGTTTGTAGATCCTTTTCGCGGTGTGCTGGTGCTATTTTTGCTCGAGCTGGGGATGATAGCCGCCAAGCGTCTGCGCGATTTGCGCTCGGTGGGGGGCTTCTTGATTGGTTTTGGGATTGCCATGCCGCTGGTTCAGGGCAGCCTGGGGGTGTGGCTGGGCAGCCTGGCCGGCATGTCGGTAGGGGGGGCGATGGTGCTGGGCACCATGGCCGCGAGCGCCTCGTATATAGCGGCCCCGGCCGCTGTGCGCATCGCCCTGCCCCAGGCCAACCCCAGCTATTACCTGACCGCCTCGCTTGGCATCACCTTTCCCTTCAACCTGACCCTAGGCATCCCCATCTACTACGCCATTTCTCGCTGGCTGCACGGAGGTAGCTAAATGGCCCTGGTCTCGCTCAAACTGGTCACCATCATCGCCGAGGGGTTTCTGGAAGAAAAGCTGGTGCGCGATATCAAGAAGCTTGGGGCCAAAGGCTATACCATCACGGCTGCGCGGGGTGAGGGCAGCCGAGGGGTGCGGGCCAGCGAGTGGGAAGGAAGCAACATTCGTCTGGAAACCATCGTAAGCCCCGCCGTGGCTGAAAAAATCCTGAACCACCTGGCCGAGGTGTATTTTGCCAACTACGCGGTGATTGCCTTTGTGGAAAACGTGGAGGTGGTGCGGGGCGATAAATACACCTAGCCAGAGCGTTGTGACAACGTGCCAGACCTCCACACCCCTGTTCTGCCGTCCCGCTGGTAGTACACCATACCGCCTTTCATCACCAGCTCGAGGTGTTGCTCGGGGCGGGTAAGCACACGGATGTCCTCGAGCGGGTTCCCATCCACCGCAATCAAGTCGGCATAGGCGCCGGGGGCCACCACCCCCAGTTGCCCCTCGACCCGCAGCAGCCGGGCCGCATACAGGGTCGCAGCGCGGATGACCTCGAGGTTGGGCTGCACCTGTGCCCGGATGGCGAACTCCTCGAGCTGATGCCGGTGCATGGCCCCCAGCAGGTCGGTGCCGTAGGCCAGGTTCACCCCGGCTTTATAGGCCATCTCCAGGGCAGCCAGCCCCTTATCGAGCACCAGGTCAATTTTGTAGGCCACCTCTCGGGGCAGGCCCGCCGCGACCCCCTCCTGGGCCAGGGCCTGGTAGGTGATAAGGGTGGGCACCATCCAGGCCCCGTGCCGCAGGAATAGCTCCACGCTGGACTCATCGATCAGGTTGCAGTGTTCCAGGCTTCGCACGCCGCACTCAATCGCACGGTTGACGGCGCGGGCAGTGTAGGTGTGGGCCATCACATACAGGTCGGCCATCTCGGCCTCCTCCACCGCGGCCCGGATCTCCTCGAGGGAGAACTGGTCGTTGGTCAGACGGTCGGTGGGCGAGGCGATGCCGCCCCCCAGCATCAGCTTGATGTGGTCGGCCCCCCGGCGAACCTCCTCCCGCACCGCCCGCCGCACCTCGGGCACCCCATCCACCACCCGGCCAAAGGCCACCGGGGTGCTGACGGTCTCGACAACAGTTTCACCCGCCGCCCGGCTGTCGGCGTGGCCCCCGGTCTGGCTCAGGGCCCGCCCGCAGATGAACAGCCGCGGCCCGCTGATCAGCCCCTCCTCCACCGCCCGCTTGAGGCCAAAGTCGGCCCCGGCCGCGTCCCGCACGGTGGTAAAGCCGCGCAAGAGCATGGCCCGCATAATCTCGGCGGCCTGCAGGGCGTTGTAGTGCGGGGAGGCGTTGTGCAGTTCACGCAGATTGGCCGTCCAGGCCAGCACGTGCACGTGGGCATCAATCAGGCCGGGCAGGAGGGTTTTGCCCCCTAGGTCGAGCTGCACCACCTCGGCTGCCCTGGCCTCGGGAGCCTCCGCATGCATGGGCTCGAGGCGCTCGATCCGGCCATCCCGCACCACCACCCGCTGGTTGGGCAAAAGCACGCCGTTCTCTACATCCAGCACCTGGGCATTTTGAAGGAGGGTTATTGGCGACACAAGCAAGTCTAACATCCCATGCTTTTGTGTTATTTTTCCCATGAAATAGGGCCTACAATCACTCAACCTCCTCAGCAAAATCCGATAGGATAAAGGCACAGACCAAGTACTGGCCTGAAGAGCACAAGGAGGTGCTATGAACGTTCTGGAGCGACAGCAGGAGGCGGGCCTGGCAACCCCTACCCCCATCATCAACGACTTTTCGCTAGTGGTAGCCACCGCCAACGGAACCGGCAGTCAGACCGCAAACCTCACGCTGTTGCGGTCTTTTTTTAAGCTGGGCATACCGGTTCACGGCAAGAATATTTTTCCTTCCAACATCCAGGGGCTTCCCACCTGGTATCACATCCGGGTGAGCCACGAGGGCTACATTGCCCGCAAGCCCTCGGAAATTCTGGTGGCCTTCAACCCCGCCACCGCCCACGAAGACCTGCAGGAGCTACCCAGCGGCGGGGTATGTATCTACAACACCGATCTGAAGAACCTGCCCAAGCGCAACGACATCACCTATTACCCGGTTCCGGTCGGCGAGCTGATCAGCGGCATTGACGTACCGGTCAAACGCAAGCCCTACATCGCCAACATGGCCTATGTGGGGGTGGTGGCCTGGATGCTGGGGGTGCCGCTGGAGGTGGTGGAAGAAGCCTTGAGCGCGCAGTTCGACCACCGCCAGAAGCTGGTGGAGAGCAATATGCAGGTGGTGCGCCGGGCCCACACCTGGGCCAGCGAGAACCTGCACAAGCAAGACCCCTTCCGCCTCGAGCCCATGAACAAGACCGAGGGCCTGATCATCATGACCGGCAACGAGGCCGGGGCTTTGGGGGCGGTTTTTGGCGGGGTGAGCGTGGCCGCCTGGTACCCCATCACCCCCTCCACCAGCTTTATGGATGCGCTGCGGGAGTTTTTGCCCAGACTCCGCAAGGATGAAAACGGGCATCCCACCTATGCGGTGATTCAGGCCGAGGACGAGCTGGCCGCAGCCGGCATCGTCATGGGTGCAGGCTGGGCGGGGGCCCGGGCCCTCACCGCCACCAGCGGCCCCGGCATCAGCCTGATGGCCGAGTTCGTCAGCTACGGCTACTTCACCGAGATTCCCGCGGTTATATGGGACATCCAGCGGGTGGGCCCCAGCACCGGCCTGCCCACCCGCACCAGCCAGGGGGATGTCGCCTTTGCCTACACCCTGGGCCACGGCGACACCAAACACCCCATCCTGTTCCCCTCCTCCATCGAGGAGTGCTTCGAGTTTGGCTGGAAGTCGCTGGATCTGGCCGAGCAGCTCCAGACCCCGGTCTTCGTGCTCTCCGATCTGGATCTGGGCATGAACAACTGGATGGGCCGGCCCTTCGAGTACCCCGACCAGCCCATGCAGCGCGGCAAGGTGCTGAGCGCCGAGCAGCTCGAGGCCCTGGGCGGCTTCGCCCGCTACAAGGACGTGGACGGCGACGGCATCCCCTACCGCACCCTGCCCGGCACCCCCCACCCCCGGGCCGCCTACTTTACCCGCGGCAGCGGCCACAACGAGCAAGCCCAGTACAGCGAGCGCCCCGACGACTGGGAGCGCAACATGGCCCGCCTGGCCCGCAAGCTCGAGACCGCCCGCAACCTGGTGCCTGCACCTGCCACTGAGCTAAACCCTTCCGCCAAAGTGGGCCTCATCGCCTACGGCACCACCCGCTATGCCATCGAGGAAGCCCGCGACCGCCTGGCCTCCCAGCTTCCCACCAGCTTTTTGCGCCTGCGGGCCCTGCCCATCAACCAGCAGGTGCGCGATTTTGTGGCGGCCCACGAGCGGGTCTACGTCATCGAGCTCAACCGCGACGGACAGATGTGCAGCATCCTACGGGCCGAGATGCCCGATTACGCCGCCCGCATCCGCTCAATCGCCCACCTGGACGGGCTGCCCCTTACAGCCCGCTGGGTACAAGAACGCCTCTTGCAAGAAGAGGCCAGCGCCTAAACCCAAGCCAGAGGATAGTTATATGGAAAACCCCAGTCCAGTCCCGCCCATCAAGCTCAACGCGGTGGGCCTCAGCAAAAAAGACTACGACGGTGCCCCCAGCACCCTGTGCAAGGGCTGCGGCCACAACTCCATCGCCAGCCAGGTGGTACAGGTCGGCTTCGAGCTTAACCTACGGCCCCACGAGATTATCAAGCTCTCGGGCATCGGCTGTTCGTCCAAGTCGCCGGCCTACTTTTTGGGCATGTCGCACGGCTTCAACGCCCTGCACGGGCGGATGCCCAGTGTGGCCACCGGGGCCCTTTTGGCCAACCACACCTTGAAGGCCATTGGGGTCTCGGGCGACGGCGATACCGGTAGCATCGGGATGGGGCAGTTCAAGCACCTGATGCGCCGCAACCTGCGGATGGTTTACATCGTGGAGAACAACGGGGTCTACGGCCTCACCAAGGGGCAGTTCTCGGCCACCGCGGAAGAGGGCCTCGAGCTCAAATACGCCGGTCACAACGAGTTTCCCCCTATAGACCTGTGCATGGAGGCCATCATCGCCGGGTGCGGCTTTGTGGCCCGCAGTTTTGCCGGCGATGCCAAGCAGGTGCGCGAGCTGCTCAAGGCCGCCCTCTCCCACCGGGGCACCGCCCTGCTGGACATCATCAGCCCCTGCGTGGCCTTCAACAACGAGGACGACAGCCCCAAAAGCTACGGCTACGGCACCAAGCACGAGCAGCCCCTGCACGAGCTGGGCTTTATCCCCTACGCCGAGGAAATCTCCATCGAACCCATGCAGCCCGGCGAGTTCCGCACCGTGCAGCTGCACGACGGCTCCCTGATTAGCCTGCGCAACCTGGGCAAGGACTATGACCCCACCGACAAACAAGCCGCCCTGGAGCTTCTACAGCGGGCCCAGGAGAACAAGGAGTTCATCACCGGGCTCATCTACTACAACCCCGACCGGCCCAGCCTGGCCGAGCTCGAGGGCCTGAGCACCCCCCTGGCCCAGCTTCCCCCTGAGCAGCTGCGCCCCCCCAAGGAGGCCCTGGAGCAGTTGTTGCAGGCCTACCGCTAGGCTAAAGCCAGCCGCGCAGCCGGTAAGCCAGCAACCCCAGGTACTCCCGGGTAAGTGGAGTCAGGGCCTGCAAGCGGTCGGCGGGGGCTACCAGGGCGGTATCGAAGCGGGGCTCGCTGGAGTTCACGCTCAGCACCTCGAGGCCCAGCCTGCGAAAGGCCCCCGCAGCCCGGCGGCTGTGGGCGGGGGTGGTCACCAGCAGCACCCGCCGCCAGCCCCGCGCCTGCACCAGCTCGGCCACGGCCAGGGCCTCGGTGCGGGTGGTGCGCATCTGGGGCAGGAGAATGATCTCCGGGCCTTCCTCCCCATACAAGGCCTGTACGCGCTGGGCGGCCACCCGGCCCAGCGAAGGGCAGCGGGCATCGCCAAAAATCTCCCCCACCGTGTCGGAGAGGGTGATGCGGGGGGCATACCCGGCCCGCCAGAGCTCGAGGCCCTTCTCCAGCCGGGCCAGCGAGGAGGCCTCGAGCTCCCCCGCCCCACAGTGCATCCCACCCCCCAGCACCACAATCAAGTCGGCTTTTTGCGGCGCTTCATTCACAATCAGGCCCTCTGTCAGCGCCCTGGTGAGCGGGGTAAACACCACCGCCGCAATCAGCAGCGCACAGCATCCGCTCCCCCAAAGCAAAACCCGGAAGGTGGGGCCCCACCCCCCCAGCAGCGTTCCGCCCAGCCAGAGCCCCACCAGCGGCCCCAGGCCCAGCTCGGGGTTGATCACCAGCCCCAGCGGCAAGAGCAGCAGGCTCAGTCCCGCAGCAATCAGCAACCGGTGCAATAGTCCTCGCATCGCGACCATCTTATCGTTCCGCCACCCGACCCACCCGCGTTTTTATGACGCTTTTTATGCACAAAGCGCGTGATACGATATATTCATGGCCGTTTTGACCACCGACCAAAAAATGGTGCTGGACATGGTGCGGGCCGTCTCCCGCGAGGTGCTGTGGGCGATGGCCCCCGAGTACGACCGCACGGGGCAGTACCCCTGGCCCCAGCTCAAGCAGCTGGCCCAGCTCGGGCTTTTGGGCATGACCACCCCCGAGGCCTGGGGCGGGGCCGGGCTCGACTCGGTCACCTGGGCTTTAGCCATGGAGGAGATCGCCGCCGCCGACCCCAGCGTGGCGGTGATTCTTTCGGTCACCTCGGGCCTGCCCCAGTACATGCTGAACCGGTTCGGCAGCGAGGCACAGAAAAAGAAGTACCTGGTGCCCCTGGCCAAGGGCGAGTGGATTGGGGCCTTCTCCCTCACCGAGCCCCACGCCGGCTCCGACCCGGCCTCCCTCAAGCTCTCGGCCCAGAAAGTGCCCGGCGGCTGGGAGCTCAACGGCCTCAAAAGCTGGGTCACCTCCGGCGGACAGGCCCAGGTGTATGTGGTGATGGCCCGGGGGGAGGCTGGGATCAGCAGCTTTATCGTGGAAAAAGACACCCCCGGCCTCAGCTTCGGCAGCCCCGAGGAAAAGATGGGCCTGCACGCCGCGCACACCTGCGAGCTGCGCTTCGAGGGGGTTTTCGTGCCCGAAGAGAACCTTCTGGGCCAGGAGGGGCGCGGGCTGGCCCAGGCCCTGGCCGGACTGGACTCGGGGCGCATCGGCATTGCCGCCCAGGCAGTCGGAATGGCCAGGGCTGCGTTTGAGATTGCCAAACAATACGCCGATGAGCGCACCCAGTTCGGTCAGAAGATCCGGGAATTCCAGGGGGTGGGCTTCAAGCTGGCCGAGATGCACACCCGCATAGCCGCCGCCCGGGCGCTGGTGCTGGAAGCCGCCGCCAAGAAAGACCGGGGGGAAAGGTATACCCTCGAGGCCTCCACCGCCAAGCTCTTTGCCTCCGAGGTGGCCGTGAGCGTAACCCGCGAGGCCGTGCAGGTGCTGGGGGGGTATGGCTACCACCGCGAGTACCGGGTGGAGCGCTACTACCGCGATGCCAAGGTTACCGAGATATACGAGGGCACCAGCGAGATACAGAAGCTGGTCATCGCTCGAGAGCTCTACCGCTAAACCCGCCCGGTTGCAGCCCTGGGGCCGTTGGCCGTAGGCTTTGAGCCGATGAATGTCTTGATCATTTACGCCCACCCCAACCCCAGCTCCTTCAACGCCGCCCTGCGGGATCTGGCCGTGCGAACCCTGAGCCAGGCCGGGCACAGCATTCTGCTTTCCGACCTTTACACCATGCGCTTCAACCCGGTGTTGAGTGCCCAGGAGCTACAGGGCGACCTGCAGGACATTCAACCCGAAATCGAGAAGGTGCGGCGGGCCGATCTGCTGCTGTTTCAGTTTCCCGACTGGTGGTACGGGATGCCGGCCATCATGAAGGGCTGGATCGACCGGGTGTTTGCCTACGGGTTTGCCTACGACGACCAGCACAGTTTCGAGAACGGCCTTCTGCGGGGCAAAAAAGCCATGCTCAGCCTGACCGTAGGGGCCCGCGAAGACTACTTCCGCCAGGCCCCCCAGCGCGACCTGATGCGGGTGCTCGAGCCCATCCACTACGGCATCTTTGCCTACTGTGGCCTGGAGGTGCTGCCCCCTTTTATCGCCTACGGGCCGGGCGAGATGAGCGAGGCCGAGCGCAAAGCCACCCTCGAGGCCTTCCGCGAACATCTGAAAAAGCTGCCCGAGCTACAACCCCTGCGCTTCAGTTAGGCTTAAGCCTGACCCCATAAGCTTTAGCCATGCACCGCCGCACCGTGCTCAAAGGCCTGGCCTCGGCCCTGCTATCGGGCTCCTCTGCCTTTGCACAGGCCGCCCCCGACCCCGGCAACCCCCGCCACCACAGGCTGGCTGCCGCCTACTCGGCCCAGCACCGCGGCATCGCCCTGCTGGTGATGGTGGACGGCCAGATCCTGTTCGAGGATTATCCGGGCCGGGGCCACCCCAATCGCGCCCACGAACTGGCCAGCGGCACCAAGAGCTTTAGCGGGGTTATGGCCGTGGCCGCTGTGCAGGACGGCCTGCTTTCGCTGGAAGAGCCCCTGGCCCAGACCCTGACCGAGTGGCAGGGCGACCCCTGGCGTTCGCAAATCAACCTGAGCCAGCTCCTGCACCTTACCAGCGGCATCCCCGGCGGCAACCTGGCCCGCCCCCCCACCTACCAGGCGGCCCTCGAGACCCCCGCCGAGGCCCCGCCCGATACCCGCTTTTCCTACGGCCCCATCCCCTTCCAGATCTTTGGCGAGCTGATGCGCCGCAAACTCAAGGGCGACCCCCTCGAGTACCTCACGCGCCGCATCTTCAAGCCGATTGGCCTGGAGTACGCCTTCTGGCGCCGGGGGCCCGACGGCCACCCCCACCTGCCCTCCGGGGCCTTCCTCACCGCCCGCAACTGGGCCCGGTTTGGCGAGCTGGTGCGCCAGGGGGGTCTTTGGCAAGGTCAGCGCATTGTGGATGCAGCCCTGCTGGACAAGTGTTTTGCGCCCTCGAGGGTCAACCCCATCTACGGCCTGACCTGGTGGCTGGGACGCCCCATCAGCCCGGCGCAGCGGGCAGCCATAGGCCGTGTGGGACAGGAGATCGATGCACTGGCCGGCACCCCCGGCCTCCCCGACGACCTGGTCATCGCCGCCGGCGCGGGCAACCAGCGCCTTTACATCAGCCGCCAGCTCAGGCTGGTGGTGGTGCGGCAGGCCGAGGGCATTGTGGAAAGCCTGGCCGGGCGCCGAACCGCCTTCTCCGATGCGGTTTTTCTGCGCCTGCTCCTGACCGGGCAGGGTTAGCCCAAAGCCGCCGGATGCGCTAGACTGCCGCCGTGACGCAAGGTGAAGTACGCGAACTGGTCTGGAACGCCCTGGCCCAGCACAGAGCCGCCGCCTACCCCACCCCACCGCACGGACACCATCCCAACTTTGTGGGGGCCAGCCGCGCTGCCGAGCGCCTGATGGGCCTCCGGCTGTGGCAGCTGGCCACGGTGATCCTGGCCGGGCCCGACCAGGTGCTCAAGCCGCTGCGCGAGGCGGCTTTAAAGTCCGGCAAAATCGTCCTTATGCCCCACCCCGACAAAGCCGGGCGGTACCTGAGCCTCGAGGGCCTCCTACCCCACCAGCTCAAACGGGTGCGGGAAGTGGCCCAGCTGGGCAAACCCATCGAGCTAAAAGACACCACCATAGACCTGGTGCTGGTGGGGAGCGTGGCGGTGGACGAAGCGCGCAACTGGCTGGGCAAGGGGTACGGCTTCCCCTACAAAGACCTGCAGGTGGCCGCGCCCTGGGCCACCCTGGCCCATACCCTGATGATCTTTGATGAGCTGCCCTGCCAGCCTGAGCGAAGGGTGGATCTGATCGCCACCCCCCATCAGATCATTGGGGTTTGAGGTGGCCGTCGGGCAGACCCCAGATCGCGGCAGGGGCCAGCTCGATGAGGTTCCCCGCCGGATCGTGCACATACAAACTGCGGCCCGCCTTCCACTCGGCCCAGGTGACCGGGTGGCCGTGGGCCTCGAGCCTCTCCGCCCAGCCCTCTAGCTCCTCCGCGGCCACCCGAAAACACACGTGCACACTGCCCAGGGCCCCATGCGGCGGCAGGGCGGTCTCCTGCTGGGTGGCCTGGGGGTTGAAGACCAAAAAGACCCCCGGCCCGGCACGAAAAAACAGATGCCGCCCCGGCTGCTCGGCGAAAAGCTCCAGGCCCAGCAGCCCCTGGTAGAAGCCCCGGGCGGCCTCGAGGTCACTCGCATACACACAGGTCTCGAGCACCCCCGCGATCTTCATGGTGATACCTCTCGGGGTCTATGAAAACCCATCCTGTGGCCTGCGGTCAAGCGCGCTGGCTGGCCTCGGCCAGGGCCCGCAGCCCCGCGGCTAAGCCGGGCTCGAGGTCGCCTTCGGCGTAGCGCCACGCCCAGTTGCCCCCCAGCCGCCCGGGGAAGTTCATCCGGGCCTCGGGGCCCAGCCCCAGCACGTCCTGCAAAGGCAGGATAGCCAGCCTGGCCGGGCTCCTGAAGGCCAGCTCAATCAGGGCGCCCGCAACCTCGTACTCCGATAAGCAACGAATGCCATAGCGGGCCAGGTACGCCCGCATGAAGACCCGCTCGGCCTCCGGCGCGGTGCGGAACCACCCCAGGGTGGTGTCGTTGTCGTGGGTTCCGCTGTACACCACCACATTGCCGTGCTCGGGGTAGTTGTGGGGCAAAAAAGCGTTGTCGTCGCCGGAAAAGGCAAACTGCAAAATCTTCATGCCGGGGAAGCCGAAGCCGTCGCGCAAAGCCTCCACCTCGGGGGTGATCACCCCCAGGTCTTCGGCGATGATGGGCGCATCGCCCAGCTGCGCCCGCACCGCGGCAAAGAGCTTCTCACCCGGCGCTTTGACCCAGCGGCCCTCCACAGCGTTGGGCCGGCCAAACGGAACCTCCCAGTAGGCTTCAAACCCGCGGAAGTGGTCGATGCGCACCAGGTGGCACTGCTTGAGCGACTGCCTTATGCGGGCAATCCACCAGGCGAAGTTCTCCTGCTCCATCACGTCCCAGCGGTAGAGCGGATTCCCCCAGAGCTGGCCGGTTTCGGAGAAGTAATCCGGCGGAACGCCCGCCACCACCGTGGGGTTGCCGTCGGCCTCGAGGTAGAAGTACTGCGGGTTGGCCCAGACATCCGAAGAGTCGAAGGCCACGAAGATGGGCATATCGCCGATAATCTGAATCCCCCTGGACTCGGCATAGGCTTTGGTTTTGCCCCACTCGGTGTAAAACAGCCACTGCACCCACTCGTGCAGGGCCACCTCGTAGGCCAGCTCCTCGCGGGCCTTGGCCAGGGCTGCCGGCTCACGGTCGCGCAGCTCGGGGCTCCACTCGTTCCAGGGCTTGCCACCAAAGCGGGTCTTGAGGGCCATGAAGAGCGCGTAGTCTTCCAGCCAGAAGCGCTCGGCCTCGATAAAGGCTTCCAGTTGCGCTTTATCCTGGGCAGAAGCCCCCGCTTGAAACCCTGCAAAGGCCCGCCGCAAGAGGGGCCAGCGGGTCTGGTAAAGCCAGCCATAATCCACGCTGCGGGCGTTGTACTGCGGGGGTTCTTCGCTTTTTTCCAGCCAGCCTTTTTCAATCAGCATCTCAGGGTCAATCAGGTACGGATTGCCGGCAAACGCCGAGAAAGACTGGTAGGGCGAGTCGCCGTAGCTGGTAGGGCCCAGGGGCAAGACCTGCCACCAGCGGGCCCCCGCATCGGCCAGCCAGTCCAAAAACCGCTCGGCCGCACGGCCCAACGCCCCAATCCCCCAGCGGCCCGGAAAACTGGTGGGGTGGAGCAAAATGCCAAAAGCGCGTTGGAGTTGCATAGCAAGGCCAGTCTATACCCTGACCGACACATTATGGAAGCGCTTCTATGCAAAAAACAGACCGTAAGGGCGATAGCTGACCCGCCCCAGCGAAAGGTAGCCGGGGCAGGCCAGGAGATACTGTGCGCTAGTCGGCAGCCGCCCCGACCACGCCCAGGGCCTCATCCACCAGGGCCAGGCCCTCTTCAATCACATCCAGGCCGTATTTCAGCTCCTCGCGGTTGATCACCAACGGCGGGCAGACCCACAGCATGTTGAAGCGGCTAAAGGCGTAGATGTGCTTGGACTTGAGGTAGCCCGTCAGTTTTTGCATCTCGGGGGAGGTGCCGTTGAAGGGCGCCAGGGGCTCTTTGGTGGTTTTGTCCCTGACCAGCTCGAGCACGCTGAACAGCCCGATATAGCGCACATCCCCCACGCAGGCGTATTTTTTGCACATGGCCTCGAGGCGCTCCCCCAGGTAGCGGCCCTGCTCGAGGGTGTTTTCAAACAGGTTCTCTTCTTCGTATACCGCCAGGTTGGCCAAGGCCGCCGCACACGAGACCGGGTGGCCGGAGTAGGTCAGACCCCCCCAGAGCATGTGATCCTCAAAGAAGTCGGCGATGGGCTTGGAAACAATCACCGCCCCCAACGGCATGTAGCCGCTGGTAAGGCCCTTGGCGCAGGTCACGATGTCGGGCTTGATGCCGTAGTGCTGGGTGGAGAGCCACTTGCCGGTGCGACCAAAGCCGCTCATCACCTCGTCGGTAATGAGCAGGATGCCATACTTGTCGCACAAAGCCCGCAGCCTGGGGTAGTAGTCGTCGGGCGGTACCAAAAGCCCATTGGAGCCGGTGATGCCCTCCACCATAATGGCCGCGATGGTGTGGGGGCCCTCGAGCTGGATAACCTCCTCAATGTGGCTCACACACTCCCGCTGGCAGCTATCCGGGGTCTTGCCAAAGGGGCAGCGGTAGCAGTAGGGATCAAAAACCCGCACAATGCCCGGAATGCCCGGCTCCACCGGCCAGCGCCGGGGGTCGCCCGAGGCGGTCATGGCCCCCATGGTGGCCCCGTGGTAGGAGCGGTAGCGGGTGATGATCTTGTCCCGGCCGGTGTACAGGCGGGCTATTTTCATGGCGTTTTCGTTGGCCTCGGCCCCGCCCAGGCAGAAAAACGACTTGGCCAGCCCGGTCACCTCGGCCAGCTTTTTGCCCAGCCGGCCTCTAGGCTCGGTGGCAAAGCTGGGGCCGGCAAAGCACAGCTCGTCCACCTGCTTCTTGATGGCCTCGAGCACACGCGGGTGCTGGTGCCCCACGTTGATGTTGATAAGCTGGCTGCTGAAGTCCAGCCACTTGTTGCCCTCGCCGTCCCAGAACCATACGCCCTTGGAGCGGGTCATGTGGATGGGGTTGGCGGTGCTCTGTACCGACCACGAAAACAGGGTGTAGTCGCGGTTTTCCTGAACGACTTCCTTGGTCGAGCGTTCCATAGCCAAGCCTCCCTTAGGTCTTTGATTACCTCAATGGTAGCCCTCACCCTGGGGGGAAGCAATGGTCAGAGTGTCCAAAGAACCCGGGTTCCGGGGCCCGCTGGCCTAACCGCGCCGCGTGGGGTTTGGGGTTAGCTGTAGCTCAACTTTAAGAATCTGCTGTCCCCGTCGCACCGTGAGGACGATGGTGTCGCCCACCTCTTTGCTGCGAATGTAGCGCTGAAGCTCGGTGACATTGTTGAAGGGGCGACCATCGGCCTCGAGGATCACATCAAACTCGTAGACTTCCCGGCCGTTCTCCCGTCGAATGGCAAAGCCGCGCAAACCCGCCTGCTCAGCAGCCCCACCGCGCAGCAAGCCCTGGATTAAAACCCCTTCCTTGGGAATGCGCAGGGCGGCGGCGGTCTCGTCGTCAATCTGGAAAAGCTGCACCCCGATGTAGGGCACATCGCGCTTACGGCCGGCCCGCAGCTGGGCAATCACCTCATCGAGGCCTTGCAAGGGGGAAAGGTAGCTCTCGAACACCCCATTGGGCTGGCCGATCGCCACCACCACCGCCACCACCCGCCCTGCAAGGTTCAGCACCGGGCCGCCCGAGTCACCGGGGGCTAAAGGGATGGTGGTGGAGATGGCGATGGAGTTGAAAAAGGGGAAAATATCGCGCTCGACGGTGTTAACTATCCCATAGCGCGGTGCGATAAACTGGCCCCTCGAGTTCCCAATAGCCAGCAAGGGCTCACCCACCCGTGGGCCGCTGCCGGTCTCGAGGGGCAAAAACTGCATCGGCTCCTCTACCCCGGCACGCAGGATGGCGATATCACGAAACTCGTCGTAACCCACCAGCTCGGCGGAGAACGATTGGTTCTTGGAGTTGATCACCCGAAAACTGCGGGCCCCCTCGATAACGTGGTAGGCGGTCATGACCAGGCCATCGGCGCTGATAAAAAAGCCGGAGCCCGTGCCTTCGGGCACGGTTTCGATGCGCACTGCCGCCGGAAGGGCCTGGGTGTAGACGCGCTCGAGGGCCGCTCGCGCCTCGGGGGTGAGGACGCGGGGCGCTTGCAACGGCTGGGCCTGAATCACAGCCGCCAGCCAGCCCCCCACGCCAATGATCAGAGCAAGCAACCAAAAACGCCGCATCTCGGTCTCCTGAAGACAGCGTTATACGACAAGGGTAGCGCATGGGTGCTTTTTTACGATGGGGGGATGCACATTCTTTTCTCTCATACAAAAGCACAGCCCCCTTCCCGTCCTCCAGGAAGGGGGCTCCATGGGCCAAGGTCTATCGGCCGGAAAGACCGCGGTTAATCTCGGCCACCATAGCGTTCACAATCTGGGCCACGTTGGTGTCCGACTTCTGCACCGCCTGGGAAAGCGCGTTGCCCCAGGGCCCCCAAACCTTGCCCATCTCGGGGATGTTGGGCATGGGGGTGCCAAGGGCGATCACCGCCGAAAAACCCGCCACCACAGGGTCGTTGCGCAGTTGCTGCACAGCCTGCTTGGATACCGGCAGACGGCCACCAGCCTTGTTGAAGGCTACCTGGTTCTGGGGGCTCACCAGCAGCTTGGCAAAGTTGGCCGCTGCGGTCTTGTTGCGCGAGTAGGCGTTCATAGCCACACCCTGCACACCCACAAACGGGCGCCACTGCCCACCGCCGGGCGGGTTGGGCATGGGGGCAATGCCAAAGTCGATGTTGGCTTTTTTGTAATCGCCAATGGCCCAGGGGCCGTTGAGAATCATAGCCAGGGCCCCTTCCTTGAAGGCGCTGTCGGCCACGCCGTAGTCCACCCCTTCGGGAATCAGGCGGTAGCGATAGCGCAGGTCTTTGATGAAGCTTACCGCGCGGTTGCCGGCATCCCCACCCAGACGGGTCTGGCTGGCATCCAGGCCCTGGGCCGTGCGGCCAAATACGCTGGCCCCGTAGGCCGTAAACCAGCCATAGTTGAAGTAGGGGTTGGCCAGGTCGTAGAGGAAGCCAAAGGAGTTACCCTTGGTGTTTTCCTGGGCGATTTTGAGGAACTCGTCCCAGGTCTTGGGGGCTTCCTTGACCAGTTTTTTGTTGTAGATCAGGGCCACCGACTCGGCGAACATGGGCAGCGCGAAAAGCTGGTTGCGGTAGGTGAGGGCATCCACCGCCACATCCGAGAGGCTCTGAATGTAGCTGCCGGTGGCATACTTGCCCATGGGCTCGAGCACCCCCGCAGCGGCCATTGCCCCCACCCAGTCGTGGGGGATGCTCACCACCAGGTCGGCCGCCTGACCCTGCGGCGCCCCCAGAATAAACTTGTTCTGGATATCACCAAAAGGCACCTCCACCACCTCGACCTGGGTGCCGCTGCTCTTGGCAAAGCTGGCCGCGGTCTGCTTGAGCCAGGCCAGCTCAGGGCCGCCGTAATGGGTCCAGACCGTCAGCTTACCCTGCGCCATAGCGGAGCCTAGGAGGCTTAAGGCCGCTACAGCCCCAATCCACATAACTCTTCTCATGCCTTCCTCCTTGGGCCGGGCCAGAATAGGTGCCCCAGCCGATCCGACGACAGTCGATGGCAGCGCTTCCACGTTGTCCACAACGTCGATTTTTGGAAGTCTACCTTCTGCGTCAGAGGTATATTACTACATCCAATCTGCAAGTAAAGGGCCCGGAATTACTCCAAAGCCAATCGCAGGCTCAGCCACGCATTTTCTGCTAGGTGCCTTACCGGTTCTGTGCTCCAAGCGCAAAAACCTACCGGAGAGGGGTTTTATTTTTTGGGCGGCTGGCTCGGGCGCAGGTCAAGCTGGCTGGGGATGATGCGGGGATCGCTTTGCAGCAGGTACAGCACAGCCTGCGCGATATCCTGCGGCTGGATCTTCCAGGCGGCCCCGGTGCTGTTACCCGCAAAAGGCGTGTCCACCGAGCCGGGCAGAATGCTGCTCACCCGAATACCGTAGTAGCGCAAATCCAGCATAGCCGCCTCGGAAAAGCCCAGCAAACCAAACTTGCTGGCGTTGTAGGCAGCCCCGTTAGCAAAGGCGTTTTTCCCGGCCAGCGAGCCTATATTGATGATGTACCCCCCACCACGGCGCTGCATGGCCGGTACGGCGGCCTTGGTGGCGTAAAAAGGGCCGGTTAGGTTGGTTTGCAACACCTGCTGCCACTCCTCCGGGGTCAGCTCGTGCACCGGTTTGAAGATGCCTATTCCGGCGTTGTTGATCAGAAAGTCCAGACCACCAAAATGGGCCTCGAGCTGCTGCACAGCCCGCTCCAAGTCTTCGTAGCGGGTCACATCGCCCGGCAGGGCCAGGCTGTTGCCCAGCTCCGCCGCCAGGCGGGCCAGCCTGGCCTGGCTTCGGGCAAAAAGCCCCACCCCCACACCGCTAGCCACCAGTTGCTTAGCGACCTCGAGGCCAATTCCAGAAGAAGCCCCGGTAACCAGAGCCACTTTCCCACGCAAACCTGTCATGGGTTCATACTGCAAGAAAAACGGGGCGAACACAAGGTTCACCCTCACCAACAGGCTCGGTTACTTGGGTTTATAGATATCCACCCCACCCGCTTTTTCCAGATTCTGCATAAGGAACTGGGCTGTTACCAGGGGCTTGCTGCTAGGATCCCCAGGCAGGGTGCCGGCAAACACCTCGAGCACATCGATATAACCATCCCCGTCCGAGTCTTTCATGGCCTTGAGCGCCTCGTACAGGGCCTCGCCGATGCTGCCTTTGAAGTTCGCACGCACCTGGTTGCCAAAGGCATTCCAGGGCGCACCCCCGTTGGGGCCCACATGGCAGTACTGGCAGGTAACTGTGCGCACGTCGCCGCTGTCGGCCACAAGATTAAACTGCGCAATGGCCTGCAAGCGATAGGGGCCTCGCGCCTGCACCAGGGGCACCGCGGCCACAACCCACACCAAAACCCAGAAGCCGATTTTGCGCACAAAGCCCTCCTTTGAAGCTGCACCGCTACCGAACAGTGATCTTGCCATACATGGTTCTGGCATGCACCACGTTGTTCGTGGTCAGCGAGCAGATGTACTCGTACTCACCCGCAATGTTGAACACTTTTCTAAAGCTATACGGCTCGTACGGCAGGTTATGCGCGGGAATTTCCTCCGGCGGGTTGGAAAAAGGCTTGGTCTGCACCGTATGAGACAAACTGGGGTCGGCATTCACAAACTCGATGCAGTCCCCCTTCTGGATGGTCACATTCGGGCTATCGGTATCGTTCACCTTAAAGCCTGCCTCCAGGCTCACTGCCCGGATCACCACACAGGCTTTGGGGGTCGCAGACTGGCAGGACACCAGCCCAACCAGCAGCACAAGCACCCCTAACCACCGCATAAATCCAGTGTACACCTGGCACCAGACATCACAACAAGCCTGGCTTCTTTCGTTTGAAGTTTTAACACTCCCTTCGGCCGGGCTGGATTCACCGGCCCCAAAATTCGGCCTCGAGCGCAAAAAAGCGCCCCCTAAGGCTGGATTTTTTACTGCAACAAGCGATATACCCCCAGCCCCAAAACCCAGGTAGCGCCCTCCAGGGTCTCGCCGGTCAGCAGGTTTTCTGCTGGGGGCAGCAGCACCGGGGTGGGCTCGAGGGCAGCATACACCCAGACCTCTTCATCTTCGTAGCGCCGCTTGTAGGCCAGCAGTTTTTCCGAGACCTGCAAGGGCTGCAACCCTCCCCGTCGCAGGGCCGGTACGCTCTTTTTGAGCCGGATGAGGGTTTTGACCCAGGCCAGCACCTCCTGGTTCCAGCGGCGCTCATCCCAGGGGAACGTACCCCGGCACATGGGATCGCCGTTCCAGTCGTGGTAGGGGTTGGTCTGGTCGAGCCCGATCTCATCGCCGTAGTAGATCCCCGGGGCACCGGGAAAGGTGAAGAGAATCCCCAAGGCCAGCTTGAATCGCTCTACATCTCCCCGAAGCCGCCACAAGGCCCGGGGTATATCGTGGCTGCTGATCAGGGTATACATGCTCTGACGAAGCTGCAGCGGCAGGGCGGTGTAATGGTCCCACAGGGTATCCCACACCGCCTGGCTCGAGACCGCCACCTCCCAGCCGTACACGTTTTGGCCCGATAACCACTCCATCACCGGGTTGGCAAACCCGGCGTAGTGCATGGAGCCATCTAAGGTGTGGGCCCGCAGAGTGGGCAGGGTGTCGAAGAACAGCTCGCCAAACACAAAGGCCTCGGGGTTCTCCTCCACGCTGTTGCGCTTGATCAGGCGCAAAATCTCTGCGTTGCGCCGGTCGGTACCCCCTTCGCCTATCTGGTGGGCCACATCCAGCCGCCAGCCATCGGCCCCTTTGCGAAGCCAGTGCCGCAGCGGGGCGTGGTAGCCGTCGATCCAGCGCTCTGTCGTGAGGGGGTTGGCGTAGTCCAGCTTGGGCAGGGTTTTGACCCCGTAGAAAGCCGCGTACGAACCATCGGCGTAAAAAGTGAACTGCCCGGCCTCGGGGGCGGTGGGGTCTTGCAGGGCTTTCTGGAAGTCGGGGTGGGTGTGGCCGATGTGGTTGAAAACCCCATCCAGCACCAGCTTCATACCCCGCCGGTGCAGGGCCTCGACCAGCTTCTCGAAGGCCTCGTTGCCCCCCAGGTGGGGGTCTACGTTGTGGTAGTCACTGGCGTCGTAGCGGTGGTTGGAGCCCGAGGGCAGGATGGGGTTGAGGTAGAGGGCCTCGATGCCCAGCGCCTGCAGGTAGTCGAGCTTCTCCAGGATGCCCTCGAGGTCGCCCCCGTAGTGCTGGATAGGCCCCTCCCCCGGCCCGTAGCTCACGGGCTCGTCCCACTCTTTGCGCACGATGGGCCGGCCCATATACACCCATTCGCCGCTCTGGGGGTCGTTGTGGGGGTTGCCGTTGCGGAAGCGGTCGGGAAAGATCTGATAAAACACCGCCCCCACCGCCCAGTCCGGCGCGGTGGGCTGGGCCAGCAGGTGAAAAAACTTGTCGTAGCGGGGCATGGGGCCGCGCAGCCCATCCGCCGCAAGGTAGGCTTTCTCCTCGGGCAGAAAAAAGCAGTAGCGCAAAGGGGAGGTGTGAAGCGGGAGGCTGATCTCCAGCCCGCCCGGCACAGCTTTCATGGGCCGCCGCTCCACCTCGCCGTAGCGCTCGAGGATCAGAAACCCGGCCCGGGCAGGCGTGCGCAGGCGCAGGGTGACCTCCTGCCCCAGCTCGGGCTTCAGGGGGTCTACGCAAAAAGGCTCCCAGTCGTGGTAGTGCCTCATTCCTTCACCGAGCCTGCAGTGTACCCCGAGACAAAGTAGCGCTGGAAGCCATAGAAGGTCAGCAGGATGGGCAGCGAACCCAGCACCGAGGCCGCCGCGAACAGCCCCCAGCGGGTGGAGAACTGCCCGGTGGTAAAGTTGCGCAGGCCCATCCCCACCGTCCAGGAGTCCACACCGGTGAGGAACAGGTTGGCCACAATGAACTCCGAGTAGGTGCCCACAAACTGCAACAGGAAGATAAACACGAACATGGGGGCCGAAAGCGGCATCAGGATTTTGGTAAACACCTGCCACTTGCTGGCCCCGTCAATCAGGGCCGCCTCCTCCAGGCTTTTGGAGATGCTCTCCAGAAACCCCTTGTACACCCAGGTGCCAAAGCTGATGATCCCGCCCGAGTAGGCCAGCACCAGGCCAGTAAAGGTGTTCAAGAGGCCCAGGTTGGAGATCAGAACATAGGTGGCTACCAGCCCCAAAAAACCGGGGAACATCTGGATGAAGATAAAGACCAGCAGCATGGGGTAGCGGCCCGGAAAGTTGAAGCGGGCGAAGGCATAGCCCGCCGTGGCCGTGAGCAGCACCGCCAGGAGACCGGTAATCCCCGAGACAAACAGTGTGTTGCGCACCCAGAGCAGAAACTTGGCCTCGGTGCCCTGGCCCGTAAACTGTGCAGGGGAGAGGAAAACCACCAGGGTGAAGCTCAGGAGGGCAAAGGCCGTCAGGCTGCGCCCCTGCAGCTTACCCAAACTGCTGTCGCTGTCGGCATCGCCGATGAGGCGGCGGTAGGCGGCCAGCACCAGCACCAGCAGCAAACACAGCGCCGCGGCCACGAGCAAGACAGCCTGATAGGGATAAAGAATGAAGCCATCAAAAAGCTTGGCGTAGTTTTCCCAGCTAAGCTGTGAGAAATCGGGGATGACTCGAGCCCGCACCAGCAGGTTGTCGCTGGCGGGGGGCAGGATGCGGTAGAGGGTGTTGCGGGGGTCGAAGGAGGCGGCCAGAATCTGCAGCACCGGGTAGTAGGCAAAGACCAGCACCAAAAACATGAACAGGTGCGTGAGCCCCTGCCCCACCAGCGGCCAGAAACTGCGCTTGCGCTGGGTTCGCCGGTTGACCAGCAGGGTGACCAGCCAGGCGTACAGCACAATCAGCCCCACAGCCAGCAAAAGACCGCCCAGGGCATAGACCCAGCCGTTCTCGATGCGGACGAAGCCCGGGGGAATGTTGGGCTGGATACGGGCCAGCAGGCCGGGGAAGTAGACAAAGAGCAGCCAGGCCACCAGCAGCCCAAACAGGGCCCAGCCGAGGTAACGCAAAATGGCGGCCATCAGCGTACCTCCCGCAAAGCCCCGGTGAAGCGGAAGTTGATGAGGCTAATGGCCACGGTGAGGAAGAAAATTATGATTGAAATGGCCCCGCCCAGGCCATACGCCTGCCCTCCATCGGCCTGGAAGGCGGTTTTGTAGGCCCAGGTGATCAGGATGTCGCCGGCCTGGGCGGTGGAAGGCCGCCCCTCGACCCCAGGCTGGGGGCCCATCAGGTAGATCAGGCCGAAGTTGTTGAAGTTGTAGGCAAAAGAGCCCAGCAAAAGCGGAATAAAGGGCTGGCGCAGCAGGGGCAGGGTGATGCCAGTGAGGGTTTGAAGGCCGTTGGCCCCATCGATTTTGGCTGCTTCGTAGACATCATCCGGGATGGTCGAGAGCGCGCCCAGGGTGGCCGTCATCCAGTACGGGAAGCCCAGCCACAGGCTGATCAGCAGGGCCGATACCTTGAACCACTCAGGATCGGTGAGCCAGGGAATGGGGTAAGCGCCCAGCAGTCCCAGCAGGCGGTTGATGGGGCCAAACTGCACGTTGAGCATGGCCGTGAAGATCTGCACGCTGATGACCACCGGGATGGCCCAGGAGATAATCAGGGCCGTGCGATAGAAACCCCGCAAGGCCAGGTTTTTGTTGTTGAGCATCAGCCCCAGGATGAGCCCGGGGATGGCCCCCACCACCACCGCCCCTGCCGCAAAAACGATGTTCCAGAGCAGAATGGGAAGCAGCACCGTACCGGCCCGGCTGAAAATCTCTACAAAGTTGCGGAAGCCGATGAAGCGGAACTCGTTGATCTTGTAGACCAGGGTGGGGGCGAAGGGTGGGGGCGCGGTGAGGGTGATGGTGTTGCCGCTGGCCTGCTCGGCCCGAACGCGGGCGCGCTGGGTGCGGGTGGTGATCTCCAGGGCCTGGCCGGCGCAGTCGGGCTCATCGCAGCGCAAAAGGTCGTGGGCGTTGCCCTCCACGAGTAACTGCCGCCCCTCTACCTGCACAACAACGGTTTCGGTGGAGCGGTCGGGTTTGCCGTTGCGGATGCCGGTGTAGTCGGTGAAGGCGTAATAGATGGTCAGGATGATGGGGAATACGGTGAAAGCCAGCAGGAAGGTGATGGCCGGAAGCAGATAGTACCAGTCGGTCAGGTAGGGCACCCTGCGCCCCAGTACAACCAGAATGGGAATCAGGACAAGCGTGCCAAAAATCAGGATCAGGTAGCCCGGATACCCCTCCTCTACCGGCCTGGGGAAAGCCGCCTGCAGGGCCCAGAACAGCAGGAGCCCCGCCAGCGCAGCTACCATCAGGGCCCCGCCCAACAGCCCAATAGCGATCAGAAAACCTCGAGCGCCAGGTGGAGAACGATGCATTGCAGACCTCCGTCGTGGGCGTTGCTTGGGATGGCCCAACCAACGTGCCTTTTTGAACGCCCCTAGCATATACTCCAAGGCCCCATTTTGTAAGTCCACAGAGGCCGGAATAGCCCCATTTGGTCGACATGGAAGCGCTTTTATGCTTTGCCGACCTAGCCTGGGAAGGGTATTGACTCGAGGGTTTTTTCAACCCACCATGGACTCTAAGATGATTGAAACCGGGCGGTTGCGGGTGATCAATCCCCCACGGGAGACCCCTCAGTTTACCCCTGAGCTGCTGGAAAAACTGGCCCGGCGCGTCTTTTTGTCGGGTCAGGGCACCCCGCACACCCTGCACTCCCCTTTCGATGGAAAAGTGCTGGGGGTTATTCCGTTGTGCAGCCCCGAGGACGTGCGCCAGGCCGTGGAGCGCGCCCGGCAGGCCCAGCCGGCCTGGGCCCGAATGGATGCCAGGTCTCGAGCCCGCATCATGCTGCGCTTCCACGATCTGCTGCTACAGCGGCAGGCCGAGATCCTCGACCTGACCCAGTACGAGACCGGCAAGGCCCGCCGCGATGCCCAGGAAGAACTGCTGGACGCGGCCATTGTGGCCCAGTACTACGCCACCCGCAGCCCTGGCTGGCTGCGCCCCCGGCGCGTGGGCGGTACTTTTCTGGGCCTGACCCAGACCTGGGAGTACCGCCACCCGGTCGGGGTGGTGGGGGTCATCTCGCCCTGGAACTACCCGCTGGCAATGGCGGTGAGCGAGCCCATTCCCGCGCTGATGGCGGGCAACGCGGTGGTGCTCAAGCCCGACCTCCAGACCACCTTTACCGCCCTCTGGATTCAGGCCCTGATGGAGGAGGCCGGCCTGCCGCGCGGCCTTTTTCAGATTGTGGCCGGGGGCAGCGAGGTGGGCGAGGCCCTGGTGGCTACGGCGGATTTCATTGCCCTGACCGGCAGCACCCCCACCGGGCGCAAGGTGGCCCGCCAGGCCGGAGAACGGCTGATTGGGGTGAGCCTGGAACTGGGCGGCAAAAACCCCATGCTGGTGCTGGAGGACGCCAACCTCGAGGCCGCCGCCGAGGGCGCTGTGCGCGGCGCCTTTGCCAACGCCGGGCAGCTTTGTGTCTCCCTCGAGCGCATCTACGTGCACGAAAAGGTCTTTGAGGCCTTCACCCGGCGCTTTGTGGAAAAAACCTCGAGCCTGCGTTTGGGGGCCACCCTGGATCACCGCTCGCAGATGGGCTGCCTGACCGTCCAGCGGCAGTTCGATACGGTGCTGGCCCACGTGCAGGACGCCGTGGCAAAAGGGGCCAGGGTGCTCACCGGGGGCCGGCCCCGGCCCGACCTGGGGCCTTTGTTCTTCGAGCCCACCATCCTGACCGATGTAACCCCCGAGATGCGGGTGTACCACGAGGAGACCTTCGGCCCTGTGGTCAGCCTGTACAAGTTTAGCGACCTCGAGCAAGTGCTGGCCCAGATCAACCAGAGCGAGTACGGCCTCAACGCCAGCATCTGGAGCAGGAACCTGCGCAAAGCCCGTGCGCTGGCCTCGCGCATCCAGGCCGGCACGGTCAACATCAACGAAAGCTACGCCGCGGCCTGGGCCTCAATGGACGCGACCATGGGGGGGTTCAAGGCCTCGGGCCTGGGGCGGCGGCACGGCCAGGAGGGGCTTTACCGCTTTACCGAGCCGCAGACCATCGCCATTGAGCGCCTCATGCCCATCACCGGCCCGGCCTGGCTGCCCAGGGGCTGGTACGGGCGCATCGCGACCGCTCTGCTCAAGGCCCTCAAGCGGCTTTACCGCCTTTGGTATCGGCTATGAGATAGGCAGGCCTACCCGAGCAACCGGGCCTCCAGGCTGATCTCGGGTACTGCGGCCAGGGCCTTGGAGATTGGGCATTTGGCCTTGGCCTCCTGGGCCAGCTCCTGAAACTTCTCCGGGCTAAGGCCGGGTACCCTGCCCTCGAGGTGCAGCTCGATTTTGCTGATGGTGGGCCCCTCCCCTAAGTGCACCCTGGCGGTGGCGCGCAGTTCCTCGGGGGGGGTGTTGTTGTTGGTCAAGAGGGCCGATAAAAACATGGCAAAACAGCCGGCATGGGCTGCTCCAATGAGCTCCTCGGGGTTGGTGCCGCTGGCCTCGGCAAAGCGCGAAGCCCAGGTGTAAGGCCCCTCGTAGACCCCGCTCTCCAGCTTCAGGTGCCCCTGTCCTTCTTTTAAGGTGCCTTTCCAAACCGCATGGGCCGAACGTACAGGCATACAAGCTCCTTTCGACCCCTATCATGCAATTAGCCCCTCGGGTTTAGATGTGTCGCAGGTCGCAAGTTGGCGCGCGGTTTGACCTTTCTGGCGGGTGGGCGGAGAATGCCCTCGTGCTGGCGTTCTTGTTCGTGGATGGGCTGGGGCTTTCCCACGACCCCCGCAGCGCCCTGCAGCGCCTGAACCTGCCCACGCTGAGGGCTTTGAGCGGCGGGTTTAGCCAGGAGCCCTTCAACCGTCCCAACCTGGCCTACCGTGTGCTGGATGCCCGGCTGGGGGTGGAGGGCCTGCCCCAGTCGGGCACCGGCCAGACCACCTTGCTGACCGGGCTCAATGCCGCCCAGATGCTGGGATACCACCAGGGGCCGCACCCCCTGAGCAAGCTGCAAACCCTTCTGCAGCAGGATAGCCTGCAGGTCTGGGCGACCCAGCAGGGTTTGCGGGTGCTGCACGCCAATGCCTACCGCCCGGAATACCTGGAAAAAGTACAGACCAGCCGCCGCAACCTGCTCTCGGCTTTTGGATTTGCGGCCAGGGCCGCCCGGCTCGAGCTCCTCCCCATCCACCACCCCCAGGCCCTCCTGCCGGCCTTCTGGCCCGAACCCGAGGCCGCCGGCGCACGCTTTGCCCAGATAGCCCAGCAACATGACCTGACCTTTCTGGAATGCTGGGCCCTGGATTACACGGCCCATCGTATGCCGGAAAAACTCGACGAACGCTGGCTCGAGCTCGATCGCTTCCTCGAGGGCTTCCTGAACGCCAACCCCACCGCCACTCTGCTTCTTACCGCCGACCACGGCAACGCCGAGGAACCCTGGCATACCCAGCACACCCTCAACCCGGTGCCCCTTATCGTCTATGGGGCCTTAGCAGGCAAGGTTCCAGCCATGCACTCGCTGACCGACCTGGCCCCTTGGATCAGGCAACAATTTGTGGGGCTAATCTGAAGCCAAAAGGCAAACCCGAGGATTGGCACCCTCGGGTTTTTCGCCTCCTGGACTGGAGCCGGTGGTCGGATTTGAACCGACGGCCGCTCGATTACGAAAAGAGCGGTGGAGTTTTAGCCCTATGACTCCAAATGTGGTATTCATCGTACTGGAGCAACTTTTCTCATAATCGGAGTCATGACTCCATTCCTTCAGATTCCGGGATTTTGACCCCGATTCCGGCCCATTGGCTACCAAATGGCTACCGTGGTAGCCATTAGCTACCGGCAGCAAAACTTGTGGCTCCTGCGGCAAAAACAAAAAGGGGGAGGCCCCGCCTCCAGTGGGGTACCCGATTCGCCTTACGGGCTTTTGGCTACCAACCATTTCCAGCTCTATCCTAACCCGACTACTCACAGCACGCCAGCCTCATCGCGACGAAGCTTTGACTCCATATTTACAAGTATATTAGCCTCACGGTATACTTAGCATATGAACAATATGACGCCATCCCTTCATATTGACTCCAAAACGCTGACCCAGGCCGTGGTGCAGGACATCGCCCGCCACATCCCCGACAAGACCACCTTCACCGTAGACGAGCTGGCCGAGTTCTTAGGCCTCGACCGCAAAGTGGTCTACGCCTCCATACAGTGTGGCAACATCCAGAAGTTGCCGTTCAAGAGCAAGCGCTGGCTCATCCCTCGCGGCGAGGTCGTGCGCCTGCTCCTAGGTAGGCTCGCCGCCTGAACCCACCCTTCCCCCGCCCCGGCCCCGCGCCGGGGCGTTCGCATGGACCAACTCTCTATCGGTTCCAGCCCAGCCTGGGAGAGGCTGTCATTGAGCACCCTGCTGCAAGGGTCATGTCACGTCGGCACTGTCCAGTCATCCGGGCCGACTGAGGGCGCTGGGGGCGCCGGGTACGCTGGCCTTTTCCCTTGCTCCGTCGGGCCGACGCCCGCTCATGCTGCCGAACAGCCGCGCCAGCTCCTGTGGGGAAGACCCCAAGGACCGGCGCGAGGCTGTAGCGCGGCTAGGCCTCGGGAAGGGGTTCTGTGACGCGCTGCCGCCGCCCCCGCCCGTCCAACTCGGGTATCTCCTCCAGCACGGCCTGGAAGAAGCTTTCCCTGAACTTCTCGTCTTGCTCGAAGCGCTCGGCGATGGCGTCGAACAGGCCCTGCACGATGGTGGACTGCTCCGTATCCGTGCCCATCAGCAGCAGGTCGCGCCGGATGTCCAGCGGCAGCAGGACGTGGGGGGTTTTGACGTAGAAGCTGATTTTCTCGCGCGAGGTGCGCTTGGTGCGCTTGATGCGTTCCAGCAGGCGCTGGTAAGCGTCCGGGTCGCTGTCACGCATCTGCAAAAAGTGATTGGCAATTGCGCGGAAGATGGCCGAGTTGTCAGCAGTAATGCCCCGCCGGCGGAGCTCCAATATGCGCTCCAGGAGCCATACCTGCACCTCCTGGTTGAGGTAGTAGGTCCGCCGGTTCCGGTTGTTGTTGATACTCATCGATACCTCCCTGTGCTCGACGGCCACCGTGCGTGGCGGCCCCAAGGCTCACCCGTTTATACCACGTTAAGTATACAAGGAGTCTTATCGATAGAGCAGAAGCCCTGTTGGCCGGGTACGCAGCCGAGAGCCTACCTGCACGCGCTCCAGCGCTCCGCCAGCGTGGGACCGTCAGCCGCGCCAAGCCGCGCGGCCCGCCGGTGCCGACCCGAGGTCCGCCCGAATTTCCCGCATAAGCATAATGTGGAATGCCTTATGACTCCTGAGGAACTGGCCCGTCAGAGCATCGACCAGCAACTTGTGGCAGGCGGTTGGGCCGTCCAAGACCGTAACGGCTTCAACCCCTGCGCGGCGTTAGGGGGTGGCGGTGCGGGAGTTCCCGCTGACCCACGGCGAGGCCGACTACCTGCTGTTCGTGGACGGCGAGGCCGGGGGCGCGGTGGAGGCCAAGGCGATGGGGACCACCCTGTCGGCCGTGGCCGAGCAAACCCGCAAGTACCCACCGGGCTACCCCCCTACCTAGCCCGCCGCGCCAACCCCCTGCCCTTCGGCTACGAGAGCACCGGGGCCGAGAGCCAGTTTGTGGACCTGCCCGACCCCGAGGTCCGCAGCCGCCGGGTGCTCGGCTTCCACCGGCCCGAGGCCCTGCTGGAGTGGGTGGGGCAGCCCGACACCCTGCGGGCCCGGCGGCGCCGGATGCCCCCGCTCCCCCCCGCCGGGCTGCGGGAGTGCCAGTACGAGGCCATCCGGGGCCTGGAGGCCTCCCTCACCGCCAACCGCCCCCGCGCCCTCATCCAGATGACAACCGGGGCCGGGGAGACCTTCACCGCCGTCAGTGCCAGCTACCAGCTCATCAAGCACGTTGAGGCGAGGCGCATCCTGTTCCTGGTGGGCCAGGGCAACCTGGGCCGCCAGACCCTGCGCGAGTTCCAGGGCTACACCCCGCCCGACGACCCCCGCAGGTTCACCGAGCTGTACAACGTGCAGCACCTAACCTCCAACTGCCCCGACCCCCGGCGGCACCTGACCTTCCGGGAGGTCAAGGAGCTGGCCGAGGTGTTGGCCCGCGCCCACCCCCTGTTCACCCCTGAGCACTTCCGGCAACTGTACGAACGGCTCCAGCCCGAGAAGGTGCGCCGCTCGCAGCCCGAGCGGGTACTCACCGACCTGATTTCGCTGGTGCGCTTCGCGCTGGAGCAGGAGGCCGAGCTCCGGCCCTTCCCCAAGACGTTGGAGGAGCGCTTCGCGGCCTAGCTGGCCAGCCAGACCCACCCCTTCACCGACGAGCAGCTCGAATGGCTAAGGATGATGCGCGACCACATCGCCGCCAGCCTCGCCATCGAGGAGGAGGACCTGGAGTACATCCCCTTCAGCGCCCGAGGCGGGGCCTACCGGGCCAGGAGGCTGTTCGGGGTCGAGCTTGATGAGCTGATGCGCGAACTGACGGAGGCTCTGGCGGCGTGACCCCCCAACCA
Organism: Meiothermus taiwanensis WR-220; assembly: GCF_003568585.1. NCBI lineage: Bacteria > Thermotogati > Deinococcota > Deinococci > Thermales > Thermaceae > Meiothermus > Meiothermus taiwanensis. Next base: position 1,864,471 of record NZ_CP021130.1, read on the forward strand.
TGATTGACCTATAACCTATTAGCCTGTTATAGTAATTGTTGCTATCCCCTCCACTCGTTTCGACGGTGGAGCGCGAGACCGCCGAAGGGCGGTCTCTGCATTTAATTTTGTAGGCGTTTAGGCGTTTATTAGTTAGTATGTTTCCAGCATGACCTCGTCAGCCCCGCGCACCATCGTCTACATCGACGGGTTCAACCTCTATTATGGTGCCCTTAAGGGGACCCCAAACCGTTGGCTGAACATATATCGAATGAGTCAGCTTGCCCTGAAGGGGCACTCAATCCTGAAGGTCAAGTACTTCACTGCCCTAGTCAAACCCCGACCCGAAGACCCAAGCCAGCACATACGGCAGCAGGTATACCTGCGAGCGCTAAGGACCGTGCCACAGGTGGAAATCTACCTGGGCACCTTCTTGGTCTCCTACCCTAAGATGGTGGTGCATCCGGTGACTTCTCCTCCGAGCTTCGTGACCGTGGTAAAGACCGAGGAGAAAGGCTCGGATGTGAATATTGCCACCCATCTGCTAATGGATGCCTACGAGGACCAATTCGACGTCGCGGTACTCGTCACTAACGATTCCGACCTCTTGATGCCGGTGCAGGTGGTACGCCAAAGGTTGGGCAAGAGGGTCGGGATTCTCAACCCGCAAATTCGTAACCCCAAGGCCAAGCCAAGCTGGGCCTTGCGACGCAATGCGGACTTCTTCCACTCCCTACACAAAGGGGTCCTGGCCGCCAGTCAGTTCCCGCCAGTCATGACCGATGCGAAGGGGACCTTTCACAAACCCAGTTCCTGGTGAGGTCGACCGAGTGAGTGACTTTAAACCTCTGCACGGCCGGGTTAAGGTCCGTCGCGTGAGCCGGTATGTCTCCGACACCGACATGTGTAGGTCCCGGCAGTGGTTGGGGACCCATATCCGCTATGAGGGGGTGTGCCCGGAGCACCGGGAGCACACACACCACGGCCGCACCGACCAAACCCACATCCCTATAGCCACACCAGCACAACACTTTTCCCCACCCGACCACCGGAATCCGTTGCGGGTAGGGGTGTACCTGATAGGATTTTCAGGGCTTAGTAGGTGGGCATTATGTGGTTGACCCCCGGTATGCGCTGTACTACCTCTCCTCTGCTGCTCGAATGTTCAGGGCAATCGGCCGTGGCACTACTATTCTCGGAATTGCCAAGAAACAGCTCACGGACCTAGTCCTAGTAATGCCAATTCCTCACAATCGCGGAACAACGCCGTATAGTCGAAAAGCTCGATGAGTTGCTTTCCGAGCTCGACGCCTCTAAGAGTGCCTTGGAGAAAGCTCTAGTTAAGCTAAAGCGCTACCGCCAAGCCGTGCTCAAGGCTGCGGTTGAGGGGGAGCTGAGCCGGGGGTGGCGGGGGGCGAATAAGCATCATTTAGAACCTGTCAGTGTTTTGCTACAGCGTGTGCTGGCTAGACACCGCGCCTTGAGCTGGGGAGCCAGAAAGTACAAAAAGACTATCCGGCTCTCCCTCAGGCCCACCTACGGGGCGGTGACGGTGACCCGCTTCTCCCCGGACCCTAGGGACCGGCCCATGCTTCCGGCCGCGCAAACCTATCTCCTGCGCTCCCCCGGCTTCCCTACCCCGACGGGGGGAACCCAGGATGAGGCCCCCAGGCCCATCGGCGCGGAGAGCGCGGCACTCAGTGCGAGCTACTACTGCGATTTGCTCGGACTGATAGGCTTCACAAGGCTGCACCTGCCTCTCTTCCAGGAGAACCAGCCGTACTGGAGGTTCCTCCGCTTCGGCCACGCGAGTCGGCAGCTCCTGGCACTCGACCCCGCAGGCTGATTCCGGCTCCCCGTGGACCTCACGCCGGGCAGCCCGTTCGGGGGCCTCCGCTGGCCCCTCGGGGGCTCGCGCCTGTGGCTCGCGCTGGAGGAGTCCGCCCTCGGCTGGATACTTGCCCGAATGGAGGGCGTGCCCGGCGATGCCGAACCGCCCCAGGGGGCCGAGTTCCCCCCGCTGGAGGGGCTGTACCCCGCGTCGGCCAGCGGCCACGACCTGGGGGACTGCGTGCTCTTCCCCGACGGGATGCTGGGGTTCACCAACCGGGCGCTGGGGACCGGGGCGGTGGTGGAGGGGCCTACCCTACTGGAACCCCGAAAGCTGGGCGTTCACCGGGTGAGCCCAGGAGGCCGCGCCCCCACGGCGGCCTCAGAGGGGCGGCTCGACCTCGCCCTCCTCGAAGATGCGACGGATTCCCTCGTCGAAGTCGGGGCCATCCGCACCTTGCCCTCCCAACCCCCCAGCCTGCGCGGGGCGACGCCCCCCCGGTAACGCACCAGCATCGCCACGGGCTCGCCGTCGCGCTCGATGGCCACCGCCTCCCCGCGCTCCGCCTCCTCGACGAGCTCTTCGAGATGGAGCTGGGCCTGCAGAACGTCCACCCCACGTACAAACGCGAGGGTCTTGCCTATGGCGACCTTCAGCATTGCCGCTCACCCTTGAGTCACCCGAGCGGCCGGGCTGCTATAGCGGGGTTCTGTGTGGCCTGTATAGGGCATCCTAGTAGAGGTGCTGCCATGAAGGACGGCACCGCCGATGGAGGAGAACTTAATGGAACATAAGACTCCCGTAAACAAGGCTCTTTCCCAAGATTTCGTGACCGTCGGCCAAGCGGCCCGGATGCTGGGCCGCTCTGCGGATACGGTCGTCCGCTACTGCAAAGCGGGTAGGCTGACCTACGTCCAGGCCGGTTGCAACGGCCCCCGACTCATTGCTAAGGCCTCGGTCGAGCGTCTAGCTGCCGAGTTGCCCAAGAGGGCGGTCTAACCGTGCTAGAGGTCGGAATCCTGTTCTCAGCAGCCTTAATCGTCATCTGCGAGTGCTTGGCCGCACTCGCGCGGCGGAAGTAAGAAGTAAGAAGTAACCCGAGTCCGATGCCAGCCCCCAGGTTCGAACCTGGGGGCTAACTCTTTGCCCGGTGTGGCAAATTGCGGCTGAACAACGCAATTGTAACACGCCGGGAGCTCTTTTGGTGAGCTCCTATGCGAGAAAACATCGTCGATTTGTACACCGAGCTTTTCCCCACCCAAGGCCCCTTCGAGTTAGAGGCGCACCTCAAAACCTTCGACCCTGCCGTGCAGGCAACCCCGGCCCGTGAATGGTTCGCCGTGATTGCCACGGGCGGCTCCAAGGAGGCCATCGAGGCTGAGCTCAGCGCAGTCCGGGCGGTCGTAGAGGCTTACCTCTGCTTCGACGAGGCCTCCGAGGCGGTAAGCATCCTCGTCTTCCTCTCGGAGGCCGTAGATGCATCCCGTCTCAGCGCTTACGCTGCGGGCTTCGGCCGCTGGCTCTCGGGGCGCGTCGGCGCGTCTTTGTTTTGCTCAGGATGCCCCTGCAACAGATTGGTTCTGCCCTACGCGGGCAGTTTAGCAGAGGGGCACCTGAACGGCTTCGGGCGAAACCCTTTGCTAAGCCTGGACGCAGAGTACCTACCGTTGAGCGAGGCTATAGTACGTGTCCGGCGGACCCCAGTGGAGGCCCTGAACAAGCTGCTCCAACCTTACCTGAGCGGGCTTGAGGGCTCCATCCCTGCCGAGCTCAAGGGTTACCCGCAATGGGTAGTGTGGAGGTATGAGGAGCGCAACAGCAAGCAGTGCAAGGTGCCTTACGACCCGAAAAGCGGGCGGAGGGCCAGCGTCAACAACCCCGCCACGTGGGGCAGCTTCGCGGAGGCGCTTGCTCGCGCCGGGGCCGGATATGACGGCATAGGTTTCGTGCTGACCGAGGACGACCCTTACACCGTGATTGACCTCGACGGAAAAGATGGGCAAGGGCTGTCCATGCTCGAAATCCACACCATTGCCGACCGCTTCGGCTCTTATACCGAGCTCTCCCCATCCGGCAAAGGGGTCCACATCTGGCTGAAAGGCACAAGCCCCCTAAGCGGCCGCCGTAGAGGTCCCGTCGAGGTATATAGCTCAAAACGCTTTTTAACCGTTACCGGTCAGCCACTGGAGGGGTTTAATTTGGGGATAGCGGAAGGGCTTGACGAACTCCAACGTTTCTGCGATGAGGTGTTGGCAGGTCTGAGGACCCATGCCCATGAAAGCGACGGGGGTCGCTCCGGGGACAAACTTCCCCCTCTCCCCACCACCTGTGCAATTAAGGAGGGGCCGAAAAATGTCCCTATGACACTCCCAATTGACGGGTGGAGCGTTCCTCCCCAGGCTCTTGAGGCGAAGAACGGCCACCGGTTCACGGAGCTCCTCAGGAGCGGCAATTGGATGGGGCTAGGTTATCCCAGCCAATCCGAAGCCGACCTGGCCTTGTGCCGGTGGCTCTACTTCTGGCTGGGGGAGCCAGAGAAGGTAGACCTGGCATTTAGGAACTCGGCCCTGTACCGCGATAAATGGGACGAGCGTCACGCAGCGGACGGAAGAACTTACGGAGAGCTCACCCTGGGTGCGTGCTCCAACGGACCCGTCTACACAGGTAGGGTCAACCCCGACCGCTTCACGGGCCCGGTGGCCGAGTTCGAGGAAATCCTCAGGCGGCCTGGGGCGTGGTCCGGACGGTCTGGCAACAGCCAGTGGGCGGTGTATAAAGCGCTCGTACACCTGGCGGGCTTGTCCCACCGCCCGGCAGGGGTTGAGGCTTGGGAACACCCCCAGGGTGTTGAGGTAGCCGTGCCCTTGGAGCGGCTGGCCCTCACCACCGGGCTGAGCAGGGATACCGCGAAGACAGCGCTACGGAGGCTACAGGAGAGGGGGTTGGTCCAGCCAGGTCGTCCCCACGACCGTAGAGTTCCCAAATCCTACGTCCTGGTGCGCCAGCAGAAAGACATAGGGGACGTATCCCTCCCCCTCCGAAATACACAGGTGGTGGGGAGAGGGGGAAGTTTGTCCCCAAAATTGCTAGAAGCACGGTGGGGGGCAGGAAGGCTAGGTAAATCAGCCTGGCAGGTTATTGTGGCCCTTCAAGCGCTAGACTCCGTAGCCACCGGCGCGGCCATAGCCCGACAGCTAGGTAAGGACCCCCGCTCCTTGCGCCGCATATTGAGGCGGCTGCTACATTTCAGGGTAGTCCTTCGAAAACCCGACAAGAGCTACGTGCTTCCCGAGGATTGGGAGGCACGGCTTCACAAAGCCCTAGAGGCTGACGGCTCAAGGCGGCAACATGCCAACGCCGAGGCGGCTTATGCCGAGAAGTGCCGCCGACGGCGCGAGGAACTGGAGGGGTGGGAGAAGCAAAAAACCCAGGACGCCGAGCCCGCCTACAAAGGCACGGCCTCACCCCGCCTGTCCCTCCCCCGGCCTCGCCCACGCGAGCAGCATGTCCTCGGGGATGCGGTGTAGCGGCTCATTCTCGTGGTAAACCTTGCCGTTGGTGTACTGGAAGCGCCCCTCGGCCCAGGTGCCGTCCTCGCCCTTGTAGAGGGCGTGGTAGCCCCAGCCGTAGTCGGGCGTCCACAAAGGCACCTTGTCAAAGCCCACCAGCTTCCAGCGCACCCCGTCCTGCTCAAACTCGATGCGGTCGTCAATGGGGAAGTGTTCCGGCGGCAGTCCGTACTGCGGTTCAGCCCAGCGGTGACCGATGCTCATACTCTCACCTCGGGAACAAGATAGCCTAGCGGAGTTTTTCTGTCTAAAAAAAATAGCCCCGCCGAACAGGCCGCCGAACACTCCCAACCCGCTCCAGGACGGCTCAAAAAAGCGTTCCGAACACTCCGAACGCCCGAACACTCCGAACAGGGGCCGAACGCCCAGAACACGCTCCTGGAGGGCAAAAACACGCACGAACACCCGAACGCTTTGAGTGTTCGGACGGCCGGACACTCTGGACATCCGTCCATAGGTGGCCACCAAATACCACCAGGGAAATGTCTACTTATCCGCCCTGGAGCAGCTTCCCACACCTGGGCGATACACAGCCCATGGACATCTGGCCCTGTACCTCACAGCAGGGGGCCACCGCGAGTTCGTCCAAGCCTGCCCCTCACAGCGGTTCCCGATAGAACGCCCTACAAGCTACAAGCCTTCAAGGCTGGTTTGCCCACGCGGGGTATTGTGGGGCGTAGTACTGGGAAACGCTGTCAGAACTGCTACACCGGTGATAAGGGCAAGCAGTATGTCAAGAACGCTGTAGGCATGCACTTTTGCCTGAGCGAGTACAAGAAGGGTGAGCTCCGCCGCAAGCTGGCCGCGTTCATCCTCCAGGGCAGAGAAGCTCTGTTCGTCCACACCCTGGCAGCCCTGTCGGAGAAGTATGGCTACACGGTCATCGCCCACGAGCACGACGGGCTGGTGACGCTGGAGGAAATCCCCCACGCCGCCGTCGAGGAAGCCCAGAACCTGACCGGCATGCCCGAGGTGCGGCTGCTGGAGAAGCCCTTCGAGCATCACCCGGCGATGAACCTGGGGGGCATCCCCCCCTCTCCTTACCCTTTGGTGCTCGAGCCCTGCCCCTGCGGCACCAGCCCAACTTCCCGCATCCACTGGAGCAGCCCCCTCAGGTTGGGTGCCCCCGTGAGTTCCTTGCCCTGGTGCCAGTCGTACTTGGCCTCGTGAATGATTTCCTGGTCGCTGGGCTGGCGGCCCTCGAGCAGGGCGTCGTTCCACACCGCGTAGAGGGTGGTCACCGCCTCGATAAAGTCGGTGTTCTGGCCCATGAAGGCGGTGAAGACCTCCTCCACCTTCCCCACCGCGTCGCCCAGCACGGCGGGCACCTCCTCCAGCAGGCCCTCGATGCCGGGGCGGGGTTGGTATATCTCCATATTCCCGCTGGTGCGGCGCTCGAGCCAGCCATCCTGAATGGCCTTTTGCTCGAGGCGGTACACGACCTCCTCGAACGGCCCGTACTGCCTCCGGCGGAAATGCAGGCCTAGCGGCACGTTCGCGTGGGTCTGCATTAGGTAGAGCATCTTCTGCAGCCGGGTGCGCCCGCCCACGCCGAGCTCGCTGAAGCGCTTGACCAGGTAGGCCAGGGCTACCTCGCGCCGGTCGTGGCGGGGCTGGGGCACGGGCTTGGGGAACACCACCTCGCTGCGGTGCTCCAGGCGGTCCCAGGCCTCGAGCACCAGCCGCATGGTGCGGTACTCGCCGTAGGTTTTCATTTCCTTGTCCCGGAGCACCCGGAAGGTCTCGCTGGGGAAGTGCAGCCCCTTCACGCTCTGGGGCTCGAGGATGTAGCACAGCTCCTCGCGGGAAAGGCCGTAGAGCCTGGCGTAGTAGGCATCCAGCTCGGCCCGCAGCCGGGCGCGGCGCTCTTCGTCCCAGCGGAAGGGCGGGAAGGGGTAGGCGCCTTCGACCCACCCGGGCGGGTTATCGGGATGGCCGCCGTTGGCCTCCCACTGCGCGCGCAACAGCCCCCGTAGCTCCGGCCCCGACTCCTCCCAAACGTCCTGCGCGAAGGGGGCCAGGTCCCAGGCGGTGTAGGTGAGCTCGAGGACGCGGGGGACGATGAAGTGGAGGTCTTGGGGCTGATAGGCGGATGGGGGAAGAACGGGAAACTGACGGAGGTAGTTGTACGTAAGGTGGGTTCCGCCAATTTTCTGGCGGGCATTGAAGTCCAGAACATAGGCCGACATATTTGCCAACAACGCCAGTTGTAATGGAGCGTGTTCATCAGACAATAGTAACGGGCTTGTATTTCCAACCCCCACCCTCGGCATCAGCGAGAAAATCGCCGTGCGCTCATCAGTAGACCGTGCTATGTCCCTGAACCCCAATAACCACCCCCGCGTCCACTGCCACACCACATTCCCCTCTCGGTTTCGCTGCACCAGGCGCTCCTCCACCTCCTCGGCGGGCACCCAGTAGCGCGGCAGGGGCAGGGCCTCGGGGCTGGCGTGCTCGGCGGGGGTCATGTCGCGGGTATCGGCCCCGTCGTAGGTGGCGAAGCGGTGGTCGAAGTGCCAGATGAGCTTGGCCTCGTAGAGGGGCAGGTAGGTTTCTTCTCCCCGCACAAAGCGGTTGCCCTGCAGCACGAAACCCTCGCGCTCGAGCTCCCCCCGCCCTTTGAAGAGGCTCGAGTCGTTGGACATATGAAACATCGCCAGAAACTTGATGCCCCAGGGGTTCTCCTCCGGTTCTTCCCTCCACAGCACCGGCACCCGCTGGTAAATCTTTTTGGTCAGCTCGGCGTCGGCGCGGGTGCGGAAGACCGGGCAGGTGCGGGTGTTGGGGTTCAGCAGGGCGAAGTCTTCCGGGGTGAGGCTGAAGACCCGCTCGGGGTCGCCAAGGTGGGCCACGTTGGTGGCGAAGAAGCTGAGCCTGGCGGGCTCGCCGGTGCGGGACGCCCGGCCCCGCATTGCCAGGACGCTGAACTTGTACGAGCGGTGCACACCGGGGAAAATGCCTTCCCGGTTCTCGAAGTCCAGCAGCGCGGCCAGCTGCCCCTGCGCCACCAAGTCGGCGAAGAAGTCCTTGTTGGAGTCGTCGGTGGCGATGCCGGTGGGCACAATCAGGCCCGCGCGGCCCTGCTGGCCCATCAGCGCGCGGCCCAGCTCGGCGAAAACCTGGTAGGTGTTGACGTCACCCCCGCCCGTGAGGGGGTAGCGCCCGGAGGTGCGCAGGAAGTTGCTAACGTTTTCGGCGGCGTTCAGGGCCTCCTGAAAGGCCGCGTAGAGCGCGGGGTCGCTCTCCCGGAGGCTTTCGATGAGCCGCTTGCGCTTGGCGGCGTTCTCGGCCTGGGCGATTTCCTCGTGGCGGCCCGCAAAAAACTCCTTCTCCTGGAGCTTGACCCGCTCCCACGGTGGATTCCCCAGCACCACGTCGAAGCCGCCCCCCGGCTTTAGCTCGCCGGTCTCGGGGTCGAAGAAGACCTCGGCGAACTCGAGCCACCAGTGGAAGAAGCGGTATTTGCCCTTGGCCTCGTCCACAGGCCCGGCCAGCCCGCTTTTCCGGCGCTGCTCCTCGACCCCCAGGCGGCTGAACTGCCCCTCGGCCAGGGCGGTGAGGCCGTCCATGTCCGGCGCTTTCTGCCCGTCCGCTGGGCGGGCGAACCAGGCCGCGGTCCAGTAGTCGGCCAAAAACTCGTACCTGCGCACGGTCTCGCTCTCGCGCCACGCCCGGTAGGCCTGGGCCTTGGCGCGCACCTGCTCGAGGGCGTCCTCCGGGGTGTCGAGGGGCGGAACCTTGAGGGGCTCCTTGAAGAGCGGGGGGTGGCTTTGATTGCGCCAGGCCTCGAGCTTCTTCTTGCCCAGGGTTCTGGAGAGGGCCCTTGCAGCCTCCGGCAGGTCGGCGCGCTTGTGGGCCTCGCTGGGGATGCCCAGCTCGTAGAAGTTGGGGGGCGCGCCCAAAAGCGAGTTGCCCACCTTGATGTGGTGATCCAGGAAGCCCAGCGGCTTGCCGGGCTCGGCCATCTCCATCCAGAGGGCCACCTTGCACAGCTCGGCGGACATCTCGTTGACGTCCACCCCATACAGGCAGTGGCGGATCACGTCGCGCAGGGCGCTGCGCTGGGCCTCGGGGCTGGGCTCGTCCTCGCCAGAACGAATCCTAGCCAGGGCGCGGGCCATGCGGTGGGCGGCGGCGATCAGGAAGTGGCCCGAGCCCACCGCGGGGTCCACCACCCTGAGCGAGAGCAGGGCCCGCTCGGGGTCGGGTGTCTTCAGGGCCTCCGCCAGGCGGGGCTCCAGGGCCTCGTCCAGCACCACCTGCACCAGGGCGTCGGGGGTGTAGTAGCTGCCGGTGGTCTTGCGCTCGTTGCCGGAGCGGTTTTGCAGGGCGAAGTGGGCCGCGGCCACGTCCACCTCCGGCACCAGCTCCAGCAGTTGCTCGTAGACGCTGCCCAGCTCCTCGGCCCCCAGGTTCTTGTAGTCCACCGGGCGCAGCACCGCGTCGTCCTGGGTGAAGGCCAGCGAGCGGATGGCCTCGAGGAAGCTCTGGTTGGCAAGCTCGGCCTGTGAGAGGTGGGGGGTGGCCGTCGGGTCGAAGAGCTGGGAGTTGAGCGGTTTGAGCGCGAGTTGGGGCGCGCCCCCCTCGGCCAGCCAGCCCACCACCCGCTTGTGCAGGTGGTAGAGGTCGGGGTGGCGGGTGCCCCGAACCCGCTGGGCGATCTGGCGCAGGCGGGCGGTGGAGTAGTGCTCGAGGTAGGTGCGGCGGGCCTCCGGGGGGGCCTCGGGGTCGAGCAACACCTCGCGGTCTTCGGCCACAAACAGGAACAATAGCCGGTAGACCAGGCGCAAAAGCTCGCGGTAGTAGCCCTGCGGGGTGAGGCGGCCCTCTCGCAGGGCCTCCTTGAGGGCGGTGTTGGCCGGGTGGGCCAGGAAGCCCTCGCCCAGGTGCAGCAGGGCCGCGCGCACCCCCTCGCGCAGGCGCTCCAGGGCCCGCTTGCCCTGCTCGGCCCCCTGCTGCTGCCAGCGCTCGAGCCAGCACCCCGAAGGCGGCTGGCCTTCGCTGTAGACCCGCGACTCGTGGGCCAGCAGCCACAACAGGGCGAAGTCGGGGTAGGCCTCGGCCTCGAAGATGGCCTCGAGGTCGAACTCCACGTAGGCCTGCCGGGTGAGGGCGGCGTTGTCGCGCAGCAGGCGCAGCTTGAGGCCGTTGGAGACGAAGCCCCACAGGGCCTCGGAGCGGTTGAGGTACTCCTGCACCAGCCCGTGGGGGCTCTGGCGGGCGGCCCCCACCAGGCCGGGGGTGCGCCGGTCGAGGTCCACGCCCGCCCCCACCAGGTGGATGGGCACCCCGTTCCACAGGTGGGAGATGGGGTAGGGCTTGCCGCCCAGCTCGAGGCCCCGGGCCAGCGGCAGGCGGCCATAGCCCAGCTCGGCAAACAGCGGCAGCAGCAGCTTCTCGCGGGTCAGGCCGGTGGCGGCGTCGCCCGGGGGCAGGCCGGCCCGGGCGGCGCGGAAGCCAGCCCAGACCGCCAGCATCCGACCCCAGCTGCGGCTGATGGCCTCGCCCAGGCGCTCGCCCACCAGGTGGTAGTCGTCCTCCTCGAGGCCGCCCAACCCCCTGTCCAGGGCGGAGATGCGCTGCAACAGCTCGGAGGGCAGCAGGCCACCGACGGTTTTGACGTTGGTAAGAAAGTGATTTTTCGGCATAGTCCTCGGGCGTTCAACTCAAGCTTACCTGGGAACGTAGATGTACACGCCCACCAAGTCCACCGGGAGGATGGGCTCCACCTCGTAACGCAGTTTGAGGTCGGCGGCCTGGCGCACGGCCCGGTGGTCCTCCTCGAAGCGCACGGCCCGCTCGAGGGCCACCCCCTCGAGGTAGCCCTGCAACTGCGCGAGCTCCGGCAGCACCATAGCCGCGAACTCCTGGGCCTGCGGCAGGGAGAGGTTGGCGGTGGGGCGGGCCTGCCACAGGGCCTCCACCTCCGCCTCGTCCAGCCACTGTGGTGCCTCGGGGAAGCCGCGGAAGGCCACCGTGTGCACCTCCTCGGCCAGTTGCTGCCAGCGTGCCCTGTCCTTGCGGGTGGAGGTGGTGGTGAGCTGGTAGCGCAGGCGCAGCAAGAGCAGGGTGGAGAGCTCGCGCACCTGGGCGGTGGCAATCACCCCGGCCCGCCTCGCCCGGCTTGGGGAGAGCGGGTCCAGGGCCCCCTCCAGCAGGAAGCTGGCCAGGGTCTCCACCAGCGGGTGGGTACGGCTTATGTACTCCTCGCCCGGCTGCACCGGCAGCGAGAAGCGCCCTTTGAGGCGGTCGCGGCCCAGCAGGTCGCGCAGGGCGCGGGGCAGGCCAGAGAGGTCGAAGTAGAACAGGCCCTCCCCCGAGGCCTGCACCTGGCCGCCGTGCACCTCCAGCGCCTCGCGCAAGAAGCGCTCCACCTCCACCCCCGAGCCCACCGCCCGGCGGGTCTCGGCAAGCTGGCGGGCGACCTCCTCCGGCTTGAGGCTGTGCTGGGCGAAGAGGGTGCGCGAGCGTTTCTCTCGCTCGGCGGCATTCCGCCACTCTACCTCGAGGGCCTGCTCGTCGAAGGCTTCGAAAAGGCTTTGCATCTGGGCGCGGCGGGTGTCCCTGAGCAGCATGCTCTGCATCACCGCCTGGATGACCGCGTCGTTGTCCACCGGCACCGGCACCGAGACGCCCAGGGTGCTGCGGATGGCCCTGTGCTTGCGCAACAGCACCTCGAGCACGATGCCGTCCACCGGGTTGTTGGCCCCGAAATAGGTCAGGGTCTTGACCTGGCGCCGCGGCTGGCCGTAGCGGTCCACCCGGCCCTCGCGCTGCTCGTGGCGGGTGGGGTTCCAGGAGAGGTCGTAGTGCAGCACCGCGCTGAAGTACTGCTGCAGGTTGATGCCCTCCGAGAGGCAGTCGGTCGCCACCAGCACCCGCACCGGCTGGGCGCCCAGCCGCTCCACGGCCAGTTCCCGCTCGGGCGGGCTCAAAAGGCCCGTCACGGCCTCCACCGCCACCCCCGCGCCCAACGCCTGCCGCAGGTGCTCGGCCACGTACTCGGCGGTCTGGATGAAGCGGCAGAAGACGATGGGCTGGTGGCCCTCGGCCAGCAGGCCCTTCACCAGCTCGATGGCCCCCTGCAGCTTGCGGTCTTTAGCCCCGGCCAGGGCCTCGGCCTCGCGGGCCAGCTCGCGCAGCCTGCGCCGCTCGGCCTCCTCCGGGCCCACCTCGGCCCCCGGGGTGAGGTCGAACTCCTGGTCGTATTCGTCCTGGTCGAGCACCATCCGCTGGCCCAGCTCGTCCACCTCGGCCGCGGTCTCGGCGTCGGCCATCGCGGCCCGGTTGCGCAGGGCCGCCGCGGCGGCGCGGGGGCTCGAGGCCACCGAGCGCAAAAGGGCCAAGGCCGCCCACCAGCGCACCCGCCGGTGCCGCTGGTCGCCCGTGGGGTCGCTGACCAGCTCCCGGGCGTAGGCCAGCACCCTGTCCAGCAGGCGCCCGTACTCGGGCGAAAGGCTGTAGCTGACCTCGGCCTCGAGGCGCTCGGGGAAAGGGGTGTCCTCCTGCATGTAATGCCGGATGTCGGCCCGCTTGCGCTGGACCAGGTAGCGGGCCAGCCGACGCCGCCAGCCCTCGGCCTCCTGGCGGCTGAGGTCGGGGGGCATCTCCCGGAAGGCCGGGTCGAGCAGGGCCAGCAGCGAGCGGAAGGCCTCCTCGTGGCCGGAGTGGGGGGTGGCGGTGACCAGGATGAGGTGGCGCCCGGGGTCCTCGGCCAGGCGGGCTACCAGGGTGTGGCGCTGGTGCTGGCCGCCCCGGTTCACCCCGCCGTAAGCACAGGTGTGGGCCTCGTCCACGATGATGAGCTCGGGGGCGGTGCGCAAAAACTCCTCGCGGCGGCGCTCGCTCTTGATAAAGTCGAGCGAGACCACCGTGAGGGGGTAGCGCTGGAAGAGGGTCTCCCCCACCCGCAGGCCCCGCTCCAGGCGGGCCGCGGTGGAGGAGAGCACCCGCTCGGCCTCGAGGTGGAACTTCTCGGAGAGCTCGCTCTGCCACTGCTCGGCCAGGTGGGGCGGGCACAGCACGGCCATGCTGCGGATTTCGCCCCGGTCCAGAAGCTCGCGGGCGATGAGCAGGGCTTCCACGCTCTTGCCGATTCCCACGTCATCGGCTATAAGCAACCGCACCGGGTCCTGCTGCAAGGCCATCAAGAGCGGTACGAGCTGGTAGGGGCGCGGCTCCACCGCGATGCGCCCGAAGGAGCGGAAGGGGCCGGCCACGTTGCGCGAGGTCAGCCGCACCGCCTCCCGCAGCAGACGCCCTGAGCGGTAGTCGCCCTGGTCGTCCAGGGTGGGGGCTCCGAAGCTGGAAGGGCTGACCTCCTCCAGCTCGGTGTGGATGCCGCTAATTTCCTCCTCGGTGCCGCCGATGGGCCGGGCGATGAGCAAGGGCGGCTGCGACTCGGGCAGCACCACCCATTCCCGCCCCCGCGCCTTGATGAGCGAGCCTGGGGTGTAGTTCAGTCCCCCATCGGGGTAGGTAAGGGATTTGTTCACGTGAGACCTCCAAAGATGTCCGGGCGTGCGCGCACCTTGGCCTCCCATTCCTCGTGCGCGGCGAAGCGCAGGACAGAGTAACCCTTCAAGCGCAGTAGGCGCTCCTGCTGCTGGTCGCGGGCGCGGCGCTCGGGGTAGAGGTGGTGGGGGCCGTCCACGTAGATGACCGCCCGTTCGGCGTCGTAGATGAAGTCCACCCTCGTGGCGGCCTCCTCGATGAACACCTGGGCGCGGCTGGGCAAAGCCAGGTGGCGGGCCTCGAGGAAGTGCAGGAACTCCCGCTCGAGCGCCGACTCGCACTGGCCCAGCAGCCGGGCCAGATGCTCGGCGCGGTGGGCGCCCACCGGAGAGGTGGCCACCTGGCTTCCTGCGAGCTCGAGCAGGTAGTCGCGGATGGCCTTGCGGTCTAGGAGCCGGTGAAAGCGCTGGTTGCTGTAGCTCATCAGGCAGTCGTAGCAGGCCGCCTCGCAAATCTCGCTGGCGTGGACGGCGTGGCCTTTGTCGGTGCCGCTCTCGTCGAAGTGGCAGATTTCCAGGGCCACGCGGGCCACGCGGGGCAGGGCCGCAGGGTCGCTGACCAGCTGGCGCAGCACCCCCGCACCCCCCTCCGCCGCCTCGTAGAACAGGAGCTCGCGCCGGGTCTTTTCGTCGGGCAGGATTTCGGCGGCCAGTTCGCTCTCCTCAAGCTGGTAGCTGACCTGGATGGCGCTTTTGAGCGCGGCCAGCAGCGAGGCAAACTGCACCTCGCTGAGCGGGGGCTCGGGCCGCAGCAGCAGGGCGTTCTTGCGGTCCTCCACATAGGGGATGACCGGCACCGCCCGCCGGCTGGTAGGGTTCTGCTCGTCGAGCTCCTCGGGGTCGCTGGGGCGCTTGAGCCAGGTCCCGCGCTCGGGGTCGAGCAGGAAGCCCTCCTCGTTTTTGTTCCTGCGCTGGGCCCAGCCCAGGTTCATGCGCCAGATGCTGGCGGCCTGGGCAAAGGTGAGCTCGGCCAGCAGCCGGCCCTCCCGGAAGGCCTGGGCGCTCTGGAAAGCGGGCTGGGCGCCGTGGGGCGGGAAGGAGATTCCGGTGAGCACCCGGTAGCCCAGGCGCTGGCGTTCCTCCTCGTCGGAGTTGATGCGCTCGCGCCTTACCGTGGAGACGTTGTGCATGCGCAGGAGGTTGGTGCGCGGCCAGGGCAGCTCGGCCCCGCAGCGCGCGCAAAGGTCGGGCCCCCTCGCCGCGTCCACCGGGTGCAGGTAGCCGCACTGCTCGCAGCGCTTCACCTCGGTCATGCGCAGCTCCTGCTCGCTGCCGGGCGGCAGGATGACCCTGTTGATGACGTATTTCGAGCCCTCGTAGTAGAGCGTCGAGAAGGGGCCGAACTCGGTGATGGCCAGGAAGCGCGGGCGCGAGAGGTAGTCATCGCGCTTGCTCACCCCGCGCCGGGCCGGGATGAAGGCCGAGAGCGGCAGCCGGGGGAAGCTGTAGCCGGGCAGGAAGCCCTCGCTGGCGAAGTAGCGGTAGGAATAGAAGTCCGACTGGGCCAGCTCACTGGTCTCGGTCAGCAGCCTGAGCTGCGACTCGGCCTCGGCCCGCAGGCGGCGGGCCTGGTCCTTCTCGTAGGCGCTGCGGCTGGCGTCCCGTACCACCTTGTCCTGGAGCCGGGCCTGCTCGAGGGCTGCCTTGTAGAGGGTGCGCCAGCGCTCGCAGGCCTCCTCGAAGCGGGCGTAGGCCTGTTCTATTACCCCTTCCACCCATCCCGGGGTGTACCAGGGGGCCTGCTCGAGCTCACCCATCAGGTCGGCCAGGACCCGCTGGGCGCGGGCCAGGGCCTCCTGTCCGGCGGCGGGACGCTGCAGGGCCTCGCGTACAGAGGGTCGCAGGGCCAGGGTGGGCTCGTCGCCCTCCACCTCCAGAATCTCTGCCAGCGAGCGGCCCAGGTCGGCCCCAGTGGCCGCCAGCCAGATGGCCTGCAGGTGCGAGCGGATGAGCTCCTCGTTGCTCAGGTCCAGCCGCGGGGGCGTGACCGCGCCGGCCACCATCAGCCTGGGGCGGCGGAAGAAATACTGGTCGTGGGAGTTGCCGCTGGCCGCATAGGTGAAGACCAGCGCCGGGCTGCCGCTGCGCCCGGCCCGGCCCGAGCGCTGGGCGTAGTTGGCCGGGGTGGGCGGCACGTTGCGCAGGTTCACCACGTTGAGGGTGGAGATGTCCACGCCCAGCTCCATGGTGGGCGAGCAGTACAGCACCGGCAGCCGCCCCTCGCGGAACTCGGCCTCGCGCTGCTCGCGCTCCTCGGAGGGCACCTGGGCGGTGTGCTCCTTGGCCTCGATGCCGCCGAGGTTGCGGGCGGTGAAGCGGTAGAACTCGCTGAAGAAGGGGTTGGCCTCGCGCTCGGCGTTCTCGCGCAGGCGCACCCGCAGGGGGTCGCCGCCGGGCCGGGTGCCGTCCCCGGCACGCCACACAAAGGAGGCGGCCACCACCTGGTAGCCGTCGCCCTCAGGGTCCACCGGCTCGACCAGCCCGGCCACGCTCAGCGCGCGCAGCAGGTCCTTGATGATGGCCTCAGAATCGGCGGTCTTGAGGGTGGAGCGCAGCCCGGGGAAGGTGTTGCTGCGGCGCAGGTACTGGCCGAAGGCCCCGCGCGAGGAGACGTACACCGCCTCGCGGCTTTCGCCCGGGCGCATCGAGCGCGGATAGGCCACGCGGGCGTACTCGAGCTTCTCGTTCTCCTCCAGCGCCCAGGGCGCTATCAGCCGGGCGTTGCTGGCCTGGGCCATGCGCTCCTGGAAATCGCGGTTGAGGTAATCCACCTTGATGGCGAGCTCGCGCCGCAGGTAGTCGAGCAGCACCCGGGCGACCCGCGCCCGCACCTCTGGGGCCGCACCGGCCAGGGCGGGGTGGGTGCCCCGCCACTCCTCCTCCGCCCGGCACAGCTCGTCCAGCGACTCGTAGTCGATGCGCAGCAGGTCCACCTGCTCGAGGTTGGGCGCGGTGATGCGCCAGCCGCGCAGCAGGTCGCGGTAGATGCGGTAGCCCAGCACGTCGCGCAGGGCCCGGTCGGTGTCCTGCCGGGCGGCGAACTTGACCTCCGGGTTGCTGGCGTACTCGGCCAGGGATAGGCCCAGCGCCTCGAAGACTTTCTGGGTGAGCTCGTCGTGGCGCAGCCCCCGTTCGCCCGCCTCCACCAGGGCCCGGTACAGCGCCGAGCGCAGCAGCCCGGTCTGCACGAAGTCGTTGAAGTGGCCCGCCTGCAGCGAGGCATCCTGGCGGTTGTCGGTGAAGGAGAGGAGCTTGCGGGCCTGGGGTGGCAGCTCGGTGTTGCGCAGATGCAGCACGGTGGCGAGGGAGAGCACGGTGGTGGCGGTGCTGCGGCCTTCAGAGCCCAGGGTAGCGAGCTTCCCGAAGTCGGAGGTCTGCCGCGCCCCATAGGCCACCCCGCAGTGGGGGCAGAACTCGAAGGGGGCCTCGAGGTAGTGCAGTACACGGCCGGTGGGGACCTCCCTGCCGTCAAGGCCCACCGTCACCCGCTGGGGCAGCCGCTTGCGTTTATCGCGCTTGAGCTCGCGCTCGACGGGGTCGAGCCAGTCCTCCGGTACCCGTTCCTTGAGCTCCTCCTCGTCCTCGGGCCACTCGCCAGGGTAGAGGAACCCCGGCTCCCCGCCGGTGTCGGAGTAGCGGTCGCTGAGCCGGCGGGCCTCATAGCGGGTGCCCTCCGGGCCCTGCAGGCGCCAGACGGTGTAGAACTCCTGCCCGCACTCGCGGCAGAAGGCCAGCGGCAGCAGCACCTCCTCGCGGCGGCCCGGGACAAACTGCTGGGCCTGCAGGGTGATGTAGCGCTCCTCAGGCTCGCCCAGCGAGGCGTAGACGGTATCGCCGCGGCTGATGAACTGGTGCAGCCGGAAGGCGAAGGCCCGCAGGCCGTTGGCGGGGTTGGTGAGGCGGTACCCGGCCAGCAGGCATTCCTCCAGCGCCCGCCGGCAGTCCTCCAGCGGCAGCTCGACCAGCGCGGCCAGCTCGGCCGCCGCGCCCTCCGGCCCGGTCAGAGGGCGTGGGGTCTGGCGCACCAGCACCCCCCCTTCCTCGCGCACCCCCAGGGTCTGCTCGACCCAGCTCGCTAGGGGGTCCTCGGCGAAGGCCGCGAAGTCCAGCGGCCAGGCGGCCTCTGCCCCTTGCGAAGCGGCCCGCACCCGCTCGCGCAGGCGCGACCTCACCTGCGGGTCGGAGAAGTCGTAGGGCCGGGTGGTGCGCTGGAGGGTCTCTCCGATGACGTTCTCGGGCCTGACCTCCCGCCCGAAGATGCGGGAGGCAACCTGGGCCACGGTGCGCTTACGCTCCTCGGGCCCGCCTTCGCTGGACATGGTGGCTGAGGTGCCGACGCACACCACCTCGTGGGCCTCGAGGCGCTCCCGCAGGCGGCGCACCAGCAAGGCCACGTCGGCCCCCTGGCGCCCGCGGTAGGTGTGGAGCTCGTCGAGCACCAGGAACTTGAGCCCCCTGGCCGCGTGGATGAGGTTCTTATCGCGGGGCCGAGTGAGGATGAGGTCGAGCATGACGTAGTTCGTGAGCAGGATGTCCGGGGGCCGGGACTGAATCTCGGCCCGCTCGGCTTCGTTCTCCTGCCCCGTGTACCGTGCGAAACGCACCGGGCCTTTGCCATCGGGGTAGCCCTCGTTGATGAACTTGTGCAGCTCCCCCCACTGGCTGTTGGCCAGGGCGTTCATCGGGTAGACCACGATGGCCTGGATGCCCCGGCCGCTGCCGTGGCGCAGCACGTGGTCAACGATGGGGATGATGTAGGTCAGGCTTTTGCCCGAGCCGGTTCCGGTGGTCACCACGTAGTTCTCCCGCCGCGCCGCGGTGCGGATGGCCTCCTCCTGGTGGCGGTGCAGCTTGAGCAGGGGCTGGTCGGGGCGGTCCTTGAGGCGGAAGATGCGCAGGGTTTCGGGGTGTAGCAGGCCCTCCTCGACGAGGCGCTCGAGGGGCTGGCCCGGCGCGAAGGTCGGATTCAGTTGTACGAGCGGGTCGGGCCACAGGGCCCCTTCATCCAGCCTGGCCCGTACGTGCTCGGCGATGCGGTCGTCCCGGATGCGGACAAAGCTTTCTACGAAGCGTCGGTAGTCGCGAATAAGGTTGTTGCGCAGTTCAAAGACGTTCAACCGGCCCTCCTGTGGTGTGTGGAGACCCTACAGTTTTCCCTAAGCAGATTACATAAACCCGGCAGATGAGTAAGCCAATTCTAACCATGGCACGAATCCAGGGCCACTTGGTCAATCCCAAGCGTCGAGGAGGGGATAAAACCCCGCTGGTGGCCCTACGGGCAAGCCTGGTTTCGACAGTAAGCTTGCAGAAACTTTTTCCATGCGGACTGTAGCTTTTTTGACCGTTGGATACTAAACTGGAGGTGGAAACAATATGAAAATGAGATTGGTGAAGGCATCGGTGAAAGCCAGCCCCCGTAGACACCAAATCCAGGCCAACAAGCCCCAGTCCATCGACGAGCCTGGGGCTCAGGCTCAGGCAAAAGCCATGACAGCAGGGTTGGACGAGGCTGAGGTAGAGGCGGTGGTTTCTACCACTGGCCCTGACCACTGGCTTAAGCGTGTGCTCGAGACCCTCGGCAAGCACCCCGACATCCTGCTGACGCTGGTGAGGGTACTGCTCCCGCAGGCGCGGGTGGCAGCGGTGGGCGGCAGGCTGCTGGGCTTGGCCAAGCTGTTGGAGTTGGTAGTGAAAGCGCCACAGCCGTGGATGGCCCGCCCCGTGGCCAAAAACACCACACAGTATGCCGGCAAGCTGGTGGAGGTCATCCACAAGAACCCCGAGCTCGGGCAGATGCTTCTCGAGGCACTGGGGCAGGTGCCCGTACCCCCCCGGCTGGCCCCAGTCCACCGGCTGCTGCAGGGGATGCTTGAGTTCGTGCTGAAGAACAAGGACGGCCAGGGGAAGGCATAGCCCCTCTGGCCTGTAAAAGCACAGACAACCCCCCTCGCGGCGGGGGTTCGGCTTGCCGGTGGCTCAGCGCTTGGCTGACAGCGGACTGCCCTTGCGGTGGGCCTCGATGGCGTCATGGACGCTGAGCTTGGAGTACGTGTCCACCATTTTCATACGTGAGTGGCCCATCAGCTGCTGGATGACCTTGCGGCTCACCGCGTTGGCGTCCATCTCCGTGACCATGCCGCGCCAGAAGGAGCGGGAGGTCATGTGGGGCACCCCTGCCTTGTCACACAGCCGCTCGATGAGCTGGCGCAGGCTGAGGCGGTTCATGGCCCTGACGTGGCCCGCGTACCCGCACAGAAACAGTGCTTGCGACTCGTGCTCGCCGCGCTCCTGCCGCAGATAGCGGTTAATGCGAATGCGTACCTGACGGCTCACCGGCACAATACGGTCCTTGCCGCCCTTGCCCTGGCGGATGAGAACGGTGCCATCGTCGCGCAGGTCGGTGAGCTCGAGGTTACACAGCACGCACGCAGTCCCGAGTCGAAAAGCAGGTTGATGATGGCCTGGTCCCGCAGGGGGTTGCGGGTTTTTCCCGCCGTCGCGAAGAGTTTGTGGAAGACCGACGTCTGCACTACAGGCAGGTCCTTGCGGTCGTCGAGCTTGGGGAAGAAAGCCTTGCGAAAGTCCTTCTTCTCGAAGGGGCTTGGCCCAGCAACAACCTCGTACTCGTGCAACCAGTTGACGAAGGTCTGCACCGGGCGCAGCCGGGTATGCACGGCCGAGTCGGGGAGCTTGTCCTTGGTCTTGCGACCCCAATTCTCCCTTGTGCTGCTGGCGGGTCCAGGCCGCAAAGGTGAGGAGGAAGCGCGCGTTGACCTGGGAGGCGTAGACGACCTCCCGGGAGGCGCAGTAGTCGAGGAACTTGTTCAGGGCGAAGCGGTAGTTGCGGTAGCTGGTGGCGCTCAGTTGCTCTTCCTTGAGGGTCATGAACTCATTGAGCAGGTGACGCAAGGATTCTTCCATCTCGGCCTCCTGCCGGGATGAAATGAACACACCAGTGGTGTCGCTATGAGCACATCATTTCGCGCGATTTTGACAAAAACAGGGATTTGTGCATGTACGTCCGAGACGCATTCGGGAACAAAACGACGACCTCACCCTTACCAAGTGTGGCGGTCAACTCCAAGGTTGCACTCAGGTGAAAGCCTGAGTGAGGATTGAAACACGGAAAGGCCAAACTACCTTTCTTCCCTATACGTCGCACTCAGGTGGGAGCCTGAGTGAGGATTGAAACATGACCCGGCCTGGGCGGATGGGCTGGGTGGTGGCGTTGCCCTCAGGCGAGAGCCTGGGTGCTTTTTTGCCCTGCCGTACCCCCTGCACCCAGAAACACAGCGGGGGTATTCCAGTACTGCCCCCACCCGGGCCCGGGGCTTTTTCGACTTCCGGTGCGGGATAGCAAAGAAAAACCGATGCGCATGGGGTTTGCTGATTTTCCCTTTATTTCTCAATAGGCGACATTGCGAAACATGCCTTGCAGTAATAAGCTGGGCCCATGCACCCCCTCCGGCTGGAAGCGAAAAAACGCAGGGCCGCAGCCCGAGGCCGCCCTGCCGGTCAACCCAGGGCGTGGCCACCGGAGGGGGAGCCGCAACCTGGGGCTGCGCTTCGGGCGGCTGTACCGGGAGCTGGGCTTTGGGGACCGGTACCGGGGGCTGCGCACCCTGCGCCACCGGGCCGGCCCCTACAGGACATCCACGCGGTGAGCTTTTACGGCAAAGGGTGGTGAACTTATGAAAGACTCTCAGTGGAATATGCGGTTGAGCTACCGGCCCGAGAAAGACCGCGAAGGCCTCGACCCGGAGGGGTATGAGCGCCTCTCGTTCTACGGCGACTTTTTTACCGAGGATGAGCTGGCCAGTATTGCCCGTGCGCTTGAGTATGTCCGAAAAAATCCTCTGCCGGACGACCCTGAGGAGCTCGAGGCCCAGGTACGGGAGGCGGAGGAGCGCCGAGGGCGGGAGCAGAAGTAGCGCTACTCCTTGGGGGCCCAGTCGGGCAGGCGGTCTTCCTTGTCCATGCGCCGGAAGGGCACGTTCTCGTAGTAGATGGTTCTGTTGTAACTGGAAGCGCCACTCACCCCAGGAGCCGTCGCTGCCCTTGTAGAGGGCGTGGTAGCCCCAGCCGTAGTCGGGCCTCCACAAAGGCACCTTGTCAAAGCCCACCAGCTTCCAGCGCACCCCGTCCTGCTCAAACTCGATGCGGTCTTTGAAGGGGAAGCGCTCCGGGGGTAGACCGTACTCTGGTT
The DNA here is from genome assembly GCF_003568585.1 of Meiothermus taiwanensis WR-220. Taxonomy (NCBI): domain Bacteria; kingdom Thermotogati; phylum Deinococcota; class Deinococci; order Thermales; family Thermaceae; genus Meiothermus; species Meiothermus taiwanensis. Next base: position 1,886,569 of record NZ_CP021130.1, read on the forward strand.
CAGCCCAGCGCTTGCCGATGTTCATACCACCAGTGTACCTGCTGGCGGTGCTGGTGCCCAGGCGAGCGATGTTCCGTTTTGCACCCTATGTGGGTGTAAAGCCACCAGGCCAGCAGTCCTCTTTTGCAGGGCTGCTGAATAACACTACGGGTTTTTTAGCAGACCCGGCCCGTGACTTTCACCAACGAAGCCGCCGGCAGCAGCGGCAACTGGAGGCCGAGCACCGGCGGCAGGAGCGGGCCCGTTGCCTGCGCGAGGCCGAGCGGGCCATGGTGCTGCACGCCAAGGAGGCCAAGCAGCGCTACCTGGAGGGCCGCATTAACGAGACCGAGGAGCGCAATGCCGAGCTGACCGCGTATGTCGAGGAGCTCCAGGGCATCCTGGAGCACACCCTCACGGTTGACGACACCATCAGCTTCGAGTCCCTGCTCATCCGCGAGAGGTTCACCCCGGCCCCGGTCCCCCACGAGCTGGTAGCGGGGCAACCCCGGCCCCAGGAGGCCGCCTTCCTGGGCCAGCTCAAGCCCCCTAGCCTGCTGGAGCGGGCTCTGGGGTTGCAGGGCCTCTAACAGCGGGAGCTCGAGGCCGCCCAGGCCCAGTACCAGGCCGAGCAGGAGGCGGACCGTCCCGGCCAAGGCCTAGCCCGCGCCCGGCGACCCCGCGACGCCGAACAGCGAGCCCGGTTTTTTTCGCCCGAGGGGCGGCGGGCCACCGACCGTAGGCATCGGGCACGGACGCCCGCCGCAGGGCAGGAGGAGCCCTTGCCGCCGCGCCCCGGACGGCCTGTCCCTTCCCCCATCCCGGCGTTCGGCCCTGGCGAGCTGTGAGGACCGGGCTCGCTCCATTCCCGTCGGCACCCACGGCGTTCGAGTCCCCCATGGCGAAGACGGCGGCCCCTCGCCGCCGTCGCCAGCCCGCCGGGGTGATTAGGGGTCCTTGCGCTGGTGGCGCTCCTCGTAGGCCTGCAGCTCGGCCTTGACCTGTTCGGGGTCTTCCGGAAGGGGGTGCATCATGCGCTGTTCGCGCAGCACCTGGGCGATTTCCGCCAGTTCCTCCTGGGTCAGGAAGTCGCCGTAGAACTCCAGGTTCTCGTAGCCGTCCGGGTCCAGTCCCTCATGGTCCTTCTGGGGTTGGTAGGACAGGCGTGTGAGCCTGGGGCGCTGCCCCTCCTGCTCCGCCTCGGCGAAGGCCTGGCGCAGCTCCTCGAGGAACTCGGGGCGCTCCGCTTGCAGGCGGCGCGCGGTCTCCCGCGCGACCTCGCGCCACACGTCGCGGGCCTGCTGCCCCGAAAGCCCGGCCCCCTTGCCCCGGCGCTTGAGTTTCGGCCCGGTGACCTGCAAGCGGGCCGGGATTTCGAGTTCGAGAGTGACCTTCAAGCCGGCCGGGCTTTCGAGCTCGATGGTCTCAACCTCCGGCTCGTCCCCCTGCGCTCCAGGCCCAGCCTGTTCGGGCGACGGCGATTCCCCCTGCCCCTCGCGCTCGGGAGCCTCAAGCCCGCGCTTTTTCGAGTCGTCCCGGATATCTGCCATCACACCTCCTGCATCCGCGCGGCTTGGCGGGACATCCCCAGCAGGACCGAGGCGTCACAGCTAATAGCCATCTTGCCTGTCAGGATAAACGGTCTCGTGCCCCATGACTACCTCACCAGGACGTCAGCAGGAAGGGGATATGGCTGGGAGTGGAAATCCGCCTGCTGCCTGTGGACGAGAAGCCCGCCGGTGGGTCGGCGGGCGAGCAGGGCTAGGCGGGGGCCTGCTCCTGGTCCAGCAAGGCGTCCATCACCTGCGCCGCCTGGGTGAGCTCGTCGCTGTAGAGGTGGCGGTAGAGACGGGCGGTGAACTCGGGGGTGGAGTGGCCTAGAGTCTTGGAGACTACCTCTAGGGGCACCCCCCGCAGCCGGGCCAGCGAGGCATACGAGTGCCGCAGCCCATGGAGAGTGATGTACGGCAGCCCGGCCTCCTGCACCAGGCGGCGGAATGTAGCGGTGAGGCTGGTGGGGTAGGCGGGCCTGCCGCCCCGGCCCAGCAGCACGTACTCGGGCTCAGGCCAACCCTTCTTCCTGGCCTCGGCGAGCTGCTTCTCCCGCAGTTCGCTCAGCATCGCCAACAGCCGGGGGCCGAGGGGTAGGCGGCGCTGGGAGAGCTCGGTTTTGGGGGTGCCCTCCACCGTCTCGCGCCGGGCGCGGGTGCGGTTGTTGTCCACAGTCAGGGTGCCCTTCTCGAAGTCGATGCTCGACCACCTCAGGCCGTTGATTTCCCCGCGCCTTAGCCCGGTGAGGGCGGCCAGGTGCAGCACCGCTTCATAGCGGTGGCCCTTGACGTGCTTGAAGAAGGCGCGGGTCTGCTCAGGGGTCCAGACCTGCTTCTTGGAGACCTTGGGGCGGGGTGGGTCCACCCCCTGGGTAGGGTTGGAGGGGATGAGCCGCCACTCCACCGCCTGGTCGAGGGCCATCTTGAGCACCGCGAAGGCGTAGTGGGTGGTGCGCTCGCTGTAACGGCGCACAGACTTGCCAACTATGTAGGTGTCGCGGCGCATCCGGGTGATGAAGTCCTGGATGAGCAGCGGGTGGAGCTGCCCGAGCTCGGTGGTGCCCAGGTAGCGCTTGAGGTGGGCCGCCGAGTGTTGGTAGGAGGTGTAGGTGGTGAGCTTGACCTTGTTCTCCTGGTGGGCTAGCCAGCGGTCGAGGTAGTCGCCCAGGGTGACTTTCTCGGGCTTGACCACCAGGCCCCTGCCGTGTTGGGTCACCAGGTTGGCGAGGGCTAGCTCGACCTCCTTGCGGGTCTTACCCCGGATGCGCTTGCGGATGCGCCTGCCGTCCGGGGAAAGGCCGAGGTCAATCTCGCCGACCCAGCCGCCGCGCTGCTTGTCCTCGAATACTGTGCCAGCGCCTTTTCCTCTCCTGCGTGTCCTGCGTGCCATCGTCGTTGGTGTTCCTTTCCGCTCCGGTATAAAGACTTTGATTGCCTACCAAATGGCTACCATAGCAGACAAAAGCCCCCCTAGGGGGGCTTTTGCACATCGAGGATTTTTGCGTCCTGGGCCTTATTCTTACTGGAGCCGGTGGTCGGATTTGAACCGACGACCGCTCGATTACGAATCGAGTGCTCTACCGCTGAGCTACACCGGCAGGCCTTGGTTATTTTAGCGGCAAGAGCGCATGTGGTAAAGTCTCGGCGATGAAACGCAAGGATGGCCGCGCGGCCGAGGAGTTGCGCCCCCTCACAATACGCATGGGTTATGTGCACTACGCCGAGGGTTCGGCGCTGGTCGAGCTGGGGCATACCAAGGTGCTTGTCAATGTTTCACTAACCGATGGGGTGCCCCGGCACGTCTCGGGCCGCCAAGGCTGGCTGATGGCCGAGTACAACCTGCTGCCCCGCTCCACCAAAGAACGTAAAGAGCGTGAACGCCAGAAAATATCGGGCCGCACCGCGGAGATTCAGCGTTTTTTGGGGCGGGCTTTCCGGGCTGTGCTGGACTTGAGCCTGCTGCCTAACAAAACCGTGGTGATAGATGCCGACGTAATTCAGGCCGACGGCGGAACCCGCGTGGCCTCGCTTTTGGGGGGCTATGCGGCGCTCTATATGGCCATGGATCGGCTGGTCAGGCAAGGCAAGCTGGACGAATGGCCCCTTACCGAGTTCGCTGCGGTGAGCGTGGGCTGGATGAGCGACAATAGCCTGCTGCTCGACCTAACCCAGCTCGAGGATGAAAACGCCTGGGCCGACCTGACCGTGGTAGCGACCCAGTCCGGCGACATCATCGAGCTGCACGGGGCAGGGGAAGGCCGTCCAGTACCCAGAAGCACCTACCAGGCCATGCTGGAGATGGGTCTGACGCATATACCCGAGCTGGTGCGCCGGGTGCACGCCCAGCTCAAGAACCGCGTCTGAGGAAGCATGCCAAACCGCCCAGGCCCGCAACCTCAACAGAACACCACGGCAACCCATCCGCTCAGCTTTTTATGGATTAAGATAGTATAGATGCATCTGTTGATCGCCACTTCCAACCCAGGCAAGTTTCGTGAGATTCGGGAAGGGCTCGCGCCTTTGGGTTGGACGCTGTTTTCCTTGCTCGATTATCCCTTCAAAATGCCGCCCGAGGAAGGCTCTACCTTTGAAGACAATGCCGTGCTCAAAGCGGCCTTTGCCGCTAAGCAGAGCGGACTGCCCACCCTGGCTGACGACTCGGGCCTCGAGGTCGCTGCTCTAGGGGGCGAGCCCGGGGTCTACTCGGCCCGTTATGGCAACAAAAAAACCGACACCGAGCGCAATGTATACCTGCTCGAGCGCCTTAAGGGTGTCCCCCCATCCGAGCGCAAGGCCCGGTTTGTGGCCGTGCTGGTGATGGCCTATCCCGATGGCTACATGGAGCTTTACCGGGGCGAGACCGAGGGAGAGATCCTCGAGGCCCCCCGTGGGGAGTGGGGCTTTGGCTACGACCCTTTGTTTTATCTGCCCGAAGCTGGCAAGACCTTTGCCGAGATGACCCTCGAGGAAAAGGCCGCGTACTCCCACCGGGGCAAGGCTTTGCGGCAACTTCTCGAGGCCCACAAGCTCGGGCTGGCTCGCAAGGAACAACCTTTGCAGGAATAGACCCTTCCCGCGCCGGCACAGCGAGCATACGAAGCAAACCTGACATACGTCCTATCCTGCTGGGCTGGCTGGGCTATACTGACCCTTTGGGTTAGGTATGCTCGAGGTCACTGAATCGCTGGACTTTAATCGCATTCGCCAGGCTTTGGCCGAACGGGCCTCCACCTCCATCGGTCGGGAAGCCCTGCTGGCCCTGCAGCCCAAAAGCACCCTCGAGGAAGCCCAGAGGCAGCAGGAGATCGTAGCCGAAGCCCTGGCCTATCCCTATCGGCTGGGGGGCACGTCCGACCTGCGCCCTCCCCTGGCCGCCGCCCGCCAGGGCCTGCGCTTGGAAGGCCCCCAGCTACGGGAGGTGGCGGCAAGCCTCGAGGCCGTTGTAGCGCTCAAGCACGAGCTGCTGGAGATCGGTGTGCACCTGAAAACCCTGGCGGGCCGGATCGGCGAACACACCTATTTTTTGCGGCGCATCCGGGAGTCGCTCGACGAAGCGGGCAACGTGCGCGACGAGGCCACCCCCCGGCTGCGGGAGATTCGCAGGCGGGTCAACCCGCTGCGCGAGCGCATTCAGGATCGGCTCTACCAGCTCATGGATCGAAACCCGGAGGCCATCCAGGAGCGCTTTGTAACCATCCGACGCGACCGCTACGTAATTCCAGTCAAGGCCAGCCATCAGAATAAGCTCCCCGGCATCGTGCTGGATCAGTCCGATTCCAAGCTGACCGTATACCTCGAGCCCGCCTCGGTGGTGCCCCTGAACAACGAGCTCGCCAGCCTGCGGCTCGAGGAAGAGGCCGAGGTGAACCGGGTGCTCTTCGAGCTTTCCGCTATTCTAGCCAGCGACCCGGAGCTCGAGGCCACCCTGCAAGCCCTGAGCGAGCTCGACATAGCCCGGGCCGCGGCCAGCCTGGCCGAAGACTGGAGGCTGGTGCGACCCCGCCTGAACCGAGATGGAGTCTACCAGCTGCAGGCCGCCCGCCACCCTCTGATTGCAAATCCCGTCAGCAACGATATTGCCCTCACCCCACACAACCGCATCCTGCTCATCACCGGCCCCAATATGGGCGGCAAGACCGCGCTGTTGAAAACCCTGGGCCTTGCCGTGCTGATGGCCCAGTGCGGACTGTACGTGGCCGCCGAGCAGGCCGATCTGGCCTTTCCAGACAAACTATTTGTGGACATAGGCGATCAACAGTCGCTGCAGGAGAGCCTCTCAACCTTTGCCGCACACCTGCTACGGCTCAAAGAGGTGCTGGAAGCCGCCACCCCCCACAGCCTGGCCCTGATTGACGAGCTCGGCTCGGGCACCGACCCCGAGGAAGGCGCCGCCCTGGCCCAGGCCTTCGTGGAGGGGCTGCTGGCTAAAGGGGTGCGCGGCCTGATCACCACCCACCTTTCCCCCCTCAAGGCCTTTGCCCAGGACACCCCCGGCGTGCAAAACGCCTCGATGCGCTTCGACCTGGAACGCCTGCGCCCCACTTATCAGCTAGTGGTCGGGGCTCCCGGACGCAGCTATGCCCTCTCGATCGCCCGTCGGCTGGGCTTTCCACGCGAGCAGCTCGAGCGGGCCGAAGCCCTGTTGGGCCCCGAGGGGGGGCGCCTGGAGCGTCTACTGGCCGCGCTCGAGGCCGAACGCGAGCGCCTGCATACCCTCCAGCAAAAAGCCCAGGCCCAGCAGCAGGAAACCGCCCAGCTCCAGCAGGAACTGGCGCGGCAGCTGGCCGAGCTGGCCGGGCAAAAAGAGCGCCTGATCGAGGAGGCCAAAGCCCAGGCCGAGCAGATCGTCAAAGAAGCCCAGGAGCGCATCCGGCAAACCCGCGAGCGCAGCAAAACCCAGGGCCAGGGCCAGGCCCTGCAAGAGCTTATTCAGCTGCGCAGCCGCTACCAGCGCCCGCAGAAGGCCGCCCCCAGCAACCCCGGCTTGCAGGTAGGGGCCGTCGTCGAGGTGCCGGAGTATGGGGGTCGGGCCACCATCGTGGAGCTCAGGGGCCAGGAAGCCGTCCTGCAGATGGGGGCCGTGCGGCTCACCCTTCCAGTGGAGCGCCTTCAGCCCAAACCCACCCCCCCGTCCAGCCCCTCAGCCGGAGGTGTGGCCCATAAAGCCAAAATTCCCACCGAACTCAACCTGCGCGGCCTCACCGTAGAAGAAGCCCTGCTGGCCGTGGACGACTACCTGGCCGAGGCCAAAGCCACCGCCACCACCCCCGTCCGCTTGCTGCACGGTAAGGGCACCGGGGCCTTACGGAATGCGCTGCGCGAATCGCTCAAGCGCGACCGCCGGGTGGAGAGCTTCCACGATGCCGTGCCCTACGAGGGCGGCCATGGGGTAACCGTGGTGCATCTACGCATCTGATACCAGATTCGGTTAGTTCGCCACCGAATGGTGACGAACTAACCCGACCGAAGGGAGTGCTCTAGGATTCAAAAAGATAGCCTCTGGAGGTCTTTGCTTTGGAAGATTATCTTTTTGAATCCGGTATGATACGGAATCTAGGTAAATAGTCATACCAAATCCCGGTCTGGAAAAACTCCAGCGGACCGCAAGGAGCAGGGTGCCACCAGGGGCACTCCGGGCGCATCTGGGGGTGGTGGGGCTGGGAGCGGCTTTCCGATGTGTGATGATTCACCTAAACTTGGTATGAAAAGGCGGGATTTGCAGGCAATACCGGATAAAGATAGTCCAAGACCTGCATCCCTCGAGCACACCCCTTGCCAGGCCCGGCGAAGAAAGCGCATCTCGCCGCCTTCTAGCCCCGAATCAACCGCATCTGGTAGAAGTGCTGGCTCTCATATGAATGCCCAAAAATGAGAGTATACTTAGTTAGATAGCCATCATTCTCATGAGAAGTGCAGCTACCCTGCTGGTATGGAAAGCATGGATCAACCCCTAATCCTGATCGTCGAAGACGAAAAGGACATCGCCCGCTTTATCGAGCTCGAGCTTCAGGCCGAAGGTTACCGAACCGAGGTGGCCTACGACGGCATCACCGGGCTGTCGCGCTTTCGCGAGACCAACCCCAACCTGGTGGTGATGGATCTGATGCTACCGGTCATGGACGGCCTCGAGGTGGCCCGCCGGATTCGCAAAACCTCCAACGTACCGATCGTTATACTGACCGCCAAAGATCGGGTCGAAGACAAGGTGGAGGGCCTGGATGCCGGGGCCGACGACTACCTGGTGAAGCCCTTCAGCATCGAGGAGTTGCTGGCCCGCATCCGCGCCCACCTGCGCCGGGTAACCCCCGCCATTACCGGCGAAATTCGGGTCTCCGACCTGATCATCAACCTCGAGGGACGCGAGGTCTACCGCTCAGGCCGGCGCATCGAGTTCTCCAATAAGGAGTTCGAGCTGTTGGAGCTGCTGGCTAAGAGCCCTGGCAAGGTATTCAGCCGCTTCGAGATCGAGGAAAAGGTCTGGCCCGGCTACCAGGGCGGCTCCAACGTGGTCGACGTGTACATCGGCTACTTGCGGAAGAAGCTCGAGGGCGCCGGTGAGCGCCGCCTGATACACACCGTGCGGGGTGTGGGCTACGTGTTACGCGAAGACTAAGCGCAAAAGCGCGGTTCCACCCACCGCCTCTGCGGGCATAAAGCGCACACAGCCTGCACACTCGCCCGTACAATAACTGCTGCACTGTCGCTGTACCCAGCGTTCAGCACACCCAGGCCCATCCATGACCCTCCGCACCCGCATTACCCTGCTCACGCTGGCTTTGCTGGCCTTTTCCCTGCTGCTCATCGGGGGATCGGTCTACGGCAGCTTGCAGTTTACCCTGTACGACAACCTGCGCCGGGAACTGATCGAGACCTCGCAAACAGCCCAGCGCCTCATCCGTGAACAGGGCGATCTGGAAGGCTTGCCACTTACCGTCTACGGCCAGGCCCTGTGGGTGCCCTACCCCAACCCCACCCCCAGCGACATCCTGCAAGGGGCCGCCATCCCCATCGCCAAGTCGCTGGCTATGGGTGATGCCAGCCTGACCCTTTCGGAAAAAGGTTTGCAGGAGGTGTTGCGCTCCGGTGGTTTTTACACCCAAACCACCCTCACCCGCGCAGATGGCAGCCAGATTCCCTTGCGCTTGCGGGCCGAACGTCTGGTAACCGAGATCGCCGGCATTCCCCAGGGCCCCCAGTTGGTCATCCTGATGGTGGGCAAGTCCACCGAGGGCATCCAGAGCACCCTCACCAACTTTGCCCGCACCTACACGGCCACCGCCCTGCTGGTACTGGTTTTTGGCGGTCTGCTGGCTTTCCGGCTGGTTCGACAAACCCTCGAGCCCCTCGAGTGGGTAGCTAAAAAAGCCGAACAGGTGAGCAATAAACCCGAAAAACTACCAGAGCTGGAAGGCAACAACGAGGTGGCCTCGCTGGTTAAGTCGCTCAACCGGATGCTCGCGCGGCTCGAGAGCGCCTGGGAGACCCAGGGCCGTTTTCTAGCCGACGCTTCCCATGAGCTGCGCACACCGGTAACAGCCATTCTGGGGCATGTCAACTATTTGCTTCGGCGCACCCAGATTACCGAGCAGCAGCGCGAAAGCCTCGAGATCATCAAGCGTGAGTCCGAACGGATGCAAAAGCTGGTGGGAGACCTGCTCGAACTCTCCAAAACCGGCGGGAGCTGGAAGATTGAGCTGGGTTCGGTGCACCTAAAAACCGTGCTCAACGAGATTGAGGAAGAATACAGCAAGAGCTTCGAAGGCCAAATTGAGGTGCAGGCCCCCGAGCACGTATGGGTGCTGGGCGACCCCGAGCGGCTGCATCAGGTCATGGCCAACCTGGTTTCCAACGCCATCAAAGCCGGTGCCACCCGGATCCGGCTCATCGTGCTCGACCTGACCGAGCGGGCTGTCGTCCGGGTAGAAGACAATGGTGAGGGTATCAGCAAAGAGCACCTTCCCCACCTGTTCGAGCGCTTTTATCGGGTTGATAAGGCCCGCGACCGTGCCCGCGGTGGTAGTGGGCTGGGGCTGGCCATCGTGCGTTCGATTGTGGAGGCCCACGGGGGCCATGTCTGGGCCGAGAGCGAGCTGGGCAAAGGCTCTGTTTTTAGCATCTCCCTCAAGAAGACCACAGCCCCCCACCCCCAACTGGCCTAGCGCTTTCCCAGGCCCGTCCTATGAGAAGATCGGGGCTTCCTGCCCACCACCAGGTTCAACCCCTGGCCGTCTTTGTCTTTTTGGGGACGCGCACCCTGAACTTCCGCTCGAGCTCCTCTGCAAATGCGTAGTTGGTGTAGTCCAGGGAAATGGGGGTAATGGATATGAATCCCTGCTGCACCGCCCAGTAGTCGGTGCCTTCCTCCAGCTCCGCGGTGGGCTTGCCGGCCACCCAGTAGTAAGGCCGCCCATCGGGGTCTTCCCGCTCGACGATGGTGTCTTCATAGCGGTGGGTGGAGAGGCGGGTTACCTTAACCCCTTGTGGGGTGCGGTTGGGAAAATTTACGTTGAGCAGGGTTTTGTTGGGCAGACCATGCTTCAACACCCAGCGGACAATCGGCACCGCATAGCGGGCCGCCTCCTCAAAGCGCAGCTCCTCGCCGGAAGCGTCCAGGCTAAAGGCAATCGAGGGGATCCCCAACGAGGCCCCTTCCAGGGCCGCAGCCACCGTGCCCGAATGGGTCAGATCAAGGCCCATATTGACCCCGATGTTAATACCCGAGACCACCAGATCCGGCCAGCCCAGCAGCCGGCTGCCCAGTACCACGCAGTCGGCAGGGGTGCCATCCACCCGGTAAGCCGGGATCTCCCCAAAGCCTGCCGAGGCGGTGTGCTTGAAGCGCAGAGGGCGTCGGAAGGTGATGCTATGCCCTACCCCCGACTGCTCCACATCGGGGGCCACTACGTTAACCTCGGCCAGCTCACGCAAAGCAAAAGCCAGCGCCTTGATTCCAGGCGAAAAGATACCGTCGTCGTTGGCTACTAAAATTCGCATACTCAAAAAGCCGAAAGGCTAGAACATCCAGACGGCAGGCCACGGCCCCATTCATCCGACCGTTGCCCGATACCGTCCAACCGATGCTTAAGCGTATAGAAGTTCGACCACCACGTAGGTCTGGCTGCCTTTGGGGCCTTTGACGTGTACCTCATCGCCCACCTTTTTGCCCATCAGGGCCTGGCCCAGGGGCGACTCGTTGGAAATTTTGCCGCTGAACACGTCGGCCTCATGGCTGCCCACCATGGTTACATTCATGCGCTGGCCGGTGGCGGTCTCGAGCGCCACCGTTACGCCTATCTGTACCTCGGTAGGAACACCATTCCCCGACTCCACAATCTGCACCCGGCTAAGGATGTCCTCGAGCTCGGCAATGCGGCTATTGTTCTGCCACATGGCCCGGCGCGCCTCGTCGTAACCGGCATTTTCACGCAAATCGCCCTCGGCGATGGCCCGGCCCATCTCTTCGGCAATTTGCTGCATCTTCTCGGTTTTCAAGTAGGCCAGCTCCTGTTCGAGCCGTGCCTTGCCTTCCGCGGTAAGGTATACCGGTTTTTTATCGGACATTCAACAAAACCTCCAGGAGCCTACCCAAGGTAGACCCGAACCTTAGTATAGTACAGCCGATGGCAAGCCGGGGCGAGTATAAGTTTTTATCGGATTTTATCGCAATTGGACGCTGCAACTGCTCGAGATAGGTTTTACGATCTCACTTTTTCGTGGAATAAAATGGCGCCATGCGCTGGATTGCGGGTGTTCTCCTTTGGGGCATGGCACTGGCCCAGAGCCTAACCGTGCCCCCCGAAGCCCAGGTTGGGCAGGCCCTGGAAATACGAGGGGCCGACTTCCCTCCAGGCCGCTATGTCTTGAAAATCTCCTCCGAAACCGCCACCACCGAGGTCAACCTCGAGACCTTTGAGGGCAACCTGGCTACCACCTGGACCCCCCCGGCTGCGGGTGAGTACAGAATTAGCATCCAGGTGGGCGAACGCACCCTCGAGGTTAGAACCACGGTGCGCGCTGTTGCCAGTCCCACCCCACCCGCACAGAACGCACCCGGCACGCCAGCCCTCACCCCCGACGGGCTGGTGTTGGGCGGTTGGAAGTTGCCGCTCAAGGGTGCATGGATCGGCCCAAAGGTGCTGGGGCAGCGGGCCTTTATCGCTCGAGGCCCGCTGCTGCTGGAAATTGATCTGCAAACGCCCAGGGTGGTTGCTCAACACTATCCACCAGGGGAGGTTCGGGCCCTGGAGGCCGATACCGAGCTGACCGTTCTTCTAGAGGATGGGCGGCGGTTGGGCCTCGGGGCTTTCGCCGGCAAACCCTACGAAGGGCGCTGGGAAAGCCTGGCCATCATTCGGGAGTACCTTGACACGCTGGCCGCAGCCAATGCCCGCGGGCTGGATCAGAGTCCGGACTCCAACCGCCCCTACTGGTATTACTTTAGCCTCGATATAAACAGCCTCCGCCCAGCCGACCTCGAGGCCGTTGGCCGGGACTTGCTGCAGCGCGGCCACCGCCCCGAGCTGGCCTGGGGCGAGGGGGTGATGCGCTGGCTCGAGCCCTGGCTGTTGCAGATCCGGGTTGCACGCCGGCAGGGGCTCGAGCAAAGCCTGCTGTGGTCGGACTTTTTCCTAAAGTATCTACCCCAGCTACCCGGTGCCAGAACCCTGCTATGGGAGCAGGTGGGCTGGCTCGAGGCCCAGGGTCGTCCTGACCTGGCCCAGCGTTACCGCGCAGCTTTGCAGCAGGTGGCCGGCTGGCAAACCCCCCTGACTTCCACCAACCTATCCCTGGCAACCTGGGTGCTGCTTGGATTGTACGGCCTGATGCTGCTATACCTGACCCTGATGTACCTGCCAGCCCAGCTTCGCGGGGTGCGACCAAGCGGGGGCTGGCTGCTAGGCTGGTTACGGCATCCCTTGCTACGGCTGCGCCACAGCGTGCTGGCCTACACCACACTGGGCGAGCGGGCTGTGCTGTTGTTGCTGTTTCTACTGGCCGCTTCAGCCTTGCTGGCCTGGGGTGTTATGGCCCGCTCCGAAGCCCTCCTGGCCCAGGACAGCCTCATGCGGGGCACACTGCGCTCGAGCGCAGCCGCGGAAACCCTGCGCAGCTTTGCCAACACCGCACCGCTGCGTGGACTGCTGGCCTATGCCCTGGCAAAAGAAAACCCCAGTGAGTCCCAGCGGCTTTACCAAGAAGCCCCTCCCTGGACTTACATCCTGGTAGGGCGCGGCACCCCCGAGGCCCTGGCCCAGGCCTATCAGCAGGCCCCTACCTCGGCGGCTGTGCAGGAGGCCCTGGGCCTGGGGGGCGACTTCTGGACGGCAGTTTACCGTGAAGCCGGTGTGGCGCGGGATGCTGTTCCTACGCCCCGAATCATTGCCACCGCAGTAGGCCTGAGTAATTTGCAGGCCCTGGCTGCAGATTTCCCGGCCACCTGGCGCAACCTGCCCATCTGGCCCAGCCCGCTGTGGGCCTGGACTGCTGCTGTGCTCATCCTGCTGTTCGCAGCCTACCACCTGCTTTGCTTCTTCCTCCCCAAGCCGCAAAGCGTGGCCCCCAGCCTGGCCTGGCGGCGAGCGGTGCAGTTTTTTTTCCCGGGCAGCCCTACCTACAGCCAGGGCTGGGGCCTGCTTGTCTTGCTGGCTTTCGGCGGCGGTCTATGGCTGTGGCGGCTGGGCAACGACTGGGGGGTTGCGCTGGCCGGTACGGCCCTGGGCCTGCACCTGCTACTGTGGACGCTGCTGGTTTTTCGGGGCAAAGCCAAGGCCCCATAAACCCTTCCCGAAGGCTTCTGTACATTACCGCTCAACCGGCCCAGCAGGCCAGCACCTCGGCCAGGAACCGCGCCCCCACCAGGGCCGAAAGGCCCCCTGGGTCGAGGTTGGGGGCCAGCTCCACGAGGTCGAAGCCTACGAGTTCGTTTCGCCGGACGGTTTCGGCCACCACCGCTATCGCCTCCCCATAGGTCAGGCCCTCCACCTCGGGGCTGCTGGTGCCGGGCAAAATAGAGGGGTCGAGCACGTCGGCATCGAAGCTCAGGTAAACCTTCTGGCCCTTGGGAAGCTGGGCCAGTGCCCAGGGCAGGTTCTCCCGCACCCTGGAGGCGGTAATCAGGGTATGGCCCCGGTTTTTGGCTGCTTGGTAGGCCTCGGGGCTGGTGCGCAGGCCGCGCAGCCCCACCACGGTGATGTGCCTGAGACCTGGAACATCTTCCACCGCCCGACGGAAGGGGCTGCTGTTGGAAAAGCGGGTTGCGTTGCGGCTATCCGAGAAGTCCAGGTGGGCGTCGAGCTGGACGATGTGGAGCCCCTCGAGGTCGTCGTAGGCCCGCAAAATTGGGTAGGTGACCGAGTGATCACCCCCCACAAACACCGGCAGTTTCACCCGCTCACGCAGGGCGCGGGCCGCCTCGGTGATGCGGCGGAAGGTCTCGGGGTACTCGAGCTGGGCCGGGTCCACATCGCCCGCGTCCACCAGGCGCACGCCCTTGAGGCGGTAGGTCTCGGTCTCGAGGTCGAACCACCCCTCCGGCCCCGGTGCGTAGCGCCCGCTGGCCTCGCGCAGGGCGTTGGGGGCAAAACGGGCGCCGGGGCGGTAGCCCACGGCAAAGTCGTAGGGCAGGCCCAGAAAGCCCACGTCGGCGGCCCAGGGCTCGTTCAGGGGGCGGTGGGGTGCTTTGAAAAAGGTGGCCGGGCCGGTAAAAGCGAGTTCGCTGTATCGCATAAGGCATATCCCTGGTTTGCATTGCTGAGCTTCTTATAGTAGCGCCCAGCAACACGCCATACAGCGTATCCTACACGTCTAAACCTGGCCTGTGGCGATGGCCTTCTGTATCTTCTGGCCAATTTCCCGGATCAAATGTATCAGCACCGCGAAGCGCTCGTCGCGGGTGAGACCCTTCTGGTAGCGGGCGTAAATCTGCTGCATAATCACCCCGACCTTAAAGAGCCCGTACACGTAATAAAACACAATATTATCCACGCTGCGACCGCTGCGGGCCGCATAGGCTTCGACCAGCTCGGCCCGGCGCAGGTTGCCCGGTAGATGGGTCAGGCCAAAACGCCGCAGGCCCGGCGGATCGTCGGGCTCTGCCCAGTAGCCCAGGGTGGTGCCCAGATCCATCAGGGGGTCGCCCAGGGTGGCCATCTCCCAGTCCAGCACGGCCACCACCTGGGTTAGGTCGGCGGGGTTCAGCATCAGGTTGTCGTATTTGAAGTCGTTGTGGATCAGGGCGGCGCTCGAGCCGCTCGGGATGTGGGCGGCCAGCCACTCCATGGCCTGCTCCATGCCGGGCACCGTCTCGGTGCGGGCCTTCTGGTAGCGCTCCGTCCAGCCCCGCACCTGCCGCTCCACATAGCCCTCGGGCCGGCCCAGGTCGCCCAGACCGGCTTTCTGATAGTCCAGGCTGTGCAGCTCGACCAGGGCCTCGAGCGCGGCCTCGCAAATCCCCCGCATGCGCTCCGGGGTCAGGTCGGGCGGGGGCTGGGTGCGCAGGATCACCCCGTGCAGGCGCTCCATTACATAAAACGGGGCCCCCAGCACGCCCTCGTCGGCGCAGTACAGGAGGGGCTGGGGCACCTTGGGGTAGACCGGCTTGAGGGCCGAGAGAATCCGGTACTCGCGGGCCATGTCGTGGGCGGTCTTGATGTTGGCCCCAAACGGCGGGCGGCGCAACACCAGCTCCCGCTCGCCCAGCCTGAGCAGGTAGGTCAGGTTGGAAAAACCGCTGGGGAACTGCAGCACCTCGAGGCGGCCCTTTGCCCCTGGCAGGTGCTCCAGCAGGTAGGCCTGCAGCCGCACAATGTCCAGCTCTTCGCCGGGTCGGGTGGGGGCGGGTTGGTCGGTCATGGCAGTACCTCGGGGTCAGAGCGAGATATCCAGGCCGTAGTCCTTGAGCAGGGCCCTGGCCACCACGGTCTTGTGGACTTCGTCGGCCCCGTCGTAGATGCGGGCGGCCCGTTCGTGCCGGTAGAAGAACGAGAGCGGCAGGTCGTCGGACATCCCCAGGCCCCCGTGCACCTGGATGGCCCGATCCAGCACCCGCTGCAGCACCCCGGCCACAAAGAACTTGATGAGCGAGATCTCCACTTTAGCCCCCTCGGCCCCTTTTTGCTCGACCTTTTCGGCGGCATCCAGCACCATCAGCCGGGCCGCGTGAATCTCGGCCTTGGACTCGGCAATCAGGTGCTGGATGGCCTGGCGCGAACCCAGGGGCTTGCCGGGGGCAAGCTCGCGCCGGGCGGCGTGTTCACACATCAGCTCGAGGCTGCGCTGGGCGATGCCAATCCAGCGCATGCAGTGGTGGATGCGCCCCGGCCCCAGCCGCTCCTGGGCAATGGCAAAGCCCTTGCCGCGCACACCCAGCAGGTTCTCCTGGGGCACCCGCACATTTTCCAGGCGAATCTCCGAGTGGCTCATCCAGTCCTCGCCCTCCTCCCCCATCACCGAAATTTTGCGCACCTGCCGAAAGCCGGGGGTATCGGTGGGCACGATGATCTGGCTGGCCCGGGCGTAGGGGTTGGGCTGGTCGGGGTCGGTGATGCACATTACGATGCAGAAGCTCGAGCCCTCGAAGCCGGTGGTGTACCACTTGTGCCCGTTGATGACCCACTGGTCGCCCTCGAGCACCGCGGTGGTGTTCATCCAGACCGGGTTGGAGCCGGGGTACTCGGGCTCGGTCATGCCAAAGGAACTGCGAACCTCGCCCTTTGCCAAAGGCTCCAGAAAACGCGCTTTCTGCTCCGGCGTGCCGTGCTTGAGCAGCACCTCCATATTGCCGATGTCGGGGGCCTGGGTGTTGAAGACGTAGTGGCCCAGGGGGCTGCGGCCCAGCTCCTCGCTCAGGCGGGCAAAATCCCCCAGGCCCAGGCCCATACCCAGCGGCTTTTGCAGCGGGGGCAGCCACCAGCCCCTTTCCTTTACCTTTTGCCGAACCCGCTGTAGCTCGGGCAGAACGGCCTTGAAGCCATGCTTCAGGAAGATGGGCTCGAGGGGCAGCACCTCGACCTCGAGGAACCTGCGAACTTCCAGCGCCAGGTCGGTGGTTTGTGCGGTCATTTGGCTCTAGTCTACCGCGTGGAGTTTGGCAATGGCAGGCTCAGGCCACACCGAAGATACCCTCGAGGCGCACCTCCAGGCCCAGGCAGGCCACCGGCGCTCCGCCCGACTCCAGCCGCACACCCTGCCAGTGCTGGCTGCGTTCGAAGACCTCGAGGCTGCGTGTGGCGGGGTCTACAATCCAGTAGGTTTGCAGGGTCTCGATGCTTTTGTAGGCTTGCAGCTTTTCGCGGCGGTCAGTGGCCTCGGTGTTGGGCGAAGTCACCTCGGCTATAAAGCAGGGGTACTGGAAAATGTGGCTGTCGGTGTCGCGCGGGTCACACAGCACCATCACATCGGGGTAGTAGTACCGGTTGAGTTGGGGCAGCCAGAGCTTAACCCCCTCGACGGCCATCCGGCAGCCCGTCGCCCTCAGCCTCGGCTTGATCGCCAGCGCAATGTTCAGGACGGTCTCGTTGTGCTCCAGCGACTCGCCCGGCATCTCGTAAACAATACCATCCACGTACTCGTGCCTAGCTTCGGATTGTGCCTCGAGGCGAAGGTACTCCTCCGGGCTTACGTTGGTGGGCAGCGGCCGTGAAGGCATAAGGCGATTGTAGCACCGAAAAGATAGGGGGCGCATGGCCATGCGCCCCCAAAGGGTATCGGAGGATTCAGGCCTTGGGCTGGGGGTAGCCGCCCGCTTCCAGCACCTTCTGGGCAATCCGGCGGCGCAGCGCCACCAGGTCGGTGGGGTCGTGCTTGGTCAGGCGGCGGGCCGCCGAGGCCATCAGGCGCATATCGTCGCCCTCGGCCAGGCGCGGCAGAATGGAGAGTGCCGCGGCCTGGGCGCGATCCAGGGCCTGGTACAGGTAGAGCGCGGCCATCTCGGCATATACTCCACCCCCCAGCCGGCGGGCCCGCAGCAGGGCGCTTTCAGCAGCGAAGACATCTATCAGGATGTCGGCGGCCACCGCCAGCACCTCCTGCTCCTCTTCGATCTGCTTGCCGTACTTGAGGGCGGCCAGGCCCAGCACCGCCAGGGCCAGCTTTTTGAGGCCCTCGAGCTGGGCCATCTCCTTGTCCTCGGGCTCCTCGAAGCTGGGCTCCAGCAGCTCTTTTTGCAGCTTCATGGCCGCATCGAAGAGCGGCAGTTCGCCCTTCATGGCCCGGCGCAGGAGCATGCCCGGAATCAGCAGGCGGTTGATCTCGTTGGTGCCCTCAAAGATACGGTTGATGCGGCTGTCGCGGTAGGCCCGCTCGATCTCGTACTCGGCGGAGTAGCCGTAGCCGCCGTGGATCTGCACGCCTTCGTCCACCACGTAGTCCAGCACCTCGGAGCCCAGCACCTTGATGATGCTGGCCTCGACGGCGTACTCCTCGATGCCCGCCAGCACCGCCTCGGCGGCGTTGGCTTTGTCCAGGCTGCTCAGGGCCTGGTCGATCATGCCCATGGTGCGGTAGACCGCGCTCTCGCCGGCAAAGATGCGCGTAGCCATCTCAGCCAGCTTTTGCTGGATCAGGCCGAACTGGGCAATGGGCTTTCCAAAGGCCACGCGCTCCTGGGCGTACTTGGCCGAGAGCGCCAGGGCACCCTTGGCCCCACCAATGGCCCCCGCGCCCAGCTTGTAGCGCCCCACGTTGAGCACGTTGAAGGCGATCTTGTGGCCTTTGCCCAGCTCACCCAGCACGTTCTCGACCGGCACCTTCACGTCCTCCAGGAAGACCTGGCGGGTGCTGGAGGCCTTGATGCCCATCTTCTTCTCCTCGCCGCCCAGGCGCAGGCCGGGGGTGTCGCGCTCGATCAGGAAAGCGGTCAGGCCCTCCGGGGTCTTGGCAAACACGGTAAAGAGGTGGGCAAAGCCCGCGTTGGAGATCCACATCTTGGTGCCGTTGAGGATGTAGTATTTGCCATCGGCGGAAAGCTCGGCGCGGGTCTTGGCCCCCATGGCATCGGAGCCGGACTGCGGCTCGGTGAGGCAGTAGGCGGCGATGAGCTCACCCGAGACCAGTTTGGCCAGGTATTTGTCCTTTTGTTCCTTGGTGCCCCAGTAAACCAGGGGCAGCAGGCCGATGGAGGTCTGCACCCCGTAGGTCACGCTGAAGCCGCCGGTGCCGGCCAGGGCCTCGGCAATTACCGTGCTGACGGTTTTGGGCAGGTCGAGGCCGCCGTACTCCTCGCCGACCTCTACCCCCAGGAGGCCCAGCTCGCCGGCCTTTCGGAGCAATGGGATGTTGTGCTCGAGCTCGCCGTGCTCCAGGGCTTCGGCCACCGGCCGGTACTCCTTCTCCACAAACTGCCGCACGGTTTCTTGAATCATGCGGGTGGTGTCGTCGAAGTCTTCCGGGGTGAAGATCTGCTCGGGCCTCTCCAGGAGCCAGCCGCCGCCTTTGCTTGAAAGTTTCTTGTCTGCAATCACAGCCAACCTCCACGCTATTTTTGACTCGTTACAAACTTATACTCAGTCAAAGTTTAGCGGCAAAGCCCAGGGCCGTCAATCGGCCGCACCACACACTCAGCGCCCACACCAATCCCCTCCAGCGCTAACGGCCTGCGGTCAGGGTAAAGCGTCGGCCTTCCTCAGCAAGCATCCGCTCCCCCTCCCAAAGCTGCCAGCGCAACCCGTAGGTGCCGGGGGCTACCAGGGGTATCTCGAAGCGGTAGAGCACCTCGAGCCAGGTGGCGTAGCGCAGCACTTCAAAGCCCTCCGGGTCGCGCTCGAGGCGACCACAGCTTAATTTGTAGCTGGCTTCTTGCAGCCCAACGTCAAAACCTGGCGGGGCCTCGAGCAGCACCAGGCGTACCGCGGCGGGTCGTTCGTCGCTCCCACCAAAGCGGCAGGTCTCCACAGGGTTGGGGAAAGGAGGCCTGGGCCACAACCGGCCCCCCAATTCCAGGGTGATCGAAAAATCAAAAACACCCACCGGCCTACGGGCCACAGCCGTCCAGCGACGCTCCTCGTAGCGCCGCAATCCATACAGAGGCTGGCCTGCGGGGCTGGTAAAGACGGGAAAATCGTCGAGATTATAGGGGTAGTAAGGCACACTGCCCAGGTAAGTCGGGGTGCAGGCCGCCAACCACAGCGCAAACAGCGCCAGAATATAGCGCATGATTTAAAGCTAGCATCCCCACCCGCTCCCCACCTCAACCCAAAGCACGATCTACCACAATTAAGCCCGGCACCCGCCTTTGCTGGCGGGTGCTCAAGACTCGATGGGGTTTAGGCTGCCGCTTCTGCCTGGGCCGCGACCGCCTCGACCTCGATATTGAGTTTTACCTCTTCACCTACCAGCAAAGCACCAAACTCGAGCACCTGGTTCCAGGTAAGCCCCCAGTCCTTGCGGTTTATGACACCTGTGGCCGTTGCCCCAATACGGGTCAGGCCCCAAGGGTCTTTGATGGCGGGGCTTACCTCGGCCTCGAGGGCTACCGGGCGGGTGGTGTCCCGGATGGTCAGGTTGCCATGGATCTTGTATTTGTTCCCCCCCAAGGCTTCAATCTGGCTGCTCTCAAAGCGAATCTGAGGGTATTGTTCGGCATCCAGGAAATCGGGTGAACGCAGGTGGGCGTCCCGCTGGGCATCGCCCGTTTCAATGCTAGCGGCCTCAATCGAAACGCTGATTTGGCGCGGCACCCCTTGCTCGTCAGTCGAAACGGTACCGGTCACTTTTTTGAACTGGCCGCGCACAGTAAAGAAGCCCATGTGTTTTACAGCAAAAGCCACGGTGGTATGACTGCTATCCAGGTTCCAATTCATACTTTTCCTCCAGCTTGATCCAGCATTCGCTTTGGATCAACAAGCGCATACTATTTTATATCAGTTTGTTATGTCAAGCATTTGAGCAAAGAAAGTAATAGTATGCTAAGATGTGTTTCAGTATGGCTAAAGCCATTGCAGAAACCACTGAAGCAGACCACAGCTTTTGCCCTGTATACGAAGCCATCAACGTACTGCAGGAGAAGTGGACGCTACACATTATTCGCAGCTTATTGGATGGTTCGAAAGGCTTTAACGAGCTTTCCAGGGCAGTGGGCGGCTGCAACCCGGCCACCCTGGCCCAGCGCGTGGAGAAGCTTGAGCACCTGGGCATCATCTCTAAAACAATCCACTCCACCATGCCCCCGCGCACCAGCTATGCTCTAACGGAGGCCGGCCAGGCACTGCAGGCTGTAATTGAAGCTATAGACCGCTGGGGCCGGCGGTACCTTCCCAAACCACCTGAGCGATAAACCCATCTTTTCTCGTTTTCTCTGCAATTTTTCCCAAACTGACCATATGGTTGCTTTGTAGCATCGGTGTACTTGCTTCGGGCAAGTCTTGGATACGGTATACCTATGGTCCAATCCAAAAGACCGTCCCTCGAGGATTTACTGGAATTATTGGGCCAGCGCGGGGTTTACTTCATACTTCGCTCGCTGCAGCAAGGTGCGCTGCGCTTTGGAGCCTTGCAACAGGCCACCGCCCTGCCGCCGAGAAGTTTGTCGTTGCGCCTGCGGGATCTGGAGGAGATGGGCCTTATCAGTCGAACCGAGTACCAGGAGGTACCCCCCCGGGTGGAGTATGCCCTCACCCCCCTGGGCAAGGCCCTGGAGCCAGCCCTCGAGGCCCTGGCGGCCTGGGGTAAAACCGCTCTAAAGACCCCCTAAAATAAAAAATATCCATAACCGGATTCAAAAGATAGTCATCCAAAGCAAAAACCTCCAGAGACTAGATCCTAGAGCGTTTCCCACGAATACCCAGTGGCACACCCCTCGCTACGCTTGGCGAAGAAAGCGGATCCCTAGCACACAAAAAACCCCCTCTTCTTTGCGTGAAGAGGGGGTTTGGGCACGTGGTTGCTTTAGAAGTCCATGTCGCCGCCCATGCCGCCAGCGGGTGCAGCAGGAGCTTTCTTCTCTTCGGGCTTCTCGGCCACCACAGCCTCGGTCATGAGGATCAGCGAGCCGATGGAAGCAGCGTTCTGCAGGGCCGTACGGGTCACCTTGGCCGGGTCTACGATACCCCACTCCATCATGTCGCCGTACTCGCCGGTGGCCGCGTTGAAGCCGTAGTTCTTTTCTTTCTTGCTGAGGATGTTGTTGACCACCACGCTGCCTTCGTAGCCGGCGTTGGCAGCAATCTGACGGGCGGGCTCTTCGATGGCGCGGAGCACGATCTTGGCACCGGTGGCTTCATCGCCCTCGAGCTCCTTGAGCAGGTTCTTGATGGCGGGCACGGCGCGCAGCAGGGCCACGCCACCACCCGGCACGATGCCTTCCTCGACCGCGGCGCGGGCCGTGGAGAGGGCGTCCTCGTAGCGGTGCTTCTTCTCCTTGAGCTCGGTCTCGGTGGCAGCGCCCACGCGGATCACGGCCACACCACCGGCCAGCTTGGCCAGGCGCTCCTGCAGCTTCTCCTTAGCGTATTCGCTGTCGGAGGTCTCGAGCTCCTTCTTGATGCCATTGATGCGGGCCTCGATGTCTTCCTTCTTACCCTTACCGCCCACCACGGTGGTCTCGTCTTTGCTGATGCGCACCCGCTCGGCGCGGCCCAGCATGGAGAGGGTGGCGTTCTCCAGCTTGAAGCCCAGCTCCTCGCTGATCACGGTACCACCGGTGATGGCCGCCAGGTCTTTGAGCATCTCCTTACGGCGATCACCGAAGCCAGGGGCCTTGACGGCAGCGATATTCAGGGTGCCACGCAGGCGGTTGACCACCAGGGTCGCCAGGGCCTCACCCTCGACGTCTTCGGCGATGATGAGCAGGGGCTTGCCGGTCTGGGCCACTTGCTCGAGCACCGGCAGCAACTCGCGCACGTTGCTGATTTTCTTCTCGGTGATCAGGATGAAGGGTTCGTCGAGCTGGGCCTCCATCGCGTCGGGGTTGTTGACGAAGTAGGGCGAGATGTAGCCCTTGTCGAACTGATACCCTTCCACGAAGTTGAGCTCGGTGTCGAGGCTCTTGGACTCCTCAACGGTGATGACACCCTCGCGGCCCACCTTCTCCATGGCATCGGCAATCAGGTTACCGATCTCGGCGTCGTTGTTGGCCGATACGCTGGCCACTTCGAAGATGGCCTTGCGGTCGTTGACGGGCACGGCCAGCTCCTGGATGGCCTTGACCGCCACATCCACGGCTTTTTCAATGCCCCGCTTGAGCGCGAGGGGGTTGGCCCCAGCAGCCACGTTGCGCAGGCCTTCCCGCACGATGGCCTGGCCCAGCACCGTGGCGGTGGTGGTGCCGTCACCGGTGATGTCGTTGGTCTTGGAGGCGATCTCGATCATCAGCTTGGCGCCGATGTTCTCGAGGTGATCCTCCAGTTCGACCTCCTTGGCTACGCTAACCCCGTCTTTGGTAATGGTGGGGCTGCCGAATTTCTTCTCCAGCACCACGTTGCGCCCACGGGGGCCCAGGGTCACTTTTACCGCATTGGCTACCGCGTTCATGCCGCGCTCGAGGCTACGGCGTGCAGCTTCATCAAAAACCAGCATTTTCGCCATGGTTCTACTCCTTTCAAAACACCGCTGTTAGAAACGTCTTTGGGTTTACAAAACGGCCAGCAGATCGCGCTCGGAGAGAATGATGTACTCCTCCCCGTCGATTTCGATCTCGGTGCCGCCGTACTTAGCAAACACCACGGTATCGCCCTCTTTTACTTCTAGAGGCACTTTAGTGCCGTTGTCCAGCACCCGCCCGCTGCCCACGGCAATTACCTTGCCCCGCTGGGGCTTTTCCTTGGCGGTATCGGGCAACACAATGCCCCCTTTGGTCTTGGCTTCTTCTTCGATGCGCTTGACCACCACACGGTCACCGAGGGGTCTGAGCATGGTTGCGGTTGCCATAGAATTTCCTCCTTACAGGGTTTATTGACAGTCGTGGGTTTAGAGTGTCAACCCAGCTTTATATTATTCGGGTCTTTCCATAAGAATGTCAAGAGGGCTGGGCAAGAAGACCTAAGACAATTGAGTCTGATTATGTCAAGTTGGGGTCAGAGATTAAGTTTAATTTTGGCGTTGCCTTCTGGCTTCGTATAACATCAGGGCAGCCGTTACCGAGACGTTTAGGCTGTCGGCCTGGCCCTGCATGGGAATCTTGACCTTGAGTGCGGCCTGCTCGAGCCAGGTTTGGCTCAATCCCTGGTGTTCTGTGCCCAGCACAATGGCCACAGGCCCCCGCAAGTCCACATCCCAGTAGGTTTGGTGGGTGTGCGGGGTGGTGGCCACCATGGGGATATTGTGCTGCAGTAGCCAGTCCAGCACGGCCGGCTCGGGGGCGGCAAAAACGGGGAGCGAGAAAACCACCCCGGTGGAATTGCGAATCACCTGGGGGCTGTAGAGGTCTACCCCACCCGCCACCAGCACCGCATCGGCCCCGGCGGCATCGGCGGAGCGCAGCAAGGCCCCCAGGTTGCCGGGTTTTTCCAGCCCCACCGAGACCAGCAGCAGGGCGTTTTTGGGTGGGTGGAAGGCCGCGAGGGAGGGCCGGGGCATCCGGGCCACCACCAGCACCCCGGCCGGGTGCTCACGACTGCTGATTTTCTTCAGGGCCGCCTCGGAGAGTTCGTGCACCTCCAGGCCAAGGACTCGAGATAAATGAGCAACTGTGCGGGCTTCTTCGGGGTTGAGGTGTTCGCCGCAGAAGGCTTCAACGACCTCGAGGCCCGCCGCCAGGGCCCGCTCAATCTCGCGAGCGCCCTCAATCAAAAACTTACCCGTTCGCTCCCGGCTCCTGCGCTCCTGGAGTTCGGCAGCCGCCTTAATGCGGGGGTTGGCCGTCGAGGTAATGCGCATGGTTCACTGGTTAGTGGGGCAAAAGCGGGCGCAAATAGGCGCGAACCCGATCGTATTCGAAGGTGTAGACCGAGCCGTTGGGGGTGGTGATCTCCAGCAGATCGCCCCCTTCCTCTACCACCCGGCGTAAAAGCAGGAGGCCCGGCGGACTATAGAGCTCAACCTGGGCGGCACAGTAGGCCCCCTCGAGGTGGGGGCGGTGCTGGGCCGGTTCGAAGGGGGCTGCCGGGGCTTCGGCCACCTCCAGCGCCTCGTGCGACCAGGCGGGTTCGTTGGGGTCAAGCAATTCGCCTTCTTCGAGGTGGGCCAGGCCTTCGGCCAGCTCGAGCGCTGAGAGCCACAGCACCTCTTCCCCCACCCCATCCGACAAGACCAGCTTGAGGTTGTCGTAGTTGTTGTCGTCCTCGAGGTGGGCCCAGAAGCCCTCCGGGGGTTTCATGGTTTCAGTTTACGACAGGTTGCTGTGCCAGAAGCGCAGCCCCGTAGGCGGTGGCCCAGCCGGACAAGGGGGGAATGAGGGGTCTGGGCTCAATCTGGTAAAAGTACCAGACCCGCTCAAAGGCCTTGCGCACAGGCACCAGGTCGGGCAGGTGGCCCACAATCACCATCTGCTTGAACCCGGCAGCCTGCGCTGCGTTGATGGCAATCATGGCAATCACCTGGCCCACCAGCGTCACCAGACCGGCGGCCAGGTCTTCGCGGCTGGGGTGGGGGCCTTCTACCAGCCGCCCAAAGTTGACCGCGGTGGCATCGGGGGGCAGATGGCCGATGCCCCCACCAATCACGTCCACCAGCGTGGAGTCCACACCGCTGGGGTTGCCCCGTTCGGCCAGGCGGGCCACCTCGAGGGGGTCGGCAGTCCCTAGCAGCAGCCGGGACAGACCCAGCAAGGTTCCACCCCCCACCGCCGAGCCGGTGAAGTGCTGGGCCTCGCCTCCCCTGGCCGCAATCATGGCCGTACCGGTGCCCGCCGAGACCACCAGGGCCTCACCCAGGCCGGCCAGCTGCAGCGCCCCCCGCCCCACCGCCTGGGCCTCGCCGATTTTCTGGACGGGAATCCCCTCGAAGGTATCGGGTAGGCGGCGCGACAGACCGCCGGTGCTGGCGATGGTGCCGAGGTCGGCAGGCCGAACCCCCAGGCTGTGCAGTACGGCGGCCAGGGCTTCGCTGCTGGCTGGCCCGGTTTTGATGGTTTGGTGCGCCAGGATGGTCTCGCCCTCGAGCAGCACCGCATCGGTGTTGGAAAGGCCAAAGTCCACGCCCAGTTTCAGCATGATCCTCAGAATAGCGCAAAAAAGCGGGGGCTATCCCACAGGGCGGTGCGCGCGCAACACCTCCCGCACCCCGCGCAGCCGGGTCTGGAGCAGGGAACGGCCCAGCGAGCTATCCAGCGCGCAATTGCCGGGCCGTGGGCCGGGAAACTCGGCGCGGCGCCGGGCCGGAAGCCGGGCCGGGTCACGTCCGTGGAAGGGGGCAATCAGTCGTCCAAACTCGAGCCGGCTCAGCACCTCCGCGCCCCCCAGATGCAGGATGCCCGCATAGTCCAGACCCACCAGTTCCCACAGGGCCTGGGCCAGATCCTCCACGTACACAAAGGAGCGGTACTCGTCGCTAAAAAGCCCGCCCTCCCGCTTGCCATCGGCCAGCTCCAGCACCATCTGGCTGGTCGGGTCGATGGGGTTCAGGCCCCAGATCAGCGAGGTGCGCACGATGGTGGCGCTGGGGAGTATTGCCTGCACCCAGTGTTCGGCCCTGAGTTTGGCCTGGCCGTACTCGGTGAGGGGGTTGGGCAGAGCCGACTCGGCATAGGGCGGGTTTTCGCCATCGAAAACCTGGTCGGTGGAGAGGTGAATCAGCCGGGCCCCGAGAGCCCGACAGGCCCGGGCCACATGGGCCGTGCCCTGCACGGTGATGGCCTCGAGCGCCGCTGGGCTGGCCTTGCTGTAGGCGGTGTGAATGACCACCTCGGGACGAAAGCGGGCCAGGGTTTGCTCCACGGCGGCAGCGTCGCGGATATCCAGCCAAACCCACCCCACCCCCGGCACCGCCGGCGGCTGGCTCCAGTAACTGGCACCCAAAACCCAGGGCCGACCCGACCCCAGCCGCAGCAGCGTACTCCCCAAATAACCGGTTCCACCGGTCACAAAAACCCGCACCCCAACAGCATATCCTAATCTTGTCACTCTTCTGCTTTACTTTTCATAGCACTTTGGATAGCATATAAATGTGACGCTAGACGCCACCAAAACCCTGGCCCTCACCGGCCTAACCCTGCGGGTGCAGAACCTCGAGCGCCAGCTAGCCTTCTACCGCGATTTGCTGGGTCTCGAGGTCATCCGAAGCCAGGGGCCGCAGACCGAGCTGGCCCTGCCCGGCCGGCGCTTTACCCTTACCCTGGAGCACCGGCCCGAGGCCCCCCTGCGCCCCCAGCCCACTTTAGGGCTCTACCACTTCGCCCTGTTGCTCCCCAGCCGGGCCGAGCTGGCCGCGGTCTTCTGGCGGCTGCTCGAGGCCCGCTACCCCCATTTTCAGGGGGCCTCCGACCACGGGGTCTCGGAAGCAATCTACCTGGCCGACCCCGAGGGCAATGGGATTGAGCTCTACCGCGACCGCCCCAGGGCCGAATGGCCCTTCCGGGGAGGCCGCCTGGCTATGGTTTCCGAGCCGCTCAACCTGGAAGCCCTCCTGGCCGAAGCATGGGCCGGCCAAGGGCTCGACCCCCAGACCACCCTGGGGCATATTCATCTGCATGTGCGCGATCTGGACGAAGCCCAGGCTTTTTTCGAGGGGCTGGGGATGGAGCTCATGCAGGGGGATTATCCCGGCGCTCGTTTCCTGGCCGCCGACGGCTACCACCACCACATCGGCATCAACCTCTGGGCCCGGGGCCGCACCGCGCCAGCCCACTCAACCGGGCTGCTCGCGTATCAAATCGCCCTGCAAAACCGCCCCCCCCAAACCCTCACCGACCCCAACGGGGCACAGGTGCAGGTTGTAACGCTGTCAACCGAACGTGTAGATTGAGGCGATGACCACTTTTAGCAAAAGCGACTTTGGCCCGGGCTTCCTGTGGGGGGTGGCTACCGCAGCCTACCAGATTGAGGGCGCGGTAAACGAGGACGGGCGCAGCCCCTCCATCTGGGACACCTTCTCCCATACCCCCGGCAGGATCAAAACCGGCGAGAACGGCGACCGGGCCTGCGACTTTTACCACCGCTACCACGACGACATCGCCTTCATCCGGGAGATGAACATGCAGGTGCACCGCTTTTCGCTGGCCTGGCCGCGCATCCTGCCCGGTGGCACCGGAGCGGTCAACCAAAAGGGGCTGGACTTCTACCACCGGGTGATCGACCGGACGCTCGAGCTCGGCCTGCAGCCCTGGGTGACCCTGTACCACTGGGATCTGCCGCAGGTGCTGGAGGACAAAGGCGGCTGGACCAACCGCGAGATCGTGGGCTGGTTTTGCGAGTACGTGGAGGTGTGCAGCCGGGCCTTTGGCGATAAGGTCAAGCACTGGATGGTGCTCAACGAACCCACGGTGTTCACCGTGCTGGGCTACCTGCAAGGCACCCATGCGCCGGGCCGTAAGGGCTTTGGCAACTTTTTGCCGGCCGTTCACCACGTGGCTCTGGCCCAGGCCGAAGGGGGGCGGGTTCTGCGGGCCAATGTGCCCGACGCCCAGATCGGCACCACCTTTTCGGCCTCCTATGTACAGCCGGCGGGCCCCACCTGGCTGAGCCGCATGGCCGCCGCCAACTACGACGTGATCGCCAACCGGCTGTTCCTCGAGCCCGCCCTGGGGCTGGGCTACCCCTGGAAAACCACCCCCTGGCTGCTGGCCCTCTGGCGCTACATCCGCCCGGGCGACCTGGAAAAGCTGGCCTTCGACTTCGACTTTATCGGCTTGCAGACCTACTTCCGCCAGCTGGTGCGCTTCGACCTCTTCAACCCGGCCACCTGGGGCCGGGAAATCCCCCACGGCGAGCGGGGCAGCGGGGAGCTCACCGAGATGGGCTGGGAGGTCTGGCCGGAAAACATCTATCACCTGCTCAAGAAATTTGCGGCCTATAACGGGGTGAAGCGCATCATCGTTACGGAGAACGGGGCGGCCTTCCCCGACACCCTCGAGGGCGAAGAGGTACACGACCCCAAACGCATCCGGTTCATCCAGGAGCACCTGGCCCAGGTACTGCGGGCCAAGCGCGAGGGGGTGCCGGTGGAGGGGTATTTCTACTGGAGCCTGCTGGACAACTTCGAGTGGGCCGAGGGGTACCGGCCCCGCTTCGGGCTGGTGTACGTGGACTACCCCACCCAGAGGCGCGTTCTGAAGGACTCCGGCAGGTGGTTCCGGGCGTTTCTAGCCAACTGACCGGCGGGTCAGCTAGAATGCCCTGGATGAGTACCTTACCCAAACGCGCCGAACTGCCCAAAGAACAGACCTGGAACCTGGAGGCCCTGTTTGCCTCGGAAGCCCATTGGCGGGCCGCCCTGGAAAAAGCGGCCCAAAGCGTAGAGGAGGTCAGGCCGTTTGCCGGTCGGCTGGCCGAGTCGCCGCAGGTGCTGCTGCAAGCCCTGGAGACCTACTACACCCGGATGCTCGAGGCCATGAAGGTGGCCCTGTACGCCTCGCTGCAGCTCTCCACCGAGGGCACCAACCCCGAGTTTATCCGCATGGCCGGCGAGGCCCGCAGCGTGGTCGCGCAGCTTTCCGCCGCCGGGGCCTACCTCGAGCCCGAGATCCTGAGCCTGCCCCAGGAGACCCTCGAGGCCTTCATGCAGGCCGAGCCGGGGCTGGCCGTCTACCGGCACTACTTCGAAGCCCTGCAAGCCCGCAAGCCCCACGTGCGCAGCAGCGAGGTAGAAACCGTGCTGGCCGCGGTTTCCGACCCCCTGGGTGGGCACAGCGCCACCGCCGCGGCGGCCACCAACGCCGATATGCAGTTCAGGCCGGTGGAGTACCAGGGCCAGAGCCTGCCAGTCTCGCACAGCACTATCGGCGAGCTTCTGGTGCACGAGAGCCCCGAGGTACGCAAAGCCGCCTGGGAGTCGTATGCCGACGGGCATCTGGCCTTCAAAAACACCCTGGCCTCCACCCTGCAGGGCAGCGTCAAGAGCTTTGCCTTCCAGGCCCGCACCCGCGGGTACGCGAGCAGCCTCGAGATGGCCCTGGCGGTAAGCCGCACCTGCGGTGACAACATCCCCAAGGCCGTCTTCGACAACCTGCTGGCCACCTTCCAGGCCCACCTGCCCACCTGGCACCGCTTCTGGCGCATCCGCAAAAAGGCCATGGGCGGCCAGCTCAGAAGCTACGACGTCCCCATCTACGACGCGCCGGCCCCCCTGGTGCCAAGCCCCAAAATCACCTTCTGGGAAGCCGCCGAGACCATCTGCCGGGGTATGGAACCCCTGGGGCGTGAATACGTGGAGCCCATGCGCCGGGGCCTGTTCGAGGAGCGCTGGGTGGACTGGGGGCAGAACCAGGGCAAGCGGGCCGGGGCCTTCTCCTCGGGGCTCAAGGGCACCTTCCCCTACATCTTCATGAGCTGGTCGGACGACCTTTTCTCGCTCAGCACCCTGGCCCACGAGCTGGGCCACTCCATGCACAGCTACTTCACCCGGCAGACCCAGCCCATCGTCTACGCCCGCTACAGCCTGTTCGTGGCCGAGGTGGCCTCCAACTTCAACCAGGCCATGGTGCGGGCCATGCTGTTGCGCGAGGCCCCCACCCCCGAGTACAAGCTGGCGGTGCTGGAGGAGGCCTTTAGCAACTTCCACCGCTACCTGTTCGTGATGCCCACCCTGGCCCGTTTCGAGCTCGAGCTCTACCAGCGCATCGAGAAGGGCGGGGCCCTCACCGCACCCTTCCTGATCGAGCGGCTGGCCGAACTCTTCGCCGAGGGCTACGGCGGGGAGGTGGAGCTGGACAAAGAGCGCCTGGGTGCGGGCTGGATGAACTTCTCGCACCTCTACAGCCCCTTTTATGTCTACCAGTACGCCACCGGCATCGCCGCCGCCAACGCCCTGGCCAAAGACGTGCTGGAGCAGGGCGAGCCCGCCGCCCGGCGCTACCTGGACTTCCTCAAGGCCGGCGACTCGGTGTATCCGCTGGAGGCCCTGAAAATCGCCGGGATTGATATGACCCGCCCCGAGCCGGTGGAGCGGGGGTTTGCGGTGCTCGGGAGCATGGTAGACGAGCTCGAGCGCCTGGTGGACTCAAACCTGCTGTCAACGCGCTAAAAGCAGCTCAGGGCTAACCAACAAGAGGGGGAAGAGATCAAACCTCCCCCTCAAACAATTTATACTAAGTAAACACACTCAGCGCCTACCTTGTTTTTTTTTTGACCTACCCGGTATCCTCCTGGCGACGTCTTCTTTCCGTCATGCAACCCAGGAGGCTTGTTTATGCTGCATCGCAAAGGGTATTGGCTCGGCCTGTGGTCATTGCTTCTACTGATATTGCTGGCCTGCAGCCCACCACCCCAGCCGGCCAAACCTCCTACCACCACCAACCCCACCCCCACCCCCGCCGCCAGCGCGGTGGGCCTCAACGCCCGGTTCTACCCCAACCCCGGCTTCAGCGGCCCTGCCCTTTCCCGCCTGGAGCCCCGCCCGGCCCTCGCGGGCTTCCCCCCTGGTCTGCGGCCGGGGCCCTTCTCGGCCCGCTACGAAGGCGCCCTGCTACCCCCCAGGGACGGCGAGTACACCCTGCACCTGGTGGGCCAGGGCCAGGCCCGGCTCTACCTGGACGGACGGCTGGTAGCCCAGGAGCTGCCGGTGAGCACCCGGCTCCGCCTGCGCGCGGGCCAGCCGCTGAACCTGCGGCTGGAGTACCAGTCCGCGGATGGTCCGGCCCGGCTAAGGCTGGACTGGGAGGGGCCCAGCCTGTCCCGGGGGCCCGTGCCCCCCTACGCGCTGCGGCCCGCCCAGACCCTGCAGCCGGCCGGGATGGCCCCCCAGGCGGTCAGCCGGGGCTGGGAGCTGTTGTGGAACCCCGACTTCGAGCAGGGTGCTAGCGCCTGGGTGGAGCTGGCGGGGGGACAGCTCAGCCTGGTAGCGGGGCGGCAAGGGGGGCAGGCCCTGCAGGCCCAGAACTGGACCTACGCCGCCCAGAGCCTGCCCTGGATGTACGTGCAGGTAGGCCCCACCTACACCCTGGAGGGCTGGGCCCGCTCGCCGCAGGGGGCGGCCTGCGTGATCGGGGTCAAGGGCGGGGACGCCGCGGGCATCACCTTCGACTACCCCCTGAGCTTCACCGGCCCCGACTGGCAGCAGCAGACCCGTAGCTTCACCCTGCCCAGCGGCACCCTCTGGGCCGAGGTCTACGTCCAGGCCCAGGCCGGGCCCGGCCAGACCTGCCTCTTCGACGACCTCTCGCTCTACGCCGGCAGCAAACGCCCCTTGGAGCCGGCCCCCGAGCTGGCCTCCAACCGGCTGAAGAACCCTGGTTTCGAGCAGAACCTGGACGACTGGACGCTGGCCACCGGCAGCGCCACCACCCCCGCCGAGGGGCGCAGCGGCCAGGCTTTGGTCTACCAGGCCTGGAGCTGGGTTTACCAGATCGTTCCCCTCACCGGGCTGGCCCCTGGGGAGCGGCTGGTCTTGCGAGGGTTTGTGCGCAACCCCAACGCCCAGGCCTGCACCCTGGGCCTGCAAGGGGGCGACGAGACCGCCATCACCTTCGACCGGCCGGTGCACTACCGGGCCCTGGACTGGAAGGAGGTCTACACCGAGATCACCCTGCCCAGCGGCACCACCTGGCTGGGGGCCTACCTGGCCGGGGCGGAGGGCTGCCGCTTCGACGACCTGCAGCTGGGGGTGCCTGAGAACGGCGGCTCCCCCCTGCCCACCGGCATCAGCCTGAACGCCCGCACCGCGTTTGCCGGCAGCGGCTTCTACCTGTCCGCCGAGGGGGGCGAGGAGGGGGTGAGCTATACCTGGAACCTGGGCGATGGCACCACCGCCACCGGCGAGACCGTCTACCACGAGTACCGCCAGCCGGGTTACTACACCATCACCCTCACCGCCACCGCCCCCGACGGCCAGACCGCCACCTTCCAGCAGCAGGTGGCCCAGCTCCCCAGCATCCACGACATGCCCGAGTTCCGGGCCCTGGCCGACCCCTTCCCACTGGCCTTCGATGTGCAGTACCCGCTGACCGGCTATACCTACGAGTGGCGCTTCAGCGACGGCACGGTGCTGAGCGGACCCCGGGTGGAGCGGGCCTTTGGAAACGTGGGCTTCTACGACCTGACCCTGGTCATCTACGAGGAGCCCGGCCCCACCGGCCTGGGCCGCCAGAGCACCGAGCGGCGGGTGGTGGCCATCGAGCAGACCCGCATCAACCGCATCGCCGAGGTGCCCATCGCCGATATCCAGGGTATCCAGACCGGGCCTACCAGCTTCATCTTTAGCGCAGCGGCCTCCGAGGGGGAAGGCCCCCTGACCTACACCTGGGACTTTGGCGACGGCACCAGCGCCACCGGGGCCGAGGTCAGCAAAACCTACAGCGGCAACGGGCGCTACCCCATTACCCTCACGGTGCGCGACCGCTTTGGCCAGACCGACCAGGAGGAGGCGGTGGTCACCCTGGGCACCCAGTACGCCCCCGGCAGCCCGGCCACCCGGGTCGAGGCCGGTTACGGCGGGGGTTCGCAGGGGCAGTCGGTCTTCAGCCAGACCGCACCCAACCCCTTTGCGGGCGCGCAAAGCTCCAAGCTGGGCGTGCGCCCCCGGCCCGACCGGGCCCTCCAGGCCCTCTCGCTGGAGGACGAACTCAACCGCCGCACCCAGCGCAGCCGCATCCGCTACCAAGCCCCCAACACCGCACCCGGCCCCAGCCTGCGGGCCCAGGCCGCCAACCTGGAACTCAGCAACCCCTTCCCCTTCGTCCTCCACAGCGGGGTGAACAGCCTGGCCGCCGTCCACGAACCCCCCAGCGCCAGCGACCCCTTCCGGCTGGGCTCGGCCAGCGTGCAGGTGCGGGGGCTCCCGCAGCCGCAAGGCCTGGCCTGGGACTACGAAGGGGTAGACCCCCAGGCCAACACTGCCGCCCGCATCCGGGTCTTCCGCCCCGCCTTCCCCAGCCCGCTGCCTGCTGGCCTTACCCCCCTGCGCACCGAGGCCCAGCTGCAAAGCGGCACCACGGTGGCATTGGCAAGCGATCTGGCCGCCTTCGCCGGCCTGCGGGTACCGCGGGTCATCCTCTCGGTGCTGCCCGATACCCAGTTCCCCAGCGGACCCAGCGTGCAGGAGTACCTGGTGCAGGTGGGGGGCCAGACCGAGCTGATGGCCCAGGTGAACATCCGCCTGAGCCAGGTCTCCCCCAACGGCTTCGTCTTCTTCGAGCTGCCGGTTTATGCGGTGGACGAGGCCGGTAGCCTCTTGAGCAACGTCTCGGGGGTCTTCTACGCCCGCTTCGCCGACCCCCGCATCATCTCCATTAGCAATGAAATGGTACGGGGCCGGGCCAGCATGACGGTGGCCCTCAACCTGGCCAACTTTGCCGACGGCACCACCCAGTTCGACCTGCGCCCCATCACCCTGTTTTCCGGCAACCCCCAGAACCCCTGTGGTTCCAACAACCAGTACGCCCCCTTCGGCGCCACTCTCTCGGGCTGCACCCAGCTCAGCGCCAGCTACGCGGCCCCGGCAGGGCTGAACCTGGAGACCTACCCCTACACCCTGCCCGAGGACTACCCAAGCCGCACCAACCGCATTCTGATTGGTAAGAACCTGGACGAGGTCGGCTTCTACGACCTGAATCTGCGCGATGCCATCGAGGGCGGCCTGGAGCTAACCGGCCAGAGCCTGCGGGCCCAGAGCTCTGCGGGTGAGATCGCCCGGTTGATCCTGGGCTTTATTCCGATCATTGGGGACAGCGTAGATTTGCTGGAACAGCTTTACAACCGGGCCAGCGGAAGAGGGGTTGACCCGGTGATCGCCTTCCTGGCCGGGGTAGGTCTCGCGCTGGATGTGACCACCGGTGGGGCCGGGGACATTACCGCTGGGCTCAAGGGGGTCTACCGCTTTAGCAAGAGCTCGGCGGGCTTCTTTGCGCTCCAGATTCGTACCTCAGTAACCAGCTTAATAACCGGGCGGGCCCGACCATCCGTCGTCCTGTCAACCCTCAGAGGCCAGTTCCAGACAGTGTCCACTTTGTTTTTCCGCGAGGGCTGGAGCGGTGTTGTCAGTGCTGACCGCTTGGGTAGGGGCTTGAGAAACATTCCGGTGTGTCCGGTGCTAACTGGGCAGGGTATCTCTGCTCAAAACCAGTGCGATCCGGCCACGATTCAGGCGGTGGTACAGAACATCGCCAAGTCTGCCTTTACTGCTGAGGTGCCCGCTACGAGACTACTGCAGGCCCTGATACGCGTGTGCTGCTCGCCTGCGGATGGCGGAGGGGGGTACATAAAAGGTGCCGAAAAACTTGTGGCTAAGGCAGCGAGGCAAAATGAACCAAGCGGAATTCGTGGAATAATAGGGGAAGCAGAAGGTGCAGACACCCTACGTCGGGCAGATCTGACGAACCTGGAGTTCCCATCGTCCCCGGTTTTACTTCCCGATGGCAGGACGGTTGAGGTTGACTTGTTTGCAACAGGCAAAGATGGCGTAGATCGTGTGATAGAGATAAAGTATGATGGCAGGGGTGTTGATAGAGAACAGGAACCGAACTTAATAGCTGCTGCAACTGTTTTGGGTAAGCGTCCAGCAACGTTGGTAACTGATGAAAGTCTACTAAATAACCGCAGGTACCTCAGCAATTTACGAGCCAAGGGAATCGACGTTATTGACGGTAGCGGCAACGTGAGGAACTAGCGAGACTCGCTTCTGAGGGGCCTTATGGGCTTCAAATGCTCCCTCAACATCGTGGTGTCGGAGAGTAGCTTCCTCGATAGGGTATCGCTACTGAAGCCCTACGAGTTGTTGCTTGACGATGAATCCATGGATTCACTCAGAAAAGCCGACCCCACATTCCCGTTCGTACACGATAGGAGCTATTACGTCAATCCAACGCCAATAAGCGACTTTCCAAAACGCTTCGCCCAGCTTCGCCCACTCGCCGATAATCTGGCCATCCGGTCGCAGTACGACATTGAAGAAACCCTCCTGAAAACCAACTTGTACCGCGGCCACCCCAGTGAAGGAATCCTAACGCTGTCCTTCAGTCCCTGGGCACAACACCCACCCCTGCTCGAACACGGCTATCTACTGTTGGATTTGGCCTACCCGAGCGAAAAAAATCAAAGTTTCCTGCCCTGGGATCACCCGAGCCTAGAGTTTATCTGGGAAATAATGCGCATTCTCAACCCCACCTATGGGTGGTTAGAGGGTGACTGGAATCCGCACCCACCTGAGGTGGACTGGCTAGGTAGACCATGGTACATACCCTCCATCCTTCCCTGGCAAGAGGGCGGCGAGAGACCCCAACTGGTGGGCCCACCCCTCAGCGAAGCGGTAAAGGCCGAGTTTGATCTCGGGGATGCCAATAACGGCTTGTACATGGTCAAAGAGATCGCTGAGAGACTCTACTGGATTGCACAACCTGGCACGGTGGCTGAGTGGGAAAAGTATCGGTGGGAGATGTGGCATGAGTTGTATAAGGATACCGAGGTTGGCAAGGCTCACGAGGCCGCGATCTGGAGGCTGCGGGAGGCTTTGGCGAGAATCCCGACCTCCGTACTTGACAAGCAGCGCTAGCTGTTGCCGGGGTCAAGGCCGCCTACCGCATTGGAGGCGCTGATCAACGAAGTCTCGCCAGAACGTATCCGCATACTGCGATAGCCCTGATAGTATCGGACCATGGCGACCATCTGTTTGTACGAAACCCCTGGTACTGGTAAAAACTGGTTCGGTGCTGGTGGCATATACGACGTGATCTGCGAGTATGCCCTGGCCCACCCCAGCGTGCAGGCCCTGCCCGAGTTCGCCAAGGCCATCGAAGACTCGCTGTGGTATAGAGGCCTTGAATTGTACGAACACGACCAGGTGGCCATCAAGGCCTTCACCGAGGCGGTGGGCGACCTGCTGCGCTACATTGCCTCCCCGGAGGGCAAGGCCCGTTGGGGTGAGTATCATCCGGTCATTCTGGAGGCGGTTCAAATTCTCTACGACCTGCTCCTCGACTACGATCCCGAGCGGTACAAGTGAGGCGGGCGGGGTGTCGCGGGGCACAAGGGCTGAAACCAGACCAGGCCAGGAGGGATCCCACCCTGCGCGCCGGTGACGTGAACACAGCATTTCCTATACTGAGACGGAGATGAGATACCGCTTCTTCTGCAAAGAAAATCCGATAGACCATGGATTCGACTGCGACGTGGAACTGGCGGAGCCGATACCCCCAGACAGCCCGCCTTGGCATCTGTTGGTTTTCTTAAAAGCCGAGGTCCGCGCAGGCCTGGAGTACTACAACCGCCTTCGAAGCGACGAGGAGTCGGCTGAGCGAATCGGCGAGTGGTATGGTGACTGGACCGACTTCATCTACGAAGTGATCAAGAACCCCCAACGCAAGCTGGAAACGGATGTGGGCAACGCCTACATGCTGAGCAACGATGGTCTCACGATACTGGTAACGTGCTACTATGAGGACCCGGAGAACAACACCCAGCGCTTCAAGGCTTGGGAGCTGCTGCGAGCCATTTTCGCCTGGAAGGAGTACTGTTGGGCAGTTAGTTGCGGCCGCAGGGAGCCCTTCGAGATCGAGATCGAGGACGAAGGCTGGGAGAGCCGTCCGGATTTGGGCTATTGAGCAGCGGCTGGGTGGGGGATGAGTGTCACCATCAAGGGCTAACCGAGCGATGCACTGGGCAACCGCTAAACCATCGGCAGGAACCTTCTAGCCTGGGTACCATGCTGCTATGCGGGTTTACGCGCTGAAACTCTTCCACGACGAGGACACGGGGTGTGCGCGCTGGCCCTGGCTCTCCATGCCCGACCGCGAGGCGCAAGATAAGTTCTATTCTGGTATCCATCGCTCAATAACTGCAGGCCAGCCCCCCCAGCTGCACCCCTGGCGGCCGCTGCCGGTGGTGGTCGTCCGCCAGGGCAGCCTGCACCCCCACGAACCCCCCACCGACCTCTCGACCCTTGGGCTTGGAAGGCTGTACACCCCCCTCACCCTGAGCCAGCGGGCGGTGGAGGCTCTGGGCGACCTGCTGGCCCCGGACGCCGAGCTCCTCCCCCTGGACTGCCAGGAGGGCCGCTACTACCTGCTCAACGTCACCCGGTTGCTCTTTCCCCTCGACCTGCCCAACTCCCTGGTGAAGTGGGAGGAGGGCCCCTTCGGCCCGCAGCTGTCGTCGGCCTACATCCTCAGCTTCCAGGAGGCCCTGCTGCAGGGGGTAAACATCTTTGCCATGCCCGAGCACGCCCTGGACGGCTACTTCATCACCGATGCCCTCAAGGAGCGGATCGAGGCGGCGGGTCTGCGCAGCAACCTGCAGCCCCTACTGGTCTGGGACAGCCAGGATCCCGAGTACTTCGACGAGCGCTACCGGCACAACCCCGCCCAGTGGCAGCGCTTCCGGCAGATGCTGCTGGTGCAGCAGGGGCTGGCCGAACCACCCCCACCCCCGCCGCCCCCCCCGCCCAGGGAGGTGGTGGAGGAGCCCCTGAGCCAGGAGGACCGGCAGAGCATCCTGAACATCCTGCAGGCAGCGGTGAAGTTCATCAACCGGGCGGAGCGCCTGAAGCTGCAACTGAGCAGCGAGCCCAAGCTTCTGGTGCAGCAGGTCTTCTTCCAGTGCGAGAAGCTGCGCAGGCGGCGCGATCTTTCGCAGGATGAGCGGGAGAACCGGGCCATTGAGCTGGGGCTGCTGTGGGGCGAGCAGGTCTGCCGGGCCTATGGCTGGGAGTGGGTCAAGCTGGACGGCGATCATGTGGTGGTGGCCCCGGACCGCTCGGCCTACGTCTCGCCGGTGGTGTA
Organism: Meiothermus taiwanensis WR-220; assembly: GCF_003568585.1. Lineage (NCBI taxonomy): Bacteria > Thermotogati > Deinococcota > Deinococci > Thermales > Thermaceae > Meiothermus > Meiothermus taiwanensis. Next base: position 1,924,831 of record NZ_CP021130.1, read on the forward strand.
CATGTACGGGTTCTTCTACGACCCCGAGCGGGAGAACAACACCCTGCTTTTGTTCAACATGATCGGGGCCAAGGGCAAGATACCGGCCAAGCCGGGGGATTACCTGCACATCGGTTGAACCGTTGCAAGCGGCAGTTTTTTGAAAGGAGACCTGATATGAAGAACATCCGTGGACCCATCATCGCCCTCATCCTCAGCCTGCTGATGACCTACCTGATCTACGAAGGGGCCTTGGAGGCAACCCTGGGGCAAGACCGGGAGTTTACCGGCCGACGCTCGGGTTTTGCAAACCTGTTCTATGGTATCGGCCACGACTACGGCATGGCTGCGGTGGTGCTGGGTATGGTGGCCTGTGCGGCTTCGGTGTTTTGGCTGGTGCGGGCTATTCGGGGCGGGGGCTCAAAGCAATAAGCGGTCTTCTATGCCTCTACTTCGGCACCGAGTTGGGTTTTTTGAATTTTGGCGGTTGCCAACGGTGCGGTGGATCGGAAGAGAAATCCGCTGGCACAGCCTGGCTACCTTGCGAACTCCTGTCGAACAGAGTTGATTCCGTCTGACAGCGTGACCTCGAGCCTCCCCCCTGCTTCCAGGCCCTCGGTCGAGAGGGTAGCTTCGCCACCCTGGAGCCACAGCCCCAGGGTAGTGCGCTGGCTGCCCAGATGCGCCAGCGAGGCATAGGGATACGTCGGGTTGGCCCAGGAAAGCTGCCTCGCTCGAGCAACCGCACGTAGGGAGCGCGCTGGCCCTGCCCCCGTGGTGCCGCCGTGCGCTGGAGGAGTGGGCGGCCTGCCTGGGTGAGAAATGGCCCAAGAAGCGTTACGATAACGCAGGCTATGCACGGTCGTCTCCCCCTTACCGCCCAAACCCATCGCCGGCTGGTAATCAAGGTGGGCAGCGCCGTCCTGAGCGGGCCCCAGGGGCGGCAGCACCAACTGGCCATTGCTGCCCAGGTGGCCGCCCTGCGGGCCGAGGGGCGGGAGGTGGTGCTGGTTTCCTCGGGGGCCCAGGCCACCGGCATGCAGAAGCTGGGCCTTACCGAAAAGCCCAAATCCTTACCCAGCAAACGGGCCCTGGCCGCCGTCGGGCAGCCCACGCTGATGCTCCTGTGGGAGCAGGCCTTTAGCTGGTACGACCTGAAGGTAGCCCAGATTCTACTCACCGCCGAAGACCTGGCCCACCGCCACCGCTACCTGAACGCCCGGCAGACCCTGGAGACGCTTCTGGCCTGGGGCATTGTACCCATCATCAACGAGAACGACACGGTGATGGTGGAGGAGATCAAGTTTGGCGACAACGACCAGCTTTCGGCCCTAATTGCCTCGCTGGTGGGGGCCGATCTGCTGATCCTGCTCTCCGACATCGAGGCCCTCTACGATGCCGACCCCCGCACCCACCCCGAAGCCCAGCCCATCCCCTACGTGGAGCGGGTGGATGCCGAGGTGCTGCGCATGGCCGGCGACAGCCCCAACCAGGTGGGCACCGGCGGAATGAAAAGCAAGCTGCTAGCCGCGGAAAAAGCCCAGGCCGCAGGGATTCCCACCCTGCTCCTGCCCGGCACCCGGCCCCAGAGCATTGCCGAGGCCCTGCGGGGCGAGCCGGTGGGCACCCTTTTTGCAGGAGGACAGCGCCGCTACAGCGGCCGCAAGCTCTGGCTGTACCAGCTTCCCAAGCCCCAGGGGGAGTTGGTGGTGGATGCCGGGGCGGCCAGGGCCTTACGCCAGGGCGGGGCCTCGCTTCTGCCGGCGGGCATCCTCGAGGTGCGCGGGCAGTTTGGGGTGGGTGAGGCGGTTAAATGCCTGGACGAACAGGGCAACCTGATCGGGGTGGGCCTGGTCAACTACAGCGCCGCCGAGCTTTCCCGCATCAAGCGCCGGAAAACCAGGGACATTGAGGCCATCCTGGGCTATAAAAACACCGACGAGGCCATCCACCGCGACTACTTTGCCCTGGCCTCGGAGCTCGAGTGATATGTTGGAATAGCCATGACCACCACCCCCGAACTCAGAACCTATGCCCAGGCGGCCAGGGCCGCTGCACGGGCTTTGTCGGCGGCCCCGCCCAGGGCCAAGAACACCGCACTTTTGGCTATAGCAGCGCAGCTTCAAGCCCAGCAAGAGGCCCTTTTCGCCGCCAACCGCCAGGACCTCGAGGCCGCCCAGGCCGCCGGGCTCTCCAGGGCCAAGCTCGACCGGCTGCGCCTGGATGAAAAGGTGCTGCGCGACCTGCGTACCGGCTTGCAGCAGGTAGCCGAGATGCCCGACCCAGTCGGCGAAATTGAAGGCTTGCAGATCCGGCCCAACGGCCTGCAGGTAGGGCGGATGCGCGTCCCGCTGGGGGTGATCGGCTTTATCTACGAGTCGCGCCCCAACGCCACCGTGGAGGCCAGCGCCCTCTGCCTCAAGGCCGGGAACGCCATCCTGCTGCGGGGAGGCAAGGAGGCCTGGCACTCCAACCGTGCCCTGGTCGGCCTGATGCAAGCCGCCCTGCAGGAGGCCGGGCTGCCCAGGGAAGCCATCCAGCTGGTGCCCACCACCGACCGCAGCGCCATCGTGGAGATGTGCCACCTGGCGGGCCTGTTGGATCTGATCATCCCCCGGGGGGGCAAGGAGCTGATCGAGCTGGTGCAGCGCGAAGCCCGGATGCCGGTGCTGGCCCACGCCGAGGGGGTCAATCACCTGTTTGTGGACGAGAGCGCCGACCTCGAGCGCGCGGTGCAGATAGCCCTGAACGGCAAAGCCCAGCGCCCCAGCACCTGCAACAGCCTGGAGAAAGTGCTGGTGCACCAGCGCATTGCCCCGGTGTTTTTGCCCCTGCTGGCCCGGGCCATGCAGGAGGCCGGGGTGGAGCTGCGCGGCGACGAGGCCACCTGCGCCCTCATCCCGGCCAAACCGGCCACCCCCGAGGACTGGCAGACCGAGTATCTGGATCTGATTCTGACCGTGAAGGTGGTGGACTCGCTGGAAGAGGCCATAGAGCACATCGCCCGCTACGGCTCGCACCACACCGAGGTGATCTGCACCAATCACCACGCCCACGCCATGCGCTTTTTGCGGGAGGTGGACGCCTCGCTGGTGCTGGTGAACGCCTCGCCCCGCTTCAACGATGGCTTTCAGCTAGGCCTGGGGGCCGAGATCGGCATCTCCACCAGCAAGCTGCACGCCTATGGCCCCATGGGGGTGCGGGAGCTCACCACCACCAAGTTTGTGGCCCTGGGCAGCGGGCAGGTGCGCGACTAACGAACCCGGATTTATTGCCCCAAGTCGTGACCCATGCCGCACCTCATCGGGCAGGTTTACCAGCTATACACGCGCTCGCACATCCCGTTTTTCTCGGCGGCGCTGGCCTACTATGCCCTATTCAGCCTGATGCCCCTGCTGATTCTGCTGGCCGGGGCCTTTGGCTTTGTGCTCTCCGGCAACGAGGGCCTGCGCAGCGCGGTGCTGGTGCGGCTCATCGAGCTGGTGGTGCTGCTCTTCCCCACCCAGCCCGACCTGGCCCAGACCGTGGTGAACTTTCTCACTCGAGGGGCCTTTCCCCTCACCCTGGCCAGCCTGCTGGTGTTATTGTGGGCCAGCAGCAATTTCTTTGCCGCCCTGGCCTATGCCCTGGGCCTCATCTTTGGCGCGGCTGCCCCGCGGCCCGACCGGGCCATCCCCCCAGCGCCCATCTTCATAGCCAGGCCCCCAGGGCGGGCGGGGGCGCTGCTGGCCGTCCTGCGCGGGCGCATTGCGGGCCTGCTGGCCCCCTTGCTGCTGGGACTGGCCCTGATCCTGCTAACCCTGCTGGGCCTGGCCATGGGCTTTCTGCTGCGCTACCTGCCCGCCGAGCTTGGCTTTTTGCGCAACGGGGTGGAAGTGGTGGTGCCCATCCTGGGCGCGCTGCTGCTCTTTTTCCTGACCTATATGCTGCTGCCCGTCCCCACCCCCCGGGTGCTGGCCGCCATGGCCGCGGCCACCCTGGCGGCTTTGGCCTGGGAGGGCCTGCGCCTGGGGCTGCCCCTGCTCCTGCCCCGCACCCAGTACGAGCTGATTTACGGGCCCATTGCGGGGTTTTTGCTTGCACTGGTGGGCTTTTACCTGACCATGTGGATTCTGCTGGTGGGGGCCGTTCTGGCCAAAATTTTGACCGACCGCTCGAGCGACACCCTATAGGGTTTGCGCCTCACTCAAAGCGCTGCAGCAGGTTGTAGGCAAACTCCTGCATAAGCTCGGGGCGCTCCTCGGCCAGCTGCCACAGCAGCTCCAGGAGTTCCCCGTCGGAGAGCTTGCGCAAGGCCCTGAGGCCGGCCGGCTGGCCCAGCCTCTTCTGGGTGAAAAGCTCCGGCGCCTCCAAGGCGGCCAGGGCCACCGCCACCACATGCTTGCAGACCGGCCCCCACTCATACGGGCAGGTACACGACCACTCGCCCCGGCTTTGGTTGATTTCCACCCGGTAAGGGAAAGGCGCGCTCCCCTGCACCCGCGCCTGCCAGCGGCCCCGGCTGCGGGTGGCCTCGAGGATTGCCCCCCGCAAAAAAAGCGCCTCGCCCCGCGCCCGCACCCCCTCATCGGCCAGTTCGAACAGCCTTTCCAGTTCCAGACGCACCCTACTATCTCAACCCAGACCCCGCCGGTTTGCAAGGGGAACCTAGCGACGGCGGTAGCGCAGCACGAAGCTTTCCAGCCAGGCCACCAGCCCGTAGAGGGCAATGCCCAGCACCACCGTAACCCCCACCGCGGCAAAGGCGTTGGCGTAGCGGAAGTTGAGCCGCTCGCTGTTGGCCAGATACCCCAGCCCGGCCCCACCAAACACAAACTCCGCCACCACCGCCCCAATCAAGGCCAGCGAGACCGTGAGGCGCAGCCCCCCCAGCACCACCGGCAAAGCCCCGGGGAACTCGAGCTTGCTGAACACCCCCCAGGCGCTGGCCCCCATGGTCTGGAAGACCTCCCGGTAGACCCGATCCACCTCCCGCACCCCCACCATGGTGCTCACCAGAACGGGAAAAATCGAAATAAGAATCACGGTAATGATCTTGGAGCTAAGGCCATAGCCAAACCAGATCACCAGCAAGGGCGCGATGATGATGGTGGGCACCGCCTGCAAAGCCACGATGAAGGGCGAGAACAGCCGCTCCAGGGCCCGGCTGCGCCCCATGGCATACCCCAGCGGCAGCCCCAGCAAAAGCGAACCGGCGATGCCCAGAAAAGCCGCCTCGAGCGTCGCCCAGGCGCTTTGCAGCAGCAAGGGGAAGTTGGCCACCATGGCCTGCCCCACCTCCGCCGGGGATGGGACAAACAGCGGTATTCGTGCGGCCAAAAGGCTCCAGATCAGGAAAAACAGGCCACCCAGGCCCAGCACCCCAAAGATCTCCCAGGGCGGGCGCAGGGGCTTGGGGGGCGGCTCGATGAAGGTGGAGTCCACCACCCCCAGCCGCTCGCGCAGCTCGGCCTCGAGGCCGTCGGTAAATGCGGTGATGCGGCCCTGGTCTTTGGTCTCCAGGATGGTGTCAATCCGGCCCCCGGTCAGCACCACCACCCGGTCGGCCAGATACACCGCCTCGCGGATGCTGTGGGTCACGAACAGAATGGTTTTACCGGTGCGCTCGTGCAGCTGCTTGAGCTCGAGGTTGAAGCGCTCCCGCACCAACGCATCCAGCGCCGCGAAAGGCTCGTCCATCAGGAGCACCTCGGCCTCCTGGGCCAGGGCCCGGGCGATGGCCACGCGGGCCTTCATCCCGCCGGAAAGCTGGTGGGGATAGAGCTTCAGGTAGGGCTTCATGCCCAAGTGGGTCTCGATTTTCCCGCGCCCGGTGAGCTCGATGGGAAGCCGGATGTTCTGCTCCACGGTGCGCCAGGGCAGCAGCCGGTAATCCTGGAAGACCATGGCCGGCTGCCCTGCCACCTCCACCTGGCCCTGATGGGCTTTCTGCAAACCCGCAATCACCCGCAAAAGGGTGCTCTTGCCCCCGCCGGAAGGCCCGATGATGGCGATAAACTCGCCCCTTTTCACCTCGAGGTCTACGCCTTTGAGCACCTCGCGCCCATCGAATTGAACCCCCAGATCGGTAAGCCGAATCACCGTGGGGGGCAGGCTTTCCGGCATAGGCGGCTGGTGGGCAGTTGGCGGTTGGCGCCGGACGCGCATGGGTTCAGCATACCGGGTGGGCGCGGATTAACTGCAAGCAGGAACCCCAAGACAACTAAAACTGGCCTGCCCTACTTTGCACAGGCCGGGTTTATGCTTAGACTCTGCTTGGGCCCAATGGCCCGATTCCTTCAGGGCGGGGTGCAAGTCCCCACCGGCGGTGATGGCAGGTCTGCCTCAGCCCGCGAAGCCTGGAAATCGCAGCACATCCAGGCCCGATTGCGTGAGAATCGCAAGCCGACGGTAACAGTCCGGATGGGAGAAGGGGTGAAGCCCAGGTGCCCCTGTGCCTGGGCGAAGCAGGATGTGTAATACCACCTAAAATCCTCATCACAGCGCCAGTTAGTAAGGTTGGGTCGAACGCAGTTCGTGCCTGCTTCGATCCCGTGTAGGTAGCACGGTGTGTTGAGGAAACAACCATGCGCAAACTTGTACTTTTGTTGATGGTGTTGTTGTCACTTGGAATGGCCCAAACCCAAAAGGTGCGGGTGGGGCTGGGTTATCTGCCCGATGTGCAGTTTGCCCCCTTTTACGCGGCAGTGGTGGAGGGCCTGTATGCCCGACAGGGCCTCGAGGTCGAGTTCCAGCACGGCTTCGTGAGCGAGCTCTACCCCCTCTTGGCCCAGGGCCGGCTCGACTTTGTGGTAGGGGATGCCGAGGACGTGATCGCGCTGCGCAGCAAGAACCCCCAGGCCACCCCCTTCAAGTACGTGATGGCCATGTACCAGTCGGTGCCCAATGCCCTGTTCTCCCTGGCGGAAAAAAACATCCGCTCGGTGCGCGACCTCAAGGGCAAAACCATCGGCATGCCGGGCATGTTCGGGGTCTCGCTGACCTCGCTCCAGGCCATACTGAGGGCCGCCGGCCTCAAGGAAAGCGAGGTCAAGATTCTGCAGATCGGCTTTACCCAGGCCGAGGCAGTGGTCTCGGGCCGGGTGGACGTGGCCATGGGCTTTATCAACAACGAGCCGGTCTTCCTGCGCGAGAAAGGCGTAAAACTCAACGTCATCCCCGCCGGGCCCTACAACCGCAGCCCCGGCAACGGCGTCATCACCACCGACCGGGTGCTGGAGAACCCCGAGCGCGTGCGCCGCTTCCTGGCCGCCTCGCAGGAGGGCCTGGCCCTCACCCTGCGCGAACCCATGCGGGCCTTCGAGGCCGCCCGGCGCTTCGTGCCCAACCTGGGCCAGGAACGCATGGCGGTACTGCAAGCCTCCATCCGGCTCTACGAGTCGCCCTATACCCGCCAGCATGGGCTGGGCTTCAGCAACCCCCAGGCCTGGGTCAGCAGCCTTAACCTGCTGAAGTCCACCGGCCGGATCCAGACCGATCTGCCGGCCAGCACCTTCTACACCAACGAGTTTTTGCAGCCCGGCGTGCAGGCCCGAATGCCCTAATCTGGCAAGTCCTGCACCTGGGGCCTCTCCTTGGGAGAGGCCCTTTTAACGGATGGTCGGCCGCCCCAGGATTCGGCCAGCCGCTCGACCGCCCTCGGCTTCTTCTGGGTTTCCTGGGGGTGTGCTAGCATATGGCCATGCAGGGCTGCATTCGGCTAGCTCAGACCTAAGGGAGGCCCCCGATCCAGGAGGCTCCCCTACGGGTAGGGGGGTTTTTTGTTTAAACAGTTCCCCTTTTGTCCGGGTCGCAATACAATGACCCGTTGGAAACCGGAGAGGCGTCATGATCACAACCGACAAATACAACCCCCACGAACTCGAGCCCAGATGGCAACAATACTGGGAAGAGATTGGTCTTCTGAAGGCCACCGAGGGCAAGGGCGGCAAAAAGGCCTATATTCTGGTGATGTTCCCCTACCCCTCGGGTGACCTGCACATGGGCCACCTCAAGAACTACACCATGGGCGATGCGCTGGCCCGTTTCCGGGTACAGCAGGGCTACAGCGTGCTGCACCCCTTCGGCTGGGACGCCTTCGGCCTGCCCGCCGAAAACGCCGCCCTGAAGTTCGGGGTGAGCCCCGCCGACTGGACCTTTAGCAACATAAGGCAGTCCAAGGAGTCGCTGGCCCTGATGGGCATCCGCTACGACTGGAGCCGCGAGGTCACCACCTGCCTGCCCGAGTACTACAAGTGGAACCAGTGGATCTTCCTCAAGATGTACGAGCGGGGCCTGGTCTACCGCAAGAAAAGCCTGGTCAACTGGGATCCCGTCGAGCAGAGCGTGCTGGCCAACGAGCAGGTGATCGATGGGCGCGGCTGGCGCAGTGGGGCGCTGGTGGAAAAGCGCGAGCTCGAGCAGTGGTACCTCAAGATTACCGACTACGCCGAGCGGCTTTTGAACGACCTGGACAAACTGCCCCGCTGGCCCGAGAAGGTCAAGGCCATGCAGCGGGCCTGGATCGGCAAGAGCACCGGCGCCGAGTTCGACTTCCAGGTGAAGGGCCACGACCTGAAGATCCGGGTCTTCTCCACCCGCCCCGACACCATCTTTGGCGCTACCTTCATGGTGCTGGCCCCCGAACACGAGCTGGTACCGCTCATCACCACGCCCGAACAAAAAGCCGCCGTGGAGGCCTATGTGGCGGCGGCCCGCATGAAGAGCGAGGTCGAGCGGCAGATGGAAGACCGCGAGAAGACCGGGGTCTTTACCGGGGCCTACGCCATCAACCCGGCGAGCGGCAAGGAGATTCCCATCTGGGTCGCCGACTATGTGCTCGCAGGCTACGGCACCGGGGCCATCATGGCCGTGCCCGGCCAGGACGAGCGCGACTGGGAGTTTGCCGAGAAGTTCGGGCTGGAGATCATCCGCACCGTCGAGCCGCCCGCGGGCTGGCAGGGCAAAGCCTACACCGAGGACGGGCCGGCCATTAACTCCGGCTTCCTGAACGGCCTGTATGTGGAGGAAGCCAAGAAAAAAATCATCGCCTGGATGGAGGAAAAGGGCATTGGCCAGGGCAAGGTCAACTACCGCCTGCGCGACTGGCTGATCAGCCGCCAGCGCTACTGGGGCACCCCCATCCCCATGATCCACTGCGATAGCTGCGGCATCGTGCCGGTGCCCTACGAAGAGCTGCCGGTGGTGCTGCCCACCCTGAAGGACGTGGAGGACATCCGGCCCAAGGGCAAAAGCCCGCTGGCCGCGCACCCCGAGTTCTACGAATGCACCTGCCCCAGGTGCGGCGGGAAGGCCCGGCGCGACACCGATACCATGGACACCTTTTTCGACTCGTCCTGGTACTTCCTGCGCTACACCGATGCCCAAAACCCCCAGGCGCCCTTCGACCCCGAGAAGGCCAACTTCTGGATGCCGGTGGATCAGTACATCGGCGGGATCGAGCACGCCATTCTGCACCTCCTGTACAGCCGGTTTTTTACCAAGTTTTTGCACGACCTGGGCCTGGTAGAAGCCGAGGAACCCTTCGAGGGCCTTTTCACCCAGGGCATGGTGATGGGCTGGACCAACGTGGGCGAGGTGGAGGTGCGCGAGGGGCGCATCTACTTTTTGGATGACGCCCGGCGCAGCAAGCTCGAGCTCGAGCAGGGCCTCACCCTCGAGGAGGCCCAGAAGAGCGGGGCCGAGCTGCGCGAGGAAGGGGGCAAAACCTACTTCTGGAAACCGGCGGTGATGAGCAAGAGCCTGGGCAACGGGGTGATGGTGGGGCCTTTTGTCAGGGAGCAGGGGGCCGACATCGCCCGGGTGACCATCCTGTTCGCCGCCCCGCCCGAGAACGAGATGATCTGGACCGAGGAGGGGGTGCAGGGGGCCTGGCGCTACCTGAACCGGGTGTACCGGCTGGTGGCCGAGCAGCGGGCCGAGCTCAAGGCCCAGCCCGAGCTGCTCGAGCCCGCCCGGCTGGAAGGAGCGCACAAGGCTTTGTACCAGAAGCTGCACCAGACCATCCAAAAGGTGACCGAGGACCTCGAGGCCCTGCGCTTCAACACCGCCATCGCCGCCCTGATGGAGCTGCTCAACGCCTTAAACGACTACCGCAAAGCCGAAGGGGTCACCCCAGTCTTCCGCGAGGCGGTGCTGCGCTATATCCAGATGCTGGCCCCCTTCGCCCCCCACCTGGCCGAGGAGCTGTGGCACGAGTTTTATGAGGGCTCGGTCTTCCACGCCCCCTGGCCAAAGGTGGACGAGGCCGCCCTGGTGGCCGATAGCTTCGAGCTGGTGGTGCAGGTCAACGGCAAGCTGCGCGGCAAAGCCACCGTCAGCACCCAGGCCAGTGAGGAAGAGATCAAGCGCATTGCACGCACACTGCCCAACGTGCAGCAGCACATCGCGGGCAAGGAAGTGCTCAAGGAAATCTACGTGCCGGGCAAGCTCCTCAACATTGTGGTGAAGGGATAATAGCAGTCTCGCTTGAATCCTTCACCGCCATGTACAGTCCGAGGTGCAGATTCAAGCCCACCGAAGTGAGCAGAAAGGCATCTCGGCAGTATCGTTCCCCTCCCAACTCACATACGGCGGCTATCGGTGCCCACGGCAGGATAGCCGCCGTGTGATTTTCGGGGGCCCTGGCCAGCACCACTGGAAACCAGCCCAGCCGGCCCGTACCATAAGGGTATGCTCACACTACAAAAAATAAACAGCCTGGCTGGGCATCAGGTGCTCGAGTGTGTGGGGCAAGAAGCAGGCGACACCTTTCGTATTATCGTCAAGCACACCTCTCCCAGCCACTACGAGGCCCTGGGCAAGATCGTCCTAGCCAATGCCGAGACCCACTACCAGGCCTCGGGGCCCATGACCCCCAACCTTTTGTTGCAGTGGCTCAATACCCTGTTCGAGCGCTGGCCAGGCACCAAAACCATTCCCTGGGCCATACACGATCTGGACGAAAAAACCCAGCAGTTCGTGCGTGAGGTGTACAAGGCCATCGAGGCTGTGTAGCAGGGCTCAGGGCTGCTCGTAGTCGTGGTGGTCGGCCTGCTGGGCCCGGCGCAGACGGGCCCGCAGCGCGGCGGGGGTGTAGGGTGTTTTGTTGTGTACGATGGCCCCAAAGCCCGCCATCAGCAAGGCAGGAATCAGCAACAACAGGCCCTGCAGCGGGTCGGGCACATAGGGCATGGGAAACTGCACCACCGAGGCCCATAGCTGTACCAAGGGCAGAATTCCCCCCATCAGAAGCCCGCTCAGCCACCATTGCCGGGGCCACCACCAACCCACCACAAAACCCATCAAAAGCAGCAGGGTTCCGGCAAAGAGCAGATCCACGTTGCCAAGGTCGGCCAAAGCGATCAAGAGTCCAATGCCCACCGGTACAAGGTAGCGCAGGAACTTCATACCTCTACACAATACCGAGTTTTTAGCCTTCAAGACGGAGAATGCCCCTTTCCAGGGCTACCGTCACGGCGGCCGTGCGGTCGTCCACACCGAGTTTGTCGAAGGTATGCAAAAGGTGGGTCTTGACGGTTGCTTCGCTGATCTTGAGCTCGCGGGCGATCTCCTTGTTGGAAAAACCTTTGGCCACCAGGGCCAGCACCTCGAGTTCGCGCACCGATAGGACTTCCTCAGCAGGGCCGCGCATCCGGCCGAGTAGACGGGCTGCTACCGGGGGTGAGAGCACCGCTTCGCCCCTGGCGCACAGCCGCACGGCCCGGAAAAGCTCTTCACGCGGCACGTCTTTGAGCAGGTAGCCGGTGGCCCCAGCCTCCACCGCGCGCACAATTTCGGAGTCGGTGTCGTAGGTGGTTAACACCAAGACCTGAACCCCAGCAAAACGAGCCCGGATCTGCCGTATGGCCGTGACCCCGTCCATCTGGGGCATGCGCAGATCCATCAGCACCACATCAACCCCGACCTGCTCGAGCAGGCGTAGGGCCTCGAGGCCGTTAGAAGCCTCGCCCACCACCTTAAAGTCGGCCTGGGAGGAGAGCAACCCCAGCAGACCCGCCCGCACCACGGGGTGGTCGTCTACCAAAAGAATCCGAATGGCAGGTACACTGGTCATAGGGTCTTGACCTCCTGCATGGAGGGCTGAGGGTACAAAGGCAGGCTCACGGCCAGGGTGGTTCCCAGGCCGGGTTCGCTTTCCACCGTCATCTGGCCCCCCAGCGCTTCTACCCGTTCGCGCATCGAGCGCAGGCCAAAGCTGCCCGAGGTGGGCGGCAGCAGGCCCACCCCGTCGTCCTGCACGTCCATCAGCACCAGATCGTCCAGGTAAGAAAGGGTGAGGGTGGCGTGGCGGGCTCTGGCGTGTTTGCGGATGTTGGTCAGGGCTTCCTGGGCAACGCGCAGCAGGCCTACCTCGAGCTCCGGGTGCAGCGGCCGGGGGTCGCCGGTCAGGGTGAACTCGGCGCTGATGCCGCTCTCCTGCTGCCAGCGTTGAAGCAAGCGCTGCAGGGCTTCGGGCAGCGAGGTGTTCTCGAGGATTTCCGGGCGCAGGGCCCAGACCATCCGGCGGGCTTCCGACAAGCCTTCGCGGGCAGCCCGCCGGGCCTGCTCCAGGTAACGTGCGGCAGAGGTCTCGTGCTCTGCGGCCATCTCGGCAGCCTCGAGCTGCACCACGATGCTGGCAAACCCCTGGGCCAGGGTGTCGTGAATTTCACGGGCCAGGCGCTGGCGCTCCTCCAGCATGCCGGCCTGGCGGGAGGTTTGCTCGAGCTCGCGGCGGGTGCGCTCGAGTTCCTCGCGGGCCCGTACCTCCCTTATGAGCAGCTCGAGGGTCAACAGGGCATACCCCGAGTACAAAAACCCGATAAAAATGAAGAAAGCCAGGCTCAGGTTGGGGTACTCGGCGGGCGTCGGCAGTGCGCCCCAGGCCGTGTTGCCCTGGGGGCCCTGGCTCAGCACAATCTCGAAGGTGATTTGCAGCGGCTCGCGCTGGGCCCACCAGACCGACAAAGCGCCCAGGCCCAGCACAATCAGGAGCACCGCCCACAGCGGCATCCAGTAGCGGGCCACCACTGGAATCAGGCCCAGCGCCAGAAAGGGCAGGTAGTTCTGGCTGAGCCAGGCCACCACCGCAACCCCGATCAGGATTAGCAGCGCAAACTCCCAGGCCCCACGCTGTCCGGGCCGCACTGCCCAGACCACCACCCCCATCAAGGCCAGGGCCGCCCCCAGCCGCCAGGCGGTCTGGGCCGGGTCTTGCCAGGGCAGCAGGGTGGGCACCTCGAGCGGCCTGGCTGGCACCAGCAGGGTAAAAGCCAGCACCGTGAACAGGTTAAGCGCGGTGAGCACCACCACCACCTGCGCAACGGGCCGACCTGCAAAATAGCGCCGGAACCACCCGACCACGGTGAAATTGTAGACCAGCCGGCCCCCAGGGTTTGCATGGAAACACCCATTTGCCTACCCTACGCAAAACCCGTTTCCCATGACAAAATAGGCCTGTCCTGAAGGCCTTGCTCTTCCCAAGGGCATTGGTTGTTTGGAGGTTGCATGCAAAAAATCACCCTGCCCCACCGCTACTCGGCCAGCGGTTCGCGCTTCCGCGCAGCCACCATCGAGACCGGCTGGCTGTGCTTCAGAAATAACACGGTCTCGGTGCGCGTCAACCTTCCGCTGGTGACACGGCTCGAGCGCTCTTACCAGATGCGCGACTGGCTGCTGGCGGTGGCGTTTGTGGGCCTGTTTGTAGGGCTTGTTAGCCTGGGCCTGCGCTCGTTGGGCTGGCTCAACATCCCCCAGCTCCTGAGAGTAAGCCCTGCCCTGCTGGAGTACGGCGCGCTGGCCCTGGCGGCAGTGGCCTTCGTGAGCTACTGGCTCTTCCCCATCCGGGTGCTGTACCTCTACGACGGCAACGCCGCCCCACTTTCGGTGGTGGGCAGCAAAAAGGCCATTGAGGATTTAGAAAACACCCTCTGGGGCTTGCTCGAGGCCCGTCATCAGCAGCAGTCCTGAGATCGCTCCCATTTCAAAATTCGGCTGGATGGGTTTTTTATTTGACTTAGTTTACAATATTTGTAATCTTTGATAATCTAACCTTCACCGGCCGGTAAAAAGCCGGCCTGTGTGGAGGATAAATGTCGCTGTTACGCAAGGGTTTACCATCCAGATCCGCTGTCTCGGCCCCGTCCCATCAGGCCCCCCGGCCCCAGTACGGGCTAATTGGACTGGGGCTGCTGGGAGCAGGCTGGCTGTACGCGCAGTTACCCACACCTCAGGGGCTTTTGCTGTTGCTGGGAATCGGGCTGGGCTTTAGCCTCTTTCACGCCCGGTTTGGCTTTAGCTCGGCCTTCCGCCAGCTCCTGAGCGTGGGGCAGGGGCGGGCTTTGCAGGCCCATATGCTGCTGCTGGGCGTAACCGCGACCCTGTTTGCCCTTCTGTTTGCCCTGGGGCAGGGCCTGGGCGGCCAGCCCTTGAGCGGCTATCTGGCCCCCATCGGGCCGGGTCTGCTGCTGGGGGCCTTTCTGTTTGGGGTGGGGATGCAACTGGCCGGGGGGTGCGCCTCAGGCACACTGTACGCAACAGGCAGCGGCAGTCTGCTGGGCCTGGTGGCCCTGGTGAGCTTTATGGGAGGCTCGGTGCTGGGGGCCTGGAACCTCGAGTTCTGGACAACCGGGCCGGGGGCCATAGGCGCCCTACCACCCATCTCACTGGCCGAGCACCTGGGCTTGTGGGGAGCCCTGGCCGTCACGCTGGCCTTGGTGGGGGGGCTGGCCCTGCTGGCCGAGTGGATCATCCGCAAACGGCAACCCCCACCGCTTTCCCAGCCTCGAGGCTCCCAGGGCTGGGCCCGGGTGCTGCGCGGCACCTGGCCGCTGTGGGTGGCGGCGCTGGTGCTGGCCGTGCTCAACGCAGCGGTGCTCTATGTGAGCGGGCGCCCCTGGGGGGTCACCTACGGCCTGACCCTGTGGGGCTCACAGGCCGTGGAGGCCCTGGGCCTGGCCCAGCCAGCCTTCTGGGGCTTCTGGAACGGCGAGTCGCCCCTGGAACGCTCCCCCCTGGGCCACCCCACCGCCCTGACCAACCTGGGCATCCTGCTGGGCGCGCTGCTCAGCGCCGCTGCTGCCGGGGTATTCGGCAAAAACCCCCGCTTGGGCTGGAAAGCCCTGCTGGCAGCCGTGCTGGGCGGGCTCTTGATGGGCTACGGGGCCCGGCTGGCCTACGGCTGCAACATCGGGGCCTACATCGGGGGGGTGGCCTCCTTCAGCCTGCACGGCTGGGTCTGGCTGGTCATGGCTTTGCTGGGCACCGGTGCCGGGCTGCGGCTACGCCCCTGGTTTGGGCTATCCAACCCCAGGCCCACCGACTCGGTCTGCTAGGAGCCTTTACGGGCGTACCCCAAACGTCTTCATACGCATTTCGGCGGTATCGTTCACTCTGGCAAGCCTAAACGATACTGCCGAAATGCTTTTCTGCTACCTTGGGTCGGCTTGAATCCTTCACCCCTGACTGCGCAGGGCGGTGAAGTTCAGGTGGAGCCGGTATCAAAGCTCCAGCCACGCATGATTTGGCAACACCATACAGCCCCCTACAGCCCAAACCAGGTGAAAGGATAGTAGCTCACCAGCTCATCGCGAAAAGGCTCCACCAGCCGCACGTTGGCCGCCGGGGCCTCGGGCTTGAACAGATCTACCCGCGGGTTGAAGTCCCTCGAGCTTATCTGGCGCAGAATCTCCTGCGGGTTGAGGTTGGGCACCCCATAGCCCAGCGCAGCGTAGACCTGCGCCCGCACCCAGGCGTACTCCTCCGCAGAAAAGCCCTGCTGGTTGAGGGCCTGCACCTGGATGCCCTTGGCGTCCAGTACCAGCGAGCTCGAGTCGCGGAAAAGATCAAGCGCGGTGCGGTAGTCCAGCACAAGCTGTCCCACCTGCTGGCTGGCTAGCTGATTAAGCCGGGCTTCGATGCGCTGGTAGCGCTCCCCCAGTTGTTGTTTGACATAGCGCTGCACCTGCAAAAAGCGCTGGAGCTGTTCGGGGCTGAGCTGACCGTTGGCTGGAGGGGTGTAGGCGGTCTGTCGCTCTACGTTCCTGTCCAGCGCGATGATCTGTCGAAAATCGTTGACCAGGGTCTGGGCCGGACGGATCAGAAAAGCGTAGGCCGCCCAGCCGGCCAGGGCCAGGAACAGCAAAAAACCGGTAAGGGCCAGTATCAACCACCTTGCCATAAGGGCAGGATGGCATACAGTAAAAACTGAAACTGCATTTTTTGGCGCAATTGGGCTGGGGTTAGGGCATCTAGCAGGCTTTTTGGAGGGCCTCTCACAGAACACTTATTGCACGCAAGAATCGTTATGCGGTATAAAGTGCAAAAATTTTGACAGCAATAAACCCGGCCCCAGACCTATGAACCAAACCCTCCAGGCCCTCGAGGCCCAGCTTAATCAAACCCAGGCCATCCCGGAGAAGCTGCGCCTGCTCGATGAGCTATACCAGTTTCTACGGCTAAACGACCTACAACGGGCCGGGCAGGTCGTCGAGGAGATGCTGATTTTGTCCAATGCAGGCAGCCATTCAGTAGGGCGGGGCCTGACCCTCAAAAACCTGGGCGATTTTCACTACCGCCAGGGCAACCTGCCAGCAGCCCAGGGCTGCCTCGAGGAAGCCCTCGCGGTTTTGCACCAGGCCCGCGAGGTTAAGGGCGAAATCGAGGCCCTCAGCGCGCTGGGTCAACTCCACTTCTTACAAAGCAATTTTCCCAAGGCCCTCGAGTACTACCTCGAGGCGCTCGAGCTGAGCCGCGCATACGAGCACAAAGCGCTGGAAGCCAACGCCCTGAGCGGCGTGGGCTCGGTGCAGTACACCCTGGGCAACCACCAGGAGGCCACCAAGTACTTCCTGCGCAGCCTGGCCCTCAAGCGCGAGCTGGGCGACCGCCTGAGCGAGGCTGAAACCCTGAACAGCCTGGGCCTGGTCTACCTCGAGATCGGCGATTTTTCGGGGGCGGCGCAGCTCTACCGCGAAAGCCTCGCCCTCATGCAGGCCCAGGGCAACCGTCAGGGCCAGGCCAGGGTGCTTTCCAACCTGGGCACGGTGTTCCAGCGCTTAGGCCGCCTGCAGGAGGCGCTGGACTACCACCAGCAGGCCCTGGCCCTGGCCGACCAACTGGGCAGCCCCCAGGTGCGGGCGGCCTGCCTGGAAAACCTGGGCCGCGCCCACGCCGCCCTGGGCCATCTGGAAACCGCGCTGGGCCTGTTCCAGGCCTCTCAGAACCTCTACCAGGAGTCGGGCAACCGCCTGGGCGCCCTGAGCACGCTGCTGCAGGTGGGCTCCCTGCTGGGGCGGATGGGGCAGTCTGCCGCCGCTATTCAGATACTGCAACGGGGCCTCGAGCAGGCCGCCCTTCTGGGGCCGCAAAAGCTGCTGCTCGAGTACCACCAGGCCATCGCCGATGTCTTCGAGGCCCAGCAAAAGCTGGAGCTGGCGCTGTATCACCTGCGGCGGGGCCTCGAGATCGAACGCAGGCTGCACAAAGAACAGCAGGCGCAAAAAACCACCGCCCTGCTGGCGGGGTTTCAGGTAGAAAAAGCCCGCCAGGAAGCGGAGATCGAGCGCCTGCGCAACACCGAGCTGGCCCGCGCCAACCGGGAGCTGGCCCTGGCCATCGAACGCCTGAAGGAAGCCAACGCCGAAAAATCGCGCCTGCTGGATAAGCTGCGCCAGCAGTCCGCTGAGCTGGAGCGGCTGGCCCGCCAGGATCCCCTGACCCGGCTCCACAACCGCCGCTACCTGGAAGAAAACCTCGAGCGCGAGTTTGCCGCGGCCAAACGCTACAAGTTGCCCATAAGCGTGGCCCTGGTCGACATCGACCACTTCAAACAAATCAACGACACCTTCTCCCACCAGATTGGCGATGATGTGCTGCGCATCGTCGGGCAGATTCTCGAGGCGGGCTGTCGCGGCGTGGACTTTGCAGCCCGCTACGGCGGCGAGGAGTTCGCACTGGTTTTTCCTCAGACCAGCCTACCCGGGGCCCTGGTCGCCTGTGAACGGATACGACAGCGCATCGAACAGCATAACTGGGCCGCGCTACACCCCGACCTCAAGGTCACCGTGAGCATCGGGGTGAGCAGCGACCCCAGCCTCCCCAACCACGAAAAGCTCCTGGCCGCCGCAGACGAGCAGCTCTACGCCGCAAAGCGGGCCGGGCGCAACCGGGTATGTCCTGCACCGTAGCCCCCTGGCGGCTCGAGCTGTACGTCGGTTTGCATCCCTGCTTTATGCTGTGGGTATGCGTCTACACCCCGAAGTCGCCCAAGCTTTACAAACCCACCGCGCCGTGGTGGCCCTGGAGTCCACCGTCATTACCCACGGCCTGCCCCGCCCTCTGAACCTGGAGCTGGCCCGCAAGCTCGAGGAGACTGTGCGAGAGGCCGGGGCAATCCCGGCCACCATCGCCATCCTGAAAGGCCAGGTGGTGGTGGGCCTGACCGCGGAGGAACTCGAGGCCATCGCAAGCGATGAGAGCGCCGACAAGGCCAGCTTGTGGAACTTAGGCGCGCTGGTGGCCCAGGGCAAAAGCGCGGGCACCACCGTGGCTTCCACCGCTTTCCTGGCCCACAAGGCCGGCATCCAGGTCTTTGCAACCGGCGGCATTGGCGGCGTGCACCCCCACCCCTACGACGAGTCGGCGGACTTGCTCGTGCTCTCCCGCACCCCCATCGTGGTGGTATCGGCCGGCCCCAAGAGCATCCTCGACCTTGCGGCCACCCTGGAACGCCTGGAGTCGCTGGGGGTGGCCCTGCTGGGCTATAAAACCAACCACCTGCCGGCCTTTCACAGCCCCTCGAGCCCCTATCCCCTACCCGCCCGGGTGGAGTCGCCCCTGGGCGCCGCCCAGGCCTACAAAGCCGCCCGAGCGCTGGGGTTGCCGGGGGCCAGCCTGGTGCTCAACCCCATCTCAAAGGGGCTGGACTTCGCCCAGGTACAGCGCTGGGTGGAACAGGCCACCCAGGAAGCCGCCCGGCTGGGCATCGGCGGCAAAGCCCTGACCCCGTTCCTGCTCCGGCGCATCTCCGAGCTGAGCGGGGGCCAGACCGACGAGGCCAATTTGCGCCTACTGGAAGAAAACGCCCGCCTGGCCGCCCAAATTGCGCTTGCGCTCACCCAGGAGTAGCGCCCAGGCCCGGGCGTTACTTATGTGCAGCTAGAGTTTAAGGCTTAGAATGAGGCGAAATGTGCGAGCTGGGTAAGCGGCTAAAAGAAGCCCGTGAAGCCAAAGGGCTGGATCTGGCCCAGGCAGCCGAGGTGCTCAAGGTGCGGCGGGTTATTCTGGAAGCCCTGGAAGACTGTCGTTTCGATGAGCTACCCGAACCCCCTTTGGCTCGAGGCTATCTCAAGCGCTACGCCCAACTGCTGGGTCTAGATGCGGCCCCTTTGTTGGCCCTTTACCCGATGAGTACAGCCCAGCCTGCAGCGCTGGAGAGCGCTTCCAGCCCTAAGGCGCCCACCGCCCCAAACCCTGGCTGGCTCTGGGTGGTGCCCCTGGTCATCCTGTTGCTGCTGCTGGGCTGGTGGGGCTACCGCAGCCTGTACCGCCCTGGAACCTCCACCCCCACCCCACCGGCCCCTGTCGCGCCATCCCCTCCACAGCAAATCAGCTTGCGCATCGCCACACAGCCCACCGGTGCACGGGTATACCTCGATGGCTTCTTGCTTGGACAAGCCCCCCTCGAGGCCCGTGTGGAGGCCGGCGAGCGCACCCTTCGCATCGAAGCGCCCGGCTACCAGAAGTACGAACAGGTAATCACCCTGCAAACCGATCGCAGCCTGAGCTTCACCCTGACACCTGCTCCTCCCGCGTCCAGCCCCTCGCCCTCCCCCAATCCCACCACTTCTGCGCCCGCCACGGGCCTGACGCTACGGTTTGAGGGCACCAGCTGGATCCGCGTTACCGATGGGCGCACAGGCCGGCAGCTCTACGAGGGCACCGTAGCCGCCGGTACTCAGCTCAGCTACCCCCTGCCGGTGGTGGTGCGGGTCGGCAACGCCGGGGTGGTGCGGGCCATCGTCAACGGCCAAGACCGGGGCCGCATGGGCAATGCGGGGCAGGTGGTCACCCAGCGCTTTGGACAGTAGCTCGAGCTCCAGCGCAAAGCTGTGTGATCCATACCCAAACCCCACAAACCTGCTATACTCGGGACTGTTGTCGCGCCATCGGGCGCACAGGAGAGGAAATGGCAGGCAAGGTCGGGTTTGTCAGTCTGGGCTGTCCTAAGGCCCTGGTGGATTCGGAGCAGATTCTCTCGCGCCTGCGGGCCCAGGGATACGAAACCTCGCCCACCTACCAGGAGGCCGATGTGGTGGTAGTCAACACCTGCGGCTTCATCACCCCGGCGGTAGAGGAGTCGCTTACCGCCATCGGCGAGGCCCTGTCGGAGAACGGCAAGGTGATTGTAACCGGCTGCCTGGGGGCCCGGCCCGAGGTCATCCAGCAGGCCCACCCGCAGGTGCTCGAGGTCACCGGCCCCGGCGAGGTAGACCGGGTCTTGGCTGCCGTACAGCGGGTGGTTCCCCTGGAGCAGAATCCCTTTACGGCCCTGGTTCCCCCGCAGGTCAAGCTGACCCCCCGCCACTACGCCTACCTGAAGATTGCGGAAGGCTGCAACCACAAGTGCAGCTTCTGCATCATCCCCAAGCTGCGCGGCCTGCAACAAAGCCGCGACGCCGCCGAGATTCTCTTCGAGGCCACCCGGCTGGTGGGCACCGGCACCAAGGAGTTGCTGGTAATCGCCCAGGACACCTCGGCCTATGGGGTGGATATCCGCCACCGCACCTCCGACTATGCAGGCAAGCAGGTACGGGCCCACCTGGTGGATCTGGTCAACGAGCTGGCCGGGCTGGGGGCCTGGCTGCGGCTGCACTACGTCTACCCCTACCCCCACGTGCGCGACCTCATCCCCCTGATGGCCGAGGGCAAGCTGCTGCCCTACCTGGATGTGCCGCTCCAGCACGCCAGCCCCAGGGTTCTGCGGGCCATGCGCCGCCCCGGGGGGGCTGAAAGCCACCTCAAAACCATCCAGGAATGGCGCGCCATCGCCCCCGACCTGGCGATTCGCTCGAGCTTTATCGTGGGCTTCCCCGGCGAAACCGAGGAAGACTTTGAGCTGCTACTGGACTTTATCGCCGAGGCCCGGCTCGACCGGGTGGGCTGCTTCACCTACTCCGAGGTGGAAGGGGCCGACGCCAACAGCCTGCCGGGGGCTGTCCCGCAGGAGGTCAAAGAGGAGCGCCGGGCCCGCCTGATGGCCCTGCAGCAGCAGATTAGCCTGGAAAAGAACCAGGCCCGGCTGGGACAGACCCTCGAGGTCATCGTGGACGACTACGGCGAGCTGCCCGGCCTGGTGGTGGGCCGCTCCAGGTACGACGCCCCAGGCATCGACGGACTGGTCTACGCCGAGACCGACGGCACGGTCAAAATTGGCGACATCATCCAGGTTCGGATTACCCAGGCCGAGGCCTACGACCTGCACGGCGAGATGGTGGGCCGGGTGGCCTGGAAACCGGCGGTTCCGGTGATTAAAAACGTAGCTACGGAAACAATTCAGGTGTAAGCTAGTGCCTGTTTGGGTTATGAAGTCTTATCAAGTCGGCCTGGGCTTGGACTTTCTACAAGATCAGAGGTACTGGTCCACCCCCTGGGCGGGGAATGCGCACCTCCCACGCCCTGGGCAGGGGGGTATATCCAAGGTTCGCCCTACACCCCAACGGAGCCAGCTATGTACATCGTAATTGCCGGCGGCGGCGAGATCGGCTCACAGATTGCTAAAGCCCTGCACACCCAGCACGACCTGGTGGTGGTGGACACCAACCCCGAGGCCAAGGAGCGCCTGGGGGGGTTGGACGTGCAGGTGGTGATTGGGAGCGTCACCGACCCCGAGATTCTGCGGGAAGCCAAGGTAGATCTGTGCGACACCTTTATCGCCACCACCAACTGGGACGAGGTCAACCTGATTGCCTGCATGCTGGCCAAGGGCCTGGGGGCCAAGGAAACCCTGTGTTTTGTGGGAAAGCAGTCCTATGTGGATATCCTGACCGACCCGCGCACGGTGGAAATTCTGGGCACCCGCATCGACCAGGTCTTCTGGCCCCAACGCTCGCTGGCCAAAGAAATTGTAGAGGTCATCCGAATCCCTGGGGCGGTGGACACCGAGGTGCTGGCCGGTGGCCGGTTGCGCTTTGTGGAGTACCAGGTGCGGGAGGGCGGCCCCTACATCGGCAAGCAGCTCGCCCTGCTGGACTGGCCTCCGGGCAGCCTGCTGGCCGGTATTTTGCGCGAGGGCCGTTTTATCGCGGCCACCGACCCCGAGTTTGCCCAGCTCGCCCTCGAGGCCGAGGATCGCATCTTCTTCATGACCACCCCCCAGGGCTTCGACGCCATCCAGGCCTGCTTCGCTCCGCGCGAACGGGTGCGCCGGGTGATGGTGGTGGGGGGCGGCAATGTGGGGTACATGGTCACCAAAGAACTGCTCAAGCACCGCCTCGAGGTCACCGTTATTGACCACAACCCCGACCGCTGCGCCTGGCTGGCCGAACACCTGCCGGGGGCGCTGGTGCTCGAGGGCGACGGCACCGACCTGGAGCTGCTGGAGTCCGAAGGCCTCGACCATGTGGACGTGATGGTAGCGGTCACCGAAAACGACGAGAAAAACCTGCTGGTCTCACTCCTGGCCAAGCAGGTTGGGGTAGCCAAGGTGATCACCCGGGTTAACCGGGGCGAGAACCGCCGCCTCTTCGAGCACGTGGGCATTGACATCCCCCTCACCCCCCGCGCCGCGGCGGTGCGCGAGGTGGTGGACTGGATCGCCCCCGACAACGTAGACCACCTGGCCCTGATCGAAGACCAGGTGGAGCTGCTGGAATTCGAGCTGCCAGCCGACTTCCGCGAGACGCCCTTCGATAAGCTCCAGCTCCCCCAGGGGGCCATTGCAGTGGCCCTCGAGCGCGGTACCCGGGTCTACCTGCGCTCCCCCATGCTGGCCGTTACCGGTGGCGATAAACTCCTGGTTCTTACCGACCGGCAGGTAGCCAATGAAGTCCTGGCCCAGGTTCGCTAAAGCGCGCGCAGCCAACCCCATCCCGGTCGCCACCTATATGACCGGCACCGTCTACGTCGCGCTGGGGGGCGTGATGGGCCTCCTGGGGCTGGTGGACGCGCTCCTGGGTGAGGACGCCCGAGGATTTTTTGTGGGGGCTGGCCTGGGGCTGTCACTGGGGATGCTCCTGCGCCGGCTGGGCAGCCCCCAGGCCGAGCCCCGCCGGGCCGAGGCCCTGCTGACGGTGGCCGGGCTCTGGATCATGGTGCCCCTGCTGGGGGCCATCCCCTTCTGGATCTCGGGGGGCCTTAGCTACCTGGATGCGCTGTTCGAGGCCACCTCGGGCTTCAGCACCACCGGGGCCACCATCCTGGCCGACTTCAACCAGTTCAGCTACGGGCTTTTTTTCTGGCGGAGCCTCAGCCAGTGGTTTGGCGGCATGGGGATTCTGCTGCTGTTTATCGTGGTGCTACCCCACCTGGCCCTGGCCGGGCGGCAGATGTTTTTTGCCGAGACCACCGGCGTACAAAAACAGCAGCTCACCCCCAAACTCCACCAAACCGCCAGCTACATTCTGCGGGTCTATCTGCTGCTGACCTTCGTCACCCTAGCCGCCTATCTGGTTACCGGCGTGCCTTTGTTCGAAGCCATCACCAACACCTTCTCGAGCGTCTCTGCCGGCGGCTTCAGCCCCAACCCCCAGAGTTTTGCAAGCTACACCCCGCTCACCCAGTGGATCGCGGCCGGAGTGATGTTCCTGACTGGGGTGAACCTGCTCTTGCAGTACCGGGCCATTTTTGGCCGCGAGTACACCGCCCTCCTGCGCGACCCGGAGGTTCGTGCCTATGCTCTGATTGTGCTGGTGGTGGGCCTGTTGATGGCAGCCGTGCTCTTCGCGCGCCACGACTACGACCTCGAGCCAGCCCTGCGCCACGCCTTCTTCCAGACCACCTCCATCATCACCGGCACCGGCTTTGCCTCGGCCGACTTTGCCCAGTGGGTCATCCCGGCCCAAACCCTGCTGATTATGCTGATGTTTATCGGCGGTAGCGCCGGCAGCGTAGGGGGCAGCATCAAGATCATCCGCTGGCTGATTATCGGGGCGCTGGTGCGCCGGGAGTTGCAGCGGGCCCTGCACCCCCAGGCCGTGCTGCCCTTGCGGGTGGGTAACAAGAACATCGGCGAGGACGTGATGCGCTCGGTGGCCGCTTTCATCACCCTGTACGTGAGCCTGTTTGCCCTGGGGGTGTTGGTGATGGGCATCCTGGAGGAAGACTTCGTGGTGGCCTTTTCCGCTTCAGCCGCGGCCATCGGCAACGTGGGGCCGGGGCTGGGTGAGGTGGGCCCCATGGCCCACTACGGCCATCTACACCCCATCTCCAAAGCCGTGATGATTTTCCAGATGTGGGCCGGGCGCATCGAGCTTATTGCAGTATTTTCGCTATTTACCCCCGAGCTTTGGCGCAGGCTCAGGGCCTGAGGAACCAACCCCATGAAAAGAAAAACAAAACCCTGGCTGATAACCAACCTGCGCTTTACCTACTACTTCCTGGGCGTGGTCTACCTGGCCCTGGGCGCGGTCATGCTGGGGCTCGAGGTGCTCTCGCTGGTGCTGGGCGAGTCGCCCTGGGGGTTTCTTTTGGGCGCTGCAGTGGGGCTTTCGCTGGGCTGGTGGTTCCGCAGCCTGGGCGACCCCAGGCATGAACCAGGGCGCGCCGAGGCCCTGCTCTCCATCGCCCTGATCTGGCTACTGGTGCCCCTGCTGGGCGCAATTCCCTTCTGGGTGGCCGGCGGCATGAACTACCTCGATGCGGTGTTCGAGGCTATGTCCGGCTTCACCACCACCGGCGCAACGGTGCTGGCCGACTTCGGGCAGTTTGGCTACAGCCTGTTTTTCTGGCGCAGCCTGATGCAGTGGTTTGGGGGCGTGGGGATTCTGGTGCTGGTGGTGGCACTACTGGCCCATCTGGCCGTGGCAGGCCGCCAGCTTTTTATCACCGAGAGCACCGGCATCCAGAAAGAACCCTTTACCCCTCGCTTGCGCACCGCCGCGCTAAGCATTCTCAAGGTGTATACCAGCCTCACCCTGGCGGCTGCTCTATGCTACTGGATCGCCGGGGTGCCGGCCTTTGAGGCCATCTGCAACGCTCTCACCACCCTGCCCGCCGCCGGGTTTAGTCCCAACCCGCGCAGCTTCGAGACCTACAGCCCACTGGCCCAGTGGTTCGGTACCTTGTTCATGTTCTTGGGGGGCGCGGGGTTCGTGTTGCAGTACCGGCTTTTCTTCACCCGCGACCCCCGCCCGCTCCTGAGGGATGTGGAGCTGCGCATCTATACCCTCATCGTGCTGGTGTTCAGCACGGCACTGGCCGTCTTTCTGATGACCCACCACACCCAGGACATGAACTATACCTGGGGCGACGCCATCCGCCACGCCTTCTTTAACGTCACCTCCATCATCACCACCACCGGCTACGCCAGCGCCGACTTTGCGCTGTGGGTTCCGGCGGCCCAGGCCATTCTGGTGGCGGCCATGTTCGTGGGGGGTTGTGCAGGCTCGGGGGCGGGTGGCATCAAGGTGATTCGCTGGCTGGTGGTGGGGGCAATTGTGCGACGGGAACTGATCCGCTCACTGCACCCCCAGGCGGTCATGACCCTGCGCCTGGGCAACAAAAGCCTGGGAGAGGACGTAATGCGCTCGGTGGCCGCTTTCATCACCCTCTACGCGGCTTTGGTAGCGGCGGGCGCGGTGCTTATCTCCCTGCTCGAAAACGACTTTGTGGTGGGTTTTACCGCCAGCGCCCAAGCGGTGGGCAACATCGGGCCGGGGCTGGGCGAGGTGGGGCCCATGGGCAGCTACGCCGGCCTCGAGCCCCTCTCCAAGCTGATCCTGATTGTTCAGATGTGGGCGGGGCGCATCGAGCTGATTCCGGTCTTCTTGCTGCTGACCCCAGAGCTGTGGCGGAAGCTTAAAGGCTAAAGCCCCGCAAGGCGGTAAACTGGGGGTATGCCCAAACCCCTTGTGATCCCCGAATCCTTTCGCCTCGACCACACCCAAGTCCGGGCGCCATACGTGCGGCTGGCCGGGGCGAAGGAAACCCCCAAAGGTGACCTGATCGAAAAGTACGACCTGCGCTTCGCCCAACCCAACCAGGAGGCCCTCAGCACCGGGGCCATCCACACCCTCGAGCACCTCCTGGCCACCTATATCCGCAGCCACCTGGAAGGGGTGGTGGATATCTCACCCATGGGCTGCCGTACCGGCTTTTACCTGGTGGTGCTGGGCCAGCCGGGGCCCCAAAAGGTGCTGGAGGCTTTTAGGGCTACACTACAGGACGTGGTCAACCACACCGAGCCGGTGCCAGGGGTGAGCGAGCTCGAGTGCGGCAACTACCGCGACCACGACCCCCAAAGCGCCAAGGCCTGGGCCGAACGGCTGCTGCATAGCAACCTCCATGTGCAGGAAACCATCGAGATCGCCCAGGAGGCCTACGGAGCCAACACGCCCTGATTGCGGGGCTGCACGGTTGCGCTCAGCGAGGTGCCTGCCCCCCCCACGCTAAGGGTGCGCCCCTGCACCACCCGGCTGAATTGCAGGCTAACGCTCACCTGGCGGATGGCCGGAGGCCCTGCGGCAACCTCTGTAATGCTGAAGAAAGAACGCCTGGGGGCGAGGTAGTCGGCCACCAAGGCCACGTTTGTACCACCCAGCGCGCCCGCAGCCCCACCCGTAGGGGCTGCGCTGCCTGAAACCACCGTGGAGGGTTCTAGAAAGCCCGTGTACTGCATCAAAACCCAGGCATCTGGATTGGCTGCATCGGGCGGCAGGCGATCGAAGATGCCGCTCGAGTTGGCTACATAGGCCGCCCGGCTAAGTGGATAGTAGGCAAAAAAGCGATAACAGCCCTCGGTCTGGCCGGGGGTGGCGGGGCTACAGACAGACCCTACCCGCAACGGGGGCAAAACCACCGCCACAAACTGGTCGCCCACCGTCCAGACGTTGCTTCCCGAAGCGGGATTGGTGGTTTGCCAGGCAGCCGGCCCGCTCAGGACGATGCTCTGACCGGCGGGGTACACAAACCAGGCCTCTTGCAGCCTCGAGACCAGTAGTTGGTGGGCAATCTGACCGTCCAGCAAAAGCTCATTGCGGCGATCAAAATCGCTGGTCGCGCGCAGGGTAGAGACAAAAAACCCCGTAAATGCTGCAACCAAAACACCCAGGATGGCTAAGGCCACCAGCAGCTCGACGAGGGTAACCCCGTATTTGCGCATAAACCCCTCCTAGGGTCGGGACAGATCCAGGGTGAGACGGCTTTGTTCACGACCGTTGCGTACAACCGTAACCTGCACCCTCTTGAGCGGCTGGCTATAGCTACCACCCGGACAGCTACCCGCCGGGGGCACAACGTTAACAGGCTGGGGTGTATAGGCATCGGTGGCTGGATTAACGGCACCCACAGTAATGCTGGCCCCTTCTGGCAATGCGATTCTAATGCAGTTGGCATCGTAGGCCGCCCGGGCCGCTGGCCCACTAACCCACTGCACCCGCACGGTCTCCATAATCTCACGCGCTTGTGCGTTGGCGTCTATCCCCGCTTGCGCGCTGCGCGTGGCCCCAAAGATGGTCGTCACCGCTCCGGCCACCGCAGCCAACAAAGCGCCCAGCAGCACAATGGACACCAGCAGTTCAACCAGGGTTACCCCCGCTGAGACGCGCATACTGCCTTTGTTTGAGCCGACATCCCACTGCCTTGCGCACCGGCGGCCCTCCTCAAACGCTGTGCTAATTGAACACCACCACCTTTCCAACCAAACCCACCACACCCACCACGCTTCGGGGTGCAGTGGTTAGCGAAGTATCACAAGGCACATCCTGACTGACCAGCCTGAAGCAAAAGGCAGCACCCCCACCGTCCAACACTCCAAACGGGGCGCGATAGGTCAGTGTTGTGGCCCCTCCCGCAGGCACCTGGGCCACCGTCCCGGCTGGCAACCGAACCGTGCGGCTGACCAGCGATCCGTTGCGCACCTGACGGATGGTGAAGGCCGTACCCCCCCCTTCTAGCGCAACCACAACGTTGCTGTTGTAGCGCTGGGCCTCGCTACGGGCCTGTAACAGCGCTGTGGCCACCGAAGCCGCCGCTTCACGCACCAGCGCCCGTTGGCGCGCACCGTTGAGATTAACCGAAGCAATAGCCAGCAGAATACCCAGAATGGCCATCACCACCAGTATCTCGACCAATGTGAGGCCCGATTTTTTTAAGAGGGCGGGCTCGAGGCTCATAAATACCCCCTACTGACCAATCAAGCGCCAGAAACCCTGGTTGCTCGCGTTGCTCCCACTCCCCTGCAAAAAGGTGTTGACCGTCGTACTAAGGGTGGCATTGCTTACTTCCGGGAAGCTGGGCGGACGGTAGGCTGGATCAAGCAACCGCCTATCGTAGGTGTGATTGGAACGATATCCCCGGAACACCCCGCTTACCACCCCACAGTTAATGGCCCCCAGGCGGTTCTGAATCACACCCCCAAACACCTGAAAACTGCCACCATCCCGCAAACGGGTGGCATTAGCACAGGTATCAAAGGCGGAATCATGCCCACGTACCTCCCCATTCTGGGCCATGACCACACCGTCTACCAGCAAGTTGCGGTTGCTGTTGCTGGTGATGGATAGATAGCCTTGAGGATCAAGCCGCACATCCTGACCCGCATACAAACCCAGGAGGTTGCGCGGCCACTGGCCAGGGTCAGCCGGCAGGGGATCGGGGATAGGGCTCTGGTAGCGCAGGTTCGACTGAATCAGGATATTGTTTCTTGCAGCGATAGATAGTTGCTGGTAACCGGCCACAGCCCGGCTGTTGTTGGCCTCGCTGGCGCTGTTCACATCGCCCACACTGCGTACAGCCAGATCACCGCTGCTGTAAATCACACCATTGAAGCGCCCCCCGGGGGGTGGCCCCTGGATGGGAGGAATGGCCGACCTGGGCACCGCACTGTTGCTCAAGATAAGGCCGCCGCTGGGAAGGGTCTGAACACCTGCGCTGTTATCGGCTATCTTGCTAACCTGGCCCTGCTCATCCACCTCGTAGACCACAGTAATGGTCTGGCGTAGGGTGGGCCTGGGGTTCTGGATGATATTAGGGTCGTTCGGGTTGTTGGTCCAGTAGGTGCGGTAGCGCGGCGTTCCACCACGGGAGCAGTCGATGGTGATGGTGAAGCTCTGGGCGTGGGCCATGGAGCCCAAGTTGAAAAGGTAGTCGGCCAGTTTTTGCAGCTCAGGCAGCCATACCCCGCCGCCGCCACCGCCGCCGCCACCACCACCGCCACCGCCGCCGCCACCACCACCGCCACCGCCGCCACCAGGTGGAGGAGGCGTATAGCATTCCTGCTGCACCGCCAGGGCGTATCCAGTGACGTAGGTAGCCGTCACACTGATGCGCTGACGGCCATTTTCTACGTACACGCGAACGGTTGGCGTTCCCACATAGCGACCGGTGTTGTTTTGCAGTACGCTGGCGCTCGGCTGGGGAACCGTCGCCAGGTTGATCACCACCGTACCACCTGAAACATTCCTCCAGCCGCTAGAAGCCTGGTTGCTGCTCGAGGCCGTGAACAGGCTGCTGTCGATGAAGAATCCAGCGGTATCGGTAGGGTTGCTTACCACAATCCGTCCGTTGGCATCGCGAAGCAGGTTGCCATTAGCGTCTCTGGTAGTGGTAGGGGTACCGCCAGCCGCGTTCCGTTCGAAGCGGGTTATGGCATCGCTACCCGGCATGGGTATCGGGTTGCGCTGCCAGTTCACGTCATACAACCAGGTGCTGGCCGGTGCATCGTCAGCACAAACCACCTGGCCCCCATTTTCATCCCGACACAAAAAGCTTCCCGCCGGGTTACGCAAGCGGGCAAAGCTAGGATTAATCCCCGCAAGCCCGGTGGCCGAGTCGTTTTCCGGAACAGTTGCAAAAGTACTGGTGGTGTTACCATCCCCCAGGTAGTAACCCCTACCAGCTAGCCGCTGGGCTTCGGTGCAGGTTTCAGCGCCCTCCTCACACCCCGCGCTACCAAATTGACCCCCAAAGCTGAAATTGGCCGGCGGTGTGCGCTGTTCAAAAGCCCAGCGGCCATTGGTAAAAGCAGGGCCATTTACGGTAAAGCCGTCGCGCAACACCACCCGCCTGCCGTTGGAGCGTACGGTGTTGTTTACAAAAAACGCGAAGTAGGAGAAGCTGATGTTTTGGATGGTTACATTGGTAACGCCCAAACTGCTAGCCGTGGACACCCCTCGAGCCACCCGGCGTTCGGCCAGCACAGTATTTCCCCGCACGACACGGCCCGTAGCGATAATGGCATTGTTCGGATCGCCAAACACCAGCACCGGCGCGCCATTTTGGATGACAATGCGACGCGGCGTAAAATCGACCTGCACCACGTAACGGTCTTCTAAACCATCCGACGAACCCAGCACCCCCTCCGAACCCCCCAAGCCTAAGGCCAAGCGCCCCCAGTACTCCGCTGGGTTGCTCACCTGGCCGTTGTACACGGTGTTATCGAACAACAAGGGATTGATGAGAATGGCCAGGCGTTCGTTTCCCACCTCGGCTGGAGAACGGGTCGGGTCTATGGGTAAAGCCTCACACAAAGTACCGGCTTGCATGGTACTCAAAGCGCTCTCGAAGGTGCTCAAGGAAGGCCCGGCTGCGCTGTTGCCGTAGCAGAAGCGGTACAGCGCCTGCACATAGGCCGAGCGCACGATTGACGCGTTGGATCCAGACAAATCCACCCTGATCCCCTTAAGGTAGTTGAGGGCCGTTTGATAGCTCTGCAGCCCTCTGAGCAAACCAGACTCCGCAGCAAACTGTGCACGGTTGGCCAGCCCCTGGTTGGTTGCCACCTGGCGGTTGCTCACGGTCAGGCTGGTGGTAATGGAAAGCAGCGAAATAACCATAATCAGGGCCACCAAGACCGTGATAACAAGCGCATTTCCATCGGGTCTCAACCCCATTGGTATTGGTTTAATACAACCTCTTTTCATAGCCCCCCCAGTTATGCGTCTTAGGTACAGATTGGCATAAATCACCCTGATTAATCATCCCCCCGGATAGGGGCCTCGCGTTATCTGAATAACCGCGCTGATTGCAATTTTGGTGCAAAAATCACAAAAGCTTTTACACCCAGGCCAACAAAGTGCTGACTGTCGTCGGCGGGTGCTGGTCTAGTACCGGAAGCAAAAAGATAGTCAGCCAAGGCAAAGACCTCCGGTGGCTATCTTTTTGCATCCCGGAGTACACCCCTCGCTGCGCTCGGCAAAGAAAGCACATCCCTTCGGTCGGGCTGGTTTGCCGCCTTCCAGCGCCGAAGCAGCCGAATCTGGTATAACCCTGGTATGTCCATGGTTGCTCTGTTCGCCGCCGAAGGCCTCGAGGCCCAGGCTTTGCGCCGCTTGCTAAGCCTAAAAGAGGCCTTGGATGGCCCTTGGATCATTCACCAAGGGACTCTGGGGCGCTACCCTGTGGTGCTGGTCGAAACCGGGGTGGGCAAGGTGGCTGCCTCGGCCGCAGTGGCCTATACCAAGGTTCGATTTAACCCTGCACAGGCTTTCTGGGTGGGGGTGGCGGGGGCTTTGAACCCCGAGCTCAAAACGATGGATCTTATACTGGCCCAGGACGCCGTACAGTACGACGTGGATATCACGGCTTTCGGGCGTGCCCCAGGTGAGTTGGCCACCGGCGAACGCTTCATCCCCGCCGACGCCGGCCTCACCTCCAAAGTCTTGCGCACGGCCCAGTCCCTGGGCCTGCCCATCCGCCTAGGGCGCATTGCCAGTGCCGACCGCTTTCTAGCCCACCGCAGCGAGGCTGAGGAGGTGCGACGAATATTCGCTGCCGACGCGGTCGAGATGGAGGGAGCTGCCGCTTTGTGGACGGCCAGACGCCTGGGTCTGCCCATGGCCCTGCTGCGGGCCATTACCGACCAGGCAGGCAGCGAGGCGCCCATCGCTTTTGAAACCTTTTTAGAAAGCGCCTCCGAACGTCTGGCGCAGTTAATCGGCCAGGTTTTGAGCAGTTAGACATGCGTAAAGGGCCCCTTTTGATTAAGGGGGGTTGCCAGGGTTTGTGGGGGGCGGCTCAAGGTATACTGAAAGCACCAGACTATTAGGAAAACGGGGTTGGCTGTGCAGGTACTCGAGGAGGAGACAGCATGGGGGGCGCATCCGTAACGGAGTGGCTGGGTTCAGAGCAAGCAGAAGAAAGACAACACGCCAGCGGAGGACGGGTCAAGCTGTTTTGCGGCAACGCCAACCGCCCCCTGGCCGAGGCAGTGGCCCGGGCCCTGGGCATTCCCCTTGGCAAAGCCACTGTGGAACGCTTTCCCGATGGCGAGGTACGGGTGCGGCTTTTGGAGAGCATCCGCGGCGACGATGTGTATCTGCTGCAGTCCACTGCCCCCCCGGTCAACGACCACCTAATGGAACTCCTGGTGCTGGCCGACGCAGCCCGGCGCAGCAGCGCAGGGCGTATCAACGCGGTGATTCCCTATTTTGGCTATGCCCGCCAGGACAAGCAAACCCAGGGCCGCGAGCCCATCACCGCGCGCCTGGTAGCAGGCCTTTTAGAGCACGTGGGCATCCACCGGGTGATTACTGTAGACCTGCACGCCCCGCAGATTCAGGGATTCTTTTATCAGCCGGTGGACGAGCTTTCGGCGGTGCGGCTCTTCGCCGAGTACCTGGAGCAGCAAAACCTCATCGAAAACGCCGTGGTGGTCTCACCCGACTCGGGGCGGGCTGAACAGGCCCGGCGGCTCTCCGAGCGTCTGAACCTACCGCTGGCCATCCTAGCCAAACGCCGCACCGGCCCCCAGGAGACCCAGGTGAGCTATGTGATCGGGGACGTAGCCGGCAAGCGCCCCCTGATTATTGACGACATCATCTCCACCGGCGGCACCATCCGGCGCGGGGTGGAGGCCCTGCTAGCGGCGGGGGCCGCCCCGGAGGTGATTGTGATGGCCTCCCACGCCGTGCTGGTGGGCAACGCCCGCGAGAACCTGGCCCACCCCGCCATCCGCGAGGTAGTTTTTACCGATACCATCGCACTTAATCCAGCCCTGGGCTATACCATTCTACCCACCGCACCCCTGCTGGCCCAGGCCATCCGGCGGGTGCATACCAACCAGTCGGTGAGCGTGCTCATCTAGGGGCCTCGAGTCATATCCAGCAGGCCCTGGCCCCGGGCCTCCTCGGGTTCGCTGAGGGCGGCCGGGTCGGTTAGATTGGCCAAGAAAGCCGCTTCAAGGGCTTCCGGGGTAAGGGGCACCCAGGCGCTGGCCTGTTGAATAATGGCCACGGCCCCGCTCACGATGGGGGCGGCAAACGAGGTGCCGGTATACCCCAGCTCGCTCCCCGCCGGGCTCAGGCTCAAGACCCGCTCGCCGGGGGCCACCAGGTCTACAAAGTCGCCCTGGCCGCTAAAGGCGCTCACCCGAAAGGTGCCGGAGTAATCCCCCACCGCCCCCACACTGAAAAGCCCCTTGAGCACGGTCATGGAGCGCTCGGGCTCGCGCCGCACGGAAAGCCCCCGGTTCCCACCAAAGGAGGCCGGGAAGTGGTGCAGCACCCCCCGCTTGCTGCTGCGGAGGGCCCACTGGTTGCCGGCCGCCGCCACCACCGGAATCCCATTCGCTTTACGCCTCATCAGGGCATCCTTGAGGATGATGTAGACGATCTCGCTGGGGGTGTCGCTGCCCAGGCTCAGGCTGAGCACCAGCCGCTCCTGGGGGTGCTGCTCGGCGTAGGCCACCGCGTGGCAGATGCCGCGGATGACCGCCTCGAGCCGGCACTTCCCATCTTTGTCGCAGCTCTTGATGGGCAGGATGCCGGCCCCTGGGGCGATGCCGTAGGTGGCGTGCGCGGCCAGTACCGCCGCTGCGGTGCCGTGCCCCACCACCACCCCGCCCTGGGTGTACTCGTCCTGCAGGGGGTTGGGAGGTGTGCCTACAAAGTCGGCCCCGCCGCTTTTCAGGGTGAGGCCGCTCAGGTTTTTGACCCCGGTATCTACAACGGCGATGGTAATGCCGGCCCCGGTGAAGTTGCTGCCCGGCCTGAGCTTGACCGCGCTGCGGGCGTTGATGGGCCGGGTACTGGGGTCGGGGCCGGGATCGACGTCGTAGCCGGTGATGGGGTCGATGCCCAGGACACCGTCCAGGTCTACCACCAGCCCGCCGGCCGCCCGCTCGAGGTGCTCGAGCAAAGCCCCCGCCGCGAGGGGCGCGGGCCCGGCCGGGTCGCGGGCCACCCGGGCCAGCCGGCCCGCGCAGGGCCCACTGGCCCCGCCCAGCGAAACCGAGTTTACCCCCGGTGCGATGGGCACCAGCCGCAGGCCAGCCCCGGCCAGCGTCTGGGCAAAATGGACATCGGAGACCCCGGGCCGAATCAGGGCCAGGGCTTCCGGCTCGGGCTGCTCAAAGACCGTCTGGCCCAGCACGGTGAGGCTGCCGCTGGCCTGGTTCTCCCCCTCGCGGAGCTCCAGGGCCTGCGGCCCGCCCCAGAAGTTGTCGGGTACCTTGAAGACCACCCCACTACCCCCGGCAGGGTCGGGCTCGAGGCGCAGTATCTCGAGCGGCACCCCGGCCAGCCTAGCGCTCAGGCTCGAGCCGGCCCGCCAGGGCAGGCTCACCCGCACCTCCTCGTTCCAGGTCGCCCTGCGGGGGAAGGGGTAGACAGTACCAGAAACCGGTGGCCCATCCGTCGGGCCACAACCCAGCAAGCCCATCAGCAACAAAACCAGCGTCCTCTTCTGCACAGCCCACCTCCAGCCAGAGCATCTCCTCGAGCAAGTAAGCGCTCCTGGGCATGCCGGTAGCATGCCCCAGCTACCCTGAACGCTCCATGAACGCCTGTAAGAGCTCGCGTTGTTGCTGGGCTAGGTCGAGGTAACCAGCCCTCTCGGCCACTGCGATGGCCTCCTGCCAGGCCTCGGGGTCGCCCTCGAGCTCGGCCAGGTTGCCCAGGGCCATCACCAGGATCTGCAACTCCCCTCCCTGGCGGGCCGTCTGGATGGCCTGGTGGTAGTAAGCCCGGGCCTCTTTGGCAGCCTGCTTCAGATGGTAGATGGCCCCGATGTTGTTCTGCGCCAGGGCCACCTGGCGTAGGTTTCCCGCCTCCAGCGCCTGCCGCTCGGCCTGTTGGTAGCTGGCCAGGGCCTCCTCCAGCCGACCGCTGCGCTCGTACTCCTTACCCAGGTTGATCAGGGTCTGGGCTTGCAGGCGGGGGTTATCTCTAACTAAGTCCATCACCTCTTTGAAGACCTGCTCGACATCCTCGTTTAGGCGGGCACGGGCAACGGCCACGTTGCTCAAAGCGGCAACCCGTCGGGCCTCCTCCCCCAGCCCCAGCCAGAGCGCAGCCGCCCGGCGAAAGGCCGCGGCGGCCTCTGGGAAATTACCCTTGGCCAGGTGGATCAGCCCCAGGGTGTTCTGGGCCTCGGCCCGGGCCTCCATCCCCCCGCTCAGGGCTTTTTCGGCACAGCGCAGGGCCTCGTCGGCCTGGCCCAGGCGGTAGTAGAGGGCGGCCCGGAGGGCCAGATGCTCGGGGGTATCGGGCAGCAGACGCATCGCTTCCAGGGCCTCTTTGTACATCCCTGCCCGTTCAAAAGCACGGGCACGCAGCAGCCAGACCTCTGGATGGCTGGGGGCTTCCACCAGCACCTCGGCCGCGCGCCGGGGAAAGCCGCGCTGGATAAGCTCTTCTGCCCAGGTGATATAGGCCCGTTGCACCTGGGGCAGATCGGCCTCCTCAATCAAGGCCGCGGCCCGGCGGTAGAGGGGCAGGGCCTGCTGGGGTTTGAGCCGGCGGGCCAGGGCCAGGCTGAGCTGGGCCTCGAGGGTGGGGCGCTCGGAAATGTAACGCCGGGCCGCCTCGCGCCCAAACACAGCCCCGCTAAGGTCAATCAGACCAACCGAGAGGAGGGTGTCCACGGCCTGGGCCATCTCGCTGGCGCTCAGATTGAGTGCCTGCCGCACCAGAAAGA
Organism: Meiothermus taiwanensis WR-220; assembly: GCF_003568585.1. NCBI lineage: Bacteria > Thermotogati > Deinococcota > Deinococci > Thermales > Thermaceae > Meiothermus > Meiothermus taiwanensis. The sequence continues at coordinate 1,960,861 of NZ_CP021130.1, forward strand.
GATCCGGGGTTTCCAGCAAGGCCAGGCCCATATAGACCTGGCGAGCCTGCTCGCTCAAGCCCAGGAGGCGGGCTTCCAGTGCAGTCTGGATGGGTTCTCCCCGCAGCCAGGCCCCCACCAGGGCCGGGATGCCCCCGGTGGCCTCGAGGGCACCAGGGAGGCCGGCCAGTTCCTCAGCGGTGAGCGGTTCTAGCTCTACCAGCTTATCTACAGCGAAAGGCGGCATCTCCCGGCCCGCAATCACCACCCGTATGGGGGGACGCAGGCCGCGCAAACGGGTCAAAACCCGCTGGCTCTCGCTATCCATCTGCTCCCAGTCGTCGAGCAAAAGGTTTTCACGCAGCTGTACCGCCCGCCGCAGCAAAGCCTCCTCACCGCCCTGTAGGTTTTCCAGCAGGGGCTCGAGGGTGGCATAGGGCAGCCCAGAGCGGGCCGGCAGGTAAAGCCAGCCCGTGCGCGCCGCCAACTCGTGCAACAGGGTGGTTTTGCCCAGCCCGGCCCCACCCCGCACCCAGGCCCAGGCCCCCTCCTCCAGGGCCAGCAAGGCCGCCAGCTCGCGCTCCCGCCCCACCAACTCCTGGCGCAGGCGGCCCCGCGCAGCCTGGCTCGAGCCCCCCAGGGTAATCCCCAGCTCCCTGGCCTCGCGCTCGAGGGTCTCGGCCAGGGGGTGCTCGCCCGCCAGGAGCAGGCGGTAGACCCTGGGCAGCTCCTCGGGTTCTAAGGGCGGCGCGCCGGCCACCCGGTAGGCCTGCTCAGCATAGCCCGCGGCCTCGGCAAAGTTGGCCTGGGTAGCCGCTTTTTCAGCCAGCACCAAGCAGGCCTGGCGCACCTCACGGGCCAGGCGCTCGCGCACCTCGTAGACCCACTCCTCGAGCTCGCTCCCCACCTCGCCCGATCTCAACCCCTCGGCAAAGGGCCCCTTGTACAGGGCAATGCCCTCCTCCCAGCGCCCCGCCCGCAGCGCGTCCTGCAAGGCCAGGGCATCGCACTCGAGATCCACCCAGGCCCGGCTCTCATCGCTGTAGGCCACCCCCAGCTTGCGCAGCTTGGCCAGCGCCACCGCCAGCGAGTTCAGGGGGTCGGCGGCCTCCGGCCAGAACAGCTCGGCCAGAAACCGCCGGGGCTTGGGGCCTTCCAAAGCCAGGTAGGCCAGCAGCAGCAGGGGCTTCTCACGCCCAAAGTTGCTCCCGGCCAGCCGCAACCCCCCCAGTGTGTGCAGCATAGCTATAGTGTACGGAACCGCAGCGCTACATGCGCCGTTACCTTTGACCTTTGAAACCCCCGCCGCGGCCCTAGGCCCTTCCCAACCGCCGGAGGAAGATCCGGCACAGGTTTGGATCGAAGTGCCGCCCGGCCTGGGCTGCAATATCGGCCAGGGCCTCTTCGGGGCTCCAGGCCCGCTTGTAGGGTCGCTGAGAAGTAAGCGCGTCGTACACGTCGGCCAGGGCGAAGATACGGGCCAGCAAGGGGATGGCCTCCCCGGCCAGTCCGTCGGGATAGCCTGAACCATCCCAGCGCTCGTGGTGGTGGCGAATGACCGCTAGGGTGGCCGGGGGTAGGAAGCCCATGCGCCGGGCCATCTGCTCACCCAGAACGGTGTGGGTCTTCATCTGCTCCCACTCCTCGGGTTCGAGCTTTCCTGGCTTCTTGAGGATTCCATCGGGGATGGCCAGCTTGCCCAGGTCGTGCAGATAAGCCCCCCAGCGCAGATGCGTAAGGTCTGGCTCGCTCAGGCCCATCTCCTCGGCCAGCTCCAGGGCCAGCCGCGTTACCCGCTCGGTGTGCCCGGCGGTCTCGAGGTCGCGGTACTCCAGTGCCAGGCCCAGCGCCTTAAGGGCCTCTTCGCGGGTGGTACGAAGCTGTTGCAGGTTTTCGGCTTTCTCAAGGGCGTTGGCCAGGCGGCGGGCTGCGAAATTGAGCAAGGGCAGGGGGTCTTCCAGGTAGGCCGCACGGAAATCCAGCAGGCTCAACACCCCCACCGTCTGCTCGGAAAAGCGCACTGGGGTGTAAGCGGCGCACTTAAGCCCCATAGCCACCGAAGCGGCCAGGGCCCGGGGGTGATCCGGGTAATGTGGAACATATAAGGCTTCCCCGGTCAGCAACACCTGGCCCCGCAGCCCATGACCGGGCGGGTATGTCTGCTGCCAGGCTTGCTGGAGCCAGTCCTCCGAGGGCTCTCCCGCCACCATCAAAAGCCGCAGGCCTTCCGGAGCAACCTCATGAAAACAGGCCACCTGGAAGCCGCTGATGCGGTACAGGGCCTCCAGGGCTTCCTCCAAAATCTCCTTGGGAGCCTCCAATCCCTCCAGCCGGGCTGAAAGCTCAGCCAGAACCCGGAAGCGCCGGGCCTCCATCCGGGCCTGGTGCAGCGCGTCCAGGCGGGCCATGGCCGCCCCGGTGGCCTCGGCCAGGGCCACCAGAAAGTGCCGATCCTCGGGGAACAGCACGCCGCCTTGCTCAGCGGTATCGGCGGATAGCACCCCCAGAATTCGCCCCTGCGCATCGCGCAGCGGAACCCCCAGGTAGGCCGCCCGGCTGGGCTTTCCAGAAAAGAAAATGGCCTGGGATGTTTGCGAGGCGTCCTCGAAGTAAAGGGGCTTCTCCTCTTCAAACACCCGCCAGGACAAGCCCATTCCCCGTTCCATCCGCCGTCCCCGCGCGACCTCGGCCAGGTAGCCCGCCGCCGCCACCACTTCCAGATAGTCCCCGTTCTCACGGTACAGCGAGAGCAGGGCGGTGGTGGCCCGGGTCTCCCGCAGCACGGCCTCCACAGCGATCTGAATCACCTCCTGGCTGTTCTGGGCCGGGCGCAGCAGGCTGTGCACCCGGGCGGTGGCCTCGAGGCGGGCGCGGTTCTCCTGTTGCCCCAGCTCCAGCGCAGCCCGCTGGGCGTAGGCCAGTACAATTTCCCGTCGCAGGTCGCGTTCGTCCTCGGGTAGCGGGGCGTCGTGCATGGCCACCAGGATGCCCAGCACCCGCCCGCCCTCACCGCGCAGAGGAACCCCAAGGTAGGCCTCCGCCCCCATTTCGGCAGCCAGCCGATCCTCCGGAAAACAGGCCGTGACCCCCCGCGGGTACTCACAGAAATTGCCAGCAAAAACATCGGCGCATGGGGTGCCTGGCAGGTCGTACTCAAAGGAGGCCCCGCCATAGACCGCTACCGCCAGGGCCCGCTCGGGCGTGATCAGTCGGTCGATAAAAGCCCAGCGCACCCCCAGGCTCTCCCCCAGGGCCCGCACCAGCGCCTCGAGGTCGCCCGGGGGCACCTGGGCCAGCCGCTCCAGCGCCCGGCGCACCCGCTGCTCGGCCACAGCCAGCCGGTGCCGCTCCAGTCCCCCCGCCAGCATCCCGGCCAGGCGCTCGAGCAGCGTTACTTCGAAGCTTGCAAAAAACTTACCCCGGCTGCCCGGCTCGGCGTAGGCCACCCCAAAATTGCCCACCGCTACACCCAGAACGCTCTGCACGCCATATAGCCTGAGGCCCGAAGCCTCCACCGGGGCGGGCTCCACTGGCGGCGAGGCCACATCCTCTATCACCAGGGGCCTCTGTTGCCGGTAGATCCAGCCTGTCCAGCCCCCAGCCTCCGGGTCAAGGCGGGCTTCAAAAAAGGAGGCCGCTTCGGCGCCCACCCCGGCCACCCCCAGCAACCGCCAGGGCCGCCGCCCCTCCGGGTGGGCCCAGATGGCCGCCCGGCCACCCCCCACCACCTGTGCCATAAGCTGGGCGAAGCCCTGGATTAGGCTCTCAGGGGCCGGTTCTTGTGCAACCAGCAAGGCCCCTTCCAGCATCAGGCGGGCTTCCAGGTTGTGCTGTGCGCGCTGCAACGCGGTGGCGCCGGCCTGGGCCAGCGCCTCCACCAGCCGGGCCTCCTGCGGGGTGTAGGGAAGGGTTGAGCGGAAAACTATCAGCACGCCCAGGGCCTCCCCATGGGATCCCGGCAGGGGGGTGACGACCTCGCTGCCGACAAGAGGGGTCGGAAACTCCGGGGGGGTGTAGACCCGGGGATCTTTCGTTGTGTCCGCTACCACCTGGGTGCCCTGGCGAAGAGCCGCCCAGGAGAGCCCCTGATCGGGCGGGATTCGCAGGCCAAGCGACCCAGCCATGGCCCCGCTGGCGGCCGCCACCCGCAGCACACCCTGTTCCAGGAGCAGCACCGCGGCCCACTCCGAAGGCAGCAGCTCCAGGGCAAGCGCCCCCAGGCGCCGGGCGGCCTCTTCGGGGTTGGCGGCCTCACCCAGGGCCTCGAGCGCCCGCAGCAGCACCTCCTGCTCTCGAGCCCGCTGGAACAGGGCCTCGCGGTTTTGCTCGTGCAGCAAGGCCAGCGATAGCTGCGCCGCAAAGGACTGCGCCAGGGGCCTGGCCGCATCGGGATCGCCCAGGCCGTACAGCCCCACAAACCCCAGTGTGGTGCCATCGGGCTTCAGAGGCAGTATGAGGGCATTCTTGAACGGAGCCAGCGCCAAAAGCCAGCCGGACATCCCCTGACCGGGAATTTCAGGCAGCAGGGCTGGCTCTCCGCTGCGCCAGGCCTGGTGGTAGAACCCCTCCCCCAGGGGCGCAAGCTGGCCCACCAGGGGCTCGAGCGCCCCCCCCACCGCCGCCACCAGGCGGTGTCCTTCCTTTTCCACCAGAGAAACCGCTACCGCCTGCGCCTTGAGGAGCCCCTGGGCCGCCTCGGCCCCAATCCGGGCCACCTCGAGCAGGCTTTTTTCCTCCAGCATAGCCCGATCCAGTTGGTGCAGGGCCTCAAGCAGCCGCTGCCGGCGGACGAGTTCCTCCTCTGCGCGGGCCCGCTCGAGCAGCAGTCCAAACAGGGGCAGTACCTCCTCGAGGGCCCGGGCCACCGGGGGTGGCCGCTCGGCAAAGAGCAGGGCCAGCGTCCCAAGCAACTCCCCACCGCCATGCAGCGGAGCCAGTATCAACCCCTGGTACCCCAGCGCCCCCCAGCCTGCGCTGGCTGGGCCGGTGGCCTCCTCGGGCAGGCGGTAGACCAGCACATGGCCAGCGGCCAGGGCCTCGGCTTCTTGTGGGGTTAGATGGGCCTCCTCCGGCGGCTCGACCCCCACCGCAGCCAGCAGGCTCAGCCCGTTTTCACGCAGCCGCAACCAGGCCCCGCAGGCATCCAGGGTCTGAACCAGGGCGCTGAGGCCCCGCCGGGCCAGGGACTGGGGGTCTCCCCCCGGCCTCAGGGCCTGGCCCAGCGCCCCCAGCAGTCTTTCGAGTATGCCCGAACTCACTGTAGTTTGCTCCACGAAATACCGGAACCGATTCGAGTTGCTGCTACCTCATGAAAAACTATAGCTGGCTGAATGTTGAGCCGATGGTGATTTGCACCAGCCTTACCTTAATGGTGGATTCAGCACAAAATCATCCAGGCGGCTGGCGCAAACCACACCTGGGCCTGGAAAGCTATACGCCGGCCGCTTCCCCTGGGTACCCTTGCAGGGCCCGCGCCAATCGGTGCACCCCCTCGACCAGCTCGGGGGGTTCGTAGTAAGCAAAACAGAGCCTGAGCGCATGGGCCAGGCGGCCCTGGCTGGAGAAGCGGTGGCCGGGTTGAAAGCGCACCCCGGTCTGCAGGGCCCGTTCCAGCAAAGCCTGGCTGTTGATGGCGGGGTCTAGCTCGAGCCAGACAAAATAGCCCCCCTCCGGCCGGTAGCGGGGCCGGAGGCCGTTTTGGGACAGGGCCTCCAGCAGCACCTCCAGGCGACCCCGGTAGGTGTGGCGAAGCTTTTGCAGGTGCCGTTCCTGCCAGCCCAGCTCCAGGGCGCTGCGCACGATGCTCGAGGTAAAGGGGTTAAGCCCGCCCCCACTCGCCACCACGCCGTTCTGAGCAAGCCTTTGCAGCAGCCGGGGCGCGGCCTGAATCCAGCCCAGGCGCAAACCGGGGGCCAGGATTTTGGAGAACGAACCCAGGCTGAGCACCGACCCGGTGTCCAGGTAGCGGGCCAGGGAGGGGGGCGGGGCCTCCCGGTAGCTCAGGAGCTGGTAGACCTCATCGGCCACGATCAGGAAGCCGTGTTGCTGGCTGAGCTCCACCAGCCGCTCCCGCCGCTCCTGGCTCAGGGTCGTTCCGGTGGGGTTCTGGAAGGTGGGGATGGTGTAGAGCAGCGCCACCTGGTGCTGGCGCAGGGCGGCCTCCAGCGCCTCCACGTCCAACCCCTGCCCGTCGGTGGGAATGGGAACGACCTGTAGGTGGTGATCCTGGAAGATGCCCAGCGATAGAAAGTAGGTAGGCTCCTCGACCAAAACCACCTGGCCGGGCCGGGTGAAGGTGGTGCAGATCAGATCCAGGGCTTGCGATACCCCGGCGGTGACCAGCAGGGTCTCGGGCTCTACGGCAAAACCATAGTACGGGCCCAGAAAGCGGGCCAGATCGGCCCGGAAGCGTGCGTCCCCCAGCTCCGCGCCGTACTGCAAAATCGAGGGATCGCCCTGGGACAGGCGGTGCTGAGCTGCCTGGCGGAGTTCCTCGAGCGGGAGGAGTTCCAGGCTGGGATGCCCCACCCCCAGGTCGATCACCCCTTCCGGGATGCGGGTCTGGGTCACATCGAGCATAGGCTTTGCTATATCTGGCATAAGGTTCTTAGTGGTGCAAGACCCGCTGCAAAAAGCTGCGGGTGCGCTCGTGGGTGGGGTTCTGGAAGATCACCTCGGGTGGGGCCTGCTCGAGGATCCGTCCCTGGTCCATCACCACCACCCGATCGGCCACCTCCTTGGCGAAGCCCATCTCGTGGGTCACCACCAGCATGGTCATGCCGCCCCGGGCCAGGTCGCGCATCACGTCCAGCACCTCCCCCACCATCTCCGGGTCCAGCGCGCTGGTGGGCTCGTCGAAGAGCATGATCCTGGGCTCCATGGCCAGGGCCCGGGCGATGGCCACCCGCTGCTGCTGCCCGCCGGAGAGCTGTCCGGGGTGCTTGTGGGCCTGGTCGGCGATGCCCACCCGCTCCAGCAGCTCCACCGCCTTCTGCTCGGCCTTGGCCCGGGGCCAGCCGCGCACCTTTTGCGGGGCCAGGGCCACGTTCTGCAGAACAGTCATGTGGGGAAACAGGTTAAACTGCTGGAAGACCATCCCCACCTCGCGTCGCACCGCCTCGAGGTTCCGGGCCGAGCTCAGGGAGATGCCGTCTACGATCACCTCGCCCTGCTGGAAGTCCTCCAGGCGGTTGATGCAGCGGATTAGGGTGGACTTGCCCGAACCCGAGGGTCCCACGATCACCACCTTCTCTCCGGCTGCGACCTCGAGGTTCACCTCCCGCAGCACCTGCAGCTTACCGAACCATTTGTTAAGGCCGCGGATCTGGATGATGGCCTCACTCATCGGCCCTCCTTCTTGCGCAAAGCCAGCAGCGAGATGAGTTCGTAGATCAGGTTACCCCCCAGATAAGCGGTGATCTCCCCGGGGTCGAGGGCGGGGAGCACCTCGACCACGTCGGCGGCCTTGAAGTTCAGGCCTTTGAGCCCCCGCACCAGTCTCAGGATTTCCCGGCTGGTGAAGCCGTCCACCTCGGGGGTGCCGGTTCCGGGGGCATAGGCCGGATCCACCGCGTCGATGTCGATGCTGATAAAGCACGGGGCCGGGCCCACCCGGCGGTGGATGCGCTCGAGGGCGGCCTCGAGGCCCATCGCCTGCAGCTCGTACATGGTGATGAGCTCGTAGCCCAGGTCACGGGTGCCCTGGTAATCCTCGGGGCCGTAGTTGGAGCCCCGGATCCCGACCTGGATGGATCGGTGCGGGTCTACCAGGCCCTCCTCCACCGCGCGGCGAAAGGGGGTGCCGTGGTTGTATTTGCGCCCGAAGTACTGATCCAGGGTGTCCAGGTGCGCATCGATATGCACCAGGGCCAGCGGGCCGTGCACCTTGGCCAGGCCGCGCAGCTCGCCCAGGGTGATGGAGTGATCCCCCCCCATGGCGATGGGCGTGACCCCGGCCCGGGCAATCTTCTCGAACTCGGCCTCGATGCGGGCGTAGGTGTCCTCGATGTAGCCGGGCACCACCGGCACGTCGCCGTAGTCCACCCCGGAAAGGTAGTCGAAGATCTTCACATCCCAGTAGGGGTTCCAGGGCCTGAGCATGATCGAGACCCGGCGGATGCCCTCGGGGCCAAAGCGGGCCCCGGGCCGGTGGGTGGTGGCATCGTCCCAGGGGATGCCCAGCACCACAAAATCTACGTTCTCGAGGGTACGAAGATGAGGCAAGCGCATGAAGGTGCGCACCCCGGCAAAGCGGGGGGACTCGAGGGAGTCGGCGGGTTGGTATTTCACGTTTTCCTCCGCTAAGGGGCCGGGCTCAGCACCCACAGCACCACCGCCCGGCTTTTGCCCGGATTGCGCCAGGTGTGGGGCTCCTTCCCGGAAAAGGTCAGGCTGTCGCCCGGGTATAAGGTGTAGCAGGTCTCACCCACGGTGAACTCCAGGCTGCCCTCCAGCACCGTGACCACGTCGGTGTCGGTGGGGAAGCTGTAGGGCTCTTTTCCTCCGTGCCCACCCGGCTCGATCTCGGTGCGCAAGAGCATCAGCTCTCCGCGGAGGCCTCGAGAAAGGATGAAGTCGCGCACCCCCCAGCCGCCAAAGTTGGCGCTGGGGGCCTCTTCGGAGCGCACCAGGTTGGTGCTGGGCGGGTCGAAAAGCGCCCCTGGCTGGATGTCCAGCGCCGCGCAGACCTTCAGAAGCGAGGCCACCGAGGCTGCGGTGGCGTTGCGCTCGAGGCGGCTGATAAAGGATTTATCCAGCCCGCTGCGCTGGGCCACCTGTTCCAGCGTGAGGCCTTTGGCCAGGCGGGCCGCGCGCAGCCGCGGGCCGATGGGCACAGAAGGCGGGGGATCGCTGCGGGGCATCTTAGCGAACCTGCCAGCGGCGCTCGAGCTGCCGCGCCACAAAGCTCAGTACCAGGGTCATAACCAGATAGATCAGCGAGACCGCCAGGTACATCTCAAAGGGTTTGAAGGTACGGGCCGAGATCAGCTGGCCTGCGCGGGTCAGCTCCACCACCGCAATCGCCGAGAGCAGCGAGGAGTTTTTGAGCAGGGTGATCCCCTCGTTGACCAGCGGGGGGATCACCCGGGTAAAAGCCTGGGGCAGGATGATGTAGCGCAGGGTTTGGGTGGGACTGAAACCCAGGGAAAGCGCAGCCTCGCGCTGGCCCTTGGGGATGCTCTGGATGCCTGCCCGCAGGATTTCGGCCACATAGGCGCTGGAGTTGATGCTGAAGGCGATCACCCCCGCCACAAACTCGTTGATCTGCTGCTGGGTGAGCTGGGGAATTCCGAAGAAAATCAGGAAAATTTGCACCAGCAGCGGGGTGCCGCGCAGCAGCTCGATGTAGCCCAGGGTCAGCCCTGAAAGCCAGCGGATTGGCGACATGCGGGCCAGCGCCACCAGGGTGCCCAGGAGGATTCCAAACAGCAGCGAGAGGGCGGTGATGCGCAGCGTTACCCAGGCCCCCTGAAGCAAGAACGGCAGGCTTTCACGAATCAGGCCAAAATCCATAAGGAAGGCTCAAACCATTCTCTACTTGAACCACTTGGCTGCCAGCTCGTCCATCTTGCCGTTCTTTTCCAGCTTCTCGATGGCCGCGTCAATAGCCCGACGCAGATCGCTGCACTCTTTGCGCAGGGCCAGCCCGGTGTCTACTTGGTTGAGCTCAGCCACAACCTTAAGATCGGGGTACTGCTTGAGGAAGGCCCGGCCCACAAAGCGGTGCACAATGAGGGCATCGGCCTGACGGGTGTTCAGGGCCAGGGCTGCATCGGTGTAGAGGTTGTAGGACTTGACCTCAGCCCCTTTCACACCGCTGGCGATTTTCTCCTGGGCACTGCCGATCTGCACGGCTACTTTTTTGCCCGCCAGATCCTCGAGCTTGCTGATCCCAGTGGTCTCTTTACGGGTAATGATCACGTTGGGGCCGGAGATATAGGGCCGGGAGAAATCCACCGACTTCTTACGCTCCTCGGTGATGGTGAGCCCAGCGGCGATCAGGTCTATTTTTTTGGAGAGCAGCGCAGGGATCAGACCGTCGAAGCTCTGGCCAATGAAGTTGACTTTGACGCCCAGCTCCGCTCCGATGAGGTTCAGTAGATCCACGTCGAAGCCAATGATCTTATTGTTCTTGTCGAGCGATTCAAACGGCGGGTAGTCGGGGCTGGTACCCACTTTTAAACCGTTGGCTTTAACGTTGGCCAAGCAGCTCTGGGCCAGAACCCCCGAAGCCCCCAACAGCCCCATCAAAACCATCACAACGATCCCTTTGCGCATAGTTTCCTCCTAACTCACACCGCATCACTGCAATGACGGTGGGAGCAGTTTAGCATTCATTTGACCTACGAGCAATATTTATTGCCTTTCATGCAACAACACCCCAGGTAAGCTGTTTTCACGATATCACCGCATAATGCGCATTCCAGCAATATCAAGCCTCAACGATACCACTCGGTCGGGTTGGTTCACCGCCTTAGCGCCAAACCAACCGAATCTGGCATAAAAACCTCGTCGGCAATCGAAGGGCTGGGCCATTCATGCACCCCAGGCCCACCAGGGTGTAGGCTTCCCGTCAAGTTACAGCAAATCTGCACCTTACCGTTACCTCTGCACCTCCACCCCAACCAGAATTTCCAACTGCAACTCCTGGGCCGATTGCACCGTAGGGATAAGGCTATACCGTTCTACCCACAGGGCATACGGCGGACGTTCCATGCTTTTCAAGAATTGAAACACGGAGGCAAAGCCTCCTTCCAGCACCAGTCTAGCCATGGCATCCTGGGGCTCCATGCGCACCAGCCTAAGGTTCTGCTGCTCCGCCTGGCGCACCAGCCAGGCGTAGACCTGGGGCAAGGCCTCTGGCTTAACAGGCGGCCTGCTCGTAGCCTGGGGTGGTGTGAAGGTGTCCAGCTCACGCTGCAGCTGGCTTACCTGATTCTGCAAGACCCGCATCCGCTCATAGCTGCCATGCAACCACAGCAAGACCAGCCCCAAAAGCAGGCCGGGAAATAGCCAGAGTAAGCTCGTTCTCATCGCATTCTGATTACACGGGATAGATCAAACAGTGGAAGGTATAGGGCTAAGGCTACCACCAGAACCACCACCCCAAGGATGAGGGTTAGCACCGGCTCGATACTGCTGGAAAGGCGCTTGAGACTGTAGTCCACCTCCCGCTCGAGGTGAAAGGCAATCTCGTTGAGCATCCCCTCGAGCCGCCCCGCCTCCTCCCCCACCAAAACCATTCTGACAAAAAGCGGGAGGAAAAAGGGCTCGCGGGCCAGTCCGGTAGCCAAGGCTTCCCCGCGCTGAACGGATTGCTCTACCCGGAGAATGGCCTCCGCCAGGGCGGCGTTGCCCACCACTTTACGGCTTGCCTCGAGGGCCTCGGTAATCCGAATCCCCCCAGCGTATAGGGTGGCCAGGGTACGGGCAAAGCGGGCCAGCCCGGCCTTGAGTAGAATCGAACCCATCAGGGGTATGCGCAACAACCAGCCATCCAGCCGCACGGCACCCTCCGGGGTGCGCCAGTACAACCTCAACCCGTATCCCAGCAGCAGGCCGATCAACAACAGCCACCAACCGTGCTGACGGAAAAAGGCCGAACTGCTGAGCAGAAACTGGGTGGGCCCAGGCAGCGCCACCCCTGTTTCGCGGTATAGCTGGGCAAAGACCGGGATCACAAACACCAGCAGCACCGCCACTACCACCCCCAGTACCCCCAGCACAAAGCCGGGATAAAACAGCGCGGTGCGGGTTTTCTCTTGCAGTTCGTAGCTTTTGTCGAGATACTCCGCTAAGCGTTGCAGCACCACTTCCAGGCTACCGCCCAACTCCCCGGCGGCCACCAGGTGGCGCATGAGGGGCGGAAACACCTGAGGGTAATCCTCCATGGCACGGGCCAATCCCTGCCCGGCCTCAATCCGTTCTCGCAGCCCTCGCAGGGCCTCGCGCAAGGAAGGGCTGCCCGCTTGCAGGCTCAGGGTGTGCAGGGCCTGCACAAGCGGCACCCCAGCCCGCACCATGGTAGCGAGCTGTTCGGTCAGAATAACCAGCTCTGGCAACGGCACCTTGCGCAAAGGCCGTTGAGGGGCCTGCGTAAGCCGCAGTGGGAAAAGCCCCATGGCCCGTATCCGCGTGCGGGCCTCCCGCAAAGAGGCTGCTTCCACAACCCCCCGGTAGATCTCTCTACCCTCGGCATCGGTGGCTTCGTAGGTGAAGCGCAGACCCATTCACACCTCCCACCAGCCCAGGGCCCGCAAAACCTCGGAGGTGGTGGTGCGCCCATCGCGCACCGCCACCAGTGCCTTGGCCCAGAGATCTTTATGCTGGCTGGCGGCCGCCCGCGCCTGTAGCTCGGCCAGCGATCCCCCCGAGGCAATCAGGTGGCGTGCTTCCTGATCCAGGCGGTAGATCTCGTAGAGCCCCATCCGGCCAGAAAACCCGGTACCGCGACAGTAGGCGCAGCCTTGACCACGGTATTCATGCACCGGTGCAGCCTCCCCCCAGAGCAGGCGGGCCTCGGGAGGCGTCTGGCAAGCCTCGGCGCACTGCGGACAGACCTGACGCACCAGCCGCTGCGCCACCACCCCCAGCAGGGTCGCACCCACCAGATAAGGCTCAGCCCCCATCTCCAGCAGCCGGATGGGGGTGGATAGGGCATCGTTGGCGTGCAAAGTAGCCAGCACCAGGTGCCCGGTAAGGGCAGCCCGTAGTGCCGTGTCAATGGTCGTGCGGTCGCGAATCTCTCCCACCAGGATGACATCTGGATCCTGCCGCAGCACCGAGCGCAGTACTTCCCCAAAGTCCAGGTCGATCTTGGGTTGTACAGGAATCTGGCTGATTCCCTCGAGGGGCACCTCAACCGGATCCTCGATGGTCAGAAAACACTTCTCCGGAGTGTACAGGTGTTGCATGGCTGCGTACAGGGTGGTGGTCTTGCCGCTGCCGGTGGGGCCGGTGACCAGCAGAATACCGCTGGTGGAACGCAGCAGCCCTTCAAAGCGCTGCAAGTCCTCCGGTAGCATCCCCAGATCGGCCAACCCCCGCCGCACCGCATCGGGGTAGATAATGCGCACCGTCAGGCGTTCACCAAAAAGCGTGCCCACGCTGGCCACGCGCAGTTCATGGCGGCGATTGCCGAATGTGTAGGTAAAGTGCCCATCCTGCGGCCGCCGCTTTTCTGCAATATCCATACCAGCCAGCACCTTGAAGCGGGCCACCAGGGGGGCCTCCAACCCCTTATCCAGCCTGTGGATCTCCTGCAAAACCCCATCCACCCGGATACGCACCCGGACATAGCTTTCCTGGGGCTCCAGGTGCAGATCACTGGCCCGCGCACCCAAGGCCTTGCGCACCAACTCATCGGCCAGCTCGATCGCTGGCGCCTGCTCGATGGTTAGATCGGGGCCTGGTCGAGCCTCCATTGGCACGGAATCGAGGGACTGCTGGGGTTGCAACAAATCGTCCAGCGTCTGCAAAATTTCCCGGTCAGAGGCTAGATAAGGCACGATCTCCTTGCCGGTACGAAAGCGCAGCTCATCCAGCAAAGCCAGGTCGGAGGGGTGGGCCATCGCCACGTGCAGGCGAGTCCCATCCAGCCGCAGAGGCAACACCCGCTTCTCCCGAGCAAAACGCCGATCCAAAAGGTTCAAGGCTTCCGGCTGTATGTCGACCGCCCTAAGGCCAATCAACGGCGCTCGCTGTTGATCGGCCAAAACCTGGTACAGCTCGGATTCGCGTATCCAGCCCTTCTGCAACAACACCTGGCCCAATGGTTCCTGCCGCCTTTGCTGCTCCTCCAGGGCCATGGAAAGCTGCTCCGGCGTGAGCTTTCCCAGCCTAACCAGCAGCTCACCGAGCTTGAGTTTCTCCAAGTTGCACCTCCCAGGTGTAAAGACCGGCTCGAGCCCCCCCCTTTTCTTCCAGGAGCACCAGCCGGCCGCCCAGGGCCTGGGCCAGCTCGAGGGGGGCATAGGGGCTCAGGGCCTCTCCTTGCAAGCGTATCTGTTCACGGCTGGCCTCAAAACGTGTAAACCAGAGGCGATCCGGACGCGCCGATATGCTACCGAGCAGACCCTCCAGACCCACCCCCTGGGGTGTTTCGGTTTTCGGCACAACCACCACAGCCTGCTCAGACTTGAGCTGGTTGTACAGCCGCTCGAGTCGTCGCACATTGGTTTGTAAGTAGGTATGGGCCAGCAGGCCCATGGTAGCAACAACCGCGCTTACCAGTAAAATAACCTGTATCTGTCGCGGCAGACCCTCCCCAACGCGCTGCGGCCTATGCCTGAGGTTCAGGTAGGGCTCTCCAGTCAGAGCGTACTCCGGCATGACCTTATCCAGGCGATACACCTGCTCCACCGGTAAACCAGGCGGGGGGTCGAAGGCCTCCGGCAGACCCACCAGCCAGGCTTCTTCTATCGCCCCCACACCTCCAAACAGCCCTACAGACCGCACCACTTCATCGGCAAGGGCCGGGGAGGCTTGATCAACCGGTAGGCTCAGATAGCGAAAGCCTACCAATCCGCCATCCTCGAAGTAGGCAATGGTGTGGCTTAGGTTTTCTAAAACAATGAAGCGGCGGGCCTTACTCAGGCTGCGTATCTGTCGCCAGAAAAAAAGGGGAAGAGGCTCCAGAGCCTTTAGCCGTAGGCTGCGACTCAACAACTCGGTAACCTTCTCGGACATCGCCGCATACAGCAGCCGGGTTTTACGCTCTTCAAAACCCAGTGGTAGGTGTGCAACCGTTAGCGACTCTCCCTCCAGCAGGGGGCTGCGCTCAGCCTCCGCCAGCACCGCCTCGTCCAGGGGGAAGCCAGGTAGATTGGGAAACAATCCGGTGCGCAACAAAGCCAGCTCTGGCCCCACGGCCAAGTAGTCCAGATTGCGTACGACCTTCAGCAACGACGGAAGCTTGTGTAATTGGAAACGCCCCTCACCATCCAGGAGACCATCCAGGGTGAAGCGGGATAGCCGACGCTTATCCCATATCAACAGGTGCTCGCGGGTAAGGAAAGCCAGGCGCATAATCAACGAAGCGAGATCACCGGAGGTGCAAAAGCCTGATCCTGGCCATTCTGCCGCAGGGTCAGCACCCCACCCACAACGCTCCAGCTTGATGGGCAAGCATCAAACAGACCCACCCGGCGTAACGCGGGGTCGCTACAGAAACGCGCCAGGGGGAGGCTGGTATCCTCCAGAAGGCGTACCGGCACCCCCAATGCAACCGCACAACTACCTGCCCAAGCCTGGCGAAAAAGCTGGCTGCTCTGGAGCCGGTACATAACACATCCTCCGGCCACAGCAAGGCGCAATTCGCCGCTCGCAAGGCTACCAACCTGCAATGCCTCGCGCATATCGCGCCCCAGCCGAGCCCGGAGTTCATCGTAGGCCACCTCGGTGCTCAAGCGCAAACGGGCCTCTCTAGAAGTCTCGCCGCCATAGAACAGCAAAGTACTAGCAGCCAGGGCCAAAAAACCCGCTAAAGCCAGTACCACTGCCAGTTCAATCAGGCGCATATGGCCTCATTCTAGGGGTTGGTCACGCGAATCCGGGTCAGATGGTGCGGCCCCGAACGCAGGGTGGTTACGGTGCGGGTGTAACCCAGCCCGTTCTGCACGATACTTTCACGACAGACTGCAAAGGTACGGTCGCCCAGAAAGACAGAGCTGTAACTAGGACAGGCCGCAATGGTAGCAGCGGAAGCCTCCAGAAGGGTCTCTAATGCAGCCCCGGTTTGCAGATCCGGCTCCTGGCTGCTCTGCAAAACCTGCGACACCGCCAGCACCCCTGTAGCAGCCACACCTATCAGCAGCAGGGCCACCACCACCTCCAGCAAGCTGAATGCCCGATGGTTCACGGATCCACCATCCTCTGTTCGACCATCCCATCTGTGGCGTTGTACACCCACCGCAGCCGCCGGGTTATTCCACCCCGCTCCTCCCCCACGGCATCGATCGTCCAGCGCACCTTACCACCCGCCAGGCTGCGCGTAGCACTGCAAGCAGAACCTCCCAGGCTGCCGGTGCTAAAACAGTACCGGCCCACATAATCCGGGCTGCTAGGGGTACAGGGGCTGGAAGTGCGGCAGATCAGAATCGGCTGAGCGGCAAAAAGCGGCACCAGCGGGCTGAGGCGGATGTGGGCAATGGCCTGCTCCACACCACCCTCTGCCAGGTAGAGGGCCTGCAAAGCCTGGGTTTCTGAGGTTTTGCGGGTGGCGTTCTTCCAGGTAAGCAAACCCAACGGTACAAGAAGTAGCCCCAGCAAAACCAGGGCTACTGCAAGGCTGATCAGGATGTAGCCTTTGCTAGGCTTAGTTGATACCATTGCGTACGCAACGGATGGCAGTCGTAGCGTTGGTAACCAGCGTTGTGCAGGTGTCGTCGCTGTAGAGCAGGGCTACCCGTTCGCCCGTGGTGGCCACGGCGTTGTTGTTATCGTAGTCCATGTAGGCGCTGCCGCCATTGAACTTCAGCTGGGTAGGGGCATCCAAATTGGTCGATAGCTGCGTCCAGTTGGGCGGGTTGCCACCATTCCGAGCAAGATAAATCGCGTAAGCCGAACGGATACTGGATAAGGTTGCCTCGCGTTGGGCCTGGCGGGCCTGGGCGGTCATGTCGATGTAACGAGGCACCGCCACGGCTGCCAGAACACCAATAATCACGATAACGATGGCCAGCTCAATCAGGGTAAAACCATTCGCACGCATAAACTACCTCACTCTCGCTTTTCTGCACCGGATGGCAGAAAGACCTTATATACATTCTGGAGCGCCTCAAGAAAACAGGTGTGATATTTGACCGTAACCATGAGTTCTCCTACCAGATTCGGTTAGCTCGTCACCGAATGGTGGCGCACTAACCCGACCGAAGTTATCCGCGTAGCGGAGGGCGATACCGCCCCTTGGAAGGGATACGCTTTCTTCGCCGAGCGTAGCGAGGGGTGCGCTCTAGGATTCAAAAAGATAACCCCTGGAGGTCTTTGCCTTGCATGACGATCTTTTTGAATGCGGTATGACTGTGCATGGCAGCGAAGGATTCAAGCAAAATGGCATGAAACCGTAAAGCCAAGCTCAGCCCCCCACGTGCACCACGGGCCTGCGCTGTGGGTCGGGCTCAGCTTTGCGCAGCACCTCGTGGGTTAGGCTGGGCACATCGCCCTCGCCGTAGAGGATGAAGTCGAGGGCTGAGGGCAAAAGGGGGCGCTCGCTCCATTCGAAGTAGACATGCGGGAGCTTGCCGGTGGTATCCCGTATATACAGAAGCAAGGCCGCAATGGCGTTGGGAATGGAGGTACCCTGCACCCGCAGCACCCGGTGCTCGCCCACCTCCACACCGTGCACATAAAGGGTGTCGGAAAAGTCGGAGGCATCGGGGACGGAGACCTCGAGAAAAGCCACCGGATCACGGGTGGGTAGGTGGGTGCGCCGATGCATCCGTTCCCGCTTTTGCGTGTACTCGAAAGGGCTGCCAGAGTCGCGGTGGTTGGCAACCAGGCGGATCTCACCCAGGGCCAGCTGCCGGATAATCGCCTGGGCCTCGAGGTCGGCCTGAACCCGCTCAACGCGTAGCTCAGTCGAACGGAAGACGCGCGAGATCAGCGAAACCACCACAATCGCAGCGACGAAAAAAGCGGCTATCACCAGGCCATCGAGGTCGGACAGCACCGTCACAGTGGCGGTGTAAATAAAGACGGCCGTAACCAGACCAAAACCCAGCGCAGCCCAAAGCTGGCGCTTGGCAAAGGCCGAGAGCATCACCGCGAAGGCCGCCGAGGTCATCAAGGCCAGCACCCCGGTGGCGTAGGCCCCAGCCTGGGCATTTACGTCGGCCCGAAAGATCAGGGTAACCAACACACAGACCCCGGTGAAGATGAGCACCAGCGGGCGTACCGCCCGGGCCCAGTCGGGGGCCATACCATACCGGGGAAGATACCGCGGGGTAATGTTGAGCAGTCCAGCCATGGCGCTCGCACCTGCAAACCACAAAATCAGGATAGTGGAGAGGTCGTAGAAGCTGCCAAACCACTCACCCAGGTTTTGGTGGGCCAGGAAGGCCAGGGCCCGCCCATTGGCTGCACCACCCTCCTTGGTAACCTGCACCAGCCGCCCGCCTGGGGTGGGGGTGACCGTCACCACGAGGTGTATGGTGCCCTGGTTCCCCTCAAGCTGAATCTGCTCCGTAAATCTTCCCGTGCGCTCGGGTACGTGGTAGGTGTACAGGTCACCATTGCCCAGCGGCACATCGATGGTGCGAGCCTGGCCGCGCAGCTCACGCTGGGCGGTGGTCTCGGGCCAGAATTCGCTGGGTGGAATGAGCAGGGTGGTCACCAGCGAGCTGCTGAGCAGCAACACGCTCATAATTAGGGCCGCCGTGGTGAGCAGTTTGCGTGAATTGGCAATTCGTCCCACGGGGTACTGGGGCGAATCGTCGGGCCGACCCCGCACCAGCGGCATTACCACCACCCCGGTCTCAAAGCCGGAGAGGCCCAGGGCCAGCTTAGGAAAAACCACCAGGGCAGCCACCACCACAGCAGCAGGGGTGGCGTAGTCGAGGGCGATGCGCCCTGTCCACTCGGCCAGAAGGCCAGGGTTCTGTGCGATCAGGCTGAGCCCTTGACCAATCACCACCAGGTTTAGGCCGATGTAGGTTACCACCAGCAGCACCGCGATGCCGATGGCCTCCTTAAAGCCGCGCAGGAAAACCGCACCCAAGAGGCCCAACAACAGGAGCGTCAGGCCCAGCTGGTTGCTCAGCCAGTCCGGTGCGAGGGGGTTCTCAACAATGTGTTTGGCCGCGTCCGCCGCCGAGAGGGTGATGGTGATAACAAAGCCGGTCGCTACAAAACCAATCAGGGTCAGTACCACAAACTTGCCCCTCCAGCCCTTGAGCAACCGCTCGAGCATCGAGATCGAACCGTCACCGTGAGGACTTTCCCCGGCAACCCGGCGGTACATGGGAAGGGCTCCAAACAAGGTGAGCGACACCAACACCAGGGTGGCAATGGGCGAGAGCGCCCCCGCCGCCAGCGCTGCAATGCCGGGCTGGTAGCCCAGGGTGGAGAAGTAGTCCACCCCGGTCAGGCACATCACCCGCCACCAGGGGTGGCTCGAGTGGGCAGCGGCCGGTTGCTCATAGTAACCCTCGGAGGGTTTGGGAGCCCCCTCGAGCAGCCAGTGTTGCAAGCGACTGAAAATAGGGCGGGCCGGATGTCGCTTAACCGACATACATCGCTACCATTCTGGTTTGTACTGCACGTTGTAAAATGCCCTTATCCGTTTGCGCAAACCACCCATCCTGCCTCAGGGCTTTCAATACCGCTCACTCTCCCAAGCGATATCCTACACCTCGCACCGTCTCAATGACATCCTCACCAAGGCGCTTGCGGAGGTTTTTGACATACACATCTATGAGGTTGGAGTCGGCCTCGAAGCCCGGCCCCCAGATGCGCTCGAGTATCTCCTCGCGGGTAAAGACCCGGCCCTTGTTGAGCGCCAGCAGTTCCAGAACCAGGTATTCCTTTGCGGTAAGGCGCACCAGCTCACCTTGCCGTCGTACCTGGCGGTGCTCCAGGGCCAGTTCGACCTGGGAGGAAATTTGCAAAACCTGCGGCTTGATCTCCCCGCGCCGCCCCAGGGCCCTAAGGCGGGCTACCAACTCGGCCAGGGCAAAGGGCTTGGGCAGGTAGTCGTCGCCCCACTCGAGGCCCCGCACCCGGTCGGTTAGGGCCTCGCGGGCGGTGAGGAAAAGAATGGGCTGATGAAAGCCCGACTCGCGCAGGGCCTGGGCCAGCTCAAAGCCAGCCTCCGGCCCCTCGGGCAGCATCACATCCAACAAAAGCAGGTCGAAGGGCTGCTCCCAGACCAGGGCCTCAGCTTCAGACCTCGAGGCAGCCAGGGTAACCTGGAAGCCCTGCACCGAGAGGCTTTCCTTCAGGGTGGATCCCAGGCTGGGCTCATCTTCGACGATTAACAAGCGCACACCTAAGCTTATCTCGGCCCCTGGATGATCGACTAGCGGGCACATTCTTGCAATGCTAATGCCATCCGCTGAAAGCCAGGTGAAGCGCATGACCCGGCCTCTACCCGGCGGTGCCAAAAATTAAGCTGCGGTGGGTGAAGCCGCAGCTTGGGGGGAGGTAAGGCACAGAGCAATGGTCTGTGCAGGTTTATGCTGCCTTTCCCAGGTGAAACCAGAATGAAACCGCATCTCCCCTCTGCACGGCAGTGCCAGATTCGGTTAGCCTGCCGCCCGACCGAAGGGATGTGCTTTCTTCGCCGAGCGCTAGGATGCAAAAAGATAGCCTCTGCCTTGCTTGGTAGTAGAGTGAGATTATCCCAGACAGGGGTTGAAGGGGAGGCCGTTTTCAACGCAGATTGCGTTGTGTGAAAACAAACAAACCTCCCCTCTCAAGTCTGGCATGCCCGATAGAAGGATGCAAGCTGTACGGGAAAACCGGACAAGGCAATCTCAAGGTACGCAAAGTGTACAGCGCAGAAAAGATACGATACCTGCGTTGCAAGAGCTGCGGGCAGGAGTTCAGCGAAAGGAAGGGCACGGCCCTCTGGAACTGTAAACTGCCCGAATCCAAGGCCGTAGCGGTCGCAGAGCAACTGAGCGAGGGCAGCAGTCAGGCCGCCACCGCTCGCCTGCTCAAGGTGAGCCGGGAGAGCGTGCGCAGACTGGAACGCTGCCTGGGTCGGCACGGGCGGCTGTTTCATGACCAGCAGGTGCAGGGCCTGGTGTGCAGCAGCCTGCAGGCCGACGAGCGGCACGGGTACGCCGGGAGCAAGAACCGGCCCTGCTGGGAGGCGGAGCTGCTCGAACCCAAAAGCCGCCTGATCGTGGAGCGGGTGCAGGGCGAGCGCAACGAGGATCTGGCCCGCCGCCTTCTGCGCGGGGGGAAGGCCCGGCTGAGAGACTTCCAGGATCTGGCCTTCTTCAGCGATGGCTGGGAATGCTACGCCACCCTGTTCCCGCAAGTCTTCGGAACCCCCTACCAGCCCAAGCGGCGAGGGGCTCGCGGCAGGAGGCCGCGAGAGCGCTATCGCCTGACCCGCCGACAGGCCCATGTCCAGGTGCTCAAACGGCGTGAGGGCCGGCGGGTGGTGGAGGTCAGACTGCGCATGGCCCATGGCAGTCGCAAGCGCATTGACCTGGAGTTAGAGCGTCTGGGCTACACCACCCCTAACACCTCTGCCATTGAGCGGCTCAACGCCACGGCCCGGCGTATGGACGCCTTCTCCGTGCGCAAGACCCTGGCCTTTGCCCGCAGGCCTGAGTCCCGGGAGCACCGCGGTGACTGGCGGATGACGGTCTACAACTTTGCCCGCCCCCACCGCTCCCTCCGACTTCCCCTACCAGAGCCCATCGGCAGGCGGCGCTACCAGCCTTGTTCTCCGGCTATGGCAGCAGGTCTCACGGAACGCATTTGGACGATCCGAGAAATCCTTCTTCATCAGGTTTTCCCCAGGCCTGTCAGAGATAATCTCACCTAACTACCCCTTGCTTTGGCGACGATCTTTTTGCATCCGGTATGAGATTGACACCCCGGGGCTCTAAACCCTGAGAAAAATCTTTCGGGCGTAAAACCACCATAACACCAGCCACCAGGCCAGGATGTAGAGCAGTGTGTACGTCCACCCCCCCACCACCACCCCGCTGTGAGCCACGTGCCAGTTGAGCCAGGCCTGTTGCAGGCTAACCTGCACCCCGTTCAGTGAGACCGTCCAGCTCTGCAACACCCAGACCTTGAATAAAATTGGCAGGACATAGGCCAGCAGCGCATTCGACCCGAACACCAAGAGCGGAAAGGCTAACCACTTCTGTCTACCAAGATCGAGCAACACATAAAACACCCCGATCAAAAGCGTCGCCAGCCCAGCGCTGAACAGAATGTAGGGCGGTGTCCAGAAAGTTTTGGAGAAGGGTAGCTCGAGGCTCCAGCCATACCCCAGCCCGGTCATCGCGCTGCCCAGCAGGAGGAGCTGGAACAACAGACGGCAAGCAGCCAGGCCTTCCTGGGGGCCGCAGGCCAAGGCGGCAGGGCCCGGTCGTTCGACTTCCACCGGGTTCTTTCGCCAGGCTCTTAGCATCTGGGCCACCATCGCCCCCAGCAAGGCCAGCGCCGCCGTGGGGATGGTCGAAAGCAAGCCACGCAGACCGAGGGGCTCGAGGTAGGTCTTATTCAGGTGCAGCAACAGGTTGCGGTCTTCCTCAAAGATGCCTGGCCCTGCACCGGGGATGGGCACAAAACGGATGGCTGCCCAGTAGCCCACCAGGAGCACCGCTGCGACTGCGAGCAGAAAGGCGGGCCGGGGGGAGATCAGGTAAATAAGCACGGCCAGGCAGTAGGCCAGCGCGATGAGCTGCAAGACCCCCAGCGCGAAAACCGGGGTGCGGGCCAGGGCACTGGTCAGGAAGAGGCCCAGCAAAAAAATCAGGCTCGTGCGCCTGAGGATGCGAAGCAGCCTGCGCCACAACGAAAGCTTCTGTTTATCGAAGCTCGTGATCGCATATGGGATGGCCGCCCCCATGCAGAACAAAAACCACGGGAACACCAGATCGGCCAGCGTCACCCCCCCAAACGGGGCGTGCACGAGCTGGTCAGGTGTGGACTCCTGAAGCGCGAGGTTGTTCACCAAAAGCATCAAGAAAACCGTCAAACCCCGCAGCCCGTCCAAAGCCAGCAGCCGTTCCCCAGCCACCGCCGCTTTGTTGTTGGATTCCAGCGCTGTGGTGGTGCCCGCTCGGGCTACCATCATCGCCCCTTTCCCGCGTCCTACCCGCCTTTGCTCATCCACTGGAATACCCCTACCCTACCTCCGATCTACTCCCTGCACCAGCCCACCCACCGTGCCAAGCCGGTAACCCTGCTGCCCTGCCAAAGCCAGAAAGTGCGGCAGCACCGCGATGGTCTGGAGCACGTTATCGTGCAGCAGCACGATACCACCGGGGCGCAGCCGCCGCAGCAGCCGGGCCTCGAGGGGGCCCTGCCCGATGTTATCGAAGTCGCCAGGATTGTCCGTCCAGAAGACCAGGGTCATGTTCAGTCGTCGCATCACCTCGAGCACCGTGGGCGAGAAACGGCCTCCGGGTGGGCGAAAGTAGACGATGGGCTTACCGGTAATGGCCTGCAGCACCTGATTGGCCTGGACGATCTCGGCAGTCACACTGGCCTCGTCAAGCCCGTTGAGGCGGACATGGTGGTAGGTGTGGTTGGCGACCTCGTGACCCTGCTGCACCATATCCCGTACGAAGTAGGGGTAGGCCTCGGCGTTGCGGCCAATGCAGAAGAAGGTGGCCCGCACACCCGCCCGGCGCAGGGTATCGAGGAGCAGCGGCTCGAACAGGGGGTGGGGCGCATCGTCGAAGGTCAGGGCCACCACACGCTGCCTGGGATCGCCGTGAAAAAGGCGGTTACCAACCACCCCACCCTGCTGGCTGGCCGCGGTCTGCTCGAGCTGCTGGGCGCGGAGCTGGGCCCGGGTGCCCTGGAACTGAGGGGTGAGCTCGAGCTCATCGGTCACGGGCGCGGGCGGGCCATAAAAGGCATCCTGCGGCTTGATCCAGAGGTGGTCAAACTGCAAAAAGTTGCTCAGACTTAAGCGCAAAAACTCGTTGAGCCTGGCCCGCGGAACCGAAGCGGTAAAACGGGGCAGGGGGCCCCCAAAACCCGCGTACTCCCTGCGGCTGTAAATTGAGATATCCACATAGCTCAGGGAAGGCCGGGCTGCAAAGGTCTCAGCGACTACCCGCTGGGCCTTGGTGAGCATGAAGCTAGGGGTGGTGGAAGCCTCCGGAATCAACACCAGGGCCTCAGCGGCCTCCACGAAGCCGTTGGAGGCCCAGGCAATCCGCTCCACGAAGCGGATGGGTGGGTTGAGAACGATCTGGGGTAGCGTGGGAGCCGGCCGCTGACCGGGTGCCAGCGGCTGCATCTCGCTGGGCGGAATGGCCTGCACTGGAGGGAGCGGCGCCTGGTTGGTCGGCTGGGCCAGCGCCAGTCCCAATGCCCATGGTAGCAAGCATATCCAAGTCCAAGGCCTCATACCTTCTAGCATCACCCGCCAGATGAAGGGGGTCTGAAACAATCGAGGCCCCTGCTAAGCAGCACAAATGTCCTTCATCTCAGATTCACCCCTGCGATCTAGCCTTCTGCCCAGGGGTATCATGGAGTTTTCGCTTGGCTTGGGCATGCGAGCGGACACACCTGGGCTGGTTTGCAGCAAATACTTAGGAGTTACGCAGTTGCCCCTCACCCCTCTACTCGGCTACCCTTTTCTGCAAAGCAAACAGGCCAAGAGGAGTTAGCTGCCATGAACCCCCCAAAGTGCACCGACCTGGACTATATCCACTTCCTCATCGCCGCCCAGAGGGTCTTCACCTGTACCGAGGCCGCCCGCTGCCAACCCGAGGAACCCAGCGCTCCCGCCCACGACGCCTTCACCCGCCTGCTCCAGCGACAGCCTCCCGACACGGAGGCGCTGTGGCAGGAGGCCAGGGCCGTGGTGGAGCCCAGCCGGGGGCTTCTGATCCTGGACGACACCACCCTGGATAAACCCTACGCCCAGCGGATGGAGCTGGTGACCTACCACTGGAGCGGCAAGCACCAGCGGGTGGTCAAGGGGATCGCCCTCATGACCCTGCTGTGGACGGAGGGCCAGGCCCTCATCCCCTGCGACTTCAGGATTTATGACAAGCCCTGGGAAGGGAAGACCAAGAACGAGCACTTTATGGAGATGCTGCGGGTAGCCAAGGGACGGGGGTTTGCTCCAGCGTACGTGCTAATGGATAGCTGGTACGCTTCGCTGGAGAACCTGAAGGAGATTGCTCGCCTGGGCTGGCGCTTCCTCACGCGGCTGAAGGGGAACCGGCAGGTGAACCCGGATAGGGAGGGGCTTCGGCCGGTGAGCGAGGTGGAGATACCGCCGGAGGGGCGGGTGGTGCACCTGAGGGGTTTTGGTCTGGTCAGGGTGTTCCGGACGGTTTCGAAAGACGGGGACGCGGAGCACTGGGCGACCAACGACCTGGGGATGACTGAAGGTCGGCGGGGGGAGTTGGAGCGGGCAGGCTGGGGTATCGAGGTCTACCACCGGGGGCTCAAGGGGTGTTGCGGGGTGGAGCGGGCCCAGGTGAGAAAGAGGGCCTCTATCCTGGGCCACCTTCTTCTGTCCCTACGTGCTTTTCTGAGGCTGGAGGTGTACCGCTTGCGAACGGGGGTGAGTTGGTATGAGTCCAAGGCAAGCATTATCCGCGAGGCGATACGAAGTTACCTGGCCAATCCCATACACATCCTTCACCCAACTGCGTAAGTCCTAATACTATAGAAGCCGGGCCTCCAACCCCCTGCGCACCTCCATCTGGCGATTTATGCAAACAACCACAACCTCGAGGAACCCCCCAGCCCTATGAACCTTCGCCTGCGCCTGGCCCTCATTACTTTCAGCCTGACCCTTCTGGGCCTGGGCCTGGGCCTGCTCCTGACGTACCAGATTTTGGAGCGCAGCCGCCTGGCCGATCTCGATCGGGAGCTTAGGCTCCAGGCCAGCATAGTATTGCAGGCAGCGCTCAGCGGCCGGCCCATACCCGACAGTCTGGCCGACGCGCTTTCACAGGACAACCGTGTCCAGTCGGCGCAGGTTTATCGTGGGCTACAAAAGATTTGGGAAGGCGGCACCTTCACCTCCGACCTACCCTTCGACGCAGCTATGCTGGGCCGGGAGGGCCCCAGCGAGGTGCGGGGGCTGCGAGTATACACCCTAAGCCAGGGGGACTTAAGCGTGCAGCTCAGCGAATCGTTATGGCTGTTGCGCGAGACCCTGGAGCGCTTCGTGGAGGTCGCTGTTCCCATTGCTTTGCTGCTGGCCCTGCTCTCGGCAGGGCTGGGCTATCTAGCTGCTGGGCTGGCGGTACGGCCCCTCGAGCGCCTCACCCGCGCCGCGGCTCGCTTTGAGCAGGGGGAGCCGGTACCGCAGATCTCCGGCCAGGACGAAGTAGCCAGCCTGGCCCGTTCCTTTGCCAGCCTGCTCGACCGGCTTAAGGATCAGCGTGAGCGGGAGCAGCAGTTTTTAGCCTACGCTGCACACGAGTTGCGCACCCCGCTCTCGGCCTTCCGGGCCAGCCTCGAGGCGGCCAGGCTCCGGGGCCAGATGGGCCCAGAGCAGCTCAGCCGCCTGCACCGCGAGGCTTTGCGGCTGGAGACTCTGGCCCAGAACCTGCTGGCCCTCTCGCGGGCCGAGAGCGGCGAGGTGCGGGGACAACCCCTGGATCTGGCTGACCTGGTCTCCGAGGCCTTCGACCGCTTCCAGCCTTTGGCCCTGGAACGGGGTCTGGAACTGGGCCTGGAGGCCCAGCCCGCCCCTGTCTATGCCGATCCACGCCTGCTCGAGCAAGCCCTCAACAACCTGGTACACAACGCCCTGCGCTACACCAGCAAAGGTAGCGTGCTGCTAAAAAGCGGCCTGGAAGAGGGCTGGGCCTGGCTCGAGGTGGCCGACACCGGCCCCGGCTTCCACAAGGACTTCCACGAGGGGCTGGGCCTGCGGGTGGCGCGGGCGGTGGCCCAGGCGCTGCAGGGAGAGTTACAAATCAAGCAGCACCAGGGGAGCCAGGTGCGGCTGCGCTTACCACAGCGCCAAGCGCACACGGGAGGGTAGAAAAAATGCAGCTCAAAGTTTTACCAGTACTAATACTGCTGGGCCTTGCATACCCAGCCTATGCCCGTCCACCCGAGGACGCCTACGCCTACGGCTCCGCGGCTTTCAACCAGTTGGTGGAGGAGTCCTACCGGCTGACCGACGCCAAAGGGCTGAAGCCTTTTTATCCTTGGTTCGAGCAAGCCTACGCACGTTACGCGAAGGAAGGCCTGCAGCAGAGCTTCGAGGCCCGCCGGCGGGCCTACAGCCGGCTACAGCCCTCCCAGAGGGCCGCCTACGAACAACAAAGCGCCATCTGGGCCTATCGCACGGTTAAAGCCCTGATCCCGAATTTCAGCCTCGAGCGCGGTTACGAGTTCGCCTTCGCGGTGCGCTATGGAGAGCGGCAGTGTCTGTTGCAGTCGGTGCTCATCGCTGGAATGCTCCAGCGCATCGGGCTGAGGGCAGGCGCGGTGATGGTCTGGAAGAACCTGCACGGGCAGGTGAGCAACCTCGGACACGTGAGCACTTTGCTGCGCCTTTCCAACGGCCACGACCTGTTGGTCGATGCCTCGGAGCCTGAACCCTTCCCCGAGCACCAGGGCCTCTTCACCTGGGACGCTGCTGTGGGCGATTACCGCTTTCTCGAGCCTCGCTTCGCGAACAACCACGAAATTCAGGCCTATCGCCTGGTGGGCAACGGTCACGAAGCACCGGTGAGCGAGATCGCACCGCTCGGCCTGCGCTATCTACAGTCGCAGTTCTACTACTACCGGGGCGAACGCGCCCCCGGTGGATTTATGGGTCCCTCTACACCCCAAGGCCTGGCAACCTCGGCCCGCTTTTTGCAGGAGGCGGTGCGCTTGGAGCCGGGCAACCCCTTAGCGGTGTATGTGCTGGGGCTGGTCTACCGCAAACAGGGGCAGCTCGAAGCTGCCCGCCAGCAAATCCGCACCGGCTACCAGCTTTATGCACGCTATGGCTTCATCCCCGATGGCCCCAAGGCCGCCCATACCTGGGCCGGTGAGTAATACCAGGTTCGGTTGGTTCAGTGTCGGAAGGCGGCGAACCAACCCGACTGAAGGAGGTGCTAAGGTCTCAGGGACAGGCCCTTACCCCACGGGGTGGGCTCGAGGGGCAGTTGAGGGTGCAGGCCCTTGGGTAAGGGCCACTCCAGCCCACCGTGCACCATCCAGAAGCGCAGCCGCTCGGCAGCGACCTCCTGCGGTGATCGGCATGGGCATCCCTGGGAGAAGGGGCCAGCACCTGCTCGAGCACCCACCGGAAGATGCCGCCCCGCCCTCACGAGGCCCTGCAGCGCGAGACGGCTTTACGCGAGCACGGGGTCAGCCGAACCGAACAGGTGGCCTCGGCTGTACTGGAGATTGACGGCACCATCTCGGTGGTGCCCTTCCAGGAGCCCACTGTACACAAGATGCGCCACGTCAAGTCCAGCCGCAACCGCTAGGTTTCAGCACGGGCAATTCATTCTGCCTTCACGCCCTGGCTTCACAGTATCGACCGTGACCTACCTTTTACCACTGCCGTGCCTGGGTCACAGAAGGAGAGGATTATGCGTCTGAAAAAGTCCCTGGGTTTGCTCTTGGCTGCACTCACTGTGATGGGCGGCTCGCTGATGGCCTTTGCTTCCTCGGCAAACACGACGGCGGCTAGCAAGACCACGGTGGCCGCAAAGATCGCCCCTGTGCACATCAACACCGCCACCCTGGCGCAGCTTGAGACCCTGCCCGGCGTCGGGCCCAAGCTGGCCCAGGAGATCATCAAGCACCGGCCCTACAAGAATGCCCACGACCTCCAGAGCAAGGTCAAGGGCATCGGCCCCTCGCTCTGGAAGAAGATCGCTCCCTACGTGCTGTTCAACTAGACCGACCTGCCGCTACGCCTTCCATGGTAGGCAAGGAGGGAACGCGTGAACCTCGGATTTCCCGAGATAGCAGTTATCCTGCTGGTGGCCCTGCTGCTCTTCGGCCCGCGCAAACTACCTGAGCTGGCCCGGGGCTTGGGAGAGGCGATTAGGGAGTTCAAGAAAGGGGCCAGCGCCATTCACGAGGAAGTGCCAAAGCCTCTTGACCTGAGCGCACAGCAAAACCCGCAGAAGGCAAAGCTGGAAAGATAGCCTTCAAGCACTGAAAATCAACGACCGGTGAGAACCGCCTCGCTCGAGGCGGTTCCTTCGGTATCAGAGCGTTTCCCACAAATATACCCGAGGGCATCTTCTCCGGCCTGGAGGGGCGGGTCTTTCACCTCCAGGCGGTGGTTGGGGGCTTTTCCGAAGCGGTAGCAAGACGCTTGCCTCAGCTATCCAGGTGAGCATTCCGGTGAGCGCCGTGCCAGAAGGCATGGCCTTCGACAAGAGCGGCGGGTTATGGATCACATATTCTGCCGGCAAGTTTGCCCGGCTCTCCCCTGCCTAGTTTTGCCCCAGCAGCAGTGCCGGAAGCTTATACCAGATTCGGTTAGTTCGGCGCCGGAAGGCGCGAACTAACCCGACCGAAGGGGGCGCTCTGGGATTCAAAGAGATAGCCTCTGAAAGTCTTTGCTTTGGTTGATTATCTTTTTGAATCCGGTATTAGTCCTCTACCCGGCCCCGGCGCTCTACCACAAGCCACCCTAGACTGGCTGTTTTTGTCGCACCGCCCGTTGGAGTGGGTTTTTTATTTATCACTGCCTGCAATACGCATAGGAGTTACGCAGTTGCCTCTCACCCCTCTACTCGGCTACCCTTTTCTGCAAAGCAAACAGGCCAAGAGGAGTTAGCTGCTATGAACCCCCCAAAGTGCACCGACCTGGACTATATCCACTTCCTCATCGCCGCCCAGAAGGTCTTCACCTGTACCGAAGCCGCCCGCTGCCAACCCGAGGAACCCAGCGCTCCCGCCCACGACGCCTTCACCCGCCTGCTCCAGCGACAGCCTCCCGACACGGAGGCGCTGTGGCAGGAGGCCAGGGCCGTGGTGGAGCCCACCCGGGGGCTTCTGATCCTGGACGACACCACCCTGGATAAACCCTATGCCCAGCGGATGGAGCTGGTGACCTACCACTGGAGCGGCAAGCACCAGCGGGTGGTCAAGGGGATCGCCCTCATGACCCTGCTGTGGACGGAGGGCCAGGCCCTCATCCCCTGCGACTTCAGGATTTATGACAAGCCCTGGGAAGGGAAGACCAAGAACGAGCACTTTATGGAGATGCTGCGGGTAGCCAAGGGACGGGGGTTTGCTCCAGCGTACGTGCTAATGGATAGCTGGTACGCTTCGCTGGAGAACCTGAAGGAGATTGCTCGCCTGGGCTGGCGCTTCCTCACGCGGCTGAAGGGGAACCGGCAGGTGAACCCGGATAGGGAGGGGCTTCGGCCGGTGAGCGAGGTGGAGATACCGCCGGAGGGGCGGGTGGTGCACCTGAGGGGTTTTGGTCTGGTCAGGGTGTTCCGGACGGTTTCGAAAGACGGGGACGCGGAGCACTGGGCGACCAACGACCTGGGGATGACTGAAGGTCGGCGGGGGGAGTTGGAGCGGGCAGGCTGGGGTATCGAGGTCTACCACCGGGGGCTCAAGGGGTGTTGCGGGGTGGAGCGGGCCCAGGTGAGAAAGAGGGCCTCTATCCTGGGCCACCTTCTTCTGTCCCTACGTGCTTTTCTGAGGCTGGAGGTGTACCGCTTGCGAACGGGGGTGAGTTGGTATGAGTCCAAGGCAAGTATTATCCGCGAGGCGATACGAAGTTACCTGGCCAATCCCATACACATCCTTCACCCAACTGCGTAAGTCCTAACGCAATCGTTCATGGAGTGTTCAACCCTGCCCTTCTACGCTTCGGGCAACTTCGGGAAACCCGAAGTCCCTTAAGGAGGAAGGCCATGAAACATCTTTGGAAGCTGGCTCTGGGAACGCTCGCAGCGGTCTGGCTGCTGGTGGGTTGTGGCAACAACAACTCTAGAATCTACAAACCACCTTACCCAAATCAGGCACTGCAGTTATGTTTAGAGCATGAACCGCCGTGCTTACCCATCGGACGTCCGTGATGAGGAATGGGCTCTGGTGCTGCCCTATTTGACCCTCGCCCCGCTGGAAGCACCCCAGCGCAAGTACGACCTGCGCGAAGTGTTCAACGCCCTGCGCTGGATGGTTCGAACCGGTGCTCAGTGGGACTACCTGCCCCACGACTTCCCACCCCCCCATATCGTTCAGGCGCAAGCCTACCGCTGGATGAACCGGGGGGTCTTCGAAGACCTGGTACACGACCTGCGCATGACCCTGCGAATGCTCCAGGGCAAAGCCGCCCATCCCAGCGCTGCCATCTACGATGCTCGCACCCTACAGTCCACCCCGCAAAGTGGGGAGCGGGCCGGATACGATGGGTACAAACGACGCAAGGGAAGCAAAGTTCACCTGGCGGTAGATACCCTGGGGCATCTGCTGGCCCTGGTAGTAACGGCGGCCAGTGAACAGGAACGGGCCCAGGTGGGAGCCCTCAGTCAACAGGTGCAGGAAGTGACGGGGGAGCAGGTGGAAGTGGCCTTTGTGGATCAGGGTTACACTGGGGAGGAAGCGGCACAAGCGGCAGAGGCGGAAGGCATCGCCCTGTGTGTGGTCAAGGTGGAAGGGGCCAAACGAGGATTCGTGCTGCTGCCGAAGCGTTGGGTGGTGGAACGTTCGTTTGCCTGGACATCCCGGTTTCGCAGGCTGGCGCGAGACTATGAGCGGCTGGCTGAGACCTTGCGAGGTTGGCACTGGTTGGCTTTTTCGATTCTGATGACAGCGAAAACTGTGGAGCTTTTACGAACAGCTAGTTAGCAGGCTCTAACCAGTCCAACCAGATACCCGCCTCCACTTTCAAGGTCAACCCTGCGCTAACCCCCTCGGTCGAGAGCATCCCCGACCCCGAAGGGGGTGCCCCGCGCCCGGTGGGTGCCATGCGCGGCAAAAGCGGGCACCAAAGTGAGTTTGTGCTCAACGAGCTCATAATCAGCAGCGATGACACCGCCAAGGTGGAGGCCTTGGCCGCCCGCTACGGTGGTCGGATTCTGCGCACCATCAGCCTCGAGGGTGCACCCAAGCTGCATCTGGTACGGGTGAATGCCAGTCCGGCGGTAGAGGCCCAGCTCGCCCAGGATCTCAGAGCTTTGGTGCCGGAGGCCCGTAGCGACCTCGAGTTCTCCAATCAGGAAGGGCTCAACCTCCTGGCCACCGCCGCCCGCGAGGGCGTTAGCCAGAACCTCAAGGTCTCGCTCAACTTCATCTTCAAGCCCCAAGACATAGCGGCGGGCACCACATCTGAGGCACCCAGAGGCGCTTTGCCCGACTATAACCCGAATGCTTTTAATTGGCCCTATATGAACCGCGGCAGCCCCCAGGACATCGGGGTCGGCGAGGCCTGGCGCTTGCTGCTGGCCGCAGGCAGGCTCTCCAACCGGGTTCGGATGGCAATCATAGACGGTGGCTTCCAGCGGGATCACCCAGACTACCCCGCCAGCCGCAGCATCTACGGCGGTTCGGACTGGGGGCGCCCGAATCCTTTTGATTGCGGGGGCAGACCCTGCCCCTGGCACGGCACCCATGTGACCCAGGCGGCCATGGCCCTGCCCGACAACAACCAAGGGGTGGCCGGGCCCGCGGGCCCTGTGGCCGAGCTGGTGGCCGTACAGGTGCCAGGGGATTTCTTCGAGTTTCTCCGCTTTGTGGTAACCACCCTGGCCGCCTCTGCCATAGAACGCCCCAGGATTATCAACATCAGCGGCGCAGGGGCTATCCCTGCGGTTCCCGGTGCGCTGCTCGAGGCAGCCCTGGCCCCGTTGTTGCTGGCCATCCAGACCAACCCACTGGGGCCCATCTTCGTCACTGCAGCCGGAAATGCCGGGGCCAACGTGGATGCAGAGGACTGCTTTATCGTCTGCTGGGAGGAAGACCTGTGGGCACCATGCGAGCTGTCGGGCTTTATCTGCGTAGGCGGCATGGGCTGGAATACCACCGCCAAAGCAGAACGATCGAACTGGGGAAGCGACCGTGACTCCTCCTCGGTGGACATTTATGGCCCCTTTACCATATGGGCTGGGCCCGACCCCAGTACGGGAGAGGTTCACAAGGTAAGCGGCACCAGTCTTTCATCGCCCTTCGTAGCCGGTGTCGCTGCGCTCATCTGGGCTGCCAACCCCCTCCTACCCCGCCAGGTAGTAGAGTCCATCCTTCTCGACACAGCCCACAACGGCGGCGTACACGATGGGGGCGGCCACCAGCGGCGTGTCAATGCCTTCGGGGCGGTGAGCAGGGCATTGGGCAACGTGCCTCCTTTCGTTCGGATCGAGAGCCCCACAGAAGGACGGGTGTTCTCCTGGCGTTTCCCGGTCTCTCTGAACGCTACCACCTACGACCCTGACACACCCGGCACCCCAGCGCTGGCTTGGCAAAGCAGCCTCAATGGTTCCCTGGGCTCTGGCACCTCTGTTACCGTCAACAACCTCAACCTGGGCAGCCACCGCATAACGGCGACCGCGACCTCCGGTGGGCAGACCGCAAGCGACTCTGTCAACATCACCGTTCGCAACGACCCCCCCTCCGTGCAGATCGTAGAGCCCGATACCAGCAACACCCTCTGCACCAACAGCCCCATCACTTTCAGGGCCACCGTGAGCGACCCCAACAACCCGCCCTCCAATCCCTTCCCCACCGGTAACGTGGTCTGGCGGGTGGGTAGTACAAGCTTCGGCACAGGGCTTACTGCTACCCGCACCTTCAACACCGCAGGCACCTACACCATCACCGTGCAAGCCACCGACGACGCCCCCGCCCCGCACACCCTTTCCGCCACCGATACCCGCACCATCACAGTGGTGGCCTGCACCAACAACCCGCCCACCGCCAACATTACCAACCCCCCGTCCGACCTGGTTGTAGACTTCAACGGCAGCGATGCAAACGGCTGGTATTACCAGATCACCCTGCAAGGAAACGCTACCGATCCTGAAGACGGTACCTTGAGCGGCGCTTCCCTGGTCTGGAGCACCAACCGTGCAGATGTACAACCCGGTGGCCCCTCCACAGGCGAGCAAACCTTGGGCACGGGTAACTCGCTCACCGTTCGGCTCTACACCACCTGTGAATTGCCCTACTTCGGCACCGTTGAGCATCGCATTACCCTCACCGCTACCGACAGCGCGGGTAACAGGGTCGTCCGAACCCGGCTGATTACCGTCAGAACGCTCTGCTAAAAACACCTGATCGCTCCTGCCCGTGCCAATCCGGGCAGGAGCAATGCTTTGGGGAGCCGGGAGTTGCTCAATCTCTTGGTAGTACAATGTCGGCAAACCCAGCAAGGAGGCAACATGAACAGGCTACTGGTTGGTATGGGAATCTTCCTTTCGGCCCTGGTGCTGGCCCAGTCCGCCCAGAGAACCTACAGGCTCTTTATCAACGGCCAGGCCCAGGCCACCCCGGCCATTGTGGTGAACGGCAAAACCTATGTTCCCCTCGAGGCCCTGCAAAAAGCCGGGGCCCAGGCCAGCCTGCAAGGGGGCGAGCTGCGCATACAGCTCATCCCGGTAGGGGGGCAGGAGCAGGCCATGCTGCTCGAGGGCAAAAAGGGCGAGTGGCTCTCCAACGGCACCTGGCGGCTGCGGGTGCTGGAGGTAACGCCCGGAACCAACCCCTTCTTCGGCTCGGGGCCGGGGTATGTGGTGCGTGTGGAGGTGCGCAACCTGACCCGCAACAAAACCTCGCTGCACAAAACCGGCTTCGATGGCTTCCAGCTTCTGGACAACCAGGGCAACAAGCTGGTTGCGGCCGACTTTGGCGAGAAGTACACCGATATCGCCCAGGCCGACGGGCTGGTCATCACCCTACGCTTCGGGCCCAATCCCAGGCTCGAGGCAATCGGGGCAGCCGATAAGCTGCTGGTGAACTTCCGCCCCAGCGGCGGCAGACCAGCCCTGAAGGGTTTCCGGGTATTCCTGGCAGAGTGATATCGGATTCAAACAGAGGCTATCTTTTTGAATCCTATAGCACACCCCTCGCTACGCTCGGCGAAGAAAGTGTATCCCTTCGGTCGGGTCAGTTCAGCGCCTTCCGGCACCGAACTGACCGAATCTGGTATTATTCCTTGCTTTCCTCAACCGCAGCGGCCGCTTTGGCTTCCGCGGCCTCTTTGGCAGCAGCTGCCCGGGCCTCAACATCCTCGCTGAGGCGCTTGCGGTCGCCCTTGATGCGGGCAGCTTTGCCGCGCAGCTCGCGCAGGTAGTACAGCTTAGCCCGGCGCACCTTACCACGGCTCACCACCTGCACGCTTTCAATCAGGGGCGAATTGAAAGGGAAAATGCGCTCTACGCCCTCGTTAAAGGAGATTTTACGCACCGTGAAAGCGCTGTTGAAGCCGTTGCGCTTAATCTTGATCACCACGCCTTCATAGGCCTGCACACGGGTACGGTTGCCTTCGACCACCTTGTAGTTGACCCGTACGGTATCGCCCGGCTTGAACTGGGGGATGTCGGTACGGGTGTACTTCTTCTCGACTACCTTCAGCAATGCGCCACGGTTCATGGTCTGACTCCTTGCTCCAGCGGAACCTACTTGTGCGCCCTTTGCCATTACGGCCAGACTGCGGGTTCATAGATGGTTGCCCTCAAACGTATCCGCCCAGCAGATACTCGGGACAGGTCAGCAAGTTGTGATTCTAGCAGCCAGTATATTAGTTGTCAAAGTCGCTTTCCTCGAGCCAGACCAGGTCCCTGGGGGTTAGTTCGGCCCGCTCGAGCAGGTCGGGGCGGCGGGCTTTGGTTCGTTTGAGGGCCTGCTTGCGCCGCCACTCGGCAATTTTGGCGTGGTGGCCCGAGGTGAGGATTTCCGGCACCGCCAGGCCCCGGAACACCGGCGGGCGGGTGTAGTGGGGATAGTCCAGCAAACCTGTGGTGAAGGAGTCCTGCCGATGGCTCTCGGCCTCCTTGATGACCCCCGGAAGCAGGCGGGCCGTGGCCTCCAGAATCACCAGGGCGCCCAGCTCCCCCCCCATCAGCACATAGTCGCCAATTGAAATCTCGCGGGTCACAAAGTGCTCCACGCGCGCGTCAATGCCCTCGTAGCGACCACAAACCAGCACCAGGTGCGACTTGCCGGCCAGCTCTTCCACCAAAGGCTGGGTAAGCGGCCGGCCGGCCGGGGTAAGCAAAATCACCTCGTCGGCGGGGCCGGCGGCCTCGATGGCCCGCACCACCACGTCCACCCGCATCACCATACCCGCGCCGCCACCGTAGGGGGTGTCGTCCACGGTTTTGTGCTTGTCCTCGGTGTGGGCGCGAATATCGCGGATGTCCACTTCAATCAGACCCTTCTGGATGGCTTTCTGAACAATAGATTCCTCTGTCCAGGGACGCACCAGATCGGGGAATAGGGTCAGGATGGTGTATTTCATACCGCGCGGCTAATCAAACAGGCCGGGTATGGCCTCGATGTAGATGGCATCGGCCTCGACCTTCACATAAGGGGCTTGGAAGGGCACCATATAGGTCTTGTGCTGAGCCCGCAAAGAAGCACCCTTGGCTTTGATGATAAGCCACTCCTGCGCACCATCTTCAACGTCTATCACTTCACCGAAGGGCTGTCCATCTACAAAAACCGGCCTGCCAATCAGCTCGAAGTAGTAGTACTCGCCCTCTTCCAGCGGGGGCAGGTCGGCCTGATCAGCATAGACCCGCAAACCCACCAGCTGTTCGGCTTCCTGGCGGCCCTCCACACCCGCTAGAAAAAGTACTATTTCTCCATTGTGCTCTTCAATTTCTGCGATGGCGCGGTAGCCCAGGCCCTCGAGGTAGATGCGCTCGAGGTCGAAGATCACCGGCTCCCCTCGAAACTTGAGGCCCCCCGCCATGCCGTAGGCTTTTCCAATGCGTCCAATTTCGATGCGCCGCATACTGTACGGAAGTGCTTAACGTACTTCCACCGAAACCCGGCCCTTGGCAAACGAGCGTACCACCGTGCGGATGCTCTCGATAACGCGACCCTGCCGGCCGATAATCCGGCCTTTATCTTCGGGGTGGGTCTCGATGTAGTACACCAACCCTTCGCGGCTCCGGCGCTCGTCCACGCGAACCATAGCCGGGTGATCGACCACTGCTTTTGCCAGGTACTCCACGAGGTCTTTCATAAGCATTAGCCTAAAGCCTTAAGTCAAAAGCCGAAAGCCCGAGGTTTTGGGCCTTCGGCTTCCACTTGGCAGCTATTAGGCCCCAGGGTTGGCCTGCTTGATGAGCTTTTTTACCGTATCGGTGGGCTGGGCCCCTACCCCCAGCCAGTACTGCAGGCGCTCCTGGTCGATCTTCAGCCAGTCCTTGGTGGTCTTGCGGGGGTCGTAGTAGCCGATGCGCTCGATGTAGCCACCGTCGCGCTTGGTGCGGCTGTCCATCACCACAATGCGGTAATGAGGGTTGCCTTTGGAACCGAAACGGGACAAACGAATCTTGGTCATGTTCTACTCCTTTGTGTTGTCTAAAGCGCCATCTGGACGCACTGTCAGTCACAGGCTGTGGTCTTCCTGCCTGTGACCCAAGACCTATCTCCTGAACAAACCCCGCCCCCCTCGAGCCTGTTGCTTGGCCAGGGTTTTCAGCATCTGCTTGGTGTCCTCGAAGGTTTTGATGAGACGGTTGACCTCCTGCACCGTGGTGCCCGAACCCGCCGCAATACGCTTGCGGCGCGAGGCATTCAGAATGCGGGGGTCGCGGCGTTCTTTGGGGGTCATGGAGAGCACGATGGCCTCCATGCGGCTCACCTGCTTTTCGTCGACCGAGAAGCCCGGGGGCAGCATCCTGGAGAGGCCCGGGATCATGCCCAGGATCTCGGTGAAGCTGCCCATCTTGCGCATCTGGCGCATCTGGATGATGAGATCCTCGAGGGTGATCTCCTTGAGGTCTTTTTGCGGGGCCTCGAGCTCGGCCTGCCGGGCTTTTTCCAGGAGGGTCTGCAGGTCGCCCATGCCCAGGATGCGCTGGGCCAGCCGGTCGGGGTAGAAGGGCTCCAAGCCCTCGATTTTTTCTGAAACCCCCGCAAAGTAGATGGGTTTGCCGGTCACATACCGGGCCGAAAGCGCCGCGCCGCCCCGGGCGTCGCCGTCCAGTTTGGTCAGGATCAGGCCGGTGACCCCGATGCGCTCGTCAAAGGCTTTGGAGACGTTCAGGGCCTCCTGACCGGTCATGCTGTCCACCACCAGCAGGGTCTCGGAAGGGCCCAGCACCTGCTTGAGCCGGGCCAGCTCGTCCATCAGGGCCTGGTCGATCTGGAGGCGACCCGCTGTGTCCACGATCACCAGGTCGCGGTAGTCGAAGGTCAGGTGCTGTTGCAGGCGCGCGCGGGTGGTCTCGGGCCGCTCACCATCGGCGACCTCGAGCACCGGCACCCCGATCTTTTCCCCCAGGATGCGGAGCTGCTCGCGGGCCGCCGGGCGCTGGGTATCGGCCGCGACCAGCAGGGGGCGGCGGCCTTTAGACTTATAGAAGTGGGCCAGCTTACCCGAGGTGGTGGTCTTACCCGAGCCCTGCAGCCCCACCATGAACCACAGGTTGCCCTCGTTCTTGAGCAAAGGTTGCCGGGCCTCTCCACCCAGCATCTCAACCAGCTCTTCGTAAACCACGCTCAGGATCTGCTCCGCCGGGGTCAGGCTCTCCAGCACGGCCTGGCCCAGGGTTTTCTCCTGCACCTTGTTTACGAAGTTTTTAGCCACCTCAAAGTTGACATCGGCCTCCAAGAGCGACATGCGAATCTCGCGCAGGGTGGCCTTGAGGTCGGCTTCTGTGATACGGCCCCGCCCCCGCAGCTTATCCACTGCGGCTCGGATGCGTTGGGAGAGGCTTTCAAACATAGTATGCTCAAGAAACCACTAAAGGCGCTTTTGCGATTCTTGGCCCACGTTTTGCAGGCCGCTCGCTAGGGTAGCAGCAAAAGGTTGAGCGTGTCAATATCAAGGCTGCTCGAGGCCAGGGTACGTCCGGCGAGGCATCTACTCCTCTAGTTCGGCTTCCAGCTCCCCCTCCTCGGGGTTTTTTTTCATCACCTCGCGCAGCACCGCAGTAGCATAGGCCCCTTTGGGCAGGAAGAAGCTCACCCAGAGCCCTTCCGCCGCTTCTTCCACGCCCCATTCGGTCAGGGGAAAGCGGATCAGGCGGCGATCCCCCCGGCGCGAGGCAAAGTGGCGGCGCTCGAGCCCGTATTTCTGCAGTACCTGGTCTTCCAGGGCGCGGGCCGGCCCCTGGGCCTCGCGGTATTTTTTACCGTAGAGGGGCCCGGTGGCGCTGATTTCAAAGCGCAGGGCCCGGGGGTTCTCGGCTGCGGCATCCTGCACCACAAACTCTCCCCCCGTGTCGTGTTTTTTGGCCACATCCCCTTCGATCACCTGCCCAAACAGTCCCATCTGCAGGCGCAGGGCCAGCCAGTCGTTGAAGAGCAGGCTTTGCAGGCTCGAGACCAGAAATTTCTTCAGCCAGGAGGGGGCGTGCACCTTACCCTGCTGAACCAGCTCATAGCCCTTGAGCGGGTTTAATCCTCCAATGCCAAAGCGCTGGGGGCCGTAGTAGTTGGGCACCCCCTGGCGCTCGAGCGCCCGCAAAACGGCCTCGG
Organism: Meiothermus taiwanensis WR-220; assembly: GCF_003568585.1. NCBI lineage: Bacteria > Thermotogati > Deinococcota > Deinococci > Thermales > Thermaceae > Meiothermus > Meiothermus taiwanensis. The sequence goes on from NZ_CP021130.1 coordinate 2,000,086, forward strand.
CCCGGGGCCGGGACAAAGCAGCCTCCCCGCCACGGATCAGAATGCGGAAGCGGTTGCCCCGCAGGTGCCCCACTTTGAGCTTGTGGGGGTGCAGGGCCTGCTCCAGCACCCGCACCCCCTCCAGCCCGGCCAGGCCCTCCAGGCGCGCCTCGTAACGGGCCGGGATGCTGAACCACTGCCGGGTGAGGGCGTGTTTGTCCTTGAGGCCGGCCACCCCGATCTGGGCCTCGGGGATCTGCAGGTGGTCGCGCATGAACTCCACCACCGCCCGGGTGGTCAGGCCCACTTTCTCGATGCGCACGAAGAGGTGCTCCCCACTGCCCAGCGGGTTGTAGGCCGGTACCTCGTCGACCTGGAAATCCTGGGGTCGGTGGCGAATCACCCCGTCCACCCCCGGCAGGTCTGGGGTCAGGTACGGATAGGTGTTGAAGTCGAAGTGTAGGTTGGGCAAGGCCGGCATACCCTATAGCATATAGGCGTGGATTTAGTGGAGGCCAGCCAGCTTGAATCCCAGTTTGCTACGCACCTGACCCGCATGGTGCCCGAAGGAAGCCTGGTGGCCGCCGTCTCGGGCGGGGGTGACTCGGTGGCGCTTTTGCTGTTGCTCACCTCCACCCCCCGCAAGGTGGTGGTAGCCCATCTCGATCATTCCCTGCGTCCCGAATCGGCCCAGGACGCCCGGTGGGTGCAGGCCCTGGCCGAACGCCTGGGCTATGCCTTTGAATCGGAGCGGCTGGATGTGGCCAAAATCGCTGCGGAGCGCGGGGAGAACCTCGAGGCCACCGCCCGCGAGCTGCGCTATGGCTTTCTGGCTAAAGTAGCCAAAAAGCACCGGGCCCAGGCCATTCTGACCGCCCACACCGAGGACGACCAGGCCGAGACGGTTTTGCTGCAGCTCGTGCAGGGCACCGGCCGGGGCCTGGGCATGCGCCCCAAACGGGGGAAGGTGGTGCGACCTTTGCTCGAGCTGAGCCGCAGCACCCTGCGGGCTTATCTGCAGTGCAAACAGCAGGACTGGCTCGAGGATGTCTCCAACGCCGACACCTCGCTGGATCGCAACTTCCTTCGTCACGAAATTTTGCCCCGGCTCAAAGCGCGTTTTCCCCAGACCCAGACCGCCCTGGCCCGCTTCGCCGCCATCTCCCAGCTCGACGACGAAGCCCTCGACCCCCTGGCGGCAGGGCTCCTGCTGCGCGACCGGCGCTGGCCCTGCCCGGCCTACCGCATCGCGCCGTTGCTCCAGGCCCCGGCGGGCCTGCGCCGGCGGGCCTTGCGGCAGATCCTCGAGCACCTCAGGCTACGCCCCGAGATGGGCTGGGTGATCCAGCTCGAGCGGGCCTTACAGGGCGAGGCCTTTACCCTCCCCGAGGGTTGGCAGGTGCGCCGGCGCGATGGAACCCTGTTTCTGATTCCCCCGGTGATAGACACCTTCCCCCCCTGGCGGGGCTCGAGGCTACCCCTGCCCGGCGACCTGATCGACCTGCCCAAGGGCCTGGTACGGCTGGTGGACTTTTTTACCGAACACAGCGTCCCTCCCGAACTCAAGCAGGCCTGGCCGGTGCGTGCGGTGGGCAATGTGGTACGCGAGGTCTGGAACCTCTGGCCTGAGTCGGAAGACCTGGAGCAGATGCGCAGCGCCCTCGAGCAGGCCCGGCTGGCTCTGCAAAATAACGAAGTGCCCATCGGGGCTGTGGTGGTCTGGGACGGTGAGGTGCTGGCCGAGGCCCATAACCAGGTCGAGCAGCAGCGCAACGCCACCGCCCATGCCGAGCTGCTGGCCCTGCAGCAGGCCCTCCACAAACGGCACAGCAAGGTGCTGCCCGGCGCTACCGTGTACGTGACCCTCGAGCCCTGCCCCATGTGCTTCGGCGCGCTGGTGGAAGCCCAGGTGCGGCGGGTGGTGTATGCGGTGGAAAACCTGAAGGCCGGGGCGGTGACGGTGCATCGGATGAAGCCCCCCTTCGAGTGGGAAGGAGGCTGGCTCGAGCGCGAGTCGGCCAGACTGCTGCGGGACTTCTTTACCCAGAAGCGCGCCCAACCCTAAGCCCGGACAAGATCTTCCCGGGCCGGCACCCAAAACCCAAAGGCCCCTCAAGCCAGGGCTCGAGGGGCCCGAAACCACTCAGGGCAGGGTCGGTGGTTGGTTGCCCAGGTCATTGTTTTGGTAGGTATTCCCACTGGCGGTGATCGTGTTGCCACCAGAGAACTGATAGACGCCGTAGTTGTCGCTTTCTCGAACGGTGCTGTTGACCAGCGCCAGAGTAGCGTTGGTTACACCGTTCGCGCCGACCAAAATCGCCGCCCGGATGTCGTTGACACTTACAAAGTAGTCACAGCAGAAGCTGTCGTCGTTTCCGGCGTACTCCACCGTGACGCGCTCGAGGCGGTTGCTGGGGTTGTTGGAGCGGAAGGCCAGGCCCTTCCAGAAGCCCTTGGCGGCCACCCGCCCGGTGAAAACGATCGGCTCGGCGGCCGTGCCGACCGCGTTGAGCGAGCCCGTCGGCATGATCTTGATGCCGGTGTTCGACTCGAACTCCATCCGAACCCCCGGCTCGAGGGTGAGGGCTCCGTCGTATTCTTGCTCCGTGTTGGGGTCACCAAGGAACATGGCGTAGGGAACATTGAGCTTGCGAAGCGTCTGGTTGACGTTAGTGGCCGATCTTGAAATCCTGTTCACCTGAACCGCATTGACGGCGTTGGCGACCAGGCCGGCCCCGGAGTAGTTGCTCCCCGAGTCCAGCTTGCCCGCCTCGATGATGGGAAGCGCGACCGGAGCCTTGGTGTTATCGCTGAAGGCGTTTGTAGAAAAGACCGTCAAGCGGCCATTACCAAAGACGTACAGGCCGTAGTTGGCGCTCGAGGCAATCAGGCTGTTGGACAGCTTCAAGGTGGCCGTCGAGGTCGCATTGCTACCAACGATTACGGCGGCCTGGATGTCGTTGACGCTTACAAAGTAGTCGCAGCAGAAGCTGTCGTTGCTTCCGGCGAACGAGACTTCCGCAAAACTGAGCTCGTTGACGGGGTTGTTGGAACGGAAGGCCAGGCCCTTCCAGAAGCCCCTGCTGGCGGTTGTTCCGGTGAAAACAATCCGGTTTGCTGCAGATCCCACGGCGTTCAAAGAGCCCGTCTCCATTACCTTGAGGCCCGAGTTCGCCCCAAAGCACACTTTGGTACCCGCTTGGATGGTAAGAGCGGCCCTAACCTCGATCTCCCTGTTGGCGGTTACCAGGTAGTCGCAGTCTATGGCCGGATTGGGCGACCAGGTGGTGTTGGTTGTGATGTTGCTAGAGACCTCCACCGGCTGGGGCAAAGTACCCCCACCCCCGCCACAGCCCGCTACCAGGGCCAGCACACCTGCAACGCTCAGAGTCCACAGCTTCTGTTCCATCCCATCTCCTCCCGTCTGACTGTTCTTGCCGGCGGGTATTGTAAGGAGCCCAGCGTTATTTCTCCGTTATATTCTGGGCCCCTCCGACGCCGGGGCTCGCTCGAGCCTGCGGGCAGGCTAGACCATCCACCATGAACGATCCATGAACGGTGGGGCTCGAGGCTCCACTAGGGCGGTCGGCGGCCTCAAAAACCGCCCCCGGCCACCGAGGTCGTAAGCACGGAAAGCTAACAGGGGCCGTGACTTTACCGCCAAGTTGTGCTAAAGTCTCTATCCGGCACTACCAAACCGCTCGGTTTGGCTATGGAGGGGTGCCGGAGTGGTTGAACGGGCCGGTCTCGAAAACCGGTATAGGGGTTACCCCCTATCGAGGGTTCGAATCCCTCCTCCTCCGCCAAAACATACAGCTCATGGTATCGGTGCCCAGATCACTGATGGATGCTGGGTTGTATTGCCCCATCGAGGTTTTAGGTTTAGTTTATAACGAGGCGAGATGGATACGGTACTGCGCGAAGTCACCACCGAGGAGGTGCGAATCCTTCTGGATCAGTTTGGCCTGGGTGCCGAGCAGGTCAAAGAAGACCTGTTTAACCTGGAGCTACCCAACGGCCTGCGGGGCCACCTGATCACCTACGGCGATCCGTACGTGAGCAGCTTACAGCTCCGGGCCGGATTCTCGGGCTTCGACCGGGTAGAGCCGCGCCACCTGCTCAACTGGAACCGGCGCTACCGCTTCAGCAAGGCCTACTTCGACGCCGACAACGACCCTGTTCTGGAAAGCGACCTGCGCCTGGAGGGGGTGACCCCGGAAGCCATCCACGCCTTTGTGCGCGATTTCGGCGATCAGGTCAATCTGTTTTTTTCCTACCTGCGCATGATTGATGCCAACCTGGTAGAGTAGTTCGCATCAACCCACCCAGAAGCCATACGCCCCTCCTAGCAGCCGGCGTTGTTCCAAGGCGTGCTGAACCGCTTCCAATCCCCCTTGCAAAGCTGCCCGAAAGTCCCGCTGTCCGAGCAGGAAAATCAAGCCTATTAGTTCCCCGATCACGGTGAAGCCACGCTCCTGCTGTTCTGTGGCCCAGAGTTTCTGGGCGGTGCGCTCGGCGAGCCGCCAGGACGCTTTCAGGTAGTGTTCGGGGCCATGCCAGGGCTTTAGCTGGGCCGTGTACGCAGTTTTTTCACGGCCCCGAAGAGCCGGCACCACCCCCGGCGCGCAATAACGAGCCGAGAGGTTGGTCAGTAACCCGCGGCAGGCTAAAGGGCGGTATGGGTGCGCCGAGCAGGCCCCCTCCGGCGTAAGCAACGGGCAGGGGCGGTTTTCCAGGAAATACCGGGTGGGGAAATCGGGCCGGTGCTTTTGTCGAGCAACCCGCGCCAGCCGTTTGCGGCCCTCGGCCTCGAGGCGGGCCAGGGCCTCGGGCTGGTAGGCCTCGAGCGCCTCGCGCAGATACTCCGCCTCCGCCAACCCCACCACCACCCAGGCTGAGCAGCAAGCAAAACACCCTTTAGCACAGCTTGCCTGGATACCCCGCCTTGCCAGGTAGCCGGCGGTATGGCGCTCGAGCCGGCCGTGGGCTTCGATGACTGCTTGGCGCAAGGCCGCGTTCATATTTGAAATGATAGCTCTATACCGCCGAAAAACCAGGCTGTCGAATTGCCAAACCTTTCCTTATGTGATGTAGTGGTAGAATCCCATCTTGGTTATGAAAGCAATTGGCCGAATCGTCAGCATGCCCAGCCTACCCGAATCCCTCAGGGGCCTCGGCGAGCTGGCCTACAACCTGTGGTGGAGCTGGAACCCCGAAGCCCAGCACCTCTTTGAGCAGATCAATCCTTCGCAATGGAAGCGCTTCCGCGCCAATCCGGTTCGAGCTTTGTTGGAAGCCGATCCCGAGCGCCTGGCCGCCCTGGCCGATAACGCCGGCTATGTGGGCGCGGTTGAGGCCACTTTAGCCAACTTCCAGCGCTATTTGCAAAGCCGGCCCAAAAAACCCCCGCGCATCGCTTATTTCTCGATGGAGTACGGCTTCCACGAGTCGCTGCCCATCTACTCCGGCGGGCTGGGCATCCTGGCCGGCGACCACATCAAAGCAGCCTCCGACCTGGGGCTTGACCTAACCGCCGTCGGCATGTTCTACCACGAGGGCTATTTCCGCCAACAGCTCACCCCCGAGGGCCAGCAGCGCGAGGTCTACGAAGATCTGCGGCCCGAAGAGCTGCCGCTGGTGGTGGTCAGCAAAGACGGCAAGCCCCTCAAGGTGGGGGTGGAGTTTCCCGGGCGCACCGTGTATGTGATGGCCTACAGGGTGCAGGTGGGCACCGTTCCGGTCTACCTGATGAGCACCAACCTGCCCGAGAACCGGCCCGAAGACCGCGCCCTCACCGCCCGGCTCTACGCGCCTGGGCAGGAAATCCGCATCGAGCAGGAAATGATCCTGGGCATCGGCGGGGTGCGGCTGTTACGGGCTTTGGGCCTGGCACCCGAGGTCTGGCACATGAACGAAGGCCACGCGGCTTTTCTGGGGCTCGAGCGCATCCGCGAGATGGTGGCGGAAGGCAGCTCCTTTAGCGAGGCCCTCGAGGCCACCGCAGCAGGAGCGCTCTTCACCACCCACACCCCCGTACCTGCCGGCCACGACAGCTTTCCGCTGGATCTGGTGGAACGCTACCTGGACGGCTGGTGGAACAAGCTGGGTATCAGCAAGGAGGAGTTTATCGCCCTGGGCCGCGAGGAAAAAAGCTACGGCCCGGTCTTCAGCATGTCCAACCTGGCCCTCCACACCTCCCGCGCCGCGGGGGGGGTCTCGGCCCTGCACGGCGAGGTCTCGCGCGAGATGTTCCAGCACCTGTGGAAGGGCCTCGAGCCCGAGGAAGTGCCCATCGGGCACATCACCAACGGCATTCACACCTTTACCTTCCTGCACCCCGAGATGCAGGCCCTTTACCAGCGCAGTTTCCCCAAAACCTGGGCCGAGCAACTCCACGACCCCAGCCAGTGGACGGTGGATCGGCTCGAGGAGGATGAGCTCTGGAATATCCGCAACAAGCTGCGGGCCAAGCTGGTGGAGGAAGTGCGGGTACGTTTGTTTGAACAGCGCCGCCGCAACGGCGACCTACCGGCCAGCCTGCGGGCCGCGGAAAAAGTGCTCGACCCCAGCGTGCTGACCATTGGCTTCGCCCGCCGCTTTGCCACCTACAAGCGGGCTATCCTGATGTTCACCGACCCCGAGCGCTTGGTCTCCATCCTGAACGGCCCCCTACCGGTGCAGTTCGTGTTTGCCGGCAAGGCCCACCCCAAGGACGAGCCCGGCAAGGAGTTCATCAAGAAGCTGGCCGAACGCATCAAGGCCCTGGGCCTCGAGGATAAGATGATTCTGCTTGAGGACTACGACATGGGCCTGGCCCGCACCCTGGTGCAGGGGGTGGATGTCTGGCTCAACACCCCCCGCCGCCCCATGGAGGCCTCCGGCACCTCGGGCATGAAGGCAGCGCTGAACGGCGCTTTGAACTTCTCAGTTCTGGACGGCTGGTGGGCTGAGGCCTTCAACACCACCAACGGCTGGGCCATCGGCGACGGTCGCACCTACGCCACCGAGGAAGCCCAGGATTACGCCGACGCTCAGAGCTTCTACGACACCCTGCAATACGAGATCATCCCGCTGTTCTATGCCCGGGGCGCGGTGGGCACCCCCAGCGGCTGGCTGGCCATGGTGCGCGAGAGCATCCGCACCTGCGGCCCCACCTACTCGGCCCAGCGCATGGTGGACGAGTACCACCGCAAGTTCTATACCCCACTGGCCCAGCGCTCGGCGCACCTTCTGGAGAAAAACGCCGCCCCGCTAAAAGAGGTGGCGGGCTGGAAAAAGCAGGTGCAACAAGCCTGGCCCAACGTGAAGATCTGGGTGGAGGCCCCTCCCACCGCCCTCCACCAGCCCTTGCAACTGCGGGCCTTTGTGCAGGCCTACGGTGTCCCCACCGAGACCCTGCGGGTCGAGCTGGTGGTGCGGCGCAGCAGCGGCGATCTGGAGGTGGTGGCCCTGGAGCCCGCCGGCCAGGAGCGCGAGGCCCTGCTCTACACCGGTAGCTACCAGCCGGCCCGGCCCGGCAGCTACGAGTACGGGGTGCGGGTGAGGGCTATACACCCCGAGCTATCCAGCCCCCGCGAAGTGGCCTTTGTGCAGTGGGCCGAAACGGTGGCGGAAGAGCAGGTGAAGGTGTAGCGCTGCATAGAAAACCGGGTTACCGACCAAAGCCGTCCTTCGATCTGCTAGGGTAAGGGTATGAATCCCATGCGTTTGGTAGCCCTCTTCCTTTTCGGCGCGCTATGGGCGGTCGCCCAGGCCCCCCTCACCCCCAAGGCGGCCCTCGAGCGCCTCTTTACCGAGCGCCCGGCCCGGGCCGAGTGGTTTGCACCGATCTTCTTGCAGCAGGTGCCGCTGGCCCAGGTGGAGGCCATCCTCCAGCAGTTGTTGGGCGGGCTGGGGCGCTACGAGGGCGTGGAGCCCGACGGCCCCAACTTCCGGGTGAACTTCGAGCGCGGCGTGGTACCGGCCCAGATCTCGCTGGACAGCGAGGGGCGCATCCAGGGGCTGTTCTTCCGCCCGCCCCAGCCCAAGGCGGCCCTGACCCCCGAGCAGCTCCTGGCCGAGTACCGCAAGCTACCGGGAGAGGTCAGCGTGCTGGTGCTGGAAGGCCCCCGGGAGCGCCTGAGCCTGAACCCCGACCGCGCGCTGGCGGTGGGCTCGAGCTTCAAACTGGCCGTGCTGGAAGCCCTGCGCCAGCAAGTAGAGGCTGGTCAGCGTAGATGGAGCGATACCGTGCCGCTGCGCCCGGAGTGGAAAAGCCTGCCCAGCGGCACCCTGCAAAACCTGCCCGACGGTACCCCTTTGAGCCTCGAGCAGTACGCCACCCAGATGATCTCCATCTCCGATAACACCGCCACCGACGCGCTAATAAGCATTGTCGGGCGGGCCGAGGTGGAAAAGCTCTCCCCCCGCAACCGGCCTTTCCTGACCACCCGCGAGGCCTTCGTGCTCAAAAACCCCCAGAACCGCGAGTGGCTCGAGCGCTACCGGGCCAACCCCTCAGAGCGGGCCGCCCTGCTCCCCCAGCTGGCCCGCCTGCCCCTGCCCGATGTGAGCGTGTTTGCCGGAGGGCCGGTGGCCCTTGACGTGGAGTGGTTTTTCAGCACCCGCGAGCTGTGCGCGCTGATGGAGCGGGTGCAGGCCCTGCCCCTGATGTCGCTCAACCCCGGCCTCGCCAACCCCGCCGACTGGCAGCGCGTGGCCTACAAAGGGGGCTCCGAGCCGGGTGTCCTGAACCTGACCACCTGGCTTATAGCCAAGGATGGCAGGCAGTACTGCGTCTCGGCCACCTGGAACAACCCCCAGGCCCGCCTCGACGAGAACCGGTTCTTCTTGCTCTACACCAGCCTGCTAAACAGCTTGAAGTAGACTGACCCCATGCTCCTGCCCTTCCGCTTCGAAAACAACACCTTCTGGCTCCTGGATCAGCGCAAGCTCCCCTTCGAGGAGGTCTGGGTGCCCTGCCAGACCGCCCGGGCGGCCGCCGCCGGCATCCGCGAGATGGTGGTGCGCGGGGCCCCCGCCATCGGGGTGACGGCGGCCTATGGCATGGTGCTGGCCCACCTGTCGGGCGAGGATCTGGCCGAGGCCGAGGCCCTGCTGCGCCAGAGCCGGCCCACCGCGGTCAACCTGTTTTACGCCCTCGACCGGATGAGGCCGCACTGGGGCGACCTCGAGGCCTCCCTGCAAGAGGCCCAGGCCATCTGGGACGAGGTGCGAAAGACCGAGCAGGCCATTAGCCAGCACGGGGCCAGGGTGCTGAGGGGCCGGGTGCTCACCCACTGCAACACCGGCCCCTTGGCCACCGGGGGCTACGGCACGGCGCTGGGGGCGATTGTGGAGGCTTACCGCCAGGGCCGGGTGACCCACGTCTGGGTGGACGAGACCCGCCCCTACCTGCAAGGGGCCCGCCTGACTGCCTACGAGCTGCAAAAAGCCGGGGTTCCAGCCACCCTCATCACCGACAACATGGCCGCCTACCTGATGGGCCGGGGCCAGGTGGACGCGGTGATCGTGGGCACCGACCGCATGGCCCTGAACGGCGACTTTGCCAACAAGATCGGCACCTACGGCCTGGCTATTCTGGCCCGGTACCACGGAATTCCCTTCTACCCAGCCCTGCCCCTCTCCTCGGTGGATCCCAGCCTGGAACAAGGCGACCAGATCCCCATCGAGGAACGCCCGGCCCAGGAGGTTACCTTCATCCGGGGGCAGCCCATCGCACCCGAGGGCTTTCCGGCTGCCCACCCCGGCTTCGACGTGACCCCCCATCACCTGATTACCGGCATCGTGACCGAGAAAGGCGTGCTCTACCCCCCTTTCGACGAGGCCCTGCGGGCCGCCCTGGGGAAGGAATAAGGGCATGAACCCGCTCTTAGGCTGGTGGGAGCAGCTGACGGGGGCCCGCTGCCCCGGTTGCGGAACGCCCTTGAGCAAGCCTTTGCTGTGCTCGAGCTGCCGGGCCGCCTTAGTACCCCGCCACCTGCCCCAGTTCGTGTACCTGGGCGACTACAAGCGGTTTGGCCGGCTGCCCAAGGCCATCAAGTACCAGGGACAGCGCCAACTGGCCCACTACCTGGGCGGGCTGCTGGCGCAGGGGGTGCGGCAGGCCGAGTGGGGCCTGGACGGTGTAACCGCGGTGCCCACCCTGCCCCACCGCCAGCTCCAGCGGGGCTACAACCAGGCCGAGCTGCTGGCCCAGGCCCTGGCCCAGACGCTGCAGGTTCCCTACCAGCCCGTGCTGAAGCGCACCGCCTGGGGAGGCTCGCAAACCCAGAAGACCCTGCGCCAGCGCCTAGAGCTGCCCGAGACCACCTTCCAGCCAACCCGCCGGGTGAAAGGCCTCTGGCTGCTGGTAGACGACGTGGTGACCACCGGAACCACCTTCCTTCGCGCCCGCAAAGCCCTGCTCGAGGCCGGGGCGGCCAAGGTCTACGGCGCGGCAATTGCGGTCAAGAGCCCACACGACCTGTCGCGGTATTCCCTATAATCGAAGGTAGCAGAACCCCGCCACCGGGGTTTTTTGGCAACCGCCTATCCAACCCCACCTCTTTTGAGCGTGGGGACTTTTGCTAAAGGGGGGAACCATGATCAAACGACCGCGCATCCGTAGGCTCGAGGAACTCCTCCCCTACATCCGCGAAGGCCGCTACCGCCTGGGCCCCCACGTGGCCAAGCACATGCTGCAAGAGGGTTTTATTGAACAAGACGTCTTGCAGGCGGTGGAATGGGGGCGCGAGATGGCCGTCTACCCCGAGGACGAGCGCATGCTGGTGCTGGGCTATATGGTGTTTCCACCCAACCTCAGGCTACCGCTGCACGTGGTGCTGGAGTACCGCGAGCCGCGCTGGGTGGATATCGTCACCGCCTTCATCCCCAAAAAGCCCCACCAGGTGTACTCGAGGGCCCGCATGGCCGCCATTCTGCGCTTCGACGGCACCTTCGAGGAGGTGCGCTGGGTGCGCCCCCGCTTCCTGAGCGCCGAGGACATCCCCCGCTAGATGCCCAGCAGCCGGCGGGCGGCCTCGGCGTCTTTGGCGAGCTGGGCTTTCAGGGCTTCCAGGCTTTCAAACTTCATCTCCCCGCGCAACCGGGTCAGAAACTCTACGGTGAGCTCCTGACCGTACAGGTCGCCCGCAAAACCAAAAAGGTGTACCTCAAAGCGCAGGGTCTGGCCCGCCACCGTGGGACGATAGCCGACATTGGCCATGCCGCCAAACCGGCCCTGGGGGGTCTGCACCCGCACCGCAAACACCCCCAGGGGCAGAATCTTGAGCGGGGCGACCTCGAGGTTGGCGGTAGGGAAACCCAGGCGCCGCCCCAGTTGATCCCCCTCGCGTACGATGCCCCGGGCGGTATAGGCCCGGCCCAGCAGGAGCTTGGCCTCGTCCACCTCGCCGGCGCGCAGCAGCTCGCGGATGCGGCTCGACTTGACCGGGCCGCCGCCCAGCTCGAGCAGCGGAAGAATCTGGGTGGGGGCCACGGTGTGGAGGTCTTCCAGCCCCCCAGCCCGCCCCTGCCCAAAGCGGAAATCGGCCCCCACATAGATCTGCCGGGCCTCGAGGGTGCGCAGATCCTGCAAAAACTCGTCCTTGCTGCGCCGGGCAAAGGCCTCGGTAAAGGGCACAATCAGGGCGATCTCGACCTCCAGGCCCCTCAAAAGCTCGATCTTTTCCGATAAATCGGTGAGGAAGCCCTCCCCCCGCATGAAGACCTTGCTGGGGGGGTCGAAGGTGTAAACCAGCAGCGGCGCGTGCAGACTTCTGGCCGCCTGCCGGGCCTGGTGGATCAGGTGCTGGTGCCCGAGGTGCAGGCCATCGAAGCTGCCGATGGCCACCACCTTGGGGCCCGCGGGGGCGTCGGAGGGGTCGTTGATCAGCAGCATGGACTACTCGTAAACCGTGGGCCCGTCCTCGAGGGCCTCTGCGCTCAGGTGGAAGAGGATTCCGGCCAGCGCCGAGGCCGAGATCTGCACCCTGCCTTCGCGGGCATCGCGCAACACCTGGCGCGGGAAATGCCATTCCACCGTGATGGCCTCGTCGTCGTCGGGCTTTGCATAGGCCGGGCGGGTGTGGGTGGCGCGAAAGACGTGCAACTTCTCGTCGCAAAACCCTGGTGAGAGGTAAAAGCCCGTCAGGTATTCCAGATCTCCAGTGAGCTGGGCTTCTTCGGCCAGCTCCCGCCGGGCGGCCTCTTCGGGGGTCTCGCCGGGGTCAATCAGGCCTGCTGGAATCTCCAGGGTCTCGCTGCCGATGGCCGGGCGGTACTGGCGCACGAAAAGCAGCTTACCCTCCCGCTCAACCAGCACCGCCACCGCGTCGGCGTGCTCGACGATCTCGTAGCGGCCCTCGAGGGCCAGATTAAGAATGCGGCCTTTGTACAGGTACTGCCGTTCGGGCATGCCATCAAGCTAAAGGCAAACGGTACCGGCGTCAAATCGCCGCAGCGTCCTCGACAAGTCATATTGGGGAATCGCTTCCATACCGGTTAGACTATCGCTGGATGAACGAGGAAAGGCTGTTCGAACAGCTCAAACGCGAAGTGGACGTGCTGGGTCGGGCTTTGGGAAAGGCCATCCGCACACTTTCCGGGCCGCGCATCTTCGAACTGGAAGAACAGGTGCGCGAGCTGACCAAAAGCCTGCGACAGGGCTATTCCCCTGAGGCCCGGCAGCAGCTCCTCGAGATCGTGCGGGGCCTCTCGCTGTCCGAGGCCGAGAACGTGATCCGGGCCTTTTCGACCTACTTTCACCTGGTCAACCTGGCCGAGGAGCGCCACCGGGTGCGGGTCAATCGAGAGCGTGAGAAAAACAGCACCCTGGGGGCCCCCCGGGGGGAATCGTTTCTGGCGTTGGTCGGAACACTTAAGCAGCAAGGGCTGGACTACGAGCAAACCGTCGATCTGCTCTCCAGGCTCCGGCTGCACCTAACCTTTACCGCCCACCCCACCGAGACCCGCCGCCGCACCCAGCGCCACCACATCCACGAGATTGAGAAGCTGCTGGACAGCCTCTACCTCGATGACCTTACAACGGCTGCGGATAGCTCGGCCCTCGATGCGCGGGTGGCCCTGCTGTGGGGCACCTCCGAGCTGCGCAAATCCCGCCCGAGCGTGGAGGACGAGGTCAAGGGGGGGCTTTTTTATATCACTTCTACCCTTTGGAAGGCGGTTCCCCGGCTGGTGGATGGGCTCGAGCGGGCCGTGGAGGCCCATTATGGTCAGCGGCCCAACCTCTCACCCCCGCTGGTCTTTCGTAGCTGGATTGGGGGCGACCGGGACGGCAACCCCAACGTGCTGCCCGCAGTGACGAGCTGGGCGCAAACCTACGCCCGCGAAACCGCCCTGCGCAGGTTTGTGGAGGACGTGGACGCTCTGATCCGGGACTTATCCCTTAGCGATGAGCGGGTTACCATCACCCATGAGCTGCGGCTGGCCCTGGAGGATCACGCCAAACGCCTGGCGCTGCCTGAGCGGTTTCAGGGCGAGCCTTACCGGCAGTTTGGTATGGGCCTGCGCTACAAGCTGCGGGCGCTGCTGGGCGAACAGCCAGGCCCCGGCTATAGCAGCACCGGGGAATTTGTGGGGGATCTTGGCAAAGCCGAGCGCAGCCTGGAGCAGCTTGGCTTAAGGGAGATTGCCCGGGCCTGCCTCAAGCCCATCCGTCTCAACGCCGAGGCTTTCGGCCTGGATCTGGTGAGCCTGGATCTGCGGGAGGAGTCGCGCGCGCTGACCGAGGCGGCCGCCGAGCTGCTCAAAATCGGCGGTGTGCACGAGCAGTACGCCGCGCTCCCCCCTCAGCAAAGGGAAGCCTTGCTAACCCAGGAACTCGCCACGGCCCGGCCCCTGGCCCCGGTGGGCTACCGGCCCCAGAGCAAAAGCCTGCAAACCGCCCTCGAGGCCCTGCGCAACTGGAAAGCCCGCGGGGCCCACGTGGTCTCGATGACCCATTACCCCAGCGACCTGCTGGAGGTGATGTTGCTGGCGCGGGAGGTGGGGCTCTTCCGTCCCGGACGGGCCCTGCCCTTCGATGTGGTGCCGCTGTTCGAAACCCTGGACGACCTGCAAAACGCGCCGGAGGTGGTCGCGCGGCTGCTGGATAATCCGGTTTTCAGGGCCCATGTGCAGGGGCGGGGGGGCCTCGAGGTGATGATCGGCTACTCCGACTCCAACAAGGATGCGGGCTTTTTGGCGGCCAACTGGGCGCTGTACCGGGCCCAGGAGGCCATCACCAGGGTAGCCCAGGAACGCGGCGTGACGGTCTACTATTTCCACGGACGGGGCACCTCCACCGCCCGCGGCGGGGGCACCGCGGGGCGGGCCATCGCCAGCCTGCCGCCCGGCACGGTGGGCAGCCGGATGCGCCTGACCGAACAGGGCGAGGCCCTGGCCGACCGCTACGCCCACCCCGAGCTGGCCTACCGCAACCTCGAGCAGATGCTCTACCACATGGCCCTGGCCTCGGCCCGCGACCTCTACGGGCAGGCCCGGCCCCTCAAACCCGAGTGGCTCGAGGCCATGGAGCGGGCCGCCGAACGCTCCACCCAGGTCTACCGGGAGCTGCTGCTGCGCCCGGGCTTCTTCGAGTTCTACGAACAGCTCACCCCCATCCGCGAGATTGGCGCGCTCAACATCGCCAGCCGCCCGGTCTACCGCTCGGGGCGGGTGCGCGAGATCAAGGATCTACGGGCCATTCCGTGGGTAATGTCCTGGACGCAGGTTCGCTTGCTGCTGCCCGGCTGGTATGGGCTGGCCGAAGGATTACAGGAAATTCCGCTGGCGCTGCGCCAGGAGATGTTTGAACAGTGGCCCTTTTTTGCCACCACCCTGGACAGCGCAGCCATCGCTTTAGCCAAAGCCGACCTGGGCATCGCCCGCGAGTACCTGCGGCTGGTCAAGCCCGAGCTGGCCGAGCGCTTCTTCCCCGATATCGCCCGCTCGTTCGAGCAAACCAAGGCCATTCTGGAAGAAACCTTTCAGAACACCCTGCTCTTCAAACACCCCGTGCTGGCCCGCCAGACCGAGCTGCGCAACCCCTACGTTGACCCCATCTCGCTGGTGCAGGTCGAGCTTTTGGAGCGCTACCGCCGCACCCCGCCCGAGGCCCCCGAACGCACCGGCCTCGAGCGCGCCCTGATGCTCTCCCTGCTGGGTATTGCGGCCGGGCTGCGCAATGCGGGCTAGCGCGCCTTCTACCCATATCATGGGTACGGTATGGTCGAGGTACACAACCGTCACGTCACCTTTCACCCCCCCGCTGGGGCCCGGTTTCTGATTGGCGACTTCACCGACTGGAACCGCCGCCCCATCCCGATCCAGGAACCCCTGACCCTGGAGTTCCCCGCCGGGGCTTACGTGGAGTACGCCTTCCTGGACGAAAACCATCAGCCCTTCCCCGACCCCGACAACCCCCACAAGGCCCAGAACCCCTGGTGGACGTATCCCCGGGCTATCGAGCTGCCCGGTTTTCACTACAGCACGCCACCCCAGCCCTCGCGCACCGTGGAGGTGCAGCGGCACCGGCTGGAGTCGCGGGCCTTTGGCAGCACCCGCCGCTACTACGTCTACAACCCCGAACCGCCGGCCCAGGCCACCCTCTACGTCCACGATGGGGTGGCCTACTACCGCACCGCCCGGCTGGCCGAGGTGGCCCAGGGGCTTTTGGAGCAGGGGGAAATAAAACCGGTGCGGATTGTGTTCATCGAGCCCGAGGATCGCCGCAGCGAGTACTGGTTCAACAGCGCTTACGAACAGCATGTGCTGGAGGAGATTATTCCTGCGGTGGAGGCGCAGTACGGCCCCACGCCGGAAAAGGGCTTGCTGGGGGCCAGCCTGGGGGGTCTGGTCTCGGCCTGGCTGGGCTGGCGGCATCCCCAGACTTTCCAGAAAATCGCCACCCAGTCGGCCTGCCTGACCGCCTCACCCGGGGGGGGCGACTCCTTTACCGACCCCGAGTGGCTCACCGAGCAGTACCAGGCCACCCCGACCCTGCCTTTGCGCTTTTACTGCGAGACCGGACAGATCGAGTGGCTGCTGGCCCCCAACCGCCGTTTTGCCGCCATGCTGGCCGATAAGGGCTACCCCCACGCCTACCTCGAGCGCCCCTCCGGCCACAACTGGATGACCTGGCGGCAGGGCCTGGCCCCGGCTCTGGTGTACCTGTTCGGAAACTGAAGTGGGATGATAGGCTAGAGCTCATGGACTTTGGCTCAGCACTTATAGCCATTCTGGTTATCGTTGCGCTCGAGGCTGTTTTATCTGTAGACAACGCCATGGTGCTGGCCGTGATGGTGCGGCCTTTGCCGGAACACCTGCGCCCAAAGGCCCTGCTCTACGGCATCATCGGGGCCTATGTGCTGCGCGGGCTGGCCCTGCTCTTCGCCACCATCATCATCCAGATCTGGTGGATACAGTTGCTGGGCGGGCTTTATTTGGTCTATCTGGCCGTGAATCACCTCTTCCGGCACAAACCCTCCCAGGCTTCCGAGTCGGAGCAGGCCCAGCTACAACAGGCCGCCGCCGCCAGCTTTTGGCGCGTTGTGGTGATGATCAACGTGGTGGATCTGGCCTTCGCGGTGGACTCGGTGCTGGTGGTGATCGCCTTTAGCCGGGAGTTCTGGGTGATATTCACCGGGGTGGCCATCGGGATTCTGCTCATCCGGCTGGCCGCCGGCATCATGGTCACCATCCTCGAGCGCTACCCCAGGCTCGAGTCGGTGGCCTATGCGGTGGTGGGTTGGGCCGGGCTCAAGCTGATGCTCGAAGGCTGGGGCCACGGCAGCGAGGTCTGGCTGCACCGCCCCGAGCTGGCTTTGCACCTGCCCCAATCCTTTTTCCTCAGCGTCACCTTCGCCATCCTGGTGCTGGGCAGCCTGTGGGCCTTCCGCCGCTCATCCTGACCATGCCCAAAGACTGGGACGCCCACTACCTGAGCCAGCCGCCCCATAGCCAGCCCGCTCAGGTGGTAGCGGCCTATACCCACCGGCTTCCAGCAGGGCCGGTGCTCGACCTGGCCGGCGGCCTGGGCCGCAACGCCTTTTTTCTGGCCCGGCGGGGGCATCCGGTGATTTTGCTCGAGCAAAGCCGGGTGGCCCTGGAGTTCGTGCAACGTGAGGCCCTTCACCAACAGCTTCCGGTCTGGGCCCTCGAGGCCGACCTGGAAGCCCCCTCCCCCAGCCTGCCCCCGGGCCCGCTGGCTGGGATCGTCAAGTCGTACTTCCTGCACCGCCCCTTGCTGGGAATGTTTGTCGAGCGGCTGATGCCGGGCGGTCTGGTGCTCCTCGAGGGCTTCACTGTGGTGGAAGCCCGGCGGCGCGGCAGCCAGGCCGCACATTACTGGCAGTCTGGTGAACTCCTGCACCCGCCCCAAGGCCTCCGCCTGCGGGCCTGGGCCGAGGGCTGGATGGACGGGCACCACCGCACCTGGGCGGTCTGGCAAAAACCCAGCTAAATGGTGGCCTCATTCGCTTTTCATCCCGTAAACTCTGCTACCCTACAGGCTGGTTGGGGAGTAACCACCCGGTTTCGGGTTTGATTAATCGTCAATACGAAGCGAACGCTTCCGGTTAATCAGGGCTTATCGCCCAGGTGAGACCACCACGACACGAAGAGGCCGTGGTGGCTTTGTTATTTTTTGCCTAGCCACAACCAGAGGTGCTCATGGAACAAATCGGACAAGCGCTGATTGTTATTGGAATCCTGATTGTCCTGGAGGCGGTGCTCTCAGCCGACAACGCCATGGTGCTGGGGGTGATGGTCAGGCAGCTACCGCCGCCCTGGCGGCAGCGGGCCCTGTTTTACGGCATCCTGGGGGCCTATGTCCTGCGCGGGATGGCCCTGGTTTTCGCGGTATACCTGATCCAGTTCTGGTGGATTCAGGCCCTGGGGGCGGTTTATCTGCTCTACATCGCCATCCGGCACTTCAGCAAACCCAAGCCCAAAGAAGCAGTCCACCTCGAGGCCCCCCAGACCCTCCAGGTGGTCACCCCCCGCCAGTTCTGGACCATCGTAGCCCAGATTGAGCTGGCCGATCTGGCTTTCGCAGTGGATTCGGTTCTGGTGGCGGTGGCGCTTTCGGACAACCTCTGGATTATCTTCACCGGTGTGTTTATCGGCATCCTGGCCCTGCGCTTCGTGGCGGTGCTCTTTGTGGGCCTGCTGGAAAAATACCCGCGCTTCGAGAGTGTGGCTTTTGCAGTGGTGGGCTTTGCCGGGGTCAAGCTGGCCATTGGCGGCTGGGACAAGTTTGCCAAGGAAGTCCTGAGCCGCCCGGAATGGGTCACCGGCATTGATAAAACCCAGTTCTCGCTGTTTATTCTGGCAGTTCTGGTACTGGGCACGCTCTGGGCCATGAGCCAGAAGCCTCGAGCGACCCAAGAACCGCTCGAGCACTCATAAAGGCCCAGAAAACGCATGCCCGACAAATCCAAAATCTGGTAAGGTTGAGCCGATGGTTCTGGTTCTAGCAATTCTGGCCTATCTGCTGGGCGCACTGCCCCTCGGTTACTGGGCCATCCGATGCCTGACCGGGCAGGACCCTCGCCTGGCCTCGGCCTACAACCTGGGCCTCGAGAACACCCTGGAACGCCTGGGCCCAGGCCCGGTGCTCCTGGCCTGGGGGCTGGACTTTCTCAAGGGGCTGCTGGCGGTCTGGATGGGAGGGCAGTTTGGGCTCTCCTGGGCCGTAATCTTTGCGTTCCTGGTCTATCTGGGCCACCTCTACCCTCCCCGGTTTTTTGCCCAGGGAAACCTGCTGCGGGGGCGGGGTGCGGGCGTGCTGGTGGGGGCGGTGCTGGGCCTGTACCTGAGCGGCCTCTCCTACCTGCTCACCCTGGTGGTCTTGCTGGTAGCGGCCCTGGGCCTCGTACTCAGCCGGTACGCCTCGCTGGCTGCCCTGACCATCCCTGGCACGCTGGCCCTTCTGCTAAGCCTCGAGCCTATTACCGGCTGGGCCAGGCTGGCGGCCTGGGGGCTGTTCTTGGCCGCGCTCTGGCGCTACAAGGAGAACATCGGGCGGATGCTGGAGGGCACCGAGCCCCGCCTGGGCGAACCACCGCCGCTGCCCTCGGACAAGCAGGTGGTCTGCGCTTTCATGATTCATCCCCTCACGGTAGACGACCTGTTCCAGAGCCCCCGCTTCCGCTGGGCCCGACCGCTGGTAGAGCGGGGCCTCATCTCCCAAAGCCTGGTGGAAAACCTCGCCGAGGCCATCCGGCCCATGAAGGTGGGGGAGTTGCGCGGGGTCAAGACCAGCGACGGGCGGGAGATTCGCTGTCACCTGATCTCGGCCCCCCTTTTGCCCCACCAGATTACCGGCAAGCCCGAGCTGGCCACCCAGCGGGCCATCCAGGGGGCCCGGCTGGCTAGGGAGCTGGGCTGCACAGTGGTGGGCTTAGGGGCCTTCTGGAGCGTGGTGGGCGAGAAGGGCCGGATGGTGCAGGAGGCCGTGCCGGAGATCGAGGTGACCAACGGCGGGGCCTACACCGCCGGCACGGTGAAGGCGGCCATACCGGGCATCCTGGCCCACTTCGAGCAGTCCGGGCGCCGCCTTCAGGAGGCCGCCGCGGCGGTGGTGGGGGCCAACGGGGTGGTGGCCTTTGGGATTGCCCGGCAGATTGCGCCGCTGGTTGGGAAGCTGATTCTGGTGGGGCGCAACCAGGAGCGCCTGGAGAAAAGCGCCGCCACACTCAAGCAGAACCTCGAGCGCAAAGGCCAGCCCGTCCCTCAGCTTATCGTGAGCACCGATATATCGGCCATCCGCGAGGCCGACCTCATCTTCACCGCCACCTCCGACCCCCAGCCGGTCATCTTCCCCCAGCACGTCAAGCCCGGCGCCTGGATCTACGACGAAGGCGTGCCGCCCGACGTGGACGCCTCGGTGAAGCAGGTGCCGGGGGTGCGGGTGATTCCCGGTGGGGTGGTGCGGCCGCCGGGGGCCATGACCGGCAACCTCGACCTGCACTTTGGCGAGGGGGCGGTGCCGGCCTGCCTGGCCGAGACCATGATTCTGGCCGCCGAAAAGGCCTATGAGCGAAAGAGCCTGGGCGGCGAGACCAAAAGCGAAAACATCCAGTTTTTCGTGGAGCGGGCCGAGGCCCTGGGTTTCAGGGTGGTGGACTGATACCGCCTTTGCCTTATCCGCAAGGTATCCAGCTAGGTATACCGAAGCCAGCGCTTCCCGGGATGTCGGATGAGCAGCGAAGTGCTACTCGTGACCAAGAAGGCCCCGCTTTCTGGCCTCTCGGTCTGCAAGCTCAAACAATAGAACACCAACGCAGAGCACCGCCGTTGTCTCGGCGAGAAGCAGGATCCACCAGTAGGCTTCAACAGCACTGCCTTGCAGTAAGTCTCGAATTACCGAAGCACCCAGCACCAGCGGAAACCACTCGAGCTGTGGCAGGTTGGCAATGACTGCCGGAAAAACCAATAACTGCGCCAGCATAAAAAAGGTTCTGATCTCCTTGAACAGTAACGCTAGCGCCCCTACCACCAGACCCAGACCCAGGGCCGCAATATAAAACAAGCCGATGGCAGGGAGCATTTCCCAGCTCAGACTAAAGTTGATCTTATTGTGGTTGGTCAGTACCAGAAATAAAATTACCGTGTTGAGCAAAATTGGCGCGAGGCGGGCGAGGGCCTGCGTTACAAAAAAAGCTGTAAGGCCATGCCCGGACAGCACCATGTTCTCCAGCGTACCGGACTTTGCTTCCCTGCTAATTTGCGCGGCTATACCACTCAGAGCAGACATCGCAAGCAGTCCCAGCAGATAACCCACCAAAAGTCTGAAAATCGTTTCTGGATTCGAGCTTGATACCCCCGAGAGCTGGGCCACGCCTTTGAGCAAGAAGAAAATGAGGCCCATAAAAACCAGGCCCATCACAAACTGCAGCGGATAACGCACCTCTTCCAGCCAGGCGCGCCAGGCCTCGGCACCAAACAAAATAGCCAGCTTACGCACTGTGCGACTCCTTTCGGGCTGTGTAGCTCCTGAATATCTCGGCTAGCTCGACCTCTCGTTTCTCAATGGAGCGGAGCGGCCTGGGGTGCAGTCGCCTCATCAGTTCGTAGAGCTGCTCAGGATGATCCAAAATCACCTCGAGCACCCTACCCGACTCATCCAGCGTATGTTGAAAAGGCAGCTCGGGCAGGTTCACCGGCTCCTTGAAAGTAACTCGATAGCTTTGCAGGTCAAACATCTCTAAAAGCTCTTCTTTGGCTTTATCCACCACGATGCGCCCACCCGAAAGGATAGCGACTCGGGTACAAAGCCTCTCAGCAACCTCCAACTGGTGGGTTGTGAGCAGAATACCCTTACCCGCCTTTGCCATACCTAAAATTTGCGCCTCGAGCACCTCTGCCGCGTCAATGTCCAGACCCAGCGTCGGCTCATCAAGCAACACAAAAGGGGGATCGTGGGCGATAGCCACAGCAAAAGCCATCTTTGACACCATACCTTTGGACAGTGTTTGCGCTGGCGCGTTTCGCTTTTCCCACAAACCCAATAGGTCTAAAAGGTATTTGGCCCGCTCCCGGGCCTCCGGACGCCGCATACCCCGGACGGCGCAGGTATAAACTAGGTTTTCGAAGGGCGATAGGCGCGGGAAAAGTACTCGATTGGTGTCTATCAGAGCTCCCAACTGCGCCATGTAATTTGGCTGCCCAAATCTCAAACCGTTGATGCTTACCGAACCCTCATCTGGAATCACCAGGCCGCACACGGTGCGAATGGTGGTGGTTTTACCGCTTCCATTGCGCCCCAACAGGGCTACAATTTCACCTGGCTTTACTTCCAGGGAAACACCCGTGAGGGCTCTTACCACATTACGCAGCGAACGAAAGGTTTTACTTATTGAGTCAACCTTGAGCATTTGGACACCCTTACATTGTTTAAACACTCACGCAAAAGCGGTTGCCAGAATAGTTCCGGCAACCAAAGAGCTATTTTCGAAGGCGCTTAATGCAGTTTAGCACCAGCCTAAAACACACAAAACGAAGTCAACCAATGTATAAAGGTAGTCTCGCATTGCTATCCCCCTTAGCTATAACTTAGTCTTCTAGCAGACAGGAACCAGGAAGCAGAAACCTTCCACGATGATGGCAATTATCAAGTCACGCACAGTCGTGATACCCCTACGGTAGTTATTGAGGTAAAAAGTTCACGGCACTTAACACCACCAAGAAACAGAGCACACTATATCTTCAATGAGTTTGGCAATCACATCAATGAGACTCACCTGCACCCTCCTTGTTCTTGATATGAGAAGCTGCTAACGCACTTTCGGAGTTAAGGTACAACTTTCACTTCCTTTCTGAGGTACCTCGAGCGGAGGTTAGCATCTTATTTTTTTTTGTCAAGATGTTGACCATATTTTGATAGAGAGCAAACTAAAGTCAATGCTAAGATATTAAATCGTGCCCACCCTACCGTTGCTCCTGCTCTCTCCCACCCGCCTCGAGGCTCCCTTCCTCAAAGGCCAGAAGTTCGATTTTCACGGACGCGCGGGGCTGCGCGGGGCGGGCTGGGTCTGGCTCGAGTGCGGCATTGGCAAGGCCAACACCGCCGCCACCCTGGCCGCTTTCGTCCAGCGGCGCAGGTTCGAGCGGGTGCTGCTCTTTGGCATTGCGGGGGCCTATGCCGATTCGGGTTTGCAGATAGGCGATTGCGCCCTGGCCGAGCGGGAGATTCAGGCCGACCTGGGCGTGCGGGATGGGGGCCTGAAGGGCCTGGGCTTCCCCAGCCTGGTGGTGGCCTCCAGGCCCTACCACAACCGCTTTCCGCTGGACAAAGCTTTTACAGACGAGCTTAAGAGCAAACTGGGCCTGCCTGGCAAACAGTTTCTGACCCGCGACCTGGTCTCGGAGAACCCCAGCGAGGCCCACCAGCTCGCGCGCAAATGGGAGGCCGACCTCGAGAACATGGAAGGCGCCGCCTTCGCCCAGACCTGCTTGTGGCTGGGCCTGGCCGGGGCCGAGCTGCGGGCGGTATCGAACATAGCCGGTGTGCGCGACAAAGCCCAGTGGCGCATCCGGCAGGCGGTGGAGGCCCTCGAGCACCACATTTTGCGTATCATCGGGTCATGATCGACATCACCCGCCCCATCCACCCCGGCGTGCCGGTATGGCCTGGCGATACCCCGTTTAGCTACGAGCTGGTTGCGCGAATCGCGGGTGGCGACAGCGTGAACGTGGGCAAATTTACCACCACCACCCACCTGGGCACCCACCTGGACGCCCCCTGGCACTACGTGGACGACGGCGGCAAGCTGGAAAGCGTCCCGCTCGAGCTGCTCATGGGCCCCTGCCGGGTGGTGGACGCGCGGGGGCAAGGCCCGCTCACGGTCGAATTCCTCAAAACCATCCAGCTCGCCGAGCGCACCCTGTTCTATAGCGGGCAGCCCAATCGCTGGGAGACGTTTCCACTGGAGTTTATGCACGTCCTACCCGAGGCCGCCGCGTACATGGCCGCGCAGGGCGTCCGGCTCTACGGCACCGACGCCCCCAGCGTAGACCCCCTCACCTCCAAAGACCTGCCCGCGCACAAGGCCTTTGCCCAGGCCGGGGTGTATATCCTGGAGGGGCTGGCCCTGGAGGGGGTGGCCCCGGGCGACTACGAACTCGTCTGCCTGCCGCTGAAGCTCGAGGGGGCCGACGCCGCGCCGGTGCGGGCCATTTTGCGATAGAGCTGTTTCTCATCCCCTTCTGTCGTGCGATTGCGCCAATGCGCTAAGATGGTTCGGATGAAGTTTGGATTACCCGGCATAAAACTTTTCCGCAAACTGGGTTTTTTTCTCAATCAGGCCGCTCTAGGGGGTAGCGCGGCCCTCGAGGGCGTGATGATGAAGGCCGCCGATGCCTGGGCCCTGGCGGTGCGGCTGCCCAACGGCCAGATTCACGTCGAGCGGCACGAGGAAGAAGCCCTGACCAAAAAATACCCCTGGGCCCGGCTGCCCCTCATCCGGGGCGTGGTGGCACTGTGGGACGCCCTGAGCATCTCCTACAAGTCGCTTTCGCGCAGCGCCGAGCTGGCCGGGGAAGAAGAGGAGAAGGTCTCGGGAGCGGCCATGTACGGCACCCTGGCGGTCTCGCTGGTGATTGGCCTGGCCCTGTTTGTCTGGCTGCCGGCCCGGCTGGCGGGCTTGCTGGTGGACGAGGAGCGCTTCCGCTTTTTGTTTTACGTGGTGGCGGGGCTCTTCGAGACCGCCATTCTGATTGGCTATCTGGTCTTTATCGGGCGCATGAAGGAGATGCAGCGCTTCTTCATGTACCACGGGGCCGAACACAAGGCCATCGCCGCGTATGAGAAGGGCCTCGAGCTCACCGTGGAAAACGTGCGGGCCCAGCCGGCCTACCACCCCCGCTGCGGCACCAGCTTCATCGCCTTTACCGCGGTGGTGGGGGTGTTTGTGTACAGCTTCTTCCCGCCCCTTACAGTGGCCTGGTACTGGATCTTCCCGCGCCTGTTGATGATTCCGGTGGTGGCCGCGATCTCCTTCGAGGTGCTGCGCTACTCCGCCGCCCACCACGACCCCCTCTCGAGGTTCTTCCGCTGGCTGGGCTTCAAATTCCAGATGCTCACCGTAAGGGAGCCCACCGACGACATGATCGAGGTGGCCATCGAGAGCACCAAGGCCGCCCTGGCCCAGCAACCCGCCGAAAAGCCCGTAGCGGTGGCCTAAACACCCAGCTTCACCAACTGGGGTCTGGGGCTCGTTAGAACGCTGTACTCCTTCAAGATGGTCTGTAGTATGCTGGTTTTATGGTTGCTGAGGCCAGAAGGCACTCCTGCAGGAGCAACGGCTGTGGGCCTGTGAGGCAGACCATATCGCGGCAGGGGCAACCCTGCCGGGCCACTGTCAACTGGCCGAACGTGGGGGAAGCGAATCGTGTTCTGCATGGTTCTGTCCCTGCAAGCCCTGACCCGAACCTGTTAGGGTTGGGTCGGGGTAGTTGACTCCAGCGCCCGCCACAGATACCAGGCCGCATGAGAGCGGTAGGGTTTGAAGCGCTCCCCCAGCGCCACGAGTGCGTCCCGCTCGGTCACCCCGTACAGCTTCTGGGCTCCTTTACGGATACCCAGATCCAGCACCGGCCAGACATCGGGGCGGCCCAGGCCAAACATCAAAAACATCTGCACCGTCCAGACCCCAATGCCCTTAACCTGGGTCAGGTGTGCAACAAGCGCCTCGTCGGACAGGTGCTCGAGGCCCAGCAGCCCGCCCTCCAGCGCAAAGCGCGACAACTCCTGCACATAGCGGGCTTTGGCGGCGGAGAGCCCCACCGCCCGTAGTTCTTCCAACGGGGCCTGGTACAGCGTCTCGGGCTCGAGGCCAAAACGGCTTATAAGCCGCCCCCAGATGGTGTCGGCGGCCTTGCCTGAGAGCTGCTGGCCCACAATTGAGCTGAGGAGCACCTCGTAGGGCCTGCGCTGGGGAAAGGGGTGCGGTGCAAAGGGGGCCGGGCCGTGCAGCCGGGCCAGCCTCTGCATGATCGCATCGGAAAACTCGACCTGGAGCCTGGGAAACCTCGAGCGGGCCATGCCCAATACTACCCTTCCCGGCGCCACTCCCCCGACTTACCGCCCGATTTGTGCAGCAGGCGCAGATCGGTAATCTCCAGGCCCTTGCTGGCGGCCTTGAGCATGTCGTAGACGGTGAGGGCCGCCACTGCACAGGCCGTAAGGGCCTCCATCTCCACCCCCGTCTCGGCCTTGGTCTTGACGGTGGCGGTGATGTGCACACGGGCTTCCTCTGGGCGGAACTCCAGCCGCACCTCGGCGCCGGTGATGGGCAATGGGTGGCACAGGGGAATCAGTTCACCGGTTTTTTTGGCCGCCATGATCCCGGCCAGCTGCGCCACACTCAGAGGGTCTCCTTTACCCACCCCGCCTTCCCGCAGGGCCTCCACAGCTTCCGGGGTAAGCCGTACGGTCGCCTCGGCCTTGGCCGAGCGCAGGGTGGCGGCCTTTTCGCTCACGTCCACCATGCGCGGCTTGCCATCTGCAAAGTGCGTCAGTTTGCCCATAGACAAAAGCCTACTTCAGATGTCTTTGCGTTCAAAAATCAGCAGGGCCAGCACGGCAAAACCCACCGTATAGATGATGAGTAGGGGCAGGCCCAGCCCCACCGCCGCTGGGCGAATGTAGAGGTCGAGGTAGCTGGTCAGCAAAAACGGCTGAAGGGCCGGAAAAGCGATGAGAAGTCGCATCAGTAAAAGGGTCGAGACCGCTGCCAGGGCCGCCGAAGTGGTGCTCAGGAAGATCACCGCATAGAGCATCGCCAGTGCCGAAAGCGGCCAGAGCACCACCCCTGCCAGCGCATGGGCCCGCAGCAGCTCCAGCAGCGCCTCCGCAGGGCTGAGCTGCCCCACACCGGCAAAGCTGCCCGCCCCCAGGCCGGTGCCACCGAAAAAGCTCCCCAGGCCAAAGGGCAGGCCCGCCACCAACGAACCCGCCAGGCTGACCGCCAACAAAATAAAGGGGTAGGCCAGTACCACGATAATCTTAGCCAGCAACAGGCGGCTGCGGGGACTAGGGCGCAACAACACCGACTTGAGGGTGCCCATCGAGACCTCCGAACCCAGCACCTCCGCCGCGGCCATGGCGGTCAGGAACGGGAATAAGAAGTCCATCCCGGTCAGCAGGGATAAGGCCGGCACCTGCCAGCCCGAGACCAGCTCGAGGCCGTACTGGGCCCGCAGACCTGGGGCAAACGCCCATAAAACCGGCAGCACCAGGGCCGCCAGCAGACCAATCTGTACCGAGCGCAGCCGCACCAGTTTGCCAAACTCCCAGATCAATACCCGTAGCATGCTCTACTCCCAACGGAAAGCGTGTGGTTCTCAAGCCGCAGCCTGGCCTTGCTTCTACACATTTTTTATCCTTTCCCGGTAATAGTCGTACAGGTCGAAGTAGTCGGGTTCCAGGAACTGCACCTGGTAGTGTTCGCGCACCAAGGCGGCCAGGGCCACGTTGGGCGAGCCTTCAAAAATCACGTTCACACCGCGCAGGCTCACGTTTTGCACACCCGGTACAGTTTTCAGGAAGGCCGCCGCCCTGGCTGGATCGTCCACCCGCAGGCGGTAGGTCTCGCCTTTGGTAGAAAGCTTAACCTCCTCCAGCAGCCGTCCTCCGCCCAGAATGCCCACTTTGTCGACGTATGCCGAAACCTCGCGCAGGTGGTGGGTGGAGAGCAGCACCGCCACCCCCTTCCAGGCCAGCTCTGCAAGAATTTCGTGCACCTTGTTGATGCCCTGCGGATCCAGGCCGCTGGTTGGCTCGTCCAGAATCAGGATCTGCGGCTCGTGCAGGATGGCCGAGGCCAGTCCCAGGCGCTGGCGCTGGCCCAGCGAGTAGGTGCGCACCGGCTGGTCGGCCACCGATAGCAGCTCGAGCCGGGCCAGCACCTCCCGTATGCGGGTTTCCATTTTGCTCAGACCGGTCAGGAAGGCAATCATCTCGAGGTTTTGACGCCCGGTCAGGTGAGGGTAAAAAGCGGCCGGGGCCTCCACCACCGCCCCCAAGGCCCGCCTCGCCACATAGCCGCCGTTGTAAACGTCCTGGCCCAGCATCCGCACCACCCCGGAGGTAGGAAAGGCCAGGCCGGTCAGCAGGCGGATCAGGGTGGTCTTGCCGGAGCCGTTGGGCCCGGCCAAAGCGTACACCTCCCCCGGCTGCACGGCAAAGGTGATGTTTTCCAGAACAGGTCTGCGCCCGTACTTTTTCCCCAACCGCTCCGCCTCGAGGGCCGCCACTGCTTCGCTCATGGCTGAGATTATACGTAGGTAACGCGCCGCGATATGTTTAGGTTTGGTAGGTGGTCAAATGCCTCGGGTGGAACCATCAACAATCGGCGGAAGGTTCGGAGTAGACTGTTAGGCGTGATTTTTTCGCTCGAGCAAGCCCCGGCGCAACCCCTGGGCGAAGTGACCGATTTACAGCAGCTCCTCCGAGAAGGCCTGAGCGTGGTGCCCACCCTGGTGCTGCTGGGGGTGGAGACCGAGTTTTACCAACTGGCCAACCTGGCCGAGCAGATCCGACGGGCCTTTGAGGGGGTGTTTGGCGCACGGCTGGACGAGGACAAGCTGGAAAGGGCCTGTGCTTTCGCCGAGAGGTTGCTGCGCGAGTCGTACCTCCTGCCCGAGCGCGCCGAGGAGATTCGCGCGGCCCTGCCGGAAGGCCCGGTGCTGGTGCGCTACGCGGGCGAGGCCCCCTTTGGCCTCGAGACCGGCAAGCAAGAAACCCTGTGGGCGCTCAAGCGGCTGTGGGCCAGCCGCTGGCAGGTGGATGCGGTGCTGCTGCGGGGGCCCCACCTGGCCCCTCCCGAGGCGGCCAGCCTGGTGCAGGTGGCAGGGGATGAGCTGGTTCTGGATGAGTCGCTCTCGGCCCAGGCCAGCCAGATCCTGGGGCGTTCAGTCAAGGTCTGGGCCAGCCAGGGCCGGGTGGTGCGGGTGGTATAGGAGAAAAAATGTACGACAGCCACATGCACACACCCCTCTGCAAGCACGCCGTGGGCACGCCCACGCAGTACGTACAGGCCGCCCAGAAAGCTGGCTTGCAGGGCATCGTCATAACCGACCACAGCCCCATGCCGGCCTGGTTCGACCCCGAGGTGCGCATGGAGCTGGAGGAGCTGCCCTTCTACCACGCCCTGCTCGAGCGGGTGCGGGCAGAGGCCGGCGATTTTTACGTGGGGATTGGCCTCGAGGCCGACTACCACCCCGGCACCGAGTACTTCGTGAAGAGGCTTCTGTCGCGCTACGACTACGATTACATCATCGGCTCGGTGCACTACCTGGGGGCCTGGCCCTTCGATAACCCGCGCTATGCGAGTGAGTTCGAGGAGCGCGACCTGCGCGAGGTCTACCGGGCCTACTTCAAGCTGGTGGCCGAGGCCGCCCGCACGGGCCTGTTCCATGCCATCGGGCACCTGGATCTGCCCAAGGTGATGGGCTACCGCCCCCCCGAGGGCTACGCCGACCTGGCCGAGGAAGCCCTGCAGGTTATTGCCGGTGAGGGGCTGGCCCTGGACGTCAACACCGCTGGCTGGCGTAAAAAAGCCGGCGAGCTTTACCCCAGCCCCGAGCTCCTGCAGCAAGCCCGCGCCCTGGGGATTCCCGTGGTGCTGGGCTCCGACGCCCACCGCCCGGAGGATGTGGCCCACCGCTTTTCCGACGCCGTTGGGATTCTGCGCAGCGTGGGGTACACCGAGGCGGTGGTGTTTCAAGCGGGCCAGCCCCGGCCCTATGCTTTAGGCTGTGGCTATGAACCGTAAAGACCTGGCGGGGATGCTCGAGTACGCCGCCGACTTGATGGAGGTGCTGGGCGAGGGGGAGTTCCGGGCCAGGGCCTACCGCAACGCCGCCCGCAACCTGGAGCAGCAGGAGGCCGACCTGGCCGAGCTGGCCGCACGGGGCTTCAAGGGGGTGCCGGGGGTGGGGCCGGCGCTGGCCCCCCTGCTCACCGAGATTGTGCAGACCCAGGAGTTCCCCTACCTGGCCGAGCTGGAGGGCCGCGTACCGCCGGGGGTGCTCGAGCTCTTCCGGGTGCAGGGTCTGGGCCCCAAGCGCATCCGGGCGCTGTGGGAGAACGGGGTCGGTAGCCTCGAAGAGCTGGTGCTCTGGGCCGAACAGGGCAAAATCCGCGCCCTGCCGGGTTTTGGGGCCAGGAGCGAAGCCAGCCTGCTCGAGGCGGCCCGCTACGCCCTGAGCAGTATGCGCCGGGTGCTGCTGCCGGTGGGGCTGGAGGCCGCCCGGCTGCTACTGGCCGACCTGGAAAACGCCGGGCTGAAGGCCGAACTGGCCGGTAGCGTGCGGCGGGGCCTGGAAACCGTGGGCAACCTGGATCTGGTGGTGGTGGGCACCCCCCAGCAGGTGCGCTCGGTGCTGGGCCGGTTCGTGGAGGAGGTGCAGGGAGAGGTGCTGCTGGGGCGGCTCGAGGGCCTGCCTTTGCGGGTCTTCTGCACCGATGCGGCCTCGTTTGGCAGCGTGCTGGTGCAGGCCACCGGTTCGCGGGAGTGGCTGGAAGCCCTGGGCCCCGTTCCCCCTGCGCTTGCGACCGAAGCAGCGGTGTTCGAGGCCCTGAACCAGCCCTTTGTGCCGGCCTACTGGCGGGAAAAGGAGCACGTGGGGCTGAGCGCGCCCCAGGCCACGCTGCAACCCCCGCAGCTCCGGGGCCTGATTCACGTGCACTCCACCTACTCCGACGGCAGCGCCACCCTGCGCCAGATGGCCGAGGCCGCCATGGCCCAGGGCCTGGAGTACATGGTGATCTGCGACCACTCCCAAAGCGCCGCCTACGCCGGGGGCCTGCGCCCCCAGGATGTGCTGCGCCAGTGGGAGGAGATCGAGGCCCTCAACGCCGAGCTGGCCCCCTTCCGCATCCTGCGCGGCATCGAGTCCGACATCCTGCCCGATGGCTCGCTGGACTACCCCGAGGAACTGCTGGCCCGCTTCGAGGTGGTGGTGGGCAGCCTGCACACCGGGCTGGGCCTGGGCCGGGCCGAGCAGACCCAGCGCCTCCTGCGGGCCCTGGACAACCCCTACCTGAGCATCCTGGGCCACCCCAGCGGGCGCCTTTTGCTCCGGCGCAAAGGGGCCGAGGCCGACTGGGAAGCGGTGCTCGAGCGTGCCCAGCAAAACCACAAGGTGGTGGAGTTCAACTGCAGCCCCTACCGCCTCGACCTGGACTGGCGGCTCATGCTGGCCTGGCGCGACCGCCTCAACTTCTCGCTGGGCCCCGACGCGCACAGCCTCGAGGGCCTTTCCGATATCCAGTACGGCCTGCTCTACGCCCTTAAGGCCGGCCTGCACCCCGATCAGGTTGTGAACACCTGGCCCGCCGAACGGGTGCTGGCGCTAAAGAAGATGGGCTAGGGGTTGGTCTCGGCGCCCACCAAGAGTTCGGCCTCGCGCTGCAAGAAGGCCCGTAGCACATCGGTGACGGTGATGATGCCCACCAGCCTGCCCTCGTGCAGCACCGGCAGGCCCCCCACCTTGTGCTCGAGCATCAGCTTGGCGGCGGCCTGCAGGGGCAGGGTGTCGGCCACGGTGATGGGGTCGCGGGTCATGATCTCACCCACGGTGAGCTTGGAAATTAGGTAGTTGAGCTCCCAGATGGAAAGCGAGGTGGCATCGGAGGGCATGGCCTCTTTGAGGTCGCGGTCGGTCACGATGCCCACCACCCGGCCTTCCTTGACCACCGGCAAGCGGCGGAAACCGCCCTTTTTCATGATCTGCGCGGCCTCGGGCACGGTCGCCTCCGGGCTGACCACCGTGGGGTTGGGGGTCATGAAGTCTTTGACCAGCATGGTTATCACCTCGAGTTAAAGCTACCCCCCAGGGCGGGGGGCAGATGTCTCTACGGTTTCCTCGCTGCCGGAGGGCTCAGAAGACCCGCCCACCCAGGGGCACCTCGCGCTCCACCGAGAGCAGCACCACCCGCCCCTGTTCGTCGGGCAGACCCAGCACCAGCACCTCGGACTTAAAACCGGCAATGTTGCGTTCGCCCAGGTTGGTTGCGCAGATCACCAGCCGCCCCACCAGGGTCTCGGGGGTGTAGAGGTCGGTGAGCTGGGCGCTGCTCTGTTTGATTCCCAGCGGGCCCAGGTCTATCCACAGTTGGTAGGAAGGTTTGCGGGCTTTGGGGTGGGGTTCAGCTTTTTGAATGCGTCCGACGCGCAGCTCGAGGAGTTGAAAGGCTTCATAAGGCGTCATGGTGAAAGTTTCCAGGCTCGCCCGTGCGGCGTCAAGCCGGCCTTGGCCCTGGGGCCTGGCTGTGCTATGCTCGAGGTCGCGCCCTCGGTCTGACGCGGCGCACCAGCGTGAACCGGGTCAGGGCCGGAAGGCAGCAGCCCTAAGCGCCACGGAGCGGGTGCCGTCAGGGAGCCGGGGGCGCTTTTTTTGTTGGGCCTTCTCACTTGGCCGGGCTTTATACTTCGCTCTGGAATGTTGCAGCGTTATCTATTGCGCGAAACGTTGTCGCTGTATCTGCTGGGCGTGCTGCTATTCGTCGGGCTGATTACGTTTGATCTGCTCTCCTCGCTCTCGGGGGCCTTTTTGCGGGCTAAGACGCCTGTGACTGAAATCGCCCAGATGGTGGCCTACCGGGTGCCCTACACCCTGGGCATCGCCCTGCCCTTGGGCCTGGTCTTCGCCCTGCTGGTGGCGCTGGCCCGCTGGATTCGTCAGTCCGAGCTCAAGGCCGCCTATGCCGCAGGCGTGCCTCCGCGCGTTTTCATCGGGCCGGTGTTGCTATTGGGGCTAATAGTGGGAACCGTTGTGCTGCTTAACGAAGGCTGGCTCAAACCCATCGCCCAGGAACGCTTCGAGGCTTTGCAATACAAGATCTACTACGGCTCCGAGCCCTCCGGCGTCCTCACCGACCGCACCTACACGCCCCAGGGCTTGGGGGTGTACTACGCCCAGCGCATCTACCCACCCGCCAAGGGGGGTGAGGGTTCCCAGCTCGAGGGCATCCGGGTGGTGGAGCCGGGTGGCTCGATCTGGAGCGCCGACCGGGGTGTCTGGGTAAACGGGGCCTGGCGGTTGCAAAACGCCTACCGCGTAGACCCCAACGGCCAGATCTACCAGGAAGCCGAGCACCCCCTGCCCTTTCCCCTGGGGGTGCAACCCAAAGCCGTCTCCTACGAGGCCCTGCGCATGCCCGACCTGCACGCCGTAGCCAAGGCCGATCCCGCTGCGCAATTCCCGCTGGCCCGCCGCTACGCCAACGCCGCCGGTACGGTGGTGCTGGCCTGGCTGGCCGTCGTGATTGGCCTCTCGCTGCGCGAGTCGGCCTGGGCTTTTATTGCTGTGGTGGGACTTATTTTTGGTTACTGGACGCTTTTTACCCTCTCCGCCCAGTTTGCCCGCTTTGACCTGCTGGGCGCCTACGGGGCCTGGCTCCCCAACATCGTGTATGGTGGGCTGGCCCTGCTAGGAACCTGGAGGCTGGCCCGATGAGTCGGGGCCGGAGGTAGCTGTGAGCGTGCTGGATCGCTACCTGATCAAAGAAGTAGGGGCCTCGGTGCTGGGTGCCCTGGCCGTGGTGGTACTGGCCTTGCTGGGGGGGGCTTTGTACGAGGTGCTGGCACCCCTCCTGGCCCGTGGTGCCGATCCGTGGGTGGTGAGCCAGTACCTGGCCTTCCGGGTGCCCGAGGCGCTGGTGCGCGGGGCGCCGCTGGCCTTTTTGTTCGCCCTTTTGCTGGTGCTCTCGCGCATGGGGGAGGAGTCCGAGCTGAAAGCCATGCTGGCCGGGGGGGTTTCCAAGCTGCGGGTGCTGTTTCCACTGCTTTTGCTAGGCACCTTTTTGTTTGTGGTATGCCTGGCCGCCGCCGACAGCCTGGTACCGCGCAGCTTGCAGCAGGGCCAGAGTGTGCTGCGCCAGGCCGTGCTGCAAAAACCCAGGGCCCTCCTGCAGCCTGGCACCCGGCTGGTGGATGCCTACGGGCGCGTGGTGTACGTGGGAGAGGTAAGCGATACTGGCATTGGGCAGGTACGGGTGATCACCGCCGAGGAGATCCTGGTGGCCGAGCAGGGCCGCTTCGAACAGGGCACCCTGGTGCTCTCCCAGGGTATGCGGGTGACCTACGGCGGGGCCCGGCCCCGCACCGTCGCGCGCTTTGAACGGGCTACGGTGCCGCTGGTGGAGCTTTCCCTCGAGCCCCCCGGGGGCCTCTTTAGCCTGACCGTGGCCGAGCTGCGCCAGCGCATCGCCCAGTACCGCGCCCAGGGGCTGCCCTACCACGCCGAACTCACCGCCCTGCACCGCAAGTGGGCCGAGCCCGCGGCGGTCTATTCGTTCGCCCTCTTTGCCGTGGGGCTGGCCTTCTTCCTGCTGGGCGGCAGCCGCAGCCTGGGGATGCTGGGGGTGGTGGTGCTGACCTTCATCTACTACGCCACCTGGAGCGTGGGGCGCATCATGGGCGAGCAGGGGGCGCTGCACCCCATCCTGGCGGCCTGGGGGCCCAACCTGCTTTATGCGCTGGCCGGACTGGCCTTGCTGCGGCTGGGGAAACGATGAACAGGAACGGGCGGAGGGGGATTGGGCAACGCGGCGTGCAGGTTAACCCCTGCACAGGCACCTGCGCTGTCCTTCCCCTGTTCCTGCTGCTGTTGCTGTTGTTTTTCTCGCCCGCCTTCGCCCAGGAAGTCGAGGCACCCCAAGGCGGCGGCAAAAAACTGAAGATCCTCGAGGCCGAGCGCCTGGAGCTGCGTAACGAGGCGGGCGAGGAGCTGGTGATTCTGGTGGGCAGCCCGGTCAAGATGGATCGGGACGGCGAGCGCATCGAGGCCCCCCGGGTCATCTACAACCGCACCCGCAAGCGCCTGCTGCTCATGGGCGGGGTGCGCTACCAGGACAAGCAGGGCCAGCTGATCGAGGCTGGGGAGCTCGAGCTTTTCACCGACGACGAGAGCTTCGAGGCCATTGAGGTGAAGATTGAGTCGGGCGAGTTTTATCTGGAGGGCCCCATCTGCCAGCGGGCCGCCGGGCAGATTCTGCTGCAGCAGGGCTACCTGACCCCCTGCCAGCGCTGCGAGCAGGAGGTGGCCGACTACGCCTTCCAGGCCCGCGAGGTGGTGCTCTATCCGGGCGACCGGATCATCGCTCGGGGGGTCTGGGTGTTGTTGCGCGGGGAGCGCACCTTATACCTGCCGGTGTTACTGCTATTTTTGAACGACCGGCGGCCCAGGCTCGAGCTCGGCCAGAGCGAGAGCGATGGGGTCTTCGTGGTGGCCGACCTGCCCTATGTCTCCGACTTTGGCCTGGGCTTTACCCTGCTGCGCTACTTT
Source organism: Meiothermus taiwanensis WR-220 (assembly GCF_003568585.1). Classification (NCBI taxonomy): domain Bacteria; kingdom Thermotogati; phylum Deinococcota; class Deinococci; order Thermales; family Thermaceae; genus Meiothermus; species Meiothermus taiwanensis. The sequence continues at coordinate 2,034,844 of NZ_CP021130.1, forward strand.
GAGCGGCGGGGCTGGGGGTTTGGCTTCGACCACTTTGGCATCGGGGCCGCCCTCGAGCGCTACCAGTTCCTGTACCTGCCCCCACCCGCCGGGCCGGTGCTGCCCGACAGCGACCCCCGCAAGGACGGCATCTTCAAGTACCGCTTTAGCTACAAGCTGGAAGAACCCGACTGGCGGCTGGAAGGGCTCATCCTGCGCGACGACAGCGCCCTGGACGAGCCGCGCTTCCTGCAGGGGGCGGGGGGCCAGCCCGACTACACCACTTTTCTGATCGAGGGGGCCACCCGGGGTGCCGAGCCCCTCTACCGTCTGACCTTAGACGGCTACCTCGACCACAACCCCCTGGCCCTACCCAACGAGCGCACCACCCCCCAGCGGCTCCCGGAAGCCGAGGTTACGTTTCCCAGGGGCCTCGAGGGCGAGTTCCGCCTGAACGGGCGGGTTCTGCTGGGCTACTACCAGGCCCCCTCCAACCCCCTCAACCGCAGCGCCCGGCGGCTGGGGCCCTATATTGGGGCGGGCCGGCTCTGGGTGGAGCACCGCGAGAGCTACCGCCCGCTCAGTCCCCCCTGGCCGGGTCTGAGCTTTAGCCTCGAGAACACCTTCATCGGGCGCTACTACAGCACCCAGAACCTCGACGAAAACGGCAACCCCACCGAGTTCGAACGGCTCATCCGCTGGAGCACCAGCGCCAGCCTGGGCCAGACCCTGGGGCCGGTCAGCGCCAACCTGCGGGTAAGCCGCAGCGTGGTGGAAGGGGAAACCCCCTTTCAGTTCGATTACGAGCGGCCCCAGCGCAACAGCCGCCTGGAGGGCTCCTTCAGCTTCAATCCCGACCCGATTTTTTCCTTTACTGCACGGGCCAGCCGCGACCTCGAGCGCCGCGTCTTCGACCCGCTGGCCGAGTTCGCCCTCACCTCGCGCCCCTTCCCCTGGCTCAACCTGACCGCCAGCGCCAGCCGCGATATCGAGCTGGGCCGCTGGGGTCTGCTGCGCAGCAGCCTGGGCCTTTCACCCGCCCCCTTCAGCCTCAACCTGACCTACGAGCGGCAGCTCGAGCTGGGCCTCGACCGCCTGCTCACCCTGAGCGCAGCCTACAACCCCCAGCCCTTCAACTTCTCGCTGCGCACCGGCTACCGCTACTGGGACGTGCAGGAAAAAGAAACCCGCCCCCTCGAGCAGATTCCCCTGATCGCCCGCTACGATCCTCTCGAGCTTTCCGCCAGCTACAACCCCCCCGGCAACACCACCTCGCTCACCCACAGCCGCGACCTGAACAACGGGCAGGCCATCCGCACCGAGCTAAACGTGGTCTTGCAGGAAGCCCCCAACAGCTTCCGCTTGCGCCAGAGCTTTGCCCACCTCTACCAGCCCCTGCCCTCGCTCACCAACCCCAACCCCTTCCCCACCCCCGCCCTGCTGGATGGGCTGGCCCAGCTCACCCTGGGCCTGCATACCTTTGTGTTCGCGCATACCATCGGTTTCAACCCCGGCAGCGAGACCCGCTTCCGGCTGGGCTACCAGTACAGCGCCGATGCGTTGCAGGCCGACCTGCTGTGGAACTACAGCGAGGGGCTGCTGCGCAACCCCCGCCTCTCGCTGCGGGCGGCAGTGCGTGAACCCGAGATCTTCATCAACGAGGTCTCGGCGGAATTCCACTTCCCCGAAAGCGAAAACCCCCTGACCCTGGAGGACGACACCCAGGCCTTCCTGCGCTTTTTGCGCTTTAGCGGCGAGCTGGAGATTTTCCCCGCGCCCTTACGCCCGGAAGACCCGCCCGGCCTCTCGCTGCAAGGGTTTGTGGCCCTCGAGCGCCTATCGGGCAACAGCGGGCGCTTCCGCGTGACCCTGCGGGAGTTTGGCCCCACCATAAGCTTTATGGGCCGGGAAAAAACCCGCCTGTTCTACCGCATCGTTTGGAACGCCCCCGAAAGCGGTGGGACGAACCCCAGGGAGTTTTTTTTACCCAACCTCGAGGGCACCATCCTGCGCCCCCGCTTCGACCTGATCATCGACCGCTGCTGCTGGGCCTTCCGAGCCAGCCTCGATACCCTCAAGCAGGAGTTCAGGTTTTCCTTTGCCTTGGGCGGTGAGGCCGCAGAGTTCCTGTTTAACCAGAACAATATAATCCTGCCCGGCGGCATCAAACTCCCCAGCCCTGGAGGACGTTAGTTAGATGAAAAGGTATATCATACCAATCCTAAGCCTGTTCCTCACCGCCTGCACCGGCAGCCGCGAGGAGCCCACCCGCGCCCTGCTGGCTGCCAGCCTCAACAACCCCAGCGGCAGCACCTACCAGGTTCGCTTTTTTCAGAGCACCACGCTGCAACCCGGTAGCACCGACACCCCCCGCCTGGTCGGGAGCTGGAGCCTGGACGCGCCCATCGTAACGCTCCTTTACCGCCGCAGCCTGGGTGCGGGCAACGACCAACTCTGGGTGCTCACCCCAGACCGCCTGCGGCGCTACAACGCCAGCAACCTGACCATAGACGATGTGGGCACCCCCCAGCTCGACGGCTTCGACGAGGCCCTGGGTGTGGACTGCAGCCGGGGCTATCTGCGCCAGGGTCAGAGCCACATCCTGCTGGTCTGCCCACCGTCCCCCGCCACCCCGCCCCGCCCCATCGAGGAGTACCGGGCCTGGATCATCCCCTTCACGGCCACCGCCCTTCCCACCCCCATCAATTTTCTGGATGCCAACCTGGTGCGCCTGAGCACCCCGGCCCGATTTACCCTGGGCCCCAGCGACCAGCTGCTCTACCTGACCCCCACCCAGTTCGGGCAGTACGATTTTGTCAACCCTTTCATCGAACGGCCCCTGAGCCTGAGCACCTCGAGCCCCTCCGATCTGATTTTTGTGAACGGCCAGGCCCTGGGCCTCTTCGACGACAACGATGCCTTCACCACCGATACCACCCTGGCCGCCTGGAACCTGAGCGCTACCGCAGAGGTAGGCCTGAGCCGGGATAGCAGTATCGCCGCCCGCTCATTTGCCCGGGGGGCCCCGCCGGTCTTCGTGCTGGGCACCGGCCTGGCCCGCTTTGAAGGGGGCTTCCAGCTACCCCGCGAGAGCGAGACCGGGCTTTTGCTTTCGCGCACCCGCCGCTACAGCACCGCCGCCGTGGGGATCGACCAGTTTCTCTACCTGGCCGACCAGGACTCCCCCACCCTCCTGGTCATCGACCTGACCGTGAACATCGCCAGCGCCCTCACCACTGCGGGGGTTCGTTCTTCCTCGCTGGGCAGCTTCCAGGAACGCATCAGCAGCCTGGCCTTTATCCCGGTTGAGTAGTATGGGGCCTATGGAGATTCACCATATTGGCATCGCCGTAGAGGATCTGGAGCAGGCCGCCCGGCCCTACCTGGGCCTGGGGTATGCCCTCGAGGCCAGCGGCACGGTCGAAAGCCAGGGGGTCGAGGTCTGGATGCTCCGGAGCGGGGGAAGCCGGCTCGAGCTTCTCAAGGCCACCCGCCCCGACTCGGCCATTGCCCGCTTCATCGAGAAGCGCGGGCCGGGCCTGCACCACATCGCCCTCGCCACCCCCAACATCCAGGCCGAGCTGAAGCGCCTGGCCGCGGAAGGCACGCCCCTGATTGACACCACCCCCCGCCCCGGCTTTGGGGGCCACCGGGTGGCTTTTATTCATCCCAAGTGGTCGGGTGGGGTGCTGGTCGAGCTGGTGGAGGCCCACACCTGAGCTACCCCGTTCTGCGGCCGGGCCAGCGCAGGTGGCCCGCACGGTAGGCCCGCCAGGCCGCCAGGGCCACGCCAAAGCCCACCCCGGCCAGCAGAATCAGGTAGATGTAGCGCTCGAGGTGGGGAATTTTCGAGCCCACGTAGTAGGACAGCAGGGTCAGGCCCTGCGTCCAGAGCAGGCTACCCAGCAGGCTCAGCACAAAAAAACGCGGCCAGGGCATCTTCACCGTGCCGCACAGAAACGGCACCACCGCCCGAAAAACCGGCACATAGGGGCCAATCAGGATCGAGAGCGGGCCAAAGCGGGCCATAAAGCGCCGGGTGCGCTCTAAATCTTCGTTCTTTACCCTGGCTTTGCTAAGCAAGGCTGGCCCAATCTTACGGCCTAGAAAGTAGCCCAGGTTGTTGCCCAGCACCGAGCCCATAAACAGGGCCGCCAGGGCAATAGACAGTTGTAGTTTTTTGGCCGCCGCCAATAACCCCACCGCAATCAAAAGCGAGTCGCCCGGCAAGAAAAACCCCACCAGCAGGCCGGTTTCCACGAATACCGTGGCAAAAATGCCCAGATACCCTACGGCCTGCACATATGCAGTAACGTCCATAGGCTCCACCCTAAGGCAAAAGGGTGAGAAGCGACAAGCCAATTTGCACAGTAACCGGGGGTTACACCTGGGCTAACGGCAATCCAAAAAAGCTGCGCGACCGCAAGCCGTGCTCAACGCGGCGGGAAGATTTGCAGCTCCATCACCCGGCCCCTGGGGCTGCGGCTGGCCGCATACACCAGGCTCTCGCCGATCTCGGCGGGGTCTACCCAGGCCATGGGGTCGGCCTCGGGCATTTCCTTGCGGTTGGCCGGGGTATCCACGGCGCCCATGGGGTACACGATGGCTACGCGTATGGCGGTACCGGCCAGCTCGGCGTCCAGCGAGCGCAGGTAGGTGGCCACGGCGGCCTTGGCCGCGGCATACAGGGCCACCCCCGGCCCCACCCCATGCCAGGCCGCGGCCGCTGAAATCCCCGCAATAAAGCCATCTTTTTGGCTGAGCAGCTCGGGGATGATGGCCCGGGTCATGTAAAACAGGGTGCGCATGTTCAGGTCGAACATGCGGTCGTAGAGGCTGGGCTCGGTATCTTTGACCGGGGCGTAGGCAAAGCCACCCACCGTGTGAATCAGGCCGTCCACCCGACCAAACTGGGCCTTGACCTGACGCACCAGCATCTCAGCGTCGGGGTAGTGGGTCAGGTTGGCTACAAAAGCCCGCGCGCCAAACTCCTGGGCCCGCTCGGCAATGGTGGTCTCGTAGGCATCGGCCAGGGCCAGCTTGGCGCCGGCCTGGGTAAAAGATCGGGCAATCGCCCCGGCGATGGCGCCACCCCCACCGGTGAGAATATAGACTTTGCCCTCCAACGTCTGCATGGCTCAATTATCCGCACCCAACTCCAAACACCTGTCTTTGGGCTCACATTCAGCAGAATGTGCAGGAATGGAGTTATGTTACCCTCGCGCATCCAATATTATCGGGGGGGCTCCACGAGAGCCCGATCCTACGCTAAGGAGATGTATGGCAACGAAAAAGGTAGTACTGCACCGCTTGGGAGGACACCGGTTTGTGGGCATCAACGAGCAGGGTGACAAGGTCATGGTGGACGGCGACCAACCTTCCACCGGCCTGCGCCCCATGGAGCTCCTGCTGGCCGCGCTGGCGGGCTGCACCGCCTACGATGTGGTGGACATCATGGAGAAAAAGCGCCAGCCCCTGGCCCGCTACCGGGTAGAGGCCGTGGGCGAGCGGGCCGAGGAGCACCCCAAGCGCTATACCCACATCGTGGTGACGCACTACGGCGCAGGGCCCAACGTCACCAAAGAGGCCCTCGAGCGCGCAGTGGAGCTCTCCCACACCAAGTACTGCTCGGTCTCGGCCACCCTCAATGCCCAGATCGAGACCCGGGTGGTGCTGGAGCCCTGGGAGGAGTAGTTCACCAGTGGGCCCTTCCGGGCGCAATTTCGCTCAAGGCCGCCTCCAGGATGGCCTTGTCCAGCCGGAACACCTTGCGATGGCGCAGGTAAACCAGCCGCACCTCGGGCTCGATCTGCCAGGCCTGGCGAACGGCAGCCAGGTACACCCCTAGTTGCACGAAATACTGCTCGGGCCGCATCTCCTGGTCGGTCTTGTAGTCTTCCAGGTACCACTGCTCGCCTACCCGGTACAGCCGGTCGATCACCCCCTGCCAGACCGTGGAGCCCAGGGGCAGGGCCACGGCAAACTCGGGGTAGTCCTCGTCGCGGGGCCAGGGGAGTGCGCGGCCCAGGAGTTCCTGGTAACGCTCCAAAAGCATCTGAACCTCGGACATAATGTCTTCGCGCTCATCGGGGTCGAAGGGAAACATCACCTCCTGGGCCTCGAGGTTGGCCAGGTGTTGGGGGTTGTCGGGGCGCCAGTTCTGCCCGATGGCGTAGTGCACCAGCGTCCCGATGGCCCGGGCCCGGCCCGGAATTTCTTCCCCCTCCTCGGGGTCGGGCAGGGGCAGGGGTTCGGCCTCGAGGCGCTTGTAGGCCGAGGGCGAAAAGAGCGGTGGGAAGGGCTCGGGCTCGAAGCGGGCCTCCACCCAGGCCGAGGGCTGGAGGGGCTCCGGCCGGCTTAGCACGCGCACCGGGGCTACTGGCTGGTAGGGCCAGGTTTGCAGGTGAAAATCCGGGCGGCTGTAGGGCTTGCTGGCCGGGCCCAGGTTCATGGCCTCGAGCACCTTGCCCCAGCCCTCGGGCTGGCCGTGGCTGGCGCTGGCGGTGAGCAGCAGGATGTCGCGGGCCCGCGAGGCCGCCACGTACAGCAGGCGGTAGCTCTCCTCCTCCTCCAGGCGCTTGACCTGCTCCTTGAACCCTTCAAAGGCTGGGGTTTCCGGCAGGGCCACCCATTGCAGCAGGGGCCCCCCTTCGCCGCCCGGCCCCAGGTACAGCGGCTGGGCCTGGTGTACATGCTTCCGCCCCAGGTCGAAGACCGCCACCAGGGGCCATTCCAGCCCCTTGGCGCGGTGGACGGTCAGGATCTGCACCCCCTCACCCGACTGGGGCACATCGCCGGCATCGGCCTGCCGCGAGAGCAGCTCGAGCCGCTCCAGAAGCCCCTCGAGGTTCTCCGGCGGGTGCGGGGCGAAGTAGAAGAGCAGCGCGTCCACGTTCTCCCGCGCGCGCGGCTCGAGGAAGTCGTGGTAGGGGCGGCCGGCCATCAGGGGGAATCGGATCAGAAACTTGAGCACCTCGAGCGGGGCCATCAGGCGCACCTGGGCCTGTATCTGGCGAAGGCGTGCGTACACGCTGGGCCAGTGCTGGGCCAGGTGGCCCAGGGGGTCGTCGGCCCGCAACACCCCCTCGATCTGGGGAAGCTCGAGGGGCTTGAGGGGGCCAGCCTCGGTGTGCTGTCCAAATGGGCTGCGCAAGAAAGCCGCCAGCGACAGGCCCCTGGGGTCGAGGGCGGCCCGCAGGGCGTGGTACAGGTCGCGCACCTCCTGCCGCTCGTAGTAGCCCCGCCCCTGCAGCAGCACGTAGGGGATCTGGGCCTCGGCAAAGGCCTCTTCCAAAAAGCGCACGCTGTTGTACGAGCGCACCAGCACCGCCATCTGGCTGTACTCGATGGGGCCGCGCAGGGCCGCGAGCTGCCTGGCCAGCACCCGCGCCTCCTGCTTGCGCAGCTCCTCCAGCGGGAGCTCCCCCACCACCCAGTGCACCTCCAGCCGCCCCTGCTCAGGCCGCACCCCCTCGACCGGGGGGGCTTCCTTGAGGCCGAAGCCCAGCCCCTTTTCGGCCAGGTACCCGGTGAGGCCGTTCAGAAAGCGCACCAGCACCCGGCTGTGCCGGTAGCTGTGGGTCAGGGGGGGCAGGGGCTGGCCTTCCCGCAGGGCCTTGCGGAAGACCGAGACATCGGCGTTGCGGAAGGCGTAGATGGACTGCTTGGGGTCGCCCACGATCTCGATGGGCAGCCCGGCCCGCTCCAGGGCCGCAAAAAAAGCCCCTTGCAGAGGGTTCACGTCCTGGTACTCGTCCACCAAGAGCACCTCTACCCGCTCCAGAACCCGCTCCAGGGCCTGGGGGTGGCGGGTTAAGTCCAGCGCCCTTTGCTCGAGCTCGGAGGGCGAGAGCAGGTGGGCCCCCAGGCGGGCCTCGTAGGCAGCGTACACGCTCTGGTACACCCGGAGCAGGCGCAGGTTGGCCTCCCCTTCCGCCGGCTCGAACACCTCGGCCAGGGAGCGCTTGGAAAAAAGGTGCAGAAGGGGCTCGGTGAGCTCGTCGGAGGCCAGGCCATAAAACGGGTGGTGGGGATCCTGGGCCAGGTAGCGCAGGGTCTGCCACTCCTCCTCAAAGATGGCCTGGGCCTCCCAGTCGCCCAGCAGGGAAAAGTCGGGGTCGAGGTGCAGCAGCGGGGCCGAGAGGCGCAGGCACTGGGCCATAAAGCCGTGAATGGTGCTGAGGGTGGCCCCGGCAATCTCGCGGGCCGCCTCCTCAAAGGGTTCTAGGGAACCCTTCCGGTAATCAAATGTCAGGTGCCGTCTGCTCTGCAACACCTCCTCGATGGCGGATGCCACCCGCACCCGCAGCTCGTCGGCGGCCTTGCGGGTAAAGGTCACGCCCGCGATGCGGCGCAGCGGCGTACCGGAGGCGATGAGCTCGAGGTAACGCAAGACCAGGCTGGCGGTCTTGCCGGTTCCGGCGGAGGCGATGCGGACTTTCACAGTAGACAGCCCATCAGGCCAGAAGAATAACTGGCTCCCACCATCATAAACCAAACCACGCAACGCAAGCGTCTGTACGGTTTCACAGCCTTCATGGTTTCATATGACATTGAAGCTCGTCCAGCACGCGCGCTAGAATGAGGCTGTTGCACTTGGGCGAGAGCTCGAGTAGGGATTGAAATGTGAAATACGCCAGCATCAACGGAACCATCATCGAACACGACAAGGCCAGCCTGCACATCTCCGACCTGGGTTTGCGGCGGGGGTATGCGGTATTTGAGTTTTTCCGCGTTTTGCGGGGTGTTCCGGTGTTTTTGGAGGATCACCTCGAGCGCTTCGAGCGTTCGGCCCGGCTGCTGGAGCTTACCCCGCCCTTTGGACGGGAAAAGCTCGAGGCCCTGATTCGGGAGCTGATAGAACTCAACGACCTGCGGGAAGCCGGTCTCCAGATGCTGCTCACCGGGGGCTACTCCCCCGACGCCTTCACCCCCGGCCCGCCCAACCTGATTATCGCGCCCATCGCGGTCACCCCACCCCCGGCCCACCTCTACCAGCAGGGGGGCAAGGTCATCCTGCACAAAAACCTGCGCGAGCTACCCGAGGCCAAAACCACCGACTACCTCATCGCGGTGAAACTCGCCAAACGGATGCGGGCCGAAGGGGCCACCGAGGTGATCTACCACGATGGTGAGACCGTGTACGAGGGCGGGCGCAGCAGCCTGCTAATCGTCCAGCAGGGCACCCTGGTCACCGCCCAGGCCGGCGTGCTACCGGGCATCACCCGCAAGCACCTGCTGGAGGTAGCCCGTTCCATCCTGCCCATCCAGGAGCGGCCCATCACCCTGAGCGAGCTCTACTCCGCCGACGAGGTGCTGCTAACCGGGGCCACCCGGCAGGTCATGCCCATCACCCAGATCGAAGACAAAATGGTTGCAGACGGCAAGGTAGGGCCTTACAGCCAGCAGTTGATGAAAGCCTTCCAGGAGCACCTCGAGGCTTATCTAAACCGTCGCGCGGTGCTGCGCTGAGCACGGGTGCGCTTGAGAGGAATCCCGCTGCTTTCACTGCCCCCAGAGGCTAACCGTACTGCGCCTCGCGGCAGGCATCCCGAACGCCACAGCTACGACAACGAAAACCGGGGTTGGGTTCCACCACCCCGGTTTTGTACTGGGCGTAGGTCTCCTGCGCTTTGGCCAAAAGGTTTTCTAGCGCCCCCCAGAGCCGTTCGATGGGCTTGCCATACACCAGCAGGGGGTCGCCCAGCACCGGCCAGGCCCACAGGTAAACGCGTTGGACTTGGACGCGCTTAGGAATAGCCGAGAGCAGGTAACCGGCGGCCCAGCGCTCGCTCCAGCGCTCGCGCACCTGCCGCTCGGCCTCTTCTGCGGGGGTTTCGGGGGCTACAAAGCGGTAGATGTGCACCTCGGCACCCTTGCGCAGCACCCCATCCAGTCGGGCTTCCAGGCCCGCATCTTTCAGCGCGAAACCCAGGTTGAGTTCACTCAACAAAGCGTAGTGGTGGCGCATCCAGCCCTCGGTCTGGGGAAACTGCCGGGCCAGGGCCTCGAGGCGGGCCGGCACCAGCTTCCCGGCCTGGCGCAGCCCGCGTACCCACTGCTGCCACCACTCCAAAGAACCCTCGTCCCAGGTGAACTGCTGGGCCCAGAACTGAAAGCCGCACTCGCGGTAGCGCCGCAGGCTTTCCACACTAGGCGCGGCCAGGTTCACCCGGCCAAAGGGCGCCCGGTAGCCCCCGTTCTGGCCCAGCTCGAGCCGGCTGGCTGGGGGCAGCTTGGGCAGGTAGGACGGTGCGCTGCCCACCAGCACAGGCTCGGGTTCCAGGGGCCCCTCCTGGCTGGCCTCGGGGTAGGTGATGATCACCTCCTCGGCGCGGGTTTTGAGCTCCTGCAACAAGAGGCGGTCGCGCCCCAGAAAGCGCTTGGGCAGCCCCGCGGCTCTAAGGGCCTGCTCGAGGCCCACCCGCAACTCCTCGGGGACGAAATAGTCCTCCTGCTCGCCGGTGCTGTAGGCTCCCTCTACCGCATAGGTCAGGTAGAGCTTCTTCCAGCGCTGCCCCGAGGCCAGGTTGGGTGTGAGCACCGCCACCCCGCCCGCCGGCCGGTGGGCTTCGTAGGTCTCGGCCAGCAGGGCCGCCCACCAGTGCCGGAAATTGGGGCCCAGGGCGATGCGGTGGGCTTCGTAGGCCCGTTCCAGGAGGCTGGCCCGGCGGGGGCTGTGGCGCACCTCGGGCAGCGAGTCCAGCAGCTCCTCGGCCCAGGCCAGCGCGGGGTGGGTGTTGCCCCCCGGCTCCCGCCCTTCGAAGAGCGAACCCGCCTCGCCGGGGGGTTTCAGGCGTGAGAGCCAGGCCGCCCATAGGTCTTGCATCCCCAGCTCGGCGGCCAGGCGGGTGGTAGCCTCGAGGCCCACCAGGCCGCGCTCGAGCGCCGCCCGGCCCAGCGGGGCCAGGTCGGGCACGGCCATCAGGCGGCTGGGCGTGGGGTAGTCGGGCAGCTCGAGGAGCTCCAAGAGCAGCCGCCCCTCGGGGGTGTCGGCGGCGGTGCGGGGCCGGTGATCGATGAGGGGCAGGCCGTACTCGTCGGCCAGGGTGAGCAGGGCCGGAATCCGCGACTCCGGCGCCACCACCGCCAGATCCAGGGCCGCCATGCCCTGCGCCAGGTCGCGCTTGATGGCGCGCAGCACCCAGCGGGCCTCGCTCACCGGGTTCTGGGCCCGGTAAACCTGGACGGGAACCGGGCGCGGGGGCAGCACTTCATCGGGATCGAACCCCGGCGGGGCTTCGGGCAAGCTGACCCAGACCGGAACATGACGCGACAGTGCCCGCAACAGCCGCAACTCCTGCACCCCCAGCTCGCGGAAACCATCCACCACCACCAGGTCGGGCTCGAGCCGCACCGACGCCTGCGTCAGCAGTCCCAGCGCCCCCGCGCGAAAGTCGTCGTAGTCCCAGCGGCCCCAGTTGTTTTTAAGCTCCTCGTAGCGGGCATAGACCTGCCGCAAGCGCTCGGCTTCGGGGCTCTGCTTGGGAATCTCCTCGGGTTTTACCCCGCTGCGCTTGGCCTCGGCGATGGCGCGGGCAAACAGGCGGGCTTCACCGGGCTTGGGCAGCGTGCTACCCAGATCCCGGAGGGCCTCCCCCACCAGCGCCACCCGGCCCGGCCCGGGCAGGACGGGCTTCAGGCTATGGCTGGCCGCCAGCAAGCGGTAGTAGAGCTGCTGCGAGGAGAGCACCTCGAGGCCCAGCACCGCGCCCTTCTGGGTGGCCCGGCGGTAGACGTAGGCTTTTTGCGCGGGCAGGCAGACCCACCAGACCCGTTGGCGGGCGGCCAGATAGGTTTGGGCTAACTCGAGCAGGCGGGTGGTTTTGCCGGAAGCCGGGGGGCCAACCAGGAGGTGCACAGCCTCACTATAGCGAGCCGCCCTTGGCTTCGAAAAGTACTAGCGAAGCTCGGGCGGAAAGCGCACCGGCGAGCGCTGGTAGACCGCCCGCCAGCGGGGGTTGGGAATGGGCTCGAGGTTCGGCCCCAGCAGCAACACCCCCACCACCCGGCCCTGGTGGGTCAAAAAGCAGCGGTAGCCAGTAGGCGCGGCCACGTACCAGTTGCCCAGGCTCAGGCTTTGCGGCACGCCCTCCAGGCTCTGGGCCAGCCGGTTGCGCAAACGCACGGCATCCTGCACCGGACGCTCGAGCACCACCACCGCAATATCTTCCAGGCCCAGCGGAACCGGCCGCAGGTCTATATTGACGGTTAACCGGGTCAGGGAGGCCTCTCCAGCACCCAACACCACCCGCAGCAAGAAGCGCTGGGGGGCTACCCGCTCAGCGTAGGCGAACTGAAGGTGCAGGGCCTGAAAAACCCCCTGGCAGCGCTCGAGCACACCCGGCTCGCTCGACTGTGCCCAGCCCCAAACCCCCAACACCAGCAGAAAAAAACAGCGCCTCAAGCCGCCACCACCAAGCCTTACGACCAGACTGCACAGATACACTGCCCCCAATGCCTCGCTCTATCAATGGTTCCCCTGCCCCTCCCCAGCCCCCATTGGATCCCAGGCTTCAGCCCACTTTATGCGGTGTAGCTTAAGCCCACCTGAAAAGGCATCGGCCCTATAGAGCGGCCACAGCGGGTACCCGGCCAGGCGGAGCTGCTCCCTCAGGCCAGCCACCACCTCAAAGCTGCTGAGGAAGGTTCCGGGGTAGTAATAGCCTAGAATCTGACGGAAGTCCCAGCCCTGTAATGCCAGCCCTCGAGCCCCCCACTGGCTCATACCCACCCCGTGGCCGCTGCCCTGTCCAAACACCTGCCAACCCTCAAAGCGCACACGGGTGGATGGCAGCCCCAAACCCCGCAGCAGACGGGTGGATTGCGGCGCATCCAGCTCCACGCTACCGCTGCTTCCCACGATGCGCAGGCGCAGGGGGCGGCCGCTCTCGCTTACCAGCAGCGGGGTTACAGCCTGCACCAGCCCAACCTGCATGCCCAGCCCGGCCAGCCCCCGCGCCACCGCCTCGGGTGCCAGGGTGCGGCTCCAGCTACTGTTTGGACTCACCGCAAAGGGATCGGGCCGCGCTATCAGATAGGGTACGGTGTTGCCCCAAACTTCAGCAGAAGCCGCTGTGTAGCCGCCTGAGTCGGCGTGGTAGACCGCGGTAATGGGTTTTTGGTTGAAGCTCACGATCAGCGAGCGGGTCGTATACACCGCGCCCGTGTGCCGGGGGTTTTCCGCCGAGCGCCCCAGATAGACCTGGCAGCGTTCTGTAGCACATAGATCGTAGAGCCCCTTGGGATTAAGCCGGTATAAGGCAAACGTACGGGCCAGGATAGCCTGGGCTTGCAAGACCGCGTCCGGGAAAGAAGCCGGCACCTCGGCGGGCACAACCCCCAGCAGGTAGTCCTCGAGCCAAACCCGGTTGATCAAGAGCAGCCGCCCTGCCTGCCACACCACCAGCAGGTTCCCCCGGTAGCTCCGACCCTCCAGGGCAAAACCCTCGGCGGCCACAAACTCAACCCAGGGCCCTACGCCAAGCCCATCCACCAACACCTCGCCCGGGCCGGCCGTCACCCGAAGCAGGCCCGCGCCCCCATCTCGAGCCCCATAGGCTGTCTGCTGCCGATGAGGCCCCAGTCGAAGGCTAGCCGACGGGGCTTCGGCCAGCAAAACCCGCAGCAGCAGGTCTGCCTGGGCTTGTGCAAACCCCAACAGGAGCAGCCCCATCCATAAAAGGCGCATCATAGCAACCTTCTCAAGTATAGGCCCACCGCCAAGGCAATCCGGTTCATCTAGCCTTGTGTTAGCAGCCTCCCGCCCCACCAGCCTACAAAACCAGCGCAATCCGCCCTGCGCTACCCGGTAGGGTTGTGATTTTCATTCTGTTGTGGGATACTCTTATTAGTAATGATTACTATTTGCATGTTAGGCGAAAGGAACCACGTATGAATACAACCTTCACACCGCCAATAGCCGTACAAATGCAGCGGCCATCTTTTTGGAGCCACCAGGTCAACCGGGGGTTTTTACTGTCCGGCCTCACCCTGCTGGGGGTGGTGGGGGGCTTTCTGGCTAAAGGCTACGGGCTGGACTGGCTGCAAAACAGCCTGTGGACACTGGCTTTTTTAGCTGGCGGGATACCTGCCGCGCACAAAGCGATCCTGAGCCTGCTACAGCAACGGAAGCTGGACGTGGATCTCCTGATGGTGGTAGCGGCCCTGGGCGCCGCCTCAGTGGGCCGGGCGGGGGATGGGGCCATCCTGCTTTTTTTGTTCAGCCTTTCCAACACCCTGCAAAGCTGGGCCATGAACCGCACCCGGCGGGCCATCGAAGCCCTTATGACCCTGCACCCCGAGGGGGCGCATGTGCTTCAACCCGACGGTAGCGAGCAGTGGAAGCCCCTGGAGGCGCTCTCACCCGGCGACATCCTGGTTGTACGCCCAGGCGAGCGTTTCGCCGCCGACGGCTTAGTGGTGGATGGCTACACCGACGTCGACGAAAGCGCTCTTACCGGCGAGAGCGTTCCGATAGACAAAAAACCCGGTGATCCTGTGAGAAGCGGTACCCTCAACGGGCACGGGGTGGTGCGGGTGCGGGTGGAGCGCCCGGCCAGTGAAAGCACCCTAGCCAAGCTCATCAAGCTGGTGGAAAGCGCCCAGGCCAGCAAAAGCCGCACCGAGCGCTTTGCCGAGCGTTTTGAGGGCCCCTATACCATTGCGGTGCTACTCTCGGCCCCGGTGGTGTTCGCGGTGGCCCACCTGGTGTTTGGCCTCGAGGCCGCCCAGGCCTGGTACCGCGCCATGACTTTCCTGGTTGTTGCCAGCCCCTGCGCGGTGGTCATCGCCACCCCTGCGGCCGTGTTGTCGGCCATGGCCGCAGGGGCCAGGGCCGGGGCACTGTTCAAAAGCGGGGCCGCCTTGGAGGCCCTGGCCCGGGCCCAGATCTTTGTCTTTGACAAAACCGGCACCCTCACCGAGGGCCGCATGAAGCTGGTGCAGATGGTCGTGCTGCAAGGCAGCGAGGCTGAGGCCCGAGCCCTGGCCGCCGGAATTGAGCGCTATAGCGAGCACCCCATCGCCCAAGCCATCGCCCGGAGCTGGGATGGCCCTACCCCAGAGGTTAGCCAAATACAGGCCGTGCGGGGCCATGGGGTGGTGGGGGTTCTGGCCGACGGGAGGCAGGTCTGGGTAGGCAACCGCCGCCTGTTGGGCAGTCTCGGGGTAACCCTTCCCCTGGAGGTAGAGCGCCGGCTGCAGGCCATGGAGCAGCAGGGCCTAACCACCGCCGTACTGGGAAGCAACCAACAACCCATCGCTTTGCTGGGCGTGGCCGATACCCCGCGCCCGGAAGCCGCCCAGGCCATCGCCAAGCTCAAGCGGCAGGGGGCGCGGGTCATCATGCTCACCGGCGACCGCAAGGCTGTGGCCGAGCATATCGCCGCACAGGTGGGCATTTCAGAGGTTTATGCCGAGCTGTTGCCAGAGGACAAGCTCGAGCACATCCAGCAGCTCCGCCAAGAGGGGACGGTGGTCATGGTTGGGGACGGTCTCAACGATGCCCCCGCCCTCAACGCCGCCGATGTGGGGGTCTCGATGGCCGCGGGTGCCGATGTTTCCCTGGAAAGCGCCGATCTGGTGCTGATGAAAAACGACCTCAACCGCCTGGTCGGGGCTCGGCAACTGGCCCGCGCCACCGCCCGCACCGTCTATTTCAACCTGAGCTTTGCCCTTGGTGTAATCGTTGTGGTGGGTGCCTTTGCCCTGGCCGGTCAGGTGCCCCTGCCGCTGGGGGTGGTGGCCCACGAAGGCGGTACGGTTTTTGTGGTTTTAGTTGGCCTGCGCCTTCTGGCCCACCGGCTGGACAGCTAGCCACATAAACAGGAATCCGGGGGTCTGGTTCCCCCGGATTTTGCTTGCCTGGCTTGGTGGAGCTGAGGGGATTCGAACCCCTGACCTTCTGAATGCCATTCAGACGCGCTCCCAACTGCGCCACAGCCCCGCGCAAACAGCAATGGAAAGTATAGGGGGCCAGCGCCAACTAGTCAAGCCTGGCCGGTAGGCTTCAGCCAGGGTGGCACTAAACAGGTTGGTAAGATACAGGCATTATGGCAGACAACACACGGGCTTTGATGGAGGAGCTACTGGCCGAGATGGAAGAACGCCGCAAGCGCATCGTTGCTGGTGGGGGGCCGGAACGGCTAAAAAAACAACACGAAGCCGGCAAGATGACCGCCCGTGAACGCATCGAATACCTGCTCGACCCAGATAGCTTTGTTGAGCTGCAGCCCTTTGCCGAACACCCCGAAAGCGAGCTGATGCGTGGGGTTCAGGCACCCGCCGATGGGGTGGTTACCGGTTATGGTCAGATTGGGGGCCGCACGGTTTTCGTTTTTAGTCAGGACTTCACTGTGCTAGGCGGGAGCCTGGGCAAAACCCACGGGCAAAAAATCGCCCACCTCATGGATATGGCTGCCAAAGTAGGCGCGCCCATCATCGGCCTCAACGACTCGGCAGGGGCGCGCATCCAGGAGGGCGTGGACAGTCTTTCGGGCTATGGCGAGGTGTTCTACCGCAACGCCATCTACTCCGGGGTGGTGCCGCAAATCTCGGCCATTCTGGGGCCTTGTGCCGGGGGGGCTGTGTACAGCCCGGCCCTTACCGATTTTGTGCTGATGAGCAAAGGCAAAAGCTACATGTTCATCACCGGGCCGGAGGTGATCAAGAGTGTGACCCGCGAGGAGGTCACCTTCGAAGAACTGGGGGGCTCGGAGGTTCACACCACCAAGTCGGGCGTAGCCCACCTCGAGTGCGAGGGCGACCAGGGGGTGCTGGACACCATCAAAAAACTCCTGGTATACCTGCCGCAAAATGCTAGAGAAAAACCCCCCATACGGGAAAACAACGATTCCAAACAGCGCAAAACCCCGGAGCTTTTGAATCTAGTTCATCCCGACCCACGCCGCCCCTACAGCATGCACCAGATCATCGAGACCATCGTGGACGAGGGGGTGTTTTTGGAGCTGCACCCCCAGTTTGCTAAAAACATCATCGTGGGCTTTGCCCACCTGGGGGGCCAGAGTGTGGGGATTGTCGCCAACAACCCCCGCTTCATGGCCGGTGCGCTGGACATCAACGCCTCGGACAAGGCGGCCCGTTTTATTCGCACCTGCGATAGCTTCAACATTCCCATCCTGACCCTGGTGGACGTTACGGGCTTTTTGCCGGGCGTAGCCCAGGAACACCAGGGCATCATCCGCCACGGGGCCAAGATGCTCTACGCCTACGCCGAGGCCACCGTGCCCAAAATCACCCTGATTACCCGCAAGAGCTATGGCGGGGCTTACCTGGCCATGAACTCCCGCGACATGGGGGCCGATGTGGTGCTGGCCTGGCCCACCGGAGCGGTAGCGGTGATGGGGGCGGAGGGGGCCGCCAACATCATCTACCGCAAGGAAATCCAGTCCTCACCCGACCCCGCGGCGACGCGCCAGGCCAAAATTGCCGAGTACAAGAAAGCCTTCGACAACCCCTATGTGGCGGCCAGCCGGGGCTATATTGACGATGTGATTGACCCTGCCGATACCCGCCGGCTCCTGATACGGCACCTCGAGATGCTCTCCAGCAAGCAAGAGCAGCGGCCCTACAAGAAGCACGGGAACATCCCGCTGTAGCGCTACCTCGAGCGCTGCATCCGCCCCTGGGGGCGGCCTGACAACACCTGGTCGAAGCTGCTGCGGGCGCGGGCCTTCATGGCCTCGATCGCACCCCAGTTGGGCTGGCGCTGGGTAAGCACCGCCCTAGCCAGCAGATCGGGGTCGCCGGGCAGGTCTACGTACACCGCCCCGGCGTCGCGGCAGAAGCCGGCCACCTTGGGGTCGTAGGCGATGCCGGCAAAGGGTGTTCCGGCCGCCGCCGCCAGGATGGCCCCGTGCAGGCGCACCGAGATCACATAACCGGCCTGGGCCAGCAGGTAGCTCACCCGGCGCGGATCCCAGGCCAGCTCACGGGTGAAGCTGCTGAACCTTTCCAGCACCGGTTCATCGAAGCCCGGTTGCAGGGCCAGAACCACCACCTCGAGGCCCTCCACCCGCAGCCGGTCGGCCAGCTTGTGCAGGTTGGTGTTGGCCTCCTCGGTGCCGTACTTGGGTACCAGCACCACCATGTTGGGCTCGCGCTCCACCGGGGGCACCGGCAGGAGCAAAGCCGGGTCGGCCCCCAGGTGTACCTCCAGACCCAGGCTGCGCCCATACTCGAGCGAGCCCTCGTCCCGAAAAAAGCAGGGCACCCCCCGCAGGGCCCGCCGCACCCGTCCTTCGCCGCGCTTGCTCAGGGGGCCCAGGGACTGGTTGAACACGTACACAGCCTTGCCCCGCCGCCGGGCCAGGCCCATCATGGTCAGGTAGTACCACAGGCTCAGGCCAGAGGTTTTGTCCTGCAGCAAACCCCCACCGCCCGATAAAAGCAGGTCGATCTGGCCTAGGGCCTTCCAGACCTCGAGGGGGTGGGTGCGTTTGACGGCTTCCACCCCGTAGCGCTGCGCGGTTTCGGCGGGGTTGTTGGAAAACACCACGGCCTGGTGCCCACGGGCCCGCACCTCTTGCACAATGGCCTCGAGGATGGCCTCGTCACCCGCATTCTGAAAGCCGTAATAGCCGCTAACCCCGACGCGCATAAACCCTCCCTTTCATCTTGGCATGGCCGGGCATCAGATGCTTCTACCTGAGCCACCATTCGCGCAGGCGGCGGAGTACCCAGACCCCCACCAGGCCCAGCAACAGGCCGATGAGAATTCCGTTCAACACTCGGAAAAAAGAGATGCTCAAAGGGGTGTGGTAGTGGGAAAAAGTGTTCAGGATGGAACCCATACCCACCGCCACCAGCACCAGCAACGCATTCCTCATCCAGGTCGGCCAGGGCAGCAGCAGGGCCATAGGGGCCAGGGCATGGGCAAAAATCTCTTTGAAACGAGGGCGTACCATTACGTCTTGCAAGAAGGCCCTGAGCTGCAATTCCCACTCCGGCACGATGGAGGGAGCGGCGTCGTTGCCGCGCCGTAAGACGGCCAGGGCCACCACCGCCAGGCCCAGCAGCACGAGAACCGCTTCGCCCAGCTTAAATTGGTAGTTGTAGAGGAAGTTCAGAACAGGCTTGTAGTTGCTGGGCAAGAACGAGAGGGCCACCAAAAGGGGTGGCACCACCAGGGTCAGGGAGACCCCCCGGAAAGGCTCCAGGCCCAGCACGCTCTGGGGGGTGCTACCCAGCGCGGCCAGAAAGACCACCCCGGCCAGGGAGTAAAGCACCGCAGCCAGCCACAAGCGCAGGCCGGTTAGATGGCGCTCGAGGAAGCCCAGGGCCGGGAAAACCATGGCGGCCAGCAGAGGGGCCGCGTCCCCCCGGGCCACTCCCAGGGCCAACAGCACCAGCAGCACAACCACCGGTACACCGAAGGGTTGTGGCAGCCCATTGGCCAGCAAAACCAGACCCGCTACGATGCCCAAAAGGGCGATGTAGCGAAATGGCGAGGGTGTAAAGTCGCGGGCCGAGGGCTTGCCAATGGGGATACCGGAACGCTCCAGATCGCGCCGCAGGAAGCTCAGGAAGGCCTGGGTATCACCCGGTTCCCGGTAGGGCCGCAGGTAGAGCAACTGGTGTCCGCGCTCGCGGGCCGCCAGCACAAACTTATCGGCGGTCTCGGCAGGGGTGAGCTTGTCCTGCCACTCCGGGCGGATGCTAAAAAGCCGTTTGACCGGCAGGGTCTGGGCGAGCTGGGTGAATCCCCGCTGGGGGGTGCCCTCGATCCAGGCGATGGGCTTGCCCCGCAGTCCGGCTGCGACGGCCTCGAGGTGATCCTTATAGCCCAGCGCATCCAGCCCCGCAAACGCCACCGCGTCGGCTTCGGGGGGCACCAGCTCCACATCGTAGGTGCGGTAGGGGTGGTCAAAGGGCCGGGCCACAATGTAAAAGCCCTGGGCCTTTAGCTCGCGGGCCAGGGCCTGGTCGTAGCCAGCCGGGAAAAACTCCACGTTTACCGGGGTCGCCAGCCAGGTTTGGGTTCCGATCAGCACCCGCTCGGTGGGGATATTCCAGCGGGCCACCATGGCATCCAGCAAGGCCGGCGGGCCTGCCAGGTAAAACCATCCCGGCTTAATCTGAGCATTGGGGTAGATCAATTGCAGGGTGTTGGCGGGGTGGTAGGTGAGCACCCCCCGGTTCACCCAGTTGCGCACCGGCTGTTCATAGAGCGCCACCCCCTCCACCCCCAGGGCGCGGTACTCCTCCATGAGTTGGAGGAAGGTCTTGCCGACAAAACGGGCCTGCTCAGTAACTTCCTCACCGTCCATCACCAGCACCACCGGCCCGGGCCGTTCGGCCTGCATCCGGGGCAGCAAGGCCGGTAGGCTCAACACCACCGAGAGCAAAATGATGGCTCTGAGAACTGAATGAAAGTTCATAGGCTTCCTCCATGACCCACCCGCCTGTCCTGCACCAGGCTGCGCACCCGCGCGGTCAGCATGGCCAAGGCCTCCTGGTTATGCCCCCCGTGGGGGATGATCACGTCGGCGTAGCGTTTGGAGGGCTCTACAAAAGACAGGTGCATGGGGCGAACCTGCTCGAGGTACTGCGCTATAACGCTCTCCACAGTGCGCCCACGCTCAACAATATCGCGCTGCAAACGCCGAATAAAGCGCACATCGGCATCGGTATCCACAAACACCTTGAGGTTCATCTCGGCTCGCAGGGTGGCATCCACCAGCAGCATAATGCCCTCGAGCACCACCACCGGCGCAGGCTTTACCAGTATGGTTTCGTGCGAGCGCGTGTATTCCTTGAACGAGTAGACCGGAACCGCCACCGGCTGGCCCGCCACGATCTGGCGGATGTGCTTAAGGTAGAGCTCGAGGTCGAAGGCATCGGGATGGTCGTAGCTTTGTTTAAGGCGCTCCTCAAAAGGTAAATGCGCGTTGTCTTTGTAGTAGTTGTCCATCGGCAATAAGGCCACGTGCTCCGGCCCTACCGCTCTCATCACCGCCTCGGTTACGGTGGTTTTGCCGCTACCGGTTCCACCGGCAATTCCAATCACAAAAGCCCGACTCACAAAGCCAATCATACGCTCTGCAACCGGGCCTGGGTAGGCTCGAGCGGCCAGGTCTTTTGCAATTTCGCAGATTTGTTAGAGTATACGGCGGAATGGTGGTAATCACCGGAGAGATTCTCGTTGAGCTCACAGGTCGCAACGCCTTATCGAAAGCCACGCTCTCCTACAGTGGGGTGCTGGGGGGAGCAGCCCTCAACACCGCCACCATTCTGGCCCGCCTCGGGGTGCCAACGCGGTTTGTGGGCGAGCTCGGGCAGGATTTTTTGGGCGACTGGGCCCTGGCCCGTATTGCTGAGCACAAGATCGAAACCCGCTTTATCCAGCAACTTCCGGAGGTGGCCACCCCTTTACGACTGGCCGAGCTGGCCCCCCAGGGCGACGCCCGGTTGAGCTTTTATCGTACTTTTGGCACGAGTCGCTTCAGTCCGGATTGTGCAGCCATGGCCCGGGCCAGGTGGTTTCATTTTGGCTCGCCATCGGCCTTTGACCCGCGCAACATCCCGGGCCTCCAAAGTCTGCTGGAGATCGCCCTCGAGTTCGACGTGCCGGTGAGTTTCGACCTCAACCTGCACGCCCCTCCCAGCGACGCATACTGGGAGCAATTGCTGGGCTATATGCCGTATGTTTCAGTGCTGAAGGCCAGCCTGAACGACGCCCGGCAGATCTTCCCTCAGGTGCCCGATGAGCCCCAGGTTCTGCTCGAGCACCTGGTCGAACTTGGCGCCCCGGTTACAGTGCTCACCCTGGGGGCCGGCGGGGCCATGGCCGCTTTCCGCACCCGGATGACGCGGGTTCCCTCGGTGCGGGTAGCCGTGGTCGATACCGTGGGGGCGGGCGATGCCTTTATGGCCGGGCTCATCTACAGCATGATGAAGCAAGACATTGGCTCGAGGATGGAACTCCTGACCTGGGATGGCACCCAGCTGCCGGTCATTCTGGCCGCCTCCTGCCACCTCGCCGCCATCACCTGCACAGTGGAGGGGGCCAGCCCCCCCGAGCAGCCCCTACAGGCCTGGTGGGAGCGTTTTGGTTAGGGTGGCTGCTTCGGTCGGGTTGGTTCACCGCCTTCCGGTGCCGAACTAACCGAATCTGGTATCAGAACAACCCCGGACGTCCAGCCGGGGTTGTGTGAACAGGGGTATAGAAACCTTCTAGACTCGCGCCACCGAGCGGCTGTCCTTGACCGTGGCATGGCCGATGGCCTTTTCGTTCCCCTCCACCTCAAAGGCGTGGAGCTTGCTGGTGTCCACCAGGAGTTCCACCGTGTCGCCGGTGCGCACCAGGGCGTGACCATCCACCTTGGCGGTCATCATATGCCCGGCCACATCCGCGTGTACCTCGGTATCGGCCCCCAGCGGCTCGACCACCTCAACCCTTCCCTTAATCACGTTCTCGCCTTCGGGAACGGTGGTCCAGCCCTTAAGGCCGATGTGCTCGGGGCGGATGCCCATCCAGACTTCCTTGCCGTTGTAGGGCATCAGGCTGGCCCCCAGGGTCTGATTGGCCTTGACCTTGAAGCCCTCGCCCACGAAGTAGGCGTTGCCGCCCTCGACCTGCACCCTCGTGCGGATGAAGTTCATGGAAGGAGAGCCAATGAAGCCCGCCACAAACTTGGTCTCGGGGAAGTCGTAGAGGTTGAGGGGGGTGTCCACCTGCAAGACCTCGCCGTCTTTCATCACCACGATGCGCTGGCCCAGGGTCATGGCCTCGACCTGGTCGTGGGTCACGTAGATGGTGGTCACCCCTAAGCGGCGCTGGAGCTTGGAGATTTCGGCCCGCATCTCTACGCGCAGCTTGGCGTCGAGGTTGGAAAGGGGCTCGTCGAACAGGAACACCTTGGGCTCGCGCACGATGGCCCGGCCCATGGCCACCCGCTGGCGCTGACCACCCGATAGTTCGCGGGGTTTGCGGTTTAGCAAATGGTCAATTTTGATGATGCGGGCCGCCTCTTTGACCCGGCGGTCGATTTCATCTCTGGGTACCCGGCGCAACCGCAGGCCAAAGGCCATGTTCTCGTAGACGTTCATATGGGGGTAGAGGGCGTAGTTCTGAAAGACCATGGCGATGTCACGGTCTTTGGGAGGCACGTCGTTGACCAGGCGGTCGCCGATGTAGAGCTTGCCCTCGGTGATATCCTCCAGGCCGGCAATCATGCGCAGGGTGGTGGTCTTGCCGCAGCCCGAGGGGCCTACAAACACCACGAACTCGCCGTCCTCGGTCTCCAGGTTGAAGTCCTTGACCGCCGTCACCTTGCCGTACCGCTTATAAATGTGCTCCAGTCGGATTTTTGCCATTATCGGCCTCCAATCTGATGCCAGGCCCTTATCGGGCTTGGCACGTACCGCGCTCCCACGCTGTGAGACCTCGCCCTAGCGAGCCCATCGGGGATTCATCTGGTACGGGGTCAGTTTACCCAGTTTGCACAGCCAACTTCAATACCTGGCGCGACGCTTACACCCAGGGTCTTGAAGCAGCGCAGCTAGTCGCCAGCCGGGCTGGCCTGCTTGCTTTTTAGCTGCTGCACCACCAGCTCAGAGATATCCAGCACCCTGGGGGCCTGGCCTTCGGCTTCCTGGGCGGTCTCGAGGTTCATCATCTGCATGCAGAAGGGACAGCCCACCGCGATGGTCTCGGCCCCGGTGCCCCTAAGCTCGCGGTAGCGGTTGGTAGAGACCCGCTCGAAGCCGGGCTCCTCTTCCTTCCAGAACTGGGCCCCACCCGCCCCACAGCAGAAGCTGTTGGTGCCGTGGCGTGGGGGTTCTTTCAGGGCCAATCCGGCGGCCTGGATGACCTGGCGGGGCTCCTGCAGCACCCCGTTGTGCCGGCCCAGGTAGCAGGGGTCGTGGTAGGTGACCGCCCCGCTCATGGGAAGGAGCTCGAGCCGCTTAGCATCAATCAGCTCGGCGATAAACTCGGTGTGGTGCTTGACGGTGTACCGGCCGCCAAAGTCTTTGTACTCGTTGGCCAGGGTGTGGAAGCAGTGGGGGCAGGTGGTCACGATGGTCTTGGGCTTATCCGCCATGACCGCGTTCAAAGTCTCCACATTTTCGGTGGCCAGCTGCATGAACAAGAACTCGTTGCCGGCCCGCCGGGCCGCATCCCCCGTGCATTTTTCCTGCTTGCCCAGCACCGCCCAGCTCGTGCCGGACTCGTGCAGAATTTCCGCGAAGGCTCGAGCGGTCTTCTGCGCGCGGGGGTCGTAGGATGGGGCGCAGCCTACCCAGTAGAGCACATCGGCCTCGGGGTTCTCGCTCACGGTCTTGACCGGGAACGGCAGCCCTTCGGCCCAGGCCAGGCGCTTATCGGCCCCCAGGTTCCAGGGGTTGCCGTTGCGCTCCATGCCCTTGAAGGCGTTGTTGAGCTGGGTGGGGAAGGCCCCCTGCATCATCACCTGCTCACGCCGCAGATCCAGGAGGTGCAGCATGGGTTCGTTGCCCACCGGGCAGACCTCCACACAGGCGTTGCAGGTGGTGCAGGCCCAGAGGGCCTCTTCGTTCAGGGCGAAGGAGAGAAGCGGGCGGGGGCTCTCCTCTCCCGCGGCAAAAGCCGGCAGGATCTGGTTGAGCTCGTAGCGCTCGTTGATGATCAGGGCCGAGGGCGAGAGGGCCTTGCCGGTGGTGTAGGCCGGGCAGACCTCCTGGCAGCGGTTGCACATGATGCAGCTATAGGCATCCAGCAGGCGGGGCCAGGTGAAGTCCTCCAGCTTGGCGACCCCGAACTTCTCCAGTTTTTCCAGCTCTTCGAAGTCCTTGGCAATGGGCAGCAGGGCCCCCGGCTTCTCCTTTTTGAAGGCCAGGTTGAGGGGGGCCAAAAACAGGTGGATGTGCTTGGAGCGGGCAAAGTAAGGGATGAAGACCAGGATGGAACCGATGGCAAACCACCAGAAGAGGTGCTCGAGGACGATCAGCTGGTCTACATCCACCCACAAAAACAGGTTGCTGGCCAGGCTGGCTACCGGCTGGAAGGGGTCGGGGCCGTACTCGAGGTTGGCGGCCTGGGCGGCCTTGTGCAGCAGGCGGCTGCCCACGTGGAAGAGAATAAAACCGCCCACAATGGCGCTGTCGGTGGGGATTCCCTCGCGCACCCGCTCGTGCAGGGGGGTCTTCTCGTTCCAGCTAAAGGTTCTGCGCCCCGCCTTCGAGTAGCGCCGAATAAGCAGGCCGGCAATGCCGACCAGGATGAGGGCGGTGAGGATGTCGGCCACCAGGTTGTAGCCGTTCCAGAAGCCCCCCCGGGCCTTGAAGGGGAAGAAGCCCTCGAGCACGTCCACCAGGTTCACGCTCAGGTAAAACACGAAGCCGTAGAACACAAAAGCGTGCAACAGGCTCACCAGCGGCCGTTTCTTGAAGACGGTCTGCATGGTGAGGGTCTGCCACAAAGCTCGGCCCGCTCGAGCCGGCAGGTTGTCGAAACGGTCTTCCGGCTGGCCCCGGCGGATGGCCCTGTAGACGCGGTACAGCGCCCCCCCGCCAAAATACAGCGAGGCCAGCACCAGGAGCAAAAAGAGGATTTTCTCAGGGGTGGTTAGCATGAGACTCCCTTCCGGTAGAAAATTGTACTGGGTATAAGTTTAGAGGTCGCCTCCGTGGATATCAAGTCTGGGGGCTCCGATGCCTCCCATCGTACAATGCAGGGCGATGAGTACCTTCGTGCTGGCCTGGCTGTTGTTGCTGGTGTTTGCGGCTTTCAACAACTACATCATCTACCGGCTCCTGCGGGAGCGCAACCGCACCGACCTGATGTGGATTAGTGCAGTCGCCACGGTCATCCCGGTGGCGCTTTTTGCCCTGTGGCCGGGGGCGCTAACCCTGATGTCGTTCCCGCTTTTGCAGAGCATCGGGATGCTGCTGATCATGCGCCTGGCACAGCGGCAGCCCTAGCGCGGCTGGGCCAGCACCACCGCCCAGGCATGGCCAACCCTGGAAAGCCCGGCGCCGGCCTCGGTGTAGTGGGGGTTCATGATGGCCCGGCAGTGCACCGGGGAACGCAACCACCAGCGCACGGCCCGCGCCGGGTCGCTGTTACGGCCCTTGAAGATGATTTCCGACATGCGCAGGTAACCGTAACCGGCCCTGGCAACCCGCACCCGCGGCCCCACCCCCTGGAAGTAGTGCGACATAAAGCCGTAACGCCCCATGTTGAGGGCATGCTTCTTGGCGGCCAGGGCCAGGGTTGCGTTATGACTCAAGGGGGGTAGCCGGACACCACCACCCCCCCCACGGCAGACCACCCCTCGAGCCCGCGCATCATTAAGCAGGGAGAGAATTTGCGCCTCGAGCTGGGCAGTGGATTGCGCCATGGCCACCGAACAGCTCAAAACAATGAGCACCCAGCTCGCCTTTCCCATAAAATTGCCCAGAGCTTACCACTCCACCGCCCCCGCGAGCAACCAGGGGGTTATACCAGGGCAAAGCTGACAAAGGCAAAGAGAATGCCCAAGACCGCACCTACGGCCACCTCGAGGTAGGTGTGGCCCAGCAGCTCCTTGAGCGGCTCAGGCCGCGGGCCGTGTGCAAAAACCGCACGAAACTCCTCGAACAGATCGTTCAGGCGTGCGGCATGCAGCCCGGCCGCCCGGCGAATGCCGGTGGCGTCGTACATCACGATGATAGCCAGCACCACCGCAATGGCAAAAAAGGCGCTGCCCACCCCCTCAGTAATGCCCACCCCCGTGGCCAAAGCGGCCACCGTCGCGGAGTGGGAGGAGGGCATGCCCCCGGTCTCGGCCAGACGCTCCCACTCCCAGCGGCGCTCCACCCAATAGTAGATAAACAGCTTGAGGAGCTGGGCAAAAACACTGGCCAGAATGGCCGTCCAGAGCACCTGGTTAGAGAGCAACTCACCCATAGTCAGCGCTACCTGCTAGATTCTACCCTCATAGGGTTAGCGCGCTGTCTGCAACCGCTCGCCCATGGGTCTGGCCCGCCGGCGCATAGCCGCCATCACCGTGTTATAAAGCAGCATCGCCACCGTCATGGGGCCCACACCACCGGGCACCGGGGTCAGCGCCGAGGCCACAGCCGCCACCCCAGGGGCCACATCCCCCACCAGGATGTCGCGGCCTTTTTCGTTCTGGCCCACACGGTTGATGCCCACATCCACCACCACTGCGCCCGGCCGCACCATCTCGGGTGTGATGAGACCGGCTTTCCCCACCGCCGCCACCAGGATATCGGCCCTGCGACAAACTGCGGCCAGGTCTTGGGTGCGCGAGTGGGCTATGGTCACGGTGGCGTGTTCTCGTAACATCAGCGCAGCCAGGGGCTTACCCACCAGGTTGCTGCGCCCCACAATCACCACTTCCTTGCCGGCGAGGGGAATCTGGTAGTGCTTCAGGATGCGCATGATCCCAGCCGGTGTGCACGACTCCAGGGCCTCCAACCCCATCCACATCCGCCCGGCATTGACCGGGGTCAGGCCGTCTACGTCCTTCTGGGGATCGATGGCTTCCAGTACCGCGTTGAAGTCCACCTGCTTGGGCACCGGCGACTGCACCAGGATACCGTCCACCTGGGGGTCGGCGTTGAGCTGGGCGATGTGAGCCAACAACTCCTCTTGTGAGGTACTTTCGGGAAACACGTCCACCTGGCTGGAAAGTCCGAGTCTTTTGGCCTGCCGATCCTTTAAACGCACGTAGGCCACCGAGGCCGGATCATCCCCCAGTCGCACCACCCGCAGGTGGGGCACGTAGGGTAAGGTAGCGAGCAGGGCTTGCAACTCCTGATAAACCGCCTCGGCGACGGGAGGGCCGGATAGTTCTAGCATGGCGCACCTCGAGGTCGAAAAAAAGATTTTGCTATGCAAGCGGCCTAGTCGCTCTTGGCTACCGCCGATAGCTCACCCGCTTCAATACGCTTGAGCAAACGGGCCAAAACCCCATTGACAAAGCGTCCAGAGTCCTCACCGCCGTAGCGCTTGGCGATTTTGACCGCCACCTCGATCAAAGGGGCGTAGGGCGTGGGCTCAAAGAGCATCTCATAGGTCGCCAGGCGCAAAACCGCCAGGTCGGTTTTAGCCATCTGGCTGAAGCTCCACCCCTCAATGGTACTGGCCAGTGCTTCATTCACCGTTTGCTCTTGCGCTGCATAGCCCTGCACCAGGCGCTGGGCGAACAAGAGCCCCTCGCGATCGAGCACATCGGCCTCCTGGTCAGCCTCCTCGGGTTCGACCTCCTGGGTGGCATGCTGCCAGGCGGCCTCGAGCGGAACCCCGCCCACAGCGTGCTCAAACAGCACCTTAAAGGCCAGCTCACGCGCTTTACGCCGCATGCGACCCCCGGCTCCAGCAGCACAGATCACAGCTTAGGTCAACGCGCACGAAGCGCCCGGCAAAAAACACGCTAGGCTGCATGGGGCTCCTTATACTCCACAGCCACCACCGTAACGTTGACCGCCTTAACCTTGAGGCCCGTGGAGGCTATTAAAACATCACCCACGGTTCGCTGGGCCTCCTTGGCCGCTTCAATTACGGATTTGCCGTAATCCACGCACACGTTAAGATCCACTACCAGGGTATCCCCTTCACGCTCCACGCGCACCGGGCGTGAGCGCCGCCCCGAGAGCATCTCGCCCACACTCCGGCTACCTGCCTGGGCCAGGCGCAGTCCTTTTTGCCCCTCCAGGGCCAGCGTGACCAGGCTGACCAGGGCCGATTCGGAAAGGTCGTAGTCCACCATGCCCGTAGTTTACCTGCTTGTGAGCCTCGAGCGCACCCACCCCCAGAAAGCAGTTCGGACAGGCAGACCCCCAATCTTCAATACGGCAGCGGCCAGGTGCGGAAGTAGTCCCGTATGCGGCCCCACAAGCCCACCAACCCCCTGGGTTCCAGAATCAGGAACAGGAGAATTAGCACGCCAAAGGCCACGCTGCGCCAGGCCGAGAGCTGGGCCACGTACTGCGGCCCGAAAGCCCCGGCCATCACGCTCAAAATTTCGGGAATCAAGACGATGAACAAAGCCCCCAGAACCGCACCCAGCACCGTTCCGGCCCCGCCCACGATCACGATGGCCAGGTACTGGATGCTAAAGGCCAGCACGAAGTTCTCAGGGGTCACCGCTCCAATCAGGTGCATCAAGATGCCGCCGGCAATGCCTCCGTAGAAGGCCGAAAGGGCAAAAGCCGTGAGCTTGGAGCGCACCAGATCTACACCGGAGAGCTGGGCCGAGAGGTCGTTGTCCCGCACGGCGAACCAGGCCCGGCCCGCCCGGGTGGAGAGCAGGCGCTTGGCGTAGAAGAACATGGGGATGGCAAAGGCCAGGCCCAGGTAGAAGACCACCCGGTCGTCGGCCAGAGGCAGCCCCAGGAAGGTGGCCTCGGCCGGCAGGGTGCGGCCCGCCACACCTCCGGTGAACCCCGTCCAGCGCTTGAAGACGTAGTCGGCCAGTAACTGGAAGGCCAGGGTGGCGATGGCCAGGTAGACCCCCTTGATGCGCAACGAGGGGATACCCAGCACGATGCCAATCAGCGCGGCCACCAGCCCGCCGGCCAGGATACCTAAGGGGGCCAGGTCGCCCGTGAGGTGGCTCGAGACATAGGCACCCACCCCCACAAAGGCAGCCTGGCCCAGCGAGATCTGGCCCGCGCCCCCCACCAGCAGGTGCAGGCCCAGGCCGGCCAGGGCCGCTATCAGAATCTGGGTGGTGACAAATAGGGGGTACGGCGGCAGCAGCAAAGGCAGGGCCAGCACGCCTACGATCGCCACGGCCAGCCAGAAGCGCCCCTGCGGGGTGCTGGCATAGGCCTCATCCTGGCGATAGTCTTCGCGTACCGTGCGAGAAAAGCGGCGACTAAAGGCATCGGTTAGGGTCTGACTCAGGCGGTACATCGGGGGTCTCCTCTTCTCTACGCTTGTACCTTGGGTTCTTCTACCGGCCTGCCCACATCGGCAATCCGCACCTCGGCCTCGAGGGTGCCCTGGCCCTCGAGGTAGCGGATGGGCAGCGTCAGCTTTACCTTTTTGGAGCCATCGTACAGCGCGGCCAAAAGTGCGGCGTAGCGCGACTCCACCGTGCCCCGCTTGACCTTGCGGGTGCGGGTTATTTCTTCGTCGTCGGCGTGCAGCTCCTTGGGCAAAACGGCGAAGCGGCGCACCCTGAGCTCCTCGGGCAGGCTCTCGCAGGCCATCCTGATCTCCTGGGCAATGAGCTCGTAAACCTGGGGGTTGGAGGTCAGGCTCTGGTAGGTGGTAAAGACAATCCCGCGCTTGCGCGCCCAGTTCTGGGTGTTCTCGGGGTCAAGCTCAATCAGGGCCGTTACAAACGGCTTACCGTGGCCGATCACCACAGCCTCGCGGATGTATGGTGAGTATTTGAGGCGGTTCTCCAGGAACTGCGGTGCAAAACGGGTGCCATCGGCCAGGGCCCCCACCTCCTTGAGCCGGCCCAGCAGCACCAGATGACCGTTTTCGTTGAAGAAACCCGCATCACCGGTGCGGAACCAGCCGTCCTCGGTGAAGGTTTCCCGGGTGGCGGCCTCGTTCTTGAAGTACCCCGCGAACACCTGCCCGCCCTTGACCTGGATCTCGCCATCCTCGGCGATGCGCACCTGGGTATTGGGTAGGGGCTTGCCCACCGTCTCGGGCGGGGTGTCGCCGGGCAGGTGGGCCACGCTGGTGGCCGCGGTCTCGGACTGGCCGTAGACCTGGCGGATATCCACCCCCAGGGCGCGGAAAAAGGTGAAGACCTCGGGGCCCAGCGGGGCACCCCCCGTAGCGGCGATGCGGCAGGCCGCCAGCCCCATGCGGGCCCGGAGCGGGCGGGCCACCAGCGGGTAGGCCAGGGCCCGGGCCAGGTTCAGCCCAAAGCCGATGGGTTCTTTGCGGAACTCGCGCTGGGCGCACTCGAGCAGCACCCCCATCCCCCAGCGGTACACCGCTTTCTTAAGCCCATCGGCGTCCTCCATCCGGCTGCGCACGATGGCCGCGGCATCCTCCCACAGCCTTGCCGGGGCCAGATAAAAGTCGGGCTGCACCTCTTTGACGTCCTCGCGCACGGTGATGACATCCTCGGGGAAGTGCACCACCGTACCGTCGGTGAGGTTGCGCACCACCGTGAGCATCTGCTCGCCGATCCAGGGCAGCGGCAGGTACGAAAACACCCACTCCCCGCCGCGGATGCTGATGGTCTGGCGGCCCGCCTCGGCCCCGGCAATCAGCTGGGCGTGGGTCAGCATGGCCAGCTTGCTGCGGGCGGTGGTGCCGGAGGTGGGCGCCAACAGCGCCACCGTATCGGGTTTGACCTGGGCTTGCGCGGCCCGCATAGCCTGGCGGTTTTTCTCGCTCTGGCCCAGCCCCAGCACGCTGCTAAAGGGCCGTATCCGCTCGTTCCAGTACTTGCTCATGCCGGCCTCTTCCCAGACCAGCACAAACCCGAGCTTGTCCAGGTGGGGCAGCACCTTATCCAGTTGTTCTTCGTCCGAGACCACGATGCCCGCGCACTCGGAAAACTCGATAAAGTAGCCCACCTCCTCCGGCATGGCGTCGGCGTAGATGCCCATGGGCATGGCCCCCACGGTCTGGGCGGCCAGCTCGGCGATGACCCATTCCGGAGCGTTCTGGCCCAGGATGGCCAGCACCCCTCCGGGCTTCAGGCCGAGCTCCAAGAGGCCCCCTGCCAGGCACTCGACCTTTTCTTTGAGCTGGGCCCAGGAGGTGGTCTCCCATACCCCCAGGCGCTTGACCCGCATGGCAGGGGCATTGGGCTTGGTCTGGGCGTGATGGGCCAGGAATTCAATCAGGGTCTGACTCATGCACTCCTCCCCAGATAGGCTTCGGCCACGCGGGGGTTCTCCCGCACCCCCGCCGGGGCCCCCTGGTACAAAACCTCCCCGTAGGACATCACCAAAACCCCGGTGGAAAGCTCCAGCACGGCCCTGAGATCGTGCTCCACCAGCACCAGCGTGACGCCCCACTCGCGCCGGGCGTCCAGCAGGAAACGGGCCAGATCCTGCTTTTCCTCCAGGCTCAGCCCAGCCATGGGCTCATCCAGGAGCAGCAGCTTGGGCCGTCCAGCCAGGGCTCGAGCCACCTCCACCCGCTTTTGCAGGCCGTAGGGCAGGGCCCCGGCGGGCACGTGGCGGTACGGCGAGAGGTGCAGGTAGTCCAGCACCTCTTCGGCGTGGTGGCGAATCTTCCATTCGATCTGGGCTTTGGGCACCAGGTCGGTGTAGCCGCCCACGGCCAGCTCGGCCCCCAGCTTGACGTTGTCCAGCACGGTCATACCGCGGAAGAGCTCGAGGTTCTGGAAGGTGCGCCCCAGCCCCTTGCGCACCCGCTGCTGGGGGCTCTGGCCGGCCAGATCCTCACCCAGAAACACCACCCGGCCCTGCTGGGGCCTGTACAGCCCCGACAGCACATTAAGCAGGCTGGTCTTACCCGCGCCGTTGGGGCCAATCACCGCGAAAAGGTCGCCTTCCGACACGCTAAAACTTACGCCCACCAGCGCTTTGACGCCCCGGAAGGAGAGGTGCAGGTCGTGGGCCTCGAGCAGGGTTTTAGACATGGCGGGCCTCCTTGTCGTAAGCCGGTGGCACGGGAAGGATGGGCGGAAGTTTCACACCGGCCCCCCCGCTTACCACGCACCTTTTTCTCGAGACTATACCCATCGCTTTCTCCTCCGATACCGCTTGGCCTCTGCGAAACCTCCGGCCACCGCACCCCCTAAGTAAAACTCCATCACGTCGGCATCGGCCTGGGCTTCTTTGGCGGTGCCCTCAAAGACCACCCGGCCCTGCTCCATCACATAAACCCGCTCCACGATGGAGAAAGCCGCCCGCGCATTCTGCTCCACCAGCACCAAAGTAAGGCCCTTGTCGCGGCGCAACTCGTCCAGCACCCGCATGACCTCCTCGGTCAGCTTGGGCGAAAGGCCCAGGCTGGGCTCGTCCACCACCAGAATCCGGGGCTCGGTGAGGAGGGCCATGCCCAAGAGAAGCATCTGCTGCTCGCCGCCCGAAAGGTAGCCCCCCTGCTCGAAGCGGCGCTCATAGAGGCGGGGAAAGCGGGTAAAAATCTCGTCGGTCAGCTCTTTCTGGCGCTGCGGGGTTAGTTTGTGCCCCGCGGCCCGCAGGTTTTCGGTCACGGTGAGGTAGCGAAAGATGGGGCGGCCCTCGAGGATGGCGGTGAGGCCCAGGCCGGCTACTTTGAGGGCAGGCAGGTGCTGGGTTTCCTGACCATTGATGACAATCTTGCCGTCCAGCACCCGCCCGTCGTACTGGGGTAGCAACCCCGAGATGGCCCGCACCAGGGTGCTTTTGCCCGCGCCGTTGGGCCCCAGCAGCGCCACCGCCTCGCCCGCCCCGGCCCGCATGCTCACACCCTGCAAGGCCAGGATGACCCCCCGGTAAACCACTTTTAGGTTCTCAACGTTAATTTCGGCCATTCAAACACTCCTTGGTTAGGGGGATGCCCTCCCTTCACACCCGCTCGATGCGGTGCTGACCAAACAGGCCATACGGGCGGAACAGCAACACCAAGAGCACGATCAGGAAGGGGATGGCCTGGGTGATGCCCGGCAGGAGGGACTCGAGGTAAAGCTGCGAGAAGGCCTCGATCAAGCCGATGAATAAGCCCGCCACCACCGCGCCCGGCACCGAGTCGAAGCCCCCCAGGATGGCCACCGGAAAGACAATCAGCCCGAGCAGAATAAGGTGATGCCCGGGGCCACCCCCCCCTGCGGCCCCGGCCAGAAAGGCCCCGCCAATGGTGGCCATCACCGCCGAGAGGCCCCAGGCCACCGCCACCACCCGCGGCGCATTGATGCCCATGGCCAGCGCAGCGGTCTCACTCTCCGAGACCGCCCGCAGCAGCACCCCATAACGGCTATATTTGAGCGCCACAACCAGCAAAAGGGCCAGAGGCAAGGCCAGAACCAGACTCCACACCGCTTTGGAGGAGAGGAACACACCCCCCAGGCTGAAGGCCAGGTTGGGCATCTCCTTGGGCAGCTGAAAAACATCCGCAGCCCCCATGGCCTTCTGGTCGGGGCCCCACAGAAGAAGGGTGGCCCCGTCGAGGGCGGCCGCCAGGCCAATGGTCGCCATAACCACCGCCACCACGTTGCGCCCCAGAAGGGGCCGCACAAACCCCCGCTCCACCAGCAGCCCAAAGATAAAGGCCGGCGGTAAGGCCAGCAAAAGCGCTAGCAACAGCGGAAAAAAAAGCGACATGGTGTAGGTCAGGTAGGCGCCGATGAGCATGAACTCCGCAATAGCAAAGTTGACCACGCTGGTCGCACGGTACACCAGGACAAACCCGGAGGCGATCACCGCGTACAGTGCACCGTTGGCCAGACCGTTGAAAGCGGTTTGGATGACAAGGGCCAGATCCATGTTTTCCTTTACGGCTGGCTCGAGGGCGCGGCCAACCTTCGGCCAGCCCTCGAGCCCCCAAAGCAGCTTAGAGTTTTGAACCGTCCACCCAGTCGGTGATGGCATCAAAGCGGCCATCGCGCACATTGGCCCGCCAGAGCTTGGTAAAGGGCAGGCGGTGGTTGACCCAGCGCATATTGCGCGCCTGGCCGCCGGCGTTGTAATCGCCCAGGTTCTCCAGGGCCTCAATCAGGCCGGGGCGGGTCAGCCTGCCCGCCGCATGCGCCCGGCGCATGGCCTCGGCAACTGCATCCAACACCATCCAGGTGCCCATGTAGTAGGTGGTGCGGTAGGAAAGATCCCGCCCCTTGGCCCGGCGCAAAGCCCGGATCTGCTCCACCGCCGACACCGTGGTGTCGTAGTAGTAGGCGTTGTGGTAGGTCACAATGAAGCCATCGGCCGCCGCCCCGGCCCGTTGCATCAGGGCCAGCTCCGCCGAGTAGTAGGTGCCCATGAAGGTAGCCCGGATGCCTTGCTCACGGGCGGCCCGTACCACCAGCGGCTCCACGGTGAGCACGTAGCCTTGCATAATCACGAAGTCGGGCTGGGTCTGGCGCAGCTTGGTTACGATGGGGGTGGCATCGGCGATGGCCAGGGGTGTGACCTCTTCCCCCACGATCTGGAAGCCCAGCTTACCCGCACGATCCTTTATGAAGGGAATCGGGTCGCGGCCGAACTCAGAGTTGGAGTAACAGAGGAAAATCTTGGCTCCACGCCCTCTTTGCAACCGAATCTGCTGCAGCAAGGCTCCAGCCATATCGTTGTAGGTGGGGCCAAAGACGAAGATGGTGGGGTAGGTGTTGGGATCGGCCAGCTCGTTGGAGAAGGAAGTGGCCGAGTAGGGCAGGCGCAAGCGGGTGATCTCGGGGGCCAGGGCCTTGGAAGTACCGGTGGAGTCACCGTAGACAAACACCAGCTCCTCCGGGCTTTCCCGCTGAACGATCCGGTTGAAAGCAGCCGTGGCACGGGCCACATCGTAGCCGCTGTCCTCCACCACCAGCTCAAGACGCCGCCCGCCGATGCCACCGGCATCGTTGATCCGGTCGGCGGCATCGCGGAAGCCCTCCAGGCCTGCGTTACCGGCAAAAGCAAAAGCGCCCGTAAGGGGGAGGATGGCCGCGAACTTGACTGGCCGGGCCTGGGCACGGGCGATCATCCAGGGACTGTACACAGCAGAAGCAGCTAGACCAGCTTTAAGTACTTGCCGACGGTTCATCTTCATGCGCTTCCTCCTTGAGAGCAACTTCGGTTGTGTTGTGCACCTAGAATACTATGACCCCTCGAGTTTTGTGTACCCGGTTCAAAACCACCTGGCTTATGACGTCCACCAAATGGTCTAGCACAGCAGTGCGCCAGGATAAGCCCCTTTTCTCCTGCAGAGGCTATTGAACACACGGGGCCAGATCCCCAGCTTTTTGGCAGGCCCTTTGTCGGAGGGGTAAACTGGACGCATGTATCTACCCCAGCACTTTGCCGTGACCGACCCTGCGGTGCTGTTCGACTTAATGCAGCAGTTTAGCTTTGCCACCCTGGTCTCGGTGCATGAGGGCAGGCCCTTTGCCACCCACATACCCTTTACGGTCTACCCCGAACGCAATCTGCTGGCCAGCCACATAGCCCGTGCCAACCCCCAGTGGACCAGCTTTGACCGGAACCAGGAGGTGCTGGTCATCTTCCAGGGCGACCACAGCTACATCTCCCCCACCTGGTACGAAAAACACCCCAGCGTACCGACCTGGAACTATATGACCGTCCACGCCTACGGCAAGGTGCAGATAGTCGAAGAGCCCACCGCGGTGAAAGCCCTCTTGCATGATCTGGTTGTACAGTACGAGCGGCAGTGGAAAATGGAGGAGCTGCCCCCAGACTACCTGCACGGCATGATGAAAGGTATTGTGGCTTTCCAGATCGAGATTACAAAGCTAGAGGGCAAGTTCAAGCTATCGCAAAACCGCAGCCGGGCCGACCGGGAGCGGGTTATAGCAGCCCTGGAACAAAGCCCCAACCTCGATGACCGGGCCATCGCCAGGCAGATGAAAAAGCATTTAGAGCAGGCATGAACCCCGACCTAACCCAGGCTATCACCTTGGAGGGCAAGCTCGTGCGGCTCGAGCCCCTCACCATGGCGCACCTGCCCGCCCTGCTGGAGATCGCACAGCTCGAGGACTACCCCTACACCGCCGTACCCAAATCGCAGCTGGAGATGCAGCGGTATATTCAAGCTGCCCTGGACGAGCAGGCCCAGGGGCAGGCCCTGCCCTTTGCAACGGTGGATAAACGCGCCAGCCGCGTGGTGGGCAGCACCCGTTTTATGGCCTTTGAGTACTGGCCCTGGCCCAAGAACAGCCCCCACCACCGCCCCTTGCGGCCCGACGCGGTGGAGATCGGCCACACCTGGCTGGCCCCACCGGCCCAGCGCACCGGCCTCAACACCGAGGCCAAACTCCTGATGCTCACCCATGCCTTCGAAAAACTGGGGGTACGCCGGGTAACGCTCAAGACCGACGCCCGCAACCTGCGCTCACGCCGGGCCATTGAGCGGTTGGGAGCGCACCTCGACGGGATTCTCCGCGCACACCGGCCCGCAGCCGATGGCGGCATCCGCGACAGTGCGATGTACAGCATTCTGGCCGAGGAGTGGCCGGCGATTAAGACCCGGCTTCTGGGCTTATTGGCCCAGAAAAACCCCGCTTGAAGGCTGTGGGATCCGCTTTGCCTGAGCGGGGCGGTACACTCGCAAGCCGTGGCCGTCCCGCCCGGCTACAGATGTCTCATACCGGATTCAAAAAGATAATCTTCAAACAAGAAACATTCAGAGGCTATCTTTTTGAATCCTAGAGCACTCCCGTCGGTCGGGTTAGTTCGCCGCCATCCGGCGCCGAACTAACTGAATCTGGTTAGGAGTTACGCAGTTGCCTCTCACCCCTCTACTCGGCTACCCTTTTCTGCAAAGCAAACAGGCCAAGAGGAGTTAGCTGCTATGAACCCCCCAAAGTGCACCGACCTGGACTATATCCACTTCCTCATCGCCGCCCAGAAGGTCTTCACCTGTACCGAAGCCGCCCGCTGCCAACCCGAGGAACCCAGCGCTCCCGCCCACGACGCCTTCACCCGCCTGCTCCAGCGACAGCCTCCCGACACGGAGGCGCTGTGGCAGGAGGCCAGGGCCGTGGTGGAGCCCACCCGGGGGCTTCTGATCCTGGACGACACCACCCTGGATAAACCCTATGCCCAGCGGATGGAGCTGGTGACCTACCACTGGAGCGGCAAGCACCAGCGGGTGGTCAAGGGGATCGCCCTCATGACCCTGCTGTGGACGGAGGGCCAGGCCCTCATCCCCTGCGACTTCAGGATTTATGACAAGCCCTGGGAAGGGAAGACCAAGAACGAGCACTTTATGGAGATGCTGCGGGTAGCCAAGGGACGGGGGTTTGCTCCAGCGTACGTGCTAATGGATAGCTGGTACGCTTCGCTGGAGAACCTGAAGGAGATTGCTCGCCTGGGCTGGCGCTTCCTCACGCGGCTGAAGGGGAACCGGCAGGTGAACCCGGATAGGGAGGGGCTTCGGCCGGTGAGCGAGGTGGAGATACCGCCGGAGGGGCGGGTGGTGCACCTGAGGGGTTTTGGTCTGGTCAGGGTGTTCCGGACGGTTTCGAAAGACGGGGACGCGGAGCACTGGGCGACCAACGACCTGGGGATGACTGAAGGTCGGCGGGGGGAGTTGGAGCGGGCAGGCTGGGGTATCGAGGTCTACCACCGGGGGCTCAAGGGGTGTTGCGGGGTGGAGCGGGCCCAGGTGAGAAAGAGGGCCTCTATCCTGGGCCACCTTCTTCTGTCCCTACGTGCTTTTCTGAGGCTGGAGGTGTACCGCTTGCGAACGGGGGTGAGTTGGTATGAGTCCAAGGCAAGTATTATCCGCGAGGCGATACGAAGTTACCTGGCCAATCCCATACACATCCTTCACCCAACTGCGTAAGTCCTATCTGGTATCAATGTAGTGGTACAGGAGATTCCGTTTCCGCTTGCATCCTTTAGTCACAAGGGCGGGATTTAAGCCGACCAAAAGGGAGTTAGATAAAGCATTTCGGCAGTATCGTCCAGAGTTTCAAAGGTGAACGATACTGCCGAAATGCGCATCAAGCCCCGGCAAAGGAAAGCTCTGCCACCTCGACCATGGGCGAACCCACGATGCCCATCATGGGGTTCCACTCGAGCTCGCTACCCAGCGCGGTGATATTTTGCAGCAGCTCCAGGAAGTTGCCCGACACCGTGAAGTTCTCCACCGGGTAGGCCACCTCGCCCCCCTCCACCCAGAGGCCCAGGGCCTGCAGGCTGAACTCCCCCGAGATGGGGTTGGCCCCGGCGTGCAGGCCCATCAGGTCGGTGACCACCACGCCGCTGTCCATCTGCACGCCCGCGCCGGGCGCTACGAACAGGTTGCTGGGCGCAATGCCCAGCACCCCCTTATAGATGCGAAAGGCATGGCCGGTGTTCTCCACCCCCATTTTGCGAGCGGTCTCGGAGTTGTGGGCAAAGGTGCGCAGGATGCCCTTCTCGATGAAGACCGTGCGCCGGGCCGGGGTGCCTTCGGCGTCGAAGGGGCGCGAGGCCAGCCCGTCCGGCAGGGTGGGGTCGTCTACCAGGGTGAAAAGCTCTGAAGCGATTTTCTGTCCCACCCGGCCCGCCAGCAGGCTCTTGCCCTCGAGCACGTTCTTGGCCGAGAGCAAAAACCAGCCCATCATGCCCAGCAGTTGGGCAAAGGCCTTGGGTTCGAAGTAGGCTTTGTAGCGGCCGGTTTTGAGGGGGCGGGCCCCCAAAAGCCGCCCGGTGCGCTGCAAAAACTGCTGGGCGGTGCGGCCCGGCTCGAGGGCGTGAAACTCCTTGGAAAGGTCGAACTCGTAGCCCTGCTTGAGGCTCTGCCCCTCGCCCATCACGGCGTTGGCCAGGAGCAGGGCGTAGCCGTTGCGGAAGGCCCCCGCAACCCCCTGGGTGGAGCCTAAGGTGGCCTGGGTCTCCTTCTCGGAGTAGCGGGTCATCTGCACCTGCCGCACCCGGGGGTCGGCCCGCAGGCTGGCCTCGAGGTTCAAAGCCGCCTGGCGCTTTTGCTCTAAGGGCGCCGAAAGCCCCTCGCCTAGCAGGTCGTGCTGGCCCAGCCCGCCCCCCGCTGGCAGGAACCCCCCGGTCTCAGACTGCAATAGGGCGTTCTCGTGGGCCTCCTGGAGTACCCAGTCGAGCGCCGCCGGGGTGCGCTCCTCGGTGTAGGCATAGCCGGTTTTGCCCTCCACCACCACCCGCACCCCCACCCCGCCCTGGGTGGCCTGGGTAATTTCTTCCACCTTGCCGCCGTGGGCCTGGATGGTGAGTTCGCGGGTGTGGGTGGCCAGCACCTCGGCTTCAATCCCCATCGCACGGGCTTTTTGC
The DNA here is from genome assembly GCF_003568585.1 of Meiothermus taiwanensis WR-220. Taxonomy (NCBI): domain Bacteria; kingdom Thermotogati; phylum Deinococcota; class Deinococci; order Thermales; family Thermaceae; genus Meiothermus; species Meiothermus taiwanensis. The sequence continues at coordinate 2,074,651 of NZ_CP021130.1, forward strand.
AGCAGATAATCCATGGCTTCTTCGAAGGTCATGCCTGTCCTCCCACCACAATCTCCGAGATCAAAAGGTGCGGCTGGCCCACCTCCACCGGCAGGCTGCCCGAGAGCGAGCCGCACATGCCGGGGCCCATCTCGAGGTCGTCCGAGACCGCCACAATTCTCTGGATGCTCTCGGGGCCCTTGCCCACCAGCATGGCCCCCCGCACCGGCTCCTCGATCCGCCCCTTGCGGATGATGTAGCCCTCCTTGACCGCAAAGTTGTACTCCCCCGAGCCGGGCCGCACCTGCCCCCCGCCCATATCGGCGGCGTAGAGGCCGTACTCGATGCCCTCGAAGAGCTTTTCCTTGGGGGTAGTACCCGGAGCGATAAAGGTGTTGCGCATCCGGCTGGTGGGGGCAAAGGTGTAGTCCTGCCGCCGCCCCGAGCCGGTGGGCCGGTAGCCGGTGAGCAGGCTGCCCAGCCGATCCACCATGTAGCTTTTGAGCACCCCGTTCTCGATCAGCACGGTGCGCTCGGTGGGCATTCCCTCGTCGTCGAACTCCTGCGAGCCCCAGCCGTGGGGGGTGGTGCCGTCGTCGATGTAGGTCACGCAGTCCGAGGCCACCTTTTCCCCCAGCTTATCGGACAAGACGCTGGCTTTTTTGGCCACGGAAGTGGTTTCCAGGAGGTGCCCCAGGGCCTCGTGGAAGATCACCCCGCCAAAGCCGTTGCCGATCACCACCGGCATGGTGCCGGCGGGGGCCGGCTTGGCCCGCAGGTTGGTGAGGGCCTGCAGGCCGGCCCTGCGCCCGACCTCGGCCGGGGGGTAGCGGTCGAAGAGCTCGAGGCCCACACTGAGGCCCGGCCCCGCCACCCCGGTCTGCATCCCGCTTTCGTCCTGGGCAATGGCGGTGACGTAAAGGCGGGTACGCACCCGGCGGTCTTCGGCCCAGGCGCCCTCGCTGGTGGCGACGAGCACCTCCTGCTCCCACTCCATCAGGTTGGTCTGCACCTGCTTGATCTGGGGGCCGACCATCGCCCCGGCCTCGGCCTCTCGGATGCGTTCCAGGCGGTAACGCTTGTCCTTGGCGGTAAAGGGAACCTGGGGGGCGTGCAGCCCCTGGGCCACCGCCTTGCGAAAATCCAGGCCGCCCCGGCCCAGCGCGTCCACCTGGCCCGCCTGGCCCTTGAGCTGGACCAGGGTCTCGGTCACCTCGAGCAGGCTCTGGGGGCTCAGGTCGTTGGTGTAGGCATAGACCACCTCGGTGCCGTAAAAAAGCCGCAGCCCGGCCCCGTATTCGATGCCGCTGGTGGCCTCCTTGACCTCGCCCGAAAGCACCCGCAAGACCCGCCGCCGCCAGCGCTCCACATATAGCTCTGCAAAGTCGGCCCCACCCTGCCGGGCCCGGCGGAGCACATCACCCACCAATGCTTCGTCTAGCACAATAGCCTCCTTGTAGCTTCTACAGCCTAGCAGGCCTGACCCTTCCCAAAAACCCACCCTGGTTGCATTTTGTACCCACAGGGCATCCAACAGTTGGTGAAGACGCCAGCGCCAAAAACTCATCCTGTAGTTTTGCTTCACAATAAACTGAGGCTGCTTTGAAGATGTCTCGCCTGCTTTTGCCTTTACCGATGGCTGCCCTCTTGAGCACCAGTGCTCTGGCCCAGAGCCTGCCGCCTCCCCGCATCGGCGACCAGCCGGGGTTTGCGCGGGTGGTGCTGGATCTGCCCAAAGAGGCGACCTACCAGATCGAGCCGCTGGGCGCTGCGCTGCGGGTGACCCTGCCAAACCAGACCGTCACGCCCGGCCTGCACTTTGTGAGCCTGCCAGAGCTGGCCGGGTATGTGCTCGAGCAGCACGAAGACCAGGCGGTGCTGATCCTGCTCACCCCCCAGGGGGTCACCCCCCGCTCCGGCTACAAGACCATGACCCTGGCCGCCCTGCAGGGCGAGGGGCAGCGGCTGGTGATCGACCTCTCGGGGGCCTTTGTGGACACCAGCCCGCTGCTCTCTTTCCCGGAGTTTCGCTTTGTGAAATCGGGCGGGCGGCGTTTTTCCGTGGTGGTGGACGCCGGGCACGGCGGCCCCGACCCCGGTGCTTTGGGGCCGGTGGCGGAAAAAGTGGTGAACCTCGAGGTGGCCCTGCGGGTGCGCCGCTTTCTGCAAAATGCGGGTGTGGAAGTTATCATGACCCGCGAAAGCGATACGGCCTTTTCGCCGGACAAGCGCACCGACCTGGCCCAGCGCGTGGCCCTGGCCGAGGGCAAAGATTTATTTGTCTCCATCCATGCCAACGCCGCCGTACCCGCCCGCGCCGACGGCTGGTGCGGCCTCGAGGTCTACTACCACAGCCCCGAGACCACCCGCCCCTTTTTCCCCTCCCCGGCGCCGCTCCTGCCCACCCCTCCCTCCCTTGCCCTCAACCCGCTGGAGGCGCTCGAGGCCGCCCAGCCTCCCTCAATGCAAGGCGGCCCCCTCGACCCAGGCGCCCAGCCCAGCCTCGAGGATCCCGGCCCCATCCCACCCCAGAGCCTGCCCGCCCCCACCCCCCAGATGACCTCGCTGCGCCGCATGGAGCTTTCACGCACCCTGGCTGCCCGGGTGCTCTCGTATACGCTAGGGGCCACTGCTGCCGTCAACCGCGGGGTGCGCAGCGCCGACTTCTTCGTGATCCGCTATACCAGCGTTCCGGCCATCCTGGTGGAGATGGGCTACCTGAGCCACCCCATCGAGGGCCAGAACCTGCGCAACCCCCATTACCTCGACCGCATTAGCTACGGCATCGCCCGGGGGATACTGGAGTATCTGGAAAACGACCATCCGTTCAAATAGGCTTTCTCGGCGGAGGGATATGCCCAGCTGCTCTGACCCAACCCAGGCCACCCGGTGTACCATGGTCTATCCAGCCGCTCCTTCTGCTCGAGGAGCCGTCTTCACCCGCCCTGAGGTGGCGGAGTTCATACTGGATCTGGTGGGCTACACCCCCGACCGGCCCCTGCATCAGCAGCGCATTCTGGAACCGTCCTTTGGGGATGGGGTTTTCCTGCTAGCCATCCTGCGCCGGCTGTTATCAGCCGCCAGGCGGTTTGGGGCTTCCGAGCTGTCTGAAGCCATTCGCGGGGTGGAGCTGCACCCTGAAACCTTCGAGGCCACCTACAACGCGGTGGTTGCGCTGTTGCAGCAGGAAGGGTTCAGCCAGCATCTAGCCGACCGCTGGCTGATTCAGGGGGATTACTTGCTGTGTTCGCTCGAGGGGCCTTTCCACTACGTGGTCGGCAACCCGCCCTACGTGCGCCTGGAGGCCATCCCCCCTACCCTGCTGGCCGAGTACAAAAAGCGCTACGCCACCATGTACAACCGCGCCGATCTGTACATCCCTTTCATCGAGCGTTCGCTATCGCTGCTGGCGGAGGGGGGCACCCTGGGGTTCATCTGCGCAGACCGCTGGACCAAAAATCACTACGGTGCCCGGTTGCGCAAATATGTGGCCGACAACTTTCACCTAAAAATTTTCCTCGAGATGGCCCATGCACCGGCCTTTCGCTCTAAAGTAGCTGCTTATCCAGCCATCGTGGTGATCAGCCGGGAAGCACCGCGGACGATCCCCTTCGGGACGGAGCAGGCTCCGTGCACCGAACGGACGATCCCCTTCGGGACGGAGCAGGCTCCGTGCACCGAACGGACGATCCCCTTCGGGACGGAGCACACGCCGCACACCGAAAGCCCCACCCGCATCGCCCGTCTCTCCAGCCTCGAGCCAGGCCAGCTCACCCAGCTTGCGGAGGTGCTGCGGTCTAGAAGCCTGCCCGAAGGCAGCGGGGTGCGGGTGGCCCAGATCACCCGCGGGGCAGCGCCCTGGCTGCTCCTTGCGCCCGAGCAAAGGGCCTTGCTGGAGCGGCTCGAGCGCCGCTTCCCCAGCCTCGAGGAGGCGGGCTGCCGGGTTGGGATTGGGGTGGCCACCGGGGCCGACCAAGCCTTTATCGGCGTGTTCGAGGCCCTCGAGGTAGAACCGGATCGCAAGCTGCCCCTGGTCACAACCCAGGACATCTGCTCGGGTGAGGTGCGGTGGGGCGGCCAGGGCCTCATCAACCCCTTTAGCGAGACGGGTGAGCTCGTTGATCTGCGCTGCTACCCTCGGCTGCGCGCCTATTTGGAAGCGCGCCGGGAGGTCATAGCCGGACGGCACTACGCCCGGCGCTTTCCGGATAGGTGGTACCGCACCATCGACCGGATCGTACCCTCCCTGGCCAGAACGCCCAAGCTCCTCATCCCCGATATCAAAGGCCGGCCCCACGTGGTGCTCGAGGAGGGGTGCCTGTACCCCCACCACAACCTTTACTACATAACCTCCGAATCGTGGGATCTGCGCGCACTCCAGGCGGTGCTCTTGTCGGCGGTGGCCCATCTGTTTGTTGCAGCCTATTCAACCCAGATGCGCGGGGGGTATCTCCGCTTTCAGGCCCAGTATCTGCGACGCATCCGCATTCCACCCTGGAGCGAGGTGCCCCCTCCCATTCGACAGGCCCTCCTCGAGGCCGCCCAGGAGCGCGACGTGCAGGCCTGCAACCAGGCAACATCCCGGCTATACGGCCTTAGCCAGGAAGAAAGCCTCGCGCTCGAAAGGTTATACGCAGACACCTAATTTTTGCTACCCTACTCGGCATGGAGTTGGCATTGAATCTGTTGCTGATCGCCAGCGGCGTGGTACTGCTGTACTTTGGGGGCGAAACGCTGGTCAAAAACGCGGTGATACTGGCCCGCAGCTGGGGCATCAGCACCATGGTGGTGGGCCTGACGGTGGTGGCCTTTGGCACCAGCAGCCCCGAGCTGGCCGCCAGCCTGGCCGCTGCACTCTCGGGTAGCCCGTCCATCGCCATCGGCAACGTGGTGGGCTCAAACATTCTCAACATCCTCTTCATCCTGGGCCTCACCGCCCTGATCGTGCCCATCCGCTCCCAGGCCCAGTTCATCAAGCGCGAGGTGCCCATCATGCTGGGCGCAACCTTGCTGCTGTTTGTCTTCCTATACTTCGACCAGCAGATCACCCGTGGGGAGGCGCTCTTCTCGGTGGGCCTGCTGGGCCTGTACATCTGGTTTTTATACCGCAGCGGCGCAACTGAGATGGCCGAGGTACAACAAGAATACGAGCAGGAGTACGGCCAACCCCCCAGGGCCGGCTGGCCGGCCTACGCGGGGGTGGTGCTGGGGCTGGTGCTCCTGGGGGTAGGGGCCCGCCTGCTGACCCTGGGGGCGGTGGAGCTGGCCCGGGCTTTTGGGGTGCCTGAACTCATCATCGGCCTGACCATTGTGGCCCTGGGCACCAGCCTGCCGGAGGTGGCCGCTTCCATCACCGCCGCCCTGCGCCGAGAGCCCGATATCGCACTGGGCAACATTGTGGGCTCCAACATCTTCAACATCCTGGGCATCCTGGGGATCACGGCCCTTGTCCAGCCTGTGGGCCTACCCTGGGAGAAGATTCAGCGCGATATGTGGGTGATGCTTTTGGCCAGTGTGCTGCTGTGGCCGTTTCTGGCAACCGGGTTTCGCCTGGGGCGCAGGGAGGGCGGGGTTTTCCTGGGGCTGTATGTGGCGTATGTGGCGTTTTTGATCGCGACGGCTACTTAGCGCGATGCGGGCCGGTGAATACCCGCCAGCGCCACGATGGCCCGCTCCAGGGCTAGGCGCATGTCCCGGCCGGTTTTGGCAGCCTCCTCGGCCTCTATCAGGATCTCCAGGGCCCAGGTAACCGCACTGCCCGACAATTTTTTGGCCAGTAGCAAAGTTTGTTTGGCAGCGTAGGGGTGCATGCCCAGGGCGCTGGCGGCCACCCCCTCCCCCATCAGGGGGTCGTCCTGCAGCAAGGCCCAGGCTTTAGCCACCCGCACGTACTGCCAGGAGAGCGCACCCAGAATACGCAAGGGGTCTTCCCCCCGCTCCAGGAGCTCACGGGCAATCTTGAAGGCCAGGGTGGCTTTTCCTTCGGTAATCGAGCGCACCAGGTCGAAGCCGGAGATGGGGGTATCCAGAGCGACCAGGGCCTGTACTTTCTCCAGGGTGATGGGGGGCGTGACCAGGCAGAGTTTGCGCAGCTCCTGGTCGAGGGCCTCGAGGCCCATGGCCGGGTTCTCGGCGCTGCCTTTACCACCCACCAGACCCGCCAGGTACGAAGCCACCGCCCCTGGTAGCTTCAGGTCGTAGTGGCGGGCGCGGTTCACCACCCAGTTGGTCATCTCCTTGGGGCCGGGGGTGGGGTGGTCGCGCTTCTGAGCTTTGTCGGCGTACCACTTGCTGCGCACCGCGCTGGGCCGGGGGTCGAGCAGCAACACCACTGCATCGGGCGGCAGGCCTTCCAGCACCTCCCGGAGGGGCTTCCACTCGGCCTCGCTGAGGTCGCGCAGATCCACCAGAGCCCCGCCCGGGCCAAACAGCCCGCCGCTGGCCTCCTGGGCCACCAGGGCCGGCTCCGGGGGCATCAGGCGGGGGGACAGGCCCTGCAAGCCGGCCTCCTGGAGCAAGGCTTCTCGAGCCAGAAAGCTATCACCGGTGAACACCTGAATCATGGGCAGTAGCAGGGTATTATACCGGAAAGATAATCTTCAAACAAAAAACATTCAGAGGCCATCTTTTTGAATCCCAGAGCACTTCCTTCCGCGCATAAGTTCGGTCGGGTTGGTTCGCCGGCGGAAGGCGCCAAACCAACCGAATCCGGTATCAGAGGGCAGGTCGTTACAGCTTTGGCTGGCAGCCTAAGAGCTTCCCTTGCCCCAAACCACCTCGAGCGCCGCCGGTTCGCAGCTGGGCTCGAGCGGTGCAGCAGGGGTTGGGGCGAGCCCGTGTTTGTTTTCTTTCTCGGCCTCGGGCCTGACCCCCTGGGTGATGGCGTACTCCCACCAGAGCTGCAAAAGCTGGGGCTCGAGGTCGGCTACCATCCCCTGCAGCCGGGTGAGCTCGTTGCGGGCCAGGCCGTTGTTGGCCACCACGCCCACCGGCTTCAGGGTGAACTTGGCCCAGGTGTCCCCGTCGCGGGTTACAAAGATGTGTGGCTTTTCCTGGGCACTGCCCGACTTAACGTAAAAGCGAAAACCACCCCGGCGCATGAGCGTCAACATAATCTTAGTCTATCCATTCGGGGGCCCTTCCGCGGTGCTTCTGACCATCTGGGCATCAAAAAAATATCCGGAGCGAATCTCGGTCAGCACCCGGCGTCAGTTTCAGCAGCCCTACCACGGCGTGATCGGCCAGGGCCGGTCTAAACTGACCCACGGGTCAGTTTAGGAGTATGATGGGCGGGTGCTTGCATTAGCCTTGTTGCGTGACCCCAAATACCGCACCTACTGGATCGCACTGTTCCTTTCCCAGCTGGGCACCTGGATGCAGACCGCCACCCAGGGCTGGCTGGTGCTCGAGCTCACCAACAGCGCCGAGCGGCTGGGTCTGGTGGTGGCCTTGCAGTTTCTACCCTCGCTGTTGTTCTCCATACCCGCGGGCGTGCTCTCCGACCGCTACAGCCGCCGCAACCTGCTTTTTATCACCCAGGGCGGCATGGCCTTGCTGGCCTTGAGCATGTTTGTGCTCATCGCTGGTGGCTGGGTGCGCTACGAGCATGTGCTGGTGTTTGCTTTCTTATACGGCATGTTCAACGCCGCCGACCTGCCGGTACGGCAGGCCTTCACGGTGGAGCTGGCCGGTAAAGAGCGCTATCCGGGGGCCATTGCCCTCAACTCGTTTGGCTTCAACACCTCGAGGCTCGTGGGCCCGGCCCTGGCGGGCTTGCTAATTGCAAGCTTCGGCCTGTCCTGGAGCTATCTAGCCAACGCTCTCTCCTTCCTGCCGCTCATTGTGGTGCTGTTTGGGGTGCCCAATCCCAAAGTGGAGGCCAAGCGCGATGGGGTCTTGCGAGAGGCCCTCGAGGGCATGCATTTTGTCTGGGGGCATCCTTTGGTGCGGCAGGTGGTGGTGCTGGTGGGTCTGACCAGCCTCCTGGGCATGAACTTTCAGACCATCGTGCCGGCCTACGCGCGGCTCGAGCTGGGGCTCGATGCCCAGGGCTTTGGCTTCCTGATGTCGGCGGTGGGGCTCGGCTCTATTGTGGCGGCCCTCATCCAGGCCCTGGCCTCCAGAGCCCGCCCCCTGCGGGCTGTGCTGGGCAGCGGCTTGCTGGGCCTGGCCCTGATCGGTCTGGCCCTGCCACTTCCCCCAGCCTGGGTGGCCTTTATTTTCGGCCTGGCCGGCCTGGGCATGATCACCACCTTGATTAACTCCAACACCACCGTGCAGCTCCTGGCCCCCGACCGCATCCGGGGCCGGGTAATGTCGGTGTACTCGATGGTTCTGCTGGGCTCCGGCCCGCTGGGAGCCTACATTTCAGGCCTGCTGATCGACACCCTGGGGGCCCGCTTTGGCGTGGCCGTTATGGGTCTGCTCACCCTCTCGGCGGCCCTCTGGATGTCTCGTTTCCCCTGGCCCAAAACCCTGGCCCACACGCCGCCCTCCAAGGTCGAACCCTCCGTTCCACCCCCGCAGGTTGCCTCGGACTGACCCGGTGCGGGTATCCTGTGCAAGGTGGAGATGCTACCGGCCCTCGAGGCCCGCTATCAGATGCGCCTGACCCCCTTGGCCGGGGGCGGCGAGGCCCGCACCTTCGCCGGCGATGGGCTGGTATTCAAAGTGTATCCCCCCACCTCCCAACCCGGCGGCATCTACGCCGCGCGGCTCGAGGCCCTCAACATGACCAAGGCCGGGCTGGGCGACTGGGTGGTGGAGACCTACAACCTCAACCAGCACGGCATCCTGGTCACCCGACGCTATCCGGGGGCCAACTTCACCCCCGAGCGCTTCAGTCAGGCCGCCCTGGAGGAGCTGGCCCGTTTTTTCATGCGGCTCCATGCCATCCCGGAGCCCGGCGTGGTCAGCCGCACCCGCCTGCAAAACCGCCTCCAGCAGTTTGGTCGCACCCTGCACGACCTGCCCCAGGCCCGGCAGTTGGTCGGCTGGCTTTGGGAGCATATCGAAGAAGTGGCCGGAACCCCCCAGGCCTTCTGCCACCGCGATCCCCACGCGGGCAACATTCTCCTCAAGCACCCCGAGGCCCAGGGAGTACCGGAGGCCCTGGTGGTGGACTGGATACGGGCCCAGCCCGACGACCCCGCCCGCGACCTGGCCATCCTGACCACCGGAACCCTGGTGATGCTGGGCGAAGCGCAGGCACTGGCCGCCTTGCAATACATCGTGTCGTGCTACCCAGAGCCGCAAGCCCTGTGGCGCCGTCTGCGCTTCTGGGTTCCCCTCACCTACCTGCACGACATGCACTGGTTCCGCACCAAAGAACCCGCCGGCTTCGAGGCCGCCGTCGCCGACAAGATGCCCAAAGCCCTGCGGTTCTACCAGGAGTTTCGCCCGGAGCTGACCTGATATTTGCCCCCACCCTTGCCCCGGTGTTACGATTCACTGAGCATGAAACTGACCGTGGTAGATCACCCCCTGGTACAGCACAAGCTGGCCATCATTCGCGATAAGAACACCGGCAACAAAGAGTTCCGCGAACTCATGGAAGAGGTCACCATGCTCATGGCCTACGAGGCCATGCGCGACCTCGAGCTCGACCCGGTCACCATCGAAACCCCCCTTACCACCATGACCGCCCATATGCTTTCGGGCAAAAAGCTGGCTGTGGTGGCTATTTTGCGGGCTGGCCTCATTATGGTAGATGGCATTCTCAAGCTGGTTCCCGCGGCCAAAGTGGGCCACATTGGCCTTTACCGCGATCCCAACACCTTGCAGCCGGTGGAGTATTACTGCAAGCTGCCTTCCGACATTGCCGAGCGGCGGGTCTTCCTCACCGACCCCATGCTGGCCACCGCAGGCAGCGCCGTGCACGCCCTTTCGATACTGAAGTCCAAAGGGGCCCACCACATCAAACTGATGAGCATCATCGCTGCCCCGGAGGGGATTAAGCGTGTACAGGAAGCCCATCCCGACGTGGAGATTGTGGTCGCCGCGGTGGACAGCCACCTCAACGACCACGGCTATATTGTGCCCGGCCTGGGGGACGCCGGCGACCGAATCTACGGAACCAGGTAAGGCAGTTACATTCCTCACCCATTCGCGGTAGGCTGGGTCAATTGGGATGATCGAGTTTCTGAAGTCCATTGGCATTGCCAACCCCAGCGGTTCGGGCTGGCTCATCGTGGTTTTTACCTTTGTGGTGGCCTGGGTGGTCACCTGGCGGTTCATGCCCAGGGTACGGCAGTTTGCCCTCAAAGTGGGCTGGGCCGACCAGCCCAATGCCCGCCGCCTGAACAAAGAACCCCTGCCCAACGCGGGCGGCCTGGCGATCTTTTCGGGCGTGGTCGCTGCTTTAATCGTAGCCACCACCCTACGCCCCATCCTGATTCAGGAAGTACAGGTGCAGGTGCTGGCCATTTTGCTGGGTGGGGCCATCCTGGTGCTGGTGGGCTTTGTGGATGACCAGTTTGGCCTGCCACCGCTGTTTAGGCTTCTAGTACAACTACTCGCCGCTTTGCTGCTGGTTGCGGTGGACATCCGCTTTCACGCTGCTTTCGGCACCGCGCTCGACCCCTTTTGGGGCGTGATGCTAACGGTGGTATGGGTCATTGGTATCACCAACGCAATTAATCTGATGGACGGCATAGACGGACTGGCCGGCGGTATTGCTTTTATCACCGCCATGAGCCTGCTGGCGGTCTCGGCCCAGAACCCTCAGTGGGCTGCAGCTACGCTGGTACTGGCCGCGCTTGCAGGGGCCGCGCTTGGCTTCTTGCGACACAACTTTTATCCTTCAAAAATCATCATGGGCGACGCCGGGGCTTACTTCTTCGGCTACGTTCTGGCGGCCACGGCCCTGCTGGGCAGCCTCAAAGTGACCACCGCATTCTCCCTGGTTCCCACCGCGCTTTTCTTGCTGCTGCCCATCCTGGACACCACCCAGGTGTTTATTCGTCGGCTACTCAGGCAGCAAAACCCGCTGTCCACCCCAGGCAAAGACCACATCCACCACCGACTCCTGGCCCAGGGCTTCTCGCAGCGCCGCACCACCATCACCCTGTGGATTGTGACCCTGCTGTTCAATCTGCTGGCCATGCAGGTGCAGAAGGTAAGCCCGCTGGTTATAGGGGTTACCGCCGCTGGAATTACCTCCCTGCTGGGGTTTACCGTTTGGCGCCGGCTCAGGGCTGTTTGGAAGGAGGCCAGGCAATCCCCGATAAACCCCAGCCAGGCACCCTGACAGGCTTTCCGCTATGTCCGCACCAGCGCAACCCTGGCCCGGTCGGCCATCTGGTAGAGCTTCTCTTTGGTAAGGGGAAACTTGCCCTCGAGCACCAACCCCTGGCCTTCCTCCCAGTGGGCGTGGTAGTGCACATGCCCACCCGGCACCCGGAACGCCACGTGCTTGAGCTTGGCATGGCGGGGCGAGACCGAGGCGAAAAAGAAGGGTTCACCTCGCTCGTCCGAAAGCGAAACCGCCATCATGGTGGTGGGTAGTTCGTAGGGGCGCTCCATGCGGTAGATGAAGTCGGGGAAGTCGGACTCTTTGCTAAATTGCACGCCTTTTTCGGCAGCGTATTCCTTCATCCATTCGATCACCTGCACCCAGGCCTGGTAGAGCATCTGATCATGGTGGTCGTGCGCAGCACTCATGGCCCTTAGTTTATCGGTTTGGGGGCATAAAGTCTAAAATCGGCCCCGCGCAGCTCCAGGCCATACCTTCAATATCCGGGGTCGCCACGGAAAACGCTTATCCGCCGCCTACTGCAACGAGCCAGGGTGTGAGGTTTCTCGTGAGCAGCACCAGGTCACACAAAGCCCGCAGGGCTGTACTAGGATAGGGCTCAGATGCGGCTCGAAGACCTACCCCCGCTCCCCGAAACGCCGGGCGTATACCTTTGGAAAACCGGCGAGCACATCATTTACGTGGGCAAGGCCAAAAACCTCAAGGCCCGCGTGACCAGCTATTTCCACGCCGAGGGCAAGGGTCTGCGCATCTGCCAGGAGGCCACCCACCTCGACTTTATCGTGGTGCGCGACGAGGTGGAGGCGCTTTTGCTCGAGGCCAATCTCATCAAGCACCACCGCCCCCACTACAACGTCCTGATGAAGGACGACAAGCACTACCCCTTCCTCAAGCTCACCCAGGAGGAGTGGCCCATGCTGATGGTGGTGCGCCGGGTGCAGGACGACGGGGCCCGCTACTGGGGGCCCTTCCCCGAGGCTTCGGTGGTGCGGCGCATCAAGCGCCTGGTGGATCGCTTCTTCCCCTTGCGCAAAAACTCCGGCTACCCCTTCAAGAAAAGGCGCTACCCCTGCCTGAACCACGCCATGGGCCGCTGCCTGGCACCTTGCGTGGGCCAGGCCGACCCGGCGCAGTATCAGATGGCTGTGCAGCAGGTGGAAAACCTGCTGGACGGCAAAATTGAGGCCTTGTACGAGAGCCTCGAGCAGCAGATGCGCCAGGCCGCCAGAAACCAGGACTTCGAGCGGGCCGCGGAAATCCGCGACCAGATCAGCGCGGTGAAGAGCTTTTTCGGCACCGACCAGCAAGCCTACGACCCCGAGCTGGGCGACCTGGACTTCCTGGGCTTTGCCCGGGCCGGCGATTATGCCCTGATCCAGCACTACCAGGTGCGCGGGGGCCAGATGCTGGGGCGCATCAGCCGCTTTGTGGAGGGGGTCAAGGAGGCCAGCGACGCCGAGTTGCTGGAAGCCTTCCTGCGCGACTACTACCTGGAAGCCACCCCCCTACCCCCGTTGGTGCTGCTCCCCTTCGAGCTAGAAGCGCAGGAGGCTTTCTCGGCCTTCCTGAGCTCCAAGGGGCGCAAGGTGGAGGTGCGCGTCCCCCAGCGCGGGGAAAAAACCCGCCTGATCGAGCTGGCCCAGCACAACGCCCAGACCGCCTTGCAGACCGAACTCAAGCTACTGGAGCGCAAGGGCGACCACCCCGGCCTCAAGGGGCTGATGGAGGTGCTGGGGCTCACCCGCCGCCCCTACCGCATCGAGGGCTACGACATATCCAACCTGCTGGGCGAGAGCGTGGTGGGTTCCATCACGGTTTTTGAAGGGGGTCGCCCCAAAAAAGCCGAGTACCGCCGCATCAAAATTAGGGGCCTGAAGGGCCAGCCCGACGACTTTTTCTCCATGGAGCAGACCATCCTCCGGCGCTTCACCGGCAGCCTGGCCGAGCAGATGCCCATCCCCGACCTGATCCTGATTGACGGCGGACTGGGCCAGGTGCGGGCCGCGCAAAAAGCCCTGCAGCAGGCCGGGCTGGAGATCCCGCTGGTGGGGCTGGCCAAGCGTGAAGAAACCCTGGTTCTGCCTGACGGCCGAACCATCGCCCTGCCACTGAGCCATCCTGCGCTGCAGCTGCTCATCTACCAGCGCGACGAGACCCACCGCAACGGGCTGGAGTTCCACCGCAAACTGCGCAATCAGAAAGCCCTCAAGAGCATCTTCGACGATATAAAGGGCATTGGCCCGGCCCGCAAGCTGGCCCTGATGAACCACTTCTCCACCCTGGAAGAGCTCAAGGCCATGAGCGTGGAGGAACTGGCCAAGCTGCCAGGCCTCGACAAGCGCAGCGCCCAGGCCGTGCTAAAGGCGCTCAACGCAACCACGTCTTCCCAATCAACATCTGCTTGAGCGGCTCCCGCTGCCGTCGTGGAGTGTTCGGGCAGATCATCTCGGATTCAAAAAGCCAGCCGTCCAAAGCAAAGACCTGCAGGGGCTATCTTTTCGCATCCCAGCGCACGCCCTTCCAAGGGGCGGTTCACCCTTCGCTACGCGGATAACCTCGGTCGGGTTGGGTTGCCGTCTTCCGGTGCTGAACTAACCGAATCTGGTATTAGACCAACCCCCACACCAGAGGCTGGCATTCCGCTTTTCGAAACGGTAGGCTTACCCCTATGGAAACCGTGCGTGTGGCCCTGATGGGGGGCGGAACGGTCGGGAGCGCTTTTGCACAGCTTTTGCCTGCACACCAGGCCCGCTTTGGTGCGCTGGGCGTTAGGGTCGAGCTGGCTCGAGTGCTGGTGCGCGACATAGAGAAAAGCCGCCCTGGCATTCCCTCGAGGCTGTTGACCAACAACCCTGAGGGTTTCCTGGACGATATAGACGTGCTGGTGGAGGTGGCCGGGGGCACCACCACCGCCGGCGACCTGGTCTTGCAGGCCCTGGAGATGGGCCTGCCGGTGGTCACGGCCAACAAAGCCCTGCTGGCCGAGCGCTGGAACGAGCTGCGCGAATACGCCGAGCAGGGCGACCTGTATTACGAGGCCAGTGTGATGGCCGGAACGCCCATCATCGGCGCCTTGCAAAGCCTGTGGGGCAACCAGACCCTGGAGATGCACGGCATCGTGAATGGCACCTGCAGCTACCTCATCCGGCGCATGGAAGAGGGCGCTACCTATGAACAGGCCTTCAAGGAAGCGAGCGACCTGGGCTACCTCGAGGCCGACCCCAACCTGGATGTGGGCGGCATTGACTCGGCCCACAAGATTTGCGTGCTGGGGCGGCTCACGGTAGACCCTGGGCTCTCCTGGGAAAAGGTCTTGCAGCGCACTCGAGGCATCCAGCACCTCACCCCGGAGTTGCTCCGGCAAGCCCGGGCCGAAGGCCACGCCATCAAGCTGGTGGCCAGCCTCTACCCCGAAAATGGCGAATGGGTGGCGGCGGTACGCCCGGTGCGCCTGCCCGAGTCGCACCCGCTGGTTACCATGGGCAGTGGGCGCAACGCCATGGTCTATAGGGGCGAGCCGGTAGGGCAGTTGGTCTTTGCCGGGGCCGGCGCCGGCGGGGGTGTGACGGCCAGCGCCGTGCTGGGCGACCTGTACCGGGTGCTGCTTGGCACACCCGGCCACCTGCCCATACCGACAGCCGCGCCGATACCGGCACAGGAAGCAGAAAAGCTCGAGGAGGTATAAGGCCTTTGGCAGGCGTTTTACCTGCCGGAGCTACCCATGCACACCCGCAGGCCGAAAGCCCGTATCTTTGCGGTTTGCACCACTCCCTTCGGTCGGGTTAGTTCGCCACCATTCGGTGACGAACTAACCGAATCTGGTATCACCCCAGGCCCCAACCGCTCAGGAGCGCAACAATTGAGCAGTTCGAAGGGGCATGGGGCTTCCAGTTATCATAAATACCCATCATGGTTCGCTACTACAGCACCCGCGACCCCCATAAAAACCTGGTAAGTTTCGAGGAAGCCCTGCTCCAGGGGCTGGCCCCCGATGGGGGGCTGTACATCCCCGAGCGCATTCCCCAAATTGCGCCGGAGGCTTGGTTGGGCGCCCGCTCCATCGCCGAGGTGGGGGTGGCCGTCCTGGGGGAATGGCTTAAGGAGGATATTCCTATCTCCGACCTGGAAGCCATCCTCCACGATGCCCTGAACTTCCCCTGTCCGCTGGTAAAGCTATCGGACGACCTGTACGTGCTCGAGCTCTTCCACGGCCCCACCCTCTCCTTCAAAGATTTTGGGGCCCGCACCATGGCCCGCCTGATGCAGTATTTCCTGCGTAAGCGGAATGAGCACCGCATCATCCTGGTAGCCACCTCGGGCGACACCGGCAGCGCCGTGGCCGATGGCTTCGCCGGGCAGGAAAACATCGAAGTGGTCTTGCTCTACCCCAAGGGCAAGGTAAGCGAGGTGCAGGAGCGCCAGCTCATTGTCCAGCGCCCCGGCGTGCGCAGCTTTGCGGTGGAGGGCACCTTCGACGACTGCCAGCGTATGGTCAAGGAGGCCTTCGTAGACCCCGAACTCGCCCACCTGCCCCTGAGCAGCGCCAACTCCATCAACATTGGGCGCCTGCTACCCCAGGCCCTCTACTACCTGTGGGCCCTTGCCCAACTACACCGCCAGGCATCGCCATCGAAGATCAGTTTTTGCGTTCCCAGCGGCAACCTGGGCAACCTGACGGCCGGAATCCTGGCTGCGCTAATGGGGCAGCCCGTCCACCGGTTCATCGCGGCCCACAACGACAACCACTTCTTCCCCGACTTTTTGCAGGGCAAGGCCGAGGCCTACCAGTTCCACCCCACCATCGCCACCCTTTCCAACGCCATGGACGTGGGCTCGCCCAGCAACTTTGAGCGCCTGTACACCCTGCTGGGGCCGGAAAAGCTGCGCGCCTGGGTCTGGGGCACCACGGTCTCGAATGAAGCCACCCTCGAGCGCATGCAAAAAACCTACGAGGCCACCGGCTACATGGCCTGCCCACACACAGCCGTTGGCCTGGAGGCCCAGGCTCGCTACCGCCAGCAGACCGCCCACCCCACCCCCCTTATCAGCCTGGCCTGTGCCCATCCGGCCAAGTTTCCCGATGTGGTGCTGAAAGCCCTGGGCCAGCACCCCCCCCAAGAGCAGGCGCTGCAGTCACTCCACAGCCGCCCCACCCAGGTGCAGGTTATCGGCCCAACCCTACAGGCCCTCAAAGACTTTCTGCTTTAGAAGGGGTTTGCTTCGTTAAGCAATCCGTTACAGGTGCGTTGGACAAGTCATAACAGCCACAACCACCCTTAACGAAGCAGCCCAACCCTCCAAGCGAAGCAAGCCAGGTCTCGATAACGGCCCAATCACGGCCGGATAGGTACCCTTTTCGCCATACAGATATGCAAATCAGGGGACTGGCATGAAAAAACTCAAGACCTGCCGCTCGTGTGGTTCAGGTGAGCTGATGCTTTTTCTCAGTCTGGGAAGAATTCCCTTCACAAGCATTCTGAGCGCCCACCAACTAGCCATCCCTGAAGAACGCGGCAGCCTCGAGGTCGCCTTTTGTCAGCGTTGCAGCCTGGTACAGCTGGCCGGCGATACCCTCGAGAACCCCCCGGCGGCTCCTCTGCCATGGGCGGAAAGCTTGCTGGAAACCTTGCCAAACAGCCACCGGATCGGCCCCCAGACGGTGGCTGTGGCGCTGGAAGGCAGCAATCCGCTGCAGCTACAGGAAATCGCACAGGCCGGGGCCCGTGTGTTTTACCTCGAGCCCCACCCTGAGCGGGCCAGAGCAGCATCCAGCAAAGGCATTCATATCCGCGAGGAGCCTTTCAATCGCAGCTACGTTAAGGCGCTGCTCGAAGAGGGGTTGCGGGCCGCGGTAATTCTGGCCAATCAGCTACCCACCTACTACAGTGATCTCAACAGCCTGTTTGAAAGCCTGGCTGCCCTGCTCGATCCAGAGGGCGTGGTCGTGCTGGAATTGCCCTATGTGCGTGCGCTGCTCGAGGCCCGGCAGTTTGCGCAGTTTGCACACCACCGGCTCCACTACTTCTCGGTGCATGCCCTCCACCAACTAGCCAGCCGCCACGGCTTGCGGGCCGTGGCACTCGAAGAACTAAACACAGGCCACCTACGATATTTCCTTGGCAAAAACCAACCAGCCGAAACACTGGTAGACCGGTACTTAAAAAAAGAACAGCAGCTTGGTCTGACCGATTCAATCTATTACCTCGAGTTTGCCTCCCACATCGCCGCGATACGCGAAGCCCTGGTTGCCCTGCTCACCGAGCTGCGCGCACGCGGGCGGAGGGTGGCTGCCTTTGGAGCCAGCACCCATGGCATGGTCTTGCTCAACTACGCTGGGTTGGGGCACGAGGTTATCGATTTTGTAGTGGATCGCGATGTCAACACACAAGGGCGCTTTCTAGCCGGGGTGCATATCCCCATTCACGGGACAAAAAAGCTGCTGGAAGCCCGACCCGACTACCTGCTGCTACTAGATCACCTACCCGACGAGATCCCCCCGGTGCTCGAGGCCTATCTCCAGGCGGGGGGAAAGTTTGTGGTAGCCACCCCTCACCCCGAAATTCTGAAGTCCCCCATCCAGCAGTCTGGCCGGTGAGCACCGGTCAAAATACGCTTTAGCGGGGTATTCGTAGGAAACGCTCTAAAAGGAGGATCCCCGGCTGGCGACCGGGGAGCTACATGAAGCGTCTGGCATAATCAATGTATCATATGTTCTATTTTTAATCAACAGTTTGCAATCTATTGCAGATTTATGCACGTAGTGTCTAGATAAAAATGGTTATATGCTACATATTTATTTTACATTTTTCATTTCCGGCCCTCCCCTTTCCAGCCTTCAAAGGCTTCCTGAAAGCGAGCCTCGAGCACCCCCTGCACGCTGAAAACAAAGCTTCGATACCGCTCAATCAGTTCCAGCGCCTCCGCTGTAAGGGCGCTGCCGCCGCCCCCCTCACCGCCCGAGAAGCGCTCGAGCAAAGCAAACCCCAGGCCGGTCTCGGCTTGCCTAAGGCGATCCCATGCTGTGCGGTAGCTTAGCCCAACTGCCTTAGCCCCGGCCTTGAGGCTGCCCTGCTCAGCAACTGCCTGCAGCAGGCGTAGGGTTCCAGGGCCCAGCACAAAGCCACCCGAATCGGACTCGAGCCAGAATTTCATCCTGAGCCGCATGACTTAAGCGTACACGAGGGCCGGGTCAACCGCAGGCTTTCGTTATCTGCATGCGTTACCACATCGTTTCGTACTCGATGGCCTTGCATAGGCAAGTAACGTGGAAAATTGCTTACGTTTAAGGGCTGTGTTCCCCTGGCTTTACGTCGGTGTTATGGGCAGTTAGATACAGTCTTATCACGTGGTCTTCAAATGAAAAGCCTCAAACCTTCGCTTCACGAGATTCAGGATCGCTTTACCAAAGACGTGTTGTACGGTGAAGTGGTTGGTAGTACCAGCGACTGCGGGGTCATCCGGCTGGGGGTAGATGCCGAGGCCAAAATCTCAGTGGAGTCGGGCGCTCTGCGCTTCGCACCACTGGACACCCCTGGCTGGGGCCGGCAGGGCATCGCCTATGGGCCCTTCACAGCCCAGGCCGGCCTGGCCTTTGGGGTTTTCATGCTCAACGGCCACAACAACTCCCAAACCTTCTCCCAGCCCCTCGAAGCTGCACAGCACCCCTCCAGAAGACAGCCCCACCCCAGTCTCAAAAGCCCCTTCAAGGCACATTTTTCATCCACGCTGCTGCAAGAAAATCTGGCGGTGGGTTGGTTTGATCACCCCGCACCCGCACGGCCCCTCGAGGCCGGCCAGGCATTCGTAATGCAAGGGCATCCCATCGCCAACGGTAGACTGTGTGCCGCAACGGTGCAAGGACTGCAGCATCTGCTTTTGGACATGCCAAACATCCCTATCTATTTCCTCTCGGTGCTCCGTGCGAAAGGGGTCATCTTTTACGCTGGATCCAGCGCAGGTCACCGACACCTACCCGCACTGCCCAGACTACGCCCGCTGGCTATAGATCCCTACGATCTGGGCACACCGGTGCTGTACGCCGGAATCCACCAGTCCATCCTGGGGGAAAATGGAGGCCAGGCCGATACCCGCGTGTACGGGGTGCGGGTGGTGCACGTGCCTGAATGGCAAGGGTACGGTACAGCCCTGATTGTAGACCCACAGCCCCAGCTGGGTCGTAAAGCCGCCCTGGGGGGGGTCTGGCGGCTGGAAGGGCCGGGTATGTTACTGACTCCCAGGGAACCAGGGGGGCTGTTCCATGTGCGGCTTACAGCACCGGCCAGCCTCATCTGGCGCTACCGCGACCCGGATCACCACCTAGCCCTCGAGCTCAGCCGCCAGGAGGTTCGGCTGCATCTGCGGTACGGGGGCAAAACATATCTGCTAGCCAGTGAACCCCACCCATACCTCACCCAAGACCCCCACTGGGTGCAGGTGCTGGATGACGGGCAGGCCCTCAACATTACCCTGGACGGTAGCCCACTCTTCAGCGAAAAGCCTCTGCACGAGCCCCGTCTAGGCCAGGAAACTGGGGTGGGGTTAAAAGGACAGGCCGCCGACCTCGAGGTGCACCCCCGGGAAATCAATCTGCCACCCGCACTGGAACTGGGCCACCCCTGGCAGGTAAAAGGCCAGCAGACGGTCTTTGTCCCCCACCTCAACCAGGCCGCCGAAAACCTGCTGCTCACCTGGGAGCCCACCATGGGGCCCGGCGCCTTGATGCCTGCCGAGGGCGGGCTAACCATTGAAGCCGCGGGCCTCGAGCGCACCGTCTACACCATCCCCTGGGAACAAGCCAACTTCGCCGATCTGGAGTGTGAAATCCTACCTCCCGAAAAAAATGGGAAACGGCAAGCGCAAAGCCGGGCCGGGGTCTGTTTCTGGCAGGATGCCCAGCACCACCTGGTGGTGGCCTTATCCCTTGATGAAAGCGAGCACGCGGTAGTAGCCATGCTGCGCCTGGCGGGCTACGAAGACCCCTACAGCAAAGTCTGGACGCATGTACCCGATAAACTCTATTTCGGCGTGCCTGTCCGGCTTCGCGCCGTTTGCGATGGAGGGCAGTTTCAGGTCTACCTCGACGATGAGCCCGTGCTGTACCGGGCCCTTCGCGACATCTACCCAGGCGCCGACCGCCTCGAGATCCGGCGGGTTGGTCTGGCCCTGAGCGGCTATGGCAGAGATACCGGCAGTATCTTTCGCGCCTGGGTTGCTCGCAAGTAACAAATTTCGGCTAGTTCGATGCCGGAAGGCGGCGAACTAACCCGACCGAAGTTATCCGCGTAGCGGAGGGCGATACCGCCCCTTGGAAGGGCCTGCCCTGGGATGCCAAAAGACAGCCTCTTGCTTTGGATGACCCCGGTACAACGCTCTAGCGATCGACAGACACAACAAGCTACCCCGCAATCACCCGTCGGTCATGATGCTCACTTTAGACAAGGCCAAGCGCAGCGGTCGAAAGGACTGGGCGGTCTCTGCTAGGGTTTCTACAGAATGGAGGCGATGCGCTCTAAGGCCTTGCGGATGTTCTCCTCGCTGGTGGCGTAGCTGAAGCGCACGTGGTGGGGGGCGGCAAAATCGGTTCCCGGCACCACCGCTACCCTGGCCTCGTTGAGGAGCTTGAGGGCCGCCCTGTTCTCATCGGGGTCAATTTTGGAGACATCCGAGAGGACATAAAAAGCCCCGCTCACCTTGGGGGTGGGCAGGCCCAGGGCGTTCAGGCCGTCCACAATGATGCCGCGGCGGGCCCGGTAGGCCTCGCGGGCCATGGAGATGAACTTTTGCGCTTCCTCCACGTTGTTCAGGGCCTCCACCATGGCCCACTGGGCGATGGTGTCGGGGCTGGTGGTGGACTGGCTGGAGACATCGATAATGCCCTTGATCACGTCCTTGGGGCCTCCGGCGTAGCCGATGCGCCAGCCGGTCATGGCAAAGGCCTTGGCCGCGCCGTTGACGGTGATGGTACGGTCGGGGGCCACGTGGGCGGGCGAGAAGTGCTCGCCTTCGTAGATGAGGTGCTCGTAAATTTCGTCGGAGACGATGTAGCAGTCGTGCTTGTTGGCCAGTTCGGCGATGGCTGCCAGCACCTCTTTGGGGTACACCGCCCCGGTGGGGTTGCCGGGAGAATTAACCACAATAGCCTTGGTACGGGGGGTTATCCTGCGCTCAATTTCGGCGGGGTCGGGAATGAAGCCCGACTCGGGGCCGGTATTGACCTCCACCGGCACCCCCTCGGCAAAACGCACCATCTCGGGGTAGCTCACCCAGTAAGGGCCAATTACGATTACCTCGTCGCCGGGGTCGAGGATGGCCTGGAACAGGTTGAACAGGGCCTGTTTACCGCCCACGGTCACCACGGTCTGGTCGGGGGGGATATCCAGCCCGTTCTCCCGTTTGAACTTGGCGCTGATGGCCTCGCGCAGCTCGGGGATGCCCGCCGGTGGGGCGTATTTGGTTTTGCCGGCGGCCATGGCCCGGGCGGCGGCGTCCTTGACGAACTGCGGGGTATCGAAGTCGGGCTCGCCTGCGGTCATGGCGATGAGGTCGACACCCTGCCGGCGCAGCTCGAGGGCCTTGGCATTAACCGCCACGGTGGAGGACGGCTTCATGGTTTTGACGCGCTTGGAGAGGCCTCGCATATCCGTAGATTGTCCTGGGTTCGGGGCTTCAGGTCAAGGGTAGTTAGAGCCGCTCGAGCCAGCCTCTCCCCGGCTCAGGGGGTCGCACCGGCCACGCGCCCTGCCGCATGTGCTCTTCAACCTGCTGCACCGCACGCAGGGCCTGCTCCACCCATTCAGCCGGGTAAAGCGGGGCTTTGCCTGCGAACTCCTCGAGGTCGAAGGTCTGGCAGGCGTGGTCGGCCTTGCACTTGACATCTATCTCCAGGTCGTACTGCCAGATGCGCCCGGGCTCGAAGCGCGGGGGCGTCTGGATGTTCCAGTAGTACTCGAGCACCCTGCCCTCCGCATCCAGGTCGGGGCCGCCCGAATACCAACGCCCCACAAAGAACGCAACGTAGGCCTGGTGGCCCACCCGCAGCACCCGCTGCTTGCTCTCGTGGTGAAACTCGAAGCCCAGCGGCATGTGCACCAGCAGCGCGTCCTCGCGCATTTCGTGAACCCGGGCCTCCCACCAGTAGTGCAGGGTGTGGGCCGGGTATTTCCAGAATTCGATGCGCACAACCTGTCCAATCGGGTAGCGGATCACAGGGGTCATCCTAGCAGGCCATGGATACGGCGGCCGTTCCCGGTCTGTGTGTTAATCACTTTGATTTTTGAGGCGCCTCGAGCTAAACTAGCAAAAACTAACGAGCGTTAGTTTGGTAGGTGGGAGGAGATATGCCAATCAAGTACGGAGTACCCAGCGACCCCGACTACAACGAGCGCCTGCGCGAGTTTGAGGCCCGCATCGCCCGCGGGGAAAAGATCGAGCCCGGCGACTGGATGCCCGAGGAGTACCGCCGCCAGCTCATTCGCATGATCTCGCAGCACGCCCACTCCGAGGTGGTGGGGATGCTGCCCGAGGGGGCCTGGATCACCCGCGCCCCCACCCTCAAGCGCAAGATGATCCTGGTGGCCAAGGTGCAGGACGAGGCCGGGCACGGCCAGTACCTCTACCACGCCGCCGAGACCCTGGGCATATCGCGCGAGGCCATGCTGGAAGCCCTGCTCTCGGGCAAGGCCAAGTACTCCTCCATCTTCAACTACCCCACCCTCACCTGGGCCGACATCGGTACCATCGGCTGGCTGGTGGACGGGGCCGCCATCAAGAACCAGACCATGCTGGCCCAGTGCTCCTATGGCCCCTACAGCCGGGCCATGGTGCGCATCTGCGCCGAGGAGACCTTCCACCACAAGCAGGGCAAGGAGATGGTGCTCCTCTACGCCAAGGGCACGCCCAAGCAGCGCCAGATGGCCCAGGACGCCATCAACCGCTGGTGGTGGCCGGCCCTGATGATGATGGGCCCCCACGACAAGGACAGCCCCAACACCGAAATTCTGGTGCGCTGGGGTATCAAGACCAAGACCAACGACCAGGTGCGCCAGGAGTTCATCAACGAGCACGCGCCCGAGATCCTGGAAGCGGGCCTCAGCATCCCCGACCCCGAGCTGCGCTACGACGAACAAACCGGCAACTGGCGGCACGGGCCCATCAACTGGGACGAGTTCTGGCAGGTGGTGAGCGGCAACGGCCCCATGAACAAAGAGCGCCTGGAGGCCCGTCGGCGGGCCCATGCCGAGGGGGCCTGGGTGCGCGAGGCCCTGGAAGCCTACGCCGCCAAGAAGCAAAAGGCCGCCCTTGCCGTGTAGCGCTGCGGAGGAGGCCTTATGGATACACAATGGCCCCGCTGGGAAGTCTTCAAGCAGGACACCCCTTCCAAGCCCCATCAGGCGGTGGGCTCGGTGCACGCCGTCGACCCCGAACACGCCCTCCTGACCGCCCGTAATGTCTTTGCCCGGCGGCCCCAGGCGGTGAGCATGTGGGTGGCTCGAGCCGAAGATGTCTACGCCTGGACCAAAGAGGAGATTCTCGAGGGCCTGGCAACCGCCAAAGCCGATCCCAGCCTGGGCACGGCCTGCCGATACCTGGTCTTTCGCAAAACCAGCCACAAGCGCTCCATGACCTTTGTGGACCATGTGGGCGAGGTGGAGGCCCGCACGCCCGAGGAGGCCCTCCAACAAGCCCAGGCCCGCTTCAGCGACAGCGAGGCCCTGGCCTGGTGGATTGTTCCGGCCGATAAGGTGTACCAGAGCGACCCCAGCCAGGAGACGGTGGAAAGCTGGTTTGCCCCGGCCAGGGATAAAACCTACAAGCAGCAGCAGTACTACGCCACGGTGGGTTCTCACATCAGCAAGCACAAACGGTGGCGGGGGGTGGAAGATGAGGAGTGAAGTCCGTGAGGCCCTGATCGCCAAACTGACCGCGCTGGCCGACGACGAGGTCATCCTGGCCCACCGCAACAGCGAGTGGGTCGGCCATGGGCCTATTCTGGAAGAGGACATCGCCCTGGCCAACATTGTGCAGGACGAGCTGGGCCACGCCACCTTGTGGTATGGTTTGCGCCAGCAGCTCGACGGCTCCGATCCCGACCAACTGGCCTTTTTCCGCGACGCCAACGAGTACCGCTGCTGCGAGCTGGTGGAGCTGCCCAAGGGCGACTGGGCCTTCACCATGCTCAGGCAGTACCTGTTCGACCTCTACGAGGCGCTCTGGCTCGAGGCCGCCCGGCACAGCACCTACCCGCCTCTGGCCGAGGCCGTGCAAAAAATCATCCGCGAGGAGCGCTTCCACCTGCAGCACACCCAGGCCTGGATCGAGCGGCTGGGCCAGGGCACCGAGGAGTCCAACCGGCGCTTGCAGCAGGCCCTGGAGATGCAGTGGAGCTATGCCCAGCAGCTTTTTGTGCCCATCCCTGGTGAAGAGCTGCTAATAGCCGAGGGCCTCGTGCCCGACCTGGCCCCCGTAAAAGAACGCTGGCTCGAGCACAGCACCCGCCACCTGCAAGCCGCTGGCCTCAAGCTGCCCATCAACCCCGGCTACCAGCCCACCTCCCGCGCCTACCACACCGAGCACCTGTGGAGCCTTCTGGCCGAGATGCAGTCCACCGCCCGCTGGGACGCCGAAGCCAAGGTTTGGTAACATGACCACCGAGCAAGTCTGGAAAGCCCTGGCCCAGATTCCCGACCCCGAGATTCCGGTGGTCAACGTGGTCGAGATGGGCATCGTGCGGGGTGTGGAGATCGAGGGCAACAAAGCCACCATCACCATGACCCCCACCTTCTCGGGCTGCCCGGCCCTGCACCTCATCCGAGAACAGCTCGAGCGCACCGCCCGCGCTTTGGGCTTCGATTCGGTCGAGGTTCGGACGGTTCTGTCCCCCCCCTGGAGCACCGACTGGATCACCCCCGAGGCCAAGGAGCGCCTGCGCCGGTACGGGATTGCACCCCCCAAACCCAGCAGCGCGCAGGATTTTTTGATAGAGCTCGAGCCCGCCCCCACCCCCTGCCCCCGCTGCGGCTCCCTCAACACATCGGTAAAAAACACCTTTGGCCCCACCCTGTGCAAGGCCATCTACGTGTGCAACAACTGCCAGGAGCCCTTCGAGGGCTTCAAAACCGTGTAGACAGCAAATATTTGGTATAAAGCCCCAAAACCCATTTTTTGGTCAAATGTAACTAAGTTCCCCCCGGGCGTGGGTGTACAATTTCCTTGCTCCGAAGAGCGAACGGGAGGTATTTATGAAGCGGGCAGGATCCCTCATCGGCATTTTGGTTTTGGCCTTGGCTGGTTGTGGACTGGTCAGCAGCCCGCCCATCAACAACCCTTTTGGGCTGGAAGGGCAGCAAACCTCCATTAACCTTGGCCCCAGCCCGGCCGCCACCGGCAGTCTGAGCGTCAACACCACCTTCCCCGACATCACCCTCAGCCTTCCGGTTACGCCCACCGGGTTCAACTACAACCTGGCTATTTCAGGGGTTGCCCTGAGCGGCTGTCCTTCCACGCCCCCCAGCAGCATCAATGTGACCATGAGCCTTGAGCTCACGGTCTCGGATAACCCCCCTACGGGGCCGCGGGAGGCCGAGGCCAAGGCCGAAAACGTGCAATTCACCCTGACCCAGTCGGGCAGCGGCTATAGCGTGGGCAACATCAGCAACGGCAGCCTCAGCTTCAGCAACCTTGGAACCCTGCTGAACATCCTGCAGAGCGGCGGGCCGAACACCGCTACCCTGAGCGGAACGGTGAATACCACCAGCAACCCCGACCTAGCCGGCTGCACCATGACCATCACCTGGGGCGGCGGACAGGGGGTTCTGGCTTTCTAGTCTTTATCGGCGCTCAAGCGCAAATCAACCCGCCCTAACCGCTTCGGTGTACGGACGGCCCCAGGTGGGCCGTCTATTTATTCCAAGCCCATTAAAGTGGGGGCTCAGAAAAAATAGTCATCCAAGGCCAAGACCTCCAGAGACTTTCTTTCTGAACCCCACAGCAAACCCCTCGCTGCGCTCGGCGAAGTTCGCCGCCTTCCAGCATCGAACTAATCGAATCCGGCATCAGTCTCTCACAGCCATGCGCCGGGCTACATACACCAGGAATGGCGCCCCAAGGCCGGCAATCAAAATTCCCACAGGCGTCTCCAGCGGCTTGTCAATCAGGCGCGCCGCCAGATCTGATAGCAGCATCAGACTCGCGCCCAAAATAGCCGACAAGGGGATCACCCGACGATAATCTGGGCCTACCAGGCCCCGGGCCGCGTGGGGTACCATTAGCCCCAAAAAACCAATGGGCCCCGCCACACTCACCGCGGCACCGGCCAGCAGCACAGCCAGGGTTGTGCTCACCAGTCGAATGACCTCCACCCTGGTTCCCAATCCGCGGGCCACATCCTCCCCAAGGCTGAGCAAGTTAACCTGATGAGACAGGATCAGGGCCAGCAACAAAGCGGGCACAGCCCAGGGTAGCAGCGTCCAGACGTGTTCCCAGGTACGGCCGGCCACACTGCCCGACAGGCTAAACAAAACCCCTCGAGTACGGTCTTCAAAGATAATCAGCAAGAAGCTGGCCGCAGCGCCCAGCATGGAACCCACAGCGATACCGGCCAGGGCCAAGCGAACCGGTGTAAGCCCCACACTCAGGGTGATGCTATAGACCAGCACCGCAGCCCCAACCCCACCTACAGCGGCCACCACCACGGTGCTCCATGGAGGAAGGTCGGGGAAAAAAACCAGGGCTACCAGTATAGCTAGCACGGCCCCCGCATTAACCCCCATAATCCCAGGCTCGCTGAGGGGGTTGCGCGTAATGCCTTGCATCATAGCCCCGGCCACCCCCAGGCAAGCTCCTACCAACGCAGCCACGATTGCTCTTGGCAGGCGCAAGGTGTGCACAATCAGGGCGTTGTTGCTGCCCTCCGGGTAGAACAGCAGACGCCACACCTCATCCAATGGGATGTTGGCGGCCCCCAGGGAGATGGCTAAAAGAAAGGAGAGCACCAGCAGTCCTAGGGCCAGCAGATATACCAGCAGCGTTGGGGCAAACCTTCTAGAGTAGAGCATGGGTTTATGGGGTGGGCATCTTGAAGCTGTAGGCTCCGCTAGCGGGTTTATCAGCCAGCAAGCCGCTGTCAATCAGTTCGGCCAGGATAAAGCGGGTGGCCAGGGGCCCCCGACCGCGGGTCCAGTTGTCTCGATCGAACTCGTAAATCCGCCCCCGCTGGGCCGCTTCCAGTCGAGACCACAAGGGGTTGCGCGCCCAACCTCGCACAACCGGGGTTTCATCAGGCGCAGTAAACACCACCAAGGTGGCTGGATTGAGGGCGACCAGGCCTTCCAATCCCACCTGGTACTGGGTTTGGTTGTTTTGAGGTTTAGCCAGACTTTTGCGCCCCAGGTGTTCTAGTAGGGAGCCGATGAAGCTCTCGTTGGTGTGCACGGTAAAACTATCGGGGGTGGCTACCGCAAGGAGCAGCGGAGGGGCTTTGGGGTTTGCAAAAGCACGCGCTTTGAGGAGCAGGCGCTCCTGATCCTGTAGAAGTTTCTGCGCCTGGGCCTCACGCCCTACCAAGCGACCCATTTCTACCACCTGTTTGTTCAGGTCATCGAAACTTCCTCGCCGGGAAGAAAAAGCCACCACCGGGGCAATGCGCTGGAGCTGGGGAATCAGGTCCCTGTGTACAAAGGTATCGGCAATAATGACCTGCGGTTGCAACGCCAGAATCGCTTCCAGGCTGGGCACCGCCCTCGAGCCAACCGAGGTTACTCCAACCACCCGGCTTCGCAGGTACGGCGGCACCCCCCGATCACCCCCCTGTGTTCCAATGGCCGCACCCACAGGGGGAACCCCCAAAGCTATTAGCGTGTCCAGAAAACTGTACTCCAAAACCACCACCCGCTTTGCGGGTGCGCCCAGGCTCAGGGTACCCAGATCGTGACGAACTTGAATCTGAGCCAAGGCCAAACCACTTAGAACCAGCAACGCCAGCAGGCGGTTTATCATGCTTTCTCCTCCACTCGTTCGTCCACTATTAGAGGCTCCTTGCGTGCAAGGGCGTAGGGAATGCAGTAGGGCCGGCCGGTCTCTGGATCCTGCAAGAAATGCGCCTTAAGGCCAAATACTTCCCGGAGTATTTGCTCGTTCAGCACCTCCTCGGGCAGCCCCTGGGCCACCACCCGCCCCCCATTCACCACAATCAACTGATGAGCAAAGCGGGAGGCCTGATTGAGGTCGTGCAGCACCATGACCACTGTCTTACCTTCCTCCCGGTTGAGCCGCACCAGCAAATGCAGCACCTCCAGCTGGTGGCTGAGGTCGAGGTAGGTAGTAGGCTCATCGAGCAGCAAAATGGGGGTCTGCTGGGCCAAGGCCATGGCTATCCAGGCCCGCTGGCGCTGCCCCCCCGATAGGGTCTCCAGGGCGCGGCTGGCAAAAACCGTCATGCCGGTCTGGGCCAGGGCCCACTCCACCGCTTCCCGATCGGATTGAGTGCGCCCACCCAGGGCAGACTGGTAGGGATAGCGCCCAAACCACACCAACTGCTCCACGCTCAGCCCCTCGGGGGCCTGTGGCATCTGAGGCAGTATCGCCAGTTTTTTAGCTACCACCTTGGTCGGAAGGTGCTGGATCATCTTTCCATCCAGCAGCACAGAACCCTGCCTGGGCGGTAAGAGCCGGGCCAGTGATCGCAAAATTGTGGACTTTCCACAACCGTTAGGCCCAATCAAGACCGATATCTGCCCCGGTGCAATGGAAAGATTAAGATCCTCGACGATCAGGCGTCCATCGTAGCCCAGGTATAGCCGATTGGTGGATAGATTCATCGTGCTCGTCCTACCCTTCGCATTAGATACAGGAAATAAGGCGCACCCACCAGGGTGGTCAGCAGCCCGGCAGGTATCTCTAAAGGCGGCACCAACCCTCGAGCCAGGGTGTCTGCCACAACCACCAGGATGGCCCCCAGCAGTAAAGAGGCCGGCAGTAGTAAATGGAACCTCGAGCTCACCAGCAAACGGGCCGCATGGGGCGCAATCAGGCCCACGAAGCCCAGAATGCCCGTCCCTGTCACAGCCACGGAGGCCAGGGCCACCCCCAGCAAAAGGGCCACCAGCCGGCCCAGCTCCAAGCGCATACCCAGGCTCTTGGCAGTGGAATCACCAAAACTGAGCACGTCAAGCTTCTGATGAAGGATCAGCGCCAACGGGATAAGGAGAAGCGCAAAAGGCAGCACCCGCCAGAGGCGTTCCCAGTCCGCCCCGTACACCGTACCCACCAGGAAAGTTAGGGCCTGGGCCACCCCATCATCGGCCCGCACCAGAATCAAGCGACGCAAAGCGTCCAGCGAGGCTTCTACCGCCACACCAATCAGGGCCAGGCGTATAGGCAACACCTCCCCGGTTCTGATAGAAAGCAGGTAGACCAGCACAAAGGCTAAGAACCCCCCCAGGCAGGCGCCCACCGGCAGGGCCCAGAGCGGGGCCTGGGGTAGCAGAATCAGGGTAAAGACTGCCGCCAGACCTGCCCCAGCCGCCACGCCCACAATGTCTGGCGAGGCCAGCGGGTTGCGCACAACACCCTGCAAGATGGCCCCGGAGGCAGCAAACATAGCCCCGCACAGAGCCCCCACCAGGATGCGCGGCATGCGCAAATCGTAGAGGATGCGGCCATGGGTATCGTCGGCATTTCCCAGGTTGCCCAGGGCTTGCAGCACCTCGGCCAAGCTCATGCGCACCGCCCCCACCCCTAGCGCGGCGATACCGACCACCACCAGCCCCAGGGTTAGCAGAGGGATGATTGCGAGTTTCAGGCCAGCCCGTGCGGCCTTCATAGGGACAACACCCCTGGGGTACGAAGACCCCCCTGGTTCGGGGCCTTCACCCTCTAACCCCCGCTATAAGCCCCATCTCCTGCACCACCTGCGCCACCCAGCGCTGGATGCGCGTATCGGTCAGGTGGGGCTGATTATCGTCGTCCAAAGCCAGGCCAACGAAGTGTTCACCGCGTTGGCCCCGGGATTTGAAATGTTCATATCCCTCAACCGACCAAAAGCCCACCAGCTCGGCCCCGCGCTCTTCGAGCATGTCGGCCAGGATACCCAGCGCATCCTGGAAGCTATCGCCGTAGCCAAGCTGGTCACCGGCGCCGAAAAGCGCGACCTGCTTACCATGGAAATCCAGGCGCTCGAGCCGGCTCCACTGGGCCTGCCAGTCATCCTGCAGCTCACCGATGTTCCAGGTAGAGCAGCCCAGCAGCAGCTTGTCGTAGGCCACCAGCTCCTCCACCTGGCTATGGGCAATGTCCTTCAGGTCGTGCTCGAGGCCCATCTGGCCCAGATAAAAACTTATCTTTTCCGCCGCCGCCGCAGTATTGCCGTAGGTGGAACCGTAAAAAATGGCGATTTTCATCTGATCTTTCCTGCCTCTCAGTTGATCATGCGCCAGGCCGCTTCCCCCTGGGCCATCGGAGGGGATTGACGCAAGCGCTGCCGGGCTACAAAGCAAAGGTGCCGAAGTTCGGCCCACTCGAGCGGCTCCAATCGAAGGCCGACGTTCCCTATCCACAACCGGGTGGCACGGGCCTGTGGACTGGCCTCGAGGAAACCGTCCTGCCTGGGCTCCGATAGGGTGCGGTTGGAGGCCAAGAAATCCTCGAGGCGGGCAAAATCCTTGGGGGCTAGGTGCAGGGTGAGATTATCCCAGGCCAGATGAATGATGCCGTCGCAACAGTTGCAATAGCCGACAAAGCGGTACTCCGAAAGCTTTGCGATGATCCGGGTGTGGTTGCACATAGCTCACCTACGCAACATGGCAGTGATAACCGCGTTCACCAGGGTCTCGGCCGAAAGGGGGCCGCCGAAGGTCCAGGTCTGACCGGAGAGCCGGTAAGCCCGGTTATTCCTGACAGGTTCCAGGTTCTTCCACAAAGGCTCCACGCTGGGGCTTAAAAAGACGTTGTCATCATCCTGCACGATGTAAAAAAAGTTATCGGCCTTAATAGAAGCCAGGCCTTCCAGCCCCATCGTGCTGTAGCCGTACACTTGGGGGCGATCCGACCAGGCGTTTTTCAAACCAATGCGCTCGAGAATTTCAGAAGCGATGCTGTTGCGGGTAAAAAGCCGCATGGTGCCCACGTTCTGGCTGGTAAAAGCTTGCACCAGAACAAAGCTCTCACCACTGCGCTTGGCCTGCTCGAGGAGCCGCCGAGCCTGGGCAAAGCGGGTCTCCATCTGAATCCGCACCCGGCGGCCCTGATCGCCTTTACCCACCAGTTCTGCTACAGTCTGAAAATCCCGCAAGACGCGGTCAAACTGGCTGCTGCCATCCTCAGGAAACGGATTAAAAGCAATGGTAGGCGCTATTTGGGAAAGCCGGCCATAGGTCTGGGTGACCCGAAAGCTGGGTGCCAGAATCAGGTCGGGCTTAATGGCCGCAATTCGCTCGAGGCTGGGCTGCTGGCGGGTACCCACATCGGGCACACTGCGGTCGAGCGCAACCGGGATCTTGACCCACTCATGGTAACCGCGAATATCGGCCATGGCCGCCGGCTGTACCCCCAGCGCCAGCAGGTATTCGACGTAGGTCCATTCCAGGGCCACCACCCGCTTAGGGGTACCTGTCACACAGGTCTCACCCAAAGCATGTTGCACAAGCCGGCCTGTGCAAGCCTGGGCAGCAGCCAGCGAGGCCAGAATAAACAGAAACCCGGAAATTAATCGCTTCATCCGATTGGGGTCTGGGGCGCTAGAACCCCTGGGCAAGTACCGACAGGGGATCGCCCCCAGGCCGCCCTCAGGCGGCCACACCCACTCACCTCCTTTGCGGTAAAACCTTCGATGGGAACGCTCTTCCCATGTATCCTGACAGCCGTTGTGCGGGGTTCCTGGCACGACCTGAAAGGCTTGCTCCCAATGCACCCACCCTGCGGGATGGCCTTAGGAGCAGATACATCCCCCAAAACCCGGGCGCCAGGGGCCTGGCCGCCGGGCGCCGTGCGCCCAACCTGTACAGAGCAGCCCGGATTCGGGGGATGTCTTCTCTGCATGGTCGTTCCTTGGAAAGCCCTAAATAGAGCTCGTCAGCGTTTAGTTAGGGTGGTTTGCGCAGTCTCCTTATAAACTAGGGGGTTCTTAACAAGAACCGTTCCAGATCATCTAGCACCCGGCCGGCTGCGAGCGGCCCTATACCCAGATACCAGTGGTCGTCCTCAACCCGGATGGCCCGTCCACGCTGCACCGCAGATAAGCGGCGCCACAGGGGATGGTTTAGCACCGCGTTTAGAATCTACAAACCACCTTACCCAAATCAGGCACTGCAGTTATGTTTAGAGCATGAACCGCCGTGCTTACCCATCGGACGTCCGTGATGAGGAATGGGCTCTGGTGCTGCCCTATTTGACCCTCGCCCCGCTGGAAGCACCCCAGCGCAAGTACGACCTGCGCGAAGTGTTCAACGCCCTGCGCTGGATGGTTCGAACCGGTGCTCAGTGGGACTACCTGCCCCACGACTTCCCACCCCCCCATATCGTTCAGGCGCAAGCCTACCGCTGGATGAACCGGGGGGTCTTCGAAGACCTGGTACACGACCTGCGCATGACCCTGCGAATGCTCCAGGGCAAAGCCGCCCATCCCAGCGCTGCCATCTACGATGCTCGCACCCTACAGTCCACCCCGCAAAGTGGGGAGCGGGCCGGATACGATGGGTACAAACGACGCAAGGGAAGCAAAGTTCACCTGGCGGTAGATACCCTGGGGCATCTGCTGGCCCTGGTAGTAACGGCGGCCAGTGAACAGGAACGGGCCCAGGTGGGAGCCCTCAGTCAACAGGTGCAGGAAGTGACGGGGGAGCAGGTGGAAGTGGCCTTTGTGGATCAGGGTTACACTGGGGAGGAAGCGGCACAAGCGGCAGAGGCGGAAGGCATCGCCCTGTGTGTGGTCAAGGTGGAAGGGGCCAAACGAGGATTCGTGCTGCTGCCGAAGCGTTGGGTGGTGGAACGTTCGTTTGCCTGGACATCCCGGTTTCGCAGGCTGGCGCGAGACTATGAGCGGCTGGCTGAGACCTTGCGAGGTTGGCACTGGTTGGCTTTTTCGATTCTGATGACAGCGAAAACTGTGGAGCTTTTACGAACAGCTAGTTAGCAGGCTCTAGCTCAGTTTGGTTGGGATCCCCATAGGCAGCATAAAAGATGTAATCGGCATCCATATCGGCAATGCGCTCCTGGGAGATAAATTCGGCGAATTTGTCGCTGTCCTGGCTTTTGGGCCTGGGCAAGCCTATATCCGCCAGAATGGTGCCAATAAAGTTGGCCTTGCAGTACAGGCGAATCTGGCCTGGAACGAAACGCACCATACTCACACTGGGCAGGTGTCCACGACCCCCCAGGCGGTTGCGCAACTGGGTGACCCGTCGTTGGTACTGGGCTAGCAACACCTTGGCCTGGGTGCTGCGCCCCAGGGCTTCCCCCACCAGGAGCAGGTTGTCCTTCCAAACCACCCCCACCGTCTCGGCCATTACGGTTGGGGCAATGCGCGAAAGCTGTGGATAAATCTGACCATGCCGCAACTTGTTGCTGAGAATCAGGTCGGGCTTCAGGGCCAGTATTTTTTCCAAATTAGGCTGCTGGATGGTGCCCACCGACTGGATTCCTTCGGTTAGGCTCAGCAAGTAGCCCTGGAAAGGCTGGCCCGGCGCGGTGACCGCCCCAACCGGCTTAACGCCCAGGGCCAGCGCGCTGTCGAGTTCTCCGGTGTCTAACACCACAACCCGCTGAGCCACCTTGGGCACGCAGGTTTCGCCCATCGCATGCTGAACCAGGCGGCCCTGGCAGGTCTGGGCCAGCGCCGTCGCAGCCAGACCTGCCATAGCAAATAGTACCAACGCTCTTTTCATGTGGTTTCCTCTACCAAGCCTTTCAGATGCCTGAGCATGGCTTGGCAAATCTTTTGATTGCCACGCTCCAGGTTCTCGAGGGTGTATCTGGCATAATGCGGGGTTTCCATCGAGCAGTGCACCTCGGTATGACCATCCACCTCCCGCAAGGTAAACAAGAACTCCCTTGTAGCGAAGCTCAGGCCGAATACCTCGGGCGGCTGTAAGCGGGTGAGCCTACCAGGAAAGCGCGGGTGCTTGGGGAAGCTAAAGTAGAGCTCAGCCCCCTCGCACAAAGAACCCTCGAGGCGCAGTAGGGTGTTTTTGATCCAACGCGGGGCCAGCTCAAAATCGGTCAGAACAGCCCAAACCCGATCGCGCTCACAGGAGATCAGCAGACTGCTTTCAACGCGAACAGAAACCATCGTCAGCGCACCTTCTCCAGGATCAACCGGGTTAGGTCGTTGGAGTTGCGCAGGCTCACCAGCGGGCCGCTGTAGGGGCTATAGGCCTCGGGAAGGTAAAGAATGCTCTGGTCTTTCAGGCGTTTGCCCACAGGGCTTTCAAAAAACGCTTTGGAACCGTCGTACTGACCGCCCGGAGGAAACACCACCACCAGGGTCTCTTTATCTAAGGAGAGCAAGGCCTCATCGCTGATAGGGGCCCCGACATTGAGGGTGATCTTTTCCGGGGTAAAGCCATCCTTGAAGCCCAGCTCGCGCAGGTCTGGCATCAGCCGTACCCCGGTGTAAATCCAGTTGGCCCCTCCGGCAAAAGGTGCAATAACCACCGCCTTGGGGTACTTCTGGAAGACACCGGCGGCCCTCAGCCGGGCGGCGTTGCGCCGGTTGTTTACCGCTACCTGCTCGATAATCGCCTCGGCCTGGGCAGTGCGGCCAAAAATCCGCCCCAGGTCGCGGAGCCCCCGCTGCCAGAACCCCTCGCCCCCCTCTTGGTAGCCAATGGTGGGCGCGATAGCCGAGAGCTTGTCGTAGTGTTGGTTGCCCTGCCAGGTCAAACGCACGATGAGATCGGGCTTCAAAGCCAGAATGGTCTCGAGGTTCGGCTGGATCCAGCTACCCACATACACCGGATTGTTCAGGCGGGCACGGGCCAAAAAACCCTTCCTCAGAACCTCTGGTTTTACCCGCCCGGCCTCGACATCGGCTGGCGTAAGGTAGGCGCTACCCAGGCCCACAATTCGGTCGGAAACGCCCAGGGCCGTCAGCCACCCCAGGGCTTCTTCATCCAAAACCACCACGCGCTGTGGGGTTTTATTTAGGGTCACGCTGCCTTCGTCGTGTTTGATGGTCAGGGGAAAAGCACCCTGGGCCAGCGCTACACACAAAAAACCAAAAAGTACCACCAAGATTGCTTTTTTCACTGTTTGCTCCTCTTTTGGCAAGCGCTTCTGTGCTGCACTCGAGCGGCATTGGCAAAGGGAAGTCTATTGGGTGTTGGCTTGCAAAGTCAAGTATTCCACTCGGATTTATCGGCCTTATTCCGGGCCAGGCACCGCGACCGCGGTAGCTACTCAGCCTTCAGCCCGCACAAAGCCCTAGGCCGGCGTTGTATCCAGCCTGCGCTGATAGGCTTCGGGATCCCAGGGAACGCGCGTCCGCTTTACGGTCGGATCAGGAATGGGCACGGCCGAGAGCAGGGCCTTGGTGTAGTCGTCCTGCGGGTTCCGGTAGATGGTGTGAGCATCCGCCAGTTCTACCAAACGCCCCCTATACATAACCGCCACCCGATCCGAGATGCTCTCTACCACGGCCAGGTCGTGCGAGATGAAAAGCAAGGTCAGCCCCAGGGTTTTCTTTAGTTCCCTGATCAGCTCGAGAATTTCTGCACGAATGGAGACATCCAATGCAGAAACACACTCATCGGCCACAATAAAGTCGGGGTTGAGCGCCAGGGCTCGTGCGATACCGATGCGCTGGCGTTGCCCACCAGAAAACTCGTGCGGGTAACGGCGGGCCATATCGGGATCGAGCTGCACCATCTCCAGCAGTTCAGCCACCCGCTGGTTGCGCGCTGCGGCTGTTTTGTGGGTATTGTGAATTAGCAAAGGCTCAGCCAGGATATCCCCCACGGTCATGCGCGGGTTTAAGCTGGCGAAAGGATCCTGGAAGATTATCTGTAGCCGCCGGCGCAACGGCCGCAGCTCGTGCTTTGGCAGATGGGTGATGTCCTGCCCATCAAATATGATGCGGCCGCCCGTGGGCTCAATCAGCCGCAAGATGCACCGGCCTACCGTGGTCTTACCGGAACCGCTTTCACCCACCAGACCCAGCACCTCTCCCTTGTGTATTTTCAGGCTCACGTCGGATACAGCCTTTACATAGCCCTGAACACGGTTTAGCAGGCCACCCCGTAGCGGAAACCATTTCTGCAGGTGCTCAATTTCCAGGAGTACGGGCGGCTCCTCTTGTTTGGGCGGGGCCGGTCTAGCCATGTCAATGCGTGGAACAGAGGCGATGAGACGCTGGGTGTAAGCTTCTTTAGGGGTCGCGAAAATCTCTTTAACCCCCCCCTCTTCCACCTTAACCCCGTGCTGCATAACCACCACTCGATCGGCCATCTCGGCCACCACCCCGAGATCGTGGGTGATAAAGAGCACGCTGGTCTGGATCTCCGACTTAAGCTTGTTAATCAGCTCCAGAATCTGGGCCTGAATAATCACATCCAACGCGGTAGTGGGCTCATCGGCAATCAGCAGGCTGGGCTTGCAGGAAAGCGCCATGGCGATCATGACCCGCTGCCGCATACCTCCAGACATCTGGTGGGGATAATCTGCAAATCGCCGGTGTGGATCGGGAATTTCCACCAGGTTGAGCATCTCTATAGCCAGGGCCTTGGCCTCCTGGCGGCTTTTTCCCTGATGGAGCCGGATGGCCTCCACAATCTGGTCACCCACGGTGTAGACCGGGTTTAGCGAGGTCATCGGTTCCTGAAAAATCATGGCGATGTCGTTCCCGCGAATGCGGCGCATCTGCGCTTCCGTCAGACCGATTAGATCCTTCGGCTGCCCATCCTTGCCCCGAAACCAGACCTGGCCGGATACAATCCGCCCCGGCGGGCTGGGTATGAGTCGCATGATGGCTAAGCTGGTTACACTTTTGCCCGACCCCGACTCCCCAACCACCGCCAGCGTCTCGCCTTTATCAATGTGGAAGGACAGGTCGCGCACGGCCTGAACCACCCCGTTATCGGTGGTGAACTCAACTGTTAGCTGGCTGACTTCCAGTATTCGTTCCTGCTTCATGTAGCTCCTTTCAGCGTCCCAACAGCAAACGGGCTATTTTTTCCGCCCTCCGCAGGTCGGTGATGGGGCCCCCCTGGGGCTCTTGCACATCCAGCTCGTAGCGGTACAAGGGCACCTGTGTTGCTTTGAGCACACGCTCACTGGTCAGTTCCGGATACCGGCCATCGGGGGTTTTGGCCCGTAGGTACAGGACAAAGTCGGTGTTGCTTCGGTTTATGGTAGCAAGGGCTTCCGGCGAGACCGGCTGATACGAACCATCTTTGATCTCCACGCCCGGTACGTTGGCCAGACGAAAACCTAACCGGGTCAGCGCGATGGAGTAGTTGAACTTTGGACCAAACACCCCGGTAAACTGCTCGTTGTACAGAAAAAGCGAGGTAACACGAGGGTTCTTCGCCACAAAAGGAGCCAGCCGCCCGCGCCAAACCCGCATCTGGGCATCGTAATCGCGCAGAACTTTTTGAGCCTGCTGGGTTTGATTGAGGGCCCTTGCAGTTTCTAAAAAAGCCGTGCGCCACCCGGTAACCGGATCGCGGTTAAACTCCCAAGCCAGTACCGGAGCTATTTTCTTCAAGCCCTCTATGGCCTCCGAGGTTCCCCAGACCAGTATTAGGTCGGGCTTGAGTGAGAGCACGGCCTCTAGCGAGGGTTGCATGGAGTTGCCCACATAGATGGCGGGGCCAAGCTGGCTGGGCGAGTAGTAAGTAAGGCCGCTGACCACTTCGCCCGGCCGGGCAGCCTGTATTCGGCTAGAACCATAGCCAACCGGCTTTATGCCCAGGGGTATCAAGAGTTCTAATAACTCCTCTCCCAGGGCCACCACGCGCTCGGGCTTTTTTACGATCGTGGTTTCGCCCGCATCGTGCCGAATGGTCAGTGGGTAGGCGGTCTGTGCACTGGCTAGCAGACTCCAGCAAAAGGCTACAATAATCAGGTTCCTTATCATCGTTCATCGTTCTCCTTTCTCATCCCCGAGGACAGGCTCAAGGACGGGATCGCCCAGAAGGTGAATTGCCACGCCCTGGGTCTGGGCCCGATCCAGCCTGCCCTCGAGCGGATGACGGGTGCGCAGGATGAGTGTTTGTAAACCCTCTTCAATCGAGGTCTGCAGGTACAGCAGATGCGCTCCAATGGTAAAAATGGCACGCCGCCCTTGGGCAGTGTTCTCAAAAAACCCTTGCTGCCCTAAAAGCCGGCGAAAGCGGAGGGTTTGACCCAGCAGGTTGGGGGTATGTAAACAAAGCGCGTGCAGTCCCACCACCCCATTGGGGTGCTGGGATGGAAGGTGGATGGGCTGTGGCATCAGTGGATTGAACAGCAGGGGCAGTGGAAACCAGGGCAGGGCCAGATGCGGGCACCATCCACCTAGGGTCTCATAGCTCAGATCCTGGGCCCGAAGGTGGGCCTCGAGTTCAGCAAAAGAAGCTTTTGGGGTAAGGCAAAAGTCCAGCAAGCGGCGCTGCCCGTATTGGCTTAGGCGGCTTTGCAGAATCTCCCCTCCTCGAGCCAGGAAGCGTTCCAGTCCGCCCTGGTGCGGTAAGAACTCCAGCAATACGCCATCGGGCAGGTATATCCAGGCCCCGCCCCAATGGGGGCTGCGCACCACTGCAAACCCGAGATCGCGGAAGTTTTGTACGGCCGCCTCGAGGTTCTCAAAGCGAAGCAGGACATGGGAAACGCGAAATTCAAGCATTCACATCCCCCTTACCCGCCACACCAAGCCTGGCCTCAAACCACCCAGAAATCTGGGGCCCAGCTTTAAGACAGGGCTCCACCCAGTCCGCGCACTATGCAGCCGCGCGGCCCTGGTCTTAAAAACGATTTCTCCACCCAGATTAGTCGGATTTTGGGCGCAAGGCGCACCCAACTTACCTGCAAAACCTTGCCCCCAGCAAGCCGCCTGGGGTTTTAGCAAACGTCGGCCGCCCTGAACCACCATCTGAGGGGGTGGCAGGGCTTGGCTGGGCACACCCAACACCCCTAACCCCTCCAGACCACTTTCTCTTCCCACGGTCTGCGGCGGGCTTTTGGCCAGGGAATCGCCGGGCGGCCAACATACAGGAAACCCAGCAGTTTATCGGGCGGCTCCAGGCCCACAAAGCGGGCGGTATTTTCGTGCCGCACTGGCAGCCCAGAGGTCCAGAAAGCCCCCAAACCCAGGCTGGCCGCAACCAGATGTGCATTCTGTACCGCGCAGGCCACAGCCGCTATCTCTTCCCACTCGGGAATCTTGGGATGGGTGCCTACCCGCACACCGATCGAGATCCAGACCGGCGCCTTCCAGACCCGTTCCTTCTGGGCAATCCAGGCCGATTCCTGAAAGGCCTCACCGGTAAACGCCAGGCGGTAGCTCTGGGCAAACGCTTCACCCAAGGCGCGCCTCTCTTCGCCGCTAAAAACCGTAAAACGCCAGGGCTCGGTTAGGCCGTGGGTTGGGGCGTAGTTTGCAGCCTCGAGCATCCACCGGATGTATTCCATTGGGATGGGCTCGGGAGAAAGCTGGTCTTGGGAGATGCTGCGGCGCCTACGGATAACGTCCATGAGCATTTCCAACTCCGCGGGTAGGGCCGTGTCTTCTATCATTAGAACACCTCCGTGGCCTGCGTTCTGCAAGAACAGGCGGAAAGATTGAGGCTTCTTTCGAGCAGGCCGTTGGGGTTGGGAGGGCTTTTCACCACAGGAGCAAGCTGTTTACCAAGTCCTGCAAGGGGTATTCAGCCTTCACAACGACCACAGTGTAAAATCACCAATCCGCAAAAGTCAACTATTCCAGTCGGATTTTATCAATATAAAAATGATAACCATTCTCAGTAGGTAAAAGCACCCGCGCCCAGGCCTGGTGTGCTTTAGGGCTAAAAGCGATTTGTGCCGGCTTCCCAAAGATAGCCAACCGTGGCAAAGACCCCCAGAGGCCAGCTTTTTGCAGCCCTCCGCTGCGCTTGGCAAAGAAAGTGTATCCCGCTCGGGTGGGTTCGCCGCCTTCTGGCATCAAACCAACCGAATCTGGTATTGCTCAATACCAATCTGATTTACACAGTCTTGGCACAGGCAGGACTAAACTTGACCCATGACCAAGGCCCGAACCCTCGGCGAACTCAAGCGCACCTACCCCCTGGAGAAACTCCGCCGCAGCGTAAAGGACGAAGCACGGGAGAACCTGATCGCCAA
Organism: Meiothermus taiwanensis WR-220; assembly: GCF_003568585.1. Taxonomy (NCBI): domain Bacteria; kingdom Thermotogati; phylum Deinococcota; class Deinococci; order Thermales; family Thermaceae; genus Meiothermus; species Meiothermus taiwanensis. The sequence continues at coordinate 2,115,170 of NZ_CP021130.1, forward strand.
GCTCCGCGCGGGTGAGCGGCTTTTCCCCGGCATCCAGGGCTACAACGACTCGGTGATTCCCCACCTGGTCAATGCCATCCTGGCCCGGCACAACTTCATTCTTCTGGGTTTGCGCGGGCAGGCCAAAAGCCGCATCTTGCGCCAGCTAACCGAGCTGCTGGACGACGAGGTACCGGCCCTGCCCACCGAGATCCGCGACAACCCCCTCTTCCCCCTCTCGGCCGAGGCCAAGCGCCTGCTGGAGGAGGCCGGCGACGAGGCCCCCATCGTCTGGATTCCCCGCTCGGAACGTTACGTGGAAAAGCTGGCCACCCCCGACACCACCGTGGCCGATATTCTGGGCGACATTGACCCCATCAAGGCCGCCAAGCGCGGCACCGGGCTGGCCGACCTCGAGGCCGTGCACTACGGCCTCCTGCCCCGCGCCAACCGCGGTATCTTCGCCATCAACGAGGTGGCCGACCTGGCCCCCAAGGTGCAGGTGGCGCTCTTCAACATCCTGCAAGAGGGTGATGTGCAGATCCGGGGCTACCCGGTGCGCCTCGAGCTCGACGTCTGGATCGCCTTCACCGCCAACCCCCAGGACTACACCGCCCGGGGCAAGATCGTCACGCCCCTCAAAGACCGCATCGGCTCGGAGATCCGCACCCACTACCCCCGCACCCTCGAGGAGGGCCTTTCCATCACGCGGCAGGAGGCCTGGATTGCCCGCGAGGAAGGGATGTACATCCCCGCCTACGTGGCCGAGGCCTCGGAGGCGGTGGCCTTTGTGGCCCGCGAGGACAAGCGGGTGGACAAGACCTCGGGGGTCTCGCAGCGCCTCTCCATCAGCCTGCTGGAGCTGGTGGCCTCCAACGCCGAGCGGCGGGCCCTCCTCTTGGGGGAGCGCCCGGTGGCCCGGCCCCTCGACCTCTACGCGGCCCTACCGGCCATCACCGGCAAAATCGAACTCGAGTACGAGGGCGAACTCCAGGGAGCCGAGCGGGTGGCCAAAGACCTCTTGCAAAAAGCCTTTGGCCTGGCTTATGGCGAGCGGGCGCGGGGCCTGCAGGTAGACGAGATCGTGCAGTACTTCGCCGATGGCAACCTCCTGACCCTGCCCGAGGGCAGCGCCAAAGCGGTGCTGAAGGAGATGGAAAAAGTGCCGGGGCTGCTGGCTGCTGCCCAGAAGCTCGAGCCCCAGACCACCCCCGAGGCCCTGGTGGCCGCCGGGGAGTTCATCCTCGAGGGTCTGGCCGGCCGCCGCAAGATCGCCCGCGGCGAGGAGAGCTACAGCGCCCCCATCGAGCGGGAGCGCGAACGCTGGGGGAGCGGCAACTGAAAAGGAGCAGTATGCGCGTCCGATACTCCAAATACGAGCCGGGCTTCGACGACCTTACCGGCGCCGACCTGATGGACATGATCCAGGACTTCCTGATGGACTCGGGCTTTTCCGACCCCTACAACCGCTACCAGCCCGACCCCAACCGCGCCCCCACCGCCGAAGACCTGATGGACGCCCTGCTGCAAGCCCTGCTGGAACGGGATCGCATCCCCGAGGAGTGGCTGCGCGAGGCCCGAAACGCCCGGAACTTTCAGGAAACCCGCCTGGGCCAGGAGTTGCAGCGCCTGATGCAACGCCTGCAAGACGAGGGCTACATCCGGCTGCCCGGCGACGATCCCACCAGCCCCCGGGGCCAGGGTATGCAAGGTATGGCCCAGGAGACCCGGTTGGAGCTCACCAATAAGTCGGTGGACTTTCTGGGCCTCAAGAGCCTGCGCACCCTGCTGGGCTCCCTGGGCAAAAACGTCCCTGGCGCCCATGTCACGCGGCACTTTGCCTCGGGTGTGGAGAGCAGTGGCGAGACCAAACCCTACGAGTTCGGCGACCAGCCCAACATCAACATCGGCGAGACGCTCAAGCAGGTGGTGATGAAGGGGCTGGAGAACATCGAGGAACGCGACCTGACCATCGAGCTATCCGAGTACACCGCTGCCATGAACACCGTGGTGCTGCTGGACTGCTCCCACTCCATGATCCTCTACGGCGAGGACCGCTTCACCCCGGCCAAGCGGGTGGCGCTGGGGCTGGCGCACCTGATCCGCACCCAGTACCCCGGCGACCAGGTACGCTTCGGGATCTTCCACGACAGCGCCGAGGAAGTACCGCTGGGCCGCCTCCCTACCGTGCAGGTTGGGCCTTACCACACCAACACCGCCGAGGGCCTCAAGCTGGCCCGCAAGATGCTCAGGAAGATGAGCGGCGAGATGAAGCAGATCATCATGATTACCGACGGCAAGCCCTCCGCGCTCACCCTGCCCTCGGGGCAGATCTACAAAAACGCCTGGGGCCTCGACCCCGTGATCCTGGCCGAGACCCTCAAAGAGGCCACCCTGGCCCGCAAGGAAGGCATCCCCATCCACACCTTCATGCTGGCCCGCGAGCCCGAGCTGCTGGCCTTCGTCAAAAAAATCACCCAGATCACCAAGGGCAAGGCCTACCTGACCACCCCCGGCAACATCGGGCGGTATGTGCTGATGGACTTCTTGAACCGCAAGGTGAGCCGGAACTAAACGGCACCTGACCAGGCCTGTAGAGCACCTTTTGCCTTGCTTGAACTCTCTGGGGCAAAAATTCCCCCCACCTTCGAGAAATGGTTAGTAATGGTATCGCGCTTGCAGGAAATCAACCCGCTCGTCCGAGACGCGGTAAACCAGGCGGTGCTCCTGGGTGATGCGGCGTGACCATATACCAGGGCCAAGGTATTTGAGTGGTTCAGGCTTTCCTATCCCAGCAAAGGGTTCGCGCAAGACCGATTCGATAAGGTCGAAAATTTTGAGCGCAACCTTGCGGTCGGCATCCACCCAGAAGCGAAGATCCTCGAGAAAGACCGGCGTGAACAGAGCCTCGCGCGGCTTATTGGCCTTGGCCACCCAGTACCTCGAGGCGCAGATCTGCAGCGCTGCCCTTCAGGCCCTCGCCTTTTTGAGCCTGCTCGAGCGCCTTCAACAGCCGCTCGGCGTTCTTGGGAGAGCGCAGCAAATGTACGGTTTCCATAAGGCGCTCGTACTCATCGGCGTCAATCATAGCCACGCGCTTCCCGTTGCGGCGGTTGATGATGACCACCTCCAGATCGTTGGTTACGCGATCGAGCAGGGTGGCAAGCTGCTCTCTAGCCCAGCTGTAGCTCGTCTCAATAGCCATAACCCTATTGTACAATAAACCTGTACAAGTTCGAGGGCGATGGCCACCGGTCGGCACTCATGCTTTGCCCTTGGCTTCCGGCTACACTACCCGTTATGAAGACGGCCCGCGCCTGGGGAATTGCCGCCTACCTGGCCCTCCTCATCGAGCGCCTCTCCCAGGCTGTGCAGTTTCGGCCCCGGCCGGCCCTCAACCCTGCGCAGATCCGCCGCTACGAAGGGGTGCGGTGGGAGTTGAGCCTCGAGGTGCCCTACTACCCCGCGCAAGGCCCGCAGGGCTATGTGTTGATTCCCAAGGACGGCTACTTCCAGCAAACCGAGGAGGTTCTGGAGCATCTTTAGGGCGCGCGCATACCGGCGGGCCATCGTGTACTGCATCCTATCCGAACCTGACCCTCCCCCAGTACCCTGTACCCATGCACCGGGTATGGGCTGCAAGACGGGCTTGGCGGGTGCGGCTCTGGCTGGCTATAGGGCTGGCCTTGCTGCTTTTTCCGCTGGCCTGGCTGGTGCATCCGGCCTGGGTACTGGGGTCGTTGCTGGGTTTGCTGTACCCCTCCCGCTGGGAGGAGCGGCGCGCCCTGGCCGACCTGGATCGGCAGTACGGCCTGGCCTACCGCAGCGCGCTGGAGGCCCCTCCCAACCACCCCTGGCGCAATCAGTTGCAGCTCGAGTCAGAGGCCAGCCTGCGCGGAGCCCGGCTGCCCGCTTTGCCCTGGGTTTTTGTGGCCCTCTATCTGGCGCTGGTGGGGCTGGCTTGGCTCATGCCCCCACCCCCCTCCTCGCCTGCGGTGGCCTCCACCCCAGGCTCGAGCCCCCCTTCCCCTCCCGCATCACAAACCAACCCTACAACCGATCCAGCCCAGCCCCCGCAGGGGAACCCATCCGAAAGCCAGCCGCCCGGTTCGGAGCCGGGGGCAGCCCCCACCCCCACAGAAAAGACGCAGCCAGACGAAGCTGTACAGGAAGCGCAGGAAAGGGATGCACAAGGCCAGAACCAGCCACAGGAAGTAGCTAGCCAGGACGCAACACGCCCCGGTCAAACGGGTGAAAACCCGCAAGGCCGCGAACAGCCTTCATCCAGTCCAAATGGGCAGGATCCCGCCCAGCCCGGGCAGAATTCGCCCAATCCAACAGGGCAGCCGCCGACCAACCAGCCGGGTCAAGCACAGCCACCTCAACCCGGACAAGCGCAGCCAACACAGCCTGGAGAGCCACAACCCTCGCAAGCAGGCCGTCCACAATCGGAGCCAGCCCAGCCCAGCCCGCCGGGGCAACCGCCCCAGAACCAACCTGAACCAGCGCAGCCACCCCAACCTGGACAAGCGCAGCCACCCCAACCTGAAGCAGCGCAGCCAGGGCAGGGCCAGCCTTCGAGAGATAATCCGGGCCAGGGTCAGGCTCGCGGCGACGAAGGCGGCAGCCCCCAAGGACAGACCCCGCAGACCCGCCCACCCCAGAATCTGCCCTTGCGTACCGAAGGGCCGGCAGGCGAAGCGCCGCTCGGCCGGGGGGAAAACCGACAGGGTAGACCAGCACCCCTGCCCAGCCCCTGGGCCTCGGGCCAGCCCCCGCAGAACGTGCAGCGTCAGGCCGAGAAGTACCTCGAGTCTGAGCCCCTGCCTCCAGAGGTGCGCAACCTTGTCCGTCGCTACTTTGAACTACCCCCCTAGGGGATTGGGCCGCATAGGCAGCTCGCTATGCCCCACAGCGATTGTGGCTAATGCTATTAGTTATCAATTTCAAATGCCATATATTCCAACCGGATTACTTGACTTTATAACAGCGCCTTCCTAGACTGGGCCTTGAAAAAGGAAGGAACGCCATGAAATGGCCCACCCTCGCGCTGTTATCGCTATCGTTATGGTTCCCCTCAGCCCAGGCCCAGGTTGAAAGTGTAAAAAGTTATCTGATTGAGCGTGTGACGCAACAAAAAGCCGCCACGGCTCAACTGGCCGAAGCCGCTGGGCGCTACGAGGCCATCGTTCGCAACGCCGGGTTCCAGTACGCCAGCCTGGCCCAACAGCATGGCCCGGCCATCCGCAACGCTTTGCGGGACGCGCGGATGGCCTGGATTAAAGCCAGCCCAATTTACGAGAGCGTGGAGGGTATTGTGGCCGGAGTCGAGCTGCTGAGCGATTTCGACCTCAATCTGGATGCCGGTGCTTCGGGGGCCGAGGGGGGTGATGCCGTGGTCACCTTCGACCTTAAGCTTGCCAATGGCAAGGTTCTCCCCCGCCCCGGCAACCTTTTTGGTGTTTTAGAAGGCAGTCTGTGGGGCAGCGAACGCGCTTTCTCCTCCGGGGTGGCTTTTGATGTGGATGGTGATGGCCGTATAGGGTTTGGCGATCATCTACCGGATGCGCTCATACTGCGGGCTGCTGCGGAAAAGCTGGATGCCATGACCGGGGAGCTGCTAGCCACCGCCCGCACATGGAAGCCCACCGCACAGGATGTGTTCAGGGCTTTAGCTGCCAACGTACCCACGGTGGCGCCGGTGTTTATCGAGCGCTGGAAAACCAGTCGGTTTGTGCTGGGCAACAAGGCCACCCGCCGCGACTTCAACGTGATCTCCTCGCTGGACGACCTGATCAACAACATCACCTCCTGGCAGAAGCTTTACGGAGGGGTGGCACAGCTCGTGCAAGCCAAGAACCCCTCCCTCGACCGGCAGATTCGCGATGGACTGGCCAGCCTCAAAACCTGGGTGCAGCGCCTTGCTGCACAGGAGAAAACCCGTCGCTTCACACCCGAGCAAGCCGAGATGATCCTCAAAGAGGGTGATAACCGCGCCACAGCTGTGACCGGAAAAATCGTTCAGGCTGCTGCCTTGCTGGGCATCAAGGTGGAGTAATGCGCTGGATAACAACAATACTGGTGGTGCTTGGGTGCTGGGCGCTGGCCCAGCAAAGCCCTGCAGAGGCCGCCGAGCAACTGCGAGCTGCCTTAAGTCAGGCTGCCCTCGAGCTCAACTTCGACCCCGGTGCGGCCAGGAATCTTCTGCAGGAAGCGAAGCAGGCTGCGCTACAGCTAGAAAAGCTGGGCCTTGGCTTTGAGCAGGGCGCTTTTGCCCGGCTCGAAGAGCAGATTACCCAGAAAAACCCAGCCGGTTTTGCTCAGTTGCAGGCCCGGCTCTGGACGGATCTACTAGCCCAGAGCTACCGGCATCTCGAGGGGGCCCTGCGCACGGGGAACCTCGAGGAAGCCAGGAATTGGGCCAGCCTGCGGGAGTACCGCCCAGCCACCCCCTACGCCCCCCCTGCCTATGACGCCACCCTGGCACTGGAAGAGCTGGCACAAAACAAACTGACTGTGCAGGAAGCCCTGACCGCTGTGCAATCGGATCTGCTCGGCGCATACCAGGCACGCCTGGCGCAGGCCCTCGAGGCCGCGCAGCAGGCCCAGCAGCAGGGCCACCATGTGCGCCTGGCCGAGCAGGTCGCCCTGGCCCAGGGTTATTTTGCAATTCTGGCCGATGCATACCGCCAACAGCGCGGAGAAGCTGCCCTCGCCCAGGCCCAGCGGGCCTTCGCCTCTGGGCAACCCGCCGCCATGCTAAAGGCGCTCGAGGGTTTTCAAGCAGCCCCCCTGTCGCCGCGCGAGCGGGCCAAGCGGGCCAACCAAACCCTGCGTTTTTTACAACTCGTGGCCGTGGAGTACCGCCGGGGGGTGCGGGGTGCCGAGGGGGAGGTGCGCGTTACCAATGAGCTCGAGATCATCGAAGCGCGCACCTTTTTACGCAGCGCCCAGAGCGCCTGGAAGGTGCTCGAGCCGCTGCTCATCAAAGAGCAGCAGGCCCAGGTGGGCTTGGTCAACCAGCGCTTCGCCTGGCTCGAGCAGGCCCTGTACGCCAATACCCCCCCTTCAGCCGATAGGCTCTCGGACGAGATAGAAGCGACCGTGCGCCTGTTATCGGATATACTGCCCGAGTCCTGGCGGCGGGCCGATCCATCTGGTGACCTCGAGGTCATACGTCAGCAGTTGCGGTCGCTGGAAAACGCTGTTGCAGCCGGCCGCTACGACCTGGCCGAAACGGCCCGCCTGGATGCCTACGCCATGCTGGAATCGGGGGCCGAGGCCCGTCTGCGTGCCTTCAACCCTCAGCTTGCGCTCGACCTGGAATCGCTGTTTTGGAATGGGGTGAACCCCCCAGGCCTGGCCCGCCTGATCCGGGATAAAGCCAGCCCCCTCGAGGTACGCAACACCCGTCGTGCGCTGGAGGGCAAGCTCAATGAAGCCGCCCGCATACTGGGCCGCGAAACCTCTCCGACCACCATCGGCATCAATGCAGCCATTATCGTATTCCGAGAGGGCCTGGAAGCGGTGTTGATCATTGCAGCGCTGCTGGCCTCTTTTCGTCGCCCGGAAAACCTGCATCTGCGCCGACCGGTCTGGTGGGGGGTCGGCCTGGCCCTGATAGCCAGCCTGCTTACCTGGGCCGCCATGTGGGGAACCATCCAGCAGTTTGCACGGTTCGGCGAGCGGGTAGAGGCCGTGGTATCCTTGCTGGCCATCGGCGTGCTGTTGCTAATCCTGAACTGGTTTTACCATAAGATCTACTGGACTGACCGCCTGGCCGACTTTCACCAGCATAAGCAGCAGGCAGTGCAAAAAACCGGCTGGGCTGCCATACTCGGGCTGGTTGCGGTGGGTTTTGAAAGCATCTACCGTGAGGGCTTTGAAACGGTTCTGTTTTTGCAGTCGCTGGTGCTGCAAGGGGGCTTCCGCGATGTGCTTTGGGGCATCCTGGCGGGCCTAAGCACCGTGATTCTCCTGGGAATCGCCATCTTCCGCTTCCAAATTAAGCTACCCCAAAAAAAGATGCTGTTCTTCACCGGGGTGCTGATCCTGCTGGTGCTGGTGGTAATGGTGGGCCAGACTGCGCACGTCATGCAGGTGGTGGGCTGGCTACCCATACACGCTTTTCCCCTCGAGATACCCTTCTGGCTGAGCAGCTGGTTCGGCCTGTACGCGACCTGGGAAGGAATCGTCTTACAGGCGCTATCAGCAGGTGTGGTGCTTGGAAGCTATTTCTGGGCAGAGCGAATCAAGCACAGTCACCTGGGGCGTCTGAAAACGAAAACCGCCTGAAGCCCCCCAATGTGGAAGCAAAGGGGTGGCCTGGCCCTGTGCTAAAACAGACCGGCATCCTGCAACACCGCCACCACCAGCCGCCCTGGCCCATGCACCCCCTTGACCATAATCTGGCCAATGTCGGCGGATTTGCTGGGGCCGGAGTGCAGCCCGATGGCCGAGGGCAGCCCGGTTTGCAGGGCCTGGAGGGCCTGCAAAAGGGTTAGGTAAATTTTCCCTTGCGGTACAAACACCAGGTGCGTGGGCGGTAAAAGCTGGGTGCGGCGGCCTTCCTGGCTGGAGAGGATAACCGTACCGGTCTCGGCCACCGCGCCCCAAGCCCAGGAGATGCCCAGGGGGGCTTCTTCGGGGGGTAGGAGGGGCACCTGGGGGTGCAACACCTCTGGAAGCGTCTGACCCAGGCTTGCCCCAGCAAAAGTCTGGGCAAAGCGGCCCAGCCATTCCTCAGCGGCCTGCAGGCTCTCCAGCCGCACCATCTCACCCCCGTTTCCCGTCAAGCGCTCGCTAAAGAGGGCCAGGGCTTCATCGGGCGAAGGCACCGGCGAGACCAACGGCTCCGGCAGGGCAGCCTTAGGACGGTGCTCGAGGCCCCTGCGGATGCGGGCCAGGATGCGTTCGCGCATGGCTGGAGTATACCAGGCCCTCGTTGCCCGATGGCCCATGGGGCCTTTACCATAGAGGTCAAATGATCCTGATTCTCAACGGCCCCAACCTGAACCTGCTGGGTAGGCGCGAACCCGGAATTTACGGCCATACCACCCTCGAGGAGCTCGAGGAGCTGTGCGAGGCCTGGGGGGCCGAGCTGGGCCTGGGGGTGGCCTGCCGCCAGTCCAACTTTGAAGGGCAGCTGGTGGAGTGGATTCAGCAGGCCGCCGATGAGGGCTTCCGGGCCATCGTGCTGAACCCTGGGGCCCTCACCCATTACTCGGTTGCACTGCTGGATGCGCTACGGGCACAGACCTTGCCAGTGGTGGAGGTGCACCTTTCCAACATCCATGCCCGTGAGGAGTACCGCCGCCACTCGGTCACAGCCATGGGTGCCAGGGGCATCGTCTCGGGCTTTGGCCCCATGTCCTACAAGATGGCGCTGGTCTACCTGGCCGACCTGCTGGAGGCCCAGCCATGAGGGTGGAGTGGCAGGAAGTGGCCATAGTCGCGGCCATCGCCGGCATTTTCACCCTGGTGGCCCAGATTCCACAGGTGGGCTTCTGGACGGCTCTACTGCCAAGCCTTGCAATGGCCCTGCTGGCCGCGGGGGCCTATAGGCTGCTGATGCCCTGGATCATCGGCTGGGCTGCCAAAGGGGCCCAGCCCCCAAAGACACCCCCTGATGAGGAAAAGTTATAAAGACACCCCGCCCTGCAAGCTTTCAACAAGCAAGCGGCTCCTTGCTGTGGGAAAGCGCCGCCTCGGCCAGGGGCATCACCCAGGGTCTACCGCTGGGGTGCTGGGTCTGGATAAATGGCAAACCGTAAACAGCCTGAAGGCGCGCGGGCTGTAAAACTTCGGCCGGCTGACCCAGCGCCTCCATACGGCCCTGGTGTAGCAGCAAAATGTGGTCAGAGAACAGCCCGGCCAGGTTAAGATCGTGCAGCACCGTCAGCACCCCCCAGCCCGCCTGGGCCAGACGTCGGCACAGGGCCAGAATCTCCACCTGGTGTTTGGGATCGAGGTGGTTGGTGGGTTCGTCCAGCAGCAGCAGCCGCGGTTCCTGGGCCAGCACGCGGGCCAGATCCACCCGGCTCTGCTCCCCGCCCGAGAGGGTCTGGTACCGGCGGGTAGCAAACTGCAGCGCACCGGTCTGGCTCAATGCCCGCTCGGTAACCTGGTGATCCTGAAGGTTTTCGGCCCGGCGCTCGAGGTGGGGCAGGCGGCCTAAAAAGGCCACCTCATAAGCGTCAAAGGGGAAATTGATCTCGCGGCGCTGGGTTAGCACTGCACGTTCAAGGGCCAGCTCGAGCGGCCGGTAGCTGCTCAAGGGCCGGCCCAATAGTTCAATCTGCCCCGAGTCGGGCTTCATCTCGCCCGATAGAAGCCGCAACAAGGTGGATTTGCCAGCGCCGTTGGGCCCGATAATGCTCAGCATCTGGCCGGCCTCGAGCCGGAAGGAGATGTTCTCGAGAAGGGTTTTTCCGCCTACAGCATATTTGAGCGAGCGAGCCTCCAACATTACCTCACACCCTCCACACAAGACCTAGCGGGCGGCCCCCTGCTTAAAGCGCAGCAGCAGCCAGATGAAGAAAGGAGCCCCCAGCAGACTGGTCACCACACCCACCGGCAGCTCGGCGGGCGAGGCCACGGTGCGGGCAATAAGATCGGCCAGCACGCTCAGGCCAGCTCCCAGCAGCACCGAGCCGGCCAAGAGGTAGCGGTGATCCGGCCCCGCCATCAGACGGAAAAGATGGGGGGCCACCAGCCCGATGAAACCCACCCCACCCGCCGCCGCCACCGCAGTGCCCACCGCCAGCGCGGCCAGGGCCACGGCCTGGCGCTTGAAACGCTCGAGGTGCACCCCCAGATGAAAGGCCTCGCTCTCGCCAAGAACCAGCGCGTTCAGCGGGCGGGCCAGGCGCATCAGCCCCCAGAAGGCCAGCAGTGCGGTAGGGGCCATGGCGGCCAGCCCGCCCCAGGTGGCCCCGCTGTAGCCACCCAGCGTCCAAAAGGTGAGACTGCGCAGCTGCTCATCGGTGGCGCGGGTGATCAAAAGGCCAATGAGGGCCCCTGCCAGGGCGTTGATGGCAATCCCCGCCAGCAGCAGGGTCAGGGTCTGCACCCGTCCATCGCTGCTGGCCATGAACCAGACCGCCAGGGTCGCCAACAGCCCGCCCACAAAAGCCGCGAGCGGCAGGGCATACACCTCCAGGATGCCCGCGCCCGGAATCAGGATGATAAAGACAGCGGCCCCCAAGGCGGCCCCGGCGCTCACCCCGATCAGGCCCGGGTCGGCCAGGGGGTTGCGAAACAGCCCTTGCATGACCGCGCCCGAAAGGGCTAGCAACGCCCCCACCAGCAAAGCCAGCAAAACCCGGGGGAAGCGAACCGATACCAGCACCGCGTAGGCCTGCTCCGAGCGCTCCCATAGGATGCGGGGAATCTCCTGGGGTGGGATGTAGTAGGCCCCGATGCCTGCCGAGATGAGCACCACCAGCGGCAGCAATAACCCCAACGCCAGCAGGGTCGAGCGGTAGCGGCTGGAGGCTTTATAGAAAGAAGAGGGTTGCATGGCCTTAGGTCAGCAGGGCGTGCTGGTCAAGCCGCAACTCACGCACAGTCACGCCGTCCTTATCGTGGCGCACCACCTGGCGCCGGCTGGGCAACCAAACCCCCTCAACCTGAACATAGCGATCGTCGAACGATTCCACCGCTTCAATGCCACCCTGGGCATTGCGATAAACGACGGTAAAGTGCTGCGGTAGGTGGTGCGCTCCAGCCGGTACGTGGTTGTGGATGTGGATGCGAAAGGAGCTATCGGGCAGGTTGCGCTCGACCATCCGCACGTGGTTATCCTGCACCCACAAAACAGAGCGCATAGCGTCCTCGAGGCGCACACCCACCCCCAGCGGGGTTTCCCCCTCGAGGTGCATGGGGTACTGGCCCTCGCTCTGGGCAAAAGGCCGGGGGCTGCGGTGGGCCAGCATCGAGGCCAGTTCCCGACGCGGCCAGGCCTGGAGGTCTTCGAGCAGGTGCAGCTCAATTTCCTTGGGCGAGCGGGCCACCAGGCCACCCTGGTGCCAGCTACCGGCCAGGTACACCTTGAGGCTGGCCCTGAACCCGGTGAACCCCTCTGGTAGGGTGTAGGCCCGGCTGCGGGCTGCTTCCAGCAGGGCGTAGGCTTTCTCCTGAACCGATGGCATATAGCTCACCTACTCCTGGGCTCCAGCGATATAAAGCCCGCTGCGTTCATAAGCTCCCACAAACAAATCCAGCGCAGCCCGCCCCGCCCTAGGCCCAAAACCGCCCAGGTACAGGTCGTCGATGGCCACCACCCGGCCGTTCTGACCGGCAGGGGTCTGCATCACCCCCGGCAGCTTACGCAAGCCTTCCAACCCACCAATGCTCTCCAGGCCAGCAGTGAATACCACAATAACATCGGGCTGGGCAGCAATCACCGCCTCAGCGGTCATCTGCTGGCAGTTCTGGATGCCTTTGGCCGCATTGGCAATGCCGGCCAGCTCCATCATTCCCACCGGGTTGGAACCCTGACCGCAAACATAGGTGACGTTGGTGCCGCGCAGGTACAGAAAGATGCCCTTGAGCTGTTTGCGTGTGGTGGCCTGGCGCTGCTTGGAACGCAACACCAGCAGGTCGCGCTCGAGGCGGCGCACCAGCTCCTCGCCGCGTTCAACCCGACCCACCGCCGCTGCAATCGTGCGGATTTTTTCCTTGGCCCCCTCGAGGCTGGGCTTGTCCGGTACCCGCACCACCGTGACCCCAGCAGCCGTTAGCTGATCAAAAACGGTGGGGGGACGCACATCCTCCCGGCCCAGCACCAGGGTGGGGCGCAGGGAAAGGATGCCCTCCACGTTGAGCTGGAACTGGTAGCCCACCGTGGGCAGCTTGTTGACGCTGGCCGGGTAGTAGCTGCTGGTATCACGGCCCACCACCCGATCCCCCACCCCCAGGGCAAAGAGAATCTCGGTGGTAACGCCGTTGAGCGAGACGATTCGCTCGATGGAACGCACTGTGACGGTTTGACCCCTTGAATCCTTTACGGTAAAGGGCTGGGCCAGCCCAAAGCCCAACAAGCAGAGCCCCAGTCCGATAACGATCTGTTTCACAAAACCCACCTCATTTCTTTGGACGTCGGGTTTCAGTCCCCGCACTGCTCCCTAGCTAAGAAGTTGTGGCCTCGAGCGCGGCCGAATCGGTGAACACTTCAAAGGTTTCCAGCGAGCTATGCCCCGTAAACACTTCGCGGGGCAGGGTTCCACTTCTGGCATGACCTTGCTTGAACTCGGGGCTTTCCACCCAGTTTTTAAAGTGCTGCTCGCTTTCCCAGAAGGTCATGACCACATAGGGTTGGTCGGGCTTCTGCGGACGCAGCACCAGGTTGCGGATGAAGCCCGGCATGCGATCAACCAAACGGGCCCGCTCACGGAAATTTTGCTCAAACAGCGCGGCATACTCGGGGTTGACCGGTATGCGGTTCATGGTAACGAACATTTCCTTCCCTCCTTAGCTTCGTCTGGTCGCTCCCCAGGCCTCGCTTCCAGGGTAGATGGCTTGAGGAGCAGCCCCATCGGATCCCCATTCCGGCATCGCTGTGCAAACTCGGGCACCAAAAAGCCGGGAGGAACCGAACAACACGCTTTCCGTACAGCTCTCTTCCCACATTCTGGCCGTCAGTTTATATAGGCCACAGCCCAAAGTCAAGTAATCCGGTCGGAATATATTTATTTAGTAAAAAGAACTATTCGCAACAGTCCAGCCCGCCTTATACCAGATTCGTTTAGTTCGCCGCCGGAAGGCGCTGAACTAGCCCGACCGAAGTTATCCGCGTAGCGGAGGGTGATACCGCCCCTTGGAAGGGATACGCTTTCTTCGCCGAGCGTAGCGAGGGGTGTGCTCTAGGATTCAAAAAGATAGCCTCTAGAGGTCTTTGTTTTGGAAGATTGTCTTTTTGAATCCGGTATTGGCTGGCTGCTTCAAAGAGAAACCTCCCCCATTGGACGGGGGAGGCGCACAACCTCGAGGCTACCGACGAACCAGACGCCAGGCGGTAGGGAGCAGGGCAGCGGCGATGCCGGCCTTGATCAGATCCCCAGGTATGAAGGGAATCATTCCGGCCTGCAAGACCCCCCACACACCGGCGTACTTCCCCGCCCCTGCCAGCGCAAAGCCCAGCCAGGTCACACCGATGGCGTAGATCAGCAGGCTGGCCAGCAGCATGGCCCCAAAGGTCTTGAGCACGCTGCGGTCGGTGCCGTAGCGCTCCACCAGGTAGCCCACCAGGTAGGCGGCCAGGGGGTAGGACAAGAGATAACCCGCGGTAAAGGCGATGCGCGGGTGGAACCAGGTGGCCCCTCCAGCAAACACCGGCAGCACCAGGCCCTCGAGCAAATACGCTCCCATCGCCCAAAAGGCCAGCCGGCTGCCCAGCAGGGCCCCCACCAGCAGCACCCCCAGGGTCTGGCCGGTGATGGGCACCGGGGTAAAGGGTAAGGGGAGGCTCACCTGGGCCAGTAGCGCCACCAGAAAACTGCCCAAAAGCACCAGCAGCAGATCGCGCTGCCAGCTGCGGGCCGGAAAAAGGGACTTGGAGAGGGGTAGGTAGGGTAGGCTTTGCGTTGGGTTCATTGGCTTCCTCCTAAAAAACCGATCAGTTCCACATCACCCGCCCCGATGTGGTGGGTTGTGTCCGCGCTTTGCACCACCAGGGCCCCATCCGGGGCAATCTCGGTGGCCTGGCCCTCGAGCACACCCCGCGTCGTGGTCACCCGCACCCGCCGGCCCAGGGTGTAGCTGTAGGTGCGGTAGTCCCGCAGCAGCGCCTCGGGGTCGGCAAGCTGGGCATAGCGGGCCTCGAGGCACTCCAGCAGCCGGGCCAAAACCCGAACCCGGCTCACCTCGAGGAACTCCTCCAGGGCCGCAGCGCCCTCCGGAAGCGCCCCCTTGTGCACATTGAGGCCGATGCCCAACAGCACCCAGGCCACCTCCTCCCCACTCACCTGGGCCTCCAGGAGCACCCCCGCCAGCTTGCGCCCGTCGGGGCTCAGCAGGTCGTTGGGCCACTTGAGCCCCCCCACGCCACTAGCATCGCGCAGGGCCAGCCCCGCCGCCAGGGGCAGCAAGGGCAGGGCAGATAATGGCAGCGCAGGGCGCAACAAAACCGAAAAGGTCAGGCTCCGGCCCGGCTCGCTGGCCCAGGCCCGCCCACGGCGGCCCCGGCCTTTGAGCTGCCGCTCCGCCAGCACCACCGATCCTTCTTCGGCCCCGTCCAGGGCCCAGTTTTTGAGCACCTCCTGGGTGCTGTCCACCGTGCCCAGGTAGGCATAAAAGGCCCCGAAGCTCCCCTTTCGCAGGGCCTCGAGGGCCGCCGGCGTGGGGCTTCCAGGGGCCAGGCGGTAGCCCCGGCCCTTCTGGGTCTCCACCGGATAACCGGCCTTACGGAGTTCGGCTACCTGCTTCCAGACCGCCGTGCGGCTTACGCCCAGGGCCGAGGCCAGCGCCTCACCGCTCTGGAAGTGCTCGTGCAGGTGGTTGAGCAGCGCAGACACGTCAACCAAAATACCCTGCTTTGGTTGACAAAGACAAGCCCAGTCGAACGCAGTGCCAGGTGGCCTCGAGCAGCGTGGGTGGGGTGGGTTTGTGTGGCTTAAGGCTGGCTTCAGCTTGGGTGGCTATGGTGGGTGCATCAGGAGTTCCGCTATGGCCCGTCCCCTCAGTTTTTCCAACGCTGCCCACCTGCTACGCCGCGCCGCTGCACGGGGGCGCAGGGAAGAAGCCCAGCAGCTGGCCGAGATGGGCCTCGAGGCCGCCGTAGACTTCCTGCTGCGCGACCCGGCCCCGGCCCCCAGCTACCGCACAGCGGCCACCCGCACCGAGCGCGGCCAGCAACACCGTGAGATCAGCCAGCTCTGGCTCAACCACTGGCTCACCACCCCCACCCCCGCCGCCGAGCGCCTGGTGCTGTTCTGGCACGGCCACCTGACCTCGGAGTTCCGCGAGACCATGGGGGCCCAGGGCATCGACTTCTGGCAGCAGTTTGCCACCTTCCGGCAGCTGGGGTATGGCCCCTACGGCGACCTCCTGAAGGCCATCGCCCGCAACCCCGTAATGCTGCTCTACCTCAACAACGCCCAGAGCCGCAAGGAGCACCCCAACCAGAACTGGGCTCGAGAGCTGCTGGAGCTTTACACCCTGGGGCCCGGCCACTACACCGAGCAGGACATCCTCGAGGCCGCCCGCGCCTTCACCGGCTGGACGGTGCGCCTGCCCGGCAACCAGCGGCCCCGCGAGGCCAGCGCCAACCTGGCCTTCGAGTTCGTCTTCAACCCCCGCTGGCACGACCCCGGGGAAAAAACCTTCCTGGGCCGGCGCGTCCGCACCGGCGACGAGGTACTGGAAGTTCTGATCGAGCACCCCCAGACCTATCTTTTTGTGGCCCGCAAGCTGCTGCGCTTTTACCTGTGCCCCGATCCGCCCGAGGCCCTGGTGCAGGAGGGGGCCCGGGTCTTCCGCGCCGAGGGCACCCGGGGGTTTTTGCGCTGGCTTTTCACCCACGAGGCGTTTTACAGCCCGGCGTACCGCAACGCGCTCATCAAAAGCCCCCTGGAGTACCTGGTGGGGCTGTGGTACGCCGCCGGGGTGCGCCAGGTCAACTTCGAGGAACGCCCCGGACGGGCCCTCTACCAGTCCCTGGCGGCCATGGGCCAGATTCCCTTCGACCCGCCCAACGTGGCTGGCTGGGACGGGGGCCTGGCCTGGCTGGCCGAGTCGCCCTTCCTGACCCGCATCAACCTGCTGGCCGGCTTTGCCGGCCGCGAACAGCGCCTCGACCTCTCGGTCTTCATGGACAACGCCGATGGGGCCCTGTCACTGGTCAAGCCGGAGGCCCAACTGCTGTAAACCCAGCCACCCGAACGAGGATCGTATGAACCGACGCGAGTTTATCCAGAAATCCCTGCTCACCCTGGCCCTGGGCCAGGGGGCCCCTTCGCTGCTCTCGAAGACAGCGCTGGCCGCACAGTCCAAAGACAAAATCCTGGTGGTGGTCAACCTGTTTGGCGGCAACGACCAGCTCAACACCCTGGTGCCCTACCGCAACGAGCTCTACTACCGCCTGCGCCCCAACATCGCCATCCAGCGCCCAGAGGTGCTCGACCTGGGCGCCAACGGCGAACGCCTGGGCCTGCACCCCGCCCTCAGGCCCCTGATGCCGATGTGGAACAACGGTGAACTGGCGGTCATTCCCCAGGTGGGTTATCCCAACCCCAACCGCAGCCACTTCATCTCCACCTCCATCTGGCACACCGCCGACCCCAGCCGCCGGCTGGAGACCGGCTGGCTGGGCCGCTGGGGCGACCTGCAGGACGACCCCTTCTGCGATACCTTCCTGGGCGGGGCCACCCCCCAGGCCCAGATGGGCGAACGCCGCAGCGCCCCGGCCATCAGCAGCATCGATACCTTCAGCATCCGTCTGCCCCGGCCCTTCGAGGAGGCCTTCGACCGGGAGGCCCAGCGGGTGCGCAGCGGCACCGCCGAAGAGGTGCGCCGGGCCATGCTCTCATTGCGCGGCGCCCTGGACAAGGTGGGCCAGCTACGCCAGGTTCGGAACCAGGCCCAGTACCCCGACAACGCCTTTGGCCGCAGCATGGCCGACATCGCCCGCATGATCGCCGGTGGGCTGGGCAGCAGCGTCTACTACACCACCCTGGGGGGTTGGGACACCCACGCCGGGCAGCCCCCGCGCCAGGCCGAGCTGCTGGGGTATCTGGCCCAGGCCCTGGCCGCTTTACGGGCCGACCTGAAGGCCATTGGCCGGGACAAAGACGTTATGATTATGGTCTTTAGCGAGTTCGGGCGCCAGGTGGCGGAAAACGCCTCGTTTGGCACCGACCACGGGGAGGGCGGCCTGATGCTGGTGCTGGGCGGCGGTATACGGGGTGGGCTGTACGGCGGCGAACCCGACCTAGAAGACCTCGAGCTCAACGCGCTCAAGTACCAGACCGACTTCCGCAATGTCTACGCCGCCGCCTTGCAGTGGATCGCCGCCAACCCCCAGCAGGTGTTGGGGGGCGATTTCCAGCCCTTGCGTCTGATTTAGCGTAATACCAGCACTGCTCGGTTTTATCCAGTATGGGGTTGGGCTCAGCCCACCCTTTCCTACAACGGCGGGGGCAGCAAAAAGGACCGCCCTGTTCGGCTGGAGGAGCTGGTTGCTATCATTGGTCAGATTTTAGATTTATAATCTAAAAAGCATGAAACGCAACAAGGAGTTTGCCAACCGCCTCCACGCGCTCACCCCCAAGTTTGCCTACATACCGCAGGAAGACCGCTTCCTGATGAACCCCGGCCCCCTCAAGTATCGCTTCAACGTGATTGGGGTGGGGGTGAACGGGCAGGAGCACATCCGGGTGACGCTGCTCGAGGGCCGCTGCACCGTTCACGGCGTCTACGACCCCAACCCCAGTAGCGTGGAGGCCGCCCGGCGCATCAAGGCCCAGTTCACCGAGGAACCCCTGGTGGTCTACGACAGCCTCGAGGCCGCCTGCAACGACCCCGCGGTGGACGGGCTGATCATCTGCACCCCCAACCACACCCACCTGGAGGTGCTGAAGGTGGCCGCCCAGTCGGGCAAGCACATCCTGCTGGAGAAGCCCATGGCCACCAACCTGAAGGACGCCTACGAGATCTGGCAGATTGCGCAGAATTACCCCAAGGTGCTGCAAATCGGCCTGCAGTACCGCTTCAAGCCCATCTACGTGGAGGCCATCCACGAGGCCAAGGAACGCAAAAGCCTGGGCGAGATCAAGACCATCACCATCCTCGAGCACCGCGAGCCTTTCCTGGACAAAGTCAAGCAGTGGAACAAGTTTTCCAAGTACTCGGGCGGCACCCTGGTGGAAAAGTGCTGCCACTACTTCGACCTGTTCAATCTGTTCGCTGGGTCGCGCCCGGTGAGCGTGTACGCCTCGGGCAGCCAGGCGGTGAACTTCCGCGACTTCGAGTACGGCGGGGAGAAATCGGACATCCTGGACAACGCCTTTGTAATTGTCGAATACGCCAATGGCATCCGGGCCAACTTCAACCTGTGCATGTTCGCCCCCATGGTCTACGAGGAAATCGTCATCTGCGGCGACGAAGGCCGGCTCAAAGCCAGCGAGGGCGTGAACGGGCAGGCCTACTCCAAGTGGGAGAACTACCTCGAGGTCATCTGCCTCCCCGACCGCACCTCCCGCACCATGACCCCCAGCTACCCCGCCCTGATCGAGGAGAGCGGCCACAGCGGGGCCACCTACTTCGAGCACCTGCGCTGGATTGAGGCCATGGACGGAAAACCCAATACCGCCGCCACCGCCGAAGAGGGCTTCTGGAGCGTGGTGGTGGGGGTGGCCGCCGAGGAGTCGGTGAAGCGGGGGGAGAAGGTGTGGGTAAAGGAGCTGCTCGAGGGGAGTGGTTTGGGGCAGTTGGTGTAGGTTGCGTCGCCCAGCCCCTGACCACGCTATCGTTGGTCTCGAGAGCATCGTAGCAGGCCAGCGCGTGCTTCTAACCTTGGCAGCTAGGGAATCTTGAGGCCATGCGTCACCTGTTAACCGGTGTCCTCGAGCCAGGCCGGGGCTGCCTGTTCAACCACAGATTCGGTCATCTGCGCCATGATTCATCTCTTGGCGGGGTAGGTTGCAACCCCGCCTTCTAAAATCGGATTTTCTCTATCCAGGCCCCATTTTGTCGGGTTATTCACAATATATTGGCGAATGCGGTTTAGAGATGCGTCGTTGCGGATGATGTGTTCGTAGTAATTGCGTTGCCAAAGGCGACCACCAAATGGCGGCCATCCCGATTGTTTCACGCCGCGTATATACGCGACCGTCGTCTTTGATTTGAACGCCCCCACAATATCCCCAACCGTAGGGGCAACCCTTGTGGTTGCCCCATCGGCGGTTGCCCCATCGGTGGTTGCCCCATCGGTGGTTGCGCGGTCATGTTGGGCAGGCACAAGGCCTGCCCCTACGGGGTGGTTATGGGCAATGACGATAATTCCGTGCAGATGATTCGGCATCGTCACAAACGCATCCAACTCGACATTGGGGAAATACGTAGGAATGTCGTACCAACACCGTTCGACCATGTGGCCCGCCTCGCTTAATTGCATCACTCCATCCACCACATCGCCCAACAAACATTCGCGGTCTTGCGTCACAATAGTGATGAAATATGCCCCCGCCTGGGTGTAATCGTAACCTTTCAGGCGGATGGATCGGCGGTGATGTTTTTGCGGGTCGTATTTCACAACTCGAGCTCCTTCAAGAGCCAGCGCGCATCCTTCACCCAAATCTCGCCGGAGATGAGCCCGGGCATCAGCATGTCGCGCAGGGCAGTGAGGGTGCAGGATTCCATAACTACTAACCACAACCTTCTGAGGGTTGTTGCAGTGCTTCCGGAGCGCCCCTCGGCCCAAGCCCGCTATGCGCCCTGCAAGCATGTTTGCTCTTTATCCTACGAAAACCCACAACCATACGCCAAGTCATCTGCACAGAAATAGCGCTGGTCTATTCCTTCAGTCACGCGCCAGTCATCCTGGGCTGTGTACACTGACCAATAACCATAGGAGGTGTGCGCATGAAACGGTTGGCTGGGTTTTTGGCTGCGGCGTGGCTGCTGGGGTGCGGCTTGGGGGTGGCCCTGGCCGACAGCTTCGACATTTTCGAGTACACCCCACCCCAGGGGTGGAAGAAAAGCAACCTGCAAGGCGGGGTGATGCTGGCGCTACAGACCAAGGAGTCGTTTGGTTCGATCGTGCTCTATGCCAGCGTGCCCGCCGGCAACAATCCCCAGCAAAACTTCCAGGGAGAGTGGAAGCGCCTGGTCGTAGAGGGCCTGGGCCTCTCCGGCGAACCCACCACCGAGATGGGGCCGCCCAACGGCGACTACCAGAATTTAGCGGGAGGCATCGCAGCTTCGCAGGACGGGCTGAACTATGTGGTGCTGCTCTCCACCTTTACCGGCAACGGGCGCGTGGCCAGCATCCTCTACATCACCACCGACGAGCGGCACTTCGACCTGTTCGACCGCTTCAACAGCTCCCTCAAGCTGAACAAGCCCAAGGCGGCCCAGGCCCCTCCGGTTAATGTGGCCCGCCCCCCCACCCATACAACAGCCAACCAACGCACCATCGCCACCCCCACCACCCGTTTCAACGACGGCTGGGTATCCACCATCGAAAACGGCTTCGTGCGGGTTGCCAAAGGCGAGGTGGTGGTACTGCTTCACTACGGCATGCCACTGCCGGAAAACATGTGGGTCACGGGCAACGAGCAAGAGCGGGTGGGCTACTACTGGAACCGCCTGGTGGCTCCCCGCTACCGGGTGGACGAACTCAAGGTCTTCAAAAACGATGTCTGCTATTACTGCCTCTACTTTGGCGAAGGCAGCGCTACCGAGGTTTCTACGGGTACGCGCAAGCATGTGGCCCTCTACATTGGATTTGACAAGGGCCTGGGCTACGCCATCCAGGTAGTGGCCCCCAGCTTTGCCGCCTTCCAAAAGGAATTCCCCAACATCGAGGCCGTTGGCAGGATGTACGGCTACAACAAGTTTGCGGTCAAAGCCACCGATCTGGTCGGCACGTGGAAGGAGAGCAGTTCCGTTGCAGGCCAGTACTACAACTCCATCACCGGCGCTTATGCCGGCATGAACGCGGTGAGCAGCGCCCATAGCTTCACCTTCAACCGCGACGGAACCTATACCTCCACCCACGCCGGGGCCAGCGGCTTCGTGGGGTCACAGCAGTTTTACTCCCAAAAATACCAGGGCCGAATGACCCTCAACAACTGGCAGATGAGCCTGACCAACCGCCACAACAACCGAACCGAGGTGTTCGAGGCCTACTTCGAGATGACCGGCGCTGGGCCGGTGCTCCATCTGATCCAGGTGGATGCAAGGGGCATCCACTACCGGCTGGTACGGGAATAGATTTTTAGCCTGCGACCCCCTCGAGCCTCCAGTCCACCTCGGGATACATAGGCTTGATGGCCTGCAGGAGCTCGTTTAGGCGGTGGAGGGTCTCGAGGCCCTCTTCGCGCAGGGCCTCGCGCACCCTGGCCTTGTCGGGGTAGAAACGCAAAGGATGCTGCCAGACCGCGCGGCCTGCCAGAAAACCACGGGCCCCGGCACTCAGAGCAGCTTCCAGCATCTGCACAAACTGCTCGGCATTCAGGCCACCAGAAAGCAGCAGCCAGGGCGCGGGAAGTCTGCTGTATTCGCGCATGTCGGCTTCCAGGTCTTCGAGCGAGTAGCCCCCGCCGCCAAACTCCTTTACCAGATCGGCGGCGCCGGGGAAGGCCAGCTTGTACAGGTCAATGTGGAAGCCGGGGTCGGCGAAGGCCGCGGCGATCTCCAGCGACATCTCGCGCAGCTTGGCGTTGTAGGTATGGGTATCTTCGCCGGGGAGGGGGTAGGGCAGCACCTCGAAGATGAAGAGACGGTCGGCCTTGCGGCAGGCCTCGCCCACGCTTCGCACAAAGTTCAGCTGGTGCTCGGTAATTTCGGGCGGGGCATCGGGGCGGTGCCAGGCCAGAAGCTTCAGGCCGTCGGCGCCCATCTGCACCGCCCGCTCCACGCTCCAGCCCGGAATCATCGCGCTTTTGCGCCAGCCGCCTTCTACGGTCTCGAAGCGGTGGTGCTCGAGGGTCAGCATCAGGCCGGTCTCACGCGGCAGAACCGGCATGGCCGCAGGAAAGGCGTAGTGCGGGTCTATCAGGATTCCGGTTACGGCCCGGGCCAGGGTCTCGGCCAGCAGGCCCTTGAGTTCGCTCACTTCGGGCCCCACGCTCTCCAGGTCGCGGCCCAGCGCTTTGGCAGCAATCTGCATCAAGGGTGGGCGTTGGTCAATGGCCAGGGTGCCAAAGCGCATGGCCCCATCGCCAATGCGGGCATAGGCGCGGGCTTTTGCTGGGGTGGTTTTCATGCTCCTCCTCGTGTATCTAGCTTGCTTGGGGTTTTGGGGTTCAGGGCAGGGAAGCCAGAAAGGCCTGCACCTCGTTCCGGCGCGGGGGGCTGGCCTGGGCGCAGTGCAGGGCGGCGGTCGCCGAGGCAAATCGCAGGGCCGCCAGCTCGCCCATCCCCTCGGCAAGGGCCAGGGTAAAGGCCCCGTGGAAGACGTCCCCCGCCCCGGTGGTGTCGCGCACCTGTACCGGGTAGGCCGGCAGGTGTCCGCCCGCATAGGCCACCCCCTGGGCCCCCAGGGTCACCGCGGCGAACACCCCCAGGGCTTGCAGTTGGGCCAGCAGCGCGTCCACGCCGCCTTTCTGCACGGCCAGCTCCTCCGAGGCCACCACGTGCGTGGCCACCCGGGTGAGCATCCAGTCCTCGTCGCGGTCGCGATCCAGATCCAGCACCACCGGGAGGCCCCGCGCACGGGCGGCCTGGCCCAGGCCATACCCCGCCGAGGCCCAGCGCCCGTCCAGCAGCAGCGCGCCGGTTCCTTCGAGCAGGCCCTCCTCGTTTAAAACCAGCTCATCGGGCAGCTCGGGCCGGTAGGGAAAGATGTAGCGCTCGCCCTCCGGCGTGACCAGCACCGCCGAGACCGGGGTGGCCGCGCCCAGCTGGAAGTGGGCCCTGACCCCTTCGGCCTCGAGCATCCCCTGCAGGCGTTCCCCCGTGGCATCGTCGCCCCGGCGGCTCACCAGATGGGCCTCGGCCCCCAGCCGGGCCGCCGCCACCGCCGCCACCGCCGCCGGCCCCCCGATGGTCTCGCGGTAACCCAGCACCCCGGTGCGGCTGCTGGAAGGCGGGAACTGCTCGACATAGAAGCGCTGGTCCAGGTTGGCCCAGCCCACGGTCAGGATCTTCACCATACCAGTCGGTTTTCCTCGGGCCGGGCGGGCAGCACCTCCAGGCCCAGCCAGGCGCACATCTCCAGCAAGGCTTCTTCATGCGGGCCCATCCCTACGGCCAGGTGGTGGGGGATGCGGTGGTTGAACCAGCTTGCTAAAAACTGCCGGGGGGTGAGGGGTTGGGCGGCCCAGGTGGGGCGGGTGAGGTAGCTCGAGTCCCCGTCGTAGCCTTTCTCACCGCTCAACACGCCCCCGTGCACCACGGCTTTGCGGCCCGGCAGCAGGCGCAGGCCGCTAATAGGGCCCGCCCGCAGCGCCATGTCGCGCACCGCGGGCAGGTGGCGGTTGAAGTGCGGCACCAGCCGGGTGGGGCCCGCGGCCCAGGCCAGGGGTGCCTCGCCCCCGTGCCAGAGCATGATCCCTTTGGCCGAAAAGTGCGAGATGTCCAGCAGAATGGCCGGCCGGCCCGAGATGGCCTTCAGGGCCAGCTGGCTGGCCAGGCCCATCACATCGCCCTCGGGGGCCAGGGTGTAGCCCGCATCGGCCAGGCGGGCCATGGCCGCGTAGGCCATCACCCCAGTTCGCTCGGGGATCTCCGGCCACTCCCGCAGGGCCACCCCGTCGTAGGGCCGGGCCAGTTGTTCTAAGGCCAGCTCGAGGCGGAAGCTTTCACGCAGCTGCTCCACCGGATACTCGGAAAGCTCGCGGAACCCTGCAACCCGCGCCTCTATTTCCGCCTCCGAGACCGCCGCCAGGGCCTCCCACAGCTCGGCCAGCTCAGCCTTCTCCACGGTGAGACCGGTCTCGGGCAGGGCATCAAAGGCAAAAAAGCCGGGCGCGTGGCCGCCCAGCCAGAGCACCCGGCCTTCGCGCAGCACCTTCACACCCCGCAGGGCCTGCAGGGTGAGCTTGAGGCGGGCCTGAAACCAGGCATCGTCTACTGCCCCATAGAACCACTTGGTGGGCTTTGGGGCCAGCGAGACCCCCAGGTTGAGGCCGCAGACCGCGTTCTGCGGCAGCGGGCCGCTGTCCCACACCTCGGGCAGGGCCCACAGCCCCACCGGGATGGGCAGCTCCAGGAGCGGCAAAAAGGCATCGCCGGTGGCAAAGGTCACGTGCTGCACCAGCAGCAAGTCCAACTTGGCGGCCTGGGCCGCGCGGGCCGCCGCCTCGGCCTGGGCGGCGTCGGCCACCGGCTCGGCCACATAGGCCAGCTCGAAGCCCAGCCGGGGGCCCAGGGCTTCCAGGGCCTGGCGGGTGGTGGGCTCGAGGCCCAGCTTGGAACCCCTAAACAGGGGCCGCACGATGGGAACAAGACCGATTCTGAGGTTTTGCATATGGACGTTGTTGCTCGAGGCCAGCCTATCCTTTCACGCCCCCCTGGGTCAGGCCGCCCACCACCCGCTCCTGGAAAATCGCAATCACCAGAGCCACCGGCACCAGCGCAATGATCAGCGCTGCCGAGATCAGCGGCCAGGGAAAGGTATACTCGCCTTGCAGGAACTGGATACCCACCGGCAGGGTGCGCATGGCCTGCGAGGGCAGCAGGGTCAGCGACAGAAGGAACTCATCCCAACTGTTGACGAAGGCCAGAATGCTGGCGGTAAAAACCCCCGGTGCGGAAAGCGGCACCACGATACGCCACAACGCACCCAGACGAGAGCAGCCATCCACCATGGCGGCCGACTCCAGATCCTTGGGGATACCCTGAAAAAAGCTAACCAGCACCAGCGTAGCCACCGGGATGGACAGCGCGGCATGGGGCAGAATCAGGGCAATATAGGTGTTGCGCAACCCCAGCGCCAGCACCATCTCGAACAACGGCAACAGCAGGGTGACGGTAGGAAACATCGAAACCCCCACCAGCAAAGAAAAAATCAGGGTCTTGTGGGGAATGCGCAAACGGGCCAGGGCGTAGGCGGCCAGCGCCGATACAAACACGCACAGCAGGGTTGCCCCCACGGCCACAATCAGGCTGTTGAGGAAGTAGCGCCCGATGGGGGCCTTGGTGAGGGCCTGCACGTAGTTTTGTAGGGTCGGGTTCTCGGGCAGCCAGGTGATGGGGATGCGGGTGAGCTCCGCCTCGGTTTTGAACGAGGTCAGGAGAATCCAAACCGCCGGAAAAAAGCCGTTAATAACAACGATACCTGCGGCAATCCAGAGCCATATACGGGGGTTGTTGAGTTTCATAAAACCCTCCTGGCTCGAGCAAAGGCAGCAAGGAGCCGGCCGGACTGGGCGAAGCTTGCTTCACTCCACCCATGCCCCAGACCGTGGGACTTTAGCTTAATCATCGGCCCCCCTCACATACCGCAGGTAGACCAGGGTGACCGCCAGGCTGATCAGGAACATCAGCACCGCCAGGGCCGACCCGTAGCCAAAGTTGAGGTTCTCGATGCTCATGGTGCGCACATACATAGCCAAGGTTTCAAAGGAGCTGCCCCCGTTCTGCATAGCAAAGGGGATGTCGAAGGTCTGGAAAGCCGTGATGGTGCGGAAGATCGCCGCCACCAGAATGGCTGGGGTTAGGAGCGGCAGGGTGATCCGCCAGAAACTCTGCCAGCGGTTGGCCCCGTCCACCGCAGCCGATTCGTAGAGCTCTTTGGGAATCACCTGCAACCCGGCCAGCAAGATAAGGGCCACAAAAGAACTGCTTTTCCAGATGATGCTGAAGCAAATGGCCCAGAAAAGCAGATCCGGCGTGGTTACCCATAGCAGCCGCTCACCCCCTAAGCGCACGATCACATCGTTGACCACCCCATACTGGCTGTCAAAAAACCATCTGAAAATCAACCCTGCGAACACCAGGGGCAAGGCCCAGGGCAGCAACAGGCCCAGGCGCACCGGCCACCTGACGCGAAAAGGCAGGTTGGCTAGCAAGGCCAGCAAAAGCCCCACCACCAGTGCCCCCGGCACCGTCACCAAAACAATCAGAAGGGTGTTCCACAAGGCCGTCCAGAAGCGCTCATCGGAGAGGGCCTGGGCAAAGTTGGCAAAACCAATGAACACCGGGTTGCTGCCGGTTTCATCGGTCAGGCGGCGCTGGAACAGGCTGGTGTAGAAAAGACGTACAACCGGATACAGCGCCACCGACCCCAGCAGCAAGGCCGCCGGAAGCAGCAGCCAGAAGGCCAGGGCGCGCTCGCTCAGGTCGCCAAAGCTGCGGCGGTATTTAGGCTGAATCATGCGCACCTCCCAGTTGGTTCTTGGCCCAGCCACCTGGCTTCACCATCCTGCTACGCCTGGAGATTATTGGGTCGGTCTTGGGCCGCTTTTGCATGGCTTGTTCCAGAAAGAGCCGTTCTTGTGTTGTGCAAACAAAAAACATGGGTTGAGGGGTAGGAGCGCCCGGCCCCTACCCCTATCGGCTTTTATCTGCCGCTGTAGATCGCCTGCAAGCGGTTCACAATGTCGCGGGCGCCCTGCTCAGGGGTTTTCTGGCGGGCCAGCACCTGGTTGGTGTTAACCCGGATGGCCTCAGAGATCTCAGCATAGCGCGGGTGTTGGGGGCGCGCACGGGCCGCCTGTACCACGGGCAAGGCCTGACCGAACCAGGGGTTCACCCGCAAAATATCCGCATCACGGTACAGCGAGGGGAAGGTCGGCAGATTGGAGGCATCGATAGCCAGTATCTTGGAGACCTCCGGGCTGCTCAGGAAGCGCACCAGGCGGTAGGCCTGCGCTTTATTGCGGCTAAAGTCGGAGACAGCCCACTGCCATCCCCCCAGACAGCTCGCCTGGCGGCCCCCAGGGAAGGCAGGCAGGGGCACCACGCCAATCTTGCCCTTGACCTGGCTGTCGGCGTCGTTCTGGAACCTGTTCCAGGCGTAGGCGAACAGGGTACCGAAGATCCAGCGTCCGGCCTGCATCTCCTGGCGAATGGTGTCTTGGGGTTTTTCGGCCATGTTGGGCGGCGAAACCCGCCGGTCCATCAGGCTGACCCAAAACTGCAAGGAGCGCTGGGCCTGTTCCACGGTGAGGCTGAACTGGCCCTCTGCGTTGGTCACATCGCCGCCCGCTGCCCAGATGGGGAGCAAGAAGGTGCAGACCGTCCCCTCGACGGGTGCGCCGATATAGCCGATACCGTTGAGGTTGGGGTTGTTCTCGCGCTGCAGGATGGTCTGGGCTTGCTGGATGACCTCATCCCAGGTGGTGGGGGGCTTGAAGTTGTACTTCTCCAGCAGGTCGGCGCGGTAGTACAAGAACATCGCGTCGGCAAAGGCCGGCAAGGCCACCAGTTGACCGTTGATCACGTTGGCCTGCGAGTAGGCCGGCAGGTACTGCCTCAGCAGGTTCTGGCGTGAGGCGGCGGGCAGATACTTGTCCAGGGTATCGGCCCAGCGGCTGGCCAGGTACTGGGCGGGGCGGATGACATCAATCAGGATGATGTCGATGCTGGGGTCGCGCGAGGCCAGCACCGTGGTGAGGTACTGCTGCTGCTGATCGGAGGTGGCCCCACCCACCTCGATATCCACCCGCACCCCTGGGTTGCGCTGCTGGTAGATGTCCAGAATTTTGCGCATCACATCCGGGCGCTGCTGCCCCCCCACAAAGACCCGCAAGCGGGTTTGCTGCGCCAGGGCAGTAGACATCACCAGCACAGCGACCAGTAGCCAAAACAGCTTCTTCATCTTGTCCCTCCTCCTTGTAGATGCACGCCTAGTTTACCGAGTTCGGCCTCTAGTGTCTCGTTGACCTCCACTCCTTCTACTAGGGATTTCTCTCGTAAAGCGGCGCGGCGCGCTCCAGGAATCCGGCCTCCGGCCGCTTCAAGAGCCTGGACGAGCTGGGCCAGCCGGCCCCCGTAGCCTGTGCCAAAGGCGGCGGGATCGAAGGCCAGCAGCAGCAGCCCCGGTTTGGCAGCTTGCTCGGGTGGCATCCAGGGCAGGGGCAGCTCGGGCGAGAGCACCTCGCCCGCCAGGGCCCCGGCCAGCACCTCCACCAACACCGCCAGGGCAAACCCTTTACCCTCGCCAATGGGCAGCAGCGAGCCTTCCAGCGCGGCTTGGGCATCGGTGGTGGGGCGGCCCTCCTTGTCGAGCGCCCAGCCCGGCGGGATGGGCTCGCCCTTTTTGGCCGCGGCAATAATCTTGCCGCGCGCCACCACCGAGATGGAGGTATCGATGATGATCGGCTGGGGCTCGGCCGGCGCGCCCAGGGCGATGGGGTTGGTGCCCAGCACCGGCCCCGGGGCGATGGCCGGGGGGGTGTTGGCAAAGGCCAGGGCCACCAACCCTTGCCGAGCCAGCCGGCCCACGTAAGCCGAGAGCACCCCGGAATGCCCCGCGCCCCGCACGGCCAGCGCGGCGCTCCCCTGCTCCCTGGCCATCGGGGCCAGCGCCTGCACTGCAAAAAGCCCGGCCACCGGCCCCGGTGCGCCGTCGGCATGGAGAACTGCAACGCCGGGTTTGGTTCGTTCCAAGCGCATCTGCGGCCGGGGGTTGAGCCCGCCAGCCCGAAGCTGCGCGGTGTACTGGGCAACACGGGTCAGGCCGTGCCCCACGTTGCCCTCGAGCTCGGCCTCGAGGATCACCTCGGCGAAGGCCTCGGCCTGATCCGGGGCCAGCCCCAGGCCCTGGAAGTGGCTCGAGAGCGCCTGCTTGAGCGTGGGATAAGGAACCCTCATGCCACCCCCAGGATGTTCAAAACCCCCTCGGCCACCCGCAACCCCACCGCCTCCTGGGCCTCGGCGGTCAGTCCGGCCACATGGGGGGTGATCCACAGGTTCTCCACACCCCGCAGCGGGTGTTGGGGGGGCAGAGGCTCGGGGTCGACCACGTCCAGCACCGCCCCGGCCAGGTGGCCCGAGCGCAGGGCTGCGATCAGGTCGGCCTGGTGCACCAGCTCGCCGCGGGCGGTGTTGATGAGAAAGCTGCCCCGGGGCATGGTGGCCAGGGTCTCGGCCCGGATCAGTCCTTTGGTCTCGGGGGTCAGCGGGGCGTGCAGCGAGAGGAACTGGGCCCGCCGCAGCACCTCCGGGGTCGAGAGCAGCTCGATCCCCAGGTCTTCCACCGCGCTCTCCCAGGGCAGGCGCATGGGATCGGAGGCCACCACCCGCATGCCAAAGGCCCGGGCCCGCCGGGCCACCCTGAGCCCCACCTCGCCCAGGCCCACCAAGCCCAGGGTCTTGCCCGAGAGCTCAAACCCCCCAAAGGCCGCGCGGTTCCAGCCGCCCTCGGCCACATGGGCCGCCGCCCCGGCGATGTTGCGGGCCAGGTGTAGCATGGCGGCCATTACATACTCGGCGACCGCATTGGCGTTGATGCCCCTGGCAAAGTAGAGCTGAACCCCGGCGGCCTTCAGGTCGGGCTGCGCGATGTTGTCCAGCCCCACCCCCAGCCGCCCCACCACCCGCAGCCGGGGCGCGGCGGCCAGCAGCTCGGCGTTGACCTGGGTCTGGTTGCGCACGATCAGCGCGGTGGCCCCGGCCAGCCGGGCCTTGAGGGCCTCGCGGTCTTTCCAGAGGTTGGGGTCGTAGTGCACCTCGAGGCCGCTTTGCTGCAGGCGCTGCAGGCCGCTGGGTGTGATGAACTCGCAAACCACAATCATGTTCAGGCGCTGGGGTACAGCTTGGTAATCACGAACTCGTTGTGCCGCAGGAGCTCGGCGGCGGTCAGGCGGCCATTCACGGTGCGGGCGAAGACCTCGAGGATGCGGTCGGCGGCCTCATCCAGGGTGATATCGCCCACCAGCAGATCCGGCAGTTTGACGTCGATGTGCTCGCTCATGGTGCTGCAGGTGATGGGGTTGGGCGAGACCTTGATGACCGGGATCAGGGGATGCCCCACAATGTTGCCCTGCCCGGTGGTGAAGAAGTGCAGCACGCTGCCCCCCGCCGCGCACAGCGTCACCTGCTCGGCCCCGGCGGAAGAGCTGTTCATGAAGACCAGGCCCTGGCCCGGCCTGACCGGCTCGGCGTAGTCGAGCACCGCCTGGATGGGGCGGGTGCCGGTTTTCTGGATGTTGCCCAGGGCTTTTTCCTCGATGGTGGAGAGGCCGCCGCGGATGTTGCCCTCGGTGGGCTGGGAGCCCAGCAGGTCGACGCCCTGGGCCTCAATCATGCGGATGTAGTCGTTGTAGATCTGCATGAATTTGCGCTTGAGGGCGGGGGTGGCACAGCGGTTGGCGATCAGGTGTTCGCCGCCGGTGAGCTCGGAGGTCTCGCCGAAGATGACCGAGGCCCCCATATCCACCAGCCGATCCACCGCCCGGCCCTGGGCCTTGTTGCCGGCCAGCCCCAAGGTGGGGTCGGACTCGCCGCACTTGATGGAGAGCACCAGCTCCGAGACCTGGATGGGCTCGCGTTTGAGCTCGGAGGCATCCTGCACCATCCGGTAGGCCACCCGGCTGGCCGCGTTGATCACGTTGAGGTCGCCATGGCGCTCGATGGAGAAGGTCTCGACGGGCTTGCCGGTCCTGGCAATGGCCGAGGCCACCCGGTCGGTCCATTTGGGCTCGATGCCGATCACCACCACCCCGTGCACGTTGGGGTTGGCCCCGTGGCCCGAAAGGGTGCGGAAGGTGAGCTCGAGGTCGGCGCCAAACTGCAAGCGCCCGTAAGGGTGCGGCAGGGCGGTGGTGCCGTGGATAAGCCGGGCCACCCCCTCGGCAGCGGCGTTGGAAAGATCGTCCACCGGCAGGATCAGCACGTGGTTGCGCACCCCCACCGCCCCGTTCGGGCGGCGGTAGCCGGTCAGCTGCAGGCCTTTGGAGGCTGCTTTCCTAGGCATTACTGGCCTCCTTTGGCCCTGGGCTTTTGGCCCTTGCCCTTGCTTCCGTAATCCCAGCGCAGGGTGCGGATGTTGTGCACGTGTACATAGCCACCTTTTTTGACGGGCTGGGTCATGCGGCCCACCTTCTCGCCGTACTCGATGACCACATGGCCCTCGGGCATGTCCCTGAGGGCGATTTTGTGCCCCAGGGGAATATCCTCAAGCAGTTTGACCTTGTGGGTTTTACCGCCCTCGAGGCTGTGAATGACCAGCTCCTCGCCGGCTTTTAAGTCGGCCACTGCAACCGCTACATCATCGGTGCTTTTATGCGCTAAGGCCCTATGTGCCACCAGACCCTCCTTTGGTTTCTGCAGGATTTTATATCTAAAATCTTTTATGGTCAATGTGCTAAACTGGGAGGCTAAGAATGACCCTGAACCGCACCACCCTGAACCGCGAAGCCTACAAGGCACTCAGGCAGGCCATTCTGGGGCGCAAAATTCCCCCCGGCCAGAAGCTGGTGGTGCGGGTGCTGGCCGAGGAGCTGGGCCTCTCCCCCACCCCGGTCAAGGAGGCCCTGGCCGCGCTGGAGCGGGAGGGGCTGGTGGTGGCGGTGCCGCACCGGGGCTACTTTGTGCTGGAGCCGAGCCTGGAAGACGTGCGCGAAATCTACAGCCTGCGCGAGGTGCTGGAAGGACTGGCCGCCCGGCTGGCCGTAGAAAACAACGGAAGGGCGCTGTTGCGGAAGCTCGAGCGGCTTTTCGAAAAGCAGTGCGAGGCGGCGGAGCAGGGGGATATAGAAGCCTATGGCGACCTCGACCTGGCCTTCCACCGCACCTTCTGGGAAGCCGCCGGCAGCAAACGCCTGCTGGCCACCGCCGAGACCATCGACGGCCAGATTCGCATGCTCATCAACAGCTCGGCGGCCATTCCCGGGCGCTTGCCGCAGTCCCGGGCCGAGCACCAGGCCATTTTGCAAGCGGTGCGGGACAAAGACCCCCAGGCCGCCGAGACCGCCATGCGCACCCACGTGCGCAACGCCGGGCAGGCCCTGGAACGCTTCTTGATGCGCAGAATAAATCGCTAGGGCAACGCCGCCAAGGCCCGCCGCACATTCCCCTCCACGCGCTCGAGCAGGGCCTGGGCCGCCGGGGCGTCCAGGCTTTTTTTGATCATCACGATGGCGGTCTTGACGTGGTAATCGCAGGCTTCCAGGGCTGCTTTGGCCTGGGCCTCGGAGGCCCCTGTGGCCGCCACGGTCAGGCGCACCGCCCGCGCCAGCAGCTTGGCGTTGGTGGCCTGCACATCCACCATCAGGTTGCCATACACCTTGCCCAGTCGCACCATCAGGGCGCTGGAAAAGGCGTTGAGGGCTATCTTTTGCGCAGTACCGGCCTTGAGGCGGGTCGAGCCCGAGATCACTTCGGGGCCGGTCTCGAGCACAATTCCTATCTGGCTCTGTTGCACCAGCGGCGTCTCGGGGTTATTGGCCAGGCCGATGGTCAGGGCCCCCACCTCCCGAGCAGCCGCCACCGCCCCCAGCGGGTAGGGGGTGGTGCCGGAAGCCGCAATCGCGATCACCACATCGTGGCGCGTAGGTTGCAAGGCCAGCAGGTCGCGCTTTCCAGCCTCAAAATCGTCCTCCGCGCCCTCCACCGCCCGCCACAGGGCTTCCCGACCCCCCGCGATACAGGCCACGGCCCGCTCCCGTGGCCAGGAAAAGGTGGGGGGCAGTTCGGAGGCATCGAGCTGCCCCAGGCGTCCGCTGGTGCCGGCGCCCACGTAAATCAGGCGGCCGCCCGCTTTCATGCGTTCAGCCGACTGTTCGACCGCATCCACCAGCTGGGGTATGGCCCGCTGCACGGCCTCCACCGCCCGGAGCTGATCCTCCACCAGGGCCTGCAGGATCGCCGGGGTAGGGCGGGTCTCGAGGTCGCGAAAGGCCTCGCTGATCTGCTCGGTGGTCAGGTGCGGTTTATTCATAAGCTGCTCCTGCGATTCTAATGGGAAACCCCTGTCCTGAGCAGCTCCAGGGCCAGGCGGGCGGCGGCCTCGGCGCTCGAGGCGTGTTGAACGGTCAGTTCCAGCAATTCCCGGGCTCCTTGCTCGATAAGCGGGCTCACCTGCAAAGCACCACCACACAGCACCACCGGCAACGGCCCCAGCCGCTGCTGCAAGGTCAGGGCCAGGTCGGCCAGCGCACGCCCGGCCTGAAGCAAGATCTGGGTTGCGGCCTGGTCGCCCTCGAGGGCCGCCCGGCCCACCGCCGGGGC
Organism: Meiothermus taiwanensis WR-220; assembly: GCF_003568585.1. Classification (NCBI taxonomy): domain Bacteria; kingdom Thermotogati; phylum Deinococcota; class Deinococci; order Thermales; family Thermaceae; genus Meiothermus; species Meiothermus taiwanensis. Next base: position 2,148,929 of record NZ_CP021130.1, read on the forward strand.
CAGCGCGGCCACGGCCTGCCGCCCACCCCCGTACACATACCCACGAATGTGCGGCCAGTCGCGCCCCCCCAGCGCCCTATACAGATGCCGGGCCAGCGGGTACGAAGCCGTGTCCAATCCCGTATCGTGCCAGCGCAGCACCTGGCGCAAAGCGGTTTTCCCTATCCAGAACCCGGCCCCCTCGTCGCCAATCAGAAAACCGTGCCCGCCTGCACGGTAGACCGTGCCGTCCTGGGCGATGCTGTAGGCCACCGAGCCGGTTCCGGCATAGACCACAATGCCCTCCCCAGGGGCGAAGTGGGCCCGGTAGACCAGATCCATATCGTTGAGGACGCACACCCGCTTCTCTGGAAGCCCCAGGGCTTGCTGGATATATGCACCGAGCTGCCGGGCCTCGAGGCTGCCCGCATCCAGGCCGGTGATGCCCGCCACCACCGCCACCGGCGCGTAGGGCCGGCTCTGCCAAAGCAGCGCGTCCAGCGAGGCCAGCGTCTGGGCCTTTACTTTTTCGTCCAGCAGGTGGCCCACGATGGGGGCTGTCCGGCCCTGGGCCACCAGCCGGCCCGCCTCATCCAGCACCGCCCATTTGCCGCTGCTGGCGCCGCCGTCGATACCCAGGACGTAACGCATAGGCCTTCTCCTAAAGCTCGAGGCCGCCCCGAAACACCCGCCCTACGGGACGCCCGTTCTCCCACAGGGTCAGGTCGGCGGGGGCCTCTGGGCGAATCTGGCCGTGCTGGGGCCAGCCCGCCGCCAGCGCCGCCCCCCTGGTGTGGGCCCACAAAACCTCGGCCGGGGTCAGGCTCTGGGCCGGGTTCAGGGGGTGCTGGGTAGCGGCCTGAAGGTTCAGCTCATAGAGCGGTTTCATCACCGGGGCATCCGAGCCAAAGGCCATGGGCAGGCCGGTGTTCCAGAGGTCGCGCAGGCGGAAGGCCTCGCGTTCCTGGCCCTTCAGGTGAAACCGCACCAGCTCGGCATCGCCCAAAAGATGCATGGGCTGCAGGGAGAGGGCCAGCTTGAGGCCGGGCAGCCGGGCCAGCTCGGCATCGCGCACGTGCTGGGCATGCTCGAGCCGAAAGATGCGCCTGGAGACAGGTTGCAGTTGGTGGAACACCTCCAAGACCCCCTGCACTGCCCGGGTTCCGATGGCGTGCACCACCAGGCCCAGGCCGGCCTCCAGGGCCGCCCGCCCTTCGCTCAGGATGAGCTCGAGGGCATCGAGCGCCAGCCCGTGCGAGCCGTCGGGGTAGGGCTCAATCATCCAGGCCGTGCGGCTGCCCAGGGCCCCATCGGCAAAAAACTTGACCGCGGCAATCTCCAGGCTGTCGCCCCGCCAGCCGGGCCGGGCTTCCCGCCAGTGGTCGCGGTCCAGGGCCCACCACAACCGCACCGGCAGGCGGCCCGATTCTGCCAGTTGTTCGGCCAGGCTAAAGTGGCACCAGCCCATATGGTGCACGGCGGTGTAGCCCCGGCGCGCGAGATCCTGCAGGCCGCGCTCGAGTTCGGCCAGGCCGGGCTTTGGCATCACCCGCTGCACCAGTTCCTGGGCGGCTTCCAGCAGGTAGCCGGTGGGCTGGCCCTGCGCATCGCGCAGCAGAACCCCACCGGGCGGGTCGGGGGTCTGGGCGGTGATACCGGCCTGCTCGAGGGCTTTGGTGTTCACCCAGGCCGAGTGCCGGTCGCGGCTTTGCAGGAAAACAGGATGGTGGGGGGCTGCCGCGTCCAGCAGTTCACGGGTGGGGTAAGCCCGGAAAAGATAGCCCCCACCGCGAATCCAGCCACCAGAGGGCAGGGTGCGGGCCTTCTCGGCCACCTTCTGCGCCACCACCTGGGGGTCGGTCAGCCCCTCCAGATCCAGGCTGTCGAGTTGCAGCCCCCACATCTGCGGGTGGGCGTGGGCTTCGTGCAGGCCGGGGGTGATCTGCTCAAAAAACTGTTTTTTAGCAGCGGGATACCGCGCGCTCAGATCCTGCAGGCTGCCCACATCGGCGATGCGGTCGCCCTCCAGGTACACCGCTTCGGCCCGACCGGCCTCGGTCATGGTTTCAACGCGCCCGTATAGCAGCATGGAAGGCATCCTATCCCGCCGCCGGCCCTGGCTCAAGCCGGGGGTGAAGGTTCTATGCAACCCGATTGGGCATTCGCCCTCAAATCCAGGCTGTACCGGGCAGCTATACTCGGAGTCCGATGAGACGGGGTGTGGTGGTCGGGCTGGGTCTGGCAACCGGTCTAGCATTGGGCTGGGCGGCCTTTGAGCATTACCATCGCAACCGCATCTATGCCGGCGTCGAGGCCGCTGGGGTTCGGGTGGGAAGCCTGACCCTGGAAGAGGCCGAGGCCCGCATCGCCGCCGCCACACAAAACACCCCCCCGCCCCGGCTTACCCTCAAGGCAGGGGATAAAACCCTCGAGGTCTCCGCAGCCGAGCTGGGCTGGAGGCCCGATCCCAGGGCCACCGCCCTGCGCGCTTTTGCGGTAGGACGCACCAGCCTGGGTGAGCGGCTGGCAGCCCTGCGCGGACAGATCAAGGTTCCACTGGTGCCCGGCGTGGATGCCGCAGCCCTGGAAAAGCGGCTGCAATCCATTGCCCGGGGCCTCGAGCACCCCCCCACCAACGCCAGGGTGGTATTCCAAAACGATCGGTACGTGGTTGTTCCGGAAAAGCCGGGCCTTGCACTGGATGTCCTGAGTGCAATCGAGACCTATCTCCAGCACCCCGAGCTCACCGTGCTCGAGTTTTTCCCCAAGCCCCTCACCCCCCGCGTTACCGCCGCCATGCTCGAGCCGGTAGCCCGCCGGGCCAACGAGCTCCTGCGCCCCCTCGACCTGATCTACACAGAACCACCCCCCAGCGGCAGCGGAAAACGCCACCGGTACAGCCTGGGCACGGCCCAGGTGGCCTCGCTCCTAAGCGTGCAGGAGGAGGTCAGGGTTAACACCCAGGCCCTGCGCAAGCTCCTGGCCCAGATAGCCGCCCGCCACGACCGCTTACCCAAAGATGCCCGCTACTCCCTAGGCCCCGAGGGCCAGCTCACGGTACAGCCCGAGGTCAATGGCTGGAAGATGAACCAGATCGAAAGCCACAAGCGCCTCGAGCTGGCCCTCCTGCGGCCCGACCTCGCCGAGTTTCACCTGACCGTGCTGCCCAAAGCCGCCCAGGTGCGGGCCGCCGACCTGCCAAAAGCCGAGAACCTTCAGCTCCTGGCCGAAGCCACCACCCATTACGCCGGCTCGAGCCCCGAACGCATCGCCAACGTCCATGCGGCGGCCCGGAACCTCGATGGCTATGTGGTACCCGCGGGTGGGGTTTTCAACTTCAACGAGGCCATCGGCAGCATCAGCCCCGAGAACGGCTTCAAAGAGGCTCTGGTCATCTCCGAGGGGCGCACCGTCATGGGTGTGGGGGGTGGGGTCTGCCAGGTTTCTACCACGGCCTTCCGGGCTCTGTACCAGGCCGGCCTTCCCATCCTCGAGCGCAACCAGCACGCCTACCGGGTGCGCTGGTACGACCCCATCGTGGGCTACGATGCTGCAGTGTACCAGCCCTACCTCAACCTACGGGCGGCCAACGACACCCCTGGCCCCATCGTCGTGCGCACCAGCTTTACCCGATCCAGCCTCACAGTGCAGCTATACGGCCTCCCCGATGGCCGCAAGGTAACGGTCTCCAAGCCCGTCATCCTCGCCCGCACCCCCCACCCGCCCCCGCAGTACATCGTAGATCCCAGCCTGCGCCCCGGCCAGATTAAGCAGGTGGACTGGGCCGTGGATGGCTTCCGCACCCGCATCACCCGCACCATCCTCTGGCCCGACGGCCGGGTAAGCACCGACGTGCTCAACTCCAACTTCCGCCCCTGGCGGGCGGTGTACCTGGTGGGGCCGCAGACCCCCATTCCAGGGGATGCGGTGGCCTCGAGGAACCCTTAAGCCGGGCTCATCTCCACCCGGTTGCGGCCTAGGCGCTTGGCCTCATACAAAGCCTTATCGGCCCGCTCTACCAAAGCGTGACCGCTGTCGCCTATATGCCCTTCGGCCACCCCAAAACTCGCCGAAACCGAGCCCACCAGCTTAAACGGCCAGAAGGAGATGTCTTCCCGCAAACGCTCCACCGCTGCCAGCACATCCTGCTGGCCCTCACCGCGCATCAAGATCATGAACTCCTCGCCCCCCCAACGCCCCAAGACATCCTCCTTGCGCATGGAAACCCGCAGGCGACGGGCCACCTCCTTGAGCACCTCGTCACCGGCTGCATGACCAAAGCGGTCGTTGATCTGTTTGAAGCGGTCGATATCCAGCAGCACCAGATACAACCCATGCATATGCTGCGCGGCTCCCTCTAACAGTTCGCTCAGGGCCAGGCGGTTGGGCAGCCTGGTCAGGGGGTCGGTGCGGGCCAGGGCGTGCATCTCTTCCACCTGCCGGTTGGCCAGGGCAAGCTGATCCTTGACGATGGCCAGAGCGTACAGCAGGCCCGCCATTGCCAAAAGCCGCATCTCCGAGCGCACAAAGGCCAGAAACTCGGTTCTGTACAGGCCCTGGGCCACCTCGCCCCCCAGGCGCAGCAGACCCAGAATCAGGGTCGCCACCGCCAGGGCCAGGCTGTACACCAGCCCCATCCGGGCATCAAAAACGATGTAGAGCAAAACCATGACAAACGCCATGACCCAGTAGGTGCTCTCGATCTCGACCCAGTTGCGCTCGAGGTCGCCCCAAAACAGGTAATAGGCCAGTTTGATGGTAAAGAAAAGCGTTACCGTACCGATGGTCTCGCGCTCTATACGGCCTACGTGGGCCCCTTGATACAACCGCCAGGCCCAGCCCGCACACATCAGGATAAAGGCCGGGTACAACCAGCGGATAAAGCCTTCCTCGGGCCGCATCAGCCAGATAAAAAGCAACACCGGTACAGCCAGCAAAATAGCCCAAAAGTAAACGGCCCGTTTTTTGCTTTTAGAAATAGCTAGGAAAAACCCCCGCACTTCATCAGTCTAGGGGAAGCTCGAGGGCCCCGTACGAATTTTGGACATCACAAGCGCCTAGCGCGTAACGGCATCGGATATCTTGGCCTTGTCCCCCAGACGTCGCTCGTTGCCTGCTTGCAGTCGCTTGATGTTTTCGCGGTGCGTCCAGAAGACCAGTGCGGCCAGCAGCACCACTGTCAGGATCTCCCACATGGGCCGGCCCAGGGCTATAGCGACCACCGCTGCGGTAAGGGCACCGATCATGCTGCCCGCCGAGACAAAGCGGGTCAGTCCCATGGTTGCCACGCCCACCGGAAACGTAAGGAGGGCCAGCAGGGGATCCAAAAACAGCAGGGTGCCAAAGCTGGTCGCCACTCCCTTACCCCCAGTGAAACGTAGGAAGACCGAGTAGTTGTGGCCCAGCACCGCCGCCAGGGCCACCCCGCCCAGCAGATAGCCTTCGATGCCTACCAGCCGGGCCAGCCATACCGCAATTCCACCTTTGAGCACGTCAAAGACCGCCACCACCAGCGCCGGGCCTGCCCCCAGGGTGCGCAGGATGTTGGTAGCGCCGGTATTTCCGGAACCCACCTTCTGGATATCTACCCCGTGGTAGCGGGCCACCCAAGCGCCCGCAGGGATTGCACCAAACAAGTAAGCTAGCAACAAAACAAGCCAGGTTGTCCAGTCCACTGGGGCATTTTATACCCAACGAAAAGGTCTTTCAAAAGCACGGGCCCGTCAGGTGTTGCACCCAAAATCGGCTGGCAAGGGGGCGCTCAGTCGCTAAAGCGCTCCTCCTTCCAGGGGTCACCCCGGCGGTGGTAGCCGTTGACCTCCCAGAACCCCAGCTCCTCCCTGTCCAAAAACTCCAAACCCCGCACCCACTTGGCGCTCTTCCAGGCGTACAGGTGCGGCACCACCAGGCGCAAAGGGCCGCCATGCTCCCGCGGCAGGGGCTGGCCGAAGAGGCGGTGGGCCAGGATATTCTCCGGGCGCAAAAAGTCGTCCAGGCTCAGGTTGGTGGTGTAGCCCCCGTAGCAGTGCACCAGCACCGCCCTAGCCTGCGGCTTGAGCTGGATCGCTCGCATTAAGTCGGGTATCCGGATACCGCTCCACTGCACATCCAGCTTGCTCCAGCGGGTCACGCAGTGGAAGTCGGCGGTCAGGTCGGACTGCGGCAGGGCCATCAGATCGGCCCAGCTCAGGGTTCTGGGTTCCTCAACCTGACCCTTGATTTCAAACTTCAGCTCCTCCGGGCGCACGGTGGGGGTAGGGCCGTAGGTTAGCACGGGGAACTTCTCGGTGAGCACCTGGCCGGGGGGCACCCGATGCTGATCTACGTGTTTGGGCTTGAAAAAGTTGCCGAACATGGTTTTAGCCTAGCCCGGCTCGAGCCCCGGCCCCGTAAGCAAAGGTACAATGCCTAGCGGGAGCGGTAGCGAATCACCTCGAGCTTTTCCATGGTGATCAGGCCTTCCTGCACCATCTGATCGAGGGTGGGCATAAAGGCCTGAATTTTTTCCTCGCTGTCCACGATCTCAACGCAGATGGGCAGGTCTTCGGATAGCTGGAGGATTTTGGCGCTGTGGATGCGGGAGTGGGCCCCAAAGCCCATGAAGCCCCGGAACACGGTAGCACCGGCCAGGCCGGCTTTTTTGGCCTCGAGCACAATCGCTTCGTAAAGGGGCCTTCCCTGCCACTTGTCCGACTCGCCCAGAAAAATTCGCACCAGCTTGGCTTCGCCCTGTAGCTTCATACCCACCTCCCGGCCCAGCGGTAGGCCAGCCAGACCAGCCCAAACCCCAGCACCACGCTGCCAGTCACGTACAAAAAAGCCTTGAGCCACTCCCCCTGCTGTACTAAGTTCAGGGTCTCCCAGCTAAAGGTGGAAAAGGTGGTGTAGCCGCCCAGCACCCCCACCGCCAAAAACAGCCGCCACTCCGGGCTCAGGGCCCCCTCGAGGCTCCAGCGCAGCACCAGCCCAATCAGAAAGCTGCCGGTGATGTTGATCAAAAAGGTGCTCCAGGGGAAGCCCGGCCCCAAGAGGCCCTGCACCCAGGCCCCCAGCCCATAGCGCAGCATGGCCCCAATGGCCCCGCCCAGCATGACCAGCAGATAGCGCTCCACCCTGCCCAGTATCTTCTCTAAAGGCCACCTTAATCCAGTCCTGCGTAGTGCTCTCAGGAAGTGCGGGGTAGACTCTGGGGATGAGATTCCTGGGCCTGTTATTCGGTTTACTGTTGCTCGTGGGCTGTGCGCCCCAGGTTGGAATTGGCGAAAAAGAGCGTCAGGCATGGGGTTTACAACCCATCATCGGCGAGTTTGCCCCCGACCGGGGCGAGGGGGGTAAGTACAGGCTCGGTGACCGGGTGTTTCTTAGCTTTACCCTGAGCCAGCCGGGTTACGTGACCCTGGTGACCATGGATGTGGATGGCACCACCGTGGTGCTCGAGCGCAATGTGCAGTTACCGGCAGGCCGCCACACCTTCCCGCTGGCCACCGACCGCAACGCCCAGGGCCAGGCCGCCTATCTGGTGGTGCCGCCCCTGGGGCCCTCGCGCTTCCGGCTTTTGTACACCAACGTGCCCGTAGCCAACCGGGAGCTGTTCAGGGGCAGGCTCAGCAACGAGGCCTTCAACCAGCACACCCAGGCCTACCTGAGCGCTGCTGAGGTACGCGACGTGGCCGAGACCTGGATGGAGGCGGTGCGATGAAAGCCCGCTTCTTGCTAGCCCTGGCCGTGACCCTGCTAGTAGCTTGCGGCCCTACGGCACCCCAAAACAGCTTGGACTTGAAGCCCAATGCGGTGGTGCTTTCGGACGATGAGGTGGATTCAGCGACCGCTACCGACATGACCGTTCAAACCGACAAAGACCTGAGCGCAGGCCAGATTGTCATCAGCGATGAAGGAGAGGGTTTGGTGCGGAGAATTGCCGAGGTGACGCAAGCTGGCGTCGGTGAGGTCAATGGCCAGGCGGTGCGAAAGTTCTACCTCAAAACCGAGGAAGCGAGCCTCGAGGACGCCATTGCTTCGGGCGATGTGACCCTCGAGACCGACCTGACCATCGGCGAGGCCAACATGGTGCAGGCCCTGGATGGGGTTAGCGTGCAGGACTTCACCGGGCGCATCAACCTGACCAACGTCAAGTTCGATATTCCGGGGGTGCCCGGCGGGAGCATCACCCTCAACGGGTTTATCGAGCAGACCCTCAAGCCCAGCTTCAACCTCAAGTTTAGCAGTGGCAGCGTGGAGGTGTTCAAAGCCGGCCTGAGCGGCACGCTCAAGTCCTCCATTACCGCCACCATCCAGGCCAACGCCAGCTACAACCCTTTTAGCCTGAACAAGGAGCTGGCCTCCTGGAACATCAAGCGGGCCTTTCTGGTAGGCAGCGTGCCGGTGGTGGTGATCTTGCAACCCAAGCTGATCGCCGGGGTGAGCAGCAACGCCGGGGGCAAGGTGACGGTGTCGGTGGGCATTGCCCCTACCTTCACCACCAATCTGCAGCTCGACTACAACCGCAGCCGCACCACCAACGGCGGATGGAACAACACCTTTACCGCCAGCTTCGCCCTCAACCCCACCTTCAAATACGATGTTCCGGTGCAGGGCACGGGCAATGCCTTCGCGGGGCTGGCCATGGACATCAAGTTCTATGGGGTGGCCGGGCCCAGCCTCGAGACCAGGCCCTTCATCAACCTGACCCTGAACGGCAACAACGGCACCGCCGGGCTCAAGACCGGCATCAACGGCCAGAGCAAGGTCGAGGCCGGGTTCAAGGTGCTGGGGAAGGGGCTCGAGACCAGTTACAACGGGCCCAGCATTGAACAGGCCCGCACCTTTAGCTGCCGGGCCGACACCGACACCTGCACCGCCAACTGATACCAGATTCGGTGAGTTCGGCACCGGAAGCTTCGCTCCCTGGCCCGTTGCAGTCAATTTGCCCTTCCCACGGGGCCCAGGCAGGGGCGGTTGCACTTTGCGCCTCTAGGCCCCAAAATACCCAGGTGTTCGAGTTTGCCATCACCGCCCAGTCCGGCAGGGCCCGCACTGGGCTTTTTCACACCCCCCACGGCGTGGTGCAAACCCCCCTGTTCATGCCGGTGGGCACCCAGGGCAGCGTGAAGGGCCTCAGCCCCCGCGAGCTTAGGGAAATCGGTTCGCAGATCATTCTGGGCAACACCTACCACCTGCTCCTCAGGCCCGGCCCCGAGCGGGTACGGGCCCTGGGGGGGCTGCATAAATTCGCCGCCTACGACGGCCCCTGGCTCACCGACTCGGGCGGCTTCCAGGTGATGAGCCTGGGCGACCTGCGCAAAATTTCCGAGCAGGGCGTCACCTTCCGCAGCCACCTCAACGGCGATCTGATCGAGCTCACCCCCGAGTACAGCATCCAGGTGCAGGAAGCCCTGGGGGCCGATATCATCATGGCCTTCGACGAGTGCCCGCCCTACCCCGCCACAACGGAATACTTGAAGGCCTCCATCGAACGTACTTTGCGCTGGCTCGAGCGCTGCCTTAAGGCCAAAACCCGCCCCGACCAGGCCCTGTTTGCCATTGCCCAGGGTGGGGTTGACCTGAAACTGCGCCGCTTCAGCGCCGAGGCCACGGTGGCTTTCGATACGCCCGGCTTTGCCATTGGCGGCCTGGCCGTGGGGGAGCCCAAGGAGGGAATGTACCCGGCGGTGGAGCTTTCCACCAGGCTGCTGCCCGAGCACAAGCCCCGCTACCTGATGGGGTTGGGCCACCCCGAGGACCTGGTGGCCGCGGTGGCGCTGGGGGTGGATATGTTCGACTGCGTCTACCCCACCCGCACCGGGCGCTTTGGCTATGCCCTGGTGCCCGAGGGGCGGCTCAACCTCAAGCTCTCGCGCTACCTCGACGACCCCCGCCCCATCGACCCCGCATGCGACTGCTACGCCTGCACCCACTACAGCCGGGCCTACCTGGCCCACCTGGTGCGGGCCGAGGAGATGCTGGCCCCCCGCATGATCTCGCTGCACAACCTGCGCTACCTGCACCGCCTGATGGAGGGTGCCCGCACGGCCATCCAGACCGGCAACTACGGCGAGTTTGCCCAGGACTTTGCTGGCCGACGTTTTGGACGTCAGATCCCAGGGTGGTTTACTCGAGCTCTCCAGGAAGGCGGGCACTGGAACTAGGCCTGCATCACAGGTAAGAGACTGTCTTAAAACTCTTCCAGACGATATAATCACCTATGGAACCCAGAGAAAGCCGCTATCCGAGCGACTTATCGGACAAGGAGTGGGCGATACTCGGGCCGTTGATGCCTGAACCCTCTTGGTACACTCATAGACCTAGAGAAAATAGCTGGCGGGAAATCCTCTATGGCATCTTCTACATCACCCGTGGGGGTTGCTCTTGCCGCACTGGAAAACCGTTTATCACTACTTTCGGCTGTGGCGTAAGAGTGGTTTCCTCGAGCGTCTGCACACCACATTGCGGGAGAAGACCCCTACCCGAGTGCGGGCAGTCTGGACAGCCAAAGCGTGAAGACCGGTGAAAAAGGGGGGTCAGGGGGTACGACGGTGGCAAGAAAATCAAGGGTCGTAGAGGGCTGGTGCTCAAAGTCAAGGTGCTGCCAGCCCAGATCACCGATGCTGAGGGTGGGAAAGTAGTGCTGCAAGCTGCTGGGGCCACCCAGAGAGATTGCTGCCATTTGTGGCTACAAACGCCGGTTCGAGGGGTGGGTCAAGACCACCTTGGGCTGGAGCGACCCGATGCTAACTTTCGCGGCATCTGGTGGCCCAAAGACAAACCCATACCCGACGGCCTGCTCAAGAAGACCGGAGGGTATCGCGGCTTTGTGGTTATCCCCGTTGAGCTTCAACCGCAGGCTCAACCGGGACTGCGAGCTACTGTCCGAAACCTCAGAAACCCTGATCTACGCGGCGATGATCCGGCTCATGGTCAGGAGACTGGCCTCCTAGACGGTTTTTAAGACAGTCTCTTACATTCAAAGAATAGTCACCCAAGGTAAAAGACCTCCAGAGGCTATCTTTTTGAATCCCAGAGCACTCCTTTCGGGGAGCCAGGATATCGTCTGAAACCCTTGGTTCTCTCCCCTGTTCACCGCTCATGTCTCTATCGCAGTGTCTTGTCTGCTGCTAGTGATGAGCTCTTAACAAGGTGGGGACTTTTGAACAGCGCTCGAGCAGGGGTTGGGATTAAATCCCCAGGCGCTCGAGCTCATATGGCAGCATCTTCTGCCACCAGGGCCAGTCGTGGTCCACGTCGTGGCCCCAGTAGTCGAAGGTGGCGTACACCCCCTTCTGGTGGAGCAGTTCCTGCATCTCGCGGGTGTCGCGGATGCACTCTTCCTCCCAGCGCCCCTGGCCCACCGCGAAGACAATCTTGCTGCGCCGGTAGGCGTTGAGCTTGGCCTCGTCGGTCAGGTTGCGCAGGTACCACAACGGCGAGTTGAAGTAGGCATCCATGCCGCCCTCGTCCCCCACAAACCCCCCCACCTGGTACAGCCCCGACAGGGCGATCAGGCCATCGAAGACCTCGGGGTATTTAAAGAAGAAGTTGGCCGCGTGGAAGGCCCCCATGCTGCACCCCGTGACCCATAGGGTGGGCAGGCCGGTGTTTTTCTGCACAAAGGGCACCACTTCCTGCATGATGTAGGCGTCGTAGTCGTTGTGGCGGCGGGCCCGCGCAGCGGGGGGGATGCCCTGGTTGGTCCAGCTCTGCCAGTCAATGCCGTCCACGCAAAAAAACTTGACCCGCCCGGTCTCGATCATGGGGGCCAGGGCCTGCACCATCCCGGCGTGGCCCTCCCAGTCGTACCAACGCCCGTTCTGGGCTGGAAATACCATGACCGGCTGGCCGTAGTGGCCGTACAGCTTGAGCTCCATCTCCTGCCCCAGGGCCGGGCTATACCATTTGTGATACTCGGTGTACACGCAGCACCCTCCCTAGGCCCGTTCCTGAATGGCCTGAGCCGCCTGAAGCAGGGTTGGCAGGTCGGGGTGGCGCAGGATGTAGCCGTAATTCCCGATGGCCCCGGCAAAAATACCGCTGATGCGCTCGTGGTGGGCGATCAGGGGGCCAAACTCGGCCAGCACCTGTTCGTGCGGGCGCTTGTAGTGAATGTGATCCTTGCGGCCCACGTAGGCACAGAAGTAGGGGCGCTGGGCCTGCTGGCTCACCCGGCCATGGGTGAGCACGTTGACCCACTCCTTGAAGATGTCCATGTCGTTGGCATAGTTGAACATATCAATGGTGAGGCCCCCTGGTGGGCGCATGTTCACCTCGAGCGCCACCAAACTACCGTCTTCTAAGCGGAAAAACTCGAAGTGGAAGAAGCGCTCGCGCACCTTGAAGGCCTGCACCACCTTGCGCCCGGCCTCGCGCAGGTCTTCGGGGATCTCCCGCACCATGTAGTAGTAGATGTCGGTGTCCTGGTTGACCACCTCCATCACGCCTTTGGAGTACTCGAGCGAACTATCGAAGACCACGTTGCCCTGGAGGTCGGTCAGGCCGTCGTAGGTGATGATTCTGCCGGGGATGAACTCCTCCAGGATGTAGTCCACCGGGGGCTTGGTGGCGATGTAGTCCATGAGCTCGGCGTCGTTGGTGATCTTGTAGGTTTTGGCCGCGCCCACCCCAATATCGGGTTTGGCCACCACCGGGTAGCCCACCTCCTCTACGAAATCCTGGGCCTCCACCGCGGTGCGGCAGACCCGGCCCCGCGCCACCCTGAGCCCGGCCTGCTGAAAATACTGCTTCATAACCGACTTGCGCTTCACACGGTCCATGTCCTGGGGGCGCAGGCCGAAGATGTTGAAGTCTTCGCGCAGCCTGGCCTCGGTCTCGAGCCAGTACTCGTTCATGGAGTCGAGCCGGTCAATCTTGCCGTAGCGGTGGGTGAAGTAGCCCAGGGCCCGCAATAGCTCGTCGTAGTTGTGCATGTCGGAGACTTTGTAATACTCCGTCAGGGCCTGCTTTAGCTCTGGCCGTAGCGCATCGTACTCAGCATCGGCCAGGCCCAGCACGTTGTGCCCAGCCTCGCGCAAACGCACGCAAAAAGGCCAGAAATTGGGGGGGAAATGAGGGGACAGAAAAACCACATTCATCGCATACCTCCTGGGCTTTGAGTTGACCCCAGTATTCCCAAGCAAAGCCCGCAAATCAAGCTTTTTGGCCTTGCAGTCCCACAAACGATAGAATCCTCGGGGGCTTGCCAAAGCAAAAAATACATGCCAGCGGGCATAAGCGGGCTACTTGGTCAGCTCAGTGGGCTCCACGGCCTCGGTCTGCAGATCTTCCGGCCAGGCCCCCCCCAGGCCCACCCAGGCCTGCACCATATCGACGGGCACGGGGGCCACAAAGTGCAGGTATTTGCCGGTGCGGGGGTGCTGCAGGCGCAGCTCGTAGGCGTGCAGGGCCTGGCGCGCTATCCGCTCGGAGGGCTTGCCGTAGACCTCGTCGCCCAGGATGGGGGCGTGCAGGTGCTTGAGGTGCACGCGGATCTGGTGGGTACGCCCGGTGTGCAGGATGGCCGAGACCAGGGCGTGGGTTCCGGCCCGGGCCAGCACCTCGAACTCGGTCTGGGCGTGCCGGGCTGCCACCCCCCCCACGTGCATGCGGGTGCGGTCGACCGGGTGGCGGCCAATGGGGGCCGAGAGCAGGCCCTCGCGCGGAATACCCACCGTTAGGGCAATGTAGCGCTTGTATACGCTGCGCGTGGCGAAGGCCTCAGCGAGCCGGCGGTGGGCGGCCTCGTGGCGGGCTATCACGATCACCCCGCTGGTGTCCTTGTCGAGGCGGTGCACAATGCCGGGGCGTATCAGCTCGGGCCTCTGGGCTTGCAGTCCCTCCTCAGACCCGCCCAGCGAGAGATCCAGCCCGAACCGGCCCAAAATGGCGTTCACCAGGGTTCCGGAATACACCCCCGGGGCCGGGTGGGTGATCATGCCCGCGGGTTTGTTGATCACGATCAGGTCGGGGTCTTCGTACAGGACGTGCAGCGGGATATCTTCAGCGGCCACGCTGGCCGGCTGGGGGGGTGGGGGCTCCACCTCCACCGTCTCGCCCCGGAGTTTGTAGGAGGGCTTGGTCACCACCCTGCCCCCCACCGTCACCAGGCCGGCCTCGATCCATTCCTGGGCCTTGGCCCGGGAGGTATTGGCCTCGAAGGCCAGGGCCTGGTCGAGGCGAACCCCGCTGGCAGAAAAGCGCACCATCAGGGGTTATTGTACGTTACGTCAAAATGACCCGGCGCTCCCGTGGCTGAGGTGCTAAGGTGAGCCTAGCGATGGACGGCCGTAAGCGCCTATTTAGCCAGTTTCTGCGCCGTACGGTCTGGGCCTATTTTTGGGGCTCGCTGGCGGTTTTGGTCAATGCCCTAATTGTTCACGGGCTGTACTTCGGCTGGCCGGCCTGGGTCTGGGGGTATGCCGTTGCGATTGGCGCGTTGGTGGCTCCCCTAGTTGCGCTGCTGGATCTGTGGTGGGCCCGGCGGCAGCTCAACCCGACGAAAAGGGTTTTTCTGGACGGTTCTGACAGCCTCGAGGCAGCCCGGCAGGCTTACCGCAACCTGGTGCACTGGCCGGTGCTCTCGGTGGGTCGGGTGATGGGGCCGCACCTGCTCGCTACCATGGGCGGCTTTTTGCTGGCCATTAATTGGGCGCACCGGTGGAGCGGCTTTCCCATCGGGCCGCTGGAAATGCTGTATCTGCTGCCATGGTATCCGCTTAACGCGGCCCTGCACGCCATCATCGAGTATCTGGTGGGGGCCCGCCAGTCCCAGCGCCTGATGGCCTATCTGCGTGAACGCTTTGGCGACGAGGTAGTGGTACCCTCCCGCTTGCGCATCCCTTTTGTGTTCAAGGTGCTGGGGGTGCTGGTGGCTTTAGGGCTGCTACCCCTCTTGCAGGTGGCCGTGCTGGTTTACTTCCGGCTTGAATCCACCCATCTTGCCGGGCTGGTGGTCTGGGGGTTGTTTTCCGGTCTGGTGCTGATGGTGGCTGGGGGCATTCTCCTCTCCCGCGAAGTGGCGCGGCCCGTGCAGGCTGTGCTCGAGGGCATGCAGGCTATACAGGAAGGAAAAGGGCCGGTGCGGGTGAGCGCGGTGGCCTGGGACGAGCTGGCCGACCTGGCCCTGGGCTTTAACAACCTGGCCCGGGCCCTCGAGGCCGAACGTCAGCACAACCTCGAGCTGTACCGCGACACCGTACAAACCCTGGCGGCCGCCATCGACGCTCGAGACCCCTACA
Organism: Meiothermus taiwanensis WR-220; assembly: GCF_003568585.1. Lineage (NCBI taxonomy): Bacteria > Thermotogati > Deinococcota > Deinococci > Thermales > Thermaceae > Meiothermus > Meiothermus taiwanensis. The sequence goes on from NZ_CP021130.1 coordinate 2,164,132, forward strand.
CCCGGGGCCACTCCCAGCGGGTGGGGGCCTATGCGCAGCTCATTGCCCGCAAGCTGGGCTGGGATGAACAAAAAGCCTACCAGCTTTACATCACCGGGCTGTTGCACGACATCGGTAAAATCGGCGTTTCCGAGGCCATTCTGCAGAAAACCGATAAGCTCAGCCCCCAGGAGCGCCAGCTCATCGAGAGCCACCCGCTCATCGGCTACGAAATCGCTCGCCAGTCCCGCGCGCTTTCGGCCCATCTGCCGGGTATTCGGCATCACCATGAGCGGCTGGATGGCGGTGGTTACCCCGATGGTTTGAGCGGGGAGGCCATTCCCATCGAGGCCCGAATCCTGGCAGTGGCGGATGTCTGGGATGCCCTCACCAGCCACCGACCCTACCGCCCGGCCTTAAAACCTTCAGAGGTGTACCCCCGCCTCTGGTCTGAAGCCCTTGATCCCCAAGCGGTACGAGCCCTGGGTGAACTGTGGCAGGAAGGGGCGCTGGATGCCTTGCTCGAGGAAGCCCGGCGAGAAACCGGGCAGCCAGACCTTTCCACGCCGAAAAGTGCTAGGGAATCAATCCAGTGGCCCTGGCCTCTGTCAAAAACAGAATAGAACGCACCCACTTGCTATGATGAGGGGCGTGGAAGCGGATTTGACCCTGCGGCCCAAGCGGCTGGACGATTACGTGGGCCAGGCCAAGCTAAAAGAGAAACTGCGGGTCTACCTCGAGGCCGCCAAAAACCGGGGGGAGGCCCTCGATCACCTGCTGTTGTTTGGCCCGCCCGGGCTGGGCAAGACCACCCTGGCCCACGTGGTGGCCTACGAGCTGGGGGTGAACATCCGCGTGACCAGCGGCCCGGCCATCGAAAAACCGGGCGACCTGGCCGCCATCCTGACCAACAGCCTGGAGGAAGGCGATATCCTCTTCATCGACGAGATCCACCGCCTGTCCAAAGCCGCCGAGGAGCACCTCTACCCGGCGCTGGAGGATTTCAAGATTGACATCGTGATTGGCGCAGGCCCGGCGGCCCGCACCCTGCGGCTCGACCTGCCCCGCTTTACCCTGATCGGGGCCACCACCCGCCCAGGGCTTATCTCCGGGCCTTTGCGCAGCCGCTTTGGCATTATCGAACACCTGGAGTTCTACACCGAGGCCGAGCTGGCCCAGGGGGTGACGCGCGATGCCCTGCTGATGGGTTTGCAAATCGAACCCGAGGCCGCGCTGGAAATCGGCCGCCGCAGCCGGGGCACCATGCGCATTGCCAAGCGGCTGTTCCGGCGGGTGCGCGACTTTGCCGAGGTGGCCGGCGAGCAGGTGGTGGGCCTGGAGCGCGCCCGGCAGGCCCTGGATGCTTTGGGCCTGGACGCGCTGGGGCTGGACGCACGCGACCGGCTGATTATGCAGACCATCATCGAGCGCTTTGCCGGGGGGCCGGTGGGCCTCGAGACCCTGGCCACCGCCCTTTCCGAGGATCCCGAGACCCTCGAGGAGGTCCACGAACCGTTCCTGATCCAGCTCGGCCTGCTCAAGCGCACCCCCCGGGGCCGCCAGGCCACCGAGCGGGCTTACGCCCACCTGGGCTACCCGCTGCCCGAGCAGAGCCGCTTGCTGGAATAAACCCATCCGAGCGCCGCAGTCGAAGCGCAGGGCCTGTGCCATACTGGGGTCGGCGAGGCAGCTGTACCATGATTCGGGCCAGACTGGGTGAAATTGAGCTGGGAGACCTGCTGCGCACCCTCGAGGGGGGCCGCAAGAACGCGGTTATCAACATCACCTGCCCCAAACTGAAGGGTCGGATTCACATTCGCGAGGGCAAAATTGCCTACATCCAGACCCAGCCCGGCCCCCACCTGGGCGAGTACCTGGTGCGCTTCGACTACCTGACCCTGGAGCAGGTGCAGGCCCTGGTCAAGCACCAGCAGCAGGAGAACCCCGGAACCCCTTTGGGCTTGCTGGCTTTGCAGCAGAGCCTGATCACCGACGATGAACTCAACGAGGTTCTGCATGCACAGATCCTGGAGGGCCTGGCCACCCTGCTGGCCCAGCAGGAGGGCGAACTGGTGGCCGAACCCCCGCCCCTAGAAGCCTCCCAGGTGCTGCTGCCCGGCCTCTCCGATGCCAGCACCATGCTGATGGAAGCCCTGCGCCGCCTCGACGAATGGATGCGGGGCAGGGTGGAACCGGAAACCGTGTTACAACTTGCGGGCGATCCCACCCGCCATGCCCTCTCACCCGATGCCTGGACGGTGCTCGAGGTCATCGACGGGGTCAAGCGGGCCCGCTCGGTGGCCCTGGCCTGCGACCTACCCGAGGAGCAGGTGTATCACCTGCTTTACGAACTCAAAAGCCGGGGGATTCTGACCGAGGCCGAGGTGCGCCCGCAAGACCCCCTGCTGGTGGTGCTGGCCGACTCCGATCTCATCCGCCGGCTTTTGCTGGTGACGCTGGAGCGCCACCGCTACCGGGTCATGCTGCCCCCCGACCTCGAGGCCGTCAAGCGCGTTCTCGAGCACAACCGGGTGCAGGGGGTTTTGCTGGAAGGCACCGATCTTGCAGCAAAGGTGCGCCAGCTTCGGGCCCTGCCCAATGGGCGCTTTTTACCCATCTGGCTCATCGCCGAGCAGCCCCCCCGGGGGTTTTGGGTTAAGAACGCTCGGGTGGCCCATATTCCCAAGCCCTTTGGGGAGGAGGAGCTGCTCGCGGCCCTGGCAGTGATCCGGCGGCCGGTCTAGCCCAGGCTCAGGGTATGCAGGCCGGTGGCTGGAAGTTCGGCCAGCCGCTCGAGCGCAATCTCGCCGTGTTTGAGCAGGTACATCAGGAAAGGGTAGACCCGCTCCTGGGGGCCGGTGGGGGCCAGGTGCCGCTGGAGGCGGGCAAACTGGGCGCCGGTGGTATTTTCCTGCCGCAGGGCGTTGTCCAGAATTTTACGCTCGAGGCGCTTTAGCTCGTGCTGGATACGTATCTGGGCGCGATGACGGGGGCGTTGCAGGGTGGGCTCGTCGAGCAGGCGCTCTATCTGCTCGAACTCTGCGTTGATGCGCGCTAGGTGGCCTTGAATGGCCCGCACTTTTGCATCCTGCCGGGCCAAAGCAGCCTTGAAGGCCCCCTCGGGATCGGCCTGGAAGGCCCAGGCCTCGAGGCCGTATTTTTGCAGGAGGCGCTCGATGGGTGGCTCCAGCACCGTAACCCCCATCCGTCGGATGACGGCCGGGGGTTTGAGCCCATGCAGCTGGTAGACGCCCCCCAGCTCGGCCACGTACCTGAGTTCGCCCGGCCCCACCACAAAACCGGCGGTCGGTAGCACGCTGTCCTGCAATACCGGCCTGAGCCCGGCGGCGGGGGTAATGCGGGCGGGATCCTGCCCCAGAATGGCCCGCAGGTCGGCTTCGGTGTACTGCCGTTCGCCGTCCTCAAAATACCCCTTGCGGAAACGCAGCAGCCGACGGATGCCGTCGGGGCCTTCTAAAAACAGGTTGGTGGCCCCTTCGCCGCGGCCCAGGGCGGGCTCGAGACCGGCCTGCTTCATGGCCAGGGCGCTGCGGTTGATGGCCTCGGAGGAAGCCAGGGGATTGGCAATTTCGCGCTCGAGGGCCGGTATGAACAGGGGGGCCAGCTCGGGGGCCATGGGGTCGAAGACCACCAGCCCACGGGGCCCCAGGAACTCCAGCAGCAACCGGGCGAATACCTCGCTGTAGCTCCAGGGCCCCACCAGGGCTTTGCAGATGCGCTCGCGTACCTCAGGGTACCCACCGAACTGCCGCAGCAGCTCACAGACCTGGGCAAAATAGGGTGAAAACGAAATTCGGCCCGCGGGGTGGGCTGCGGGCAGCTCGAGCGCCAGGCGGTGCACCCGCTCCTCGAAATCCAGCAGCTCAACCGTGCGAATCTCCTCGGTGTCGTGATCCTGCGAGGCCACCCAGAACACCGGAACCACCGGCGCAGCACCGCTATGGGCCTGCGCCAGCTTGAGGGCTGCGTGGGCTTTGTAGAAGGTGTAGGCCGGCCCGGTGAGCAGGCCGGCTTGCTGACCGCTCACAATGGCCCGGCTATCCGGGTGGGCCAGCCGCCGGGCGGCCTCGAGGCTGGCCGAAGGCGCACCAAGCCGCTTCAGATAGGCCACCAGCCCCGCGCTGAGGGCCTCGCGTGGGGCTGCTCGAGGGGCGCGCAACAAAGCGGGTAGATCCTCGAGACCGTAGGGCAGGAACTGGCGCAAAGGGTCGGCCATGACCAGGGGATTCTATCTGTGGGTGAGGCACCACAGCGTAACTTGCTTTACCTGTTTCGCGCCCATCGCCATCATTGCGAGGCCACCTGCTTCAGCGCCTCGGGTTTGAGTATCAGGATGCGGCGGTAGCCCAGCTCGATGGTGTCGTCCATGGCCAGCTCCCCCAGCACCTTGGTGATGGTTTCGCGGGTGGAACCGGCGAGGTGGGCCAGATCCTGGTGCGATAAGGTGACCTCCAGGCCCTCTTGGCCCCTGCGCATCGCCGAGAGCAAAGCCTTGGCCAGCCGGGGGAGCACCTCCTTGAAGCGCAGGTCGCGCAGGCGTTCCTCGGTTTTGCGCAGCCGGCGGGAGAGCAGCAACACAAAAGCCGCTTGCGCTTCGGGGAAGCGGCTATTGAGGCGCAGCAGGTCTTCCCTCGAGGCCGAGAGCAGCTCACAGTCCACCAGGGGTTCGGCAAACATACCGTAGCGCTCGCCCGGCAGCAGGGCGCTCTCTCCAAAAATATCACCAGCCCCCACCACCGTTAGGGTGATCTCCTCCTCCTGTGGGCCAAGCTGGAACAGGCGCACCCAGCCCTCGAGCACGTAGTATAGGGTTCGGGCCTCGTCTTCTGGGTAGCACACGTAGCTGCCCCGCCGCGCTGTAAAGCTACGGAAGACCCGTTCGGCCTCGGCCCGGGCTTCGGGAGGCAGGGTGGTGATAAACTCCGGCGTCATACCCATCAATTTAGCGGCTCTACGCGCAAGAGATTCCTGGCTGAAGATACAAATTGTGATACGCATTTCGCTAGCATCGTTACCCTGCAAAGCCCAGACGATACCAGCCAAATGCTTTTCCACTCCCTATGGCAGTGAAACTGGTATGGGTCGGTTATACCGGACTCAAAAAGATAGGTAGTAGAGTGAGATTATCCCAGACAGGGGTTGAAGGGGAGGCCGTTTTCAACGCAGATTGCGTTGTGTGAAAACAAACAAACCTCCCCTCTCAAGTCTGGCATGCCCGATAGAAGGATGCAAGCTGTACGGGAAAACCGGACAAGGCAATCTCAAGGTACGCAAAGTGTACAGCGCAGAAAAGATACGATACCTGCGTTGCAAGAGCTGCGGGCAGGAGTTCAGCGAAAGGAAGGGCACGGCCCTCTGGAACTGTAAACTGCCCGAATCCAAGGCCGTAGCGGTCGCAGAGCAACTGAGCGAGGGCAGCAGTCAGGCCGCCACCGCTCGCCTGCTCAAGGTGAGCCGGGAGAGCGTGCGCAGACTGGAACGCTGCCTGGGTCGGCACGGGCGGCTGTTTCATGACCAGCAGGTGCAGGGCCTGGTGTGCAGCAGCCTGCAGGCCGACGAGCGGCACGGGTACGCCGGGAGCAAGAACCGGCCCTGCTGGGAGGCGGAGCTGCTCGAACCCAAAAGCCGCCTGATCGTGGAGCGGGTGCAGGGCGAGCGCAACGAGGATCTGGCCCGCCGCCTTCTGCGCGGGGGGAAGGCCCGGCTGAGAGACTTCCAGGATCTGGCCTTCTTCAGCGATGGCTGGGAATGCTACGCCACCCTGTTCCCGCAAGTCTTCGGAACCCCCTACCAGCCCAAGCGGCGAGGGGCTCGCGGCAGGAGGCCGCGAGAGCGCTATCGCCTGACCCGCCGACAGGCCCATGTCCAGGTGCTCAAACGGCGTGAGGGCCGGCGGGTGGTGGAGGTCAGACTGCGCATGGCCCATGGCAGTCGCAAGCGCATTGACCTGGAGTTAGAGCGTCTGGGCTACACCACCCCTAACACCTCTGCCATTGAGCGGCTCAACGCCACGGCCCGGCGTATGGACGCCTTCTCCGTGCGCAAGACCCTGGCCTTTGCCCGCAGGCCTGAGTCCCGGGAGCACCGCGGTGACTGGCGGATGACGGTCTACAACTTTGCCCGCCCCCACCGCTCCCTCCGACTTCCCCTACCAGAGCCCATCGGCAGGCGGCGCTACCAGCCTTGTTCTCCGGCTATGGCAGCAGGTCTCACGGAACGCATTTGGACGATCCGAGAAATCCTTCTTCATCAGGTTTTCCCCAGGCCTGTCAGAGATAATCTCACCTAACTACCAAAAGATAATCTTCAAACAAAAAACATTCAGAGGCTATCTTTTTGAATCCTAGAGCACACCCCTCGCTACGCTCGGCGAAGAAAGCGTATCCCTTTCAAGGGGCGGTATCGCCCTCCGCTACGCGGATAACTTCGGTCGGGTTAGTTCGCCACCAAATGGTGACGAACTAACCGAATCTGGTATTACTTATCGCTGGAAAACAGCGGTTGGCTGGATGGGGGCAGCAGCCCGGCGGCCTCGCCGCGTCGGAACAGCTCGGCCACCGCGGCCTCGCCTTCGGGGCCCACGTCCAGCGAAAAGCTGTTCACATAGGTGTGGATGTGGGCCCAGATAACCTCGTCCTGCAGTTCCTGGGCGTGCTGCTTGATGTAGGCCACCGTTTCTTGGGGGTGGGCGTAGGCATACTCGAGGCTCGCACGCACCGCCCGGTCGAGGGCCCGGATGGTATCCGCCCCCAGGTCGCGCCGGGCCAGGATGGCCCCCAGCGGCAAGGGCAGGCCGGTCAGGCCCTCCCACCACTCCCCCAGATCCAGCAGCTTTTGTAGCCCGTGCAGGTGGTAGGTAAACCGCGACTCGTGGATGATCAGGCCAGCGTCCACCGCGCCCTGGGCAACAGCGGGCATTATCTGATCGTAGCGCATCTCCACGGGCTCAAAACCCGGGCTGTGCAGGGAAAGCAGCAGAAAGGCCGTGGTGTAGCGGCCAGGAATGGCGATTTTTTTACCGCGCAGCTCTCCTAGTGGGTGTTTGGCAACCAGCAGCGGCCCCACCCCCCGCCCCAGGGCCCCGCCCGACCGCAGCGCCACATACCGATCGCGCAGATGGCCGTAGGCCGCGTAGCTGATCTTGGTTAGCGGGAGCCGCCCTTCCAGGGCCCAGCGGTTCAGGGTTTCCACATCCTCCAGTTGTTCGGTGATGGGAAAGGGGGTGGCAACCTTGCCGTGGGCCAGGGCATAGAAGATAAAGGTGTCGTTGGGGCAGAACGAGTAGCCTAGCTGCATGCTGTTTATGTTATCGACTGGCCCAAAGCCGCAAAGTGAGCCCGGCCGGTTGATAAACTAGGATCGTGCGGTATCTACGGGTGCTGGGTCGTTTTTGGGGAACTGCGCTGGCCGCCGAGCTCGAGTACCGGGGCAATTTTGTACTGGCGGCCCTCTCGTCGCTGGGGGGCGCGGCGGGGAGCTTATTTGGGATCTCCTTGCTTTACCAAGGTGGCTACCAGCCGGGCGGGTGGCGCTTCGAGGAGGCTTTGCTGGTGCTGGCAGCCTTCCTGATGCTGGATGGCCTGGCTTTTACCCTGCTTTCCCCCAACCTCAACCGGGTGGTGGAGCAGGTGCAGAAGGGTACGCTCGATTTTGTGCTGCTCAAGCCGCTGGATAGCCAGTTCTGGCTATCCTTTCGCACCCTTTCCCCCTGGGGCCTCACCGATGGCCTGATCGGACTGGCCCTCTGGTTCTACGCCGGTAGCCGCCTGCAGTTTGCTGCATCCGATTACCTGGTAGGCTTCGGGCTCTTGGGGGTGGCCTTTGTGATGCTGTACAGCCTGTGGTTCATCATCGGCAGCAGCAGCATCTGGTTTGTGAAGGTGGCCAACGCCACCGAGGTGCTGCGGGCGGTGCTCGAGGCTGGGCGCTTTCCCGTGCAGGCTTTTCCGGCGGCCTACCGCTTTGTCTTTACCTTTGTGGTGCCGGTGGCCTTCCTTACTACCGTACCCGCCGAAGCCGCTTTAGGCCGGCTGACCCTTGTGAACCTGGGCCTGGCTGTGCTCATAGCCCTGGGCCTGCTGTGGTTTTCCCGGGCCTTCTGGCGTTTTGCTCTGCGGAGCTACACCTCGGCCTCGAGCTAAGACCGGTTACCCAAACTTGTAAGGCGCTGACCAAGCCCCAGCGCTGTTTTGCTCACCAGACTTGACAATATTACACTCAAGTTTCATAATAACACTGATATGAATCTGGAGCGCTACACCGAACAAGCCCGCCAAGCCATTGCCCAGAGCCAGGTGCTGGCCCGGGAGTCGTCCCATTCGCAGATCGACCTGCCGCACCTGGCCGCGGTGATGCTGCGGGATGCCGCGGGTCTGCCAGCACGGATTGTGCAAAAAGCCGGGCAGAACCCCCAAAATATCTACCAGGCCGCCCAGAGCGAACTGGGCCGGTTGCCCAGGGTTTCGGGCACCGAGGGGGGGCAGTACCTGTCGTCCCGCCTGGCCTCGGCGCTGGGGCGGGCCGAAAAGCTGGCCGATGAGCTGAAGGATCGCTTCGTGGCCCTGGACACGCTGCTCTTGGCCCTGGCCGAGACCGGGTATGGGGGGTTGCAGGCCAGCGCGGTTCGGCAAGCTCTGCAGGAGATTAGAGGAGGAAGAACCGTGAACAGCGAACACGCCGAAGGAACCTACAACGCCCTCGAGCAGTACGGTCTCGACCTGACCCGCCAGGCCGAGGAGGGCAAGCTCGACCCCGTGATCGGGCGCGACGAAGAAATAAGGCGGGTAATTCAGATTCTGCTGCGCCGCACCAAGAACAACCCGGTGCTGATTGGTGAACCGGGGGTGGGCAAGACCGCCGTGGTTGAAGGATTGGCCCAGCGCATCGTGAAGGGCGACGTGCCCGAAGGGCTCAAGGGCAAGCGCATCGTAAGCCTGCAGATGGGCTCGCTGCTGGCGGGGGCCAAGTACCGGGGTGAGTTTGAGGAGCGGCTCAAGGCCGTCATCCAGGAGACCGTGCAGAGCGCGGGCCAGATTATTCTGTTCATCGACGAAATTCACACCGTGGTGGGGGCCGGCAAGGCCGAAGGCGCGGTGGACGCGGGCAACATGCTCAAGCCGGCGCTGGCCCGGGGCGAGCTGCACCTGATCGGGGCCACCACCCTCGACGAGTACCGCGAGATCGAGAAAGACCCGGCCCTGGAGCGCCGCTTCCAGCCGGTGTTTGTGGATGAGCCCAGCCTCGAGGAGACCGTCAGCATCCTGCGCGGCATCAAGGAGAAGTACGAGGTGCACCACGGGGTGCGCATCTCCGACCCGGCCCTGATTGCGGCGGCCCAGCTTTCGCACCGCTACATCGCCGACCGCAAGCTGCCCGACAAGGCCATCGACCTGGTGGACGAGGCCGCGGCCCGGCTGCGCATGGCCCTGGAGAGCAGCCCCGAGAGCATCGACGCCCTGAACCGCCGCAAACTCCAGCTCGAGATCGAGCGCGAGGCCCTGAAAAAGGAGACCGACGCCGAGAGCAAGTTCAGGCTGGGCGAGCTGGAAAAGGAGATCGCCGAGCTCGAGGCCGAGATCAAGAAGCAGCAGGCCGAGTGGGAGGCCGAGCGCGAGATTATGCAGAAGCTCCGCGCGGCCCAGCAGCGCCTCGATGAGGTGCGCACCCAGATCGAGCAGGCCGAGCGGGCCTACGACCTGAACAAAGCCGCCCAGCTCCGCTACGGCGAGCTGCCGAGGCTCGAGCAGGAGGTCAACGAGCTCTCCGACCGCATGGCCGGGGCCAAGTTTGTGCGGCCCATGGTGACCGAGGAGGACATCGCCGCCATCGTCTCGCGCTGGACGGGCATCCCGGTGGCCAAGCTGATGGAAGGTGAGCGCGAGAAGCTCCTGCGCCTGGAGGACGAACTGCACAAACGGGTGGTGGGCCAGGACGAGGCCATCGTGGCGGTGGCCGATGCCATCCGGCGGGCCCGTGCCGGCCTCAAAGACCCGGGCCGGCCCATCGGTTCCTTCCTCTTCCTGGGCCCCACCGGCGTGGGCAAGACCGAGCTGGCCAAAACCCTGGCCGCCAGCCTCTTCGACACCGAAGAGAACATGGTGCGCATCGATATGTCGGAGTACCAGGAGAAGCACACCGTGGCCCGCCTGATTGGGGCCCCGCCGGGCTATGTGGGCTACGAGGAGGGCGGCCAGCTCACCGAGGCGGTGCGTCGGCGGCCTTACTCGGTGGTTCTCTTCGACGAGATCGAGAAGGCCCACCCCGATGTGTTCAACGTCCTGTTGCAGGTGCTCGACGACGGCCGCCTGACCGACGGCCAGGGCCGCACGGTGGACTTCCGCAACACCGTGATCATCCTCACCTCCAACATCGGCTCGCCCCTCATCTTCGAGGGCATCCAGTCGGGCCAGAGCTACGAGACCATCCGCGAGCGGGTCTTTGGGGTGTTGCAGCAGCACTTCCGCCCCGAGTTTTTGAACCGCCTCGACGAGATCGTGGTCTTCCGCCCGCTGGCCAGGGAGCAGATCGCAGCCATTGTGCAGATCCAGCTCGAGGCGGTGCGCAAGCGCCTGGCCGAACGCCGGATTACCCTCGAGCTCTCGCAAGAGGCCCTCGACTTCCTGGCCCAGCGCGGCTACGACCCGGTCTTTGGGGCTAGGCCCTTGAAACGGGTCATCCAGCGGGAGCTCGAGACCCCCCTCTCGCGCAAGATTCTGGCGGGCGAGGTGGCCGATGGTGCCCATCTGTACGTGGGCAGCGGCCCCCTGGGCCTCACCTTCGAGGTGCGTCAGGCTGCGGTGGCCTAAGGAGATACCGTCTGGGGCCTTGGCGGCCCCAGACGTCTGTTGATTAGGAGTAACCATGGCTGTATCCGACAACATCACCACCTGTATCCATTGCGGCGCTAAAAACCGCCTGGGCAACCCCCCCGCCGGCCAGGTGCCGGTCTGCGGGGCCTGTAAAAAGCCCCTGCCCTGGCTGGTGAACGCCACCCAGGGCCTCACCCCCGAGCTTCAGGCCAGCGTGCCGGTGCTGGTGGATTTCTGGGCCGAGTGGTGCGGGCCCTGCAAGATGATTGCCCCGGTGCTCGAGGAGATCGCCCGCGAATACGCGGGCCGGCTCAAGGTGGTCAAGCTCAACGTGGATCATCACCCCCTGGCCCAGAGCGCCTACCACGTGCAGGGCATCCCCACCCTGATCCTCTTCAAAAACGGCCAGCCGGTCGAGCGCATTGTAGGGGCGGCGCCTAAGCATATGCTCCTGCAAAAACTCCAGCCCCATTTGTAGGGAGCGGGCTACCCATTCCGGCGCTGGGGTATGGTGATGTATATTCGTGATGTATGATCCGGAAACAGGTTTACCTAACCCCCGCAGAAGACGCCAAGCTCAAGCGTCTGGCGCAAGCGACCGGGCGCACCGAGGCCGAGATCATTCGCCTGAGCCTCGATCTTCTCCCGGAGGAAGAGGCCCCCGTGTTGCTCAACCTGGCGCGGGAGGGCTTGCTGGAGTTTCCGGAGCACCCCTGTACGCCGGCTAAAGCCCAGGAAGCTTTCCAGCGTTATCTAGCACAGGTAGGGAAGCGCCGGCTGGGGCTGTCCCAGGCGGTTATCGAGGGGCGGGAGGGGCGGTGATCCCTCCGTACCTGGATACCTCGGCCCTCATCAAGCGCTACGACCCCCAGGAGCCTGGGGCCGAGGCCGTGAGGGCCCTGCTGGAAAAGGCGAAGGTGGTGCTCACGAGCGCCTTGACCCCAGTAGAGGCGGTTTCCGCCTTCCGTATGAAAGAGCGGAGCGGGGTTTTCAGTGCGGAGGAGGTGCACCTGGCTATAGAAGTGCTGGAGGCCCACACCGCTCTACAGTACCGCCTGGTCTCGCCCGGACCCCCGGTGTACCGCGAGGCCAAGCGCCTTCTTTTGAGCTATAAGTTGCGGGCCTACGATGCCCTACAACTGGCCACCGCCCTGGTGGCGGTTCGGGTAGGCGGCCTCGAGGCCGGGGCCCTGGAGTTCTGGACGGCAGACCGCGACCAGGCCGAGGCGGCGCGGGCCGAAGGGCTATCCGTCAGGCCGTGTTAGTTCATAAGTCACTAAAACTACTTGACAATACTACACTCAAGTTTTATACTTTCCTACGTAAAGGAGGTTGCTATGGTTCGGTACAACCCTTTCCGCGAGATTGAACAACTGCAAAACGCACTGCTGCGCAACTTTTTCACCCCCACCACCGAAAGCGCCAACACGCCCTTGGTGGACGCGCTCGAGGATGCCCAGGGCATTCACCTGGCTGTTTACCTGCCGGGTGTCGAGCCCTCCAACGTTGAGGTAACCACTGAGAACAACACCCTCACCATCCGGGCCGAGCGCCCCTTCAACAAGCCCGAAAATGCCAGCCAGTGGCGGCTCGAGGGGCCTTACGGCAAGTTCGAGCGCAGCTTCGTCATCCCCAACACCTTCGACCTGGGCAAAATCGAGGCCACCTTCAAGCACGGTATCCTCTACCTCGATATCCCCAAGGCCGAAGCTGCCCAACCCCGCCGCATTGAAGTTCGGGTCAACCCGTAAGGTTTGTAGCTAGCACCTGCCCCCGCTTGGCGGGGGTTTTTTGTTGTGCTTGCTGTAATCTGTGGGCATGTTCCCGCTGCACGACATCAACCGGGCCCACCGCCGCCCGTATGTGGTCTACCTGCTGGTGGTGCTGAACCTTGCGGGGTTTGTGTATACCTTTGGCCTCACCGACCCCGCCGCGGTGATCGGGGCCTATGGCTTTGTGCCGGCGCGCTTTGTGGCCGACCCCTTCGGCGAGTGGGTCACCCTCTTCAGCAGCATGTTTTTGCACGGTAGCCTCTTACACATTCTGGGCAATATGTGGTTTTTGTGGGTCTTCGGCGATAACATCGAAGACCGCCTGGGCCACGGGCGCTTTTTGCTCTTCTACCTGCTGGGCGGGGTTGCCGCCGCCCTGATTCAGGGCCTGGTGAGCGGTTTTTCCAGCGACATCCCCATGATCGGGGCCTCGGGGGCCATCTCGGCGCTGCTGGGGGCCTACATCGTGCTCTACCCCCGCGCCCTAATCCTCTCGCTGGTGGGCTGGATACCGGTGCCCATTCCCGCCGTTATTTACCTGGGCTACTGGCTCCTGATCCAGTTTGTGGGCGATTTTATGGGCGAGGAGGGCATCGCTTTCTGGGCACACATAGGCGGGTTTGTGGCGGGGGTGGTGTTGATAAGGTGGTTTGAAGGCAGACAGTCTGGACGGAGACGGTACTAGGCAGTCTTAGCGGCAAACTAACCCGACCGAGGTGCAAAAAGATAGCCTCTGCCTAGGCCACATATGAGATCACTTGGCATTTTTCAAACGCTCGAGCAGCCTTGGTGCGCTGGTGCGCCAGGTTTCGTAAAATGGTGTGAGCGCGCCAAAAAAATTACCAGACTGATAACCCTTGAAATCGGGGGGAAAACGGCTCAAACCCAACTCCAACACCCGTATTGCATCACTTGGCCGGTTGAGGTCTGTGGCTAGCTCAGCAAGCTGCAAGTAATATATCGGGTTGGCTAGAGGAAAAACTTCGATAATCTGCTGCAGAAGCCTCATCTTCTCTTCTGGGGCTCGAGCGTGTTCAAGCTGGGTTCGATAGACCCAAAGGCTCTTGGGATTGAGCCGCGCAGCCTCGCTCAGCAGTTTGTTCTGCTGAAGTTCGGGAACCCGCTCGAGCTCGGTCAGCACGGCTGGGCGATACCCCAGGTAACGGCTAACCGCACAGTTGTGTTCGCAGGGCCAGTACCACCAGACAGCCAAACCCAGCCCAAGACCCAGTCCTACAATTGATTTTGGGTTCAACCATTGCCTGATTGTAAGTGAACTATAACCCCCCCGATGGCATGATCGCTGTTAGATTTTCAGTATGACCTTGATTTACAGATGGTGGTGGGCAGTTTACGCAGCAGTTTACCCCCTGATATTCGTGCCATCAGAACGTGGGTTTTGGGGACTTAACTATACTTACCATATAACTTTTACCGTGGTATTTGTGCTGGGAGCGGCCTTTTTTGAATGGTTCGCCCACCCGCACCTTCGTCTGCGGGATATTCGTTTGCTGCCAAAAATTATATGGCAGCACAAGCCGGTTCTTTTTACTTTGCTATTTGGTCTCTGGGGGGTGCTAGCTGCTTTTTTCACGCCTGTTCCAGCGGTAGCCTTGATGGGAAGCTTAGCAAGAAGTGGAGATGGTGCGCTGGCATCACTGCTATTTGTTTTTGTGTTGGTTTTCGTATACATCCAAATATGGCGTGACTCCAAGGCGCTGGAGTGTGTGGCCTTGGGAGTAGTGGCCTCGGGAATCTTGCTTAGCCTGGGATCTGTACTCGAGATTGCCCTGGGAAAAGGGCTGATTTTCGCACCTCCATCACCTGCCGATTTACCCATTGTGTCTTTTCCACAAAAGGGTCATTTGGCAGGCTACTTGGTAGCTACATTAGGTGTTGCTCTGGCCTTTTGGTTTCACAAGCCTGGCTGGCCTTTCTTACTGACAAGCTTGATAATCGCCTTTGCGTTAGGCCTAACTTACAACCGGGCTGCATTTTTGGGCTTGGCTACTATTTTGCTAATTGGAGTCTGGCGGTATCCGCGACTGGGCTTATGGGCTTCGGGACTTACTATCCTGGCGGTGCTGGCGGGGATTGGATGGACCCAGGCCAGGGGCGTGGGAGGACAAAAAGAGCTTGCCAGCACAGGATCTATGCAAGCCCGGCTGCTTTTCTGGAAGGCGGCCTGGGGAGGCATATTAGATCGGCCGATCTGGGGCTGGGGAGGCGGCAATTTTGACTACAACTGGCCCTTGTTCCTTAGCCCCTCCGAGCAGGAGCAGTTTTTACGCCTTGAGGTTGGGGCCTACAAGATGATTGACTACATAAGCACACCGGGCACGGTGCCGGTCTGGGTGGTAGAAAATGAAAAAGGTCAGCGCTACACCCAGAGTATTGTGCTGTGGAAGTCGCATAATCAACTGCTAGAAGTGGCCTTGCAGCGGGGCTTGGTTGGGCTGGGGCTTTACCTAGCGCTCTTAATTTATAGCTTGCCCGCCTTCTTGCGGCTTACGCTGGGAGCCACCGGCCTTTGGGCCTACCATGTTTTTTTACTGCTGTGGTTCATTCCCTTTTTCTCTGAGGGGGTTTTATGGGTTCTGTTTGCACTGGCTGTTGCTGAGGCCAATCGACAAAAGAAATAAGGGGGAGCCAGAGCTCCCCGGTATGGTATGAGGTCGGATTTGGATTAGGGCATCTGGCCTGTGCCCGAAAGGCCGCTATAACTAACGGTAGCTGTCGCACCGTAGACCAATACCTGGCAAAAAGTCAGGGTGGGGCGGGCCAGGGGCTGAACTTGATAGCTTCCTGCGCTAAAGCCATTCATGCAATCGGTTGGGAGTGTGCTGGCCAGCACATTCTCTGAAAGATAGGCGTTGGCAGCGTAAACAACGTTACGCAAATACATCTGTTCGGCCCTTAGAAAAGCAGCGTTGCGGGCGTGTAGCAAATTGGGCAGCAGTACGGCGGCCAGAATCCCGATGATGGCAATAACGATTAGGAGCTCAATGAGGGTAAAACCGGGCCGTGTAGGCATGGTCGCTCCTTGCAATAAGCCCCCTGGAGGAGTGCCACCAGGGGGCTTGCCTAATACAAGAGTGGCTACTGGATGTTACCGCTGCTAAGGCCGCTATAGGACACAGAAGCCCGCCCGTCGCTGGTGACGCTCACGGTGCAAGTGTTGAGGGTGCTGGGAGCGGTGCCCGCGCCGTAGTTGCCGACGCTATAGCTGCCCGTGCAGCTGGTAGGCACCGAGCCAGCGCTCGCTGTGACGTTTTCAGCCAGGTACGCGTTGGCGGCCTTGTACACGTTCTGGGCGTAGGCCTGCTCGGCGCGAATCTGGGCGGTGCGGCGGGCGTTGAGCAGGTTGGGGATCAGCACCGCGGCCAGGATGCCGATGATGGCGATGACGATCAGGAGCTCGATGAGGGTGAAACCGGACTTCTTCATACTTTCTCCTAAGGGTTCCGCACCGGTATATGGTATGGGTGCGGTATTGCGTAGTGCAGATAAAGCTTTGGGCCTCATGGGAGCGGGCCGATTCCCGAACTCCAGGGTTTAGTATAGCGGCTGGTTTTGCAGGGCTTGTGGAATTTGACCCAACTTAAGCCCCCAAGCGTTACGTGGGCTAAAGGCTTGGTAGATTGGTGTTTATGGAAGTTAATCGGCTCATCGAGTTGGGGCGTTACGAAGAGGCCCGTAGCCGCATTCTGGCGGGAGAAGAAGGCGATGCCGACGGGCTGGCGGTGCTGCTCGAGCTGCGCGACTGGCTACGCCTGAAGGAGTACGACAGAGCCCTGAAGGTGCTGGAGCAGGACGGCGACCTGGTGCAGGGCTATCTGGATGTGGTGCAGGTTAAGGCGGCCATTCAGGCGTTCGAAGCCGAGGACGAGCAGCAGATCAGGGCCTACCTGGGCCATCCCCACCTGGGGGCAGAGGCCTGGGCAGTGCTGGGGCTGGTATACATCTCGCAGGGCGACCGTGTGCAGGCCCGGCAGGCCTTTGAGGCTGCCTTGCAGACCGACCCCCGCCACTTTAGGGCCAGAACCAACCTGGCCAACCTGGCCCTCGAGGCCGGCCAGATCGATGAGGCCATCCGGTTGTACCAAGAGGTGCTCCGGCTGAACCCCGACTACGCCCTGGCCCACCACAACCTGGGTGCGGCCTATCGCAAGAAGGGCCAAATCGATAAAGCGGTCTACCACATTAAGCAGGGCCAGCGCCTGCAGATGCGGCCTGTGACACGCCCGCCCCGAGCGCCCACACCGGGAGCCCCGCTGCCCATGCCGGAGCGCAGGTTTTTGCTGGGGGGCCGCTGGTGGCTGTGGCTGCTGGTGCTGGGGTTGGTACTCTGGCTGGTCGGCCGTCGGCCTTGAGGCCATGTTTGACACCGGCTCGAGCATCTGTGAAGGCTGGACGTTCTCTTGGGCCTGTAAACCCGTTGATGCTACCGAAATGCGTTATGCCAGCTAGCCCACCACCTCCAGCCGGGCATAGCGCAGGGCCAGCTTGCGCACCCCATCGGCAAAGGCCACCGTGGCCACGCCATCGTCCAGGCTGACCACCAGCCCCGTGCCAAACTGAAAATGCCGCACCTTTTGCCCCAGCGATATTTCAGGAGCTTTGGGCTTAAGCAAGAAGCGCTCGAGGTCGGCAAACTCCCCCACCACCCCCTCTCCCGGCTCCACATCGAAGGCTTCCCAAAGGCCCCTGGCTTCCGGGGTGAGACCCAGCGCCTCGAGCCAGCCCGCCCGCTCGGCGCGCGCGAACAGGCGCAGCACCTTGGCGGCGATGGGCTGGGCCTGCTCGGCGTTCCACCAGCTATGCAAGAAGCGCTCGAGGCCCAGCTTGTGGGCCCCCTGGGCCAGGGCCAGGGTCTGGGCGGTGGAGAGCTCCTCGGCCTTCATCCCCAGGGCCTCCCCTACCCGCCCCACAGCCTCCAGCACCTGCGGGTACCCGGCCTCTTGCAAGAAGGGCGAGAGTGGCAGGCTGGAGAGGGCATAAAGAAAGGTATGCTGCGAGCTGCGGGTCAGGGCCACGTAAAAGAGGCGGCGCTCCTCCTCGAGGTTCTCCGAACCGCTGTAGGGCAGGGTGCCTGCGTTGCAGTCGGGGATGAAGACCAGCGGCCATTCCAGTCCCTTGGCCCGGAAGATGGTCATCAGGCTCAGGCGTTCGCGGGTGTCCGGCGCGGGCTCGTCGCCCAGGTGTTCCTGGGCCAGCCGCTCGAGGTGCTGCAAGAGTTGGGGCACACGGCCCTTGTCGCGGGCGTACTCCAGGAAGGCCCGCACCCCCTCGGCCCGGCCCACCCCCACCTCGTAGAAGCCCGAGGAGCGCAGCAGATGACGGCAGTACTCCAGGCGGACCTCGAGGGCCACCAGCACATCATGGGCCGAGCCCTGGGCTATGGCCCCACCCAGCCACTCAAAAAGCTCGGCCAGCTCATATAGGCGCCGGGCCACCCGCTCCTCAGCCCCGGCCACCTCGGCCCGCAGCGCCTCCACCAGCGAAGCCCCCCGCTCCACCCGCCGCCAGACCGCATCGGCCAGGGCCCGGCTCAGGTAGCGCTTGGGGGTGTTGTATGTCTGCAGCCAGAGGCGCTTGCTGGGGTTCAGGGCCAGTTGCAGGTAGGCCAGCAGCACCTGGATCTCCGGGCGCTGGTAGAAGGGCGTGCTGCCCACCACCCGGTAGGGGATCTGCCGCTCGATCAGGCATTGCTCGATGTAGGGGGTCTGGGCATAAAGCCGCACCAGCACCACCATCTCGCTGAGCCTGCGGCCCTGGGCCAGCAGTTCAGCAATATCGCTCACCAGGCGCTGGGCCAGGGCCGGGGTGTGGGGTTCCAGGCGAAGCTGCACCTGGCCCGCAAAACCCCTGGTCAGGCTCAGTCGTTTGGGCTCGCGCTGCTGGTTGTGGGCAATCACCCGCCCGGCCAGCACCACCTGCGGGGCGGGGCAGCGGAAGGTGTCGCGGATCAGGTATTTTTTGGCCCCATAGCGCTGGGCGAACTCGAGGATGAAGCGCGGGCTGGCCCCCCGCCACTCGTAGATGGTCTGGTCGTCGTCGCCTACCGCCATGTAGTTGCGGTGGGGCTGGGTGATCAGGTCGAGCATCTCCGACTGGGCCAGGTTCACGTCCTGGAACTCGTCCACCAGCACCGCCTGAAAGGCCTTCTGCACGGTCTGCAGAATCCCGGGGTAGCGCACCAGCACCTCCCAGCCGGTCATGAGCATGTCGTCGAAGGTGAGGAGGCCTTCCTCCCGGCGCACCTGCTCCATCAGTTTGTACAGCTCCAGGTACCACTCGAGCTCCTTGGGCGCCTGGGCCTGGCTCGCCACCCGCAGGGCCGCCGGGGGCAGCCCGGCCCCTTCTAAGTCGGCGTACTGCAGGTTGCCCTTGCAGGCCCCCACGTAGCTCAGAAAGTCCTCGGCCTCGAGGTTCTCCAGCTCGGGCACCCAGGGCAGTCTGAGTTCCCGCGCCCGCCGCAGGGTGCGCTGCAAGAGGGCCTGTTCGGAGCCCTCTTCCCTGGCCTCGCTTAGCTTCAAAAGCCCCTCCGAGGCCGCCTTGCGCACGATGCGGTAGCCCAGCGCATGCAGCGTGGAAACCTGGATGCCCTGGGTGTGGGGCCAGCGCGAGAGCGCCCGCTTGAGGTCGTCTACCGCCAGGCGGCTAAAAGAGGTGGCCAGAATCTTGCGCGGCTCGAAGACCCGCTCGCGCACCAGGCGCTCGAGGCGATGCACCAGTGCGGTGGTCTTGCCGGCCCCGGCCACCGCAAACACCAAGGCCGGCCCCTCGTTGTGGGCCACGATGGCTTGTTGTTCGTCGGTGAGGCGCAGCGACACGGCCCGAACAGTCTACTCAAGAACCGGCCACTCCCCTAGGTTTCGGGCTCGAGGCCGGCTTTTCCGAAAAGCGCTCTAGGCAAACTGCAAACGCCGCCCTTTGGGCGCGGGGACGGGATCGCCAAACTCTTTGGCAGTCTCGATCCAGAGCTCGATGGCCTGCTGCGCATTGGCCAGCGCAGCCTCTGGGGTGTCACCGTGCGCCATACAGCCCGGCAGCTCGGGCACCTCGGCGATAAAAACACCATCTTCCTGGCTCCAGTAGATGATGATCTCGTACTTATACACTATTCCTCACCCCCAAGTTTGTACCGGGTAATCACCGCGCGAACCTGCCGCACCTGGTACGGCTTGGCCTTGCTTCCATCTTGCTGAAGATTGATCCGATCCTCAATACCCTCCTTGCGGAAAATGTGGTGGCTTCCTTTTACCCGCTCCTCAAAACCCAGGTGAAGCAGCAACTGCCGGAGGTCGTCAAAGTCTATGTTGGCATCGGCAGTACCCCGCAGAACTTTTAGAAGCAGCTTCTCAAAACGGCCCATGGCAGATAGCATCAAGCAAACCGGTACAGCTTCCCTGCCAGCGTGGCCACGTAAAGCGCCCCCCGGTAGGGCAGCGGGGGCACCTGGATGGGGCCTAAGCCGGTGGCCTCGAAAACCAAACGACCGCTTCTGGCCTCCACCCCCAGCACCCGGCCCTCCTCGGTGCCCAGGTACAGCACCCCGTGGGCTATGGAGGGCGCCGCCGTGACCTTGCCGACCGGCAGGCTCCAGATCTCGTCGCCGGTCTTCTGGTCGAGGGCGTGGAGCCTACCGGCCCAGCTCGCCGCGTAAATGTAACGCTCGTCCAGGGCCGGGGCCCCCCAGAGCTCGCCCTCGAGGTCGAAACTCCACTGCACCTCGCGGGTGAGGGGATCAAAGGCGTGAATCTCGCCCGCCCAGGTGGGGATAAAAAGCAGGCCGCCGCGGGCCGGCAGGGCGGTGTGCACCGGCCCGGTCTCCACCTTGTAGCGCAGGTGTCCGCTCAAAGGGTCGAGGGCAAAAAGCCAGCCGCCCTCGCTGGCCACGAACAGAAGCCCCCGGTAGAGGGTGGGCGAGGCCGAAAGCTCGCTACCGGCCTGGAAGCCCCAGCGCAGGGTGCCGCTGGCATCCAGGGCGTACAGAAAGCCGTCGCGCCCGGGCAGGTAGATGAGCTCAGCCACCAGCGGGGCCGCGGTGATCTCGGCGCGGGTGGGAAAGCTCAGGATGGGCCGCCCGGACAGTGACATGGCGGTCAGGCGGCCATCCCAGGCCGCCACATAGACCCGTTCCTCGGTTACCACCGGCGGGGCCGAGACCTCGTCGCCCAGGCGCTGGCGGTGAACCGAGCCGTCGGTTAGGTCGAGCCGGGCGATGCCCTGTCCGGCCCCCACCCACAGGCTGCCCTCGCGGGCCACCAGCTCCCCCGGCCAGGCCACCTGGCCCGAGAGGTCGTGGGTGCCGCGCAGCTCGAGCTTCTCGGGCCGCGCGGGGCCGCTGGGGTAGTGGCCGCTGCGGCCGGCCCCCGCCCGCGGGGTGGCCGAGAGGCGCTCACGGTAGCGGCGCAGGGTTTCCTCCAGCACCGCGTGGGCCGTGGCCGCGCTGGCCGGGCGCTCGCCGGGGATTTTTTGCAAAAGCGACTGAATCAGCTCGGAGACCTCGAGGGGAATGGCCGGGTTCAGGCTGTGCGGGGGCCTGGGCGGCTCGTAGACGTGCTGGTAGAGCACCGACTGGTCGTTTTCCCCTTCGAACAGGGGCTTGCCGGTAAAGGTGCGGTAGAGCACCGCGCCAAAGCTGTAGAGGTCGGCCTGGGGGGTGAGGGCCAGGCCCTTGGCCTGCTCGGGGGCCATGTACTCCGGGGTGCCCACGGTGATGCCGGTGCGGGTGAAGTGGCGGCTTTCCTGCATCAGATAGGCCAGGCCAAAGTCCATCACCTTGGGCTGGCCCTCGGGCGTGACCAGGATGTTGCGGGGGGTGAGGTCGCGGTGGATCACGCCTCGCTGGTGCAGGTGCTCTAAGGCCTCGAGCACCCGCGCCGAGGCGGTCAGGAGGCGCAGGCCCTCGAGGCCGTCTTCGAAGGGGCCCAGGCGGTCGTAACTGCCGCCCTCCACCAGCTCCATCACAAAATAGGTGCGGCCCTCCTCCTCGCCGATATCGAAGACCTGCACCACGCCGGGGTGGGAAAGCTTGGAGAGGGCCTTCACCTCGCGGAAAAAGCGGCTGCGCTCGCTGGGGGGCAGGTAGGTGTGCAGAATCTTGACCGCCACCAGGCGATCCATGCGCTCGTCGGCGGCCCGCCAGACCTCGGCCATCCCCCCTTCGCCCAGGGGGGCCAGCAGCCTGTAGCGCCCGGCCAGCTTAACCTTATCCGTGGTACTCATGGGCTACGCCCCCATTATGAATCAGGCGGTGTTTTTCCGATAGCTGGCTAGCAAAGCTGGGTCAGCCCAGCCGGTCGCCCACCCGCAGGCGGGCCCCCCTCGCCCAGTCGGCGGCCGGCATGGGCTTCTTCCCCTCGGGCTGCACCTCTTTCAGCAGGAGGCTCCCCTGCGCGGCGGCCACCCATAGCCCATCGGCCAGGTGCAGAACCGTGCTTGGTTCGGCACGGGTTGTAGGCCGTTCCGGCACATCCCTCGACATCTGCAGAACCTTCACCCGCCTGCCCTGGTGCTCGAACCAGCTTCCCGGCCAGGGCTGTACCCCCCGGTGGCGGTTGTAGATTTCCTCGGCGCTACGCTCCCAGACGATTTTTCCGTCCTCTTTTTGCAGCATGGGGGCGTGGGTGCCCAGGGCGGGCTGGGGCTGGGGTTGCAGGTGCTCGAGGTCGGCCAGGGCCTCCAATAACAGCTCGATCCCTTTGTCGCGCAGGCGGTTGGAAAGCTCCACGGCGGTTTCCTCGGGATCCACCGGGGTGCGCCAGCGGGCCACCACCGGGCCGGTGTCCATGCCCACGTCGGTCTGCATGATGCAGACGGCGGTCTCGGTCTCGCCGTGGATCAGCGTCCACTGCACCGGGGCCGGGCCGCGGTACTTGGGCAGGTCGGAGGGATGCAGGTTGAGGAAGCCGAACCGGGGAATTTCCAGCAGTTCGGCAGGCAGAATTTTGCCGTAGGCCGCCGTGACCGCCACCTCCGGGCCGATCTCCCGGAAAAGCTCCGTGAACTCGAGGTTCTTGCGCAGCTTGGCGGGCTTCTCGACCCGCAGGCCCTGGGCCTCGGCCCAGGCGGCCACCGGGCAGGGCGTGAGCTTGAGCCCCCGGCCCGCCGGTTTGTCGGGCTGGGTCACCACCAGCACCACCTGGTGCTGCTGGTAGAGGGCCTCGAGCACCGGCACCGCCCAGGCCGGGGAGCCGAAAAAGGCCACCCTGCGACGTGGGTTGGAGTGGGTTGGGATGGTCTCGCTGGTCATCGCTTGGCTTCTCGCAAAAAGGCCTTGGCCTGGCGCTGGAACTCGGCCAGGTCTTCGCGGTGCTCCTCGAGGAATTTCTGCCGGTCGGCAAAGGACATGCGCTGGAAGAACAGGATGCCGTCGAGGTGGTCGATCTCGTGCTGCATAACCACCGCCAGGTAGCCCTCGGCCTCGAGCACCTTCTTCTGGCCGTGCTCGTCCTGGTACTCGACCCGCACCTCTAGGTCGCGCTGGGCCCCCTCGGCGTACAGGCCCGGCAGCGAAAGGCAGCCCTCGAGGATGGACTGCCGGCCCGCGCGGTAGGTGATGACGGGGTTCACCATCACATACAGCTGCTTGACGCGGGTCTTGAGGTTGGCCTCGGGGCCTTCCTCCTCATCGTCGTCCAGGTACTCGGCGGCCACAAACAGCCGCTGGCTCACACCCACCTGCGGGGCGGCCAGCCCCACCCCCCGGGCCTCGAACATGGTCTCGAGCATGTTCTCGGCTAGCTGGGGTATGCCGCTAAAGTCCTGCACCGGCAGGGCTTTTTTCTTCAAGACAGGGTCGCCGTACAGGCGGATGGGAAGAATCTCGGCCATATCTTTGTTGATTGTACCGGTAGGAAGACGCGGTTATTGGGAGGCAGGCCCGCAGAGCGTTTCCCACGAATACCCAGTACAGCGTATTTTGCTGTACTGGGTAAATTGCCTGCCACCGTGGGGCAGGCAATTGTGGGAAACGCGAGCAGGGCTAAGCATCCTTGGTCACCCTCCCCAGCGTGTTCACGATGATCACCCCCACCAGCGCAATACCCCCGCCCACCAGGGCCAGCAAGCCGGGCACTTCCCCCAGCCAGAGGTAGGCAATCAGGGTGGCAAGCACCGGGGAGACATACAGAAAACTGGTCACCTGCGAGGCCGGGGCGCGGCTCAGGGCGTAGTTCCAGGTCAGGTACGAAAGGCCGCCGGGCAGCACCCCCAGGTAGATCACGCTCCAGGTGGCCTGGGGCGAGGCCGCCCGCACCTCGGCTAAGAGCCCCGGCCAGAAGGCCAGAAGGGGCAGCGTACCGGCCCAGATGGTGTAGGCCGTGAAGTTGAGGGGGTTGTACTTACGTGCCAGGCGCCGCTGGAACACAAAATACACCGAGGTCACAAAGGCCGAGAGCACAATCAGCAAAGCGCCGGGCTCGAGCTGAAAACTACCGGGATGGTTGCCCACCGCAATCAGGGCCACCCCGGTAAAGGCCACCGCAATGCCCAGCCAGCCCCAGGCCGAGAGCCGCTCCCGCAGGAAAAAATAGGACATCAGGGCCACAAACACCGGCCCCACCGCAATCAGGAGGGCCGCCGGGCCAGCTTTCACCGTGACCTGCCCAAAATTGAGGGCGGTGTGGTAGACGGTAATGCCCAAAAACCCCAGCCCGAAGATGGCCGGCCAGTCGCGCCGCTCGGGCATCGGCATCCGCACCCACAGGGCATAAATCAGCATTACGCTCGAGGCCACCAGAAAGCGCAGCAAGGTGAGGTGCGCGGGGCTGTAGTCGTGCAGGCCGGCCCGGATCCCGGCAAAGGCCGAGGCCCAGGGCAGGATGGTGAGGGCAATGGCGAAGAGAACTCGAGCTTCCATCCAAACCAGCTCCTCTACGGACGATCTCTTATCGGCAAGGGAAGGGTAGGGCTTAGGGCTTCAGGGGAATGCGGTGGCTGTAGCTGATGCTGTTGCCCTGGCGCAGGCCCAGCCACAGCGCTTCCAGGGTGCTGGGGAGGGTGAGCTCGAGGCGCACCGGCCCCGCAACGTTCTGCCAGAAGCGCGGTTGTGCGCCCACCGCCAGGGTGAAGCTGCCCGCCGGCAGGCCCAGCGAGATGCGCTGGCCGGGTACAGCGCTCCGCTCCAGGGTCTGCTCGAGGCGCAGGCCGCGCTGGCCGTTCTGGGTGGCCCACCAGGTCTGGCCGTCGAAGAGCGCAAAGCTCACCTCGGCGCTGGGGGGCAGCTCGAGGCGGGCTTGGATGGGGGGGTTGAGCCGGGCATAGAGGTTGTTGCCCACAAACACCCCCACCGTACCGGGGGCGCTCCCCGAAAGAACCAGAACGGTGCGCTCGGCCTGGGCGGGGGTCAGGCGCACCTGGGGGTCGAAGGGCCGGGCGATGAAGTTCTGCACCACCATCACCCGCTGTCCCTGGCGCACCAGGGCCACCCCCAGGTGGGTGAACTCCGGCTTGAGCAGGTTGGCCCGGTGGCCGGGGCTGTTCATCCAGCCCACCAGCGCCCGCTGGGGGATTTCGGGGTCGGGGTAGCCCTCGAAACGGGCCAGGTTCTCCCCCACCATGACCTCGAGCACCCCCGCGGCCCGCATCCGCTCGGCAGCCCCCAGGCCCTCCGGGTTCTGGTGGGCAAAGAAGTTGCGCTCCAGCATATCCCGGGCGTGCCCCAGGGCTGCCTTGTAGGCCAGCGCGTCCCATTGCAAGGGCCGCAGACCGCGTTCCTGGCGTACCTGGTTGGTTCGCTGAAGCACCTCCAGCTCCAGGGCGCTCTGGGCGAAGGCAACGGCCCAAAGCCAGGCCAGAAGCAGCAAGGCCCAGCGCATCCCCACCCCTAGGCCGGCACCAGGCTGTAGAAGAAGCTCCGGCTGAAGGGCCGGGTCTCCAGCAAGCCATTCACATCGTCCAGCGTGACGGCCTCCACCTTGCGGGCCACCTCGCTCAGGGGCTCGTAGCTCTGGTTGTAGAGGTACTGGAGGCCCACGCTCATCAGGCGCTGCATGGGGGTTTCGCCAGCAAACACCAGGGCGGTGGCCAGTTTGTTTTTGGCCCGCTCGAGCTCCTCCGGGCGCACCCCCTGGCGCTCGAGGCGGGTGAGTTCCTCGCGCAGCACGGCCTTGACCCGCTCTTCGTTGGCGGGGTCGGTCTGGGCGTAGATGTAAAACATACCGGCCTGGTCGGCCTCGTCTACCCCGGCCCCCACCGACTCCACCAGCCCTTTATCGGTCAGGGCCCAGTGCAGGCGGCTGTTGCCCTCCTCCCCCAGGATGTTGGCCAGGATATGGGCCGCGTAGCGGCGCGGGTCCTGGGCCGAGACCCCCGGGGCAAAAACCGCCAGGTAGGTCTGGGTGGCCTTGGGGTAGGGTTCGCGCAGCTCGCCCACCGCCGGGTTCAGCGCCGGGTAGGCCCTTTCGGCGCGGCCCTTGGGCCAGGAAGCGGTGAGCGCGGCCACCTGCTCGAGGGTGCGCTCCCAGTCCACCCGGCCCGCCAGGGCCAGCACCAGGTTGGAGGGGGCGTAGCGCCGGGCCTGGTACAGAGCCATCTGCTCGCGGGTCAGGGCGGTGATGGACTGGGTGGTGCCCAGCACGCTATTCCCCAGCGGGTGCCCGGCAAAATAGCGGGCCCGCCCCCAGTCGAAGAGCATCACGTTGGGGCGGTCTTCGTAGAGGGCGATCTCCTCGAGGATGACCTGCTTCTCGGTCTCGAAGTCTTCCTGGCGCAAAGCCGGGCGCATCAGGTCGCTCCACAGCTCCAAGAGCCGGGGGGCGAACTCGGGCAGCACCGCCCCGTAGTAAACGGTGTTCTCCTCCGAGGTGTAGGCGTTGTACTGGGCCCCCATCTGGTCGAACTCGAGGTTGACCTGCAAGGCGTCGCGCCGCTCGGTACCTTTGAACAGCATGTGCTCCAGAAAGTGCGAAACGCCCGCGATCTCCGGGGTCTCGTCGCGGCTGCCGGTCTTGCAGAAGTAGCCCAGGGCCACACTCTTGGCCTCGGGGTTGATCTCGGCGATGACGGTGAGTCCGTTCTCAAGGGTGGTTTGTCGGAAGGTCAGGGTCGGTCGGGTCAGGGTCATGGTTACTCCGGGAAGCAGATCTATTCAGCAGCCACCAGCTTGCGCGGCCCCAGGGTGGCAATCCAGGGGTTCTGGTAGGGGTGGGCGGCCAGGTAGCGGTTGATGCGCGCCACGTCTACGGCTGCAATCTGGGCCTCGATCTCGTCCAGGGTGCGCACCCGGCCCAGCAGGTAAAGGTCGCGGGCGATGCTGGCGGCCCTCGAGCGCGAGGACTCGTCCTGCATCACCAAAGCCGCCCGCAGGCCCACCTTGGTGCGCTCGAGCTCCTCCTCGCGCACCCCTTCGGCCAGGCGGGCAATTTCGGCCTGCATCACCCGCAGGGTCTCGTCGGCCCGCTCGGGGGTGGTACCGGCGTAAGCGGTCAGGTAGCTGTAGCCTTTGACACCGTTGGGCGCAGCGTAGACCGAGTAGACCAGGCCCCGCTTCTCCCGCACCTCGGTGAACAGGCGGCTGCTGCTGCCCCCCGAGAGCACCTGCGCGGCCAGGCGGGCGCTGTAGAACTCGGGGTGCTCGAAGGAGATGTCGGGGTAGATCAGGCCAATCTGCACCTGGGCGGTCTCCTGCTCGAGGTGCAGGGTGCGCACCGGCGCCAGCTCAACCGGTGGGTAGCCCGCCCCCGCCCCGCTCCAGGCTCCAAAAGCGTTCAGGACAGCCTGCCTGGCCTCTTCAAAGCCGATACCGCCCACCAGGGCCAGAATGGCCCCCTGGGGGGCGTAGCGCCGGGCAAAGTCGGCCCGCAGGGCCTCGGCGGAGATGGCTTTGAGGTGGGCCTCCTGCCCGCTGGGGTTGCGCCCGTGGGGGCTGGCAAACACCGCCCGGCGCAGGGCGGCCAACATCTTCTTGGGGGGCTGGTCTTCCAGTGCGGCCAGCTCCTGCAGGGCGATCTGCCGCACGGCCTCGAGGGCCTCGCTGGGCAGGTGGGGGCGCATCAGCACATCGGCATACAACCCCAGCACCGCCTCCAGCTTGTCGGCCAGGAACTGCGCGGCAAAGGTGGTGTACTCGAGGGCGCTGCTGCTGCCCCGGCGCACCCCCAGGTCGTCGAAGGCCTCGGCCAGGGCCCTCGCGTCGCGGCTGCCGGCCCCTTTCCATAGCCAGCCCTCCAGCAGGCTGGCCGCGCCCTCCATGCCCTCGGGGTCGTTCACCGCGCCCACCGGAACCAGAAGCTGCATGGCCACACCCGGTGTCCAGGGGCGTTCTTCCACGGCCAGCGTCAGGCCGTTGGGCAACACTTCAACTTGAGATAAAGCCATACCCACCAAGTATACGAACCAGCCTTTCCCAAACCATGACCTTTTTGACATTGCCGAAGGCCCACCACAAAAGAATCTGGGGGCTTCGCTAGAATGAAAAAAGAGGAGCACGTGACCCGCGAAGAGCTCAAAGCCCGCCTCATCCGCCCCATCGCGCGCGAACTGGCCGATGGGGCTCAAGACCGGGTGGTGGCCGGGGGCCTGGAAAAGCTGATTCAGAACCTGGGCCAGCCCTTCCCCGAGGTGGGCCGGCTGCTGGCCGGGTACCGCCAGATGGAGGTCGAAGCCCGCAAAGAGCGGCTGATAAAAGCCCTCGAGCTGCTGGGGGAACAGGTTGCCCCGAGCCCACCTTCACGCCCCGAACCCCCCGCCGCCAGGCCCGGTACGCTGGAGGCTGTGAGTTTCGACACCCCCGTGGAAGCCCTCTACCTGGGGCCCGGCGGCAGAAAAAAGCTGGCCGAGCTGGGCATCCGCACCCTGCGCGACCTGCTGCATTACTACCCCCGCCGCTACGAGGACCGCCGCACCCTGCAAAGCATCCGCGAGGCCCCGGACGGGGCCAAAGCCACCGTGGTGGGCAAGGTGCTGAGCCGGGAGCTGGTCAAAACCCCCAGAAAGGGCCTGCAGCTGGTGCAGGTGCGCTTCATGGATGCCTGGGGCTGGAAGTTTACCGGCGTCTGGTTCAACCAGCCCTGGGTGCTCAAGCAGTTGCCCGAGGGGGCCAGCCTGGTCCTGTCGGGGCGGGTGCAGAAGCGCGGGGGTGTTACCTCGCTGATGGTGGAGTACTTCGAGGACGAGGGCGGCGAGTCGCTCTCCACCGGACGCATCGTGCCGGTCTACCCCGCCAAAGAGGGGGTGGGGCAGGCTTTTTTACGGCGGGCGGCCTGGCGGGCCCTCGAGGCCTTCCACACCATACCCGACCCCCTCGAGGCCTACTTAAAGCAAGAGGCCCTGATGCCGCTGGACAGGGCGCTGCGGCAGGCCCACTTCCCCGGCTCGGAAGAACAGCTCGAGCAGGCCCTCCAGCGTCTCAAGTTCGACGAGTTCTTGCTTTTAGAGCTCAAGGTGATGATCGAGTCCGGGGGCTCGGCGCTTCTGGGCCGGGTCTTCCGGGTCACCCCCGAGATGCTCCAGCGCTTCCGCGCCGCCCTGCCGTTTACCCTGACCGGCGCGCAGGAACGGGTGCTCTCGGAGATCCTGGCCGATATGCAGTCCGAGCGGCAGATGGCCCGGCTGGTGCAGGGCGACGTGGGCTCGGGCAAGACCGCGGTGGCCGCCGCCGCGCTCTTTGTGGCAGCCCAGAACGGGGCCCAGGGGGCTCTGATGGCCCCTACCGAGATCCTGGCCAAGCAGCACTTCGAAAACCTCACCCGCTACCTCTACCCGCTGGGGGTTTCGGTGGATCTGCTGGTGGGCTCCATGTCGAATGGCGAAAAAAAGCGCGTGCTGGAGCGGATCAAAAGCGGCCAGACCCAGGTGGTGGTGGGCACCCATGCCCTCATCCAGGACGGGGTGGTATTCCACGACTTAGGCCTGGCGGTCATCGACGAGGAACACCGCTTCGGCGTGCTGCAGCGCCGCCGGCTGCTGGGCGCTCGCCCCGATGTGCTGGTGATGTCGGCCACCCCCATCCCGCGCTCGCTGGCCCTCACCCTGTACGGCGACCTCGAGGTCTCCCAGATCGACGAACTTCCCCCCGGCCGCACCCCCGTCCGCACCAAGATCCTCACCCAGAAAACCCGCACCCAGGCCTACGCCTTTGCCCGGCAGGAGATCAAAAAAGGCCACCAGGTCTTCGTGGTCACCCCCATGATCGAAGAGGGCGGGTCGGAGGCCACCGCCGAACTGGCCGCGGCCACCCGGCTGCGCGAGGAGCTGGAAACCCTACTCCCCGACGTGCGCATTGACCTGCTGCACGGCAGGATGAGGCCCGAGGAAAAGGACGCAGTGATGGAGCGCTTCAAACAAGGGGCTTTCGACCTTTTGGTCTCGACCACCGTGATCGAGGTGGGGGTGGATATTCCCCAGGCCACCCTGATGATCATCGAAAACGCCGAGCGCTTCGGGCTGGCCCAGTTGCACCAGCTGCGCGGGCGGGTGGGGCGGGGGGGGCTGGAGTCCTACTGCATCCTGATCGCCGGCGAAACCTCCAAGCGCACCCTCGAGCGCCTGCGGGTGATCGAGGAATCCACCGACGGCTTCTACATCGCCGAGCAGGATCTCAGGCTGCGCGGCCCCGGCGAGCTGCGGGGCACCCGCCAGTCGGGCCTGCCCGACCTGCGGCTGGGCGACCTGGCCTCCGACCAGGCCATCATCGAGCAGAGCCGGGCCTTGGCCAAGGCCATTCTGGAGGCCGACCCCTATCTGGATAGGCCCGAACACGCCCTCTTAAAGCGCGAACTCCAGGCCCGGGCCGAGGCCATTGGCTTCCGCGAGGTGATTTAGAGGGGGTTCGGCACGCCCCGGCATTTTGCAGTAGCATAAAGCCATGTCCCTGGAATGGGCCTTAGGGGTGCTGGTGCTGCTGGCGCTGGTCGCGCTGACCTCCTTCCAGCTGGGGCGCCTGAGCCAGCGTTCGGGCGCTCCACAACAGCCGCGGAAGCGGCCCAGCCACCCCTCGGTGTTTGTGGATATGGACGACCGCCCCCCCATGGAGATCGACTTCGAGGCCGGCATCAGGGCCAATCAATCCTCCAAGCGCAAACACCCCAGCCGCGACGAGGCTTCCAACTGATACCAGATTCGGTTAGTTCGGCGCCGGATGGCGGCAAACTAACCCGACCGAAGTTATCCGCGTAGTGGAGGGCGATACCGCCCCTTGGAAGGGATACGCTTTCTTCGCCGAGCGTAGCGAGGGGTGTGCTCTAGGAGCCTCTGAATGTTTCTTGTTTGAAGATTATCTTTTTGAATCCGGTATGACCACCCCCTGACCAATCCGGGCTACCTTAGCGTTGTGGAAGGGCTTGTGTCGTTGCTGCTGCTTCTGGTGGTCGCTGTACCGATCCTGGTGCTGCTATGGCAGGGTGTCCTCGAGGGTGCCCCAGCCGACGAGGCCCTGGAGTAAATCAGCCTTTCCAAGCAGCCGCAATGGCATTGCCCACCGCCCGGCGCAGTTCCTGGACGCCGGTTTCCCGGTGCCGGCTGGGGTGTACCCGGTTGGTCAGCAAAACCCAGGCATAGCCCCGCTCAAAATCCATCCAGACCCCCGTTCCGGTAAACCCGGTGTGTCCCAGGGTCTGGCGGCTGCACAGGCTGCCGCCGCTGTAGGGAGGGTTTGGCACAAGCCAGCCCAGGGCCCGCTCGGCATGCTGCGGACGCCGCATCTCCGCCAGTGCCGCCGGGGAGAGCACCTCGCCCTTCATCAGACGGTGGACATAGGCCAGAACACCCTTCAGACTGCCAAAAAGCCCGGCGTGCCCGGTAGCACCGCCCAGGGCAAAGCAGTTCTCGTCGTGCACCTCACCCTGCAGAACCCGCCCGCGCCAGGGGTCGTGCTCGGTAGCAGCACACTGCTCGGGGTTGGGGGGGTTGAACACCAGGCCCTCCGGAAGGGTAAAAACATCCAAGCCCTTACCCCTTACCCGCTCCAGCACCAACCCCAGCAGGATGTAGCCAATATCCGAGTACACATGCGCGCCCGCCGGCCCCACTACCCAGCGGTGCTGCAAAACCCGGTGCTTGAGGGTGTGAGCCTCCCCACCCCAGGTATAAACGGCCTCCCAGGCCGGCAACCCGGCCACATGCGTTAGCAGCTGCCTTAGGGTGCGGCTGGGCAGCTCGTTTCCCTGCATCCAGGCCAGCTCGGGCAGGAAGCTCGAGAGCGGGTCGTCCAGGTCGGCCAGCCCCTCCTCCACCAAATGCAGCACCTGCGGCACGGTGAAGAGCACCTTGGTCAGGCTGGCCAGGTCAAAAAGGGTATCGGGGTCAACCGGTGCTGGTTTTTGCAGGTGCTTGACCCCGCTGCAAAACATCTCCATGGAACCATCCAGGCCCACCACGCCCAGTGCAGCCCCCGGTATTCGACCCGATTCAACCGCGCTTGTAACAATCTGCGAAGCCTTTTTGAGCATGACCCCCCCAGTCTATATCGCTCACAGAGCGAATAGGGGTAGAGTCTGGGCTATGCGCGTTTTAGGTCTGATGTCCGGCACTTCGGTGGACGCGGTGGATCTGGTGCTGGCCGAGCTGGAGGGTCGGCCTCCTAAGCTCGACTGGCGGGTGCTTCGCCACAAAGAAGCCCCTTTTCCGGACGAGCTGCGCGCCCAGATTATCCGCACCTTGAAGTCGCAGGTTACGACCCGCGAGGTGGCCCTGCTGCACCATGCCCTGGGCCGTTTTTATGCAGAAGCGGCTGCCGATTTCAAGGGCCAGGTAGACCTAGCAGCCTCCCACGGACAAACCGTCTGGCACGAACCCCCCCACACCACCTTGCAAATAGGCGAGCCCGCTTACCTGGCGGAGGCCCTGGGCGTACCGGTGGTCTCCGATTTTCGCCCCTCCGACCTGGCCCTAGGCGGGGAAGGTGCGCCCTTGGTACCCTATCCCGACCTGCTGCTCTATGGAGAAAAAGGGGTCAACAGGGCCATCCACAACATCGGGGGCATCTCCAACCTGACCTACCTGCCCGCCGACCTGAACCCCAGCAAGGTGCTGGCCTTCGACACCGGCCCTGGCAACGCCCTGCTCGACGAAGCCGCAGGTCGTTTGGGGCTGCACCAGGACACCGATGGAAAGATAGCGGCCTCGAGCCTCCCCGACCTCAATCGGGTAGAAACCTGGCTGCAACACCCCTACTTTGCCCGCACCCCCCCCAAATCGACCGGGCGCGAAACCTGGAACCTAGAGCAGCTCGAGCAGGACGGAACGCTTCCACCGGCCCGGCTCCTCGCCAGCCTGACCCTGTTCACGGCCCGCTCCATCGCCCAGGCCTACCAAGCATTTGTGATACCCATGGGCCTCGACGAAATCTGGGTGGCTGGCGGTGGAGCCTACAACCCCACCCTCATGCAACACCTCAAGGCCCTGTTACCGGTTCCGGTATATACCTTTGCAGAAAGGGGGCTGAACGCCAAGCACCGGGAGGCCCTGTGTTTTGCAGTGCTGGGGTATTTGCGCTACCTCGAGCTGCCCAACGTCCTGCAACAAGTTACAGGGGCGAGCCAGAGCGCCATCGCGGGCAAGATCACCCTGCCTTCTACCCGCCGTGGTCTAACCGGTTGAAGCCCTGGCATGGCTGGCTTGATGGCGGGGCCTCGAGTGCCATAATGGGCCTATGGCAGACCTGTACCACATCGGCTTCGGGCCCGAAGACCTGGGCGATCAGCGCCCCACCCTGGCTCTTCTGAGCGGCGACCCCAACCGCGCGACCCAGATAGCCCAAACCAAGCTAAGCCAGATCAAAACCCTCTCGGAAAACCGAGGCTTGAACAGCTATCTCGGTTTTTTGCCCAACGGACGGCCCATCATTTCAGCCACCAGCGGCATGGGCGCCCCCAGCCTGAGCATCGTGGTTAACGAGCTGGTGCAAATTGGCATCCGCACCATCATCCGGGTGGGCACCAGCGGCTCCATCCAGGAGGACGTAAAACCTGGCAGCGTGGTGATCTCTAAGGCAGCCCTGTGCCGTCAGGGCGCGGCCAACGACATCGCCCCCCCCGAGTACCCGGCCAGCGCCGACCCCTTCCTCACCGTGGCCCTGGTGGAGGCCGCCCAGCGCCTGGGTGTCGAGTACGCCCTGGGCATCACCGCCTCGGTAGACACCTTTTACGAGGGGCAGGAGCGCACCGGCTCGGCCAATCCCCACCTGCTTAGGAGCCTGCAGGGAATCACCGAGGAGTACCGCCACCTGCGCGTACTCAACTACGAGATGGAGGCCGGCACCCTGTTCAAGATGGGCAACGTCTACGGGTTTGCCGCCGCCTGCATCTGCGGCATCATCGCGCAGCGCACCCGGGCCGAGCAGCCCATCCTGGAGGCCAAGGGCCTGGCAGTACAGCGCGCCATTGACGTAGCCATCGAGGCAGCCGCGCAGTTTGCCTAACCTTTGCCCAACTAATAATCGCTTTAGAAAAAAGTGTTCTGAACCACTAAGGATCGTTCATGTAACGCCCCGTCCCCTAAATAAACTCTCATCAGAATATCTCACCGCGTCACAATTGCTAGCTGCGCGTGGGTAAATCCGGAAGGGCCTGAAGATGAGAAATTGGGTCGGGTCGATTAAAGGCCCCTTGACTTTAACCATAAGGCGGCGTTACTTATAGCACCTGATGCCGCTGCGCCGACACCCTGTGCGCTATACCCTGTGGCTGGCCCGCACCGGCGCCGCCCCGCGGACGTTTTCCTTGCCCGTGTGGGTTCCACTGGTGGTGGTGCTGGCGCTGCTGGTCTGGAGCGGGCTGAACCTCTGGCTCTGGCAGCGCACCGCTGAGATGCGCAGCCTTCAAATTCAGCTGGTAAGTCTTTCGGATCAGGCCCGCAAGCTCAACAACCAGTTGGCAGCTGAGCGCACCCGCAACAACGCACTCAGCCAGGATGCCCAGCGCATTCTGCGGCAGCTCGAGGTGCTCGAAAAAGAGATCAACACCCTGCGCGAGCGGGCCGGGATGCCCAAAATCAAGCTCACCCCAACCCGCAACGAGGGCGGTGGGCGCGGCGGGGCTGCAACCCCGGCGGCGCTCGAGGACGTCTTTAAGTTTGCTGAGCAGCAAACCCAGGCTTTTTCTGAGAAGCTGAGCGAGGTGTCTCCAGCGCTCAACGAAACCCTTGAGCGGGAAGCCGCCCTGCCCTACGGCTACCCCATTCGTGGACAGACCCGGATCACCTCGTATTTCGGCTACCGTCGCAACCCTTTTGGCTGGGGCTTTGAGTTCCATAACGGGTTGGACTTCCCTGCCTCTTACGGCACCCCCGTGCGGGTCACCGGGGCCGGCAGGGTCATCGAGACCGGCTGGAAGGGCCCCTTTGGCCTAGCGGTGGTGGTGGATCACGGTTACGGCTACCGCACCTTGTATGGGCACCTATCCTCCATCACGGTACGGGTTGGGCAACGCCTCGAGCGCGGCGATGTGGTAGGGCAGGTGGGCTCAACGGGCCGCTCAACCGGGCCCCACCTGCACTACACGGTTTTCCGCAACGGGGGCGAGGTTAATCCGATTCCCTACCTAGACTGAGCAGGCCGCGGTAAGTTTGATGGGCAGGGGTGTAAACTATGGCGGTGTTAGGTGGAGGACGTAAACCCAATCCAGCTGCGCTCACCTACCTGAGCGAGGGCAGTGAGATCGAAGGCAACCTTAGAGCCCCAGGCAACACCCGCATCGACGGGAAGATCAAGGGATCGGTCACAGTTGAAGGCGACCTGGAGATCGGCAGCAACGCCCAGATCGAAGGCGATCAGATCAAAGCCAACAACATCATCATTCACGGACAGGTTAGCGCCCAGGTTATCGCACTGGGCAAGCTGCACATCACCAAGAGCGCCCGGGTAGAAGGGGACGTGCGGGCCATGTCCCTGGATGTGGAGGCCGGGGCGGTGTTTGTGGGCCGCAGCCAGACGGGCGAACCCAGGGCCCTGCCCCAGAACACCAAAACAGGCAGCAGTCAATAGCCCAAACCCCCAGCCGCAGCTTTTCTTTTGAGGGCGGTTAGCCGTCACCAAGGCTCCGGCCTTCCTGCTGTAGGCTAAATGGGTCATGGCGAGAGCGCCCCGCTCCCTTGCCTCGAGCGTCACCCTGACCGTGCCGCTGTGGCTGGTGGCGGCTTTGCCGGTGCTGCTGGTGTTGCTGGTGCTGCTGGGGTGGAGCCAAAGCTCACTCGAGCGTCAGCAACTGGCCCAGCTGGAGGCCCGGGCCTATAAGCTCAGCCTGGAACTCGAGGCCGAAAAAAGCCGCAACGAGGCCTACGGCATCGAGGCTGTTCAACTGCAACAAAGCCTCAAGGTACTGGAAGCCGAGATCAACCGGCTCCGCGCCAAGGCCGGCCTACCCAGGCTGCGCCTGCCCGAGCCAGCCCAGCCCAACCCGGTGCCCAGGCCCGACGGGGCCCCTCGAGGGGCCGGCGAGCCCATTGATCTGGGTAACCTGCTGCTCAGCCTGCGCTCCCAGGTGGAGGGTTTTGCAGCCGAGCTCGAGGCCACCGCCCTCGCGCTCAATAACCCACCCCCCCCCGACCCCCGCCCTGGACGGGTGCTGCGGCGCCCCGCCCCCCAGGGCGGCCCCCCCAGCCCGACCCTGTTCATACCCACCGGGCTGCCCTTGCTGGTAGAGGCTCCGCTCACCTCCGCCTTCGGCTACCGCTCCAATCCTTTTGGCGGTGGGGCCTACGAATTCCACAACGGCGTAGACTTTGCCGCACCCGAGGGCACACCGGTCTATGCCACCGCTGCCGGAACGGTGAGCGAGATGGGCTGGAACCCCATCTTTGGCTTGATGATCCTGATTGACCACGGCAATGGTCTGCACACCCTGTATGGACACCTTTCGTCCAGCTACGTCGAAAAGGGCCAGCAGGTTCAACAAAGCGCCCTGATCGGTGCGGTTGGTTCTACCGGGCGCTCCACCGGCCCGCACCTGCACTACAGCGTATACCGGTATGGGGTGGCCGTTGACCCACTCCCCTATGTGGGTTATACCGCGATTCGCTAAGTGCCCATCCATGCCGACTCAGCGCAACCCGTCAGTCGCAGCCCTAAACTTGAACCCCGTCCAAAGCAAGGGGGGTTTCGCCTTATTCTCATTCTG
This sequence comes from Meiothermus taiwanensis WR-220, assembly GCF_003568585.1. Taxonomy (NCBI): domain Bacteria; kingdom Thermotogati; phylum Deinococcota; class Deinococci; order Thermales; family Thermaceae; genus Meiothermus; species Meiothermus taiwanensis. The sequence continues at coordinate 2,200,774 of NZ_CP021130.1, forward strand.
CGGTATAAGATAGGGCGTTATGGCCTTAGAGCGGCTCTTCCGCCGTCGCCGGGCACAGGGCGAGGCAAGGGACATTCCCGAGCTGTGGGTCAAGTGCCCCAAGTGCGACGCGCAGATATACAAGAAAGATCTCGAGACCAACCTGCACGTCTGCCCTAAGTGCGAGCACCACCTGCGGCTCTCTGCCGACAAACGCATCGCCATGCTGGCCGATGCCGGCAGCTTCGAGCAGATCACCGGCCTCAAACCCACCGACCCCCTGGGCTTTGTGGATACCGAGCCCTATCCCAAGCGGCTCGAGCGCTACCAGAAAGAAGCCGGACGCCCCGATGCCATCGTGGGGGGGCGCTGCACCATTGGGGGCATAGAAAGCGTGCTGCTGGTGATGGACTACGCCTTTGCCGGGGGTTCGATGGGCAGCGTGGTGGGCGAGGAAATCACCCGCGGCATCGAACTGGCCGCCCAGGAAAACCGGGCGGTGGTGATCGTCTCGGTCTCGGGGGGGGCCCGGATGCAGGAAGCGGCGCTTTCGCTGATGCAGATGGCCAAAACCACCCTGGCCCTCGACCGGTTATGGGCGCAAAAACTGCCCTATATCTCCATCCTCACCGACCCTACCACCGGCGGGGTTACGGCCAGCTTCGCAGCCATTGCCGACGTGATTCTGGCCGAGCCCGGTGCCCTGATTGGCTTTGCCGGGCCTCGAGTGATTAAGCAAACCATCCGCCAGGATCTGCCCGAGGGCTTCCAGCGCTCGGAGTTTTTGCTCAAACACGGCATGGTAGACCAGGTGGTAGACCGGCGCCGGCTCAAGGAAACCGTAGCACGCATCCTCAAGCTGCTCCACCCCAGGACGGTGAACCATGCAGGGTAGGCTTCCAATCTGGCATAAACCAACGAAAGGCGGTGCCCATGCCGCTTGAGTTCGAAAAGCCCATCGAGGAGCTCGAGGCCAAAATCGCCGAGCTCGAGGGGTTTGCTACCAGCAGCGGGGTGGATCTGTCCGGCGAGCTTCAAGTCCTGCGGGAGCGCCTGGCCCAGCTCAAATCGGAGACCTTCGGCAACCTGTCCCGCTGGGAGCGGGTGCAGCTGGCCCGCGCCCCTGGACGCCCCACCACCCTCGACGTGATCGGGGGCATCATGAGCGAGTTTGTCGAACTGTACGGCGACCGAACCTACGGCGAAGACCCTGCGGTGGTGGGGGGCCTGGCCCGCTTTGAGGGCACCTCGGTGGTGGTGGTGGGCCACCAGAAAGGCCGCGACACCAAGGAAAACATCCGGCGCAACTTTGCCATGCCCCACCCCGAAGGCTACCGCAAGGCTATGCGCATGATGGATCTGGCCGACCGCTTCGGACGACCCTTCATTGCATTCATTGACACCCCCGGTGCCTACCCCGGCGTCTCCGCTGAGGAGCGCGGCCAGGCCTGGGTGATCGCCCAGAGCATCCAGCGCATGGCCCGCCTAAGGGTGCCGGCCATCGCCATCATCCTGGGCGAGGGCGGCTCGGGAGGGGCCCTGGCGATTGGCGTAGGCAACCGCGTGCTGATTCTGGAAAACGCCTGGTACTCGGTGATCTCGCCCGAGTCCTGCGCGGCCATCCTCTGGCGCGACGCCAAAGAAGCCGCCAAAGCCGCCGAGGCCCTCAAACTCTCGGCCCCCGACCTCCTGAGCCTGGGTATCGTGGATCGGATCATCCCCGAACCCAGCGGCGGGGCCCACCGCGACCCCGCCACCACCCTGAGCAATATCAAACAGGCCTTGCAGGCTACGCTTGCTGAACTCGCTGGCCTGGGCCCAGAACAGCTATTCGAAGACCGCTATCGGCGGTTTAGGGGGCTGGGGCGCTACCAGGTCTAGTCACGGAGCAAAACGTACCCAAAAGCAGGGGGCGATCCATGCACCGCCCCCTGTATTTTCACGCCCCCAATCAACCCGGTGGCAAAGCTTCCCCGGCTCAGCTCACACCAGCCGGCTGCGCAACCACGAGGAAGCAAAGTCGATGATGTTCACCACCACCACAATCGCTATGACCCCCACAATCATCTGGTCGTACTGCCCCGAGGCCATCTTCTCGTTGATGAAGTAGCCGATACCGCCCGCCCCCACCAGGCCCAGCACCAGCGAGGAGCGGAAATTAATCTCGAAGTTGTAGATGGTATAGGAGACAAAAAGGGGCAGCACCTGGGGCAAAATGGCCCAGCGCACCACGTTCACCCCCGCTGCACCGGTGGATTCCAGGGCCTCAACCGGGCCCTTATCGGCGTTTTCGATGGCCTCGGAGTAGAGCTTGCCCAGCTCGGTCAGGGAGTGGATGGCAATGGCCATCACCCCAGCGAAAGGGCCCAGACCCACCGCTGCCACCAGAATCAGCGCGATTATCAAGGTAGGCACCCCACGCAGTACGTTCAAAAACAGGCGGGTTACGTAGAACACCGAGCGCATCAGGGGTGTACCCGAGGTCACGTTGCGGGCCGCTAGAAACGAGATGGGCATGGCAAAAACCGCAGCCAGAAAGGTGCCTACCAGGGCCATCTGTACCGTGACGGCAATCTGGCTCAGCACCTCTTGCAACGGGTAGCGCTCCGTCGAGGCATCGGCCAGCAGGGGCGGCCAGGCTTTATCGGCGAACTGTTGCAAAAAGGGCCAGCCCACCACCAGCTTGTTGAGGTCGAACTCGGTGGCATCGAATGCCGGAATCAGGCAGCCCGCCACCAAAGCAATCAAGATACCGGCGCGCCAATCGTCGGGCTCGTGCAGCGCGGGGTTTCGTAGCAGCACCAGCCCGGCCCCCAGCATGATTCCGGCCAGAAAGAACAGGCCAAAAGCACCGTACTGGGTTGTGGCCGGCTGCACCAGGCGGTACCCCTCGCTCGAGGCCTGCTGGGGGATGGCTCCTTGCAGGTCGGCCAGGCTTTGTATGGGCTTGAGTTCCTCCTGACCCAGCTCCTTGCGTATGGCGTTGAGTTCAGGCAGGGCCTGGTTGTAGGCCTCGACCATGGCCGTCTGGCTCTCCGGCGCTGTGGGGGAGAACAGCTTGTAATAGCCCAGGATTTTGGGCAGGTAGGCCCCACCGCCCTGGGGAGCGTGAAACCAGTAAAACGCCAGCGCCCCCGCCAGAACAGCGGCCAGCAGAATGGGCACGCGCTGTTTGGGGCGGCTAAACGAAAGCAGGGCCACCGAGGCGGCCACCCCAAGGGCCACCAGCAGCTCCATGAGACCGTTGATGGGCTGCATACGCACCAACTGGGCTGGCTGCACATACCAGCTTCCCGCAACCAGCACCGCCCCCGCCCCCCCCAGCACACCGCCCCATCCGGCAGCCGTGCCTCGACGGGCAAGCGTCAGGGCCATGAGCACACCCAGGGGAATCAACAACAGCAGAGGGTAGACGGGTGTAAGCCCCAGCAGGGTGGGATCTATGGTATCGCGGCTCAAAAAGCCCCGGGCCCGGCTGAAGGGAAAGGCCACAAAAACCACTAACAAAGCCAGCCCAGCGCCCACCACCCAGCGCCGCATGGAACCCCGGGCCACCCCCATCAGCAGTGCCAGGAACACCCCGCTCAAGGTGTACAACAGCAGCTCGGTCATGCCAGCATCTCCTTGCGCTCGTACAGGTCGTCGACGATCGACTCGGTAAGCTGTGCTGGTGATCCATCAAACACCAGCCGCCCGCGCTTGAAAGCGACGATGCGCTTGGCGTACTTCAGAGCCAGGTCGAGGGCGTGGATGTTGATGACCACCGTCACCCCGTCCTGCTCGTTGAAGCGCTTAAGGGTGCGCATGACCTCCTCCGAGAGCACCGGGTCGAGGTTGGCCGCGGGCTCGTCGGCCAGCATCAGGGTGGGTTGCTGGGCCATGGCCCGGGCGATGGCCACCCGCTGCTGCTGCCCGCCCGAGAGGGAGTCCACTCGAGCGTTCTCTTTTGCGGCCAGGTCGACGCGCTCGAGCTGCTGGCGGGCAATCTGGTAGTCGGCCTCGCTGTACAACCCCAGCAAGCCGCGCCAGGTGGGCAGGTAGCCCAGCCGGCCATGCAGCACGTTATCCAGGGCGCTCAGGCGGTTGACCAGGTTGAACTGCTGGAAGATAAAGCCCACCGTGCGGCGGTACTTCTGCAACTCGCGCTTGGACAGCTTGGTGATATCGGTACCGTTGACAATCACCGAGCCCGAGGTGGGAATCAACAGCCCATTCAGGGTGCGCAAAAAGGTGCTCTTACCGGCCCCCGAGCGCCCAATCACCGCCACGAAATCCCCTTGGGCGATCTCGAGGTTCACATCCGTCAGAACCTGCAAAGGCCCCTTGGCGGTCTGGAAGGTCTGGTTAAGGTTTCGGACTTCAATCATGCGTTCTCCAGATCGGCTGTGTGGGCTGCACCTTTTCCCACAGAGCCATACCATCAAATCATAAGCCCCCAGCCAAAACCGGGGGCATGAGCGGTCAAAAGCGTATAAGCTTACTGCCCGGCCACTTTGCGGGCCTGGCGCACCACATCGTAGTCGGAGTCCTGCGCCGGGATCATGTAGTCGATGCGGTAGAGGTTAAACAGGAGCTTGCTCTCCGGGGTTTTGATGCCCTGCAGGGCCGCCGCGATGCCGCGCGAGAGGGTGGGGTATTTGGCGTAAAACTGCTTGGAGACCGAGAAGGTGTCGCCGGGGATGGGCTTGGAGTAGAAAATAGCGGTGAGCTGGGCGGCTTCCTCGGGTTTGAGGAACTGCGTCCAGGCCCCGCTCTTGTTGCGGTTGTCGTTGGCGAAGGTGGCCGCTGCGTCCACCGACTTGTTCAGCACCGCCAGCACCGCCGCGTCGTGCCGACCGGCAAAGGTCTGCTTGGAAAAAAGCTTGTCGGGGTCAATTTTTTCTGCCACCAGTGCAGCCCGCGGGAAGACGTAGCCAGCAGCAGAGTTTTTGTCCACCCAGGCGATGGTTTTGCCCTCGAGGTCGCGCACGTTCTTGATGCCCGAGTCCTTGCGCACGATGATGGCGCTCCAGTAGTAGGGGCTGTTGCCGCGCACGCTCTTGAGGAGCACCTGGGCGCCCACATCCTGGTTGGCAATCACGTAGCCGTCGGGCGGGAAGAAGGCAAAGTCGAGGTTGCCGCCGCGCATGGCCTCAATCAGGCCGCGGTACTCGGTGGGGATGAAGATTTCCACCTCGATGGCCCCCTGGAAGCGGCGCTCGAGGTAGTCGGCGATGGCCTGGGCCGCCGGGCGGAGCTGGTCGGAGTTCTGGGTGGGGTTAAACCCAATGCGCACCTTGACCGGGTTCTGGGCCAAACCGACCGACAGACCAAACATCAACAAAGCCAGCAGAAGAAACAGGCTGCGTTTCATAACGCCGCTTAGCCTACACCAGCTTGGGTCAGAATTGAATCGGGTCAAAATTTTTAGCGACCCGGGGGGTGCTCAGAGTCCAGTGGCCGTGCCCAGGCCCTATAGCAAGTAGAATGCCCCCTGTATGCAAGCCCTCATCTTCGATTTCGACGGCACCATCCTGGACACCGAAAAGAGCGAGTTTCAGGCCTGGCAGGAGGTGTACCAGGCCCATGGGGCCGAGCTGACCCTGGAATACTGGCTGCCTTTCATCGGCAACAACTCCATCCCCTTCGACCCGGCCGGCAACCTGGAGCAGCTCGTGGGTATGCCGCTGGACAAAGAAAGTATCGAGCGCTGGGTGGACGAGCGCAAGCAAAGCCTCAACCAGTCGCTCCAGCCCTTGCCGGGGGTGCTGGACTACCTCGAGGCCGCCCAGGCCATGGGCCTGGGGTTGGCCGTGGCCAGTAGCTCGCGGCGGGCCTGGGTGGAGGGCCACCTGGAGCGGCTGGGCTTGCTGGGGTATTTCCAGGTCATCCGCACCAAGGAAGATGTGACCCTGACCAAGCCCGACCCCGCGCTATTTTTGCGGGCTGCCGAGGGGCTGGGGGTTTTGCCCCAGGAAACCATCGTGCTCGAGGACTCCCTGAACGGGGTGCGGGCCGCCAAGGCAGCGGGGGCTTTTACGGTGGCCATTCCCAACACCCTCACCCGGCACCTCGACCTGAGCCAGGCCGACCTGGTGCTCACCCGCCTGGACGACCTGGCGCTATGGGATCTGCTGCGCATTGCCCAACAGAAGGGCGATGTGGGGCTACTCCCCGTTGTTTAGAAAGCGCAGGATGCCTCGAGCTAGCGCCTCGGCCAGGGTCTGGCGGTACTGGCTGGTCTGGAGGCGGCGGCCCTCGACGGGGTGGTTGGCGAAGCCCACCTCCACCAGAATGGCCGGGATGCGGGCGTTGCGAAGTACGTAGAACGGGGCCTGGCGCACCCCGCGGTCGGCTGCGCCCGTAGCCTGCACCAAAGCACTCTGCACATACTGGGCCAGCTGACGCGAGAACTTGAGGTTGGACTGGGCGATCAGGTCGCGCACCAGGCGCTCGCCCACGCTCTGGGCCTCACGGGTCAGGCGCTGACCCAGCTCACCCCCACCGTTCTCGCGGATCACCTGGGCCAGCAGGCTCTGATCCAGGGTGCTGCCGAAGTAGTAGGTCTCGATGCCCTGGGCCGCATTGGGCGCGCTGTTGACATGGATGGAGATAAACAGGTTGCGCTTGGAGTTGGCCATCTCGGCCCGCAGGCCCAGGTCGGTGGCCTTGTCGGGGGAAAGGTGGGTGTCGCTGCTGCGGGTCAGAACGACCTCGATGCCCTCTTTTTGCAGCAGCTGGCGCAGGCGCAGGGCCAGATCGAGCGTCACCTCTTTTTCCACCACAAACCCCACCGCGCCGGGGTCGAGGCCGCCGTGGCCGGGGTCTATCACCACCACCCTGGGCTGGGGGCGGGGCCTGGGGGGAGGGGGTGGGGCCTGGGCCGGGGGGCTGGGTTTTGGGGCTGCTGCGAGCACATCCACCACCAGGCGCCGCCGGTTCCCATCGGCCAGAACCGCCGTCTTGACCTCAACGTTTGGCCTCAGGCGCACAAACACCGTGGCAGTGTTGCCAGCCACCACCACCTGGTACGAGGCCACCTGGGGTGAGCTCACATCCACATCGGCGGCCTCCACGCCGATGCCGCTGAAGCGCAGGGTGAGGGTGTCAGGGGATTGGGCCAGCTGGTACTGGGTTCGGGCCTCGAGGTCGAAGACCAGCCGGGTGTAGCCTTCGTGCAGGCCCAGGCGCGGAAACGCCAGCACCGGGGCCAGCCATACGATGACGAAGGCTAAAAGCCGCATCTTTTTGGAGTATAGCCGAAGCCGCTGGATTTTTATTAGACCGCTGAACCAGGCCATGTTGATGGTTTGCTCATTCGGTTCATGCCCCAGGCCCTACCATTGAAAGCATGAAGCGTTGGTGGATTCTGCTCACCTTTCTTTCTTTGATTGCACTGGCCTCGAGGTTTGCCGGTTTCGAGGTACGGCCCAGGGGCAACTCGGAGCTGGATGTGGGCACCGGCATCTACACCCTGCCCACCGGCGGCACCATCTCCGACAATAAAAGCGGCCTGGTGCTGGAAGCCCGCTACATCCAGTACAAAGACGGCGAGTTTATCCGGGCCCAGGGGGCCACCCTCAGGGCCAAGGAGGGCGATTTCAGCGCGAGCAGCCTCGAGTACCTGCAAAAACCCGACACCCTGCGGATGAACGGGGTGCGCTTCAGCTCCAAGGAGTTCAAGGCCCTCACCGCCCAGCAGGGGCTCTTGCTGGGCGACAACGTGCTGGTGCTGAAGGGCGAGGTGCGCTCGAGCGAGCCGGTGCTCGAGGCCAGCACGCTCATTGTGGACACCACCAAAGACCTGGCTTTGGTGCTGGGGGCCTTCACCTTCCGCGACGGGGCCACCACCCTCAGGGGCAACCGGCCCGACAGCACCTTGCTGCTGACCGTTGGTGGCGGCAAAGTGCGGGCCAACACCCGCGTTCCGGCCGATGTTTATAACCGCCTGCGTCCCTACGCCGATAAACTGTAGGGCGTGTGCGTGGAGTATACGAAAAACAAACTGCAAGATTCGCGAATACTGAGCCTCACATTGGCTTTTTGTATAGGCTTGAAAGCATCGAGCCCATCCACCCCCCAGGGCCGAAAGGCCGGGCTGCTCCCCCTGCTTTGCGCCCTGGCCCTGGGCTGGAGCGGCCTGGCCTGGGCCAGCCCTGCCAGCCCCACCCCCTGCGCCGAGCAGCCCTACACCCTCGAGACCCCCGAAGGGCTGGCCGGTGGGGGGAACCTCGAGTTTGACGGGGATCTCGCCATCTTCAGCGATGGCGCCTGTCTGCAAACCCAGGGACTATCCCTGCGGGCACCTGAACTGCGCTACGACCAGGCCAGCGGTGAATTGACGGCCCCGCAGATTGAGGTGGAAACCCCCCGCTACCGCTTCTGGGCCGAAGCGGGCCAGGTCAAGGGCCGGGTGCTGCAGGCCCGTGGCATCCGGATCACCACCTGCCGGTGCGGTGACGACCTGCGGCTCATCTCGGAACATCTCAGCTTTGACACCCAGAGCGGCGAGGTGATTTTGCAAGAAAGCCGGCTCGAGGCCTACCAGCTGGGCCTGGCCCAGTTCGAGGCCCTGCGCCTCAACGCCAACCGCCCCTTGGGCGAGAGCCTGGGCCTGGATACCCTGGCCTTCCCCCTGCGCTTCGACTTTGACCAGGGACTGAACCTGGGGCTCGTGGATTTCCCCTTGCTCGATGCCGAGGGCCGCTTCAGCACCCGCCTGACTCTGCTGGGCCTCCAGTTGTGGGGGCCTGAGCCCACCCTGCGCCTGGGGGTCTCGGGGCAGGCCCCGGGGCGGCGGGCCCGCATCGAGTTCGACCTCAAGCAAAGCGGCCCGGCCAGCCGTGGGGAGGTGGTGGCCGATCCTGTGTTTTTCCTCCACGACAGCACTCTAGGCCGCCACGCCTTCGGGCTGCGCCACTCCTTCACCCTGGGGGGGCTGAGCCTGCGCCCGTACGCCTGGGTTGCTCAGGATCTCTCCAACGGTGTCTCGGCCGGCCTGGCCGCCGGGGCCGAGCTGCGCTACAACCTGGAGGTGCAGGAAGGCCCCTTTCGCTTCCGCCTCGAGCCCTTTGGGGTGCTGGGTTTCTACAACCAGCCCCAGCAGTACCTGGCCTACGGGGGGTACGCCGAGGGCCGCTACGAGGGCGCGTTTGCCCTGCGCCTGGGCTATACCTGGGCCATCGAGTCTACCCCTGGGCACTTCTGGCTCGAGCGCCGGGAGGCCACCCAGGCGCTCTCGGGCAGCTTTTCCTACCAAAACATCCAGCTCGAGGCCACCCACAATTTTCTTCTGGATCAAACCCAGGCCAGCCTGCGCCTCGGCTACCCCCAGAGCTACGGCGAAATTTGGGCCCAGCTCAACACCTGCTGGAACTGCGTGGGCAAAACCCTGAGCAACGGGCGCGACGACTGGGAACGCCGCGAGCTGGTGCTGGGCTTTACCCCGGTGCCCCTGAGCTGTACCTACGACCTCAGCCTGACGCCTTTCCTCGGGTATGATTTCCTGCGGCAGGGCGTGAGCCGCTGGGGTTTGGAGCTGCGCTACGCCGACTGTTGTTTTATCTGGCGGTTGGGGTATCAGGAGGTTCGCATCGCCCAGCACCCCGATGAGATCCCCAACGGCAAACTAACCTTCGGACTGGAAATTCGATGACCCGCCTAGATCGCTACATCTTACGTGAGGCCTGGCCGGTTTTTCTGTTTGGCCTGGCGCTTTATGTGGGCTTTGGTCTTCTGAGCAACCTCCTGCCCAGGGCCCAGTGGATGACCACCGCCGAGCTCAGCAGCGTGCTCAAATGGCTGGCCTTGCAGGTGCCCTACGCCACCGTGCAGGCCATGCCCATCGCCGGACTTCTGGCGGTGATGCTGGCCTTTGGGCGGCTGGCACGGGAAAACGAGCTCTTGGTGATGCAGGCCGGGGGCATCTCGCTGCTCCGCACGGCCCGGCCCTTTTTGCTGGGGGGCTTGCTCCTGAGCGGCTTCTCGCTGGCCCTCTCGGAATGGGTGGTGCCCTGGGCTAACCGGGCCACGGCCCTGGTGTACTGGAATGAGCTCATCCCCGAGCGCACCGCGCAGTTCAACCTGGTGGGGCGCGAACTTACGGTGGGTGAGTACATCCTGCGCTACGATGGCTTCGACCCGGCCAAAGACGAATTCCAGCGGGTGCGCCTCGAGCGCTGGCAGGATCAGACTATGACCGTGATCCTGGCCCAGACCGCCCGCCTGCAGGGCCAGCGCATCGTGCTAAGGGATTACCGGGTCTTCACCCTGGATTTCGCCCAGCTTCCCCTGCCCGAGTTCACCTCGTTGGAGCAGGCCGAGGCTGGCTTGCAACAGGTTTTCCGTGCCCAGAACATCGGCCAGCCAGGCGCCGAACTCACCGTGCGGCTTTCCCGCAGCCGCGAAGATCTGGAAGCCCAGTACGCCGGGGGCGGGTTCGAGGTGCCGGTGCCCCTCTCAGAGTGGTGGCGCAAGCTGCAAGACCCCCACACCCCACCCCGCGAGCAGCGCGAGGCCCGGGCCCAGTGGCACGCTGCCATCGCCCTGGCCCTGGCCAACCTGATGGTGCTGGTGCTGGCCCTGCCGGTAGCGGTGCGCCGGGCCACCAGCCCCGGTACAGCGCTGGGCCTGGCCCTGGTGCTCACCATCGCCTACTACGTGGCCTTCAGCGCCGGTAAGGTGATGGCCCTATCGGGCCCCCTACCGCCGGAGCTGGCCGCCTGGGGGGCCAACCTGCTGGGGGTGATCGTGGGCTACGGCTTGGGTAAAGGCATCTACCGTTAGTTCCACCCCTTGAAACAGGCGATGTGCCACTACCAGATTCGGTTGGTTCGCCGCCGGAATGCAGCAAACCAACCCGACCGAAGTTATCCGCTGGAGGTCGAGCTCTTTGCCTTGGATGACTATATTAGGACTTACGCAGTTGGGTGAAGGATGTGTATGGGATTGGCCAGGTAACTTCGTATCGCCTCGCGGATAATGCTTGCCTTGGACTCATACCAACTCACCCCCGTTCGCAAGCGGTACACCTCCAGCCTCAGAAAAGCACGTAGGGACAGAAGAAGGTGGCCCAGGATAGAGGCCCTCTTTCTCACCTGGGCCCGCTCCACCCCGCAACACCCCTTGAGCCCCCGGTGGTAGACCTCGATACCCCAGCCTGCCCGCTCCAACTCCCCCCGCCGACCTTCAGTCATCCCCAGGTCGTTGGTCGCCCAGTGCTCCGCGTCCCCGTCTTTCGAAACCGTCCGGAACACCCTGACCAGACCAAAACCCCTCAGGTGCACCACCCGCCCCTCCGGCGGTATCTCCACCTCGCTCACCGGCCGAAGCCCCTCCCTATCCGGGTTCACCTGCCGGTTCCCCTTCAGCCGCGTGAGGAAGCGCCAGCCCAGGCGAGCAATCTCCTTCAGGTTCTCCAGCGAAGCGTACCAGCTATCCATTAGCACGTACGCTGGAGCAAACCCCCGTCCCTTGGCTACCCGCAGCATCTCCATAAAGTGCTCGTTCTTGGTCTTCCCTTCCCAGGGCTTGTCATAAATCCTGAAGTCGCAGGGGATGAGGGCCTGGCCCTCCGTCCACAGCAGGGTCATGAGGGCGATCCCCTTGACCACCCGCTGGTGCTTGCCGCTCCAGTGGTAGGTCACCAGCTCCATCCGCTGGGCGTAGGGTTTATCCAGGGTGGTGTCGTCCAGGATCAGAAGCCCCCGGCTGGGCTCCACCACGGCCCTGGCCTCCTGCCACAGCGCCTCCGTGTCGGGAGGCTGTCGCTGGAGCAGGCGGGTGAAGGCGTCGTGGGCGGGAGCGCTGGGTTCCTCGGGTTGGCAGCGGGCGGCCTCGGTACAGGTGAAGACCCTCTGGGCGGCGATGAGGAAGTGGATATAGTCCAGGTCGGTGCACTTTGGGGGGTTCATGGCAGCTAACTCCTCTTGGCCTGTTTGCTTTGCAGAAAAGGGTAGCCGAGTAGAGGGGTGAGGGGCAACTGCGTAACTCCTATATATTTTTGAATCCGGTATAAGCTAGGGAGCGGGTGTTTTGAATGGTACCTATCCTTGATCTTAAGCGTGAATATCTGGAGTTGAAAAGCGAGGTTGACGCCGCCCTGGCCCGTGTCCTGGCCTCGGGGGCCTTCGTGGGAGGGGCCGAGGTCGCCGCCCTGGAGGAGGAGCTGGCCGCCTACCTGAAAGTGCCCTACGTGGTGTCCTGTGGCTCCGGCACCGATGCCCTCTTCATCGCCTTGCGGGCCATGGGGGTAGGGCCGGGGGATGAGGTCATCACCACGCCCTTTACCTTTATCGCCACCCTCGAGGCCATCCAGCACGTGGGGGCCCGCCCCGTGCTGGTGGACATTGACCCCCAAAACTTCAACCTCAATCCGGCCCTGCTCGAGGCCGCCCTCACCCCGCGCACCAAGGCCATCCTGCCGGTTCACCTGTACGGCCAGGTGGCCCCCATGGGCGAGATACTGGAGTTCGCGCAAAAACACGGTTTGCAGGTGCTGGAAGATGCAGCCCAGGCCATCGGGGCCCGCTACTGCGCCCCGGGCCAGCCGCCTGTCCAGGCCGGCACCCTGGGCAATGCGGGGGCTTTTAGCCTTTACCCCACCAAAAACCTGGGGGCCTATGGCGATGGCGGCTTTATCGCCACCCACAACCCAACCATCGCCGAGGAGGCCCGCCTGTTGACGGTGCACGGCTCCAAGGAGCGCTACCACCATGTGCGCCCGGCCGGTTACACCTCGAGGCTCGACAGCCTCCAGGCCGCCATCTTGCGGGTTAAGCTCCCTCACCTGGAAACCTGGAACGCCCGCCGCCGCCAGATCGCCCAGGTCTACAACGAGCACCTCAAAAACCACCTCCAGACCCCCCGCGAGATGCCCTATGCCCTGCACGTCTACCACCAGTACACGGTGCGCCACCCCGAGCGCGACCGGCTGGCCGCCCACCTGAAGCAGCAGGGCATCGGCAGCAGCGTGCACTACCCGCTGCCGGCCCACCTCCAGCCGGCCTACCGCGACCTGGCCCCGGAAGGCTCCCTTCCAGCCGCAGAGGCCGCCGCCCGCGAGGTGCTGAGCCTGCCCATGCACCCCTTTTTGCAAGAGGCCCAGCTCGAGGCGGTCATCCAGGCCGTACAAAGTTACGCCTAAACAAGGCACATTCTCCGGCTTTGGCCCCGTTTATACTGGGTTGCTATGCCGGAGAATCCTTTGCTGGAAGTGCGCTACGACATCCCTTTTAGCCAGATCCGCCCCGAGCACATCGAGCCAGCCATCCAGACCCTCCTGGCCCAGGCCGAGGCCGAGCTGGAGGCCATCCTGCGGGTAGAAGGCCCCCGCACCTTGGAGAACACCCTGCTACCCCTGGATCGGCTGGGCGAGGGCCTGGGCTACGCCTATACCCTGGTGGCCCACCTCGAGAGCGTGGCTTCCACCCCTGAGCTGCGCGCAGCCTACAAGGCCATCATTCCCCCCACCACCGCCTTCTACACCAAGCTCCAGATTTCTGCCGAGCTGTACCAGGCCCTCAAGGACTTTGCAGCCACCCCCGAAGCAAGCCAGCTCAGCCCCGACTGGGCCCGCTTCCTCAAACTGCGCCTCGATGAGTTCCGCCGCCAGGGGGCGGGCCTTCCCCCCGAGAAGAAAGCCCGCCTCGAGGCCATCAACACCCGGCTTTCGGAGCTTACTACCCAGTTCGAGCAAAATGTCACCGACTCCACCGCCGACTGGGAGCTGTACCTGGACGAAAGCCAGGTGGCGGGCCTGCCCCCAAGCGCCCTCGAGGCCGCCCGCCAGAGTGCCCGGGCCAAAGGCCGCGAGGGCTACCGCTTTACCCTGCAGCAGCCCAGCTATCTGGCCCTGCAAACCTACCTGGACGACGCCGAGATCCGTAAGCAGGTCTACCTGGCCTACCACCGCCGGGCCACCGAGCCAGGCCGCGACAACCGGCCCCTGATTGATGAAATTCTGGCCCTGCGCCGCGAAAAGGCCGAACTGCTGGGCTACGCCAACTTTGCCGACTACGTGCTGGAGAACCGCATGGCCGGCAAGGCCGAGACCGCCCTGCGCTTCGAGCAGGACCTCAAAGCCGCCTACGAGCCTTACTTCAAAAAAGAGCTGGCCGCCCTCGAGGCCTTCCGCCGGGAGCTCGAGGGGCCAGAGGCCCCGCCGCTGGAGCCCTGGGACATCGCCTACTACGCCGAGAAGCAGCGCAAGGCCCTCTACGACTTCGACGAGGAAGAGCTCAGGCCCTACTTTGCCCTGCCGCAGGTGCTCGAGGGGCTGTTCGAGATCGTGCGGCGGGTCTTCGGCCTCGAGGTGCGGGAAGTAGCGGGTGTGGACACCTGGCACCCCGAGGTCAAAACCTACGAGATCTACCGGGAGGGCCGGCGCATCTGCCGCTTCTTCACCGACTGGCACCCCCGCGAGAACAAGCGCGGCGGGGCCTGGATGAACACGCTCATCCGGGGCGTGCGCCAGGGCGATACCACCGAGCCCCACCTGGGCCTGATGTGCGGCAACCTCACCCCCCCGGTGGGCGACCGGCCCGCTTTGCTCACCCACCGCGAGGTGGAGACCATCTTCCACGAGTTTGGGCACCTGTTGCACCTGGCGCTCTCGAGCGTGGAGGTCCGCAGCCTGGTGGGCACCCAGGTGGCCCGCGACTTTGTCGAGCTGCCCAGCCAGATCATGGAAAACTGGTGCTGGGAGCGCGAGGCCCTGGACTTGTTCGCCCGCCACTATCAGACCGGCGAACCCATCCCCGACGAGCTTTTCGAGAAAATGCTGCGGGCCAAAAACTACTGGGCCGCCAACCAGGGCATGCGTCAGCTGGCCTTCGGCACGGTGGATCTGGCCCTGCACATCCACTACACCCCCAGCGACGGCGATGTGGTCGCCTACGCCCGGCAGGTCATGCAGCCCTTCATGCCAGCCCCGCTACCCCAGGACTATGCCTTTGTGGCCGGGTTTGCCCACCTGTTCGGTCATCCGGTGGGCTATGCCGCGGGCTACTACTCCTACAAATGGTCGGAGGTGCTCGACGCCGACGCTTTCTCGCGCTTCAAGGCCGAGGGCATCTTCAACCGCCAGACCGGCGAGGATTTCATCACCCACATCCTGAGCAAAGGCAACTCTGTCGACCCCGCCGAGCTCTTCCGGCGCTTCCTGGGGCGCGACCCTGACCCCAAGGCCTTGCTAGCGCGCTCGGGGCTTCTGGACTAAGCGCTGTCTAAGGCGAAGCATCCCCCCATAAAACCCGCAGGGTGGTGCCATAGCGGCTGTTATCCTGCGGGTCGAGTTCTTCCACTGCTTTTACATAACCACCGCGCATGATCACCCGCACGCGCAGGTTGGGCCGCTTCCAGTCGTATACCTCGCGCCCCCAGTCCCACTCGTCGTACTGGCTGAAAGGCCCTATGCACTCCATGATGGCCTTCAGAGACAGATTCACATAGTTCTCTGGACGGGAGAAAAACGCGCGCAGGGCTGCTTCCGAGCAGGCCATATACTCCCCAGGGCTCCGTGGCTATAGGCCCTTAGGGGCGGCGCACACCGGCCGCCTGGGGCGTGGAGCCCCCCGCCGCACCAGCCAGACGAGCAAACTCCTTGGGGTCTACAGCGCGCGACTGGCCCATCTCGTAGGTAATCAGCTTGCGCTTGTACAGGTCGGCCAGGTAGGCGTCCATGGTGATCATGCCGTACTGGCCCCCAGTTTGAATTACGCTGACCAGTTGATGGCTCTTGCCCTCGCGAATCAACGCCCGCACCGCTGGGGTAGCCACCATGAGCTCGTAAGCCAGCACCCGTCCACCGCCAAAGGCCTTGGGCAGAAGCTGTTGGGTGAGCACCGCCACCAGGTTGTTGGAGAGCTGCACCCGTACCTGCTCCTGTTGAGACTCCGGGAAGACGTCAATAATGCGGTCGATGGTCTCGGGGGCGCTGTTGGTGTGCAGGGTACCCATCACCAGGTGCCCGGTCTCAGCGGCGGTGATAGCGGCCGAAATGGTCTCGTAGTCGCGCATCTCCCCCACCAGAATCACATCGGGGGCCTGCCGCAACACCGAGCGCAAGGCCTTTTCAAAGCTGTGGGTATCCGAGCCAATCTCGCGCTGGTTGATGATGGAGGACTTGTGACGGTGGAAGAACTCGATGGGGTCTTCAATGGTCACGATGTGGCAGCGCTTGCGCTCGTTGATGTAGTCGATCATGGAGGCCAGGGTGGTGGACTTACCCGAGCCGGTGGGCCCGGTCACCAGCACCAGCCCACGCGGGCTCATAGCAATATCGGCCACGGTCTTGGGCAGACCCAGCTCCTCGAAGCTCTTGACGTTGGAGGGCACCACCCGCAGCACCCCACCCACACTACCGCGCTGCAAGAAGATGTTGACGCGGAAGCGGCCTTTGCCTGGAAGGCTGAAGGAGAAGTCGAGCTCCTTTTCTTCCTCAAAAACCCGCTGCTGCTTCTCGTCCATCAGGGCATAGGTCAGGCGCCGGGTTTCCTGGGGGGTAAGGGGCTCAAACTCGGTGGGGTGAAACTCACCATCCACCTTGACCATAGGGGGAAGGCCCACCGTGATAACCAGATCCGAGGCACTGCGATCTACGGCCAGATTGAGCAGGTCTACAATATCGGGTGCTTTGCTCATGCGCATCTCCAGTTGTCAATTCAGAATACGCCAACTCGAGAACCGGCCATGTTTATATAGCCCACCAAGACCCCAGGCGAACAATCACAGCCGACTGCCGGTATTGCCGAACCGCCCTGGCTACCTTGCCCCCAGGTATTTGAAGTAGCGTTCCCGCGTAACCATGCCGTGCACCGTATCACCATCGGCCACGAACACAATCGGATGCTGGCGAAATAGCGATCCCAGCTCGCTTGCGGCGGTTTCACCGGAGACCACTGGGGCTTCGTCCCAGGGAACCAATGAGTCGGCCATGCCGATAACGCCTACCGGATGACCGTCCTCGAGCAGTACCGCGATACTACCTTCAAAGGACTGTAGCGCGCTGATCACCGGCACCGGTCTAGCCAGCTTGCGGGCCGAAGTGGGTACAAATATACCCGCGGAAAGCAGGGTGGTGGTGGTCACCTTAACCGCCCTTTTGGCAATAAGGAGGCTGACGGTAAAAACCAGCAAGAAAGCCAGGCCCTCGAGGACGCCGAAAAAGTTAAAGCCCTCCCAGCCAAACTGCCCCCGCCCACCCAGGGCCCAGTGTATAAGCCCCGAGACCATCAGCCCGGCAATCAGCGCCGCAAGGTAAGCGATCAGGCCCGCCAAACGCAAGTCACGAACAGTTCGCATCCGGCCTCCAGTCTACATCCCCCGGCAAGGTGGTTCCAGCCAAGCGGAATCTCCCTCAGGCCAACCAACGAAGATCCTCCTCTTTATCGATATCCACCCCTATTTCAGGGTAGGGGGTAATGAGGGCTTTGGCAGGAACTCCGATAATTTGTGAGACCCTGGCCTCGAGCCCGGGGATGTCGGCCCGGCCCAACAGCACCTTTACCAGGGTGCCCAGCCCAATCATCCGGGCCAGGGCCAGGGGTTTTTTGCGCAGTTCCAGGGCTTGTCTAAGCAAAGGCAGGGCCGTAAAAAAGAGCTTCTTGTCGATGATGACCAGGTTGCCCCCAGTAAAGTAGCCCTCGCGGACGCGGGCGTAGGTGCGGCGCATCCCCGGGAAGCGCTGCTCGATGGTGGGCCGGGCAACAATGGTGTAGACGAAGCCCGCCTGGGGTGCATTTTCCAGCACCCAGCGCACCGCCTCTGCCTGCAAAAAGGGCATGTCGCCAGTAGACACCAGCACCTTGCTACCCTGGGCGGCCTTAATTCCCGCCTCGAGGTTAGCCAGCAAGCTGCCCTGGTCGGGCAAGGCCCGTTGGGGCGGGGGGTTCAAGGGCAGGGACGGCCCTACCAAAATGACCTCCAGCCCCGCTTGCACCAGGGCCTCGAGGGTGTACTCCAACAGCGGGCGACCCCGGTAAGGCACCAGGGTTTTGCTGGCTACGCCAAACTTCTGGGCCAGGGGGTCGCCGGCGTTACCACCTGCCAACACAATCGCTTCCACCAAACCAGTTTACCCTTGGTTACCCACCTCTCTTTACCCAAAGCCCTTGCAGGCGATACCCTAATGTCTATGGACGACCTGCTCGAGCGGCTGGGAAATCATCTGGTCTGGCGCATCGGCAAGGCCGAGGCCGAGGAGGTGCTGGTGGTGCGGGTGGGCCTGGCCTCCGCCGCCCCCGAGTTCAGCCACCTGGCACGCCTCCGCAACGTAACCGACGAGGAGATCGAGCAACTCGTACAGTCCGGGCAGCTAAGGGTCGAGTGGGTCAATTAGATGATACTGGAAAAAACCTTCCAGCTAAAGCTACCGGAGCCCCCCGAGCACCTGCTCCAGCCCGAGCGGGTCTTTGGTGGCAGGCCCCCGTTTAGTGAACTAACCCGTCAGGGCACCACCCTCCAGGGCTACCTGGTGGCCGAGGCCCCGCTGTTTGGCGAAATCCAGTTTCCCTTCCAGAGCCGTATTCATCCACAGGGCCTGGCGGCGCGCCTCGAGGCCCTGCCCCTCCCCGAGCCCCCGGCCTTCTGGGCCGAGCTCGAGGGCCATGGCGAGGTGGTAGAGGGGGGCATCGCCTATCAGCTCACCCTCCGCATCCACGCCACCCTGCCCCAGGGCGAAAAATGGGGGGGACGGGCCCTGGGGCGCCTGGCCGAGGCCGCTTTCGAGCGGAACGTGGAACGGGTTCTGCAGCGGCTCACCCAGGCCTGAGCCAGCGCACCCAACCCCCGTTTCGGACATATACTAGTTAACGCGTCGGAGGTCGAACCATGGTCGAGGTACGCTACCTAGGACACTCAGCCCTGCTCATCAGCGACGGTACTACCCGCATACTGGTAGACCCTTTCCTCACCGGTAACCCCAAAGCGGCCCTCACGGCCGACCAGGTAGAAGCCGACCTGGTGGTGCTGACCCATGCCCACGGCGATCACTACGGTGACAGCGTGGCTATTAGCCAGCGCACCGGAGCCCCAATTATCTCCAACTACGAGATTGTGAGCTATGCCGAAAAACAGGGCGCCAAAGGGGTGGGCATGAACCTGGGCGGCACCTACCGGTTCAAAGGCGGGTGGCTCAAGTGGTTTCCCGCCTGGCACTCCTCTTCTTTTCCGGATGGAACCTACGGCGGCCTGGCCCAGGGCTTTGTGCTCGAGCTGGGCGGTAAGCGCCTGTACATCGCAGGGGACACCGCCCTATTCAGCGATATGACCCTGGTAGCCCAGTACAGCCCCGATCTGGCTGTTCTGCCCATTGGCGACCACTTCACCATGGGGCCGGACGATGCCCTCAAGGCCCTCGAGCTAACTCGAGCCAAGCAGGTGCTGCCGGTGCACTACAACACCTTCCCCCCCATCGCCCAGGATGGCGCGGCCTTTGTGCAGCAGGCCGGCCGGCTCGGGGTGGGGGGCCAGGCCTTAGCACCCGGCGAACATATGACCCTTTCGTAGCAGTTGCCATGACCCCCAACCCCCAGCAACCCATGGACTATCGCCGACTGACCCGACAACACTACAAGCTCGAGATGCTCTTGGGCCTGGGGCGATCGTCCCAGGTGTACCTGGCCCATGCCCCCGACGGTACCAAGGTGGCCCTTAAGGTGCCGCGCCGCGAGGTACGCACCGACCGGGCCCTCACCGAGCGCTTTGCACAGGAGGTGGCCCTGTCGCTTACCCTTAACCACGCCAACCTGGTGCGGGGGCTCTCGGGGCGCCCCGAGGGGGAAGGGGCTTTTCTGGCGCTGGAATACTTCGAGGAGGGCACCCTCGAGGACAGGCTAAAAAAAGGCCCCCTTAGCCGGGAGGTGGCCCTCGACTGCCTGAGCCAGATCGCCCAGGCCCTCATCTACCTGCACGACCGGGGCGTCATCCACCAAGACGTCAAACCGTCCAACATTTTTATCGACGGTATGCTGTTCAAGCTCGGCGACTTTGGCGTGGCTAAAACCCGCGAAAACCCCAAACCCCTCGAGCGGGCCGGCAGCCCCTTCTACATGGCCCCGGAGCTATTCCTGGGAGAGCCGGCCACCCCTGCCTCGGATGCCTACTCGTTTGGGGTGATGGCCTTCGAGCTGTTGGTAGGTAAGCGGCCTTTTGTGGGGGAAACCCTGGAAGAGATCACCCACGCCCACCTGCACAAGCTGCCCCCACCCACCAACCTTCCACCCCACCTCGACCGGATTGTTCGCAACCTCCTGGCTAAAGACCCCGCCATCCGCGCGACCCCCAAAGCCTTCTTGCAGATCGTACAAAACACCCCCCAGGCCGAGGCCAACCCCGGTAAAAGCAGCCCAGAAAACAAGCCCTCCAAAGCCAAAGGGCTGTTTGGCCTGTTTCGCAAAAAATAGCAACGCGGTGCTTCACCAAAAGCCAGGCCCCTCGCGCGCAACCCCTTACCGGCTTCTGCCGATAAACTATGGGCAAGCAAAGCGAGGCCTGTTATGAACGACCCCATCTGGTTCCCTTCCGACGCGTACACCCGTGGCAGCCATATCGAAGCCCTGCTAAAACACCTGCATCTGGACAGCTACGAAGCCCTTTATCGCTACAGCATTGAACGGCCCGAGGCTTTCTGGGAGACCACCCTCCAGCTCCTGGGCCTCGAGTGGTTTACCCCTTACCGGCAGGTGCTGGACACCTCCCAGGGGCCGCAGTGGCCCCAGTGGTTTGTAGGCGGGCGGCTCAATCTGGCCTACAACGCCCTGCATCACGCCAGAACCCGCAAAGACGCTCCGGCCCTGATCTGGGAAGGGGAAGAGGGGGCCGTAGCGCGCTTGAGTTACGGGGAGCTCGAGGCCGCCGTGGCCCAGGCCGCCCACGCGCTCGAGGCCCTGGGCATCCAGAAAGGCGACCGGGTAGGCCTGTTTCTGCCCATGCTGCCCGAAACCGCCATCAGCGCCCTGGCCGTGGCACAAATTGGGGCCATCTTTGTACCCATCTTCTCCGGTTACGCCCCTGAAGCAGCAGCCACCCGGCTGCAGGATGCCGGGGCCAGGCTGGTCATCACCGCGGATGGCTTCTACCGGAGGGGCAGCCGGGTTGATCTTCTGAACAACGCCCGCCGCGCCGCAGCCCTTTCGCCAAGCGTAGAAAAGCTGCTGGTGGTGCGCCGCTTTGGGGACGTGGCCCTGGCTGCAAACGAGGTGGCCTGGGACGAACAGGTTCTAAAACAGCCCTCGAGCGCCCCGTACCAGCCTATGGACAGCATGGATCCGTTCATGCTGATCTACACCTCCGGCACCACCGGCAGACCCAAGGGCACCGTGCACTACCACGCCGGCTTTCCCATCAAAGCGGCCCAGGATATGGCCCACCTCTTCGATCTGCGCCAGCACGAAACCCTGTTCTGGTTTACCGATATGGGCTGGATGATGGGGCCGTGGGCCATTCTGGGTGCTCTTACCATCGGCGGCACGGTGCTGCTGTACGAAGGGGCCCCCGATTACCCCAATCCAGGCCGCCTGTGGGCCCTCTGCGAACGGCACAGGGTAACCCATCTGGGCCTCTCCCCCACCCTGGTGCGGGCCCTGATGCCCCTGGGGGATGACTGGGTGCGCTCGCACGACCTGTCCAGCCTGCGCATGCTGGGCTCCACCGGCGAACCCTGGAACCTCGAGCCCTACCTCTGGTTCTTCAAGACCGTGGGCCAGGGCCGGGTTCCCATCATCAACTACTCCGGGGGCACCGAGATCGGCGGGGGCATTCTGGGCTGCACAGCCTGGCGACCCATCAAGCCCATGGGCTTCAACACCGCCGTGCCCGGCATGCACGCCGAGGTGCTCGACAGCACGGGCCGGCCGGTGCGGGACGAGGTAGGCGAGCTGGCCGTGCTGGCCCCCTGGCCGGGCCAGACCAAGGGCTTCTGGAAAGCGCCCGAACGTTATCTCGAAACCTACTGGCAGCGCTTTAAAAACATCTGGGTGCACGGCGACTGGGCCAAGGTGGATCGAGACGGACACTGGGTGATTCAGGGCCGGAGCGACGACACCCTCAAAATCGCCGGCAAGCGGGTGGGGCCCGCCGAGTACGAGAGCGCCGCCGTGGAGCACCCCAGCGTAAAAGAAGCCGCCGCCATCGGCATACCGCACCCGGTAAAGGGCGAGGCCGCGGTGCTATTCGTGGTGTTGCGCAGCGACCACACCCCCAGCCCCGACCTCGAGCAGGCCATTGCAGAAACCGTTACCCAACGCCTGGGCAAGGCCCTCAAACCCGAGCGCATTCTGTTTGTGCCCGACCTGCCCAAAACCCGCAACGCCAAGGTGATGCGCCGGGTGATACGGGCTGCCTTTCTGGGCCAGCCCCCCGGCGATCTCTCGGCGCTGGAGAACCCCCAGGCGGTGGAGGCCATCCAGCAAGCAGCCAGATAGTCGGCCCGCAAAACCCAGGTTAGAAAGCCCGGCCGGTGGCTTTGGTAAGCATCAGCCTGAGTTCGTGGGGGCTGGTGGCCGATCCTTCGGCATCCTCGAGGCTGATGTGGCCCTGGCTGTAAAGCTCAACCAGGTGTTGATCAAAGGTTTGCATGCCGCGCAGATTGTCCTGTAGCATGGCATCCTTGATCTGGGGCGTCTTGTTTTCGTCCTTAATGAGGTCGCGCACAAAAGGCGTGGCGAGGAGTATTTCCAGGGCCAGCGCCCGACCGTGACCATCGGCGCGGGGCAGCAGGCGCTGCGAGATGATGCCCAGGAGCGACTCGGCCAGCAGAATGCGAATTTGTAGGTGTTCGTGCAGGGGGAAAAAGTCGATGATGCGGTTGATGGTGCGCACCGCATCCAGGGTGTGGAGGGTGGATAGCACCAGGTGGCCGGTCTGGGCCGCCATAATCGCCGCCTCCACCGTTTCGCGGTCGCGCATCTCACCGATCAGAATCACATCCGGATCCTGCCGCATGGCGTACTTGAGGCCGGAGCTGAACGAGTCGGTATCCACCCCCACCTCGCGCTGCACCACCAGGCTTTTCTTGTGCTTGTGTAAAAACTCGATGGGGTCTTCGATGGTGATGATGTTTTTAGGGTAGTGCAGGTTGATGTGGTCGATGAGCGCTGCCAGGGTGGTCGATTTACCCGAGCCGGTAGGGCCGGTCACCAGTATCAACCCGCGCTCTTTGGAGGCCAGGTCTTCCATCACCGGACGGGGTAGCCCCAGCGCCTCGAAGCTTGGAATGGTTTCGGCCACCACCCGCATCACCAACCCAAAGCTACCCCGCTGGTGCAGCAGGTTGCAGCGAAAGCGCGCCAGACCCGGCACGGTGTAGGCAAAGTCCATCTCTTTTTTGTACTCGAGCTCCTCGAGCTGCATGGGGTTTAGCAGGCTGCGCACGATGGCTTCCACATCTTCCGGCGAGAGCACTTTACTCCCAAACGGCTTAAGCTTGCCATCGATGCGCACCGTAGGCGGCGCCCCGGCCTGCAAATGGATGTCCGAGGCTCGGGCCTGCACCATGCTGCGCAGCATATCAGCAATGGGCGTAGGGGTTTGCGTGGCACTCATCTCAAAGCTCCCTCGTGGCAGCAGATCAACGGGTTAATCTCGCTGGAGCCCACCGACAACCACCATAAGGCCACCATTGCAATAAGTGCTTATCAAACATCGGCCTTACCACGTTGCTGGCGCCCAGCTCAAACCCACGCTCATGAGTATATGACACCTCCCCAGCCTGGTTCGCACCAAATGAACAAACCCCGCGATTCGGCACAGCATCCGGCGGGGTTAACTTCCCAGACCTGCTTGCCGGGCCGCCCTTGGCCCCTATGGGGATCAGGGCTTAAACTCGAGCACATGGGCAAGAAACGCCGGGCAGAAAAACTCAAACGTAAAGCGCAGCAGCGGGCGCCGCTCTCCGGTCGGGACATGCTGCGCATCTTTCCCAGCCTGCTGTTGCGGGCTTTTATCGTGGTGATGCCCCTCTCCGTGCTTATGACCATCCTGGGCAGCAACGGGGTCACGCTGTTCAATAATTTCTGGGTGCAGATGGGAACGTACCTTGCCGCCTATATCGTATTCAACAGGTTCATCTTTGGCCCCATTCGCAACTACCAACCAACCCAGGCCAGCTCGCGCAACCACCCACCCAGGGCCAAGCCCTAGGCGCTATCCCGCTATATACGCTTTGCATCGGCCCAGAAACCCTCTAGATCGTAGTATTCGCGGGCCTCCGCGCTCATCAGATGCACCAGCACCGGGCCATAGTCGAGGAGCACCCAGCGCGGACTGGGGCCTTCGACGTTGTTAGCCCGGATACCGTGGTCTTCGAGTAACTTTTCCCGCACGGCCCGCTCGAGGGCCTGCAGGTGGGGCTGGGAAGTCCCGGTGGCAATCACAAAGTAGTCGAGCGTGTCGGAGACACCGGTCAGATCCAGCACCACCACATTCTCGGCTTTCTTGTCCTCCAGGGCCTCCTTGACCAGGTGGATGAGTCTTTGGGTATCAATGGCTTGAACCATTCGACCTCATTGTACACAAGTTAAGGACTATCGAACCTCAGGGATGTACTCAAACTCATGAGTACCAAAGCGCACTGTATCGCCCGCCCGCACCCCATGGGCCTTGAGCGCTTGCTCAACCCGGTAGCGCTTGAAAAGTTCCTGCAGGTAGCCTGCGGCCTCCATCATATCGCCCTTGAGCCGGTCGAGGTGGCGCTGCACCTGGGGGGCCTCGAGCTCAAACACCCCTTCTTCCACCTGGGTCACCTTGATGTAATCGGCAGGTTCGGGCCGGGGCTTGGGGGCTTCCAGTTTGGGCTTGGGGGCGGCCTGCACCAGGGCAAACAGGGCCTCGACCAGCTCGGGCAAGCCGGCTTTGGTCTGGGTCGAGATGGGCAGCACCGGCAGGCCGGTTCGGCTGAGTTCGCCCACCAGGGTTTGCACTTCTTCCGGGGTGAGCAGGTCGGTTTTGTTGAGGGCGATCAGGGATTGGCGCTCGAGCAGTTCGGGGTTGTAGGCCCGCAGTTCGGCCTGCAGGGTGTGCAGGGTCTGCACCGGCTGATCAGCGCCGTCGAGCACGTACAGCAGGACTCGAGTCCGGGCGATGTGGCGCAGAAACTCGAGGCCCAGGCCCCGGCCCTGCGCGGCCCCCTCGATGATACCGGGGATGTCGGCCATGGTGATGCGCTCGAGGTTGCGCTCGATCACCCCCAGGTTGGGGGAAAGGGTGGTGAAGGGGTAGCTGGCGATCTTGGGATGGGCATGGGTCAGGGCGGCCAGCAGGCTGCTCTTGCCGGCGTTGGGGTAGCCCACCAGGCCCACATCGGCCAAAAGCATCAGCTCGAGGCGCAGCTTGCGCTTCTCACCTTCTTCGCCGGCCTCGGCAAAGCGGGGTGCTTGCCGGGTGGGGGTCACAAAGCGTGGGTTCCCCCAGCCGCCCCGGCCGCCCCGCGCGGCCACGAAGGTCTGGCCCTCCTCCACCAGGTCGGCCAGCAGTTCGCCGGTCTCGGCATCGTAGACCCGGGTTCCCCGCGGCACCTCGATGATCAGATCTTTGCCCGACTTGCCGAAAAGCCCCTTGCCCATCCCGTGCTGACCGTTTTCGGCTTTGTAAACCCGCTTGGAGAGATTGGAGAGCGAGTCCACCTGGCCCAGCGCCCGCAGGATCACGGAGCCCCCATCCCCCCCATCGCCGCCATCAGGGCCCCCTTTGGCGATGTACTTTTCACGCCAAAAGCTAATGCACCCATCGCCCCCGCGTCCGGCGGCCACGCTGATCTCGAGCACATCCCTGAACATAAATCAAAAACCGGAGGCTAGAAGCCCAGGCTCCCGCCTCCGGCCAATAATATGGCTAATCGCCGGCCTGGGCCGTTTCCAGGGGCCTGACCTGCACAAAGCGGCCCTTGCGACCCTTATCGGCAAACTCCACCACACCGTCGATCAGGGCGAACAGGGTGTAGTCGCGGCCCTGGCCCACCCCCGCACCGGCGCGGAACTTGGTACCGCGCTGGCGCACCAGCACGTTACCCGCCTTGACCACCTGACCTTCAAAGCGCTTGACACCCAGGCGCTTGGCTTGGCTGTCACGCCCGTTTTTGGTTGAACCCAGACCCTTTTTATGTGCCATCGTGTGCTCCTTCTGGCTAAGCGCGGATATCTTTCACGAGAATCTCGGTGTAGGGCTGGCGGTGGCCCCGCTTGCGGCGGTACTGCACCTTGGCCTTGAACTTAGCCACCACCACCTTTTTACCCTTGCCGTGCTCGACCACCTCGGCCACCACCTTGGCACCGGGTACGGTGGGGCTGCCGATCACGGTCTGCTCACCGCCCAGCATCAGGGCCTCGAACTCCACGGTATCGCCGGGGTTGGCCTCGAGCTTCTCCACGCGCAGCCTGCTGCCCTTTTCTGCGCGGTACTGTTTACCACCCGTTTTGATGATTGCGTACATAGCCACACTCTCCAGTTAGCCGTCCGGGATGCAGGTGCAATCCAACCAAACGGCTCGGGTCTTTTGACCCAGCCAACTGTCAACTATAGCGGCTATACATAAATGTTTCAAGTGCTAGCAGGTCGGGGCAGCCCACTGAACCGTGAGGCCAGATGTTCCATCGCCTTGGAATTTTCCGTAAATGTGGTAGGCTCTCTGTTGCGGATGGGCAGGAGTTCCAGTACCTGCTCCCGCCCTCGGCGGAGGCTTAACCTTGATACGCATAAGCGCTGTCGTTGATTACGCCGAGAAGGTGCGCCGGCTGGTCAAGCCCGAGCGCTATGAGCATATCCTGCGGGTTGCCGAGCTGGCGGCTCAAATTGCCCGAGCCAACCGGCTTGATGAAGGAAAAACCTACTTGGCGGCAATCCTGCACGACGCTGCGCGCGACCTGAGCACCGAGCGCTTGCTGGAGCTGGCTACCCCAGAAAACGATATTGAACGCAACCATCCCCTGGCCCTGCATGGGCGGGCGGGCCGTCGGCTGGCCGAGGCCTGGGGCATAAAAGACGAGGAGGTGCTCGAGGCCATCGAGGGCCATGTCTATGGGGTTGACCCCGATCACAAAATCGGCATGGCCCTCTACATTGCCGATGTCTCGGAGCCGGGCCGCGGGGTCAATCATGAAATTCGCGAGATGGCACTGAGCGGCAGGCTCGAGGAAGCCTACCAAAAGGCTGTCGTTTGTAAGGTTGATTACCTGCAAAAGAAGGGCATTACGCCGCATCCCCGCACCTGGGCTGCCTATCAAGCCTTGCAGGGAAAGCCAGACAACGGCTAGGCGCACCCCCGGCAAGAGGCTTTGCTGCCGCTAGGCTGCTGCTTGCCCAATTTTGTAATCTGATGGCCATGGCACGACCACCCAGCCCCCACCGCCCTAGCGCCGCTTCGTCGGTTCGCCAGCGCCGCCCTGGGCCGCGGGGTTCGCTGATCTGGCTAGGGCTGTCCTTGCTGGCCCTGGCCTGGGCCCTGGCCTATGGGCCACAGCACAGGGCTGCAAAGACCCAGTGGCAGGACACTTACCAGGGTGGAGGCCCGTACGAGGAACTTAGCCTGGTGGTGGCAGCCCGCGACACCGAGTACTGCGGCTACCATACCCCCTGTGGGCCGGGGCTCCGCACCGACACCATCTTTTATGTCCGTCTGCGCGGGTCAGAAGCCACCGCCGTAGCCATTCCTCGCGATTTGCATTACAGCGGAGAAACCCCCGAGGGGTATTTTGATGGCCGGATCAACACCGTCTACGAGCGGGGAGGCAAGGGCAAAGGGCTACAGCTGGCCGTGGAAAACCTGCTGGGCGTACCGGTAGAGCATTATGTGATCCTGACCTTTGAAGCGGTCATGAAGCTGGTCGACGCGGTGGACGGGGTGGACGTGGTGCTGCCCCAGCCTATGAAGTACACCGACCGGGCCGCGGGGCTTTACATCGACTTCCCGGCAGGGCCGGTGCATCTCAACGGCAAGGATGCCGTCAAGTACATGCGCTTCCGGCGCTGGGAGGGCACCGACCTGGGCCGGCTGGATCGCATCCGGGAGGTGATGGAGCTGGCCCTACGCAAGGCACAGAACCCCCGCTACTGGCCGCGCTTACCTGGGGTTGCCAGCACCCTCTGGGGCTCCATTGAGACCAGCCTCCCCCTCTCCGAAGCCCTGCGTCTGCTCCCGAGCCTGCGAAACCTGACTTTGAAAAGCGCCACCTTGCCCACCTTGGAAGAGGGCCTTTACCTGATCCCCGACCAGGCCGCCATGCCTTCTTTTATCGCTGGGCTGCTAGGCCACAGCACCGATACCGAGGTCATGGCCCGGTTGGTGCAGGCCGAGGCCCTGGGTCTGAAAACCCTGCTGCTTGACCGGAGCGGCCGTGGGCTGGGCGAACGATACCGGCAGGGCTTTATCGAGCTGGGCCTGCCACCGCCCGAAGTACGGCTTGGGGAGGTGGGAGGCTCGAGCGTGGTCTTGGTGCGCAGCGGCGTTTCGGTGGTGGGGCGCGAGTCCCCGGCTTTCGTACTGGCTCGAGACTACGCCGACCTGCTACACCTGCCCCTGCAAACCCGCATCCGCCTCGAGCCCCCAGGCTACGATGTGATCATCGTGCTGGGGCCAGGCTAAGCGGCCGCCCCTCCCCACACCCCGGGGCCGAGACACCCTGAGCATAAGCAGCATGACAGCTCGCGGTGTCCAATCTGCCAGCGCCGCATCAAGCCCCAGGCCCACCGGAAAGCTGCCGGGGCTTTTTAGGTTCCGTCATCTCAAAACCGCTATAATCGGCTGTACTCGAGGCCATACTATGGCAACCGCGACCCTACCCCACACCCATCCGCTGCCGGAGCGCAACCCCGGCACCCCCTTCGACCCCGGCGCCCTCGAGGGCGCGCTGGTCAACAAAAGCGCGGTCGAGCGGCGGGCCGCCACCCTGCCCACCCGCCGCACGGTCAAAAAGGAGTGGCAGGCCGCCTGGCTGCTGCACGCCATCCGCACCATCGACCTCACCACCCTTTCGGGCGACGACACCCCCGGCACGGTGCGGCGGCTGTGCGCCAAGGCCCGCCAGCCGGTGCGCCCGGAGCTGCTGCGCGACCTGGGCATACCCCACCTGCGGCTCACCACCGGGGCGGTGTGTGTCTACCACGAGATGGTGCCCGTCGCCGTGGAGGCCCTGGAGGGCTCCGGCATCCCGGTGGCTGCGGTCTCGACCGGGTTTCCGGCGGGCCTCAATCCACACCGCCTCAAGCTGCAAGAGATCGAGGCCTCGGTGGCCGCCGGGGCTAGTGAGATCGACATCGTGATCTCGCGCCGGCACGTCCTGACCGGCAACTGGAAAGCCCTCTACCAGGAGGTGCGCGACTTCCGCGAGGCCTGTGGCCCGGCCCACATGAAAAGCATCCTGGCCGTGGGCGAGCTGGGCACCCTCAAAAACGTCTACAAGGCCAGCATGGTGTGCATGCAGGCCGGCTCGGATTTCATCAAAACCTCCACCGGCAAGGAGGCCATCAATGCCACCCTGCAAAACAGCCTGGTGATGGTACGGGCCATCCGGGCTTTCTACGAGCAGACCGGCTACAAGGTGGGCTTCAAGCCCGCCGGGGGTATCCGCAGCGCCAAACAGGCCCTGGACTGGCTGATCCTGATGAAGGAGGAGCTGGGCCACGAATGGATGCAGCCGCACCTCTTCCGGATTGGGGCCAGCGCCCTTTTGAACGACATCGAACGGCAGCTCGAGCACTTCGCCTACGGGCGCTATGCCTCCATGCAGTACCAGCCGCTGGGCTAGCCAAGCGCCCCGCCTAGAGCATCCCCTGTCCCTCGAGCTAGGAGTCCATCATGACCCTCACCGAACTTATGGAGACCCTCCCCTACGGCCCTGCCCCCGAGGCAGCCCAACCCGCGCTGGACTGGATCCAGGCCCACAAGGGCCGGTTTCAGCTCTTCATTGCAGGCCGGTGGCGAAAGCCGGCCAGCCAGGAATGGTTCACCACCTTCAACCCGGCGAGCGGCCAGCCCCTGGCCGAAGTAGCCCAGGCCAACGCCGCCGACGTGGACGAGGCGGTCAAGGCCGCCCGCAAAGCCTTTGCAAGCTGGAGCCAGACCAAAGGCCACGTGCGGGCCCGCTACCTGTACGCCATAGCCCGGCAGATCCAGAAGCACGCCCGCCTGTTCGCCGTGCTGGAAACCCTGGACAACGGCAAGCCCATCCGCGAGACCCGCGATATTGACATCCCCCTGGTGGCCCGCCACTTCTACTACCACGCCGGCTGGGCCCAGCTGATGGAAAGCGAGCTGGCGGGCTACGGGCCGGTGGGGGTGGTGGGGCAGATCATCCCCTGGAACTTTCCCCTGTTGATGCTGGCCTGGAAGATTGCCCCGGCGCTGGCCATGGGCAATACAGTGGTGCTCAAGCCCGCCGAGTTTACCCCCCTGACCGCGCTTCTGTTCGCCGAAATCTGCCAGCAGATCGGCCTGCCGCCCGGGGTGGTCAACATCATTACCGGCGATGGGAAGACCGGCGCGGCCCTGGTGGAGCACCCTGGGGTGGACAAGATCGCCTTTACGGGTTCAACCGAGGTGGGCCGTCTGATCCGCAAGGCCACCGCCGGCAGCGGCAAAAAGCTCTCCCTCGAGCTCGGGGGCAAGTCGCCTTTTGTGGTCTTCGAGGATGCCGACCTCGATAGCGCAGTGGAGGGCGTGGTGGACGCCATCTGGTTCAACCAGGGGCAGGTCTGCTGCGCGGGCTCGAGGCTTTTGGTACAGGAAGGCATCGCCGAAAAGATGTACGCCAAGCTCCGCGCCCGCATGGAAAAACTGCGGGTGGGCGACCCGCTGGACAAGGCGGTGGATATCGGGGCCATCATCGCGCCGGTGCAGTTGCAAAAAATCCAGCGATTGGTGCAAAAAGGCGTAGAGGAAGGGGCCAGGCTCTGGCAGCCGAGCTGGGCCGTTCCCACCGAAGGCTGCTTCTACCCCCCAACCCTCTTCACGGATGTGGCCCCTTCTTCCACCATCGCCCAGGAGGAGATTTTCGGGCCGGTGCTGGCCGCCCTCACCTTCCGCACCCCCGAGGAGGCCGTCCGGCTGGCCAACAACACCCGCTACGGCCTGGCCGCCTCCATCTGGAGCGAGGACATCAACCTGGCCCTGGATGTGGCCACCCAGATCAAGGCCGGCACCATCTGGATCAACAGCACCAACCTCTTCGACGCCGCCAGCGGCTTTGGCGGCTACCGCGAGAGCGGTTTCGGGCGCGAGGGGGGCAAGGAAGGGCTGTGGGAGTACGTCAAAAAAATCGCGGAGAGCAAAGCTGCCAAAGCCCCCAGGGCAAAAGCTGCAGGTGATAAGCCCAGGGCCGCCCAGCCCGGTCTACCCCCCATCGACCGCACCGCCAAGCTCTTCATCGGCGGTAAGCAGGTGCGCCCCGACAGCGGCTACAGCCGGGTGGTGTACGACCCCGAGGGGCAGCGCATCGGCGAGGTGGGGCTGGGCAACCGCAAGGATATCCGCAACGCGGTGGAGGCCGCTCGAGGGGCCTTGGAGGGCTGGCGCAAAACCAGCGGCCACCACAAAGCCCAGATCCTGTACTTCCTGGCCGAGAACCTTTCCGAGCGGGCCGAGGAGTTCGCCCGGCGCATCGAAAAGCAGACCGGGCAGGATGGAACGGCCGAGGTGGAGGCGGCCCTCGAGGCCCTCTTCACCGCCGCGGCCTGGGCCGATAAGTACGAGGGCGTGGTGCACAACACCCCCATCCGCAACGTGACCCTGGCCATCCCAGAGCCCATCGGGGTGATGGGCCTCCTCTGCCCCGACGACCAGCCCCTCTTAGCCCTGGCCCGGCTGGCCGGCACCGCTTTGGCCATGGGCAACACCCTGGTGGTAGTACCCTCTCCCATCGCCCCCCTCACGGCCACCGACTTCTACCAGGTGCTCGAGACCTCCGACATCCCCGCCGGAACCTTCAATATCGTGACCGGCGAGCGCGACGAGCTGGCCAAAACCCTGGCCGAGCACGACGACGTGGACGCCCTCTGGTATGCCGGCCCCCAGACCGGCTGGGCCCTGGTGGAGAAGGCCAGCGCCGGCAACATGAAGCGCACCTGGACGCTGCCCGCCAGCGGCCCCCTGCCCGACACCGACGAGATCCTGCGGCAGGCCACCCAGATCAAGAACATCTGGGTGCCCTACGGGGCCTGAGTCGACTTCAAATAGCGCCTTCCAAGCGCAACAGCCACTCCTTCACGCCCTCCCGCCCGGCAAACCCCCCCAGCCGCCCATCGGCGTGAATCACGCGCTGGGCCGGTACCACCAAAAAGAACGGGCAGGCCCGCATACCCGCTCCCACTGCCCGGGGTGTGAGACCGCACAAGCGCCCCATCTGGGCGTAGCTGCGGGTCTCGCCGATGGGAATGCGCCGCACTTCTTCATACAGCGCTACCCGGCGGGCCTCGAGGCCGCTGTAATCGAGGGGCACCTGCAAAAAGGTTTCCCCCTTACCGGCAAAGTAGGCCTCTACCCGCCGGGCCAGGTCGCCCAGCAGGGCGCTGGGACGCTCTGGCAAACCCTCCCCCCACACCAGCAGTTCCACCGATAGCAACCCCTGGGTGCTGGCCTTGGCGTAGAGTGGGCCCACCGGGGTGGGTATTAGCAGGCTGTGCATGGCCTAGCTCGAGGTGCGCGCAGCCTTGGCGGGCTTGCCAACCTCCCTGGACAGGGCACCTTCCAGCATCAGGTCGAGGAACTTGTTCATCTCGTCCTTGAGCTGCCGCCCTGGGGTATAGGCCGCCCAGCGCAGGGCCGAGAGCAGGTACACGTCGGCCATCGAACGGGAGATGCGCTCGAGCGACATATCCTGCCGCAACCGGCCCTGAATTTTTAGCGGGTACAGAATTTCGGCGATCAGGTCACCCAGGGGTAGGGCCTCGAAAGCAGCCTTGGCGCGCTGGGGGTCGGGGTTCAGCAGCTCATAGGCCAGGGGGGATAGCAGCACCCGTTCGCGTTCACTAACCTCGGCCAGCCGGTTCCATAGGCGGCGCAGCACCTCGAGGGGGGGGCTGCCCTGGTTCAGTTCCGCCAGGGCTTGCTCACGCAGCTCACCCAGTAGCTGGGCACCAAAGTCGAGCAAAACCGCCTCTTTGTAGGCGTAGTAGTTGAAAAAAGTGCCCCTGGAAACATGCGAGGCCTTGGCTATATCGGTGGCCGTGGTCTGGTGAAAGCCCTTCTCGCGGAACAGGTTGATGGCGGTACGGAAAATGCGGTCTCGGCGACGCTGCTTTTGCCTTTCCCGAAGCGTGAGCATGGTGAGATTGTACCCGAGTACAATAAATTGCGCTAGTCGGCATCCAGTCGGAAATATCGCTTGCTGGGCACTTCTGTGGAATGTTTTTGAAAAACTTCCCACTTGCTAAATTTCACCATCGGGATGGCTCCTCCAGACCAGCTCCGGCCAACCTGCCCGTTCAGCGTTGTACAGTAGACATCTGCTATGCGCCGTGGTTCCACGTTCAATCGACTCTGGGCTGTGTGGGGCCTGCTCCGACCTCGAGGCCGCCGCAAAAGCGACCGGTTGTGGCTTTTTCTTCTATTTGTGGGCGTGGTGGGCTACCTGGCCTGGGAGACCTACCTTCGCCCGGTTCCACCGGTGTACAGATCGGCCGGTGGCCTCGAGCTGTACTTTGCTCCCCAGCAAGGCCCCACCGCCAAGAGCCGCCTGCTGGGCCTGATCAACACGGCCCAGCAGCAGGTTGAGGTGGCTGCCCTCGAGCTCGAAGACCGTGAAATAGGGCAGGCCCTTATACGTGCGGCGGCCCGCGGTGTGCGGGTGCGGATGCTCAACGACTCGGACTACCGCCGCGAAACCCGCGAGAGCCTGGGCGTGCGCAGCAGCAGCCGGGCCCGCTGCGAAACCTTACAGCGCGTGCAGGTCTGCTACGACAGCCGCCCCCACGCCCTCATGCACCACAAGTTCGTGCTCATCGATAACCTGGGGGTCTGGACGGGTAGCACCAACCTCACCTGGAACGCCTTTGAGCGCAACAACGAAAACAGCCTGTGGCTGCCGGTGCCGGGCCTGGTGCAGGTCTACCGGGCCGAGTTTGAAGCCCTGTTCGCGGGTCAGGAGAATGGGCTGGGCCGTTCTGCGCGCTTCCAAATCGGAAGCACCCTGGGCACGGTTTACTTTAGCCCCGCCGGTGGACAGGAAGCCCGCCGGGCCATCCTCGAGCGGCTGGGGCAGGCTCAGCGGGAAATTTGGGTGGCCGCTTATGTTCTGACCGATACCCGCATCGTGGAGGCCCTGGTCAAAGCCCACCGGCGCGGGGTGCGGGTGCGGGTCGTCATCGACACCCGCAACCTGGAGAACTCGCGGGATGAAACCCTGAAGCAGGCCGGGGTGGAGGTGCGCAAAGACGGCAACCCCTACACCATGCACCACAAAGTGATGGTAGTGGACGGGGAGTGGGTGATTACCGGCAGCTACAACTTCACCAACTCTGGGTTCGGCCGCAACAACGAAAACCTGCTGATCCTGCGGGACAGCACGCTGGCCCAGCGCTATCAGCGCGAGGTGGAAAGCATCTGGCGGGCAGGGAGCCGACTATGAAGAACCTTCCTACCCTGATCCTGGCCTCCGGAAGCCCGCGCCGGGCCGAGCTGCTTAGGCGGCTGGCCCTGCCCTTTGAGGCTCGTCCGGCTGATATAAACGAAGAAAGCCTCCGGCACCTCGAGCCCTCCCAGATGGCCCAGGAACTGGCCGTGCAGAAGGCCCAGGCCGTCTGGCAGCCAGGGCAGTGGGTGCTGGCGGCCGATACCGTGGTCGCGCTGGAAGGGCAGACCCTGGGCAAGCCCCATAACCCCCAGGAGAACAGGCGATTCCTGGAGCAGCTCTCGGGGCGGCGCCACACGGTGTACACCGGCTTTGCCATTCTCAAACCGGACGGGGCTGTGCACCGCGAGGTCGCCCTGGCGCAGGTCACCTTCCGCCCGCTCCAGGCCTGGGAGCTCGAGTGGTATGTGCAAAGCGGCGAGGGGCTGGACAAGGCCGGGGGCTACGGCGCCCAGGGGCTGGGCATGGTGCTGCTGGAGCGCATCGAGGGCGACTTTTACACCGTGATGGGCCTGCCCGTAAGCCGGGTCTGGCAGCGGTTGTATGAGCTGGGCTATTTTGGCCTCGAGCCCCACCGGCCAGACCCAAAGGAGCTGTAAATCCCCTACCCCAGCCGGGCCAGGTTTTCCCGGATGCGCTCGAGCTGGGCCTGGTTCTCGGCCAGCCGCTCGCGCTCGGCCTGCACCACACTGGGGTCGGCCCGCTCCACAAAACCTGGGTTGGCGAGTTTCTTCTGCCCTTGCTCAACCTGTTTTTCCAGCTCAGAAAGCCGCTTGCGCTGACGCTCCAGGAAGCTCGAGAGGTCGCCCTCGGGCTTGAGGTAGACGGTGGTGTTGGCGGTCACCTGGGCAATGGCTTTCTCGGGGCTACCGATAGAGGGCTCTGCTTTGCTGAGGAAGCGGAATAGCGCCCGGTTCTCCATCACCAGCGCGGCCCCCGGCCCATCCAGATAGACCTCGATGGCCTGCTGGGGTGGGATCCCCAGCTCAGCCCGCAGGTTGCGGGTGGCGGTGATGGTGGCCTGCAAGGTTTCGAAGGCTTTTTCGGCCTCGAGGTCGCGCGCGCCGGCCTGGGGCCAGTCCTGCAGGGCCAGCTGGGTGGCATCCCCGGTCAGGGCCTCGTACAGCTCCGAGGTGATGAAGGGCATGATGGGGTGCAGCAGCTTGAGCAGGGTCGCCAGGGTGGTCTTCAGGGTCTCCAGGGTGGCCGGGTTGCCCTCGCGCAGCGCGGGCTTGGCAGCCTCCAGGTACCAGTCGCAGAACTCGCTCCAGACCAGCTCGTAGACCAGCCGGGCGGCCCGGCCCAGGTCGAAGGCCTCGTAGGCCTCGGTAATCTCGGCGATGCCCCGGTTCAGGCGCGAGACCATCCAGCGGTCGGCCAGGGTGGGGGTGGCCGGGGCGCTGGAGAGGCCCACCTGCCGGTTCATCAGCACGAAGCGCGCGGCGTTGTAGAGCTTGTTGGCGAAGTTGCGCCCCTGCTCGTAGCGCCGTTCGTCGTGGCGGATGTCCTGCCCGCCCGTAGCCAGATAATCCCAGGCGAAGCGGCAGGCATCGGCCCCGTATTTATCAATCAGCTCGAGGGGGTCGATGCCGTTGCCCTTGCTCTTGGACATCTTCTGGCCCCTGGCGTCCAGGTACAGCCCGTGCAGCACGATGGTGTGGAAGGGGGCCCGACCGGTGAAGTGGTAGCCCGACATCTGCATGCGGGCCACCCAGAAAAAGATGATGTCGTAGCCGGTCACCAGGACATCGGTGGGGTAGTACTTCCGCAGATCCTCGGTATCGTCGGGCCAGCCCAGGGTGGAAAAGGGCCACAGGGCCGAGGAGAACCAGGTGTCGAAGACGTCCTCGTCGCGCCGCAGCTTGAGGTGGGCGTAGCGGGGATCCTGGTCGCAGTCGAGGTCGGGGTTGGAGGGGTCGGGCACGTAGACGTTGCCCTCCTCGTCGTACCAGGCCGGGATCTGGTGGCCCCACCAGAGCTGCCGGGCAATGGCCCAGTCCTTGATGTTTTCCAGCCAGTCGCGGTTAACCTTCTCCCAGCGCTCGGGCACGAAACGCATCTCGCCTTTATCCAGGCCTTCCAGCACCTTTTCGGCCACCGGCTTCATCCGCACGAACCACTGCTCGAGCAGGAGGGGCTCCACCGGGGCCTTGGTGCGGTCGGAGTAGCCCAGGGCGATGGTGTAGTCGCGGACATCCCGCAGGTGCCCGGCTTCTTCCAGGGCCTCCACCACCCGCCGGCGGGCCTCGAAGCGCTCCAGCCCCCGAAAGGGCTCGGGCACCCGCTCCCCATAGAGGCAGCCCTTCAGGTCGATCACGCTGGGCATCTCCAGGTTATGCCGCTGTCCGATCTCGAAGTCGGTGGGGTCGTGGGCGGGGGTAATCTTCAGGGCCCCGGTGCCGAAGTCCATCAACACCGCCTCATCGGCGATGATGGGAATGTAGCGCTCGGTGAGGGGGATGCGGGCCTTCCGGCCGATGAGGTGCCGGTAGCGCTCGTCGGCGGGGTTCACCGCAATGGCCACATCGGCAAAGATGGTCTCGGGGCGCACCGTGGCGATCTGGATCTCCCCGCCTTCCTCGAGGGGATAGGCCAGGGTGTAGAGCTTTCCGGGGGTGGGCTCGACGTTCACCTCGAGGTCGCTCACCACCGTCTGGGCCACCGGGTCCCAGTGCACGATGCGCTTACCGCGGTAGGCCAGCCCCTGGTGGTAGTACTCGATGAAGGCCCGCCGCACCGCGCGGGACAGCCCCTCGTCCATGGTGAAGCGCTCACGGCTCCAGTCGCAGGAAGCCCCGATGCGCCTAAGCTGGTGCAGGATGGCCCCGCCGTTTTTCTCCTTGAAGGCCCAGACCCGCTCTAAAAACTTCTCCCGGCCCAGGTCGTGGCGGGACAGCCCCTCCTGGGCCAGCTCTTTTTCCACCAGCACCTGGGTGGTGATGCCGGCGTGGTCGGTGCCGGGCAGGTACAAGGCCTCGTAGCCCTGCATGCGCTTGAAGCGGATGATGGTATCGATGATGGTGTTGTCCAGCGCGTGGCCCAGGTGCAGGTTGCCGGTCACGTTGGGCGGCGGGATCACAATGGTAAAGGGGCCCTTGCCCTTGTGGGCGTTGAGTTCGGGGCGAAGGGGATTCCTGGCCCACTCCTCCACCCAACGGGGCTCCACCGCCTGGGGGTCGTAGGCTTTGGGTAGTTCCTTAGGTTCGGTCATTGCTTCTCCTCACGAAAAGGTGGTAGCTTTTTTTCTCGTCATCAAAGACAGCCTCCTCGTAGGCCACCCCCGTGACCTCGGTGTTTTCATCAAAGGTACAGCTCCAGAAGCCCACGGTCAGGCGGTTGCCCTCGAGGCTCACCGGGCCCACCGCAATTTCCTGCCAATCCGGCTCTTCCTCCTCTTCAAATTCAAGGTCTTCATCGTCCTCCAGAAGCTCGAGGGGCTCGAGGTCGTCTTCATCCAGGTCGTCTAGGTCATCCGGGTAGTCCTCATCGAGCTGCGCGAAGTCCATCGCCCTAAGGGTACAGACCCGGCCCACCAGGCTGCGGATGGGGTTGTTGGGCTGGCCGAAGCGGGTGCTGAACTCCGGGCGGAAAGGGGTGTAATCGATGCTGGCGACCAATAGGTAGTCGCCCAGCTCCCATTTGCACGAAAGCAGGAGGAACGGCTCGTCCCGGTCGGGGTCGTAGTCGGGCGGGGGGGTGGCGATGGGGGCGTTGAGCAGATCGATGACCATCTGCTTACGAACACTCTTGCTAGCCTCAATGGGGGCCGGCCGGCCCAGCAGGTCTATCATGTTCCAGTGCTTGAGGCGAGACTTCAGAGCAGCAAGGGCCTCCTCGAGGCTATCCACAATTCGCATGGGTTCGCCGCGCTGAAGAAAGTACCAGCCGGGATACTCCACCGACTCTTTGGCCGGAAGTTCCTTGCCAAATAGCTTAATGGGCCGGGGTTCCCGGCTCAACCAGTAGAGGCCGGGTTCGTAATGGGGCTCGAGCTGCCATTCCTTGGGAATATCGTTCATAGCACCTCCTCAGCGTGGCCGGACAAAAGAGGATCCTCCACCGAAAACCCTCGAGCGTTTGGAATCCTTCATCCTCACCTCACTCTATAAACAAAAACGCCCCTGCAGGCTTTGCTGCACGGACGAGGAAAACCCCGCGGTACCACCGCGCTTCCTGAAGCGCCAGCAAGGGCTTCAGGCACTCAGATGTGCTATCACGGGCACCCCCGACAGGCTCTACTAGGCCAGCTGGCCGTTCTTCCTGCAGGCTCGCGGGCGACGTTCGGCTGGTGCGTTTCCAGGTGCCCTCTCAGCCGCTGGGGCACCCTTTCTGTGGGCGCAGGCAGCCTACTCTTCCCGGTCTACGCCAGAACCCAGTATATATCAGCCAGCGGCCATACAGCATACCGGAGAAAGGGTCATTCAAAGCAAAGACCTCCAGAGGCCATCTTTTGGCATCCCAGAACGCACCCCTCGCTACCCTTGGCGCAGAAAGCCTAGCCCTTCGGCCGCCTTCCGGCGATGAACCAACCGAAATCTGGTATCAAAAGGCCTGGATCAGTTCAAAAATAAGCCAGACCAAAAAGAGAAGCGCTGCAAAAACCGCTATAGTGTGGCGCACCACGGACTCAAGGCGACCAAGCATGCTCTTGAAAAGCTCTGGGGCACGGCCGAACACGCTTCCTCACCTCACTTCAGTAGTACATGCCGGGGAAGGTCTGGTTGCGGCCCGAGCTTTTGGCCTCGGCCTGGAAGTTTTTGGCTCGAGCCAGCACGGCCTGGGCAGTCGGTTGGCCATCGCGGCCGGCAAAGCCCAGGCTGATGGTGACCTTAAGTTCGGGGTGAAGCTGGCCCCAGGGGTACTTGAGCACCGCAACCCGCAACCGCTCGCAAACCCCCAAGGCCCGATCCCCGGTGATACCGCGCAGAATCAAGGCGAAGGAATCGCCCCCCAAACGTCCAGCGACGTCCGAGGCCCGCAGCGTCTTCTGCACCAGCTGCCCCACGCGACGCAAGATCTCATCGGCCAGGGCCTGGCCGAAGCGCTGTGTAATAGTTTGAAATTCGTCCAGATCGAAGGCAACTACAGTAAACGCCTCACCGCTGGCAAAAGCGCGCTCGAGGGCCTGTTCAAAAGCCAACTTAGCAGGCAAACCGGTCAGCGGATCGTCTGTTTCGCGGCCGTAGCCCTCCAGCCAGGGGCTGCGGTGGTTTAGCAGGTTGCGGTTCCGCTCCTCAACCAGGCGCTGCACCGATTCCAAAGCCTGTTTGAGCGAGTCGAGGTTATCGCTGGCTTGCGCTATCTGGCTGCGCATCTGTTCGAGCAGGTGCAGCAGTTTTAGGTCTTCTTCGCGCAGCTTTTCAGCACTCATCTTGTTGCGGATTATATGCATTCCACGGTCTAAACCCTGTGCAATTTGACCATCACTTATGGGCTGGATGTTCCACCAGTCCACCACCGGGCAAATTGTGTTGTCAGTCCCCTGTAATGTGATTCCAGCCCCGTTCATCAAAGCGTTTCCAGGGATATTCTTAATATGAGATGAGTGCGCTCAGCGAAGCCCAGGTACTGGAAGCCCTCAAAACCGTCCACGACCCCGAGCTACACAAGGATCTGGTATCGCTGGGGATGGTTGAGCAAATTGCCGTACAAGGCAGCAAAACCGCAATCAAGATCAACCTCACCACACCGGCCTGCCCCCTCAAAGAGAAAATCGAGGGGGATATACGCCAGGCCCTTAGCAAAATCGGCGCGACCGAGGTCGAGGTGCACTTTAGCGCCCAGGTACGTGGGCCGCAAAACCTACCCCTGCCCGGCATCAAACACATCGTAGCGGTTGGCTCGGGCAAAGGGGGCGTGGGTAAAAGCACGGTCGCGGCCAACCTGGCTGTAGCACTGGCCCAGGAAGGTGCCCGGGTGGGCCTGCTGGACGCCGATATCTACGGCCCCAGCCAGGCCCAGATGTTTGGTACCCAGGGCGAGAAGCTGCGCGTAGACGAGCAAAAGCGGATGGTGCCCTTGAAGCGCTACGGCGTTAAGCTCATCAGCATCGCCAATATCGTGCCACCGGGCCAGGCCATGGTCTGGCGCGGCCCCATCCTGCACGGCACCCTCAAGCAGTTCCTGCAGGAGGTGGCCTGGGGCGACCTCGACTATCTGATTGTGGATCTGCCGCCCGGCACAGGGGATGTGCAGCTTTCGCTTGCGCAGCTCACCCGGCTTTCGGGCGGCCTCATTGTGACCACCCCGCAGGACGTGGCCCGGATCGACGCCGAGCGGGCCCTGGATATGTTCAAGCGGGTACAGGTCAGCATCCTGGGCATCATCGAGAACATGTCGTTTTTTGAGCAAAACGGGCAAAAAACCTACATCTTTGGGCAGGGGGGCGGCCGCAAGATGGCCGAGGCCTACAACACCGCCTTTTTGGGTGAGATCCCCATTGCGCTCTCGGTGCGTGAAGGGGGCGACAACGGTGTGCCGGTGGTGATTGGGGCGCCCGATTCGCCCGAGGCGCTGGCCTTCCGCCAGGTCGCGCGCAATTTAGCAGGTCAGTTGTCGGTGCAGTCCTACATGCTGCTGCCGATGGCGTAGGAGCGTTATGGCTTTGGGGATGGGCGAGACCAAGCTGCGGATTCTGGAAACCCTGCGCTCGAGGGCCTGTTGCGCGGGCTCGCTGGCCGAGTCGCTGGGTATTTCAAAAGTAGCCGTGCACCGCCACCTGGAGGATCTCGAGCGGGAAGGGCTGGTGCGGGCCCGCCTGGAAAAGAACGAGGGCCGGGGCCGCCCCAAACAGGTCTACCAGGCCGTAGACGAGCAGGCCCCGTACGCCCGGATGTGCGCCGATGTGCTCACCCATCTCAAGGAGCTTTTCGGGGAAGGCCTGGTGCTGGAGGTGCTGGCCCGACGCAACAACAAGCTGCTCGAGGAGTTGGCCCCGCATATGGAAGGTCTGAGCCTCGAGCAAAAAATTTACCGCCTGGCCGAGTTTCTGACCCAGCAAGGCTACCAGGCCAGCTTTTACCAGGAAAACGGGGCCTGGTACCTGGAGCAGGCCCGCTGCCCCAAACTGGCGCTTTCCCTCGAGCACGGCGAGCTTTGCCAGAGCGAGCTCGAGCTATACCAGCAGCTCCTGGGGGTGCCGGTGATCCGCGAAGAGCGCATCTCAGCGGGGGGCCAGTGCTGCCGCTACCGCATCGAGGCCCAGGGTTAGACCGCCCAATCGAGCAAAGCTTTTTGGCAGGCCAATATAACCAGATGCCCATCGGTTGAAAAGCCTCGCAAGGGTTTTTGGGTTTCCTATAAAAAATGTTCAGATTCGGTTATTGATGGGAAATCGCTGGTTTTTCCCAAAAAATGCCCTGTGGCTGGCGCCTCTGCAAACATCGCTGCGCGGCTTCTGCAACGGTTCAGATAACCGAAGGGGCGTCATGGGTTTTGCTATCGTTGGATTAGCAGGGGATGGGTTGCATGGCAGCTGCAAGAATGAGGGGCGTTCAGTATGCCTGATTTGAATTTTCACATTAAGGCGAGCCCGGGCCTGGAACCGCTCGACCTATCCCAGGGCATTATGGTGCTACAGACCGACCTCGAGGGGCGTTTTGTCTATGCCAATCGGGCCTACCTGCAGTATATGGGGCTGCAAGCCCTGCCGATTGGGGCCAGCGCGCTGGAGCATACCGACCCCAGGGACGTACCGACGGTTATAGAGGTGGTGCATCGGGCCCTGGAGAACCCCCACCAGACCTTCTGGGTAGAGTTCAGCAAGCCAACCCGCAAACCCTGGAACCGCAGCCGCTGGGAG
Organism: Meiothermus taiwanensis WR-220; assembly: GCF_003568585.1. Taxonomy (NCBI): domain Bacteria; kingdom Thermotogati; phylum Deinococcota; class Deinococci; order Thermales; family Thermaceae; genus Meiothermus; species Meiothermus taiwanensis. The sequence goes on from NZ_CP021130.1 coordinate 2,243,086, forward strand.
TTTATGGCGCTGCTGGATCAGCACGGAAAGCCGGTGGGCATACAGTGCATCGGTTTTGATATCAGCGATGCCTACCGCCGGGCCCGTTTCCAGGGGGCCTCGCTCGAGCTGCTGGCCTCGGGGCTCAAGGAGACGCTTTCCCCCGAAGAGGTGCTGCAACGGGCCCTGGAGGCTGCTTTCAAGGTTGTGCCGGTCGCCCAGGCCGGCAGCGCCACCCTGCTCCAGCCCGACGGATGCTTCCGCTTTGTGGCGGCCAAAGGCTACGACCTGGAAGCCCTGCAAAAGGTCTATCTGCACCCGCGGGAACCCCTTTCGCTGAGCCAGCACATCCAGGCCCGGGTGTTTACCCAGATCGACATCGCCCGCTTCAACCAACAGCTCGACCCCGAGCGGCGGGCCATCATAGAAGGCCCTGGGCGCGTCGGTAGCATCCAGGCCATGCTGGCAACCCCGGTGGTGGTTAAAGGGATGGCGCGCGCCTACCTGTACCTCGACCACTTTGAACGCCCCGACGCTTTCGACGAACTCGACCTGCGCCACCTGGAGGGGCTGGCCCACCACGTGGCCTGGCTGCTGTACGGGAACGAGCTGCGCAACGAAGTCCAGTACAGCCGCCAGCATGACCCCCAGACCGGTCTGCTCAATCTGTATGGTCTCAGAACCACGCTGGCCCTTTTATCGCCCGCCCCTCGAGCCCTGCTGGCGCTGCACTGCCGCTCCCTGGAACGCGTCCGGCGGCTCGAGGGCGAGGCCACCTGGCTGGCCGTGATTCACAGCCTCGCCGAGGCGATGCAGGCCGAGCTGCGGTCAACCGATCACCTGGCCTTCGAGCGGGGCATCTTCTGGCTGGTGCTGGAGGGGGTTGATAACCCCACCACCACCCAGGCCGTGCTAACGCGGCTACAGGTGCGCGTGCGCGAACAACTGGCGGCCCGCTGGCCCCAGCTCGACTTCAGCCCACGGGTGGGGGTGGCTTTTGCCCAGCCGGGCAGCACCCCGCTCGAACTTCCTCAAGCCGCCGAAATCGCCCTGGAGCAAGCCCAGCCCGGGCAGGTACGCTTTTACGATCCCGCGCTGGTAAAGAGCACCCTCGAAGAAGACTGGCTGCACCAGGCCCTGGGGCAGGCCCTGCGGCCGCTTAAGTCGGGGGGAACGCCCCTGGGCTTTTTTCTGCACTATCAGCCCATCCGCACCCTGGAGGATCGGCGCCTGCAGCACCTCGAGGCCCTGCTGCGCTGGCAGCACCCCAAGCGGGGCCCGATCTCACCGGCCCTGTTTTTACCCATCGCCGAGGAGGAGGGCTGGATGGTGGAGCTGGGGGGGTGGGTTTTAACCGAAGCCATCGCGCGCGCGGCCCAGTGGGGCATACCGATTGCGGTCAATCTGTCGGGCAGCCAGCTCGAGCCGAGTCTGCCCGAACGCATCGCCGGTCTGCTACAGCGCCACGGCCTGGCTCCCCAGCACCTGATCCTCGAGGTCACCGAGCAGGTAGCGCTGAACGAAACCAACCTTGCGGTGCTGCGCCAACTGGCCCGGCAGGGGCACCCCCTCTACCTCGACGATTTCGGCAGCGGGTTTTCCTCTCTGGAGCGCATCACCAGCCTACCCCTGGCGGCCATCAAGCTGGGCCAGGGATTCGTCAAAAACCTCGGCCCCAACCCCCGCGCCGATACCTCCGAGGCCCGCCTGATGCGCGCCGTGCAGGCCATAGGCAACAGCCTGAGGCTCAAGGTGATTGTAGAAGGCATCGAAACCGAGGCCCAGTATCGCTTTCTTTTAGCCGAGGGTTTTTCCCTTGGTCAGGGCTATCTGCTGGGCCGGCCTACCGCCATCGAATCCAGGGAACAGATATGGGCCATGCAAAGAGGGGATGCATGAACCGGGCCTTCAATTGGTCGGCGGTTAATCTAGTTTACGGCGTAATTGCCGTCTCTTCGCTGACTCTTACCATCTTTTCGGATTTCCTGGGTGCGCAGCCCTCGTACAAGCTCCCCTTCCTCATGATTTTTACAGCGACCACGGCCAGCATCTATGGCCTCAAATGGGGGTTCGCGGCCAGCGCACTGTCGGCCGTGCTGCTGGCCCGCCTCGCCGGGCTTCAGGCGTGGGATGGTTTGCTGCTGTTGCTATCGGTGCTCATCGCCAACGGCATCGGGGGGAGCCTGCGCAGGGCCCACCGCCACGCCAGAATGCTGGCCCGGAGCCATCAGCTTCTTGCAGAGGCCCTGGAGGTTTTGCCAGCCCTGGAACACCGGCAGGCTCTCCTGGCCAGCCTTCCCGAGCACCTTACCAAGTTTGTGTCGGGCGGCCACGCCAGCGTATGGCTGCCCCAAAAACACACCCTGCGCCTGCTCGCCAGCGTCCCGACGCTCGGCGCACAGGAGATCTCGGCCGAGGGGGTGGTGGGCCGGGCCTTCCGCGAAGGCCGGCCCCAGTACGTGCCCGACGTACGCCAGGAACCCAGTTTCATCGCAGCCCCTGGCATCAACACCCTGGCCGAGCTGGCCCTCCCGCTGTTCGAACGGGGCGAGGTGGTGGCGGTGTTCAACCTGGAAACCGAGCGGCCTTTCTGGCCGGAGGAGGTCGATGGGCTGATCCGTTTTGCCGAGACGGTGAGCCTGCACCTCGACCGCCTGGCCGACCTCGAGGCCCGTCGCCTGCTCTCCGACCTCTCGGTGGAGCTGCACAAGGTGACCTCCCTCGAGGAGGCCTCGGAGATGGCCCTTTCCCTCCTGCTGCAGGGCCTGTCGCTCAGGGCCGGGGTGGTCTGGGAGGTGCGGGGGGCGCGGATGCAGGCGCTGGCCCATGCAGGTGTAGACGAGCCCACCCTGCTGGAGGTTTTGCGGGAGGGCCTGCCCTACGGTCAGGGCCGGGCCTGGGACGTGTACGCCTCGGGTAAACCGTTCTTCACCCAGCGCTACGCGGAAGAACCGGGGGGGGTGCAGGCTTTGCAGGCCCTGGGCTGGCGCACCTTTGCGGCGCACCCCATCCCGACCCCTGGCTCCCCGCGCAGCCGCTACATCCTGGTGGTGGGCACACCCCCGGAAAGAAACTGGCGCAAGGCCGAGCAGGAGCTGCTCTTGCTCTTCTGTCGCACGCTGGGCATCGGGTTTGAACGCCTGATAGAGAAGGGCCGCCATGAAGGCGTCAGCCGTCTGGTGCAGGCCCTTTTGCAGCAGCCCTCGGAAAACCTTTACCAGATGGTGCTCGAAGAAGCCATCCAGCAGGTGCCGGGCAGTGAGGCCGGAAGCCTGATGGTGCTCGAGAACGGGCTATACCGCTATAAAGCGGCCGTGGGTTTCGACCTCGAGGGGTTGCAGGCCGCCCCCAGCACGGCCGCCGATATGCTCAACTGGTACGGCCTGGGTGAGGAGCGCTTGCACCAGGGCGAGCCCCGCATCCTGAGCGGCGAGACCACCCCCATTTACGAGGTCAGCCATCGGACTGCGCCGCCCGCAGTTGTGAATGGGGCCGGCAGGGTGCACGAGATTCAGGCCAACCTGTGCCTGCCCATCGTCTTTCGGGGTGAGGTGCTGGCCTACCTCAACCTGGACAACCTGCACGACCCACAGGCCTTCGGCGAGGATAGCCTGCGCGCCGCCCAGTTCTTTGCGGCTCCGCTAGCCACCCTTCTGCACGACAGCAAAACCCACCGCCTCCTGGAGGAGGCCGCCCTCACCGACCCCCTGACCAGACTGCCCAACCGCCGGGCCTTCGACAAAGCGCTGGCGGAAGAGCTCGAGCGGGCCCTCCGGTACGGCTACCCATTGTCTTTGATCGTGATGGATCTGAAAGGGTTCAAGGCGGTCAACGACCGGCTGGGCCACCCCACCGGGGATCTGGCCCTCATCCGGGTGGCCGAGCTGTTGGAAAAGGAGCGTCGCTCGGGCGACTACCTTTTCCGCTGGGGCGGCGACGAGTTCGCGGCCATCTTTCCACACACCGATAAGACCGAGGCGGTGGCGGTCACCACCCGCTACGCCCAGATCATCGAGTCCATCTGCTTCAACGGGCTGCGCCTGGGGGTCAACATCGGTCTGGCCGCCTACCCCGAAGACGGGGGTAGCCCGGAGAAGCTGCTCAGCACCGCGGACAACCGCATGTACGAGGCCAAAGCCATGGGTATCCCGTTGAAGTCCTGACGGGCCCCCGCTTACACGCATTTCGGTCGGCTTGAATCCTTCCCGACTGTGCCTGGCGGTGAAGGATTTATTGCGGGGCCGCTCATCCGTGCTATGCTGCATTTTGTTGGCTCGTCGGAAGACAGCATGAGGCGTGAATTCCAGCTATCGAACGGGGGCCGCCAGCGGCTGATAGGTCGCTGGAATGCCCTGCTCATCTCCCTTGGGCTTGATCCCGACCAGCATTTTTCTGTACTGGACGACCTGCTCATCCGGTATACCGAGCCCCAGCGGTACTACCACAACCTGGCCCATCTCGAGGCCCTGCTGGCGCTGCTGCCAGCCCAGCCGCACCTCGAGCTTGCAGCCTGGTTCCACGACGCGGTCTACGACCCCACCCGCACCGACAACGAGCTGCAAAGCGCCCGCCTGGCCGAACAAAGCCTCCAGCGCCTGGGGGTGGCCCCGGCGCTCATCCAGCGGGTGGTGGGCCTTATTCTTGCCACACAGCACCACCGCTCAGACGACCTCGAGACCGCGCTTTTTTTGGATGCGGATCTTTCCATCCTGGGCGCCGAGGCCAGAACCTATCGGGCCTATGCTCGAGCCGTCCGGCTGGAGTACGCCTGGCTGCCGGAGGCCGTATTCAGAGAACGGCGGGCTGGGGTGATTCGCCAATTTCTCTCGCGTGAGCGCATCTATCAGACCGCGGGGTTTGCCGGGCTGGAGCGGCCCGCCCGCGATAACCTGCAAGGTGAGTTAGAAACGTTGGTTCGTTCCTCATAGGGCCTGCCAGTAGCGCTCGAGGCTCTCCGCCAGCTGCGCCGCCAGCCCCAGGCGGTACGCTGTAGCCACCCGGCGGCCCAGGGCTTGCACCAGCGGATCGGGTGCGGCCTCCAAAGCCCGCAGGGCCTTCTCTGAAAGGGCGATGTAGACCCGCTGGGGATGGGTCGGCCGGGCTGGCAGGCTGAACCAGTATTCGGCCTCTTCGGGCTTCACCACCGAGGCCCCCCGCTCGATAAACCAGCCGGCCCCCTCAGGGTGCACATACACCTTGGCGGCCTGGGTGATGGCCTGGCGCACCGCCTCGGCAAATGGCAGTGGAATAGCCCACCCCGATAGCGGGGCGGCCGTTAATGGCCGGTAGGCCTGGGCCCTCAGCTCGATGCTCTGCTCGCCGTTCCAGCGGTTCAGCACCAGCCCTGCGGCCAGCTCGATGGCCTCGGGCAGGTGTTCGCCATTATCGCGCCATTTGACCACCCGGATCCCGTTCAAGCGGAACGATAGGTGCCTGCCTTCCCCCATGGTACGCACATATTCCGGCTTACCCTGGGCATAAAACAAAGGCTCGGGGTTGCCCTCCCCCACCGGCTCGAGCCGCTCTAAGGCCTGGTAGAGCTCCAGCAGGTCTTCCCCATCCAGCCATCCGTCTAGCACAATCTCGGGTTCTGGCACCGGGAACTGCGCAGCATAGCGATGGATGGCCTGGGTAAAGGCCGGGATCTGGCTTTCTTGAATGGCAAACCCCGCCGCCTGGGCATGGCCCCCAAAGCGCTCGAGGTAGGCCCTGGCAGACTGCAAGGCCCCTACCGCGCTGATACCGGGCGTGGAGCGCACCGAGCCCTTGCCCTCGGCGATGATAAACACCGGCTTGTAGTAGCGCTCGAGCACCCGGCTGGCCACAATGCCCATCACCCCAGGGTGCCCTTCGGCATCGTGGATGACCAGGGCTGGATGGGTGGGGTCGAGGGTGGGCCCGATACGTTCCAGCATGGCCTCCTCGATGCGCTGGCGCTGCACATTAAGCTGGTCTAGGCGCTCCGCCAGGGCATGGGCTTGCAAAACATCCTGGGTGGTGAGGAGCTCCAGGGCAATCCCAGCCTGCCCCAGCCGCGAGGCTGCATTAATACGGGGTGCGATGCGAAAGGCGATCTCGCTGGCGCTGAATTCCTGGCAGTGTTGCGCCGCCAGCACCCTGAGGCCCAGGTTGGCGGAATCGCGCAGGCGACGAAGCCCCTCCTGAACCAGGGCCCGATTAAAGCCCTGCAGAGGGGCTACGTCGGCCACCGTGCCAACAGCGGCCAGGTCGGCGTACTCCAAGGGTGGATCCCGACCCAGCAGCTCGTAAACCTGCCACAGCAGCAAGAAAGCCACCCCCGAGCCGGTGGGGTGCACCTGGCCTTGCAAACCAGGCGAGAGGGCCGGATGCACAATCAGACCTGGCGGCGGCGCAGCACCCGGCGAATGGTGGTCGGTGACCAGCACCGAGACCCCATTCTCCACCAGCGCGCGCAGTTCGGCGTGGTTGGTGATGCCGCAGTCTACTGTGATGAACAGGTCGCAGGCCTCGAGGTGCTCCGGCACCCGATCCATCAGCACCCCGTAGCCCTCCTCCAGGCGGTGAGGGATAAAGGCGTGAATCTCGGCCCCCAGTTTCCCCAAGCCATTCAGCAGCAGGGCCGTGCCGGTCAGGCCGTCGGCGTCGTAGTCGCCGTGAACCCGTATGCGCTCGCGTTTTTCCAAAGCTTCAATGATGCGCAAAGCCGCCCGCTGGAGGCCATCGATGGGAAGGCATACCAGGGGGGGCTCGAGGTCTTCCTTGCGCCGGAACCCCCGGTTCCAGAAAACCGCCGCCGCCAGCGGCGGTATACCCAGTTGTTCAATCAACGGCCGAAGCTCGGCCACATGGGGCCATGTACGGAGTGTCCACTTCATCCAGATCTCCTACCACCGCACACCCGATCAGCCCAGGGCCCCCAGTGGATAGGCGGGCTGGGTCTCACTCTCTGCCCATCGAGGGGGCTTGCCGGCATCTGAACGGCGCTTTTACTCAAGCTGGCCGGTCTGGTATGACCGGAGTTTCTTCAGGGTGCTGTTTTCTGAGGGCCTCGAGTTCAGCCCTAAGCTGACGCAGTTCCAGGTTGCGCTGGCGCAAAGCAGCCTGGGCCTGCATCCAGCCGGTCAGCACGTATAACCCCATCACGGCCAGGCCCAACCCGAAGGCCCCCACCCACAGCAGGCTCAGGTGAACCAGGCCCCAGGGTGTACCGATCAACAGCCCAGGCTGCAGCGCATACAGAACCCAGGCCACCGCCGCCACCCCCAGCACGATCGCGAAGGCCAGCGCACTCAGAACTTTCATGCTAGAAGTCTACCGCAGCCTTGGGTGAGAAAAGCGCCCTGGCCCGTGCAAACCCCTCCTGAACCCCGAGGGGGTCGAACGCTCGATTAGTTTACAAAAGTTGTAACTTATGCTAGCCTACCCTTCACCAGGCGGCCGTGCCTGGTATCAAGGCTCTAGGCCTTATCCAGAGCAGCGGACAGGGCAACTGCCCGACGGGAACGGCCCGATGAAGCTGCGGCAACCTGCCAAAGGCAAGGTGCCAATTCCGGCCCGGCCTCTGTGCTGGGAAAGATAAGGGGGTTTGAATATCTTGGAAAACTCGAGCGCCATCTCCTCAAGCCACACCACAGGTTATTCCGCTCCAGCCAGCAGCAGGAGACCCGGAGGGCAGCACCGCAAGCCATCGCTTGCATCGGGGGCTGTCATCTGGTTCACCGGGCTTTCTGGAGCCGGTAAAACCACCCTGGCCCGGGCCCTGGAGGTGCTCTTATACGAAGCCGGATACCCGGTGGAGCATCTCGATGGCGATGTGGTGCGGGAGCATTTATCGAAAGGCCTGGGCTTTAGCCGAGAAGACCGCGATACCAACATCCGCCGCATCGGTTATGTGGCCAACCTGCTGGCCAAACATGGGGTGCTGGTGCTGGTAAGCGCCATCAGCCCCTACCGTTCTACCCGCGAAGCCGTGCTGGCCGAAGCCCCCAGGAAGCTCGAGGTCTACGTGGACGCACCCCTGGAGGTGCTGATCCAGAGGGACGTAAAGGGCCTGTACGCCCGGGCCCTGCGCGGCGAGATAGCGCACTTTACCGGGATTTCAGACCCTTACGAGCCCCCTCTGAACCCCGATTTGCACCTGCGCACCGATCAGATGAGCCTGCAGGAGTGCCTCGACCGTCTGCTGGCAGCCCTGGCCCCTTTGGGTGTTAGGGAGGTGGGCAGGCGGTGATCCCTGAGCACTGGAACCCCCAGACCCCGCCCCTCGAGGTCATCCAGTGGGCCCTGGAGCACTACCCCGACCTTATCATCACCAGCGCCTTCAACCTCAATGGGGTGGTGCTGCTCGAGCTGGCCGCGCAGGCCGGCTATACCGGTGAGGTGGTGTTTGTGGACACCGGCTATCATTTCCCGGAAACCCTCGAGACCCGCGACCGCCTCTCGGCCCGCTACCCACAGATGCGCTTTGTGACCCTCAGCGCCGGGCTGCCGCCCGACCCCTGGGGAGAGGAGCGCTTCCGCAGCGACCCCGACGGCTGCTGCAACGTGCGCAAAGTGGCCCCCTTGCGCGCCTACCTTTCGGAAAAAAACCCCTCGGCGCTGCTAAACGCCCGCAGCCGGGATCAGGCCCCCACCCGCCAGGGGCTGGGGTTTCTGGAGCCCGGCCAGCGGCTGCGCATCAACCCGCTGGCCTACTGGCATCGCGCCCAGCTCGAGGCCTTCGCACAAACGCACCAGCTTTTCGTCAACCCTCTGTACTGGTCGGGCTTTCTCAGCATCGGTTGCTGGCCCTGCACCCGCGCCGTGCGCCCCGGCGAGGAGGCCCGGGCCGGCCGCTGGGCAGGCCGGGGCAAAACCGAGTGCGGCCTGTGGCAGGGTGAACAAGCTTTGTAGGAGTTTTTTTATGGCTGAAAAACTTACAAATGTTGTAAGCTTACCATCACCGCACGGGGGCACCCTGGTTGAACGCGTGTTGGAGGCGGATCCACAAGAGTTCGCCCACCTTCCGGCCCTCGAGCTAGACGCCCAGGGCTACGCCGACCTGGAGCTGATCGCCACCGGGGTCTACTCGCCCCTGCAGGGGTTCATGGGGGAGGCCGATTACCGGCGCGTGCTGGAGGAGATGCGGCTCTCTGGTGGCCTGCCCTGGAGCATTCCCATCACCCTGGCCGTCCCGCGCTCGCAGGCCGTTCTGTACCGCCGGCGCGTGCGCCTGGTCTGGAATGGGAAAACGGTGGGCCTGCTCGAGGTAGAGGAGCAGTATCAGCCCGACAAAAGGCAGGAAGCCCTGGCGGTCTACCGCACCGCCAACCCCGCCCACCCCGGGGTGGCGGCTTTGCTGGCTCGAGGCGAGGTCTACCTGGCCGGGGGCGTGTATTTGTTGCACCTGGATCGGGGGCCCTTCCCCGAGCACCACTACACCCCCCGCGAGACACGGCGCATTTTTGCCCAACGGGGCTGGAAAACGGTGGTCGCTTTTCAGACCCGCAACCCCATCCACCGGGCCCACGAATACCTGCACAAAGTAGCCCTGGAACAGCTCGACGGGCTGTTCCTCAACCCCCTGGTCGGTGCCACCAAGGCCGACGATGTCCCGGCTTCTGTGCGCATGGAGGCCTATAAGGTGCTCCTGGAGCACTACTACCCCAAGGAACGGGTTCTGCTGGGGGTCTATCCGGCAGCCATGCGCTACGCGGGGCCCCGCGAAGCGGTCTTGCATGCCATCAGCCGAAAAAATTACGGCTGCACCCATTTCATTGTGGGCCGCGACCATGCCGGCGTCGGCCAGTACTATGGCCCCTACGAAGCCCAGGAAATTTTCTCGGCCTTCAGGCCCGAGGAGATCGGCATTCAGATAGTCAAGTTTGAGCACTCTTTCTACTGCCGGGCCTGCCAGGCCATCGTCACGCCCCGCACCTGCCCCCACGACAGCCAGCACCACCTGGTGCTCTCCGGCACCCGCGTGCGCGAGCTGCTGCGCGCAGGGGCCCCGCTGCCTGCGGAGTTTACCCGGCCGGAGGTGGCGGCGGTGCTACGCTCCGCTTATCAGGCCAAGGCTGTAGAACATCGCTAAGGCTCTGGGGAGGTCTCGGCTTCTCAGATATCCGGGGGTCTCTACTCAAACCCCTCACCGGTATATATCCAGGCAGCTACCAGGCTGGAGGTAAGTTGGATGCTCGAGGTTGTCATAGGTTTCGTCATCGCCCTGTGCATCGGCCTGACCGGGGTCGGCGGGGGCACCCTCACCACCCCGCTGCTGATCCTGGCCCTGGGGGTTCCACCCGAGGTTGCCGTTGGCACAGCGCTGCTTTTCTCTATGCTGGCAAAGATTCCCGCCGGGTGGGTTTACTGGCAAAAACAAGGGGTCAACTGGCAAGCCCTGCGCCTTTTGCTAATCGGCGGGCTGCCAGCCGCCGCGGCCGGCAGCCTGCTGCTGCACTCCCTAAAGGTTCACAAAGAGGCGGTGCTGGTCGGCATAGGCTTGATTATTTTGCTCGTGGCGATCATCAACCTGGCCATCACCCTTAAGAGGCTACCCCCTCGGCCCCTGGCCCCCCAGTGGATCGTGGCCATCGCCGCCTTCATCGGCCTGGAGGTGGGCTTTTCCTCGGCAGGGGCCGGGGCCCTGGGTATTTTGCTGCTGATGAGCGGAACCCGCCTGCCCCCCAGGCAGATCGTGGGTACAGATCTCTGGTTTGGCCTTGGGCTATCCGCTTTTGCCGGTGGGCTGCACGCAGCGCTGGGCCAGACCGACGGGCTGCTGCTGGCCAAGCTGGCCTGCGGTGGTTTGCTCGGCTCTTTGCTGGGGGCCTGGCTGGGCCAGCGGGTCAACCAGCGGCCTTTTAGAATAGGCCTTTTGCTCTGGCTGATGCTGATTGGTTCGCACCTGATTCTGCGCGGCATACCCGCCCTGGCGAGGTGAGATGTGTATCCGGTAATGCTCAATCTGCAAGGCAAAAAAGTGCTCTTCATCGGGGGAGGCCTGGAGACGGCCAGCAAGGTACAAAAGCTTTTGGAGCAGGGGGCCTGGGTTCGCCTGATCTCGCCTCTGCATCACCCCGAACTGGAAGAGGCCCTTCGCCAGGGGCGGCTCGAGTGGCAGCAACGCAGCTACACCTACGGGGATCTGGCCGGCTTCGTGCTGTGCTTTTCCCATCCGGTGGATCCGAGCCTCAACTCAATCATCGCCCAGGAGGCAAGGGAGCGCGGCGTCTGGCTCAATGCGGTCGACGATCCCCCCCACTGCGACTTCATCCTGCCTTCGGTACACCGCCAGGGCGATCTGGTGCTGGCCGTCTCTACCAGCGGCGTTGCCCCGGCCTTGGCCGTGCGCATCAGGGAGCGCCTGGCCGCCGAGTACGGCCCCGAGTATGCCGAATACCTGGAGCTGCTGCGCTCTTTCCGCCCCCTGGTCAAACAGGCCTATCCCCATAGCTTCGAGGCCCGTAAGGCCGCCTGGTATCGCATGATTGACAGTGAGGCACTGGATCTGATTTTCCTGGGCGAGCACGAGCGGGCTCGAGCGGTTCTTTTACAATCCCTGTACGATCCAAACTCCGTTCGGCAGATGGGCAAACCAACCCCTAGCGTGGAGGTGGTATGAGTCCAGTTTACCTGGTGGGGGCCGGGCCCGGCAGCGCCGATCTTTTGACCCTGCGGGCCGCCCGGGTTCTGCAGGAAGCCGAGGTGGTTCTCTACGACCGCCTGGTAAGCCCGGAGGTGCTGGCTCTGGTCAACCCCCAGGCTGAGCTCATCTATGTGGGCAAAACCAAGGGTGAGCAGGATAAACAGCAACAGATTTTGCAGCTGCTCCTATCCCACGCACGGGCCGGGCGCAAGGTCGTGCGGCTCAAGGGGGGGGATCCCATGGTTTTTGGGCGTGGGGCGGAGGAATGGCTCCACCTGGCTCAAGCAGGCCTCCCGGTCGAGCTGGTGCCCGGCCTTAGCTCTGCTGTGGCTCTACCGGGGCTGTGGGGCATCCCTCTTACCATGCGGGGCCTGGCCAGCGGCTTTGCCGTCATCTCCGGGCAGATCCAAGAGGGGGCCGCCCCCAACCTGGCTGCCTATGCGCGGGTGGATACCTTGGTCATTCTCATGGGCGTCGAGCGGCGCGTAGAGCTGGCTCGAGCCCTTATCCGGGCCGGACGGCCGCCCCAGGAGCCGGCGGCCTTCATCGAAAACGGAACCACCCCCAGCGAGCGCCTTTTGCTCACGGATCTGCAGAGCATCGCCCAGGGCCGGGTAGAGGTGCAGGCCCCTGCGGTCTGGGTGCAAGGGGCGGTGGTAGGGGTTCACCAAAGGCTGCGCAAAACGAAGGAGGAGTATGTCGCCGCAATCTAAAATCTCCAAGGTAGAAAGCATCAAGCTGGCCAGCCGCAACCTGCGCGGGCCGGTGGATCTCGAGCTCAACAGCCCCAGCGACCACTTCAGCGAAGAAGGCTACCAGATCCTCAAGTTTCACGGCATCTACCAGCAAGACGACCGCGACGTGCGCAAGGCCCGCAAGGCCCAGGGCCTGGGGCCCGATTACTCTTTTATGATCCGGGTCGCCATACCCGGCGGTGTGCTGCAACCCGAGCAGTATCTAGCCCTCGACCGTCTGGCAGACCAGCTCGGAAACGCCACCTTACGCATCACCACCCGCCAGGCCATCCAGTTTCACGGTGTGCGCAAGGGGGGTCTGAAACCCCTGATCCAGGTGCTTAATCAGCATCTCCTAACCAGCCTATCGGCCTGTGGGGACGTGGTGCGCAATGTGGTGGCCTGCCCCGCTCCCTTTTCAGACCGCCAAAGAGCGGAGATATCGCAGTATGCCAAAGCCCTGTCCGACCGGCTCAAGCCCAGGAGCCGCGCTTACTACGAGATCTGGCTGGATGGCGAAAAGGCCGCCAGCCTGGAAGAAGAAGTCGAACCCCTGTACGGCCAGACCTATCTCCCGCGCAAGTTTAAGATCGCCTTTGCTTTCCCTGGCGACAACTGCGTGGACGTCTATACCCAGGATATCGGCATAGTGCCCTGGCTTGAAAAGGATGTGCTAAAGGGATTCACCCTCCTGGTAGGCGGTGGGCTGGGGCAGAGCCACGGGGCTAAGGATACCCATCCGGTGCTGGCCAAACCCCTCACCACCATCAAACCCGAGCAGCTGTTTGAGGTGGTGGAGGCCATTGTCCGGGTTCAGCGCGATCATGGCCGGCGCGACGAGCGCAAACTGGCCCGCATGAAATACCTGGTGGAGGCCTGGGGCCTGGAGCGCTTTAAGGCCGAGGTTGAGCGCTACGTGGGCTACAGCCTGCCCGAGGCCCAGCCCCTCACCTGGCAGTGCGCCGACGACCACCTGGGCTGGCATGAGCAGGGCGATGGGCAGCTTTTCTTCGGGCTTTTTGTGGAAAACGGGCGGGTCAAGGATCACCTTCGCGTAGCCATCCGCGAGGTGGTCAGGCGCCTCAACCCGGAAATACGCCTTACCCCTCAGCAAAACATCCTGTTCACCAACATCCGGCCGAGCGATCAGGCTACCCTCGAGGCCATCCTGCGCGAGCACGGTGTGGAACTACCTGGGAGCATCCCCCTGGTGGTGCAGCAAGCCATGGCATGCCCGGCCTTGCCCACCTGCGGCCTGGCTATTACCGAAAGCGAGCGGGTTATGCCCCAGGTGATCCGCGAGATTGACGCCCTGCTCTCCAGACTGGATCTGCAAACCGGCCCCGTTCCGCATGTGCGCATGACCGGCTGCCCCAACGGCTGCGCCCGCCCCTATACCGCTGAAATTGGCCTGGTGGGCCGAAGCCTCAACTCGTACACCATATACCTGGGCGGCAGCCCCCTGGGGGATCGGCTCGGCGAGGTGTACCTGGACAACGTCAAGCGCGAGGATATAGCCGCCCGCCTCGAGCCCGCCCTGATGGCCTACCGGCAGCAGCGACGGGAAAATGAAACCTTCGGTGAGTTTTGCCATCGAGTAGGGATCGAGTTTATACGCAGGCAGATCGACCCATCGGATCAGCCGACCCCTGCAGGCTGAGGCTTGTTGAGTGGCGCCAGGGCGGGCTTACAAACGCGGCCGCAGGTGTTGCGGGACAGCCTTCCTCATCAAGCGACCCTCGCTTTGTACCGGATTCCAGAGGCTATCTTTTGGCATCCTAGGGCACACCCCTCGCCACGCTCGGCGAAGAAAGCGTATCCCTTCGGTCGCCGGTATTACTTCACCCAGGACGACAGGCTGATCCGCCCTTCGTAGAGGGCCTTGCCGGTAATGGCCCCCTCCACACCCAGGGCTTGCAGTCCATGTAAATCGGCATCCGAAGCGATACCCCCTCCGGCGATCAGAAAGCCGGGCCAGGCAGCGCGCACCACCCGCACCACCTCGAGATCCAGCCCCGCCAGGGTTCCGTCCCGCCGCACATCGGTGTAGATCAGGGTACGAACGCCCATCTCCCATACCCGCGGGCCCAGTTCCTGCACCATCAGGCGGGTGCCCTCAGCCCAGCCCGAGACCACCACCTCCAGCCCCCGGGCGTCCAGGCTCACCACCACCCGCTCGGGGCCGAAATCATGGAGCATCTGGCCCAACACCTCTGGGGCCTTTACCGCTATGGTACCCACCACCACCCGGCTGGCCCCCAGGGCCAGGATTTCCCGGGCCACCCCCAGGCTGCGGATGCCGCCGCCCACCTCAAACGGGATATCGATAGAGGCAGCCACCTCGCGCAACACCGCACGGTTGTTCCCCCGACCCGTCGCCGCGTCCAGGTCAACCAGGTGCAGCATCCGGGCCCCTTGCTTTTGCCAGTGCAGGGCGGCCTCCACCGGGTTTTCGTAGTAGACGGTTTCCTGGTTGGGGTCGCCCTCATAAAGCCGGACGGCCCGTCCAGACTGGATATCCACCGCAGGAATGACCAACACCCGAGGATTGTATCAAGCCAGCCCGCACCGGGTCATCAGTAGATTTTCTTTCCCAACAGGCTGCTAGCCAGTTCCACCATTATCTTGGCAGTGCGGTTGGCGATATCCAGAATGGGGTTCACCTCAACCATATCGAGGCTGGTAACAATTTTTGCATCGGCCAGCAGTTCCATCAGAAGGTGTGCTTCGCGGTAGGTCAGCCCGCCAGGAACCGGGGTTCCAACCCCCGGGGCTATCTCCGGATCGAGCACGTCGGCATCCAGCGAGACATGCACCCTGGAAAAACCCTTGAACTTGGCGGCGACCTGCTGGGCAATGGCCGGAATTCCCTGTATATCCACCTCCTTCATGGTATAGACCATAACCCCACGCTCGCGTAAGAGTTGAACCTCGCCCGGATCCAGACTACGAATGCCAATTAGCACCACGTCCTCGGGCCGCACCTTAGCCCCAGGGCGGCCCAGGTGCACCAGACGCGGGTCGCCCAAGCCACACAGGTGGGCCAGGGGCATCCCGTGGATGTTGCCGCTGGGGCTGGTCTCGGGGGTGTTGAAGTCGGCGTGGGCATCCACCCAGATCACCCCGATGCGCTCCCCCCGGCTGGCCCCCGTAACCGAGCCCATGGCGATGGAGTGGTCGCCTCCCAGCACAATTGGAAACACCTCGGCGGGCATCTGATCGATGGCAGCTATGGTATCCAAACAGACCGTGCGAATGGCCTCGAGGTAGCCCATCCCCCCCGGTTCCTGCTGGGTGTGGCGCAGGCTCTCGACCACCGGCACCCGCACATCGCCGTAGTCGTGCACCCGGTGGCCCAGGCCCTCGAGCACCTCCTGCAAACGCCCATAGCGCATGGCGCTGGGCCCCATATCCACCCCGCGCCGCCCTTGACCCAAGTCCATCGGAACGCCCAAGATACCAATATCCTTCATACCCACACAGTCTACCGTTCGCGCAGGCCCATTGACCCCAAGCCTCCTCGAGGCTAATATGAAGAGCTACGCCTAAGGCGCAAGCATTGGGTAAAGATGAAGCAACGTCCAATACCAAGCATCAATCTCTCGCGGCTGATCCGCGAGGGTGGCAGCACCACTGCTAGAGATGAAATCTGGGATTACATCGCCCTGCCCAACGAGCGCATCCCGCTGGTAGGCCCGGCGGTCTGGAAGGTCAGCGTTGCCAAGATGGAGGGGGAGGGAGGGGTGGATTTCTGGCTTTCAGGCGAAATTGCCGGCAACGCCCTGATGGAGTGCCGCCGCTGCCTTGCCCCAACCCCCGCAGCCGTGCGGGCCCATTTTCAGTATCTGCTTCGCTATCAATCGGGCTTGGCGCACCTCGAGGCCATCGAGGAAAATGAAGAGGAAATCCTGCTTTTTGGTCATCCCGACCTGGACTTAGAGCCCCTGTTGAGCGAGGCTTTTGCCCTCGAGCTGCCCTACACCGTGCTGTGCAAAGAAGACTGCAAAGGCCTGTGCCCGGTCTGTGGGGCCAACCTCAACGAAGTAGACTGCGGCCACCAGACCAGAGCCCAGAGCAGGCTGGGCGCCGAGCTATCAAAGCTATTGGACGGCCTGAAGGACTGAGGCCGCCAGCTTGGGTTGAGGTAAGCCTCCCCGGCAGCGTGCAGGTGCTAGGCTGATGGCATGTCGACCATTGGCTTAGATCGCTGGCTGCAGCACCTGCGGGAGCACCTGCCCATCGCCAAAGAGGGCCGTGACCCCGAGGGCGTGCACCAGGTGCGGGTGGCGGTACGGCGGCTGCGGGTGTGGCTACGGCTGGCCGGGCTGCGGGTGTTGGAGGATGACCTGGCCTGGCTGGTGCGGGCAGCCGGGGAGGTGCGCGACCTCGAGGTGCTGCTTCAAAATAACCGCCTACCCAAAGCGTTCCGCAGATGGGCCGCGTCCAGGCTCAAAGAGGCTCGAGCCCGCTTTGAACCCCTGCTGGAGACACCCCGGCTGGCCGGATTGCTGCAAGCCCTTTCCAACCTGCCCCCGCTGGATACCACGCTGGCCCAAGCCCGGCTCAAACGCTTTTTTCACCAGGTTGAAGGAAAAGCCGAGGAGTGGCGTTACCAAGAAAGCCTCGAGAGCCTGCACGCCCTGCGCCGGGCCCTGCGGCGGCTGCGCTACGCCAGGGAGTGGCTCGGGCAGGAGAGCCAGCCCATCAAGCAGCTGCAGGAGGTCTTCGGTCGGGTGGGCGACCTGAGCTTCACCCTGCGCTACCTAGCCACCTACGAGTCCGAAGGGGGCCGGGGGGCCGCGCTCTATAAAAAGCAGCTCGAGACCCAGCTAAGGCAGGCCCTCGAGGCCGCCCGGGAAGCCTGGCAGGCCCACCAGGCCGGCCTGGGGTAGGCACAAAAAACCGGAGGAATCCCCTCCGGCAAAACACCGCAACGGATGTTACTTCTTGCGGGGACGGTATTTGCCGTAAGTCCCACGGAAAATTTTGCCGCGACGGGTACGACGGTCACCTTTGCCCATGCTGTACTCCTAGGCTTTAGCTCCGCTCAGAAGCTGGTGCACTTTGCTCATCAGGCGGGACTTGCGCCGGCTGGCCGCGTTCTTGTGCAGGGTCGAGCCCTTGGCGGCCTTGTCAATCAGGCTTTCGGCATAGCGCATAACCCGCACTGCCTCGCTGGCGTTGCCTTCTTTAGCCAAAGCCACCGCTTTCTTGCTAACGGTCTTGATGGCCGACATCTTGGACTTGTTGCGAGCCCGACGCTTGAGCGACTGGCGGTGGCGCTTCATGGCCGAGGGATTGCGTGCAGTTTTTTTCTGTGCCATAGTTCTCCAATATTGCCCAATTGGGGGGCTACCGCGTTCGCACCAATGGCGAAAGAGCAGCCTCGAGGCAAACCGCTCACAAGTCTAGCATAAGGCCCGCTTCCGTGCCTAGACCCTAAAACTCGTTGCGGGTCGCCACCCAGTCCATGCGCACCTGGCCCCGCGCATCCTTTATGCGGAAAATAACATCGTACAAATTGGCCTCAACCGGGTAGCGTATTTCCTCGGAGAAGCGGCCCCGGTAGCGCTTGACCAGGCCCGGATTGTTCTGCCCCGAGCGGCGAATCTCCACCTCGAAGCTCCCCTGCCGCAGCTCACCGCTCACCGTCACCTTGACAAAGGCCCGGATGCCCGTGGCCCGTACCTGGTTGCGCACCTCGCCACTGTAGTTCCAGTAAAAAACCGGGGTAAAAGGCGCGTAGCCCACCGCAAGACCGAAGCGCTCCGCGTAAAAGTACACCCCACCGGCAATGAGCGCCAGAATTAGAAGTGTTCGCACGGTTCAAGTATAAGCCAAGCCCGGATTGGCTCGAGCACACCGCTCACGCCCAGCCTGTCAGCCCCGGTCAAATCGGTATACTTGAGGGCATGACGGCGGAGGAAGCATTCAGCCTGCTGCGGATGGGGGCGGTGGAGATCATCCCCCAGGAAGACTTACTCAAAAAGTTGCAGTCGGGGAAAAAGCTCACAGTTAAGCTAGGCCTCGACCCCACCCGGCCCGACATTCACATCGGCCATGCCGTGGTGCTGCGCAAGATGCGGCAGTTCCAGGAGCTCGGCCACAAGGTCGTTCTCATCATCGGCGACTTTACCGCCATGATCGGCGACCCCTCGGGCCGCAGCAAGACCCGCCCACCCCTCACCCTGGAAGAAACCCGGGCCAACGCCAAAAGCTACGTGGAGCAGGTGGGGAAGATCCTGATCACCAACGACCCCGCGCGCTTCGAGCTGCGCTACAACTCGGAGTGGCTGGAAAACCTGGGCTTCAAAGAGGTCATCCGGCTCACCTCGCTTTTGACCGTGGCCCAGATGCTCGAGCGCGAAGACTTCAAAAAGCGCTACACCGAGGGGGTGCCCATCTCCATCCACGAGTTCCTCTATCCCTTTGCCCAGGGCTACGACTCGGTGCCCATCGCCTGCGATGTGGAGATGGGCGGCACCGACCAGAAGTTCAACCTGCTGGTAGGGCGCGAGGTGCAGGCGGCCTATGGCCTGGAAAAGCAGGTGGCCTTCCTGATGCCGCTTCTGGTGGGGGGCGACGGGCAGAAGATGTCCAAAAGCTACGACAACTACATCGGCATCACCGAGGAGCCCAGCGAGATCTTCCGCAAGCTGATGAAGGTGGAAGACCCCTACCTGCCGACCTACTTCGAACTCTGCACCGACCTTGCGCCGGAAGAAATTCAAGAGGTGCTGGAGCAAGGCGGGCCGGTGGGCGCCCACCGGGTGCTGGCCCGGCTGCTCACCGGGGCCTACGCCCAGCCGCTGATTCCCGCCCGACTGGACAAAGCCCTGTACGAGTCGCTGGGGTATAGCTGGGAAGCCCACGGGCACGACCAGGGCGGCGCGCCGGTGGTACAGCAGGCCGAGGCCCGCTACTACGAGATCGCCCACGGGGGCATCCCCGACGAGATGCCCGAAGTGACCCTGCACCCCGGCGAGCTGCAAGAGGGCAAAATTGCCGTGGTAAAGCTCTTCACCCTGGCCGGCCTGACCGCCTCCAACGGCGAGGCCCGGCGGCTGATCGAGCAAAAAGGCCTGCGGCTCGACGGTGCGGTGCTCACTGACCCCAAGCTGGAGGTGGTGCTGAGCCAGCCCGTGGTGCTGCAACGCGGCAAGGATAAGTTTGTGCGGGTGATACCGGGCTAACCCGGCTCGAGCGGGCGGAAGGGGGTCTCGTAGCCGGTGGCATAGAGCACCCCGTTCTCCTCCTCGAGGCGCAGGCGGGGCAACGGGAAGCGGGGCGGGCCGTACACCGCCTTGCCCCCTTGCAAAGGCTCGTAGGCCCCAAAGTGGCAGGGGCAGCCCAGGAAGGGGTGGTCGGTGCGGTAGTTGTAGGCGATGGAGCCCAGCTCGGGGTTGTCCACGTAGTTGACCACACAGCCCTGGTGGGTGCAGATGCGCGACAGGGCCAGAAAGTGGGCCTCCCCTACCGTGAGGCCCCCCACCACCGGTTGCGGAAGCCGGAAGACCACGGCCTTGAGGGGGCTGCCGCTGTACTCGTAATCGAAGTACTTGAAATGCCAGGGGGCCGCCAGCTCATCCAAAGTAGCCACCGCCCGGCGAGGCCCCTCGCGCCAGACAGGCTCACTCACACCGGCTTTGGTGAAGTGGATGAGGTAGGTACGCCAGGCCAGCCAGCCAAAAAAGCCGGTGGTGATGGCGCTCGGAACAATCCAAAGCAAATCCCGCCGGTTGATGCGGCGCAGGTTTTGCGGGTTGGGCTTGTCCATAGACCCTCTACAGCCCCCCCAGGTACTGCAACAAAGCCTGCATCTCGGCCTCGTTCAGGGCCACCGCCGGCATCTGGCCCCGGCCCTTGAGGACAATCTCCCGCACCGCCTCCGGCACCTTGCGGATGGGGTTGCCCTGCAGGCGCGGCCCCGTACCCCCCTGGGCCTGGGCCCCGTGGCAGGCCGCGCACCGGGCCAGGTAGACCTGCTGCCCCAAGGAGGTGGCGCCAAGCTGGTTTTTAGCAGTCTGGATCAGGTTCTGCACCTGCTCCCGGGCCTCGCCGCCGGCCTTCAGGTAGCCCTCCCAGGCCGCAATGGCCTGGGCCGGGCGGCCCAGTTGAAAGTAGGCGTTCCCCAGAAACAGCCAGCCCTCGGGCACCTCAGGCTCGGCCCGCACCGCGAGCTCGAGGGCCTGGGCCCCCTCCTCGGGCCGGCCGCTCATGAAGAGCAGGATGCCGATCCGGCGCACGGCGGTGGCGTTGCGGGGCTCGAGCTCGATCACCTTCAGGTAGCCCCGCACGGCCCGCTCGAAGTCCTGCAGCTCGTAGGCTTTGTTGGCGTAGGCCAGCCAGTCGGCGGCCTGGCCGCTCTGCTCGGCCCGGCGTTGCAGGCGGCCCAGCTCGCGGGCCTCGCCCCGGCTGGTGATGATGGTCTCGCCCGGCAGGCGCGGCACCGTGTAGGCCCACAGCCCCACCCCCAGGGCCAGCAGGCCCAGGGTCACGGCCCCCAGCGTGAGCGGGCTCAGGCGGCGCGGGGTGGGGTTTTCCTGGCCCAGCTCGGCCAGTTGGCGCTCGAGGCGCACCGCCTGGGCCAGGAGGCGCTTGCGCTCCTCCCCTTCGGCCTCCCGGGCCAGCGATTTGAGCACCTCGAGCTCGGCTCGCAGCTCCTCGGGCCGGGGGCTCTCGGGAAAGGGCTGGGCCGGGGTGCGGAAAAAGGGCCAGAGGGCATAGGCCAGGGCCAGTACAAAGAGCAGGGCAAGGATCAGGTAGGCCAACATCATGGTTGTCGCTCGGGGGATTGCAGCTCGGCCTCGAGACGGGCCATCTCTTCCTCGGAGACCTCGGAGGCAGCGGTAAGGGCTCGAGCCCGCACCCGCGCCAGGTAGCGCCACAGGCCAAAGCCCAGCAGGCCCAGCCCAAGGAGGGGCGAGAGCCAGACCCACAGGGTGAGGCCGCGGGCGGGCGGCTCGTAGAGAATCCAGTCGCCGTAGCGCTCTACAAAAAAGGCCCGGATCTCGGCCTCGCTTTTGCCCTGGGCCAGTTGCTCGGCGATGATGCGGCGCATCTCCACGGCAATGCCGGCGTTGGACTCCGCCGCCGACTCCCCCTGGCAGACCGGGCAGCGCAACTGGCCGGCAATTCTGAACACCTCGGGCGAAAAATCCGGGGGTGGGGTGTTGGGGCTGGGCTGGGCCAGGGCCCAGGCCAGCAGCAAGAGCCCGCCTACCCACCAGGTAATCGCTCGCTTCATCCTCATCGCAACACCTGCTCGATATAGCCCCGCAGCTGCGCCTCGCTCAGCTCGCCGGCATGCCGGGCCAGCACCACCCCGTGGCGGTCTATCACAAAGGTCTCGGGCACGCCGTAGTAGCCGTACTCGATGCCGATGCGCCCGCGCGCATCGTAGACGCTGGGGAAGGTCAGGCCATACTCCTGGACAAATTTCAGGGCCTCGGCCTCGCTGTCCTGCACATTAACCCCCAGGATGAGCACCTGGTCTTTGTACTGCTGGTGGAAGCGCTCCAGGAGCGGGGCCTCGCTGCGGCAGGGGATGCACCAGCTGGCCCAGATGTTGAGCAGCACCGGCTTACCCAGGCCTTCGCGGATCCCCATCTCGGCCCCGTACTGGGCCCGGTAAGGCGCTAGAAGCGGCAGGCTAAAGCTGGGCGCCGGCTTCCCCACCAGCACCGACTTCAGCTCGCTCTTGTCGGGGCGCTGCAGGCCCCAGTAGAACAGCCCCCCCAGCAGCAACACCCAAATCGGCCAGAATCTAAGCACAGCCCCCCTCTCCTCGCACCGGTATCAGTCCCCCGCCATGGGGGATGCCTGCCGGCTGGTTACCCTGGCCCCCGCCGGCCAGAGGATATAGAGCGTACCCAGCACGATGATCAAACCGGCCACCCACAGCCACAACACCATAGGGGTAACGATCAGTTTGATGGTCGCCCACTGGCCTTTTTCCTGGTCGAACTGCATCAGGACGAAGTAGTAGTCGTTGTACAGGGAGTATCGGACCACCGGCGTAGCCAGCGGCGAGCTCATCTGCGGGTAGAAGTTGAGCCGGGTCTCGTAGCGCCCATCGGCCCCCCAGCCCTCGCGGCTGGTGGAGCGCACCTCGAGGGGCGCAATGGCCGCGAAGCGGTTGGCCTCCTCCCGCGCACCGATGGAAAGCAGGCGGATCTCCAGGCCCCGGGTCTGCCAGGTCTCCCCTACCTGGAGGGTCTTCTGCTCGGTCACCCGGTAGGTCTGGCTGAAGGCGATGGTCAGGGCGGCCAGCGCCACCCCGAAGTGCACGATGTGCGAGCCAAAGCGGCGCTTGTGGCTGGCCGCCAGCTCCCACAGGGCCTGCCCCGCCGGGATCCCGAGCGACCTCGAGCGCGCCCGCACCCCCTGGGCCACCATCAGCCCGATGGCGGTCAGGTTGTAGGCAAAAAGCCCAATGGCCAGCGAGACACCCAGGCTCAGGCCCAGCCCCAGGCCCAGCAGGGTGCCCACCCCCAGGGCCAGCAGCATGGCCGCCAGGTGGCGCACCACCTCGGCCTGGGTGTTGCGCCAGGGCAGCACCGGCCCGATGCCCATCAGGAGCAGCATGAAGATGCCCAGGGGCACCGAGACCTGGTTGAAGAAGGGGGCCCCCACCGAGACCTTGGCCCCGCTCACCGCCTCCACCACCAGCGGCCACAGGGTGCCCAGCACCACCACAAAAGCAAAGGTGCCGAAGAACAGCGCCCCGGCCAGCAAGGCCCCCTCGCGGCTTCTCCAGCGCACCTCGCCGGCCTCGTGAATCTCGGAGGAAACCCGGGCCAGAAGCCCCAGCCCCAAGGCCAGCACCCCCAGCAAAAACACCAAGAACCAGGCCCCCACCGGCCCGCTGGCGAAGGCATGCACCGACTGAATCACCCCCGAGCGGGTCAGGAAGGTGCCAAAGACCGTCGCCGCGAAAGCCAGGGTGATGAAGGCGAAGTTCCAGCCCTTAAAAAGCCCTTTGCGCTCCTGCACCTGGGCGGTGTGAAGGAAGGCCGTGGCCAGCAGCCAGGGGATGAGAGAGGCGTTCTCCACCGGATCCCAGGCCCAGTACCCCCCCCAGCCCAGGATCTCGTAGCTCCACCACTTGCCGGTGAAGATGGCCGCGGTGAGGAAGCCCCAGGCCACCAGCGTCCACCAGCGGGTCTCGAAAATCCAGCTCTGGTAGCGCCGGGCCACCATGGCCGCCACCGCGTAGGCAAACGGCACCGAAAGCCCCACAAAACCCAGGTACATCAGAACTGGGTGCACTGCCATCATCCAGTGGTTTTGCAAAAGGGGGTTGGTGCCAAGGCCATCGGGGGGCGGGTTGGGCACGGCATCGAAGGGGTGGGCCACAAAAACCATCACCGCGAAGAAGAACACCTGCACCGCAAAGAGCGTGCCCAGCGCCACCGGGGCCCGCCAGAGATCCAGGCTCTGGCCGGCCCGCAGGCCCACCAGCCAGGTGTAGGCGGTCTGGAGCAGGGCCCAGAGCAGAATGGAGCCCTCCAGGGCTGCCCAGGGCGTGACCAGCTTGACCCACAGGGGGTTGCTGGCCGAGCTGTGGTTGGCTACGTAGGAGACGCTAAAGTCGTCGGTGAGGATGGCCCACTCGAGCGCGGCAAAACTGGTTGCGGCAGCCAGCAGGGTGAGGAGCGAGAGGCGCTTGGCGGCCTCGAGGTAGCGCCCATCCCGCAGGCTGTAGGCCAGCACCGCCAGCACCAGGCCCAGCACCGAAAGAACCAGGGCGGCGACAAGGGAGACCCCACCCAGTAGACCCGGTGTCAAGCGAACCTCCCCTTCATCACTGGGTCTCCTCGATCAGCTTGCGCACCTGCTCGGGCGTCCAGCCCTCCTTGGGGGCCTGGTAGGTCTCGGAGTGCTTGACCAGCAGGTTCTGGCTCACAAAAGTCTCGCCCTCAAAGCGGCCCTCCACCACCACCCCCCGGTTCTCACCAAAGAGGGCCGGTGGGGTGGTACCCGAGGAGCGGATGGGAATCTCCTTGACCCCATCGGTCACCACAAAGCGCAGCTCGAGGGTCTGGGGGTTGTAGTCAAGCGTACCCGGCTTGACCAGCCCACCCAGCCGCACCGGGCGGTTCTGGTAACGGTCTACTTGCTGAAAGTATTCGCTGGGGGTGATGAAGTAGACCAGGTTCTGGCCCAGGCCTCCAAAGATCAGGTAGGCCAGGGCACCCACCACCAGCAGCAGTCCTACAACATACTTTGGTTTCATGCGCACCTCAAAGGCCTCTTCAGCGGTTTTTCTGGTAGCGCCAGATGAGGTAACCCAGATAGCCAAAGACCAAAGCGTACACCAGCGCGTATGTCCAGATCACAAAAGGGTTGGCTGGGTTCCACAGGGGGTTATCGGGCATCTCAGGCCTCCTCCCGGGCCGCTTCGCGGGCGGCAATAATAGCGCGGAGCCGCACCAGCCCGATAAACAGCAGCGTAAACGCCGCCAGGTTCACCAGCATGGGGATCAGGATGGCTGCGTCCACGTTGATCTTGCCGGTGGTGAGGTCGATGGACTGGGTCTGGTGCAGGCTGCGCCACCACTTGACCGACATGTAGCTGATGGGCACA
This sequence comes from Meiothermus taiwanensis WR-220, assembly GCF_003568585.1. Taxonomy (NCBI): domain Bacteria; kingdom Thermotogati; phylum Deinococcota; class Deinococci; order Thermales; family Thermaceae; genus Meiothermus; species Meiothermus taiwanensis. The sequence continues at coordinate 2,267,996 of NZ_CP021130.1, forward strand.
TTAATCGAGCCCAGAATAGCCACCCCCGCCGCGGCCTTGGCCCTGAGCTCGGGGTCTTCGATGGCCCCCCGCACCACCACGTACCCCACATAGATGGCAAACAGGATGGCGGTGGTGGTGAGCCGGGGCTCCCAGTCCCAGTACACCCCCCAGGTGGGCCGGGCCCAGAGCATGCCCGTAATCAGCGCTAGGGCCATAAAAATGAGGCCCACCTCCACCACAGCGGCGGCCACCCGGTCGTGGTGGGCTTTGCGCCGCACCAGGTAGGCTACCGAGTAGCCCAGCGCACCGAAGCTAGCCAGATAGGCCATCCAGGCTGTGGGAACGTGCATATGGAAGATACGGGCCACAAAGCCCTGGCTCTGGTCGGGGGGGGAGCCCATAGCCAGGATAAATCCCACCACCGCACCCACCCCCCCCAGGCCTAAAAGGCCCAGGGTCAGGCCATCCAAGCGGTTGATTTGATTGGAGCGAGCGAGTTGCATTCCAGTCCTCTCCTTTGTCTTCTATATGTATTCTGTACTGAAATAGATTAAACGCCGTAAACCACGTTACATCATCGGCGAACCGGGGTATTTGACCACGCCCTCCAGCACGTCTAGATTACCCCGGTAGGGTAAGCTGGCACTTTACTCGCAGTAATAACGGCCATAACCTACCCCTCGAGCATGTACGGGAAGACCATCGCGCACACCGTCACATAAATCACGTCGAAGACCAGCAACAAGCGCAGCCAGTCCAAAAGCTCGGCCACCGGAACCCCCTCGGCCAGGCCCTGGGTAAAGCGCACCGCAGCCAGCACCACCGGAATTACCAGGGGAAAAAGCAGCAGCGGCAGAAGCACCTCACGTCCCCGCAGGCGGGCCAGCATTCCAGCATAGAAGGTGGAGATGGCCGCATAGCCCAGCGAACCCAGCAGCAGCACCACCAGGTACCAGCCCCAGTGCTGCAGCGGCAGATAGAATAACCCCGCCGCCAGGGACAAAAGCACCACCCCGACCAGGAGCATTAGAGCAAACTGAAACAGCAGCTTGCCGAAGTAAATCCACTCCCGGCTACCGGGGGTGAGGAGCAGATCGTCCAGGGTACCGTCCTCGACCTCGAGGCCAAAGGCCCGCCCCGCCAGCAAGCTGCCAGCAAAGGCCAGGGCCACCCACAACACCCCAGGGGCCGCTTTTCGCAGATCTTGGGGGTTGGGGCCAAAGGCCATGGCTAAAATAAAAAGCATCACCGCCAGAAAAAATACCGCCGAAAGGAGGCCCGTACGCCCTCGAAACTCCAGCACCAGGTCGCGCCAGGCCAGCCAGAAAATGCGCTGCACAGGGGTAAGGGTATCGGTTTGGCTGCCGCACGTAAAGGGTCAGGGTTCACTTCCCCCCACATAGCGGAAGCGGGGTACCCGCCGGCCATCTACCTCCACGTCTTCCAAAAACATCGCCAGCGGGCGCACCCACAGGGTCTCGGGCTCCACGCCGTAGCGGGTCTCGTAGACCACAAACCACTCCTCGGTCTCGGAGTGGCGGGCCAGGCCGTGTACCCAGTAGTACTTGCCCTTGTAGTGTTGGTACAGCCCCGGTTGCAGATGCACCCGCCCACCTCGATGTTTAATATTAGCGCGAAGCATCCCCCAAACCCCTTAGCTCCAGTAGGGCCGCACCGACTCGAGCATCCGCTCGGTCACCTGGCGGTTGCGCCGCTCGATCTCGGCCTTGCGGGGAATCTCGGGGTAGGCGCCTTCGGGGTCGAAGAGGGTATGGGTCAGGAAGTGCCCGAGCTGGGTTCCCCAGCGCCTAAGCCAGGGTTCGGGGAGGTGATCGGGCAGGGGCAGGCCTTGCAGCGTAAGGTAGAGCAGGGCCCAGATGCGGCTGGTGGCATCCAGGCTGTAGCCGCCCCCCAGGGTGTAGACCGCCCGCCCCCCGGCAAAGGCCGCGGCGTACTGCCGCAGCAGGGGGAAAATTTTGGCGTAGGCCTGGGTGGTCAGCAGAATTTCGGCCAGCGGATCCTGAAAATGCGCATCGGCCCCGCACTGCACCACCAGCACGTCCGGGCGGAACCAGCGCAGGGCGGGCTCGAGGCCCATCTGCAGAACCTCGAGGTAAGAATCATCCTCGGTAAAGGGCTCCAGGGGTATGTTCAGCTTGCGTCCGGTGCCCTGGGCCTTGCCGATCTCGTGGGTATGGCCGGTGCCGGGATAGAGGTAGCGCCCCGACTCGTGAATCGAGAAGGTGAGCACGTTGGGCTCATCGTAGTGAATCCACTGCACCCCATCGCCGTGGTGCACGTCTATGTCGATGTAGGCCACCCGCAACCCCTGCTCGGTCAGGTAGCGAATCGCCACCGAAAGGTCGTTGTAGACACAAAACCCCGAAGCCAGATCCTTTTGCGCGTGGTGCAGCCCGCCCCCAAGCTGCAAGACTTCCTTGGCGGCCCCGCTAAAGACCATCCGGGCTGCGGTGAGCGTGCCCCCCACCAGCCAGCGGGCCGCCCCGTCCATGCCGGGAAAGATGGGGGTGTCGGCGGTTCCCAGGCCGTAGTGGTCGAAGTCGGGCAAAGGCTCACCCCTTCCAGCGGCCTCCACCCGGCGCACAAACGATTCCAGGTGCACACTGCGCACCTCCTCGCGGGTGGCCTGTGCAGGCTCGACAAACTGCAGCGGGTGGCCCAGGTGTTCCAGCAAGTCCAGTAGCATCTCCAGGCGCAGCGGACTGAAGGGGTGCTGAGGCCCAAAGTTATAGAGATGGTACTGGGGGCTGTAGACGACCGGAACGCTCATAAGCTCTTGCTGGGGATTTCGGGGGGCCACTGTACCACAAATCCTTTTTGGCGCAGCTCCCGAGCTATCCTGCGGGTGTCCAGGGTGCCCACCCGCACCACGGTGGTCACGGTGCCCTCGCCGCAGGGGTAGGTCAGCAGGGAGTGGATGTTGATGTGCTGCTGGGCCAGCTCGCTGCTCAGGCGGGCCAGCTCGCCGGGCCGGTCGTCGAGGCAGACCTCGAGCCGCCCGCTGGGCTTCTCCACCCCGGTCAGCCGCAGGAGCGCATCCAGCAGGTCAATCCCGGTCACGATGCCCACCAGGGCCTCACCCTCCAGGATGGGCAGGGCCCCAATTTTGCGCTGGCGCATGACCCGCGCGGCCTCCTCCACCGGGTCGAGGGGATCGCCCGTTATCACCGGCTGGGCCATCACCCGCCCCACCGGGGTGTCGATGGGCTGGGCGCCCCCGGTGGCAAAAGGGCTGGTGGCCAGCCGGATATCACGGTCGGTGATCATCCCCACCAGGCGGCCCTCCTGGGTTACGGGGATGTGCCGGATGTTGCGCTGCAGCATGAGGTGGTAGGCCGCCTCGAGGGTCACCGCAACGTCCACGGTTAGCACCGGGCTATTCATTACGTCTCTGACCAACATTTGCCTAAAGTCTAACGCAAAAGCCGGGCCAGATTGAGCGCAACCCGGCAGCAAACGCACCGAGCACCCCGCCGGGGTGGTCTAGACTGTGGATGGATGTTGCGCCTGCGCTTGCAGCTGCTGTGGAACGGGTTCCGCCAGGCCCCGGCCTCGGCCCTGGTGGGGTTGCTGCTGGGGGCGGTGCTGGCCTATGGGGCCTGGGCTGCCACAAGCTGGTTTCTGAACTTCATCTCCAACGAGCTCTTTGGCAGCAATACCTTTGTAAACCGGCTGGCCGCGGCCTTCACCCGCGAGGTGTTGGTGGATCGCATCCTGGGCAGCCTGCTGCTGGTGCTCTCGAGCGCGGTGGTACTCTCGGCGCTGCCCAACGCGGTGGCCGTCCTCTACACCTCGGAAGACCTGCCCCTGCACCTCACCCTGCCGCAAAAAGCCAGCCGGGTGTTTTTGTTCAAGGTGGGCGAGGTGTTCGTGACCACCGCCCTCCTGCCCATGCTGCTGGTGCTGCCGGTGCTCTTCGCCTATGGTGCCCACTACGGCGCACCGCCCATCTTCTTCCTGGGGGCTGCCCTGCTGATGCTGGCCCTGTTCGCCTTTCCGGTGGTGCTGGGGGTGGGGCTGGCCCTGCCGCTGGTGCGCTTCGCCCCGGCGGGCCGGGCGCGGGAGTGGGCCGCGGCCCTGGGCGCGGTGCTGGGTGGGCTGCTTATCTTTCTGTTGCGGGCTTTACGCCCCGAGGTGTTGCTGCAGACCAACTTCGCCAACCCCGAGGAGTTCGACCGCTTCCTCCAGACCTTCCGCGACCCCAGCGCCCCCTTCCTGCCCTCGGCCCTGGCCCAGCAGGCCCTCAAGGGGTTGGTGCGGGGCGAGCTTGAAGCGCAGTTCTGGCTCCTGCTGGCCCTCTCGGGGGGGCTGCTGCTCCTGGCGGGGCTGGTCGCGGGCTATGCCTACCAGCAAGGCTGGGTACGGGCCCTGGAGGGCACGGTGCGCGAGCGCGGCCTGGTGCGCCCCGGCCTATTGGATCGCTGGGCGATGAACAGCCGGGTGGGCGCTCTGTGGGCCCGCGACCTGCGGCTCTTCTTCCGCGATGCCAACCAGGCCGCCCAGCTCATCCTGGTGGGGGTGCTGGTGCTCCTGTATACCACCAGCCTGCAGTACCTGCCCCTGGGGGATACCCGCTTTCAGGTGGTGGCGGGCTTCCTGCACCTGGCCTTCCAGGGCTTCGTGATTGGCGGGGTGGGGGTGCGGCTGGCCTACCCGCTTTTGAGCCTCGAGGGCCCCGGCTACTGGATGCTGCAAACCGGCCCGGTCGCCAAACACACCATCCTGCTCACCCGCTTTGGGCTGGCCCTCTTTTTCCTGCTGCCGCTGGGCCTGGCCCTGGGCTACTTCTCGCCGCGGGTGATTGGCCTGGACGACAACCTCACCCAGGTATCGGTGGTGCTGGGCCTGGCCTCGGCCCTGACGGCGGCAGCTTTGGGGGTGGGGCTGGGGGCCGCCTTCCCCAAGTTCGACGCCGCCAACCCCGCCGAGGTGCCCATCGGGATGGGGGGGTTTTTGTACATGGGCTTCATGCTCCTGCACGCCGGGTTTCTGGTGCTGCTGGCCAGCCGCCCGGCCTACCTGGCCATCACCCAGCGCCAGGCCAACTACCTGGCCAGTGGCGAGGGCCCCCTGTGGTTGTTGATGGTGGCCGCCGCGACCCTGGTTCCCCTGGTGCTGGCGCTATGGTTCGGCTACCGCCGAATGGGCGAAAGGTGAAGTTCTCTGTCTGGCCCAGCGGGACTGCAACCGCGAGGACTGTCCAGCAGGCCTCGAGATCCCAGGGGCTGGGGGGCCGGAACCCCGGCAGATGCGCCTGCCCTGAACCTTGGGGTGCCAATCCAGCTTAGAAAGGCCATAGCTGAAGGGCCTCGGCGGGGTCGGATAGGGCGCTGTACACCCTCCGGCTGTGGGTCGCCACAAACAGGTACTCGTGGTTTTGGGTGTGCGAGATCTGGCCCACTTTTTCGCCCTGGGGGTTGTAGATGCCGATGCGGGCCCCCACATAGCGGACGTGGGGGCGGGTGAGGCGGCGCACGAAGCCCCAGTGCCGGAGCATCTCCTCTATTTCCTCGGCGGTAAAGAACCCCTCGTTGTTGAACGAGACCACCAGATGCTGGGCCTGGATGCGCCCTAGCAGGGTTTGCATGGCTTCCCTGGCCTCGCGCTTGGAATTGAAGGGGCTTTTGCGTTCCTGTACGTCTTTGCGCTTGTTGGCTACGCCGTAGGTCTGGGGCCTGTCCCAGCGCACCAGGGTCTCCCAGACGTGGTAGTTGCCCAGGTACGAATGCTGGTTATAGGGGGGGTCGAGGTAGAAGAGGTCGGCTTCCAGGTGGGCAGCCACCTCGAGCGCATCCCCCTGCAGGGCCTGGCCCTCCCCCGGAAGCAAGGGGGGGTACTCCAGGCGCAGGTCGTTGTACGAACGGGGCGACCACCGCTTGAGGTAGGCCATCTGGATGCCGGTGGTGGAGTCTACCCGGTCGGCCGCTAAAAGCAGGCTGGTGAGCAGGATGGCCCGCAGCAGGGGGTCACCTTCAGACTCGGCCTCGAGCCCCTCGCGGATGGCCTCGATGCGCGCGCCGTTTTTGGGCTGAAAATAGCGGGCCTTTTCGCAGTAGTCCTGGGTAAACCAGCCCCGGCGCGGGGGCAGGGATTGCAGCCTGTCCAGGATGGGCTGAACGCGCTCCCGGCTGTAGGTGCGTGCGTCGGCTTCGACCAAGGCCTGGGCCAGCACGTGGGCATAGCTCATGAGGTCGTTGCTGATCACATAAAACCCTTCAGACTTCAGGGCGTGCCCCACCCGAGCACTGCCGGAAAACAGATCCACCACCCTACGGATGGGCGCTTGCTGGTGAATGGACTGGATGGTTCCAATAATCCAGGGAAGCAAAGCCCGTTTTGAGCCGATGTACTTGATCATGCGGTTCCCTCGATACAGGCGAATCTGGAGATTTCACCATGCCACAATACCACGCTGCGGTTGCGGTAGAATTGGCCCTCGAGGTCTCCTATGTTCGACTTTTACCAGGTAGCCGAGCTGCTTACCCCCGAAGAGCGCGAGATTCAAAAAGCCGCCCGAAAGTTCCTCGAGGCCGAGGCTTTGCCCTACATTGCCGAGTGGTGGGAGCAGGCCGAGTTTCCGGTGCACCTGATCCGAAAGTTCGGCGAGATGGGCTTTCTGGGCACCACCATCCCCACCGAGTACGGCGGGATGGGGGCCAGCGCCGCCGCCTACGGGGTGATTGGCTACGAGCTCGAGCGCATCGACTCCGGCCTGCGCAGCTTTTGCAGCGTGCAGAGCAGCCTGGTGATGTACCCCATCTGGGCCTATGGCTCCGAGGAGCAGAAGCGCGAATACCTGCCCAGGCTGGCCACCGGCGAGTACGTGGGCTGCTTCGGCCTGACCGAGGCCGACGGCGGCAGCGACCCCGACAGCAACATGAAAACCCGCGCCCGGCGCGACGGCGGCGATTACGTGTTGAACGGCTCCAAGATGTGGATTACCAACGGCAACCTGGCCCACATCGCCCTCATCTGGGCCAAGGACGATGAGGGCGTGGTGCGCGGCTTTATCGTGCCCACCGATACCAAGGGCTTCAGGGCCAACAAGATTCAGCACAAAGCCTCGCTAAGGGCCTCGGTTACCAGCGAGCTGGTGCTGGAAGACGTGCGCGTGCCGGCCAGCGCCATGCTGCCGGGGGTGAAGGGCCTCAAGGGGCCGCTCTCCTGCCTCACGCAGGCCCGCTACGGCATCGCCTGGGGGGCCCTGGGGGCCTTAGAGGCGGTGTATACCGAGGCGCTGGAGTTCGCCCGAAGCCGCAGCACCTTTGGGGCGCCCATCGCCAGCCGCCAGCTGGTGCAGGAAAAACTGGTGCGCATGGCCGCCGATCATACCAAGGGCCTTTTGCTGGCCTGGCGCTTAGCCCAGCTCAAGGACGCCGGAACCCTCAAGCCCGCGCAGGTGAGCCTGGCCAAACGCGACAACGTGCGGGCCGCCTTGAACGCCGCCCGGATGGCCCGCGAGATCCTGGGCGGCAGCGGGATCACCCTCGAGTACCACAGCATCCGCCACATGCTGAACCTCGAGACCGTGGACACCTACGAGGGCACCCACGACATCCACACCCTGATCTTAGGCCGCGAGCTGACCGGCGAGAACGCTTTAGGCGAGAGCCCCAGGAAGGAAGCGGTGGGCTCGAGGTAACCGCCCAGCCCACGCGGAGGGCGGGTGTTTTCGCTCTAATCCGGGGCTGCTATACTGCTGGGAATATGCTCGAGACCCCTAGCAAACCCCGCCCCAGAACAGGAAAAATCCAGCAAGAAGGCCTGACCTTCGACGACGTGCTGCTCATCCCGGCTTACTCGGAGGTTCTGCCCCGCGAGGTGGACACCCGCACCCGCCTGACCCGCAAACTCTGGCTCAACATCCCCATCATCTCGGCCGCCATGGACACCGTCACCGAGGCCGAGATGGCTATTGCCATGGCCCGCGAGGGCGGCCTGGGGATCATTCACAAAAACCTGAGCCCCGAGGAGCAGGCCGCCATGGTGCGCAAGGTCAAGCGCAGCGAGGCCGGCATGATCCAGGACCCGGTCACCCTGGCCCCCAACGCCACCCTGGAAGACGCCGAGCGCCTGATGCGCGAGTTTAAGATTGGGGGGCTGCCGGTGGTGGACTTCTACGGCAGGCTGCTGGGCCTGGTCACCAACCGCGACCTGCGCTTCGAGCGCGATATGGGGCGGCTGGTCTCCGAGGTGATGACCCCGGTGGAGCGCCTGGTGACCGCCCCACCCGGCACCATCCTGGAGGAGGCCGAGCAGCTATTGCGGCAGCACAAAATTGAAAAACTGCCCCTGGTAGACCACGAAGGGCGGCTCAGGGGCCTCCTGACCCTCAAAGATCTGACCAAGCGGCAGAAGTTCCCCTTCGCGGCCAAGGATGCCCAGGGCCGCCTGCTGGTAGGGGCCGCGGTGGGGGTCTCGAAGGATCTGGAGGCCAGGGCCCGGGCCCTGGTGGAAGCCGGCGTGGATGTGCTGGTGCTGGACAGCGCCCACGGCCACAGCCGGGGCATTCTGGAGGCCCTCAAGCAGCTCAAACAAACCTTTGGCGAGGCCGTGCAGATCATCGCAGGTAACGTAGCCACCGCCGAGGGCGCCCGCGCCCTGGCCGAGGCCGGGGCCGACGCGGTTAAGGTGGGGATTGGGCCGGGCTCCATCTGCACCACCCGGGTGGTGACCGGAGTGGGGGTGCCGCAGATTACCGCCATTATGGAGGCGGTGGCGGGCCTCGAGGGCCTGGATGTGCCGGTGATTGCCGATGGCGGCATCAAATACTCCGGCGACGTGGCCAAGGCCCTGGCCGCCGGGGCCCACAGCGTGATGCTGGGCTCCATGCTGGCCGGCACCCAGGAGGCCCCTGGCGAAGAGGTGCTCAAGGAGGGCCGCCGTTACAAGCTCTACCGGGGCATGGGCAGCCTGGGAGCCATGCGCCAGGGCTCGGCCGACCGCTACTTCCAGGAGTCTGGCAGCAGCGCCAAGCAGCTCGAGGCCAAAAAACTGGTACCCGAGGGCATCGAGGGCATGGTGCCCTACAAGGGGCCGGTGGGCGACGTGCTCTACCAGGTGGTGGGGGGCCTGCGGGCGGCGATGGGCTACTGCGGTGCGCCCGACCTCGAGACCTTCCGCACCCAGACCCGCTTTACCCGCATCTCCAACGCCGGCCTGATCGAGAGCCACCCGCACGGGGTGATCATTACCAAAGAAGCCCCGAACTACTCGAGGTAGTCTAGCGGTTGCTTTGCGCCCGCAGGTTTTGCAGAGCCGTGGCCGCCTCGAGGTAGCCAGGCCGGTAGCGCAGGGCCGCCTGAAAGTCGGCCCTGGCCCCTTCCAGGTTGCCCTGGGCCTGGCGGGCCAGGCCGCGCCAGTAGTAGCTCTCCTCATGGTCGTTGATGCGGCCCAGCACGTCGTCGGCCAGGGCGATCACCTCCTGGTAGCGGCCGGTTTTGAAGTAGGCCTCGTAGGGGCCAAACTGGTACCACAACATCCGCCAGGGCCAGTTGTGTAGCGCGTTGGCCGGGCGGCGGGGGTCGAGGGTGCGGCTCGGCGCAATCTGCCGCGAACGGTCGTAGGCCCGGGCGGCTTCCTGGGCCTGTCCCAGCCGCAACAGGGTGCTGCCCAGGTTGAACCAGGCGAAGGCGTTGGAAGGGCTGGCCTGGGTCTCGCGCCGGGCAAGCTCGAGGGCCATCTGTAGCTCAGCGGACTCGTTCATACGCCGGCCCAGAATGGCCGCCACCTGGGCCTCACGACCTTTGGGGTAGACCACCAGATAGGTGCGGTTGAACACCTGCCACAAAGCGTCCATCTCGCCATAGCGCAACGTCACCTTGGGGCCGTAGTAGCTATCGAAGGCGTTGAAATGGCCCTGGCTATCGTTGTAGCCCACCAGCAGGCGGTAGTGGCCCATCCCGCCATGGTCGGGGGTCACAAACCAGGTCTCGATAATCACCGGAAAGCCCCCGGCCAGAAGGCGCTTGAGCAGGCCCAGGTCGCCGGCCAGCCCCAGGTGCACGCCGAAGCCCTTCCGGCGGGCAAAGGCCGCCAGCTCCTCGGGGCTTACGTTTTTGTCGTTTTTGTTGGGCTTGAGCACGGGGGCGATCTGGTACTGCGTGAGGTTGCTGCCCCAGTAGCTCAGGGCCATCCCCAGGGTGGCCGGGCCGCAGTTGTTGTAGCGCTGATACTCGTGCTTTGCACCCGACAGGAAAACCGAGCCGGGCTGGGCCAGGGCCAGGCTTAGGAAAAGCGGGAGGAGGGCGGCTCGAGGTGGGAGCACCCGTGTATTATGGCAGACCCCGCTCGCCACACATGCAAGCCAGAACACCTAGCCTTGTCCACCTCAGCCATGCGCATCCTCAAGCGCACCCAAGGCCCCTTCAGCAGCCCTGGCCAGCTCCTCCTCGCCGGGGAGTTTCCCCTGCTTAAGCGCGGAAACCAAGAAATTGCTCATTCTGCCGATGGCATCCCGCACCCTGCGCCATTCCTCCAAACCCTTACCCGAAGGGTCGGGGAAGGACACATGCAGCCGGTGGGTTTTGGCCGGATAGGCCGGGCAGTTTTCGGCGGCCGCGTCGCAGACGGTGAGCACCAGGTCGAAGTTCCAGGGGTCGGGCAGGTCGAAGAGGGTTTTGGAGGTATGCCCGCCCAGGTCTATGCCCACCTCCTGCATGACTGCCTTGGCCTCGGGTTTTACAAAGGTCTTTTCGGTGCCCGCCGACCAGACCTCGCAGGGAAAGCCCAGGCGGCTGGCCCAGTAGCGCAGCCAACCTTCGGCCATCTGGCTGCGGGCCGAGTTGTGGGTACAGAGCACCAGAATACGCACTGTTGAACATTATCGCCCAATTGTCAGGCCCATGTCACAGGGCGGTCAGGCTGAGGGGACAGGCCTGGGCTGGGCCTGCCCAATGGGCAGGGCCCAGGCAATACGCCAGCCATAAAAGGCCAGAGCGAGGGCCTTAGGCTTCGGATGGGGGTGTCAGCGGAAGGGTCATGGCGATGGCGGTATCGGGGCAGGCACCCTGGAGTTCCTGCGAAGCCTGCAAGGCAGCGGGTAGCTCGGCGCGTGGAACCACAGCAAAACCGAAGCGGATGAAAAAATCCGCGGCGGTCTCGGTGAGGAGCGAGAGCGAGGTGAGGTTTTTGTAGCGGGCCAGATCCAGCATACCCTCGGTGAGCTTGGCCCCGATCCCCATCCCGCGGTATTCCTCGGCCACCGCCAGGGAGCGCAAAAGGCCGCTGCCCTGGTGCACCTCGAGGCCTGCGCAGCCCACCACCTTATGGCCCTCGAGGGCCAGCATAAAGTTCAGGATGTGCTCTTCCAGGCCCGCTTGCGACAGGCCAGCAGCGGCCAGCAAGGCCCGCACTTCGGGTAGGTCGCTCGAGGTCGCGGTGCAGTAGGTAATCATGGTTCCCCCAGGGTATAGCATCAACCATCCGCCCGGCGCATCCAACGCCAGCCCCGCCTACCGGTTTTTAGCCTCCCACAGCTTACGGGTGGTAATTACCTGGCCGGCGTGGTGCTGGGCATGGGCCGCAATGTGATCAAGCACGTACACCGCCTTGACCGGGTGGGGGCCTACCTGAACGGTGCGCATGAGATCCTCGTCCCGGAGGGCCTGCAAACCTTCCCGCACTCGCTTTAGGTTTTGCGCGAACTCGGCCAGCACCTCCTCCGGGGCCCGTCCGCTGGGGGCCATCTCCTCGGCCGGCCGGATGCGCAGGGCCTCGGGGATCTCCTGGCCCGTGCCCCGCAACAGCAGACGGTAAGACGATCCGCCGATGTGGCGCACCAGGCCTCCAATGGGGTTGGCCTGGGGGGCCGGCACCCACCAGAAACCCTCGGGTGTAAGGCCCCCGGCCCATTTCTGTACGGTCTCCTCCACTTCTTCCAGGTTTCGCAGCCAGACCGATACCAGCCAGTGCACGCCTTCTATATCGCCGCGCAAAAAGGGAGCCAGCTGTGAGGGTGTTTGCATACACCCCCATTGTACGCCTTCCCGTAGAATCCCCCCATGCAACCCCTGGCCCCAAATCAGCGGGATGTTTTCCTGGACGCCGTGCGGGGGCTGGCCCTGGTGGGCATCCTGGCGGTCAACCTCGAGCACTTCGCCGGGGTTGGCCTGTATGCCGCTCGGTATGGCAGCTCACCGCCCTACACCCTGGGCCGCGAGATTCTGGCCTTCTTCTTCAGCGGCAAGTTCTACACCATCTTCGCCATCTTGTTCGGGCTGGGGCTGGCCTTGCAGTACCGGCGTTTTGTCGCGGCCGGCCTGGATGCTCCCGCCCTGCTGCGCCGCCGCCTGGGGTGGCTCCTGGGGGTGGGGGCGTTGCACGGCCTCTTGCTGTTCGACGGCGACATCCTGGGCACCTATGCCATCCTGGGCTTTTTTACCCTGCGCTACCTGGGACAAGAACCCCGGCTTTTGGACATCGCCAGGTTCTTGCTGGCAGGGTATGTCCTGTATGGCCTCTTCGTGTTCTTTTTGCGCGATATGGCGCCCGTTCCGGGCAGCGCCGAGGTATTTGCCAGCGGAAGCTTCTGGGCGGTCAGTGCGGCCCGGCTCGAGACCTGGCTAGCTAGCACGGTGCTGGGCTCGCTCCTCTTCGGGGCCGAGCTGGTGGGCTTATTTTTACTGGGCATCTACCTGGCCCCGCGCTGGCAGAGCATCGGGCCGGCCACCCTCTGGCGGGTGGTGGCGCTGGGGCTGCTGGTGGGCATCCCGGTCAACTGGTACAACGCCCAGCACCCCGATCTCCAGCCCCTGCGCGGGCTGGGCGGGCTGGCCTTCGCGCTGGTTTATATGGCCTTGTTTCGTCTGTTCTGGCCCCGGCTCGGCCTGCTACACCCCCTGCGCTACGCAGGCCGGATGCCCCTCAGCAACTACCTGCTGCAATCGCTCGCCATGAGCCTATTGTTCTACGGCTATGGGCTGGGGCTGTACGGGCAGGTCAGCCCCATCTGGTTCCCGCTCATAGCGGTGGGCTTTGTGGCGCTCCAAGTGGCCCTGAGCCGGTGGTGGCTTTGGCGCTTCGGGCAGGGGCCGCTGGAATGGTTGTGGCGCAGGTTCACCTACGGCCCAGCAGCAAGCCCCCAGTAAGCCCACACTCAGTACTTGCGGCTGGTTTTTACCGCGGTGCCGGAGGCCGTGACCATCAGCATGTTGCCCTGGCCCACGGTCTCGTAGTCTACGTCAATGCCGATGACCGCATCAGCCCCGCGGGCGATGGCGGCCTGCTCGAGCTCGGTTAGGGCAATCTCGCGGGCCTTGCGCAGCTCGGCCTCGTAGGCCCCGCTGCGGCCCCCCACGATGTCCCGCACCGAGGCCAGAAGGTCGCGGAAGATGTTGGCCCCCACGATGGCCTCGCCAAACACCACATCCAGGTACTCGGTAATCTGGTAGCCCTCGAGCTGGCTCGAGGTGGTCAGGGTGATCTTGCGTCGCATGCTCTTCTCCCCCGGCTATAATCTACAGCATCATGCAAGTGGCCCTTTTCGTCACCTGTCTGACCGACCAGTTTTTCGCCGAGGCGGGGGTGGCGGCGGTGCGGCTTTTGCGCCACCTGGGCTGCACGGTTCACTTTCCCCAGGGCCAGACCTGCTGCGGACAACCGGCCTACAACGCGGGCTACTGGGCCGAGGCCCGGCAGGTGGCCGACCATACCCTGGGGGTGCTCGAGGACGCCCCGTACGTGGTGCTGCCTTCGGGCTCCTGCACCACCATGCTGCGGGCTTTCTACCCCGAGCTGTATCGCGACCGCCCCAAGATGTTCGCCCGGGCCCTGGCTTTGAGCCAGAAAACCTACGAGCTTTCCGAGTTTATCGTCAAGGTGCTGGGGAAAACTCACCTGGGCTCGGGCCTGACGGGCAAACGCATCGCCTACCACCACGGCTGCCACGCCCTGCGCGAGCTGGGCCTCAAGCAGGAACCCCTGACGCTTTTGCGCAACGCCGGGGCCGAGGTTGTGGACTGGGCCGCCGCCGAGGAGTGCTGCGGTTTTGGTGGGCTCTTCTCGGTCAAGCTGCCCGAGGTGGCCCTGGGCATGGCCGACCGCAAGCTCTCCACCCTGCCCAACGGACAGGTGGATCTGCTCACCAGCGGGGACGCCGGCTGTATGCTGCACCTGATGGGGCGCATGCAGAACCAGAACCTTAACCTGCCCGTGCGCCCGCTGGCCTCGGTGCTGTGGGAGGCGGTGGGATGAAGCCAGCAGCCAACCGGTACCCCCAGGAAGCGGCTCGAGTTTTGCGCGAAGAGCCCCAGGTGCGCGAGTCGGTGACGGGGGCCACGCTCAACTTCGACAGCAAGCGGCGGCAGGCCTACGCCGAGGTGGACGCCGAAGCCTGGCGGCACTGGGCCGAAGGGGTCAAGAACCATCTTCTGATGCACCTGGATCAGTACCTGGCCCAAGCGGAAACCAGCCTGCAGCGCAATGGAGTGCAGGTGCACTGGGCCGAGGACGCCGACGACGCCCGGCGCATCGTGGCCGGGATCGCCCGCAAGGGCGGGGTGCGCAAGGTGGTCAAGGCCAAGAGCATGATCTCGGAGGAGCTGGGCCTCAACCCCATGCTGGAAGGGATGGGCCTCGAGGTGCTCGAGACCGACCTCGGCGAGTACATCATCCAGCTCCTGAACCAGCCCCCCTCGCACATCGTGGGGCCGGCCATCCACCTGAACCTCGCCCAGATTCGCCAGCTCTTCCACCAGCGCTTCCAGACCCCCCCCGAGGCCAGCCCCGAGGAGCTGGCCGCCGTGGCTCGTAAGGTCTTGCGGGAGGGTTTTCTAACCGCCGATATGGGCCTCTCGGGGGCCAACTTTGTGGTGGCCGAGACCGGTACCCTGGCCCTGATCGAAAACGAGGGCAACATAAGGCTTTCTACCTCGGCCCCGCGCATCCACGTGGCTTTGGTGGGCCTCGAGAAGCTATTGCCCCGCTTTTCCGACCTTGCGATTTTCTTGCAGCTCACCGCCCGCGCCGCCACCGGGCAGCGCCTGGGAACCTTCGTCTCGCTCATCCAGGGGCCGCGCCGGCCCGGCGAGCCCGACGGCCCCGAGGAGGTGCACGTGGTCTTTGTGGACAACGGGCGCAGCAGCCTGCTGGCCGACCTCGAGGCCTGGGAAACCCTGCGCTGCGTGCGCTGCGCCGCCTGCCTGAATGCCTGCCCGGTTTACCGCCAGACCGGCGGGCACGCCTACGGCTACGTCTACAGCGGCCCTATCGGGGCCATTTTGTCGCCGGGGCTGTTGGGGCTGGAAGAGACCAAACCCCTCCCCTATGCCTCCTCGCTGTGCGGGGCCTGCTTTCAGGCCTGCCCGGTGCGCATCCCCATCCCCAAGCTGCTGCTCACCTGGCGCCACCGCGCAGTAGCGGAGGGCCTGATGCCACGGCTCGAGGCCGCCGCCATCAAAGGCTATGCCCTGGCCATGACCCAGCCCTGGCTGTACCGCCTGGCCAGCAAGGCCCTGCGCCTGCTGCCCGAAAAAGCCCTGGACAATAGGGTTGTGCCGGTGGTCAGGGCCTGGGTGGAGGGCCGGGCCGGGCTCAAACCCAGCCCCAAAAGCTTTCAGCAGATGTGGGAGGCCGGAGAGGTCTAGCCCTAGCGCCGGTAAAGCTGGCGCAGGCTGGGCAGCAGGGAAATCCCCTCCGGGCCTGGCAGTTTCAGGTTTTGCGTCCCCTGCACCACCGAAAGTGGCACTCTGACGTTGCTGGCGGTAGGGCGTACCAGGAGCAGATCGCCATCGGCATTGGTATAGCCTCCAAGGTAATCCCCCGGCGTGATATCTTGGTCGCCATCCAGATCCTTCCAGGCAATCACAACATAATCGCCGCCCGCCAGGTTTTCGATCCGATAGGGTGCGGTCTGGCCTGTCTGAGCAATGGTCACAAACGCCGATTTGTTGGGGTCAATGTCGTTGCCTGCAACGTACAGGGCAAAAACCACCGTACCCTGCACGCTGGGCGGGGGCGCAGGCGTGCCCACCGTCAGGGCCAGCCCCACCGAGCGGTTGATGCTGCCGCTACTGCCGTTGATGGTGAGGTTGTAGGTTCCAGGGGTCGGACTACCGCTCACCTGCAGACGCAGGGTGCTGGTGCCGCCGGTAACGCTGCTGGGGTTGAACTGCCCGTTTATCCCGACCGGCAGGCCGCTCAAGCTCAGGTTGACGGCATTGCTAAAACCCGCAATGCGTGCGATGCTGACGTTTATATCCACGCTGCTACCTGGGGTGGGGCTGAGGGTGGCCGAGGTGGGATTGAGCAGGAGGGTGTAGCTCGGCGTTGCGCTGCCCGCCGCGCTGACGGCTGCTTGCGCATTGACCAGGCCCGCGCCACAGTCACTGCTGGAGAGGGTTGGGAAGTCGGCCGGGATCGCATCCGATGGGCGGCCCGTGCAACTGGCCCCACTCAGCGGCACCGCCGTGCGCTTGAGGATGTCCAGCGCCTCCGAATAGGTCAGCTCGGAGCGGCGCGCTTTCATCAGGGCCACCAGGCCCGCCACATGCGGAGCGGCCATAGAGGTGCCCTGATAGAACTGATAGATGAATTGATTGGCTCCTGTTGCATTATCGTCCTTGAGCGGACTCAGCACCCCGTCTGCGTAGCCATCTGCGTTACGGTCAATGGTTATATCCCCACCCGGCGCCATCACGTCGATGCGAGGGCCATAGTTGGAGTAGTAGGCGCGAAAACCCCGGGTCTCGGTCGCCCCCACGGTAATGACCCCGCTACAACTGGCCGGGGTGAAATCGGAGGCATTTTCGGCACTGTTGCCAGCCGCCACCACAATGATGGGGCGCTGGGGCTGGTTTGAGGCCTGGTTGATGGTATCCTGCCAGGCCGGCGCACAAGTACCCCGGCCCCCCAGGCTCATATTGACCACCGCCGCCGGGTTGGCATTGTTGGGCACGCCCGAAACCGGAAGCCCCACTGCCCAGCGAAGGGCCGCAATAATGTCGGCGTCGCTGCCCCCGCCCACGCCCAGGGCCCGGATGTGCAGCAGGCGGGCCCCCCAGCTGACCCCAGCCACACCCCGGTTGTTGTTGGTGGCCGCCGCGACCGTTCCGGCCACGTGGGTGCCGTGATAACCGGTCAGGGCCTCGGGGGGCACGCCGGGCGCCACGTTGCCCGTATCTTCGGGATCGTTGTCCCGCCCGTTCCCATCGTTGGCAATCTGCGGGTTGGAGATAAAGTCATATCCCAGGATGGGTTGGGGAATATCGGGGTGGGCGCCCACGATACCCGAATCTATAACCGCCACCGTCACCACCCGGCTGGTTCCATCCTCGATATCCCAGGCGGCCGGCAGGTTGATGGCCGGATAATGCCACTGAAAGTTATAGAACGTATCGTTGGGGGTCTTAAAAGCCTGGCGGATGTAGTTGGGCTGGGCGTAGAGCACATCGGCCCGGCGGGACAGGGCCTGGACGACCTCGAGGGTCTGAGGCTTGCCGGCAACGCCCCGGAAGAGTGCCATGCCCTGGGTGTCCAGGTCTTCTACCCGCTGTAGCTCCACCCCGGCTACCTGGAGGCTCCCCACCGTTTGCAGGCTCACCCCCGGCCGAAACTTGACAATCACCTCTCCGGGCACAAAATCGGTTTCACTGGTCTGGGCAAAGGGCTTTTGCGAGACCTGGATGGCCCCGGCACCACCCGAAAAAAAGCCCACCTGACCCGAGATGCTGCCAGGGCCCCCATCCCCACAAGCAGCCAACATAACAACCAGCAGCATCCACACACGCAACATCTTCATCGGCCCGCCTCCTGAGCTCTAACCACAGTTACATTGCACAACAGCTTTATTGCACACCTGCCGTTATTTCACCGTTACATTGAGCCCCTCATGTGATTGAGACAATTGAGACAAAGGTAAGGTATGAGACACTAAAACCCATGGTACGTGCCAAGATTTGTGGGATTACCCGGCTAGAAGATGCCCTGCTGGCCGAGCAGCTCGGGGCCTGGGCCCTGGGCTTTATTCTGGCCCCCGGAACCCCGCGCTACCTCGAGCCCACGCAAATTCGACCCATCAGCAGCGCCCTGGGGCCTTTTGTCGTTCGGGTCGGGGTTTTTGTGGACACCCCGCCCGAAAAGGTCTTAGAGCAGATGGAGGCCGCCCGGCTCCAGGTGGCCCAGCTCCACGGCCACGAACCCCCCGAATGGGCCGAGCACATCCGCCGCTTCTACCCGGTTATCAAGGCCTTCAAGCTGAAAGGCCCGGCCCAGCCCGACTGGCTAGGCTACCCCGCCGACGCCCTCATGGTGGATGGGGTGAATCCCGGAAGCGGGCAGGGCTACCCGCTGGACTGGATCGCGCCCCTGCGGCAACACCCCCGACTGATTATCGCCGGGGGCCTAAAGCCCGAGAATCTGCCGGCAGCCCTGGAGCTAGCGCCCTATGCCGTGGACGTGAGCAGCGGGGTGGAGGCCGCCCCCAGGCTCAAAGACCCCCACAAGCTCCGGGCTTTTTTGGCTCAGGTCGCATCTTTCAACGGAATCAGCCGAAACCAGTACACATAGCGGCGCTCGGCTTCTTCCAGCCGATACTCCACGCTTTCTACAAGAAACCAACCGCAGTCGCGCCAGCAGTTGGTTCGCTCACGCCGGTACACCCGCAGGGGTGTCTGGGCAGCCATAGCCAGAAGCAGAATCCGGTTCCCCCCCGTTGGCTGCTGGTTTCCCGCAAGCCCCTCACCCGGATACAGGATGGAGCCATCGGGCAGGAAGCGGTTTTTGTAGCCGGACTCGCCCCGATCCACCAAGAGGCTGTGTGGGCCTATCCCCCGCAGGGTTTTGTGTTTGGCGAGTACTTCTTTCCAGGTCATCATGCTTGACACCCAACAGGCCAACCGCTATTATCCTATGTGCCTGTTCGGACGACTCCGACGCAGTGCTACAACCTGCTCCGGTGGTGTAGTTGGTTAACATACCCGCCTGTCACGTGGGAGATCGCGGGTTCAAGTCCCGTCCGGAGCGCCAAATTTACGCCGAGCGCAAGCAAAAACTGTGCTCGGCGTAAACCACGCCAAGGTAGCTCAGTCGGTAGAGCATGCGACTGAAAATCGCAGTGTCGGCGGTTCGATTCCGCCCCTTGGCACCAGCCCAGGACGCAAATAGCCCGAGGTGTGCACCCTCGGGTTTTGCTTTTGACCCCATAGCGCTCAGGAGCCGCATCCAGCCCTCGCCCCCTTGGTTTAGGTTGTTGCAATCATTTGCACATCGAACAAGCGCTTCCTCTAGCTAAGATAGACAAGTTGAGGTGGTTCATGGCCCTGACTTCCCCTGCGCGCATTTCGAAACGTTCTCTACGGAAGAAGTTGCTCGAGCTATTCAGTGCCGCACTCAAGCCCCTGTACTGGTGGTACGAAAAGCGCATCGAGGCCGAAGTGCGGAGGGGGCATATACCCAGGCACCTGGGCTTGATCTTGGACGGCAACCGCCGCTTCGCCAGGGAGCTGGGCCTGGAGGATCATCAGGGCCACGAGTTTGGGGTGCAGAAGGCCTACGAAGTCTTGGAGTGGTGCCTCGAGCTCAAGATTCCCACCGTGACCATCTGGGTTTTTTCCACCGACAATTTCAACCGCAGCCAGACCGAGGTCGAAACCCTCATGCAGCTCTTCGTGCAGGAGGCCAAGCGCATGGCCCACGACCCCCGCATCCACGCCAACGAGGTGCGGGTGCGGGTAATCGGGCGGCACGACCGCTTCCCCCCCAAGGTGTTGGAGGCCCTGGAAGAACTGGAGAAGGCCACCGAGCACCACAACGGCATGCTCCTGAACATCGCCATGGGCTACGGCGGACGGGAAGAGATTGTAGATGCCGTCAAGAGCCTGCTATTGGAAGCAGCCCAGACCGGCAAGTCGCCGGAAGAGCTGGCCGCCGAGCTGGACATGAAGCACATCTCCGAGCGGCTTTACACCGCCGGCGTGCCCGACCCCGACTTCATCATCCGCACCTCGGGCGAGATACGGCTATCGGGCTTTTTGCTGTGGCAAGCGGCCTACAGCGAGTACTATTTCTTCGATGCCTTCTGGCCCGCCTTCCGCAAGGTGGACTTTCTGCGGGCGGTGCGCGACTATCAGAAGCGGGAACGCAGGTTTGGTAGGTAATACCAGATTCGGTTAGTTCGTCACCGAATGGTGGCGAACTAACCCGACCGAAGGGAGTGCTCTAGGATTCAAAAAGATAGCCTCTGGAGGTCTTTGCTTTGGAAGATTATCTTTTTGAATCCGGTATAACCTAGGTCAAAACACCAGCAAAACAAGCAAGGCCAGCACGCCCCCCGGTATCAGGCCAAGGGCCACGTATGCCCCCAGCCCCTTAGCCCCAAACGCCAGGGCGGCTTTGAACACGGTGTTACTAAGCGCAGCAACCAGAATAGCAACGGAAGCCACCGATACCATGAGCTGCTGGTTGGCGGCCAGCCGGGCCAGGGAGAGCGTGATAGCGTCTACATCAGCCACCCCTGAAAAAGCGCTCACCACAAACACCCCGGCACTGCCAAAAACCTCGAGGCCCGCCCTCGCCAGCAGTTTGACCAGGGCATACACACCGGCAAAGATCAGCGCGCTTTGGAGCTGCAAGGGATTCTGTACCGGTACACTTTCGGAGATACCGGAATCATGCCGGGCCAGCCAGGCCGTGACCAGCACCCCCCACAGCAGCCACACGAGCACCGGGAACCAAAGCAGCTGTAAAAGGGCCGGGGCTGTGGCGCTCCAGACCAGCAAGCGTCCCAACATCATCTGGGAAGCCAGCACCACCCCACCAGCCCAGAGCAGGTTTTTACTGGGGTTGGCCCGGCTTTGGGTCACCATCGAGAGGGTGACGGCGGTGGACGAAACCAGCCCCCCCAAAATGGCCGCTACCCACAAGCCTTTGGAGCCCGACAACCGCAAGGCCAGATAGCCCACAAAGTTGACCCCAGCCACCAGCAAAACCACCTGCCAGATTTCGCGGGGGTTCCAGACCCCATAGGGGCCATAGTTGACATCGGGCAGCAAGGGATAGACCACCCCCAGCAGCAGGGCCAGCAACACCACCGCTTCCACCTCGCTCCGCTCTATTCCACCCGCGAAGGCGTGCAGCTCGTCGTGGAAGGCCAGAAAGCCCAACAGCAAAGCCCCGGCAAACAGCGCGGGCAGCACGATCCCCAGGCCGCACAGCACACCCAGCACATACACCACCAGGGCGGCCACCTGGCTGGTAGCATCGCGGCTATTTTTCAGTGTGTATACCGCCAGGCCAGCCACCCCCAGCAGCCCTGCCGCCGAAAGCCATGGGGCTGGCCCCAGGGCCCCCACCCCACCCAGCAGCCCCAGCAGGGTGAAGGTACGCACCCCTCCAATGGTCGAACCCTGCCGTTCGACTTTGGCGCGCTCACGCTCGAGGCCCACCGCAAAGCCGATCAGGGTGGCGGCCAGCAAATGCCATAAAGACTCCTGCATCTCTTTACGCTACTACTTTTGCCCAGCGCAATCCTTCAGCAAGGTAGATCAGGGGTAGGGTTATCTCAGTGGTGTAGCCTCGAGGCCAGATTCAGCACCACCACCCCTGCGATGATAAGAAGGATGCCCAGGGCAATAGCGCCGTTCATAGGCTCCTTAAGCACCCACCAGCCCAGCAGCGCAATCAGAGCAGTGTCCAGCCCCGACCAGATGGCGTAGGCGATATTGAGCGGAATGGTTTTGAGGGAGAGGCTCAGAAAATAAAAGGCCAGGCCATAGCCCAGCACCACCACCAGCGAAGGCAGCAGTTTGCTAAACCCCTGGGAGGCCTTGAGTGCGGTGGAACCAATCACCTCAGAGACAATCGCAACCATGAGTAAAAGCCATCCGTTCATTCTTCCAGACTACACCGCGCCGCCGTGTACAATACCTGGTAATGATTCGCATCTTGCTTGCCGATGATCACGCCCTTTTTCGCCAGGGGCTCAAAAGCCTGCTGGAAGCTGAGCCCGACTTTAAGGTCATGGGCGAGGCTAAGGACGGGCGCGAGGCCCTACGCCACGCCCTCGAGGCCCACCCCGACATCATCCTGATGGACATCCAGATGCCCAACCTCGATGGCGTGCAGGCCACCCAGGAAATCCTCAAGGAATGGCCCCAGGCCAAGGTGATTATGCTCACCATGTACCGCCAGGACGGCTACGTCTTCGAGGCGGTAAAGGCCGGGGCACGGGGCTACATGCTCAAGGACGCCGACGCCAAGGAACTGCTGGAAGCCATCCGGCGGGTGTATCAGGGCGAGGTCTTGCTGGATGCCGAGATGGCCGAGCAGATCATCCAAGACTTCAAGGCCAAGCAAGAAACCACCCCCAAGGCCCACGCCGAGCTTTCCGAGCGCGAGGTGCAGATTTTGCGCCTGGTGGCCCAGGGCTACACCAACCTCGAGATCGCCGCCGAGCTATCGCTCTCGGAAAAAACCGTGCGCAACCGCCTGTCGGACATCTTTCAGAAACTTCACCTCAACAACCGCACCCAGGCCGCCCTCTACGCCCTGCGCGAGGGGTTGGCAGAAAAAAGCGACGAGTAGGCCCAGGGCCGGTATGATCTGGTTTGCATGAGTGATTTTGCCACCGAAACCACCCGCGATCCCGTCCTGCTGCTGGCAGAAATCGCCGAAATTAGCGGCGATGCTGCCCGGGCAGCCTGGGTTGCTCAGCAGCTGCAAGCCCAGGGGCTGCCTCCCCAGACCGACGAACTGGGCAATGTCTGGGCCGGCCAGGGCCCCATCTTGCTCATAGCCCACATCGACACCGTACTGCCCCCCGCCCCCTTGCGGCGGGAACAGCACCGCTGGTACGGCCCGGCCGTGGGCGATAACTCGTCGGGGGTAGCGGTCTTGCTGGCCCTGGCCGCTGAGCTGGTGGCCTTGGGCTGTACGGTGGCCTTTAGCGTGGGCGAGGAAGGCTTGGGTAACCTGCGGGGGGCCCGGCGCCTGGTTAGGCATCTACAGCCGCAGCAGGTGGTGGCGGTGGATGGGTATTTACCCGGTATCGTAAGCCGCTCGGCGGGCTCCCACCGGCTGCGGGCCCGCTTTATTGGCCCCGGCGGCCACGCCTGGGGCGACCGGGGGGCTCCATCCCCGGTGCCGGCCCTGGGGCAGGCCCTGGCTCAGATGTACGCCCTCGAGCGCACCAACCACACCAGCCTGAATGTGGGGCGGCTGTGGGGGGGTGAGGCCATCAACGCCATTCCCCAGGAAGTGGGCTTTGAGCTTGACCTGCGGGCCCTGGACGCAACAGAACTGGCTCAGATGGTGGCCCAGGTGCGCGAAATTCTGATGGAAGCGGCCCGTAAGTTCAATCTACGGATGGAGATTGAGGTACTCGGCGAGCGGCCAGCAGGCATGACCGCCACCCGCCCCATGCTGGAGGCCGCCCGTCAGGCCCTGATGGAGATCGGCCTCGAGGCCCAGTTCACCGCCGGCTCTACCGATGCCTCGGCTGGGGTGGAGGTAGGCCTCCCGGCCATCACCCTGAGCGTCTACCAGGGGGGCGGGGCCCACACCCCCGAAGAATGGGTGGAGCCCGACTCCCTGCGCTTGGGAGCACGCGCGCTGCGCAGCTTTGTGCGGCAGCTCCTCCAGATATAACGGCCTCGTAACGTTGATCCTGCTACCCTCCAGCCTGAGGGGTTATGTCCAACAACCGATCTTTCCTGCTGCAGCTCTGGCAAGACCAGGGAGGTGTCTGGGTGGTGCTCAAGGACGAGGTCTGCGGGCTGCTTTACCAGTTTGAGAGCCTCGAGGCACTGATCCATTTCCTGGCGCAAACCACGGGGTTTTCGCCACAGGCCCATGCCATTAAGGAAGCCGCGCGGGGCGCACCCGGAGAAAACAACCCGCAATAGCCAAGAGTGCGATAGGATAGTCGGGTGCGTGTGGGTGTTTTGAATAGCTGGCTGTCCAGTCGCTACCTGCCCTTCTGGGGATCTTACTTGCAAGCATTGGAGGTTGAGGTTGTCCAGCCTGAGGAGGCCTCGGTCAATTTACCGGTTCCCGCACCCATCCGTCGGGTGCTGGGTCAGGTTTTCAACCTCAAGACTCAAGGGGTCGACTATCTGTTGCTACCGGACGTGCAGCTTGGCGTTGAAGCCCACAAGGGCAGCCCTTCACCCTGGCTGGTCGATTTGCAGGCCACCCTGGAAAGGCTGGTACCGGGACTGCCCCCCGCCCTGGTGGTTCCTGCCGAGCGTTCGCCGGAGGTGGCGGGTCTGGCCGCCACAATTGGGCAGCTCCTGACCCAGAACCCCATGCTGGCCCGGCGGGCCCTGGAACGTACCAAACACCAGCTAGGCTTCACCTTTACCCCTCCCAAACAGTCCGGAGCCCACCTGATTGGACTGGTAGCCCAGCCCATGCTGCTGGACGACCCCGAGTGGCTGGACGCCCTGCGGGCTGCGCTGGCTGAGCAGGGGCTGAGCCTCTTCCTGGCCGACAAAGCCCCCGCGGAGCTGCGCCAGGAGGGGGCCCACCTCGAGCTGGGCCTCGAGCTGCCCACCGACCTCGAGGCCGCCGGTATGCACCGCTACCTCTCGAGGCTGGGCAAGATCAAGGGACTGCTCTACGTGCACGACCCTGAGTACCTGCCCCTGCCCAGCCCCCTGCGCAAACTGCTGAAGAAATCCGAACCCCCCAAGCCCTGGCGGGTGGTGGGCCTCGAGGCCCCCTGGCCCCAGGTGGCCGCCGAACTGGCCCAGCGCCTTCGGCTCTGATGCTTGGTCGAATAAACTACAGTCAGGTTATTGGGGAGGAATAAAGTGGTAAAGATGCCCTCATCCGATCATTCTAAGACATCCCCCAGAACTGACCGGTCAGTTTTCGGCCCGCTCTTCGCCCTGATGCCCTACCTGCGCCGCTACGGCCCCCAGTACCTGTGGGGCATGCTGGCCGGCATTGCCTCGGTGGGGGTGGCCTCGCTCTCGCCCTACTTCTTGCGCCACGCCATCGATGCCATCCGGGCCGGGGAGGCCTATCTGGTCTGGGTCTGGGCCATTCTGGGCGCGGCGGTGGCCTCGGCCTTCTTCTCCTGGGCCAACCGGCAGCTCTTGGTGGTGGCCAGCCGCTACATCGAGCACGACCTGCGCATGGATCTGTTCAAAAAGGCCCTCTCGCTGGACCACTATTTTTACAGCAAAAACCGCATCGGCGACCTGATGAACAAGTTCACCACCGACTTAGGCGCGGTGCGCGAGATGCTGGGCGGCGGTATCAACATGGGCAGCCGCCTGCTGATGTTTGTGGTCTTCGCCATTGTGGCCATGTACCTGGTGAGCGTGCCGCTGGCCCTGGCCCTCTCCCTGGTCTTCCCCATCATTTTTTTCGTGATGTACTACGTGCTGCGCCTGATTGACCGGCGCTACCGCGAAAGCCAGGAGTCCTTCGACCGGATCTCCACCCGCGCCCAGGAGAACTTCTCCGGCATCCGGGTGGTGAAGGGGTTTGCCCTGGAAGACCGCGAGCTTGCAGCCTTCCAGGCCCTCAACAAGGACTACATCGCCAAAAGCCTGGCCCTGACCCGCGTGGACGGGCCGGTGCGGGCCCTGATGGGCCTGATGATGGGCTTTGCCGCGCTCATCGTGCTGTGGATGGGTGGCGGCATGGTTATCCGGGGTGAGATGACCGCCGGGCAGTTCGTGCAGTTCAACGCCTACCTGATGATGCTGGGCTGGCCCATTATCGGCCTGGGTTATACCCTCACCATCTTCCAGCGGGGCTCGACGAGCTACAAGCGTCTGGAGGAGTTCTGGCATGAACCGGCCCGGATTGCTTCTACCCCCCCCTCCCCCGAGCCCGCTCCCCCATCAAAAGAGAACGGGGTGGCCGTCGGTTCGGAGCTGGCGGGAGAGATCAAGTTCGAGGGGGTCAGCCTCGAGCTGGGGGGGCGCAAGGTGCTGGACGGCATCACCCTGACCATCCCCGAGGGCACCACCCTGGGCATCACCGGGCGCACCGGCAGCGGCAAGAGCCTGCTGGTAAGCCTGGTTCCGCGCATCCTGGATCCCACCTCGGGCCGCGTCTTGGTGGGGGGCTACGACGTAAAGGAGCTGCCGCTCACCACCCTGCGGGCTTCAATCGGGATGGTGCCGCAGGAGCCTTTCCTCTTTTCCGACACCCTGGCCGAGAACATCTGCTTCGGGCTGCCAGCGGTGGACCTCGAGCGGGCCGTCTGGGCCGCCCAGCTGGCCGGGGTACACGACGACATCATGGCTTTTCCCAAGGGCTACCAGACCTCGCTGGGCGAGCGCGGCGTCACCCTTTCGGGCGGGCAGCGCCAGCGGGTGGCCCTGGCCCGGGCCCTGGCCCGCAGGCCGAAAATTCTAATCCTCGACGACGCCATGAGCGCGGTGGACACCGAGACCGAGTCGCGCATCCTCTCCGGGCTCAAAAGCGTGCTGGGCCAGCAAACCACCCTCCTGATCGGCCACCGCACCTCCACCTTGCAGTACGCCGACTGGATTGTGGTGCTGGATCACGGCAGAATCGTGGAGGAAGGCACCCACGAGATGCTGCTGGCCGCAGGCGGCATCTACGCCGAACTCGACCGCATCCAGCGCCTGCAAGCGGAGGTGGACTAGGAAAGCTTCAGCCCCCTATCTTAGCGGAGCAAACAGCGCACTCGCACTTCCCGTAGGGGCCCCAGGATGAGGGCAAATTAGCGGTAGAGCACTTGGTAAAGCGGCGATTGACCATCTGTTATCAGCTATCAGCGGAGCCTTATGCACGAAGAAGAAGCCTTTAAAAAGAGTTTTGATGCCAAGCTGGCCCGGCGCATCCTGAAGTATGTGCGTCCCTACTGGAAGCAGGTGGGGCTGGCCCTGCTGGCGCTGGTGGTGAGCACCCTCACCGCCGCCTCCACCCCGCTTTTCCTCAAGTACGCCATTGACAACGCCATCGTGCCGCGCGAGGTGCTCCCCCTGGCCCAGCGCTACGAGACCCTGTTGCTGGTCTGCGCGGTTTTTCTGGCGGTGCGGGTGGTGGACTTTATCGCCAACTACGCGCAAACCTACCTGATTAGCTGGGTGGGGCAGCACATCCTCTTCGACCTGCGCTCGGAGATCTTCGCCAAGCTCCAGCGCATGCATCTGGGCTACTTCGACCGCAACCCCGTGGGCCGTCTGATGACCCGCATCACCTCCGATGTGGACGCCATCAACCAGTTCATCACCGGCGGGCTGGTGGGGCTGATCGCCGACTTCGCCCTGATCATCGGCCTGATGACCTTCATGCTGGTGCTGGACTGGCGCCTGGCCCTGGTAGCCTTCGCCATCATGCCCATCTTCCTGGCCGTGACCACCTGGATCCGAGGTGGGATGCGCGAGGCCTACCGGGCCATGCGGCTGCGGCTGTCGAGGGTTAATGCTTCACTGCAAGAAAACCTGGCCGGCGTCCAGACCACCCAGCTTTTCAACCGGGAGCCCAAGAACGAAGCGCAGTTCAACCTGCTCTCCAGCGATCTGCGCGGGGCCTGGGTGGAGATCATCAAGTGGTTTGCCCTGTTCTTCCCTTTGGTGGGCCTCATGGGTGAGGTCACGGTGGCCCTGTTGCTGTGGTACGGGGGCGGGCAGGTCATACAGCAGGCCATTACCCTGGGCTTGCTGGTGGCTTTCACCGATTACGTGCGCCAGCTCTTCCAGCCCCTGCAGGATCTTTCCGAGAAGTTCAACATCTTCCAGGCCGCCATGGCCTCGGCGGAGCGCATTTTTGGCCTGCTGGACACCAAAGAAGAGGTGGCCGACAAGCCGGGGGCGATACCGGTCGAGCGCTTTAGAGGCCAGATTGACTTCGAGGACGTCTGGTTTGCCTATGGCCGGCGGGGCGAGGCCAAACCCCAGGGAACGGAGCCTGGGGATGAAGGAAAGGAGGTTGAAGCAGCCGGCCTCGAGGTGATCGAGCCCACCACCCCTGAAGAGGGCGAGTGGGACTGGGTGCTGCGGGGGGTGAGCTTCCGGGTGCGGCCCGGCGAGAAGGTGGCCCTGGTGGGGGCCACCGGCGCGGGCAAGACCAGCGTGATTAGCCTGATCGCCCGTTTCTACGACGTGCAGCAGGGTGCGGTCAAGATCGATGGCCTGGACGTGCGGGAGTACCGGCAGCGCGACCTGCGCCGGGCCATTGGCATCGTGCTGCAAGAGCCTTTTCTGTTCAGCGGCACCATTGCCTCGAACCTGCGGCTGGGCGACGAAAGCATTACCTTAGAGCGCATCGAGGAGGTGTGTGCCTTTGTGGGGGCCGACGAGTTTATAAAGCGGCTGCCGCAGGGTTACGAGACCGTTCTGCACGAGCGCGGCGGGGGGCTTTCCACGGGGCAGAAGCAGCTTTTGGCCCTGGCCCGGGCCATCCTGCACAACCCCGACATCCTGCTGATTCTGGACGAGGCCACCGCCAACGTGGACTCCGAGACCGAGCAGAAAATTCAGGCCGCGCTCGAGCGGGTTATGCAGGGCCGCACCTCGATTGTGATCGCCCACCGGCTCTCGACCATCCGCCATGTGGATCGGATTCTGGTCTTCCGCAAGGGCAGGCTGCTGGAAGAGGGCAGCCACGACGAGCTACTGAAAAAGGGCGGCTACTATGCCAGGCTCTACGAGCTGCAGTACGTGCATGGCGGCGGGGCCTGATTGGGCAGGGCTACAGCGCCTCCAGCGCTTCACGCTGGCGCTCGACAAGGGCCAGCAAGCGCGATAGGAGGGCTTTTTCTGCCAAGACCACCAGGCCTTTTTGCTTCAAGGGCACCAGCACCAGCACCCACTGGGGGAGTGATATAACCGAGAGGCGGGCCGGCTGTCCCGAGAGTTCGTTGGCCAGGTTGATCAGGTCGTCGAAAACCACCTGAGCACTCTTGGAGGCAAAAGGTAGCCCGCCCGCCACCACCTGCCCCCCTTCAACCAGGGCCACCGCCTCCACACCCCGTATGCGAAACTGCCTCAGCACCTCAGGCTCGGGGAGGGTGGCGGGCTGGGATGAGGGTGTAGGTGGTGGGCTGGGCGCCTGGAAAACGTCCAGCAAGGACTCGAGGTCGGCCCCTTTTAGTTCTTGCAAGACGCTCTGGGCTGCCTCGTACTCCTGGGCTAGCTGCGCCTCGAGGCGCTCGGCTTCCTCCAAAGCCCGCCGCACCTCGAGCAAACCGCTGGCCCCCAGGCGGGGCAGGCGCTCAGCCGCCGATTGCAGGAAGTCGCACAATGGCTTGAGGCGCAGGGCGGTTTCACCCCCCACCCCTTTGTGCACACCATAGGCCTCGAGCAAAGCCCCTATACGCGCGCCCAGGTCGGCCCGCAGCGTCTCCTGGGCGCGACGCAGACGGCCCAGGAGCGCGTGAATCTCGCTCAGGTCGGGTAGTTCACCGGCCTGGAGGTAGGTTCGGGCCTGGGCCACTTTAGCCTCGAGCTCCTCACCCCCCAGCCCCTTCATGCTGCGGGCCACCGCTTCGTAGCGCGAGAGTTCCTCGGCGATGGAAGCCCGCCGAGCCGCTACCAGATCGTCCAGCGCTCGCTCCAACGGGCTGGGGTCGGCAATACGGCCCTGGGCCAGGGCCTCACGGTTGGCCTGCAGGGGTTTCTTGAGTTCGATCAGGGATTCCTTGAGGACGCGCTCGAGGTGCTGGATGCGGGCCTCGAGGGCCTCCAGCCGGCCCAGCACCACCCCCCGGGCGCGCTCCACCAGGGCCTGCACCGCCGCCTCAAGCTCGGCCAGCGTGCCCAATCCCTGCTCGAGCTGCTGCAACAGGCGCTTTTTATCAGCCTCGAGGGGCTCGAGGCTTGGCAAAGCCTGCACGCTGGCCCGCAGGCCCATGCGCTTGAGGCTTTCCTCCTCGCGCTCCCGGGCCAGCTGGGAGAGCAGGTCGGAAAGCTCCTGGCGCAGGGTGCTCAAGGCCGCCTCGGAGATATCCGGGGCAGCCAGGGCCGTCAGGAAAGACTCCACCTGGGGCCGCCCACGGAAGGGCGACAGGGCATGTTCGGCCTCGCTGCGCAAAGTGGCCAGCGCGGCCTCGAGGCGGGCCTGGCGGGCCTTGTTTTCGCGGTTGGCCTTCTCTTCGGCCTCGAGGCTCTCCAGGTTGCGCTCCAGCTCGGCCAGCTCATGGGGAATCCCACCGGCCTGCAAGGTTTCCAGGGCCACCATCAAGCGCGCCTGCAGGGGGGCGGTTCGCTCCGAGGGCAGCTCGAGGCGGCCCAGGCGGTCGGCCAGCCACTCATAGCGCACCCGGGCCTCGGTTAAGGCCTCCTGGTGTGCGGTCTTGAGCAGCTCGGCAAAAGCATCCAGACGCTCCCCTAGGGGATTGCCGGCCGATAGCTCGGCCTCCAGTTCGGCCAGCTCACCAGCCACACTGGCCTGGTTCAGCACAGCCACATAGCGCTCTTTGAGTGACTCCAGCCGGCGGGCGTCCTCGGCCACATCGATCTCGCGGATGCGCGACAGCTGCTCAGAGGTCAGGGCCTCAAAGTCGAGGTCGATCACCAGGGCTTCGTCGTCGAAGCCGTCGCTGGCCTCCTCCAACACCACCGGCGCTTCGATGGTGGGGTCTTTGAGCACCACCTGTGGCTCGGTCGGCACGATTTCCTCGATGGTATCCAGGGTAATGGCAGCCTCACCGGTGGGATTCTGCACCACCGAGGACTCGACCAGCTTGCGCATATCAGCCGCCAGGGCCCGGGCTCGCTCCACCTCAGCGGCGGCCAGGGTTTCCTGGGCGTGGGCCTCCTGGATAATCCGGATCAGGTTTTCCAGGCGGCGCACCTTGGCCCCACCCACGCTCTGCACTCGAGATAAGCTCATCTCCAGCTCGGCAATATCCCGGGTCTGGCGCAGCAAAGCCGCCTGGAGCTTCTCCTCGAGCTGGGCCAGCACCTCCTGCCCCTCACGCAACAAAGTGCGCGCCGCAGCAGCCTCGGGATCCTGCTTAATCGCGTTGACCAGACCACGCAGGCGCCCAACCTCGGGCCAGTCCAGGTACAGGCTGAAGCGCTTTAGGCCGGCCTCGAGATCCGCCAGCACCCCCTGGGCATGCGCCGACAACCCACCGGTAGCGGACTTGGTGCTTTTCTCTCCACCAAGCCCCAGGGTTTTGAGCAGCTCCTCGATATGACTGCGGGCTGCGCTGGGGCTCATTTTGGCCTGAAGTTCGCGGTACACCAGGCGCTTGAGAATGGTCTCGGCCTCGGATGCGTCGAGCTTATCCGGGCTGGTGCCCAGCCGACGAAGGCCCTCTTCCAGCACCACCCGGGCACGATCCCCCAGCACCGGCTCGAGGGACTTACTGAGAGTCTGATACAGCGACAAGCCTTGACCTCCCGTCAAAACCATACGATACCCGTTCTTCGCCCAGTGTATCGTGAATCGCGCTGCCAGATGGTTCAAACCAACACCCGGCCAGTCTGTACAGCGGATTTACATCAAGTCCAAGCATCCCGTTAACATTCTGAAGCAGCCACCGCAGGCCTTTCCCTAGTGGATGTTCGGGGCCACCGCCTCTTGCTCAGCGAACCCGCTGGCCGGCAGCAGCCTCGATCAGCAGGTGGAAAATACCCCATTGCTCAGGCAGCAGCTCGGGGTGCCACTGTACCCCCAGGTAGAACGGATGGTCTTCGAGCACCACCGCCTCCACAATGCCATCGGGCGCAGCCGCCACCGCCCGCAGGCCGGGCGCCAGGTCTTTAATGGCCTGGTGGTGGTAGGAGTTGACCCGGAAGCGCGGCGCAAACAGCTTGCTGAGAGGGCTTTGCCCGGTCTGCTCAAGGCCATGCCCCAGCACCGGGGGTTCGGCCTTCTGGCTGTGCTGCACGGTGCGGAAGCCTTGCGCAGGCAGATCCTGGTACAGGCTACCGCCCAGGGCCACGTTCATGACCTGGATACCGCGGCAGATCCCCAGGGTAGGAATGCCGTGTTGGGCCGTATAACGAGCCACAAAGAGCTCGAGGGTGTCGCGCTCGAGGCTCACTTCCCCCAGCTCGGGGATGGGTTCTTCGCCAAACTGGGCCGGATCCACATCCACACCCCCTGGCAGCAGCACGCCGTCTAGCTGGTGCAGCAAAGCGGGCAGCTTGTCGCCCGCCTGGGGCGGTAGGATTACAATGCTGGCACCCTGGCTTTCCAGAGCCCGCACATAGGGCTCGAGCAGGCCCCAGATTCTGGTGCGAAAAAGACCTTCTGTGTTGCGCGACTGAGAGGTTACGCCAATGAGCATGCCCCAATCCTACACCGCCCTGCGGCCCGAGTTTAAAGAGGCCCTGCTGCAAGCCGCCTCTCAGTTTGAGACACCTTTTTACGCCTACGACTGGCCCACCATCCTAAAGCGCCTCGAGCGCCTGCAAAAAGCCTTTCCGCAGGCCGAGCTGTTCTACGCCATCAAAGCCAACCCTCGCCTGGGCCTGCTCAAGCGCTTCCTGGAACGGGGGGTCTTTGTGGAGGCGGTCAGCCTGGGTGAGGTGTTGCGGGCCTACAAGGCCGGCTTCCGCCGCAACGAGGTCTTGTTGAACGGGCCGGTTAAAACCCCGGCCATGCTGGAAGAGCTGAACCGCATGGGCCTTCCGATTCTGGGCCTCGACTCGCTGGCCGACCTCGAGCGGGCCTCAAGGGTGCTGCCCAGGGCCCGCGTCCTCTTACGGGTCAACCCCGACCTGCCCATCGTCACCCACGACCACCTGGCCACCGGGCGCGGCCATAGCAAGTTTGGCATCCTGCCCGAGGAAGTGGGGCCGGCCCTGGAACGGGCCCGCCGGAGCCGCCTCGAGGTGCTGGGCCTGCACATCCACCTGGGCTCAGCCCTGGAGCACCCCGAAGACTACCAGGCGGGCTACAGGGTGATGGACGAGCTGTACCGCACCCACGGCCCCTTCCAGGTCATGAACCTGGGCGGGGGCTTTGGGCTGGGCCTCGACCTGGATGCGTTGGGAGCACAGGCGACTGCCCTGGCCCACCGACACGGCGCGGAGCTGTGGCTCGAGCCGGGCCGCTACCTGGTTGCAGAGGCCGGGGTGCTGGTCACGCGCTGCTGGGGCATCAAGCGCACCCGGCGCAATTACCTGTTGATAGACGCCGGAATGAGCCAGCTGATCCGGCCCATGCTCTATGGCGCAGTACACCCGGTGGAGCCGCTGTACCACAACCCCCGACAAGCCACCTACGACCTGGCCGGCCCCGCCTGCGAGTCGGGCGATGTGCTGGCCCGCGACCTCACCCTGCCCGAACCCAAGGAGGGCGACCTGCTGGCCGTTTTGCAAGCTGGAGCCTACGCCGGTAGCATGAGCAGCAACTACCTCGACACCCCCCGCCCCCTCGAGCTGCTGTGGACAGGCCAGGACTGGGAGGTAATCCGCCGGCGGCAAAGCTGGGAAGCCTTGCTGGAAGACGAACTGTAGCCGGTCAAGCAGGAGGCCCGGCGCTGGGAGGCCTTTTATAGCGGATTCGGTGAGTTTGGCCCCTTTCGGGGCCAAACCAACCCGACCAACGGGATACGCTTTCTTCGCCGAGCGTAGCGAGGGGTGTGCTCTAGGATTCATACCAGATTCGGTTAGTTCGTCACCGAATGGTGGCGAACTAACCCGACCGAAGGGAGTGCTCTAGGATTCAAAAAGATAGCCTCTGGAGGTCTTTGCTTTGGAAGATTATCTTTTTGAATTCGGTCAGGCGAACCCAGGGCAATTCCTGGGGAGCAGGAAAGGCATGCAGCCTGCCCTGAGCTCGTACCAGGGGCTCAGCGCAGCAACCAGCGCACGTCCGCTAACACCCGTTCGGTTTCGGCGGCTTTGCCGTTGCCGTATATCAGCCGCAGCTGTCCTTTGGGATCGAGGGCAAAGACGGTGGCGGTATGGTCTACGTTGTACTCGGTGGCCGATTTGATCTGGGACTTTTGATAAAACACCCCGTAACGCTTGGCCACCTCGGCGATCTGCTCGGGGGTTCCAGTCAGCCCGATAAAGCTGGGGCTGAAGAAGGTGACGTAGTCCCTTAGCTTTTCCAGGGTGTCTCGTTCGGGATCTACCGAGATGAGCAGAACCTGCACCCGTGCCTGTTCGGCGGGGGTCAGGGCTTTGTAGACCTTGCTGAGCTCGAGCAAGGTGGTGGGGCAGACATCCGGGCAGTTTATAAAGCCAAAGAAGATCAAAACCACCTTACCCTGAAAGTCCGACAGGCTCTTGCTCGAGCCGTCGTGCGCGGTCAGGGTGAATTGGTTGGCCTCGAGCGGACGAGCATTCAACAGGCGCGTTCCATAGGGCTGGTAGGTATCGCGCGATACCAGAAAGGCCGCCCCCGCCAGCAACAAAGGCAGGCCAACCAACAGGATGATCCAAATTGCTCGACGCGGCATCTACACACTCCTGGGCTCGAGGGTTCGCAGCCCTCTGCACACCATGCTTAACCCTAGACAACCCAGCCCCAGGCAAATGTCCCTGAACGAACAGTCTGATACCAGATTCAAAAAGATCATCGTCCAGGGCAAAAACCGTCAGAGGCTATCTTTGAGCACTGACGTTGGTCGGGTTGGTTGACCACCTTCCGATGGGGCATGGCAAGCCAATTTACATTGGCCCCGCGGCTTTAGGGCAAGATAAGGGCTAGCATGGAGGATCGCACCATCGCTTTTACGCACCCCTTAGTACGCTGGGCCGGGGCCCTTTTGGTGGCCCCTTTCTTCCTGCAGCTGCTGGGACTGGGCAACACCTTGCTGGGGGGTGGGCTGTGCGGTGAGTTGTTCGGCAACGACACCCCGCTGGGGCTTCAGGGGGCGGGGTTCTGGTATGCGGTCCTGTTCATGATGCTGCTGGGATTCCAGCTTATGTACGGGGGGTTCTTGCTGCTGGCGCGCCTGCTCGAGATGCCCACCAGCATGGAGCGGGGAACCTACAAAGGGGGGGTCTGGCTGGTGGGGCTTATCACCCTGCTGTTCGTCCTGACCCGCACCACCGGCCTGCCCTACCCCAGCCCCCAGGGCCTGGCCTTGGGGGATACCGCCCCGGTAGATGTGCTGAGCCTGATACTGATGGGCTGCTCGTGGGTGGCCGGCTTCCTGCTGTGGCAGCTGCTCAGACATGGCGAACTTTCCAAAACCCGCTAGGCTGTAAGCATGGAGCGTTTACTCGAGGTCATGCGGCGTCTGCGGGGCCCGGATGGCTGTCCCTGGGACAAGGAGCAAACCCACCAAAGCCTGCGCCCCTACCTGCTCGAGGAGGCCGCCGAGGCTGTGGATGCCATTGGCAAAGGCGACCCCAGCGAAATCGCCGAGGAGCTGGGGGATGTGCTGCTGCAGGTGGCCTTTCATTCGGTGATTGCCGAGCAGGCGGGCACCTTTACTTATTCACAGGTGGAGCAGCACATTGTGGATAAGCTCATCCGGCGCCACCCCCACGTCTTCGGCGATGTGCAGGCCGACACCCCCGAGGCCGTTAGCGCCAACTGGAAGGCCATCAAGGCCCGGGAGGGCAAAACCGCCCAGTCTATTTGCGACCAGGTGCCGAGAAGCCTGGGGGCCCTGGCCCGCGCCGCCGAGATGCAGAAAAAAATGGGGTACACCTTTCCCGGAAAAGACCGGCTGATGGGGGCTCTCGAAGAGGGCAACCTGGCCGAGGCCCTGTGGCTGATGGTGGCCTGGTGCCGGGAGGAAAAAATCAATCCGGAGATTCTGTTGCGCGAGCGGTGCGAGGAAAGCTGTTTATAAAGCGTCAGATACCACAGATAGCAGCGCAAACCTGGTGCAAAATGGAAGTCCATGACAGCTCCGGCACGTTGTTGTCCAGTGTGCTGGACAGACCCATGAGATCGGACTTGCTCAAAGCCATTGTTGCCCGTCCTCCTGCCGCGCTCTCGAGGCCGGAGGGTTTTGTGGATGCCGCCGTGCTCCTGCCGGTTTGGGAGGGGCAACTTCTGTTCACCGTGCGCAGCGCCCACCTTCCCCACCACGCCGCGCAGATTAGCTTTCCTGGGGGTCGCTTTGACGATGGTGAGAGCGCCGAGCAGGCCGCCTTGCGCGAGGCCTGGGAAGAAGTGGGGCTGAACCCGGAGCATGTGGAAATCCTGGGACACCTCAACCCCACCCTCTCACCCTTTGGCTTCCGGGTATTTCCTTTGCTGGGCCGGATCACCCAGGAACCCCAGCTGACCCCCAACCCTGCAGAAGTAGATACCTTGCTCTGGGTACCCATAGAGGAGCTGCTGGCCGCACCCGCTTACGCTGAAGAACGCACCCCCCCGCCGGGCAACCGCCTTCCCAACGGCCTGGGCGGGGAGTTCTCCGAGATAGAAGGCCAGCTACGGCGCAAGGTCTGGCATTATCCCTGGCGGGGCTACGATATCTGGGGTGTGACCGGGAACATCGTGCACGATTTCCTCGAGCGCATCCGTGCGGTGCGCCTGTAGATCCCCTGGCCTCAGTCCGCGGCCGCCAAACCCTGCTCGAAAACCGGGCGGGCCTGCCGGGAGAGTTGATTGTACAGCTCGAGGAATTGCGCCTTGGCCTGCTGCCCCAAAAAGCCGGGTGGGGTCAGCTCGGGCGGCAGGCCGGGGTCTAAGAAGAGGTTCTTGCGGGCCTGGTGAATCATGTGGGTCAGGCGCACAAAGGCCTCCTCGGCGCTTTGGGGCCGCCCCTGCCTTTGCGATAGAAAAGCCCGGTAGCGGGTCTGGGCCGCCTTCAGGTTGAAGGATTTCTCGATGAGCTCGAGGGGGGGTGTGCTGGAGAAACGCTCGGCCTGGAACAGCTCCACATATTTTTGCAGGCCGTAAAAGCCCACCAGGTCGCGGGCGGCCTCGAGCGAGCCGTTGGGGCTGATCCAGACGCCCGGCGCCGGCGTACCGAAGCCCAGGAGGATTAGCTCGTTGCGGAAGCGATCCCGCACGGTGCGCTTGGTTTCCGGCACGGCGTAGACCAAAATGCGCCACCTGCCATCCCACGGGGCACCGTAGCTATACAGGCGCTCCCGCACCTTCTCGACCTGCCAGGCCACCCTGGGCGAAAGCCGGTAGTACGCCCGCCGCCCCTCTTTTTCCGGGATAATCCAGCCTCGTTTGACGCTGCGCGAAACCGCGGCCCGCACTGCAGGTTCGCTGAAATTCAACAGTTCCATCCAGCGGATCAGATCCCCCACCCAGGCCCGGTTTTCGGGGTACAGATACTCCATATAAAGCGTAAACAAGTAAGAGCGCGCCCGCATTGAGGCTCAGTATAATACGGGTTTTTGCATCTTCAGCAGAAAAGCGTTGGTACAGACCCCTAATCAGAGGCCGCTGCCCGGGCCTCGAGCCGAAACCACCGCCCACTTCGATAGCGCCACAAAAACATGCTCACCCGCACCGTCTCCTCGCCCAGAAGCCGCCCCAGAAATATGCCCCACAATCCCAAACCCAACGGAAACGCCAGCAACCAGGCCAGGGGCAGACCCACCACAAACACTGTTACGAAATCGGAGAGCAGCAAAAAACGGGTATCCCCCCCGCTGGCCAGGGTACCAAAAAAGATGAAATTGGACACCTTGACCGGCTGGAACAGCGCATTGAGCAGCACAGCCCAGAACCCCCATTCCTGCACCTGCGGGGTGGTGTTGGGGTAGAGCACCGGAAGGAGAAAAGCGAACAGGGCAAAAACAAAGCCAAAGATGGCGGCCGAAGCCAGTCCAATGTGCCAAATCTGGCGCGAAACTGCCCAGACGCCGGGGGAGTCGGCCCGCCCAATGGACTGGGCTACCAGAACGGTGGCCGCGTAATGCAGGCCGGCCGAGGCGGTGATGAAGACCATCTCGAGGTTGCTCACAATCTGAAACACCGCCAGCTCCGGGGTGCCCAGGCGCTCGAACAGCAGGGCAAACAAAAACACCCCTCCGCTAAAGACCACCTCGGTGATGAACAGCGGCAACACCAGCGGCACCGCCTCGCGGAGCAAATCCCGCCCTTGTCCCAGGCTGGGCCAGGCCCAGCGCAACCCCCAGCGGCTTCCAACGAGCAGCCCAAGCAGCAGCAGTGCCCGGATCCCCTGGGCCACCAGGGTCGCCAGCGCTGCCCCCACCACACCCATCCCCAGCGGATGCACAAACAGCCAGGACAACAGCGGTATCAGGGCAATGGCCGGAACGGTCACTAGCATTGGTATGCGCGCCCTGCCAATGCTACGAAAGGCCGCGCTGCTGACCACGCTTAGGGTAATGAGGGGCAAGGAGAAAGCCACCAGGGTGAGAAAAGGCCCACCGATGGCAGCAATCTCCGGGTTCGACCCAATCAGCTTTAGGAAAGGGGTGGCCCCCAGCCCCAGCGGCAGGGCCAGCGCCAGCGATACAAGCACAGAAAATCCGACAAAAAAGCTTACGATGCGCCGCACCGCGGCCTCGTCGCCCCGCCCCCTGGCCCGGCTGGCCAGAATGGCGCACCCCGCACCCAGGGTGTTCAGGCACAGGATGCCAATAAACAGCAGGTTGTTAGCCAGACCCACCGCGGCAATGGTGGCGGTACCCAGGGTTCCCACAATCACCTGATTAACCAAACCCAGGGCCAGCTGCGCGGTGGACTCGAGGCTCACCGGAAGGGCAATTCTGAATATTTCGCGCCGGGTATCAGCAGTCACAAAGGCCAGCATACTACGCAGCAGGAAGGTAGAATCGGGGAGATTATGAACCCCTTTGTATTGAACACCGAGCAGCTCATCGAGCAGGATATCGCCCACCACCTACACCCCGTCACCAACCTGCACCGCCACAAGCGGCAGGGCCCGCTGGTGCTGGTTGAGGGGAAGGGTTCCAAAGTGCGTGACAGCGAGGGCAGGTGGTACATTGATGGGTTCGCCGGGCTCTGGAATGTGAATGTGGGCTACGGGCGCCAGGAGCTGGTCGAGGCCGCCCGGCAACAGATGGCCCGGCTGGCCTTTCAGCCCACTTTTTTTGGGCTGGCCACCCCCCCGGTCATCGAGCTGGCCGCCAAGATGCACCAGCTTCTACCGCACCACTCCCATTTCCAGTTCACCTCGGGCGGGGCCGAGTCCAACGAGACCGCCATCAAGATTGCCCGCTATTACTGGGCTTTATCGGGCAAGCCCGAAAAAACCAAGATCATCTCGCGGCGCATGGCCTACCACGGGATCGCCATGGGGGCGCTGGCCGCCACCGGCGTACCGGCCTACCACGCCGATTTCGGGCCGCTGCCGCCAGGGTTTTTGTACCTGAGCGCGCCGCTGGCCTACCGCAACAACCCGGGGCTCTCGGAGCCCGGGTTTGTGGCGATGCTGGCCCAGGAGCTCGAGGACTTAATCCTTCGGGAAGGCCCCGAGACCATCGCGGCCTTCATCGGGGAGCCGGTGCAGGGCGCAGGGGGCGTGGTGCCACCCCCCGAAGGCTACTGGCAGGCCATTGTCCCCATTCTGAAGAAGTACGAGATCCTGCTGATCGCCGATGAGGTGATTACCGGCTTTGGCCGTACCGGCGAGATGTTTGGCCAGACCACCTACGGTTTCCAGGCCGACATCACCAGCTTTGCCAAGGGCATCACCTCGGGGTATGTGCCGCTGGGCGGGGTGGGCATCAGCCCGCAAATTTTCGAACGCATCTCGGCCCCCGACCGCATGTTCATGCACGGCTTTACCTACTCGGGGCATCCGGTAGCCTGTGCGGTGGCCCTGGCCAACATCGCGATTATCGAGCGCGAGCAGCTTTGGGTGAACGCCGCCGAGCGGGGTGCGCAGCTTTTGCGGCGGTTGCGCGAGCTCGAGGCCCACCCCCACGTGGGCAATGTGCGCGGCAAGGGCCTGATGGCCCTGGTCGAGGTGGTGGAGGATAAGGGCAGCAAAAAACCCTTCGATGCGGCCAGGGGCATTGGGGAACGCTTGATGCAGGTCAGCCGGGAAAAGGGCGTGATCGTGCGCTGCAACGACACCGGCTTTGCCATCGCCCCGCCCCTGGTCATTACCGAGCAAGAGATCGACGAGCTGGTAAACGCCCTAGCCGAGACCCTGGACGAAGTCCTGGGTGCCTAAAAAACCTCCCGTAATGGGGGCTCCATCAAACCGGTTCGGCGGTGGGCAGGTCGGCCACAGCGGGCCCCTGCAACAACCGGAGCACCTCCCCTGCTAGGTACAAAGAGCCCGTTACCAAAACCGGCCAGCCATCCTGCCGGGCCAACTGAATAGCGTTCTGGAGAGCCTCGAGGGGGTCTTGGAAGTAGGGCGCTGGGTAGGCCTGCGAGAGTTCCTCCCCCCGCAAAGCGCCCTTGGCCGCATAAGTAAAGCGCACGCTTTTGGCTTTGGGGAGCAGGGTTTGCAGGATGCTGCGGTAGTCCTTGCGGGGAAAGGCCCCAAACACCAAATGAAAACCCTCGAACTCACCCACCAGGGCCCTGGCTGCAGGGGGGTTGTGGGCCCCATCCAGCACCACCGGGACACCTTGGTAGGTAAGCTGCTGCATACGGCCTGGATGCTGGGCGCTGGACAGACCGCTGGCAATCACGCTGTCGCTATAGCCCAGCAAGCGCAACACCGCCGCGGCCAGGCGGGCGTTGTGCTCCTGAAAACGGCCCCGCAA
This sequence comes from Meiothermus taiwanensis WR-220, assembly GCF_003568585.1. Taxonomy (NCBI): domain Bacteria; kingdom Thermotogati; phylum Deinococcota; class Deinococci; order Thermales; family Thermaceae; genus Meiothermus; species Meiothermus taiwanensis. The sequence goes on from NZ_CP021130.1 coordinate 2,308,468, forward strand.
AGAGGGAGGGGCCGGCAGCTCGAAGAGCGGACTGCCCTCGCTCAGCACATACATCGGTGCTGCCCGCTCAGCAGCGATGGTGCGGATTACCTCCAGCCCAACCCCCTCGGCCCCGGTCACCACCGGAACCCCTGTGCGAATGGCCCCTGCCTTATCCCTAGCCACCCCCTCGAGCGTGCCCCCCAGGGTCTCTAGGTGGTCTTCGCCGATGTTGGTCAGCACTGTGACCCGTACCCCAGGGAGCACGTTGGTGGCATCCAGCGCACCGCCCACCCCTGCCTCGACCGCCGCCAGCTCCACGCCCTGCTGGGCAAAATGCTGAAAAGCCAGGGCCGTGGTGAGATCGAAAAAAGCCACCGGTTCACGGAACGACTGGCTGCGGGCCCACTCCACAAAACGCAGCACCTCCGCCGCGGGGATCGGGCCCAGATGCGTGCGGATGCGCTCGCGAAAGTCCAGCAGATGGGGGCTGGTGGTGGCTCCATAGCGCTGACCAGCGGCTTTGAAGGCCGCCTCGAGGTAGGCCACCACGCTGCCTTTGCCGTTGGTGCCAATCACATGAACCGCAGAAAACCCAGCCTCGGGATGGCCCAGGCGTTCCAGCAGCTCTTGGATGCGCGAAAGGCCCCGCGGCGCCCCGGCGCGGCTTTGAGAAAACAACCATTCCACCGCTTCTGGGTAGGTCACAGGCATCAGTTTAGCGCAGATTTCGGGGTGTTTACAGGATAATAGGGCCATGGAAGCGCTGCGCGCCCGGTTGGAACTCGAGCTCAGCCAAGTCCTGCTGCACACCTGGATCAGCCGCCAGCTCGCCCGGGTGGACATGCCGGTTCGGCTGCTACGCTTTCCGCTGGGCCGCCTCCAGCACGGCCAGCTTCGGGATTTCGAACTGGGCCAAAACCACTGCCAGGCCGAGATTGGGTTCGCCAGCGGCCCGGCCCTGCGCTTCAGGGTGCGGGCGCTGGACTTCCAGCCCGATTCACAGGCCTGGCGACTACAGGTCGAACACCTACATTTTTCGGGGTTTCGGGGAGGGCCGGTGCTCAACCTGTTGCCGGGCAAGGTGCTGGAGATGATGGCCCAGCAGGCCAACCAGCGGCTGCCCGGTCTGCTGACGGTACACAACAACCTGGAACTCGAGTTTCGCCTGGAGCCGTTGCTGCAAAAAATCCTCCAAGAAACACCGCTCCAGACCATGGGCCTGGGAAAAACCCCCAGCGTGCGAATCGAGCACCTCGAGCTGGCTCAAAACCTGCTGCGGCTCACCCTTCGGGCCAGCGGCTGAGTCGGGTGGTCTTGTACCAGATTCGGTTAGTTCGTCACCGAATGGCGGCGGCTACCCCGACCGAAGTTATCCGCGTAGCGGAGGGCGATACCGCCCCTTGGAAGGGATACGCTTTCTTCGCCGAGCGTAGCGAGGGGTGTGCTCTAGGATTCAAAAAGATAGCCTCTGAATGTTTTTTGTTTGAAGATTATCTTTTTTCCGGTATTAGACAACCTGGCGCCGCAGGTTGGAAAATAGCAGGCTCGAGGCCAGCAGCACCCCCGCCAGCAACCCAAACATGCCGCTAATCTCGGTGCGCTGGGGCTTCCAGCCCACCGTCCGACCCAGGTTGCGGTAGGCCTGCCGCAGGGCTTCCGCCGAGTCTGCAGCGTAGTACTGACCCCCGGTGGCCTCAGCAATGGCCCGCAGGGTTTCTTCGTCGAACTGCATCCAGTAGCCGCCCCAGTACTGATCGGGGTCGCTGGGGTTGTTGCGGCGGCCCAGCCCGATGGTGTGCACCACCACCCCCATATCCTTGGCAAATGGGACGACCTCGAGCGGGTCTACACCGCTGTTGGTTCGACCATCCGAAAGCAGCACCACCGTGGAGGGCCCTAGGGGCTTGCCGTCTTCGTCTTTGGGGATGGCTTTGAGGCTCTCCAGCAAACCATCACCAATGGCCGTTCGACGGGCCATCTGCAACAGCTCGATCTGGTCTATCACCCGCCGGTGATCGGTGGTCGGCTCAACCTCCAGGGTGGCGTAGCCCGCGAAGCTCACCAGCCCCACCTTGACGCTATCCGGCAGCGACTCCACGAAGTTTTTGGCTTCCCGTTTGGCCGCCTCGAGGCGGGTCGGCTGGATGTCCTGGGCCCGCATCGAGAGGCTGATATCAATGGTCACGATGACGGTGGCAGTGGGGTCGGGTACCGGCAGCACAGCTTGCGGACGGGCTAGCGCGGCGATGGCCAGGGCCAGGGCCAGGCCGTACAACCCAGCGCTCAGGTGACGCTTCCAGCGAGGCTCGGATAAACGGGCCAACGGGGCCAGACCGGGGTAGAGCACGTGGCCGCTCGCGCGCCCCTCCTGCACCCTGCGCTGGTAGGCCCAGGCCAGCAGCGGCAGCAGCAGGAGCAACAGCAGCAGCAGCGGAAACTCAAACCCCACGGTTCACCCCTCGAGCAGCGCTTCGACAAATAAGCTACCCCTCGAGTTTGCCGGCTAATGCCCTGCCAGATGGTAGGCCCATTTACGGTTGGTCTTCAAAAAATATACACAAACCAACAGACCTGGGGTTTCCCGCCAAAGGCACACTACCCATTGGCCATCACCGGCTGGGCTTCAGGCTGGGATGAGGCCGGGGTGCCCAGCAGGTAGGCCACCACGTCCCGCGCGCTGTACTCGGTGCCAAACTGCCGCACGAAGCGGCCGATGCGCTCGAGGTCGTCGCCGCTGGTGACCAGGGGCAGCTCGAGGTCGCCATTTTTCTGGAGCTGGCCCATCCCCACCGCCGCCAAAAGGGCGTTGCACAGGCACTTGCGCCCCTCGGTGTGGGCGAGTTGGCCTCCTTTGGCCAGGTACTGCTCGATGGGTTCGGAAGCGCAGCGGAAGCCGATCTTGCCTTGGGGCGTCTGGTAGGCCTCACGCAGGTAGCCCAGGTCGCAGACCCGCGTTCGCCGCTGGTATTCCTCGGGCTGCGACAGGGTGCCCTCGACCTCGGCTACCTTGAAGGGAAACCCGGTGGGCGAGGCTTTGGGATCGGTAAAGACCCTGACTTCCCCCCTGGCAGCTTGCTCGAGGATGCCCCGCTTGAGGCCGGCCTCGAAGCCCGACTCCTGGCTATAGGCGAACAGCGTCCCTACCTGAATGCCGGCGGCCCCCCGTGCAAGGGCTTCTTGCAAAGCCTCGGGCGAGCCCGTACCACCGGCCAGCCAGAAGGGCAGGCCCAGGGCTTTGATCTGCTCCAAGTCCACCACCTCCCGCTCGCCGTACACCGGCTGCCCGCGTTCATCAAACACCGGCGCTCCCCTTGGTGGAGCGTTGTGCCCGCCTGCGGTGGGGCCCTCGATCACGAAGCCTTGAATGGTGCCCGTTACCTTGCGGGCCAGCAAAGTAGCCAGCGAGTTGGAGGCGATGATGGGCAAAAAGTGGGGGCGCTTGAGGGTTTGCACACCGCCCAGCACCTCGCGTGGGTTGAAGTGGAGCCGGGGGGCCTCGGTTCCCGTCCAGCCGGTTACGTCAATTTTGAGCGAGGCGGTCTCACCGGCGGCCAGTTTGTCGAGCACCTCGGGTATCTCGCGGGGAATGCCAGCCCCCATCAAAACGTAGTCCACCCCGGCCAGCATAGCCCCATACAGCGTGCCCAGGGTGGGCAGCTGCAACTTGGTCAGCAGGTTAATGCCCACCAGGCCCGGGTGCCCCTCCTTGGCCAGAAACACCTCCACATAACCCCCCAGCACGTGCATGATCTGCGAGGCGGTATCACCCAGCCGGCTGGGCATGGGCAGGCGCAGGTAGGGCTGGCCTTTGCGGCCTTCGGGCCGGAAGTATTTTTCCAGCACCGGTTTAACCCAGTGCTGTACAGGAAAGGAAGCCAGCGCGCGGCGCACCAGCCCACCGGGGTCGCCGTCCTGCAAACGCCGCACCAGCACGGTGTCCATGGCGGTTCCAGAAACCACCCCCAGCTGCCCCAGCAGCGAAACTGTTTTAGCCAGCCGCCAGCTGGAAACGGAAACACCCATCCCACCCTGAATAATGCGCGGTAGGGCTACAGTAGCAACACTTTGCACGTCAACAAACCTCCATATAAAGCACCTCGAGACAACGACAAGATGGCCGATTGTACGGTATGCGTGGGTGAGAACTACAGGCACAGGTTCAAAAGCCGCCCGATCTGTACTGGGTACAAAAACTACAGTCATACCAAGATTCGGCTAGCCCGACCAACGGCAGTGCTCAAAGATAGCCTCTAACGGTCTTTGCCCTGGACGACGATCTTTTTGAATCCGGTATCAGATGATGTAATGGAGCCTGTATGAGCCTCGAGGCCCTCTACGCCCGACTTACTACCTGCCGGGCCTGCCCCCGGCTGGTGGCCTGGCGGGAACAGGTTGGGCGGGAAAAACGCGCAGCATTCCGCAACACCCAGTACTGGGCCAAACCCGTGCCGGGCTTTGGCGATCCCATGGCCCGGATTTTGATCTTTGGGCTGGCCCCTGGTGCCCACGGCTCCAACCGTACCGGGCGGCCCTTTACCGGGGATGCCTCCGGTGATTTTCTGTACCCTGCCCTCTACCGGGCTGGGCTGGCCAGCCAGCCCACCTCGAGCCACCCGGGCGATGGTCTGAGGCTCGAGGGGGTCCACATCACCGCGGCGGTGCGCTGCGCCCCACCCCAAAACAAGCCCAGCCCGCTCGAGCTGCGCACCTGCGCAAACTGGACAGCCCAGGAACTGGCCCTCCTGCCCCATATTCGGGTCTACCTGGCCCTGGGCCAGATCGCCCACCAGGCCCTGCTGGCATACCACGGCCTGCCCAAAGCCCACCACCCCTTCCGGCACGGCAGCGAGTATCGGGTGGGGGAACGGTTTCTACTCAGCTCCTACCACGTGAGCCGCCAGAACACCAACACCGGCAGGCTAACCACGGCGATGTTCGAGGCCATCCTGGAGCGGGCCAAAACACTGGCCGAGATCGGGTAAAAAAAGGCCGTCTAGCTTTCCACCTGCTTGCTGTATAGGAAGTCGTAGAGTAACGCTGCCAAACCAGCCCCCACCAATGGGCCCACCCAGTAGACCCAGTGGGCCGCCCATTCCCCACCGATGATGGCCGGGCCCAGCACCCGCGCGGGGTTCATGGCCGCACCCGAGACGGCCCCACCGGCCAGGATGTCCATGGTGACCGCCAGGCCAACCGCCAGCCCGGCAAAGCTAAAGTTGTTAAAGACCGCTGAAGCAAAAAAGACCGAGGCCAGGAAAAAGGTTAGAAAAACCTCCATCATGAGGGCCTGGATGGCGGTGTGGTTCGTGCTGGGGGCCGGGGTTCCGTCCGCCACAGCAGTTCCGCCATAGATGGCACCAATGAAGAAGGCTGCCACCAAGCCTCCCAACAACTGCGCCACCCAGTAACCCACCGCACCCACCGGGGTCATGCGCCCGGTGATCAGCATTGCAAAGGTCACAGCGGGGTTAAAGTGCCCGCCCGAGATGGTCCCCAAGGCCACCATTGAAAGGCCAATGGCCAGGCCATGGGCCAGGGCAATGGCCATCCAGTCGCCCCCCTGGGTAGCCGCAATGGCCCCGATCCCCACAAAACACAGGGCAAACACCCCTAAAAACTCTGCCACAAGGGCGCGTAAGTTCATGCTTTCCTCCCGCCCATACGTTACCCCAGCCCGCCAACTTCTCACAATTGGCCGAATTTGACAGTCAAGCAGGGCTTGTGTGCGTAGGATAAACCCGTGTGGTCGCGGCTCAAGCGTTTGTATAAAGCCTTCGTCCCAGCCCGGGCCCAGCCGGACGACGACTGGGCACTGGCCGAACTCAGCCTCGAGGAGGCCCATCTATACAAAGCCATGGATGTGCGGGATCGGGAGCACGCTGTGCGGGTGGCCAAAAGGCTGCTGGAGCGCTACCCGGACGCCCCCAGCTATGCCGTGCGGGCCGCGCTGCTGCACGACTGCGGCAAAGCCCTGCGGCCCTACCGTCCCCTGGAGCGCATCCTGACCGGGCTCATAAGCCTGGATGTGCCCATTGAGCCCTTACACAAGGGTCTGCTGGGTGCCTGGCAGATTCGCCAGCACCACCCCGAGTACGGGGCGATGCGCATCCTCGAGCCCCAGGTAGCCCAGATTGTGCGGGAACACCACCACCCGGTGAGCCTGTGGGCCCAAAGGCTGCACGAGGTAGACGAAGAGTTCTAAGGGAAAACCACGTTGCGAACGATATCAGAATGCTCGATCAATTCGGCTTTAGGCCTACTTTCAAGGGGAACCAAAATAACTTGAACACCCTCTCTGCGTGCAAATTTCATCGCAGGTATAAAGTCGCTATCTGCGGTAACGAGGATAATTCGATCTACAAGGCGTTTACTTGATAACCAGGCAACATCTAGACCAATATTCATGTCCACACGTTTTTGTGTGAACTTTGGGTGAACCTCTTCTGCTGTGAGAATAACTGGATTAGGGGGCGAAGAAGCGGCTTCACGCATCAAGCGATCAACCCCATCTTTTGTGATCTGCCATCCATCAAAAGATAGCATTCCTCTACGGAAAGCGATGTAATCCTTTTTTACCAGCTCCGCTAGCATTTGCTTTCTTGCTCGGGCCATTTTACTTTGGGCATAGTCGATTTCCTCAGCCGATATAGGATGCCTGAGCATGCCTTCGAATGGGGGGCAGTCGTAGTAGTAAAAGCGAAATAGCTCTTCATTAGCCTCGAGCGTCTTGAGGCCAAACTCGTAGACGTCAGCGGCGCTAGGATCTCGTCCCATACGCCTCTTGAGCATAGGCAAGAGAAATCCACCATCCACCAACAATGCTGTTCTTTTCATAGCTACTACAGCATACAAGCACTGACCCCAGTGCTTAGATCTTGCCATGCACCGGGGTCTCGATTGCTTGCCCGCCTACGGGCTTATCGGATTCGTGTATATAGGATAGATGTTTAGGTGCCAAATGTCAATTTGGCTAGAACCGCTCGGTCACGCTCTTCATCTGCAGGAAGTTGAGCAGGTAGTCGGGCCCCCCGGCCTTGGTGTCGGTGCCCGAGAGGTTGAAGCCGCCAAAGGGCTGCACCCCTACCAGCGCCCCGGTGATCTTGCGGTTGAAGTAGAGGTTGCCCACATGGAACTCGCGCCGGGCCCGCTCGAGACGCTCGCGCTTGCGCGAGAAGACCCCGCCGGTCAGGCCAAAGCGCGTGCCATTGGCCACCTCCAGGGCGGTGTCGAAGTCGGGGACGCGGATCACCGAGAGCACCGGGCCAAAAATCTCCTCCTGGGCAATGCGGGCGTCGGGGGATACGTTCTCGAAGACGGTGGGGGAGATAAAGTAGCCGCCCCCCTCGAGCCGCCGCCCCCCCAGCGCGAGCCTGGCCTCCTGCTGCCCGATCTCGATGTAAGAGAGCACGGTTTTCTCCTGCTGGGCGCTGGCCACCGGCCCCATGTCGGGGTTCTCCTCGGCCGGGCCCACAATCAGGCTTTCGGTACGGTCGAGCACCTGTTCCATGAGCTGGTCGTAGATCCCGTCCACCACAATCAGGCGCGAGGCCGCCGAGCACTTCTGCCCCTGGAAGCCAAAGGCGCTCTGCACCGTGGCCTGGGCCGCTGCTGCGATATCCGCGGTTTCGTCCACGATCAGGCCGTCCTTGCCGCCCAGTTCCAGGAAGACCCGCTTGATCCAGACCTGCCCGGGCGAAAGCCGGGCCGCGCTCTCGTTGATCTTGAGGCCCACCTCGAGCGAGCCCGTAAAGTTGATGAAGCGGGTGCGCGGGTGCTGCACCAGATAGGCCCCCACCTCGCCCCCCTCTCCGGGCAGGTAGTTGGCCACCCCGGCGGGCAGGCCGGCTTCCTCCAGAATCTCGAAGAGCTTGGCCGCAATCACCACGGTATCCTCGGCGGGCTTGGCCACCACGCAGTTGCCCACCGCAATGGGGGCCAGCGTCATACCGGTCAGGATGGCCAGGGGGAAGTTCCAGGGGGCGATCACCACCCCCACCCCCAGCGGGATGTAGAAGGCCTCGTTGTCCTCGCCCGGATAGGGCACCACCGGGGCCCCGTCCTTGTACTTGAGGGCCGAGAGGGCGTAGTAGCGGGTAAAGTCGATGGCCTCGGCCACATCGGCGGCGGCCTCCGTCCAGTTCTTGCCGATCTCGTAGACCAGCCAGGCCTCGAGCTCCCGCTGGCGGCGCTTCATGATCTGGGCGGCTTTCAGCAGCACCCGGCTGCGGTGCTCCTGGGGCCAGTCGCGCCAGGTTTTGAAGGCCCGCCAGGCCGCGTCCAGGGCGGCGTCGGCCTCGGCGATGCCGGCCTTGGCGCTCACCCCCACCACCTCGCTGGGGTTGGAGGGGTTGGTGGAGGTGATGGTGGCCTGGGTGTGCACCCGCTCCCCCCCGATGATGAGGGGATAGTGGCGGCCAAACTGGGCCCGCACCTCGGCCAGGGCCTTGCGCATGGCCTCGAAGGCCTCGGGGCTCTGGAAGGTTTCGATGGGTTCGGGGCGGTAGGGTTCGGCGGTCATACTCACTCCTTTCAGTTAGGTTACAACAGCGCTTGCACGATACCCGGGATGGATCAGAAGCGGAGTCCCTCAGCGTGCGTACATCGAGCCGGCCACATCTACCCCTGAATCAGGCTGCGCGCCACGAACAAAAGGTTCTCGGGGCGCTCGGCGATGCGGCGGGAGAAGTAGGGATACCAGTCGGTGCCGTAGGGCACGTAGGCCCGCACGGTATAGCCCTCGGCGGCCAGCTTTTTCTGCTCGTCGCGGCGCACCCCATAAAGCATTTGAAACTCGAAGCGATCCGGCCCAATGCCCATCTGCGCCGTCCAGCGTTTTATCTCCTGGATGATCCGGGGGTCGTGGCTGGCAATGGCCGTGTAGAGACCGCTTTCCAGGGCTTTCTTGCACAGCAGCACAAACTGGGCGTCCACCAGGCGCTTATCCTGGAAGGCCACCTCGGGGGGTTCTTTGTAGGCACCCTTCACGATGCGCACCGGCGCTTTGAGAGGTATCAGGGCCTGCAGGTCTTGTTCGGTGCGCTTTAGGTAGCTCTGCAGCACCACCCCCACGTTTTCGAAACCCGCCTCGCGCAACCGCCGGTACATCCGCAGCGTTGCGTCTACACGGGGGCTGTCCTCCATGTCCATGCGCACGAAGCAGCCCACCTGCCGGGCCTCGCCGAGAATCTCCTCCATCAAGGAAAAAGCTAGGTCTTCGGAGATATCCAGACCTAGCTGGGTGAGCTTGAGGGCCACATAGCGGGGGTAAGGTCGTTCGCCCAGCGCCTGCACCAGCCGGATAATCTCGCGCTGGAACTGCCGGGCCTGGGCTTCGGAGGTGACCATCTCGCCCAGCAAGTCCAGGATGGCGTGAATCCGGTCGCGCTCGAGGGCCTCCACTGCCTGCAAGGCCTCCTCGAGGGTATCCCCGGCGATGAAGCGGCGGGCAAAGTTGCGGCCACGGGTGAGCACCAGTTGCTTGATGCTGGGATTCTGGGCAACGGCCAGCACAAACGAGCGGTAGCTTTGGTTGAAATCCATAGGGGCTCCTCTACTGCCAGGCCTGGGCCTGGAGGCTCTGCATCACCAGGTCGCGAAAGTGGCGCACATGGGCCCGGGCGGCCTCGGCGGCCTCGGCTGGGTTGCGGGCCTTGAGCGCCGACAAAATGGCCTGGTGCTGCTGGCGGGTTTTGGGGTGCTGGGAAAGGGTTTGCTGAAACGAACGGACGAGGGTGAGGCTCGAGCGCAGGTCGGCGTAGATGCGGGCCAGGGTTTTGTTGTGGGCCGCTTCGATCAGGGCGGTGTGAAAGTCGAAGTCCACCTGCATCTGCTGGGCATAGGCTTCCTTGGGCAGGGCATCGAGCGCCTGAAGCAGCCGCTCCAGCCGGTTCAGTTCCTCCTCGGTGGCGTTTTGTGCCGCCAGGGCCGCCGCCTCGCCCTCGAGCAGGGCCCGCACATCGTAAACCTCGCGCACCTCCTCCGCCGAGAGCACCCGCACCCGCGCCCCCTTCCCCGGCAGCAGCTCCACCAGCCCTTCCTGGGCCAGGCGCTGCAAGGCTTCGCGCACCGGGGTGCGGCTCACGCCCAGTTCCTGTGCCAGCCCCGGCTCGGAGATGCGCGCCCCCGGCAGCAAGGCCCCCATCAGGATGGCCCCCCGCAGGTGGGCATAGGCCGCCTCCCGCACCGAGTGAGGTCGCTGAAACTGGGCCATAAAGTGTATACAGTATACATTCCCTGTTTCGCCGGGTCAAATCAAAAGGGCGGCCTGCGGGCCGCCCAGAGAGTTTGTGCAGGTCTACGGCAAAAGCTTGCGCAGCTCCTCGACCTTGTCGGTGTTCTCCCAGGGGAAGCCCTCGCGGCCAAAGTGCCCGTAGGCCGAGGTGGGGGTGTAGATGGGGCGCTGCAGGTTCAGGTTCTCGATGATGGCCCGGGGACGGGCATCGAAAACCTTCTGGGCCGCCTCGGTGATTTTCTCGTCGGGCACAATCCCGGTGCCAAAGGTCTCGACCCGCATCCCCACCGGGCGGGCCTTGCCGATGGCGTAGGCCAGCTCGATCAGGGCGCGCTTGGCCAGCCCCGCTGCCACGATGTTCTTGGCAATGTAGCGGGCGTAATAGGCCGCCGAGCGGTCTACTTTGGTGGGGTCTTTACCGCTGAAGGCCCCGCCCCCGTGGGGAACCGCACCGCCATAGGTATCCACGATAATTTTGCGTCCGGTCAGGCCGGTGTCGCCGTGGGGCCCCCCAATCACAAACTTGCCCGAAGGGTTGACCAGGTAGAGGGTCTCTTTGCTCAGGTACTCTTCGGGAATGGCCTTTTCGATCACCTTGGTGCGGATGTCGTGGTGGATCTGGTCGGCCTCCACCTCCTCAGAGTGCTGGGCGGAGACCAGGGCCGTACCCACGTAGAGGGGCTTCTGCCCCTCGTAGACCACCGTCACCTGGGCCTTGCCATCGGGGCGCAGATAGGGGATCTCCCCGGTTTTGCGGGCTTCGGCCAGGCGGCGGGTCAGGCGGTGGGCCAGCGAGATGGGCAGCGGCATCAGCTCGGGGGTCTCATCGGTGGCGTAGCCGAACATCAGCCCCTGGTCGCCCGCGCCCACCCGGTCAAACTCATCGCGGGATCCCAGCACCCGCCACTCCCAGGACTCGTTGACCCCGCCTGCAATGTCCGGCGACTGCTCGTCTATAGCGGTGAGCACGGCGCAGGTATCGCCGTCGAAGCCGTATTTGGCCCGGGTATAGCCCACCTCGAGCACGGTCTGGCGCACCAGGCGGGGAATGTCCACGTAGCTATCGGTGGTGATCTCGCCCGCCACCATCACCAGGCCCGTGGTCACCAGGGTTTCGCAGGCCACCCGGGCTTTGGGATCCTGGGCCAGAATCGCGTCCAGCACCGCATCTGAGATGCGGTCGGCCAGTTTGTCGGGGTGCCCCTCCGTCACCGATTCCGAAGTTACCAGTCGTCGCAACTTAGTCCTCCTTATAGCAGCGGCCAGGCCGCGTCAACCGAAAGAGTATAGCACCCCATCCTTCCGTTCGACCAAAAAGCCCGCCCCCCTGTCTTATAGAGGGTCAGGCCGAACCCACCCGGCTGGCAATCAGCTCGACAAAAGCCTCCACGATGGCTGCATCGAGGGTCTGCCCAGCCTGCCGCTGTAGCTCGCCCAGCGCGTCCTCACAGCGCCAGGCGGCTTTATAGGGCCGCGGGTGAATCAGGGCATCGTAAACGTCCACCACAGCAAACAGGCGGGCCTCGAGGGGAATCTCCTCGCGGGTCAGACCAAAGGGATAGCCGGAGCCATCCACGCGTTCATGGTGGTAACGAACGATATTCCGGGCTGTCTGCGACAAGAAGCCCAGGTTTTCTAGCATGCCAAAACCAATATCGCAGTGGCTTTGCATAATGCGCCACTCGGCGTCAGTGAGGGTTCCAGGCTTGAGCAGAATTGAGTCTGGGATCGCCAGCTTGCCCAGGTCGTGCAGGTAGGCCCCCATGCGCAGCCCCTCGAGGTCGGGAAAGCCCAGACGCTGCCCCAGGGCCACGGTCAGGGCCACCACCCGGTCGGTGTGACCTTTGGTCTCGAGGTCACGCAGCTCCAGGCCCAGGCCCAGGGCCCGCAAGGCGTCCTCACGGGTACGGGTAATCTCCTCGAGGTGGGCCGCCCGTTCCAGCGCCCGCTCAAGCCGCCGGGCCACCGCCTCCAAAAGCGCCAGGTGCTCCTCAAAGATGTGGGCCTTGTGGTCAAAGCTGGCCAGGGTAAGGGCCCCATACGGCTCACCCCGTAAAAACAAAGGAGCGGTTAGCAGGGTTCTTAACTTATAAACCTTCAGCTCCGGCCAAGCCCCTTCCCAGTCCTGGTAGTCCTCGATGCGCTGCACCTTGCCGCTGGCCAGGGCCTTACCCATAAACCCCTGGCCCAGGGTGACGGGTAGGTTGGAAAAATGCTGTAAGCGCCCCTCTCCAGCCCGCTCATGCCCCAGAACCAGCCGCATCCAACCGCTGCCCCGGCTCGCATCCTGCAGTTCCAGGCGAAAAAAGCCACCGGCAGAAAGCCCCGTAAGGTCGATCAGCGTCTCCAGGGCCCGCTGGGCCATACGGGGGGGTTCGTCCAGGGTCTCGAGGTCGGAGGACATCTGCACCAGCCTGCGGTAGCGCTCGGCCTCCCGGTTGGCGCGCTCGAGGGCCTGCAAGCGCGAAAGCAACACCCCAGCCACCTTAGCCAGCGCTTCCAGCGCATAGCGATCCTGGGGGTGTATCTGCCCGCCCGCCCCGGCCGTATCCACCGAGAGCACACCCACCATCCGGCCTTCAGGGTCGCCCAGGGGCACCCCCAGGTAGGCCGCGGGAACCCGCCGGCCCGAAGCATACACAGCGTTGGGATCACCAGAGGCATCCGGTAAATACAGGGGGCTGCGCTGCTCCATCACCCGCCAGGCCAGCCCTTTATTCCGCTTGATTCGGATACCTGCCGCCTTTTCAGCCGCATAGCCCGCCGCTGCCACCACCTCGAGCACATCTGCTTTAGGCCGGTACAACGTGACCAGACTGGTGGAAGCCCCGGTCTGCTCCAGGGCTTCCCGCACGATAAGCTGTAGCAGTTCTTCGGTGGTTTGCGCGGCCGTTAGGCGTTGGCTGGCCCGGGTCAGGCTTTGCAACCGAGCCAGCTCGCGCTGCTGGGCCGCCTGTGCCTGCAAGCGGGCCAGCACCTGACCGGCCCCACGGCCGAAGGCCTCGAGCACCGGCACATCCTCCGCTTCGAAGGGGGTCTCCGAGTAGGCCACCACCACCCCGAAGCCCTCCCCCTGGGCATCCTGGAGAGGAATGGAAGCCGCGTACTCCTGAGGCCTGGCCGGTACCGCGAATTTTGGGCCGGTGTCTTCGAGGCGCACCATCTGCACCCGGCGCTCCTCGAGGGCCGCCCAGGAGATCCCCTGGCCTTTGGGAAGCGAGAAGCCCAGCGCCTCCCTCCAGTTGATGGCGGCCTCCACCCTTAACTCGCTGCCCTCCCGACGCAGCGCCACTGCCCGCTCCGCTCCCAGGATTTCCATTACCAGGCGGGGCAGCGCCTGCCAGAGCAGGTTCGCCTCATGAAAAGTAGACAGCACCTCCAGCACCCGGGCCAGGCGCTCTTCGCGCTCGAGGCGGGCCTGGGTATTCTGACGCTCCTTGAGGGTTTGCAAAACGACGCCCAGGCTAAGAGCCAGCTCCCGGGCCAGCGATACAGCCTCCGGCGGAAAGGGGGTGGCCTCACAGCGATCCAGGTTGATCCAGGCCTCTACCCGGTTTTGCAGTGGGACGGGAATCTTGAGCAACCAGCACATGCCCTGCAGGCTCTGGCGATCCCGCGGCAGCAAGCCGCTCCGCTCGGCCTGAATCCGGACGGCTCGGGGCCAGCCCGATAAGGCCTCCTCAAGGCTGCCCCCATACCAGCGAAGCTCATCTTGCAAGCTCAGGGTATACCCGGGCAGGGGCATATTGTGGCCTCGCATTGCCACAAAGCGGTAGGCGTTTTCCTGGCGCAGCAAAACCGAACCGGCCTGGGCCCCCGGAATCAAGCGCATGGCCCCCTCGAGAGCGGCCTTGAGCAAATCTTCCAGGGTGGGGCATCCAACCAGCTCACGCAGTAGGGCCAGCATGCCCTGATAAGAAGCGCCCATCTTTACACCAGCCTAGGGCTATATCCAACTTACACCAGTTTACACATCACAAGCCTGTTAACTCCGGCTTTGGTGCGGCAGACGGGCATGTTTTTCTCAGCGCTGCAAATTCGGCACCCCGTCCAGGCGGTACTGCCACTCGGCTTCAAAGCTGCGCCCCCAGGGGAATTGCAAACCCTCCGGCCGAAGCTGCCCCAGCCCCAGGCGCGGCATGGGTTCGGTTTGTAGGCGTTCGAAAACATAGCGGGCGGCCTCTTCGGTGAGGGGTTCGGGAAACCGGGCGCGCACCCACGGGCGGCCAATCTCCCCCCAAAGGTACTCGAGGTAGGCCTGGGCCAGCACCCGGGCGCGCCGCTCCTCGCACCAGGCCGCCGGATTGCCCGCCCTCTGACACAGGGGTGCAGCAAACAACCCCCCCTGGGCCAGGGCCGCACCCAGGTTATTGCCGGGGGTGCCCCAAGATGCGTAGGCGGCCAGGTCGCGGTAGATATCCAGGGCTAGCAGGTAACGAACCAGCGAGGCCTCACCCCGGTTGACCCGGGCGATATCAGCCAGCGCAACCGGCGCTTCACGCAAGCCCTGCAACACCGTCAAAACACCCCGCCGGGGGTCGCCGCCGGTGTACACCACCAGCACCAGATCGGGCCGGCTTTCCACAGCAACCGCCCCTGCCGAAAGCAGCAGCCGCGAAACGGATTCTTGCAAGGGAATCCCCTCGTAGCGGGTGATCTGCTGAGCCGCCTGGGGCTGGTCGTAGAGCACCCGCACCCGCACCCCTGGATTCAAGGCCCGCAGCAACAACACCTGCCCCGCCTCGTCGGCCCCGGGCCGCGTGGGAATGGGTAGGGTGGCGGCCTCGGCCACCGCTGGTGAGCCCGGCAAAGCATCGTCCCAGGGTGCTTCGAGGTACGCAAAACCATCCCCCAAACTGCGCAGCAGTTCCAGGTTTCGCGTCCGGTGGGTGGCATCGGGGTGACGCGGAATCACCCCAAAAGCCAGCACCTGCCCTCCCGTACGGGCCTGCCAGCGGTACAGTACCTCGAGGCGGCCCCGGGCCTCTTCCAGCGGGAGAGCAGAACTGCGGCTCTGCACCAGCCCGCCATACACCAGGGCATCCAGGCTGGCCACCAGGGTACGGCCGGTCTGTTCTTGCAACCAGCCCCAGAGCGCCTCTAGGTTGGCCCCTTGGCGCCCTTGGTAGAGGGCTCGAGGGGGGCAGCGCACCACCTGCCAGGTGCAGGGCAGCCAGTTGGGGGGTCGGTCGTCAAGGGGCAGATAAAGGGTTCCACTCGGAAAAGCCCATCCATGCGACACAAGGACAAAAGCAAGCAGCAACGCCCAGCGCACCAGGCCATGGTACGGCAGGTTGGTGAGGAAAATTGCAGGGTCGAGCCGCCGCCCCTGTCAACACGCTGGAGATGGTCGGCCGCATAAAGGGCGGGCTGGGGTGGATCGCCTCCCCCACCCCAGCGCCCCAACCTTGAATCTAGGTACTAGACCCCCACCCGCAGAAAGCGATCGGTGTAGAAGGGGCCCTCCCAGCGCTGGCTGCGGGGTTCATTGAGGATGGTGATGCGGTTTTCCAGGCGCGGCTCCCAGGAAGGCTGGGTGCGCAGGTACTCGATGAGCACCTCGGCATCGCTAAAGCCGGTGTCCACCCGCAAGCCTTTGGCATCCCGCAAAACCGTAAATCCGTCGCCCCCACCGGCGATAAAGTTGTTGGTGACAACCCGGTAGGTGGCATTGGGGTCGAGTGGCTGGAAGCCCGTAGGGGTCTGCACCTGAACCTGGGTTACCCGGCTGCCTGCCGGACGCGAGAGATCGAAGGTGTAGCGAAGGCCGGCCACCCCCGACAAGAAGCGGCCTGCGATCTGCTCCCACTGGGAAGCGCCGTTTTCTAGCGCGGCCAGAACTTCGCTGCCCCTGAGCTCGAGCACCACCAGGGTGTTGCCGAAGGGCAGCACCTCGTTGACCTGCCCCACCGTAATGTTCCCCGCTGGAATGGTCGCCCGGATGCCCCCACCGTTCTGCAGCGCGATGGTAGTGCCCGCCTGGCGGGTTTTCCAGAGCATGGCATCGGCAATCAGGTTGGCCAGGTTGGTCTCGCGGCGGCGCACATCGTTGCGCTCACCGTTGAGCGTAACAGCCGCCCTGGAAATCACCTGGGCCCGCAAGGCTGCGATGGGCAGCCCGTAAGCCGAAATGGCGTCGAGGGCGAAGCGATCCTCAGGGAGGTCGGTGGTTAGGGGAATCACCTGGCCTTGGTGAGCCACCAGCTCACCCCGCTCATCGAAGGTGACCTGTAGGCGACCCACCACCTTGGCCCACTCCCAGGCCTGCACGATCAGTACGTCTTTGTTTTCGGGGTTTTTCACGATGGTGGGGTAGGGCCCCCCAGGGCGCAGCTCCGGGAAGGGGGTCTGCCCCAGCAGGGTGTGGCTGTGACCCCCCACAATTACCTGAACGCCCGTCACCCGGCGGGCCAGTTCTTGGTCTTGCAGGTAGCCCAGGTGCGAAAGCACCACAATGTATTTCACGCCCTTAGCCAACAGTTCCACCACGGCCTGCTGGGTGGCCGCAACAGGATCGGTAAAGCGGACATTGGGGCCAGGGCTGGACATGATGGGGGTATCGGGGGTGGTCAGGCCGATAATCCCCACCCGCTGCCCGCCCACGCTCACCACCGCGTAGGGCTTGATCCGCCCGGCCAGCTTGGGCTCCCGCGAGACATCGGTGTTGGCCGAGACCACCGGGAAGCGCACCCCGTTCAAAAAGTTGGCCAGTCCATCCGGCCCCAGGTTGTACTCGTGGTTGCCAGGGGCCAGGGCCCGGATACCCATGCGGTGTAAGAAGTGCCGGTCGGCCAGCCCCTGGTACTGGTTGAAGTAGAGGGTCCCCTGGAACACATCGCCCGCGTGCAAAAACAGAGGGTTGGTCGCGGTCGCACGTAGGCGGTCAAACAGCGAGATCACCCGGGCAAAACCCCCCAGGCGCTGGTCTCGCCGCCCCCCCAGGGTAAGGCCGCCAGTGGGCTCGAGGTGGGCGTGGGTATCGTTGATGTGAACGATGGTCATGGTGAAGCTGCCACCCTGGGCCCGGGTCAACCCGGCCAGTGCCGCTCCACCCAGCAAACCCGCTTTGAGTACTTCTCTACGACGCATGCTTCCTCCTCTTGTATCGCCAGGTCATTCTATACCTGCTTCAGGTCAAAACCGAGTCAGCCTCTGGCATATCTAAAATACCAGCCCCTGGCCTCAGGGTATAAAGGGGCTTAATCCCAGCTTCAAGCAGCCCTCAGACAGACCACATCCCCAGGGCTTAGGCTGCCATATAAACCTAGACGGCTCGAGGAAACCTATATGCGCTATTTACTGGCTTGCTCAATGGTGGCCCTGGCTGCTTGCCAGGACGCTCCCACAGGCGAACCTTCCCTTTATCTCAGCCTGCTCGTCCCCTCCGGCCTCGATCAGCCCCTCTATCTGACCCATGCCGGCGACGGCAGTGGAAACCTGTACGTGGTAGAAAAAGCCGGGCGCATTCGGCTCATCGAAAATGGGGCCCTGCGTGCCCAAGCCTTCCTCGACATCACCGCAAAAACCGCCAAAGGCGGCGAACAGGGCTTGCTGGGCCTGGCTTTTCACCCCAACTACCGCAACAACGGCTTCTTCTACGTCAACTACACCAACACCGCTGGCGATACCATCATTGCCCGCTACACAGCCAACCGCAGCAGCAAGGTGGCCGACCCCGGTTCCGAGCAGATCGTCCTCAGCGTAGACCAGCCCTACGATAACCACAACGCCGGCTGGCTGGGTTTTGGCCCCGACGGCATGCTCTACATTCCCCTGGGGGATGGGGGCTCAGGTGGTGACCCGCAAAACCACGCCCAGCGCCTCGAGCCCCAGAGCGGGAATCGGCACCTGCTGGGCAAAGTCTTGCGCATCGACATCAATGGCAGCGAGCAGGGGCGCAACTATCGCATCCCCCCCGATAACCCCCGCCTGGGCGGACGGGTTTCGGAAATCTGGGCCTACGGCCTGCGCAACCCTTGGCGGGCCAGCTTCGATAGACAGACCGGCGATCTCTGGATCGGCGATGTGGGCCAGAACAGCCAGGAAGAAGTCAACCGGGGCCTAGGCGGTGGCAAAGGGCTTAACTACGGCTGGAAAATCATGGAAGGCACCGACTGCTACGACAACAGCATCGCCCCCGGCTGCCACAGCAGTGACCTAACCCCACCCGTACATACCTACGGACGCAACGACGGTTACTCCGTGATAGGGGGCTACGTCTACCGAGGCCGGCGCTTTCCCCGGATGCAGGGCCGCTATTTCTTCACCGACTTTGGCTCGGGCCACCTCTGGAGCCTGCGCCAGGTCAATGGGGCCTGGGAGCGCAAAACCGAGCTGGCCTCGGCTGGAAGCGCCCTGGCCTCCTTCGGCGAGGATGAGCAGGGTGAACTGTATGTCATAAGCCTAACCGCAGGGCAGGTCTGGCGACTGGAAGATCGACCCTAAAACAGACCCTGCACCCAACCCGGCGGGTCAACTTGTAGCCTGCACACACCGACCTCAGAAAAAGCTTGGCTACACTGCCTTCATGCGACAGATCGTTTGCTTTACCCTGTTGTGGTTCGGCCTGGCTTCTGCGCAATCTATTAACCTGGTTCCAATCGCCAGCAACCTCAGCCGCCCGCTGTTCCTCACCTATTCCCCGGACGATACCGGACGGCTTTTTATCCTCGAGCAGGGCGGCACCATCCGCATCTGGCAGAACGGGCGGCTGCTCGCAGAGCCATTCCTGGATATAAGCAACCTGGTCTCTTGCTGCGGTGAACGGGGTCTCTTGGGACTGGCCTTCCATCCCAACTTCCGCCAGAACAATTTGTTCTTTATCAACTACACCAACCGCAGCGGCGATACCGTAGTTGCCCGCTACCGCGCGAACGGCAACCGCGCCGAGACAAGCTCCGCCCAGATCCTGCTCACCATCGAGCAGCCCTATGCCAACCACAACGGCGGCATGATCGCTTTTGGCCCGGACGGCATGCTGTACATCGGCATGGGCGACGGGGGCTCGGCCGGCGACCCCCTCAACGCCGGCCAGCGGCTCGACACCTTGCTGGGCAAGATCCTGCGCATAGATGTGAACCGTAGCGAGGGCAACCGGGCCTATGCCATCCCCGCTGACAACCCCGTTCTGGCCGGGCGCCGCAGCGAGATCTGGTCGTATGGTTGGCGCAACCCCTGGCGCTTCAGCTTCGATCGTCAGACCGGCGATCTGTGGGTCGCAGATGTCGGGCAGAACGCTGTGGAGGAGGTACACTTTCAACCGGCCAGCAGCAAAGGCGGCGAGAACTACGGCTGGCGCATTATGGAAGGGGATCGGTGTTTCAATCCCCCGCAAAACTGCAACCGCAACGGTCTGGTAATGCCCGTGTTGACCTACACCCACGAGCAGGGCCGCTCCATCACCGGGGGCTACCGCTACCGGGGCAACGCCATGCCGGCCTTCCGTGGGGCTTACTTTTATGCCGACTATGTGAGCGGTCGCATCTGGGCGGCCACCCCCCAGGGCAGCGGCTGGCAGAGCCGGGAGGTGCTTAAGACCGATCTAAACATCAGTTCTTTTGGCGAAGACGCCGAGGGCGAGCTATATGTGGTAGATCACCGCGGTACTGTCTACCGTATGACCCAACGCTAAAAAGCCTCCCGCAGGGGAGGCCGGTTGGTTTCACCCAGGCTCAGGGCAGGTAGTTGCCAGGTGTGCCCAGGGTCTCGGGTTTTTCTGTCCACTCACCTGCAATGCCCAGCTTCCAGGCACCCGCAGCCCCACTGGGGTTGGCGTAGCCCCCGTAGATCCCCAGCCGCAGCCCACGCAAAACGGTGTAGTACAGCGAAGCGGTCACATCGTAGCCCAGGCCAAGGCCAAAGGGATAGCGTAGCCCCCCCTCCAGGTAGGCATTGAGGTCGCGCGTGAGTTCCAGCTTCAAACCGGCATAGGCGTTGGCCGCAGCATTGAGCGAAAGCGACGGCACAACCACCAAAGCGACGTCCAGGCCCGCCCCCCCATACAGCGCCGCCGCATTGGCGATGCGCTGGGTAATGAAAATTTCTGCACCCGCATCAAAGTCGAAGCTAAACGGGCCAGGCAGAAGAACCTGGTTGGAACCCAGGCGAACGGCCCCTTCCACATAGCCGCTACTGGACTCGTTCAGCTTGGCAACCCCCACCAGCCCGGCCCGGCTGGCCAACACAAACTGACCGGCGAAAAAACCCGGGCGCAGGCTGGCTCCCGCCACGATGTTATCCGACAGGTTGAAGCTGTAGTTAAGCGCGGTACCCCGGTAGCTACGGTAAGGGGTTGTAAACTGCCCACCCACCAGGCCAACCTCGGGCAAAAACTGTAGGTTGCCCGTAATGGAAAAGCCATCGGCTAAAGCCGCTCCCCCTATACCCAACGAAGCCATTGCTGCCAGCACGATTTTTTTCATGATGCCTCCTGATGGCAAGAACGCCACAAACGGCCCAATGATAGGGGCTCCACACGCCCTATGCCTGAGAGGGATTACAAATTTTCTTAATCGAATCAGTGCCCGTCCTATTCGCACATAGAAGGCCCGTCGCCAGCCCCGATCCACCGGTATGCTGTATACATGGCACGAACCAAGCAGGACATACTGCAAGAGCTCAAAGAACAGCAGGTGCGCTTCCTGCGTTTACAGTTCACCGATATCCTGGGCATTAACAAGGTCGTCGAGCTACCGGTGAATCAGTTCGAAAAGGCGCTGGACGGCGAGATCATGTTCGATGGCTCCTCCATCGAGGGCTTTGGCCGCCGGGAGGTAGAGGAGTCGGATATGTTGCTAAAGCCGGACTACAACACCTTTGTGGTCTATCCGAGCGACCTCGAGCCCAGCACCAAAGGGGCCGTGGCCCGCCTCATCTGCGACATTGCCTACCCCGATGGCAAACCCTTTGAGGGCGACCCCCGGCAGGCGCTCAAGCGGCAGATTGAGCGGGCTCAGAAAAAAGGCTTCGACAACCTCTATGTGGGCAGCGAGGTGGAGTTCTTTTTGTTCAACCGCAGCCCAGAAGGCGGCCCCACCACCCATACCTACGACCGGGCCGGCTACTTCGACCTGGCCCCCACCGACAAAGGCGAGGAGGCCCGCCGGGATATGGTGGACATGCTGGTGCGGATGGGTTTGCAGCTCGAGGCCGCCCACCACGAAGGGGCCCCCGGCCAGCACGAGATCGACCTCAAGTACACCGATGCCCTGCAGGCCGCCGACAACCTGACCACCCTCAAGTTTGTGGTCAAGCGCGTCGCCATCAACCACGGGCTGCACGCCACCTTTATGCCCAAACCCATCGCCGGCATCAACGGCTCGGGGTTGCATTTCCACCTTTCGCTCTTCAAAAATGGCGAAAATGCCTTTTATGAGCCAAAGGGGAAGCTCGAGGCCTGGCCCCACCAACTTTCCAAAACCGCCCTGCAATTTATCGCCGGCCTCTTCGAGCACGCCGAGGGCATGGCCGCCATCACCAACCCGCTGGTCAACTCCTACAAGCGCCTGACCCCCGGCTACGAGGCCCCTACCAGCGTGGCCTGGTCGGTCTCACACCGCAGCGCCATGATCCGGGTGCCCAAGCGGCGCGGCGTAGGCACCCGGGCCGAGTTTCGTTTCCCCGACCCCTCCTGCAACCCCTACCTGGCCCTGGCGGCAATCCTGGGGGCAGGCCTCGAGGGTATCGAGAACAACCTGACCCCCCCGCCGCCCATCGAGCGCGACGTATACGAGCTTTCGGTGCGCGACCGGCGCAAGTACCGCGTAAGCGAGATGCCCGGAACCCTGCGCGAGGCCCTCGAGGCCCTGCAAAAGAACCGGGTTATACGGGCTGCGCTGGGTGAGCAAATTTATAAAGATTTCCTACACGCCAAACAGGTGGAATGGAACTCTTACCGAATCGCAGTACACCAGTGGGAGCTTGACCAGTACTTGGCTGAGTACTAGCACAAAACGGAGGTTTTTGCTGGATTGCTTGTAAGATGAAAGGCTTCATCGGTGGTATGCGGCGGTCTTACCGAAGGGAGTGCTCTAGGATTCAAAAAGATAGCCTCTGGAGGTCTTTGCTTTAGATGATTATCTTTTTGAATCCAGTACTACAACCAGCCAATGCCATTCCACACGCATCCTGACCTGATTCAAGAATCATACAAAGCACCGGGAGAATCTTGCATTTTTATCCAGGACGATCTTGCATTTTTATCAGAGTTGTGTAGGCTCATATTGGCTGGTCAGCAGAACATCCCCCTAGATTGACACAACACAGCATGGGTTAGGTAAAATAGGCCAGCCAGCTAAGGCTAAACTTGTTGTTCTTTAGGAGGAATCGGCATGAAAAAGCTCGCAATTCTAGCACTGGGCGCATTGGCTCTGGGTGCAGCCTCGGCCCAGTCCAATGTGATCAAGATCGCTTCGGTCTCGCCCCTGTCCGGGCCCCAGTCGGGTCTAGGCACCGCCATCCAGCAGGGCGCTCAGATGGCTATTGAGGACGCCCAGGCCCGCTTCCAGCAGCTTGGCTTCCAGCTCCAGTTCGCCCCCCA
This sequence comes from Meiothermus taiwanensis WR-220, assembly GCF_003568585.1. Lineage (NCBI taxonomy): Bacteria > Thermotogati > Deinococcota > Deinococci > Thermales > Thermaceae > Meiothermus > Meiothermus taiwanensis. The sequence continues at coordinate 2,331,219 of NZ_CP021130.1, forward strand.
GGACGATCAGGCCAACCCCGATGTGGGTGTGGCTGTGGCCCGGCGTATCGTTAACGACCCCGACCTTTTGGGAATCGTAGGTCACCTGAACTCAGGTGTGGCCATTCCAGCTTCGGAAATTTATAAAGACACCAACCTGGTGATGGTCTCCCCGGCCAACACCAACCCCCGGGTGACCGACCGCGGCTACCTGAGCGTTAACCGCATCTGCGGCCGCGACGATGTGCAGGGCCCGGTGGGCGCCGAGTACGCTGTGAAAGTACTCAAGCGCAACCGCCTGTTCGTAATCCACGACAAGACCCCCTACGGCCAGGGCCTGGCCGAGGCCTTCGCAGCCCGTGCCAAAGAACTGGGTGCCAACATCGTGGCCCTGGTGGGTACCGAGGAAGCCTCCAACTTCCAGCCCCTGATCCTCCAGATGCGCGCCCAGCGCCCCGACCTGGTCTACTACGGCGGTATCTACGACAAGGGCGGCGTGCTGGTCAAGCAGATGCGGGAGCGCGGCATCACAGCCACCTTCATGGGTGGTGACGGTCTGGACTCCTCCGACCTGGTCAAGATTGCCGGCGCAGCCTCCAAGGGTGTGCTCTACACCACCACCGCCGGCCCCATCAGCACCCTGCCCAAGGCTGCCGCTTTCGCCCAGCGCTACAAAGCCAAGTTCGGCAAAGACCCCGAGGCCTACGCGGTGTACGCTTTCGATGCCGCCAACGTGATTCTGAACGCCATCGAAGCTGCCATCAAGGCCAACAACGGCCGTAAACCCACCCGCGAGCAAGTGGCCCGGGCGGTGCGTGCGGTCAAGATGGACGGCCTTACCGGTCGCATTGAGTTTGACAGCAAGGGTGACCGTAAGCTTTCCGACTACTATGTCGTAGGTCTGAAAGAGGCCAAGTACCCTGGTGAAGTGCTGCGGGTGATTCAGTTCGCACCCCCGGCTGCTCGCCAGTAAGGTTGCTTACCCGCCAAAGGCCCCCGTTCACGCGGGGGCTTTTTGGTTGCTTATACCGGATTCAAAAAGATAATCTTCAAACAAAAAGCATTCAGGGGCGGCTTCGCCCTCCGCTATGCGGACAACTTCGGTCAGGTTGTCCGGTGCCGAACCAACCGAATCTGGTATTACAACCAACCCTTATAGCTTTACGTTGCTTCAGGAAAACCTTCAGGTACGATACACAGAAACCCCCATGCTCCAGCCGGCGGTTCAAACTTTGTACGGAAATATCAAAAAACTGACTCAATGGTCAGTTTTATCCAAATTTCAGCACTGCCAACCTGTTGTCAGGTTGGTTTGCAGCCTATATACTCTGGCAGGCTAAAGCTGGAAAAGAACGCACGCTTGTATGAGTTTTTATGCGTGTGTTCGTATAATCATAAAAGACTAGGGAGGTTTACTTGACGGTTGCAGATCTGTTTGCCATCCTACCGCAAACCCTGCTCGAGGGTCTGCTCTTGGGGTTCGTATACGCCATGGTGGCCCTGGGATACACCATGGTGTATGGGGTGTTGGGGCTGATTAATTTTGCCCACTCCGAGGTGTTCATGATCGGGGCGGTGATCGGCCTCGAGGTCTTCCGCTTCTGGGGCAATCCCGAATCACCGGTGATCGCCAATCCGTTCTTGCTGCTCTTGGTGGCTCTGATTTTTGCCGCGGTGGGTTCGGGCATCATGGCTGTTTTGGTCGAGCGCTTCGCCTACCGGCCCCTGCGCAAACGAGGCAGCAAAAACATTCTAGTGCCCATGATCACGGCCATTGGGGTCTCTTTTTTGTTGCAAGACCTGACCCGTATCTACGCCGCGCTGCGCCACAACGAGTTCAACATGCAGTACCGCACCTACGACGCCTTGAACCAGACCTTTGAGCTGCCCTTCCAGACCATCATCCAGGTCAAGGGCATCATCATCATAGTGGTTTCCATCCTGATGCTCATCGGGCTCACCTACCTGGTCAACCGCACCAAGCTGGGCAAGGCCATCCGGGCTGTCTCCCAAGATATGCAGACGGCCTCCCTGATGGGCATCAACCCCGATGTGATCATCTCGCGCACCTTTTTGATCGGGGGTTCGCTGGGTGGGGTGGCGGGGGTTTTGTTTGGCCTGCTCTATACCAACGTAACCCCCTACTCCGGGGTGCTGCCAGGGCTCAAAGCCTTTACCTCGGCGGTGCTGGGTGGCATTGGCAACATCCCGGGGGCTATGGTCGGGGGGCTTATTCTGGGCCAGCTCGAGACCCTTTCGGGCACCTACCTGCCCTTTCTAACCAACGGCAACTTTGGCACCGAATACAAAGATGTGTTTGCTTTCCTAACCCTGGTGCTGCTGTTGCTGTTCAGACCACAAGGCATCTTTGGTCAGAATGTGAGTGAAAAGGTATGAGCCCATTCATGCTTCCTTTTACCGTGGCCTTCACGGCCCTCTCCATGCTCGGGGCCTTTCTAGCACCTGAAAATGGGCTGACCAACCTGGCCATGCTGCTCTCGGTTGGGCTCGTCAGCCTGGGCCGGCTGCCCACCGCCTGGCGCTCGGGCTTGCTGGCCGCACTGGCCTTGGCCCTGACCCTGCTGCTGCGGCTCAATCCTGACGACAAGCTGGCCTTCTACGGCCTGCTGGGCGTGCTGGTCGCAGCCTTTTTGCTCCCCAATTTGAGCCGGTTGGTACGCATCGCCCTGGGCGTAGCCATCCTGTTTATTGCCGTGCCCATCGCCGGGCTTACCAACTCGTTCCTGTTCGAACTGGGCATCCAGATCGGGATTTTTGCCGCGCTGGCGCTGGGCCTTAACGTGGTGGTTGGACAGGCCGGGCTACTCGACCTGGGGTTTGCGGCCTTTTTCGCCATCGGGGCCTACACCTGGGGCATCTTCGGCTCACCGCAGGCGGCCCAGTTCATCCCCGGTTACCCCTCCGAGGGCCTGCCCGGCAACTACCTGTACCTGTTTATGGCGCTGGCCGTTATTACGGCGGCCATTACCGGGGTGCTGATCGGCTTGCCGGCCCTGCGCTTGCGGGGCGACTACCTGGCCATCGTAACCCTGGGCCTGGGTGAGGTGGTACGGGTTTTCGCCAACAACCTCGATAAGCCCCTCAACATCACCAATGGCCCCCAGGGCATCACCCCGGTCAACCGACCGGAGGTAGGGCCGCTTGCCGAGTTCCTGCGGGCCATTGGGGCCGAGCGCCTGTACGGTCGGCCCATTGACGAATCCATTGCCTATGCGTTTTTCTTCTATCTGCTGGTGCTGCTGGTCATCGGCATTGTGGTGCTGGTAAACATCCGGCTGGCCAACTCCCGCTTCGGACGGGCCTGGGTGGCCATCCGCGAGGACGAAATTGCCGCCAAGGCCATGGGCATTCCACTGCTGCCTACCAAGCTGCTGGCTTTCGCCACCGGTGCAGCTTTCTCCGGTGCGATGGGGGCAATTTTCGCCGCCAAGCAGACCTTCGTAAGCCCCGAGTCCTTTACCCTGCAAGCCTCGATTAATATCCTGGCTTTCGTGATTCTGGGGGGCATGGGCTCCATCGGTGGCGCGGTGGTGGGTGCGGCAGCGGTCACAGTGCTCAACATCGGCATCCTCAAGGACTTCTCCGACCTCCTGAACACCTGGCGCCAGACCGGGGTGACCATCCTGGGATACAACATGGCCAACCTACCACCCCAGCTTAACCCTGCCAAGTACGAGCGCCTGGTCTTCGGTTTGATTCTGATTCTGATGATGATCTTCAGGCCCGAGGGGCTTATACCCGAGCAGAGACACCGGGCCGAGCTACAGGAAGCCCGTCAGGAAGCCAAGGAAGGCGGTGGCAAATGAGCGAACTGGCCCTGGACGTACAAAACGCCACCAAAAAGTTTGGCGGCTTGGTGGCGGTTAACAACGTGAGCCTGCAGGTACGCCCTCGAGAAATCTTCTCGGTGATTGGCCCCAACGGGGCCGGCAAGACCACCTTTTTCAACCTGCTGACCGGAATTTACAAGCCCGATACCGGCAAGGTGCTGTTCTTTGGCAAAGACATTACCGGCTACTCACCCGATCGGGTGGCTCGCACCGGAATTGGTCGCACCTTTCAGAACATCCGGCTGTTCAAGGCCATGACCGTGCTGGAGAACGTGTTGGTGGGACACCACAGCCTTACACACCAGAGCTACCTGGACGTGCTGCTGCATACGCCGCGTTTCCACGCCTCGGAGCGGAAGGCGAAAGAGCGGGCCATGGAGCTGCTGGCCTATATGAACCTGGACAAGCGGGCCGAGGAGCTGGCCTCGGGGCTTTCGTATGGTGAGCAGCGTCGCCTCGAGATTGCCCGGGCCCTGGCCTTGGAGCCCAAGCTGCTCTTTCTGGACGAACCAGCGGCTGGTATGAACGAGCAAGAGACCGAAGACCTCAAGATGCGCGTACGCAAGCTGCGCGACGACCTGGGCCTGACCATCGTGCTGATCGAGCACGACATGGCCATGGTGATGAGCATCTCGGATCGGATTGCGGTGCTCGAGTACGGCTCCAAGATTGCCGAGGGGCTGCCGGCCGAGATCCGCAACAACCCCAAGGTAATCGAAGCCTATCTGGGCCGGGGCGCCGCAGGGCAGGCTGGAGGGGGTGCCCATGCCTCTGCTTGAAGTTAAGGACATCCACACCTACTACGGTCACATCCACGCGCTCAAGGGCGTCTCGCTCACGGTGGAGGAGGGTGAGATTGTGACCCTGATTGGTGCCAACGGCGCGGGCAAAAGCACCACCCTGCGCACCATCAGCGGAATGAACAAGCCCCGCAAGGGCGAGGTGGTGTACCAGGGCAACCCCATCCACAAACTGCCTGCCGACAAGATTGTGGGGCTGGGCATTGGGCACGTGCCCGAAGGACGGCGCATCTTCCCCCGCATGACGGTGGAGGAGAACCTCGAGATGGGCGGCTTTCTGATCCGCGACCCCAAGGTGCTGCAGGAGCGCAAGGAGCAGGCCTTTACCCTCTTCCCCCGCCTGGCCGAGCGCCGCAACCAGAAGGGGGGCACGCTTTCGGGTGGCGAGCAGCAGATGCTGGCGATCGGTCGCGCCCTGATGCAAGACCCCAAGCTGCTGCTGATGGACGAGCCCTCGATGGGCCTGGCCCCGGTGCTGGTGGATTTTATCTTCGAGATCATCCAGAAGCTCAATCAGCAGGGCAAAACCATTCTGCTGGTAGAGCAGAACGCCCGCCTGGCCCTGCAGATTGCCCACCGGGGCTACGTTTTGCAGACCGGACAGCTCACCATGAGCGGCCCAGCTAAAGAGCTGGCGGCCCGGCCTGAAATCCAGGAAGCCTATCTGGGTGGGCACTAGCCTTGGAGGAGCGAGTTATGAAAACCAAGCATGCCCAGTCCGCCAGCCTGAAGGGCCTCGAGGTGCCCGGCGCGGTGCTGCGCCCTTTTGCCGGTGAGCAGCTGATGCTCATGCGGGCCGAGGGCAAAGCAGGCTGGCCCCTGGCCGCCCACGCCCACCCCCACGAGCAGATCACCCTGGTGGTCTCGGGGCGGCTGCGGATGCGGGTTGGAGAGGAGTGGCTCGAGCTCGGTGCAGGCGATATAGTGCACGTCCCCTCCAACGTGGAGCACGAGGTGCTCTTCCTCGAGGACAGCGTGGTGTTTGACGCCTTTCACCCAGTGCGGCAGGATTTGCTCGAGCGCCTCGAGGCCCCAAAATAGTCCCCATGCAGCAGGAGGTCACCACCTACTACCTCGAGATCTGCGCCCCCCATGAGCTACGCCCTAAGCGCGTTGAGATGGAGGGGTTGCTGCTTATCAAAGCCGAAATTCCCAGCGCCGAGTTGCAGCATTTTCTGTATCGCAGCGTGGGCGGCAACTGGTACTGGTACGAAAAGGCCGACTGGACGTATAAGCAGTGGCTCGAGTACGCGCAAAACCCCCACCTGCACACCTGGATGCTGCTTCTAAAAGGCACGCCAGCGGGTTACTTTCAGCTCGAGGTGCAGCCAGACCACCAGGTGCAGATCGTGTATTTTGGCCTGCTGCCGCAGTTTGGCGGGATGGGGCTGGGGGGCCACCTCTTGACCTGTGCGCTCGAGGAAGCCTGGCGGCTGGGAGCGAAAAGGGTCTGGGTGCACACCTGCTCGCTGGATAGCCCAGCCGCCCTGGCCAACTACCAGGCCCGGGGTATGCAGCTCTACAAAACCGAGACCAGGCTGATGGAGATCCCCGACCAAACCCCCGGCCCCTGGCCCGGGGCTTATGGCTAGGTGGGCGACAGCTCGCCAAACCACTCAGCTGCCTTGCGCCGGGCCTGCTCCTTGATGGCAGGGGTGATGTAGGCGGCTACCGTAGCGATGGCCGCCAGTAGAACGCTCAAATCGTCGGTGAAGCCCACCAGCGGGGCCAGGTCGGCCACCAGATCGAAGGGCAGGATAAAGTAAACCAGCGCGCCCACGATGGTGCGCTTGGCCCAGGCCGGGGTCTCCGGGCGCTTCAGGGTGTAGTAGAGCCAGAGGGCTTTTTCCACCACCTCGCGCCCCGCCATGCGAGCGAACCTTCGCAGCTTGCGCCAGAAGGCGGCCTCGCTGTAGCGCTCGGTAGGTTGGATGGGCACGGCCTCGAGCTTCTGCAATTCTCCCATAAACCCCTCCTCTAGATGGTAGCAATTCCTCGACCAGATGGATGAGTTGGGTTCAAAAATGTAACCCAAGCTGCAAGATTGAGCACCCTTCTTTCCTTATGCTAACCTCGTCTTACAAGCAGCGTTCACCTGCAATCGGATGCCCAAGCAGTTCCCTTTCTTTGGAACCCTGCTAAATCCTGTGGGCTGACGTTGCAGGCAGCGACTGCAAAGGAGGAATAAGCATGCGAATCCGGTTTTGGCTCACCCTGGGGCTAGCCCTCCTGCTATCCTGGGCTCTGGCCCAGCCCCGCACCCTGATTATTGCCCAGGGCACCGACCCCACCTCGCTGGACGCCCCCCTGGCCACCGACTCGCCTTCCGGAACAGTGGTGAGTCATGTGGTGGAAACCCTGTTTGAGTACACCCCCGACGGCAAAATTGTGCCCTTGCTGGTCGAGCGCTACAGCTTTAGCAGCGACCGCAAAACGCTGACCCTGTTCCTTCGCAAAGGCATCAAGTTCCACGACGGCACCGATTTCAACGCCGAGGCGGTGAAGTTTAACCTCGAGCGCCTGATCTCCCCCGAGCTGGCCTCCTCGTTTGCCTTCCTGCTGCGCGGCCGGGTGAGCGCCTTCGAGGTAGTGGACAGCCACACCCTGCGCCTGCGCATGCCCGAGCCCTTCGCTCCAGTGCTGGCGCACCTCTCCCACGGCTCCACCGGGATCCAAAGCCCAGCCGCCATCCGGCGTTTGGGCGCAGGTTACCGCGACAACCCAGTAGGCACCGGCCCCTACAAGTTCGACCGTTGGCAGAAAGGGCAGTTTGTGGAGCTGGTGCGCAACGAGGAGTACTGGGGTAAAAAGCCGGCCATCGAGCGCCTGCGCTTCCTGGCTGTACCGGAGGCCACCACCCGGATGGCCCTGGTCGAGACCGGGCAGGCCCATGTGGCCGTGCGGGTGCCGCCCCAGGACGTGCAGCGCCTGAGCGCCCGCCCGGAAATTGAGGTGGTCACCACCCCCAGCGTGCGCACCATCTTCTTCTACTTCAACCAAGCCAAAAAGCCCTTCGACGATGTGCGGGTGCGCAAAGCCATCAACCACGCCATCAACAAGGAAGAGATTGTGAAGTTTGTGCTGGGCGGCTTTGGCCGGGCCTCCGATGCCCCCATCAGCCCCGGCATCTTTGGGTACACCAAGATTGGCAGCTATGAGTACAACCCCAACCTGGCCCGGCAACTGCTGGCCCAGGCCGGTTACAACGCTCAAAACCCCCTGCGCTTCACCCTGCACAGCCCCAACGGACGCTACCTGCAAGACATCCGGGTAGCCGAAGCGGTGCAGAGCCAGCTCCGGGCAGTGGGGGTACAGGCCCAGATCCAGACCCTCGAGTGGGGCGCCTACCTGGCCGCCAGCAACCAGCCGCGCGAGCGCAACGAGTTCCAGATGGCCATGCTGGGCTGGGGCACGGTAACGGGCGATGCCGACTACGGCCTGTTTGGCCTCTTCCACTCCTCGCAACACGCCCCCAATGGCTTTAACCGGGGCTTCTACTCCAACCCCCGGCTTGACCGCATCCTCGAGCAGGCCCGGGTTGCCACCAACCCCCAGGCCCGGCAACAGCTTTACAGAACAGCCATGCAGATCATCTACAACGATGCCCCCTGGGCCTTCCTGCACTCTGAACAGCAGGTCACAGCCATCCGTCGCGAGGTGCAGGGCTTTATCGTACACCCCATTGAGCGCCTTATTGCTACCCAGGCCAGCTTCCGGACTGCAAGCGAGCGCTAGTTAGCCACACACCCCCCGCCACAGCCAGCTGTGGCGGGCTTCTTCTTGCAGGAGAAGCGAGGCCTGGGTAGGATATCCAGCGACGTCAACCCGTACCGCACCTCAAGTCTGGTGTAGTCTTCACATGACCACTTATATTCTCCGCCGCCTGCTAACGGTCATCCCCACCTTGCTCGGGGTCTTGCTGGCCGTATTCCTGATGGTGCGGCTGGCGCCCGGCGACCCCGCCCAGCTCCTGGCCGGCGAGTTTGCTACCCCCGAGACCCTGGCCGACATCCGCCAGCGCTTTGGTCTGGATCAGCCCTGGTACACCCAGCTCGGACTCTACACCCTGAATGTGTTCCGTGGCGACTTGGGCGAGTCGGTTCGCACCCGCAAACCCGTAACCTACGAGCTAAGCCAGTACTTCCCCAATACCCTCCGGCTCACCCTGGGGGCCATGCTGGTGGCCCTCCTGATTGGCATACCGGCGGGCATCATCGCCGCCATCCGCCCCGGTACCATCTTCGACCTGCTCGCCATGCTGGGGGCCTTGATTGGGGTCTCGATGCCGGTCTTCTGGTTTGGCCTGATGGCGATTTTGATTTTCTCGGTGCAGCTCGGCTGGTTTCCGGTGGCCGGTACGGGTACTTTGCGCCACCTGATCCTCCCCGCCATCACCCTGGGCATCGGCACCGCCGCCATTCTGGCCCGCATGACCCGCAGCGCCATGCTGGAGGTGCTCTCGCAGGACTACATCCGCACCGCGCGGGCCAAAGGGGTGGCGGGCCGGGTGGTGATTTTCAAGCACGCCCTGCGCAACGCCCTGATTCCGGTGGTCACCATTGCTGGCCTGCAGTTCGGTGGACTGCTGGAGGGTGCGGTCATCACCGAAACGGTGTTTGCCTGGCCGGGCATTGGACAGCTGCTGGTGGGTTCGATCCTGGCTCGAGACTACCCGGTCGTCCAGGGGGCGGTGCTCCTGATTGCGGTGGCCTTTATCCTGATTAACCTGATAGTAGACCTGCTGTACGGCGCCATTGACCCGAGGATCCGCTATGACTAAACCAGTGGCGAATACCTCCACCCCAACCAGACGCGAGCCACCCCGCTGGCGGCGGCGCTTGTTGCGGAGCCCTCTGGCCATCACGGGGTTCGTCTTTATCGGTGTTTTCGTGCTGGTGGCAGCTTTCGCACCTTTCATCTCGCCGTACAGCCCGGTTGAGCAAAACCTGCGCGGCACCTATGTTCCCCCCATGCGTGTGGAGCTGAGGGGCCCCCAGGGCCAGCCCGGCCTCTGGGTGCGCGAGGTTAGCCGCACCCCACTGGGCCAGCTCGAGGTGGGGCAGGAGCTGTATCCCATCCGGTTCTTCGTGCGCGGCGAGCCCTGGGTCTGGTGGGGTGGCCTGCTCCGAAGTGATTTGCACTTGTTTGGGGTGGACGGCCCGATCAAGTTTTATCTGCTGGGGGCCGACGAACAGGGCCGCGACATCCTGAGCCGGCTGGCCCATGGCGCCTGGATCTCGCTCTCCATCGGGCTTATTGCGGTGACCATTGGTCTTTTGGTCGGGGTTCCGGTGGGGCTTTTTTCCGGCTACTTTGGCGGCACCTTCGACCTGATCACCCAGCGCATCGTGGAGGTGATGCTCTCCTTTCCTGGCATTCTGCTGGCCATCGTGCTGGTGGCCACCCTGGGCACCGGCCTGACCAACGTGATGATTGCGGTGGGTATCGCAGCCATTCCGGTATACGCCCGGCTGGTGCGGGGCTCGGTGCTGGCCTTGCGCGACCGGGAGTTTGTGGAGGCCAGCCGCGCCCTGGGTAGCCGCGATCTGCGCATCATGCTCCGGCACATCCTGCCCAACGCCCTCTCCCCCATCATCGTGCAGTCGAGCCTGCAGATGGCGGTGGCCATTTTGTTTGCCGCTGGGCTGGGCTTTCTGGGCCTGGGGGCGCGTCCCCCCGAACCGGAATGGGGGCTGATGCTGGCCCGGGGGCGCGAATACCTGGCCACGGCCCCGCACGTAGCAACCTTTCCGGGGCTGGCCATCATGTTCGTAGCCCTGGGCTTCAACCTGCTGGGCGATGCGCTGCGCGATGCCCTCGACCCCAGGGCTTTGCGGTAAGACATTTCTCACCAGCGGCCCCCTCTTTTTGAGCAAAGCTTCACCCAGGGCCCCCTACGCCTGCAAAGCCGCTAATATGGGGGTATGAAACCATGGCTGGGTCTTATCCTGCTGGCCCTGGCGGGCTGCATCCCCGAGCCGGGTCAGGCTACCTACCGGGTCGGCGAAATTCAGTTGCTCTTCCCCGAGAACACCGAGCGCTGGACGTACTTTTACGGCGAGCCCCAGGCGGTGCAGCTCGGCGGGCGCACGCTGGCCCTTACCAAAGGCAGCTCCAGCAGCCCCCTGGCCGTGCCGGAGGCCTTGCTGGTGGATGGCGAGGCCCTCTACCGCGAAATTGGGCCGGCGCAGCCGCGTGTAGCCCAGACCAGCCGCACCTTCCCGGGTTTGCAGTTTGTGGTACGGGCCAGCCGCAACCTGCAAAGCGCCTGGCTGTTTGATGGGAACTGGTCGAGGCTGGAAAGCAGCTTTGCCAGCAATAGCGCACAGGTTGTAGAGAACCGGCCCGGTACGCCCCGCTTCGAAGAACTGTCCGAGGCCGAGAACAGGGTGGTGCTGCAGGAGATCCTGGCCCGCCGCGGAGGACGCCCGGTGGTGCTGTACGAGGTTCAACCGGCCCTCGAGCCCAACCGCTACACCCCCGCCCCTGTCCAAAGCCGGGTGGTGGCCCTGGCCGTGCAGTACGGCCTCGAGACGGAACTCACCCTTATGCCCCCCAACCCCAGCCCCAATCCCCGCGTGCTGCGACAAGGCAGCCAGTCGGCCTACACCGACCCAACCCCCGCCGCGTACCTGGCGAGCAGCCCCGATCAGCTCCTTAGTGTCTGGCGGCTGGCCACCGGCCACCAGATTCCCCAGCCCGCCACCCCCTCGGTCGATTTCAGCCAGAGCCGGGTGGTGGCCTTCTTCTGGGGACAGAAGCCCACCGGCGGCTATGGTGTGCAGTACGTGAGCAGCCAGCTTTCGGGCAGTACCCTGCGGGTCACCTTGCGCCTGGTGAGCCCCGCGCCGGGGGCCATCCTGACCCAGGCCCTGACCAGCCCCTTCGTGCTGCTCGAGGTGCCCGGACGCTTCAACCGGGTTGAGTTTGTAGACGTGAACGGACGGCCCCTGGCCAGCGCAGGGAACTGAATCCCAACCCTTGGGGTGCGCGTTACTCCCTCTCCCCTGCCCCCTTGCCCTCCCGGCGCCCGCGGAAGACCATCCGGAAGGGAATCTCGCGCAGACCTAAGTCTTCGCCGATGCGGTTGCGCAAAAAGCCCTCGAAAGCCCGCGTGACAAACTCGGGGTGGTTGCAAAAGAAGACAAAGGTGGGGGGGGCCACCTCGGGCTGGGTGAGGAAAAAGAGCTTGAGGGGTTTGCCCTTGAAGTTGGGCAGCTGGGTCTGGGTGCTCCAGACCGAGAGCCAGCGGTTGAGCTCGGCGGTCTCGAAACGCACCCGGGCCAGCTCATAGAGCCGGGCGGCCTCGGAGAGGAGCTTGTGCAGGTTCTGCTTGGTCACCGAGGAGACATACAGCAGGGGCAGGTGCTGAACGTGCGAGAGTTTGAGGGCCAGGTCGGCCCGCACCCGCCTGGCCTCCTCTTTGCTTTCGATTAGATCCCATTTGGTGATGGTCAGGATGACCGGCTTGCCGGCCTCGAGGGCCTCGTTGGCCAGCTTAAGTTCGTGGTCGCCCAGCTCCTTGGGGTCTATCACCAAGAGCACCACATCGGCATCGCGGATGGCCTGGTGGGCCCGCACGATGGCCTGTTCCTCCACCCCGGTCTCGGGCCGCTTGCGGATGCCGGCGGTGTCGACCAGCAAAAACCGGCTACCCCCGTAGTCGAACTCCACATCGATGGAGTCGCGGGTGGTGCCGGGTATCTCCGAGACGATCACCCGCTCCTCGCCCAGGATGGCGTTGAGCAGGCTGGACTTGCCCGCATTGGGCCGGCCCACAATAGCCAGCCGGATGGGTACGACCTCGGGCTCGCTCTCCTCCTGGCGGATGGGCAGCAGGGCCCAGATGCGCTCCAGCAGCTCATCGAAGCCCCGGCTGTGGGCTGCGCTGGTGGGGACGGGCTCGCCAAAACCCAGGGCATAGAAACTCCCCAGGTAGGCCTCGTGCTTGGGGTCGTCTATCTTGGTAGCCACCAGCAGCACCGGCTTGCCCTGGCGGCGCAAAAAGTCGGCGACCTCGAGGTCGGCGGTAACGATATCGCTGCGCCCATCCACGGCAAAGAGCACCAGGTCGGCCTCCTGGATGGCGCGCTCCACTTTTTGCTTGATCTTCTTCTCCCACACATCCCCCGACCACAAGCCGCCGGTATCGATCAGCTTGAAGCGGCCCTGCTCGCTCTCCACCACACCCTCTTTGAGGTCGCGGGTCACCCCCGGCACATCGGCCACCACCGCAAACTGGCTCCCGGCCTTGGTGGCTTTCTCCGGGGCGGTGCGCAGTCCCAAAAGCTTGTTGAACAGGCTCGACTTACCCACGTTGGGGCGGCCCACAATCACCACTCTATACATAACTCAACCCGCTTTCGGTTCTAGCTGGCCCACGTTGCATAAGGCCACAAACAACATTCTTGATGTTACCATGCACGGTATGAAGCCTAAAGCCTGCCTGGTGGTCGGGATGGGGCGGGGCCTTGGGCTCTCGGTGGCCCGGCGCTTTGGCTGCGAGGGGTACCGGCTGGGCCTGATCGCCCGCAGCGCGGCCAGCCTGGAAAACTACGCAGGGGCCCTGGAACTCGATGGCTGCACGGTTCAAACCTTTCCCGCCGATGTAGCCCGCACCCCCCAGCTCATTTCGGCCATTCGGGAAGCCGAAAGGCAGTTAGGCCCCATCGAGGTGTTGGTGTACAACGCCTATAGCTCGCTGGGCAGCCGGGCCTCGGAGCTGAGCCTGGAGGCCCTCGAGCAAACCCTCCAGGTCAACCTTCACGGGGCTTTGCTGGCAGCCCAGCTGGTCATCCCCGGCATGCTCTCGCGCCGCAAGGGCACCCTGCTCTTTAGCGGGGGCGGCCTGGCCCTGAACCCCCAGCCCGACCAGGCCGCACTCGCGATTGGCAAAGCCGCCCTGCGGGCTTTGGTGGGCGCCCTGAGCAAGGAGCTCTACCAGGAAGGTATCCATGTCGCTACCGTGACCATCGCCGGCCCAATCCGGCGCAACACCGCCTTCGACCCCGACCTGATCGCCGAAAAGTTCTGGGAGCTGCACGCGCAGCCTCCGGGCCGGTGGAAAACCGAGGTGATCTATCAGGGTTAGCGCACCCACAAAGCCTACAGATCTCAACCGCAGCCATCGCCCCAAATGGCGTTATAGGCAAGGGCCCGCGGAGCAACCCAATTGGCACCAGAGCTAGCCTTTAGCGCCCTGGCCTAAAAAAGCTTTGTTTCCCTCTCGAAACCTGGCCCATGCCCCCGCCCGTTCGAAGAAGCAGAGACCCTCCGCGAGGGCGGGCCGGATGGGGCCCAGCCCTTCGCGGGCCAGGGCCAGGGCCTCGTCCCAGGTGTAGGGAAAGACCTCGAGCCCCCGAACCCCCGGAAGCCGGTAGTCCACCAAGCGCGCCTCAAAAGGCAAGGGTGTATCCGCTAGCAGAACCAGGATATCCGCATCGCTCATGGCCGTGGCCCCCCGCGGGCCCTGCCGGGCCAGGGAACCAAAGAGCACCACCGCCAGAACCTCCGGGCGCTCCCCCAGCATCTGGGCTGCCCTGCGAATCTCCTGCAGGCGGGCCTCGCGGTCAAAGCGAAACACCTGGGTCATACATGGCTCCTGGCAAACTCCAGCACCTGCGCTGCCAGCCGCACGGCCTCCTCGGCCTCCCGGGCCACGTAGTGGCGCGCCGCCGGCCCGGCGGGGTGGGCGTCGGGGTAGCGGGTGGGGATGTAGTACTTGTCCAGAATTTTGCCCGCGTCTATAAGATCCTCCGGGATCTTGAGGTTTGCCGGAAGTGCGGTCAGAAGATCCAGGATGGAGTGACCCCAGGCCACCTGCCCATGCGCCAGATGCAGCCCTTTGAGGGCCGCCTCCGCGGCCTGCTGGGCCGCAAAGCAGGCCCAGGCATAATCCCCCAGCCCCAAGGAAGCCTGGGCATGGCGCAGGTTGTACTCCGACTGTTCCAACCAGTCCTGGGCCCGGTTCACTTTTCCAGTGTATCAGCCTGCACGCCCGGCCAGGAGGTTGCCAGGGCCTATACTTTGGCCTGTGAGCACCTCTGCACCAAACCCCCTCGGCCGCCTGGTGGCCTCAGCCCCTTTCAACCGCTTTGTTACCGGCGTTATCGTGTTTGCCGCCGTACTGGTGGGCCTCGAGACCTACCCACCCCTGATGGCGCGCTACGGCCCCGCCCTCCACCTGCTCAACGACCTGGTGCTGGCTATTTTTGCCCTCGAGGTGCTGCTGCGCATGGGGGCGCTCTGGCCCCGTCCGCTGCGCTACTTCCTCGACGGCTGGAATGTCTTCGATTTTTTGATTGTGGTGGGGAGCCTGCTGCCGGGGCTGGGGGCCTACGCGGTGGCAGCCCGCCTGCTGCGGCTTTTGCGGGTGTTGCGCCTCATCCGCACCCTCCCCGACCTGCAAATTATTTTGGGTGCGCTACTGCGCAGCATTCCTTCCATCGGCTACGTCTTGCTGCTGATGCTGCTTTTGCTCTACGTCTACGCGGTGGCCGGGGTGTTTTTGTTCGGTGCCAACGACCCCTTCCACTTCGGCAACCTGCACACCGCCCTGCTCACCCTCTTCAGCATCCTAACTTTAGAAGGCTGGGTGGATGTGCTGCGCATCCAGTACTTTGGCTGCGCGCGCTTCGAGCTGCCCAACCCGGCCCTGTGTACCCAGCCCCAGGCCCAGCCGCTGGTTGCGGTGGTGTACATGGTCTCGTTTGTCCTGCTGGGCACGCTGGTGTTTTTGAACCTGCTGGTGGGCATCATCGTTAATAGCATGGACGAGATGCGCAAGAGCCTGCAGGAGCGCAAAGCGCCATCCTCCGACCTCGAGGCCCGGCTGGAAGAGGTACAGGCCAAACTCGATGAGGCTCAGGAATTGCTCAAGTTGCTGGGGAGAGCGAAGGACTGACCAGATCGGTTTCGTAGCTGTCCGGAACCGGATGGCCCAGCCCCCGCCCCAGTGCCAACATCTGCCCCTTATGGTGAAACTCGTGCGTGATGGGGTGCATTAGCAACCAGCGCTGGCTCACATTGATCTTCCAACCCATGCTCGGATGCGTCCAGACATAGACCTCGTCCAGCCGGTCAAAGGAACTTAAGGCTTCCTCCACCAACCTGTCTACCCCTTCAAACACCGCCCTCACCGCAGCAACATTCGGAAAGTCTGCCCCCTTAAGGTCGGCCTTGGGGTGGCCCATACCAACTACCCCCACCCACCATAAGTAGCAGTCGGCTACATGGACGTGCAGGTTGCGGATGCTACCGTAGCCGAAGTCGGAGCGCTCCTGGGTATAGATTTCCGGGGGCAGCGATTCACAATAGCGAAAGAGGATTTCGCGGGAACGCTGCACCCAGCCGTAGAAAACCCGTAGATCATCGTTCATGATGAAGAAGCATACCACTGCCCGGTGTGGTATACCATGTAACAATGGTACATCCCTATGCGATTCAGCCCCGGACGCCCTGGCAGCGCTTTGGGGTATGGGCTTTGCAGCGGCTGGGCTGGACGCCCGTAATGGCCCCACCCCCCGGCCAGAAGTTCGTGCTGGTGGGCTACCCCCACACCTCCAACTGGGACTTTCTGTATGCCTTGCTGTGGGGGATGGCCTCGGGCACCCGCTTTAGATGGGTGGGCAAGAAAGAGCTGTTTCCGCCGGTGCTGGGCGTGGTGATGCGGTGGCTGGGGGGCATCCCGGTGGATCGGGCCAAGGCAGGCGGCGATTTTGTGGGCCAGGTGGCGCGCATCTTCGAGCAGCACGACAACCTGTGGGTGGTGGTGGCCGCCGAGGGCACCCGCAGCCGCGCCCCCTACTGGAAAAGCGGGTTCTACTACATGGCCCTCAAAGCCCGCGTGCCCATTGCCCTGGCCTATATTGATTACCGCAAGAAGGAGGTGGGGGTGGGCGGCTACCTTACCCCCACGGGCGACCTCGAGGCCGACTTCGAGCAGATCCGGGCCTTCTACCAGGACAAGGTGGGCAAAGACCCCCGCAAGCAAAGCCCCATCCGCCTCAAACCCAAAGACGGGCCGCCTCCAGCCTAGCCAAAGCAAGCCCGCGCCTATCCGCCCAACCGGTTCCGCGCTATTCTGGTAAATAGTGACCGTGTATGCTGGAGAAACTTGAGTCCTTAGAAGCCGAGTACCAGGCGCTCGAGCGCCAGCTGGCCGACCCGGCGGTGCTCACCAATCAGAGCGAGTATCAGCGCATCAGCAAGCGCTACGCCGAGATGGGCCACCTGGTCGAAACCATCCGCAGCTACAAAGAGGCCCTGACCCACCTGGCGGAGGCCCGCGAACTGCAGTCCGACCCCGAGCTGGGCGAGATGGCCCGGGCCGACATCGCGGCCCTCGAGCCCCGCATCCGCGAGCTGGAAGCCGAGCTCGAGCTGCTGCTGCTGCCCAAAGACCCCCTCGACGAGAAGAACGCCATCGTGGAGATCCGGGCCGGCACCGGGGGCGAGGAGGCCGCGCTCTTTGCCGCCGAACTGCGCGACATGATCATGGAGTACGCCCGGCAGGGCGGCTACCGGGTCGAGGTTCTGGACACCTCGCTCACCGACCTGGGGGGGGTCTCGAAGGTGGTCTTCGAGGTGAGCGGGCCGGGGGCCTACGGCTACCTGAAGTACGAAGCCGGGGTGCACCGGGTGCAGCGGGTGCCCGCCACCGAGACCCAGGGCCGCATCCACACCTCCACCGCCACCGTAGCGGTGATGCCCGAGGCCGAGGAAGTGGACGTGCAGCTCGACCCGGCCGACCTCGAGATCACCGTCTCGCGGGCCTCGGGGCCGGGGGGCCAGGGGGTCAACACCACCGACTCCGCGGTGCAGGTGCTGCACAAGCCCACCGGCCTGATCGTCTCCTGCATGGAGTCGCGCAGCCAGATCAAAAACAAAGAAAAAGCCCTCGCCATTCTGCGTTCGCGCCTCTTAGAGATCAAACGGGCCGAGGAAGCCGCCCGCCGCCGGGAAGACCGCCTGGCCCAGATTGGGGCCGGTGAGCGCTCGGAGAAGATCCGCACCTACAACTTCCCCCAGTCGCGCGTGACCGACCATCGCATCGGTTTCACCACCCACGACCTCGAAGGGGTGCTGGCGGGCGACCTCTCCAAACTGCACGAGGCCCTGCGCAAAGCCGACCAGGAACGGCAGCTCGAGGCTTTGTCCACCGCATCCAAGACCGCCTAGGCGCAGGTGGTCGGTATGCACGGGTTACGGCGTGACCTATTGGTGGCAGCCGCCATCCTGATGGACAAACAGGGACGGGTTTTGCTGGTCGCCAACGACTGGAGCCGCCGCGGGCGGGTGCGCTATACCCTGCCGGGGGGGATGGTCGAGGCTGGGGAGACCGTGCTGGATGCCATTGTGCGCGAGGTACAGGAAGAAACCGGCCTGCGCATCAAGGCCATCCAGCACCTGGCCTACGTGGTGCAGGTAGAGGATGCCCGCAAAAGCGAACGTACCATCGCCATGGCCTTCCGCGCCGATTACCAGGGCCTGCTCAACCCCAAAGACCCCGATGGGCACATCGTGGAGGCCCGCTTCTTTACAGCTGAGGAGGTTGCGGTCAAGCTCGACGAACACCGGCCCCTCCTGGAACCCCTCATGGACTATATCCGCGGGGAGCGGGGCCGGTTTTATGCCTACTCGAGCTGGGGCGGCGAAGGCACCCGGGTGTAAGCCTCAACGGCGAATGGCAAAACCTTTTTGCTCGAGCACGGCCATGATGTTTTGCATAAACCCATCGGTCTCCTGGTCGGTCAGGGTGCGCTCGGGGTGGCGGAAGGTGAGGTGGAAGGCCAGGCTCTTCTGCCCCTGCTCGAGCGGCTTACCCCGGTAGACATCGAAGATCTCGAGCTTTTCCAGGTAGGGCCCCGCGCTCGCGTAAATCAGGCGCTCGACCTCGGCATAGGGAATTGCGTCCGGTACTACCACGGCCAGGTCGCGCATGGCAGCCGGGTACCTGGCAATATCCACAAAGCCGCCGGAGCCCTTGCTGAGGGGAAGGGCCAGCTCGAACAGGAAAACCTGCGGCAGCTCCAGCGCCGCGGCGATGGCCGGGTGCAAAGCCCCGATATGCCCTGCTTTCTCCCCGTTCCACCAGACCGCCCCGCTGATGCCGGGGTGCAGGTAGGGCACAGCCTCTTTCTCGACCCGCACGCGGCTCCCCAGGTTGCGCGCAGCCGCCTCGAGCAGCCCCTTGAGGGCGAAGAAACTGCCTTCCAGACCCTTTTGCCACAGCCCCGGAACCGGGTCACCACACAGCAAGGCCGCCAGGTGCAGGGATTCGACCCGCCTGAAGACCTTGCCCACCTCAAAAAGCAGAAAAGGCCCCTCCTCCCCCTGGGCCCGTGCGGTCTGCAGGTTCTTGAGCAGGCCGGGGTAGAGGGCGGTGCGCAGGGCGGTGCGCTCGGGGGTCTGGGGGTTCTGCATGAACACCGTGGGGGCTGGCGCCCGCATCAGGGCGCATTCCTCGGGTGACGACCAGGAGTAGTTCAGCACTTCCTGAAAGCCCAGCCCTGCCATCACCTGCTTGAGCCGCTCGCTGGCCTCGTAGGGGGCCTCCACGCCCAGGTTGTCGGGGTGTGGGAAGAAGCTGGGTAGGGTGGTAGGGATCTGCTCGTAGCCCACGATGCGGGCCACCTCCTCCACCAGGTCTTCCTCGATCTTCAGGTCTACCCGGTAGCTGGGCGGGGTCACCGCCCAGACGCCGGCCTGCTCGGTGGGCTCCACGCTGCAGCCCAGGCGGCGGAGCACCTCGGCCTGGGTGGTCTCGGGGTACTCGAGCCCGACCAGCCTCGAGGTGTACGCGGGCCGGAAGGCGATGGGCGGGTGGGGCTGGGTGTGGTTGAGGTCGAGCCGATCCTGGGCCACCTGCACCCCCGGGCCGCCCCAGGCTTGCAGCAGCTCCATAAAGCGATCGGCGGCCAGAAGCTGCCCATCTTTGTCCACGCCGCGTTCGAAGCGGTAAGAGGCCTCGGTCTTGAGGCCCAGCCGCCGGGCGGTGCGGCGCACCCGCACCGGGTCGAAGTGGGCCACCTCCAGGGCCACCGCGGTGGTGGTCTCGCGGATCTCGTCTTCAAGACCCCCCATCACCCCCGCCAGCCCGGCCGGGCGGGTCTCGGGGCCGTCCTTGACCGCGATCAGCAGGTCACGCTCGTCCAGGGTGCGCTCCTGCCCGTCCAGGGTGACCAGCTTTTCCCCGTTGCGGGCCCGGCGCACCACCAGGCCCTCCCGGATGAAGGCGGCGTCGTAGGCGTGCATGGGGTTGCCCAGCTCGAGCATGGCGTAGTTGGTAGCGTCTACCACGTTGGAGATGGGCCGCATCCCCGCGGCATACAGGCGGCGCTGCACCCAGAGCGGGCTGGGCCCCACCCGCACCCCCTGCGCATAGGACAGGGTAAAGCGGTCACAGCCCTCGGGGTCTTCGATCCAGACCCCAAACGGCAGGGGCAGGGGGGTGGTCTGGGGCTTGGGGCTGGGCCGCACCAGGGTCAGGCCCAAAGCGGCCAGGTCGCGCGCCACCCCGTAGACCGAGAGCCAGTCGGGGCGGTTGGGGGTGATCTCGACCTCGATCACCTCTTCGGGGCCCCAGACCTCGGCCAGGGGCGTGCCCGGGGGCAGGGCCTCGGGCGCAAACTCGAGCAAACCCCCGGCATAATCGCCCACCCCCAGCTCCTTGGCCGAGAGGGCCATCCCGTAGGACTCGAGGCCGGCAATGCTACGCACCCGCAGCTCGCTCCCATCGGGCAGCACCGTCCCCGGCAGGGCCAGGGCCACCCCCAGGCCCGGCCGGGCGTTGGGCGCAGCGGAGAGCACCTGCACCTCCCGCCCAATGTCCAAAACCAGCCGGCGCACCTCCTTGCCCTCGAGGGCCTCGACCTGCAGCACCCGGCCAAACACCACCCCACTGGGCGGCGGGGCCAGTTTGCTGATGGACTCGGTCTCGAGGCCCAGCCCGGCCAGCAGCTCCTCCAGCCGCTCGCTCTTGGGCGCATCGGGTAGAAACTCCTTGAGCCAGCTATACACGATTTTCATCTGTAAACCCCACGGATTAGCCTCTAAACTGCCGCAAAAAGCTCAGGCGGTTCTGGTAGAAGTAGCGGATATCGGGGATGCCGTAGCGCAGCAAAGCCAGCCGCTCAACCCCCATGCCAAAGGCCCAGCCGGTCATCCCCTCGTAAACCCTGGGCAGGCCCTGCCGCTCGCGGTAGTCGTCCACCGCTTTGAACAGGTAGGGGTGAACCATGCCGGCCCCGCCCAGCTCGAGCCACTTCTGACGCTCAGGCCACCACATGGCAAACTGCACCCCCGGCTCCACAAAGGGGAAAAAGGTGGGCTGAAAGCGGGCCTTGCCCTCCTTGCCAAAAAGCCCCCGGGCCAGCTCGCTGATAGCCCCCTTGAGGTCGGCCATGGTGATGTTCGGCCCTACTACCAGGCCCTCGAGCTGGTGGAACATGGCCTCGTGCGAGGCATCGGTCTGCTCGTAGCGAAACACCCGCCCGGGCACCACAATTTTGAAAGGAGGGGTGTGCTGGATCATGTAGCGGATCTGCATCCCCGAGGTGTGGGTGCGCAGCACCGCCCCACCCAGCCCACTCACATCCTCAGCAAAAGGCCCCTGAATGGTAAAGGCTTCCTCGGTAGCACGGTTAAGCTCCACCCAGAAGGTGTCCTGCATATCCCGCGCCGGGTGCCACTCGGGCATGTTGAGGGCGTCGAAGTTGAAAAACTCGCT
Organism: Meiothermus taiwanensis WR-220; assembly: GCF_003568585.1. NCBI lineage: Bacteria > Thermotogati > Deinococcota > Deinococci > Thermales > Thermaceae > Meiothermus > Meiothermus taiwanensis. The sequence continues at coordinate 2,352,578 of NZ_CP021130.1, forward strand.
CTCCACCTCGGGGCCTTCCACCACGCTAAAGCCCAGCCTGCGAAAGATGTTCACCAGCTCGAGCACAATCCGGCTGGTAATGTGCAGCCCCCCCGAGGGAAAAGCGTAGCCCGGCAGCGAGACATCCAGGGCTTCCTGCTCGAGCCGGGCCTGCAGGGCCTGTTCCTTTAGCTGGGCTTCGCGCACCTCCAGGGCCTCCTCGAGGGCCTGCTTCCAGGCATTCAGCACCCGGCCCTTTTCCTTGCGCTCCTCAGGGGGAAGCTGGCCCAGGGTTTTCATCGCCTGGGTCACCTGGCCGTTTTTACCCAGGTACTGCACCTTCAAGCTTTGTAGGCTATCCAGGTTAGGTGCTCTGCTAATCTCTTCCAGCGCGGCTTCGATGTCCATGTAACCTCCAAGCAACCTTGCCCAGTCTACTCAAACGCGGTGGGCGGCACGCAGGCCGCCCACGAGAGAAGTGCATCTCCCGCGGGCCTAACTAAAAAACCACCCCCCTGCCATACTTGCGGGTTAGCCTACCACCCAATCAAAACCCCGGTCAATCACAGGCATCCCCCAGCACCGCAGGGAAAGCCCCATCCCTTGGCCGCCCGACAGCCAGCGGAGTACGGCACATTGCTAGCCGAGGACAAACAACAGCAGCCCTAGCACAGCCGTCCCCACCGCGCTGACCATCAGGATGGGGAAGGCTTTGTTAAGGTTTGGGTTGCGCGGGGCCAGCACCCGCCAGAGCACCACCTCCACCGCACTTAACACCAGCAGCAGCAGTCCCGCCAGTTTGATAGCTTCCACAGGCCCATTATATTGATAGGCTCATTGCTGCTGGCCTCGCTTATTCAGCGGGGCGTTGCTGCGATTGCTCGAGCAGAGCAGCCAGCCAGGCCTCGGTGGCCTGGGCCATGTGGGGGGTGATCCCCAGCGCCTTGAGCATCTCGGCCGCGGCGGCCATCTCCTCCCGCCGGCGCCGGGCGTGGCGCCGGCTGCCTTCTACAAGCCGGTCTACCAGGTGGGCATCGGCGGCGGCCAGGGTCTCGGCGATGTTCTGCTTTGTCTCCTGCTCGAAGCCGAGCCGGCGGGCGGCCTCGAGGGCCTCCCCCACGGCGGCCGCCATCCCCTTGAAAAACACGCTGCGCACCAGCTTGCGGGCGGCTGCCGCGCCCGCCTCCGGCCCCACCGGCTCCACCGGCATCCCCAGGGCCCCAATGGTTTCAACGAAGCGGGCCGCCCCCGGCCCCGAGACCAGGGCCGGGGTGCGCAGGCCCTTGCCCGGCACCGGGCTCATCAAGGCCACATCGGCGAAGAGGGCCCCGCTGGGGGCCAGCACCGCAGCCAGCGACCGCTTGAGGGCCGGGGCGGCGGTGTTGAGGTCGGCAAAGAGCTGCCCCGGGCCGAGGGCCGGGGCCACGGTTCGGGCCACCTCGAGGGCCACCCGGGCCCAGTTGACGCTCAGGATCACCCGAGCACCCCGAACGGCCTCGAGCTCGCTCCCCACCCGCTCGAGGCCCGCCACGCTGCGCTCGGGGATGGGGTCGTACCCCCGCACCCGCACCCCCAGGCCGACCAGGTCGGCGGCGATGGCCGAGCCGGCCTCCCCCAGGCCCAGAACAGCCACAACAAGCGGTTCGCCCACTACCCCTCCTTAGCCCTGGACAGCTCTTCTTCCACCTGGGGGCGCAGCCCGTAGAGGTCGATGGACAGCACCCCCGCCGCAAACTGCTCGCGCAGACCGGCCTCGCGCCGGGCCCGGGCCTGGGCCGCTTGCAGGACTTCTTCGGCCCGCTGAGCGGCCACCACCACCGCACCGTCGGTGTCCAGCACCACGATGTCACCGTTGTGGATGGTCGTGCCCCCCAGGGTGAGGGGCACCCCCAGCCGGCCCGGGGTTTTGCGCTCGGCCCCCCGGGCCCGGATGTAGCGGGCCCAGATGGGCAGGCCCATCTGGGAGAGCGCCTCGGCGTCGCGCACTGCAGCGTCGATCAGCATTCCGGCCACGCCGCGCCGGAGGGCCTGGGTGGCCAGCAGCTCCCCCACCAGGGCCACCGGCTGGGCCTCGGGCATGGCGATGACCAGCACCTCGCCCGGCTGGGCCACGGCCATCGCCGCGTGCACCATCAGGTTGTCGTTCTGGGCGCACAGCACCGTGCGGGCCGGCCCGGCCACCCGGCTGCCGGGGTTGAGCGGTTGCAGCGGGAGATCCACCAGGCCCTGCCGGCCCGAGGCCTCGTAGACGGTGGCCACCCCCAGCCCGGCCAGGGATTGCAGGGCTTCTTTGCTCAGACTCATAAGCTCCTCACCACCTGCGGCAATACCCGTTGAAAAGCCTCAGCCCGCTCGATGTCTTTGTAGCCGGCGATGCGCCGGGCGTGGTTGGCCCGGTGGGCGGCCCGCTCGCTGTAGTACTGGCGCAGATAGCTTTGCGAAGCGAAGACCGCCATGGCCTGCTGCTTCTTCTCCCAGACCGGGGTGATGTCCAGAAAGACGTTGGGCACGAAGCCGCACAGCTCGGGCTGGTGTGGCTCGAAGAGCAGCAGCTCGGGGGGGCGCACGGTGCGGAAGGCGCTGGCCACCCCGGAGCCGCTGGCCAGCTGGCGGGCCCGCTCGGTGGCGGCGTAGGCCACCGGGTGGTCGGGGTTGAAGGGATCCTGCTGGGCGTGGGTGAGGATCAGGTCGGGGGCGGTCTCCACGATGATGGCGGTGAGGCGCTCGAGCGCGGCTTTGTCCACCTCGAGGGGGTAGTCCCCCAGATCCAGGCACTCGAAGCGGGCCCCCAGGAGGGCGGCGGCCTCGCTGGCCTCGCGGTGGCGGATCTGCTTGACCCTCTCCTCGGTCTGGCCCGGCTCCTTCCACAGCTCGCCCGACTCGCCCCGCTCGCCGTAGCTGAGGGCCACCACCCGCGCCACCCCGCCCGCTGCGACAAAGGTGGCGATGGCCCCACCGGCCCGCCACACAAAGTCGGCGGCGTGGGCGCTGATCACCAGCAGGCTCCGGCTCATGCGCGCCCCCCTGTAGCCAGCCGGACGGTGTTGGTCACCGCCATAACCCGCACCTCTTCCTCGCTGAAGCCGGCCTCGAGCAGCCGGTCGGCAAACAGGGCCAGCCCGTCCTCCACCGGGGGGTTCTGGGGCTGGCCGAGGTCGGTGGACAGGAACGAGTGCGCCGGCCCGGTGGCCCGGATGGCCTCGAAGGTATGCTCCCAGGAGACCTTCCCGCTGACGATGGGGGCCAGGCAGCGCTCGAGGTAGGCCCCCTGCCGGGCCAGGGCCTGCTGGTCTTCAAAGGAGAGGTTCTGGGTGGGGTAGTCCGGGTGGGTGATAACGATGTGCTGCACCCCCTCCTCGCGGGCGGCCTGCACCACCGCCATAATCTCGTCGCGCCCGAGGTGGCCTGTGGCCAGTACCAGGCCGTGCCGGGCGATCACCTGCAAGACCTGCCGTAGCGCAGGACGCACGGTTCCGTCCGGGTTCAGCACCTCGATGGGCGGCAGCGGCAGGCCGGCTTCGCGCAGCTCGAGCTGTAGCTGGGCCCACAGGGGCAGCTTGCGCCCCGGTTTGGGTTCGGCCTCGTGGGCCTCGTTGGCCGCGTCCACCGTGGGCAGCCAGACGATGCGGGCACCCCCCCGCGCGGCGATCTCCACCGCCACCGGGTTCAGCCCGCCCACCGCGTGGTTGAGCACGATGGCCCCCAGGGCCTCCACCCCCGGCACCGCGGCGCGCACCACGGCGGCGCGCTCGGCGGTGGGGGTGTAGTGCGACTTAAGCACGAAGCCCCGCAGGCCCAGCTCGCTGTAGCGGCGGGCCAGTTCCAGGTCGCTGATGCGGCGGCGGATCACATCCGGCTCGATGTGCACGTGCAGGTCGTAGGCCCCGCGCACGAGTTCGCGGGCCCCTGCGCTGGGCGAAGGGATGGGGGTGGGTTCGCTCATGCTTCCTCCGGGTTGGGTTTTGACCTGTCTGAAGCCGCAGCCTGGCGCAACGCCTCGGCCACCTGGCTGAGGTGCTCGAGCATGGCCTGCGCGGCCTTTTCTTCGTCGTGGGCGGCCACCGCCTGCACGATGCGGCGGTGCTCCTCGAGCGAACGCCTCGAGCGGCCCGGCACCAGGATGGTGCGGAACTGGTGGCGCACGTTCTGGGCCCGCAGGCTCTCGATGAGCCGGGCGGCGGTGCGGTGTCCGGCGATCTCCAGCAGGCGCTGGTGCAGCTCGCTATTAAGCTCCGACATGCCCAGCAGGTCGCCGGCCTCGTAGCGGGCCTGCATCCGCTGAAGAATATCCTCCAGATGGCGCACCTGTTCGGGCGTGGCCTTGCGGGCCGCGTAGCGGGCGGCCAGGCTCTCTAAGGCCGCTCTGGCCTCGAGAATCTCCACCGCCTCGGCCTCGTCAATGGCCCGCACCGTGGCCCCGCGAAAGGGCTCGCTCTTCACCAGCCCCTCCTGCTCGAGGCGGGCCAGCGCGGTGCGGATGGCGGCCCGCCCCAGCCCGAAGCGCTCGGCCAGCTCCTTCTCCACCAGGCGCTGCCCCGGCAAAAGCTCCTCGGCCAGGATGGCCTGGCGCACCCGCTGGTAGGCGGTCTGGGTCTCGGTGGGTTTCTCGACTACCGGCATATCACTCCTTCAGGGCCTCCACCGGCGGGGTGCCGTAGGTGTGGAAGGTGGGTACGGTCTGCAGGCCCCAGGCCTGGCCCCGCTTGCGCTCCTCCTCGTTCCAGACGATGGGCTTCCAGTCCGGGGCCAGCAGCAGCCGGGCCCCCGGGCAGGCGATCTCGAAGCGGTTGCCCCCCGGCTCATACACGTAGAGGAAAAAGGTCTGCTGGATGGCGTGCTTGTGCGGCCCGGTCTCGATGAACACCCCATGCTCCAAGCAGATGTCGGCCGCCCGCAAGACCTCCTCCCGGCTGTCCACCGCGTAGGTGCAGTGGTGGAAGCGCCCCCGGGCCCCCAGGTGGTCCTTGGTGATGGCTACGTCGTAGGTTTTGTTGTTGGAGGTGAGCCAGACCCCCTGCTCGTCGCCGCCGCTGAAGATGATCTGCTCGGTCACCTTCATGCCCAGGCCCCCCTCCATAAACACCCGCATGGCCCGCACGTCCGAGGCCAGCAGGTTGAGGTGATCCAGCCGGCGCAGGTTGGCGCCTTTGCCCGGAAAGCGGGCGGCCTGGTTTTTCAGCGCAGGCCGGGTGGCTTCGCTGGGGGTGTACCAGCGGGTCTCGTAGTACAGCTCCATGGGGTGGCCGTCGGGGGTGGTGAAGCGGTAGGCCGGGCCGTGGCCGGCATCGCCGTCCGTCCAGCCCCCGCCCCAGCCGAGGGCCTCCAGTTGCCGCACCCGCCGCTGCAGGGCTTCGGGGCTTCGGGTGCGGAAGGCGAAGTGCCCCAGGCCGCTGGTCTTGGCGGCGGTGAGCTTGAGGGTGTGATGCTCGTAATCGTCCCAGCCGCGCAGGTAGACCGAGGCTTCCTCCGTGCCGCTCACCGTCAGGCCCATGACCTCGGTGAAGAAGCGCAGGCTCTCCTCCAGCCGCGGGGTGAGGAGTTCCAGGTGGGCCAGGTGGGCCAGGTCGCAGTAGGGCCAGACCCCTTCCTGGGCCGGATTGGCAGGTTGTGGATGTTCGGTAGACACGCGCACCTCCTCAATGGGTCAACTACATTGTCAACAATATTGTAGACGATAAACCGGCCTCGAGGGCGAAACCTCAAGGCCCTCTATCCCCGCACCGGGGCGCGCAGCACCCCCACGTAGCGCCCGCTGGTGTGCAGGCCCACGTAGTTCTCGGCCAGGAAGCGCTGCAGATGGGGGCTCTGGCCCAGGTGGCGCAGGTGGGCCTGGCGCAGCCCATCGTCGAAGGGGTCGGCGGGGGTGTGCAGCAAGGTGGTCATGAAGTAGGAGAAGAGTTCTGCTTGCCAGACGTGGCGCAGGGCCTCCGGGGTGTAGGCCTCGAGCGGGCCCGGGTCTTTCTGCTGGTAATAAGCCTTGAAGGCCCGGTACAGCAGCACCGCGTCGCACAGCGCCAGGTTCATCCCCTTGGCCCCGGTGGGCGGGACGATGTGGGCGGCGTCGCCCATCAGGAAAAACCTCCCGTGCTGCATGGGGGTGACCACCATGGAGCGCAGGGGGGTCAGGCTCTTTTCCAGCAGGGGGCCGGGCTCCACCTGGGCCACCCCCTCCAGCCGCCGGTTCAGCTCCTCCCAGATGCGCGCGTCGGGCCAGTCCTCCAGCCGCTCATCCACCGGCACCTGCAGGTAGTTGCGGGCGATGCTGGGCGAGCGCATGCTGAAAAGGGCGAAGCCGCGGGGGTGGCTGGCGTAGATGAGCTCCTCGGCGGCCGGGCGGGCCTGGGCCAGGATGCCCAGCCAGGCGAAGGGGTAGGTTTTCTGATGCACCTGGGCCCCCGGAATCTGGCTGCGCAGGAGGCTGTGCGAGCCGTCCGCCCCCACCACAAACTCGCAGACCAGCCGCTCGGTAGCGCCCTGGGGGGTGCGGTAGACCAGGGTGGGCTCTGCCTCGAGCGCCTCCAGGCCCACCACCTCGTGCTCGAAGTGGATGGTATGGCCCTTTTCCAGGTACAGCCGGATTAAGTCCTGCACCAGGTACTGCTGGCCGTAGACCCAGATGCTCCGGCCCTCGGTGAGCGCGGGGAAGTCGAGGCGGTGGAGGGCCCCGTCGAAGGCCAGGTAGACCCCCCGGTGCTCGAGGCCCTGCCTCAGCATGCGCTCGCCCAGGCCGGCTTGCGCCAGGATCTCCTTGCTGCCCCACTCCAGCACCCCGGCCCGGATGCGGTGGGGGCTTTGCTCCAGGTACTCGCGGCTGCGGGCCTCGAGCACGGCCACCTCGAGGCCCTCCCCAGCCAGCAGGTGGGCCAGCAGAAGCCCCGCCGGCCCCGCCCCCACGATGCCCACCTGCACCCTAGGCATGCTCACCCCCAAAAAGAATCAGGTCGGAAAGGGGCCGGGCCTCCACCCCATCCTCGTCGGGGCCGTAAGGGGTGGAGAGGAGCCTGGAAAAGGTCTCCACCGTCTGCCAGGTGAGGGACTCCAGTTCCAGCGGGTCGAGCTCGATGCTGTAGCCCAGGCGCGGGGAGGTGATGCGCAGGCGCTCGCCGTTGCGGGTGGCAATTTTCTCCACCGTAACGGTGGTGAACTCGTTGGTCAGGGTGAGCACAGGAACCCCCTAGAAGAAAAAGGCCAGGTTGTGGGTGGGCAGGGTGGCGCTGTCCAGGATCACCGTTCGGCGGGCCAGCCGCCAGCCTGCCGGGCTGTACCGCCATACGTCGCGGCGTTCGGCGGCGAGCAGGGTGTAGTCGGGGCGATCCCAGCGGCTGCGGAAGACCAGCAGGTTGGAGCGCACCGCGCTTTCCTCGCCCTGCGGGGTGGGCTGGGGGTCGCCGATGCGCACGTTGGTGACGAAGTGCCGCAGGCGGGAGGGGGGGTCTTCGGCCCAGGCAAAGCCGGTCTCGAGGCGCGCGACCCGCATCTCCAGCGAGGTGTAGTCCTCGTCGAGGTGGTACATCCCCTCCATCACCCCGCTCACCCCGCCCTCCGGGCCGCGCTCCTTGGTGACCCGTACCGGCACGCGGTAGCAGATGTCCTCGGCCAGCAGGCCCAGCCACTGGCGGTACTGCCCCTCGTCCAGCAGCTCGGCCTCCTGGTACAGCGTGTTGAGCAAGGCTTGGGTGCGATCCATGGGCTACCTCTAGGAAAGCAGCATCTCCACGTAGCGGCGGTGGAAGTTGCGCATGTTGGCGTCGGTGAAGTTGAGGCCGTAGGCCACCCCCGGCCCCGGCCAGTTGGGGTCGGGCTCGAGGGAGAGGCCCATGCGGTAGTTGAGGCGCAGCGTCCGGCCCTGGCTGCTGCTGGCGTTGTGGGCCACGTGGCTCCAGATCTCGGTGTCGTCCTGCTCGAAGGTGCCCGAGGAGCCGAAAAAGCGCAGGTAGGAGTGGCGGGTTTTCTCCTTGAACCAGTCCGGTGCGTCCTTTTCCACCAGGGCCCAGGAGAAGATCTCGATGCGGCCGGGGCCCAGCGGGTGCCAGACCCGGAAGGTCAGCATGGGCACGGTGCCCTGGTACTTGTGGTCGGGCTTGCGGATGGGGTTGTGGAAGGAGAAGTTGGGAAAGAGGGTGACCAGCAGGATGCGGGTCTCCTTGGCGGTCTCGAACTGCTCGCGGCTGGGGTAGGAGGCTTTGGAGCGCTCCATCATCTCCTCGGGGTAGCCCCAGAAGGGCGGCAGCTTGGCCCCCGGCGGGGCGCCCACCACCATGCTGCCGTGCCCCTTGCCGGGGATGTGGATCTGCTCGCCGTACATGGCGTACTTGGCGTCCTTGGGGGCGATGCCCAGCTCGATCAGCGAGCGGTGGGTCATGAGGGTGTGGTAGCTGTCGCTGAGGAAGGTCTCCAGGGCCAGCTTCCAGTCGGTGTTCACCACCCAGCGCTGGGGCGGCCCCAGCACCTCCAGGCCCGCCGGGCTGCGCTTGGTGACGAGCTCGAGGTACCAGCGGATCTCGCCCAGCCACTCCTCCAGCGGGGGGGCCTGGGGGTCCAGGTTGCCGAAGATCATCCCGTCGAAGACCTCGAGGCGGGGGATGGGGCGAAGCCCCCACTCGGCCTTGTCGAAGCCGGGGCCGAAGGCCTCGCGCTCGGCTGGCACCCCCACCAGTCTCCCATCGTTGCGGTAGGTCCAGCCGTGGAAGGGACAGCGGAAATGGCTGGCGTTGCCCAGCTCCGCCCGGCAGACCCGCATCCCCCGGTGGCGGCACATGTCCAGCAGGGCCCGCACCGCCCCGTCCTCCCCCCGCACCACGATGTAGGGGTTGTTGGCTACGTAGCGCAGCACGTAATCCCCTGCCTGGGGAATCTCCGACTCATGGGCCATATAGACCCAGGAACGGCTGAAAATCTTCTGCTGCTCCAGCTCGAAAAGCTCCGGATCGTTGAAGATCCAGGCCGGCACCAGCCCATCCTCGATGCCCTCGAGCAGCTCCTCCAGCATCTGGTTGAGCCGCGGGGAGACCCCGGTTTTGATTCTTGCCATCCGCACTCACCTCGCTCAGACGCCCAGGTAGCGGTGCAGCACCGCCTGGCTGGCCTCCTGGGGCCGGCCCTCCCAGACCACCTGGCCGTGCTCGAGGATGTAGACCCGGTCGGCCACCGAAAGGGCCATCTGCACGTTCTGCTCGGCCAGCAACACGGTCTCACCTTCTGCCTTGAGCGTGCGTATAATCTCGGCCACCTGCCGCACCATCAGGGGCGAGAGCCCCTCGGTGGGCTCGTCCATCAAGACCAGCCGGGGGTTGCGCAGCAGGGCGCGGGCGATGGCTACCATCTGCTGCTCCCCGCCGGAAAGGGCCCTCGAGGGGCTCCGGCGGCGCTCGGCCAGCCTCGGAAAGACCTCCAGCACCCGCTCCACCGTCCAGCGCCCCCGCTGACCCCAGGCCGCCATCTGCAGCTCTTCCTCCACGTTCAACCCGTCGAACATCCGCCGGCCCTGGGGCACCAGGGCCAGGCCCAGCGCGGCCCGGCGGTGGGGGGGCAGGCGGCCAACCCCCTGGCCCAGAAAAAACACCTCCCCTTCCTGCAAAGGCAGCAGGCCCATCAGGGCCGAGAGCAGGGTGGTCTTGCCCATACCGTTGCGCCCCAGGAGGGCCACCACCTCGCCCTGGGCGACCTCGAGCCGCACCTCCGAGAGCACCTGCATAGCCCCGTAGCCAGCGCAGAGCCCCTCGCTCCGCAGCACCTCCGGGCCTTGGGTGGTTGCTGCCCCGGTTTCAACGGCCCAGCCCGCCCCCACATAGATCTCCTGCACCTGGGGGTTCTGCCGGATCGCCTCCGGCCTGCCCTCGGCGATTACCTGGCCGTAGTGCAGAACCGTGACCCGCTGGGCAAAGCGCAGGGCGTACTCCAGGTCGTGCTCCACCAGCAGCACGGTCATCTGAGGATCCAGTCCCAGAATGAGCTCCCCAATCCGCTCCCGCTCGGCCCCGGAAAGCCCGGCCAGGGGCTCATCCAGCAGCAGCACCGAAGGGTTTTGCACCAGGGCCATGGCGATCTCGAGCTGCCGCTTCTCCCCGTGCGAAAGCTGGCTGGCTACCACATGGGCCCGCTCAGCCAGGCCCACCTGCTCCAGCACCCGCTGCACCCCCGGCTCCGGCCTCAGGGGCTGGCCGAGGGTGGCGCTCTGACCCTGGGCGGCCTTCTGGGCCAGGGCCACGTTCTCCCAGACCAGAAGCTCGGGGAAGGCGTTGGAGCGCTGGAAGGTTCGGCCCAGCCCCAGCCGGGCCACCCGTTCCTGGGGCATCCCGCTCACCTCCCGCCCCTGCAGAAAAACCCGCCCCTGGCTGGGCCGCAGTTCCCCCGCCATCACCTTGAACAGGGTGCTCTTGCCAGCCCCGTTGGGCCCGATGACCGCCCGCCGCTCGCCGGGGGTGACCTCGAGGCTCACCCCGGCCAGGGCCAGAAGCCCCCCAAAGGCCTTGCTGACCTGCTCGACCCTAAGCATTGCCACGGCCCCCTCCCAGACGGCGTTCCAGCAGGGGCCACAGCCCCTCGCGGGCAAACAACACGGTCAGCACCAGCAAACTACCCACAAACAACCCCCACAGATCGGTAAACGAGCTGACCCAGGCCTGCACGAAGGTATAGAGCAAAGCCCCAAAGACCGCCCCCCAGAGGCCCCGGCTGCCGCCCAGCAGCACCATGACCATCAGGGTGGCCGAGGTCAGCCAGAAGAGGTCGTGGGGGCTGATGAAGCTGCGGTGCAGGGCCAGCCCGCTGCCAGCCAGGCCGGTGAGCGCGGCGGTAAGCAGGTACAGGGAGAGCTTGTAGTAAAAGGTGGGCACCCCCAGGGAGCGGATTTTTTCCTCGTTCTGCCGGATGGCCTCGAGGGTCTTGCCATACGGGGTCTGCAGCAGTGCGCGCAAACCACCCACCGCGGCCAGCAGCACCCCCACCGCCACCAGGTGCAGCAGCACCGGGTGGATGGAGAGCCCGGAGAGGCTCAGCCCATCATCCCCCCCGGTGAGGCCGGTCCATTTGTGGGCCGCCGAGTAGACCATCTGCCCGAAGGCCAGGGTCAGCATCAGGATGAAGATGCCATGGGTGCGGAAGACCAGCAGGCCGGTCAGCAGGGCCAGCAGGGCGGCCACCAAAGGTGCGAGCAGCAAGGCCAGCCCCAAAGGAAGCCCCGCCTTGAGGGCCAGGCCGACCGTATAGGCCCCAAGCCCCAAAAAGGCGGCCTGCCCCAGCGAAGGCACCCCACCGTGGCCCAGCAGCAGGCTCAGGGCCACCGCGGCCAGGCCCAGCAGGGCCGCTTCCGTAGCCAGGTACAGCGGATAGCCCCCCAGGGCCAGCGGCAGCAGGAGCAGCCCCACCAGCCCCCAGCGCAGCAGGCCCTGCCGCGCCGTGCCCCCAGCGCGAACCTCACGCGACAGCCCGGCCATCATGCCAGCCTCCTACCCAAAAGACCCTCGGGCTTCAGGGCCAGCACCAGGGCCATCAGGGCAAAGATCAAAAACATTGCCAACTGCGGCAAGAAAAGTCGCCCAAAGCCATCCACCAGGCCCACCAGGATGGCCCCCCAGAAGGCCCCCTCGATGCGCCCCAGACCACCGATCACCACCACGATCAGGGCGAACAGGGTCATCTGGGCGTCCAGGCCGGGGGCCAGGGCGATCATGGGGGCCCCCACCACCCCCCCCAGCCCGGCCAGGGCCGTGCCGATGCCAAAGGTGAGCAAGCTTACCCGGGCCGGCTGGATGCCCAGGGTGCTGGCCATGCCGGGGTCGGCGGTGACCGCCCGCACCTGCACGCCGAAGGGGGTTCTGGCCAGCAGCAGGCGCACCAGGAGGAACAAAAGCACCCCCATCACCAGCACGAACAGCGGGTACTTGGGGTAGATGAACGACCCCAGGAAAAGCGGCCCCGCCAGCTCGGCGGGGGGCGGCACGGAGCGGATGGCCGCGCCGAAGAAAGCCCGCAGCAGGTCGGCCAGAATGAAGCCCAGGCCGATGGTGACCAAGACCTGCTCGAGCTCCCGTCCGTGCAAACCCCGCAAGAGAAAGCGTTCCACCAAGACCCCCAGGAGGCCCACCAGCAGGGGTACCAACAACAGCACCAGCCAGAAGCTACCCAGGCTGGCCCCCAGGGCCAGCCCCAGGTAAGCCCCCAGCAGGTAAAAGGCCCCATGGGCCAGGTTGACCACCCGGGCCACCCCAAAGATCAGGGAAAGGCCCAGGGCCAGCAGGAAGAGCAGCATGGCAAAGGCCAGGCTGTTGAGCAGTTGGGTAAGCAGGAGCAGCAGCATGCTTACTTACCGGGGTCGCGGATGGTGCCCAGGTCGGCCAGCAGGCGGTTGGTCAGTACCCCATCAATGCGGGCTACCTCCCGGGCGTAGACGTGCTGGGTAACGTTGTTGGTTTCCGGATCCATCTGCACAAAGCCCCGCGGGCTGATGATCTTGGCGCTTTCAATAGCCCCAAGCAGCCGCTGGCGGTTGCTCAGATCGCCCTGCACGGTGTTGATGGCGTCCACGATAAACTGCATGGCATCGTAGCCCCGCACGGCAAAGTGGTTGGGCACCGCGTTGAACTTCTGCCGGTAGGCCCGGATGAACTCCCGGTTGGCGCTGTTGTTCAGGGTATAGACCCAGTGGTCAGCGCTCTTGGCTCCCAAAGCGGCATCCCCGATGGCCTCGAGCACGTTTTCATCGGTCACCTCGCCGCTTACCGCGAGCTGGATGCTGCGGTTGAGGCCAAACTGGATGAACTGCCGCAGGAAGATGACCGCATCGCTACCGGAAAGCACCGCGTGCACCGCTTCCGGGCGGGCCGCGGCGATGCGCGAGATCACCGCGCTGTAGTCGGTGCTGCCCAGGGGGGTGTACAGCTCGGCCACCGGCTCCCCGCCGGCCTGCAGGAAGCCCTCTTTGAAGGCAGCGGTGGCTTCTTTACCAAAGGCGTAGTCCAGGGCCAGCAAAAAGACCTTTTTCCCGACGTTGCGGGCCACCCAGGGGCCCATGGGGTAGTGCTGCTGCCAGGCGCTGATGGAGGTGCGGAAGATGTAGGGGCTCCGGCGTTCGCGGGTGATGCCGTTGGCCGCGGCGTTGGCGATGATCAGGGGGATCTGCCGCTCGTGCACGTAGTCCCGGATGCCGTAGGCCGAGGATGAGAGGATGATGCCGCTCAGCAGGTTGACGCGATCCTGCTCGACCAGCTTGCGCACTTTGCGCACCGCCACCGCGGGGTCGGCCTCCTCGTCTTCTTTCAAGAGCTGGATGCGCCGGCCCCCCGCCTGGTAGCCCACTTTTTCCAGGTAGAGCTCCATCCCGCGGGTGATCTCCTGGCCCAGCCGGGCGTATGGCCCCGAGTAGGAGAGCACCACCCCGATGCGGATGGGTTCCTGCTGGGCCAGGCTGAAGGAAAAGCGGCTCGAGGCTGCCAGCCCCGCTAGCCCGAGCCCCGCCTTGATCAACTGCCTGCGACGTATTGTGGCCATTTTGACCTCCCTGCTTTTTTGCTTGTACCAGTGCCGCCAGCTTAGCAAATGGTCAGCTAGATTGTCAACAATCTTGTAAACCCTAAGCCGACACCGGTACTAAAAGCCCTGCATTTGTTCGTATAGCGAACATATATACATCTTGCGAACAAGTGTATGCTACACTAGCCGACATGAACCTGCAAGCGCCCCCGATCCCGGAAGAGGCCGATACGGCCCCGGAGGAGCGATTTTTCGTGGAGGCGCTGGCTCGAGGCCTGGCAGTCATGCGCAGCTTCGACCAGCAGCACGAGCGCCTGACCATCAGCGAGGTGGCCCGGCGCACCGAGCTCAACCGGGCCACCGCCCGCCGCTTTTTACTCACCCTGCAGGCCCTGGGCTACGTCGCCAGCGACGGCAAGTTTTTCTGGCTCACCCCCAAGGTGCTCAGCCTGGGCCATGCCTATCTGTCCTCTACCCCTTTGCCCCGGCTCCTGCAGCCGGTGCTGGAGCAGGTGAGCGAGGAGCTGCACGAGTCCTGCTCGGCCAGCATCCTGGAGGACGGCGAGATCGTCTACATCGCCCGTGCCGCCACCCGCCGGGTGATCTCCATCGGGCTGGGGGTGGGCAGCCGCCTGCCCGCCTACTGCACCTCGATGGGGCGGGTGCTGCTGGCGGCCCTGGAAGCGGATCAGCTCAGGGCCTACCTGGACAATACGCCCCTGCTGCCGCTCACCCCCCATACCCTGACCGACCCGCTGCGCCTCCGGGCGGAGCTGGAGCGGGTGCGGGCCCAGGGCTACGCCCTGGTGGATCAGGAGCTGGAACTGGGCCTGCGCTCGATTGCGGTGCCGGTGCGCAACACCCGCGGAAAGGTGCTGGCAGCCATGAACGTAGGGGTACAGGCCGGACGGGTGAGCAAAGAGGAGATGCTCGAGCGCTTTTTACCCGTGCTGCAGCGCGCAGCCCACGGGCTCACACCGTTGCTGGGGATATAAACATGGCTTCTTTTGCAAACCTAGACCACCTGACCTTGCACTACCGGCTCGAGGGCGAGGGTTCGCCCACCCTGGTCTTCCTCAACTCGCTGGGCAGCGATCTGCGCATCTGGGATGGGGTGGTGGCCTCGCTGGAAGGGCGCTGCCGGGTGCTGCGCTACGACCTGCGGGGCCATGGCCTTTCCGACGCGCCGGTGGGGCCTTACACCCTGGAGGATCACAGCTCGGATCTTGCGGCCCTGCTCGAGCGCCTGGGCATAGACCGGGCGGTTCTGGTGGGGATCTCGGTGGGGGGGCTGATTGCCCTGGACTTTGCCCGGCGCTGGCCGGAGCGGGCCGAGGCCCTGGTGCTGTGCGATACCGGGGCCCGCATCGGCAGCGAGGAATCGTGGAACGAGCGGATGGCCGCCATCCGGCAACAGGGTCTGCCGGAGGTGGCCCGTACGGTGATCGCCCGCTGGTTCAGCGAGGATTTTTTTACCCGGCGGAAGGCCGAGGCCGCGGGCTACTACAACATGCTGAGCCGCACCCCGGTGGAGGGGTATCTGGGCACCTGCGCGGCCCTGCGCGACGGCGACCTGCGCCCCTGGCTGGGCGGTATCCGGAGGCCGGCCCTGGTGCTGTGCGGCGAGCTGGATAAGGCCACCCCGCCCGAGCTTTCGCGAGAACTGGCGCAGGGGCTGGGGGCCCGGCTCGAGCTGATCCCCCAGACCGCCCACCTGCCCTGCGTGGAGGCCCCCGCGCTGGTGGGGCAGCACATCCGTAGCTTTCTAAAGGAGTTGGGCTATGTCCGATAGGTATCAGCAGGGCATGAAAACCCGCCGCGCGGTGCTGGGGGAGGCCCATGTCGAACGGGCCGAGGCCGGCAAAACCGAGTTCGACGCCGACTTCCAGCGCTTCATTACCGAGTATGCCTGGGGTGAGCTGTGGCAACGGGGGGGCATCGATCGCAAAACCCGCCACCTGATCACCATTGCCCTGCTGGCGGCCCTGGGCCACGAACACGAACTGGCCATGCACATCCGGGCCACGGCCCGTACCGGGGTGAGCCTGGTTGAGGTGCGGGAGGCCCTGCACCAGGTGGCCGTGTACGCGGGTCTTCCCGCGGCCAACAGCGCTTTTGCAGTAGCCAAGCGTACCTACGTGGAAATGGGGTTGCTTGAGCCTACAGGAGGAAGCCATGAGTGAAGCAGGTCATAAAGGCGTTTTAGATTGGAGCATCCAGCCACCCTACCTGCACGCACCCTATGTAGCCACGGTGCGCAGGGCCCCCCACCACCCCCTGGTGCCCCTCGCGGCCTCGCTGATGGAGCGCACCGGCCCGGTGTACGGCGAAGGGGATATCGGGCCCCTCGACCACGACCTCACCAAAAACGCGGCCAAAAACGGGGAACCCCTGGGCGAACGCATCATCGTTACCGGGCAGGTGCTCGACGAGAACGGGCGCGGGGTGCCAGGGGTCTTGATTGAAATCTGGCAGGCCAATGCAGCCGGGCGCTACGTTCACAAAAACGACCAGCACGACGCGCCTTTAGACCCCAACTTCGTGGGCGCGGGCCGCACCCTCACCGACGAGAAGGGGTTTTATCGCTTTATCAGCATCAAACCGGGGGCCTACCCCTGGAAGAACCACTTCAACGCCTGGCGGCCTGCCCATATCCACTTCTCCCTGATCGGGCGCAATTTCAGCGAGCGGCTGGTGACCCAGATGTACTTTCCTGGCGACCCACTGCTGGAGTACGATCCCATCTACCAGGGGATTCCCAACACCAAGGCCCGCTCGCGCCTGATCTCCCGCTTCGACCTGGAAACCACCCAGCCCGAGTGGGCCCTGGGCTACCGCTTCGACATCGTGCTGGCCGGTTACGACCAGACCTACTTTGAACCGGGAGGCCACTGATGCGCGCACAGTATCCCAGCCAGACCGTGGGCCCCTTCTTCGCCTTTGCCCTGGTACGCGAGGGCGGTAACATTCTGGTCGACGAGCAGACCCTGGGGGAGCGCATCACCCTGAAAGGCCGGGTGCTCGACGGGGACGGTGAGCCGGTAGACGATGCCCTGGTGGAGATCTGGCAGGCCGACGCCCATGGGCGCTTCCGCCACCCGGCGGATCCGCAGTACGCCCAGGCCGACCCCCACTTCAAGGGCTTTGGCCGTTCGGGCACCACCGGCGAGGGTTTTTGCTTCCAGACCATCAAGCCGGGGCCGGTTCCGCCCAGCCCGGTGCCCTGTATAGCCGTCCGGGTGTTCGCCCGCGGCATGCTGATTCACGCGGTCACCCGGGTGTACTTCTCCGACCACGACAACACCCAGGATCCGGTCTTTGCCGGGCTCGACCCCGTGCGGCGCCAGACCCTGGTGGCCCAGCGCTGCGAGCTGCCCAGCGGGGTGGTGTACCGCTGGGATATACGCCTGCAGGGCGAGGGCGAGACGATCTTTTTCGATTTGTAAACCATGCCGTTTTTGCCGCACGAATCGAGGGTCTGGTCGGGGGTTTTTGGCGACCCGGCCCTGGCCGAGATTTTTTCCGAAGAAAACTGGTTAAAGCGGGTGCTCGAGGTCGAAATAGCCCTGGCCAGGGTGGAGGCCCGGCTGGGGCTCATCCCCCCGGAGGCCGCCCAGGCCATCGGCCAACTGGCCGGCTTTACCCCCGACTGGGAGCGCCTGGCCCGGCAGACCGAGCGGGACGGGGTGCCCATCGCCGGCCTGGTGGCCCAGCTCCAGGCCCACCTGGGGCCGGAGTACGGCCGCTACCTGCACCTGGGGGCCACCACCCAGGACATTCTGGATACCGCGCTGGTACTGCAATTACGCGCAGCGCTGGAGCTGCTGGAGGGACGGCTGCGCGAGAGCCTGCAAGGCCTGGCCCGGCTGGCCCGGCAGCACCTCGAGATCCCCATGCCGGGGCGCACCCACGGCCAGCAGGCCCTGCCCATCACCTTTGGCTATAAGGTGGCCGGCTGGATGGCCCCCCTGCTGCGGCATCTGGAGCGGCTGCAGGCCCTCAGAGAACGGGTGCTGGTGGTGCAGATGGGAGGGGCGGTGGGCACCCTGGCCGCGCTGGGGCCGCACGGGGTCGCGGTGATGGAAGGACTGGCCCAGGCGCTGGGGCTCAAGGCCCCTCTGCTGCCCTGGCACACCGCCCGCGACGGCCTGGCCGAGCTGGCCGGCTGGCTCTCAATGCTCAGCGGGAGCCTGGCCAAGATGGCCCAGGACGTTATTCTGCTGGCCCAGAACGAGGTGGGTGAGGTGCACGAGAGCCTCGAGCCCGACCGGGGCGGTTCTTCGACCCTGCCACAGAAGTCCAACCCCATCAAAAGCGAGGTGATCATCGCCGCGGCCCGGGCCAACGCCGCCCTGCTCGCGGCCATGCACCAGGCCCTGATAGCCGAGCACGAGCGGGCCACCCACGCCTGGCAGCTCGAGTGGCTGACGCTGCCGCAGATGCTGGCCCATACCGGGGTGGCCCTCAACCAGGCCGTGTTTCTAAGCCAGAACCTGGCCGTCCACCCCGAGCGGATGCGGGCCAACCTGGCCGCCTCGCGGGGGCTGCTGCTGGCCGAGGCCCTGAGCTTTGCCCTGCTCGAGCACCTGGGAACCCAGGCCAAGGCCCTGGTACGCGAGGCAGCCCAGGTGGCGCTGGCGGAGGGGCGGCACCTGCTGGAGGTGGTGCAGGAGCGGGTGCAGGCGCCGCTGGACTGGGCGGCCCTGCGCGAGGAAGCCTACCTGGGCTCGAGCCGGGTTTTTACCGAGCGGGTGTTGGAGGAAGCCAATCGGCTGCTGGGCCAGCCCGCAGAGGAGGGAGTAAGGTGAAGCGAGTACCGCGAATTACGCCGCAGGAAGCGGCCTCGATGGTCAAAGATGGCGATATTTTGTTGGTGGGGGGTTTTGGCATGACCGGCAATCCGGTGCACCTCCTGCACGCCCTGGCGGAGACCTCGGTCAGAAACCTGGTCTACGTAGCCAACAACGTGGGCGAGCCGGGGCTGGGAGGGGGCCGGCTGCTGCGCAACGGCCAGATTCGCAAGGCCATCGGTTCGTATTTCACCTCCAACCCCGAGGCCGTGCAGGCTGCACAGAGCGGGGCCATCGAGGTGGAACTGCTGCCGCAAGGCTCGCTGGCCGAGGCCATCCGGGCCGGGGGGGCGGGTCTGGGCGGCTTCTACACCCCCACCGCGGCCGGAACCCTGCTGGCTGAGGGCAAGGAGACCCGCGTGATAGGTGGTAAGACCTACGTGCTGGTCGAGCCCATCCGGGGCAATGTGGCCTTTATCCGGGCCTGGAAGGCGGATGAGGCCGGCAACCTGGTCTACCGCATGACCGAGCAGAACTTCAACAAGGCCATGGCCACCGCCGCCGACCTGGTCATCGCCGAGGTGGAGCAGATCGTGCCGGTGGGGGCCCTGGACCCCGACCAGATCCACACCCCGGGCTGCTACGTGGACTACCTGGTGGAGGCCAGGATGACCCCCGAGGATCTGGGCTCCTCCGCCTCCATCGAAAACTCCAGTAAAAAGGTGGATCCCCTGCGCCTGCGCATGGCCCAGCGGGCTTTGCAGGAGCTGAAGCCCGGACAGGTGGTCAACCTGGGCATCGGCATCCCCACCCTGATTGCCGACCTGATCACCCCGGAGATGGGCATCATCCTGCACACCGAGAACGGGATGCTGGGCGTGGGGCCGGCCCCGGAAGAAGGGGGGGCCATGGATTACCCGGTCAACGCTGGGAAAATCCCGGTGACCGCCCTGCCCGGGGCCTCTTACTTCGATAGCGCCGACTCCTTTGCCATGATTCGCGGGGGGCATGTGGACGTGGCGGTGATGGGTGGTTTGCAGGTGGACGAAAAGGCCAACCTGGCCAACTGGGCCGTTCCGGGCAAGCCCCTGCTGGGGGTGGGAGGGGCCATGGATCTGGCCTCGGGGGCTAAAAAGCTCATCATCACCATGACCCATACCAACCCCGACGGCTCCCCCAAGATCGTACCGGAGTGCACCCTGCCGCTCACCGCGGTGGGCGCGGTGGATCTGGTCATTACCGAGCTGGCGGTGTTTGGCTACCCCGAGGGGCGTCTGACCCTGCTCGAGCTGATGCCGGGAGTGACCCTCGAGGAGGTCAGGGCTAAGACCTCGGCCCGCTTTGTGGAGGCCTTGCGGTAGGCTGGCGGTTCCAGTCGCCCAGATACCTGAGCACCACCGGCAGAGCCAGGCCAAAGCCAAACCACAGATAAGAAAGGCTACCGCCGATAAGAAGCGCCGCCGGTGGAAAGGCCAGCGCTGCCAGCACCACACCCCGGTAGCGGCTCTGCGTCAGCAAAAAGGCCAGCCCAAACAGCCCCAAAGCGGCCGCGAGCAGGGCTGGCTGGACCGCGAACAAGACCCCCACCGAAGGGGCGATGCCCTTGCCCCCACGCCCCAGCAGCCACAGCGAGTAGCAGTGCCCCAGCACCGCCAGGGCCCCGGCCAGCAGCCCGCCGCCGGGGTCGCGCACCAGAAACTCGCCCAGCGCCACCGCCATAATGCCCTTGGAAACGTCCAGCACCAGCACCATCAGCCCCGGCACGGCCCCCAGCACCCGCCAGGCGTTGGTGGCCCCGATGTTGCCCGAGCCTTCCTGCAGCAGATTTTTGTTTTGCAGCACCCCAAACCAGTAGGCAAAAGGCAGTGAACCCAGCAGATAACCGCCCAGGGCCGCATAAAGCCATTCCATAGCCTTCAGGCTATCAGATGGCAGTGGGGTGGGCGCGCCGAAGCTTTGAACATTTATGCAACCTTACCCCCTGCTTATGCGTGTGGGTGTGGGCCGGCGACGGCATCTTGATGCAGGCCCATTTCGCAGACCGCTGCCGCACAGCCTGCTATTTTCCGGACAAAACCACCTTGACCGGGCTGGGTGGGGTATGTATCCTTATACTTCATGCCCGGGTTGTATCCAGGGCGGTTTGGCGGTACTGTATGGCTTTGTGTGGGGCCTATAGCCCGTTCCGAGGTGAATGAATGAAAATCGTGCTTGCATACTCCGGCGGTCTGGACACCAGCATCATCCTTAAGTGGCTCATCGAAAACTACAACGCCGAGGTGATCACCTTCACCGCCGATATCGGCCAGGGCGAGGAGGTCGAGGAGGCCCGCCGCAAGGCCCTCCAGACCGGGGCCAGCAAGGCCTATGCCCTGGATCTGCGCGAGGAGTTCGTGCGCGACTTTGTTTTTCCCATGATGCGCTCGGGGGCGCTCTACGAGGGCTACTACCTGCTGGGCACCTCCATCGCCCGCCCGCTGATTGCCAAGCACCTGGTGCGCATTGCCCAGGAGGAGGGGGCCGAGGCCATCGCCCACGGGGCGACCGGCAAAGGCAACGACCAGGTGCGCTTCGAGCTGACCGCCTACGCCCTCAAGCCCGACATCAAAGTAATCGCCCCCTGGCGCGAGTGGAACCTGGTGAGCCGGCCCCAGATGATGGAGTATGCAGCCATGCACGGGATTCCGGTGCCCACCACCCTCGAGAAGCCCTACAGCGTGGACTCCAACCTATTGCACAACTCCTTCGAGGGCGGGGTGCTGGAAGACCCCTGGGCCGAGCCGCCGGCCGGGATGTTCCGCCTGACCCAGGACCCCTGGCAGGCCCCCGACGAGCCTGAGCTGGTGGAAATTCAGGTCGAAGGTGGGGATGTGGTGGCGGTGAATGGGGAGCGGCTTAGCCCTGCCAATCTCCTGGCAAAACTCAACGAAATTGGCGGGCGGCACGGCATCGGACGGGTGGATCTGGTGGAGAACCGCTTCGTGGGGATGAAGTCGCGCGGGGTCTACGAGACCCCCGGCGGCACCCTGATCTACCACGCGCGGCGGGCCGTCGAGAGCCTCACCCTCGACCGTGAGGTGCTGCACCAGCGCGACCAGCTCTCGGTCAAGTACGCCGAGCTGGTCTACAACGGCTTCTGGTTTGCCCCCGAGCGCGAGGCTTTGCAGGCCTACATGGATCACGTGGCCAAGAGCGTCAGCGGCACGGTGCGCTTCCGGCTCTACAAGGGCAACATCATCCTGGCCGGGCGCAAGTCGCCCCTCTCGCTCTACGACAAGAGCCTGGTCTCCTTCGACGAGAAAGGTGGCTACAACCAGGCCGACGCCGACGGCTTCATCAAGCTCAACTCGCTGCGCTTGCGGGTACGGGCCAAAGCTCAACCGAAGGACTGAGGGAGCCCGGCATGGCCGCCCAGGTATGCGTTCGCCCCGCCACCCCTGCCGATGCAGCGGCCATGGCCCAGGTGGTGCGGCAGGCCTGGGCCGACCGGGTGGCAGGGGACTCCTCGGGGCATCGGGAAAGCCTCGAGCAGGTGCGGGCCGACCTCGAGCGCGGCTACGGCTGGGTGGCCCTGGATGGAGAAGTGGTGGTGGGTACGGTGCGCCTGGTACGGCACCCGGATCCGCTGGAGCGGGGGGTGTGGGAGGTGCGGAGGCTGGGGGTGCTGCCCGGGTACCGCCGGCAGGGGGTGGCCCACCGGCTGATGGAAGCCCTGCTGCGGCAGGCCTTCGAGCTGCGGGCCAGGGAGCTGCGGCTGGCCGTGCGCCACGACCAGCCCAAACTCCTGAAGTGGTACACCCAGTTTGGCTTTACCTACGACCCCAATCTGCGCTACAGCATGCCCAACCCCCAGACCCCGCCCCCTTTTGTGATGTCGAAAAAGCTCGAGGTGCAGTCGTGACGAGGAGGAAGGTTTGAGCCAGGAAACCCAAAAAACCTGGGGCGGCCGCTTCAGCGAGGCCCCCAGCCGGATCGCCCAGGAGTTCAACGCCTCCTGGAGCTTCGATAAGCGCCTGGCCCTGGTGGACATCCAGGGCTCGCTGGCCCACGCGGCCATGCTGGCCCAGCAGGGCATCCTGACCCCCGAGGAAGAGGCCCAGATCCGCCAGGGCCTTCTGGACGTGCAGCAGGAGATCCTGGAGGGCCGCTTCCAGTGGCGGGAGGAGCTGGAGGACGTGCACATGAACATCGAGGCCCGCCTGATCGAGCGGGTGGGCCCGGTGGGGGGCAAGCTGCACACCGCCCGCAGCCGCAACGACCAGGTGGCCACCGACCTGCGCCTGTGGGTGCGGGGCGAGCTAACCCGCTTACTGGACGAACTCAAGGCGCTGCGCAAGGTTTTGCTGCAGGAGGCCGAGAAGTACCTCGAGCCCCCCCTCATCCTGCCCGGCTACACCCACCTGCAGCGGGCCATGCCGGTGCTGCTCTCGCACTGGTTCCTGGCCTACTACGAGATGATCTCCCGCGACGCCGGCCGCCTGCAGGACGCCCTTCGGCGCCTGAATGAGTCGCCCCTGGGGGCGGCGGCCCTGGCCGGCACCGGCTTCCCCATCGACCGCCACGCCACCGCCCGGGCTTTGGGCTTTGAGCGCCCCATGCGCAACTCCATGGACGCGGTGGCCTCGCGCGACTTCGTGCTCGAGGTGCTGGCGGCTTTAGCCATCGGCCAGATCACCCTCTCGCGCCTGGCCGAGGAGATCGTGCTTTACACCACCGCCGAGTTCGGCTTCGCCGAGCTGCCCGATGCCTTCTCCACCGGATCTTCCATCATGCCCCAGAAGAAAAACGCCGACCACGCCGAGCTCATCCGGGGCAAGGCGGGCCGGGTGCTGGGCAGCTTTGTGGCGCTGGCCACCCTGACCAAGGGCCTGCCCCTGGCCTACAACAAAGACCTGCAGGAGGATAAAGAACCCCTCTTCGACGCGGTGGACACCTACCGGGCCTCGGTCAAGCTGCTGGCCGCCATGCTGCCGGGCCTGACCTGGAAACCCGAGCCCATGCGCAGGGCCGCCGAGTCGGGCTTCTCGCTGGCCACCGAGCTGGCCGACTACCTGGCCGAGCACGGCCTGCCCTTCCGCGAAGCCCACCACGTGGTAGGGCGCATCGTGCGGTACTGCCTCGATCGCGGCAAAGAGCTCTGCGACCTGAGCCTGTCCGAGCTGCAAGCGTTTCATCCGCTGTTTGGCGAGGATGCCTTGCCGCTCACCCGCCTGGAAACCGCCATCCACCGGCGACGAAGCTACGGCGGCACCGCGCCCGAGGCGGTGCGGGAGGCTTTGCGGCAGGCCAGGCTCGAGCTCGAAGAATCAAGCGGGATGGGGGAGGCTTTAGAGAGAGATGAGCACGATTGAAGTTGGAACCACCGTGCTGCCCAAGGTGCGCTGGAACGCCCAGGTGGAGCTGCGCAAGGCCCGGATGAAGGATGTGGAGCCGATCTACACCCTCATCAAGTACTGGGCCGAGCGCGGCCTGATGCTGGTGCGCAGCCACAACCACCTGTACGAAAACCTGCGCGACTTTTTCGTGCTGGAAGACGAGGACGGGCAGATTGTGGGCAGCGGGGCCCTGCACATCCTCTGGCACGACATCGCCGAGGTGCGCGGTCTGGCCATCCACCCCGAGCGGCAAGGGCAGGGCTTGGGCCGCTGGATTGCCCTGGCCGCCGAGCGCGAGGCCAAAGACCTGGGCATCCCCCAGATCTTCGCCTGGACGCTGCAGGTGCGGTTTTTTACCTCCCTGGGCTACCAGGTGACCACCCGCGAGCAGCTCCCGCCCAAGGTGTTCGCCGAGTGCAGCGCCTGCCCCTTCTACGACAACTGCCGCGAGATCGGGGTGACCAAGGTGCTGGATCCGGAAAACGCCTACCGCAAGCCCGGGGCATGAACCGGACAATCCCGCTATGTGGCCCGGCGCACCCGGGCTAACCTTTAGAATCGGAAGGTATGGGATTGATCAGCGAATACCTCTCGGCGGCGCTGCGGCAGGCCCGCTACAAACCAAGCGAGGGTGGGTTTATCGAGGCCAGTGTGCCGGGCTTGAGCGGTGTGATGGTGCGGGGGCGCACCTTTGAGGAGTGCCGCGAGCGCTTACAGGACGAGCTCGAGCTCTACCTAGCCCGCACCCTGCTGGCCCACGAGGCCCTGCCGGAGATACCGGGGGCCTCTGGCGCCCTGCAGGCCCTGGCCCTGGAGATTCACCCCAGCGCCAGCCTGGTCGAGCAGACCATCCTCCAGACCGCCCGCACCATCCTCGAGGAAGTGCGGCTGCTGCGGCGCGGGGGCGGAAGCCCGGAAAAACCACGAACCCCGGAGGCCCGGCGGCCCTCGCTGCGCATCTCCGAGTATGTGCAGGAGGGGGGGCTGGGTCTACAACCCGCCCACAACGGCCTGAGCGAGGCCGAGGAAAAAATCTTTGAGCGGGTGAGCAGTTTCCTAGGCGAGCGCTACAGTTCGCTCGAGGGCCTCTACCAGAAGCTCAAGGCCGCCACCCAGAAGAATGGCGGCGAGTTCCAGTACTCATTGGCCTCGCTCAGCCAGCAGGACATCGGCACCAACACCCAGTTGTGCACCCTGCTCAAGGAGGGGGGCCTGCTCAAGAGCTATACCTACAGCTCCAAACAGCGCCGCATATACGGCCGCCTCTCCGACGACAGCAAGACCCGCAGCCTTCTGACGGGGGGCTGGCTCGAGCGCTACGCCCGCCAGGTGGTGCAGCTCACCCTGCGGCGGCGCAACATCCCCCACGACCTGCTTTTGAACCCGGTGCTGCTCTATCCCAACGGCGACCGCTTCGAGGTAGACCTGCTGCTGCGCACCCCCCAGCTCTTCCTGCTTCTGGAGTGCAAGACCGGGGGTTACGAGGAGAACCTCGAGCGCCACCAGCGCATCGCCGCCGACCTGCGCATTCCCGCCAAGCAGGTGCTGTACCTGCTCCTGGGCGTGCCCGAGACCGTGCTGGACGAGCTAAGCCGCCAGTGGGGCTTTACCTTCGTCAACGAGAAAACCCTGCCCGAGCGGCTCGAGCGCCTGCTGGGCTAGTTGCCAGGGTGAGAGCCAAGATTGCATAGATTTGCAAAAAACCTGTATATTGTTCGTTTGAGAAGAGAGGCGCTGGCATGAGAGAACGCGCAGTTTTGGTTCTGGAAGATGGCACCACCTACCACGGCTACGCCTTCGGGCACCGCGGCAAGAGCGTGGGCGAGGTGGTGTTCAACACCGCCCAGACCGGCTACCAGGAGATCCTGACCGACCCCAGCTACAACGGGCAGATCGTGGTGATGACCTACCCCCACCAGGGCAACTACGGGGTGAACGTCTTCGACATGGAGTCGAACCGGCCCTGGGTGCGGGGGTTTGTAGCGCGGGAGTTCAGCAAGTACACCGCCGGCCCCCGCGCCCAGCAGAGCCTGGAAGAGTTCATGCGCGATACGGGGGTGATCGGCCTCGAGGGCATTGACACCCGCGCGTTGGTGCGCAAAATCCGCGAGGGCGGGGTGATGAAAGGCGTGATTGCCCACGCCACCCACTTCGGCTCGCCCAGCTACCGCTTTACCCCCGAGGACATCGCGGCCCTGCGCGAGGAAGCCCGCAAATGGACCGACATCGACGGGCGCGACATGACCCCCGAGGTCTCCACCCCGCTGCCCTACCAGTTTCCCACCTTCAAGGGGCAGCGCCGGGTGGTGGTGATGGACTTCGGCATCAAGCACGCCCAGATGCGCTACATGGCCGAGCTGGGCTTCGAGCTGATCGTGGTGCCGGGCAAAACCAGCCCCGCACAGATCATGGCCCTGGAGCCCCACGGCCTGTTCGTCTCCAACGGCCCCGGCGACCCCAGCATGCCCCGCTACGCCCACGAGACCCTCTGGAAGCTGATGGGCCTCCTGCCCACCTTTGGCATCTGCCTGGGCCACCAGCTCCTGGGCCTGGCCGCCGGGGGGCGCACCTTCAAGCTCAAGTTTGGGCACCGGGGGGCCAACCACCCGGTCAAGAACCTGCTCACCGGCAAGATCGAGATCACCAGCCAGAACCACGGCTACGCCGTCGACCCCGACACCCTCAAGGACTTCAAGCCCACCCACATCAACCTCAACGACGGCACCCTGGAGGGCATGGCCCACCTGCGCTACCCGGTGTTCAGCGTGCAGTACCACCCCGAGGCCTGCCCCGGCCCCCACGACTCCATCTACCTCTTCCACCGCTTCCTGGAAGAAGTGGATGCCTTCAACGGCCTGACCGGGATGCCCGTAGAGAAGCAGCGCGTGGGGGGGCTGGGGATTTAGTGCAATATTTCCGCTTTGTTGTGGTGATAGGCGCTGCTGCATTTGAACCGGCACAAAACCAGTCACCGCGTTGAGCTTTGCGGCAAATCGGTAGCGCGTTTTGGTGTGCAGGCGTACCCACAGCTATTGGCCTCAAGCCTAATTCTGGGGTCAGAAGTTTGGCGCGAACCTCAGTTATTCTCGTGCTTTGAGGAGATGCCCCAGAACGCTCTTCACAGAGCTATTTTCAATGCTCTAGCCTTGCTACAATAACGCTGTGACGCTTTCGAGGCTGGAAAATATCTTGAAAGACCACCAAGCCGAGCTGCATGCGTTTGGGGTTCGGCAGCTTTATATTGTGGGTTCCGTGGCCAGGGGGGAGGCACGGCCCGGCAGCGATGTTGACTTTGTGGTTGAACTCGAGCGCTACACGTTGCGTGATTTCGTAGGGCTCAAGCTGGCCCTCGAGGACTGGCTTGGTATGGCTGTTGATCTGGCTACCCTAAGAAGCCTCAAACCCCGGCTTCGTAAGGAGCTCGAGGGAGACATGAAGCGTGTCGCTTAGGCTAGACCTGTACTTTCAGGACATCCTTGAGGCTATCGCCCGCATTCGCCGCTATACCCAGGGTCTGGCCTTCGAGGATTTTGATCAAAATGAGCTAGTTGTAGATGCATGTATTCGCAATTTTTTAGTCATAGGTGAAGCGGTTAAGCAAATCCCAGACGAGTTGCGTCTCCGGCAGCCCGAAATCCCTTGGCGCTTGATTGCGGGGATGCGAGATGTACTGGTTCATGCCTACTTCTCCACGGATAGCCGGGTGCTTTGGGACGTGATTGAAAATGAACTAGAGCCTCTGGAACAGGCTATTGGAAAGATGCTCGCCAATGAGGCTTCCGAGTAGCTCCCAAGTGTCCTGTGCGGGTTTTGGCTGAAAGCGCAGATTTATTGGTTATCCACCGCGCCTGAACTCCAGCAGCTCACTGCTCTGCCCGCCCAAATTGCCCTCGCTGACCTGCTTGACCACCCCCACCCCCTCGGCAAACCAATAGGTGGCCTTGCCGCTGAGGCCGATGCCGAACTCACCTCGAAACACAGCCTCGACCCGCAGGGCTTCGAACTGGCCGGCGGCTACGGTGATGCTCTCTTTCGCCACGATGCGGTTTTCGACCTCGAGGAACCCGGTGAGATCGAAAAATGCTATTCTTCCCTTCAACTCATAGCGGTAGGCCCAGCGCCCCCCTACCAGCCAGGTTTCACCGCTGGGGATGATCACGCCCGTCAACTTGGTGAACCGCAGGCTACCCCCCGGAATGGCCCGCTCACCCTCTGGCAAGGTGCGCAAGCCCTGGGGGGTGCACACCCACTGGGTGGTCTCGGTGCGGTCGGGGTAGCGGCGTTGCTCGAGCAGGGTGCTGGAGCCTGTGGGTGTAAAGGTTTGGACGTAGGTTTGGTTGCTGCTCAATTCGCGATAGCGCCAGCGCAGGCTGGGATCGGTGGGGTAGAAGGGGCTCGAGCACACATTGCCCAAAGCCAGGCCACCCAACCCTAGCACCATGCCAAAAACCCAGGCTTTCATACCCCCAATGGTGGGCTTTTAGCTTCGGGGAGATGTGGAAGCATCTGACAAAATCCCCCTTGCTCAAGAAATCGTTAACCGCCCAATACCACGGGCCAGCAGAACGCCCGGGGTGCTTTGCAGGGGAAAGCCTGTTCGCTTATGCTCGACTTTGGGCGGCAAGCCCGTACAATACCCCAATGGGCTATCTCGCTCAGGCACAAACATGGAAACCCCACCCCACCGGCCCCGGTCACACCGTGGTGGGGGAGGTGCTGGTCTACGAGGACTTGCGCAGCCCACAACTGGGCAATCAGCGTGACATCCTGGTCTACCTGCCGCCTTCCTACCGTAAAAGCAGCCGTCGCTACCCGGTGCTCTATATGCACGATGGCCAGAACCTCTTCGACGAGGCCACCAGCTATGTGGGCGAGTGGCAGGTGGACGAGAGCATGGAGATGCTGGCTCGAGAAGGGATAGAGGTCATTGTGGTGGGCATTCCCAACATGGGGGTGGAGCGCCTCAACGAATACAGCCCCTTCCACGACCCCAAGCATGGGGGCGGTAAGGGCGGGAAGTACCTCAAGTTTTTGGTCGAGACCGTCAAGCCCTTCATCGACGACGAGTTCCGCACCCTGCCCGACCGCGAGCATACCGCTGTGGTGGGCTCCTCGATGGGGGGCTTTATCAGTCTTTGCGCTTACTACATGCACCCCGAGATCTTTGGTAAAGCGGGCTTGGTAAGCCCCGCATTCTGGTTTGCCGATGGGGCCATCTACAGCTTTGTGGAAAAAGCCCCTCAGGTGCCCGGCAAGCTCTACATGGATGTGGGCTTCCGTGAGCTCACCCTCTCGCACGTGAGCAGCCGCCAATACCTGGATGGGGTGCGGCGCATGCACCGCCTGCTACTACAGAAAGGCTGGCAGCCCGGCCACGATTATCTTTATCTGGAAGACCCGGAGGGCGTGCACAACGAAGGCCACTGGGCGCGACGTTTTCCCGAGATGATGCGTTTTTTGTTTGGCGATAAGATCGAAGCGCAGCAAGGGTAGCGGCCGTGCGGTAGCCCGACCGCGGGCTTGGCCTGGCACCGCGCCGCGCCCCCGGTGTTGAAATTCCAGGCCTGATCCGGCAGTACTGCCGGTAGCGGATTCAAAAAGATGGTCATCCAAAGCAAAGACCTCCAGAGGCTATCCTTTTGAATCCTTCACCTTCGACTACGCATGGCAGCCAAGGACTCAAGCGGAAACGTTATGAGCCCATGGCGGCCTGTGGCTCAGGCGGAAGGGGGTTATATCCAGGGTGCTTTGCCCCTCCAGGGCCAGTTCGGCCATGATCTCCCCCACCGCCGCCGAGTGTTTGAACCCGTGGCCTGAACAGGGCGAGGCCACCAGGATGCGCTCGGAATCGGGGTGGTGGTCGAGGATGAAGTCGCCATCGGCGGTGCAGGTGTACAAGCAGGTGGCGCTTTTAAGGCAGGCGGGGCCCAGCCCTTTCAGCCGGCCCTGCACGTAGCGCTCGAGGAAGGCCTGGGTTTCGGCCCCCTGCACGCTGCGCTCGACCTGGTCGGGGTGGGTGGATACCCGCGACTGCTCGGTGGCCACCTTCACCCCTTGGGCAACCTGGGGAAAGCCATAAAAGTGCTCACCCTCGCCGCTGCCAAACATCCAGATAAAAATGGGGAACCGCCCCGGTGCGTAGGTCTGGGGATCCCGGGCCTCGAGCCAGAACAGCACCTGACGGTAGACCCGGAGCACCCGCTTGAAGGGCTCGCCCAGCAGGTCGGCTGCCCAGGCCCCCGCGCTTACGACCACTTTGGCGGCGGTGTAGCGGTTCTTATCAGTCTCGACCCAGACCCCATCGGCTTGGGGGATCATCCTCTGCACCCTTTCACCCGTGTGCAGGCTGGCGCCGAGGCGCTGGGCCTGCTCGAGCTGAACCTGTATACAGCGCTCGGGGTAGAGCAGCCCGGCCCCCGGCTCGTAGTAGCCGGTCTCGTCGCCCTTCAGGCCAAACTGGGGAAAGCGCGCCTCGATCTGGGCCGCGTCCAGAACCTCGTGGGGGATCCCAAACTGCCGGGCCGCCTGGATGGTGCACTGCAGAAACTGCGGCTTGCCGTGGTGCAGGGCCTCGCCCACCGGGCTGCTTAGCATCAGGCCCCCACAGGCCAGGAAAAGCGAGGCCCCGGTCTGGGCCTCGAGCTCGCGCCAGATCTGGTGCGAGCGCAACACCAGCGGCACATACGCCGCCCCCTCCCCAATGGCCTGCCGGGTGATGCGGGTCTCGCCGTGGCTGGAGCCATAGTTATGTGGGGGCACATGACGATCTATTCCGATTACCCTGGCCCCGCGCCTGGCAAGTTGATACAGGCTGGCGCTGCCCATCGCGCCCAGGCCCACCACCACCACATCGGCGCTGTTCATGGCTCCAGGATCACCTTTCCGGTGTTCTTTCGGCTCAGCACGAAGCGGAAGGCCTCGGCGGCCTCTTCCAGCTTGAAGCGCTCCCCCACCACCG
This sequence comes from Meiothermus taiwanensis WR-220, assembly GCF_003568585.1. Lineage (NCBI taxonomy): Bacteria > Thermotogati > Deinococcota > Deinococci > Thermales > Thermaceae > Meiothermus > Meiothermus taiwanensis. The sequence continues at coordinate 2,383,150 of NZ_CP021130.1, forward strand.
GCCTGATCTGGCCCGAAGCCACCAGGGGCAGCAGAAAATCCACAGCGGCCTGCATCTCGGCGGGGTCGCTCAGGAAGGGGGTGAGCCAGACCCCGATCACGCTCTGGTTCCCCTTCATCAGGCCCACCGGGTGCATCTGGGCCATCTCGCGCGAGGCCGAGCCGATTACCAGCAAGCGGCCCCTGTAGGCCAGCATCCTGAGGCTCTGGGCGAAACCCGCGCCCCCCACCACCTCCATCAGGACGTCCACCCCGTGGCCCTCGGTGGCGTTCCTGACAGCCTCGAGCAGGCTGTCCTGGGTGTTGAGCAGGGTTACATCGGCCCCCAGGCGGCGGCACAGGGCCAGCTTTTCTTCACTGCTGGCCAGGGCGATCACCCGCAAGCCCATCTGCTTGGCAATCTGAATGGACGCTGTGCCCAGCGCACCGGCAGCCGCCTGAATGAGCACCCATTCGCCGGGCTGGGCCCGGGCCTGGGTTCGCAGGGCAAAGTAGGCGGTGAAGTAGGAGACCGGAAAGGCCGCGGCCTCGGCTGCGCTCATCTGGGGCGGCAGCGGCAGCACCGAACGGGCCGGCACCACCGCATACTCGGCAAAAGCGCCGCTGCCCCCCAGGGCCGCCACCCGTGCCCCTGGCTGCAACCCCTCCACCCCTTCGCCCAGGGCCTCGATAAACCCCGCGAACTCCATGCCCGGCACCGTGGGGTAGCGGGTGCGCACCAGGTACTCACCGGCCACATAGAGGATATCGGCAAAGTTGAGCCCCGCGGCCTCGACCCGGATCAGCACCTGCCCAGGGCCGGGGCTGGGCTTGGGAAGATCGGTAAGCTCCAGAACCTCGGGGCCGCCTGCGCGCTGTACCTGAATGGCTTTCATGTTGTACAGCATAAGCGCATAAATCGCGAAATGTAGCTCCACCGAAAAATGCCCCGGGCCCCTGGGGGTATCCTTGGCCTTGATATGACGAGAACGGCCATTGTGATTGGATCGGGTATCGGAGGCCTGGCCATGGGGCTCCGCCTGCAAAGTTTGGGCTTCGATACCACCATTGTAGAAAAACTGGACGGCCCCGGCGGGCGGGCCTACGTGCGGCAGGTGGACGGCTTCACTTTCGACATGGGGCCCACCGTGATCACCGTGCCGCACTTCATCGAGGAGCTGTTTAGCCTCGAGCGGGGCCGGCCCAACCTAAATCCCCCTGACTTCCCCCCTGAGATCCTGGGCGACGACAAACGTATAACAACGGGTATCTCCGGCGGGCCCAACACCAGCCGCTATGTTCAGATCGTCCCCATTCGGCCCTTTTACCGCATCTACTTCGACGACGGCACCTTCTTCGACTACGACGGCGACCCCGAGAACACCCGCCGGCAGGTCAAGGCGCTGGGCGAGCCGGGCGACCTCGAGGGCTACGAGCGCTTCCACGCCGACGCCAAGGCCATTTTCCAGCGGGGGTTCCTCGAGCTCGGCTACACCCACTTCGGCGACCTGGGCACCATGCTGCGCATCGTGCCCGACCTGCTACGGCTGGACGCGGTGCGCACCCTGTTCAGCTTCGCCCGCAAATACTTCAAATCGCCCAAGCTGCGCCAGGTCTTCAGCTTCGAGACCCTGCTGATCGGGGGCAACCCCCTCAGCGTGCCGGCCATCTACGCCATGATTCACTTTGTGGAGAAAACCTGGGGCATCCATTTTGCCCTGGGGGGTACCGGGGCTTTGGTGCGGGGTTTGGTGCAAAAGTTCGAGGAGCTGGGCGGCCAGATGCGCTACAACGCCGAGGTCAAGAAGATCAACGTGGTGCGGGAGGGCCGAAAGAAAATCGCCAAGGGCGTCACCCTGGCCGATGGCAGCGTGCTAGAGGCCGATATTGTGGTCTCCAACGCCGACTACGCCCACACCTACCTGAAGCTCATCGAGCCCCAGTACCGCTTCTGGCACTCCGACATCATTGTGAAGAAGCGGCCCCAGAGCATGTCGCTGGTGGTGATCTACTTCGGCTTCAAAGCCGACGGAACCGAGGGCCAGAAGCTGCGCCACCACAACATCATCCTGGGGCCGCGCTACGAGGGGCTGCTCAAGGACATCTTCGGGCGCAAGGTGCTGGCCAAGGACTTCAGCCAGTACCTGCACATCCCCACCCTCACCGACCCCAGCCTGGCCCCGCCCGGCCACCACGCCGCCTATACCCTGATTCCAGTGCCCCACAACGGCAGCGGGCTGGACTGGGATCTGCTGGGCGAGCCCTTCGTGAACAAGGTGCTCCGCTTCCTGGACGAGCGCGGCTATCTGCCGGGCCTGATGGAGCGTTTGGTGCACAAGAGCTTTATCACCCCCGACTACTTCGAGCACACCCTGAACAGCTACCTGGGCAACGCCTTTGGGCCCGAGCCCATCCTGGCCCAGTCGGCCTACTTCCGGCCCCACAACCGCAGCGAGGACATCGCCAACCTCTACCTGGTGGGCGCGGGCGTGCAGCCGGGGGCCGGCACCCCCAGCGTGATGATGTCGGCCAAGATGACCGCCCGACTGATTGCCGAGGACTTCGGGCTGATGGGCGAGGAGAAGAGGAGCCTCGAGCCCCCCCAGCCAGCGGAGCCGGTCGCCGGGGATTGAGGCAGTCTAAGGCGCAGGAATGAGGATCAGTCCGGCCACTCCCCCACCCGTTCCCGCTCGGGGTGGTAGCCGGCCTGCTCGAGCCTCGCCATCACCTCTTCGCCGTGCTCGGCGTCGCGCACCTCCAGCACCAGCTCCACCCCCACCTTGCCCAGCGGGGCCAGCCAGAGCGCCCGGCGGTGGAAGATGTCGATGATGTTGGCCCCGGCGGCCGCCACGTGATCCACCACCCGCGCCAGGGCCCCCGGCCGGTCCACCACCGCCAGCTTGAGCAGCAGGTAGCGGCCCTGCCGCACCATCACCTGCTCAATCACGCGGGAAAGCAGGTTGCCATCGATATTGCCCCCACACAGCACCGTGGCCACGGTCTGGCCGGGCTGCACCGGCACCTTACCGGCCAGGAGGGCCCCCATCCCGGCGGCCCCGGCCCCTTCCACCACCAGCTTGAGGTTCTGGGCGCAGTGTGCGATGCCGCGGGCGATCTCGTCGTCGGTGACCTCGAGCACCTGGTCTACGTACTGCTGGATGAGGGGGAGGGTAAGCTCCCCTGGACGTTTGACCGCAATGCCGTCGGCGATGGTCTGGGCCACCGGCACGCTCACCGGATGCCCGGCCCTGAGCGAGGGATTGACCGGCGCACAGCCCGCCGCCTGCACCCCCACAATCCGGGTCTGCGGGCGCAGGTGCTTGACCGCCAGGGCAATCCCCCCAATCAGCCCACCCCCGCCGATGGGCACCACCAGCACGTCCAGGTTGGGCAGGGCCTCGAGCAGCTCGAGGCCAATGGTGCCCTGTCCGGCGATGATCTTTTCGTCGTTGAAGGCGTGCACATAGGTGTAGCCGTGCTGCTGCTGCAGCTCGTGGGCGTGGGCCACCGCGTCGTCGAAGCTGGCCCCATAAAGCACCACCTCGGCCCCCAGGCGGCGGGTGGCCACCACCTTGGTGAGGGGGGCGTGCTGGGGCATCACGATCACCGAACAGATGCCCTGCAGGGCTGCGGCCAGGGCCACCCCCTGGGCATGGTTGCCGGCCGAAGGGGCGATCACCCCACGGGATTTTTCCTGGGGGGTGAGGGCGGCAATTTTGTGATAGGCTCCGCGAATCTTGAAAGAGCCAGCGCGCTGTAAGCACTCCGCCTTCACAAAAACCTGGGCCCCTAGCTCGTCGGAGGTGAGCGGGTCGGGAAGGGTGGGGGTGGGCGCAATAACCTTGTGAATGACCGCACGGGCGGCCTGGATGTCTTCAAAGCGAACTGCCATGCGGTGATTGTATCGCCAAGCGCCCCACCGCTGGTTTACCTGCATCCTAGAGAAATTTACGCTCGATCTCCGGGCCCATCAGGCATCGGTTAGGTTTCGCTCGAGGGTTCGCTCGTAGACCTCGAGGTACCGGGGTAGCACCACCTCGGGGCGGAAGTGCTCGATGGCCCGTGCGCGGGCCGCCTCACCCATGGCGCGGCGGCGGGCTCGGTTGGTAAGGATCTCCAGGCTGGCCTCGAGCATCGCCGGTATATCCCCCATGGGCCGCAGGAAACCGGTTTTACCCTCTTCAATCAGCTCGGGCAGCCCACCCACCCGGCTCGCCACCACCGGCACCCCGCTGGCCATGGCTTCCAGGGCCACCAGGCCGAAGGATTCCTGTTCAGAAGGTACCAGCAAAAGATCGGCCACGCTCATGAACTTCTCGATGCTGGGCGTGGATTCCAAAAACTGCACCCGCCCGGCGATCTCCAGCTCATCGGCCAGCTCAATGCACTCCTGGCGCAGGGGCCCATCCCCAATCATCAGCATGCGGGCCGGCATCCGCTCGAGGATACCGGCAAACACCCGCAGCGCATCCAGCGGGCGCTTGACCGCCCGGAAGTTGGAGACATGCAGCACGATGGCCTCCTCGGGCTGGGCAAAGCGGGCCCGGTAGGCCGGGTCTCTGTTGGGCTGGAAGCGCTCGGGGTCTACCCAGTTGTAGATCACCTCAATCTCGCGCTCCACCCCCAGCTGGACACGGGCCTCCTCGGCCAGCGCACGGGAAACCGCCGTCACCGCGTCCGAGCTGCGCACCGCGTGCTGGGTGGTCTTGGCAAAAGCCGGCTCACGCCCGACCAGGGTAACGTCGGTGCCGTGCAGGGTGGTAACTACCTTGATCTCCAGCCCCATCTCACGGGCCAGAATGGCGCTCGTAGCATGTGGAATGGCGTAATGGGCGTGTACCAGATCGATTTTGAAACGTTCGATGAGCTCGGCAATGGAGTTGGCCGCCGTCAGGGGGGTGAGCGGCTCCTGGAACAAGGGGTAGTCGGCGCTCAGCACCTGATGGAAGTTGAGGGAGCCAGCCCGCAACGGCTTTTTAAGCAAACCCAGCCAGCGGGCCACGCTCTGTTTGGAAGCCTGAAAAATGCGGCCCAGCCCACCCACCGGGTTCTGGCCCATCGAGCGCAGGTTGCTGCTAAGACCAAGCTGGTTAAGCCGTTCTTCAGTCAGGCGAAAGGGCCGTTCGGTAGCCACCAGATGCACACTATGCCCCAGGCCCGCCAGGGCCAGGGCCAGCTCAGTCGCCACCACACCCGAACCCCCTGCGCTGGCGTGACAAAGAATTGCGATGTTCATAAAACCTCCTGTTCGGGTTAGCTCAAGATTCGGAACGGGACACCCCCTAAAGGCTGTGCTCCATACTGCATGAACCGGGTCAGCGCAACTTCAGATAGGGGGCTCACTGAGCTTAAAGTGCAGATGTGAGAAAATGCCGAGAGCCCCACCTCCAAATTGTACTAAGAGCCACCAAGTGCAGCAGGGGCTGGTTTTTACGAATGCCGTTTTATGGTTTGGGATAAAGCGCCAGCCCGCTCACCACCGGGCGCACCCCCAGCAGGCTGCCCGCCGGGTTGCGCAAGCGCCCCTGCACCCAGAGCTGGGCCGAGCCCCCGCCATCCATGCGGATGGCCCCCCAGAAGCCCTGCTCCTGCAGCACCCGGGCCAGCGCCTCGGGGCGCATGGGCTCGGTCACGATAAAGTAGAGCGCCCCCTCCTGCGACCAGGCCACCACCGACTGGGCCGCCAGCGCCTCTACCGGGGCGCGGTCGCGGAAGGGCTCGGCGTTGGGGTCGAAAACGTTGGCCCCGCTTTGGATAAGCAAAGGGCCGGCCTCGAGCGCATAATTGATTGGGGGCTCGAGGCTGATCATCAGCCGCAGGGTATCGCCGGTGCGGGCGATGGGGGCGTCGGCGGGAAAGGTGAGCGCCCAGTAGCCCTCGGGAAGTTCGTGCGGGGCAGGGTAGGTGGCAACAATCCGGTCGCCCTGCACGATGTGCACGTTCTCACCCGGACGCCCCACGGGCCCGGCCAGGGTGTGCGCCGTGTACCTCGCCCGGCTCAGGTTGACCCCCACCCGAATGCTGCGCCCATCCATGAGCTGCACCGAGGCGGCAAACTGCGGCCGCCCAGCAAATATGTTGTCGTCTTGCCAGAACAGCGTGCTGCGCCCATAGGGAAAGCTCAGGGGCACGCCCCCGCGCACCCAGAGGCCAATGGGGGTTCCGGTGCGGCCATCGAAGTAGCCCCCGTTCAGGATGGCCAGGGCCCCTGGGGCCATCTCCGGTAACACCCTGCGCTCGCCGGGGCGGCCCACCGGCTCCATGCGCCAGCTACCGGGCGCGGCCTCGAGCCAGTACATGCGCACCGGCTCGGGCGCCCAGGCCCACAGCTCGCGGTAGCGGAAGCCCGGCACAAGGGCCTCCTGGCGCTCGGGCTCGAGGTAGTAAACATCCAGCACATAGCGGCGGGGGTTGGTAAGCAAAAAAGTGCGGTAGCGGTAGAAGCGGCCCGGCGGGGCCTGCACCCTGAGCAGGGTGCTTTGCAACTCGTAGCGGGCCTCTATCCCCACCCCGGCAGGCCGCACAGCCTCGAGGCCCGGCGCAAAGTAGGGCAGGCTCAGCTCGAGGGAGCCGGGGTAAGGGGCCAGGTCGGAAGGGGCGGGCTGCACCGCATCGCCCTCCGGCAGATCGAAGACCAGGCGCAAGCGGTTGGCGCTGGCCGAGTAGCGCACCCCAGCCTCCGGTGCCGCCACCAGGCCCACTGCCCGAACCACCTCTACCGGCAGCATGGCCCCCTGGGGTGGGGGCAGGCCGGCCTCCAATGGGGGTATCCAGCCCAGGCCCTCCACGTAGGTAAAGCTCAGCTCGGCTTTGCGAAAGGTGATGGCCCCGTTCTCCTGGGTCACACCCAGCCCCAGCCTGGAAGCCGGCAGCATCGGGGTTGTGGAAGGCGGGGTTTGCGCATAGGCCACACCCCAAAGCGTCAAAAGAATCATCCACCAACGCACCATGGCTCTATTTCAAACCATATTGGTTTCGCAAAGATGGGCAAAGACTCAATCGAGCCTCCTTATACCAGATTCGGTTAGTTCGCCGCCTTCCGGTGCCGAACCAACCCGACCGAAGTTATCCGCGTAGCAGAGGGCGATACCGCCCCTTGGAAGAGAGTGCGATGGGTTTAATCTGTGGTCAACCAGTCCTGCTCGGGGTACAAAAACACATCGTCCAGGCGCATCAACCTTTCAGCCAGCAGGGGCACCTTGTCGAGCTCGTAGAGGAAAAAGTAGCGGGCGGCCTCGAGCTTGCCCCGGTAAAAAGCCCCTTCCTTTCCCAACGCTTTGCGCGCCTGCTCCAGCCACAGCCAGGCCAGCGTCACGGTGCCGAACAGCTCCAGATAGGCAAACGAGTTGGCAAAAGCCCGTTCCACCTCCCCCTGGGCCGCTTTGTTCAGCAGTTGCTGGGTGACCTGGGCGGTGGTCTTCAGGGCCTGCTCGAGGGCTTCGGCGTAAGGCCGCAGGGCGTGGGTGTCCCGGCTGGCCTGGATGGTTCGTTCGACCTCCTGCGCCCACAGCCGGAAGCCCAACCCCTCCTGCATCCCCACCTTGCGCGCCAGCAGGTCGAGGGCCTGGATGCCGTTGGTGCCCTCGTGGATGGCGTTGAGGCGGTTGTCGCGGTAGAACTGCTCGACGTTGTAGTCGCGGGTGTAGCCATAGCCCCCGTGCACCTGAATGGCCAGCTCGTTGGCCCGTATACCCAGCTCGCTCGACCAGCCCTTGACCACCGGGGTGAGCACCTCGAGCAGCAGACGGGCCTGCTCGGCCGCCTCGGGGGTAGGGGCGGTGCGCTCCTCGTCGACCAGCCGGGCCGCATACAGGCACAGGTGCAAGCAGCCCTCGGCGTAGGCTTTTTGCATTATCAGCATGCGGCGCACATCGGGGTGCTGGATGATGGGAACCGCGGGGCTGGCCGGGTTTTTGTCGTGCATACGACGGCCCTGGGTGCGGGTCTGGGCGTATTCCAGGGCGTGCAGGTAGCCGGTGTAGGCCAGCGCCATGGCACCCATGCCCACACCAATGCGGGCCTCGTTCATCATGGTGAACATGTAGGACAGGCCCTGGTGCGGCGCCCCCACCAGCTCACCCACCGCGTCCTCGAGGCTCAGCAAGCAGTTGGGAATCCCCCGGTAGCCCATCTTGTGGTTGAGGCCGGCCACCCGCACCCCGTTGCGGGGCCCCAGGCGGCCATCGTCGTGCACCAGGTACTTGGGCACGATGAAGAGCGATATCCCCTTGACGCCAGGGGGGCCTCCGGGAATCTTGGCCAGCACCAGGTGCACGATGTTCTCGGCAATCTCGTGGTCACCCCCGGAAATCCACATCTTGGAGCCGTTGAGCCGGTAGGTGCCATCCGCCTGGGGTTCGGCGCGGGTCAGGAGGTCGGTGAGGGAGGAGCCGGCGTGGGGCTCGGAGAGGCACATGGTGCCAAAGAAGCGGCCCTCGAGCTGGGGCAGCAGGTATTTCTTCTGCTGGGCTGGCGAGCCGTACTTGCGAAGCACGTTGGCGTTGCCCGCGGTCAGCAGGGCGAAGCTGGCGGTGGCGATGTTGGCCGCCTTGAACAAAGCACCGCAGGCCGTGGCAATCACGTAGGGCAGTTGGATGCCGCCCAGCGCGTAGTCGTGCGTGGCCGCAAACAGGCCCGCTTGGCGGTAGGCCTCGAGGGCCGCCTTGACCTCGGGGTTGGTGTGCACCCGCTCGCCGTCGAACCAGGGCTCTTCCTGGTCGTTTTTCTTGTTGTGGGTGGCGAAGTGTTCAACCGCGATGCGATAAGCCACATCCAGGGTATCTTTGAAGGTTTCGCGGCTATGGTCGCGGTAGCGCTCGCGCTGGGTGAGGGCCTCCACGTCCAGCACTTCGTACAGCAGGAACTCGAGGTCGCGCCGGGAGATGAGCCTGTCCATATTGGGGCGATTGTACCGCCTGGCTCGAGCTTACCGCACCACCGTGCCAGCCCCCGCCAGCGCCGCCGAGATGGGCTGCTCGATGCGGGCGTCGCCAAACACCACCCGGCCCACCCCACCCTGCACCGCCTCCACCGCCCCCAGAACCTTTTTCTTCATGCGCCCCTGGGCCACGCTCATGTACTGGGGGTCGCCCACCCGGGCTGCCGGAATCTCGCGGATCAGGCTCGACTCGTCGGGAAAGTTGGCCAAAAGGCCCGGAATGTTGGAAAGGAGCAGCAGCGCCTCGGCTTTGAAGGCCGTTGCCAGCAGGGCGGCCGCGGTGTCGCCGTCGGTGTTGATGGCCTCGCCCTGGTAGGAGATGGCCGGCGGGGTGAGCACCGGCAGGTAGCCCGCCTCCAAGAGCAGGTTTAGCAGGGCCGTGTTCACCTTTTCCACCGAGCCCGTGTAGTCGCCCCGGTGGATCTTGATTTTGCCGTTTTCGATGTACTTGACCGCGTCCTTGCGCTTGCCCTCAAAGATGCGCCCATCCAGCCCCGAAAGGCCCACCGCATTGACGCCCTCTTTCTGCAACAGCTCCACGATGCGCTTGTTCACCAGGCCGCAGTAGACCATCTCGAATATTTCCAGGGTCTTCCGGTCGGTGAGGCGGCTGGTGAGGCCGCCGGGGTGGGTCAGAAACTGCGGCGGGTGGCCCAGGGCCTCGGCGATTTTATTGGTCTCGCTGCTGCCCCCGTGCACAATGATAAGTTTCTGGCCCGACTTCCAGAGCGAAGCGGCGTCCTTCGCCACCGCCTCGTAGTTGATACCTTCCGAACCGCCTACCTTGACTACAATCATCGCCCAACCTCTAGCCCGCCATCATACCGATTTTTTGTACACATCGGGGAAATGCCGCTCCATGTTTTACTCCAGCGGATAAAGCTCCGGGCGCAGAAAAGGGGGCAGGGCCAGCTCGAGGGTGTGCCGCCAGAACTCCACCCGTTCGACGCGCGAAAGGGTGAGGATGCCCACCGCACCGCTGCCCTTTTTGGTGTCTTTTTTTCCCACCAGGTCGTCCATGATGAGGCCCAGTTCCTCGCCTCTAAAGAGGCGCTCCCCCACCTGCGGGGGCAGCAAAACCGAGCCGCCGCGGGCCAGGCCCCGCCGCCCATCGGCCCGCAAAATCACCGCAATGTTGAAGAGCCAGCTCCCCTGCCCATTGAACTCCACCCCGGCTTCCAGCCCCAACCCCCAGCTTGCACCGGGCTGGGCCAGGGCCGCCCGGGCCCGGTTTAAGGCCCCCTGCAGGGTCTCATCGTAGCCAATCGGCTGGGCCCGCACCCCGCTGGGCACCTCCACCCCGCGAACTTCCAGCCCCGGAAACACCTCTGCGAACACAAGGCGCACGGGCTCGAGCTTGGCCGGGTTGGTGCTGCCGACAACGACCATGGCCTACGGATGCAGCCCGCTGAACTCGAGGCCCGCGGTCTCGGGCCAGCCCATGCGGATGTTCAGGCTTTGCAGGGCGTGGCCGGCGGTGCCCTTGACCAGGTTGTCGATGGCCGCAATCACCACCAGCCGCCCGGTCTCCTCTTCCAGCTCGAAGCCCACATCGCAGTAGTTGGTGCCCTCCACCATCTTGGGGTCGGGGTAGCGGTGGATGCCCTTCTTGAGCTTGACCATACGGATGAAAGGCTCCGCCCCGTAGACCTTGCGGTAGGCCCCCCAGACCTCTTTTTCGCTCAGGCCCGGACGCAAAAAGGTCTGGGCGGTCATCAGGATGCCGCGCACCCGGTCGGTGGCGATGGCGGTCAGGTGGAGTTCGGGGTGGCCCGGCAGGTTCTCGCGTATTTCGGCGGTGTGGCGGTGGCCGGTGGGCTTGTAGGCCCGCAGGCTGCCCGCGCGTTCGGGGTGGTGCGAGGCCAGGCTGGGCTCGGCCCCGGCGGCGCTGGTGGAGATCAGCACCGTGGTGAAGATGGGCCCCGGGGCCAGCAGGCCCTCCTGCAGCAAGGGATAGAGGCCCAGGATGGTGGCGGTGGCGTTGCAGCCGCAGCCGGCGATGTAGTTGGCGGTCTTGAGGGCCTCGCGGTACAGCTCGGGGTTGGCGTAGACCCACTGGCCCACCAGGTCGGGGCGGGGGTGGTCCTCGCCGTAGTATTTCTTGTACAGATCCAGGTTCTTCAGGCGAAAGTCCGCCGACAAATCCACGATGACGGGGGCCAGGTGCTGGTATTTCTCAAACTCCCTGGCCGCCACCCCGTGCGGCATGGAAAGCACCAGAATATCGCAGGGCTCGAGGCTGGCCGGGTCTACAAACTTCAGGTTGGTGCGGCCCCGCAGGTTGGGGTGCACCAACGTTACGGGATCCCCTACCATCCTGCGCGAGGTCACCTGTTTGACCTCGAGGTAGGGGTGCCCCAAGGCCAGGCGCAAAAACTCCCCCCCGGCGTAGCCGGAGGCACCCACAATCGAAACCGTCTTTTTCTCGCTCATACCCTAACGCAAACGCAGGCTCCAGGCGTACTCCAGTATCCTGGCCGGGATGTCCACCCCGGTGGTGCTGACCGAGTTCTTGAACTCCATGGTGTGGTTGACCTCGTTGACCAGCAGGCCTCGAGGCGACTCGAAAAGGTCGATGGCCACCACCCCACCCCCCACCGCCCGGGCCGCCCGAACCGCCAGCTCGGCCAGCTCAGGGGTCACCGGGCAGTTGGAGGCCTTCCCACCGCGGGCGGTGTTGGTAATCCAGTGGCTCGAGGAGCGGTAGATGGCCGCGATGCAGGTATCCCCTACCACAAAGGCCCGGATGTCCCGGCCTCCTTTGTCCACCAGCTCCTGTATGTAGTAAAGCTGGTGCTGGTAGCCCCCCAGCACCTCCTTGTGCTCAATCACCGTTTCGGCGGCGTCGCGGTCGCGGATTAGCGAGAGCAGGCGGCCCCAGCTCCCCACCACCGGCTTCATCACCACCGGGTAGCCCATCTGCTCGATCAGCTTGAGGGCTTCCTCGGCCTCGGTGGCCAGGGCGGTCTTGGGCTGGGGCACCCCGTGGGCCTCCAGGGCACAGCTCGTGGCCCACTTGTCCCCGCACACCTCGATCACTTCCGGGGCGTTCACCACCGGAATCCCCAGGCTTTTGAGGTAGCGCGAGACGGCCAGGCCCTTGCTCTGCGAGACCAGTCGCTCCACCGCACAGGTAACGCCCTCGAGCTCCGGCGGGCGTTCCCCCAGGCGCATGGGCATCTGCTTGGCGTAGATTTTCTTGAAAGGAATGCCCAGCCCCTCAGCAGCCTTGAAGAGCATCTCCTCGTCGGGGCGGATGCGGTCGTACAGAATCGCCAGCATAGCATTGGGGGCCGGGAGCAGGCCGGCAAGCCCGCTCCCAGGTGCTATTTACTCGCCCCAGTCCTCCGCTTCCTCGGGGGCCGTCTGTAGCTTGAGGGGCTCCAACCCCACCACCTCGAGCTCCGCACCACAGGTCTCACAAACCACCAGCTCCCCCAGCTCGGGGTTCTCCAGTTCGATTGGGCTTCCACATTCCACGCACTCAGCCGTCATAATTTCTCCTCCCATCTCGAAGCTATTCCAGATCGTCTTCCTCGTCTATTTCCGACCAGTCCGGCGCAAAACGATGCCCGCACTCCGGGCATACCACCTCTTCTTCGCCGCCATCCACCTCGAAGGTCAGGCCGCACTCGGGGCAGTCTACAAAAAAACCCTCTTCACCATCTTCAATGACCACCACCTCGAGCGGGTCGGTTGAAAGAACTTGCAGGTAGGCCCCGCAGGACTCGCACTCGAGGTAATCATCGGGTGTGAGCTCCTCGAGGTCTTCAGCGGGCAGGTAGTTGGGCTCGTTGCATACCGGACAGATCACTTCTATATCTTCCATAAAGGCCTCAACCGCCCCAGTTTACCCTTCAAGCCCTTCACCGGGAAACCGCCCATACTTGCGGTAGTACTCCAGGATGCTGCCCTCTTTGAGGGCTTCCAGCAGAAAAGCCGGGGGCGGGCGAAGCTGGAAGGTCTCGGCTCCACGGCGCAAAAGACCCCGCTCGAAGTCCAGCTCCACCTCGTCGCCGTCCTGCAAAACCTCCACCACCTCCGGGGCCTCAAAGGGCATGATGCCCAGGTTGACCAGGTTGCGGTAGAAGATGCGGGCGTAGCTCTTGGCGATAATGGCCTGCAAGCCCAGTTTGCGCAGGGCCTCCGGGGCGTACTCGCGCGAAGAACCAAGGCCGGTGTTCTTGCCGCAAACCAGGATATCGCCCGGCTGGTAGTTGGAGGCAAAATCGGGGCGAAGGTGGGCAAAAGCATAGGTGTGAAACTTATCCTCACCCACCATGAAAGGGGCATACTTACCGGGCAAAATGTCGTCGGTGTTGATGGCATCGCCAAACTTCCAAACCCTAGGCATGGGACACCTCCAGCTCTTCCGGGGTGGTGATGTATCCGGCCACCGCCGAGGCAGCGGCCACCCGGGGCGAGGCCAGGTAGATCTCGGCATCCGCTGCACCCATGCGGCCTCTAAAGTTGCGGTTGGAGGTGCTCACGCACACCTCCCCGGGGGCCAGCACACCCTGGTGCCGCCCCATACAGGGCCCGCAGCCTGGGGTGCCCAAGGTGGCCCCGGCTTGCAGGATAGTTAGGAGCGTGCCATCCCTGGTGGCCGCCTCGAGTACCTGCGAACTGGCCGGTATCACCAGCATCCGCACCCCCGGCGCCACCTTGCGGCCTTTGAGCACCTCGGCCACCTGGTGCAGGTCGTCCAGCCGTCCGTTGGTGCAGGTACCCACAAAAACCTGATCCACCTTCTTACCCTTCACCTTCGCCACTTCCTCGACGTTGTCTACATAAAATGGCACCGAGACGCGCGGGGTCAGGCGCGAGAGGTCGATCTCGACCTCCTTGGCATACACGGCATCGGGGTCGGGGTAGAGCCAGTCGGGCACCTCGTACAGCTCCAGAATCTCGCCGCTGGGCACCACCAGCCCGCACTTGGCCCCAGCCTCTACCGTGAGGTTGGCCAGGGTCAGGCGCTGGCTACGGCTCAGGGCCTCGGCCCCGTCTATCAGGTGTATCTCGATGCTCATGTAGGTAGCCCCATCGGCGGTCAGCACCCGGATCATCTCGAGGGCCGCGTCCTTGGCGGTCACGCCCGGTGCGAGCTGCCCCCGGAAGGTGACCTTGACGGTTTCCGGCACGCGCAGCCAGGTGCGCCCCGAGGCCGCAGCCAGGGCGATATCGGTGGCCCCCATCCCACTGCCAAAGCAGCCGATGCCGCCATAGGTGGTGGAGTGGCTGTCCGATCCCAGCACGATACCCCCCGGCAAAGCCAGGCCTTCCTCCACCAGCACCTGGTGGCAGATACCCCGCCCCACGTCGAAGACCCGGCAGCCATACCGGTTGCCCCAGGCCCGGATCTCCTGCTGGGCCTTGGCTACCTCGACGTTGGCGGCGGGGGCCACATGGTCAATCACAATGGCGATCTTCTCCGGGAAGCGCGGTGCGGCACCCAGCTGCTCCAGTCGCTTGAAAAAGCTCCCGGCGATGGAGTCCACCACCATCACCTGGTCTACCTCCACCACCACCAACTCACCCGCTTCGACCGGACGACCCGCCCGCCGAGAAAGGATTTTTTCCGCTAAAGTTAGTCCCATCACCCCCTCCTATCGCTGTAGCTGTACATCGAAACCTCGCAGGCCGAATAGGCCCCTCAATCCAGGTTCTCCAGCCGCGCCGTGGGCACCTCCTCGGGTAGGGTATGGCGCAGCAAACCATGGGCCTCGGCAATTTCCAGCAAAAGCTCCTCGGGTTTCTTCCAGCGCCCAATCTCGCTGGTACGACCCTTGAACTCCTGGGCGATCTGCTTGGCCTGCTCCTTACTGATCACAAAGCCTTCCACTTCTTTCAGATAGTAGTAAATCAGGTTCCAGCCCGACAGGGGCCCCAGCAGCAACTGGTTTTTGTCCACCCCAAAGTCGTGCAGGTTGTGGGCCTCATAGACTTTCTTTTCGTTTAGAACAGCTTTCTGGTGCACGCCAGCGGTATGGGTGCGGTTGGTAAGCGAGACCGGCTCGGTGTAGGGCACCAGGGTTCCCAGAATAGAGGCCATCAGCACGTTGAGGGGATAGCACTGGCTCAGGTTGTACTGCTGGGCTATCTCAGGGTAGCGCTTCGAGAGGTTGAAGAGCACCCCCGTTACCGAGGGGATGCCCGAACGCTCAGCCAACCCCCAGATAGAGGCATCCACATAACGCACCCCAGCCCGTACCGCGGCAATTACGTTGGCCAGGGCCAGGCCCCGGTCGTTGTGGAAGTGGCACTCGAGCGCGGCCTTGGGATAGCGCTGGCGCAGCTGGGCCACCACAGCGCTCACGTCCTCGGGCTCGGCAATGCCCACGGTATCGGGCATGCCCAGGGTATTTACGTAGGGGTAAATGGCGTCGTAGAGGCGAAAGATGTCCTCGAGCGGGGTGCGGAAAGCATCTTCGGCGCTAAATCGGATATACAGGTTGGGGTGGGCTTTGCGGGTAGCAGCGATCACCTCCTGGGCCAGTTGAACCGATTCCTCCAGGGATTTTTGGGCATTGTGCTGCTGGGCCAGGGGCGAGACCCCCAGGTAGAGGTTCAGACCGTTGCAGCCGGTCTCGAGCGCCCGCTCGATGTCTTCCAGGTTGCAACGGCAGTGGGCCAGGAAGCGAAGGGGCTTCTGGGTGAGGGCGCTGGCATGGGCTATTAGCTCTCGCACATCCCGCGCCTCGGCCACCCCCACCACCGGTGAAAAAAACTCGAAGTGGGTGACCCCCAGCTCGAGCAAGCCGGTCATCAGAACCTTCTTCTCTTCCAGCGTGAAGCGGTACTTCTCGGTATCGAACAAAAGCGGTGACTGCTGGCCGTCACGGAAGGTGGTATCCACAATTTCAATGCGGTGGGCTTGGGTGGGCGCTGACATAAACTCCCTCATAAAAAAAACCGCCCGCAAGCTGTGTGCGGGCCGGGATACGCAGTGCGCGGGCTAGCTCAGACTAGCCTCCCGGCACTGGATTTTTTTGCACTTAAGATCATCCCAGGGGGCAGTGTACCCATGCACTGTGATTGCTGTCAAGACGGTGTAATCGGTCAATACATTTGAGACTCCAGGGGAACCGACACCTCCTGTAGCTTAGCCAGGTACTCCACCGGCGCCAACCCCCCCAGGGCCATGTGCGGCCGGTGCAGGTTGTAGTGCTCCAGATAACCCTCCAGCTCCCCTTGAATAGCCTCTATCCCCAGCGGTAAAGCCCGCGTGTAAAACTCATCCCGAAACGTCCGCTGCAGCCGCTCTACCATCCCGTTCAGCTTCGGACTCCTCGGCGGCAAAACAAAAAGCTCTATCCCCAATACCCGACAACCCTCCTCAAACTCCGCCATGAACTCGCTGCCCCCATCCACCTGGATCGCACGGATGACACAAGGACATCGCCGCACCAGCTGCTGCAGAAAATCCAGCGCCGTCTTAGCACTCGCCCGGCTGTACACCCCCGCCGTCCCCCAGCGGCTTACCGTGTCCACCGCCGTAAACTGCCGCAGACCCGTCCCGTCCCCCAGATCCACCCACAGCGTATCCACCTGTACCAGATCCCCAGGCCGCAGCGCCGTGTACTCCGCGGGCTTCCTCCGGGCATAGGGCCGCTGGCTCTTCCTGCGCAAACGGGCCTTACGGTTTCTGGCCAGGAAAGCGCTCACCGGCTCCACCCGGCCGCTTCGCTCCAGGTAGCTCAGGATGCGTCCTACCGTGCGTTCGCTTAGGGTGTAGCCCTCTCTGTGCAGTCTCTGCCCGATGCGCCAGCGGCCCCAGGTGGGGTTTTGTTTGCGCAGCCGCTCTATGCGTATGAGGACATCGGGTTTCCAGTGTACCTTCCGGCGCAGCTTCCTGGGTTTGCGGCTTTTGGGTTTGAGGCCGGCAAGGTCTTGTTCTTCGAGTCTTTTTTTCCAGCGGTGGTAGGTGGCCTTGCTGATGCCTACCAGCTTTTGGACTTCGTCCCAGGGAACTTTCTTTTTTCTGAGGGTCTCTACCAGTTTGAGCTTCCGCAGGCGCTCGGCCACGACGGGGTCGCCGGCGCCTGCTTGTTCGAGCTGGCTGGCTTGGTTGGCGGCTTTGAGCAGGGGTTTTCCAACTGTAGTAAGCTGCATCTGGGGGAACCTCCTTTCCAGAGTCGGTTCCCCCTATTCTCTTTCGCTCAGAGTCTCACATGTATCCGGCCGAGCACAGACGGTGTAATCTTGTCTTCTCTGCACCGTCTCCCTCGTCAGAGCACGTTGGCGGCTGCCCCCAGACCAGCGGCTCTGTCAGCGGCGCTCAACGCTGTTGGCGCGGCGCTGGGCCTCTTCCAGCACCTGCTTAGCGTTGGCGTTGCCTTTCAGGGCGCGCTCGAGGGCATCCTCCAGGAAGCTGTACCAGATGGTAAACTCGGGATCCTGTAGCCAAACATCGGCGTGCTCTACCTGGCTGAAGGCCACCCGACGACGGGGGTCTTCTTTGTAAAAGTCTTCCAGCAAAGGCTGAGCAGCCCGGCGCATGGGCATGTAGTAGGTGGCCTTGACCCATTTGGCGATGTTGGCCGGCTCCATAGCGAAGCGCCAGAAGGCCACAGCACCGCGGGCCTGCTGCTCGCTAGCCCCGCGGAGCACCACTAAGCTGCCACCGGCCAGCGGCACTTTTCCACCCTCCACACGGGGCACTGGCGCCACCCCGAGCCTGAAAGGGATAGGGGCACGGTTTTCGATCAGCGGCCACAAGGTAATGGGTGCGATGCCCATAAAGGTTTTGGTGCGCAAAAAGTCGGCAACGGAGAACTGGGCTTCGGCGATGTTCCGGCTCTGGGATATGTTTTTCCGCACCATGTCCTGCAAGAACTCGAGGGTCTCCACCACCTTGGGGTTGGTAAAATCCGGGCGGCCCTGGCTGTCCACGATAGACCCTCCGCGGCTCATCACCAGCACCACAAAGCTGTAGATGTCGCTCGAGACCGTGTAACCCTTGGCGGCCCGGGTGGTTAGGCGCTGCGCCGCTGTGACCACATCGTTCCAGGTGCGCGGAACGCCCAACCCCCTCGCAGCAAACTGATCGGCGTTGTAGAAAAACACCGGCACCGAGAGGCCTATCGGCAGCCCATAGGTACGGCCCCGTAGCCTGCCGGTCTCCAAAAATCCGGGGTAAAAATCCCCGGGTAGGTTGCCGAGGTACTCGTCCAGGGGCTGGGCCACATTGTCCTGAACCATCCGACCGAGGAAGGATATCTCAGCGTGAAACAGCGCCGGCGCTCCTCCAGAGCGTAGCGCCGCCAGGAGCTTTAGGCCCCCCTCGCGGTAGTCCCCCACAAAGCTAGGTACAATCCGATAGTCCCGCTGACGGCTATTAAAATCGCGGATTATCTCTTCTAGGGGCTCCTGGCCTGGAGGCCCCGCTGTATGCCAAAAAGGGATATCGACCGGGCGCTGGGCCAAGGCCCATCCCAAACCCAACAACAGCACAACCAACCAGCGCATCTGCTTCATCCTCCGTGGTTCACCCGGCTTCAGTTTGCCATAGCCTGCATGAGAAAAAAGTTCGAATCGTCAAAAGGGGCTTACCCTTTGAGGCCTTCTTCAAAGGTTTCCACAATCCGGCGCTCATAAAGCAAGTAAATGATCACCAGGGGCAGGGTGGCGGCCAGCGCCGCTGCCGACAAAGGCCCCCAGTCGGCGGGATTCTGGCGCTGCAGGTCGGTAATCCAGGTCTGCACGGTTTTGAGTTCCTTACTACCCGCTACAATCCGCGGATATAGCACCAGGTTCCAGTGAGCCGCAAAGGCCAGCACCCCGGCTGCAATCAGTTGAGGGCGCAGAAGCGGCAACAGGATGTGCGTGAGCAAAACACGGTGACCTGCCCCATCAATCCGAGCGGCCTCGAGCAGTTCTTCCGGAACGGTGCGCATCCCCTGGAACAGCAAATACACGATGAACGGACTGGCCGCAAAGGGCAGCACCAAAGCCCAGATGGTGTCTAAAATCTTCAGCCCTACCAGCAAACCGTACAAAGGAACCAGCAGCAGTTCAACCGGAATAGCCAGCAGTACCAAAAAAACGGTAGGAGCCTGGCCCCCTCCTTGAGGGCATAGGCCGCCAGAAAGCCGGTGGTGAGCTGAAGAAGGGTCACGCTCCCGGTCAGGAGCACCGAGAACAGCAGGCGTCCCCAGAAGCCCTCCCAAAAACCCTCCCGGCCCAGCACCTCGAAGTTGGCCAGACTGAAGCCCAGTTGTCCGAAGATGTTGCCACTAAAAACCGCCTCGGGTGGAATGAAGGCCGCATAGGCCATCCAGATGAAGGGCAGGGCTACCAGGAAGGCCACCGTCCACACCAGCAGATGACCTAGCCAGCGCACAGGCACACCTCCGCGCGGAAAGCACCAAGCCTGGGTTGTGCAAGAAAAACCAGCCCAAATTTCATTTCTCCTCCCGCAGCAGCCGGGCCTGCGCCAGGGCAAAGGCCAGCGTCAACAGCAAAATGATCACCGTGAGGGCCGCAGCATAGCCGAGCCGGCCCGCTTCGAAACCCGTCTTGTAAAGATAGTAGCCAAGCACCTCGGTGCCTCCAAAGGGGCCCCCGCGGGTCAACAAAAACACCGCCGTGTAGCCTTGGAGGGTCAAAACGGTGCCAATCACCACCAGAAATGTAATTGCCGGGCGCAGCAGAGGCAGGGTGATAAAGCGGAAAGACTGGGCGGGGGTGGCACCGTCCACAGCGGCGGCCTCGAGCAGGGTCTTGGGGATTGCCTTAAGCCGGGCCGAGACCACCAGCACCCCATAGCCAATGTGCCGCCAGATGGTAAAAAGCATGATCAGGACTAAGGCCCAAAATGGACTTTGATCCCAGCGGGGCACCGGAATCAGCGAAGCCAGGGCGCCGTATTCGGGCGAAAAGAGGGTGTACCAGGCCACCGCAGCCCCTCCCAGGGTCACCAAACCCGGCAAAAAAAGCAGGGCTTTGATAGGGCGTTCGTAGGGCTGACCATCCAGGGCCAGGGCCAGCAAAATTGAAAGCACCACAAACGGTACTAAGGTCATCACGCCAAAAACCAGGGTGATGCGCAGGCTGTTGTAAAAGTCCGGGTCGCGCAGTATGTCGCGGTAGTTCTCGAGGCCAACCACCCGAGGCTCCGACAACCCCGACCAGTCCCAGGTCGAAAAGCGCAGCACGTCCAAAAATGGGTATAGCAAAAACAGTCCCAGCGAAGCGACCGCTGGAAGAGCAAACCAGAAAGCGTTATTGCGGCCCATGGGTCATCCCCTGTCTAGCCGTAGCCAAACAGCACCAGGGTACTATATCAAAACACCTTCTCGTTCTCGTGTGTTCGCTACGCATTTTTGCGCAGACCTGCTTAGCGCCTGCCCCCAGGCGGAGGGCCTACCCACCCGCCAGTGCCTCTGGTAGCAAAACATCCCCGGCACGAACGCACCGCAAGAACGCCTCAACCGCTTCGGGATCAAAATGAAAACCCGCCTGGCGCCTAATTTCTGCCACAGCCTCCGGCACCGGCCAGGCTTGCTTGAAGGGTCGTTGGCTCACCAGGGCATCGAACACATCCACCACCGCTACAATGCGGGCCTCCAACGGGATGGCCTCGCCCTTCAGGCCGTCCGGGTAGCCGCTTCCATCAAAATGTTCGTGGTGGGAGCGGGCAATGCGCTGGGCCATTTGCAGGTAAACCGACCTACCCCCCTCGAGCATCGTCGCACCCACCACGGTGTGGCTTTTCATCAGCTCGTACTCCTCGGGGGTGAGTCGGGAGGTTTTTCGGAGAATAGCGTCTGGTATGGCGATTTTACCAATGTCGTGCAGGGGTGCAGCCCGACGGATCACCTCAACCCAGCCGGCCTCCAAGCCCAAACTCTGCGCCAATCGGCTCGCGTTTTCCGCAACCCTGTGTACGTGTGCGCCCGTATCGTCATCGCGAAACTCTGCTGCATAGGCTAAACGCTTTAGCACATCCAGGTGGGCTTCATGCAGCTCCTGGGTACGGGCCCGCACCGCCGCCTCCAGGCGCAGGTTCTCGTCCTTTAGCCGCAGGTGCAAATAGCGGGTCTCCAGCAGATGGCGCACCCGGAGCACCACCTCGAGCGGATCAAAGGGCTTTTGTAAAAAATCAGCAGCCCCAAGGTTGAGGGCCCGGTGCTTGGCCTCAGCGGTGGCATCGGATGTGAGCACCAGAACCGGTAAATATCCGTTGTTCTCCCGGCGTTCTTGTAAAAATCTGAGTATCTCCAGGCTGCTCCGCTGCGGCATGTGCATATCCAGCAGGATTACGTCGGGATCAAGCCGCTGCAAAAACTCCTCGAAGCGGGTTGGGTCGGTGGTTGCGTATATGCGGGAAAATCCTACACGCTCGAGGGTTCTCTGCAGTAACGCCACGCTGGATGGTTCATCGTCCACAATAAAAACGGTCATGTCTTCCAGTTGCACGAAAAGCCCACCCCTCACAACAACACAACCTTAGCGCTTGTTGGCGCATTCAACCAACATCCTCCACAAGGGCGAAATTTTTATTATTTTACATTTCAGAAAACCTGCTGGTTTATTTGCACATACGGAAGCGATCACAAAGCCAAAGGCCTCCCACAGCGAATTTTTGGTTTATCACCCATCCCATAGCCCAGAGGTTGCGAGCGGGAGCTCCTATGGGAGTTATAGCCGTTGCGAAGGGACTTAAGAGCCTCAGCCGCTTCTGTGTGCTTTCTAAACTCAACCCCCACCCCCACCCCTCTATGCTGCTGTTGGGTGGTCAGCCATGCCAACGCTTGTAGGAAGCATCGCAATCAAACCTTACCCCAGATGCGCGGCTTGCGCAGAGCTGACCTTGGCGGCGTTGAAGACTGTTTTGCGGGATCGGGATATCGAGAACAGTCGGAGCCTGGTATGCGTCCCGGCCGTAGCTGCCGGTCTCGGTATCCCAAACCAAAAACCAAGTTCGGAGGTGATGATCCGTGATTCCCAATCTGGGCACCAAGGGAAACGGGGAGCCAGTGGTGCAACCGGCCGAACCCAAAAGTACTGCCGTTGCTTGCTGGAGAGTCCCTACAGTTAGGAGCCTTATCGGCTTCGTTATTGCGGGCTGGATCAGCCTGACCCTAACCTCGTGTACAACCAGCCAGGGCCTTTCGAGTTTTGAGGCCAGCCCCCCTTGTGCCGATGTCGGTGTGCAAAGCCCACGAAGCGCAGTCAGGACGTTCAATAAGGTGGGGCTGGGCCGCTTTGATGTTCCGCACGTAGCGGGGCGGCTGCTGGTATATCAGCAAAAAGGGCTGAGCCTGCAAAACCACAACGCCGGTGCGCAAACCCTGGGGGCTCAGTGGGTGCAGGATCTGGGTGGAGGCTGGGGCCTGTACCGCACCCAGCCGGGAGAGGAAGCCCAAGTGGCCCAAAAACTGTACCAGCAGGGCCTAGGCCAGTACGTGCAACCCGAATACCTCTACCAGCCCACCACCCTGGCCGTACCCCCCAACAACCGCAGCTACCCGACAGAGCAGGCCCTCCTATTCCAGCAGATGAAGATCGAACAGGCCTGGCAAAAGCTGAGAGCGGACATTGCGAGCTGCCAAAAACCGGTCATCGCCGTGATCGACACCGGAATGTACACCCAGCGGAGCGATCTGGCCCCCAACCTAACCCCCCCGGATAGCTGGTTGGATGTGGTGGGTAAAGACCTCAACAACCCTCGGCCTGCCCGGGGCACAGTACAGCCCGAGCCCGGTACCGGTGCCAGCCATGGCACGCAGGTGGCCAGCATCATCGCTGCCACTACCAACAATGGAACGGCCTTGGCCGGTGTGGCCTATAACCTGCTGCGCGTACTGCCCATCAAGGTATTTGATGCCGGCCAGCGGGCCGGTACACTGCAAATAGCCCAGGCGCTGGAATACGCCGCCGGAGCCACCCAAATTGCCGGTCAGCTCTTTGTCAACCCCACGCCAGCCCAGGTCGTCAACCTGTCCCTTTCCATCTCTGCACCCGGCTTTAGCGACCCTTACCTCGAGCACGTCCTGGAGCAGGTAACCCAGCAAGGCCTGGTGGTGGTGGCCTCGAGCGGCAATGCCGACTTACCCACGGTGGGTTACCCTGCCTCCTCTCCTTTCGTGATCGCGGTAGGGGCCACCGATGCCAGCCAGGCCCGCGCCCACTGGCTGAGCGGCTACGCCTCCAACTATGGTGAGGGGCTCGAGTTCGTAGCCCCGGGCACCGGCGTGCCGGTAGCCCACGGGCCCAACCAAGGCGAGTATGCCCTGGCCTATGGCACCTCGGCCTCGGCACCTTTCATCAGCGGGGCCATCGGTCTGTATCTGTTGCAACAGCAGCTGCTGCGCCAGACACCCCCCAGCAACCCCAGCGCCCGGCTGGCCCAGGTACGCGCTTGTCTCACAAGTGCCGCGCAAAACCCCTCGACCTGGGACAGTCAGATCGGCTATGGCCTGGTCGATCTAAGCAAAGTGGTGGAGCCCAGCAACCCAGCCTGCTTCCCCAGGGGGTAACCATGATTCACCGCCCCGATCTGCACCACAAGTTTGTGCTGCTGTTCGATATCAAAAACGCCAATCCCCTGGATCTATCGTTTCTGGGCAGCGCCCATCAGCTCTTGCGAGATGTGCGTTACGGGCTGGTGCCCGATGAGGCCATCAAAAAAGCGCTTAACCAGTACTTCCAGCGCAACGAATCGCTACCAGTGCTCGACCAATGGCCCATCATCGAACATGTGTATGCGACCAAAGGGGGCCGGGCTTTATGCCAAGCGTATTACAACCTACGGCTCTTTGGCGCTGCACACCCCTCGGGGCGCACCCTGCTGCCAAGCCCGGTTCGTTTCTCGCTGGCCCGCTCAATTGACCCCATCTTTCCGCTTGCCGCGGGGCACAGCACCGCTTACGGGCTGTACCGCATGCATGGGTGCTACCACCCCACCGCTGGGCTGCACAACGGCGTAAGTGCGTCTGACCTGCAGTTGCTGTGGAAGGGGCTGTCTAAAGTGTTTGTTTCGGATGCCTCGAGCCAGCCCGTCGAGGTCTCTATACGGGGTTTATGGATCTTTAGCCACGAGGCCCAGCCTATTTCAGCGAAAGAGCTGTTCGGTCTGGTACAAACCCCGGCCCTGAAATTCCAGGCTGCTCAGTTCGCCAATTACAGCATCTCCTCCCCACCACCAGGCCGCCTCGAGGCCATACCAAACGTATTTTTAGCCCGCCTGGTTTGAGGTTGCTATGAAACCCAGAGTGTGTCTGCGCGCCCACAAGCACGCGAGCGACCCCCACCCCCACACCAGCAAAAGGCTGTATAGGAGTCTGCTAATCCCAGCCTTGCTGATCTCCGCGGGAGCAGCTGTGCTCGGTTGGGGAGAGATCTTTCAGCTCTTCGGATTCATGCTCCTAGTAGGCGCTTTAGGGGCCGGCTATGGCCTGTTGCCCAGCCTCTTTACAGCGCTGGCTCTTGCGGCGCTTAACTTCTGGCTCAACCATCCATCGGCAGCCTCGAGCCTGTGGGTTTTATTGGCGCTGGGGGCCACAGCCCTGATATCTGCGGGGGTTCGAAAAGCACTGCAACAACAGCAGGAAACCCCCCATCAGCTTGCTTTGCTATCCCACGCCTTGCAGGCCCTGCTGGCCGCCAACCGTCGCGAGCAGCTGCTAACGGCCATACCCAGGCTGCTCGAACCCCTAGGCGTGCAGGTCGGGGTATGGGGGCTTCAGCACAGGGAATTGCGGCTGCATTACATCAGCGACCCACGGGAAACCGAGACCCTCGAGCAGGTAGCCATGCAAGCTCACGCCCAGGGTGCAGCGGTGTATACGCGGTGCGGGCAGTCCCTTCACAGCTGTGCGGCCATTCCCCTGTACGAGCGCAACAGGATGGCCGCCGTGGTCTGTCTAAAACGCCGCCGGGCTTTTGGGCCTCGAGCGCGAGACTACCTCGAGCAGTTTGCCCAGGCCGCAAGCAGCCGCCTGACCTCCATCATCGAGCAGGCCGAAGCCCATCTGATGCACCAGCTCTCCATTTCTTTGGTCGCGGCTGATTCGGTTACGGCGCTGGCCGAGCGGGCCCTGGCCCTGCTGACCTCAGCGTTGGGCATACAGCACGGAATTATCCTGCAACAACAGGGCAGCCGGATGCGCATCCTGGCCCGGCTTGATGTA
This sequence comes from Meiothermus taiwanensis WR-220, assembly GCF_003568585.1. Classification (NCBI taxonomy): domain Bacteria; kingdom Thermotogati; phylum Deinococcota; class Deinococci; order Thermales; family Thermaceae; genus Meiothermus; species Meiothermus taiwanensis. Next base: position 2,408,202 of record NZ_CP021130.1, read on the forward strand.
CAGCAGCCCCCAGACGATTGCTGGCAGGCCCTCATATCCGATAGCCAGGGGCCCTTTTGGACGGTTTACCGCACTGGACAGCCCATCTTTATCGACCAGCTAGAGCAAAACCTTTCGATACAGAGCATTGCCGTTCATCCCATTGGCGTTTCCGATCGGCCTCGAGCCCGCGTGCTGCTGGGGCTGGCCCACCCCCAGCCATACCCCTGGCTGCCCTGCACACAGGATTTGCTGGCTATGGCGTGCCGATCGATAGGTCTGGCACTGGAGGGGGCCATCGCCCGGCAGCGCTTGGAGCGCGTGCTCGAGCTCTCACACAAAGCTGCACTGGAAGACTCCGAGAGCCTCTACCAGCAGGTGCTAACCTCAGCCGTCGAGCTGATACCGGGTGCCGAGGCCGGCAGCCTGTTGGTGCGCAAGGGCGAACGCTTCCACTTCCAGGCTGTGGTTGGATACGACCTGGAAAGCCTGCAAGGCCTCAGTTTTAGCGAGCAAGACCACCTCAAGTGGTACGGCCAGCACCCCGCAGGGTGGTATGCCGGTGAGCCGCGCCTCCTCTCCAGCGAACAGGCCTCCATCCAGGAGCGCAGCGCCAGCAGCTCTTCAGGGCAGACGAACCTGATCGCCCATACCAGGTGCATTCAGTCCAACCTGGCCGTCCCGGTGCTGTATCAGGGCAGCGTGCTGGCTTTGCTCAACCTGGACAACTTTCACGACCCCTGGGCGTTTGGTTCGGACTCTCTGGAGGTCGCCCGCTTCTTCGCAACCCCGGTTGCAGCCCTGCTGCATCAGGCACACACCCGCCAGAGCCTTGCAGAGGCCGCCTTGAGCGATGCGCTCACCGGCCTGGCCAACCGCCGGGCTTTCAACAAGTTTTTCGATGAGGAACTGGCCCGCTCGAGGCGGTATCAGCAAGCATTTGCACTGCTTGTGTTGGATCTGCAAGGTTTCAAAACCATTAACGACCAACTGGGACACGCCTCTGGCGACGAAGCCCTGGTGCAGGTGGCCCAGGCCCTCCAGAAAACGAGCCGCAAGAGCGATGGTCTGTTCCGCCTGGGCGGGGATGAGTTTGCTGCTATTCTGCCCCGCACCACGACCGATCGTGCCATACATGTGGCCCGGCGCTATGCCAAAGCCATTCAAGCCATCCGCATCGGGGGGATACCTTTAGGGGTCAACATCGGGCTGGCGGTCTATCCACAGGATGGCACCAGCAAAGAAAACCTCCTTCACCTAGCCGATCAGCGGATGTATGCCGCCAAAGCCCAGGGCGTTAGCGTTTTGAGCCAGGACAACCCGGCTTCATACAAAACTCTGAGTTTGGCGATACCCTGAGTTTATAGAGCACACCCCCTACGGCTGGGCCGGGTGTAGGCTGGAAGCAGGGTGAACAACATGCGTTGGCACAACCTGTACCGTCGCTGGGTATTACAAAGACATTTTCGCTTCGCCAAAGAGCACCTAGGCGATCATTTTTTCGATGCCCTCACGGCCTATGCCCTGGGCCTGGGCAAGCTTGGTATTGTGGAGGCCAAGGAGGCCGCCTGGGCCCTCAGCCAGCTCCGCAAGGATCCCATTCCGGGCTTTAGTGGGCAGCTCGAGGATGTGTTTTTTACCATAGACTTCTACCTGCGCGAGCGCTTTGGCGCCGAGGTTGCCAGCGCACTGCGCCGGGGCCTCTCCCGCAACGACCTCGACCTGACGGTGTTCCGCGCCTATGCCTGCGAGCGGCTGCTGCGGGTTTTGACCTCGCTATCGGATCTAAGGCGGGAACTGCTGGGCCTGGGCCAGAACCACCGCCAGACCCTTCTCACAGCCTATACCCACCACCGCCCGGCCCAGCCCACCACCCTGGGGCACTACCTGACCGGGGTGGAAAACCTGCTCTCACGCGACTACCAGCGGCTGCGCGCAGCCTTCCAGACCACCGACAAGTGCCCGCTGGGGGCCTCAACCCTGGCCGGCAGCCCCTACCCGGTAGACCGCAAGGCCTTAGCCCAGTGGCTGGGGTTTGGGGGCACCCTCGAGCACACCTACGACGCCATCGCCGCCGGCGACTGGGCCCTGGAGATCGCCTACGCCCTGGCGGGTATGGCCACCAGCCTCTCGCGCCTGGTGGCCGACCTGTTGTTCTGGGCCGAGCAGGGGGGGTTCCTGGTGGCCGAAAAAATCAGCCAGGGCTCCTCGATCATGCCGCAGAAGGTCAACCCGGTGGTGCTGGAGCACGTGCGGGGCTTTCTGGCCGAGCTGATGGGCGGCCCCACCACCCTGGGCCACCTCAACTACAGCACCCCCTTTGGCGACGTCAACGACCACGGGCCGGGGGTGCTCGAGCCCCTTTACAACCTGTTCTATGCGGCCGAGGGGGCCGTGGCCCTTCTGCGGGTGGCCCTGCAGGAAAGCCGCTTTGTGCCCGAGGTGCTGGCCCAGGGCCTGCGCGACCGCAGCGTCCTGGCCTCCGAGCTGGTGGATGTGCTGGTAGCCGGAAAGCGCCTTTCGCTGGCCGAGGCCTACCCCAAGGTGCAGGGCATGCTGCGCGAATTGAGCAGCAAAGGCCGCACCGTGGCCGAGCTGGGCCTGGATGATCTGCAAAGCCACCTGGGGTTTGGCGACCCCGAGCTGTTGCAGGCCCTGGAGCCTGAGCGCTTTATAGCCCGGCGTAAGGTGCTGGGCGGGGCCGCCCCCGAGGCCCAGGCGGTCTATCTGGACTACGCCCTCAACCGACTCAAGCTCGAGCGCCTGGAGCTCAAGGAGCTCAAAAGCCGCCGCCGCAAGGCCCTGCGCACCCTGGCCCAGGAGCCTTTAAGCCTGCTGGGCGGCGCACATCCACCCAGTCCGGTTCAATCCTACCGAGCCTGAGCCGGCTGCAAGCCTCCGGTGCAGATCGAACGCTTCAGGGCAGCGTGGCTTCCAGGCCCTATGGTTTCGCCGAGCGTGGCGAGGGTTGTGCCCTTGGATGCAACAAGATAGCCGCTGAATGCTTTTCGTTTGAAGATTATCTTTATTGAATCCTAGAGCACTCCCTTCCAAGGGGCGGTATCGCCCTCCGCTACGCGGATAACTGCGGCCGGGTTAGTTCGCCACCATTCGGCGACGAACTAACCGAATCTGGTATCAGAAGGGGCCGGGGCAGGTTATAAAATAACCGGGGTGATATTGTGAGCAAAACCTACAGAATCTGCTTAATTGAGGGCGACGGCATCGGTCACGAGGTAATTCCAGCCGCCAGGCTGGTACTGGAGGCCACCGGACTCAAGTTTGAGTTCGTCGAGGCCCAGGCCGGTTGGGAGACCTTCGAGCGAATAGGCACCTCGGTGCCCGAGGCCACCCTCGAGGCCGTTACTCATACCGATGCCACCCTCTTCGGTGCAGCCACCAGCCCCACCAAAAAAGTACCGGGCTTCTTCGGAGCCATCCGCTACATGCGGCGCAAACTAGATCTGTTCGCCAACGTGCGCCCGGCCAAACACCACCCTGTGCCGGGCTCGAGGCCAGGGGTCGACCTGATCGTGGTGCGCGAGAATACCGAGGGGCTTTATGTAGAGCAGGAACGTAGCTACCTCGAGGGCGAGATCGCCATTGCCGATACGGTCATTACCCGCAAAGCCAGCGCGCGCATCGGCGAGTACGCCGCCCGGCTGGCGGCCAGCCGCCCCCGCAAGCAGCTCCATGTGGCGCACAAAGCCAACGTGCTACCCATGACCCAGGGCCTGTTCATGAACACCGTGCTGGCCGAAGCGGCCCGCTTCCCGGAGGTCAAAACCCAAGACATCATCATCGATAACTGCGCCATGCAGCTCGTGCGCAACCCCGAGCGCTTCGACGTGATCGTGACCACCAACCTGTTCGGCGATATCATCTCCGATCTCACCGCCGGGCTGGTGGGCGGCCTGGGCATCGCGGCCAGCGGCAATATTGGCATCAAGCACGCTGTGTTTGAGCCGGTGCACGGCAGCGCACCGGATATCGCCGGAAAGGGCATTGCCAACCCAGCGGCCACCATCCTCTCAGGCGTGATGATGCTGGATCATCTGGGCGAACACGAAACCGCCCGCCGGGTAGAAGCCGCTGTGGATAAGGTGCTCCAAGAGGGCCCCCGCACCCCCGACCTGGGGGGCAACGCCACCACCCTCCAGTTCGCCGAGGCCGTGGCCCGGGCTCTCTAGGCAACCGCCAGCCCCTTGCCCGGCCCCCTTGCGCCCAACTCCTTAGGCGAGGAGCATTAAGATTGGATGTGCAAATGCACGGCCCAAAGGTTAAGGCCTGGGCTAGAGTGGTCAACATGACCGCTGCAGCGCAGATTTATCGTGCTATACTTACAGCTAGTTTGAGATTCATGTGGGAAAGGGGGCAGCGTGCGTGATTTCTTTGGCGGGTTGCTGAGACCCAGAATCGAGGCGCTCGGCCTCGAGATCGGATCGGCCAACATCAAAATGGTCGAGCTGTCCGGAACCCCCCCCAGCCTGAAGAACCTAAGCATCAGGCCCACCCCACCAGGGGTGATCCAGGAGGGTTCGATCATCGAACCGGGCGCTCTGACCGACGTCATCAAGGAAATGCTGGCTGAGATGCGCACCCGCAAGCGCTATGTGGTAACCGCGGCCAGCAACCTGGCGGTTATCACCCGCACCTTGCAGGTGCCCAAGATGCCCATCAAGCAGATGGAGGAAGCCGTACGCTGGGAGGCTGAGCGTTATATACCCTTCCCAATTGACGAGGTGGTGCTGGATTACGCACCCCTCGACGCTTATGAGTCCATACCCGACGGCGAACAGATGGACGTGGTGGTAGGGGCTGCCCGGCAAGAGACCGTGGCCAGCCTGGTCGAGGCCCTCAAAGCCGCGGGGCTGGAACCCCTGGTGATAGACGTTAAGCCATTTGCCGGTCTGCGCACCCTGGCCGCCCGTCTGGTATCCACCGACCGCGAACCCATCACCCTCTTCCTCGAGATCGGGGCCGAATCCTCGGCCCTGGTTCTGACCCGCGGCGAGCGGCTGCTCCTGAACCGCGTTATCAACCTATCCGGCAAGGACTTCACCGCTGCCATCTCAAAGGCATTCAACATCGACGTGGTAGCCGCCGAAGATGCCAAGAAAAACTACGGCCTGGCCACCATCCCCACCGAAGACGAAGACCTGCTCCTCGACTTCGACGCCGAGCGCGAGCGCTTCAATCCAGCCCGTATGTACGATGCCATCCGCCCGGTGCTGGTCGAGCTGACCACCGAGCTGCGCCGAAGCCTGGAGTTCTTCCGGGTTCAGGTGGGCGACCTGGGGGTGGATCAGGGCTTTGTGGCCGGAGGGGGTAGCAAACTGAGAAGCCTGGTGCCGCTTTTGTCTGATACGCTGGGCATCCCACTGGAAACCGCCGACCCCTGGCAGGGTCTCCAAATCGACAAAAGCCGCTTCGATCTGGAGTACCTGCGCAGTTTGGCACCCGAGTTTACGGTACCGGTGGGCCTGGCCCTACGGGGGGTGAATCCGCTTGATTAAACTCAACCTCCTGCCCAAGAACCTGCGCCGTCGGGTTGAGCCCGGCTGGTGGCGCCTGGCCGCTGTGGCGGTGGTGCTCGCGGTGCTGGGGACGGTGGCCTTTCTCCATCTCTCTACGCTCTCACGGGTTCAGGCACTGGAGAACCAGCGCGACCAGCTCCAAGTAGAGGTGGATGTGCTACGCCCCTTCATCGCCGAGCAAAACCGCCTCAATCAACAACAGCGCGAGCTCGAGCAGCTCCTGGCCGTGCGCAACCAACTGCGCGAACGCTTCGTGCCCTGGTCGGATAATCTGGCCCTGGTCATCAATCAGATTCCACGGGAAGGCCGCCGGTTTGGGGTGGCCCTGCGCAGCATCGGCACCAAGCTTCTCACACCCCAAGAAGTGCAAAGCAACGTACAGAACGGTCTATACGACGGCAAACCGGTCAACGTGGAATTCAACCTCCAGGGCGAAGCCATCGGCCAGAACGCCCTGATTCGCTTCGTTGAGGCCTTCGAGACCTCACCGCGCTTCGGCATTAACTTCCAAAGCGCCAGCCTCGATCAGCAACGGCAGCTTTACACCTTTGGGGCCACCATCGGCCTGATTCGGCCAACCTCGGAGACGGCCAGCAACACATCGGGAGGTGAAGATAGTGGTAGCCCTTCTCGCTAGAATGGGCCAGCGTGAGTGGGCCATCGTTGCCATAGTGGCCGCCTTGTTGCTGGGCATGATGTGGTACTTCTTTGTGACCCAGCCCCTCCAAGGGCGCATCCTCGAGTTGCAGGCCGAGGTGGATCGCCTGACCGTTGAGCGCGACCGGGGCCGTGCAGCCCAGCGCGCCTTGCCCCAGCTTCGCGAGACCATCGCCCGTCTGGATGCCGAACGGCAGCAGTTTTTGCGTGAACTACCCCCCACCGAACAGCTCGGCCGGGTGTTGAGCTCCCTGGCGCAAACCGCCCGGGAAAGTGGGGTGGTGCTGCGCACCCTGAGCCGCAGCCCTGGCGACAACCAGGGAGTTGCCAATGTGCGGGCCACCAACCTGGCCTTGCAGGTTGAGTCGCCCTTCCCCGAGTTGTACGTATTCTTGCGCAGCCTCGAGGGGCTGCAGCGCTTCGCCACCGTCTCAGGCCTCAACCTTACCCTTAGTGGCAGCGGGGCTGCCGCCACCGAAGCCCAGGCCACCAACCCCATCATCAACACCAGCCTGACCATGACGGTCTACACATACACCGGTCAGGGTCAGCCCAGCCAGCCTGGAGGTCAGCCATGAACTTCCTCCAGCGCATGCCCCAGGGAGCCAAGGTGGCGCTGGTTGCAGCCCTCTTAGTAGCGGCTGTGGCCGCTTGGTACATCAGCTTCTTCCGTCCCAACCAGGCCGCCCAGCAGCCTGCGACCCCCACCCCAGCACCCGCACCGGAGCCCAGCGCTCCCCTGACCACCGCCCGGCCGCTCGAGGTGCTTCCCGTGCCCTTTCTGGTTACCGAGGCGCCCCGCACAGAACAACCACAGGAACAGGATCAAAGGCCAGCCGCTGCTGCAACCACCCAGCCACGGGTAACGGTGCCGCCCAACCCCTTTGTACCCCTGATCATCGAAACGGCGCCGACCGCTGTGGCCCAGCCCAACCCGCCAGCCCCGGCCCTCGCCAGCCGTCCAGTCAGCGCGCCGGTAACTCCGCAGCCCATCCCAAGCCAGACCACCCAGATACAGGTGCGGCAGCCCACCACCCCGCTGCCACGTCCCAGCCTGCCGGGCACCCGGCCCACCCCCAGCGCGGTCGCCCCCTCCACTCCTTCCACACAACCCCGCCTGGCCCAGGGCACCACCCGCGCCAACCTACCACCCACCATCAACCTAGAATCTACAAACCACCTTACCCAAATCAGGCACTGCAGTTATGTTTAGAGCATGAACCGCCGTGCTTACCCATCGGACGTCCGTGATGAGGAATGGGCTCTGGTGCTGCCCTATTTGACCCTCGCCCCGCTGGAAGCACCCCAGCGCAAGTACGACCTGCGCGAAGTGTTCAACGCCCTGCGCTGGATGGTTCGAACCGGTGCTCAGTGGGACTACCTGCCCCACGACTTCCCACCCCCCCATATCGTTCAGGCGCAAGCCTACCGCTGGATGAACCGGGGGGTCTTCGAAGACCTGGTACACGACCTGCGCATGACCCTGCGAATGCTCCAGGGCAAAGCCGCCCATCCCAGCGCTGCCATCTACGATGCTCGCACCCTACAGTCCACCCCGCAAAGTGGGGAGCGGGCCGGATACGATGGGTACAAACGACGCAAGGGAAGCAAAGTTCACCTGGCGGTAGATACCCTGGGGCATCTGCTGGCCCTGGTAGTAACGGCGGCCAGTGAACAGGAACGGGCCCAGGTGGGAGCCCTCAGTCAACAGGTGCAGGAAGTGACGGGGGAGCAGGTGGAAGTGGCCTTTGTGGATCAGGGTTACACTGGGGAGGAAGCGGCACAAGCGGCAGAGGCGGAAGGCATCGCCCTGTGTGTGGTCAAGGTGGAAGGGGCCAAACGAGGATTCGTGCTGCTGCCGAAGCGTTGGGTGGTGGAACGTTCGTTTGCCTGGACATCCCGGTTTCGCAGGCTGGCGCGAGACTATGAGCGGCTGGCTGAGACCTTGCGAGGTTGGCACTGGTTGGCTTTTTCGATTCTGATGACAGCGAAAACTGTGGAGCTTTTACGAACAGCTAGTTAGCAGGCTCTAGGGTCGGGTGCGCTTCCCATTCGCCTCACCCCTTTGGAACGGGAGCTGAGCAGCACAGGCGCTTCCACCACAGCCGCAGCAGCCCTGGACGTCCAGCCCACCAGCGGCGCCAGCAGCAGCAGCCTCGAGTTCGCACGGGCCGAGATCGACGCCCGGCTCACCCAGGTGCTCGAGCCCAAAAGCAGCCTGGCCCGTGCACAGGAAACCACCCAGGAAAGCAGCCTGGCCCGCTTCGTGCGCGAGCAAAATCTCAAGCTCTCGGGGGTGGTGCTGGGGCCAACCAGCGTAGCCATCTTCCAGAGCAAGGACGGTTTTACGGTGCTGCCGGTGGGCCGCACCCTTCCCGGTAGCGATGTGCTGCTCAAAAGCCTGAGCGCAAAAGAAGCCCTCTTGGTACAAGGTTCGGAAACCCTGAACCTGACGATGGACAATCCCTAGGCGGTGAATATGAAGCGTTTGATTGCTCTTTTAGTGGTGTTGAGTCTGGCGCTGGCCCAGGGTACTTTGCCCAGGGATGCCCGCTTCGACCAACCGGTCAGCAACATCGGTACCAACCTGCCTCTACCGGCCCTGCTAGACGCACTGGCCCGCAGCGTGGGGCTCTCCCCCATCCTGCGCGACATTCCCAACGTCAACGTTACAGCCGATATCGACCAAAAACCCTTCCGGCAGGTCTGGGACCTGCTCATCAACACCTACGGCGATGGTCGCATCACCTACGCTTTGCTCGAGAACAACGTAATTGTCGTGGGGCCCAAGGAAGTGGTGGATCGGGCCCGCGGCCAGACCGCCCAGCCTGCCCAAACCAGCGAGCCTGTAGCGCGTGAGTTCTACCAGGTGCGCTCGGGCGACCCGGCAGCCCTGGCTACTTTTGTTCAGCAGGAGGTGCCAGGGGTTACCGTGCGGGCCGTACCCGGACAGAATGTGCTCTCCATCAGCGGCCCGTCCCGGGCTGTAAACGACGCCCTGAACTTCCTGCAGCGCATCGATGTACCCAGGGCCACCACAGCGGCCATACCGGTGGTGCAAAAGTCGTTCGCGCTCTCACACGCCCGCGCCGCCGAACTGGCCGATGTGCTGGGCAAGGCCATCACAGCCCAGGCCCAGGGCCAGGCCGCCCCGGCCCAAGGGCAGGGGCAGGCCCAGCCGGCACCGCAGGTGACGGTGGTGGCCGAGCCCCGCACCAATACCCTGATCGTTACCGGCACCGCCGAGCAGATTGCTCTGGCCGAACGCCTGATTCCCAGCCTGGATCGGCCCGTGCAGCAGGTGCAGCTGCAAATCCGGGTGCAGGCGGTTTCGGGTGAGGTCATTCGCAACCTGGGTATCAAGTGGGAGACCGTCTCAGGGGGCAACCTGATCGCCAGCTTCCTCTCCACCGGTCTCAATCTGATTTTTGATGCCACCCGCAGCCTGGCTTCCCTTAACATCCGGGCGGTGCTGGACGCCCTGGAAAAGCAGCAGCTTTCCCGCCGCCTGAGCGATGCCAACGTTCTGGTGGAGGACAACTACGGCGCCGATACCTCCGACCTGCGGGCCACCGGGGCCAAGGGCGCGGAGATCAAGGTGGGAGGCCGGCTGCTCATTCCCATTACCATCGCCGATCAGGTCACGGTGCGGGAGTTCGATTACGGCCTGCTGGTGCGGGTGCGCCCGCAAATCTCGGCGGATGGCAACATCCTGCTCGAGGTCTTCACCCAGACCGGCGGCGACCCGGCCGATGGCCCCGCCGGCAGCATCCGTATCCCCCAACAGACCACCCTCTCCAAGCTCCGCATCCGCGACGGCCAGACCGTGGTGCTGGGGGGCCTCGTGCAAAAAGTCACCGATACCTCCGAGAACAAAATCCCCCTCCTCGGCGACATTCCCTTGCTGGGTGAACTTTTCAAACAGCGCACCTCGAGCGTCAAGGACGATGAGCTGATCGTGATCATCACCGGTAACATCGTCAAGGACTCGGCCCAGCGCTGAGCCCCGATAGCCTCTAGCAGCCGGGCCCTGTCCCGGCTTTTTTATATGGCGGTTTTGGACTTGGCCGCGGTTATGCTAGATTCTGTTCATGCGTTTTCTGACTGCTGGAGAATCCCACGGGCCCCAGCTCACTGGCATTGTGGAGGGCCTGCCCAGCCAGCTCCCCCTGACCGTTGAAGACATCAACCCCTGGCTTAAGAAGCGCCAGGGCGGGTATGGGCGCGGGCGGCGGATGGTCATCGAGACCGACACTGTGGAGTTTATGAGCGGTGTGCGGGCCGGTCGTACCACCGGCGCACCGGTGACCCTGGTCATCAAAAACTCCGACTACCGCAACTGGGTCGAGATCATGGATCCGGCTCCCGGCAACGAACCGCGCAAAAAAGCCCTTACGGCCGCCCGGCCCGGCCACGCCGACCTGGCCGGAGGGGTTAAGTACGGTCACAAAGACTTGCGGGATGTGCTCGAGCGGGCCTCGGCGCGCGAAACCGCCATGCGGGTGGCCATCGGGGCCATCGCCCATAAGCTGCTCTCGTTTTTTGGGGTGGAAAGCGCCTCGTTCGTGGATGGGATGGCCGGGGTCTGGAGCCAGGTTCCCTTCGACTGGAGTCTCAAGGAGCGCATCGAGGCCAGCCCGGTACGGATGACCGACCCCCAGGCCGAGGCCGAGGTGATCCGCCGCATAGACGAGGCCAAGGCCGCCGGCGATACCCTGGGCGGCATCATTGAAGCCCGCTTCAAAGGGCTGGTGATGGGGCTCGGCTCCCAGATGCACTGGGAGCGCAAGCTCGACGGACGCATTGCCCAGATGGTCATGAGCATTCCAGCCATTAAGGGGGTGGAGATTGGCCCCGGTTTTAGCAATGCCATGAAGCCGGGATCGCAGGTTCACGACCCCATCTACTGGGAAGAGGGCCGGGGCTATTACCGCCAGAGCAACCGTTCCGGGGGCACCGAGGCGGGTATGACCACTGGAGAAGAGCTGGTGGTGCGGGCTGCGCTCAAACCCATCGCCACCCTGATGAAGCCCCTCCCCACAGTGGATGTGGTCACACACCAGCCCGCCGATGCTGCCCGGGAGCGCTCCGATGTGACCGCAGCACCGGCGGCCAGCGTAATTCTGGAGGCCCTGGTGGGCATCGTGCTGGCCCAGGCCTACCTGGAGAAATTCGGTGGCGACACCCTGGACGAGCTGGTTGAACGGGTCGAGCGGTACAAGCAACGGGTGCTGGCCTATTAGTCGCTGCAACCCCAAAGCCGACGGCCCCCAACAGGTGAGGGATGTCCATACCACACCCCGAGGCCCATTTCCCTATCCCCTTTTATGATCGAGATTGAACGCCCCGTTACCTGGGTAGCCCTGACCGGCTTTATGGGTGTGGGCAAAAGCCGCATCGGGCGGGAGCTGGCCCGCGAGCTGATGCTGCACTTCATTGACCTCGACCGCTACATCGAACGGCAAATGGGGCTCTCGGTGGCCGATATCTTCCGCCACTTAGGGGAAGCCACCTTCCGGCAGCTCGAGGCTGAGGCGGTAAACGAGCTGACCCAAAAAGATTTCTTGGTGCTTTCCTTGGGGGGCGGTACCTTTGTTAGCCCAGAGAATCGGCAAAAACTCTTGCAGCGGGGGCCGGTGGTGGCGCTATGGGCCAGCCCTACCACCATCCTGGAGCGCATCAGCCGCCGCCCCGGTCAGCGCCCCATGCTGGACAACCCCGATCCCTACAAGCGCATCCAGCAGCTTTTGGCCGAACGTGAGGCCGTTTATCGCCAGGCCACCCTCCACGTCTCCACAGACAACCGCCGCGTTCCCGAGGCGGTCAATGAGATTATCAAGCAGCTATGGGATTATGCAAAAACTAGAGATTAGGCACCCCGTTCCCTACCCGATTCACCTGGGGTTCGCGCTCGAGCTCCCCCAAGCCCCGGGCCCCCGGGCCCTCCTCTACGACCTGGCGGTACAGGATTACGCCCAACAGGTGGCCGCCCGCCTGGAGATTCCATTCAGTCTGGGGCTGCCCGGCGGCGAGGAGGCCAAAAGTCTCCACAGCTATGGCCGGGTGCTGTCCTGGCTGGCCCAGCAGGCCCTGCCGCGCAACACCACCCTGTACGTGCTGGGCGGGGGGTGCCTGACCGACCTGGGCGGGTTTGTGGCGGCCACCTACCTGCGGGGGATCCAGTACATCAGCCTGCCCACCACCACCCTGGCCATGGTAGACGCCTCGGTGGGCAACAAAACCGGCCTTAACCTGCCCGAGGGCAAAAACCTGGTCGGGGCCTTCCACGCCCCGGCAGGGGTGTATGCCGAGCTCAGCACCCTCCGCACCCTCCCACCCCAAACCTTTAAGGAGGGGCTGGTGGAGGCCTTTAAGCACGGCCTCATTGCCGGTGATGAGCTGCTGGTTGATGTGGCGCCGATCTCGCCCGATTGGGAGGGCCTCGAGCCCTACCTGGCCCGCGCCGTCATGGTCAAGGTAAGGGTGGTGGAGGCCGACCCCACCGAGCGGAACGAGCGCCGCCAGCTCAACCTGGGGCATACCCTGGGCCACGCCCTCGAGGGGGCCACCCACGGGGCCATACCCCACGGGGTAGCGGTGGCCTACGGGCTGCTCTACGCCGCCCTGCTGGGGCGGGCCCATGGCGGGGCGGATCTGGTACCCAAGGTGCTAAAACTCCTGCAGTGGCTCTCCCCTCCGCCACCCCCCCGCCTGAGCTGGGCAGACCTTACCCCTTTCCTCAGCCGCGACAAGAAGAAGGTGAGCCAGGCCCTTAACTGGGTCATACCCATGGACATGGGGCGGCTCGAGATTCAGCCCGTATCAGAAGAGGTGCTGGTGCGCTGCTACCAGGAATTCCTCGAGGTGCTGCTTTCCCTCGAGCGCAGCCCTACAAAACCGCTTTAGGCTCGAGATAGGGCAGGCCAAAGGCCTCGGCCACCCCCCGGCAGGTCAGCCGGCCCTGGTGGGTGTTGAGGCCCTGCAGCAGGGCGGCATCCTCCCGCAGCGCATCCAGGCCCTTCTCGGCCAGCTTGAGCAGGTAGGGCAGGGTCTGGTTGGTGAGGGCGAAGGTGGAGGTGCGCGGAACCGCCCCCGGCATGTTGGCCACCCCGTAGTGCACCACCCCGTCGACCACATAAGTAGGCTCGGCATGGGTGGTGGGGCGAATGGTCTCGACACAGCCCCCCTGATCCACCGCCACGTCCACAATCACCGCCCCTTCCTTCATGGTGGAGAGCATCTCGCGGGTAACCAGCTTGGGTGCCTTGGCCCCCGGAATCAACACCGCCCCAATCAACAGGTCGGCATGGCGGATGGAGGCCGCCACATTGGCCTCGGTGGAAGCAAGGGTGATCACCCGACCGCCAAACACGTCGTCGAGATACTGCATACGGGCTTTGCTTACGTCCAGAATGGTCACCTGCGCACCCATGCCCAGGGCAATTTTGGCTGCGTTGGTGCCCACGATACCGCCACCAAGAATCACCACGCTGGCCGGGGCCACCCCCGGCACGCCCCCCAGCAGCACCCCACGCCCGCCGTGGGGCTTCTCCAGGGCCGCCGCCCCCACCTGCGGGGCCATGCGCCCGGCCACCTCGCTCATGGGGGTGAGCAGGGGCAGGGAACCGTCCTCGAGCTGCACCGTTTCGTAGGCAATGGCGGTCGTACCCCCAGCCAGCAAGGCCTTGGTAAGCGGCTCATCGGCGGCCAGATGCAGGTAGGTAAAAAGAATCAGGCCCTTGCGCAGATACTGGTACTCCTCGGCAATGGGCTCCTTGACCTTGACCACCAGGTCGGCGGCCCAGGCCTCCTGGGCGCTTACGATCTCGGCCCCGGCCTTTTGGTACTCGGCATCGGAAAGGCCCGAGCCCACCCCGGCCCCCTGCTGCACCAGCACCTTATGCCCACGCCGCACCAGGCTGGTCACCCCGCCCGGCGTGAGGGCCACGCGGTTCTCGAGCGTCTTGATCTCCTTGGGAACACCAATCACCATAACAACCTCCCGTTTTTCCCAAGCCTAGAACGCCCAAGGCGCAAAAGAAAGTAAGAAGTTAAGGACAAATACCAGATTTGCCTGAACTTTTTAAGGCATAATAGGCCTTATGCTTTCCAAACTTTTAGACAAATTCAACATCGCCATTCTGAACGAGCTACAACGCGACGGGCGGCTCTCCTTCAGCGAGCTGGGCCGCCGGGTGGGGCTCTCGACCCCGGCCGTCACCGAGCGGGTGCGCCGCCTCGAGGACGCCGGCGTTATCGCGGGCTACGGGGCCCGGATCAACCCAGGGGCCCTTGGCTACACCATCACCGCGCTGATCGAGGTGGCCACCCCGCCGCACCGCTACCAGCAGATGCTCGAGTTTGCCCAGGCCACCCCCGCGGTGCGGGAGTGCTACTTCGTCACCGGTGAGTCGTCGTTTGTAGCCAAGGTGATGACCGCCTCGGTGGAGCAGCTACAGGAGCTTATTCAGCAGCTTGGTTTTTACGGCAGCACCCGCACCTCGGTGGTGCTCTCACAGCCCATCATCAAGGAAATCTTTGAGGTGGGCTGACCGCTACGTCTTGAACACCCGCTTGATGCGCAGCTTGAAGCCGTCGCCCTCGGCGATAGCCACCAGGCGGCGCTTGGGGCCCACCAGGGCCACCAGACCCTTAGCCGGAATAGCCAGGGGAACCCCCTCCATCACCCGCTTGGCCTCGGCGTGTGTGAGTTCCACGCTGGGGCAGGAAAGGGCCTCGAGCTCGTCCAGGGTTCTGCTCACCTCCAGGCGTTCGATCTCCTGGGCCTGCTCGAGGCCAATCCTACCCACCCGGGTACGCACCAGCCCCGATAGAAAAGCCTGGGTGCCCAGCCGCTGCCCCAGGTCGCGGGCAAAGGAGCGCACATAGGTGCCGGGCCCCACCACCAGACGAATCACCGCGGTGGGGTAGTCGCCCAGCGGCTTTGGCAGTTCGACCGGGCGACCCCGTGGGGCCAGCTGCCAGCCGGTGGCCGAGGGGGCAATGCGGTGCGGTACAGGTGCGGGATCGTAGGCCAGCAGGCTCACCTCGCGGTAGACCACCGGGCGGGGGGTCAGCTCGAGGGCCTGCCCCTTGCGGGCCGCCTCGTAGGCCTTGACCCCCCCCACCTTCACCGCTGAGTAGGCCGGTGGGGTCTGCTCGGTCAGCTGCAAAAACCAGGGCAGGGCTGCTTCAATCTCGCGCTGGCTTGGATGGCCTGTATCGGGGCCCAGCACCGGCCCTTCGGCATCGAGGGTTGCGGTGGTGACGCCAAAAGAAACCCAGGCGATGTACTCTTTTTCTTCTGCGGACAAAAAAGGCACCAGCTTGGTGGAGGCCTCTGTGGCGAGGATCAGAACGCCCGTGGCCAGGGGGTCGAGGGTTCCGGTGTGACCCACCCGGCGCGTGCCGAGCAGCTTACGGGCCATATCCACCACGTCGTGCGAGGTGCGCCCCAGCGGTTTGTTCACGGCGAACAGGGCCATGCCAGCGGATTGTACCCATAAATAAGCCGGCGCGGCTAGTCGGGGTTTTGCGTAAACTCTTAGCATGAACTGGCGACAACGCTACCAGCGTCTGAGGTTTGCCGAACCCAGCGAGGGGGTGCTCGAGGTCATCCTCTCCAACCCAGGCCGGCTCAATGCCGCCGATAGCCAGATGCACCGCGAGCTGGCCTATGTCTGGCGGGATATCGATGCCGATGAAAACATCGGGGCGGTGCTGGTGCGGGGCGAGGGCGGGGCCTTTAGCAGCGGCGGCGACTTCGAGATGATCGAGGAGATGATGCGGGATTACGAGGCCCTGCTACGGGTCTGGAAGGAGGCCCGCGACCTGGTGTACGGGGTGGTGAACTGCGCCAAGCCCATCGTGTCGGCCATCGAAGGGCCGGCGGTAGGGGCCGGGCTGGCCGTGGCGCTGCTGGCCGATATCAGCGTGGCTGGGAAAACCGCCCGCATCGTGGACGGGCACGTGCGGCTGGGGGTGGCCGCTGGCGATCACTCGGTGCTGATCTGGCCCTTGCTGTGCGGTATGAGCAAGGCCAAGTACCACCTTTTGTTGAACGAGCCGCTCACCGGAGAGGAAGCCGAGCGCATTGGGCTGGTATCGCGCTGTGTGGAAGACGGCGAGGTTTACAACGAGGCCCTCAGAATTGCCACCCGGCTGGCCCAGGGCGCCGCTGCGGCCATCCGCTTCACCAAGTACGCCCTCAACAACTGGCTGCGCATGATGGGGCCCAGTTTCGACACCTCGTTGGCCCTCGAGTTTATGGGCTTTCTGGGCCCCGATGCCCAGGAAGGGCTGCGCTCGCTGCGCGAAAAGCGCCCGCCCCACTTCCAGAAGAAATCGCCCATATAAAACACGCTGGCCCGGCCAGTAATATGGTGGGTATGCGTCTACAGCAATTTTTAGCCCGCGCCGGTATCGCCAGCCGCCGCAAAGCCGAGGACTTAATCCGCGCGGGAAGGGTCACCATCAATCAGCAGGTGGCCAGCATTGGAGCGGTCGTTCAGCCCGGCGATATCGTGCATCTCGACGGCGAGCGGGTGCGGCTGCCGCAAAAAAAGGTGGTGATCGCCCTGCACAAGCCCAGGGGCTACACCACCACGCACGAGGACGAACACGCGGAGAAAATCGTCTATGAGCTGGTTCCCAAGCACCCCGGCCTGCATGCGGTCGGGCGGCTGGACAAGGACACCGAAGGGCTGCTGTTGCTTACCAACGATGGTCACCTCACCCAACTGCTCACCCATCCCCGCAACCAGGTGCCCAAGCTCTACCGGGCCTGGTGCAAAAACGGTCGGGTTAGCGTCAAAGCCTGCCAGCAACTGGTGCAGGGGGTGATGCTGGGGGATGGGCCGGCCCAGGCCCTCGAGGCCCACCCGGCCAAGAATGGGGTTAAGCTGGTACTGACCGAAGGACGCAAGCGCGAGGTGCGCCGGATGCTGAGCAAGGTAGGGTATCCGGTGGAAAGGCTGGTCAGGCTTGCAGTGGGGCCGATTGAGCTGGGGGAGCTCGAGGCCGGCGAGTGGCGCTACCTTACCCCCGATGAAATTAAGCTGCTATACGCCAGTGCCCAGCCTCAATCCCCAATTCAAAAACCCACAGCCCAAGCCGGTGTACGACCTCAAAAGAGTACCGTAGAATCTAACAGTGGACGTCTTTCGACCCGGCAACGGCAAAGTACAGATAAGCGAGGCTCAAATCTCCAGGCGCATACGCGAGCTGGGCGAACAAATAAGGCTTGATTACCAGGGCCAGGAACCCCATCTAATTTGCGTCCTAAACGGTGCGTTTATCTTTATGGCCGACCTGGTGCGGGCCATTGACATGCCCTTAACCATGGACTTTCTGGCGGTTTCTTCGTACGGCGACAGCCAGAAAACCAGCGGCGAGGTGGAGCTCATAAAAGACCTGCGCCTCCCGATTGCAGGCCGGCATGTGATTGTGGTTGAGGACATTGTGGACACCGGCATTACCATCAACTACCTGCTGCGGATGCTGGAGGCCCGCCAGCCCGCCTCGCTCAAAATTGCCGCTTTGCTCTCCAAACCCTCCCGCCGTCAGATTGAAGTGCCCATTCACTACCTGGGCTTTGAAATCGAAGATGCCTTCGTGTATGGCTATGGCCTCGACCGTAGCCAGTTCGACCGCAACCTACCCTTCATCACCTCACAGGCATAGCATGAGCCGTATGAAAAGCTATCGTTATCTCGATCTCATCACAGCCCTTTTCGTAGTGGTGTTGGTGGTCTCCAACGTCGCCTCGACCAAAGTGGTGCTTTTTGGCCCTTTTACCTTTGACGGGGGCACCCTGCTGTTCCCCCTGGCCTATATCTTTGGCGATGTACTCACCGAGGTTTACGGCTACAAAAGAAGCCGCCGGGTGATCTGGACTGGTTTCTTCCTATTACTGCTTTCTGCCCTCACCTTTGGCCTTGTGAGCGCACTGCCCACACCCACCGATGAGTTTAGTCAAAAGTCGGCCGAGGCTTTCTCTACCATCCTGGGTCTGGTGCCGCGCATCGTGCTGGCGAGCCTGGTGGCCTACTGGGTGGGTGAGTTTGCCAACAGCTATATTCTGGCGCGGCTTAAGGTAGCCACCCAGGGGCGCTTTTTGGCCTTGCGCACCATCGGCTCTACCCTGGTAGGACAGGGCCTGGACACCGCCATCTTCCTGCTGGTGGCCTTTTATGGCATCTGGGACAACAGCCTGCTCTGGACGGTGTTTGTTTCGAACTACATCTTCAAAGTTGGCATAGAGGTGCTTTTTACACCCCTTACTTACGCCGTGGTGGGATTCCTAAAGCGCGCCGAAAACGAAGACTATTACGACCGCGACACCCGTTTCAACCCCTTTGCGTTCCGCTAAGCAACTAGCCCCGCATATCTGGTAGAATGCGCGAACCCCAAGCAGGTGCCAAAACCCAGGGGGGTTCGCGCAAGCCGAGAAATCGGCCAGGGGACATTGAAAACCCGCTTTTCCTTTACCTTCCCCCACCCTGCACTCGGGCGAGAGCTCGAGTGAGGATTGAAACATGTGGGCCTTGAGCGATGCGGCCAGGGCATCCAGAGGTTGCACTCGGGCGAGAGCTCGAGTGAGGATTGAAACGAGCCACAGCCGGGACAAACCCGGAAGGACGTATCCGGTTGCACTCGGGCGAGAGCTCGAGTGAGGATTGAAACCCGGGGGTTGAAAGCTCGCTCTCGGTTGGCTGATAAAGTTGCACTCGGGCGAGAGCTCGAGTGAGGATTGAAACTTACCACTGCCTGGATCTGCCCCCGCTCGTCCCTAATGTTGCACTCGGGCGAGAGCTCGAGTGAGAATTGGGAAGCATGACCCTTCTAGAGGAGTTGGGCAGGTTTTTTCCGCCGGGGCGCTTGTTGCACAAGCCGGGTGAGCTGGTGCCCTACGAATCCGACGCCCTTACGGCCTTCCGGGCCCGGCCCCTGGCGGTGGTGCTGCCCGAGAGCCACGAGGAGGTGGTGCAGGCGGTGCGCTGGTGCGCCAGGCACCGGATACCCTATGTGGCCCGGGGCTCCGGCACCAGCCTTTCGGGGGGCTCGCTACCGATTGATGGCGGGCTTTTGATTGGCCTCAACAGAATGAACAAACTGCTGCGGCTGGATCCGCAGGAACGCATCGCGGTGGTGGAGCCGGGCTTTATCAACCTGCAGGTCTCGAACGCTGCCGCCCCCTACGGCCTTTACTATGCCCCCGACCCCTCCTCCCAGCCGGTCTCGACCATTGGCGGGAACCTGGCTTTTAACTCGGGCGGGGCCCACTGCCTCAAGTACGGCATGACCTCCAACCACGTGCTTGGGGCCAAGGTGGTGCTGCCCGACGGCGAGACCGTGGTGCTGGGCAGCGAAAGCCTGGAAAACACCGGCCCCGACTGGCTGGGCCTCTTTGTGGGCAGCGAGGGGCTTTTGGGCATTGCCACCGAGATCACCCTGCGCCTTTTACCCAAACCCGAGACCTATCACACCGTGCTGGCCGCCTACGACGCACTGGAAAAAGCCGGTGAGGCGGTGGCCGCGGTGGTGGCCTCCGGGCTTCTGCCGGGTGCCATGGAGATTATGGACTCGCTGGCCATCGAGGCCGCCGAGGCCGCAGTCAGGGCTGGTTATCCAAGGGAGGCCCGGGCCCTGTTGATTGTGGAGCTCGAGGGCGAGGCACCCCAGGTGGAGGCCGAGGCCCGCTACCTGGACGAGGTCATCCGGCGCTCGGGGGCCTACGAGGTGCGGGTGGCCCAGAGTGCCGAGGAACGCCTGAAGATCTGGAAAGGGCGCAAGGCCGCCTTCTCGGCGGTGGGGCGGCTCTCGCCCGATTACATCGTGCAGGACGGGGTGGTGCCCCGCTCCAGGCTGGGCCAGGCCCTCTCGGAGATCGAGCGGCTCTCGGCGCGCTATGGCCTGCGGGTGGCCAACGTCTTTCACGCCGGCGACGGCAACCTGCACCCCCTGATCCTGTACAACGGGCGGGTGCCGGGGGAGCTCGAGCGGGCCGAGGAGCTGGCGGGGGAGATCCTGCGCCTGTGCGTGGCCCTGGGCGGCTCCATCACCGGCGAGCACGGGGTGGGCATGGAGAAAAAAGCCTACATGCCCGAGATGTTCTCCGAGGCCGACCTGGAGGCCATGCGGCGCATCCGCCGGGCCTTGGATCCCTTTGAGCTTTCCAACCGCGGCAAGATGTTCCCCGGCGGCGAGGCCCCCGCTCTGCACCAGGCCGGGCCCCACCCCCTGGAGCGGGCCGGTATTATTTCCAGGGAGTAGCCTGCCATGACCGTGCTCCATCCCACCAGCCCCGCCGAGGTTCAGGAGGCCGTGCGCGCCCACCGCCGGGTGCTGGCCCGCGGGGGCGGGAGCAAACCGGCCCTTTCCACGCCCGCGGAAGGCCAGACCGTCCTGGAGATGAAGGGCCTCTCGGGGGTGGTGGAGTACGACCCTGGCGAGTACGTGCTGGTGGCTAAAGCCGGAACCCCCCTGGCCCAGGTGGAAGAGCTCCTGGCCCAGCACGGGCAGTACCTGCCCTTCGACCCCCCGCTGGCCGAGCAGGGGGCCACCCTGGGAGGAACGGTGGCAGCGGGGCTTTCCGGCCCCATGCGGCAGCGCTACGGGGGGGTGCGGGACTTCATCCTGGGGGTGCAGTTTGTGGATGGCGAGGGCCAGCTGGTGCGGGCCGGTGGCAAGGTGGTCAAGAACGCCGCCGGTTTTGACCTGCCCAAGCTGATGGTGGGCAGCCTGGGGCGGCTGGGCCTTCTCACCGAGCTGGCCTTCAAGGTCTTCCCCTACCCCAAGGCCACCGCCACCCTGCAGGTGGCCTTCCCCAGGCTGGAAGAGGCCCTCGAGGCCCTCTACCGGCTGGCGGGCTCCCCCATCGAGCTTTATGCCCTCGACCTGGTGCCCCCCGCCACCCTGACCCTGCGCCTGGGGGGCCTGCCCGAAGCCCTCCCGGCCCGGCTGGAGCGGCTTAGGGCCTTTGTGGGCAGGGCCGGCGACCTCCTGGAGGGCGAGGCCGAGGCCCAGTACTGGCGCAACCTGAAGCGGCTCGAGCTGGGCGAGGGCCACCTGGTCAAAGTAGCCCTCACCCCCCGGCAGATCCCCGCTTTGGAGCAGGCCCTGGGCAGCGCCCCCCGCCGGTACATGAGCGCGGGCCATCTCCTGTACCTGGCCTGGAACCACGAACCCGCCCGGTTGGATGCCCTGTTACGGCTTCAGAACTTATCGGGTCTGGTTCTAAAGGGCCCTACGCATCAGGCCCGGATTGGAATAGACTTGGAGCATACCTTCGGCCGGCGGGTGGCCGCCGCCCTCGACCCTCAAGGCCGGTTTAGCCCCACTCCACCCTAGTAAGCCCAGGAAACCCTATGCAGCACAAAATTGATGTGGAAAAGCTCGGCCCCCAGGGCGAAATCATGGCCCACGCCATCGAGGCCTGCGTGCACTGCGGCTTCTGCCTGCCGGCCTGTCCCACCTACCAGGTGCTGGGCGAGGAGATGGACTCCCCCAGGGGGCGCATTTTTCTGATGAAAGAGGTGCTGGAGGGCAACCTGAACCTGGAGGAGGCCCAGCCCTACCTCGACAAGTGCCTGGGCTGCCAGGGCTGCGTCACCGCCTGCCCCAGCGGCGTGCCCTATGGCGAACTCATCACCACCTACCGGGCCTGGAGCGAGACAAAGCGCCACCGCTCCCCTTTCCAGAGGCTCTTCCGCATCGGCCTTCAGGAAACCCTCCCCTACCCCGCACGCTTCCGCGCAGCGGTCGCCCTGGGCCGGCTGGGCCAGCCCCTCAAGCCGCTCCTGCCGCCCCTGTTGCAAGCCCCGCTCGAGCTGCTCCCCAACCAACTGCCCAAGGCCGAGCCCCTGCCCGAGCTGGTTCCCGCCGAGGGGGAAAAGCGGGCCCGGGTGGCCTTTCTGGCCGGCTGCGCCCAGCAGGTCTTGCAGCCTGGCTTCAACCACGCCACCCTGCGGGTGCTGGCCCATAACGGGGTGGAGGTGGTCATCCCCAAAGGCCAGGGCTGCTGCGGGGCCTTAGCCATGCACACCGGCGAGCGAGAGAGGGCCCTGCGCTTTGCCCGGACCAACCTCGAGGCCTTCGCCGGTGAGTACGACGCGATCATCACCAACGCCGCCGGCTGCGGCTCGGGCCTCAAGGAGTATCCCCTGCTCTTCCACGGCGAACCGGAACAAGAAAAGGCCCAGGCACTGGCGGCCAGGGTCAAGGACATCGCGGTTTTCCTGGCCGAGCTGGGCTTGAAAGCTGTGCCCCCGCTTTCGCGGCCCCTCAAGGTGGCCTACCACGATGCCTGCCACCTGGCCCACGCCCAGCAGGTGCGGGCCGAACCGCGCCGGCTGCTCAGAAGCATTCCGGGCCTCGAGCTCCTCGAGATTCCCGAGGGCGAGCTTTGCTGTGGCTCGGCGGGTACCTACAACCTCGAGCAGCCCCAGATTGCCGCCACCCTGGGCGAGCGCAAAGCCCGCAACATCATCGCCAGCGGCGCGGAGCTGGTGGTCACCGGCAACATCGGCTGCTTCACCCAGATCCAAAGCCACCTGCGCAAGCTGGGCCGGGAGATTCCGGTGCTGCACACCCTCGAGCTCCTGGATCGGGCCTACCGCCAAAGCCCCATCCTTCCAGGCCGTTAAAGCAAGCCTGCACCCCGGATAAAATGCCCCCTATGCGCGAGCTGCTCATCGCCAGCTTCCGGCAGGCCCTTGAGCAAACCCACCCCGCCCGCCTCACCGCCCAGCACCTACCGGAGGAGGTGCCAGCCCTGATCGTTTCGGTGGGGAAAGCGGCCATGAGCATGCTGGAGGCCGCCCGGGAGCGGTTCCCCCAGGTTCCCTTTATAGCGGTGCCCAAGGCCGAGGCGGGCCGGGACTGGCCGCAAGCAGAACATGGTCAGATCCTACCGGCCCGCCACCCCGTGCCCGACGAGCAGAGCGTGCGGGCCGCGCAGATCATCCTCCAGGCAGTCTCGCGTTTGCAAGCCAGCGATCTTCTGCTGCTCCTGGTCTCGGGGGGCGGCAGCGCGCTTTTGTGTGCGCCCTGGGGGATTGACCTGCCCACCAAACAGGCCCTGACCCAGGCCCTGCTGCGCTCGGGGGCCGAGATTCAGGAGATCAATGCGGTGCGAAAGCACGTCTCGGCCCTCAAGGGGGGGCGGCTGGCCGCGGCCACCCCGGCCCGCATCCGGGCGCTGTACCTCTCCGACGTGCCGGGCGACGACCTCTCGGCGATTGCCTCGGGCCCCACCGTCCCCGACGAGACCACCTTCGCCCTGGCCCTGGCGGTGCTCGACAAGTACGGCCTGGACTTCCCCGAGGTACGGGCCCACCTGGAGCAAGGCGCAAAGGGTGTCCTGCCCGAGTCGCCCAAGCCGGGCGAGGCCCTCTTCCAGCGGGTGGAGAACCGGCTGATTGGCAGCAACCAGGTTCTGCTCGAGGCCGCCCAGCGCTTCTGGCAGGCCCAGGGCTACCCGGCGGTCATCCTCTCCGACCGCTTCCAGGGCGAGGCCCGCGAGCTCGCCCGCTTTCACGCCAACCTGGTGCAGAGCATCCGCGCCCACGGGCAGCCCTTCCGCCCCCCGGTGGTGCTGCTCTCCGGCGGCGAGGCCAGCGTCACGGTGCGCGGGTCGGGCCAGGGGGGGCGCAACCAGGAGTTTCTGGGCTGGCTGGGTTTTTACTTGGGCAAGGAGGGCGTTTGGGCATTGGCCGCCGACTCCGACGGCATTGATGGCAACACCCCCGCAGCGGGCGCCATCCTGGCACCCGACACCTGGCACAAAGCCCAGGGGTTGGGCCTCGATCTCAAGGCCCTGCTACACGACAACAACGCGCACGGGTTTTTCCAGGCCCTGGGGGATCTGCTCATCACCGGCGAGACCGCCCACAACCTCAACGATTTTCGGGCACTGGTGGTGGAGTAGACCGCGCTGCGGTAAGCTGGGGCTGGCCCATGTCAAGCGTTCTGGTTTTGCACGGCTTTACCTCCCACCCCACCCTGACCATGGGGCCGCTGCCCGAAACCTTGCGCAAGGCCGGGTTTACCGTGGCCCAGCCCACCCTGCCCGGCCACGGCACCCGCCCCGAAGACCTGCGCGGCGTGCGCTGGCTGGACTGGCTCCAGACCGCTCGCGAAGCCTATCTGGCACTCCCCGAGCCCAGGGCGGTGGTGGGCCTCTCGATGGGGGGGCTGCTGGCCGGCTGGCTGGCCGCCGAGCACAAAACCGCCGCCCTGGTGGCCCTGGCCCCGGCCCTGGGCTTCAAGAACCGCCTGGCCTACCTGGCCCCGCTGCTGCACTACGTCAAACCCTGGGCCCATAGCACCCACCCCGTCGAGGTCGCCCGGCGGCAGGCGCAGAGCCCCAACTACCCCAACTTTCCCACCGTGGCCCTGGTGCAGCTGATAGCCCTCCAGCGGCGGGTGCCCGAGCTTTTGCCCAGGGTTCGGGCCCCTGCTTTGGTGCTCGAGGCCGCCCACGACGACACCGTACCGGAAGCCGCCGTGCGCCGCTATTTTGCCCTGATCGGTGGCCCCGATAAGGAGTATCGCGTTTATCAGAGCCAGCACGATATGCTCCTGGATCCGCTGGCCCCGCAGATCTCCGACGATATTGTGGCCTGGCTACGGGAAAAGCTGGGGGCGGGTTAGCGGCGCACCTCGAGCTCCAGCTTCACATTGCCCCGCTTGGTCTGGCCCAGCACCTTTTTGACCACCAGGCTGCCCAGCCCTTCGGCCAGCAGGTGGTCGCCCTCGGCTATCTCGTCCTTGGCCGAGGCGGTCTTACCCCGGAGCCTGACCTTGCCGGCCTTGACCCCCTGGGCAAAGTAGGTGCGCGAGACCCCAAAGCCCTTGGCCCCCACCACGTCCACCCGCAGGCTGGGCACCACCACGCTGCGGGTGCGTTCACGGGTTTTGGGCAGCTGCTCGGGCGTGGCCTCTTTGGCCTGGAAACCGGCCTCTTGCAGGGTTTTGAGGCCTCTGGGCAGGGTGGCCAGCAAGAAGCCTTCCTGGGTCTCCTCGAGATCCCCCAGCTGCCCCGGCTCCAAAAGCGCCCGCAGCCTGTCTTCCAGGGCCTCGAGGTCGCCCTCAAAGGCCAGGAAGACCACCGTGGTGGGGTCGGATACCGCGGGGATGTGCTCGGGGAAGAGCACCGCCACCTGCCGCGAGGCCATGGGCAGGCCCCCAAAGGTCTCGAGGCGAAGCCCTTCTTGTCTGGCCAGGCGGCGCAGCTCGTCCAGGGCCTCGGCCTCTAAAAAGGGGGTCTGTACCACCCGGCCCCCTCGAGCTTTTTTCAGGTATTCCTGCATAGAGTCCATCCTTCCGGTCGTGCCAGCTACCGTCAACTTTTCCAGAAATCCGCGTAGAGGCCGGGCACACCCATCAGCTCGGCGTGGCGGCCCACCTGCACGATCCGGCCCTTTTCCATCACCACGATCTGATCGGCGTGCTGCACGGTGGCCAGGCGGTGCGCCACCACGATCACCGTGCGGCCCGGACGGGCGGCCTCGAGGGCGGCCATGACCTGCCCCTCGCTGTTGCGGTCGAGGGCGCTGGTAATCTCGTCGAGCAAAAGAATTTTGGCCTCCCGCAGCAGGGCCGCGGCAATAGCCAGGCGCTGCCGCTGCCCCACCGAAAGCCCGCCCCCGTCGTCCTCGAGCGGGGTTTGCAGGCTAATTTCCCGGCCCAGGCCCACGGTATCCAGGGCCTGCTGCATGGCTTCCGGGCGGGCGCCGGGGGCCAGCGCGGCCAGGTTTTCCTGTACGGTTCCGGCGAACAGCAGGGGCTCCTGCGGAACCCAGGCCATGCGGGCCCGCAGCCAACCGGCCTCGTAGCTGTGTAGCTCGAGGCCATCCAGCAAGACCTGCCCCGCGCTCGGACGGTACAGGCCCAGCAACAGGCGCAGCAGGGTGCTCTTGCCCGCCCCCGAAGGGCCCACGATGGCCGTGAAGGAGCCCGGCGCGATGCGCAGGTTGAGGTTGTGCAGGATGGCCGGGCCGCCGGGGTAGGCAAAGCTAAGATCGCGCAGCTCGAGGCCCCCCGCCAGGCTCTGGGGCCGGAGCTGCCCCATGGCCGGGGCTGGGGGCAGCTCGAGCAGCTCCACCACGCGGGCCGCGGCCCCCTCGGCCTGGGCAAACCCGGTGCCGATGCGGCTCAGCACCTGCAAAGGGGTGATGGCCAGCCCCAGCAAGGTGAGGAAGGCGGTCAGATCGCCGGGGGTCATCTGCCCGCGCTGCACCGCCCCCACCCCCAGGGCCAGCAACAGGCCCAGCAGCAGCGTGGTGGCGAGCTGCCCCAGGGGCAGGTGGAGGGCCGCGATCAGGGCGCGGGTGCGCCCCAACCGGTACTGCTGCTGGTTGCTGTGGCGGAAGCGTGCCTGGGCAAAGGCCTGCAGGTTCAGGGCCCGGATCAGCTCCAGACGCCCGAACCCCTCAGCCATGCGGGCGGCCAGGCGCTCCATAGCAGCCTGGGTGCGCCGGCTGTAGCGGGTCACCCAGGCCCCAAGCCAGCCCAGGAGCAGGGCCATGAGCGGCAGCACCAAGAGCAGGTACAGGGTAAGCTGGGCGTAGTGCTGCAAAAGCTGGAATAGCAGCGCCAGGAGCAAGATCCCCTGCACCAGCAGCCCCCCCAGGCTGTAGAACAAAAAGCCCTCCAGCTCCTTCAGATCGGCCACCAGCCGCCCGGTGAGCCCGCCCGAGGCGGCCGGCAGGGCCATCAGATCGGCCTCCAAGAGCCGCCCAAAGACCCGCTCCCGCCAGACCGCCGGAATTTTCAGCGAAAGGTAGCCTATAAAGGCCTCGAGCACGTACCCGCTCACCACCAACACCGCCAGCAAACCCGCCCCCGCCCATAAAACCGCTCCGAGCCGCTCCCACTGCCCCGGCAGCACCTGATCAAACAACGGCTTGACCACCAGGGTCGGCAGCCAGGCCTGGGCCGCGGCCGGCAGCAAAGCCAGCCCGGCTGCCAGCAGAATAAGCAAGGAGAAGGGACGTAATAGCCTAAGAAGGTTCATAGAGCAACACAGGTGGACAGGTAAACAACATCACTGCTAGGGGAACTTGCAGGCCACCTCTGGGCTTCAGCAACGAGCCAGCACATACTCCACCAGCTTATCGGCTCCGGGCCGGGCCTCCAGGCGCTTTAGCCGGGCCCGGACTTCCTGCGCCCGCTCGAGCAGCTCGAGGCCCGCAGAGGCCACCTCGGCCGGGCTGAAAACCCCCCGCAGCTCCGGGAAGACCCGCTCGCCCAGCCACTGGTTGGGCAGGGCCAGGTGGGGGATGCGCGGCTCCAGACGCCGTATAAAGTTTTGCTTGAGGGCTTTGGCCCCCGGCAGCATGAGCAACCAGTGCCAGAGGCCCTCCAGCGGCAGCATCTCCGGCTTGTGCAAGGGCAAGAGCACCAGCGAGGGCAGGCCGGCCAGGGCCAGCTCGAGGGTGTTGGTTCCGGGGATGGTAATCGCCAGCTGGGCACGGCGCATGGCCGCATAGCGCTGGGGTTCATCCAGCACCAGAACCTCGAGGCCCCCGGAGGTTTGCAGGCGATCCCCCACCCAGCGGGCCCCCACCCCGCCCAGCTCCCTCACCAGCTCACCCGAAAGTGCCTCGGCCACCACCGCCTCCGGCAGCAGGCGGCTCTTCACCCAGGCAAACCGCAGGCCGGGCCGCGCTTTAGCCATCTGTTCGGCCGCCGCCAGCAAAAACCCCAGCAGGTAGCGGGCGGCAAAGGGGCGGCTACCAGCCAGCAGCAGCACATCGGTGGCTGGGGCAGGCACCGCCGGTGCCTCGTGGAGGGCGTCCACCACCAGATTGCCCACCACCTCTATGCGGGCCGGGCTCACACCTCGAGCCTGCATGGCCGCCTTGGTGCGCTCGGAGTCCACCAGCACGGCCCGCAAGCCGGGGTGATGGGCCCTGGCATCGAAGGTATAGGAAAAAGCCGGGTAGCCCGTGGCCCGGCCCAGCAAGACCGCGTCGCGGGGCGCCCCCCCCAGCAACAGCACCAGCCCGCGGCCAGGGGCCCTGCGCCCCAGCACCCTGCGCAACAGCGCCGAGCGGCCCGAGAGGGCGTCCAGTTGCAGCGCTTCGGCCTTGGTCTGCTCGGTTCCGGCGGCGAACTGGTCGCGGATCAGGAACAGCTCGATGCGGGCCCCGGGCACCCGCTGGCGCAGGCGCGTCAGCACCGGCGGCACCCAGGTCGAAAGCTCGCCAGGGCCATTGGTCAGCAGCAGGATTTCGTCCAGCATCTTGGGTTCGATTTCAGCCCTCAAAGTCCGGCTCGCCCCGCACAAAGCCCGCGAGGTGACGCCTGGAAGGCGAGGCCAAAAAGGCTTTGAGCGCGCGCACCTCTTCGGTATCGGGCAAGCCCTCGAGGGGACGGCCTTCGCGCACCGCCCGGAAGGCCTGCTCGAGGGCCCGGTAGCGCTCGCCGGTAATACCCGCCCGGCGCAGCCCCACCGTGTTGAGGCGGTAGTGCAGGGCCGGGCTGCCGTCGGCCAGGCTAAAGGGCAGGACATCCCGGGTCACCTTGGCAAGCCCACCAATCATAGCCCGGCTGCCCACCCGCACAAACTGGTGGATCCCGGCCATTCCGCCGATCACCGCATAATCGCCAATCTCCACGTGCCCGGCCACTCCCACGCCCTGGGTCAGAATCACGCCGTTGCCCACCTGGGCATCGTGGCCCACGTGCGAATGGCCCATCAGGTAGCAGCCCGCGCCGATCCGGGTGGGCACTTCTTCTTTGGTGGAGCGGTGCAGGATCACCCCCTCGCGCAAGACCGTGTTTTCCCCGACCTCGAGCCAGGTCTCCTGCCCCTTAAAGCTCAAATCCTGCGGGATTCCCCCCAGCACCGCGTGGGGCCCCACCCGCACCCCGGCGGCCAGGCGCACATACGGGTGGATGACCGCGTGGGGCCCTACCTCCACCCCCGGGCCGATCTCACAAGGGCCCTCCACCACCGCATACGGGCCAATCTTCACGTCCGGGGCCAGGTGGGCTTTGGGGGAAACCACCGCGGTGGGGTGTATGGCAACCCGGCTCACGAGGTAGCGCCTCCCGTATCCGAGCGCAGCACAAAGCTCAGGGTGGCCTCGGCCCGCAGCTCGCCCTCTACCCTGGCCTCAACCTTTACCTTCCCCAAACCCCGCCGATAGGCCAGCAGCTCCCCTTCCAGAATCAGGGTATCGCCCGGAACCACCGGCTTCTTAAAGCGGGCCTCTTCCACCCCCACCAAAAACACCAGCCCCCCCGGCTTGAATTCCGGCTGTTTGGTCACCACCGCCACCGCGCCCTGGGCCATGGCCTCGATCAACAAAACCCCGGGCATGATGGGATAGCCAGGAAAATGGCCTTGAAAATGCGGCTCGTTAAAGGAAACGTTCTTCAAGGCCCGAAAACGCTTTTCGTCGGCTTCCAGCACCCGGTCAATCAGCAAGAACGGGTAGCGGTGCGGCAGGAGTTTGAGGATCTCGTAAATGTCCACGGCTTAATACTAAGGGGCCGGGGCAGAAAATGGGTTTCAGCGGCTCATCACCGGCTGGAGGGCGTTGGAGAGCTCGAGGGCCAACTCGAGGGCCTGCAGGTCGTCCTCGAGGGTCACCAGCGAGGGCTCCCCCTTCTGAATCCGGTCTACAAAATGCTTGAGCTGACGCCGGAGGGGGTTGTCGTTGTGAATGGCGATGCGCTCGGTCTGCACCTGGGTGCGCCCGTTGGGCTCCACCCGGTCGGGGTCGGGTTGCACAGGCGGCGAGCGGTGCAGCGAGAGTTCGGTGTATTCGCTGTTGAAATCAAGCCGCAGCACCTCGCCGGGCTGGGTAATGGTCAGCGAGCGCTCGGCCTGGGGCGAGATCCGGCTGGCGGTAAACAGCGCCCGGGCCCCCGAGGGGAAGTCCACCACGGCCTGGGCGTACTCGTCCAGCCCCTCTACCTGTCGGCCCACCACGCTGTAGCGCAGGGGCTTCTCCCGCAGGAGCAAGAGCACCAGATCCAGGTCGTGAATCATCAGGTCGAGCACCACCCCGATGTCGCGTATCCGGCGGTTGTTGCCTATGCGACGGGCCTCGAGCACCCAGGGGTTCCTAACCATGCGCATGAGGTCGCCCACCGCCCGGTAAAAGCGCAGGATATGCCCCACCTGCAAAACCACCCCCCGCTGTTCAGCCAGCCTCACCAGCTCCCGTGCCTCGTGCATGGTGCGGGTCATGGGCTTCTCCAACAGCACATGCACGCCGGCCTCCAAAAACATGCGGGCCTGCTCGTAGTGAAAAGAGGTGGGTGAGGCGATCGAGACCGCCTGTACCTTGCCCAGCAGCTCTTCCGGGCTGGAAAAAGCTGGCACTTCTAGGTCTTGCTCGATGGCCGCCTGACGAAAAGGATCGGGATCAACCACCCCCACCAGACGAACCCCCGGCAACCCGGCGTATACCTGAGCGTGGTACGTCCCCATCACACCGACACCCACAACACCTACTTTTAGCTCCATAGAATCCTCGGAATACGTGCACAAACCCTGCGTCCCCAGCAGGATGATACACTTAAGCCCCGTTTACAACCACTTTTTCACCCAGCCAGGCTTTAGAGAACGCTCAGAAAAATCACAGGTGCGGGGGTTGGCTCAGCGCGATCCTGCGTCCTGTAGCAGCCTGGCCAGTTCCACGTGCAAGCGGTGCGAGGCCCGGTGGGCCACAAACCGCCCCTGGTAGGGCCTGCCCGCCAGGTACAGGTCGCCCAGAAAATCCAGGGCTTTGTGATACACAGGCTCGTACAGCATCCGGGGCGTGTTGACCAGGCCCTGCTCGCTGAAGACCAGGGCGTTCTCCAAAGAAGCACCCTGGATAAGACCACGGGCCCGCAGCGCTTCTACCTCGTGCAGAAAGCCAAAGGTGCGGGCTGGAGCCAGCGCCGTGAGCGGCGTGGGGGGGCACTGCACCTGCTGGTAGCCGATCCTGGGGTGCGGGAAAAGGATGGTGACGGCGAGGGTAAACTGCTCCGCTGGCTGGGCCAGCACACTGCTACGCCCCTCCTCAACCCGGATAGCACCGTTCACCGGCAACGGCTGGGGGCCTAGCGCCGGAAAACCCTCCAGGGCTGCCAACCATTCCTGGGCGCTACCGTCCAGAATGGGAACCTCTGGGCCGGTTACTTCGATGACCAGGCCCTCCCAGATGCCCCGCATAAAGAGGGCGGCCAGCAGGTGTTCCACGGTCATCAAGCGCAGGTTATCCCCACCCAGCACCGTGCAGCGGGCGGTGTCCACCACGCTCGAGGCCAGCGGGCGCAGCTCGAGCCCCCCCACCCAAAAGCGCACCGGCCCCTCGGACGGATGAAAGCGCACCGTGCTGGGTTCGCCGCTGTGAAGGCCGATTCCGCGCAGGGTCATAAGGCTTCCAGTTCAGCGCGACGGCTGCAAAAACTGCCGCAAAGTACGTTCCATACCGGCCAGCCAATCTAACAGCGCCAACCGCCGCCAGTGCCGGCGGGCCGGCTGCGCCGGAATCGCCCCGGCCCAGGTCTCCCCTGCCGGAACGTTCTTGGAGATGGCGCTGCCACCGGCCAACCGGGCCCCTTGGCCCACCCGCACGTGGTCGGCGATCACCACCCAGCCCCCCATCAACACCCCATCCTCCACCACAGCGCTCCCGCCAATGGCGCTGCTGCCCACCATAACCACGTTTTTTCCGATCTGAACGTTGTGGCCGATATCGGTGAGGTCGCCAATTTTGCTGTGCGCACCAATGCGGGTCTCCCCCACCACGCTGCGCTGTACCACACAGTGGGCCCCCAGCTCCACCCCATCCTCCAGCACCACCCGGCCCGTGTGGGGCAGGCGCTGCTGATCTTGAAAGCCAAATCCAATAGCGCCCAGCACAGTGCCCGCACCGATGTGGCAGTCCGCCCCCACACGGGTGCGCGGGTAGAGCGTCACCCGGGGCTCGAGCACCGTTCGGGGGCCTATCTCGGCCTGCTCACCGATATAGCAGTAGGGCGCTATCACCGCGCCGGCCCCCACCCTGGCCCCCCGGCACACCAGGGCATATGCCCCTATTGCAGCGGTGGGGTCTACTTCCACACCCGCCTCGAGGGTGGCGGTGGGGTGCACGCCCACCTCCGCCCAGATTTCAGGTCGGTTGAAAAGGGCCAGCACCAGGGGCCAGGCCTTTTGTACCGACGGCACGCGAACCCGGGCAACGGATGGGGGGCACTGGGTTGTTTCATCCAGCAGCAAAGCCGCGCCCGCCTGCAAAGCAACCGCTAGAAACCGGGCCTCCCGCACCACCACCAGCTCGCCCGGCCTGGCCCGGTCGGGCGGGGCTAAAGCGGTAATCTCGGTATCGGGGCCCTCGAGGCGACCCCCTAGACGCTGGGCAATTTCGGAGAGCAGCATAAACTTCCCAACTCCGCGCTTCTATTGTCAAAGCGACGCTGCGGATGAGTCCACACAGCCCGTCTGGGCATTGCCAAATTACCGCCTTAGCACATTATCGGAGGTCACCAGGGCATCCCGTAGCACATGCAGCATGTCCAGGGCCTTGCCGGTGCCCAGCGCCACCGCCTCTACGGCGTTCTCAGCCACCACCACGGGCACACCAGTGGCTTCTTGCAGCAGCATGTCCAGGTTGCGTAGCAAAGCCCCCCCACCGGTCAGCAGAATGCCCCGGTCGATGATGTCGGCCACCAGTTCGGGCGGGGTGGTTTCCAGAACGCTCTTCACACCCTGGACAATCTTTTCCAGGGGCTCTTTGAGGGCTTCCACCACATCCTCGGTAGTCACCTCGATGCTCTTGGGCAGGCCCGAGATCAGATCGCGCCCGCGCACCTCAGCCACGGCATCTTGCTCTCCAGGGACGCGCTTGGCCGCCCCGATTTTGATCTTGAGCTCCTCGGCGGTGCGCTCCCCGATCAGGAGGCTGTACTTGTTGCGGATGAAGCGAATGATGGAATCATCGAACTCGTTACCGGCAATGCGCAGGCTCGTCGAGCGCACGATACCGCCCAACGAGATCACCGCAATATCGCTGGAGCCACCCCCAATGTCCACCACCATGCTGCCGGTGGGTTCAGCAATCTTAATACCAGCCCCGATGGCCGCCGCCAGGGGTTCGTCAATCAGGTAGGCCCGTTTGGCACCGGCTTCTACAATAGCCTGCACCACCGCGCGGCGCTCCACCTCGGTCACCCCAGAAGGCACCCCCACCATCACCTGTGGGCGGAAAAAGCGCAGCGGGGGCAAAACCTTCCTGATAAACAGGGTGAGCATCCGCTCGGTTAGGGTATAATCGGCAATCACACCATCTTTGAGGGGACGGGCCGCCACAATGTTGCCCGGCGTACGCCCCAGCATCCGGTAGGCTTCAGCCCCCACCGCCTTAACTTCTTTGGTATCGCTGACCATGGCAATAACCGAGGGCTCTCGCAGCACAATGCCTTTGCCGCGCATATAAATCAGCACCGAGGCGGTGCCCAGGTCAATACCCACATCCTCGCCGCGAAACGAAAGCAAGCCAGCCATAGCGATTTATTCTACAGGTTTGCCCGTGAAGCACAAAGCACCACCTGGCCTTTATCGTATACACCCATCAAACCACATCCGCCTGTCGTAGGGGCTGGGCATAGGCTTGTCCGCTTCAATGCCGTATCGCATAGAAGCCCCAATTGTCTGACGGATTATCCTCCTGCTGCCTCAAATCCGTTATATAATCGGGGCATGGCACAACCCAGACCCAAGCACGCCTGGATGCGGGAGACCTACCAGAAGTCCCTGGCCAAGATGCCCGAGCGCAAGGTGGCCCACAAAACCCTCTCGGACATCGCCCCCGAGCCGCTTTATACCCCCGAAGACCTGAAGGACTTCGACTATGCCGAAAAGCTGGGCTACCCCGGCGAGTACCCCTACACCCGGGGGGTTTATGGCTCAATGTACAGGAGCCGCCTATGGACCATGCGGATGTTTGCTGGGTTTGGCACCGCCGAGCAGACCAACGAACGCTTCAAAAAGCTGCTGGCCGCCGGGCAGAACGGGCTTTCCACCGCCTTCGACCTGCCCACTCTGATGGGCTACGACTCCGACCACCCCCTCTCTAAGGGCGAGGTGGGCAAGTGCGGGGTGGCGGTGAGCAGCCTGGCCGACATGGAGATTCTCTTTGAGGGGATCAACCTGGAAGAGGTCACCACCTCCATGACCATCAACTCGCCGGCCAACGCCATCTGGGCCATGTACCTGGCCGCCGCCAAGAAAAAAGGCTACGACTGGAACAAGCTGGGCGGCACCATCCAAAACGACATCCTGAAGGAGTTTATCGCCCAGAAAGAGTTCATCTTCCCGCCCGAGCCCAGCGTCAAGCTGGTCATCGATACCTTTGAGTGGGGGCCCCGAAACGTACCCAAGTGGAACTTCATCTCGGTCTCGGGCTACCACATCCGCGAGGCCGGCTCCACCGCGGTACAGGAGCTGGCCTACACCCTGGCCGACGGCTTCGAGTACGTGGAGTGGGCCCTCAAGCGCGGGCTGGAGATTGACGAGTTCGCCCCCCGCATCTCGTTTTTCTTCAACGCCCACAACGACTTCTTCGAGGAGATCTGCAAGTTCCGGGCTGCCCGGCGCATCTGGGCTAAAGAGATGCGGCATCGCTACGGGGCCAAGAACCCCCAGAGCTGGATGCTGCGCACCCACGCCCAGACCGCCGGGGTCTCCCTCACCGCCCAGCAACCCCTCATCAACATTGCGCGGGTAGCCATTCAGGCCCTGGCTGCCGTGCTGGGCGGCACCAACAGCCTGCACACCGATGCCTACGACGAGGCCCTGGCCCTGCCCACCGAGGAATCGGCCAAGATTGCCCTGCGCACCCAGCAGATCATCGCCTACGAGTCGGGCGTAACCCATACCGCCGACCCGCTGGGGGGCAGCTACTACGTGGAGTGGCTCACCGACCAGATGGAGACCCAGGCCATGCAGATCATCGAGGAGATCCGGCGCATGGGCGGGGTGGTGCGGGCCATTGAGGAGGGCTACTTCCTGCGTGAGATCGCCGACGCCAGCTACCGCTTCCAGCAGGAAGTGGAGCGGGGCGAGCGGATCATCGTGGGGGTGAATGCCTTCCAGGACGAAGGCCTCCAGGTGCCCATCCAGCTCATTGACCCCGAGGTGGAGCGCGTGCAGGCCGAGCGGCTGGCCCGCATACGGCGCGAGCGCGACCCTCAGGCCGTACAGCAGGCTCTAGCAGCGCTGCGGCAGGCCGCCAAAGAAGGGCGCAACACCATGCCCTACTTTGTGGACTGCGCCCTGGCCTACTGCACCCTGGGTGAGATGATGGACGAACTCCGGGCGGTGTACGGGGTTTACGAGGAGCCGGTGCTGGTATAAGGAACAGCTACCCCACCAACAGCAAGCCCCAGACCAGCCGCCGCCGGCCTGGGGCGGAGGGCCTGGCGCTAAGCCGTTTGCAGGATGGGAATCTCCGAGAGGAAGGTGATGGGCAGCTTGCTGTTGCCCTGGTGGAAAGCAGCCAGGCGGGCTACCACGTTGGCCCCGGCCTTTTGGGCCACCTTCTCGAGCGCGTTCATGGTGCCTCCCGAGGAGACCACGTCGAAGACCAGGGCCACATTCTGGCCCATCAGCTTTTCGGCCATGCGGCTGTCCAGCCAGAGGGTCTCGGTTACGCCCAGGGTCAGCGACTCCACCTCCTGAATGATGGGGTCTTGCATATAGGGGCGGCGCTTGCGGCGCACCACCACATAGGGCTTGCCGCAGATGGCGCTCATGGTATGGGCCAGCACGATGGGGGAGGTCTCGAGGGTCAGCAGGGCATCGGTCTCGGGCGGCAGGTGCTTGACCAGCCCTTCAGCGGCTGCCTGCACCAGTTCGACATCGCCCATAATTTCAACCAAGGGGATGTGAACGCCCGGCAGGGTTTCCACCACCGGTACATGGCGGGTGATTTTGCCTATTGTGATGGGGTAAGTTTCCATAGTTACACTCCCTTGTTGCACCAAGGACTTAGCCTATTCGAACACCATGAGTATACGTGTGAATAGCCGTATACGAAGGTCATCCTGACCCCGCGCTTGGGGCATTCGTTCAATCCGGTTTGAAGAGCGGCAGATGCCCCAGGGCGATCACATCTTCGCGGGGGGAACCCTCGGTAAACACGGCCAGCACAGCGGCCACCTGCCCGCCCACGTCGGTGATGAGGTCGGAAAGGCCCTTGAGCGTGCTCCCCGTCGAGACCACATCGTCCACGATGGCCACCTTTTTGCCCTTGATAAGGGGTACGTCGGTTCCATCCAGCACCAGAAGCTGGGGCTTGCCGGTGGTGATGGAAATCACCGTGCGCGATACGGGGTTAATCATGTAGGGTTTCTCGGTTTTGCGGGCCACCACATAAGGCTTCCCGGTCAGGCGTGAGAGGGCATGGGCCAGGGGCACCGCCTTAACCTCCGGCGTCACCAGGGTTTCGATCTCGGCGGGCATCCGCTTGGCCAGGGCTGCGGCTGCCTCCTCCACCACCTCGGTATCGCCTAGCATGTTGAACAGGGCCACCGCCACATCGGGGCCCACCTGCACCACCGGCAGCTCACGACGAACCCCGGCTACTTCCACCGCATAGGTTTTCACGGTCATAGTTTATAGGGTTCTGGAAGATTGACAAGCACTGTGCATAACCTGCAGCACACATGGCCTCGAGCCAGTTGCGTATACTCAAAGCATGGTACCCGCACGCATCGAAGGAATGGGGGTAGATCCGGGAAATGGCAACCTGATCGTGATGCTCAGGGCCGAGAACGAGCTGCTCCTGCCGGTGGTGATCGGGGCCTTGGAAACCCAGAACATCATGGTGCACCTCTCGGGCGAGAAACCCCCCCGCCCGCTGGGCCCCGATTTGTTCTACAACACCCTCGAGCTGCTCGGGGTGAAGGTACTGCGCCTCGAGATCGTCGAACTCAAGAACGGCACCTTCTACGGAAGGTTGGTGCTGGAACAGCGCGGCCTGGAGTACGAGATCGACTGCCGCCCCTCCGACGGCATGGCCCTGGCCATCCGCGCCGGGGCCCCCATCCTGATTGCCGAGCAGGTGCTCGAGCAGGCCGGGATTAAAGAATCGCAGCTAAACCGCCAGGGCGAGCCGCCCAAGGCATGAGGCGCCTGCTGGCTCTCTTCCTTGGGCTGGCCCTGGGCCTGCCGGGGCTGGCCCAGCGGCTGGCCGTGCTGGGCGACTGGGGGGCCGAGACCCCGCACCGCCCCCTTGTCGCCGGGGCCATATACGAGCAGCATCGGCAAAAGCCTTTCGCGGCCCTGCTGACCTTGGGAGACAACTTCTACCCTCGAGGCGAGCCCGTGCGCCGCTATCTGGACGAGCTGCCCCCGGTACGCATTTATCCCGCATTTGGCAACCACGATGTACCCGCCCTGGCCCAGCAGCTCGAGCTGTTTGGGGTCGAAGGGCCCTACTACACTTTCCGGCTGGAAAACCTCGAGGTCTTCGTGGTCTACTCGGAGCATTTTAGCCAGGCCCAGCGCCGCTGGCTGGAGGCTGCCCTCAAAGCCTCTAAGGCCCCCTGGAAAATTCTGGCCTTGCACCGCCCCCTCTACTCCTCGGGCCCGCATGGAGGCGCCCGCAGCCTGCGGCAGTCCATCGAGCCCCTCCTCATCCAGTACCGCGTGCCGCTGGTGCTGGCCGGGCACGAGCACAGCTACGAGCGGCTCGAGGCCAGGGGCATCGTTCACATCGTTTCTGGCGGCGGTGGGGCCTGGCTGCGGGGTTTCCTGAGCGTGCACCCTCAAAGCAAAGTGCGGCGCCAAAGCCCCAATTACCTGACCCTCGAGGCCAGCGCCGAGCGGCTTTTAGTTACCGCCTACAATGAGAAGAACGAGATGATTGACCGCCTGGAGCTAAAAAGATAGTTCAGGCATCCGAGCGCAGGTGCACGTGGACGTGGAACACCTCCTGCCCGCCTTTCTCGCCCACATGGATGCGGATGAAGTAGCCCTCGAGGCCCAGCTGCCTGGCGATGCGGTTGGCCGTGAGCATCAGCTTGCCCAGCTTGAGCGCACCCTCCGGGGTGTCGGGGTAGTCGGCCAGGGTGGGGATATATTCTTTGGGGCAGACTAAAATATGCACCTTCGAGCGCGGGCGGATGTCTTTGAAGGCGATAAATTCCTCGTCTTCGTACACGATGTCGGCCGGCAGTTCGCGGCGGATGATCTTACCGAAAACCGTGGGG
Source organism: Meiothermus taiwanensis WR-220 (assembly GCF_003568585.1). Lineage (NCBI taxonomy): Bacteria > Thermotogati > Deinococcota > Deinococci > Thermales > Thermaceae > Meiothermus > Meiothermus taiwanensis. Next base: position 2,446,598 of record NZ_CP021130.1, read on the forward strand.
TTCTCCATATCGCCTAGACTATAACGCTTCTGAAGCGGGGCCTGGCAAAATAGTGGGGAGGTAAGTCTATGGGATCACTACCGGCAAGGGCCCTCTGGACGGGCGTTTTTCTAATACTGGTCTCCACCCTGGCGGTTATGGGCTCCAAGCTCACCCCCACCGCGCTAATCCCCGGAATTCTGGGCCTCTTGATTGCCTTGATGGGCATCTGGGCCAACAGAACCCCCAGCCAACAGCCACTGGCCATGAACATCGCGCTGGGGCTCTCGCTGCTGGGCCTGCTGGGTTCGCTGCGCGGCATCCCGGACTTCATCACCCTACTGGGGGGCGGCACGGTGGAGCGACCGGTGGCCGCCATGGCCCAGTTTGCCACGGTGTTTATCTGCCTGGGCTTCGTCCTGCGCTGGCTGGTGGAGCGGCGCCGCAAGGCCTAGTCTTTTCAGACCACGGGCAGCAGGTAGCGGGCTGGTTCTTCCTTGATGGCCTCGAGCCGGCCCTGCAGGGTGTAACCCTCGATGGCCTCCACGCGCACCCAGGCGGTCTGGCCGATGCGGGCCTGTCCGGTGCACTCGACCTCGTAGTAGTCGGGGGTATGACCGTAGGCCTTGCCCCCGCGGAAACTTTCGACCAGCACCTCCACCGTACCACCCAGCTTGGGCCGCACCCGCGCCTCGGCCAGGCGGGCCGCCAGGGCCTGAAGCTCTTTGTTGCGGCGCTTACGGACTTCGATGGGCACCTGCGGTAGCGAGGCCGCGCGGGTCTTGGGGCGTGGGGTGTAGGTGAAGACATGCACGCGGCTGGGCCGCACCTCCTCCAGGAAGGCCAGGGTCTCCTGGTGCTCGGCCTCGGTCTCGGTGGGGAGACCCGCAATCACATCGGTGGTGAGGGCAAACCCAGGTATCCAGTCGTAGGCTTTCTGCACCAGCGCGCGGTAGTAGTTTTTATCGTAGCGGCGGCCCATCAGGGCTAAAAGCCGCCCCGAACCCGTCTGCAGGCTCAGGTGCAGGTGGGGGCGCACCTGGGGGGCAAAGCGCTGCATTACCTGCAGAAGCTCGTCCCCGGTGTCCTCGGGTTCGATGGAAGACAGGCGCACCTTGGCCCCCATCAGAGCAAGTTCCTCTACCAGGCCGGCAATCCCGCGGGGGTGGCCTTTGTAGGAGCCCAGCCGCACCCCGGTCAGCACGATTTCCTGCACCCCCGCTTCCAGCAGAGCCTCGGCTTCCGAAAGCGCATCGCGGTGCCCGCGGTGGCGTTCGCGCCCGCGCAGGCGGGGGATGATGCAGTAGGCACACCCCGCGTTGCAGCCGTCCTGCACCTTGAGAAAGGCCCGCACGTAGTTGTTCAACAGGCCCCGCTCGCCGGCCCCCCAGAACTCGTTGGGCGGGGTGGTGATGGGGTCGGCGGGCAGGCCAAAGTGTTGCAAGATCAGGCCCGGCAGCTCGGCCTTGCGGTTGTTGGGCACCACCGCGTCGGCCCCCAGCTCGGCCAGTTGATCGGGAGCCAGCTCGGCATAGCAGCCCGTCACCACGATGAAGGCCGCAGGGTTGGCCCGGCGGGCCCGGCGCACCTCTTTGCGGGCGTCGGCCTCGGCAGAGGTCGTGACCGCGCAGGTGTTGATGACCACCAGATCGGCCCCTGCTTCGGGGGGCACCACCACCGGCTGCAAAGGTTTAAGCAGGCCCACCAGGGCATCCGATTCGACCTGGTTAACCTTGCATCCTAAGGTTTTGACCGCCAGCCGCACCCCTTCCATCAGGGGCATTGTGGGCCACGGCCCGCCTCCGGTCAAGGGTCGGTGAGCACCAGACCCGACACATCGTCGTCGGAGGCATAATCGTCCAGGGCACAGACCGCCTTGAGCTTTACCACCTGGGCGGGGAGATCGTCGGGGCCAAACTCGCCGGTGGTGGTGCTGCGGGCCACGCGAGCCACCTGCTCCTCGAGCAGCGCCAGCAGCTCCGGGGTGGCCTTGCGTACGCCAACGGGCAGGTTTTTTAGCACATGGAAGGCCACCGGGTATATGTCCTCGAGGCAGTGCAAAGCCTCCAGCACCTCCGAGCTGGAGGCCAGACCCCGCCCAACGGTGTTGCGCATCCGTTCTGGCAAGGTTTCCTCTTCGGTCTCCACAATGCTGGTTACGTATAGATCGAAACCCGTGTGGTGCCGGTGAATCCAGATCTTGAGCAGTTCACGCAAGGCGGGGGTCTGGCCGACCAGCATAGAGCCGGGCTCGAGTTCGTAGATCGCCTCGGCAAGTATTCGCATACAACCACTGTAGAACAGACACCCTTGGGACAAGGCACACCCTGAGCGTTACGCGGGCGCTGAGCGTTACGCAGGCTCCTGTTATACCGGATTCAAAAAGATAATCTTCCAAAGCAAAGACCTCCAGAGGCTATCTTTTTGAATCCTAGAGCACTCCCTTCCAAGGGGCAGTATCGCCCTCCGCTACGCGGATAACTTCGGTCGGGTTAGTTCGCCACCATTCGGTGACGAACTAACCGAATCTGGTATTAGCATGGGGCTGTGCTAACCCTGCAAGATATCCAACACGCGGCCCAGCGCATTGCCCCCCACATCCACCGTACCCCGGTATTTACCAGCCAGGGGCTGGACAAGCTTCTGGGCCGCCGCTTTTTTTTCAAGGCCGAGCACCTGCAAAAAACCGGCAGCTTCAAAGCCCGGGGGGCCCTGAACGCGGCCCTCCAGCTACAAAACCCCAGGGGCCTGATCGCGGTCTCCTCGGGCAACCACGCCCAGGGGGTGGCCTATGCGGCCCAGGTGATGGGGGTGCCGGCCCTGGTGGTGATGCCGGAGGACGCCTCCCCCACCAAAAAAGCGGCCACAAGGGCCTACGGCGCCGAGGTCTACGACCAGGGGGTGACGGTAGAGAACCGCGAGCAGGTGGTGCGCGCGCTGGCCGAGGAGACGGGTTTTGCGCTCATCCACCCGTTCGACGACTTGCGGGTGATGGCCGGCCAGGGCACCCAGGCCCTGGAACTTTTGCAACAGGTGCCCGATCTGGACGCGGTTTTGGTGGCGGTGGGTGGGGGCGGGCTGATCTCGGGCATTGCCACGGTAATCAAGAGCCTGCGGCCCGCGTGTGAAGTGATCGGGGTGGAACCCGAAACCGCCAACGATGCCCAGCAGAGCCTTCAGGCGGGGCGGCGCGTGAAGCTGTCGCAGGCCCCCAGAACCGTGGCCGACGGGGTGCGCACCCTGGTGGTTGGCGAGAAGACCTTTCCGGTCATGCAGCGCCACGTAGACCGCATCCTGACGGTGCCGGACGAGGTTACCTTGGAAGCCCAGCGCCTGATGATGCAAAGGCTCAAACAGGTGGTGGAACCCACCGCCGGGCTGGCCTTGGGGCCGGCCCTGATGAGCTACGACCTACCCGAGCGCATTGCGGTGATTGTGTGCGGCGGAAACTGGATGCCCTGAAGGGGGCTAGCGCAGCAGCCTTTCCAGAACCCCCCGCACCACCCGACCGGTCTGGGCCATCAGCACGGGGTCGGCGAAAGTATCGGTGGGGCGGTGGTAGTTGGGGTCGAGTCCGCGGAAGAAGAAGAGCACCGGCACCCCGGCTTGGGCAAAGGGTACGTGGTCGCTGCCCCCGCCCGGCGCACTGCCACAGGCCACCTGCAGGGCGTTGCAATCGGCCAGCGCCCGCAGCTCACCGCTCCCGCCGATGCCCAGGGTGCCATTCACGTTGACGCCCACCATATCCAGGTTGAGCATGCCCTTCAGGCCCCGCACAATTTCGGGGTTCTGTTCTACAAAACGCCTCGAGCCCCACAGCCCATCCTCTTCTCCATCAAAAAACATGAACCAGATCTGCGCTGAAAGGGGGCTATCGGCCAGCTGGCGGGCCAGCTCGAGCACCGTCACGGTGCCGGAGGCGTTGTCGTTGGCCCCGGGGCTGCCCGGCACCGAGTCGTAGTGGGCCCCCACAACGACCAGCGGATTCTGGCTACCGCGCCTGGCGATCACGTTGCGCCCCTGTACCTCCTCGGTCAGGATGCGCACGTCCAGCACGGCGCGGGTTCCTGCTTGGCTGAACAGCCCAGCGCCATCGCTCTGCGAGAGGGTCACCCCCGGAATGGGGCTGTTGCCGCCAAAGGTGAAGCGGGTGCCGCTGGGCTCCTCGGTCAGCAGGACAATGCCCACAGCCCCCCGCTCGGCGGCCAGCCGGGCCTTCTCGAGGCCGGGAATCCCACCCCGGCGCACCACTGCAATGGCCCCCTGCAGGTTCAGGTTGGCGAAATCGGCGGCCAGCCCCGCCCCCGGCACCACCGCCAGCGGCCCCTCCACCCGTCGGCCCGGGCTACCCGCGATGCTGCTGACCGGAAAGGTGGCCGCGCCCACCTGGAGGCTCGAGCCCTGGTCGCGGGTACGGCTGTAGGTGAAGGGCTGGAATTCCACCATGTAGCCCACCTTGCGCAGCTCAGCAGCCAGGTATTCCCCAGCCGCAGTGGTAGCGGGCAGCCCCGCGACCCGCGGCCCCTGGGATAACAGGGCCTCTAGGTCGGCCTGCATGCGCTCGGTAGAAAAAGCCTGGGCCAGGGCCAGCAGCCCGATGGTCACCAGCCCCAGAACCCCCCGCGAAAACAATTGCCGGCTCATGCCCCAATTCTGCCATCCGGCCCATGAGTTGGATGGGGTGGGGTTATCATACCTGCCCCCCAGGCAGGGCGAACCAACCCGACCGAAGTTAGGGCCCTACCGCCCCTTGGAAGGGAATGCCCTGGGATGCAAAAAGATAGCCCCTGGAGGTCTTTGCTCTAGGAATCCGGTGTCAATCCTTGAACAGGTTATCGAAAGCCGACTGGCTACTGCTCTTGCGCTTGAGGCGAAAGAGATCGTTTTTTAGCTCGATCCGGTCTTCTTGCAACAGCAGCTCGAGGGTGCGCCGCAGCTCATCCCTGGACAGGGTCTCACCCTCTTCGTCCAGCCAGTGCATTATGTCCTTCTCGCTGGCAAAGCGCAGCGTCTCGATAGCTTTTAGCACCCAACCCCGGGTATCCATACCTGAATATACCGTGTCGGTAAACCAAATTGGGTGAAGCCCCGCCCAAGCGCGTTCGGGCGCAAAAAGTGGCTCCCGGGGCGCGTTCTATATCCCACAACGTCTTTCATTAAGCCCCCATCTTGTCGCACAATAGAGGCGTGGATCCCTTCAGGGAGTACCAGGACTACGTCATCGCGCACCGTCTGCGCGAGGCCCTGGACTTCTTTCCGGGCAGGCTCTACTCGCTGAGCGAATACGCCACCCTGCGCCTTCGTCGCAGTGAGTTGGTGCGCAAGCTGGTAGGCCGCCAGGGCGATCCTGCGCTTTTATCACGCATTGAACAGATCTCCGACGACCTTAATTTTGGCTTTTGGTCCAACCCCGGCCTGCTTAAGGCCTTCCTGAAGCGTTTACCTCCCCAACGGCACCCCTTGTTGTGCAGCCCCGAAGCCTTCGAAACCCTCCTCTCGCACACCGAGCGGCTTCGGCTCAAGGAACCTGGCCTGGCCGGGCGCTATTACCTGGGATGGCTGCGCCTGCCGGCCCTGCTGGACGAGCCCCAGGTATTCGAACACGCCATGCTCGAGCAGGAACGTCTGGCTGAAGCCCTGGGGCTCTTCCTGGACGATTTTCACAAGGTTGCCGGTTCAGGGTAGGCCACCACCACCCCATAGCCGGCCTCGAGCTCGATCTCCACAGGGCCCAAAGCCAGATTGGAAAGGGTCTGGGTACTCCCCAAGGGCACGCTGGCTCTGTGTAAAGACCAGCGCGTCCCACGGAGGCTCAGACCGGAAAAACCTCCCAGCGGCAACAGGCTTAGCCTGCTATGGGGCGGCAGGTTCAGCCGCAGGATTCCCGGCAATAAAGGATGGGCTTCCTCGTTGCCCGAGGTCAGCAGGGTCGGCACCCCCTGCTGAGCCAGCCGGATACCCAGCAGCAGATGGGCCAGGGTCTGGTCGGTCTGGCCCCCCATGGCCCCCACCAAAACAAGTTGCTCGGCCCCCCGGGCCAGGGCGGCCTGGACGGCCAGTTCACCATCGGTGAAGTCCTTGGCCGCTGGATGAACCTCGCGGGGCACCTGGGCATAGGCCTGCTGAAGCTCCGGGGAGGCCGAGTCGAAATCACCCACCCATAGCTCGGCCGCGAGCCCCAGGGCCTGGGCGTGGCGCATACCGCTATCGGCAGCAATAACCCGGCTCCCAGCCACCTGGGCTTTGAGCCGCTCGGTCGGGGTAACCAGGCCTCCTAGCAGAATGGTGAAGCGTTGCATGGGGTACAGGGCGCTTAGTGGGCTCGAGGGGCTTCGAGTGACGTATGCTCAGCCCCCGGGCCGTCCTCCAGCACAACCACCTTAGACCAATCGACCTGTAGCTGGACGGTATCGCCAGGGCGAAGCCCCAGCTCGGGGCCCTCCAGGTACAGCCTACAGCCTCGCCAGACCAGCTCGAGGCCCACCACAAAACCCTTAAAAACCCGCTCTTCCACCCGCGCCTCTTCCCCATGGCCCAGGGTGATGGCCTCCGGCGGCAACAGGTGCGGGCGGGCCGGCAGCCCCACCTGTTGGCTCTGCTGGGCCGACAGCAGGTTGCGGTGGCCCAGAAAGCCGGCCACCCAGGCGTTTTTAGGGTTGCGAAAAAGCTGTTCGGGCGAGCCGGTCTGCACAACAGCACCGTTCCTCAGCAGGGCCACCTGATCGGCGATTACAAAAGCCTCGGACTGATCGTGGGTCACCACAATGGTCGGCACCTCGGTCTGCCGTAAAATGGCCCGCAGTTCCCACAGCAGCTCATTCCGCAGCTTCAAATCCAGGGCCCCCAGCGGCTCGTCCAGCAACAACAGGCGGGGCCGGCTGGCCAGGGCTCGAGCCAGCGCAACCCGCTGGCGCTCACCGCCCGAAAGCTGGTGGGGGCGTTTTTGCGCGTGAGGCCCCAGATGGGTCAGATCCAGCAGTTCGGTCAGGCGCTGCCGGATGCTGGCCCCATCCCAGCGGGCCTCCCGCAAACCAAAGGCTATGTTTTCCCAGACCGACAGATGCGGAAACAAGGCATAATCCTGAAACACCAACCCCACCCGGCGCGCCTCCGGGGCCAGGAAGGTGATCTCGCTTCCATCCAGCCAGATTTCCCCAACCTCCGGGGCCTCCAGACCCGCTATCAGCCGCAAAAGCGTGCTTTTACCGCTGCCCGAAGGCCCCAGCAAGGCCAGGGTCTGCCCCGCCTCGACCTCGAGGGAGACCCGCAGCCGGAACCCCGGATAGCTTTTGCCGAGCCCCACCAGCCGCAACATAATCCTAGCCTACAGCCAAGCGAATCATACCCTGCATTGTATGAATGTCCTGGCACTTCAGTTCTATGATGGCAGCTATGAGCCTGGTGGCGGCTTTTCTAGCTGGCCTGCTTTCCTTCCTCTCCCCTTGCGTCCTACCCTTGGTGCCCACGTACCTGCTGTATTTGGGTGGAGAACGGGGACGACCCCTGTTCAACGCCCTTTTCTTTGTGGGTGGGTTCTCGCTGCTGTTTTTGCTACTGGGGCTCCCCTTCACCCTGCTGGGTGGTTTTTTATCGGAAAACCGGCAATTGCTGGGTCGGGCAGGCGGCGCAATCCTGGTGCTGTTGGGGCTGTATATGCTGGGTCTAAAACCCAAATGGGGCGTTAACTGGCGATACCAAGGGGACGCCAGCCGCCCCTGGGGGGCTTTTGTGCTTGGTGCCGTTCTGGGACTGGGCTGGACTCCCTGCATTGGCCCGATTCTGGGGGGGATTCTCACCCTCACCGCGGCCGGGGGTGGGATCGGCTTCCTATTGGCTTACATCCTGGGGCTGGGTGTTCCGTTTTTGCTGGTAGCCCTGTTCACCGACCGCATCCGCCCTGTGCTGCGTCAGGCAGGCCGCATCTCCCGCTGGGTCGAAGCCGCAGCGGGTGTGGTTCTGGTGGCGGTGGGCCTGCTGATGTTCACCGGTACTTTCACGCAGCTCAATAGCTTCTTCCTAAAAATCACACCCGAGTGGCTGTGGAACCTCGAGAAAAACCTCATCAGCCCTTAAGCGGCGTGTATGTTAAGTGCTATGTTGATCGAGGCCGCATCGGTCTGCAAACGTTACGGGCGGGACTGGGTGCTGCGCAACCTGGATTTTCAACTGGCTAAACACGAAGTTGTCGCCTTGGTAGGCCCCAACGGCGTGGGCAAAACCACCTTGCTAAGGGTGCTGGCTGGGTTGGTACGGCCCACCCAGGGTTCGGTCAAGCTAAATGGAAGGGTGGGTTTTTTAGCCAATCCACCGGCTTTCCACCGCCACTTCACCGGAGCCGAAAACCTGCACTACGCGCTCCGGCTCGATGGAAAATCCGGCAGTCGCAAGGAAATTCGCGCTGCACTGGCCCAATTTGGCCTCCCCTACGACAAACCCGTACTCAGCTACAGCAGCGGTATGAAAAAACGCCTGGCCATGGCCAGGTTGCACCTGCAAAACCCCGATATCTGGCTGCTGGACGAGCCCGAAGCGGCCCTGGATGCACAAGGGCGGGGTTTGCTGGAACACCTGGTACAGCAAGCGCGCTCCAGAGGTGGTGTGGTGATCGCCACGCACGACAAAAGCTGGCTCTCCCTGGTAGACCGGGTGGTCGAGCTACAAAGCCCATGAGGCCAGCTCTGCGGCCTCATAGCAGATTCGGTCGGTTCACCGCCGGAAAGCAGCGAGCCCACCCGACCGAAGTTATCCGCGTAGCGGAGGGCCCTACCGCCCCTTGGAAGGGAAGGCCCTAGGATGCAAAAAGATAGCCCCTGGGGGTCTTTTGGGATCCGTATCGCTCTACAAAAACGCGCATCCTTCCCAGCCCCCTAAAGCAATCCCCGGACGGCCCCGCCTTCCACCATGATGGCCTGGCCGGTCAGGTAGCTGGCCCGGGCCGAGAGCAGAAAAACCGCCACATCGGCAATTTCCTGGGGGTGGGCCATCCGGCCAGCCGGTATCTGGGCAGTTTGCTGGGCGTACGCGGCTTCCAGGCTGATACCCTGCTGTTGAGCCCGGAAAGCAAATACCTCCTCCACCCGCTCCGTGCGGGTATAGCCCGGCCCCAGGGTGTTGACCGTGATACCAAAGGGCGCCACCTCCCTGGCCAGAGTTTTGGCATAACCGGTCAGGCCTGCCCGCAGGGCGTTGGACAGGGCCAGGTTCTCGATGGGCTCCTTCACTGCCAGCGAGGTGATGAACAGAATTCGGCCAAACTGCCTAGACTGCATGCCGGGAAGCAGCGCACTGACCAAAGCCACCATCGGATACCAAAGCTGCTCTGCGGCCGCCCGAATGTCCTGCACCTTCAAATCCCGAGCCGCCCCGGGCCGGGGCCCCGCTGTGTTGCCCAGAAAAAGCTCCACGGTACCTAGCTTTTGCGTCTCCACCACCAGGTGCTCGAGCGCACGGTCTTGCGTGAGGTCGGCTGCTATGGCGTGGGCCTCCCCCCCAGCAGCCCTAATTTCGCGCACCAGCTCCTCGAGCTTCTCACGGTTGCGGGCTGTTACCACCACTCGAGCCCCCTCCTGGGCCAGGGTGGTCGCGATGGCCCGTCCGATCCCCTGCGAAGCACCCGTCACCAGGGCCAGCTTGCCGGCAATACCAAGCTGCATGGACGTGCCCCCAACATCTACTTTAGATACTTTACATACCAGCTTAGGGTCGGGCCGCTGTCGCGCAGATGTTCAAAACCCACCCGTTCCCAGAAGCGCTTGGCCTGCTCGTTGTTGCCATACACCACGGCATATAACCGATCCATCCGGCCACTCAACTGGGCCTCGAGCTGCTCCACAGCGGCCTTGCCCAAGCCCTGGCCCTGCAGCTTTTCCTCGATTAATAGCAGGCTGATGGTAGCTGAGTGCAGATCGGGGTGGGCCACCTTATAGTCCAGGAAACCCACGGCACGACCCTCCTGCATAAGCAGCACCGCCTGACGCCGGGTGTCGTGACGGAGGGTCTCGAGCTCACGCTGGATATCGTTGAGGGTGGGCATATCCCCCCCAATCAGGGCAATGTAGGTGGGGCAATTCAAGTACAGGTTGTGCACAATTACAGCCGAATCGGTGGTCACAGGCAGGAAAGCGAGGCGTGTAGAAACTTTCATACTGTTCAACCAGATTGTAAGCAATAAGGCTGGGTTGCGTTGTAATTTTCAACCTGCCAGGGCCGTGCTTTCAACGATCAGCCGACTTTATGCCCAGGGCTTCCAGGGCTTTTTCAAAGGGCAGGTCGCGTCCGGTGTTGGCGAGCTGCTCGAGGGAGCTCTCTACCACAAAGTCTGGGATGGCCCGGGGCGGATAGGGTGTACCGTCGGCGAAAAAGGCCCGGTTGTAGGAGATGCTCAAAGCCCCACCATTGATCAGATTGAAGGGGCGGGTGGTGGTGTTGCCGATGCCCAGGGTGGCCACCCCAACCAGCGGCCCTACTCTGGCCCGCTGGATGGCCGAGGCCAGGTACTCCCCCCCTGAGGCGGTGTTCCCATCAATCAGCACCACCAGCGGCCCGCGCCAGCGAGCCAGGAAAGGGAGGTTGGCGGTCTCGGTCTGGCCGTTGCGGGTGATGGTGAGCCGCCCATCGCGGATGCGAAACTCGGTGCGCTCGGTATTGTAGCGGTCTACCAGGGCCACATAGGCATCGTCCAGGAAAGCGGCCGCCGTCAGTATCATCTCGTTGAGCAGGCCACCGCTGTTACCGCGCAACTCCAGCACCAGGGCCCGCACATTTTTCTGCTGGGCTTCACGCACCAACTCATGCACCCGGCGGCCCACCTGGCCCTGTGCATCAAAGTTGGGGATTTTGAGCACACCCACGCCATCGGGTCGTATTTTGAGGGAGGGGAAGCGGGCCAGGTTAATCTCGCGTCCGGTCAGGGTGATCTCGAGGCGCTGGCGCTCAGGGCCGCGCAGAATGGTTAAAACCACCGGACGCCCCGACTGCACCGACTGCGTCAAGAACTGAACGACCTGGTTATCGTCGGGGAACTCGCTCAGAAGCCGACCGTTAATGGCGATGATACGGTCGCCATAGGCCAGCCCGGCCTCGTCAGCTGGCCCCCCCTCCACCACATCCACAATGAGGCGGTCGCGGGAACCGGGTATGGGCAGGTGGCTTACACCAATGCGCAGCGTGCGGGAAGGAGCGTTACCCTGACGGCTTTCGCGGGAGCCCCGCAATTCCTCGGGACTCAGGTAGTAGGTGTGGTTGTCGTTGAGTTCCCCTAGCATCTGCTCGATGACGGGGACGGCTTGCTCGTAGGGGCAGGTGTCTTTCTGGGGTGCACAGGCACGATCCAGTGCGCTCTGGTAGCGCGCTGTCAGCTCTTTGAGGTTGAGCGTAGCCGGGCCGTTGTAATAAAACTCCAGATAAAAACTGGCCTGATCGAAGAGATCCTGGGCCGGTGAGGCCAGGGAAAGCGAGCCCAGCAGCAGGGCCAGGGTGGCAAACAGTTGGCGCATAGCATTCACCTATCGCAGCATTTCCAGGGCGCGTTCCAGCACCGGATCACGCCCAGCAACAAGGGCCTCGAGGTCGTCCTCCACCAGCACATCGGGGCTGACTTTGAGGGGGAAGGGCGAGCCATCCAGGTTGCGCATTCTAAGTGAAGAAACCGCGATAAAATCGCCGTTGATAAGGGGGCCCTCGGCGCTACCCGACATCCCCAGGGCACCAGCGGTGGGCTCACCCACCACCTTGGCCCGACCTGCCGCCTGCAGGAAGTAGGCCAGCATCTCGGCAGAGTTATAGGTATGGCGATTAACCAGCACCACCACCGGGATGCGGGCCAGGTAAGGCCGCTCGAGAGCGCTCTGCTCCTCCTTTTCGCCTCCCTCGGGTTGTACGTAGAGCCTGCCGTTTTCCACGGTGTGGGTCTCGTCCAGCCCCTGGAAGCGGCGGTCGTAAATGAACCCCCCCTTGCCAGTAAAGGCCGCCGCCGCCAGCAAGGCTTCCGAGTCGTAACCGGTCAGGGCATCGCGCAGGTCGATCACCATCCCACGAGCCCCGGCCTGCTCCGCCCGGCGCGCGGCCTCGTGGATGCGCTGGGCGGTGGAGTAGCTGTCCGAGCTGTAAAGGTGATAGATGCGCAGATAGGCGATGTTGTTGTTGATCTCCAGCCTGGGCTGCATGGTGGCCTCGGCCACCCGTGGGGTGAGGGTCGCGCTGCGGGCCGTACCCTGCCGGCTATAACGCAGGCTAAAGGGGCTGCGGGCTGCTTCAGCCGCACTCAGCCGGGCCAGGGTCGCGGGCTGGTCTGCAATCTGGGTAATCAGGTCGCCCCGGCGCAGCCCGGCCTCGTAGGCGGGCTCACCGGGAAAGGCCTCGCTCACCACCAGCCCCCTGGGAGTCTCGCGTACCCAGACCCCTATCCTGGGGGCCGCGGGCCCCAGGCCGGCCCCATAGCGCTCGTCATCGATGAGCTGATCTCGCGTGACCAAGACCGTAAACGGATCGGCAATATCCCGCACAATGCGCTCGATAACCTGTTTGGCTTTATCAAAACCGCAGCGGCTGCCTTCAGAAGCGCAGAGCCGATCGAGTTCCGGCTGGTACTGCCGCCGCAGCTCCCTGAAGGGGGGAACCTTGGCCGGGCCGTTGTAGTAAAAACCGATTAAGAAGGTGGCCTGGTCGAAAAGATCCTGGGCAGGCGAAGCCACCGCTGAACCCACCAGGGCGAAGGCTGCCATACCGCTTAATAGCGCATGTCGTAGGGCCATATTTCCTCAATGATACGCTAAAAAATGATAAGCGAATGGCAGCCGGGCCTGGCCTGTAATACCAGATTCGGTTAGTTCGGCGCCGGAAGGCAGCGAACCAGCCCGACCAAAGGGCATGCTCGCGAAGGGCCTGGATAATTATGAGTCCGGTATAACAACGAACCCCCGGCCTCGGCGATCCGCCAAAGCCTTCTGTAGGAGGCCCTGCCAATCGGGCCTGCCCGGCTAGACCCGCTTAAAGAGCAGGGTGGCGTTCATGCCCCCAAAGGCGAATGAGTTGGAGAGGGCGTAGTCTACCTGCCTGGCTCGAGGGGTGTTAGGCACATAATCGAGGTCGAGCTCGGGGTCGGGATCCTCGAGGTTGATGGTGGGCGGTAGAATGCCGCTGGCCAGCGCCTGCACGGTAGCCACAGCCTCGATGGCCCCCGCCGCGCCCAGCAGGTGGCCAATCATGCTCTTGGTGGAGGAGACCGCGAGCTTATAGGCATGGTCGCCGAAAACCTTTTTGATGGCCAGGGTCTCGGCCTTGTCCCCAACCGGCGTGGAGGTGCCGTGGGCGTTGATGTAGCCGACCTGCTCGGGGTCGGTTTTAGCGTCCTTGAGGGCCGCCCGCATGGCCAGGGCTGCACCCGCGCCCTCGGGGTGGGGCTCGGTGATGTGGTGTGCATCGGCGCTACGGCCAAAACCCACCAGCTCGGCGTAGATTTTGGCGCCACGGGCTTTGGCCCGCTCGTACTCCTCCAGCACCAGCACCGCCGCCCCTTCCGAGAGCACAAAGCCATCGCGGCTTTTGCTGAAAGGACGGCTGGCCTTCTCGGGTTCGTGGTTGCGGGTGGAGAGGGCCCGCATCACCCCAAAGCTGCCAATGGCCATCTCGGTGACCACCGCCTCGGTGCCGCCGGTGAGCATCACATCGGCCTCCCCCATCTGGATCACCCGGAAGGCGTTGCCGATGGCATCCGAGCCGGTCGCACAAGCGGTCACCACTGTGGAGGAGGGCCCCATGAAGCCATATTTCATGGCTAGTTGGGCCGAGGCCATGTTGGCGATCATCATGGGGATGAAGAAGGGCGATAGACGGGTGCCGCCCTTCTCGAAGAGCACCTTGCTCTGCTCCTGCCAGGTAATCATGCCCCCGATGCCGGTTCCAATCAGGGTACCGACGCGGGTGGGGTCTTCTTTCTCAACCTCCAGCCCTGCATCCTGCAAGGCCAGATGCCCGGCAATCAGGGCCAGTTGGGTGAAACGATCCAGGCGGCGCAGCTCGCGCTTGTCTATGTATTCCTCGGGGTTGACGTCCACCTCGCCCGCAATCTGCACAGGGTAGCTCGAGGCATCGAACTGGGTGATGCGGCGGATGCCCGACCGGCCCTCGAGCTGGGCTTTATGGAAGGCTTCGGCTCCGATGCCGTTGGGGGCCACCGGGCCAATTCCGGTAACGACGACGCGACGCATAAAGGTCATTATAGACCACTGCTGCAATTGTTCTAAGTCCAAGCGCTAAAGGCCTGTTGCAGACAAAACAGCTACCCAAGGGCAAACTGCTTTCCCTGGTGGGGGCTGACGTATACTAAGGAACGGTGATGTATGGCTGGTCATAGCAAATGGGCACAAATTAAGCGCAAAAAAGCCGCCAACGACCTAAAGAAGGGTAAAATCGTCAGCAAATACCTGCGTCTGATTGCCGCCGCGGCCAGGGCCGGGGGCAGCACCGACCCCGCGGCCAATGTTAACCTGCGCAACCTGATCGAAGCCGCCCGGGACGCCGATGTACCCAACGACAACATCGAGCGCCTTTTGAAGCGACTGGCCGGTGGCGACGACGAGGGGAGCAACTACGAAGAGATCGTTTACGAGGGGTACGCGCCGGGTGGGGTGGCCATCATCGTGCAGGCCCTCTCCGACAACCGCAACCGCACCGCCTCGGAGGTGCGCCACATCTTCAACAAGCACGGGGGCAGCCTGGGGGCTACCGGGTCGGTCTCGTGGCAGTTTGAGCGCCGGGGCTACATCTGGCTCGAGCCCAACACCGAGGCCGCGCAGGAAGCCGCCATCGAGGCCGGGGCGATTGATCTTCAGGAGAGTGAAGAAGGTCTGGAGATCTACACCGACCCCCAGGAAGTCTACGCTGTAGCCAACGCCCTCAAGGCCAAAGGCTTCAAGCCCGAGGACACCGAGATCACCATGGTGCCGCAAAACACCATGAGCCTGAGCCAGGAAGAGGCCGAGAAGGTGCTGCGCATGGTGGAGGCCCTGGAGGAGCTCGACGACGTGCAGAACGTGTACACCAACCTGAACCTCGAGAACGTCTCGATTGGGGCTTAGCTAAACCAATAGGCTATCGGCTCACAGCCGCCCTGCCCCAGGTGCATTAATCTTGGGTACTTAGAAGCTGACCTCTTGCTGCATAGTGTCGGCTGTGGGTTCAGGCCATGCTGCAAATCATCGAACGTTTTAGAGAAGATATCCAGGCCGTGCTCGAGCGGGATCCAGCGGCTCGCGGGCCTCTGGAGGCCTTTTTGTTCAGTCCAGGCATGCACGCCTTGTGGATGCACCGGCTCAACCACTGGCTCTGGCGGGCCAATTTCAAGTTGCTGGCCCGCATTCTGGCCCACTTTACCCGCCTGCTCACCGGGGTCGAGATTCACCCCGGCGCCCGCATTGGCCGCCGGGTGGTGATTGACCACGGCATGGGCATCGTGATTGGCGAGACCGCCGAGGTGGGCGACGATGTGCTGATGTACCACGGGGTGACCCTGGGCGGCACCGGCTTCACCCGCGAGAAGCGCCACCCCACCATCGGCAAGGGGGTGCTGCTGGGGGCCCATGCGGTGGTGCTGGGGCCAATTGTGGTGGGCGATGGGGCCAAGATTGGGGCCGGGGCGGTGGTCACCAAACCCGTGCCCCCCGGCGCAACCGCCATCGGGAACCCGGCGCAGATTATCGTTCGGGAAGAGGCGCTCGAGGCGCTCGAAGTCTAAAGGATCAGCATGGCATCGCCCAGGCTATAAAACCGGTAGCGTTCGGCCACCGCGGTCTGATAGGCCTGTTTCATCAGCCCGTGCCCCATAAAGGCCGAGACCAGCATCAGCAGGGTGGATTTGGGCAGATGAAAGTTGGTAATCAGAGCGTCTATCACGTTAAACCGGAACCCTGGGCGAATGAATAGCTGGGTCTCGCCGCTGCCCGCTCGCACCCCGCTTAGCTCGGCACTGTAGGCGGTCTCGAGGGTGCGCACCACTGTGGTGCCCACCGCGATCACCCGCCGCCCTTCGGCCTTGGCGCGGTTGATGGCCTCGGCGGTTTGGGGCGAAACCTCGTAGGGCTCCAAATGCATCACGTGCCGGTCGGGGTCGTCGTGGACGGGCTTGAAGGTGCCGGGGCCCACGTGCAGGGTGACGTAGTGAATATCCACCCCCAGCCCCCGCACCCTGTCCAGCAGTTCGGGGGTGAAGTGCAGCCCCGCCGTGGGGGCCGCCACCGAGCCGGGGGTCTTGGCGTACACGGTCTGGTAGCGGGCCGGGTCTACCGAGGCGTGGATGTAGGGCGGTAGCGGCATCTTCCCAATGTTTTCCAGGTGTTCCCAGACATTGCCGGAAAACCTGAGCAGCCGGGTTCCGTCTGCTTCGATGGCCTCCACGGTAGCGAAGAGCCCATCGGGAAAGGTCAGCCTGGAGCCTACCTTGGCCCGCTTGGCGGGTTTGAGCAGGGCCTCCCACAGCCCAGGGCTGGAGGGAATTTCCCGCACCAGCAGTACCTCGAGCGCCGTTCCGTGCGGATTGGTGGCAAAGGTGCGGGCCGGAATCACCTTGCTCTGGTTGAGTACCAGCACATCCCCCGCCCGCAGGTACTGGGGCAGGTCGCGGAAGATGCGGTGGGCCATCTGGCCGCTGCTGCGCTCAATCACCATCAGCCGCGAGGTGTCGCGGGGCTCGGCACCGCTCTGGGCTATGAGTTCGGGGGGTAGAGGGTAATCGAAGTCCTCGAGGTTCATGGAATGAGGGTTAGGACTCGCTGCGCGGTATGAGGGTTCGCTCCCGATCTTTGCTGGGCACAAAGGCATTCTCGATCTCGGGCAGGTGGATGAAGCGGTCTACCGCATCGATCAGCTTTTGCGAGGTGGTCTCCTTGAAGGCGATCACCTCAACCCGGATGCCGCGTTCCATCAGCACCTCCACGATGTCCACAAAGTCGCCGTCGCCACTGCCCAGCACCACCACGTCCAGGGTGTGCATAAGCCGCACCATATCGGCGGCGATGCCCATATCCCAGTTGCCTTCGTAGATGGGCTTGCCCTCGTCGGTGGTCTCCTTGAGGGTCAGGTTCATGCGGCGCACCCGGAAGCCAATGGTGGAGAGCTTATAGATAAAGGGCCAGGCCGAGGTGTCGTGTTCGCGCTCGACCACGTAGGCGGTGGCCCGCACCAGTTGGCGGTTGGCCACCGCATAGCGCATCAGGCTTTCGAAGTTGACGTTCTGCCCGTAGTAGTCGCGGGCCGAGTGGTAGAGGTTCTGGGTATCTACGAACAGGCCCACACGCTGATGGGGGCTCCAACCGGGGATACGGCTAAAAGGGTCGTTCATCAAAGCTCCTTTTAAAAATCGAGAACTGCAAAAGGGGGTTAGCCCGTGTGAAATTGTACCAAATCGTCTTCAAAAAAATGCGCGGGGCCCGGTTTTGCAAGGTTGTACAGGCCCCGCCTCGCTTTTTGAGTCCTAGAGCACTCCCTTACCTGGTATGAAAGGGATCCAGGCGCGGGGCTGCACAGAAGCAGCCCTCGAGCAAGCCCTAGCGCAAGGCCGCCAACTCGCGCCGGGCGCGCTCGAGGTCGAAGCGGTCGGCGGCGGTCTTGGGGGCAATGGCCAAAGCAGCCTCGTACTGCTTGCGGGCCTCTTCTTTCTTACCCTGGGCCGCCAGCACCCCGGCCAGCTCCACCTTGTGGATGATGGTCTGGGGCTCGAGCTGGATGGCCTCGTTGAACAGCGGCATAATCTGGTTGCCGTTGGCCCCGTACAGCCAGCCCACGTTCTTGGAGATGAGCGAATGGTGCCATAGGGCCAGCGCGACCCTGGCCCCGGCATGGCGGGGGTTCAGGCGCAGGGCCCTATCCAGGTTCTCTTTGATGCTGCTAGCCAGGCCCAGGCTTTCCAGAATGCCCCGGTACTGCGAAAGGCGGCCCTGGGCTCGAGCCAGCTCAAAATAGGCCTCGGCGTTATCCGCATCGGCCTGGATGGCCCGACGGGCGGCGGCTTCGGCCCGACCAAACCAGTCGGCTTTCTCGTTGTCTTTAGCCAGGTAGCCTGCAAAATAGCTGGCCGCCTTGGCCGCCAGCACAAGGCCCTCCGCATTACCCAGGCGTAAACCAGCCTCGTACGCTTCCTGAAACTTGCCGTCGTCCACCAGCTTCTCAACCGCTGCGACATTTTGGGCCAAAGCCAGCGACCAAAGCACCATCAAAACCAGCACCAGACTCCTCACAGTTTCCTCCCTGTATAACGGCACACAACCTACCACAAAGTCGCACGGATTGTACCGGATGTGCATCTGTGGGCGGCAACCCTGGATGTGCATGTTACACTACCCCCATGGTAGCGTTACGAGCGGTTCCTTTTGCCGTGGGAATCGCCCTATTTGCGTTTACGGCCTTGGCCCAGCTTGGCGCCGAAGGCTACTACACCCAGTGCAAGGCCCTATACGACCAGGGGGTGCGGGATAGCGCCAAGGCAACCTGTCAGCTCGCGCTGGTGGACAACCCCAATCACCTGCCCAGCATCAAACTGCTGGGACGCATCTACCTGGAGGAAAACAACCTGGGTGCGGCCCAGCCCTTCCTTCAGCAAATGAAGCAACTGGGCCCCCAAGACCCCGAGGTGGCCCTGCTGGAGGCTCGCTTTTTGCTGTTGGAGGGGCGGCCATCCGAGGCGCTCGAGCGCCTGCCCCGGGGGCTCAACACCGAAGCAGTGCTGCTGAGAGCCCAGGTACTCGAGGCCCTGGGCCGCTACGAGGAGGCCTACGCCACTTACCTCCGAATAACCGCCTCGGCAGAGGCTCGCTTAGGAGCCGCCCGGCTTGCAGAGCGTCTGGGACGGCCCCAAGAAGCCCTGGGCTTGCTGGGGAGCAGTCCTAAAGAACAGCTAGCGCAAGCCCGCTTAATGTGGCTTTCTGGCAATTCCCGCGCAGCAGCAGAGGCCCTTGAAGAAGTCCTACCCCGCCTGGGCCCCCTGGAAAAGGACTACATCCAGACCTTGGGTCTGCTGGCAATGGTCTATTACGGCCTGGGGGAGTTCGAAAAAGGCGCCCTGGTTTTGCGACAGCTGTCCTCGAGGGTCAGCCTGCCCAGCAGCCTGCTCAGCAAGGTCTGGCCGTGGCTGGCTGTATTTTTGGTTTACCTGGCGCTGGTGCTCTACGGTGAAAGCCGTATTGAACCGATGCGCACCGTGGAAATGGGCAACGAGCGGCGCTTTGGGCCCGGCTCGGTTCACCTGTGGCTCCTGCTGGCCATTGCTTTAGCGGGCTTGTCCAGTATAGGCATCGGACAGGTGCTTTATCAGAACTTACTGGCCCTGTTTACCCCTTTCCAGGGACAGGTTGTGCGCCCGGTGTTTTACTTCTTAATGGGTGCTTTCGCGCTGCTCATCGCCTATCGAATGGTAGGGCAGCCGGGCCTGATCCAGGCCCTTGGGCCGCG
Source organism: Meiothermus taiwanensis WR-220 (assembly GCF_003568585.1). NCBI lineage: Bacteria > Thermotogati > Deinococcota > Deinococci > Thermales > Thermaceae > Meiothermus > Meiothermus taiwanensis. Next base: position 2,466,017 of record NZ_CP021130.1, read on the forward strand.
CTCGAGCTGGATAGAAGGCACCTGGGCGGGGTTGGTCTTGCTGGCCTTGCTGGGCTTGTACGCTTACATCGCCAAGCCCCTAGGCCTGAGCGGGCTTGGCACCATGTATCCCATTTTCTTCGGGCTGGCCTTTCTAGAGGTGGTGATTCGCGGGGTGGGGTATCCGATCTTTAAGGAGCGCTATAAGGAGCTAAGCGGCTTGATGATCCCGGCGCTGTATGCCCTGGCGATCCCCGGGCCCACGATTTTCTTCCTGATATCCAGCCTCTTTCTGGGCTGGCTTTACCTGCGTACCAAGGGGGCGCTGGCTGGGGCCACAGCCTGGGTTCTGGCCGGATTAATTCTGACCCTGGTTGCCAACCTACCTTGGGTGCGCACACTGCTCGTCTACTGATAGCGGATTCAAAAAGGTCGTCATCCACCTCCAGAGGCTATCTTTTTGAATCCCAGAGCACACCCCTCGCTACGCAGCCTATCCCTTCCAAGGGGCGGTATCGCCCTCCGCTACGCGGATAACTTCGGTCGGGATAGTTCACCGCCATTCGGTGACGAACGATCCGAATGCGCCTGCCTGCCCCCGGCTCGAGCTTTGGGAAGTGGCTGTGCAGGGCATTCTTTATTGTATAGACTTCGTGGGGATGCAGGAAATATTCTTTCTCTCCGATTTTGGCCTGGCCGACCCCTACGCTGCGGTGGTCAAGGCAGTCATGCGGCAAACAGCGCCGGGGGTGGTTGTTCACGACCTGGCCCACAACCTACCACCCGGCGACCTGAACCGGGCCAGTTACATTTTGTACGAATCGGTGCCGTACCTGCCCAAACACTCGGTGGTGCTGGCGGTGGTTGATCCGGGGGTGGGCTCCGCTCGCCGGGCCGTCCTGGTAATCGGCGAGCGCCTTTGTTATGTGGCCCCCGACAATGGCCTGCTCACCCTGGCCTACCTGCAAGACCCCCCGCGCCGAGCCTACCTGCTGGAGAACCCCACCTACCACCTGCCCCGCAAATCGGCCACCTTTCACGGGCGCGACGTGTTTGGGCCGGTCGCGGCCCACCTGGCCTCGGGGGTTGAACCGGCCCGCTTCGGCCCAGAGCTGCCGGTCGCCGAGCTGGTGCGCCTGCCCATTCATCTGAACTTTGGCAACCACGGCGAGATACTCACATTTGACCGCTTTGGCAATGCCATCACCACCCTGCTGGCCACCCCCGCCCAGATCCGTGGCAAAAAGGTGCGCATCCGCTACCACCACATTCCGGTAGCCTCCCATTATGCCGAGGTTCCGGTAGGAAGCGCCCTGGCCTATGTGGGCAGCGCCGGGCTTTTAGAGGTGGCCATCCATCTGGGTAATGCCCAGGAGCAGCTGGGCCTAAAGCAGGGGGATCGGGTGGAGCTTTTGGGTTGACCTTTTGAGCTTCAGCCTGTAGATTGGAGAACGGTTTGCCGAGCGCAACCCCACCCAGGGGTTGGTATTCCCAAAGGAAGTGACCCAAGATGGCCAAGCACCCAGTACCCAAGAAAAAAGTCTCCAAGTCCCGCCGGGATATCCGCCGGGCTGCGGTTTCCACCCTCACGGCTCCCACCCTCATCAAGTGCGCCAACTGCGGGGCTTTGATCCCACCCCACAGCGTCTGTGATAGCTGCGGCTACTACGCCGGCAAGAAAGTACTGGAAGTCCAAGCCTAAATCTGGCTGCAAAAATCCCCAGACCGGCACGATCCGTCGGCTGGGTTTGCTTTTTTCCCTTGCCGTGGCCATATCCGCCGGGCCTGCCGTCTAGACTTGGTTCAAACTGCATTCCGGCACAAGGGGGGGTCGGGGTGTTATCTTTGTTGAAGTGCCCTATGCTTTTGGGGCAGCTTTAGGAGGCAACGTTGAACATTGGTATCCTTGCCCTAGGCACCTACGCCCCCGAGCGGGTGATGACCAATCACGATTTTGAGAAGATCCTGGATACATCCGACGAGTGGATCGTCAGCCGCACGGGAATCCGTGAGCGGCGGCTGGCCGCCGAGGGGGAGTTCACCTCACACCTGGCTTTCCGAGCTGTAGAAGACCTCATACGCCGTCATGGGCGTAGCGCGCTGGAAGGGGTGGATCTGGTCATCGTGGCCACCAACACCCCCGACGCCCTTTTCCCGGCCACGGCTGCCCTGGTGCAGGATCGCTTTGGTTTGAGCGCCGGCGCCTACGACCTGCTGGCGGGCTGCCCGGGCTGGGGTTATGCCATTGCCCAGGCCCATGCCATGGTAAAAAGCGGGCTGGCCCGCAAGGTGCTGACCATTGGCTCTGAGACCCTCTCCAAAATCCTCGACTACACCGACCGCTCCACGGCGGTGCTGTTTGGCGATGGGGCCGGGGCAGCGGTCATCGGCCCGGTGCCAGAAGGGTACGGCTTCAAGTCGTTTGTGCTGGGGGCCGACGGTTCGGGGGGTAAAGAGCTGATGCTGCGCTGCATCGCCGACAAGCTGCCCGACGGCAGCCCCATGCGCCAGTACGCCTACATGAACGGGCGCGAGGTCTTCAAGTTTGCGGTGCGGGTGATGAACACCGCTACGCTCGAGGCCATCGAAAAAGCCGGGCTGAAACCCGAGGACATCAAGTACCTGATCCCCCACCAGGCCAATGCCCGCATCATCGAGGCGGCCCGCGAGCGCCTGGGGTTGCCCCCGGAGCAGGTCTGGGTCAACGTAGACCGCTACGGCAACACCTCCACGGCCTCCATGCCCATCGCGCTGCAGGAGGCCCTGGACGCAGGTAAGATCCACAACGGCGACCACATCCTCTTTGTGACCTTTGGCGCGGGCCTCACCTGGGCCGCCAGCGTGATGACCTGGTGGCAGCCGGACTAGGGCAGGCGCATTTGCAACACGCTGGAGGTGCAGCATGATGGCAGCTTTGTTCCCCGGACAGGGGTCGCAGGAAATTGGCATGGGCCGGGCGCTTTATGAAGGCTCGAGGGCGGCCCGCGAGGCCCTGGAGCGGGCCGAGGCCGCTTTGCCCGGTTTGCTTAAGTTGATGTGGGAAGGCCCGGAGGAGGAACTCAAACTAACCGCCAACCAGCAGCCGGCCCTCCTGGCGGTGGGCTACGCGGCCTTCCAGGCCTATCTGGAAATGGGCGGTGCGCTACCCAGCTTCGCAGCGGGGCACAGCCTGGGCGAGTGGACGGCCCATGTGGCCGCCGGCACCCTGAGCCTGGAGGACGGCCTGCGCCTGGTGCGCAGGCGCGGCGAGTACATGCAGGAAGCCGTGCCGGTGGGGGCGGGGGCCATGGCCGCCGTTTTGAAGGTTCCCGCCCAGACCATCCAGGAGCTGACCGCCGGCATTGCTGGGGTGGAGATCGCCAACTACAACTCGCCCGAGCAAACCGTCATCTCCGGCACGGCCGCGGGGGTTGCAGAGGCCGCTGAAGTGTTGAAAAGCCAACGGGCTCGAGTCATACCCCTGCCGGTCTCGGCCCCATTTCACTCCTCGCTGATGCGGCCTGCTCGGGAGCGTCTGGCCGCCGACCTGGCCCAGGTGGAGCTCTCCACCCCCCGCTTCCCGGTGTACTCCAACGTGCTGGCCCAGCCCGAGACCCGCCCCCCGGTAATTCGGGAGCTGCTGCTGGAACAGATCACCCATGCGGTGCGCTGGGTGGAGATTCTGCAGCACCTGAAAGAGCAAGGGGTGAGGGTGTACCTCGAGTTCGGCTCGGGTAAAGTACTCACCGGCCTGGTGGGGCGCACCCTGGAAGGGGTGGAGGCACGTGCGCTAACCAACCCACAAGAAATCGCCGAGAGCCTGGCCGTGTTGGGGCAAGGCTAACATCTGGAGGAAGTATGCGAAAAGCGCTGGTAACAGGTTCGTCGCGTGGAATCGGGAAAGCCATTGCCCTGGAGCTGGCCCGGCGGGGCTATGCCCTGGCGGTGCACTATGCCGGCAACCAGGCCGCCGCCGAGGCCACCGCCGCCGAGGCCCGGGCCCTGGGGGCCAGCCAGGTGGTGGTGCTGGGGGCCGACCTGAGCAGCGCACAAGCGGCTCAGAAGCTGGTGGCCGACGCCAACGCCGCCCTGGGTGGACTGGAGGTGCTGGTCAACAACGCCGGCATCACCCGCGACACCCTTCTGATCCGCATGAAGGACGAGGACTGGGATACGGTGATCGCCACCAACCTGAGCGCCATCTTCCACACCACCCGCGAGGCCATCAAGCTGATGATGCGGGCCAGATGGGGCCGGGTCATCAACATCAGCAGCGTGGTGGGCCTTCTGGGCAACCCCGGCCAGGCCAACTACGTGGCGGCCAAGGCGGGCCTGATTGGCTTCACCAGGTCGGTGGCCAAGGAGTACGCCGCCCGGGGCATCACCGTCAACGCCGTGGCGCCAGGGTTTATTGAGTCGGACATGACCGCCAAACTGCCCGAGCAGGTTGTGGCCGAGTACCTCAAGCAGATCCCCGCCGGGCGCTTCGGTAAGCCCGAGGAAGTGGCCAAGGCCGTGGCTTTTCTGGCCTCGGACGACGCCGCCTACATCACCGGACAGACCCTGTGTGTGGACGGCGGCATGACCCCGCACTAGAATGCTCGAGCCCCGCCTGGCCCCGAGGCCGGTTTTGATGTGGTAGAATCCCGCACGGTAGAATAAACCCTAACCTATGGAGGTTAAAACATGGCAATCCTGGACGATGTAAGAGAGGTAATTGTGGACAAACTCGGCGTGGATGCCGACAAGGTAGTGCCCGAAGCCCGCTTTATCGAAGACCTGGGCGCCGATAGCCTCGATACCGTGGAGCTGATCATGGGCCTGGAGGATAAGTTCGGTTTGGAGATCTCCGACGAAGAAGCGGAAAAAATCCGCACCGTACAGGACGCCATCGATTTCATCCAGAGCAAGCAAGCTTAGAAAAATTTAGTGCGGCGCGGCCCGGTTCTGCTCCAGGCGAACCAAGACGGTATTGCTTGCTTAAAGCAACGAGCCGGCCCACAAAGAGCGAGGGAGGGGCCGGGGCCCCTCCCTCCAGGTTGGTTACCTTTAGAAACGCTTGGCCGGCTCAACCACGCTCACATTTGCAGCCTGAGGCCCCTTGCCGTTCTTTCCAGGCTCAATCTCGAAGGTTACCACATCGCCTTCGTTCAGGGTGCGAAAACCGCGAGACTGAATGGCGCTGTAGTGCACAAATACGTCCGGCTCACCCTCCTCGCGCTGGATAAAGCCATAGCCCTTCTCTGCATTGAACCACTTGACCTTACCTTTTTGCATACTGCTCCTTACCGCGGGCAACTGCAAAGTAACCCGGCCCGGGACCAAGGCGCTGAACTACCCAAACATCATCCGACCACCCCTGGCCACAGAAAATCCCCCCATCGCCAGGCCGTGGACAAAACAACATGGGCCACCTCAGAAAACTCCCAGACGCCTCAAGATAGCACTACTCAGCGAACTATGTCTACTCAAGTAATACCAGATCCGGAAGGCGGCGAGCTAACCCGACCGAAGTTATCCGCGTAGCGGAGGGCGATACCGCCCCTTGGAAGGGAGCGCTTTAGGCTTAAAAAAGCCAGCCTCTGGAGATCTTTGCTTTGGATGACTATCTTTTTGAATCCGGTATAAAACGCCCGCCGTTGCCGGCGAGCGTTTATCGGCCCACCTTGGCTGCTAGGGCTGCCAGACCGGTACCGTGGTGGGATCGATGCCCCATTCCTTGGCCAAATAGGTCTGAGAGAGTTTTTTGAGGACGCCTTCTTTTTCCAGGGCCTCCAAAATCTTGTCAACCTGGGCCCGGTTGGGGTTGCCCTTGGTAAATAACGCCCCGTAATTCTCACCGGTTCTGAACTGCCCCACCACCACCAGCGCCCCGCCCGACTTGGCCGCCTCCGAGAGCACGATGGAGGTATCCACGATGAAGGCGTCAATCTGACCGGCCCGCAGTGCGGTAAAGCCTGCGGCCACATCCGGGAAGACCCGGGTCAGGTTCTGGGGGTGCTTGAGGGTCTCGCTCAGGAACTTGGCCGCCGTGGTGGCCTGCTGCACCCCCAGGCGGGCGGTCTTGAGGCTGGCTGGAGAGTTAAATTTGGCCCTGTCGGCGGCCCGCACCAGCACACCTATATCCGAGGAGAAGTAGGGCCTCGAGAAGTCCACCACCCGCTTGCGGGCCTCGGTGATGGTGATCTGCGAGAGGGCAAAGTCGAAGTTGCGGGTCTGGCCGGCAATCAGGGCGTCCCAGGCCACGTTCTGCACCACCACCTTGTCCAGCCCCGCGCGGTGGGCAATGTTGGCGGCCAGGCAGTACTCGAAGCCGTCTTTGATGGTGGCGGGGCTGTCGCCATTCCAGAAGCCCGGCCCCGGCAGGTTGGTCTGCACCGTGAGCTGGCCGGCCACCGCCGGGCGGATGGGAAACTGGCCTTTGGGGCCGGTTACTTCGCAGTTGCCGATCTTGGTCTGGGCCATCCCCAGCGAGGCCAAAACCGCCAATCCTAGAATCCCGATTCTTTTCATGGAAACCTCCTTAGCCACCCATCTATGCGTTCTGCTCAACTTTACAGAACCCTGAAGAGGGCGTCAATGCAGAAAGTATGTACCGCAGACCTTCGTACACCAAGGACGGCGCCAGGCCCACGTAGCCCTCGAGGTGAAGGTCTTATGTCTTTACCTGGTGCCCAAAGCCCACACTGTCGTACTATTAACAGATAACAGAGGTTCGGGCAAGGCCCCAATTGTCAGGCTGATTGACTTGAGCAGAGAAAAAACCATGAGACCGAAGCTTGTGCTTTTCCTCTGTTCGCTCTTGCTTGGAGCCTGTAGCTTCGTTTACACAGGATCCACCGTTACACCACAACCCATCACCATCACCGAGACCGTTCTGTCCTCGCGCTATGGCCTGATCGCACTGAACGCTACCATTTTGGAAAGAGATCAGGAAGCCGGGTGGGAACGGGTGGTTTTTCGTTTACAGCCCAACCACCCACTCCCGCTGGCAAACATAGGGGATCTGGGCCGCTACCTCCGGGCCCAGCTCGAGATTCGACAGTGGCGCTTGCAATGCGAGACCTCGAATTCCCTACCCATCTTCGGCGGGCCTCATTACACCCTGCGGGTGGTTCGCGGGACGGAGGGAGCAGGCCTCTTCCTCAAACCAGCAGGGGAACCCGGCACCTACAGGCTGGAGGTGGGCGCCACCAGCCCCGACCCGCCCCCCTTTTCCTGCCCAGTCCGCTAGGCAGCCCCGCCCACCCAGCGCCCTTCCGCAACTACAGACTTTCCCGCGGCATCGGCTACAATGAATAGGCTGTGCAGGAACGGATTCGCAATTTTTCCATCATCGCGCACGTAGACCACGGCAAGTCTACGCTGGCCGACCGCATTCTGCAGATGACCAAAGCGGTCTCGGATCGAGAGATGCGCGAGCAGTTTTTGGACTCGCTGGAGCTCGAGCGCGAGCGCGGCATCACCATCAAGGCCAGCGCGGTGCGGCTGTTTTACCAGAGCAAAGCCGGAGAAACCTACATCTTCAACCTGATCGATACCCCCGGCCACGTGGACTTTGGCTACGAGGTGAGCCGGGCTTTGGCCGCGGTGGAAGGGGTGTTGCTGGTGGTGGATGCTTCGCAGGGGGTGGAGGCCCAGACCATCGCCAACTTCTACCTGGCCATGGAGCACGAGCACACCATCATCCCGGTGATCAACAAGATCGACCTGCCCGGCGCCCAGCCCCTGGAGGTGGCGCTGGAAGTGGAAGAGGTGCTGGGGATTCCCGCCGATGAGTGCATTTTTGCCTCGGGCAAAACCGGCCAGGGGGTGGACGAGATCCTCGAGGCCATCGTGGCCCGCATCCCGGCCCCCAAGGGCCATCCAGAGCACCCCCTCCAGGCCCTGATCTTCGACTCCATCTTCGACGCCTACCAGGGGGTGATTCCCTACGTGCGGGTAATGGATGGCAGCATCCAGCCCGGCGACCGCATCCGCATCTGGTCCACCGGCAAGGTCTTCGAGGTGGACAAGGTGGGGGTCTTCCGGCCCGGGGCCTTGGAGCCCGTCGCCCGGCTGGGGCCCGGCGAGGTGGGCTGGATTACCGCCGCCATCCGCGAGATCGGCGATGCCCAGGTGGGCGATACCATCACCCTGGCCCAGAACCCCTGCGACGCCCCCTACCCAGGCTTCCAGCCGGCCAAGCCGGTGGTGTTTGCCGGCCTCTACCCCACCGACACCCAGGACTACAACCGCCTGCGCGAGGCCCTGGAGAAGCTCAAGCTCAACGATGCGGCGCTTTCCTTTGAGCCGGAGACTTCGGAGGCGCTGGGCTTTGGCTTTCGCTGCGGCTTTCTGGGGCTGCTGCACGCCGAGATTGTGCAGGAGCGGCTCGAGCGCGAGTTCGACCTCGACCTCATCTCCACCGCCCCCAGCGTGATTTATCGGGTCAAGCTCACCAACGGGGAGGAGATCGAGATTCACAACCCCTCCGAGCTGCCCAACCCCGACAAAATCGAGGCCATCTACGAGCCTTACGTCAAGCTCACGGTATACACCCCCGAGGAATACGTGGGCTCCATCATGCAGCTCTTGCAGGAAAAGCGCGGCAAGATGGGCAACATGCACTACGTCGGCAAGCGGGTGGAGATGGTGTACGAGGTGCCCTTCGGCGAGATCCTCTACGACTTCCACGACCGCCTGAAGTCCCTTAGCCGGGGCTACGCCTCCATGGACTACGAACAGGCAGGCTACCAGGAAGGCGAGCTGGTCAAGGTGAGCATCCTGGTCAACGAGGAGCCGGTGGATGCCCTGGCCTTTATCGCCCACAAAGACAAAGCCTATGGCATCGGGCGCGAGATTGTGGACAAGCTGGCCGAGGTCATCCCCCGCCAGCAGTTCGCGGTGCCCATCCAGGCCGCCATCGGGGGCAAGATTATCGCCCGCGCCACCGTCAAGGCCCTGCGCAAGGATGTGCTGGCCAAGTGCTACGGCGGCGATATCACCCGCAAGAAAAAGCTACTGGAGAAGCAAAAAGAGGGCAAAAAGCGCATGAAGGCCATCGGCAAGGTGGACGTACCGCAGGAGGCTTTCCTGGCGGTGCTGTCGGCGGGGCGGGATTAGTTCAGGCTGATCTCGCTGAGCCGCAGGGGCAGGTTGCGGGGGGCCGCTTCGAAACGCAGAGGGCTGGCCGGCACGCGGGCATCGCGCCCACCCTGCCTTATCTCGCCCTGCAGCGAAAAACGCATCTGCGCTGCGCTGTGCTCGGCCCGGAGCGGCGCAGGGGGCGTGGCAGGGCAAGGCACCGGCCTCGCCAAGCCCTCCTCGTCGAAACCCAGGCAGTTGGCAAAACTCACCACAAAACCGCCCGGCTGCACATAATCGGCCAGCAGGTTGCCGCTGCTGCCCGGTATGGTGGTGGGGATGATGGCGGGTAGCCCATTGGGCAGACGGTTGCTGTCCACCACCAGGTTGCGCTCGTAAATGTACAGCAGCCACTTATCGTTGTTGGCGGGATCTGGGCCGGGGTTCTCGGCCCCGGTGGCCCGCGCGACCACCCAGCCTCGGTTGAGGGGGTAGATCATCACGAATTTCACCACTTCCATCCCATTCTCCACTCGAGGAGGCTGGAGCAGGGCAATCACCGGATCTTGACCTGTCCGCCAGGTGTTGTCGCCGGTGCGCGGATTGCGCACGCTATAGCCGCTTGGGCTGCCTATGCTAAGGGTCACGCCGGGGGGGTACACAAAAGCCGCCGACGAGAGATAATCGCTCACCAGGTTGCCGGCGTTGCGCAGGTCTTCGGTGAGAAGCTGGGCGTTTTGTACAAAACGCAGGCTATCGCTGCTGCTGCGCAGCCCGGCGGCAATTAAGGTCAGAACGGCCACCCCAACAACGGCGGCAATCAGCATTTCGACGAGGCTAAGACCGTTTTTGCGCATAACGCCTCTACTGGGGTGGCCCCGCCACCTCGGTGACGAAACGGTAAGCCCGGTTTTGCGGGCCGGTGAATTGAATGGTCACCCGACGCAGCACCACCTGGGTTCCGATGGTTTGAAGATCCTCGGTGGTAACGGTGAGGTTTCTAAAGCCGCTGGGAAGCGCTACGGAGGGGGGTGTTCCCGCGGTAAAAGCCACCCTTGTCGACCAGCTGGCCCGCAGGGTGTCGAAGTAGCTGCGAGCAAAAGCCTGGGCCTGGGTATCGATCTGGGCGTTGCGGGTGAGGGCAAAGCTCGAGCCAAAGTAGCTCAAAATCAAGATGGTGATGGAAAGGATGGCCAGGGCCACCATCACCTCTACCAGGGAAAAAGCCTTACGGCGCACGCACCACCACCTTTCCGGTACTGCCTACAACGTGCACGTTCAGCACCCGATTGCCCGGCCCGCGGAGGGTAAAAGTGCGGTTGGCCGCGTCAACAACGCCGTATGGGGCCAGGAAGGTAACCCTGCCCCCACCAGCAGGGACATGCTGGAAGATCACCCCCGGTGGCAGCGGTTTGCCGGCCTGCAAGGCCAGCTCCCGGGTGGGGCCCACTTTGTAGGTATTACCGCCTTCCGCGGCCTGAAAGGAAAAGTTGAGCGACTGGCGGCGGGCTTGTTGGCGGATCCGCTGCAGCTCGGTCGCGACCTGGGTGGCCGCCTCGCGGATAACCAGGCTTTGTCGGTAAGCGCTCAGCGAGACAAAACCCACCCCCAGCAGGATGCCCAGCACCGCCAGCCCAATCAGCAACTCCAGCAGGCTGATACCCTTTTGTGAATGCGCCTTCACTGACCCACCACTTCCCATATGCCCCTTCTAAGCTGGGCTTGCTGACCCCCCGGCACCCGGGGACGCAGGCGGCTGTCGTGGTAAATGGTCAGGCCCGAAGAGCCATCCCCGGGCCCCGGCACCAGAATGCCGGTATCGGCGGCCACCAGGGCCCCGCGCAAATCCCAACGCCCGCCCAGTTTGGTATATTTGCGCTGAGCAAGGCCAAAAATGGCGTTGGCCGAATACAGCAGTCCATCGGTGCGGAGTGGGCCCACACCTCGAGCGTTCATGGAACTGGCCCAGAGGTTCTTAAGAACGGCGTTGTTGAAGATGCTCGAGGTCACCTCGTAGCGGGCCGCACGGGCCAGAATGCTCCGGGCTTGTTCGGCCGTGAGGGTGGTGCTGCTCAACTCCGTGTCGCCGCGGCAGAAAGAAACTCGAGCCCCCGCTGCAATGGTGCTGTATTCTCCATATCGTTGTGGTTGATGACTACAGCCGGTGGCGAAGTAGATGCGATCCTCAGCAAATGTATAAAGGCGCGGCCGGTAAGTATTGTCGCGTAGGTAGTGTTGCAGCTCCCGCCGGTTGAAGTTGGCTATCTCGGTAAGGGCCAGGTTGGGCCGCGGGCGCTCTTCTGGGTAGCAGGCGGCATCGCTGGGGTTTTCCCTGCAGAAGCCGATGGTGGGTTGGTTGGAACGGGTGCTGAGCATCTGCTCTTCGGTTAGGCTTTCAATGTCGCTTTGAACGCTCATAAAGTCGCCCACCAGCAAATTGCCACCGGCTATTAGGTTGAGCTGGGGTAGGCGGCTGGGGTTGCTGTAGTCGCAGGGGATCGGGGTATTCCCCGTGCCGCAATCGTAGGTCAGATCACCCATCACGTAGAGGTTGCCACGGGCTAGCAGGGTGCCATGGCCCCGAACAAGCCCCCTGAGCACCACGTCCCCGTTCACAAAAACCGTACCGCTCAGCTCAATCGGGGTGACCGAACCATCCAGAAGCAGATGGGTCGGGTTCTGGCCCAGATCCGCCGAGGTTCGGGTCTGCACCGCGCTCCCGCCCGGCCAGGCAACGCGGCCGGCGGGGTTGAGGATCATGGCGGCCGTGATGGTGCCTGCGCTGTAGCTCTCGTTGGTTCCGGCCAGGCTCGAGCGCACCTCAGCCTCCCACTCGGCATCGTCGATGAGGCGGTTGTGGTTGGTATCCGGAATGGGCAAGGGGAAACGATCGGGCAGCTCACCATCGGGAAAGCGGTTGCCAAACGCCGCCAGGTTATTGCTGTCGGGGTAGTTGTAGTAGAGGTTTTGCGGGGTGGTGCAGTTGCTGGGGGTGGAGCAGTCGGCCGGGGTGGCGCTGATGGGGGTGGTTGAGCGAATGCGGGTGTCACCCGGGTTCATGGTGGTGTAGTAGCGGTTGGAAGGGCCTATGGCACCGCTGTACTGCCGGAAGATGGTGCCTCGAGTCACCAGCGAGCCGTGCACCACACCCGCTTCTTCCTCGTCGCGCATAATCAGGCTTTCCAGCACCCCCACCTTGGCCCGCCGCCACCAGGTGCTGGGGTCGCTGGGGTTGGGGTTACCCCGCAGGGCATCCAGGCTTTTCACATCCAGATGGCAGAAAATGCACTCGGCGTTGTTGGTCAGCAGGGCATAGTCGAATGGAAAATAGGCCCGGTCTACCCGGAAAACCTGCCGCAGGCGGCGGGTGGTTCCATCGGGCAGGGTGCCGGTGGAGGTCACAGTCAGCACGATGGCGTCGGGGTCGGGGCGGGTGTCATCCTGGCGCGAGACCTGCACCACGAAGCTCGAGCCATCCCCCAGGCTCTGCGGAGGGCCAAACAGGCTGGCTATGGTGGTGCCGTTGGTCAGCCCCATCCGGTCTAACTCGATGCCATAGGCTGTTACGCTGCGGGAGGTCGCGCCGGCCAGCACCTGGTGCCACAGCCGGGCCACGGCCCGCTCGAGCCCCGCCTCGGCGGCAAACTGGGCCTGCGAGGTGCGCAGGGCATCCTGGGCGTTGCGGCGGTTGCTAAGGGAGGACAGCGTGGCAATGCTAACCAGCACAATAACGATGAACATAAACACCAGTGTTGAAACCAATGCAAGGCCCCTCGTGTCTGACATAAACCCCCTCCCCAACTACAAGGTGAAAAATCCGAATGCCTACAATTTCGGTTCAGATTATAAACCCTGCACGAGGCGAGCACCCATCCACGAAGCTTTACCTATATGCTCAACAACCCCAGGCTACGAGCCCGCTCGAGCGCCTCCACACGGTTGCGGGCCTCGAGCTTTTCATAAAGCCGCGCCAGATGATCCTTCACCGTATCGGGCGAGATATTAAGCCGGCGGGCAATTTCTTTGGTGGAAAGCCCCTGGGCCATCCACTGCAACACCTCCTGCTCGCGGGCGGTTAACCTGGGCAGCTCGGGGGCCCGCAGGCGGGGCTCCAGCCCCAGGCCCAGCCTTCGCAGGCGCTCTGCCAAGGCCTCCGGGGGCAACTCTTTCGACCAGTAGGCGTCGGCACCGGCGTAGGCGGCTTGCTGAACCAGCACAGGTTCGTTGAAGGTAGTTAGCAGGGCAATGAGCCCGTTGTAGCGCTGTTCTCGCAGTAGCCGGGTAGCCGTGATGCCATCCATCTGGGGCATGCGCACATCCAACAGCACCCCATCGGGCAACAATGCCAGGCCCAGCTTAACGGCTTCCTGACCATCGCCCGCCTCGGCCACCACCGCAAAACCCTCGCGCTCGAGGGCCGCACGCAGGCCCATGCGAAACAAAGGGTGGTCGTCGGCGATCAGCAGGCGCATCTAGCCTCTAGATTAGCAGGTCGCAATAAAAAGTCTTCCACAGCCCCTTAGCTGGGGCTGTGGAAGGAAAGCAGGGCTAATACACCTGTTCGCGCTGGCCAAAGCTGAGGGGGGTGGCCACGCTTACCTGCACCACCCCGGTGGTGGGGAAGAAGGGCGGGGCCCGATCCTGCATCCGGGGGTCGTAGGTGAACTGGCGGGCATAGCCCTGAATCATCTGGCCTGTGGAGCTGTTAAACTGCCCGAAGGCCCCATAGGTGTACTGGATAATACCCCCCTGCAAGCGGATCGCACCGCGCGGAGCGATGCTGTTGTAGTTCTGCACCGCCACCTCGCCCCTCGAGGTCATCAACACCCCATGAATGGTCAGGTCTTGCAAGGAGGTGTTGGTGCCGTTGCCCAGCAGGATATCCCCATCCTGGCTATACACCCCCAGGATATTGTCGGCCGAAAGGTTGTTGCAGGTAGCCCGCGTCACCGTGCCACCGTTGCGGGTCGGCGTACCGCTGCAGGCCGGGCTCTGATACTTGAGGTCGCCCTGGATGCGAATGTTCTCACCGCTGCCCGCGTTGGCTACGGTAATCTGCGCAAAGCTGGCCAGCGCTGGGGGTGCGGTGTTGGGGTTACTGGCATCGGAACGGGCCGGGCCGGTGAGGTTATCGATGCTTCCATCGGCAAAGATCATGCCGTTGAAACCTACCCGCACCAACACGCCGGGCCAGCTGCCATTGAAGCGGTAGAGCGTCCCGCTGGCATCGTAACGGTACAGCTGCCGGTTGGTTCCGGTGCAGGCTGCTGTTAAGCAGACTTCAATGTACTGATAGGGTGAGGTGGCCGGTGTACAAACCCCCGAGGCGTTGCAGGTGGGGGGTGTCCCGCTGGCATCCCCTGCGTACAGGGTGATCCGGGCGATATCGGAGTTGAAGTACAGACCCCCCGTCTGCGCCGCATTGCGCTGGTTCTGGTTGTTATCCGGCATGGGGATAAACGGTTCCTGCCAGTTCACCCGGGGGTTGCCCTCAAAAATCGGGGCGTGAGTAATCCCATTGCTGGTCCAGGAAGGGGCGTTGGGGTTGGTCATCTGACTGGGGGATAAGAAGGTGGTGTTGTTGCCCGAACCAAAAAATGCACCAGGGCTGATGGAGCCGGCACAACTGCTGGCCCCAGCATTGGTGCAGCCCGCACTGGTCACATAACCGCCGAACCAGGGATTAAAGGAGAAGTTAAAGCGCTCGTTGGTGTGCACCGGCCCATCAAACAGGGTGTTGCTGGTAAACCAGACCGAGCTATTGGAGCGGGTACGATGCCGGTTGGTAAACAGCGCGTAACGAGCAAAGCTGCCGTTTGTTAGCAGGAAGCGGTACTCACCCTGCACCATCACGTTGCGCTGGTAGGGGGTTCCAGGAGAGGCCGTGACCACCATCACGTAGGGCAGCGCGTACCCCTGCACCTGGCGGGTCAAGGGCGTGGCCGGGTTGTTGTCGTCGTCTACCACATACCCGGAAGGAAGCTGGGCCGAAGCAGGAAAGGCCTGGCCGCAGGCCGGGGCAGTGGTAAAGTGCACGCGCACCTGCACCGTGGCGCCCGAACCATCCGGCGCAAAGTTCCGGTTGCAGATGGCCGCATTAAGGCTGGTCTGGAGGGTGTTGGCCAGCAAAGCCAGCCGGGCCGCTACCGTGGAGGCGATGGGCTGGGTGGCGTTGCCACCGTAATACCAGATATCGCTGGTGCTGATACCCCCCAGGCTGGGGTCTGCCGATCGTACGATGCCCTCAAGGCTGGCCCGCACCTCGCTGGACATCAGGGCCGTGGCCGCCACCGCCCCGCCCCGGGCCAGGTTGATGGCCTGCGCCATGGCCGTGTTATCCCGGCTGGTACGCAGATCGTTGATGGAACGTGTGAACATTAAGGTGCTTACCACGCTCAGCAGCAGAATTACGGTCAGGGCTACCACAATCGCGATGCCCTGGCGATCTCTCATGGGTTGCATATGCTCACCACCTTGGCCTGATAGTAGAGGTTGTTAATCATGTCCACCTGTCCGGTGTAGGTTCGTTCCACGTTGCGCCCACGTAAGGGTAGTTGAACCCCCAGGGTGAATTGCAGCCGCCGCAGGGTAAATTCCGATCCACTGCTGGTAAAGTAGGGCTGCACCCGACCGCTCACCAGATAGCCGCTGGGGTTGCGCTCTTCGCTCACCGAAGAACCATTGCGCCGCTGATAGACATAGTCAATGCGGAAATTACTCACATCGTAGGCCACATCGGTAGAAGCTGCGTCACCCAGGGCCTGGTAGATCAGCTTGCGGTTGGTCGCATCGTAGCTATAGCCCAGCAAGCTAATCACCGAGGCCAGGGTCTGGGAGGTAGCAGCAACCGGCAGGTTGTTGCAGGTAGTGGGGATGGTGTAGGTATTGACACCGCTCAGCACGGGCAGCCCAGTGGTGCGGGTTAGCACTGCGTTACCGTTGCCGTCGATCACAACCAGCCGGCTGCCCACCGGAATCTCGGTAGCGATGGTGGGGGAGTTGCTCACAATCGTCAGGCTGTTACCAGCCACAGCGCTAACGGCATAACCTGCTCCCCCTGCCACCTGGGCAAAAGAGATGCTGGTGGTGTTGCTGTTGAAGGGGGTATGGGTCACGATGGCAAACGCCGCCGTGCGCAAATCCTGGCTCAGCACCTCCAGCACCCGTCGGGCTTTGTTCTGGGCCGAGCTCACCGCCTCGTTGGACTGGTTAAGCTGCAATCCCTGGATGCTGGTGTTGAAAGCCAGTGCCATCACGATCACCAGCACCAAGAGGGCCAGCAGCAATTCCAGGACTGTAAAACCTCGAGGACGCAAAGCAACCTCCTTTAGTTGATACCGCTGTTAATCCCGGCTCCCACCCGCGCTGGGGAAGGGCCGATGATACTCTGGTTGACGCACTGCTCCCCCTCCGGACTGCGCCAGCAAATCTCGATGCGGTACTGGCTGATCTGCCAGCTGCTACTGGCCCAGGAGGGGGCTCCCTGGTTGGTTACGCTGGCACGATAGAGGGCCAGGTTAGCGAACTGCTGCTCGCTGGTAAGGCTGGGGAAGCCGCTGGTGGCGTTGGCCAACTGGCCATAACCCCAGGTGAGACTCTCGCCCTCGTCAGGGACGGCCCGTTCATCGGCCTCGATGATCTGCCGGCCTAAAAAAAGCCCCAGCTGATTGGCCTGGGCCCGCCCCCCTACAACGCTGGTCTGGCGCATGCTGCCCACCAGCAGGGTGGTAAAGATTCCCAGTACAATCGCCAGCGCGCCCGCGGCCACTATCACCTCGATAAGGGTCAACCCTCGGTTTCTCATTGCCGTCGCACCTCCCCAATCAGGGTGGCCGTCAGGGTAAAGGTCTGTCCGGCCGCTGTTACGGTGAACTGACGATTGGCCGGAAAGCTGCTAGAAAAAATTACTTTCCCAGGAGAAGTAAAGGTGGCCAGTGTACCATTGCTTAGGCTACAGCTCACCCCGTTCGGCAGGGTCACGCTGCGCAGCACGCTTCCATCCACCTGGGACTGCACCTGCAGGGTGTTGCCGCTGCGCACCAGCAAGAAGTTGGTGCCGCCCCGGCTGGCTGCCGCAGTCGCACCCTGCCAGAAAAGCTGGCGGATTTGATCCACCGTTGCCAGAGCCTGTTGCCGCTGCCCGATGTTGCGTATCTGGGCGATACCGAGGCCGGCGGCCACCCCCAGGATGGCCATCACCACAATGAGCTCCAGTAGGGTAAAGCCCCCCGGCGTTTTTATCTGCTTATAGGCCTGCGCGCACCTCGCCATACCGCCTCGAGTTTGGACGGGCCGTTTGAATTCAAGTACCCCCAGATGGGGGTTGATGCGTTACGTTAATCAGGTCGCTGATGCGCCGCGCGGAACTGCTTTAAGCGATCCTTTATTCGTGCTGGAGAAGGTTACTCGCTTCTTTTCAGGATACTCGCCGCCCATGGTCAAATATCACACGTTGGTTTGTGCAGCATGCCGGCTGCAAAAACCGGTTGCTGCGAGGAGCCTTTATCGCGTTCCTGGCCCACGGTGGCAGGCAATTTACCCAGTGCAGCGTATTTTGCTGCGCTGGGTATTCGTGGAAAACGCTCTAAGACAACTGGACGCGCAACCGGGTTCCCCCTCCCGGCAAAGCCAGGTTTTCCAGCTGCCCGCCGTGCACCTCAGCCACCCGTCGGGCCACGTACAGCCCCAACCCCGCGCTGCCCGCCCGCACCCCGCGCAGGCGCTGGCTGCGGAAAGGCTGGGTAAGGTTTTCCAGACTGTCGGGCAATCCCGGGCCGTCGTCCTCGACCTCGAGCCAGCCATCCCCCGCCCGCAGCACCACCCGGCTTTTGGCATGGCGCAGGGCGTTCTCGACCAGATTGGCCAGCGCCCGCTCGAGCAAGAGCCGCTCGGCCCTGGCCTGCCCAGCCCCCTCAATCTCCAAGCGCAGACCGCGCTTTTGAGCCTGCTGGGCATAGCGCAGGCGGAAGTCTTCCAGAACGGAGCGCAGGTTGAGGTTTTCTGGCTGGATGCGCCGGGCCTCGAGGCGGCTGGCGGTGAGCAGGTTTTCCACCAACAGGTAGCTCCGGTTCAGTTCTTCCCGCAAGCTACGCAGCAGCTCTTTTCGCTTTTCCGGCCCAATTTTGTCGGCTTCTTCCAGATACTCCAGCGTTCGCAGGCTTGCCAGCAAGGGCGTTTTAAGATCGTGGGTTAGGGCTGCATAGGTGGCTTCACGCGCTTCCAACAGCTCACGCAGGTGATCGAGCACTTCTTCAAAGCCCTCGCGCAACTGGGCTATCTCGGCGGGGGGTGGCTGCTTGGGCGAGGGAAGCGAAAGCTCGGCCAGGGTGCGACCGGTTCCCCGCAGGTAGTAGAGGCTACGGGTTAGCTCGTCGATTGGGTGCAGAAGGGTATTGGCCAGGAAATACCCCACCCCAGCCGCAGCCAGGGCCAGCACCGACAACCAGACCAGCAAAAATAGCGAGGTTTCCAGCGATCTTCCTTGAAAAGAAGCCCAGAAAACCAGAACTATAACCAGGTTGGGAATAAAGGCCAGCA
This sequence comes from Meiothermus taiwanensis WR-220, assembly GCF_003568585.1. NCBI lineage: Bacteria > Thermotogati > Deinococcota > Deinococci > Thermales > Thermaceae > Meiothermus > Meiothermus taiwanensis. The sequence goes on from NZ_CP021130.1 coordinate 2,484,578, forward strand.
GTCCGATCACCCAGGCCAGTTGGCGCTTGAGCGGCATAATTTCAGTCTACTGGCCCATTCATGGTAGATGGAAATCCCGCTTGAGACCTGCGGCTTACCAGAAGATCGCAAAAACAAAACTGCCTTGGGTGTTTTGGTGCTACACAGCCACCCCCCATTGGGAGTGCCCAAATTCAGAGCCTTGGGCCTTGCAAAGCGTTTGACAAACCAACCCGCAAACCCGCTACGCTAAACCTCATGAACTATGGCGACTGGGCTTTGCTACAAGACCGGCGGGGCCGTGTCTATTTGTTTCGCTTACAACAAGGCGGTACATTCAACTACCACCGGGGCTCCATCCGTCACGAGGCCATTATCCAGGCCGGGGTCGGCCGGTTTGTGGCCACCCCCCAAGGCGAACGCTTCAGCATCCACCGCCCCACCCTGGAAGACTACGTGCTCCAGATGCCCCGCGAAGCCACCCCCACCTACCCCAAAGACGCCGCTACTATCTGCTTTCTGCTCGACCTGGCCCCAGGGATGCGGGTGCTGGAGGCAGGCTCGGGCTCGGGCGGCCTGACCCTGTACCTGGCGCGGGCGGTGGGGCCTACGGGCCAGGTCTGGAGCTATGAGTCCCGCCCCCGACACCTCGAGCGGGCCAGACGCAACCTGAGCGAATTTGAGGATTGGGGCAACGTTACCTTTGTCCAGGGCGACTTGGCCCAGGCCGAGTTACCACCCAACTCCTTTGACGGCATTGCGCTAGATCTGATGGAACCCTGGAAAGCGCTGAACAACATTGCACCGGCACTGAAAACAGACCGCTTTCTGGTCTGCTACCTGCCCAACCTGACCCAGGTAATTACACTGCTCGAGCAAATCAAAACCCTACAACTGCCGTTTTTGCACGAGCGTACCCTGGAGGTGCAGCACCGGGAGTGGGATGTGCGACCCCCCATCGCCCACCCCAAGTTTCAGCAGGTGGGGCATACGGCGTTTTTGGTGCAGCTCCGCCGGGTTGGGGGGGGCTAACGGCTCGCATCTGCTGCGTGGCGGGTGAACCGAGGCTGCTCCGCTCAAGGGTACGCTGTGGCCGGTACACAAAAAGGAGCGAATCAAGGAGACCTGCGGTGGCTTTTGCCCCGCAAGTTCTTGAGGCATTGCGCGGGAGACCAGACGGCGATCGGCGAACCCTCGTAGTCGTCCGGGTCTCGGGTCACAATCGCATCCAACCCGTTCAACTCAGCACAGGCTATCTGGACATTATCCTCGTAATCCGACCCGCTCAAGACTAGAGCTCGCTCGAGCACAAATCGATCGACAGCGCACACATGGAAGGCATCCAAGCACACCTGCACCGACCGTCGCGCCCGAACAAGGTCCGTCAGTTTCCGGGCAACGTAGTAGATATCGGTGATAGCCGAAGCCGGCACATACGCGACAACCTGCCCCTCATCGACCGCCTGCCAGATGGCCGATGCCTCAGCCTGCCACGGCTCTCGCCCAAGAAGCACATCGAGTACAACATTTGTATCCAGGAGAATTCGCATCGCGGTTGGTCTCGAATAACGAACCTACTTGCGCATTCGCCGCTCTGCCAGAATATCCCGGATCGCTTCATCCGAAGGCGCCGGCTTTCCAGCAACCGACAGTAACCCACGGGCCTGATCCAGCGTGCGCCGTGGCCGCTCAGCCCCTCCAGCCTGCTCATCCAGCCGAATGAGATAGGCCAGATACTCTGCCAGCTGAGACTGACGCCCACGCCCAACCAGGTAACCGCGACGCCGGGCTGCTCGAACCAACCTGGCCTTCAGTTGATCGGGCAGGTATATGGAACCCATGTGTCACCTCCACGAAATCTATATATTATTCTAGAGATTAATCCGAGCCTGTCAAGGCTGCCTGATCTTTTATCGCAACGACCAGCCTTTACGGAAACTCTCTACATGTGCAAACCCACGGGCTCAATTAGGGTGGGCATGGGGTCGAGAGTCCGCTAGACTCCTGAGCGTGGAAGGCTTGCTGATTCATGCGGTGGTGCGCGGGCTGGCGGGGAGGTTGCCCTTGCGCAGCCTGGGCTGGGCTTTCCCCGACGAGGGCACCGCCGCCCTGCTCCTGGAAGGACTGGGCAATCTACTGTTGCGCTACCGCCCGCCCCATCCCCTTCTGGCACTGGAAGCGGATCGTGTGGTGGGCGAGGCCAAGACTCCCTTCCAGCGCCTTTTGGAGGCCCGCTGCAAGGGGCGTTTGCTAAAAATTGAACAGCTCAAGCTCGACCGGGTGGTGTTTTTGCAGTTCGAAGGGGAGAAGGGCTTTGTGGACACCGCCCCCACCCGGCTGGTCTTCGAGCTCACGGGCCGCAACGCCAACCTGATGGTTTGTGACCTCGAGGGCCGGATTATCGGCATAGACCGCCCGGTTACGCCCGCCATCAACCGCTACCGCGAACTGCGGAGCGGGCTTTTTTACACCCCGCCCCCACCCTACCACAAGCTCGACCCCCGCACCCTGCAGGAGGACGAACTGAAGCCCTTTGTGGGCCAGCCCCTCGCGCAGCTCATCAAAAACCTGGACGGGGTGGGTAAAGCCCTGGGGGCCGAACTCTGCCGACGCGCACACCTGAGCCCGGAAACTCGGCTCAGCCACGAACATCTACCACTTATCCACAGGGTTATCCACAGCCTGGTCGAGCAGCCCAGCCTGCAAACCACCCCTCCTGACCTCCAGGCCGCCTGGGCGCAGGAAGAGGCCGAGGCCCTGCGCAAACCCCTGCGCGAGGCCCTCCAGCGGCAGATGCGAACCCTGCAAGCCCGCCTGGAGGATGCCCACAACGCCCTGGAGCGCCTGGAGGAGGCCCAGCGCCTGCGGGGCTGGGGCGATCTGCTAATGGCCTACGGCCACCAGCTTCCGCCAGGGCGGAAGGCCACGCTGGAGGATTTTTCCGGCCAGATGGTGGAAATTCCGCTGGAAGCCGGGCTCTCCCCCATCCAGAACGCCAGCCGCTTCTACGCCCGGGCCAAGCGCCTCGAGGCCAATGCCGAGCGGGCCCTGGAGCAGATACCGGCCCTGGAGGCCCAGATCGCCGGGCTAAAGCAGGAACTCGCCTGGCTCGAGCAGCGCTCCCGCCAGGAGTTGCAGGCCCTGGGCCGCAAAAGCCGTGAGAAAGGCCCCCAGGTGGGCCTGCGCCTGGTGAGTCCCAGCGGCCTCGAGGTCTGGGTGGGGCGCAACAGCAAAGAAAACGACCTCCTGACCCGCATGGCCCACTCCGAAGACCTCTGGTTCCACGCCCAGGGCCTCCCCGGTTCGCACGTGATTCTGCGCACCCAGGGCCGCCCCGCACCCCTGCCCGACCTGCTCTATGCCGCACAGCTCGCGGCCCACCACTCCAAGGCCCGGGGCGAGAAAAACGTACCGGTGGACTATACCGCCAAAAAACACGTCTGGCGGCCCCGCAAAGCGGCCCCCGGCCAGGTGCTGTACACCCAGGCCAAGACCCTCTTTGTGGATGCTGAGCTTCCCCCGAGTTGAAGAAGCACCCCCACAGGCTAGCGGCTACCTACTGCTTCGGGAAGCGGTGAGGCCACCGCTTCATCCTCGGCGCGCACCCGCAACCAGCGGGCGGCCAGGGGTAGGGTGGTTCCTTGCACCAGCACCGAAAACAGCACCACGAAGAAGGTCACATTGAATATCTTTTGCGCCGATTCGACCCCAGCCAGCAAAGGAAAGGTCGCCAGCACGATGGGGATGGCCCCCCGCAAGCCCACCCAGGAAACAAAGAGTTTCTCGTTGAGGGCAAAGCGACGATTGGGCAGGCTCAGGAAAATCGCCACAGGTCGGGCCACCAGCATCAGAAAAAGCGCCAGCAGAATAGCCCCTACCGCCACCGAGGGAAGCTGCGAGGGGAAGACCAGCAGGCCCAGGGTGAGGAACATCCCAATCTCCATCAGCCAGGTGTTGCCCTCATGAAAGGCCAGCAGCGCCGTCTTGCGGGGAAAGTCGCTGTTGCCCACCACCACCCCCGCCACATAAGCCGCCACAAATCCACTGCCGCCCAGCACGGCGGTAAGGGAAAACACCAAAAGCATTAAGGTAACCGACAAAACCGCATACAACCCATCGAAGCTGAGCCGGATGTTTTGCAAAATCCAGGCCACCGCCCGCCCCAGGCTATAACCCAGCAGTAAGCCCAGTAGCATCTGCTGGACGAACATGGGCAGAATCTGCCAGGCGCTCATCTCGGGGCGGGTCAGGAGGGCGGTCAGGCCAACGGTCAGAAACACCGCCATGGGGTCGTTGGTGCCGGATTCGAACTCGAGCAAAGGCCGCAGGTGCTTGCGCAGGCGCACGGCCCGCTCGCGCAATACCCCAAACACCGCGCTGGCGTCGGTGCTGGAGACTATGGCACCCAGCAAGAAGGCCTCGAGCCAGCCCAGATCCAACACCCAGTGAGCGAATACGCCCGTCAGGAGCATGGTAAATAACACGCCAAAAGTGGCCAGCGACAGGCCAGCCCCCAGCACCGGGCGCACCGTATTCCAGCGGGTAAAAAGGCCACCCGAATAGAGGATGAAGACAAGGGCCACCGTGCCTATGAACTGGGTCACGTAGTAGTTGTCAAACCAGATACCCCCCGGCCCATCGCTGCCAGCCAGCATCCCGATGAGCAAAAATAAGAGCAGCCCAGGCACCCCCAGCCGCCCACCCAGCTTGGTGGCCAGCACGCTGAGAAGCAGCAGGATACTAGTGATCAGCAGAAGGGTCTCCGGTCTCGGCAAATACACCTCCCCATCCCCCGGCAAAACTGCCAGGCAACTTTGTACTCTGGTGCGCGAAGCACCCCAGGTTCAGTATGCTGCCAAATCGGGCCTAAAGCAGCGGTTTAGTTTCCAATTCGGGTGTGCAGGTCGCCAATGCCCTCGATGGCGACCTCCACGTGGTCGCCGGGCTTGAGCTCGCCCACCCCCTCGGGGGTGCCGGTCAGTACCACATCGCCGGGCTCGAGGGTCATAAAGCTGCTGATGTAGGAGAGAATTTTAGCCACCGGGAAGATCATCAGGCTGGTGTGGGCCTCCTGGCGCAGCTCGCCGTTGACGTAGGTGCGCAGGGTGGTGTTTTGTGGGTCGAGCGAGGTCACCAGCCAGGGCCCCAGGGGGCAGAACTTGTCGGCGGACTTGGCCCGCACCCACTGCAGGTCGGTTTTCTGTTTGTCGCGGGCGGTCACGTCCAGGGCGCAGGTGTAGCCCAGCACGTGCTCGAGCGCCTCGCTCTCGGGTACGTTTTTCATGCGGCTTTCAATCACCACCGCCAGCTCCCCTTCGTAGTGCAGCAGGTTGGTGAAGCTGGGGTAGGGCACCACATCGCCCGAGCGCTCGGGGCGGGCCGGGTTGGCCGGGTGGGCCAGGGTGTTGGGGCCTTTCAGGAACAGGCCGGGCTCCTTGGGCAGATCGCCCCCGAAGTCGTGGCCCATCTCGCGGATATGGTCGAGGTAATTGCGCCCCACGCAGACAATCTTGGTGGGGGTGGCCGGGGCCAGCAGGGTCACGCCCCCCAGGTCAAAATGACGGCCCGTGGGGTTGCCCGCCGGGCCATCGGTTTCGTGAATGGTCTCGCCTTCCAGTACCCCCCATTGACCTGCGTCGAACCGTACGAGCTTCATAGTGGCTCGAGTATACCGTTGCCCTAAGACCTTGGCTGGCCCCGCAACCAGGGTTACACCATGCCCTAGCAGGTGGGTGTTAGAGTCTAAGCAGGTGTCGGAGCCAACCCCACCTCGAGCAATCTACGAAAGGAGCTGACATGAACGCGCTTTTACTCTGGATTCTGGGCATTCTGGGTGTGCTTATTACACTCTGGGGCCTCACCCGCCTACCGCGCGGTGGACTGGCCTGGATGGGATTTGGTTTGGTGCTGGGCCTGGCTGGGCTGGGCGGGGCCTGGCTGCACCAGCAGTACGGCACAACCGTCTTCTGGGGGCTGGGCATCCTGGGGGTGCTGTTGCTGGTCTGGGCCCTGTTGAACCTCCGCAGCCGCCTGGCTGGCTGGAGCACCGGTCTGGCCGTGCTACTGGCACTTACCGGCTTTGGCAGCATCGTGCTCCTGAACAGCAGCAGCCCCAACCTGCTCACCTCAGGCACCATCCCCAACCCGCTCAACAACTTCCAAACCGACCCCGCCACACCCCCCGCGCCGGATAGCCCCACCCCCACGCCGCCGGCCGAACCCGCCCCCACCCCCCCCGAGGCCGGCCCATCCCAGCCCACGCCCGAACCCTCGCCGCCCACTGCCGAGCCAACCACCCCAACCCCATCCGTTGCTTCGGGCAGTGTGCGCGAGGTCGATCCGGCCTGCCCCTGCCTCCTCAACGTAACCGTGAACGCCCCCGAACCCACCATCCGCATTTTGCAAGGCACCACTGAGATTGCCAGTAGCCGCCAGGGACGCTCGAGCTTCCTGCTCGAGGCCGGCGACTACACCCTGCAGGTTGAAGCACCCGGCTACCGCACCTTGAGCACCCTGATTAATGTGCCCAAAAATAAGAACCTGGAAGTAGAGCTGGCGCAATAAAATCTACAAATTTACTTGCGCACTACACTACACCCCAGTATGGTGTAGATATTGTGGGTGAAGTGAGTACACTCTGGCAGGTTCACCTCGAGACCCTTCGACCTCACCTGAGCGGACGGGATCACCGCGGCAAAAAAGGCAGTCTGCGCTGGCTGGAAGCCGCTGTGGCCGAACGCGGTGGAAGGGCCGGGACGGTGCGCAACATCCTGTACAAAGATCTGGGTAGCCCCGAGGAAAAACTGCGACTATTCGAGGTCATCTGCGACCTGTACAGCGAATCGGGGCTGGAACCCCCCAGCCTCCCCTCAGAGCTGGCCCTGGAATCGGCCCGGCGGGCCTTGGGACGCGACAAACGCCGGCTGTTTCGCCGCTTTGTGCGAGCCCTGGAGCAGGGTGAAAAACCCCAGATGGTGGTGGTGGGGGGCGCGGCCACCGGCAAGGGTGTGCTGCTGGCCGCAGTGGAGCGGGCTGTGCCGGGCTGCCTGATGGTCAACCTGGGGGGGGAGCTGGCCCAGCACCTCCACCCCCTGGCGGAAAAACTGGGGCTGGAGCTCGAGGGCATCCTTTCGCAGCTCTCCCCCACCCAGCCCTATGCCCTGCAGGCCGCTCTGCAGGATGAGCTGCGCAGCGAGCTGGCCGGCGCCCTCAACGCCTGCGGGAAACCCCTGCTCTTGCGGGCCGAAAAGGAGGGGCAGATCGGTGGCCTGAGCCTGCGCGATACCCAGGGCAACCCGGTGGGGCTGGCGGCCTGGATTGAGCCGCTGCTGCGCCGGCTGACCATTCCTTTTCTGGCCGGGCTTTCCGAGCCCCCGCCCAACCTGGCCTGGCATCCGCTCTCGCCCCCCAGCCGGGCCGAGGCCCGCCGCTACGTGAAAGACCGCCTGCCCGACCTGCCGCCCGAGCGGGTAGAAGCCCTGGTCAACCAGGCCGGGCGCAACTTCGCCGAGCTATCGCGGCTGGTGTTGCTGGAGGCCGCCCAAACCCAGGGCAGCCCCCCCGCGGCCCTGGCCGGCTACAACCTGGCCCAGGACACCGCCCTGCGCCCCATCCTGTACGCGCTGGCCGTTCTTTCGCCCGAGGCCGACCCTGGCATCCCGGTTCCCCTACTGGAAAAGGCCATCGGCAAAAGCCTCGAGCACCTCTCGCAGGCCGAGCGGGCGCTGCTGGCCCCCATGGGTGAGGGCAAGGTACGCCCAGCCCTGCGCAGCCTGCTGCCCCAGGTGCCAGAAAAAGAAGCCCGCAGGCTGCACACCCTGGCCCTGGATTTTTTTAGGGGTGACCTGTTCCGTCAATTGCACCACGCACGCGGCGCCCAGCGGCTGGATAAGCTGCTCGAGCTGCTCTCACAAGACCCCAGCCGGCTCGCGCTGCTGCCCACCCTGTGGGCTGATTCACAGTCCTGGCCCACCCTCGAGCGGGAAAAGCTGGCCATGGCAGTGGTACGCTACCGCGCCGTGCTGGGCCAGTACGCCCACCCCGAGGCCCTGGAGGCCCTCGAGCTACTCTTCCACTCCACCGATCCCGCGGTGCAGGCCTGGGCCAGGGTCAAGGCCGCCGAAGCCCGGGTAGACGCCGGGGATTTCCCCGCCGCCCTGCAGCTGCTGCCCCCGCCCGAGACCCTTTCAGGCGAGATCGGGGCCGAAGGACTGCTGGTCTGGGCCGCTGTGGAGCGCTGGCAAGGCGACTACGCCCAGGCCGAAGCCTATGTCCAGCAGGCCCTCTCACTACCCATTCAGCCCTTTCTGGCCGACCGGGTGCGGCTGTGGCAGGGCCTGGTTGCCAAAGACGCCGGCCGCTTTGAGGAGGCCCTGGAAGCCCTACGGCAGGTCTCGCACGATCCCCTCTTGGTCGGACGGGCCCGTTACCAGTCGGGCGACCTGCTTCTGCGCACCGGACGGGTCTACGAGGCCGAGGCCCAGATGCGCCAGGGTCTGCAAGCCCTGGAAGCTTCAGGGGCGCCCCCCGAAGAGATAGCAAGGGTGCGGGCCCGCTTCGGTACAGCCCTGCGGCGCATCGGCAACTTCGAAGAAGCCGAGCGCTACTTGTACCAGTCCATCCGCGAGGCCTCCGACGAGTTCATCCGGGCCCGGGCCATGAGCGAGGCCAGCGTGCTCGAGCTAGCTCGAGGCCGCCCCCTGGAGGCCCTGGCCCTTCTGGCCGAGGCCGAGGCCTACCTGCGCGAGGTGCGCGAACGCCCCGAGGAGGCCCACTACCGCCACCGCCGCACCCTGTACCGCATTGCCGTGGCCTACTGGGTACGGGCCAGCGGACTGCCCTACCTACCGCCCTATGTGGGCGGTCAAAAAGCCCCCGAAAGCGTGAAAATCCTGCGCGAGCTGCACGAAGAGCTGCTCAGCAAAAAACTCCCCGGCGACCGCTACATCGCCTTGTCCATCGATGTGGCCCTGAAACTCTCCCTGCTGATGCCGGCCCCCAAGGCCGAGGCCATGATGCAGGGCTGCTTGCAGCAAAGCGATCCCTATTTCCAGGCCCAGGCCCGCCTGGGCTACGCCGAGACCCTGGCGAGGCAGGAGAAGTGGGCCGAGGCGCTGGCCCAGGTGGTGCAGATTGGTGATCTGCAAGACCCAGGGGTGCAGAGCTGGAAGCTGGGCCTGGAGACCCAGGCACTGCTGGGGCTGGGGCAGGAGGAAGCCGCCTGGAAAAAACTCCAGACCTGTGCGGGCCTGCCGGCCCCCTACCGCGCCCAACTGGGCCGGGTGCTGGGCAAAATCTGGCCTGCTGAAGCCCTGCGCGCGCGGCTCAACACCCGTTCGCCCCTGGCCCTGGACGACTGCCTGGCCCTGCACCTGAGCCAGGCCAGCCCCGCTCAGTGAAGTTCGGCCAAGAAGCCCCGCAGGGCTGTGTTGAAGGCTTTGGGGTTCTCCAGGTTCGAGAGGTGCCCTGCCTCGGGCAGGATCAGCATCCGGCTGTCGGGAATCTGGGCGGCCATCTGCCGGGCCTCGGAGGGCGGGGTGAGGGTATCCTCCTCGCCCACCAGCACCAGGGCCGGCACCGAGATGCTGGGGAGCAGCGGCAGCGAGTCGGGCCGGTGGGCCAGGGCCTCGAGGCTCCTGGCTACCCGGCCGGGGTCGGCCTCGAGCTGGGCCTGCCGCACCTGGGCCACCAGTTCGGGGCGGCGGGCATGGGTGGTAGCCCCCAGGTGCCCCTTGAGGGTGGCCTCCGGGAAGAACTGCATCCCTTCCCGGCGGATGCGCTCGGCCTGCTCTAAGCGCAGGCGGGCCCCCTCGGGGGTGTCCGGGGTGGCGCGGGTGTCGGCCAGCACCATCCCCGCGAAGCGCTCGGGCTCGAGGTTCCACAATCTGAAAATCACATAGCCCCCCATGGAAAGCCCCACAAACACCGCTCTTTGCCAGCCCAGGTCGTCCAGCTCGACCAGCACGTGGGCAGCCGCGCTTTCCAGGCTCTCGAACCCCAGGATGTCGGGGTTCAGCACCGGATGCCCCTCGACGGCCTCGAGCTGCCCTGCCCACATGGCCGGGCTGTAGGGGAAAGCGTGCAGAAAGACCACAGGAACCGACATATCCCCAGCATAGCCTAAAAAATAGGGTCAGGCTTCCCCCTTCAAAGCCCCCAGGGCCACCTGGTAGAGCTTCTCCAGGTCGGTCTCGCCGGTCTCGAGCTGCCACTCGTAGGCAGCTTTGAGCATCCGGCCAAAGGCCTTCCCCGGCTTATGACCCCGTTCGACCAGATGACGGCCCAGCAGCACCGGCTGCACCGGCACCGGCTGGGGCTCGAAAAACTGCCAGGCCTCCTTGGGCCGGCGCCCGGCCCCATCGGCCTCGAACAGGGCTTTTAGGGCCATCAGGTGCGGGCCGGCCTGGGCCTGGAACCTGCGGATGGCCGCAGGGGTGGGCTTGGTAAAGACCGGCACCATGTGCAGAGCGGTGGTCACCACCAGCTCATCCCGCAGATGGTTGGGCAGGCGCAGGTCGCGGGCGATGCGGGGTATCAGCGCGGCACCCACCCGCTCGTGCCCGTAAAAGCTATACCAACCCTCGGGCCTCCAGCGCGCGGTATCCTTCTTGCCGATGTCGTGCAGCAGGGCGTGCCAGCGGTAGGGCGGCGGGGCGCGATCCACCACCTGCAAGACATGGGTCAGCACATCCCCCTCGGGGTGCCAGCGGGGGTTTTGCAAGAGCAGGTGGGTGTCTTCAAACTCGGGGATCAGCCGTTGCAGGATTTCCAGGTCGTAGAGGTAGCGCAGAAAACGGCTGGGGGTGCCGTTCTGAAAGGCTTTGTCAAACTCGGCGGTCACCCGCTCGACGGCCACGTGCGCGAGCACCTCCGGGGCCGCTTCCTGCGCAGCTTGCAGGGTTGTTGGCTCGATCTCGAAGCCGTAGCGCGCGGCAAAGCGGCCCGCCCGGATCACCCGCAGGTAGTCTTCCCGGAAGCGCTGGGCCGGGTCGCCCACCGCCCGCAAGACGCCGGCCTCGAGATCCCGCTGCCCGCCGTAGGGGTCGATCACCTGCCCCGAGGCATCCATGGCGATGGCCCCGATGGTGAAATCGCGCCGGGCCAGGTCTTCTTCGATGGACCGACCCCAGGCCACCCTGGCCTTTCGTCCATAGGTCTCCACGTCGCGGCGAAAGGTGGTGACCTCGTAGGGGTGGTGGTCGATCAGGATGGTGACGGTACCGTGCTCGAGGCCGGTGGGAACCGCCCCCAGGCCCTGGGCTTTAGCCAGACGCATCACCTCCTCCGGGGGCGCCGAGGTGGCAAAGTCCAGGTCTTCGGGCGTCTGGCCCAGCAGAATGTCGCGCACCGCCCCGCCCACCAGGTAGAGATCGGGCAGGAAGGAAAGCCGTTGCAGAACTTGGCGGTAATCCATCATGGCAGGCAGGCAACCGAAGTCTGAGGTTAGCACTCGCAGCGCCAAATTCCTAGCGTGCATTGATTTTTTACAAAGACAATGTTACTGTTGTCTTAGGCTTTTTGGGTTGAGTGAACCAAAAAAAGTCAGACCAAGAGAACCAAGTGAAAACCCACAAGCCGGAAAAGGAGATCTATGATTCCGGACTTCAACAAAGGAGGGAGTCTTCCTCCGGGTATCCACTTGGCAACTTGGCAAGAAGTAGAACTTAAGTTTGGCTGGAACGAGCACCGCAGAGCGCTTCTTGGGGGTCTAAGAATGGCGCTTTTGAACCTCCAACAAGCTGGCTGCAAAAGAGTGTATCTGAATGGAAGTTTTGTAACGACCAAAGACCAACCCGCCGATTTTGACGCCTGCTGGGAACCGAGCGGTGTAGATTTCAATAAACTAGATCCTGTTCTGCTCGACTTCTCCAACCGTCGCGCTGCTCAAAAAGCCAAGTACGGTGGGGAGTTTTTCCCGGCCAGTGCGGATGCCAAAGGGGATGGTACGCCCTTTCTCGATTTTTTTCAGTCGGATAGGAACGGCAGCCGCAAGGGCATTGTGGCCATTGATTTGGGAAAGGGGTTTCCATGAGGATCGAGAACGAGCGCGAGTACAGAATCAGCGGGGCCTGGCTCAGGCGCTTCGAGCAAAGCCTGGAGCAGCTGCAACGTGCACCCTTAGGAAACGAGCATCCTAAGCTGCGGCAGGCCCGGCTCGAGGCGCTGCAAAGCCAGATTGAAGACTTGCGTGAACAGATGGCCCAGTACGAGGCCCTCCGCCGTCGAGAAGTTCGCTCCGTCCAGGTATCTTCCTTGGAAGATTTACCTGAAGCCCTCATCAAGGCGCGGATCGCAGCGGGCCTTACCCAGGAGCAGCTTGCAAAACGATTGAAGCTCAAAAAGCAACAGATTCAGCGTTATGAAGCCACACACTATGCCTCGGCCAGTCTCGAGCGGCTCATCGAAATTGCCAGGGCGCTCAACGTCCAGATCAAGGCCGAGGTAGTATTCGGCCGGTAATCTTGCTGTGGACTGCGCCAGTTAAAACCCGGCCAGCAAATCGTTCACCGGCATGGCCGGAAAAGAACCCCGCAGCCCGCCCAGCACGAAGGTCTCCTCTTCCAGCAGGCCCGGCCAGTCCAGGAGCACCTGGGCAAAGTTCTCCTCAGGCCCGGCCTGCGAAGCATGGGCCAGCACCGCCGCCCGGATGGTCGGGGCTAAGGGGCGCACGTCCACCCGCACCGCCACCGAGCAGGGCGAGACCCCATAGCGCGCGGGGTCGAACTTGGTCTGGGCCACCCGCTCCTGGGTGCGTACCGGAAAGAAAAGCCGCTTGGGCGGTTCGGGCATCACATTGCCGGCCCGCCAGAAGGCCCCCAGGGTGGCCCGGTGCAGGTGGATGTGGTCGGCATGGCCGTAGTAGCCCTGCGGGTCGAACCCGATGACCACCTGGGGCTTTAGCTGGGCCATGTACCCCAGCAGGACATCCTCAATCTGCTGCAAGTCCTGGTGCATGAAGCCCCTGGGGTTGGCTAAGGCGACCTCGAGCGGATACCCCGAGTCCTGGTAGCCCAGAAAGATGGGTGGGCGCAGGCCCAGAATGGCGCAGGCGGCCTCGAGCTCCTTTTCGCGCAGCTTACCCAAAGCCTCACCCTTGGGATAAAGCGAGGCATCGAGGGCCGGATGCCGGATCCGGCCCTGCTCCCCGCGCGTGGCGCAGATCAGGTACACTTCGTGCCCCAAAGCCGCATACTTGGCTAAGGTTCCGGCGCAGAAAAACGACTCGTCGTCGGGGTGGGCGAAGATGGCAAGTAGGCGCATACGGGCTTAGTCTAACCGGTTACCCGCACCAGCCTCGGCGCTTAGCCCCAGCTTCAGCGGTAAAAAGCCCCCAACTTCAGGTTCTCGAGGCCTCCATATCGCAACCAAGACCCCTTACCTGCAATCGGCAGCCTGGCAAACTGACCTTCCACATCAGATTTTGCAGCTGACGAAACCGTCCTGGGCGCGGTCAGGGCTGGAAGGCTTTCCCCTACCCAAGAAGGGTCGAGGACGGTTTTGCCTGGATGGCTCGTTGTCGCTGCCTAGCCCGTGATGACGCACGTATTGCCAATACCAGATTCAAAAGTCATCGTACAGCGTATTTTGCTGTACTGGATAAACTGCCTGCCAGCGTGGGGCAGGCAATTGTGAAACGCGATAAGCTATAGGCCATGGTTCGGGCCAAGCAACTCTCCGACGGGGCCCCTTGCGGCCTGCTAGAAACCCAGGTCTGGGTGGATGTCGAAACCCCCACGCCCGAGGAACTAGCGCTCATCGGGAAGCAGTACCCCCTCAACCCCCTGGCCCTAGCCGACGCCCAGGAGATCGGACACTGGAGCCGCTTCGAGGAGTACCCCAAGCACCTTTTCCTGATCTTTCGTACCCTCGAGTCCCCCCACAACGCCCACAGCCGCACCGAGCGGGTCTCGTACTTCTATTTCCCCGAGGCCCAGGTGCTGCTCACCTACCGCAACGAGCCGGTAGACTACCTCGAGCAAATCTGGAACAGCTTCCGTGGGGGTTCGTGCCTGCGCTTGTGGCAGCGCCTGCTCGACCAGGGCGTGCAAACTTTTTTCGAGTACACCGATGCCCTCACCGACCGGGTCGAAGACCTGGAAGAGCTGGCCCTGAATGGCGACAACACCCCCGAGATCCCCCGCCGGGTGTTTTCCGCCCGCCGCGAGGTGCTGCGCACCCGCCGCCTAGTTTCCCAGGCCCGCGAGGCCTTGCTGCACCTGGAACGCCTCCCCCTCCTGGGCGGTGAGGCCTACCTATTCCGCGACCTCACCGACCGCATGGGTCGGGTATACGAGGGGCTGGATGCCGCTCGAGACGAGCTATCCAACGTGCTGGAGGTGTACCTCTCGGCCCAGAACAATCGGCTCAACCGGGTGGTTCAGGCCCTGACGGTCATCTCGGTGCTGTTCCTGCCCATGACCCTGTGGGCCGGCATCTACGGCACCAACTTCGAGGCCTTTACCGAGTACCATTGGCCCGCAGGAAGAATCTACTTCTGGAGCGGACTGTTGCTGATCGGCGGCAGTCTGGCGTTCTGGATGAAACGCCGGGGCTGGTGGTAAAGCCCGCCCACATCCAGGCCCCTGAGCCCCTGCGTATAGCAGGGTAGCAGGCCGGTATTGCGCATTTTTCCAAAATATGTAATCTCACTCACCTCAAATAAATCAACATGATTGTTTACAAAATAACCCCGGCCTGCTATATTCGGTTTTGAGGAGTGATGAAGCCATGCAAACCAGCATCCTTGATACCCTAACCTTCGATCCTGGCGAGATCATCCTCTATCCGGGCGAGCCCAGCCCCAAGGATCAGCTCTACCGGGTACGGGAAGGTCTGGTACGGCTCCAGAGCGTGGACGATGAGGGCAACGCCCTGACGTTACGTTTCGTGCGCCCCGGTGAGTATTTTGGCGAAGAGGTCATCTCCGGCGCCGAGCGCACCTACTTCGCCGAGGCTGTGACCGAAACCAAAATCGATGCCCTGGCACCCGGGCAGCTTTCTGCGCAGGAGATGCACGAGCTGGTACAGGGCCTGGTGCGGGCCCTTAGCCAGACCTACCAGACTATTCAACGCATCTCCGGCCAGCGCCTTAAGAACCGCATCGCGGCCACCCTGCTCGAGCTATCCCGCACGCCGGTGGCCTTTATGGAGAAAAACGGCCGGATTGGGGTGCGGGCCACCCACGACGAGATTGCCTCGGCGGTGGGTTCGGTGCGCGAGACTGTGACCAAAGTCATCGGCGAGCTGACCCGCGAGGGCTACATCCGCTCCGGCTACGGCAAGCTGGTGCTGGAGAACCCCAGCGGCCTCGAGCGGCTATCCAAAGAGGCGGCCTAGGGCTTCTGTCCAGGATTGTAACCCAGGCCACCCGCTCCCAGGGACGGGTGGCCGCGCCGATTTTCTACAGCATCTCGATTAAGACATAGGCATCCGGGGAGATGGGGTATTGGGTTATACTCAAAAGGGGTTGGATAAGGCGCTTCAACCTCAATCCACCACAGCACAGCCCTTCGCCGGACTGCCAGCGATAAACCGGCCATTCACACCTCTCGGAGCGCATTAGGGTGAAGCCATGGATTCAGAGCGTCAAGCCCAGATAGAAGCCGAGGCGTTGTCACGCCGTGTATTGGTTCACGATATTCTGCGCCGCCTGCGCGGCCAGCCCAACGATCTGCTGCCCTACAGCGCGGTTTCCAGTCTGCGCCCCCGGGGTGAGTCGTACAAAGGACTACAAACCATAGAGGTGGATAAAATTATCGGCTCGGTGGATCGCTATGGCGATTTCGACGCCGAGTTCATGCCCAAAGAACCCTTCACCCTAGATCGCTGGACCAAGCTCCGGCAAGCCCAGCTCGAGGGTGTGGAGTTTCCCCCTATTCACGTTTACAAGGTTGGCGATGCCTACTTCGTAAAAGACGGCAACCACCGCACCGCTTTAGCCAAAGCCCAGGGCCAGCACTACATAGACGCCTACGTGATCGAGCTCGAGGTACCGGTAGACCTCGAGCCCCACGACACCATCAAGGATGTGATTCTCAAAGGGGAGTACGCCGCGTTTCTGGAGCAGACCCGGCTGCCCGAGCTGCGCCCCAACCACGAACCCATCCTGTTCAGCCGGCCCGGCCGCTACGACGTGCTGCTCGATCACATCCGCACCCATCAGTATTTCATGGGCCTCGACCAGAAGCGTTCGATTAGCTGGGAAGAGGCGGTTGTCGACTGGTACGACAACCTCTACCTGCCCACCATTCTGGAGATTCGCGAGAACGGCGTTTTGAAAAACTTTCCGGGCCGCACCGAGGCCGACCTGTACCTATGGATCTCCGACCACCGCTACTTCTTGTCCCAGGCCATCGGGCACGATGTGGGCCCCGAAGAGGCGGCCCTTTCGGTACAGCGCAGCGTGCAGAAAGGCCCCATCAGCCGATTCCTGGACTGGCTGGGCCGGTTTTTCATTCGGCAGAGCCCCCAGCCTGGCTAGACAGCACCTTGCGTCCGGCGGGGGTCTGGATGAGGGCCCAGAGCCCCGGCTGGGGGGCCACCTCCAGGGGAGGCTCGAGGCCCAGTTGTCGCAGCACCGGGGCCACGGCCCCGGGCTGGGGGTGGTGCAGCCCCCATGCCAGCAGGCGGCAGCCTGCGTCCGGCAGGGTATCGGTGGGGTGGCGCTGGCCCCACTGGATCAGGTAGGGCACCACCCCACCCCAGTGCAGGCGCCCGTCCTCGGGGAGGGTGATGAGCCACTCGAGGTCGCCCCGGCTGGCCTTGGTCACCGGGCCCAGCCCCAGCGCCGCGTAGCGCTCGAGGGCCTCGCTGCGGGCCACCCAGGTCAAAAGGCGCGGCGGCCCCGCGAAGCGATCCAGCTCGAACCAGCGCGGGCGGCTTGGCGCCGGGGCCTGGGCATCAACGGCGATGATCTCCAGATAAACGCCGCCCCCCAGGTTCAGCAAGCGGTTGTGTGTGCCCATCAAGGGGTGCTGGCCCCCCGCCGGTGGGAGCACCACCTCCAGGGTGTCCTGGACGTACTCCACCCCCTCTTGCAGGGTCTGGGCGGCCAGCACCAGGTGATCCAGCCGGTTCATCCGATTTTGTTGCCCTTTTCGTCGTAGCGGTAGAAACCCCGCCCGCTCTTGCGGCCCAGGAGCCCGGCCTGCACCATCTTGCGCAGCAGGGGCGAGGGCCGGTATTTGTCGTCACCCAGCCCCCGGTGCAGCACCTCCATAATGGATAAACAGGTGTCCAGGCCGATGAAGTCGGCTAAGGTGAGGGGGCCCATGGGGTGGTTCATGCCCAGCTTCATCACCTGGTCAATGGCCTCCGGCGTAGCCACCCCCTCCATCACGCACTGGATGGCCTCGTTGAGCATGGGCAGCAGGATGCGGTTGGAGACGAAACCGGGGTAGTCGTTGACCTCCACCGGGGTCTTGCCCATCCGGCGGGCCACCTGCAGCACGGTCTGGGTGGTGGCCTCGTCGGTCAGGTAGCCCCGGATGACCTCCACCAGCTCCATCAGGGGCACCGGGTTCATAAAGTGCATCCCGATGAAGCGCTCCGGCCGGCGGGTGGCCGAGGCCAGGCGGGTGATGGGGATCGAGGAGGTGTTGGAGGCCAGGATGGCCGCAGGCTGGACAAGGGCGTCGAGCTCGCGGAAAAGCTCGAGCTTGGCGGGCTCGTGCTCCACAATGGCCTCGATCACCAGGTCGCAGTCCGCCAGGTCGGATAGCTGGGTGGTGGTGGTAATACGGGCCAGGGCCCCGTCGTGGGCCTGCTGGTCAAGCTTGCCTTTTTCCAGCAGCTTGCCGATGGAACGCCGAATGCTGCCAAGGCCGCGCTCGAGGAAGGTCTGCTCGAGGTCGCGCAACACCACCTGATACCCCGCCTGGGCCGCCACCTGGGCGATGCCCGCCCCCATCTGCCCTGCACCAACTACACCAATCTTGCGAATTTCCATAGCTGTATCCTACCCAACTCAGCGCGTGCGGGTCACCTTGGACAGGTGGCGCGGGGCATCGGGGTTAAAGCCCCGGGCCACCGAGAGTTCGGCGGCAAATGGGTAGAAAGCCTGGGCCAGCAGAATGGAGTCCAGCACCGGATGAAGCCGGGTGGGGAGCGGCAATGGCGTATGAGCCAGTTCCAGCGCCTCGCTTTCGGAGGAGGCCACCAACAGGTGTCCGCCTTTACCGCGCAGGTTTTCCAGCAGGCTCAGCAGGCCGGGCAGGGGTTTGTCCTTGGGAACCAGTACCAGCAGGGGAAAGTCGGGTTCCACCAGGGCCACCGGGCCGTGCAAAAGTTCTGCGCCCGACATGGCCTCGGCGTGAAAGGCGCTGGTCTCCTTGAGCTTGAGGGCCAGCTCGTGGGCCACCGCAAAGGCATAACCGCGTCCCACCACCAGGCCGTTTTCCGCTTCCACCAGCGGCTCCAGTCCGGCCTGCCAGCTGGCCTCTGCGGCTTTGTACATGGCTTCGGGCAGCATGGCCAGGGCTTCTTTGAGGGGTTTATCCTCGGCCCAGGCTGCGACCAGCTGGGTCAGCAAGGCCAGGGTGGCCAGGTAGCTTTTGGTGGCTGCCACCGCTTCCTCGGGGCCGGCCCAGAGCGGCAGCACCACCTCGGCGGTCTGGGCCAGGGGGGAGTGCTCCTGGTTGACCAGGGCCAGGGTCAGGGCCCCATCGCGCCGGGCCTGGCGGGTGACCTCGATCAGATCCGGGCTCTGGCCCGACTGCGAGATGGCGATCACCAAAGCCCGGTTGAGGGCCAGGCGCTGCCCGTAAACCGTGTGCACCGAGGGGATGGCCGAGGAGCAGACCAGGCCCAGCAAGCTTTCGATCAGATACTTGCCGTACAGGGCGGCATGGTCGGAGCTGCCTCGAGCCACCGTCAGCGCGAAGGGCGGGGTATGGCGGCGCAAGAAGGTGCCCAGCAGCTCCATCTCGCTCTTGTTTTCTCGCAGGGCCTGCTCCACCACCGCGGGGGCCTGCTGAGCCTCTTGGAACATCTTGGTTTCGACCGCTCTCATGCAGAAACCTCCACTTTCTGGCCTCGCACATACACCTCCACAAGCCGCAGCTGCTCGTCCAGCACCACCAGGTCGGCGGGCCTGCCCACCTCCAGTCCATGCGGCATGCCCAGGTACTGGGCGGCCCGGCTCGAGGTCAGGTGAAGGATGTCCTGCAGGCCGTAGCCCCAACGGCCCAGGTTCTGGACGGCCTGGTTCATGGTGAGGGCGCTGCCGGCCAGGGTGCCATCGGCCAGGAAGACCCCCTGGCCTTTCTTGTAAACCGTATGCCGGCCCAGCGGATACGCCCCCTCGGGCATCCCGGCGGCCGCCACCGCATCGGTAACGGCATAGGTCTGGGGGATGGCTCGAACCATGGCCCGGAGGGCCGCCGGGTGCACGTGCAGTCCGTCGGGGATGACCTCGGCCCAGCGGGCGCGCTCGAGGCCCAGCCCCACCACCCCCGGCTCGCGGTGGTGCAGGGGGGTCATGGCGTTGAAAAAGTGGGTGAAGCCCTGGGCCCCGGCCTCAAAACCCGCCAGGGCCTGGGCATAGCTAGCCGCTGTGTGGCCCTGCTGCACCCGCACCCCCTGCTCGCCCAGGAAGCGGATTAGCTCGAGCGCCCCCGGCAGCTCGGGGGCCAGCGTCACCACTCGAACGGGGGCCAGGGAAAGCAGGCGGCGCATGGCCGCGAGGCTGGGCTGGAGGGCGTAGGGCGGCTGGGCCCCCAGCCTCTCCGGGCTGATAAACGGCCCCTCCAGATGCACCCCCAGCACCCGCGCCTCCCCAGGGCCGGGGTTCTGCGCCACCGCGGCGATGCCCCGCAAAGCGGCCTCGAGCTCCTCCAGCGGCGCCGTGACGGTGGTGGCGAGCAGGGCGGTGGTGCCATGCCGGGCGTGAAAGCGGGCCATCCGCCGCACGGCCTGCTCCCCATCCATGCAGTCGGCCCCATCGCCCCCATGCACGTGCAGGTCTATAAAACCCGGCAAAATATAAGGCCCCGGATCCTCCCGATCGGCCTCCAGCGGCTCGAGGGCCTCGATGCGCTCAGAAAATACCAGGCGAGCCGGATAAGAGCGGTTGGGGGTTATCAGTGTTCCGACAAGTTGCGTCATCTGCAGTTCCTATCCCGGAGCGGTGGCCTGATGGTTTTTTCTCCGCAGGCCCTTGCCGTGGGCCATTTCCAGGCCGTCCGGAGCTCGTCCGCCGGTATCATATCCCCCGGGCAGGGGTTCCGAGGCCCACAAGAACCACCCGCTAGCAACCTGGCAACGGCGGCTGGACTGCCGGGTGTGCTCATCTGGTCGAGCATCTCCAGCAACGCCTGAGCCCATCTGCAACCCCGCCGCTGGGGCCGCTCGAGGGTTGCAGACTGGGTGTCGACAGGCAGAACAGGCTTCATAGGTCGGGTGAAAATCTGCGCCTCAATCTATGCAAACCGCACAGACATCCTACAGAAATACTAAACCCCGGGGTGTGCACCCACACATCCCGGCCCCACCGCAAACTGTTTCCGGCCCGGAACCAGCAGCTCTCATCGCTTTACCAGCCTCCTCGGCCTCAGGGTCATACAATGCAGAGGTAACCATGGAAAACCTATACCTAGCCACCAGCCTGATGATGATCGATCTCCCCGGCCCCACCCTGGATGCCGCCAGCCGCGCCCACCTCGAGCGCTACCGCTTTGGGGGGGTGTGCTTGTTTCGCAAAAACATCCAGCACCCCGAGCAGGTTCGCAAGCTGGTGGCCGATATTCGCTCAGTGCTGGGGCCACAGGCCTGGATTGCCATCGACCAGGAGGGCGGAGCGGTGCAGCGGGTACTGGAGTTTGCCCTGGCCCCTTCTCCCATGGCCCTGGGTGCGGTGGGGGACATCAAGACAGCCGAAGCGGTGGGGGCGGCGGTGGGCCGCACCCTCATCTCGCTGGGCATCAACTGGAACTTTGCCCCCTCAGTGGACGTGAACACCAACCCCCAAAACCCGGTGATCGGCGACCGCAGCTTTGGCTCCGACCCCAAAAAAGTAGCCCGGCTGGCGCTGGCCTGGGCCCGGGGCCTCGAGCGCTCCGGGGTAATGGCCGCGGTCAAGCACTTCCCCGGACACGGCGACACCTTCCTGGACTCGCACCTCGAGCTGCCGGTGGTGGATAAAACGCTGGAGGAGCTCGAGCGCACCGAGCTCTACCCCTTCCGCAAAGCCGTGGAAGCCCAGATCAGCTCGATTATGAGCGCCCACATCCGCTTCCCCGCCCTGGACAAACAGCACCCGGCCACCCTCTCTCAAAAAATCCTCTCCGGGTTCTTGCGGAAAAAACTGGGCTTTCAAGGCATCATCGTCACCGATGCGCTGGATATGAAAGCCATCAGCAAAAACTACCCCATCGGCGAGGCGGCCGTAAAAAGCCTGCAGGCCGGGGCCGATATGATTCTGTCGCTGGGCCTGCCCGAGGTGCACATCGCCCAGGCCACCGCCATCCAGCAAGCCCTGGAAAACGGCTCGCTTCCCGAGGAGCAGGCCCGGCAAAGCCAGCTGCGCTTGCTGGAGGCAGCCCATCGCTTCCCCGGCCAGGCCCAGCCCTACCCCGCAGCCCAGCAGAAGCGCGACCAGGCCCTCATGGAGCAGGTGGCCCTGCGGAGCATTACCGCCTACCGCCGGCCGCCGCGCCCCCGGCGCTCGGATGGGATCTTGGTGATCTCGGCGGGCAGCGCCTCCGAGGCCGGCCCTTACGGCGAGACCCTCGCGGTTCAGGACTTTGTCGAACTGCTCAAGACCCGCTTCGCCAGGGTCAGCCAGTTTGTCTACGACCCCCAACAGGCCGATGCCTTCCAAAGCGGGCTGGAACAGGCCGCTGCCAGGGCCGACTACCTGCTGGTGGTCTCGGTCGGTCGTGGCAGCCTGGGCGAGGCGGAGACCCGGCTCCTCAAGCATGCTTTCACCCTGGGCAAACGGGCCGCGCACATTGCTTTGTGGAACCCCTACCACATCCTGCGCCTGCGCAAACCGGCCTTCGTGACCTATGGTTTCCGCGCCCCCACCCTGCGGGCTCTGGTCAAGGTGCTGGGCGGCGCTCCGGCCCGGGGCTCTTTACCGTTCAAGCTGCGGCAAAATCGGGTTAATCTATAGCTATGAAAGCCATCCGCGTACACCAACCCGGCGGCCTCGAGGCCCTGCAGCTAGAGGATATTCCCGTTCCGACCCCCGGCGAAGGCCAGGCCCTGGTACGGCTTCAGGCCATCGGGGTCAACTTCATCGACACCTACAAGCGCGCTGGCCTGTACAGCGTTCCCACCCCCTTCACGGTGGGCGAGGAAGGGGCCGGTGTGGTTGAAGCAGTCGGGCCAGGGGTGACCCGCGTAAAGCCCGGCGACCGGGTGGTCTACTCCAATGTGCAGGGCAGCTACGCCGAGTACGCGGTGGTGCCTGCCGACAAGCTGGTGCACATACCCGCGGGCCTGGACCCCAAAATTGCTGTGGCCGGCATGCTGCAGGGCATGACCGCCCACTACCTGGTGTACAGCACCTATCCCCTCAAGACCGGTGAGACCTGCCTCGTGCACGCCGGGGCTGGCGGGGTGGGGCTCCTCCTAATCCAGATGGCCAAGCGGATTGGGGCCACCGTCATCGCCACCGCCTCCTCGGAGGAAAAGCGGGCCCTGGCCAGGGAAGCCGGGGCCGATTACGCCCTGCCCTACGAAGGCTTCGAGCAAAAAGCCCGCGAAATCACCGGCGGCAAAGGGGTGGACGTGGTCTACGACGGGGTGGGGCAGTCTACCTGGGAGGGTAGCCTGAACAGCCTGCGCATCCGGGGCATGCTGGTGCTGTACGGGCAGAGCAGCGGGCCGGTGCCCCCCTTCAACCCACAGGTTCTCAACCAGAAAGGCGGCCTCTACCTGACCCGGCCCTCCCTGTGGCACTACACCCAGACCCGCGAGGAGCTGGAGTGGCGGGCCGGGGATGTGATGCGCTGGGCCCTGGAAGGCCAGCTCAAAATCCGAATCGGAGCCGAGTTCCCGCTGGCCCAGGCTGCCCAGGCCCACCGGGCGCTGCAAGGACGCGAGACCACCGGCAAGGTGCTGCTGATCCCCTAGCCCCCCGGCACGCCCCGCATCGAGGGCAGCCAGCTGCTCAGGCTGGGGAAGGCGATCACCAGTACCAGGACGAGAAGCTGGACAAGGATGAAGGGCACCACCCCTTTGTAGATATCGGTGGTCTTGACCTCCGGCGGGGCCACCCCGCGCAGGTAGAAGAGGGCAAAGCCAAAGGGTGGGGTGAGGAAGCTGGTCTGCAGATTCATGGCCAGCACAATGCCAAACCACAATAGCTTTTGCTGCACAAAAGCCTCGGTGGAAAGGTCGTAGTTACCGGCCATCTGCAAGGCCTCGGCCTGGGCTGTCCAGATGGCGGTGGCCGCTGGCAGAATCAGGGGCACAACGATGAAGCAAATTTCGAAGAAATCGATAAAAAAGCCCAGCACGAAGACCAGCACCATCACAAAAACGATGAACCCTATTTCTCCGCCAGGTAGTGCCACCAGGATGTCTTTCACCAGTTTGTCGCCCTCGAGGCCCCTAAAAATCAGGCTGAAGGCGGTCGCCCCAATCAGGATGAAGATCACCATGCTGGTGAAGCGCGCCGTCTCGACCACGGCATCACGAAACACCTTCCAGCTCAAGCGACGGTAGCCAGCCGCCATCAACAGCGCAGCAATAGAGCCCACCGCTCCGGCCTCCGTAGGGGTGGCGATGCCAAAGAAAATGCTGCCCAGCACAAACAAAATCAACAGCACCGGTGGCACCAGGGCCACCAAAGCCCGCCGGATTAGCTCCCAGCCCTGGTAGGGGCGGGCCTCCGGTGGCAAGGCGGGGGCCAGCTTAGGCCGGAAAAGGGCCACCAAAGCCACCAACAGAATCAGCCCACCCGAGAGGATCAACCCCGGTATCAGCGCTCCCAAGAACAGATCACCCACGCTAATCCCTAGTTGGTCGCCCAGCACTACCAGCACGATGCTGGGCGGAATGATCTGGCCCAGGGTGCCCGAGGCCGCAATTACCCCCGTGGCCAGGGGCCTGCTGTAGCCGTACTTGAGCATCACCGGCAAGGAGATGAGGCCCATCGCCACCACAGTGGCCGCTACCACGCCGGTTGTGGCCGCCAGCAGCGTACCCACCAGCACCACCGCAATAGCCACCCCACCCCGGATAGGCCCAAAAAGCTGCCCCACCGTGTCTAAAAGCTGCTCGGCCAGCTTGGATTTTTCCAGAATGAGCCCCAGGAAAATAAAGTATGGAATGGCCAGCAGGGTGTAGTTCGACATAATGCCAAAGATGCGCTGGGGCAGGCTCCCCACGAAGCGAAGGTCGAACTCACCAATGGCAATACCCACTGCCCCAAAGATGAGGGATACCCCACCGAGGGCAAAGGCCACCGGGTAGCCGGTAAAGATCAGCACCAGGGCTGCAATAAACATCGCCCCGCCCAGAAGCTCGACCCCTCCGCCAGAAAGTACCATCTAGGCCACCTCCCCTTCAGCCTCATGAGGTGGCCTGGACAGGGCCCCGCGCAGATACGCCAGGTTCTTGATGAACTCGGAAAAGCCCTGTAGAGCCAGCAGTATAAAGGCTGGAAGCAGCATTAGCTTCAGGGGCCAGCGGGGTAGCCCGCCCGCGTCTGAGGAGACTTCCCGCACCTGTACCGAGAAGGCTACCAGCGGCAGGGACACATAGAAGAGGATCAAGGCAAAAGGCACCACGAACAAAATAGACCCGAGCATATTGACCCAGGCCCGGCCCCGGTCGTCCAGGCGCGCATAGATCACATCCACCCGGATATGGCCGTTGTGCTTGAGCACGTACCCCACCATCAACAAAAAAATCAGGGAGAAAAGGTACCACTGCAGCTCGAAGTAGGTATTGGAGGCCAGCCGGGTTCCTATGCTTTTATCGAGGCTGCGGCCGATGGCGTTGTATGCACCAATGGCAATCATAGGTACCACCAGCCACAACACCACCCGCCCCACCCATTCGTTGAGGCCATCAATTAACCTAGAAACGAGGAGTAGCCCCTTCAAACCCGACCTCCCCTAGGTAAAAGTGCCTTTCGTGCATCTTACCAACTCCTTTTTGATCCTGCCCATCGTAACGAGCAGAATGGCTTCCGTCAACAAACGCATAAAAGCAACGACCTCTGGATGCCCCGCGCTTGGGCGGGTTGCGTAAAAATACCCCCTACAGCAGCGCTGTAGGGGTTCGAAGAAGCCTAGGTTAGCGCAAAGTGCGGACGAAGTCCTCGTAGCGGAACTCGTTAAACCCAAACCAGCGGCGGGATTCATCGCGGAACTTCTTCCAGTTCTCGTAGATGCCGCGGTAGGTAGCGTCCCTAGCAGCGATCTCCTCGTAAAGAGCGGTGGCTTCTCTGTTGGCCGCCTGGAGCACGCTGGTAGGGAAGGGCCTGAGCTGAGCCCCCGCCCGCTGCAAGCGCGCCAGCGCCGGGGCGTTTTTGGTATCGTACTCGGCCAGGGTTCGCTCGTTGGCCTCGGCGCAGGCCGCCTTGACGATTTCCTGGTATTCCTTGGGCAGGCTTCTCCAGCGGTCGAGGTTGACCAAGACAGATAGCGTGGAACCGGGCTCCCACCAGCCGGGGTAGTAATAGAAGCGGGCGGCCCTGTGCAGGCCCAGTCTTTCATCGTCGTAGGGGCCCACCCACTCGGCTCCGTCGATGGCTCCGCGGTCGAGGGCCAGGAAGATCTCGCCCCCTGCCAGGGTCTGCACCGTAACCCCCAGACGGGCCATCACCTGGCCACCCAGCCCAGGGATGCGGAAACGCAGGCCTTTGAGGTCTTCTAGGCCCCGGATCTCCTTGCGGAACCAACCCCCCATCTGCACCCCGGTATTGCCCGCCGGGAAGGTAATGGCATTGAAGTCGGCAGCCACCCGCTGCATGGCCTGCAGCCCACCCCCAAAGTAGAGCCAGGCGTTCTGCTGGCGAGGGTTCAGACCAAACGGCACCCCGGCGTCGAAGGCCAGTGATGGGCTTTTGCCTATGTAGTAGTAGTTGGCGGTGTGGCCCATCTCGACGTTGCCGGCCTGCACCACGTCCAGCACCTGCAGCCCGGGGGCAATCTCACCGGCCGGGTAAGGGGTAATCTCAAAACGCCCATCGGTCATTTCGGCTACCCGCTTGGCTACAATCTCGGCGGAGCCAAACAGGGTATCCAGCGAGCGGGGCCAGCTGGTGGCCATGCGCCAGCGCAAGCGCGGCATGGTCTGGGCATAGACCGGGCCAAACACGGTGCTGGCAGCTATAGCACCGACCCCTGCCTTCTTCAAGAAGTCACGTCGCTTCATTAAAGCTCCCTCCTTAGCGAAAAGGTATGTTTTCTTGCACGTCTGGTGCGAGGTGATTATATGCTAGCCAGTATAGGGCATCAATAGCGGTTTCAAAAACCCCTGCTTATGAAAGAGTTCAGCATTCTTTTGCACACAACCCGAGCTGCAGTAAAAGCGGTTCCCTCAATAGCACATATAGCAGTTATGCGAAAATAGCAGCAATCCCTAAAAATCCAACGTTTTTTCCACCTGCCATGGCTGGCACGCCAGCTGGCCCCTAGGATCTCAAACAAGTACAAGTAGATACTAGCGAATGTAGAAATACGTTTCGGCTACATCGCGTACCCTCGAGCCCGAACGCTGAATGTAAATAGAGGTCTGCTGATCCCAAAGCGCCAGGCTGTAGGTACCCCGGAACACAAAGCCGGATGGATGGGGGGTATCGGTATAAATGGCCCGCACCCGCTGCAAACCAAGGGGCGGACGCACCTCGTAGCGGAAGCCAGGCGGCCCCGAAAGCCTATGCGTGCCAGGGTTTAGAAAAACCCGATCGAACTCGTAGGCCAGCCCATCGGAATCTATGCCAACCAGAACCACGTAGCCCGGCCGGGTCAGGCTGATGATAAAGCTCACGCTATCCCCAACCCGATAATCAGCCGCCACCCCCCGATCCGGCTCAAAGCGGGTGATGACAGGGCTTAGTTCGAAACCAAAGCGCAACCCCACCGTAATGCTCGAGCGCGTGGGGAAGCACGCGGAGATCAATGCCACCAAAAGAACCAGCCCCAGCCTTGCACGCATAATTCCTACGAGACCTATTGTACCCCACCGCCGCTGGCAGTGGCCTTGTTTAAACAAAAGCTAAAAAAGCCCGGCTTGGGCCACCGGAGCAAAAGTTCGGCGGTGCGCCCCGCAGGGGCCCAGGGCCCTTAGAGCCTGCAGGTGCGAGGTGGTACCGTAGCCCTTGTGCTGGGCAAAGCCATAGCCCGGATAGCGCTGCTCGAGCGCCTCCATATACCGATCCCGCGCCACTTTAGCCAGGATGCTGGCCGCCGCGACCGTCGGGCTATGCCGATCGGCTTTGGGCGGTGCACGCAGCAGGTGCGGTGCGTCGGGTCGGGATGGGTTGGTGCGCAGATACTGTTGCCACTCCTGTTCCAAGCGCAGGTAATCGGTAAGCAAGGCTTCCGGAGGTACTGTAAGCTGCTCCAAGGCTCGAGCAGCCGCCAGGTGGGTGGCCCGTAGAATGCCAAGCCGGTCTATCTCGGCCACCTCGGCCCATCCCACCCCCCAGGCCAGGGCCACCGCGCGGATCTGCTCGGCCAGGTGCTCGCGCGCCCTGGGGGTGAGGGTTTTGGAGTCGCGAAAGGGATAAAGGGCTGGCTCCGCCAGAGGCGGCAGGATTACCGCCGCCGCCACCACCGGCCCGGCCAACGCACCCCGCCCGGCCTCATCCACGCCGGCCACCCGCAAGCCCAGTTTCCACCAGTCGGACTCGAGCGCTGACATACCGGGCCCAAGCCTACCAGAATCGAAACCAACCAACTTGTAGGGGACGGGTCTTTCAAGTAAGAATGCACGATGTGTCAGGTGAAGCACAAAGCCTCGAGCATTGATGTTAGATTGTCCTCATCTATTGGTACCGGCCATGCCGCCCCGCCCAGCCCCTAACCCCTACGCGACCCTCGAGGTGGCCGATCCCCTCGAGACCTTGCGTATTCGCCTCACCCTGTGGTTACTTCCCCTCGGGGCTGCAGCCGCCCTAACTGCCTGGGGTCTGTCGGTCACTTCCGATAAACTATCGCTGCCCGATCGGTATCTGCTTTTACCAATGGCCGTGGGGTTTATCGCCCTGGAATTTCACCTCTGGCGCAATCCGCAGAACGTTCGATGGGTCTGGCAGATTGCCCTGGGCATAATAGCGATTTACGAGATTGTCAGTCTATTTTATGAGGCCGCCTACAAACTACACCAACGCGACGGCATTACCCCCGCGGCTTTGTGGTTCCCCATGGTCTACCTGATGGCCTTCAATCTGCTTAATCGTAGACAGGCCCTGCGTTTTTCGTTGGTGTATCTGGTTTTGGGTTTGCTGGCAGGCGCTACTGGCATGCTCATGAGCCCTTCCATCAATGTCACCTCCATCAATACCGCACTGCAATTCACTTTTTCCAACATTGCCTACCTGGCCCTGCTGTACATGTTTGCTTACCTGCGACGGCACTACGCCCAGATGCACCAGATGGCCCACACCGACCCCCTCACCAACCTAATCAACCGCCGGGCCATGCAGCAAAAACTGGAAAGCGAGCTGAGTCAGGCACGCCGCTACAATCGCCCCTTTGCGCTTCTGCTGGCCGACCTCGACCATTTCAAACAAATCAACGACACCTACGGCCACTCGGTGGGCGATCAGGTATTGCGGGAAGTAGGCGGAAGGCTGGCGCAGCACCTGCGCGAAAGCGATAGCCTGGCCCGGTGGGGCGGTGAAGAATTTCTGATCCTGGCCCCTGAGACCAACCTTCAACAGGCCTACTTGCTGGCGCAACGGCTGCTGGGAGCCATCTGCGAAAGCCCCATATCGGGCGTGCGGGTCACGCTAAGCCTTGGGGTGGCCTGCTACCGGCAAGGCGACAGCATCGCCGCCTTGCTAAGCCGCGCCGACGAGGCCATGTACCGGGCCAAGGCCGGTGGACGCAATCAGATTGTGCTGGAAGAGGAGATAGAAGACATCGTTATTCCTTCCCACTCCACCACGCCGGAGTTGTGATACCGGATTCAAAAAGACAGCCATCCAAAGCAAAGACCTCCAGAGGCTATCTTTTTGCATCCTAGAGCACACCCCTCGCTACGCTCAGCGAAGAAAGCGTATACCTTCCAAGGGGCGATATCGCCCTCCGCTACGCGGATAACTTCGGTCGGGTTGGTTCACCGAATCTGTTTCCCACGCATACCCATGTACAGCGTATTTTGCTATAGGTGGGTGCAGCCCAGCCGGCCCGATTGGGGATAAGCTATAGCCATGCAATTCGACGAGCTATCGCCCCGCACCCTGCGCGATCCCTACGGCTACAGCGGCAAGTGGCACTTTTACCCCGAGGACGTACTGCCCATGTGGGTGGCCGATATGGACTTCCCCATCAGCCCGGCCATCACACAGGCCATTGTGGAACGGCTGCAGGAGCGGGTGGGCTATCCCCAGATGAAAGGGGATTATCGGCTGCTGGAGCGCATTATTCAGCAGCAAAGCCAGCATGGCCTGGAAGGTCTTACCCCCGAAAATCTACTGCTTACCACCTCGGTGGTACCGGCCATCTACGCCAGCGTGCTGGCCTTGAGCAGCCCCGGCGATGAGGTGATTACCCAGGTACCGGTCTACCCCCCGTTTCTCAACGTGCTCAGCGAACACCACCGCGTAGCCCGGCACAATCCGCTGCAACCCACCCCCAGCGGCTGGGAGATTGACTTTGAGCAGCTCGAGCGCCTGGTAACCCCCCGCACCCGGATGCTGCTGCTGTGCAACCCCCAGAACCCCACCGGGCGGGTCTTCCGGCGCGACGAGCTGGAGCAACTGGCCGAGTTTGCCCTGCGCCACCGCCTGTGGGTGATGTCCGACGAACTCTGGGCCGATCTGATTTACGAGGGCCAGCACATCCCCATTGCCTCCTTAAGCCCCGAGATTGCCCAGCGCACCGTAACCCTCACCGGGCCTTGCAAGTCGTACAACACCGCCGGCCTGGGCGGCGGGGTGGCCATCAGCCACAACAAGCAGATCCTGAGCGCCCTGGCCCAGGTCAGCAAGGGCCTTGGGGGCCACCCCAACGTGCTCGCCATGGCGGCCTGGCGGGCCGCGCTCGAGCACGCCCAGGACTGGTTACAGCAGGTGCGGGCCTACCTCAAGGGCAACCGCGACCTCATCACCCGGTTCATGCAGCAGCACCTACCCCAGGTTGGCTACCGGCCCCCGCAAGGCACCTACCTGGCCTGGCTGGATTTCTCACAAACCCCCCTGGCCCAGGCGGCGCACAGGGTCATCCTCGAGCAGGCCAAAGTCGGCCTCAACGACGGCAGGATGTTCGGGCCGCAGTACCAGGGCTGGCTGCGTCTAAACTTTGCGACCAGCCGCCAGCTTGTACAAGAAGCGCTCGAGCGCATTGCACGGGTAGTCCAGGCGGTCGACTAGGCGCCCCACCCCCGCTTGAACCCTATGGGAAGCAGCGGAAAACGCCGCCTCTCCCCAGGCCCGCGCAGCCCGGGGTCTGGCCAGCAACGCCTTTTCGTAGGCTACCCCCATTTCGGTAGTATCGTTCACTTTGACAAGCCTAAACGATACTACCGAAAGATCGATCGCCACGAAGCTACAAAAACGCGGCCAAATGGATCTTGCCCACCCCGCCTTTGAGCAGCGCAACCAGGATGGGCCTTGCTCGGCTGCATCCCAGCGCGGCAGGGGTTCAGGCGGTGGGCTCGATCAGGCCATAATTGCCGTCGCGACGCCGATAAATCACGTTAATCTGCTCGGTATCGGCGTTGCGGAAAACAAAAAAGTCGTGTCCCAGCGCCTCCATCTCGAAGGCGGCATCTTCTGGGGTCATGGGCTTCATGTGAAAGCGTTTGGTGCGCACGATGCGAGGCTCGGCTTCTTCCTCGGTTTCGCTGCGAGCGCTTCCAGCCAGAACGGCTTCCGGAACCGCGTGGCGCGCGCGCTGAAAGTGGCGTTCTTTGTAGCGCTTGAGCTGGTACTCGAGGCGGTCAATCGAGCGATCGATGGCCGCGTACATATCGGGGTCGGCCTCCTCCACCCGCACAATACCCCCCGGCACATTGACCTGGATCTCAGCCTTGGCCTTTCGCTCGATGCGCGGGCCCTGGGCCATCGAGAGCACCACTTTGGCCTCAACGTTGTCGTCAAAGTAGCGATCCAGGCGGGCCATCTTCTTGTCCAGGTAGTTCTTGAGGGCCTCGGTGATCTCAATTTGGCGACCAACCAGTTTGTAAACGTTCATGACTGCCCTCCAATCGTGTCCCGAGTTGGCTTCCCAGGCGGAGTTTCGGGATGGCAAAGGCACTCGGAAACCTCCGCCAAGTCCGGGATTCCCGAAACGCTGCTTCAGGCTTTCAAAATGCCTACCCGCCTGGTAACTCCATACTACCATCCCCCGGCAAGGGATATTTGTCAGGCCAGGCTGTACCTTCCCTCCCGGTCATCGCGCACCAACTGGCCGGCCTTGAGCACCACCACCCGCTGGGGATAGGCCTCCACCAGATCGCGGGAGTGGGTGGCCACCAGCACGGTGGCCCCTCGAGCGTGCACCGACTTGAAAATCTCCAGCACCGCCAGGGCGTTGGCCGGGTCGAGGTTGCCGGTGGGTTCGTCGGCCAGCAAAACCTGGGGGTCGCCCACCAGGGCCCTGGCAATAGCCACCCGCTGGGCCTCCCCCACCGAAAGTTCGTCGGGGTAGGCTCGCTTCTTGTGAACAATCCCCACCTGGCGCAACACGCGGGTCACCCGCAGATCCCATTCGCTTCTGGGCACCCCCAGCACGTGCAGGGTGAACAGCAGGTTCTCTTCAACGGTTCGATCCCTCAGCAGCCGGTGATCCTGGAAGACCACCCCGATCCGCCGGCGGTGCAGGGCGATGCGGTCGCCATGGAGCGACTTAAGGTTCTCTCCGGCAAAATAAACCGCCCCTGAAGTGGGCTCGAGGCGCTTTAGAATCAGGTTGAGCAGGCTGGATTTACCCGCACCGGAATGCCCGACCAGAAAAACAAACTCACCTTTTTTGATCTCCAGGTTCAGGTCGAAGAGGGCCTTGGTCTGGGTGCGGGGGTACTCGAGCATCACCCGGTGAAAGTGGATCATCGGTATCCAGGGTACAACATGGTGCCGTTTGAAGCCTCGAGCAATGTTTGCACGCGAACACTTCGCTCTCATCTACAACCGCTACACTGGGCTATTAGGTGAACGAGACCATGAAGCGCAGAGCCTGGTTGATTGTGCTGGGTGGCATCCTGGCCGCCCTTGTCTATGCCCAGCTTTCAGGGGGGGTGGCCGAGACCTTCAACCGCAACCCCTACGGGCAAGCCCTGATCCAAACCTATCAGCTTTTGCAAAACCAGTACCTCACCCGTCTCGAGCCCGATCAGCTCAACCGCGTGCTCGAGGGCGGCATACGGGGCATGCTAGGCGCTTTGGACGACGAGTTTACCAGCTACTCGCCACCCCAACGGGCCAACCTGCGCAACCAGGATATCCAGGGTGAGTTTTTTGGCATCGGCGCCACCCTGGCCCCCAACGAGAACGGCGGCGGCGCACGGGTGCAGGGGGTGATCCGGGGCCTGCCGGCCTTCAACGCCGGCATCCGGGCCGGGGACGTCATCGTTGAGGTCGATGGTCAGGATGTCACCAAGCTCGACCTGAACGAAATTGTGGCCCGGATCCGGGGGCCGCAAAACACCCGGGTCACCGTGGGCATCCGCCGCGAAGGCACCAATGCCATCCTGCGCTTCGAGATGATCCGGCAGCGGGTGGAGATCATCTCGGTCTCCAAGACCATCCTGCCCGGCAACGTGGGGTACATAGCCCTGGAAACCTTCGGCAACGTGCGGGTCATTGAGCAGCTCAACGCCGCCCTGAACGAGCTAAAGCAGCGGGGTGTGCAAAAGCTGGTCTTCGACCTGCGCGACAACGGCGGTGGTCTGCTGGATCAGGGCTGCCAGGTGGCCCGGGCCTTTATCCGCGAAGGGCCCATCGTGTACACCCGCACCCGCAACGAGACCCGGCTCTACTGCGAGGCCAACGGCCAGGTCACCTGGAGCGGGCCCATGGTGGTGCTGATCAACGGCAACTCGGCCTCGGCTTCGGAGATTGTGGCGGGGGCCATGCAGGACACCGGGCGGGCCAAGGTGATCGGTGAGACTTCGTTTGGCAAAGGGGTGGGGCAGAATGTGATTAACCTGGCCAACGGCGGCGACCTGACCCTGGTGACCTTTGAATGGCTCACCCCCAAGCGCCGGGGTATTAACAAGCAGGGCATCAAGCCCGACATCGAGGTCAAGGACACCCGCTTTGAAGTACCGGTGGCCTTCGAGGGCACCGGGGCCAAGCCCGGCGAGACCGTGACCATCACCATCGGCGGCCAGACCTTTACCACCAAGGCCGACGCTCAGGGCAAGTTTAACTTCAGCCAGCCCCGGCCCGCGGTCAACCTGCCCGCCGAGCGCGGTCAGGCCGAGGTGGATCTGAACAAGGACGCCATTTTGCGGCGGGCGCTGGAAGAGCTTCGATAACATCGTTGCACACAGGCCGAAGGCTCAAAAGCGGGTTTTGCACCTTTGCGAAGGGCTTTCGGCCTTAGGCTTTAACCGTGGCGATGATCCGGCTGGAAGACCTCAGCAAGCGGTACGGCTCTTTTGTGGCCCTGGACGGATTGAACCTGGAGGTGCGCCCCGGCGAGACCCTGGCCCTCTTAGGCCCCAACGGCGCGGGCAAAAGCACCACCATCAAGGCGCTGGTGGGGTTGCTGCGGCCCAGCCGGGGCCGGGCCCTGGTAGGGGGGGTGGATGTCTGGAAAGACCCGGTGCGGGCCAAGGCCCAGTTTGGCTACGTCCCCGACCGACCCTACCTGTACGGCAAGCTCTCGGGCCTCGAGCTCCTGCGCTTTGCCGCCGGGATCTACCGCCTGCCCAGGGCCCAGGCCGAGGCCCGCATCGAGGCGCTCTTGGTGCAGTTCCGCCTCGACCGCTTCGCTTCCTCGCTGATCGAGACCTACTCGCACGGCATGCGGCAAAAGCTCTCACTGGCTATGAGCCTTCTGCACGCCCCACCGGCCCTCATTCTGGACGAGCCGATGGTGGGGCTCGACCCCCACGCCACCCGGCTGGTCAAGGATCTGCTGCGGGAGTACTCCAAGGACGGGCGGGCGGTGCTCTATGCCACCCACCAGCTCCACCTGGCCGAGCAGGTCGCCGACCGGGTGGCCCTGGTGCACCGGGGCCGTCTGCTGGCTTTGGGCTCCCCTAAGGAACTCCTACACCAGCACGGCTCGAGCGACCTCGAGGAGTTTTTCTTACGCCTCACCGAAGACGCCAGCGAGTCTGCCGGCGTACTGGCCTAGTTGAGCGTGCGTATATCGTCTGGCAGGCGCAGGGCAAAGGCCGGTATCTCCACGCGAAACAGCGTGCCCAGCATGTTCTGGAAGGTATAAAAACCCCACATCGAGCCGGGGGGATGGGCCATGGAGCAGAAGCTGTTGTATTTGTAAAGCTGACCGGGCTCGAGGATGGGCTTTTCACCCACCACCCCCTCACCCTCCACGTGCACCAGCCCTCCCCGAGCGTCCTGAATGAACCATTCCCGGCGCAGGAGCTGGACGGTTTCGTGGCCTCGGTTTTCCAGGGTGATGAAGTAGACGAAGATGTGCTGCCCGGGCCTCGAGTGCGCCTGGGCGTAAACCACCTCTACCTCAATATGGATGTCGTTCCGGATGGGCAGGCTTACCGACACGGTACGAGCATAACCCCTCCCTCGTGAATCCGGATGTTGCGGCCGCCCCAGGGCAACGATTTTTCACCAGGGAAGCAGGCCAGGTTCTCCGCTTAGAGCGGATCATCCTGAAAAACCACCGTTTTCAGGTACAGCGACTCCGGCACATGCAGGCTCCAGGGGTGGTCGGGCGGGTTGTAGTGAACGGCGTGCACCCGCAGGCGGCGGCCTTCATCGGCGGCGGCCCGGCGGGTCACCTCCAGCAGCGCGTCCAGGCCCAGGTAGTAGGCGCAGCTCGAAAGCCACAGCCAGCCTTCCCGATCCAGCAGCCGAAGGGCCGGTCGCAGCAGATCCACCAGCAGCCGCTTGACCCTGGGCAGCTCGTCGGGCTTCTTGACCAGGGTGGGGGGGTCGAGCAAGACATGCTGGAAAGGCGGGGTTTTGCCTCGAGCCAGGTCTTCCAAGACCGCCAGCGCATCGCCCTGGCGAATATCCACCCGCAGGCCCTGCATCGAAGCGGCCCGATCCAGCACCGCCAAAGCCTCGAGGTCTTTATCCACTGCCAGCGCATAGGCCCCCTTGCGGGCTGAACGTAGCGCAAAAGCCCCCACGTAGCTGTAAACGTCCAGCACCCGCTCACCAGGCCCCACCATCTGCTCGAGCCGCCGGCGGTTCTCCCGCTGGTCGAGGTAGTAGCCGGTTTTCTGGGCCAGGGCCAGGGGAATCTGGAAGACCAGGCCATCTTCCTGAACCTCCAGCACCGACGGTACCTGGCCGTACAGCACACCCACCTGCTCCGGGAGTCCTTCCTGACGGCGGCTGTCCACGTCGGAGCGTTCGTAAATGCCGGTTGGCTGCAAAGCTTCGATCAGGGCCGGCAGCCAGTGCGCCCGCAGGGCTTCCATGGCCCGGTTGCGCACCTGCACCACCAGCACGCCGCCAAAACGATCCACCACCAGCCCCGGCAATCCATCGGCTTCGGCGTGCACCAGGCGATAACAATCCCCCATCTGGGCTCGTTTCTGCTGTGCGCGCGCAAAGCGCTGCAGGAAAAACTTTTTGTCCAGGGGCCCGTCCTCGAAGCGGTACACCCGCACCGCCACCCGGCTCTGGGGGTCGTAGTACCCCACACCCAAAAAACCTTCCTCTTCGGAGAAAACCCGCACAAGGCCGGCCTGCCCGGGTGCCGAAGCCAGCTCATCGGCGAACAGGCCCGGATAAAAGTTGCGCACCTTTTTGCCTTTGCCGGCCTTAGCGATAACTTGCTTCACCTGCGCCCTCAAATTGCTCCCTGCTTTGACGACAGCAACCCAAGGTCAGCAGGAGCGGTAACCTGGCTAAAGAATTTGGTGGGCCGTGCAGGACTTGAACCCGCGACCTGGCGATTATGAGTCGCTTGCTCTAACCAACTGAGCTAACGGCCCCCAAGCAGGAACTAGTCTAGCGGGTTTGATCAGTTTGCTCAACGCGGGGGGGGCGGGTGCCTGTCCTGGCCGGTTATCTGGTCTTCCAGCTCGCCGATGTAGGCGGCCAGGGTATTACCGGCCTTTTCGATATCCTCCCGCAGTTCGTCCTCCAGCCGGTCTATGCGCTCCACGATGGACTGCAAGCGGGCCTCGAGGCCCGCCGGGCTCTGGGCTTTGAGGCCGGCCAGCTCACCCTCGAGCCACTTTTTGAGTTCCGAGAAACGGCTGGCCTCGGCCTCGTCGGCCAGCTTGCGGGCCGCCAAGAGCTCGCGGGCATACCGCTTGACCTCGAGCAGGGCGGCGGTTTCGAGGCCCACCGTGTACATGAAGTAGACGGCCACCAGCACCGCCATGATGGTAAGCATCACCACACCAAACGGAGCGGTGACCTGGGTCAAGAAGAGCGAGAGTGTTTTCTCCTCGCTAAAAACGGCCCAGTTTCGCCAAGCGAATAGCGCCATAGCGACAATCAGCAGCAAAAGGAAAACGTTGCGCCCTCGCATCTTCTAGCCCCGTACGATTATATCTCACCCAATTAACCCGCCGGGGCGCTCGAGGCCCTGCGCAGCCGATCCATAATGGCCCGCCCCAGGCCCACCTCGGGTATCGGCTCGGCATAAATAGCCTCCAGGCCCAGCCGGTCGAGCTGGTGCAGCGCTTCAAACAGGTGGGCGGCGGCTTCTAATAGACTACCGGTTGGGGACAAGACCTTGACCACCTTGAACCCCTTGGGCACCTCCTGAAAAGCCAGGTAGCCCACCCGCTTGCGAAGGAGCGGGGGTATATCCTCGGGCGGAGCGATGCGAATGGGGGTGTGGGGGGCGTAGTGCTGGGGCAGCTGGCCCGGAACCAGGGGTTTTTCCCGCTCCCCTACCTGCAGTTCCAGCGCACCCAGCACCTTCTCCAGCTCCTCCAGCGCCACCGCACCGTAGCGCAGCACGGTCGGTTTTTCGGCCAGCAAAACAATGGTCGACTCCACCCCAAACTCGGTTCGCCCCCCATCCAGGATTAGATCCACCCGCTCCCCCAGCGTTCGCAGAACGTGTTCGGCCCGGGTGGGGCTCAGGTAACCGAAGGGGTTGGCGCTGGGGGCGGCCACCGGTACCCCAGCCTGTCGAATGAGCGCCTGGGCCACCGGATGGGCCGGCATGCGCACCGCCACCGTCGGGAGCCCCGAGGTCACAATCCCCGGCACCTGCTCCGACTTGGGCAGCACCAGCGTGAGGGGGCCCGGCCAGAAGCGCTCCATAAGCTGCTCGGCTACCGCTGGAATCTCCCGCACCACCTTTTGCAGCATCCCCCGGTCGGCCACATGAACGATCAGCGGGTCGAAGCTGGGGCGCTGTTTAGCCTCAAAGATTCTGGCCGCAGCCCGGGCATCCAGGGCGTTGGCCCCCAGGCCGTAAACGGTCTCGGTCGGAAACGCTACCAGCCCCCCACTGCGGATGATCTGGGCGGCGCGCTCGAGGTTCTCGGGGGTGGGCGGTACAACCATAACAACCTGCACATCATAGCAGAGTCGGTTTAGCGGCCAGCAAGCGAAGCGGTAGACTGAAACCATGAGTTGGCTAGAGCGCCTCAAAGAAGGCCTGAGCAAAACCCGCGACAACCTGGTCAAAGCCATCCCCTGGAGCGAGAAACCCGAGGCGGTGCTGGAGGAGCTCGAGTTCGCCCTGATTGCCGCCGATGTGGGCGTGGAGGCCACCCAGGAAGTTCTGGAAGAAGTGCGCCAGTCGGGCAAAAAAGACCTGCGCGAGGCACTAAAACAGGCCCTCACGGTGCAGCTCGAGCCCGACCGCTTCCGGGCCAAAATCCGCAAGGCGGGCTTCAACCCCAACGCCAAAAAGGCCACCGTGGAGCCTGCCGGCAAGGTGATTCTGATGGTGGGGGTGAACGGGGTGGGCAAGACCACCACCATCGCCAAGCTGGGGCAGTACTACCAGGGCAAGGGCAAAAGCGTGATGTTCTGCGCCGGCGATACCTTCCGTGCCGCTGGCGGGGCCCAGCTGGGGCTGTGGGGGGAACGGCTGGGCATCCCGGTGATTCAGGGCCCCGAAGGCTCCGACCCCGCCGCGCTGGCCTTCGACGCGGCCTCGGCCCGCAAGGCCCGGGGAATCGATCTGCTGCTGGTAGACACCGCCGGGCGGCTGCACACCAAGCACAACCTGATGGAGGAGCTGGCCAAGGTCAAGCGCTCCATCGCCAAGGCCGACCCCGGCGAGCCCGGCGAGGTCTGGCTGGTGCTGGATGCCGTCACGGGGCAGAACGGCCTCGAGCAGGCCAAAAAATTCCACCAGACCGTGGGCCTGACCGGGGTGATCGTCACCAAGCTCGACGGCACCGCCAAGGGGGGGGTGCTGGTGCCCATCGTGCGCGAGCTGGGCGTGCCCATCAAGTTTATCGGGGTGGGCGAGAAAGCCGAGGATCTGCAACCCTTCGACGCCGGGGAGTTTGTCGAGGCCTTGTTGGGCGCATGACCCCCCGCGAGCTTTACACCCTGTACCGCCCGCTGGCCTCGAGACAGCATTCCGGGGAGGTTGCGGGCATCCCCTATCTGCTCCAGCCCAGCTTCCCTCTGTTGCTGGCCAACACCGCCTTCGGCTACGCCGAGGCCGCGCGAGAGGAGCTCGAGGCCCGCTTTCGGGCCGTTGGAGCGCCCCCGGCCTTTACTGTGCTCGAGGGCTCCGAGGTCTCGAGGCTGCTGGATCTGGGCTACCGGGCTACGGCTGCGTTTGAGCTCTGCCAGTCCGAACCCAGCCCCCGCGCCTACTGGACAGAACAGGTGCCCTGGTCGGAAGCCTGGACCATCGCACGCCTGCTCACCGAGGCCTACCAGGCCCCCCAGTGGCGCTTTGCTTTGGCCCAGCAGGTTGGCAAGCTGCTACAGGCCCCCAGCGGCCAGGCCTTTGTGGCTTATCTGTACGGCGACGCTGCGGGCGCCATCTTCACCCATCAGGACACCGGTCTCCTGGCCGGGGTGGTTCCCCCACGGCTGGGGAACGGGGTGGGCGCAGCCCTGATAGGACGCATCCACCCCAGGCCCTTCGTGCGACTGGCCGGAACCGAGGCCGAGCTGCCTGGCCGCGTCCTAAGCCGCTTCATACGCTACGCCTTAGAATAAACCCGATGCAGACCCAATCCACCCCGCTCGACAGAAACGCCCTCTTGCTGGCCTTCGCCTGGCTGGTGGCGCTGGTCGCCACCCTGGGCAGCCTCTATTACTCGGAGGTGCGCAACTTCATCCCCTGTACCCTGTGCTGGTACCAGCGCATCGCCATGTACCCACTGGTATTCATCCTGGGCATCGCCACCTGGCGCAACGACCCCCACATCCGCCCCTATGCCCTCACCCTGTCGCTTTTGGGCCTG
This sequence comes from Meiothermus taiwanensis WR-220, assembly GCF_003568585.1. Lineage (NCBI taxonomy): Bacteria > Thermotogati > Deinococcota > Deinococci > Thermales > Thermaceae > Meiothermus > Meiothermus taiwanensis. The sequence continues at coordinate 2,524,190 of NZ_CP021130.1, forward strand.
TTCTGGAGCAGCTACCATCTTCTGGAGCTATGGGTGCCCGGCCTGGCCCCCAACGTCTGTAAAGGCCCCATCCCCTGCAACGTGGAGTACATTCCCAGTTTCCCCATTCCGCTGCAGGCCGGTATTGCTTTCTTGCTCATCTCGCTGGCGTTGTTTTTGCTGCGACCCACCCGGCGTTCGTAGCGGCTAGGCTCTTTTGCGAACCCAGTGGGGCACCCAGAGGGTGCAGAACAGGGCCACACCCAGGGGCAGGGCGATGGTGAGCGCCAGGGTGGGGTCAAAAAGCGCAAAAAGCGCCCCGGCACCCATCAGGATGAGGGCAGCAAAGGCAAAGGCCCGGTGTCCGGAGAGCTCGAGGCGCCCAATCAGCGACCCCTTTGCCTCGGTTGTGTTCTGGCGCAGGGCTCTGGTCAGGCCCAGCATGGCGTACCAGGCCAAAGCCAGCATGACCGAGATCACCAGCAGCGCATCGCGCCAGGAGCCCACGGTCTGCACCAGCAGCAGGTAGAGCAGCTGGGTGGCCAGCGTGAGGCTCAGGTGGATGCGGCTCTGCAGGCGGTTCTGGGCCGGGCTCAGGCTCACCTCCGCCGAAACCCACAGGGCCATGGCCCAGGCCAGGAGCGCAAACACCAGGGCCAGCAAAAGGTCAATAGCCATCGGTCACCACGTTGAGCAGGGGTTCACCCCGCAGGTAGCGGGCCACCTGCTCGCGCACCAGCCGGAAGCCCCGCTCGAACAGCCTGGGGGTGGAGCCGGCGATATGGGGGGTGAGAAACACCTCCGGCAGCGACCACAGCGGGTGTCCCTCGGGCAGGGGCTCGGGGGTGGTCACGTCGGTGACCAGGCGCACCTGCCGGGCCCGGATGGCCTCCACCAGGGCCTCCTGGTCTACGGTTTTGCCGCGCCCCGCATTCACGAACAGCGCCCCCGGCTTCATCTGGGCAAACTGGGCGGCCCCCACGAGCTTATCGGTCTGCGGCGTGTAGGGCAGCAGGTTCACGATCACATCGGCCTTTGGGAGCAGCTCGGGCAGGTCGGCCCAGGTATGCACCCCTGCACGGGCCCGGCGGGCCACGCGCAGGAACGAGACCCCGAAGGGGGCCAGGCGCTCCTCGGTGGCCCTGGCGATGGAGCCATAGCCCAGGAACAGCACCGTGGAGCCCTCGAGGTCATCCACCCAGCGGTAGGCCCAGCGCTGCTCGTGCTGGGCATCGCGGAACTCGGGAAAGCGCTTGACGGCGCTCAGAATGGCCCCCACAATCCACTCCGAGACCGGGATATCGTGCACCCCAGCAGCATCGCACAGCACCAGGCCGGGGGGCAGGTAGGGCAGGATCCAGTCCACCCCGGCGGTAAGGGTCTGCACCACCTTGAGCCCTTTGAGGTTGGGCAGCTCGGCGAAAAAGCGCCGGGCCCCGCCATAGGGGGCCACCGCGAACTCGGCCGCAAGGGCTTTTTCCGATAGAGGCCCCTCTTTGGGCAAAAAAGCGATCTCTACCCCTTCCGGAAAGCCCTGTAAAAACCGGGAATCCACTGCTTCGGGAACCAGTACGATCATCAAGGGTTACTATATCGCGCCTCGAGGCTTCCCCCAGCCTGTACAATCACCCTAGCCGTGAGCGATGCGACCGATATTCAAACCCGCAAGCGCAGGCACCTGGAGGTCTGCCTCCAGGAACCGGTGGCGTACACCCGGCTCACCACCGGGTTTGAACGCTACCGCCTGCGCTACCGGGCGCTGCCCGAGCTGGCCCTGGAGGAAGTAGACCTCACCACCCGGTTTTTGGGCAAAACCCTAAAGGCCCCCTTCCTGATTGGGGCCATGACCGGCGGCGAGGCCCACGGGGCGCGCATCAACCAGGCCCTGGCCCAGGCCGCCGAAGAGCTGGGGGTGGGCCTGATGCTGGGCAGCCAGCGGGTGATGCTCGAGCGCCCCCAGGCCCGCGCCAGCTTCCAGGTGCGCGCGCTGGCCCCTAGCATCCTGCTGGTGGGCAACCTGGGGCTGGTACAGCTCAACAAGGGGTACGGCCTGGCGCAGCTTCAGCAGGCGGTCGAGCTGGTACAGGCCGACGCCCTGGCCCTGCACATCAACCCCCTGCAAGAAGCCCTGCAGGTGGGGGGCGACACCGACTTTAGGGGTCTTTTGGATAAGCTGCGGGGCCTGCTGCCCCAACTGCCCTTCCCGGTCATTCTCAAGGAAGTAGGGCACGGAATTGGGAAGGAAATTGCCCAGCAGCTGGCCCCCCTGCCCTTTGCGGCGCTGGACGTGGCCGGCGCCGGCGGTACGAGCTGGGCCCGGGTGGAGGAGCTGGTGCACCACGGGCGCATCCTGCACCCCGAGCTGGTGGAAATAGGCATTCCTACCGCCCAGGCCCTGGTGGAATGCCGGGCCACCCTACCCCACAAACCCCTGATCGCCTCCGGGGGGATCCGCAGCGGCAGCGAGGCCGCCAAGGCCCTGGCCCTGGGTGCCCAGGTGGTGGCGGTGGCCCGCCCGCTGCTGGAACCGGCCCTACAGGGCCCCGAGGCGGTGGTGGCATGGATCAAAAACTTCCTGCACGAGCTGCGGGTCGCCCTGTTTGCCATCGGGGCCCGCACCCCCGCCGAAGCCCTGGGCCGCATCGAACAAGTGCAATAAAAAAGCCCCCGGTTGCCGGGGACTGCGCGGGTTTTGGTTGCGGGGATAGGATTTGAACCTATGACCTTCGGGTTATGAGCCCGACGAGCTACCAGACTGCTCCACCCCGCGTCGGTAGCTGCATGTGACAGCTTTTACATAGTAACCGCGAACGCCCATTTGGTCAAGATGGCTATAAGCACCACGAGGTTCATTTGCCGCTTGTGCCCTTTCTTCACGTGCTACAATGGGCCGCAAGATGAGTTTTAACTTGAAGGAGACGCTATGAAACAACTTTTGTGCGCGGCGCTTCTATTTGTTTCGCTGAGCTGGGCGCAACAAAGCCAGCCTGCACCTGCAATAGAGCAGACCCTGCAGCAGGCCCAGGCCGCCCTCGAGGCCGGGCGCCTGAACGAGGCCGTGCAGGGCTTTGAAGCCGTCATAGCCCGCGACTTCTCCAACTACAGCGCACACTTCGGGCTGGGGCTGGCCCTGTACCGCCTGGGTGATCTGCGCGGGGCGGCCTTCGAGTTCACCCAGCTCACCGTACTGAATCCCGATCGCTTTGAGGGCTGGTTTAACCTGGGGGTGGTGCGCGACCGCCAGGGCCAGGCCGGCGAGGCCGCCGAGGCGTTTGGCAAGGCCATCGAGGTGGGCGAGAAGGCCGGCCTCGGCCCGGGCGAGCTGAAACCGGCCTACGTGGGCCAGGTTAAAGCCCTACGCACCCAGGGTCAGCACGATGCCGCTGCGGCTGCCGCCCGCAAAGGGCTGGAAAAAGCCGCTGGCGACCTCGAGCTAACCTCGCTGCTGGCCGATAGTTTGGTCAAGGCCAACAAGCCGCTCGAGGCCCTCCCGGTGCTGTACCAGATTCTAGCCAAAGACCCAGCCAATACCCAGGCCATCTCGCAAATTGCTGACATCTATGTGGCCCAAGGGCTGCCCCTGCGGGCCCTGCGCGAGATCGACCGGGGACTGGAAGCCACCAAGGACAACACCGCGCGGGCCCAATTGCTGCTCAAGAAATCCACCCTACAACAGGGCCGAGAACAGCAGGCCACCCTGCAAGAAGCCGTCCGCCTTGACCCCAAGCTATGGGCGGCCCACTACAACCTGGGCGTAGCCCGCCTGCGCGATGGCAACCCCCGGGGGGCGCTGGAGTCCTTCCAGAGCGCCTACGCCCAGAACCCCGACGAGCCCAGGGTGCTGCTGGGTCTGGCCACCACCTACGACCGCCTGGGCCAGGCCGCTGAAGCCGCTCGCTTTGCCGAAATGGCCGCCAAGGCCAGCCAGGGCACCGACCGGCTCGAGGCCCTGTTTCTGCAAGGCAAGTCTGCGTACACCCTGCGCCGCTACAGCGAGGCGGCCGAGCTGCTGTCGCAGGTAACCCAGCAAAAACCTGACAACGCCGAGGCCTGGTTCTTCCTGGGAGTTGCACAGTTCAACTTGAAGGACTATGCCGCTGCCGCCGAATCGCTGGAAAAAGCCCAGGCCCTGGCCCCCAGCGCTGCCACCGCGGCCAACCTTGGGGCTGCGCTCTACTCGGCAGGAAGGTACTCCGATGCCGAACGGGTGCTTTCCCAGGCGGTGGCCCTGGATGGCCGCAACGCGGTGGCCTGGTACAACCTGGGCCTCACCCTGCGCTCGCTGGGCCGGGTGGCCGAAGCCCGACGGGCCTGGCAGCGTTCCGCCGACCTGGGTTATGCCCCGGCCCGCGACCTGTTGCGGTAGATTGATGGCATGGGTTGGATTCGAGCAAACTGGTTGGATGCGCTGATCTTTCTATTGGTAGCGGCCATTATGGCGGGTGTGGTGTTCTTTTTGCTCGGGGTCAATCCGTTTAGCGGCCCGCAAGGGAACCCAGCACCCCCACCCGTCGTGGCACCCCAGCCCCAGGCCGCTCCCACAAGCCCGTCATCCGAACCGCAAACCCTGGCACCGGCGCCACCACAGCCCCAGAGCGAGCCGGAGCCTGTGGTAACGCTCCTACCCGTTCCGCAAACCCCCACAACAACCAGCAAACCCGTTCCGGTTCCTCCCAAAGTGACGGATCGCACCCCCGCAAGCCCACAACCCACAGCCCGCTCCGCTCCTCCAAGCAGCGAGCGCCCGAGCCTAAGCGCCGATGCAGACGGCAGTTGGCGGGTGGTGGTGGGTTCCTTTGGCAACCGTGCAAACGCCGAGCGCCTGGCGGCCACTTTGCGTGAGCAGGGATACCCGGTGGGCCTCGAGGCCGCCGGCGACCTCACCCGGGTCTGGGTGGGCCCCTACAGCAGCCAGGGTCGGGCCCGCGCTGTGGCTGGAACCCTCGAGCAGTACCAACCCCAGGTGGGCCGGGTTCCGGCTGCTGCACCCACCCCTGAAACCACCCCGCAAGCTGGCCGCTACCTTCAGGTGGGGGCTTTCCGCAACGCCCAGAGCGCCCAGGCGGTTATCGAGAGCGTGCGGCAGGCCGGCTACCCGGTGGTGCTGGTGGAGGAAGCCGGCCTGGTCAAGGTTCGGGTGGGCCCCTTCGAGGATACCGCTGCGGCAGCCGCCGATCTGCGGGCTCGAGGCCTCGAGGTTCTGGAGGTTCGCTAGATGCAGCAAATAGGAGTGTTCTATGGCTAAAGTACCCAGTGCGGCCATCTCCCGCCTGGTCACTTATCTGCGGATTTTGGAAGACCTCGAGGCCCGGGGGATCAACCGCACCTCCTCCGAACAACTGGCCGAGGAGGCCCAGGTCACCGCCTTTCAGGTACGCAAAGACCTCTCGTACTTCGGCAGCTACGGCACGCGGGGGGTGGGCTACACGGTGCAGGTTTTGCGCCGGGAGCTCCGGCAAATTCTGGGCCTGAACCGCCGCTGGGGCCTCTGCATTGTGGGCATGGGCCGCCTGGGCCAGGCCATCGCCGACTACCCCGGCTTCAGCGAGATCTTCGAGCTAAGGGGCCTGTTCGACCGCGACCCCTCCAAAATTACCACCACCTTCCGGGGTTTGCAGGTCGAAAGCATGGATAACCTGCCGCGGGCCATAGCCGAAAGGCGCATCGAATTCGGCCTTCTGGCGGTTCCTGCAGATTCGGCCCAGGCAGTGGCCGATCGTCTGGTAGAGTCAGGTATCAAGGGCATCCTGAACTTCGCTCCAGCAGTTCTGGAGGTGCCCAAGGAAGTCGCGGTGGAGAACGTAGATTTTCTCACCGGACTGAGCAGGCTCTCGTTCTTCGTCTTAAACCCCAAATGGAGAGAGGAGATGATCGGATGAAAAGGTTCATCGCGCTGGTAATAGCGGCTTTTGCACTGGCCGGCTGTAGCAACTTTGTAACCGACTTTGGGATTCCCACCCTACGCTTCCACCCGGTATCGTTTGGGCCCGCTGCAGGTGGTTACCAGGTCTCGTTTGAGGTGCAGCCCATACCCGGCAGTCCGTCCGCCTATGTTACCCGCATCTACATCAACGGCACGCCCTCCCAGCTATCCGGGTTTGGTGTAGCCGAGTGCCTGCCTCCAACCACCGCCGATGCCTGCCCTAAACTGGCCCAAACCCTTACTTTTGCCGCCAACCCAGGCACCTTGGAGATTACCGGCTACCAAGCCCAGAGCCTGAACGGCACCGTGCGCGATGTCACGCTACCTGCTCCAGTACTCATTAATCCGTAAAAAACTTAAAACTTGGGTAGGCTGGTTTTTTCTGCTCTGTTTCCAAGCTATAATCGTTTAGATGAGCATCAAGGACTTTACCCCCGACCTACCCACCTTGCTAGAAGACTTTGAGCTGCGCCTGCGTGAGGTGGTGCGCTCGGAGGTGGAGTTCGTCCGGCTCATCGAGGAAGACCTGGTCACCGCGGGGGGCAAGCGGGTGCGTCCCCGGCTGGTTTTTCTAGCCAGCAACGCCCTGGGGGGTGTGCCCCATGCCATGGAGCTGGCCCTGGCGGTGGAGCTTTTGCACTCGGCCTCGCTCCTGCACGACGACCTCGTAGACGACGCCGAGACCCGGCGCGGCAAGGAGGCCGCCTTTCGCAAGTACGGCAACGCAGTCTCGGTGCTCTCGGGCGACTACCTGCTCTCGAGGCTCATGGCGCTTTTAGCCCAGACCGGGCGCATGGAGCTGGTGGCCATGTTTGCCGAGACCGCCCGGCAGCTCTCCGAGGCCGAGGTGCTGCAGTTTCAGGTGGCCGCCCTGCACGACTACTCGCTGGAAAACTACGAACGCATCATCGACGGCAAGACCGCCTCGGTGATGCGGGTGGCCTGTGAGGGGGCCGCGGTGCTGGGGGATGCGCCCCCGGCAGAGCGCGAGGCCCTGGCCCGTTTTGGCTCGCTCTATGGTCAGGCCTTTCAGATGCGCGATGACTACCTGGACTTGATGGGCACAGCCGAGGTGCTGGGCAAGCCCGCCGGCGGGGATGTGCGCGAGGGCAAGGTAACCCTCATCACCCTGCGGCTTCTGGAAGCCTACCCCGAAGAGGTGGGGGCCATCTTCAAGCGCCGGGCTGCTGAGCCGGGGGATATCGCCCGCCTGCAGGAGCTGGCGGTGCTTTCGGGGGCCGACCTCGAGGTCATCAATGCCATCGCTGCGCGGGTAGAGCAGGCTATTGCGGCGCTACGGGTTCTTCCCCACTCGCCCTACCGCGACGAGCTAGAAAGCCTGGCAAAGCGCGAGCTGGTGCGGATTAAATAGGCTCTACCCTTCTACGGGTGTGGGCTTGCCGTGCTCATCCACCGCCACATAGGTAAGGTTGCCTTTGGTAGCCAGCACCTTGGGCTCGCGTAGGTTCTCGCGGTAAACCTCGACCTCCACCGTAAGCGAGGTGCGGCCCACCCGTACCACCCGGGCCACCACCTCCAGCAGATCGCCCACCTTAATAGGCACCTCAAACACCACCTCGCCCACCCGCACCGTCACACAACGCTTGCGGGCGTGGCGGATGGCCGCATAGGAACCCACCTTATCCATCAGACCCAGCACAAAACCGCCAAAGGCGTTGCCACCGGGGTTGGCGTGTTCGGGAAAAACCAGCTCTAGGGTGCGGGCTTCGCTCATAGCACCCACCTTATACCAGATTCAGCCTCCCTCGACGAACTCCTCGAAACAGGTAATACTCTTGACATTCTGCATATGGTAGTCTCTTAGGCGTTGAAAACAGAGCGGTTTTCAAAAAACTTGCGACGCTTGAAAGCAGGAGAACCGCGCTAGGGGCCAGCATCCAGAGCACAGGCCCCACACAACGGAGGTTGCGTCATGTCACTCAGAAACGCCTACCGCCCCCCTGGCGACTCGAGCCTGTGGGATAGTTTTTTGCGCCGCCTCGAGACCACCATCCAGGTGGCCAAGATTCACCCTGCCACCATCCAGTACCTAACCCACCCCAAGCGCATCGTAGGGGTCTCGCTGCCGGTGGTGATGGACGACGGAGGGGTGCGCAACTTTACGGCCTACCGGGTCATTCACAATATCGCCCGCGGGCCGGCCCTCGGAGGGGTGCGCTACCACCCCGAGGTGGGGCTGGGCCAGACCTGTGGCATGGCCGCCTGGATGACCCTTAAATCGGCGGTATTTGGCCTGCCCTTTGGTGGCTCGGCCGGGGGCGTGGCGGTGGAGCCTACCAAGCTCTCCAGGCGGGAGCTCGAGCGCCTCTCGCGCCGTTATGTGACCGAGCTTATCGAACTCATCGGGCCGGACGAAGACGTGCTGGCCCCCGATGTGGGCACCAACGCCACCGTGATGGCCTGGTTTCAGGACACCTTCACCATGACCCGCGGCCAGACTTCTCTCAGCGCCGTGACCGGCAAGCCCACCCCGCTGGGTGGGGTGGCTGTGCGGGATGAGGGCGGCGGGCAGGGGCTGGTGTATGCCCTGGCCGACCTGGCCCGGGTCAAGGGCTGGCCGGTAGAGGGTGCCAGCATAGCCATCCAGGGCTTTGGACAGGTGGGCAGCGCGGTGGCGCGCTACGCCGCTAAGGAAGGGCTGAAGGTGGTAGCGGTCTCCACCAGCCGGGGCGGGGTGTACAACCCCGAGGGGCTGGACGTGGCGGCTCTCGAGCAGCACTATGCTTTGCACGGCCACCTCGAGGGCTTCCCCGGGGCCAAATTCATCACCAACCACGAGCTGCTCACGCTCAAGGTCAACTACCTGGTTCCCGCGGCCGTCGAGGGCGTGATTCACGAGCACAACGCCCGGCAAATTGCCGCCGAGGTGGTGATCGAGGGGGCCAACGGGGCCATCACCCCCGAGGCCGAGTACCTGCTCAAGCTACAAGGTGTTCAGGTAGTGCCCGACATCCTGGCCAATGGCGGGGGTCTGGTGCTCTCGTACCTCGAGTGGGTACAGGATCTCTCAATGCTTTTCTTCGAAGAGGCAGAGGTGCAGCAAAAGCTGCGTGAGTTTATCCACCAAAGCTTGCAGGCAGTGCTCGAGCGGGCCAAGCCCCTGCAGGGCGACCTGCGGGCCGGCGCTTATGCCCTGGCCCTCGAGCGCATCAACGAGGCCACCCGCTTGCGGGGGGTGTATCCATAAAGAGTTTTTAGCCAACCACCTATCCATTTTCGGAGGAACACATGAAATCTGAACCTCTCTCCTATCTATGCAGCGACAACATCGGCCCCTGGGAAATCTATCTGGCCCAGGTGGATCGCGTCACCCCCTACCTGGGCAAGCTGGCTTTCTGGGTGGAGGATCTCAAGCGACCCAAGCGCATCCTAATCGTGGACGTGCCCGTCCAGATGGACGACGGCTCGGTGGCCCACTTCGAAGGCTACCGGGTTCACCACAACACCTTCCGCGGCCCGGCCAAGGGCGGGATCCGCTACCACCAGGACGTCACCCTTTCCGAAGTGATGGCCCTCGCAGCCTGGATGACCATCAAGAACGCCGCGGTGGGACTGCCCTACGGGGGCGGTAAGGGCGGCATTCGGGTAGACCCCCGCAAGCTAAGCCCCGGCGAGATCGAGCGCCTGACCCGGCGCTACACCTCCGAAATTGGCATTATCATCGGCCCAGACAAGGACATCCCCGCCCCCGACATGGGCACCGGGGCCCGCGAGATGGCCTGGATGATGGACACCTACTCCATGAACGTGGGCCGCACCGCACCGGGGGTGGTGACGGGCAAACCCATTGCGGTGGGCGGCTCACTGGGGCGACAGGATGCCACCGGCCGCGGGGTGTTTGTAACCGCTGCCGCCGCTGCGGAAAAAATCGGGCTGCCCCTGCAGGGCAGCCGGGTCGCGGTGCAGGGCTTTGGCAACGTGGGCAACGCCGCCGCCCGCATCTTCCACGACCACGGGGCCAAAATTGTGGCGGTCTCAGACGTTACCGGCGGCATCCGCAACGACGGCGGCATCGACCCCTACGACCTCACCACCTACGTCCGGCAGATGGGCGGGGTCAAGGGCTACCCCAAGGCCGAGCCCATTCCAGCCGCCGAGGTGCTCACCACCCCCTGCGAGTTTCTAGTGCCGGCTGCCCTCGAAAAGCAGCTCACCGAGGCCAACGCCTGGAAGGTGCAGTGCAAAATTGTGGCCGAGGGTGCCAACGGCCCCACCACACCCGCCGCCGATGATATCCTGGCTGAGCGGGGGATTCTGGTAATACCCGATGTGATCGCCAATGCCGGTGGCGTAACGGTGAGCTACTTCGAGTGGGTGCAGGATTTCAACAGCTTTTTCTGGACGGAAGACGAGATCAACGCCCGGCTCGAGCGCCTTATGCGCCAGTCCTTCGAGGCGGTCTGGCAGGTGGCGCAGGACAAAAAAGTGACCCTGCGCACCGCCGCCTACATCGTGGCGGCCACACGGGTGCTGGAAGCCCGCTCCTTGCTGGGCCTGTACCCGTAATACCGGATTCAAAAAGATAGTCCTCCAAAACAAAGACCTCCAGCGGCTATCTTTTTGAATCTAGAGCACTCCCTTCGGTCGGGTTAGTTCGCCACCATTCGGTGACGAACTAACCGAATCTGGTTCGGGCCACGGGTTGAATTGCCTAAGACGGCCCCAGCGCCTTGGCGTATGCTAAATATGTGACGCTCAGCAACACCTGGCCCCGCTACGGCAAAGTAACCCTCAAACCCTTTACCGAAGCCCTTACCGAGACCGAGTGGCGGCGGTTTTATGAGTGCTTCCGCGATCCGGAAATTGCTGAGTGGAACGGAAGCCGTCCGCTCAGGATGCCCTTGTGGCTTTTCAAGCGGGTGGTGATGGGCGAGGTCAGCCGGGGCGATCGGATGGGGTTTGGCATCCTGGACGAGAACGGGGAGTGGCTGGGCACGGTAGAGCTTTACGAGATGAGCCGCAACGAGGCCACCTTGGGCATTCTGATTGGTGCCAAAGACCGCTGGGGGCAGGGCTACGGCACCGATGCGGTTCGGGCGGTGCTCGAGTACGCTTTCTGCACCCTGCAGCTGCAAAAAGTCAAGCTGCGCACCTACCGGCACAACCTGCGGGCTCAACGGGCCTTCCAGAAAGCCGGTTTTCGCTACCTCGAGACCCCCCCCACCCCAACCCCCCGCTTCAACTTCGGCCTGGCCCCCAAAGCCGAGTTTGTACCGATGGAGATTACCAGGGAAGACTGGAGCTGCTACTGAACTGTGCGCAGCCACAGCGCACCCCGGGGTGCCAGGGTCAGGCCGGGTTTGGGCTGGGGGTCGCCCCGCAGGGGCTCGAGCGGCCCGAAAAGCGAAAGGGCCACCCCCAGCACCATCTGGGCAAAGTGCATCCCCAGACAGATGCGCTCCCCCCCACCAAACGGCAGATACCCCCAGGCCGGAATGCGCCCCTCGAAGCGCGCGGGGTCAAACACCAGGGGGTTCTGCCACAGGTCGGGGTGGCGGTGGGTCAGGTAGGGGCTGTAAAGCGCCAGCGCACCTTGTGGAATGAAGATTCCGTCGAACTCGAGGGCCCGCGCCACCCGGCGGCTCCCGATGAAGCCCGGCGGGTACAGGCGCAGGGTCTCCTTGATGAGCAAGGGATGCCCCGCAGGGTGATGCCAGTCGGGGTGGCAGGCCGCGTGCCACAGGGCCCAGGCCAGGGTGTGGGCGGTGGTGTCGTAGCCCGCCGCCAGCCCGATCAGCACCTCCTCCAGGGGCAGGTGGGCAGCCAGCCCCAAACCCCGCGCCTGCAGCTCGGCCGCCCGGCGGCGCACCCGGGCAAACAGCAGGGGCCGCGGCCACAAGGGGGCGGGAAAGGGCCGTTTGAGCGGTGCCAAAAACCGGGCCAGCTCGGCCTTTGGAAACTGCCCCTCAAAGTAGGCCAGATTGAGAGCCGTCTGGGCCACCTCGGAGGCCCAGCGGTTGGCCTCGAACACGCCCTGGGGGCGGATTTCTTGCAGGGCCGTGCGGAGGCGGGCCTCGAGCCCCCCCAGGGCCCTGGCGTGGAAATGGGGGTTGAGTTCCTGGCGCCGGGCCCTGTGCAGGGGGGCCTCGGTGGTGATGATGCCGCCGTTCAGGTAGGGCACCAGGCTGGAAAAGCTGCCTTTGGAGCGGAAGGTTTCCAGGTCGCTCAGAAGCCGCCGGTTCCACTCCGGGCTGTACCCCACCACCGCCGGGCGGCCCAGGCCCAGGGCAAACAGGGGCCCCAGGGCCGCCCCTTCCTCGAGCAGGCCCAGCGGCTCCCCTGCCCAGCGCGGCAGGTGGGCGAAAACCCCCCAGGGATACCCCCGGGGCTTTGGCAGCCCCCTAAGCAAGCCCACCCCCTTCCAGGAGCCAGCCGGCCCCGTTCCAGCCCGAAAGCAAGGAGAGCGGAACCCCCCCGCCCGGGTGAACCGTTCCGCCCACCTGCGCCAAATTGCGCAGACCCGCCACCCCCCAGCCAGGCCGCAGGGCCCCCAAGAGCCCGTGCGGCGCCCGCCCGTACAGGGCCCCGCGGTAGGCGGTCAGGCTGTAGTCCTGGGGGCTCATGGCCCGCCAGGCGGCGATGGGCAGGGGGTGCACCTGGGCGAGCCTGCCCAGCAGCAGCCGGGCGTAGTCCTCGGCTTCCGGGGGCCTGGCCCGGCCCATCGGGGGTGCGTTCACCAGCAAGAAGGCGGCCTGGCCATCGGTGTGCAGGTACAGGGTGGGATCCCGGGGCCAGCGCCCGGCGGCGATCTCCCGCCACTCGGCCCGGTAGTCGGAGGAAAAATAAATGTGGTGGCCCAGCGGCACCGCCTCGGACAGCTTTAGTAGCAGGGCAAAACCCGAGACCCCCAGGGCATAGCCCGGCATGGGCAGGCCCAGCCACTGGAGGGTGAAGTGCCGGTCGGCGGCGGAGATGTAGAGGTCGGCCTGGAAGCGGCCCTGGTCGGTCTCCACCCCCTCCACCCAGCCCCGCCTGTGCCAGATCTTTAGCACCCTGTGTCCAAAGGCGAACTGCACCCCCTGGGCCAGGGCCAGAGCGTACAGCCGGTCGGCCAGGGCCCGCATCCCCCCCGCCAGGTGAAACACGCCCAGCCCCAGCTCCACCCAGGCGATGTTGTGCAGCACCGCCGGGGCCCGGTAGGGGTTGGCCCCCAGGTAGGTGGCAAAGCGCAGGAAAAAGGGGGTCAGGTAGGGGCCGGACTGCACCAGGGCCGCCAGCGACCGGGTGGGGTGGGCCTTCAGGCCGTCGCGCAGGGCGTAGCGCAGCAGCCGGGCCGGGTGCGGGGGGGCCCCTTCGATGAAGGTATCCCTGGCCCCTTCGTAGATCGTGCGGGCCGCCTGCAACAAGCGCTGGTAATCCCGGGCTTCCTGCAGCGAGAGCTGGGCTAAGGTGGCCTCGAGGTTCAGTTCCGGCGCGAAGACCCGTCCATCGGGCCAGGTGTAGCGGGTGAGGGGCGAAACCGGCTCAAGTTCGGGCAGTCTGGCCCCAAAGGCTTCGCAGATGCGGCGGGGAATCTCGGGCAGGGTGAGGACGGTGGGGCCGGTGGGCACCCCTTCCCAGCCGATGGCCTTGCCGCCCGGGGCCTCGAGCTGCTCGAGCACCGTGACCTCGAGGCCCGCCTTGCGCAGGCGCAGCGCCGCCGCCAGCCCGGCAAAACCCGCCCCAATCACGATGGCCTTCATCGGCTATATTCTCGCCCTTTCCAGGTATATTTGCCTTGTGCAGAACGCCAGTAGATGGGCGTGCTGAGCAAGGGGGCCAGCGGCACCAGCACCGCCTCCCAGGCCGGACGCCCGGTTTTGAGGCCCAGCAAGAGGCGCTCGAGCAGCCCCAGCACCCCCACCCCAAGCCACAGCGGATTGAACAGGGCCAGCGGCCAGCACAGGGTATAGGCCAGCAGGTGCCCCAGGTACGAGAGGGCCAGCACCGCCCGGCTGCGCCCATGAAACTCGATCAGGTTCTTGCCCAGGCCCTCCACCATCTCGCCCAGGCCCCGGTACATCCGCACCGCCACCAGGCCACCCCCCAGGGCCAGGGCCAGGCGCTGCCCCGCGGCCTTGGTTTTTTGCGCCAGGCGCACGTCCTCCAGCACCTCCCCCCGCACCCCAGCATGCCCCCCCGAGGCCCGGTAGGCCGGCCGGGTAAAGGCCATCACCTGCCCATTGGCCGCCGACGCCGAAGGAAAGGGGGTTCGCAGGAGGGGGTAGGGCAGGTAGCACAGGAGCACATCATCGATCAGGGGCAGGATCACCCGTTCGGCCAGGCTGTGGGTCATCTGGCGCGGATACACCGAGACCAGCCCGGCCCCTTCGCGCTCCATGCGGGCCAGCACCGCCTGCACCCCGCCCTGGCCCCAGTGCACATCGGCATCGGTGAAGATGAGCACCTCGCCCTGGGCGGCCTGGGCCAGCTGGTAGCAGGCCCAGGTCTTGCCCAGCCAGCCCTCGGGTTTGGGCAGGCCCACCAGCAGGCGCACACGGGCATCCTGGCGGCTATATTCCTCGACCACCTGGGCGGTCGCATCGCTGGAGTGGTCGTCCAGCACCAGAATTTCCTGCACCCCCTGCCGCAGCAGGCCCGGCAGGGTTTCCCGCAGGTTGTGGGCCTCGTTGCGGGCCGGCACCAGGAGCGAGACCGCAGGGCGCGGCCCGTGGGGCTCCTCCCGCTTTAGAACCGGGAACAGGCGCATATTCAAAAGCAGCACCGCAAGCTTGAGGCCCAGCCAGGCCAGCACCCCGTATCCAAGCACCCCGAGGATAGACAGCATACGCTTACGAAGCGCCTTTACGCTCGGCCAGCGCAATCAGTTTACCCAGCGCCGCCCCCCAGGCCGCCATGCGCTCGTGGGTGCTCCTGCGCCCGGCCAGCCAAAGTTCGAAGCCCGGCAGCGGTTCCTCGGGGGGCGCGTTGCGAATCTGATCGTCCAGCCCGGCCAGCATCTGCTCCAGCTGCTCGCGCAGCAGCTTCAAATCGGGTTCTATGGGCGCACCAAAGACCAGGTAGGCCTCGGGGTACTCGTGCCCGCGCAGCACCACCCTCGAGGCCACCGGCACCACCGGCACCAGGGCCTGTTCGGCGAACCAGACCACCCCCCGGCTGAGCTCGCCCAGCGGCCCCGGCGGGCACAGCTCACCCTCGGGGAAGACGATCAGCACCTCTCCTCGCTTGAGGGCCGCCAGCGCATCCCTGGGCTTGCTGGCCGAGACCGTATCGAGGTGGCGAAAGAAAGCAAACTCCCGCAAGCGGCGCTCCCCCACCACAATTCTGAAAGGCCGCCCGGCTCCCCAGAACAAGACGGGCAGCAGATAGCCATCCCACCAGGAGTGGTGATTGCCGGCCAGCACACAGGCCTGCCCCGGCAAGGCCCCCCGCACCCACACCCCCCGCAGGCCCCGCTGCAGCGTGCGGCGAAACAGGGCCTTGAAGGCTACGGTCAGCAAGCGTTCCCAGGGACGCATCATATCTGCCCTCTGAACCGTTTCAGGCCGCCGCGCCCCCCCAGCGGCAGGTATTCCAGCCAGGCCAGCCCGTTCATGGCCAGGCCACAAACCAGCGCCCCCGGCCACAGGCCCAGCAGGGCCAGCCCCACCGGCAAAAACAGGGCCTCGAGGCGGTAGGCCCAGGCAAAAGCACCGTCCTGGTGCAGGCTGGGCCCCAGCCGTCGGTACATCCAGGAGATGGCATACCCCACCACAAACCAGGCCAGGTAGTTCTGGATGGGCGCGCCGTACCACAGGGGGTTGGGGTCCTGCCAGGTCCAGTAACCCTGGGCGGGCATCAGGGCCTCCAGCCCCAGATCCCAGGCCACCACCAGCAGGCCGGTGCGCCAGGGCTGCCCGCCGGCCAGCACATGGGCCGAGAGCACCAGGGCAAACCAGCCCAGCGGCACGATCAGGGGCACGCCCGCAATGGCAGGCTGCGGTGCGCCCTGGTAGGTGTAAAGCCCAAAGGGAAAGCCGGTCTGGCTGCCCAGCAGCTCCACCCCCAGCCCCAGCGCAAAGGCCAGCACCGCCAGCAGCACAATTCGCACCCCCACCCGCCCCCAGCCCCACAGCAGGGCCGCCAGGCTTATGAGCAGCATCTGCACGGTGCCGATGAGGGGAAAGCCCTCCGGCCACAGCGGCACCGGGATGCGCACCAGCACCGCCAAAGCCAGCAGCACCCTCCAGGGTTGCAGGTGCTGTCGGAGCCCGCGCAGCCGGGCCCGGGCCTCGGGCTGCGCGATGAGCCAGAGGGCCTGGGCGGTGGCCGTGGACACCAGCAAAGCCCAGACTACAAGCGCAGGGGATTGGTAGAACAGCCAGCCCACCCCGCCCGCCAGCAGCGCGGCGGCCCCGCTCGCAAGCAGCAAAACCCTGCGGCCTGCCCAGAGCAGATCGCCGCCCCAGACCGCCAGCAAGGCCAGCCCACAGCCCCAGCCGGCCAGGGCAGCCCCAAGCAACCCGCCCCACCCCAGCACCAGCAGCGCCGCACCCAGCAGGGCCAGGCCCATACCCCCAAGCCCACCCAGCCCGCGCAGCCAGACCGGGCCTGCCACCGCAGCGGGCCCCAGGTGCCGCGCCCGAAGCAGAAGGACGGTCGCCAGCAAGACAGCCCACAACGTGGTGATCAGCACATCCACCGCTACCCTCGCCCAGGCTCCATCCGGCGCGACTTTGCCAGAGGCCAGCGCGACCTTCCCACCGCCAGCGCAGCCCTCAGAAAGGCGGGAATATCCACGCTGGACATAATCTGCAAATCTTCCAGCAGGCTGGTTTCCTCGTCCAAAAAGCGCAGCACCCGCTGGGGGGGGTTTTTCCGGAACAGGTCGCTGAAAACCCGTTTACCCGGAGTGCGCCGGTGCGCCAGCACGTTCAGGAGCACGCTGTCCATGTAGGCGTGCCGGTTGAAGGCCGGCTCGGGGAAAAAGGGCCGGCCGGTCTGGGCCAGCGCCTCGGCAATGCGGCGCGACTGCTGCTGAATGCGCCGGAAGGTGTAGCCGGTAGAGGCCTTGGTACAGCCTCCGGCGGTGCCGATGTTCATGACGTGGGGGCTTGGCCGGCGGGCCAAGGGCGCGTCGGTCATGGGGATGACGCCGAACTCGGTCTCGAGCACCTCGTACTCTGCCAGGCCCAGCAGGCCCTCGAGGTAGGCCCGCAGCCCTGCATCGTAGGCCTCCGGGGGCAACAGCTCGGGCGAGAAAAGGGTGTACTCCACCAAAGCCGTCCGCTCATCGAAGGGCAGGACATAGGCAAAACGCACCGCGCCCTCCTGGGGAACCCGAAAGTCCATAAAGGTCGCGGCCCCGGTATCGAAGGCCGGCCGGGGGGTTCGCACCACCCAGCCCTTGAAGTGCTGCAGCAGGTAGTGGTAGCCGGGCTGCAAAGGCGCGGGCTGGTACAGGCTGCTAAAAGCCCAGCGGCCCGTAAACACCTGCCCCCCCGCCACCACCCGCACCCCTTCCGGGGCCTCCTCGAGGCGGGTGACCTCCCCGTAGTGCAGGCGGATGTTGGGCTGCTGCGCCATCCAGCGCTGCATGAAGGTGTAGAAATCGAGGCCGCGGATCATCTTGTAGGCGTAGGGCACAATCTCAAGCCGCTCCGAGAGGCCCTCCCCATGAAACCAGACCCGATCCCAGCGGCGGAAGACCACCGGCTCGAAGGGGCCCTCCCCCACCTCCCAGAAGCTCCAGGTGCGGTCGTTGGTGGTCTTGGGGGCCCGCTCGAGCAGCAGGATCTGCTTGTCGCGCAGGCCCACCTGCACCAGATGGTAGGCCAGGCTCAGACCGGCCGCCCCGGCCCCAAGAATGATGTAGTCGTAGTCGTAAGCCGCGCTCACCTGGTAACAGGCTACGCCGCCGTGGGAAAACCTGGCTAGCCGGGGTTACAAAGTAGGAAGGAGGTTTGGCTGGCCTCCCCCTAAACCCGGTTGCGGCTCAAGTCCCTGAGCAGCACCCTGGCGGCATTGCGCCCGCTCGCGCCCATGATGCCCCCGCCGGGGTGGGTGCTGGCCCCGGTCAGGTAGAGGCCTTTTAGCCCCGGAAACCTGTACTCGTGGGCCCCCAGCCAGGGGCGGAAGATGAACATCTGGTCGGGGGTCATCTCGAGGTGCATCACATTCCCCGCCGGCATGGCAAACTCCTGCTCGAGCCACAAAGGGGTCTGCACCAGTTCGGCCACAATCTTGCGGCGGATTCCGGGGTCGAAGCGCTCGAAGCTGCGGATCACCCCCTCCCGGGCCTCCATAGCGCGGGTTTCCCACGTCCCCGAGGCCAGCTTGTGGGGGTAGTACTGGGCCCACAGCCATAGGGTCTCGCCCCCGGGGGGGGCCAGGGTCTCGTCTACCGCGCTGAAGCTCATGGCGATGAGCGGGGGGTCGCGGGTGGGCTCGCCCGCCAGGTAGTCGCCGTAGGCCCGGCTGAGCTGCAGTTCGTCGGTGATGAGGAGGCCCAGGCCGATGCGGGCCTCGGGGCCGGGGTGGGTCTGGTAGCTAAGCTTTTCCGAAAGCCCCAGCCGCAGCACAAAGCCGAAGCCGTTGCCCACCCGCAGCCCTTTGGCCACCTCGGGGGTTTGCTCGGCGGGCAGCAGGGCCAGGGTTTTCTGGATGTGCGCCCCGGCCACCACCGCTCGAGCGCTCACGCTTTGTCCGTCCTCCAGGCGCAGGCCCACGGCCCGCCGGCCCTCCAGCACAATCCCGGCCACCGGGCTGCTTAGGTGCACCTTCCCCCCTTTAGCCTCGATGGCCCGCACCAAGGCCAGCGAGAGCCCCCCCGAGCCCCCCCGGGGCCGGGCCACCCCGCCCACGTGGTAGAGCGGGTGCCACAGCAAAAAGGGCGCGGACAAGGGGTCGGAGGGCGGCGGCCCGGACTGCGCGGCCATCCAGACCAGGGGGGCCCGCACCCGTTCCTCGCTGAAGTATTCCCGCGCCACATCGCCGTAAGGGCGCAGGATCTGCGGCAGGCGCTTCTGCCAGTCGCGCCTGAACCCAGCCCCCAAAAGGAGCTTCTGCCCCAGGTTGAGCGGGCTGGGCGAGGCCAGAAAGGCCTCTTTGACGGCCTGGGCGAAGGGCAGCCAGTCGCGCAGGAAGCGGCGGTAGGCCTGGCCCTGCCCTGGGTAGCGCTCGTCGAGCTCGGCCGCGGTGCGCTCGGGGTCGCGCCAAACAAACCAGCTTTCCCGCGCATCCGAAGCGTGAAAAAGGGGGTCGAGCTCGAGGTACTCCAGGCCGTACCTGTAAAGCTCGAGCTCCTCCACCACCGGGGTCAGGCGGATGAGGATGTGCGCGCTGCCCCCCAGGTCGAAGCGGAAGCCCTGGTAATCGATGGTCGAGACCGCCCCGCCCGGCACCCTGCGCCGCTCGAAGACCCCCACCCGGTACCCGGCCTGGGCCAGATAGGCCGCCGTTACCAGGGCGTTGTGCCCCGCCCCCACCACCGCTACATCGAAGTCCGGCATCTCGGGGGCATGATACCGCAGAAGGCCTATTTCAGCGGTAGACATCCCGCCGATGCCCAATCCGCAAGACCAGCACAGTGATTCTTTGATCCTGGATATGGCAGATCAGGCGATAATCACCCACCCGGTACTTCCAAAACCGGCCCAGCTCCGGCCCGTGCAAGGCCTCCCCAAGGCTACGGGGATCATCCAGCAAGGCCACCCGCTCGCGCAAAAAACGCACGATGCGGCGCGCCACCTCACGATCCAGCTTCGCCAGCTCCTTCTCGGCCCGTGGGTCGAACTCAATCCTGTAACCCAAGGCGGCGCTCCACTTCGTCTAGGGGAATGCCTGGCAACTTCTGCTCGAGCCGCTCTACGGCCAGATAGTAGTCCTCGAGGTCATCGAGGTGCTCCAGGATGGCCTGGCGCACGTAATAGCTCTTGCTGCGCCCGGTTTTCCGGGCAAGGGCCTCGAGGCGTTCCTCTATCTCCTTGGGCAGCCGGATAGCCAGCATTGCTATACAAGTATAGCACCGGGCTTAAGGACTTCGCCCCACCGCCCGAAGCTTCAGGCTCCCCGCAGCCAGATGGCCTTGGGCAGGAGCATCACCCGCTCGTAGGTGGAAAGCGAGGCCCGGCGCGAAAGGTTGTCCCAGCCGTTTAGCTCCAGCTTGTCCAGAATGCCCTGGTACTGCAAAGCGGCCAGCGCCACCGCCCCACGCCCGGTTTTCAGATACTTGAGGCCGGCCAGCCCCTCGCGGTAGAGCCGGCGGGCCTCCTGGGCCAGCTCGCGCATCAGGCCGATGTAGCGCGGGCTGATCTGGCCCTGGCGCAGATCCTCGAGGGAGACCTCGTATTTGCGCATCAGCTCGGCAGGCAGGTAGACCCGGTTCAGGGCCAGATCTTCGCCCACGTCGCGCAGGCAGTTGGTGAGCTGCATGGCCTGGCCCAGCTGGATGGCCGCCTCCCGCCCAGCCTCCCCGGCCCCGCCGATGGGGGCAATCATCAAGCCCACGGTGCCGGCCACCCGGTAGCAGTAGGTGAAGAGCTCCTCCAGGGTCGCGAGCCGCACCGGGTGCAGGTCGGCCAGAAAGCCCTTTTTCATATCGGCAAAGGCCTGCTTGGGAATCTCCCAGCGCGCCAGAGCCCAGGCTAAAGCCGCCTCCCAGTCGGTTCTGGGCACCCCGGCATAGGCCCGCTCGATGCCCGCCCACCATTCGTTCAGGTCGGCCTGGGGGCTGGCCGACTCGTCCACCGCGTCGTCCCCAATGCGGCAGGCTGCATACACGGCCCAGGCCCCTTTGCGGGCCTCACCCCGGAACAGCAGGCTACCGTAGTAGAACGTGGCCGAGTGACGGCGGATAATGGCCGATACAGCCTGCCAGTTGGGTTCCATACGCATCTCCTCAAAACACCGTTTGGCTAAGATTGCACCGAGCTTTGCATAGTGACTTTTGTCCCTGCCACAAATCCTACCGACCCCTCGCGCCAACCGTCTACCTTGAAACCACTTTTTGTGAGTGAATCCATAAGCTCTGAAAGGGTGGGAAAGCGCAGCCCGGCCGCCTCTAGCAGGCGCTGCAAAGGGCTTGGCGAGCGGTGGCTGAACATGACCCAGAGCCGCCCGTCTGACTTCAGCACCCTGTACAGTTCGTGTACAACCGGCTGGGGATCGGGAAACTCGTTCCAGCTACCCCCCACCACCACCCCATCCACCGAGGCCGGGGATAGCGGGATGGCCTCGGCCCTGGCCAGCAGGGGTACAAAACCGGGGTACCCCCTGGCCTTCCCCAGCGCCACCCTCAGCATGGCCGGCGAAAGGTCGAGGGCGTAGACCCTGGCGGCGCCCGCCCCCAGCAAGGCCCGGGCGTACAGGCCGGTGGCGGTGCCCAGATCCAGAAAAACCCGCCCGGCCACCGGCTGCATCCGCTTGAGCATGAGCGAGAGCTCCTCTTCTAAGGGAAAAGCCCTGCCGGAAAGCAGGCTGAGCGCCCGTCGGCGCCAGGCCTCGTAGCCCAGGGCGGTGAGCGGCCACAGGTTGGTGCGCGCCGCCAGGGTAAGCGGGGCTTTAGAGCGTTGATCGGGTAATTTTTGCATGGACTCCTTCATCTCGGATAAATTCCTAAACTTAGACAGAGATTAGACATAAATCCCCACAAAGCCTTGACATAAGTTATACAGTAAGATATTCTTATTTTCAACAAAGGGCTTGTCTTATGCGGAACGATCTGGGGGTTTACACCATTGCCGAAGTGGAGGAGCGCACCGGGCTCTCCAGCGCCCTGCTGCGGCAGTGGGAGCGTCGGTATGGCTTCCCCCGGCCCGATCGCTCACCGGGTGGACACAGGCTGTACAGCCATACCGACCTCGAGGCCCTGCGCCAGATCAAAAAGTGGATCGCCGAGGGGGTCACCCCGGCCCAGGCCGTCCGCCGCTACCTCGAGGGCCTGACCCAGGAGGGCCCGCGCCCCCCCGAGGCCCTCTCCATGGAGCTCGAAGAGGCCCTGCTGCGGGCCGACACCGAGGCCGCCGAGCGCACCCTCTCGGAGGCCTACAAGCTGCACCCCATGGAAACCGTGGTGATGGAGGTCATCGCGCCCTGCCTGCGCCGCATCGGCGACGGCTGGCACCTCGGCCGCGTGAGCACCGCGCAAGAACATTTCGCCAGCACCTACCTGCGGGGTGCCCTGCAGGGCCTGCTCAACCTGATGGGGGGGTCGCTGGGGCCCACCCTGGTGGTCTCCACCCTGCCGGGGGAGCAGCACGAGATCGGGAGCCTGATCACCGCCTTGTTCCTGCGCCGGGCCGGCTACACCGTGCACTACCTGGGGCCCAACACCCCCCTGGCCGACCTCCGATCGTTTGCCGAACGCACCGGGGCCAAGGCCGTGGTGCTCTCAGCGGCGCAGCCCATTTCCCTGGAGTCGCTGCCGCACGAGGCCCTGCGCCACCTGGCCCCCGTGGTGGTGGTGGGGGGCCGGGCTGCAGCCAACGACCCCCACCTGGTGGAGCGGCTGGGCGCGCATTATATGGGCAACGATCCCCGTGAGCTAGCCGACCGGCTTTCACACACCTTGAAGGAGCAGGGCTTGTGGTAAGCAGGCCTTTGATTTGGGGTTCATCCGGGCTGAAGCGCAAGATTGGGAACAAGGAGGCCGTATGAAAAAGGTACGTAGGAAAGAAGTGATCTACCGGGCGGGCGACCGCGCGGACACGCTGTATCACCTCGAGCGTGGCCTGGTACGTATCATCGAGATCTTGCCCGACGGTCGCCAGCTCACCTTGCGGCACGTGCTGCCCGGCGACTATTTCGGCGAGGAGGCCCTCTCCGAGCGGCAGTACAAGTACACCGCCGAAGCCCTCACCGAGGCGGCGGCTTTTGCTGTTGACCCCCAGACCCTCTCCAGCGAAGACCTACGAGCCCTGGCCGGAAACCTGGCCAGCCAGATGGCCCAGGTACAGGCCTACGAAACCCACCTGCAGTGGGGGGAGCTGCGCAGCCGCATCTGCCGCTATCTGCTCTACCTGGCTGCCACCGCCGCCCAGGGGCAGGATGAGCGGGGAACCTATGTCACCGCCAGCCATGAAGAGATTGCCGATGCCACCGCTTCCACCCGCGAGTCGGTGAGCAAACTGCTCTCCGACCTGCGCCACGAAGGCGTCCTGGATACCGGCTACCGCAAAATTTACCTGGTAGACCGCAAAACCCTGGAGCTGGAGGCTGAAAGCCGGATGCTGCAAGCGGTTTGAGGTGGCGATGAAGGTACTGATTGTCGGCGGCAGCGGCTATGTGGGCACCCACATGGCGCAGCACCTGCTGGAGCAGGGCCACCAGGTGACGGTGGCCTCGAGGCGGGGGGCGGGGCCCCTCGAGGGCGTGCGCTACGTGGTGGCCGATGCCGCCAGGAACGAGGGTCTGCTCGAGGCCGCTAAGGGCCAGGAAGCGCTCATTTACCTGGTGGGCATCATCCGCGAGCGCGGCGACCAGACCTTCCGCCAGGCCCACGTGGAAGGGGTGCGCCACAGCCTGGCCGCCGCCAAGGCCGCGGGCATTTCCCGCTTTGTGCATATGTCGGCGCTGGGCACCGCCCGCGGCACCGGCAGCCGCTACTACGAGACCAAAGCCGAGGGCGAAGAGCTGGTACAGGCCTCGGGGCTCGACTGGACCATCCTGCGCCCCAGCCTAATTTTTGGCCGGGGCGACGAGTTTTTCGGGGGCATCCTGAAGGGCCTGGTCACCGCCCCCCTCCCCTTCATCCCCCTGATTGGCGATGGTCGCTTTGTCTTCCGGCCCATCTGGGTGGGGGATGTGGCCCGGGCCTTCGAGCAGGCCCTGAACCGCCCCCAGACCATACACCGCAGCTACAACCTGGTGGGGCCTAAGGAATACACCTTCCGCGAGCTGCTGCTACTGGTGCGCGACACCCTGGGCTCACGCAAACCCCTGCTCTCCATCCCACTAACCCTGATGGACTGGGTGGTTCCCCTCATCTCCCCCCTGCCCTTTAGCCCCATTACACGCGACCAGTACCTTCAACTAAAGATGGGCAATACCGCCGATCCAGTCCACATGCGCCACGCTTTCGCCCTGGAAGAACGCTCGCTCGAGACCGAATTACCCAAAATCCTCTCAGCCAAACGGTTGGTCGGTGCTTAATCTGGAATACTGTTGAAAAACTCAGGTGGGTCTAACCTAGAGCCTGCTAACTAGCTGTTCGTAAAAGCTCCACAGTTTTCGCTGTCATCAGAATCGAAAAAGCCAACCAGTGCCAACCTCGCAAGGTCTCAGCCAGCCGCTCATAGTCTCGCGCCAGCCTGCGAAACCGGGATGTCCAGGCAAACGAACGTTCCACCACCCAACGCTTCGGCAGCAGCACGAATCCTCGTTTGGCCCCTTCCACCTTGACCACACACAGGGCGATGCCTTCCGCCTCTGCCGCTTGTGCCGCTTCCTCCCCAGTGTAACCCTGATCCACAAAGGCCACTTCCACCTGCTCCCCCGTCACTTCCTGCACCTGTTGACTGAGGGCTCCCACCTGGGCCCGTTCCTGTTCACTGGCCGCCGTTACTACCAGGGCCAGCAGATGCCCCAGGGTATCTACCGCCAGGTGAACTTTGCTTCCCTTGCGTCGTTTGTACCCATCGTATCCGGCCCGCTCCCCACTTTGCGGGGTGGACTGTAGGGTGCGAGCATCGTAGATGGCAGCGCTGGGATGGGCGGCTTTGCCCTGGAGCATTCGCAGGGTCATGCGCAGGTCGTGTACCAGGTCTTCGAAGACCCCCCGGTTCATCCAGCGGTAGGCTTGCGCCTGAACGATATGGGGGGGTGGGAAGTCGTGGGGCAGGTAGTCCCACTGAGCACCGGTTCGAACCATCCAGCGCAGGGCGTTGAACACTTCGCGCAGGTCGTACTTGCGCTGGGGTGCTTCCAGCGGGGCGAGGGTCAAATAGGGCAGCACCAGAGCCCATTCCTCATCACGGACGTCCGATGGGTAAGCACGGCGGTTCATGCTCTAAACATAACTGCAGTGCCTGATTTGGGTAAGGTGGTTTGTAGATTCTAGGGTGCGATGGAGTCTGCCCGGCCCTACCTATTGAAAATGAACACGCCCACCGACCCGCTCAAACGCTTTGAGGAAGCCCCTCCAAAGAGCCGCGAAGCCCTGCTCAAGCTATGGGCTGCGCTGGGGCCCCGTGTGCGTACCGCCGACCCCGCACGCTACTACGCTGTGCAGGAAGCGCTCGAGCTCGATATACCTTTCTCGGTGCTGGCGCTGTACGTGTTTCGAGAATGCCGCCGGGCCCTTGAAGACAACCCCCTGCAGGAGCGCCTGGCCGAGTAGGCAGCCTACAACGAGCCCAGCCTGTGCGCGCCCAAGAACAGAACAGCCGCCAACAACACCCCTAAAACCAAGCCCATCCCAACGCTCAACTTGCCTATCACCAGGCCTGCCAGCACCAACACCCCGCTGACCAGCCAGACCACCGCCACAGTCTTGGCTGGGTTCCGCAAGTAGAGCTGATCTAGTCGATCGTAGGTGTGATCCCGATCCCCGTCAAAGATGGGCCTGCCCCGCCGCCAGCGCCGGATAATACCCGCTGCGGTGTCGTACAGGGGGAAACCCACCATCACCAGCGCGGCCAGAAAGGTGGCCCCACCCTGGGCTGCCGCCATCAAGAGCAGCATAGCCAGTAGATAGCCAATGGATAGGCTGCCGCTATCACCCATAAAGGTCTTGGCCCGGGGGTAGTTCCAGAAGAGAAACCCCAGCAAGCTCGAGGCCAAAATTACGGCCAGCCCAGCCCCAGCAGGAATTGACCACAGCAAGATGGCAATTCCAAGCGCAGAGATGAGGGCATTGCCGGCGGCCAGGCCGTTCATGCCATCAATCAGGTTGATCGCGTTGGACATGAGCAGCACCAGCACCACCGCCAAACCCATCCCCCCCCATCCCAAAACCTCCCAGAAGTGCATACCCAGCGCAACCCCAGCCACCAACTCGGCCAGCAGACGCAGCCTGGGTGAAAGGCCGAAGCGATCATCCAGACCGCCCGTAATAGCTATAACCAGCAGTCCCAGCAAAGCCCAGCCAGCCACTACTTGGGTGTAATAGCCCCAAAGCAGCACAGAGGCCACTATCCCCACCCCACCAAAGCGCGGGGTGGGCAGGGTATGAATCTTGATGGCCCCCGGCCGGTCTACCACGCCCAGGTAACGGGCCAACGGCATGGATAACCCTACCAACACAACAGCGGTCAGTGTTACCAGCAAAGCCAACAACGGTTCATTCGGCATACACACCCTTCCACCATCTACAGATAGAGACATTCGCTGCCCCTCAGCATAGGGACTTTACCCCGCATGGCCTGTTTGTTTGCGGCAACAGTGCCCCTTTTACCGCCGTAACGTATTGCGTTACATCGCTAAAGTTTTTTAAAGGTTGACTTAACGTTAATCAGAAAAAACTCTTTCAATAGCCCCATATCGTTTGTAACGATATGGGGTTTGACAAAGCCCAGCGCTCCAACCCCAGAAAGGTAACACCTTTATTCAAGGAGCTTTTTCTGATGCGGCAACTGTCCTCCCTTTTACTGGTCGGGTTGTTGGCGGCCTGCTCAACCAATGAACAGGCGCCCTCCTCCACCACCAACCAGGCCCCCAGCCTACGCATTCTTAGTCCATCCAACGGGGCCAGCATAAGCGGTTCCGGTACGCGGGCCGAGGTAAGCGTCAGCGACGACAAGGCCGTAACCCGCCTGACCCGCCAGGTAAACGGCGGTTCCGAGCAGGACGTCGAGATACAGCCCACCCAGAGCGGTAACATCATCTTCTGGATTCCGCTGGTGAGCGGCAGCAACGCTGTGGTTATTAGGGCCTACGACGCTGAGGGCTTGAGCACCAGCGCCAGCCTGAACCTGCAGGTTGGTAGCCCAGGCAGTGGTGGTTCAGGTGGCGGTTCTTCTGGCACAGATTACGGCGGCTACACCCTGCCCAGCGGCCCCACCTACTACGTGGGCCCCGGCGGCAGCAACACCAACGACGGCTCCCGCGACCGCCCCTGGGCCACCCTCTCCTTCGCCGTCCAGCGGCTCAAGCCCGGCGATGTCCTGCGGGTGCTCCCAGGCTCCTACAACGAGTCCGTCCAGGTTACCGTCTCCGGTACCCCCAGCCAGCGCATCACCATCGCCTCCGATACCCGCTGGGGCGCCAAGTTGAACGCCCAGGGCAATCTCTTCGGTATTGATGTGCGCGGTAGCTACGTGGATATCGTAGGGTTTGAAGTTACCAACGCCACCAACAGCGGCATCATCAGCTGGGCCCCTTACAACCGCTTCCTCTTCAACCATGTCTACGGCATCCGCGCCCAGTGTGATTCAAATGGCGGGGCCGGCCTGAACATGAGCTCGCCCAACTCCTCGGATGGCGTAATACTGGGCAACCTGGCGCACGACATCGGCGACCTTTCGCAAGGGTTCTGCGTTCGCATCCACGGCATCTATCTGGGTGCGCCTCGAGGCATCATCCAGAACAACATTGTCTATCGGGCTCGCGGCAACGGCATCAACACCTGGCATGCCGTGACCGGGGCAGTCATTACCCACAACCTCTCCTTTGCCAATCTTTACTCGGGAATCTCGGTGGGCTCGGGCGACAACACCAACGGCAACCGGGCCGAGAACTTCCTGGTAGCCAACAACATCGTTGTCTATAACCCGCGTGGCATCAGGGAGGTAAACAACACCGGGGTCAATCGCTTTGTGAACAACCTGGTCTGGAACAACGAGGTCAACTGGATTTTACAGACCAGCACCCAGCAAGGCAGCCTTTCCCTCGACCCTGGTTTTGTAAACTACCGGCCCGATGGTAGCGGCAACTACGCCCTGCAAAGCACCAGCCCGGCCATCGATAAAGGCATTACCGAGCAGACCCCCAGCATCGACTTCCAGGCTAAGCCCCGCCTCCAGGGCAGCGCCCCCGACTTAGGGCCTTTTGAGGTGCGCTAGGGCCGGCTGGCATCCCGCAAGCGCACCACCCGGGCCTCCGAGGGCACCCCCCGGCCATCCAGCACATAAAGCTGGTAGTAGCCGGGGGTGGCCAGGTTGGGGCTCTGCGGGGCCGTCACCTGCAGGGTGTTGGGGCCCGTGCGGGTAAAGCTCAGCTCGATGAAGCGCTGGCCCATATTAAAGGCGTGGGTGACCGCCCCAAAGGCCACCAGGGTCACCCGCTCCACCACCGTGGCGGGCACATCGGTGTTCAGGGTAAAGCTCTGGCCGTAGCTAATCCGCTCCGGCGCGCTCTGCACCACCGGGCGGCTGGCCGGGCTGCCATCGGCATTGTGCAGGTAGGGCGGGTAGTAGATCTCGGCGTTGAGCTGGTTGACCTTCTGCAGAATGCCCTTGGTTTTGTCGCATTCTGGTGAGTTTGGGGGATCATCGCCTCCGGTGGCACCACCGCCCATGGTGATGATGGTGCCGTCGAGCAAGAGCAGGGCGGTGGAGTGGTAGGTGCGGGGGCACTGGGCCTCGGCGGCACGCTTGAAGGTCTCGGTAAGGGGCGACCAGATCTCGCTTTCGTAGACCGCGGTTGCGTTGCTGAAATTTACCCCATCCTCGTTCCCACCATTGACAAAGATGCGGCCGTCGGGCATCAGGGTGGCGTTGAGGTGGGTGCGCTTGTGGGCCATGGGGGCCACATCGCGCACCCAGACGCTCTGGTTGTTGGGGTTAAGTTCAATCACCTGAGCGGTCGCACCCCCCTGTTCGTCGGAAAAACCCACCCAGCCACCCCCCAGCACCAGAATTTTTCCCGGCTCATACATCACCGAGGAGCCGTAGTAGCGGTTGTATCTTTGGGGGGGGAATTGGTGTGTCCATGCGCCCGCACCGTTGGTGTCCAGGTAGTACCAGTTCTTGTAGCTGCCCGACAGGAAGACCTGGCCGTTGGGGGCCACGTGCACCCAGGGGTAGAAGTGCTCGATGCCCTTACCAAAAGAGGAAGCCCCGGTCAGGCGGCGCAGGGTGTTGGTAAAGGGGTTCCAGACGTCGGGGATATAGTTTTTGTCATTATCTATACCATCCCCATTGTGCTGGTCGGCGTTGCCGCCGATAATCAGCATCTCCTCGTTGGGCAGGGTGATCACACTGGGGTACCAGCGGCCCTGCTCCATGTCGCGGCCTGCACTCCAGGTGTTGGTGCTGGGGTCGAAGATGTTGGTGTGGGTGTGGCCGGCCGCGAATCCAAACTCGTCGCCGCTGGCACTGTAGTCGTAGCCCAGGTTGCCCCCGGCCATGTAGAGCTTGCCGTTGGCAGCCAGCACATAGCCCACACAGAAAAGGTCGGTGCGTTTGTTGTCGTAGCGGGCCTGGCTCTGGGCATCGGTGGGGGTGCCGGGCGTCCAGACAAACACCTGGGTGGAGGCGTGCTTGCTGTAGTCGCGGTAGTTATCACTCTGGCCCTTGCCCACCGGGTCGAGGCCGTGGAAGGTCATCACCCGGCCATCGGGCAGCAGGACGGCGTGGGTGGCTACGGTGGGCCAGGGCAGCTTGGGGCCGAAGTAGCCGATACTGGCCTTCTTGTGGCGCACAAACGCCGAAGGGGGCACAACCTGCTCGGGCTGGCCGGGGTAGGCCCAGCGCAGCTTGACGGCCCCCCGGGCGTCCCGGTTGTAGTACTCGAGCTTGAGGCGGTAGGTCTGGCCTGCCTGGAGGGAGATGGTGGCGCTGCGGCGGGTGAGGTTCTGGTCGAACCAGGCGCCGATCAGGAGCTGGTCGTTGACCCAGAGCCGCACCCCGTCGTCGGCCAGCACGGTGAAGGTGTAGGTGCCGCTGACCGGCGCTTCGATCAGGCCAATCCAGCGAATGCTAAAGGTATCGGGGCCCATGCCCGGCAGGGGTGGCTGGCCGGAGAAGGTGTGGTTAATGTCGGTCTCTATGCGCCGGGCGAAAAGACTCGTGAGATCGGGGTTGTCAAAGTACTCCACGTCCAGGCCATTGTCGGGGCTGGTCAGGGGGTGGATGTAGGGATTCTGGCCGGGGGGGCGGTCGTCGGTAAGGCTATAGCTGCTGGCAGTCTGGGTAAAGCCCGGCTCGCTGTAGGCAGGGGTCTCGGCCAGCACGGTGGCCGGGCTGGCGCTGCCCGCGGCGTTGTAGGGGGTGAGGCGGTAGGTGTAGGGGGTGCCGCTGCCCACCGCTGTATCGGTGTACTCGGTGGTGCTGGCGGGCAGGGTGCTGCTCAGGGTGACAAACTCGCCATCGCGGGCGCGGCGCTCCAGCACATAGCGGGCTACCCGCTGCGGGGCCGTCCAGCGCAGCACCACCCGGGGGGTGGCGTCGGCAGTGGCCTGAAAGCTGGCTGGGGTGTCAGGGGGAGCCAGGGGCCGTTCGGGGGTGGTGGCGTTCTGCTCGGCCGGGCCGCTTACAGCGGCGTTGTTGCGGGCGGTCAGGCGGTAGGTGTAGGTGGTGCTGTAGTCCACGTTTTCATCGGTGTAGTCGGTACTGGTAACCACACCCAGAACGGTGAAGGCTCCACCGTTTGTTTTGCGCTCGAGGACATAGTCCACCGCTCCTGCCACCGCCTCCCAGCGCAGCACCACCCGGGGGGTGGCGTCGGCAGTAGCCTGGAAGTTGGCAGGCGTTGCCGGGGGTCGGGTGGTATTACAGGCGGCTAGGCTGAGTACAGCTAGTACAAGTAAAAACCTTCCCGGAAGGGCCAATATCTCCTTCACTCACCACCTCGCACATGCACACTTGCTTTACCGCCGCTCCCCGCGGCAATTGAGTACAACCCTAGGCCTGGGGTACGGTGGCCGGCCCCTGTTCCTCTTTCGGCTCGTAGGTCTGTTGGATCAGGGACTTTTCCCAACCCAGGTAGTACTGTTTGACAATCTCCGAGCTGGCCCCTTCGGTGAGGTACTTAACGTTGGAGTACATGGCCGCCCGGTAGTCGCGCACCCTGCCGCTCTGCAGGGCCTCGATAACCTGCTGGATGCCTTGCTCCACCGTCCACTGCGGCTCAAAGCCCAAGACATTGCGAATTTTGGAGAAATCGACACGGTAGTTGCGCCGATCCCCATCGCGACCCGAGTCGATCAACTCAGCGTCGGGCACCAGCTTCTTGACCAGCTCCCCCACCATGCCCAGGGTCATGTTGCCCTCGTTGCTGCCCACATTAAAGGTTTCGTTGTGCACACGCTCTTTGGGGGCCTCCACAACCAGCATGACCGCGCGCGCGGCATCATCTACGTGCACAAAAGGCCGCCACTGGTCGCCCCCAAACACGGTGATCTTCTTGTCCACCACCGCCTTGGCCGTAAGCAGGTTAACCACCAGGTCGAAGCGGGTGCGGCCCGAGAGGCCATAAATGGTACCAAAGCGCAGGATCACCACCGAGAAATCGTCGCTCTGGAGCTGGCGCAGCACCTGTTCGGAAGCAATTTTGCTGCGGGCATACAGCGAGACTGGATTGAGATTGCTGCGCTCGTCCAGCACCAAGTCGCTGGCACCGTACACCGAGCAGGTGCTGGCGAAGATAAAGCGCCGCACGCGCATGCCCTTGGCAATCTCGGCGATGGTGCGGGTGGCCACCAGGTTAATCTCGATGGTGAGGTTTTCATCCAGGGCACAGGCCGGATCACCTACCAGCCCCCCCAGGTGCACCACGGTGTCCACCCCGCGCATGGCCTCCACCACCTTGTCCACCTGGCGGAAGTCGGCCTGGATGATTTCCAGGTTGGGGTGGTGCAGCACGTGTGCTATGGGTTCCTTGCCAAACAAGAGTAGGTCGAGCAGGCGCACCCGGTAGCCGCGCTCGAGCAGCCGCGGCAGCAACCCCGAACCGATATAGCCGGCCCCACCAATCACCAGCACGATGCGCTCATCGCTGATCAGGGGCGGGATGGGCTGGGCCCTGGCCCTGCGCCGGGCCTCGACATTGTCCCAGTAGTGCACCCAGGCCCTCGAGGCCAGGGTCAGGCCAAGGGTCAAGAATCCGCTGGCAAACAGCACCGAGCGCGGAGGGTCTACCAGCGGTAGCATAAACACCGCAAAGCCAAAGATGAGGTAAGTCAGCGTTACCGCCTGGGCCACCACCAGCATCTTGTAGCGGCTCTGGTAGGCCCGACCGCGGGTATAAAACCCGCTGGCGGCAAATACCACAAAGGCAACGACCATCAGAATGCCCACGTTCTTGCCGTAAATTTGCGCATAAGCCCCCAGCAGCGCCGCATCGGCAGCACCGCGGTAGGCCCACAGCAGGTGAATCACCATGGCCACAGCAAAGCTGCCGGCCACCATGAGCTGGTCGGCCAGTACCCGCAAAATCACATCGGCGGTAAAGCGCAATTCCTTTAAATGAACCATCCTTGCTCCCTCCCTAAACCGAGGCCTGTTCCATTACCCGTTCAACTGCATCGGCGGTGGCTTGCATGTGGGCCTGGCCCAGGGTGGGGTGCACCAGGAACATCAGTGAGGTTTCGCCCAGTGCCCGGGCCACCGGCAAGCGCTCGGCCGGCTGCCAGCCCCGCCGGGTAAAGGCTTTCTCGAGGTAAATCTCACTGCAGCTGCCGCTCATGCAGGGAATGCCCATCTCGCTGACGGTCTGCATAATGCGATCGCGGCTCCAGTCGGGCTTGAGCCGCTCGGGGCGCACATACACGTAGTACTTGTAGTAGGCGTGGTACAGGTGGGCGGGTACTTCGGGCACCCGCAGGGCCGGAATCTGGCGGAAGCGCTCGCTCAGGTAGTGGGCGTTGGCCCGGCGCTTTTCGACCCAGCCATCCAGCTTGCGCAGAATCACCCGGCCAATGGCCGACTGCACCTCGAGCATCCGCCAGTTGGTGCCGAAGTCTTCGTGTAGCCAGCGGAAGCCGGGGGGGTGCTGGCGGTTGTAGACCGCGTCGTAGCTCTTGCCGTGGTCTTTGAAGCTCCAGGCCTTGCTCCAGAGTTCATCGTCGTTGAGGGTGAGCATCCCCCCCTCGCCGCCGGTGGTGAGAATTTTGTCCTGGCAAAACGACCAGGCCCCGGCATGGCCAATCGAGCCCACGCTCCGGCCTTTGTACTTGGCCCCATGGGCCTGGGCACAGTCCTCGATGACCCAGAGGTTGTGCTTGCGGGCCAGCTCCATGATGGGATCCATATCCGCCGGCCAGCCGGCCAGGTGCACCACGATGATGGCCTTGGTGCGGGGGGTGATGGCCCGCTCGATGGTCTCGGCGGTAATCAGGCCGCTCTCGGGGTCTACATCGGCAAAAACAGGCCTTGCTCCACGCATCACCGCCGCGCTGGCCGAGGCAATGAAGGTGCGGGGGGTGGTAATAACCTCGTCGCCCTCGCCCACCCCCATGGCGTAAAGGGCCAGCTCGAGCGCCACCGTACCGTTGTGCAGGGCAATGGCGTGTTTGGTTCCGACATAGTCGGCAAATTCACGTTCGAACAGGCGGCCCTCCTGGCCCGTCCAGTAGTTCACTTTTCCCGACTGGAGCACCTTTGTAGCAGCTTCGATCTCGTCTGGCTCAAAGTGGGGCCATGGTGCAAAAGGCACTGTAATGAAGGGTTCTTTTAGCATCTACGTGCTCCTTCGAGGTGGCTTCCTCCGAAAATATGCTTCAAAGTCTAGTCCAGGCCTCGTTATGATCGCGTTATTCGACAGGAATCCCCTCTGCTAAAGGCAGCATAGAACGCGTTAACTTGGGTAGCGGGTTATTAATAGCACGCAACTCTCGCGTAACGATGGGTATAACGCCGTCCAAAAAAGAAGGGCTCGAGGGTACCCTCGAGCCCCAGAAAAACCATCGCTACTTCTTGCTACCGTCGGTGTGGTACTTCAGCACGAAGATGTCCTCGAGCCCCTGGTTGGTGTAGCCGTCCAAAGCCCCCTTGCTCCAGCCGGTCAGGTAGAGGTCGCTGCCGTGCAGGGTGACGGCCAGGGCGATCTCATCCTGGGCGCTGCCCTCCTGGCGGGCCCAGCCCCTGTCACCGTTGGCCAGGTACTGCAGGATGAAGACATCCTTCAGCCCCTGGTAGGTTGCGCCGGTATCCACCGCCTGGTTCACCTCGCCCACCAGGTAGACATTCCCCGAGGCGTCGGCCACCATGCCGTAGGGGCTGATTTTGATATTGGTGGGCGTATCATCCGGGCTGTACTGCCTGCGCCAGATTTCGGCACCGCTGCTGTCAAATTTGGTTACAAACAGGTCGGTACCACCGTTGTAGGTAAAGCCCGGCTCATACCCTCCGGCCACATAGCCGGCCACGTAGACAGCCGACCCCTGCACCACCACCGCACTGGCCCCATCGTCGGAGGGTGTGCCGAACTGCTGGAGCCACTGCTGGGTTCCGCTCCCATCGTACTTGACCACAAAAGCGTCGGTTCCACCCTGGTAAGTCCCGCCGGACAGGATCCCGCGGGCAAACCCTGCAGCGTATACCGCACCGGAGGCATCCACGGCCACTGAGGTAATCTGGTCGTCGCCGGTCGAGCCCAACTGCCGGGCCCATTGCAAGGCTAGGCTGGTGTTGTACTTGTACAAAACGGCGTCCTCTCCACCGGCGTTGGTTCCACCCGGCGCGGTTCCGGCGGTATAGCCGCCCACATACACATCGCTACCCACCACCGCCACGCTGGTAAGACCGTTCTCTACGTTCAGAGTGCTTTCGTCCAGCTTGATCGAGTCCAGCCTTGCCCCATTCGGGCCTAGCTTGAGGATAAAGCCCTTGAAGGCGTTGCTGCTGGAAACATATGCACTGCCCACCACGTAGATATTACCGGCAGCATCGGTGGCCACCCCTTTGGCCTGCGACTCCGCGTTGGGAGAGGTGTTGGGATCGCCCACGGTGAACTGCTTGACCCACAGACGGCTGCCGTTGGGTGCATACTTGGCCACCACCACATCCGGGAAGGCCAGGGCGAGCGTGCCCACCTCATCACCCAACACTTCTTTAGAGAGGCCCGCCACAATCACATTGCCCTGGGCATCGGTGGTGATGGCGTTGCCTATATCGGTTGCACTAGAGGCCAGCCACTTGGTGTAGGGGCTGCACTCCACCACCAGATCAGTCACGTTGGCCCCATTCACAATCACGCTGCTGGGGGTGACGGTGCAGGTCTGGGCCGGGCTGGTGGGCTGGGTCTGTACGCTCACGCTGTAGGTACCGTTCTGTACAGGGGTATTGAAGGTGAAGGAGCCGTTGCTGGTGATGGTTTTGGTCTGCGAACCCAGGGCCAGCACCAGGCCCGAACCGTTCAGGTAGCGCACCTCCCCGCCCACGGTGTAGGTAGGAATGGCGGTTACATTCAGGGTGGCGCTGCCCTCCTTACCCCCAGCCTTGGCCTTGATGGTAGCGGTACCGACCGCAACCGCCGTGGCCAAGCCGCTGCTATTCACCGTGGCTACCGATGTGTTGCTCGACTCCCAGGTAAAGGTAACACCGGAAATCACATTGCCGTTCGCATCCTTGGCCACCGCGTTGAACTGCTGGGTCTGGCCCACCGGCTTGCTGGCAGTAGCCGGGGTCACCTCAATGGTCTCGATGGGCGGTGGCGATGGGTTGGTCACGGTAAAAGTGGCGCTACCCTCCTTGCCCCCGGCCTTGGCCTTGATGGTAGCGGTACCGACCGCAACCGCCGTGGCCAAGCCGCTGCTATTCACCGTGGCTACCGATGTGTTGCTCGACTCCCAGGTAAAGGTAACACCGGAAATCACATTGCCGTTCGCATCCTTGGCCACCGCGTTGAACTGCTGGGTCTGGCCCACCGGCTTGCTGGCGGTCGCTGGGGTGACTTCGATGGTGTTAATGCTAGGCGCCCCACCTCCCCCGCAGGCAGCCAGGAACAGCGCGGCTAATAGTAGTAAAAACCAGCGATAGGTCATGAAGTACCTCCTTGGAGTTTGGATCTGGGTGATCCTAGGCCCTGAGTATAGCCATAAAAAATGGGTTGAAAATGCTCGTTGGCACCGTAAGAAACGGCCGTGACCCAGGGGCTTAACGCCGCTCAAGCCCGGCTCGCCAATCTCCATCCAGCCACCCAGCCAGGCGCTTTTAACACGGCCAGCAACCTACAAACCAAACGCCTGGCCGATTGACCAGAAAAGTACTGGCGGTTAACGCCCCGATAACGATGCAGTTTACTCAGCCTGTCTTTGTTCGGCCCAATCCAGCCTATGGGCAAGATGCTCAAAAACAGCAATATTAACCGGCCCTACCAGGTTTCCACGCTTCTTGCGTCCAGGAATTACAACCTGCGTCCGAGCTGGGGTAGCCAGTTGGTTATGGTCAGAATACACTTTCCAAAAAACCGCCCTGAACTATGGGCCACAGAGGGATCAGCGGCCTGCTGAGACAAAAGCACCAGGATTGGCGGTAGGCCAACTCCTCACCCAAGCGGCGCAGGTTGTCCTGCAAATTAACAGGGATGTTGGCCCTCCAGTGCCGGGGGTGCAGCAAAATTTCCACAAACGGAAGACCGGCGTGGATGGCCTCGAGGGGGTTGCCGTCCAGCCATAGGTTGGGGTAGGCCCCATCAGAAAAACGCTGGGTGTAGTGTTGCAGCAAGACCAGATCGTAGGCCTCGAGCTCAATACCCAGCTCTTCACGCAGGCCTCGGTCTTGCAGCAGTTCGTGGTTGATCACCCCCAACCGGCGGTTGAGCCAGTCGCCGTGCGAGGCCACCGTGTGCAGGGGCAGACCGGTGAGGGCCTTTATCCTGCGGTAGTTCTCTGCGAACAAAGCCCGGATGGCAGGCATATGGGCCTCGACCTCGGCACGGCTTTTGAGGCGGTGGCGTTTAGCGTAGGTAGCGATCTCTTCGTAGTGGTAGCTGGCCTCGCTGCCTGCGGCGTGAATCTCCTGCATCAGATTCACATGCAGGGTGGAGAGTCGAAAGTAAAACGAGGCCTGCACACCCATTTCGCGCACAACCCGCCACAAAGCCCGTGTGGTACGCAGGTCAGTATCAATGTCCAGCCGCAAAACCAGGTATGGGCCATCCTGAAGCTGCCCGGCCTTGATCTTTTCCCAGATGGAAGCGATGGAGTGCACCTGGTAGCCCTGGGCCAGGGCCTGCTCGAGCAAACTGTGCAGTTCATGCACCCGACTGGGGAGTAAAAAGTCGGAGTAAAAGCGATGCCAACCTGACCGCAAAGCCTGCTGAAGTTTGAGAGACTTTGAAGGTGTTGAAGGTGCCTGCATACTCAACTCAACGCTCCCTCGAGCAGCTGACGGTACAACTGTACCAGTGCCTGTGCATTTCGGCTGGCATCGTAATAGTGGTAGACGTGCTGCCGCAAGCGCTCACCCCGGGCCTGGGCCTCCAGCGGGTTGCTCCGCACCTGGGCGATGGCCGCCAGAATCGCTGCCGGGCTGATCTCCTCGAGGCGGTAACCGGTCTCGGGGGTCACAATTTCGGGTGTACCCCCCCGGTTGCTGGCGATCACCGGCAGACCCACCGCACCGGCTTCCACCACCACCGTGGGCAATCCTTCGCGGTAGGAGGGCAGGATGAGCGCATCGGCAGCGGCCATGTAGCGGCGTACCACCGCATTGGGTTGCTGGCCCAATAAAATACGCTGCGTTCGAGAAGTACCCCCCAGACCATCACGCAGCGGCCCATCGCCGATAAATACAGCCAGCACCCCCTCATCGTCGAGTTGACGCAAGGCTTCGGAGAGCTCGAGCACCCCCTTGTACTGCACCAGCGTGCCCACAAACAGCAAGACAAAGCGATCCTGGGGAAGGCCAAGCTGAGAGCGAAGCGCTGTTTTGTCGGGATTTTCTTGTATTGGCGGCAGTCTGAGGCCCACCCGGTGGGTCAGCACCGGGCGCTGGGTGCGGGCCTGGGCTTTTTGACGGATTCCATCGCTTACCGCCAGAATCAGGTCGGCCTGGGCCAGCACCCGCTCGTAGTATTTACGGTAACGGGGGCTCTGCTCGGGGTAGGTGTTGGCGTCGTCGCCGTGCAGCGTAACCACCAGCGGCTTCTTCCAGCGGCGCTTGAGTAAAAGACCCAGGGTTCCCTCGGGATGGGCGAAGTGGGCGTGGATCAGATCGCAGGGATGCGCTGGCAGCGAGAAGACTTTTAATCGGTGCGGCCACCCCCAAAGATTTTCATTCGGGAAGGCCAGGTAGCGAGGACGCAACACCCGAACACCCTCCACGTCATACCGATTGGGAATCTGGGCATAGGCCCGCCAGTTTGGTTTGAGCCGGGCCATTCCCGGCAGTACCAGCGGTATGGGCGCGTGCACGTCTACCTGCACCCCCAGGCGCTGTAGCTCCAGGGCCTGGGTCTGCACAAAAATACAGGCCGAAGGGTGTACATTCGAAGGGAAATCAGGGCTTAGAAACAACACGCGCATAGCTGCCACCTCGAACCATCATGGCCAGACCGTGTAGAAGCGCAATGGTTAGCCAGAGGTACTTGCGCTCCAGAATCCCTAAAAATGCCCCCTGAATCAGGTAGGCCAGGAGACAGGCTTTGAGGATCAGAATCAGATCTGGATGCACTGCCTGCCGTAAGCTTACCTGCAGCAACACCCACATCCAGGCCAGAAATATACCCAGTCCTATAAGACCCACCTCGCTAACGAGCTCGAGGTAGATGTTGTGAGCGCCCCGGCCATCGGTGATGTAGTAGGTGTCGATGGACTCGAGGTCAGACTCAGCGGCAATCCCCTGTCCAAACAAAGTTGTAAAGGTGCCCAGTCCATGTCCAAAAATGAGATTTTGTTGTGCAATGTACCATCCAACCGTCCAAATAGCGGTTCGACCTGCCCCCCCATCCTCGGCTGCCGAGGTAATGCGGGAGGTCAGGAACTGGTTGACCGCTGGCAGCTGAAACAGCGCCAGGCCCACCAAGCCAAAGGTCACACCCAGCGAAAGAAACTGCCGCCAACCCAGGCGGGGCAGCACCACCAGCGCCAGGGTAATTATGATGGCTACCCAAGCACTGCGGGTGCCCGAAAGCACCACCGCTAAAGTGCACAAGGCAAAGCAAAGCATGCTATACCAGCGCATCCAGGGGCTTTTTGTGGTCAACCACAGCCCCACTGCTATCAGGGAACCCAACAAAACCACTGCCGCAAAATCGGCGGCATCTGCTGCTCCCGTAAAGGTAGTGCGGCTCAACGGATTACGCAGATAGTTGAAGATGCCCTGTAGCGCAGCAATACTGGCCCCCAGCGAGTAAAAGAACAGCGTAGGCTGTAGAGTATTGGGCCGCACCATAATAAAAAAAGCGATGGCCAAGGCCCCCACCAGTTGCTGAGCCAGGGCCTGCAGCTTGTCCCAAGTAGCTGATGGGTCGGCCGACCAAAAATAGCTCAAACATGCCCAAAAAAGCAGTACCACCGCGAGTATAGAAATTCGCAATCGAGGAATATACCGCCATGTGAGAACCAGGGCCGGAAACCAGGCGATTTTCGGGCGCCTGATCTGAAAAACCAAAGAAAGCAAAAATAAACCCAGTAGCGCCTTGGATAAGGTGAACACCCCTTCGATAGCAAAAACTCCCTCGAGCGGCAGGCTAAAAGTGTATAGGTACAGCAAAATTTGTGGGAAGGCCAGCCAAGACCACAAAGGGAACAACAAGGCCGCCGTTACTGGCGCAACCAGTCTCATATCAAACCTTCCTTTCTGAGTTCTTTGGCAGTAAAAAACAGGACTATAGCGCCTAATAATACTGTTAGGCCCAACAGGCTCCAGCCGGCAACCCAGTGGGTAAGCCCCCAAAGCAGCAGCAAAGCCGGCAGGTTGAGCCAGACGTACCTGCGCAGACTTCGCCCAAAATCGGCCCAGCGTGCCCCGGCTGCGCGGAAAAATAGGGCCAGTGACATTCCAGCCACCAGGGCACTGCTCGAGGCGAACAAAAAGACTGCCCAGTACATCTGCTGGGTGGCAATACCCAAGTAGATGGCTCCCATGCGCAAGGCCAGTTCGAAGACAGTAAAAACCAGCAAGGTTTGCTGCCATTCCCTAACAGTTAGCAAAGTGGAAAGGGGCTGGGCCACAATGGAAAGAAGCAGGTATGGCGCCAGCAACCGGGCATACACCCCGGCTTCGTACCAGTTGGGCCCAAAAATCAGAGGGAAGGCCTGGGGCGAGACCACAAACAATGCACCAAATATCGGCAACCCCACCGCTATCAGCATGGTGGCAGTTCGGACAGTGAGCTGGGCCAGCTCGGGGGTCTCGCGGGCTGCGGCAGCACGAGCAAAAAAAACCTGCCCAATGGACTGGGCCACCAGGGTTACCGGAATGGTGGTAAGGCGGTAACTCAGGCTAAACTGACCCATCGCAGCAGTGCCGAAAAAAGCGGTCAACAAAATAAATGGTAGGTGAAAGCTGGCCGCCGTTAGCAAAGCCGCGCTGGTACCAAAAACCAGGAAACTCCGGTAGCGGCGGGCCGTCTGTTGCAAGGTGTGCCAGGTGATGCCCTCGAGGCTCCGGGGCCACAAACGCCACAAAGCCTGAACCCCCCCCAAGCGCCCGAAGACGTCGCCCAGTAAAAGCCCCGCTGGCCCCTTAACAAGCAGCCCCAGGGCCACCTGGGTCAAAGCCTGCCATAAGCCTTGCTGAAACTTGGTCTGGGCCAGTACGCCAAAGCGCTGTAACCGCAAGGCCCACATACTGCCCGATTGCATAAGGGCTATGCAAGCCAGCCCCACCCCCACTAGGGCCGCGAACCAGCCTGGGATTGGAACACCCAACCACACCGATAAGACATCCCGAAAAAACCAAAAAAACCCACCTATCAGCAGGCTCAAGCCCAGGCCAACGCCCACTGCAATTAGCAAAAGCCCACGGGCTTCTCGCTCCTCTTTGGGTAGCTGGATGGCCTGCTCGTAGCGAAGGTTGATCACCACTGCGGCCAAAGAAAGGATGGAGCCATACAAGGCCCACCAGCCAAAATCTTCCGGCTTATATACACGGGTCAGAAGGGGCTGTACCAGAACGACCAGACCCTGGCCCAGCACCGTACTGCTGGCCAGCAGGGCCGCGTTCCCCACAAAAGACGTTTGCGTCAGAAAACTTTTGATCCGGGTCATATAAGGCCGTGAGGATTTCGGTTTTGCCCCGGCTCAGGAGCACTTCTGCCTCAATGGTACACAGCTTAGTTGCGGGCACTGGTTCTTCTGCGTAACCCCAAGCGTTAATCTCTTGTAGAAGGAGTTATTTCTGGGGGCGTTGGGTTGTTTTCGCTGGCATTCGTGCGGTAATACGGTTAGGCTGAATCCGCAGGGGCCGGGCTGGCCAAAAGGTGGGGTTTCCCGGCCATTAGGTTCGGCTGAGAACTCGAGGAAACACAATGAGAAGCACATCCAGCATCAATGATTTCGATCGCTTACTCTTGAGCTTTAGCCGCTACATGTGGGTATTGCTAGGGGTTTCGGTGTTAATTGCAGTAGTAGCTTACCTGCTGAGTGTATCCCAGCCACGTGTCTACGAAGCCTCGGCCCGTTTGCTCTCAGCCCAGCCGGTTGAACTAGGTTCTACTATCAGCACACCGCGGTTCCAGCCCCTCGCCGCAGCCGCCTACCGCGAAGCTGCCTACGGAACGCTGGTACTGGAGCAGATGAACCGTCGCTTTCCTGGCGTATTACCAAACGAAGTAGCGAAAGTGCGAGAAAA
Organism: Meiothermus taiwanensis WR-220; assembly: GCF_003568585.1. NCBI lineage: Bacteria > Thermotogati > Deinococcota > Deinococci > Thermales > Thermaceae > Meiothermus > Meiothermus taiwanensis. Next base: position 2,565,647 of record NZ_CP021130.1, read on the forward strand.
ATTGCGTATCCGCTCTATCGAGACGGTAGGCTCGAGTTCCACTGTTTTTGTATTGAGCGCTCGTGATAACGATCCCCAACGCTCGGCAAACTTAGCCAACGCCTGGGCTGAAGCCCTGCGCACCTGGGAAGAAGCCCTGATTCGAGACAACTTCAAACGCGCCAGCATTTCGCTAGAAAACCGGATCCGTTGGGTAGATATTCAAATTTCGCAGGCTAACAACCGCACAGACCAAACCGTGCTGCGTGAGCTACGCACCAGCCTCGAACGTGAGCTAGGAATCATACGCTCGCTGGAAAACAGCGCCACCGGCCAGCTCTCACTCCTAGCCCAGGCCGAAGTACCCACCGAGGCCATCTGGCCGCGTCCTTTGCTCACCGCAGGCATTGCTGCCATCTCTACCCTGTTGCTCGGATTTATCCTGCTGGCCGTTCGAGACCGGTTGTTAGGCCCCACCGGGTAGCTGCAAAAGCATTCTTATGCCCTCCGGCGGCGAACCAACCTGACCGCAGGGATACGCGTTCTTCAGCGAGCGTAGCGAGGGGTGGGCTCGAGGATGCAAAAAGCTGGCCTCTGATGGTCTTTACCCTGGATAATACCGGATTCGGTTAGTTCGTTACCGAATGGTGGCGAACTAACCCGACCGAAGGGAGTGCTCTAGGATTCAAAAAGATAGCCTCTTAATGTTTTTGTGTTTGGAGATTATGTTTTTGAATCCGGTATAACTATCTTTCTGAATCCGGTAATTGAGGTACCTGGGCCAAAAATCCACCACAGATCCGGGGATGGTTGTGTTGTCCAGAGGCAAATGGCTATATTGGTGTACCACGTGTATTCGCTTGATAATCGTTGTGGTGCTTATGAGAAAACAATCCATTGCCCCCCATATCCCTCAACCATCGGTTAGGCATATCAGCCTGATCTGGGTGGTGGCATTCCTGGTTGTTTTGCTTGCGGCCTGCATTACCAGTTCTCAGCACAACACCCCAATCCCCAGCCCGGACACCTCGTATGGCTTGTTCAGCATTCCCAGCGGCCCCACCTACTACGTGGGCCCCGGCGGCAGCAACACCAACGACGGCTCCCGCGACCGCCCCTGGGCCACCCTCTCCTTCGCCGTCCAGCGGCTCAAGCCCGGCGACGTCCTGCGGGTGCTCCCAGGCTCCTACAACGAGTCCGTCCAGGTTACCGTCTCCGGTACCCCCAGCCAGCGCATCACCATCGCCTCCGATACCCGCTGGGGCGCCAAGTTGAACGCCCAGGGCAATCTCTTCGGTATTGATGTGCGCGGTAGCTACGTGGATATCGTAGGGTTTGAAGTTACCAACGCCACCAACAGCGGCATCATCAGCTGGGCCCCTTACAACCGCTTCCTCTTCAACCATATCTACGGCATCCGTGCCCAGTGTGACACCAACGGTGGGGCGGGGATTAACGCCAGCCAGCCCAACGCCAGCAACACCAGCATTTTGAGCAACCTGGTGCATGATATAGGCGATCTTGCCGCAGGCCCCTGCACCCGCATCCACGGCATCTACCAAGGAAGCCCCAAAGGCATCATTCAGAACAATATTATCTACCGCGCCCGGGGCTTTGGCATCACCACCTGGCAGGCCGCTACGGCTGTGGTGATGACCCATAACCTCTCCTTCGCCAACCTGTACGGCGGCATCTCGGTGGGCTCGGGCGAAAATACCCTCGGCAACAAAGCTGAAAACTTCCTGGTGGCCAACAACATTGTGGTGGGCAACCCCCGCGGCATCAGCGAGGAAAACAACACCGGGGTTAACCGATTTTTGAACAACCTGGTCTGGAACAACGCCACCAACTGGGCTCTGCTCACCAGCAGCCAGCAAAACAGCCTGAACGAAGATCCCCGCTTTGTTCAATTCAAAGCCGATGGCTCCGGCAACTACTATCTGAGCAACGATAGCCCAGCCATTGACAAAGGCATTCGTGAGGCTGCACCTGGCTTTGATTTCATGGGCCACCCCCGCATCCTGGGGATAGCCCCCGACCTTGGCCCCATAGAAACCCGCTAAATACCGTTACCTGCCGACCTCTCATGAAGCGTTGAGTTCACATACCTAGAGGTGAATCTGTAACGGTCATTGCGTCAAAAAAACCTGGCCGGAAGCATAAAACTAACTACACTACGTAAGATGAGCAAGCTATATACGGAAGTCGCAAATGGTGCGGCGCGCGCACCTAGTTCGCAAAGACGGCACTCACCAGGCCCAGCCAGCGCTGGCCAGGAAAACTTCCACCATCTCAGAACTGCCTCACCGGAGGTTGTGTGCGCTTCCTGTTTCTAACCCAGTACTTCCCCCCGGAAATTGGGGCAGCCCAGGTACGGCTGGCCTCGGTCATCCGCGAGCTGGTGCGGTTAGGGCATCAGGTAGAGGTGCTAACGGCCATGCCCAATTACCCCACCGGGCATGTGTTTGATGGTTACCGCGGCAAACTCTGGCTCGAGGAAGACTGGGAAGGGGTGCGGGTGGTACGCACCTGGATCTACCCGGCCATGGGCACCGGCCCCAAGCGGCTGCTTAACTACTTTAGCTTTGTGCTGAGCGCGCTGGGTGGACTGCTAAAGGTTCAAAAACCCGATTACATCTTTGTGGAATCGCCGCCTCTGTTCCTGAGCCTGACCGGCTACCTGGCCTCGAGGCGCTTTGGCGTGCCTTTTATCTTCAACATAGCCGATCTCTGGCCGGACTCGGTGCGCCAGCTCGGCCTGATGAAGGAAGGCCTTTTGCTGCGCCTGGCCGAAGGTCTGGAGGGCTGGAGCTACCGCCAGGCCCACTTCATCACCGCGGTGACCGAGGGCATCCAGAAGGTCTTGCTGGAAGAGAAAAAGGTGCCCCCGCACAAGGTGCTCTACCTGCCCAACGGTGTGGATACCGATCTCTTCAAACCCCTGCCGCCCGACCTGGCCCTGGCGCGAGAGCTGGGCCTCGAGGGCAAAAAGGTGATCCTGTATGCCGGCAACCACGGCTACGCCCACGGCCTGGAGGTGGCCCTGCAGGCCGCCCGGCTCCTGACCGACCCGCAGGTGGTGCTGGTGCTCATCGGCGACGGCTCGGAGAAACCCCGCTTGAAGCAGCTGGCCCAGGAGATGGGGCTTGCCAATGTGCGCTTCCTGGATCCAAAGCCCCCCGCCTACATCGCCCGGCTTTATTCGCTGGCCGTGGCTGGCCTTTCCACCCTGCGCGACTCGCCGCTGTTCGAGATGACCCGCCCGGTCAAAATTTTTGCCGGTATGAGCTGCGCCAAGCCCATCCTGTATGCAGGGCAGGGAGAAGGAGCGCGGCTGATTGAGGGGGCTCGAGCCGGCCTGGTAAGCCTCCCTGAGGACGCCCCCACCCTGGCCCACAACATCACAATGCTGGTACAAAACCCCCACCTGGCCGAGCAATTAGGCCAGAACGGGCGGCGCTACGTGGAAACTCACCTGAGCTGGTCGGTGCTCATCGAAAACTGGCTGTACCAGCTTCAATCCCAGCAACCCAAGGCCGAAAAAGTTCCGGTGTAAGGAGAGCGTATGCAGACCGTTGTAGATCCCAAAACCCTTCTGTTACAGCGCATTGAGGACAAAACCGCCGTGGTGGGCGTGGTCGGCATGGGCTATGTGGGCCTGCCCTTTGCCGTGGAGAAGGCCAAGGTGGGCTACCGCGTGGTGGGCATCGACCGCAGCGCCAAGCGGGTGGCGATGATCAACCAAGGGCAGAACTATATCGGCGACGTCAAAGACGAGGAGCTGCGCGACCTGGTGGCCCAGGGCCTGATCCGGGCTACCACCGGTTTTGAAGTGGTGCCCGAGCTGGATGTGATCGTCATCGCCGTGCCCACCCCCCTGACCAAGAACCTGGTGCCCGATCTGCAGTACGTGGAGGGCGTGACCCGCGAAGTTGCCAAGTACCTGCGAAGGGGCCAGCTGGTGAGCCTCGAGTCCACCACCTACCCCGGCACCACCGAGGAGGTCATGCTGCCCATCCTGGAAGAGAGCGGCCTCAAGCTGAACCAGGACTTCTTCCTGGCCCACAGCCCCGAGCGGGTCGACCCCGGCAACGCCCGTTACACCACCAAGAACACCAACAAGGTGGTGGGCGGGGTGGGAAAGGAGAGCCTCGAGGTGGCGGTGGCTTTTTATAGCAAAACCATCCTCCATGTGGTGCCGGTGAGCAGCGCCAAGGCCGCGGAGATGGTCAAGGTCTTCGAAAACACCTTCCGGGCCGTGAACATCGCCCTGGTCAACGAGCTCACCCTGCTGTGCGACCGCATGGATCTGAACGTCTGGGAGGTGCTGGACGCCGCTTTTACCAAGCCCTTTGGCATCATGCCCTTCTACCCCGGCCCCGGCGTGGGCGGCCACTGCATCCCCCTCGACCCGCACTACCTGGAGTGGAAGGCCAAGGAGTACAACTTCAACACCCACTTCATCAACCTGGCGGGCGAGATCAACCGCAAGATGCCGGAGTTCACCGTGGACAAGGCCGCTCGCGTGCTGAGCCAGCACGGCAAGCCCCTGCGGGGGGCCAAGGTGGTGCTTTTGGGCATGGCCTACAAGGCCAACCTGGACGATTACCGCGAAAGCCCGGCCATCGAGGTCTTCAAGCTCCTGCAAAAGCGGGGGGCCGAGGTGGTCTTCCACGATAGCTGGACGCCCCACGTAGAGGAACACGGCTTTGTGGCCGACAGCGTGGAGCTAACCGACGAACTGCTGCAAAACGCCGACCTGGTGATCATCACCACCAACCACTCCAACGTGGACTACGCCCGCGTGGTGGCCCTGTCCAAAGCGGTGCTCGACACCCGCTACGCCACCCGGGGGATCAAAGCCGACAACGTGGTGCTGCTCTAGGGGGAAGTATGAAGAACTTTGCACTCATCGGCGCAGCGGGCTACATCGCCCCCCGCCACCTCAAGGCCATCAAGGACACCGGCCACCGGCTCGTCGCCGCGCTCGACCCCTTCGACTCGGTGGGCATCCTGGACTCTTACTTCCCCGAGGCCGAGTTCTTTACCCAGCCCGAGCTGTTCGAGGACTACCTTTACCGCCTGCGCGGCACCCCAATGCAGGTCGACTACGTGAGCATCGCCAGCCCCAACCACCTGCACAACGCCCATATCCGCATGGCCCTGAGGGCCGGGGCCGATGCCATCTGCGAGAAGCCGCTGGTGCTCCACCCCGAGGAGATCCGGGAGCTCAAAGACCTCGAGGCCGAGACCGGGCGGCGGGTCTGGACCATCCTGCAGCTTCGCACCCACGAGGCTTTGCAGAGCCTGCACGCCCGCCTGCAGGCCCAGCCTTCCCGCAAATACCAGCTCGACCTGACCTACATCACCAGCCGGGGCACCTGGTACCTGCGCAGCTGGAAGGGCCGCACCGAGCAGTCCGGGGGCCTGGCCACCAACATCGGGGTGCACTTCTTCGATATGCTCGCCTGGCTTTTTGGCAAGGTGGAGCAGGTGGAGGTGCACCGCCGCGACGAGACCGTGGCCGCGGGCTACCTCGAGCTCGAGCGGGCCCAGGTGCGCTGGTTCCTCTCGATCGACGTGAACTACGTACCTCCGGCCCTGCGGGCCCAGGGCAAGCGCACCTACCGCTCCATGCGCTTAGACGGTGAGGAAATCGAGTTCTCCGAGGGCTTTACCGAGCTGCACACCCGCGTCTACGAGCGCACCCTGGCCGGCCAGGGCTTCGGCCTCGAGGATACCTACGAGGCCATCGCCACCGTGGCCCGGATCCGCACCCTGCCCTTATCCGATCGCACCGCCACCATGCACCCCTTCCTTCAGACTGTCAAACAATAGCTATGGACTACTTCAAGCACGAGACCGCCATTGTGGATGAAGGCGCCCAGATTGGCCGCGGCACCAAGATCTGGCATTTTTGCCATATCAGCGCCAAAGCCGTCATCGGGGAGAACTGCACCCTGGGGCAAAACGTGTATGTGGCCAACAACGTGATCATCGGCAACGGGGTCAAGATCCAGAACAACGTCTCGGTCTACGAGGGGGTGATTCTGGAAGACTACGTGTTTTGCGGCCCCAGCATGGTCTTTACCAACGTGCTAACCCCGCGCAGCGAGTTTCCCCGCAACACCTCCGCCGACTACGGCCGCATCCTGGTCAAGCGCGGGGCCAGCATCGGGGCCAACGCCACCATCGTGACCGGCGTAACCCTGCACGAAGGGGCGTTTGTGGCGGCGGGGGCGGTGGTCACCAAGGACGTACCGGCCTACGCCATCGTGGCCGGTGTGCCGGCCCGCATCATCGGCTGGATGAGCGCCTACGGCGACCGCCTGGACTTCAGCCAAAGCGACACCGTAACCGACTCCCAGGGGCATGTCTACCAGAAGGTGGGCCCCCTCGAAGTACGGAGGATTAAGTGAGCACCCTGACCCAGATTCCCATCCTCGACCTGAAGGCAGAGGTAGACGAGCTGTGGGAGGAGCTCAACGCGGCCATCCAGCGGGTTTTGCGCTCGACCCAGTTCATCCTGGGGCCCGAGGTGCAAGAGCTCGAGCAGCAGCTCGCGCAGTACCTGGGGGTTAAACACGCCGTGGCCCTGAACTCCGGCACCGATGCCCTGATCATCGGCCTGCGGGCCCTGGGGGTGGGGCCTGGGGACGAGGTGATCACCAGCCCCTTTACCTTTTTCGCCACCGCCGAGGCCATCAGCCTCCTGGGGGCCCGGCCGGTCTTTGTGGACATCGACCCCCAGAGCTTCAACCTCGATCCTGCCGGGCTCGAGGCCGCTATCTCCCCCCAGACCAAGGCCATCGTCCCGGTGCACCTGTACGGGAATCCAGCGGACATGCGCCGGATTCTGGAGATTGCCCAGCGGTACGGGCTAAAGGTGCTGGAAGACTGCGCCCAGTCCTTTGGTGCGCGCTACGAGCCCCTGGGCCGCTTTACCGGAACTTTGGGCCACGCCGGGGCTTTTTCCTTCTTCCCCTCCAAAAACCTGGGGGCCTACGGCGACGGGGGCCTGCTGGTCACAGACGACGAGAGCATCGCCGAGCAGGCCCGGATGCTGCGGGCCCACGGCTCGCGCAAGAAGTACTACAACGAACAGGTGGGCTACAACTCGCGGCTGGACACCCTGCAGGCCGCCATCCTGCTGGTCAAGCTACCCCACCTCGAGCGCTACAACCAGGCCCGGCGGGCCATTGCGGAGCGCTACAACCAGGGCCTGGCCGGCCTCGAGGGCCTCCTCACCCCGGCCCTGACCCCGGGGCACGTCTTCCACCAGTACACCGTGCGGATTCTGGGCAACCGGCGCGATGCGGTACAGAACCGGCTGGCCCAGCTGGGCATCGGCACCATGGTCTACTACCCGGTGCCCCTGCACAAGCTGCCCATCTACCAGCCCCTGGGGCTGCACCTGCCCGAAAGCGAGCGGGCCGCCGCCGAGGTGCTCTCGCTGCCGATCTGGCCGCAGATGCAGCCGGAAACCCAGCAGGCCGTGATTGAAGCCGTGCGAGCCGCCTTGCAGGGCTAGATCGAGGGAGGTGGCGCTTTTGTGTGGCATTGCCGGTCTCGCCTTAAATAAGCCGGGCACCCTGAACTGGGCGGGCCGGGCGCTGGAGGGCCTGCGCCACCGCGGCCCGGACGACCGGGGGTGGCTGGTCTGGAGCCCCACCGGCGCGGCCCGCCGGGGCAAGGCCTGGGACGAGGCCCCCGGCTCGGTGCTGCTGGTGCACCGGCGGCTGTCCATCCTCGACCTGTCCGAGCTGGGCTGGCAGCCCATGTCGAGCCCGGACGGGCGCTACCACCTGGTGTTCAATGGAGAAATTTACAACTACCTCGAGCTGCGTCAGGAGCTAGAAGCCCTGGGCCACTGCTTCCGCTCCCACTCCGACACCGAGGTGCTGCTCATGGCCTGGGCGCACTGGGGTACGGCCTGCCTACAGCGCCTGGTGGGCATGTTCGCCTTTGCGGTGCTGGATACCGAGGAGCAAAGCCTGCACCTGGTGCGGGACTTTTTTGGCATCAAGCCGCTGTACTACTGCGCTTTTGCCGGGGGTGTGGGCTTTGCCTCGGAAATCCCGGTCTTGCTGGAGCTGCCGGGGGTGGGACGGCAGGTGCACCCCGAGGGCCTGTACCGCTATTTGCGCTTTGGCCTGACCGACGACGGGGCCCAGACGCTTTTCTCGGATATCCGGCAGCTTCCGGCGGCGCACTACCTGCGGTTGGATCTGAATAACTTGCAACTCACCGAACCCCAGCGCTACTGGCAGCCCCGCCTGCAAAACCCCCTCGAGCTCTCCTTCGAAGAGGCCGCCGAGGCCGTAAGGGCACAGTTTTTGCAGAATGTGCGGCTGCACCTGCGCTCGGATGTGCCGGTGGGCGCGGCGCTTTCGGGGGGCATCGACTCCTCGGCCATCGTGGCGGCCATGCGCCACCTCGAGCCGGGCCTCGAGCTGCACACCTTTACCTACGTGGCCGATAACGGCGTATCCGAGGAGCACTGGGCCGACCTGGTCGGCCAGGCGGCAGGGGTGCGGGCCCACAAGGTCAAGCCCAGCGCCCCTGAGCTGGTCGCCGATCTCGATGAGCTAGTACGGGTACAGGGCGAGCCCTTCGGCTCCACCAGCATCTACGCCCAGTACCGGGTGTTCCGCCTGGCCCAGGAGGCCGGTATCAAGGTGATGCTGGACGGCCAGGGGGCCGATGAGGTGCTGGCCGGCTATGCGGTGTACGGTGGGGCCCGCCTGGCCTCCTTGGTGCGGCAGGGGCGCTGGCTCGAGGCCCTGGCCTTCCTGCGGGCCAGCCGGCTCGAGCCCGCCCTTAAGGACACCTGGAAAAGCGCCCTTGGATTTCTGATACCCCCCCGCTGGCAGCCCCTGGGCCGACGCCTAATCGGACAGGATCTGGCCCCCGCCTGGCTCAACGCCGCCTGGTTTGCCGAGCGGGGCGTCCCTATGGCCTCCCCGCGCAGCCAGCACGGATCGGAGGTGCTGCGCGAGGAGCTGCTACAATCCCTCAGGGAAACCAGCCTGCCCAAGCTCCTGCGCTACGAAGACCGCAACTCCATGGCCCACTCCATCGAAAGCCGTGTGCCCTTCCTCACCCCCAAGCTCGTCGAGTTGCTACTCAACCTGCCCGAAGCCTACATCCTCTCGCCCCAGGGACAGACCAAGGCCGTATTCCGTCGGGCCATGCAGGGTCTGGTGCCCCAGGCCATCCTGGATCGCAAGGACAAGGTGGGGTTTGCCACGCCCGAGCAGCACTGGTTGCACCAACTGGCCCCCTGGGTTCATCAGCTGCTGGACTCCGAAACCCTGGGCCGGATACACCCCATCCAGCAGACGGCTGTAAAAGAGGAATTCGCGGCCATTCTGGCCGGACGCAAGCCCTTCGACTCCAGAGTCTGGCGCTGGATTAATCTGATCGCCTGGGCCCGGGCTTTCCATGTGCAGTTCGACTGAGCAGCCCAGGTAACCCATGCGCCCCCCAGGTAATACCATGCCACAGCCCCTGCCCAAGATCGTTCACCTCACCTCGGCCCACCCCCCCTTCGATGTCCGTATTTTTCATCGAGAGTGCGTGAGTCTGGCCCAGGCGGGCTATCCGGTCGTGCTGGTCGCACCCCACGAGCGAGACGAGGTGCGCCAGGGGGTGCAGGTACGCTCGGTTACAAAGACCAAAGGCCGCCTGGGCCGGATGCTGGGCACAGCCTGGGCCGTATATAAGCAGGCCTTGGCCGAGCGGGGGGACATCTATCATTTCCACGACCCCGAGCTGATTCCTGTAGGAATGCTGCTGCGCCTGCAGGGCAAAAAAGTGGTCTACGATGTCCACGAGGACGTACCCACCGACATTCTGAGTAAGAACTGGATTCCCAAGCCTCTGCGTGGCCTCGTTGCCAGCGGCATGCGGCTGCTGGAGCGCCTGGCCGGCCGTCTGCTGAGCGGAATTGTGACGGTTACCGAGCCCATTGCGGCCCGCTTTCCGGCCCACAAAACCATCCTGCTGCAAAACTTCCCACACCCCCAAGAAATTGCCGCCCTGGACAGCCCATCCTACCAGAACCGGCCCGCCCGGGTGCTGTACGCCGGGAGCATTACCGCGGTGCGCGGGCTGTTCGAGATGCTGGGGGCCATGCAGCACCTGCAAAACCCGGAGGTTCGCCTGACCCTGATTGGGGCTTTTGCCCCGCCAGGCCTGCAGGCCGAGGCCGAGCAGCACCCCGGCTACCGCTACACCGAGTATCTGGGCTACAAAAACCGCCCCGAGACCCTCGAGCTTTTAGCCAGCAGCCGCATTGGTCTGGCCGTGCTGCATCCCATCCCCAGCTTTCTGGTCTCGCAACCGACCAAACTCTACGAGTACATGATGGCCGGGATTCCCTTTGTGGCCTCGGATTTCCCGCTCTGGCGGCGCTCCATCGGCGACGCCTCCTGTGGCCTTTTCGTCGATCCCAGCGATCCCAAAGCCATTGCCGAGGCCATCCGCTGGCTGCTCGAGCACCCCGCCGAGGCCGAGGCCATGGGGCGGCGCGGGCGGCAGCTGGTTCTCGAGCGGCTCAACTGGGGCGTGGAATTCGCCAGGCTTACAGCGCTGTACCAGCGCCTGTATAAAGCGGGTCACCTGGAGGCCTGAATGTGTGGTATTGCCGGAGCATTCTCAACCAGCCAGCCCATGCCGGAGCTGAGCAGGCTGGTCGGTACAGTTGTGAACAGCCAGCTTGCGCGGGGCCCCGACCACCAGGCCGTAGTAGAGCTGCCCCAGCCCACCGGCCAGCTGGTGCTGGGCCACAACCGCCTGAGCATTATCGATCTATCGGAGCACTCCAACCAGCCCCTGTGGGATCACAGCGGGCGCTACTGCATTGTGTTCAACGGGGAAATTTACAACTACCTCGAGCTGCGCGCCGAGCTGCAGGCCCAGGGCCACCGCTTTCAAACCCAGGGCGACACCGAGGTGATCCTGGAAGCCTACAAGGCCTGGGGCCCGGCGGCCTGGGAGCGCTTTATCGGGATGTTCGCCTTTGCCCTGCTGGATACCCAGGCAGGGCAGCTCTGGCTGGTGCGCGACCGTTTTGGGGTTAAACCCCTGTTTTATCTGATGCGCGATGGCGTGCTGGCTTTTGCTTCTTCAAGCGAGGCCTTAGCCCGGCACTTCGGCCTCTCTCCCAACCTGGAATACGTCAGCAGGGGGCTTTTTTACTACGTCTACGAGGACGATAGCGATATAACGCCCTATGAGGGCCTGCACGCCCTGCCCGCCGGGCACCACGCCTGCGTAAGGCTCAACCGGCCCAGCCTTGAACCCCGGCCCTACTACGACCTGAAAAGCCGGGTCGAGCAGAAAATCCAAGCGCTTAGGGGCTTGCAGGAAAAAGACTTGCTGGAGGAGCTCGAGGCCACCTTACATAGCGCCGTTCAACTGCGGCTGCGCTCCGATGTGCCGCTGGCCATCTCGCTTTCGGGCGGGCTGGACTCCTCCCTGGTAGCAGCTCTGGCCGCACAACAGCACGAGCGGGTGGTGGGCTTCTGCTACGGCCACCCCCAGGCCCCCCGTTCGGAGGGCCCCCTGGCCCAGGAACTGGCCCAGAAAGCTGGCATTGATGTGCATTTTGTCTGGCCCGAACTCTCTAAAGAGCGCCTCGTCCAGGCCTTCGAAAAAACCCTGGCGGCCCAGGAGGCCCCTTTCCCTACCCTTAGCATCCTGGCCCAGAACTTTGTCTACCAAGCAGCCCGCAGCGAAGGTTACAAGGTACTGCTGGGCGGGCAGGGGGGCGACGAGGGCTTTATGGGCTACCGTAAGTTTTTCCTGTTCCAGCTCCGTTACCTGCTCGCCCAGAAGCAGTACCTCGAGCTAGCGGGCTTTGCTGTGGGGCTGGCCCAGCTCCTGAGTGCAGAAATGTACAAGCTGGGCCTGTTCTGGCAAAACCGCCAGCGCTATTTGGGCGGGCCCGCTCAAGGAAGTTTGCGGCTGCCTTCGGTGCGGTTGGCGCTTGGCACAAACCATCGCCAGGCCCCCTGGCTCAGGCAGATGCTCGATGTCACCCGGTACAGCCTGCCCACCCTGCTGCGCTACGAGGATCGCAACTCCATGGGCCACAGCATCGAGAGCCGGCTGCCTTTCCTGGACTACCGGGTGCTCGAGCTGGGCCTGGCCCTGCCAGTACACCTCAAGCTGCGGCACGGCTACGGCAAGTGGGCCCTGCGCCAGGTGGCACGGGGCAAAATCCCCGAGTCAATACGCACCGCGCGCTACAAGCGGGGCTTCGACGTCACCCAAGGCTGGCTGGCGGCGGGCCTGGGAAGCCACCTGCAAGAGCAAATACAAGCTGCGAAACCTGTGCTGCGTGAGGTACTAGACCCCAGCCTGAACCTTGCCCAAACTTACTCTCCTGCCCAGATGCAGCGACACCCGCGCCGGCTGGCCGAGGCCATCAGTTTGGTCTGGCTGGCCAGAAAGCTTCAATAGCAGGTATCAAAGCCATGAGCGTAGATAAACGCCTTCACTACCTGGACTGGCTGCGCCTGCTGGCGGTGTTCCTGGGATTGGTGTTTCACGCCGGACGCCCGTTTGATGGCTGGCCATGGATCATCAAAGGCCCGGAAATCGGATGGCTCACCTACTTCAACGAAGCCCTCACCACGGTGCGCCTACCTCTGTTGTTTTTTGTATCTGGTGCCGCGACTGTGTTCGCACTACGCAAGGCTTCCGCCATCACCTATGCAACCGACCGCTTCAAACGGCTGATTATTCCTTTGGTCGTGGGGGTTCTGCTCATCGTGCCACCCCAGCAATACATCCGCCAGCTCTCCCTGGATGCCAGAAATCCTCAGCATTTCGAGGGTAGTTATGGGCAATTTCTAACCGGCCCCTGGTGGGGGGATGGCACCTTTCTATTTGCCCATTTGCGTACAGAACATCTGTGGTTTCTTTTGTATCTGTTCTACTTTTCGTTGCTGGCCCTGCCGGTGTTTTTATACCTGCGCAGTCCCCTGGGGCTGGGCTTTCTGGCCCGGCTTGAGATCTGGCTTCAAGCCGCTCCCTGGCGGATCTGGTTGCTGGTTATCACACCCGCGGCACTGGGGGCTTTGCTCCCTCTGGGATTGGGTTCCCATCCGGGTCTAGCCGAAGATCTGGCCAACCTTGGCTTCTACTTTGAGCTATTTGTTCTGGGCTTTGCGCTGTACTTACGGCCCGGCTTATTGCAGGTAGTTTTTGGGCAAAGCCGCCAGTTTTTGCTGGCAGGCCTGGGTCTTATTCTGCTAAAAGCTTATTTTTACTCTTCTGTCCTGCATCGCAACTTGTTTGTCTCTAGCGAGCTGCTTACCTACCATGAGCTTTACTGGTTGCTAAGAGATCTGGCCGCTCTGAGCCTTATATTTGCCATTCTGACCTACGCTCGCCGCTTTCTCGACAAGCCTTCGGGATTCCTAGACAGGGCCCGCCACTGGGTGTATCCGTTTTATATCTGGCACCAGACTGTGATCGTGGTGATGGGGTATTTCGTGCTTAAACTAAGCCTGCCTGTAAGCTGGTTGTATGTGCTGCTGCTGATGGGCTCGCTGGTGGTTACCGTGTTGTTGAGCGAGTTGGTGCAACACAGCACCATCAGCCGTTTCTTGTTTGGCGTTCATCGTAAGGCTCAGGCTGAAACCCAGCCAGCTACTACCCGCACCTCCCGGACTTCAGAACCCAATTAGAGAACCGCTATCGATGACGCAGGATATAGCGCAGGGCGGCCTCGAGCTGCTCGTCGGGGTTTTCTTCTACCAGATCGGGTTCCACTCCGCGCCCCTCCCAGGTGGGGCCGGAGAATGGGGCCAGCACGCCGCCCGCCACCAGGGCCACCCCGCCATCGGGGAAGCAGTAGGGGGTAAGGGCCTCGGTGTTGCCCGCGCTGCGGGTGCCGATCAGGTAGGCCCGTCCTGCATTTTTTAGGGCCCCGGCCAGGCCTTCGGCGGCGGAGTGCACGTTTCCATCAATCAGCACCACCAGGGGTTTTTGCGTCTGCGGGCGGCCCAAGAAGGGGGTGGTGGGCAGTGGAACGCCCCCCAGACCCCGGCTCACAATGCGCCAGGGCACCCCCCGCATAAAGATGCCGGCCACCTCGGCCATGCGCAGGGCCAGCCCGCCGGGGTTGCCCCGCAGATCCAGCACATAGCCCCGGGCCCTGGCCTCGTACTGGCGGATGGCGTTTTGTAGTACGCTCGAGCTCGTCGCATCAATCAGGTTGCTCAGCCGCACCACGACCACCCCATTGATGAAGCGCACCTGGGGGGCCTCGGGAGGGGTTCGAGAGGGTTGAGAAGGGGGTGGGGCCGGGGGCGCTGGCTGGGCTGGCCTGGGGCTGGGCGGGGCGACGCTGGGAAGTAGATCTTGATCTTTGAAAGGCAGGGGCAGGCACTGCGCACCGCCCAACAGATGCCGGGCCTCGGCAGGGCTCAGCACCCTCGAGTGGTCGTCGCGCAGTTCGCCGTACATCTCATCGAGCAGGCGGTATAGCCCCTCCCAGTCCCGTACCTCACCCAGGCGCTGCCGGTAAGCGTGGCCTATAGCCTCCCAGTCCAGCCCTTTGAAGCTGGTGTCGTAGTAACGCTCCTTAACCAGCCGCCAGGCCTGCTCGAGGCGCAGGGCAAAGGCCTGGGCATCTGAATTCTGGGCCAAAGCCAGGCCGCCTAGTAGCAGCAAAACCATCACCCGCCAGCGCATAGCTGCATGATACGCCAAGGGCCAAGGGTACACTGTGGCGGCCGGGCTGCTGGTTATTCCCTGTCCTCTTTATCGTGGCCTTCCTCGAGCCGGGCAAAGGCCTCCAAGCCCGCCCGGATCTTTTCTTGCAGACCCCGGAAGCCCTCCATGCGGGCACCGGCCAGAATCTCGAGGGCCTGTTCGGCCGTCTCAACCGCGTAGATGTGGAACTGCCCAGCCCGAACGGCCTCGAGCACCTCGGCCCGCAGGGTCAGGTTGGCCAGATTGGCCTCGGGCAGAATCACCCCCTGGGTTCCGCTCAGCCCCAGCGCCTTGCAGACCCGGAAGAACCCCTCCACCTTGGCATTGATGGCCCCCACCGCCAGCACCTTGCCGGTCTGGTCTACCGCACCTGTCACGGCCAGATCCTGGCGCAGGGGAAGGTTGCCAATGGCCGATAGCGCCGCCACCAGCTCGGCCAGCCCAGCCGAGTCGCCCTCGATGGAGACGTAGTTTTGCTCGAAAGCCAGGCTGATCGTTACCGGTAGGGAGCCATGCTCGATGTAGCGGCTGCGTAGGTAGCCGGCCAGGGTGAGCACCGCCTTGTGGAAAATCTGCCCGCCCAGGCCGGCCTCGCGGTCTATGGAAATCAGGTGATCGCGGCCGGGGGCGGCTCGAGCGGTCAGGCGGGCCGGGCGGCCCCAGTAGGGTGCGGCCTCGACCACCACCAGGCTGTTCACCTCACCCACCGCCCTGCCGGTAGTACGCAGGCGGATGACCCCCTCCTGCACCGCCCGCAAAAACTCCTCCTCGGAGAGAAAGCTCCGGTGCTCGCGGGCGGCAATGGCCTGCTCCACGGACTCGGCGGTGAGGAGACCTCCACCCAGAACAGCGGCCTCTTCGGCCAGGGCCCGAATCTCCACCAGGCGGGCATCCATGCGGTCGCGCTGCTCGGCCATCCTCCGGGCCTCGTCGTAAAGCCGGGTGAGGCCGCCCTGGGTAAGCTGGAAGCCCTGGGCCAGGAGCCACCCCCCCAGGGCCGTGCAGTTTTCGGGGCTGGCGGGCAGGGTGGGTGAGAACTCGGCCCGGATGCGAAACAGCTCGCTGAAGGCCGGATCTTCCTCCAGCCCCTCGAAGGCCTCGGGGGTGCCGACCAGGATCACCTGCATCTGGATGGGGAAGGGTTCGACCTCGAGGCCGGCCGGGGCCTGGGGCTCGGTCACCGGCTCAACCTGGCCGTTGCGCAGGGCCCGCTTGAAGGCCTCCCAGGTGCCCTCGCGCTTGAGGCTCAGGGCATCCAGGATCAGATACCCCCCCTGGGCACGGTGCACCGCGCCGGGGCGGATCAGGCTGACGTTGGTGCTCCACACCCCCCGATCCACCAGGTAGTCCAGCCGCCCAAAGAGCCGGGGGGCGGTGGCGTAGGGCTCGTAGACGATGGGGGGTGGGGTGCCGCTACTGGAGGAGGTGAGCAGGTTGGGCCGCCACTGGGCCGGGTCGAGGGGCTCGCCGGTCTCGGCGTAGCGGGCCAGGCGGGCCCGCAGGGCCTCGAGGTAGGCCCTGGCCTGGGGGAAGCGCTGAAACAAGGGCTCAAAGCGGTTGTTCAGGTAGTGCAGGGCCCAGTCGCGGCGCAGCCGGCGGAGGGCGACCTCGAGCTCGGCGGAAGCGGCCAGGCTGCCCAGGGTGACCTCCTCCAGCCGGGCACTGAGTTCGGCGGGCACCGGGCCGGGGCCGGTGAGCTCCAGCCGCTCGCCGTTGGTAGACAGGGCAAACCCCGCCTCCTGGGCTTCGCGCCGGAGCGCTTCGAGCTGTTGTTCGCGGGCCTCCTTGAAGCGGGCCTCGAGCTGGGTTTTTTCCCGCAGAAAAGAGCCCTGGCGGAACAGCTCGTCCAGCCGGTTGACCTCCAGCAGAAGGCCCTCCACCGCCTCGGCCAGGTGAATTTCCTGCCCGCTGGGCAGGGTCAGCACCGCTACCTTCCGCTCCGAGAGGGGTACGTACAGCAGGTCGGGCGGGGTTTCCACGCTCTGGGTGCTGAGGTAAGCCAGCAGGGCCTCGTGCTTACCCAGGCTGGGCGGCCCCACCAGGTAGGCGTGAAAACCTCCCCGAATCGCCAGCTCCAGCGCCTCGCGGGCCCGCTCCTGACCAAAAAAAGGCGGGGGCGGCGGCAGGGAGACCGGTTCGGTGGAATTTTCAATGGGTGTGCGCCATTCGAGCGCCTCGTAGGAAAGCCTCATGCTGGAAAAGTATACCCACAGCCCGCTCACCAAGAACCTGAGCCAGGGCGGATACCCACCCCAGGCTTTTAGCGCAACCGCAGGCCTGTTATGCTGTTGGCAAAGGAGGCAACTTCGTCATGTCTATGCGAGTTTTGGGGATGATTCTCGCGGGGGGTCAGGGTTCAAGGCTGTTCCCGCTCACGGCCAAGCGCGCCAAGCCCTCGGTGCCCTTCGGAGCCCGCTACCGCATCATCGACTTTGTGCTCAACAACTTCCTGAACTCGGGAATCTATGGGATTTATGTACTAACCCAGTTCAAAGCCCAGTCCCTTACCGAGCACGTGCAGCGGCACTGGCGGTTTGGCGGCTTCCTGGAGGATGCTTTCATTCTGTTGGTGCCGGCCCAGATGTACCGCTACGAGGAGCTGGGGCCGGTCTGGTACCGTGGCACCGCCGATGCCATCTACCAGAACCTGCACCTCATCCACAACCACAAACCCGAGCACGTGGCCATTTTCGGGGGCGACCACATCTTCAAGATGAACATCGCCCACATGCTGGACTACCACGAGGACCACAGGGCCGACCTCACCATCGCGGCCTACCCCGTGCCCATCGAGCAGGCCAGCCGTTTCGGGGTGCTGCAAGTAGACGACCAGTGGCGCCTGGTGGGTTTTCAGGAAAAACCCAAGAACCCCACCCCCATCCCCGGCAAGCCCGAGCTGGCCCTGGTTTCGATGGGCAACTACATCTTCCGTACCGAGGCCCTGGTAGAGAAGCTCGAGCACGACGCCAAAGACCCCAACTCCTCGCACGACTTCGGCAAGGACGTGATCCCCCGCGCCCTGAGCGAGGGTTACCGCATCCAGGTCTACGATTTCAAACGCAACCCCATCCCCGGCCAGAGCGGCCCCAACACCTACTGGCGCGACGTGGGCACCATTGACGCCTACTTTGAGGCCAGCATGGATCTGATCCAGGTCACCCCGGAGTTCGACCTGTACAACCCCGAATGGCCCCTGCGGGCGGCCAACTTCAACTCGCCCCCCGCCAAGTTTGTGCACGAGGCCGGGGCCCGCACCGGCCAGGCTTTCAACAGCCTGATTGCCGGGGGCTGCATCATCTCCGGCGGCACCATCCGCGAATCGGTGATCTTCCGCCGAACCCGCATCAACTCCTACGCCCTGGTTGAGCGCAGCGTGCTCTTCGACGAGGTGGAGGTGGGCCGCTACGCCAAGCTGCGCAACACCATCGTGGACAAAAATGTGGTCATCCCACCCCACACCGAGATCGGCTACGACCTCGAGGCCGACCGGGCCCGGGGGTTTACCGTTACGCCGGAAGGGATTGTGGTGGTGCCCAAGAGCTACAGATTCTAGCCCGAGGTGGGTAGCCTGTAGCCTCAAGAGGTCTAGGGTAGACTATGGGCCATCGGCATGTATGGACAAGCACCCCGGCAAGGTTTTTTACCGCCTGACGCGCATCTTCCCCGGTGACGAGCTACCGGGCGGGCGGGCCCCGGCAGCCAAGGTCTATGCCAACCCGCTGGAGTCGGTCGAGCTTGCAGAGCCAGCCCGCGATGGGGGCCCGGCGGTCTGGCGGGTGCTCTCGCGGGTGGCCCCCACCACCCCCAAGGTGGGCTCCTCCATCACCCAGGCCGAGCTTTCGCAGGTGCTGGCCCCCCTGGCGGTGCGCCGGGGGGGTCGGGGGTATCCCTCGGCGGGGGGTGCGTATCCGCTCGAGGTCTACCTGGCCGTGCAGCACCTGCAGGACACCTTCCAGGGCATCTACCACTACGCGGCCAAGCAGCACCAGCTAGAACAGCTTTCCAGCCGCTTCGACCCCAAAAGCTGGCGGGCCGCCCTGATGGATCTGGAAGCGGTGGAAGCCTCGGCGGCGCTGGTGGTATTCAGCGCCGTACCGGAGCGCTCCGAGGCGGTCTTTGGGCTGCGCGGCTTCCGCTATGCGCTTCTGGAGGTGGGCTATGCGGTGGGCGAGGTAATGGTGGCTGCCACCGCCCTGGGGCTGCAGGCCTACCCCGCCGCCACCTTTTACGACGAGGAGGTGCGCAAGCTCCTCTCCCTACCCGAGGCCGAACACCCGGTGGTGGTGCTGCTGCTGGGGCGGTAGTCCGCAAGGCCTACCGTACTTGCTGCGTGCTAAACTTAGATCAAGATGCTGGCCTTACCGCGTGGTCTGGAAAAGAAAATCGCCGATCTGAAAAAGATAAAGGGTAAAGGATGGGATCGGGAGCTGGAAAAAGCCATTGATATTATGCTGGCTGAAAGCCTGCTCCTGCGCGCCAACCCTCATCAAGAGCGAAGCGAAGAACAGGCAATAGAAGAGGCCAGCAAAGCTGTAAAGGCGTACCGGGCAAGCCGAAAAAAAGGTAAGTCTGTGTGAAATTGGTGCTCGATACCAGCTTTTATATAGCTGCCCTTCTCAACCCCGGTGGCCCCACCGCCCACACCCTGGTGAAACTGCTCAAAGGCAAGCACCAGGTCTTTTATTCCGAAGCGCTGATCAAAGAGATCAAAGAAGTTGCCAACCGCAAAAAAGTGGAGCCCCGATATATTGCAGCGGTTGTCCTGCTTTTGCGCGCCCGCGGGATCAAGGTTGTTCCTGGAAGAATCCGAGACGATTCTCCCGACCCTAAAGACGATTTCCTGATTGCGCTGGTACGAAAGTGCAAGCCGGATTACGTCATCTCCGGCAACCCTGAAGACCTCCAAGCCGTCCAAAAAGAGGGGGCCGTTCTTCTAAGCATTCGAGAAGGCATCAAGCACTTCGGGTGAGCGAAGCAATAGCGGTATGCTTGGCTGAAGATGAAGGTTCCAGAAGCGGTTTTTGTCTACGGTACCCTCCAGCAGGGCGAGCGCAACTTCCAGGTCTCGAAAGAGGCCGGCTGGCTGCGCTCGGCCGAGGCCTATATAGAAGGTTTCCAGCTCTTCCACATCCCCAAAGGCAAGGGCCGCCCCTACGCCTATCCAGGGGTGGTGCCGGGGGAGGGGCGGGTCTGGGGCGAGGTGCAGTGGTTTGCCGACCTGGAGTATGCCCTCCTGCTGCTGGATCGGCTCGAGGATGAAGGCCGCGAGTACCGGCGCATCCCCACCACGGCCTACCTGAGCCAGCAAGCCCTGCAACCCTGCGCAGTCTGGGTGTATACCTATCCCAGCCTGCAGGCCATGCAAAGCGTCGCGGGCCTCTGGCTGCCGGAGGGGGTCTGGCGTGAAGAAACCCGGTCAGAGGGGTAAACTGCCTATACGCCTATGAAAGTTGCCTTTGTCGCCTCCGAAGCCTTCCCCTTTGCCAAGGTGGGGGGCCTGGCCGATGTGATCGGGAGCCTGCCCCAGGCCCTGAAGAAGCAGGGCCTCGAGCCCACCATCTTTATCCCCTGGTACTGGGGTATCCAGGGCTACTACGTGGGCGAGGCCTGGTTCAGCTTCGAAGGCCAGCGCGAGAAGATTGGGATCGGCCACGCCGAGCACGGCGGGGTGCGCTACGTGCTGGTGGGGCTGGGGGATTTCGCCCGCGACAAGCCCTACGGCTACCCCGACGACTTCCGCCGCTTCGTGCGCTTCGCCCTGGCCGCTGCCGAGCTGCTGGGCGATTTTGATATCGTACACGCCCACGACTGGCAGGCCGCCCTGCTGCCGCTGCTGCGCAACCTGGGCTGGTTCCGGGCCCGCACGGTCTACACCATCCACAACCTGGCCTACCAGGGGGTCTGGAACCCCGAGGACTTCTACGCCTGGACGCGCCTGCCGGGTGAGACCTACTACGGGGCGGGCCTCGAGCACCACGGCTCGGTCAACCTGATGAAGGCCGGCATCGTGAACGCCGACGCGGTGACCACCGTCTCGCCGCGCTATGCCTGGGAGATCACCACCCCCGAAGGGGGCGAGGGGCTCGACGGGGTTCTGCGGGCCCAGCAGTGGAAGCTGCGGGGCATCCTGAACGGCCTCGACACCGAGTACTGGAACCCCGCCACCGACCCTTACCTGGCGCACCCCTACGACGCCAGTGACCTCTCGGGCAAGGCCCGCAACCGGGCTTTGTTGCTATCGGAGCTGGGCCTGGAAGACCGGCCCACCCTGGGGGTGGTCTCGCGTTTTGCCCATCAGAAAGGGATGGATTTGATTGCCGATGCAGTGGACGGCCTGATGGGCCTGGGGGTGAATCTGGTGGTGCTGGGCAGTGGCGACCCCAACCTCGAGCGCACCTTCGCCTGGATGGCCGCGCACCTCAAAGGCCGCCTGGCCTACACGCAGGGCTACAACGAACCCCTGGCCCACCGCATCTATGCCGGCTCCGACGGCTTTCTAATGCCCTCACGCTTCGAGCCTTGCGGCCTGGCCCAGCTCATCGCCATGCGCTACGGCACCCCGCCCATCGTGCGGGCGGTGGGCGGCCTCTTGGACACCGTAAAGCATGGGGAGACCGGCTTTATCTTCGAGACCGCGGACGTTGGGGGGATCCTCTGGGGGGTGCAGGCCTTTCTCCACCACCCCGACCGCAAAGCCGTAGCCCGGCGGGCCATGCAGCAGGACTTTTCCTGGGAGAAACCGGCCCAGGAATACCTGGCCCTCTACCGGCAGCTGCTAGGGATTTGATGACTGCTTGCTTTTCGTGTCGACTGGCCGAAACACTTCCATTGGAAGTGTCAGGCTTTTATCAACTGAGCCAGTGAAAGAGGGGCGTGGGATTGGTGGAGAAACTACCAGCACCAGCATGAACAACATCCGCTGATCATAGGTGGTGTTGTAGACCCACAGATCAAAAGTACCTGCTACCTGCATCAAGCATGGGATGGGGCTAGGTATGGGTTTATTCGGTTTTATGCCGAGCCTGTGGTCATTTCTCACAACGGAATCCAAAGGTATGTACTAGATTCGGTCAGTGGGCACTTAGGTTGCTTATGGTGTTTCGTTTGAACACTGCAAACACATAAAGCACGTGTGGCCCAAAGGAGGATTATGAGAAAATTGGTGAAAGCCACCGGCCTTTTAGTTCTCCTCAGCATGTTGGTATCTTGCTCGCCTGGGTCAAGTGATTTGAGTAATGATGTTCCTGGGGTGCCTACTGACTCCCTCACTGTTTTTAGCGCGAGTCAGGCCAGTGCCCACAAGTCAATACTGGTAAATTATGTTGACCAAATCGCGACAGGCATAGGAGGTGGCGTAGGCACTCTCAACGCCTTGGGATTTGCGGCCGCGTTGGTTGAGCGGGAGTACCCTCAGGTGGCTGGCTACCTGCGCCAACTGGGGGTAGAGGGAAGCCTTATCCACGTGCAAGGTACGCTAAATTGCCCGGGAGGTGGGAGCATTACATATCCGGATAATCCGGTTGATAGGGATCGGGATGGTATTCCCGCAAGCGCTGAGGCTTTCTACAACAACTGCAGAGACAGCAATGGTGCTGTTACCAATGGTTCGATAAAAATTCGGGATAAAAACGACGGCGATCCACGCAGCGGTTATACGGTTGTAATCAACCTGAGTGTGAGTGGCGGCGCCAGCCAAGGCAGGCTTGTCTTGGGTGTAGATTTTACCCCGGGCTCGGGCGGGGCCTACCAGGTTCGATACGGGTTCCTAATCGAGGAGGGTAGAGACAAAATTGCTTTTGGGCTCAACCTGAGTTACACACCCAGCTTGGATGGCAATAGCAACCCTTACGATGCAGGGGTCACCAACTTTAATGGCCGTTTTGCCTACAGGGTATCTGGTGAAAATTTTGTGCTTGATATGAATGGTGAGAACCTGCAACATAACAGGGCAAGCTGCATGTCCTCCTTCATTGCTGGCAAGGCCACCTTCCAGGACAGCGCCAGCAACAGGCTGGTAATTCAGTACAACGGCTGCAACAGCTATACGGTAACCTATAACGGCAACCCAATATAGTTGGTGCTGCGTGCACAACTACGCCGGGCTGTCTATTCTGGGCAGCCCGGCTGGACTTTTGCCGAGATTTCTTCCTGCAAAGTGAAGAGTGACCTTTAGATTTAGGCCTCAAGGGCCAGCCGCACCAGCCGGTCGAGCAGGTCTGGGTAGGCCAGGCCGGTGGCCTGCCAAAGCTTGGGGTACATGCTGGTGGGGGTGAAGCCGGGGATGGTGTTGAACTCGTTGAGATAAAGCCCCCCCTGGGGCGAGAGGAAAAAGTCTACCCTCGCCATCCCGCGCACCCCCAGGATCCGGTAGGCTTCGATAGCGGTGGCGCGGATTCGTTCCGAGAGTTCGGGGGGGATGGGCGCGGGCAGGTGAAGCTGGGCTTTGCCCGGGGTGTACTTGGTCTCGTAGTCGTAGAACTCGGCCTGGTAGGTGATCTCGCCCACCACGCTGGCCTCGGCGTGAATGTTGCCCAAAAGGGCCACCTCGAGCTCCCGCACCCCCTCAATGCCCTGCTCCACCAGCACCTTTGAATCCCAGGCAAAAGCTTCGGCCAGGGCACGGGTTGCGTCCTGCTCAGCCTTGACCTTGGAGATGCCCACCGAGGAGCCGGTGTTGGCCGGCTTCACAAAGTAGGGCGGGGAGAAGGGGATCTCTGGCAGCGTTTCGCCTTTGTACAGGGTCACCCAGGGTACCACCGGGATACCGGCCTGGCGCAGCACCCGCTTGCAGAGATCCTTGTCCATGCACAGCGCCGAGCTGGCCACCCCCGCGCCCACATAGGGCCGCCGCAGGAGCTGTAAAAACCCCTGGATCACCCCATCCTCGCCCAGGGGGCCGTGCAGCAGCGGAAAGACCACATCGTAGTCTTGCCAGGGAACGGGGGGCGGAAAGGGATGGGTGCCCTGCTCGGCTACACCGGCCTGCAGGGCTTCGTGCGCGTCCTCGCCCAGCAGCCACTTGCCATCTTTGGCGATCACGGCCAGCTCGGTGGGGTGGGGCATGGCCGCCAGCACCCCCCGCGCCGAGGAGAGCGAGACCTCGTGTTCGCCGGGGGGGCCGCCGGCCAGCAGCAAGACCTTCAACAGACCCCTCCCACCGGTTGAGCAGGCCACGGATTTGTAAGGAGTACAATGTGCAATTGGCTCATATAGATGATGATACTACTTCGCTGCCGCGGCCCATGACCCACTAGACTAGGGCTATGAGCTGGATTGTGGTTTTTCTGGCCCTCTTTGTACTCATCGCCCTGTTTGGCCTGGTCAACTACTGGGGTTACCGGCGGGTCGAGCAGGCCCAGCAGGCCTGGTTCCGCCAGATGCTGGGCGAGGGGGTGGACCTCGAGACTTTCCTCCAGTCGGCCCCTTACGAGTACAAACCCCTCAAGGGCAGCAAGGCCTATGGCATCGTGGACAAGCGCACCGGCGAGGAGGTCTACCGGGCCAGAACCCCCGAGGAGGCCGAGGCCTGGATTGTCACCAACACCCTGGCGGAACAGGGAAAGCTGCCAGAGGCCAACCCGGAAAACCCCGGCTAGAGGCTATCTGGCTGGCACTGCGGGCAGAAGTGGGTTCCACGGCCGCCCACCACAATCTTGGCAATCCGGCCCTTGCAGCCCCTGCGCTTGCAGGGCTGGCCGGTGCGGTCGTAGGCGTTGTGTTGGAACTGGAAGTAGCCAGGCTGGCCATTGGGCTGCCGGTAACTCTGGTCGGAAAGCGTGGAGCCACCGGCCTCCACCGCCCGCTCCATCACCTCCCGGATGGCCCTGTACAGCCTCCTGATCTCAGGCAAAGATAGCGTATGGGCGGGCCGTTCGGGGTGAATTTTGCTCAGCCACAGCGCCTCGTCGGCGTAGATATTGCCCAGCCCCGCCACCGCTTCTTGCGCGAGCAGCACCTCCTTGATCTTCCGGGGGGTGCTAAGTGCCTGCTGGAAGTGCGCGAGGGTGAAATGGTCCGAGAGCGGTTCGGGCCCCATGCGCTCCAGGAGGCCAATCTCACGGTAGTCGCCCGCCTTTACCACCCACCACTTCCCAAAGCGCCGGGGGTCGGTGTAGTAGAGGATCCGGTCGGGCAGGTGCAGGGTGACCCGGGTATGCCGGTGCGGCTCAAAGCGAAAGCCCCCGGTCATACCCAGGTGCACGATGAGCTCGAGGTTCTTATCCAGGTGAATAATCAGGTACTTGCCCCGGCGGGAAGTACCCAGCACCCTGCGCCCCTCGGCCCGCTCGGTGTTGCGGTAGCGGGCGGGGTCTTGGTGCCGGAGTTGTTGGATGCGCTGGCCCAGCAGGTAGGGCTCGAGGATGCGCCGGGTGGTCTCCACTTCAGGTAGTTCGGGCATGGCCGTCTTTGTTTATACCAGCCCTCGGCCAAAACAACCCTGCCGCGCGTAACGAAGGCCAGACAAACAGGTTAGCAAAGGCACAGTGCACAGCCCAGGTTCTCCCTAAACTACTCACTGGCTATGATTACGATGTACACAACCTCCTGGTGTCCCGACTGCCACGCCGCCAAACAAGCCCTAACCAACCTTGGCCTGCCCTTCCAGGAAATCAACATCGAGCATGATCCCACCGCGGCCGAGCTGGTCATGAAGATCAACAACGGCAAGCGCAGTGTACCCACCCTGGTGTACAAAGAGCACGCCACCTCGATGAGCCGCTTCTCCATTAGCAAGCTCAGGGCCTGGATAGAGCAGGTCGGCCTTCAGGCCAGCCTATAGTACCGGATTCAAAAAGATAATTTTCAAATCGCTTCGCTCGGCGAAGAAAGCACATCCCTGGTGCTTTTCCAGGGGCTTGCAGCTTGTGCGTTGGGGGCACCGACCCCCGTCTGGAGTTAGTTTTTCCTGGCGGCCTCTACCGCGCTTCGAAAAAATTCGAATACCTCCACTTTAGGAGCCGACTGCGCTAAAAGAGGCGGCGCCACACGGTAGGAGGTGACCTCGAGGTCTATCAGACCGCTCTCAGCGCTGCTGGTCAGGCGGATGCTGGCGCCAGCCGGCACCCGGAACCAGACGTCGAGCTCCTCCTGCAAAGGCAACAAAAGCGCATTGTCAGCCAGCGCACCGGCCTGGATGCCCGGGAGGAAGATGGCGCGGGCTTCGCGGGGCTCCTGAATTTCCAGCACGAGGGGGGCGGCGCGACCCGAGATGCCGACTCCCAGGGGGTTTTCTACATAGGCGTTGCCCTTGAGGTGCAGCAGCGAGGCTTCATCGTGCGCTGCCCAGATAATGCCCGAGGCAGTGCTCTGGGAGGGTGTGCGCATCCAGCGCACATGGCGTCCATCCACCTCAAAGCCCTGTCCAAAGCGGGCCTCCTCCAGCAGAACCAGTTCGCTGCCCTTGGCCACTTCGCTAAGGCTGGGCGCCATCGGAAGGGTTTCGTGCATGCCCAGCCAGGCCTTGAGGCCGTAGCGGGTCCAGCCCGGCAGGGTGTTGACAAAAGTGCCCCAGTCGGCGGTATCCCCGGCCATCAGGCGGTGGTAGGCCTCGGCCATGCGCTGCTCTTCCATCGCGCACTGCAGGGCGGCCTGGCGGTGGTACTGCTGGCGTCGACCGGGCTGCAATCCCAGGTACAAAACCCGGCGGCTGGCGTCATCGGAAAACTGCCACTGGCCGGCATAGATCAACCAGCCGCGGCGCTCGAGTTCGTCGAGGTAGGGCGTGGCCTCGAGGGCATCCAGCAACCCCTGGCTGTAGGGGCCGGGGTGCACCGACAGGCGCTCCAGGGCCAGCCGGGCCTCCAGCGACAACATCCGGGACTCGAGCTGAACCTGCGCCCGCACCCGCTGGGGCAAGGGCATCTCGCTGCCGTTGTGCGGCACAGCCAGCAGCTCCCGCAGGTGGCCGGGCGACCCCCCCGAGGCCAGAAACAGCCGTGCTGCCTGGGCAAAGGGCAGGTTGGCGAGCACGGAAGCGCGGGCCTCCGCCCAGGACAGGGGTGGCAGGGTGATGTAGCGGGTGCGCTCGGCGGGGTAATGGCTTCTCAGCTCCAGGATGAGCCTGGGATCCTCGCCGTAGGAGGAACGCTCCACCACCCAAAGCCCGTCCCGGTCGGTAAGTATGCGCTCTATCGAAACATCGGCGTAGGGGGGGCGCAGGTAGTGCAGGGCCTTGCCACCCCCTCGAGGGCCCTCCAGAAAGGGCATCCCCAGGGCTTTAGCCAGAGCTTGAGCAAAAGCCGTGCGCCCGGAACCGGGCCGTCCAGTTAGAATCAACACCGAGGGCAAAACGATCTGCGAGGCCACCTCCTGCACCAAACGCTCGCGCCCTACCATGCCGGAGCTATTGGCCATGAGCTGTGAGCGCTGGCCCTCGAGCCAGGCCCTGAACTCCACCGAGATTTCCTCCAGCCCTTCCATGGGCGCCCCCGGCGCCGGGGTACGATCCAGGGTAATAAAAGGTGGCAGTTGTAGGGGGTCTTCCCCGGCTTTGAACAAGGTATACCCCAGGGGGGCCAAAGCCTGGCCCAGGCGGTGCAGCTCAACCCGCAGGTTCTGTGAGGCCGCCGAGTGGCCCCAGAGCAGATCCGCCAGCACTTCGCGGCGGGTAGCCCCTTCCAGGGCAAGGTAGTACAGTATGGCCAGACCCTTGCGCTGAAGTTTCAACTCGCGCCCCTGGTACTCCAGCCGGGCCGGGCCCCATAGTTTAAGCTGAATGGGTCCTCCGGATTTACTCATGTACACGCTCCTTGCTCAATGTCCAGTGGGCCCAGGCGGCGTATGTGCGACCGTATACCTGTCCCGCACGAATCCCCGGTCGACTATTGCGCAGCGTTGAGAGGGCGTAAGGGCACACCACCAGGGCCAATTCAGCATGGGATCGCTTCGGCAAACCCCGCCGGAAAAAACCTCCGAGCGGTTGGCTCGAGCCAGCTTGCTTGTGTTTGCTACCTCCCCTTCTCAAGGCGTGAACTCCTTCGTTAAACCTCCCATGCAGGGTAACACGGTGAAAGCCAACCCGATGTGCAAAATGCACATCCACGTAACACCCACACCCCAAGGGGGTGGACGCTGTACACGACCCCTACCGTTAATGGCGCAGCAAAACCGCAACAGCAAGCACGACGGGGTTTTTCACCGGAGCCAATACCGGATTGGGGTAGTCGGCCACCTTCCAGCACCGAACCAACCCCACCAAAGGGACACGTTTTCTTCGCTGAGCGTGGCGCGGGGTGTGCGCTAGGATGCAAGAAGCTGGCCGTGGAGCAGGCCGTTAGCAAGCCATGGTGGTGCCAATTTGCTTGCCCGGGGGTGCTACATAACCTCGGGGGCTTCCATGCCCAGCAGGCCCAGGCCCTGCTTGAGGGTCTGGCGCAGGGCCTTCACCAGCTCCAGCCGCACCCCGCGCAGCCCCGAAGGCGCGGTGAGCACCGGGGTGGCAGGCCGGCCATCGGGGGTTTTGGCGTTGTAGAAGCCGCTCCAGGCCGCGGCCAGCTCGAGCAGGTACTGGGCCACGATGTGCGGGGCTTTGTTGCGGGCAGCGTCCTGCACAGCCTCGGGGAAGCGCAGCAGGGTCTTGGCCAGGGCCACCTCATAGGGCGTGGCCTGGGTGAAGTCAGGGGCTTCCTGAATAAGCCCCTGCTCCTCGGCCTTGCGCAGGATCGAGCCAGCGCGGGCGTAGGCGTACTGGATGTAGGGGCCGGTATCCCCTTCGAGGCTCAGGGCCTGGTCGTAGCGGAAGTCGATCTGCTTTTTGGCCTCGGTTTTGAGCATGGCGAAGCGCACCGCCCCCACCCCGATCTGCTCGGCGGCTTCCTGGGGGTTGGGGTGGTCGGGGTTTTTCTCGGCGATCACCGCCCGCACCCGTCTGACTGCTTCGTCCATCACCTCGTCCACCGAGACCACGATGCCCTTGCGCCCAGACATCTGCCGGCCCTCGAGCAGCACCGTCTCGTAGGCCAGGTGGAAGCATTTCTCGGCCAGGTCGTGCCGCCCCTCTACCTCGAGCGAGGCCTGTACCACCCGCAGGGCGTGGCTCTGGCGGGCGTCCACCACGTTGATGGTCTCGCTGGCCCCACCGAACGGCAGGGGTAGGCCTTCGGGGTGGGTGCTGTACAGGGGCGCCCCGCTGGGCTGGGTATCGTAGGTCACGAAGCGCAGGCCCTCGAGCAGGCCCATCTTCCAGAACTGCAGGGCGATGTCCTTGGCGGTGTAGGTGGAGGTGCCGTTGGAGCGGATCAGCACCAGGTAGGGGTCTTCCAGGCCGGGGATAAAAGCGCTGGTATCCATGACCAGGGCCCCCGCATACTTGCCCTCGATGGGGCGCGAGACGTAGGGGGAGGCTTCCAGGATTTGCATGGCCTTGCCCAGCAGTCCTTCCCGCACGATGTCGGACTCCCAGACCAGGGCGTTGTACTCGGCACCCAGGCGGTACATGGTTTGTAGCTGGGCCCGCAGAATTTTGTCTACCTCTCCGCGCAGCTCGCCCGCCTCCAGGCGGTGGAGGGTGGATTGCACCCCCTGCTCGATGCGGGCTTTTTGCTCGGGATCTTCCATGGCCTGGTGCAGCCGCACGTAGGCCTCGCCCACCCAGTGGTCGTATTTAACCCCGGCCGGGGGCCGATCGAGGCCAAAATACGCCAGGGCGTAGAGGCTCTCGGCGGCCTGCCGCCCGGTGTCGTCGATGTAGTTCATTACTTCTACCTCGCGGCCCACAAAGCGCAGTATGCGCGCCAGGGAATCCCCCAGGCAGATGTTGCGCAGGTGCCCTACGTGCAGCTCTTTGTTGGGGTTGACCGAGGTGTGCTCCAAAAGCACCTTGCCCGCCACCTTAGGAAAAGGGGCCATGGGCAGCGTGGCCGACTGCACCAGAAAGGCCGGCTCGAGCTCGAAGTTAAGGTAGCCCCCCAGCACAAAAGTACGCCGAACCCAGGCCGGGAGCTGGATGTTCTGCAGCAGATCGGCGGCGATCTGGGGCGGGGCTTTGCGCAGGGTACGGGCCAGGCTCATGGCAATTGGCGTACCGTAGTCGCCTTCCTTGTCCGGTGGGGTTTCCTGCACGACAATCTCGGGCCACTCCGAGAGGCCCAGGGCCTCCAGGGCCTGGGCAATGGCGGCTTTGAGCTGGGACTTGATCTCGGGGCGAGAGGCTAACACCGAAATAGGATAGCAGAAAGATTCCCCTAGGCGGCCCCAAACAGTAGTATGAGCCCGTGAAGCCAATCGAGTACCTACAGCCCCAACTTCCGGCCATCCTGCAAGACCTCGAGGCCATTGTGACCCTCGAGGCCCCCTCCCACGACCTGCCCGGCCTCGCCCGGGTAGCCGACTGGATTGCCGCGCAGTTTGCGCCTTTGGGAAGCCTCAAGCGCGAGGAAACCCCCAACGGCCCGCTGCTGAGGGTGGGCATCCCGGGCACGGGCAAAAAAGCGCTGGTGCTGTGCCACTTCGACACCGTGCACCCGGTGGGGGCTTTTGCGGTGCCCTGGAAGATTGAAGGCGAGCGGGCCTACGGCCCTGGGGTGTACGACATGAAAGGCAACATCGTGCAGCTCCTGTGGGCCTTGCGCACCAACCAGGCCTTAGGGCTGGGCCTGCCCGCGCTCGAGCTGCTCTTCACCCCCGACGAGGAGGTGGGCTCCACGGCCTCGCGGCCGGCCATCGAGGCCGCTGCGCTGCGCAACGACCTGGTGCTGGTGCTGGAAGCCCCCATGGGCAACGGCGACCTCAAGGTGGCCCGTAAAGGGGTGGGCCAGTACCGCCTCACCGCCCACGGCAAACCCGCCCACCAGGGCGTCGAGCCCGAGAAGGGGGTCAACGCTATCGTGGAGCTGGCCCACCAGGTGCTCAGGGTGGAGGCCCTGCAGGACTGGGACAAAGGCACCACCCTGGGGCCCAATGTGATCAAGGGGGGCACCACCAGCAACGTGGTGGCGGCCACCGCCTGGGTGGAGATCGACCTGCGGGTCTGGACGATGGCCGAGGCGGAGCGGGTGGAAAAGGCCCTCAGGGCCCTGCAGCCGGTGCTGCCCGGGGCCACCCTCTCGCTCGAGGGCGGCCTGAACCGCCCCCCCATGGAGCCCAGCCCGGCCTCGCTCGAGCTCTTCGAGATGGCCCGGCGCATCGGGGCCGAACTGGGCCTGCAGCTCGGCCCTGGGCGGGTTGGGGGCGGCTCCGACGGCAACTTTACCGCGGCTTTGGGGGTGCCCACCCTGGACGGGCTGGGCCTGTTCGGCGAAGCCGCCCACCAGCTCAGCGAGAATGTCTACATCCCCCAGATACCCGCCCGCATCGCCCTGCTTTGCGGCATCCTGCACGAGCTTTCGCGATGAAGCTATCCCCCAGCGCGCAAAAAGTGCAGGAAGCCCTGAATCGGCGGGGCTTTGCCCACCTGCAGGTGCAGGAGCTATCGGCTTCAACCCGCACCGCCCAGGAAGCCGCCGCGGCGGTGGGCTGTGCGGTAGGCCAGATCGTCAAGTCGTTGGTTTTTCGGGGGGCCGGGAGCGGCAAGCCCTACCTGCTTTTGGTCTCGGGGGCCAACCGGGTGGATGTAGCGCGGCTCGAGGCCCATCTGGGGGAAAGGCTGGAAAAGCCCGACGCCGAGTATGTGCGCCGGGTCACCGGCTTTGCCATCGGCGGGGTGCCGCCTGTGGGCCACGCCCAGCCCCTCGAGGCCCTGATGGACCCCGATCTGTTCCAGTACCAGCGCATCTACGCGGCGGCCGGCACCCCTTTTGCGTTGTTCGGCCTCTCGCCGGAGGAACTGCTGGCCCTCACCGGCGGCCGCGTGGTGGCCTTAAAGAGCGGCTAAACCCAGCTCACCGCCCCAAAGGTGTCCTCGCGGCGGGGGCTGGTGGAGAACATCACCACCGGGGTCTGGGTGTAGTCTTCGATGAGATCGATGAAGTACTTCAGGCTGGCCGGCAACTCCTCCCGGCTCTGGATGCCGGTCAGGTCGCCCCAGCCGGGAATCTCCGCGTAGCGCACGCTCCCGTCCGGGCGGTGCTCCACACCCACCTTGACCACCGGGAAGCCCGAGAGCACGTCGAGCTTGGTGAGCACCAGGCCATCGAAGCCGTTGACCTCGCAGGCATACTTGAGCAGCACCAGGTCGAGCCAGCCGGTGCGCCGGGGCCGCCCGGTGGTCACCCCAAACTCGCCCCCTTTCTGCCGCAAATACTCGTCTTCCTGGCCGAAAAGCTCGGTGGGGAAAGGGCCGTTGCCCACCCGGGTGGCGTAGGCCTTGGCCACCCCATAGACCTTGTTGATGGCCTTGTGGTTCACACCTGCGCCCACAATAATCCCCCCCACCGTGGGGTGTGAGCTGGTCACGTAGGGGTAGTCGCCGTAGTTGAGGTCGAGTAGGGTGGCCTGGGCTCCCTCAAACAACACTTTCTGGCCCTGCTTGATGGCCTCTCGCAGCAGGTGGCCGGTGTCGGTGATATGGGGGGCCAGGATCTCGCGCATCCGGTGCAGATCGGCCAGGGCTTTTGCAGGGGTGTCCCAGCCGGCCTCGCGGGTCGAGTTAGGTTTCTCGGCAAGCAGGGTCTCAACCCGCTCCTTGAGCACCGCCTCGTTGAGCAGATCACCGGCGCGGATGCCCACCCGCCGGGCCCGGTCGGAGTAGGCCGGCCCGATGCCGCGCTTGGTGGTGCCCACAAAGTTGTTGCGGGCCTCCACCGCCTTGTGATGGGGCAGCACCAGGTGGGCCTTGTCCGAGACCAGCACCCTGGGGTTTAGGCCCTCGGCCCGGATGTTCTGCATCTCCTCGGCAAAGCGGTAGGCGTCGATCACCATCCCGTCGCCCAGCACGTTGGTGGCCTGGGGGTGAATAACCCCGGTGGGCAGGAGGTTCAGCTTGAAGGTTTTGCCCTGGGCCACCACGGTATGCCCCGCGTTGGCCCCCCCCTGGTAGCGCACCACAAAATCGGCGTCCTCGGCGAGGGCATCGGTTACTTTGCCTTTTCCTTCGTCACCCCACTGGGCTCCAATGATAGCGATTCCTGGCACGGGTATAGCCTAAAGCCAAAAGCCCCAGGCGAAAAGCCCGCCCCCCTACAAGCCCGGCCACACCAGGCCGAGATACAACCTCGGCCCAGGCTCCCCCAGACCCTGGGCCCCGCCCAAAAGCAGGCCGGCCGGCACCTGGTAAAACAGCGTCAGGCCCAGGCGCAGTTCGGCCCCCAGCGAAAAACGTAGCTGGTTCAAGTCCAGGGGCGAACCGGCGGCCCCTGCGTCCAGGAAAACCGAGAGGCTCAGGTCGTCGAAGAACAAAGGCCAGTTGCCCAGGCCGCGCTCGAGGCTCCAGGGGGGAAGGCGGTACTCCAGCGAGCCCACCAGCGCCTGCTGGCCGCGAAGCTGGCCCGGCGCAAAACCCCGCACCGCCAGCGGCGGCTGGCCCCCGGCCACCAGGGGCCAGGCCCCCAGGTCGAAGCCATCCAGGGCCAGCGGCGAGGTGGTGAAACCACCCCCCAGCCGCAGCCCGACCACATGCGAGGCCTCCAGCGGCAGGCGGAACTGCAAGCCCAGCGCCCCCTGCAGGCGGTAGCGCCAGTCCGGGCTGCCCTCGCGCACAAAGGCCGTCCCCACCGCCATGAGGCTGCTCCTGGAGCGGAACAGGTCGCTGCCGGTGGTGCTGGCGCCGTTCAAACGAAGCGAAAAGGCATGGGTCACGGTGTTCTGGTTGGGGTCGAGGGCGGGCTCGAGCACGTCCGAGCGCACGTACTGCAGGCCCAGGCTGCCCTGCGGCGACCAGAACGAGGCGGCGATGCCCTGGGCGCTGTCCCGGCCGGCCCCCACCGCCTGCAAGACCAGCGGGAAGCCCAGCCCGGCGTACCGGTAGGCCAGGTCGTAGAACACCCCCCGCAAACTGCTGTCGAAACCGGCCCCTACCGAGTAAGCGTGAAGGCCCACCGGGTCGGAGGCGGCAAACGAAACCCCCAGGCCGAACCCATCCACCCCCACCCCGGCCATGGGCAGCCAGTACAGCGGGCGCAGGTAGGGGAAGGGGTTGTAAGGCTCACCGCCAGCGGCCTCGGCCGGCTTGAAGGCGGGCAGGGGCTCACGCTCTAGCTCCACCCGCTTCCAGGCGCTGGGGTCGTAGCTCACTTGGTACAGGTTGTAGCCGGTCTCGTCGTAGCCGACAAAGATAATCCGCTCTTTGTCGTGGGAAAAGGTGGGTTGGAAGGCTCCGGTGAGCAGGTTGGTCACCTGGAAGACCGCCCCGTCCTCCAGCCGGTAGGCGTACAGGTTGTAAACCCGGTTCACGTCGCTGCTGTAGATCAGGTAGCGCCCATCGGGGCTAAACACCGGGTCGCTATCCACGTTCCTATCCTGGGTGAGGGGCGTGAGGGCCCCGGTTTGCAGGGTGTAGCGGTAGAGGTCTTGAAAACCCCCCCGCCGCAGCAGCGCAAGCACCAGCGAGTTACCGTCCGGGGCCACCGCAAACGAGTGGATCACCCCGTCCTGGTGGGGGAAGCTGCGCAGGGGCTGGGTACGGTTGAATTCGATAAAGTAGCGGGCCAGCTCGGTGGAGCCGTCGGGGGTGTTTTTGGCTAAAAAGATGCTCTTGCCATCGGGCGCGTAGCGGGCGTAGTAGACCCGTTCGCCCTGGGTCAGGCGTTTGACGCGGCCCTCGAGGCGGTCGTACTGGTAGAGGTCGCTGCCCACAAAGTAGGGGCTGACCGCGCTGCTGGCGGTAAACAACAAGTAGCGCCCGTCCGGCGACCACTCTGGATACTGGGCCGGGCCATTGAGCAACTCGCGCTCACTCTCGTTGACGATAATACGCAGGCCGCTGCGCAGCGGGGAGGCGTGCGAATACACAAGGCCGTTCGGCGAATCCGTGGCACCTTCACTAAAAAACCCCAGGTTGCTGAGCCTGGTGATGGGCGTCAGGCCCTCGGCCTGGATGCGGGCAATCTCGCCTTCGAACTGGCCGGGCAGCCAGCGCACAAAGTCGGCGTAAATCTGGTCGAGCGAGACCCCAAAGGCCCTGCGGAAAGGCTCGTTGAAGTCTTTGAAGGCCAGCATCCCGGCGTTGGCCTCGGTAAAGCGCCGGTAGGCATCCTCGCCAAAGCGCACCTCGAGGTACTGCACCAACCAGGCGCTGTAGTTGTAGACCAGAAAGCCCAGGTAGGGCCAGGTGGATCGGCTGTAGGCCTGGCGAATCTCGTCGAGGCTGGGAAAGCGGCCCGAAAGCACCATCTGGCGCAGCATCATGCGGGTGGTGGCGTCGTTCAGGCGCGACTCGCCCAGCTTTTTGTACTTGAGGTAAAGCGCCGTCCCCTCCACAAAGGGAAGGGGCTTCACCGCGCTCTGGGCCGGCAGCCGCCCGAAGATGCGGGTCTGGTCTTTGAGGGGGCCGCGCACCTGGGAGAGGTCGAAGATGTGGACAATCTCGTGGAAAATCACCGTCTCCCACCAGGAGGAAAGCCGGGGGTTAAACAAGTCCGAGCTGCGGAACTGCCCGGTAAAAATGCCCACCCGGCCCTCGGCGGGGCTGGCAAAGCCGTTGAGGGTATCCCCCACGTCCGAGAGCACCAGGCTGATGCGTCCCGGTGGCGGTTCGAAGTCTTCTACCAGCAACGCATAGGCTTTTTCCGCGTAGATGGCGGCCTCGCTGGCTACACGCTCGAGGCCCGCGTGGTAGTGGATGTCGAAGTGCTCGGTGCGCACCGTAAACCACGGCCGGGTGGGGTCGAACTGGGCCAGGGCCAGCGAAGCCATCAGCAAAACAACCGCCAGGAAGCGCAACATTGGGCCCAGTATAGGCAATCAAGATGAAGCAAAAACAAAAACCCTCCCGCACGCGGGAGGGCTGGAAACCCCGCTGGGGTTAGCGGATCACCTGCGGCACCACCCGCACCTCGCGGGTCTGACCGTCGCGCCAGACCTTGAGGGTCACCGCTTCCCCTTGCTTCTTAGCCAGCAGCACCGCCCGCAGGTCGTTGATGTTGTTGATGGGGTTGCCGTCGGCCTCGAGCAGGATGTCGCCGTTGACCCCCAGCTCAATCACCTGGCCGGTGCGGAGCTGAAGCTGCACGTTGCGGGTTGCAGGACGCAACCCGGCCCGCTCGGCCGGGCTACCCCGCTCGACCTGCTGGATCATCAGGCCGCTATCGGGCAGGCGGTTCTGGCGGCGGATGTTTTCGGGGTACTCGGCCATCGAGAGCAGCGAGAGGGTCACACCCAGGCGGGGCCGCGAGCGCACAATCTCTTCGGCGGTGATGTCTTTACCGGCTTTAAGATCGGCCAGGTACTGTTTGACCAAGTTAATGGGGATGGCAAAGCCAATGCCCGCCGACTGCGCAGCCCCAAAAGCCCCCGCCGAGCTGTAGATGAAGGTGTTGATCCCGATCACCTCGCCGCGGGAGTTGAGCAGCGGCCCGCCCGAGTTGCCAGGGTTGATGGCCGCGTCGGTCTGAATCACGGTAGGCACAAAGGCCCCTTTACCGCTGCCGCTGCCGTCGTTGGGGTTGCGCCGTATGGCCGAGACGATGCCCTCGGTCACGGTGAACTCCAGGCCAAAGGGGTTGCCCATGGCGATGGCCTTCTGCCCCACCCGCACCTGGTCGGAGTCGGCCAGTGGCATGGGCTTCAGCTTCTCGCGCGGGGCCTGCACCCGGATCAGGGCTATGTCGAGGGGCTCGGCCCGGCCTATCACCCGCGCCGGGTAGCTCTTGGGGTCGTTGTGGAAGCGCACGGTGATCTGGTCGGCCCCTTCGATCACGTGGTAGTTGGTGAGAATCAGCCCATCCTGGTCAAGCACGAAGCCCGAACCCGTGCCCTCCTGGGGCTGGGGCTGCAGGAAGGGCGCAAAGAAACCAAAATCGCTGCTCACCCTGGGGGTGGATCGCACCGCCACAAACACCACACCATCCCCGGTGCGCTGGACAACATCGATGGTATTGCGTTCATTTTCCAGGAAGGCGCGGTTCTGGTCGAAGCTCTGGGCTTGAACCTGCGTCTGCGGGGCGGGCGAGGCCTCGATCTGGCTCTTGCTCAGATTAAACCAGAGCACCCCCCCACCCACCATCATCAGCAAACCCAGGAGAATAGAGGAATTTCTCATGGACATCTCAAAAACCTCCTGGTTATAGTGTAGCGAAGCTCGGTGAAGACGGCATGAAGGGCAATTATGAAAACACCACCGTCTTGTTGCCGTACACGATGATGCGGTCTTCCAGGTGCCACTGCACCGCCCGGGCCAGCACGTTGCGCTCGAGGTCGCGCCCCAGCCGCACCAGGTCGGCCACGTCGTGCCGGTGCGAGACCCGGGCCACGTCCTGCTCGATGATGGGGCCCTGATCCAGCTCCTCGGTCACGTAGTGGGCGGTGGCCCCGATGATCTTCACGCCCCGCATATAGGCCTGCTTGTAGGGGTGGGCCCCCACAAAGGCCGGCAGAAAGGAGTGGTGGATGTTGATAATGCGGTGGGGGTAGTGGGCCACAAACTGCGGGGTGAGAATCTGCATGTAGCGGGCCAGCACCACCAGGTCGGTGCCCGCCAACAGCTCGAGCATCCGCGCCTCGGCCTCTTCCTTGCGGTCTTTCTCCACCGGCACGTGGTGGTAGGGGATGCCAAAACGCTCCACCTCGGGCCGCAGGTCGGGGTGGTTGGAGATGACCTGGGTGATGGTACAGGGCAGCTCGCGGTTGCTGTGCCGCCAGAGGAGTTCCAGCAGGGCGTGGTCGTATTTGGAGACCAGGATGGCCACCTTTTTAAGATCCGCCGCATAAGCAATGCGCCAGTTCATATCGAAGCAGGCGGCCACCCGCTCGGCAAAGGCTTTCTCGAGGATTTCCCGCGACACGTCGAGGTGCGGGGTCTGAAACTCCAGCCGCATGAAGAAAAGCCCCCCCTCGGGGTCGGTGGAGTGCTGGTCGAGCGCGGTGATGTTGGCCCCGTGGTTGAAGAGAAAATTCGAGACCGCCGCCACAATGCCGGGCCGGTCGGGGCAGGTAATCAGAAGCCGTGCAGTGGTATCCGACTGCATATCTGCCCCAGGCTAAAGGCTCTGGGCCCAAAGCTCAAGGCATATCTGCTCCTTCAAAGCAGCCAGGCCCGCCCAGAAAAAACCCACCCGTAATACGGGTGGGCATGGTCGGCTCGCTCGCTTACTGCCGAACGCTGGCGTTGTAGCGGGCAAGCACCTGGTCGGCCCGCTGCTTGGCCTCGTCGAGGGCCTGCTGGGCCGGCTTGCCCCGCAGGGCTTCCTCGATGGCCGACTGCACGATCTGGCGAATCTCGGTGAAGCCACCCATCAAGCAGCCGGCCGAAGCGGTGTTGACCTTGGAGGTCTCGAGCTGCCGCACCGCGGTGGTGTAGTTGGGCTGGCGCACATAGGCCTGACGCACACTGGGCAGCTCGGTCACCCCCTTGACCACCGGGAAGTAGCCGGTGCCGATGATCCACTTGGCCTGGGTCTCGGGGCGCAGCAGGAAGCGGATGAACTCCCACGAGGCCGCGTTCTGCTCATCGCTGAAGCCACGGATCAGGTAGACCGCCGCCCCACCAATGGCCGTGCCGTTGCGCTCGCGCAGGTAGGGGTAGAAGGCGGTGCGCACCGGGAAGCGGTTGCCCACCTGGCGCAGCACCCCGGTTAGGGAGGCCGTGGAGTAGACCGCAATGGCCGCTTGGCCCTGGGCGAACAGGCTCTGGCTATCGGCCCAGTTGCGCCCGGTGTTGGCCGCCACCCCTTCCCGTACCAGGCGGGCCCAGGTGTCCAGGAAGGCCACCGCCGCCGGGTTGTTGAAGGTCACCTCGGTGGCCCGGGCTTTGCGGCCGTTTTCGTTGTTGCAGAAGTACTGGCCGGAGTTGTAGCTGAACTGCTCCATGAACCAGCTATCTATGGGGA
The DNA here is from genome assembly GCF_003568585.1 of Meiothermus taiwanensis WR-220. Classification (NCBI taxonomy): domain Bacteria; kingdom Thermotogati; phylum Deinococcota; class Deinococci; order Thermales; family Thermaceae; genus Meiothermus; species Meiothermus taiwanensis. The sequence continues at coordinate 2,604,214 of NZ_CP021130.1, forward strand.
TGGAGAGGCCGTAGCGGGTGGTCTTGCCGGCGGCGTCTTTGATGGTCAGCTTGCGCGCGGCGGCCTCGAGGTCGGCCAGGCTCCAGGTGTTGCGGTAGGGGATGCCGGCCTGCTCCAGGGCCTGGGCGTTGAAGTAGAGGATGGGGTTGGAGCTGTTGAAGGCCAGCCCGTACAGTTTGCCGTCCACGGTGTAGTAGTTGCGAGGCTGCGGCACAAACTGGGAGAGGTCAAAGTTGTTGGCGCGGGCCAGGTCTTCGAGGGGCAGCACCGCGCCCGAGTCGGCCATAAACCGGGCCCCAATATCGTAGACCTGGATCACATTGGGCCGGCCCTGCCCCCCAGCCTGCAGCGCGGCCCGCAGCTTGTTGAGGCCGTCGTCGTAGGAGCCCACGAACTGGCTGCGCACCGTGACCCGGTTCTGTGCAGCGTTAAAATCCTTGACCAGGGCCTCGGTGGCCTCGCCCAGCACCCCGCCCATGGAGTGCCAGAAGTCGATGGTGATGCGCTGCTGGGCCAGCCCCAGCCCCCCCAGTGCGATGCCTGCCAGAATTAACCAAAGTCTCAGCATATCTGCCTCCTAGCGTTATCCCTTCAGCCCGCCCAGCGCGATGCCCCGGATAAAGGCCCGCTGGGCCAGCAGGAAGGCCAGCAAAGTAGGTAGCAGCACCAGCATGGCTGCCGCCGCAACCACGTTCCAGCTCGAGACCTCCACGCTCTGCACCTGAGCGATGGCGATCTGCGCGGTTTTCATCTCGTTCTGGTTGATTACCACCAGCGGCCAGAGGTACATGTTCCAGGCCCCCAGAAAGCTCAAAGCCCCCAGGGCCCCCAGGGCCGGGGCGGCCAGGGGCAGGGCCACGTACCACAGCGTCCGCAGGTGGCCGGCGCCGTCGATCCGCGCCGCATCGAACAGATCCTGGGGCAGGCTTTTGATGAACTGCCGCATCAGAAAGATGCCCAGCGGCGAGGCCAGAAAAGGCACTATCAGCGCCCAGTAGCTGTTGATCCAGCCCAGTTCCTGTACCAGCAGGTAGCGCGGTAAAAAGGTGACCTCGTCGGGGATGAGCAGGAGCCCCACCACAAAGCCGAACAGAAGGCTCTGCCCAGCAAAGCGAACCCGGGCCAGGGCATACCCCAGGGTGGCCGAGGTCAGCAGCACCCCTAAAGTGATGGCAAGCGAGACCACCAGGCTGTTGAGCAGGTAGCGCAGGATGGGGTGTTTGGCCAGGGCCTCCCGGTAGGCCTCGAGGGTGGGCTGGGGTGGCAGCAGGCCCGGGGTAAAGAGGTCGGCCTCGGTACGAAAGCTGGCCGAGAGCAGGCTCAAAAGCGGCAACACCAAAAGCCAGGCGTAGACCCCCAGGAGCAGGTAAAACAGCGGGCGGGCCAGCCAGCGGGGCAGGCTACTCATAGTGCACCCTCCGGCCCAGCCCGCGGAACTGCAACGCGGCCAGCAAAAGCAGCACCAAAAACAGCGCCACCGACTGCGCCGCCGCATAGCTAAAGCGGAAGTTGAAGAAGGCGTCCTGGTAGATGCGGTAGATCCAGACCGTGGTACTCTCCATGGGGCCGCCGCGGGTCAGCAGGTGGATCTGGCCGAAGGCGGTCAGGCTGGTGAGCACCGTCAGCAGGGCCACCAGGAACAAGGTGGGCGAGAGCATGGGGAGGGTGATCCGCCAGAACTGCGTCCAGGCTCCAGCCCCATCCATCCGGGCCGCCTCGTAGAGGTCTTCGGGAATCTGCTGGAGCCCCGCCGTCAGGAGGATGGCGGTAAAGCCCACCCCGGCCCAGGCCGTCACAATCGCCAGGGTGGGCAGCGCCAGCTCAGGGCTGGTCAGCCAGGGCTGGGCCGGCAGGCCCACCGCCTCCAGCCAGCGGTTGAGCGTCCCCCCGATGGGGTGCAGGTACCAGCCCCAGGCCACCGCCGCTACTGCAGTCGGCACCGCGGTGGTGAGGAAAAACAGGGTACGAAACAGCGCCACGCCGGGAAAGGGCCGCGCCACCATCAACGCCGCCAGCAACCCCAGCACAAGCTGTACCGGAACCACGATGGCCGCAAACAGGAAGGTGGCCCCCACCGCGCGCCAGAAAGCCGGGTCGCGCAGCATCTCGGCGTAGTTGGACAGGCCCACCCAGTCCCGCTCGGTGCCCAGAAGGTTCTCGCGGTGAAAGGAGAGCCAGAAGGCGTTTAGGGTGGGCCAGACGGTGAACACCAACAGCAAGAGCAGCGCTGGAAGCAGCAGCAGGGCTACCTCGAGGCCCTCGCCCAGCCGCCCTGCCTGGCGCACCGGGATGGACTTTTGCAAGTTTCGCTCGGAGTTTTTGGCATTAATCATGACCGCATCCCAAAGAATCCGCCAGCATTTTCAAAAAAACATCAGCCGGGGGCTTACAATCCGCTGACCATACGGCTTAGCAGGCCAGCCCCTGGGCTAGCAGCCATTGAGCAGCCACGGGCAGTTGCTCGTGCCGTACCTCCAGGATGAGACGGGGCCGGCTCTGGAGGGCCTCGAGGGCCGCAAACAAGGCCCGCCAGTTGATCCCGCCCTGGCCGGGGCTCCAGTGGCGATCCAGCAGACCATCGTTGTCCTGAAGATGCAGGTGGGCCAGCAGCGGGCCAGCTTCTTTGACCCACTGGTCGGGTGCGGGGCCCCCAAGCTGCTGCATCAGATGGGCATGGCCCACATCCAGGCTCATGCGCACATGCTCAGAGCCAAACGACTGCACCAGGGTGCGCAGGGGTTGTGGGTTGGTATCGCGGATGTTCTCGATGACCAGCACCAACCCCAGGTTGCGGGCCAGCGGCAGCACGGTTCGGAGGGTGTCGTGCACCCACTCGATCTCGCGCTCGAGGCCGTTGCCGGGCGCATGGGCCATCTGGGGGTGGCCGAAGAATAGAAAAGGACTGTGAATGACCATATGGCTGGCCCCCAGGTCGGCGGCAAATTCCAGCGCACGCCGGTAGCGCTCGGCGATCATCCGCCGCACAAAGGGATCGAAGGAGGCCATCCAAAGGCCATCGTAGGGGCCGTGAATCCCCATTCGCCCGGTGTAGCCCTCCAGGGCCTGCCGGGCCAGGGCCACCAGAGGCTGCCAGTCGCCGTCCAGCACCTCCGGGCGCACCGCATCCTGTAGCTCGAGGTCGCGCCCCCCGTGCTCCAGAAACCAGGAGCGAAACTCGGGCAGGCGTTCGATGGGCAGGGCCAGGCCTAATACAGGCAGAGGAGGTTTCATACCTACGCGAATCTAGGCTTCCTCTGTCAGCCCCACATCAGGCCTGGGCAGGCTGCAGATGCGCGGTGGTATATTGGTGGTATGAAGGTCAAGACATCTATCACCCTCGAGCGCGAACTCCTCGAGGCCATTGACCGGCGCTTCCCCAACCGTTCGAAGTTTCTTGAACAGGCCGCCCGGTCTTACCTGCGCGAGCTGCGCCGGGCAGAACGGGACGCCCGCGACCGCGCCCTCTACGAAAAGTATGCAGAGGAGCTCAATCGACAGGCCCTCGAATCGCTGGCGGATCAGGCCGAAGCATGAAACGTGGCGAACTCTATCGTATTGAAAACCGAAACACCGATGATCCTAAGCGTCGGAGGGTCTACGTACTCGTAAGCCGCCAATCCCTGATCGACAGCCCACACTCCACCGTGGTGTGCGCCCCGGTGTTCTCGAGCTACCATGGCATCGCCACCCAGGTTCCTGTGGGGGTTGAAGAAGGTTTAAAACACCAAAGCAGCATCCACTGCGACGACCTGACCAGAATTGAAAAAAGCCGCCTGACCCAGTACGTAGGGAGATTATCACCCCAAAAAATGGCCGAGCTTGACCGCGCTCTGGCCATCGCCCTCGACCTACCCGAGCCCGAGGAGTACGAGATTTAAACCGTCTCGGCCCGCTTGCGCTGGCTGGGGTCGAGCACCCGCTTGCGCAGGCGCAGGCTCTGGGGGGTTACTTCCAGAAGCTCGTCGGGGGCCAGGAACTCCAGCGCCTCTTCCAGCGTAAACTTGCGCGGGGGGATGAGCCTTATGTTCTCGTCGGAACCAGCGGCCCGCACGTTGGTGAGCTTTTTGTTGATGTTGACGTTGACGTTCAGGTCGTTGTCGCGCACGTGCTCGCCCACAATCATGCCCACGTACACCTCGGTGCCGGGTTCGATGAAAAAATTGACCCGCTCCTGCAAGCGGTACAGGCTATAAGCGTAAGCCACGCCCGCCTCCATGGCCACCGCGCTGCCGGTGGTGCGGGTCTCCAGGCTGCCCACGTGCGGCCCGTAGGCATGGAAGCTGTGGCTCATCACGCCCTCGCCCGCGGTAAGGGTGAGGAACAGAGTACGGAAGCCAAACAAAGCCCGGGCGGGCACGGTGAACTCGGCCCGGATGCGCCCCGATTCCTGCTCCATATGCACCATCTGGGCCTTGCGGCTGCCCAGGGTTTCCATCACCGGGCCGAACCTGGCCTCGGGCACGTCCACCACCAGGTACTCGTAGGGTTCTTGAATCTGGCCTTCGATCTCTTTGAACAGCACGCTGGGCTGGCCCACCGAGAACTCGAAGCCCTCGCGCCGCATGGTCTCGAGCAGCACCGACAGGTGCAGCTCACCGCGCCCGTGCAGCTCAAAGGTATCGGGCGTAATCTCGATCACCCGCAGGGCCACGTTGGTCTCGAGCTCCTTCAGAAGCCGCTCGCGGATCTGGCGGCTGGTCACATACTTGCCCTCCCGTCCGGCAAAAGGCGAGGTGTTGGGGGTCACGGTGATGCTCACCGTGGGCTCGTCCACCGCCAGGCGGGGCAGGGCCTCGGGGGCTTCGCGGGCCGCAATGGTATCGCCAATCTCCACGCCTTCCATCCCGGCAATGGCCACGATATCGCCGGGGGTGGCCTCCTCCACCTCGAGGCGCTCCAGGCCCCGGTGGGTAAACACCGCCACCACCTTGAGATCGCGGTGGCCGTGTTCGCCCACGATGGTCACCAGCTGGTTTTTGCGCACCGTGCCACGGTGCACCTTGCCCAGGGCAATCTTGCCCAGGAAGTTGGAGTAGTCGAGGTTGGCTACCCGAAGCTGGAAGGGGCCCTGGGCCACCTGGGGGGCTGGAATGTGCTTGAGGATGGTCTGGAAAAGGTCGGTCAGGTCGGGCTTGGGCTGGTCGCCCAGCCAGGCCGCGCCCTCGCGGCCAATGGCGTAGAGGTAGGGAAAGTCGAGCTGCTCGTCGGAGGCGCCCAGCTCGGCCATCAGGTCGAAGGTCTCGTTCAGAACCTCGTCGGGCCGGGCGTCTTTCTTGTCCACTTTGTTGATCACCACGATGGGCTTGAGGCCGGCCTCAAGGGCCTTCTTGAGCACGAAGCGGGTCTGGGGCATGGGGCCCTCGGCGGCGTCCACCAGGAGCAGCACCCCGTCTACCATGCTCAAAGCCCGCTCCACCTCGCCGCCAAAGTCGGCGTGGCCGGGGGTGTCCACAATGTTGATCTTCACGCCCCCCCACTCCACCGCGGTGTTCTTGGCCAGAATGGTAATACCGCGCTCGCGCTCCAGGTCGTTGGAGTCCATAATGCGCTCGCCCTCCGCCTCGTGGCGTGAGAGGGCTTTGGCCTGCTTGAGCATCGCATCTACCAGGGTGGTCTTACCGTGGTCTACGTGCGCAATAATTGCGATGTTTCTGAGTTCCATTGTGTCTCCGGGAAAGGCTCGCGCGGCGGCGGGCAACCCTAGTAGTCTAGCCGATGCGGGCAGCTTTGTATATGCCCGGCAGCCCCCACTAGAGGCCCAGTAGCGTATCGGCGGCCTTCTCAGCCAGCATCAGGGTGGGGATGTGGGTGTTGCCCCGCACCACCCCCGGCATCACCGAGGCATCCACCACATACAGGTTCTCGGTGCCGTAGACCTTCAGGCTGGCGTCCACCACCTGCCCCATGCTGCAGGTTCCGGCGGGGTGGTAAAGGGTCTGGGCGTAGCGGCGGATGTAGGCCTGGATCTCCGCGGGCGTCCGGGCCCCGGCCTGCTGGGCGTGGGGCTGGCCGCGGTAGGGGTCGAAGGCTTTTTGCGCGGCAATTTCGCGGGCGATGGCCACCCCGGCCTGCAAAACCTCGAGATCCCCTGGCTCGCTCAGGTAGCGGGGCTGGATGAGGGGCGCGGCCTCCGGGTCGGTGCTCCTGAGGGCAATAAAACCCCGGCTCTGGGGGGCCACCAGGGTGGGGCCGATGGTGAAAAAGTAGCCTTCCTCGCGGTCGAAGCCGTGGTTGCGGAAAAAGGCCGGCCCAAAGTGAAACTGTAGGTCGGGTGCTTTGGCCTGGGGCTGGGTGCGCAAAAAGGCCCCCGCCTCGGCGATGTTGCTCACGAACGGGCCGCGCTGGGCCAGCAGGTAGCGCACGATGTTGGCGAGGTTCTCGGCTTTGTCCAGGCTCACTGGCTGGGTGCTGTGCCAGATCACCGGCAGGGCCAGGTGATCCCACAGGTTCTGCCCCACCGGCAGGTCTTGCCGCACCTCGATGCCAAGGGCTTTGAGGTGATCGGCAGGGCCAAGGCCCGAGAGCATCAGGAGCTGGGGGGACTGCACCGCCCCGCTCGAGACGATCACCGCCCGGCGGGCCCGCACCTGCCAGAGCCGGCCCTGGTGGCGGTACTCCACCCCCACCGCCGCCGCCCCCTCAAACAGGATGCGGTGCGCCCGGGCCCCGGTCTGGGCGTCCAGGTTGGGGCGCGGCAGGGCCGGGGTCAGATAGGCCGCGGCGGCGCTGTGCCGGGCCCCGTTTTTCTGATTGACATGGAACAGCCCCACCCCTTCCTGCTCCGGGCCGTTGAAGTCGTCGTTGCGCTTCAAACCCCACTGCTGGGCGGCCTCGAGGAAGGCCACGGTCAGGGGGTTGGTGTATTTGCGTACCTCCACGTGCAAAGGGCCCCGATCGCCGTGGTAGGGGGAGGGGCCCAGGGGGTGGGTCTCGAGCTTCTTGAAGTAGGGCAGCACCTCGGCAAACGACCACCCCGGCTGCTGCCAGTCGTCGTAGTCGCGGGGGTTGCCACGGATGACGATCATGGCGTTGATCCCGCTGCTCCCCCCCAGCCCCTTGCCCCGGGGCCAGTACAGGCTGCGCCCCTCCAGCCCGGCCTGGGGCTCGGTAAAAAAGGCCCAGTCGTAGGGCCCCTTGAAGAGCTTGGGGAAGGCCGCCGGGGCCTTGCAGTACAGCCCCTGCATGGGCTCCCCGGCCTCGAGCACCAGCACCGTCCGGTCGGGCCGGGCCGAGAGGCGGTGGGCCAGCACACACCCCGCTGCCCCGGCCCCTACGATGAGGTAGTCGTATTCCTTTCTCACTGGGTTTTAGCATACCTCGAGGCCTCCAGCCCCATGCTATACTTCAGATTGGCTATGATTTATCGGGCAACTTTGGCCGCGCGCGGACAATTAACCATTCCCAAGGAAATACGCGAGAAATTCGGAATTAGGGAAGGTGATCAGATTAACTTTGAGGTTACAGGCGACACCATCCGGCTGAAGGTGGTTCCCCGCATGCGCATCGAGGAGCTGTTCGAGCACCTGCCCGGAGCAGCGGCCCCCTATCCCGGCCCCGAGAAGGAGCGCGAGGTCATGCGGGCGCGCCATGCGCGCAAGGAGAAGCGGTGAGCGCGGAACCGGCCCCGCTGTACGTGCTGGATGCCAATGTCCTGCTGCGCTTCATCACCAAAACCCCGCTCGAGCAGGCCCGGCAGGCGCGCGACCTGCTGGCCTCGGGGCAGCAGGGCACGGTGCGCTTGGTGCTCGAGGCCCTCACCCTGGCCGACGTGGTGTATGTGCTAAAAAAACTGTACCAGATGGAGTACGCCGAGATCGAGGCGGCCCTGCTGCGGCTGTTTGCCTCGGGGGCGGTGGAGGTGGTGGAGCGGCAGCGCTGTGAATCGGCCCTGGCCCTCCAGGTGCAGCACAACATAGACTTCGAGGACGCTTACCTGGCCGTGATGGCCCAGGAACTGGGGGGCGGGGTCGCCTCCTTCGACCAGGACTTCAAAAAGCTGGGGGTAGGGTGGCTGCGGCCATAAGCTGAGGCCCCCGCTGGGCTATCGCACGGGCGTATCCCGGCCCCGGGCCTCGGGCCAGCAGAACCCCACCCGTGCGCCCCCCTCGGGGCGGTTTTCGGCCCGCACCCGAGCGTCCATCACCCGGGCCACCGCCGCCACCAGGGCCAGGCCCAGCCCCACCCCATCGCTTCGGTCGCTCTTAACGAAGGGCTCGAAGGCCCTGGGTTGCAGTTCCGGTGGGAAGCCGGGCCCCCGGTCGTATATCCAGAGCCAGAGGCCCCCGGCGTCGGGCTCGAGCACCACCTTCTCCACACCCCCGCCGTGTTGGGCGGCGTTGTGCAGCAGGTTCTCCACCACCACCGCCAGCAGATCGGGGTCGGCCTCCACCCAGCCGTTCCCCTCCACCACAAGCCCGCGCTGTTCGAGGAAGGCTTTCAAGTCCAGCGGCTGGCCCCGCGCTCGCCCCTGGCCCTCGAGGCGGGCCAGCGTCAGCAGGCCCTGCAGCAGCGACTCCATCCGGGCTGCCTCGCGCAAGGCCCCCTCGGTGGCCCGGGGCTCCCCGGGCCGGCGCTGCAAGACTTCCAGATACCCCTTGAGGGCGGCAAGGGGGTTGCGCAGTTCGTGGGAGGCCCCATAGGCAAAGCGCCGCGCGGCCTGCTCCTGCACCTTGAGGCGCTGCAAGGCGGCCTCGAGCTGGCCCATCAGAGCATTCATGGCCTCGACTGCCGGACGAACCTCGGGCAGGCCTGGGGGGGGAAGGGGCTCGAGGTACTCGGCATTGCGACGGGCCAGCTCCTGCGAGAGGGTGTCCAGGGGCCGGAGCGAGCGGGACAGGCCCCAGGCCCCCACGCCAAAGGCCAGCAGGGCCAGCACCCCCCCGAGGCCCAGATAGAGCTGCAACAGCCGCTGGGGCAGGGCCGCCACCTCCTCCAGGGGCGTGCCCAACCCCAGGCCCCCCTCCTCAGCGGGCAGCGCCACCCACAGCCAGTTATCCCGCACCTGGCGAAAACCCTGCCCCGCTCGCAGGGCCTGCTCGAGGCCCTCGGGGAGCTGGTAATCGCCCAGGTCGGTAAAGGTTATGCGGCCTTGGGGACCCAGGATAAAGCCCACCCCGCCAAACTCCTGCACCACCTGGGCCAGATCCTGCACACGCACCGTCCCCTGGCTGACCAGAAAACCCAGCCGGGAAAGCACCGCCCGCTCGAGGGCCTCCTGCACGGTGCGCTGGGCCTGCTGTACCGTCAGGGCGCCCAGCGGAAACAACAGCAGCACCAGGGCCAGCAACAACCACAGCAGAAGACGCAGGCGGAGGGTCATGGCCGCTTACTTGCGCAGAATGTAGCCGTGCCCCCGCAGGGTGTGCAGCAGCATGGGTTCGCCCAGTTCCCGGCGCAGGGCCGAGAGGTGCACCTCGAGGGTGTTGGGCTCCACCTCCTGGCCCCAGACCCGTTGCATCAGGGCCTCTTTGGACAGGACGTACTCGGCGTGTTCCAAAAAACACTGCAGGAGCTGTATGGCTTTGGGGGATAGCTCGAGCAGCCGCCCACCCCGGCGGGCCTCCATCCTGCCTGGATACAGCACCACATCGGCGTAGGAAAGCACCTCCTCCGGGCGCTTGCTGCGGCGCAGAAGGGCCTCGAGGCGGGCCAGCAGCTCCGCGAGGGCGTAGGGTTTTACCAGATAATCGTCGGCCCCTTCCCGCAGGCCCTTGACCCGCCACTCCACCTCGTCCAGCGCGGTGAGCATCAGCACCGGCACCGCGCTTTGCCGGCGTATCTCGCGCAGCACCCCAAACCCATCGCCCCCGGGCAGCAGCACATCCAGCACCACCAGCTCGGGGTTCTCGGTCAGCCTGCGCAGCCCTTCGGCGCCGCTGGCCGCCTCGAGCACCACGTGGCCCTCGAGTTCTAACCCCAGGCGCAAGGCCTCGCGCACCCCAGGGTCGTCTTCGATGAGCAGCACCCGGGCCATGCCTCTATTCTGGCAGATACCTGTGCAAACAACGAGCGCCCACCCGCCCCGTTAGGTGGACTCCCCGGCCCTGTCCGGCAAGCCCCGCACAAACAGGGCCACCCCTTCCTGCAAAAGCGCCTCGGCCGAGTAACCGGGCATGTGCTGGGCGGTCATGTAGGCCCCGTGCACAATCGAGGCAAAGATAACCGCCAGGGCCCGGCCATGCCCCGGCGCGACCTGCTCCAGCAGGCCGGCCAGCTGCTCGAGGCCGCGCCGCATGGCCTCGCGGGCCAGCTCGACTGCCTCGAGGTCGCCGCCCCGGCGGCTCGAGTAGGCGGTCATCAGGGCGGTAAGGGGCTCCACCTGTCCCCGGTAGGCCAGGGCCAGGGCCATCAGGCGCTGGTACAGCGTGCCCGGCTGGGCAATGGCCCGCTGGGTCTCGGCCAAGCCCTCCTGCAACAAAGCCTCCAGCAGCTCCCGCTTGGAAGCGAAATGGTGGTACACCGCGGCCTTGGTCAGGCCCAGGGTGCGGGCCAGGTCTTCCAGGCTGGTAGCGGCGTACCCCCGCTCGGCAAACGCTTTACGGGCGCTCTGCAAAAGGGCTTGGCGGGTGTCCATGTAGCTATAGCCTACGCCTCCTGCCGCTGGCCGGGGTGTGGCTTCCACAACACTGGCGTTCATGGCGGCTTCCTTCAGAAAAGGTAGTTCACCCCGAAGCGGAGCTGGATGCCCAAAGCTGTTCCATAAATGCCCGTGGCATCGCTGGCCAGGTAAAAGGTTGGCACGGCTTCGGCAAAGAGACCCGTATCGCTGGCGGTGCTGTAGCTAACCCCGGCCAGACCGCGAATGCCAAAAAAGTTCAGCGCCCCCAGGCCCACCCAGTGGCCCCCCAGGCCCCCATACGGAAGCAGGCGTCCTGTTCCAAAGGGAAAGAGCAGGTCGGCGCCGAGCTCGAGGAAGCTGGGGCTCAGCCCGATGCCCACACTGGCCCGCGCCCCAAGACCACCCCCCAGGTTGTAGCTGCCAGCCTGCAGCATCAGGCTGGTGAGAGGGGTTCCTTCCACCCACTGAAATACCAGGCTGGCCCCGGCAAAAGGCCTGGAGCTTTGAGCAAGGGCCGTCCAGCCCAGGCATAGCAGGAAAAACACGGCGATTTGTTTGCCCATGATAAGCCCAATTCTATGCCGTCTTGGGGCCTCAAAAGCCCGGTCAGGTGTTACATAAAGATTTCATTAGCCGGCCCTAAGACTTCCCTCGAGGCCCGCTCCCTAGACTGCCAATTATGCGCCCTTGGTACCTGGCCCTGCTGCTCGGCCCGCTTGCGGTGGCCTGTAGCGGCCAGAGCGTCCTCCGACCCCCCAGCACCCCCTCCACCCCCGGCGAAAGCTTTAGCCTGGCCGCCGATCCCTTCACCCTGCAACGGGGCGGCACCGCCACCCTCACGGTGCGGGTGACCTTCAACGCCAGCAACCTGACGCGGGTTTTTTTGAGCTACCAGAGCAACACAGGGGGCCTCGAGGTCACCCCCAAGGAGCAAAACGCCGTACGGGGCAGCACAAATACCCAGAGCGCCACCTTCACCGTCACCGACCGTGGGGTAGACCCTATGGAAAAGAAGCCCTTCTTCTACATCTACGGCATCGCCTGCACCAGCAACGGGTGTAGCGGCCAGTCCCAGCGCAGCCTCACCATACAGTGGAATATGCCTTAAGCATTCACCCCCGGCCGTCGCCGCCTACCGCTTGAGCGCCCCCAGAAAAGAGATGGTGGATGACTATCTTTATATCAGCGGCGCACTCCAAAAAACCACCGGCGAGGCCCGGCCCCGCCGGTTGGTGATGGGCATCTTTAGTTCACCGTGCCCAGCGCGCCCTCGAGCTCGACATCCTGGGTGCTCCCACCCCGCACATACAGCCCGCGCCAGGCATCCTCGGTGGTGAAGAAGCCATCCAGGCGCAGATCGGTTCCGGGTTTGATGTACTGCTTGAGGGGGCCAGTCCCTGAGTTGCGGTCGCCGGCGATGTAAGGCCCATCGCCGTACAGGTTGGTCTCGAAGTAGCCGTCGCGGTCGGGGTCGAGTTCGGGCTTGTAGCGCAGCCGCAGGTTCATGATCTGCAGCGTGCGGCGGGTGCTGGAGGAGTTATTGGTGACCAGGTCGGTGCAGTTGAGGGCGTTGCAGGCGGTGGCCGGGTTCTGGATGTCAATGCCCAGGCCGGGGCCGCTAAACTCCATGCCTAAAGCCTTGACCAAACCCCCATCCCACTGCTCGTAGCCCGAGTTGTTGGCGGCGATGCGGATGCGCTTGGAGGCCCTGGTGCTGCTTTGCAGTTGCTGGCCAATCTGCTCCTGGGTAACCTGCTGGCCGGTGCGGGGGTCGGTGCAGGTGTTGGTGAAGTAGGGGTTATCGCCCTGGTTCTGCCTCGAGGCCCCAAAATCCCCCTTGTAGTGGAGCTCGGCCAGCTTCTCGCCGGTGCGCCAGCGGGTGGCCACCACCACCACGGTGTGGAAGCGGGCGCAGACCCGCTGGTCGGTGCTGGTCTCGGAGTGGATGTTGATGTACCAGCCAATCTCGCCGTCGCGGATGGCAAAGCCCTTGAACCCCTCGGCCCGCTCGGGCTGGTTGTTGGTGTACTGCGCGGTGTAGAGGAAGGGGGCCTGGTAGCCAATCAGGCCGGGGTCGGCGTTGTGGTCGTGGCGGTAGTAGCACCAGTAGACCGGGTCAATCTGGGGGTGCCAGCTCGGGTAGTTGCGCCCATCCGGCCCCTTGGCCAGCCAGAGGTTGTCGAGCCAGGAAGGGCAGGTGGTGTTGGGCACCGGCCGTTCGGTGATGCCGCTGGGCAGCCCCGGCTCCGCTGAAGGCTGCCCATTGCCCTCGGCCAGCAGCACCCAGTACTTACCTTTGCCCTCAGGGGCGCCCAGGGTGATCTCACCCGCCCGGAAGGTGCGGGTGTAGGTGTTGAACTTCTTGCCATCGGCGGTGGTGGTCTCCCCTTTCTGCCAGCCTGCCAGCCACAGCGCCGAGTGTTCCCAGGCCACCACCACCGTGGCCGGGCGGGTCAGGCTCAGGCGCAGCCAGTCGGCCCGCGAGGCGCTCGAGCCGGGGGTTTCCAGGATGTCCCAGCCGGCGTACTGGGTAAAGCGCGGCCCCGAGGGCTGGCTGGGGTTGTTGGGGTTGCGGTTTTTGTCGGCCTGGCGCGGCCAGTAGCGCAGCCCGCCGTAGCTGGCCCGCAAACGCCCATTGTCTTCGCTCACCACCAGGTAGCGGTTGAGCAGGGTCAGGGGCTGGTGGGTGGGGTGCTGGGTGAGGGGCTCGGCCAGAAAGGGGCCGTTGGAGCTATCGGGGGTGGGGTTGTCGGTGTACTCCCCACCGCAAGCCCCTAGTAGCAGGCCCAGGCCGCCCAGCAGCAAAAGCCTCTTGGTCTGTCGCATTGGTCTTCCTCCTGTGCCTTGCTCGAGGTATGAACAACCCTTAGCCACCAACGTACAAGGATTTTTGAGCGTTACTTTTCTGGATTAACCACAGCTTAAGAAAAGAGGCCGGACTGGCTCAGAATACCCTAACCGAACTCACACACAGGCTTCTAATTGCGGTACTAAGGCCAAACAGGTTGGGGCAGGCCTGCCCCAAGATTGCGTAGAATACAGGGCGCATGGACGAGGCCCTTTTTTTTGCAGGCATTGCCAGCCAGATGGGCAGACCGGGCACCTACCAGGCCGCCGATCTGCAGGCCCGGGTGCGCCGCCACCTCCCCGACCTGATGGCTGGTTTGCAAGCGGTTTACCCCCAGGCCCCCGCCGTGGCCGAGCGGGCGGCCCAGGTGATTGGGCGGAACCTGGCCGAGCGCCCTCCCGAACTGCTGGCTTTGGATCTCGAGCGCATCCACACCCCGGACTGGTTTCAGCAGCCCCATATGCACGGCTACATCGCCTACGCCGACCGCTTCGCAGGCACCCTGCAGGGTGTTGGACAGCACATCGGCTACCTCAAGGAGCTGGGCATCCGCTACCTGCACCTGATGCCCTTGCTGCTCCCGCGCGAGGGCGAGAACGACGGCGGCTACGCGGTGGCCGACTACCGGCAGGTGCGCCCCGACCTGGGCAGCATGGAGGACCTCGAGGCCCTCTGCACCCAGCTGCGCCACGAAGGCATCAGCCTTTGCCTGGATCTGGTGCTCAACCACGTGGCCCGCGAGCACCCCTGGGCGCTGGCCGCCCGGCGCGGCGACCCAAAGTACCGCAATTACTTCTACATCTATCCCGATCGCACCATCCCCGACCAATTCGAGCGCACCCTGCCCGAGATCTTCCCCGACTTTGCCCCCGGCAACTTCACCTGGGACGAGGAGCTGAAGGGCTGGGTCTGGACGACCTTCAACCGCTGGCAGTGGGACGTGAACTGGAGCAACCCCGAGGTGTTTCTGGAGTACCTCGACCTGATTTTGTGGCTGGCCAACAAAGGGGTGGAGGTCTTCCGGCTCGACGCCATCGCCTTTACCTGGAAGCGCCTGGGCACCCACTGCCAGAACCAGCCCGAGGTGCACGCCCTCACCCAGGCCCTGCGGGCCGCGGTGCGCATGGCCGCGCCGGCGGTGGCCTTCAAGGCCGAGGCCATCGTGGCCCCGGAAGACCTGATCGCCTACCTGGGCAGCGGAAAGCACTACGGCAAGGTGAGCGAGCTGGCCTACCACAACACCCTGATGGTGCAGATCTGGAGCAGCCTGGCCAGCCGCGACACCCGGCTTTTTACCCAGGCCCTGCGGCGCTTTCCGCAAAAGCCCCCCAGCACCGCCTGGGCCACCTACCTGCGCTGCCACGACGACATCGGCTGGGCCATCTCCGACACCGACGCCGCCGCAGTGGGCCTGAGCGGCCCGGCCCACCGGCGCTTTTTGTCGGACTTCTACAAGGGTGATTTTCCGGGCTCGTTTGCTCGAGGCCTGCACTTCCAGGAGAACCCCACCACCGGCGACCGGCGCACCTCGGGCAGTGCGGCCAGCCTGGCCGGGCTGGAGGCCGCGCTGGAGTCCGGCAATCCCCGCCTGATCCACCTGGCCATCGAGCGCATTCTGCTGGCCCACGCGGTCTTTATAGGCTATGGGGAGGGCATCCCGCTCATCTACATGGGCGACGAGCTGGGCATGCTCAACGACTACGACTACGCCCAGGAGCCCGCCCACAAGGACGACAACCGCTGGCTCCACCGCCCCCGGATGGACTGGGCCAAGGCCCAGAGGCGCCACCAGGAAGGCACCGTAGAGCACCGGATTTTCCACGGCATCAAGGCGCTTTTGCAGGCTCGAGCCCGCACCCCCCAGATGCACGCGGCCTTCCCCACCCAGGCCCTCTGGCAGCCCAACCCCCACCTGCTTTTACTCAAGCGCGAACACCCCCAGGGCCGGCTGGTGCAGGTGTATAACTTCAGCGAGCAGGATCAGCCCTTCCCCTTCGAGGCCCTCGGGCAGGAAGGCATCGTGCAGCCCTTCGACCAGATCACCCAGGCCCCGGCCCCGGCCTATCTAGGGCCCTATGCCCGGCTGTGGCTCACCCAGCACCCGGTATAAAGGAGAGCTTTATGGAATGGTGGAAAACCGCAAGCATCTATCAGATTTACCCCCGCAGCTTTCAGGATTCCAACGGCGACGGGATTGGCGACCTGCCGGGCATCCGTAAGCGCCTGCCCTACATCCGCGACCTGGGCTTCGATGCCATCTGGCTCTCGCCTTTTTACAGGTCGCCCATGAAGGACTTTGGCTACGATGTGGCCGACTACTGCGACGTAGACCCCATCTTTGGCACGCTCAAAGACTTCGACGAGCTCCTGGCCGAGGCCCACCGGCTGGGCCTCAGGGTGCTGATCGACTTTGTACCCAACCACACCTCCGACCAGCACCCCTGGTTCTTGGAGTCCAGGAGCAGCCGCGACAACCCCAAGCGCGACTGGTACGTCTGGCGCGACCCGGCCCCGGACGGAGGCCCTCCCAACAACTGGCAGTCCTACTTCGGCGGCCCCTCCTGGACGCTGGACGAAAAAACCGGCCAGTACTACCTGCACCAGTTTTTGCCCGAACAGCCCGACCTCAACTGGCGCAACCCCGAGGTGCGCCAGGCCATGTACGAGGTGATGCGCTTCTGGCTGGACAAGGGGGTGGATGGCTTCCGCGTCGACGTGATCTGGCTGCTGGTGGAGGATGCGCTCTTCCGCGACGAGCCCGACAACCCCCAGTACAAGCCCGGCGACATAGACCGCTTCCGCCACATCCACATCTACCAGGAAGACCAGCCCGAGACCCGCGAGATCGTGCAGGAGATGCGCGCCGTGCTGGACGAGTACCCCGGCGACCGGGTGATGATCGGGGAGATCTACCTGCCCTACCCCCAGCTCATACCCTACTACGGCACCCCCGAAAGGCCCGGCTGCCACCTGCCCTTCAACTTCCACCTGATCTTCCGGGGCCTGAACAACTGGACGGCCGAGAACATCCGCAGCATCGTGGAGGAGTACGAGGCCAGCCTGCCCCCCTTTGCCACCCCCAACTGGGTGCTGGGCAACCACGACCAGCACCGCCTGGCCAGCCGTATCGGGCACGAGCAGGCCCGGGTTGCGGCCATGCTGCTTTTTACCCTGCGGGGCTCGCCCACCTGGTACTACGGCGACGAGATTGGCATGGTGGACGGGCAGATTCCCCCTGACAAAGTACAAGACCCCGCAGCCCTGCGCCAGCGCGGGGCCGCCGGCGAGCACGGCCTCGACCCGGGCCGCGACCCCGAGCGCACCCCCATGCAGTGGACCCCCCATGCCTACGCCGGCTTCAGCACCCGCGAGCCCTGGCTCCCCATCAACCCAGACTACCCCGAGCGCAACGTGGAGGCCCAGGACGCCGACCCCTTCTCCATGCTGACCCTGGTGCGCACCCTGCTGGTAGTGCGCAGGGAAACACCGGCCCTGCTGCACGGGGCCTATCAGACCTACAAGGCCCCCGAGGGGGTGTTCGCCTACCTGCGCGGGGGTGAGGTGCTGGTGGCCTTGAACTTTACCCAGGAGCCCAAAGCCCTCTCCACGCCCGGAGGGGAGATCCTGCTCTCGACCCATCTGGATCGCTACGGCAGGGTGGAAGGAGGCCTGCTCGAGCTGAGGCCCCATGAAGGCCTGATAATAAAGCTATGACCCGCGTGCTGTTTGTCTGCATGGGCAATATCTGCCGCAGCCCCATGGCCGAGGGCATTTTCCGCCGCAAGCTGCGCGAGCGGGGGCTGGAGGGGAAGTTCGAGGTGGACTCCTGCGGTACGGGCGGCTGGCACCAGGGCGAGCCCGCCGACCCCCGTACCCAGGCCGTGCTGCGCAAGTACGGGGCCGACTTTCCCCATGTGGCCCGCCAGATCCGGGCCGAGGATATGGAGTACTTCGACCACATCTTCGTGATGGACAAAGAGAATCTGCGCACCCTCGAGCGCATGTTTCCCGCCCACCGGGGCAAGGCCCGGCTGCTTTTGGACTTGAACGGCGGGGGCGAGGTGCCCGACCCCTACTACGGCGGGCCCCAGGATTTTGAGGCGGTTTATCAGATGCTCGACGGGGCCCTCGAGGCCTTCTTCCAGGCGCACACAACGACCTGATCGCCAAGGCTCAGGGCAGGTTTTTCAACCACTGCCGGTACTGCTCAATCTCGCGGCTCTGTACGGTGATAACGCCCTGGCAGAAGCGTTTGAGTTCGGCCCTGGCCGCCTTTTGCAAGCACAGCCTGGACATCTCCACGGCATCCTGGTGGTGGGGAATCATACCCTCCAGGAAAGCCCGGTCGGGGGAGCTGCCGTGCCCCGGCATCATGCCCATCAGGGCGGTGTCCATCATGGCCTGCATGTCCGCGCGCATCATCGCCATGTAGCGCTGGCTGGGGGCTACGCCATACCAGCTTCTAAGCCAGTTGGTAAGTTGGGTAATTTCTTTGTTCTGCAGCGCGATGATTTCCTGGGCGGCTTTGCGGATGCGGGCGTCTTTGGAAACCTTCAGGATGGCCTGGGCCATCTCCACCGCACCCTTGTGGTGGTCAATCATCATGGATATGTAGGCGATGTCGAAGTCGCGCCCCTGGAGCTTTTGCAGCTCGGCCATGGCCTGCATGGTCATACCGCCGTGCCCGGCGTGGTCGGTCTGGGCCAGGCTCCATCTCAGGAGCATTGCCAAGAGCATTCCCAACAGTTTCCGCATAGTTTCCTCCCTACGAAAGCTCACGTACCAGCTTTCCCATTGTGGTTTGTTCACCCGGCCCAAAGGGCGGCCTGAAAGCGCGCAGGCGCAGCGCGTTGGACAGTACAAACAGCGAGGAGAGGCCCATGGCCGCCCCGGCCAGCACCGGCGAAAGGAGCCAGCCCGTGAGAGGGTACAGGGCCCCGGCGGCCACCGGAATCAGGAGCACGTTGTAGGCAAAGGCCCAGAACAGGTTGAGCTGGATGTTCCTGAGGGTGGCCCTCGAGAGCGCCAGGGCATTGGGCACGCCCCGCAGATCGCCCGAGATCAGGATCACGTCGGCGGTCTCGATGGCTACGTCGGTGCCGCTGCCGATGGCGATACCCACATCGGCCTGGGCCAGCGCGGGGGCATCGTTGATGCCATCGCCCACGAAGGCCACCTTGTGGCCCTTGGCCTGCAACGTCCGTACCGCTTCGGCCTTGCCGTGGGGCAGAACTTCGGCCAGCACCTCGTCGAGGCCAAGCTGCCGGGCGATGGCCTGGGCGGTGCGGGTATGGTCGCCGGTAATCATGGCCACCCGCAAACCCAGGCGGTGCAGGGCGGCCACAGCCTCCGCGCTGCCGGGCTTGAGGGGGTCGGCCACGGCCAGGATGGCGGCCAGTTTTCCGTTGATGGCCGCGTAGAGGGGGCTTTTACCGGCTTCGGCCAGCTTCTGGGCCAGCGCCGCCAGGGTGTGCACCTCGAGGCCCAGTTGAGCCATATAGCGATCGGCCCCCACCTCCACCCGGTAGAGGCCCACCCGACCCCTCACCCCAAAGCCGGGGAAGGCCTCGAAATCTTCCGGCTCGGCCAGCTCGAGGCCCCTGAACCGAGCCGCGCGCACGATGGCGCGGGCCAGGGGATGTTCGGATTTCTGCTCGACCGAGGCCACCAGGCGCAGCACCTCGGCTTCGTCGTAGCCTTCCAGCACCTCGAGGTCGGTGAGTTCGGGCCTGCCCTGGGTGAGGGTTCCGGTCTTGTCGAGGGCGATGACGCGGGCCTCCTGCAGCGTCTGCAGGGCCTCGCCCCTGCGGAAAAGCACCCCCAGCTCGGCGGCCTTGCCGGTGCCCACCATGATGCTCACCGGGGTGGCCAGGCCCATGGCACAGGGGCAGGCGATAATCAGCACCGCTACGGTGTTGACCAGGGCATAGGTAAGGGCATTTTCGCCGCCCAATACCAGCCACACCCCTGCTGTAAGGGCGGCGATGGCCAGCACGATGGGCACGAAGACCGCCACCACCCGGTCGGCCAGGTTCTGGATGGCCGGCTTGGAGGCCTGGGCGTTTTCGACCAGCCGGATAATCTGGGCCAGCACGGTGCCCTCGCCCACCGCCGTAGCCCGGAAGGTGAGGCTTCCGTTCTGGTTGAGCGTCCCCCCCACCACCGGGGCCCCCTCGGTTTTGTAGACCGGGAGGGGCTCGCCGGTAATCATGGACTCATCCACATAGCTCTGCCCCGCGACCACCACCCCGTCCACCGGTATCTTCTCGCCGGGCCTGACCTGCACCAGGTCGCCCACCAGTACCTCGTCCACCGGGATTTCCCGCTCGAGGCCGTCCTGCACGATGCGGGCGGTTTTGGCCTGCAGCGAGAGCAGCCGCCGCATGGCCTCGGAGGTGCGGCCCTTGGCGATGGCCTCGAGGTACTTGCCCAGCAAAATCAGGGTGATGACCACCCCCGCCGCCTCGAAGTAGGCGTGGCGGGCCTGCGGGGGGAAGAGGCCCGGAAAAAGCACCACCCCCAGGCTGTAAAAGTAGGCCGCGCTGGTGCCAATCATCACCAGGCTGTTCATGTCGGGCGAGCCCGAGCGCAGGCTCCTCCAGCCGTGGCGGTAAAAGCGCAGGCCAGGGCCAAACTGAATGGGGGTGGCCAGGGCCAGCATAACCCAGTTCAGGCCGCTCATCACCCCGTGCCCAAAGGTGCTCATCAACCAGGCCTCGACGGGCGGGAAGAGCATGGGCAGCATGGCGATCAGGAAGAGGGGCAGGGCAAACACCGCCGCAATCAGCAGCGCGCGGCGCAGGCTGGCCAGCTCGCGGGCGCGGGCCTCGCGCTCGAGGTCGGCGCGCTCCTGGCCCCTCCCCAGCTCGAGCACGCCGTAGCCCGCCGCGCGGATGGCCCGCTTGAACTGGGCCACCCCGGTGCTGGCCGGAAGGTATCTCACCAAAGCCCGCTCGGTCGCCAGGTTAACGCGGGCCTCCAGCACCCCGTCCAACTGCTGCAGGGCCTGCTCGACCCGGTTCACGCAGGCCGCGCAGGTCATGCCGGTAATGCCCAGTTCAACCTCGGCCACCTCCGGGGTATAGCCCGCTTCCCGTACCTTTTCCAGCAGGGCCTGGGGGGTGGTCTTCTCGGGGTCGTAGACCACCCGGGCGCGTTCGGTGGCCAGGTTGACCGAGGCCAGCGCCACCCCCTCGAGCTTCCCCAGCCCGCGCTCTACCCGGTTGACACAGGCCGCGCAGGTCATGCCCTGAACGCCGATTTGTAGCTCCTTGGTTAGCGGTATTTGAGCACCTCCATCAGTTCCTCTACCATCCTCTGGGTGTCGCCCCGCACAGCGGCGCTGGCCACGTGGTGCTCGAGGTGGCTTCTGAGCACCATCTCCCCCACCTTGTCGAGGGCCCCCTGCACGGCCTTAATCTGCTTGAGCACGTCCACGCAGTACGGCTCACCCTCGAGCATCTTGAGAATGCCCTCGAGGTGCCCCTTGGCCGAAAGCAGCCGGTTGCGGGCCTCCTGCCGCACCCTGGGGTCGAGGTGCAGGGTGTGTTCGTGGGTCATCTCAGGCCACCCGGGCGGTGTAACCCTCTTCCTGCACCGCCTCGATCAGCTTATCCACCGGCGCCGTCCCGGTTACGGTGGCCCGGCCCTCCTGCAGCGAGACCTCCACGTGCTCAACCCCCGGCACCTTTTTGAGGGCTTCGGTCACGTGACGCGCGCAGTTGTTGCAGCTCATGCCTTCAATCTTGAGTTGGGTCATGGTTTCCTCCACAGCGTCAGTATACCCACCCCCCTGGGGTGGGGTAAGGACAAAAGTCACTTTTTGCTCGAGGCAGGCCAGACCGGACTCAAGGGGATTGAGTATTACAGAACGTCAGTTCGAAGTTATCCAACGAGTCGAAACAGCATGGTAAAGTCCGCCCTACCGCGTAGGGGAGGCTCGCTTGTATCCGGGCGAATCAAGCCCCACTCAGCGCTTCAGATAGCGGTCGAAATAGGCCACCGAGCGCCGCATGGCCAGGCCGAAGCTCTGGCTCAGGTTGTGGTCGTTGCCGGGATAGGTAAAAAGCTCGTAGGGCCGCCCGGCTGCCCGCAGGCGCTGGGCCAGGCGCTGGGAAAAGCTCACCGGAACCACCGTATCGGCCAGGCCGTGGTGTAGCTGGATGGGCCCGACCCGCTCGAGGTAGTTGTGGGCGGTGATGGAGGCCCAGAAACCGGGGTTGCTCTCGGGCGAGCCGTAGCGGGCCAGAAACAGCTCACGCCGCCGCAAGGCGCCCGGCGGAAGCTGGGCCGGGGGGCTGCGCCGCCAGCGGTAGAGCAGGTCTTCGTAGGTGCCCACCACCCCCGCCCAGATCACCCCCACCCGGATGCGCGGCTCCACCACCATGGCCCGCAGGGCCAGGTAGCCCCCCATGGAGTGGCCCCAGATGCCGATGCGCTCGGGGTTGGCCTGGGGAAACCGGCGCAGCGAGGCAAAGGCGTTGAGGGTATCAATGGTGTAGTCCGGCGACCAGTAGGCCCCGCTGGCGGTGCCCTCGGAGTTGCCGTGCCCGCGCAGGTCAATCTTGAACACGATATAGCCGGCCCGGGCCAGCGCGTCCACATAGGCCCCATAGCGCTCGGTGGTGCGGTACTGGGCCGGTGGGATGTAGCCATGCACGAAGACGATGGCCGGCCAGCCCGCCCGGGGACGTGCGCCGTTGGGAACGGTGAGCAGGCCGTAGATTTTCAGCCCCTCCGAACGGTATGAAGCAATATAGCGGCGGTAGTTGGCGCCGGGGGCCAGGGTTTGCTCGAGGGTGATGGCGCTGCCCGGATAGCTGCCCTGGCGCAGGGCCTCGATGGACATGGGATGGGCCTCGAGCCCCCCCTGGGCCAGCGCCGTGCCCAGCAAGACCGCCAGCAGCGTTGTTCCAAAGCGTAGGGTGTGGCTCATGGTTGGCCGTGGCCTACTTTAGCGCACCGGGTTCTCCGGCCCCCGGCCCCGGTAGGCATCAATAAAGGCCGCAGCCAAAGCGGCATCCCAGGTCTCCAGGCGCAGCAGCTTGCTCCAGGCGGTGAGTTCGATGGTCTGACCCAGCCCTTGCTTGGGCACCACCACCAGCCCATCCCAGGCCCCGGTAAAGCGGCGCTGCCAGGCGCGAATCTGGCTCAAAACCTCGGCCGGGGGTTGGTCGTAGTAAATGACGATGTTGCCGTGCTCGAGGGCGTGTACCAGTTTTTCCTTGGGCTCGGGGCGGGTGTAAAACCCCGGCTCCGTCCAGTTGGGCCAGTGCACCCCCGAGGTGGGCGGGTCGGTGGCATACACAATGGAGACCCCGATGGTGCCGTGACCCCGCCCGGCATCGGGGTAGGTAATCTCCCGCGCTGCCAGACTGGCTTTGCCCGCCGCAACCAGCCCCTCAAAGGCCTGCGCGGTTTGCCGGGACTGCCACCAGAAATAGCCGCCCACCAACACCGCCAGCACCACCACTCCTCCCAGCACCCAGGGCATGGGCGAGGGTTTGGGCTGGGAGCGGTACTTGGCGGCTGCTTTCTTTTTCTTTTTTGATTGCGTTGCCATTGGATCACCCTTGAAACCCTAGCTTAGGAGCACTTTAGAATCTAGAGTACCCAATCATTTCACATTTTCCACCTTAAGGCTGGCTTAAGCTTATACCCCTCTGGCCTTCAGCTTTAAAGCGCAGCTTGTTAAACCGGGAGGAACAACCATGCACAAACACCTTCGCGCACTCGCAGGACTGGCCTTACTGGGGCTTCTGGCGGCTTGCAGCAATCCGTCCTCGAGCTCCGACCAGCTCAGCCAGAGCGATGCCCAGGCCCTATCTGAAGCGGTTCAGGGGGATCTGCAACTCACCGGCGCCATGCTCGGCGACGCAAGTACTGCCGCACTGGGCGCCCAGGGCCAGGTGGATGGCCTCGAGGCCGCCGCCCAGGCCTGGGGCCTGCCGCGTAGGGGCAGCCTGATTCTGCGGGCGGTGGGCGTGCTGTACCTACCCCCCACCTCCAGCGCCAACTGCTCCATCAGCACCAACCCCGCCACCCCGGTGGATGCCGACAACGACGGCGTACCAGCCAGCGCCACCACCACTTACGACTGCACCTATACCGGCCCTGGCAACACCAGCTACAGTCTGAAGGGCAGCGTGACCCTGCAAGACACCAACGACAACCAGCCCTACAGCGGCTACAGCGTTGCCTTCGACCGGTTCACCACGCGCCTGACCAGCGGCAACACCAGCATCGAGCGCACCCTGAATGGTAGCTACTCTATCGACAAGCAGGATGCCACCCTCTTCAAGATCACCAAGAATTACACCCATGCCGTCACCAAGACCGTCTTCAACAACACCTACACCGGCTCGCTGGTCTTTGATGTCAGCAAGACCTATGCCCCTGACCAGGACGGCAACAGCAACCCCTGGGATGCCGGCAGCATCACGGTTGAGCAAAACAACCCCGGCAGCGCCACCTGGACGCGCAACAACAACACCCGCAGCCTGATCTGGTACACCGACCCCAGCCTGCACTGGAACCGCGCAGCCTGCCAGAATCCCCTGGGCCGCCTGATGAACTTCGACAGCGGGGCCAAGGTGTTTGTCTACACCAACCCAGCGGGTGAAAGATCCACCCTGCGCATCGAGTTCAGCGGTTGTGGGCAGTTTACCGTGACCCTGAACGGACAGCCCGTGGAGTAATACGCATTTCGGTAGTATCGTTCACTTCGGCAAGCCTAAACGATACTACCGAAAGGCTTTTCTACTCCCTTCGGTCGGCTTGAATCCTTCACCTCTGACTTCGTTCAACGGCGAAGGATTCAAGCGGAAACGGTATAATACCGGATTCAAAGCAACTATTCGGCTGGGGTGGGCGGTTCTCCAAATCCACCCCAGCCCGGCATTACTTCCACCGGCGCACCCGCATGGGCATCCCACCATGGGCGCAGAGGGTGAAGTTGGGCTCCGGGCGCACAGGCGCGGGACGGACGAGCTCGAGGTCGAACTGCTGCAAAACCATAGCCACAATCAGCTTGTACTCGAGGGTAGCAAACCCCTGGCCGGTGCACACCCGGGGCCCCAGGCTAAAGGGAAAGTATGCCCCGCGCGGCAGCGACCTCTCAAACTCCGGTGTCCAGCGCTCGGGCCGGAACTCGTCGGGGTGCTCAAAGAAACGGGGGTCGCGGTGGGCCGCCCACTGGCTCATCACAATCTGGGTTCTGGGCGCGAGGCGCATCCCCCCCAGTTCCAGCTCCTCTACATTCTCCCGCCCGATAATCCAGACCGGGGGGTATAGCCGCAGGCTTTCCTTGAAAACCTGATCCAGGTAGGGCAGCCGCTGCACATCCTCAAAGCCGGGCAGCTTGCCCAGACTGTCCACCTCGGCCTTGAGCCGGGCCTTTACGTCTGGGTGCTGGTCAAGCAGATACCAGGTCCAGATCAGGGCGTTGGCGGTGGTCTCGAGGCCCGCCGTAATGACCGTGAGCACCTCGTCACGCAACTGCCGGTCGGATAATTGCACGCCAGGCTGGCTCTGGGCTTCCAACAACATCGAAAGCAGATCGTCGCCCAAATCGCCGCGCTCGCGCCGGTAGGCGATGTGGCGGCTCACCATATCGTTCAGGGCCCGCACCACCCGGATGCCATCGCGGTTGAGGCCGGGGTGCCAGTCGGGCAGGTTGAGCCAGCCATAAACCATCTGCCCCACCACCTTCTGCCCCAGCATGATGGCCCGGTGCATAATCTCGCGGTCTTCGCCAGCTTCCACGTCGAACATGCACTTAGCCACCACCCGCAGGGTAAGGGCGTTCATGTCTTCGTCGATGTGCCGGATTTCGCTGTTTTGCCAGTGCGAAAGCATCTCCAGGGTGAAGCGGCTCATCACCTCGGCATAGCCCTGCAGGCGCTTGTAGTGAAAGGCCGGGCGCATCAAGCGAATCTGCTGCTTCCAGAACTCCCCCTCGGAAAGCAGGATGCCGTTGCCCATCCCTCCAGCGAAGGAGCGGGTCAGGTCGGACTTATGAAACTGCTCGGCCCGCTCAATCAGCACCTCCCGGATCAGGTCAGGGTGGTTGAGAAAAACGATCTCCTTACCCGAAGCAAAGCGAAAGGTGGTGATATCGGGGCTGGTGCGTGAGAGGTGGACAAAAAAAGCCAGCGGGTCTTGGCGTAGCTCGAGTTCGGTGGGATCCAGAATCATCCAGATAAAGAATACCGCAAGGCCTGGAAGGTTCTACCACGCAAATAAAAAACCCGCCCCGAAGGGCGGGCATAAATCTTGGCGCAGGTTAGGCGAGTCTTCGCTTGCGCGAAGTCTGGCTCGGCTACGACAGCCGCCAGATTGGCGCCACAAAGGGCGCATGAACTCCTTAGAAAGGAGGTGATCCAGCCGCACCTTCCGGTACAGCTACCTTGTTACGACTTAGCCCCAGTCATGAGCCTTACCCTAGGCGCCTGCCTGTGGCTCCCGGCGACTTCAGGCAAAACCCACTCCCATGGCTTGACGGGCGGTGTGTACAAGGCCCGGGAACGTATTCACCGCGGCATGGCTGATCCGCGATTACTAGCGATTCCGGCTTCATGGGGTCGAGTTGCAGACCCCAATCCGAACTGAGCCTGCTTTTGTGCGATTGGCTTCCCGTTACCGGGTCGCAGCGCTTTGTGGCAGGCATTGTAGCACGTGTGTCGCCCAGGTCGTAAGGGCCATGCGGATCAGACGTCATCCCCGCCTTCCTCCTACTTTCGTAGGCAGTCTCGCTAGAGTGCCCAGCCGAACTGATGGCAACTAGCAACAGGGGTTGCGCTCGTTGCGGGACTTAACCCAACATCTCACGACACGAGCTGACGACGACCATGCAGCACCTGTCTCTGGGCTCCCTTGCGGGCACCCCCGGCTTTCACCAGGGTTCCCAGGATGTCAAGACCTGGTAAGGTTCTGCGCGTTGCTTCGAATTAAACCACATGCTCCACCGCTTGTGCGGGCCCCCGTCAATTCCTTTGAGTTTCAGTCTTGCGACCGTACTTCCCAGGTGGAGTGCTTAACGCGTTAGCTACGGCACCCAACAGATGTCGGACACCCAGCACTCATCGTTTAGGGCGTGGACTACCCGGGTATCTAATCCGGTTTGCTCCCCACGCTTTCGCGCCTCAGCGTCACAAATCGTCCAGGTAGCTGCTTTCGCTATCGGCGTTCCTTCCGGTATCTGCGCATTTCACCGCTACTCCGGAAATTCCGCTACCCTCTCCGACCGTCTAGCCTCACAGTATCCAACGCACCCCCGAAGTTGAGCTTCGGTCTTTAGCATCGGACTTGAGAGACCGCCTACACGCCCTTTACACCCAGTAAATCCGGGTAACGCTCGCACCCTCCGTATTACCGCGGCTGCTGGCACGGAGTTAGCCGGTGCTATTACCTCGGTACCGTCATTATCGTCCCGAGTTCAGAAGTTTACACCCCGAAGGGCTTCGTCCTTCAAGCGGTATCGCTCCGTCAGGCTTTCGCCCATTGCGGAAGATTCCTAACTGCTGCCTCCCGTAGGAGTGGGGTCCGTGTCTCAGTACCCCTGTGGCTGATCGTCCTCTCAGACCAGCTACGCGTCGTCGGCTTGGTAGGCCATTACCCCACCAACTACCTGATGCGCCGCAGGCCCATCCCAAAGCGCCGAAGCTTTAAACATCCACCAAAGTAGATGTCCACATCCAGGATTAGCTAAGATTTCTCCTAGTTGTCCCAGACTTTGGGGTAGGTCACCTACGTGTTACTCACCCGTCCGCCACTGGCTGCATAAACAGCCCGTTCGACTTGCATGTCTTAGGCATACCGCCAGCGTTCACCCTGAGCCAGGATCAAACTCTCCGAAAACATTTGAGTTTGAGCTGTGACGCTCAAAAGTTTATGACGTGGAAAACCACGTTTTGGTCGTATTTATTTCCTAACCTGCGCTTTCAAGATTCTCGCATCACCGTTTGGCGACGCAAAGAGGAGATTATCAAATGCTTTGGGTTATGTCAATAGGCTTACTCGAGGCCCCGGTAGACAAAGTAGTCGAAATCGGCGTGCAGGCGCGCTCCGCTCAGATCCTGCGCGCACAGCCCGATAAAGGTGCCGGTAAAGCCCAGCCCCCGGCAGTGGTCGTCGGAGAGTTTGTAGGCCGGGAAGCGCAGGGGAATCTCGCTCCAGTCCAGGCCATTGGCTGAGTAGGCGAAGCCAAAGGTATCGCGCTGGTATCGCACCTTGAGGTAGACCCTTGACCAGCCCTCGATTCCCAGCTCCCCATCCAGCGGCTCGTCGTAGTGGCCGTTGTCACAGGTCAGGATGCTAAGGGTTTTGCCCAGCGCTTCGTCGCGGCTTACCCGCAGGTATACCCAGTTGCCGGTGTCGTAGTAGCAGACCAGCCCGGCCATCTGCTGGAAGTGCTGGGGTTCGAACTCCAGCACCGTCTCGGCCTCGGCGTAAAAGTGTTGCAGGCGGCGGGCCACCAGGCTTTGGCGGTGGCGCGAACTGAGCGACTCGCGGCCAAAAAGGCGCAGGTAGCCGGGGCGCTCGGTGAGCGAGAGCCAGGAGGGATCGGGGGGGTGGCGCAGGGTCTGGAAGTGGAGGCTCAGGGTTGGGGCTTCGAAGTCGTCGCGTTCGGGTTCCTTCGGCCAGGGGTGGGGGGGGAGGGCCGGGGCTTCCACCTCCAGGGCCGGGGTATTGCTCCCGTGCCAGAGCCGGGGCCAGCCATCCGGGCTCCAGCGGATTTTTTGCAAGGCGGTCTCGCGGCCTAAAGGGCAGTGGCGGCGCAGGGCCTGGGGGGGCTCGAGGGGGCGTCCGACCAGGTGGGCCATGTACCACTCGCCCTGCTGGGTCTGCACCAGCGAGGCGTGGCCGGCTTTTTGCAGGGGTAGTTCCGGGTGGCCTCGAGCGGTCAGGGTGGGGTAGCAGGGATCCACCTCGTAGGGCCCCTCAATGCGCTGCGAGCGGGCCACCGTCACCGCGTGGGCATAGGTCGTACCGCCTTCGGCCACCACCAGGTAGTACCAGCCGTCCTTCTTGTACAGGTGCGGCCCCTCGGTCACGCCCAGGGGGGTTCCCCGGAAGATGTTGTGCACCGGCCCCACCAGCCGCTTTTGCTGGGGGTCGTACTCTTGCAGCAGGATGCCAGCAAAGGCGTTGCGGCCCTTGCGGTGATCCCAGCGCATATTCAAGAGCCATTTGCGCCCGTCCTCGTCGTGGAAGAGCGAGGGGTCGAAGCCCGAGGAATTGAGGTACACCGGCTCCGACCAGGGGCCTTCGATGCTTGGAGCGGTTACCAGGTAGTTGTGCGCATCCTTGAAGACCTCGCCGTTGCCCCAGGTTTTCACGTCGGTGTAGATGAGGTAGAACTGCGCCCCATCGTGGCTCAGGCAGGGGGCCCAGATGCCCCCGGAGTCGGGGTTGCCCAGCATCTCGAGCTGCGAGGTGCGGGTCAGGGCGTAGCCGATGGGCCGCCAGTGCACCAGGTCGCGCGAGTGGTGCAGCCGCACCCCCGGCCACCACTCGAAGGTGGAGGTGGCGATGAAGTAGTCGTCCCCCACCCGCAGGATGGAGGGGTCGGGGTGGAAGCCCCGCAGGATGGGGTTGAGGATCCGGGTCATGGCCTGACTACCGCCTCCCGCAGAAAATCCCGGAACCAGTAGCCGCTGGCCTTGATGCGGCGTCGCTGGCTGGGAAAGTCGACGTACACCAGCCCGAAGCGCTTGGCGTAGCCCTCGGCCCACTCGAAGTTATCCAGCAGGCTCCAGGCGAAGTAGCCTTTCAGGGGCGCGCCGTGCTGCAGGGCTTCCAGGCAGAGGGCCAGGTGGCGCTGGAAGTAGCGGACGCGCTCGAGGTCGTGAATCCCGCCGTCGTCGGCGACGGCGTCGGGGTAGGCCGCCCCGTTCTCGGTGATGTAGATGGCTTTGGGGCGGTACTCCCGGCCCAGCCGTATGAGCAGGTCGTAAAGCCCCTCGGGGTACACCTCCCAGTCCATATCGGTGTGCTCCTCGCCGACCCGCACATACTGGAAGCGGTAGGGCTCGAGGTCGCTGTTGCGCACCACCGCGCGGGAGTAGTAGTTGATCCCCAGGAAGTCGGTGGGTGCAGCAATGGTGATTAGGTCGTCGCCCTGCACGGACGGGGCTTCGCCGTAGAGGGCCAGCATATCCGCTGGGTATCCAAGGCCGTACAGCGGATCCAGGTACCAGCGGTTCTGGAAACCGTCGAAGCGACGGGCAGCGGCCACATCGGCGGGGTCTGGAGAGGCCGGGTAGCCTGGCGAAAGGTTGAGGGTAATCCCCACCCGAGCGCCCGTTACATTCCGACGGATCACCGGTACGGCCAGCCCATGGGCCAGCAGCAGGTGGTGCGAGGCCCATATCGAGTGCTTAAAGTTCTGCTGGCCCGGTGCATGGATGCCAGCGTGGTAGCCCAGGTACGCCGAGCACCAGGGCTCGTTAAGGGTAATCCAGTGCTTGACCCGATCCCCCAGGTGCCGGGTTACCAGGTCGGCATATTCGGCGAAAGCGTAGGCCGTCTCCCGGCTCGGCCAGCCGCCCTGATCCTCCAGGGACTGGGGCAGATCCCAGTGGTAGAGGGTGGCCCAGGGGGTAATACCCTGCTCCAGCAGGGCGTCCACCAGCCGGTTGTAAAAGTCCAGGCCCCTGGGGTTCACCCTCCCCCGGCCCTCGGGCAGGATGCGCGGCCAGGCCACCGAGAAGCGGTAGGCGTTCACCCCCAGTTCTTTCATCAGGGCGATGTCCTCTGGATAGCGGTGGTAGTGGTCGCAGGCCACATCCCCGTGGTCGCCGCCTTTGGTTTTGCCGGGGGTATGGCTGAAGGTATCCCAGATGCTGGGCCCCCGTCCGTCCTCGGATACCGCGCCCTCGATCTGATAGGCGGAGGTCGCCGTGCCCCAGATGAAGTTGGCGGGGAAATCGCTTCGTTTCATAGGTCTCCTTAGGGTTGTTGTAAGGTGCGCTGGAGGGCAAAATAGGCCGGTTTGGGTTGGTAATCCACGTCGAAGATGAGGGGCTCGCTGGCCCCCCGCCAGGAATGGGCATCGGTAAAGCCCCACAGGGTGAAGACCTTGCAGCGGGGCTGGCGCAGGCAGACTTGCAGTACCTCGCGGTACACCTGGGCCTGCTTCTCGAGCCGTTCGGCTCTGGAGCCGGTGCGACCGAGCAGCACATCCATCTCGGTGATGTGAATTTCCAGTCCGAGCTGGGCGAAGCGCTCGAGGTTCTCTTCCATCCGCACCTGCCTGGGGGAGAAGCTCGAGTCCACGTGCACCTGGAAGCCCACCCCATCCACCGGCACCCCCTTCGCCTTGAGGTCTTTCAGGAGGGCGTAGATGGCGTCCGACTTGGGCCCCAAGCCCTCGGCCCCGTAGTCGTTGTAGAACAGCTTGGCGCCGGGGTCGGCGGCACGGGCCAGCCGAAAGGCTTTTTCCAGGTAGCCGGGCAGCACATCAAAGGGTGTTGAGCGCAACCTGGCGTCGTCGCCGATGGCCTCGTTCACCACATCCCAGTAGGCGATTTGGCCGCGGTAGCGCCCCACCACGGTGCGGATGTGGTCGCTCAGGATGGCCTCCATCTCGGCCGGGGTAAACCGGCCGTACATCCAGCGCGGCAGCTGCTGGTGCCAGACCAGGGTATGCCCCCGCACCGCCTGCCGGTTCCTCTGGGCGAAGTTCAGAAGCAGGTCGGCAGCGGCGAAGTTGTACTCGCCTCGAGCGGTCTGCAAGGCCCCCCACTTCATCACGTTCTCGGCCACCACCAGGTTGAACTCCCGGGCCAGCACCCGGGCGTACTCGGGTTCTTGCAGCAGCAAACTTGGTTCTACGGCTGCTCCGATCTGAATTTTTCGTGCTTCTGCCAGGTTGCGCAGCGGCGGGCCGGGCTGGGCCAGCACCAACAACCCCAGGGATAACCCAAGAAAAACCCATCTAGACATAACCTTTGGGCCTCCTAGTTCTTGACCGCTCCCGAGGTCAGCCCCTCCATGAGCTGCCGGGCGGCCAGGGCAAACACCAGCAGCAGCGGGGCAACCAGCAGGGCCGTACCGGCCATAATGGCCCCCCATTCCACGTCGGTGGCCCCTTGCAGGGTGCGCAGCACCACCGGCAGGGTTTTGGTCTCCTGGGTGCGCATAATCACGTTCACGTCGGCAAAGCGGTTCCAGGAGCCGATAAAGGTAATCAGGCCCAGGGTGCCCAAGGCCGGGCGGATGAGGGGCAGCACGATGCGCCAGTAAATCTGAAACTCGCTGCAGCCGTCTATCCGCGCAGCATCCACCAGTTCCCTGGGAATGGCCGAGATGATGTACTGCCGCATCAGGAAGATGCCCAGCGCGCCGGCCATGGCCGGCACCCAGAGGGCCTTGGGGGTGTTGATCCAGCCGATCTGGTAGATGAGCAAATAGAAGGGAATCAGGTTGAGGATGGCGGGTACCAGCAAGGTCGCCATGACCACCGCAAAGAGCTGTTCACGCCAGCGGAACTGGTACATGGCAAAACCGAAGCCAGCCAGACTGCAGAAGAACAGGCTGGTGACGGTGGTCATCAGGGCCAGGTAGAAGTTGTTCCAGTAAGCCCGCCAGAAGGGTATTTTCTCAAGCAAAATCTGGTAGTTGGTCAGGAAGTGTTCACCAAACCAGAGGGGGGGTGGAAAGCCGAAAATTTCCGAGCGCTGGTGCGTAGCGAACACGAACATAAAGTAGAACGGGGCGATGGTTAGCAACCCACCCAGCACCAGGAGGGTGTAACCCCCTATACGCAGCAGCCAACCCCCCAGGGAAACTCGAGCCATACTAATCCCCTCCCCGGGCCGCACGCCCAAAAATCAGGTTGTTGAGGTAGGTGAGTATGCCGATAAAAACAAAGAGAATCCAGGCGATGGAGGCCGCCGTACCCATCTCGAGCCACTCAAAAGCCGTGCGGTACATGTACATGGTGGCGGTCTGTCCCCCCGGTGTGGCCGCGCTGGCACCCCCGTTAAGCAACACAAAGGGCTGCTCAAAAAGCTGCATGTTGCCGATGATGGTGAGGCTAACGGCAAAAAACATCATGGGCCGCAGAAGGGGCAGGGTGATGTAGCGGAACTGCTGGGCACGGGTGGCCCCATCCACCGCAGCGGCTTCGTAAAGATCCTTGGGGATGGCCTGGATGGCCGAGAGGTAGAGCAGAGTGTTCCAGCCGGTAAACTGCCAGATCACCACCAGCGCAAGGGCGTATTTAATGTTGGCGCTGGTAAACCAGTTGATGTTCTGATCCGGCAGCAGCGCACCCAGCAGAGGCCAGGTGTTGAGGTGGGCGATCACCAGATTGATAACGCCGTTGTTGGTGGCAAAAAGGGTGTTGAAGATCAGGGCAATGGCCACCGAAGAGGTGATGTAGGGGAGGAAGTAAACCGCCGTGACAAAGGTCTTGAAGCGGCTCAGCACCATGTGAATCACAAAGGCCAGCGGGATGGCAATCAGGTGCTGTGGGATACCCGAGAACACCCCCAGCCAGATGGTGTTCCACATGGAGCGCCAGAACATGGGGTCGGTCAGGGTAAAGGTGTAGTTCTCGAGGCCCACGTACTTCCACCGGCCCCACCCGTCGCTGGGCGTCCAGGCCTGAAAGGACATGTACAGAGAAAACAACGTGGGGTACAGGCCAAAAATCAGGAAAAGGATGAAAAAGGGGCTAACAAAAATGTAGGGCGCATAGCGGCGCTGGAAGCCGCTCCAGCGCATAGCCAGGGTAGGGCTGCCCTGGCCGGACGTTGGGATGCTAACAGACTTTCGCACGGATGCTCCTCAAAAGGGAGGGAGAAGGGCCGGCCCCCCTCCCTCCGTTGGGCTAGCGCATACGGCGTTCGATAAGCCGCTTGGCTTCGGTCAGGGCAGCCTGGATGTCCTTGCCCTCGTCCAGCACCTGGGACAGCGCCTGGGTCACAATCTCGTTGGCAATGCGGTCATACTTATTGGCTCGCAAAGGCTTGACCCGGCGGGCGGCGTCGCGCCAGAGCAGCCGGGCCTGCTGGCCGCCCAAGAACTCAATGGGCTCGTTAAAGGAGGGATCTTCCTGGGCCGACAACAGCGAGGGGAAGGCACCGATGGCTTTGAAAGCAGCCACCTGCGCTTCTCTGGTAGTGGTTACAAACTTGATAAGCTCCCAGGCCAGGGCTTTGTTTTTGGAAGTGGTGGGAATGGCATAAAAGCTACCGCCCCAGGAAGCATACATCCCCTCGGGCAGCTGCTGCACCCGCCATAGTCCCTTGGTTTCGGGGGCCATCCAGTTTTGCAGGTGGCCCTGCAGCCAGGCCCCGGAGAACTGCGTGGCCACGGTACCCTTTTTGAAGGCGTCGTACCACTCGTTGGTCCAGGCCCCAACCCGGGCATCCAGCCCGGCCGCACGGATGTTTTTGGCCAGCTCGAAGGCCCGCACAAAGCGGGGGCTGTCCACAATCACTTTGCCCTGGGCATCGAAGTAGGGGCTGGTATTGGCCGGGGTGGTGGCGAAGATATTGATCCAGGCCACATCCGCGGCGTCGGCAATCAGGAAAGCGCCGGTGGTGGCCTTGATCTTACGGCCAGCGGCAATATAGCCCGGCCAGGTCATCATGTTTTTGGGGTCTACGCCGGCTTTTTGCAGGATATCCACCCGGTAAAAGAAGGTGCCGGGCCCGATGTCCACCGGCATAGCGATAAACCGGCCGTCCGACGCGGTGGCCTGGGCGATGGTGTAGGGAGTGAAGAGCCGCTTGTACTGCCCGGCGTTGTAGGGGGCCTTGTTCAGGTCTTCGAAGCCCTGCCCTTCGGCAAAGCGGCCTACAAACCCAATCTCGATGGCCGCCACGTCGGGCAGGCCCTGCCCGGTGGCCAGGGCGGTGGTGAGGGCGTTGTGGTGGTCGGCGTACTGCTGGATCACCAGCTTGACCTCGACATCGGGGTACTTTTTGTTGAACAGCTGTATCTGGGATTTAAGGGCGTCGTCCAGGTTGGGAAAGACCCCAACCGTAAGGGTGGTTTTCTGGGCCAGGCCCAGTCCAAACAAGAGCAGCAGTGCCAGCAGTGACAGGATTTGCTTCATGGTTTCCTCCTAACCAAACAGATTGCCTAGGCCGAGTTTGAAAGCGCTTTCAAAATCACACCGTTGTTTCAACCACCTCCTTCACTCCAACAGTTAGGTCAACAGGTGCGCCGCCAGGGCGCCCGAAGAACGGATCAAGGCTGTGGATTCCCGTACCACCAGCTGGGTGGAAAGGGGTTTAGGGGTGTAATCGCGCCCCTCGAGGAGAGCCAGAATCAAGCGTGCAGCCTCCCAGCCCATGGCCGGGCCGGGCTGGCGGACGGTGGTGAGGGGTGGGGTGAAGTAACTGGAGCTGGGCAGGTCGTCAAAGCCCACCAGCGAGACATCGTGGGGTACGCGGATACCCCGGCGGTACAGGGCCACGTTGGCGCCATAGGCCATCTGGTCGTTGGCGGCGAAAATGGCGGTGAACAGAGCGCCTCGAGCCAGCAGCGCCTCAACGGCCAGCAACCCGGACTGCTCCATATAGTCCCCAACCACCACCAAGGCGGGGTCGAAGGGGATATGGGCGTCCTCGAGGGCCGCCCGGTAGCCCTCGAGGCGCTCGATGGCATCGGGGTGGGAGGTGGGGCCGGCGATGTGGGCAATCCGGCGGTGGCCCAGCTCAATCAGGTGCTGGACGCCCTCGTAGGCACCCTGCCGGTTGTCTATGCCCAGGCATTGCAGGCCCGGTATTTTGCGGCCCACCACCACCACCGGCATGGTGTGGGCCAGTTCCTGCAGGCGCTCTTCCGGCACGCTGCCGTCCATCACAATCAGGCCGTCCACCTGGCGGCTTACCAGCACCTTCAGGGCTGCTTCTTCCTGGTCAACCCGCCAGTGTCCACTGGCAAAGATGGGGTGGTAGGTGGTGCCCTCGAGGGCCTGCTCCACCCCCTTGAGCATCTCGCCGTAGTAGGGGCTGCTGATCTCCTGGGTGATGACCCCAATGGTGAGCGAGCGCCCCTGGGCCAGGCCCTTGGCCAGGATGTTGGGGCGGTAGTGCAGGCGCTCGATGGCCCTGAGAACAGCCTCGCGTTTGCTGGCGGCCACTCGAGCCGTGCCGTTGATGACCCGCGAAACCGTGCTGGGCGAGACCCCGGCCTCACGGGCTACATCGCTAAGGGTTACGGCTTCACGCATACCGGCCTCTAAGACTACTTGGGTTTCTGAGGGAAGAGTAAACCAGATTTTGAAAGCGCTGTCAAGCATCCGCTCGAGGTACCGCCATAACCCGGATGGTTGACAACAGAAAGCACGGGTGATAGTGTTTGCGTTAACGTTGTCTCAAAAAAACAATAAGCAAGGACGGCATAATAAAATGTCTAGAGAAAAGGTTACCCTTTCCCATGTGGCCCGCCTCGCCGGGGTCTCCATCATTACGGTCTCCAGGGTGCTCAACAACAAAGGGCGCTTCTCGGAGGCCACCCGGGCCCGGGTGCTCCAGGCCGCCAGCCAGCTCGGCTACGTAGCCAACACGGCAGCACGCAGCCTGCGCGGGCACCCCACCCAGATCCTGGGGATGGTCATCCCCGAGCTGGTCAGCCCGTATTTTGCCGAGCTGGCACGGGCCGCGGCCGATGCGGCCAGCCAGATGGGCTACGACCTGGCGGTGTTTACCACCTCACGCGATCCGGAGCGGGAGCGCGAGCGGGTGGGGGCCCTGCTCGGTGGGCTGGCCGACGGGCTGATCATCGTGGTACCGATTGGATCAGCCGCCTTTTTAGCCAGCCTCGAGCGCAGCCGTGCCCCGGTGGTGCTGGTCAACCACTTCGGCGCTGCCACCCACCTCCCGGTGGTGCGGGCCGACAGCTTCGAGGGCTCTCTGGCCGCTGTGCGGCACCTGCTGGCCCTGGGTCACCGGCGCATCGGTTTTATCACCGGGGCAGCGCACTCGAGCCAGGCCGCCGAGCGCCTGCGGGCCTACCGGGAGTGCATGCTGGCGGCGGGGCTGTGGGATGAACGGCTGGTGCGGCCCGGGGACTTCACCCAGCGGCGGGGGGTGGAGGCCGGTCATGAGCTTTTGAGCCTCGAGGATCCCCCCACCGCCATCTTCGCGGCCAGCGACCTCACAGCCTTTGGGGTTATCGCGGCTGCACAGGCCCGGGGTTTGCAGGTGCCCCAGGATCTCTCGGTGGTGGGCTTCGACAACATCCCCACCGCGGCCCACTCCCACCCCAGCCTGACCACCGTAGGGCATCCCATTCAAGCCATGGGCCAGGCCATGGTGGATCTGATCATCAAGGCCAAGGCTGGCGAGCAGGTGCGCGACACGCTGGTGGAGTTTCCCAGCGAGCTAATCGTTCGGGAATCGAGCGCACCCCCCCGAACCCCCGGAGAAAAAATATGAACCCAGCAATTGCAAAGAGCCTGGCCGGCCGCGATGGGCTTGCAACCCTGCTCCGCCGGATCTGGCGCTACCGGCTGCTTTACCTGATGTTGCTGCCCGGCCTGCTCTACTTCCTCATTTTCCGCTACTGGCCGCTGTGGAACGCCCAGATCGCCTTCAAGGATTTCCAGCCCATGCTGGGGGTCTGGGGCAGCCCGTGGGTGGGCCTGCAACACTTTCAGGACTTCTTCAGCTCCTACTATTTTGGTCAGCTTTTAGCCAACACCCTCATCATCAGCGTGGCCAAGATCGCGCTGGGCATCCCTCCGGCAATCCTACTGGCAATTGCCCTGCACGAAACCAGCCGGCGCTTTCTCTCGCGCATCGTACAGACGATGAGCTATCTGCCGCACTTTCTCTCCTGGGTCATCGTCTACGGCATCCTGCTGGCCATGCTTTCCCCCAGCGAGGGCCTGATAAACCACGGTTTGCGGGCGCTGGGCCTCGAGCCCATCCCCTTCCTCACCTCCACCGCCACCTTCCAGCCGGTGGTGGTGCTCTCGGAGGTCTGGAAAGAGACCGGCTGGAGCGCGATTCTGTTTCTGGCCGCCCTGCTCTCCATCAACCCCGCCCTCTACGAAGCCGCCGCCATAGACGGAGCCTCGCGCTGGCAACAGGTGCGCCATATCTCCCTGCCGGGTCTGATGGATGTATTGGTGCTGGTGGTGCTGCTCAAGATCGGAAGCATCCTGGATGCCGGTTTCCATCAGATCTTCGTGCTGTACTCGTTACCGGTCTACAGCGTGGGGGACATCATCGACACCTGGGTGTACCGGCAGGGCATTCAGAACTTTCAGTTCAGCCTGGCTACAGCAGTGGGCTTGTTCAAGGGCCTGATCGGCCTGGTCTTGATCGTGGTGGCCAACCGCCTGGCCCGGCGCTTTACCGGCAGCAGCCTGTACTAGGAGGTGCACCTTGAGAAAGCGCAGCCTATCTCCCAGCGACCGCCTCTTCGAGTGGAGCATCGACCTCTTCCTGGTAGGGGTATTGGTGGTCACCCTGGTACCCATGTGGTACGTGTTGATGGTCTCGTTTTTGCCCTTTGGCAAAAGCCCCAGTCTGTTCTTGGCCCCCTGGGACTGGTCTTTTGAGGCCTACGCCCAGCTCATTTTTCAGCCCACCATCTGGCGGGCAGCGCTCAACAGCCTGGTGCTCACCCTGGGTGGGGTGGCCATCAGCCTGACCCTCACCGTCATGGCCGCCTACCCCCTCTCCCGCCGCGAGCTTCCCGGCAGAGGTCTGATTGTGGGTCTGATTCTTTTTACCTTTCTGTTCAATGCAGGTCTGATTCCCACTTTCCTGGTGGTCAAAGATCTGGGCCTGCTCAACACCTACTGGTCGGTGCTGCTCAACGGGGCGGTGAGCGTCTACAACCTTTTGGTGATGAAAACCTTCTTCCAGAGCCTACCCGAGAGCCTCGAGGAGGCCGCCCGGATAGACGGGGCCAACGACTGGCAGGTGCTGTGGCACGTGGTGCTGCCCCTCTCCCGGCCCATCCTCCTGACCATTGGCTTGTTCTACGGCGTGGCTAACTGGAACAACTTCTTCGAACCCATTCTCTTCCTTTCCGACCGCAGCCTGATGCCTTTACCGGTGGTGCTGCGGGACATCCTGACCGGCCTCAACGTGGCCGAGTACGTGGAGGGCACGGCAGCCCAGGCTGCGCCGGCAGAGGCTCTGAAGATGGCAGCGGTTGTCCTTATCACGCTACCGATGCTCCTGGTATACCCCTGGATCCAGCGTTATTTCACCAAGGGCGTGCTGATCGGCAGCGTGAAGGAATAGGAGGTATGCATGAAGATCGGCTCTAGAGTCTTATGTTCCCTGCTCCTGTGTGGCAGCCTGGCCGCCCCAGGTGCGCTGGCCCAGGCCAACCTGACCGAGCTCAGCGTAGCCCTGTACGCCGCCAATCCTGAGGCCCCGGCCCCACCGGCCAACTGGGAGGTATACCGCCTGCTGCGGGAAAAGCTGGGGATCAACCTCAGGTTCACCATGCTGCCCACCGGCGCCGACGGGGACAACCGCCTGGGCGCGCTGGCTGCCGCCAACGACCTGCCCGACCTCTTCGAGGTGCGCAGCCTGGCCCTGTTCGACCGCCTGGTGCAGCAAGGCCAGTTGGCCCCGGTCAATAGCCTTCTGCCTCAGATGCCCAAACGCACCGCCGAGCGCTACAGCGATGCCAGGCGCAACCTGCTGGTCACCACCAACGGCCAGATCTACGGCTTGCAGGAGCCGGTAACCCTGAGCCGCCAGTACGCCATCTGGGTGCGCAAGGACTGGCTCGACAAGCTGGGGCTCAAAGCCCCTACGACCCTCGAGGAGTTCTTCGAGGTAGCCAAGGCCTTCACCGAGCGCGACCCCGACGGCAACGGGCGCAACGACACCTACGGCTTCGCCGGCGTGATCGACTTCGACACCGCTGGCATCCTGCCGGGCCTGGGCCTGGGCAACCACTTCCAGTGGGTCTACGGCGCTTACGGGGTAGCGGGCACCTGGAACTACAACCCCAGAGCCTTTGCCGCCAACCTGCGCGACCCCAACTTCCGCCGGGCCACCGAGTACATCCGGCGGCTGGTGGAGGCCAGGGTCATCGACCCAGACTGGGCCACCATGCGCCGGGCCGACCTGCGCACCCGCTGGCAGCAGGGCCGCTACGGGATGTTTTTTGAGAGCGTAGGCGGCCTGCAGGCTGGTTTACAGAACTTCCATGCCAACAACCCCGGCGCGGAGTTGCTCATGCTGCCCCCGCCCAGGGGCCCCGAGGGCAAAAGCACCATGGGTACCTACTCCTCGGCCGGCTGGCTCTTCGCGGTCTCCAAGCGGGCCATGGACGCGGGCAAGGGCCCGGCCATCGCGCGCTTCCTCGAGTGGGCCCACAGCGGTGAAGGGTACTTCCTGCTGGGCTGGGGTCGCTACAATGTTGACTACACCCTTCCCAACAACGTGCCTACCATCAACACCCAGATTCCCATCAGCGTGCGCGGGAGCTACACCCAGATGCGCTGGCTGGCCTTCAACGGCAACCCCCTGGAGATGCGCGGCCGCTACCCCGAGATCAATGTGGGTGGGCGCAGATATGTGATGCACCAGCTCATGGCCCAGGCCCAGCGCCAGGGCAACTGGATCGATCGCACCGGCGACCTGGTGGTCAAGGCCGCGTCCAACCAGGCCGACATCGAGCGCTACGTATCGGAAAACCTGGTGCAGTTTGCGCTGGGCCAGCGACCCATCAATGACACCACCTGGGGCCAGTTCCTGAGCGGCCTGCGCAACGTGCGTTTCGAGCAGTACGAGGAAGCTGCGGCCAAAGCCCTCCGAGAAAGCGGATACCTCAAGTAAACCCTGGAGGGGCCGCTGGCGGCCCCTCCCCCAAAAGGAGCGGAACCATCCGATGAAGTACTTTCACACCATCCCCCAAGGTTCGGGCCTCCTGCCCCTTGCCGACGAGGCCTGTCAACTGCTGGCCTTCGCCAAGCTCAACCTCGAGGCCGGCCAGAGCTATGAGGGTGAGACCGGCGAGCGCGAGATGCTGTTGGTGGCGCTCTCCGGCCGAGCGGAGCTCGAGGTGGGCGGACGAAAGTTTGCCCCGATTGGCGGCCGGCCCAACGTGTTTGCAGGCAACCCTCACAGCGTTTACTTACCTCGAGGCCAGCGCTTTCAGGTGCGCGCCCTTACCCGCTTCGAGGCCGCCCTGCCCTCCGCGCCCAGCGATCTGGAGACCGAGCCCTACGAGATCCGCCCCGAGCAGGTCAACACCGGCCGCTGGGGCACCCTGAACTTCACCCGCCAGTTCCGGGAAATCCTGGTTGAACCCGATGGGCGCCCGGCCAGCCGGCTGATCGTGGGCGAGACCATCACCCCCAGCGGCAATTGGAGCACCTACCCGCCTCATAAACACGAAACAGCCCAGGGGAGCGAGGTGTTTCACGAAGAGATGTACTACTTCCGCCTCTCCTCCCCGGAAGGCTGGGGGCTGACCCGCCACTACAGCCCCGAGCGCGGCTACGACCAGACCTATGTGGTGAAGGACGAGACCCTGCTCTCCATTCCGCATGGCTACCACACCTACGTAAGCGCCCCCGGCTATACCGGCTACTACCTGTGGTTCCTGGCCGGCGACGGGCGGCGGCAGGGGGTGCGCTTCGACCCCGATCTGGCCTGGGTGCAGAAAACCGTGGGCATGGTGCAAGGAGGCTGATGGTGCAGATGTTTTCGCTGGAAGGCCGGGTGGCCTTGGTCACCGGTGGGGCCGTGGGCATCGGTCAGGCCATCGCCATCGGGCTGGCCCAGGCCGGGGCCGATGTGGCCATCGTGACCCATACCGCCGATGCCGCGCAGACCCGGCGGGCCGTGGAGGCCGCCGGAAGGCGCTTTCACGTGGTGCAGGCCGATCTGAGGCAGCCCGCTTCGGCGGCTCGGGCAATCGCCGAGACCGAGGCGGCCTTGGGGCCCCTGGACATCCTGGTCAACAACGCCGGCATCATCCGGCGGGAATGGGCCGAACGTTTTAGCGATACCGACTGGCAGGAGGTGATCGAGCTTAACCTGAACGCGGTCTGGCGCCTCTCTCAGACGGCAGGGCAGAAGATGCTGGAGCGGGGCCGGGGCAAGATCATCAACATCGCCTCGCTGCTCTCGTTCCAGGGGGGTATCCGGGTGCCTTCTTATACTGCGGCCAAGCACGCGGTGGCCGGGCTCACCAAGGCCCTGGCCAACGAGTGGGCCGCCAGGGGGATCAACGTTAACGCCATCGCCCCTGGTTACATCGCCACCGACAACACCGCAGCCTTGCGGGCCGACCCCGAGCGCTCGCGGCAGATTCTCGAGCGCATCCCGGCCGGGCGCTGGGGCCAGCCGTCCGACCTAATAGGCGCGGCCATCTTTCTGGCCTCGTCGGCCTCCGACTACGTCCACGGCCATGTCCTGGTGGTGGATGGGGGCTGGATGGCCCGGTAGGAGGATACCTGTGAGCCAGCTGGATTTCATTCAAAGCCTGGCCGCGGCCCGGGTGGTGGGCATCTTGCGCAGCAGCACATCCGCCGCGGCGGTGGAGGCGGCGCTGGCCGCGGTGCGGGGCGGTTTGCGGGTTCTCGAGGTCACCTTTACCACCCCCGGCGCCCTCGAGGCCCTGTGCACGCTGCGCCGGCAACTCCCCGACCACGTTCGGCTGGGGGCCGGTACGGTCATGACGGCAGAGGAAGGCCGGGCTGCCCTCGAGGCCGGCGCCGAGTTTCTGGTCAGCCCCCACCTGGGCGAGGATCTGCTGGCTTTGGCCAGCGAAACAGGTGTGCCCTACCTGCCGGGGGTGCTGACCCCCAGCGAGATCGTGCGGGCCCTGGGCCTGGGGGCCCAGATAATCAAGGTTTTCCCGGTGGGCTCGAGCGGGGGCCTGGCCTACATCAAGGACCTGCTGGGGCCTTTGCCCCACCTGAAGATCCTGGCCACCGGGGGGATCCGGCCCAGCGAAGTGCCGGCCTACCTGCAGGCCGGGGTCTGGGCGGTGGGTCTGGGCTCCAACCTCTTTCCCCGCGCCGCGCTCGAGCAAGGCGACTGGGCGGCCATCGAGGCCGCCACCCGCCAGGCCCTGGCAGAAGCGGGGGTTGCATGAAAACGCTCGATCTGGTTGGCCTGGGCGAGTGCATGGTGGAGTTCTTCACCGACGAGCCCCTGGGCCAGGCCCGCACCTTTACCCGGTCGTTTGGGGGGGATGTGCTCAACGCCCTGGTGGCCGCGGCCCGGCTGGGCAGCGCCACCGGTTTTATCACCCTGGTGGGCAACGATCCCTTCGGCCCTGGGCTGCTTCAGGCCTGGAAGGCCGAGGGCATCGACACCACCCTGGCCCCCCTGGTCGAGGGGGAGAACGGGGTGTACTTCATCTCGCTGCTGGAAAACGGCGAGCGCGAGTTCACCTACCGACGCCAGGGCAGCGCGGCCTCGCGGCTCTCCCCCGAACACATCCAGCCCCCCTACCTGGCCCGCGCCCGTATGTTGCTGCTCTCCGGCATCACCCAGGCCATCTCGCCCTCGGCCCAGGCGGCCACGCTGTGGGCTGCCAGGGAGGCCCGTCGAGCAGGTCTCTGGGTGGCCTTCGACCCCAACTGCCGCCCCCGCCTGTGGGCCCTGCGCGGTGGGCTAAAGGCCGCCCAGCAAGCCCTGGAGGAGATCCTCCCGTATGTGGATCTGCTTCTGCCGAGCCTCCCGGCGGATCTGGCCCTGTGGGGCCTGGAGCACCTCGAGGCCCCCTTAGCCTTGCAGGCCCTCCTGCAGTACGTCCCACGGGTGGGGCTCAAGGCAGGGGCCGAGGGGGCCTGGCTGGGCTGGGAGGGCCAGACCCAGCACG
The DNA here is from genome assembly GCF_003568585.1 of Meiothermus taiwanensis WR-220. Taxonomy (NCBI): domain Bacteria; kingdom Thermotogati; phylum Deinococcota; class Deinococci; order Thermales; family Thermaceae; genus Meiothermus; species Meiothermus taiwanensis. The sequence continues at coordinate 2,647,398 of NZ_CP021130.1, forward strand.
TCCCTCCGGTTTCTCCCCGCCAGGTTCGCGACACCACGGGGGCCGGGGATGCCTGGAACGGCGCTTTCCTGCACGGCTTGTTGCAGGGGTGGAACCCCCTCGAGGCAGCCCTACATGCCAACCGCCTGGCCGCGGCCAAGCTGGCCTACCGGGGCGCTATACCCCCCAGACCCTGGCCATTGGAATTAACTTGAGGAGTGTACATGCAGTTGAACGGAGATTGGGAAGCTGTGGAACCAGGCATCGAACGCCGGCTGGTGGCTTTAGGCCAACGCATGATGGCGGTGCAGGTTCGCTTTGCCAAAGGCGCAGTAGGCACCCTGCACACCCATCCACACGAGCAGCTTACCCAGGTTCTGAGCGGACGTTTCCGCTTCTGGCTGGGCCAGGAGGTGCGGGAGGTGGCTGCGGGTGAAAGCCTGCTCATCCCCGGCGGCCTCGAGCACGGCGCCAAAGCGCTGGAGGCGGGGGAGCTGCTCGATGTGTTCTCTCCTCTGCGGGAGGATCTGCTCGATGGCCCCACCGCCCACCCAGAGTAGCAGGCACCCTGGAGGATCGACCCCCAACCGTGCAGCCTTGATGTAAGGAGACACCATGCGCCAGTTCCGCGACCCTCGAACCGGTCGGCTTATCACCCAGCTTACCGACCGAGGGAACAACGTACACCTCTACTTCACCGAAAACGCCTTCGACCTCACCCGGCCCGAGATCATCTTCCGCTCAGACCGGGCGGCCAAGCAGGAGCGCGCCCCGCATGAGAACCCGCACTACAACATCTTTCGCCTGAACTACCTGACCGGCGAGATCACCCAGCTTACCGACGAAGACCAGCCGGTTGGCAGTGTAAGCAAAACCCCCGATAGCGAGCTGATCGCCTACCTGACGGCTGGGAAGGTTAAGCTTTTGAATACCCGCACCGGGAAAACCACCGTGCTTTACGAAGACAAAGGGGACTACAACCTCTACTCCCCTTCGATCAGCCCCAACCGCCGGTATGTTGGGTTTGCCCGTAACGAACGGGTTAAAGCCGTCAATACCAACGTCAACTACGGGGGCTTTAAGGAGAGCTTCTACCAGATCAAGGATGGGCGCATCACCCTGGCCCGCACCGACGGCTCGAGCTGGTTCGACGTCCACTGCGACACCCACTGGCTGGGGCATTTCCAGTTCGCACCGGACGATCCCACCCTGGCTATGTTCTGCCACGAAGGCCCCTGGAACCTGGTAACCCAGCGCATCTGGCTGCTCGACCTAGTCGCTAGGCAGGTAAGACCTATTTTTCGTCAGGATGAGCAGGACTCGGTCGGCCACGAGTTCTGGACTCAGGATGGGCTGATATTCTTTGATAACCGCGGCCCCGGCCACGACGGCACCATCACCTCTGCCAAGACCCAGGCGGTGGTGCAGGCCCCTCACCCTGGCAGCTTCCGCCCTTATGTGGGCTTGATGGATCGCGAGGGGCGGCTGGTACGCCGGATTGAGATGCCTTTTTACTGCAACCATTACCACGCCAACCCCTCCAACACCCTGCTGGTAGGCGATGATGCCGATAACCTGGTGCTCATTGATATCTCCGGGGAGCAGGCCCGGCTCGAGGTGCTGTGCGAGCACGGCACCTCCTGGCACACCCAGGCCAGCCACTGCCACCCCACCTGGAGCTGGGACGGTAAGCGCATTCTCTATGCTTCCGACCGGGGCGGACGGGTCAACCTGTATTTGCTCGAGCTCTGATCCCAGCGGTTGCACGGGCCGTGGGAGTGGGCCATGATAAAGCCCATGGACTTGCTGGTGGTGGTGCCTCACCCCGACGACGAAGTGTTCGGCGCAGGTGGAACACTCATTCAGTACGCCGACTGGGGCCTGGAGACCGGCCTGATCACCCTGACCAAAGGCGAAGCCGGGCGCACTCTGGGCTTGTGCGCCCCCGAGGCGCTGGGGGATTTTCGTGCGGAGGAGTTGCGGCGGGCCGTGGAAATTCTTAAGGTGGGCCATTTTGAGCTATACGATTTCCCCAACGGTCTACCCAACAACCCGGTAGACGGTGAAGCCAGGGGCCACGGCTTCTCCACGCCGCAAGGGGTGGCCGACCATCCCGAAATTGTCGACCTGTTGCTGTGGCGCCTGGAGGTGCTGCGCCCCAGGGCCATCATTACCTTTGGCCCCAACGGCTCCAACCGCCACCCCGACCACGTCGCCACCCATCGGTTTGTGGTGAAGGCCGTAGAAAAATCGGGGCAGAAGATCAAGCTATTCTTCTACGCATCCCCACAGCCACTGCCGGAGTATCTGGAAGGCTGGCTGCCGCCCAACCACGTGCGCCACCTGCCGATGGAGGTGCTGCTGCAGAAACTGCGGGCCATGGCCCAGCACCGCACCCAGGCCCTCTCGGTGCTCAACTTTATGGATCGCTTCAGCCATCGCCTGGCCAGCGAGACCTTTCATCTGGCAGGCTACGAAGGGCCCATACAGCACGAGCTGCTCTGGTATGCCCGGCCTTAGGACGCGCCGGGCTGGGGAAGTGTTCCGGCTGACGGTTAGGAGCGGCCTCGAGGGTTAGACTCAAACCCATGAGAGAACGCATGTTTTCCATCACCACCCCCGAAGAGGCCGATGCTTTTATCGACAGCAGGCCCATCGTGGCCATCTTCAAAGCGGGCACCTGCCACAAAACCATGCAGGGCTGGGGCAACGTCGAAAAAATGCTGCGCGTGCGGCCCGAAATTCCGGTGGGCATTATCAAGGTGGTGGAGCACCGCCCAGCCTCGAACCGGGTGGCCGAGCGCACCGGCATCGTACACCACTCCCCGCAAATTATCCTGTTCCGTAACGGCCAGCCGCTTTTTGAGCTGAACAACTGGGAGATCACCCTGGAAAACCTCGAGCCCCTCTTCCAGCAGCACCTGCCGGATGTAAAGGTCGAACCCGCGCAAGAAGGGGGTAAAAGCAACCTCGAGCCCTACAAGCGCCTTCTGGACGCCTACCTGAGCGGAGCAGTCAGCGAACAGCAGTTCGCCTGGGCCTACCTCAACATGTTCCGCGAAGACGCTTCGCTGCGCTCGCAGGAGGAGTTCGAACTGCTCAACTCCCTGTTCGGCAACCCCGACGAGCACCACATCCACCCCATGACCATCCTACAGTTTGAGCAAGCCAACCCCCAGGCCACGCCCCTGTTCGAGCGCGCCCAGCACCTACGGGCCCGCCTCGATACGCTCTGATGCCAGGTTCGGTTAGTTCGGCGCCGAAAGACAGCAAACCAACCCGACCGAAGTTATCCGCGTAGCGGAAGACGATACCGCCCCTTAGAAGGGAGTGCCCTGGGATTCAAAAAGATAGCCTCTGAAAGTCTTTGCTGTTGATTATCTTTTTGAATCCGGTATAAGGTTCAACCCCACCACCACCGGGTCGTGGTCGGATACACGGTACTGATCAGGGGCGTAAAGGACGGTCTGCAGGTTGGGGGTTTTGAAGTTGGTGTTGTAGTCGAGGACATTAGGTTCGTCGGCGTTGATGTGGTACTCGGCCACTCCTGACACCTGGGCGTTCAGCGAGGGCGAGGCCAGCGCATAGTCCAGGTAGCCCCACTGCCCATCGAACACATACGAGTAGGCCTCGGGGCCCAGGCGGGCCTCGAGCAGGTTGATAAAGCCTGCCTTCCTGAGCGTGGCAATGGGGTCTTCCTGAGCATAAGCGTTGTAGTCGCCAATCAAGAGGATGTCTGGATCGGCCACACCGGTGGGGTTCGTAGCCAGCCAGGCCACCAGTTGCCGCGCAGCGTTGGTGCGCACCGCGTTGCAGTTGCCCTGGCCGTCGCCCTGGTCCGGTAGGTCGCAGGGCGAGCCCTTGCTCTTGAGGTGGTTCACGTTGACGATAAAAATGGCCCCGTTGTCCCTTTGCTGGAAGGCCTGGGCCAGCGAGGCCCGGTTGCGTGGGGCGCTGTCGCCGCCGTTAACAAAGGCCGGGGTGTTAAGAACCGCGGTTCGACCCACTGGGGTCACACGGGCCGGTTTGTAAATCAGGCCCACCTTGATGGCATCGGTGCCCAGGGCGTTCACCTGCCCGGTAGCTGCATCCGCATCAATAAAGGCATAGGTTCCGGGGGCGGTGGCTTCGTTGAGTTTATTCACCAAAAAGGCGATGGCGCTATCGGGGCCGTACCCGTCGTTCTCGAGCTCGTTTACCCCCAGCACATCCGGGTTCATAGCCAGGATGGCCGCCACCGTTTTGGGCCACTGACGGTCGAACTCAGCCGGGGTGTCGGCACCACGGCAGTCGGCGGGAGCTCCGCCCAGTCCGTAGGTGCAGTTATCCACTGTGTCCGGCTGGCCGTCAAAGGTGTTGAAGAAGTTGAGCAGGTTCATCCCCACCACCCGCAGCGTGCCCCCCACCTCGGGCGGGGTGGTCGGGCGTGGGTTGGCCGCCACAAAATTGACGTACCCGTTCAGGGCCCCAATGGGCCGCACCCGGTAGGCGTTTCCACTGGCCGCGTTACCAGACCAGGTGTAGGTCATCACCCCCACGATACCCGTCGCGGTATCCCCCCCACGCAGGGTGTTGCTGGCGCTCAGGGGCTGGCCGTTTCGCCCGAACAGGATGGGGTCGGGGTTCTGATTTTGCAGGGCATCGTCCAGGATGATGCGGTTAAGGCTGTTCTGGGCTTGCAAAGCGTTGGCGGCAGCGCCAGGGGTGGCAACCTGGGTGGGCTGCTTCAGCCGTCCACCGGACGAAAGCACCACCTGCCCAAAGCGCCCAAGCTGAAAGTGTTCGGTTACATAAAGGGTCTGGGGGAGCCGCACCAGCATACCCTCGTAGCGCTCGGCCTCGCTGGCCGAGGCAAAGGGCAGGGTCACATCGGTGGGGGTGACGGTGCCGGTTCCACACCTGGTAATGGAGGTCGAGCTGATCTGGGTCTGATCCTGAAACTCGCCCGCCGTTCCCACCACCCGCACCACCTCGCCCAGGCGCACGCTGTCGTTGTTGCCATTGAATACAAAAATACCATCGGAGGTGCTTGCGTCCCCGTCGCCGTTGGGGTCTTGGATGTAGAAGCCCCGCAGAGCCGGGGTGGGGCCTTCGTAATCCCCTACCACCACGCCTTTGGTCGCCACATCGCCGGTGATGGCTGCCGACATGCCGCTGCCCTGAATTTTATAGATCGGGGTGTAAGGCAGATCGCATTCTGAGGACGCACTGAAAGATAGAAGCCCGTGCGGGCCTATTCCCAAAGGTGTGTAGGCGAACAACCCAGCCAAGACAAGCAACCAAGCCCCTACGCGCAAAAATGGTTCCATACATCCTCCCGGCAAACTGTATCCAAAATGAGGCCGTAGCGCCAACTAAAAGCGCGACAAACAAAAACCCCGGCCTTTGCGGCCGGAGCGGGGTAGCTGGAAATTAGGGGGCCTTCCCTCGAGTATTAATCTTGAGCGCTGCCCAGATGGGGCAGAAGTTGAGGGTTGCGGTCACCACCATGATCAACCCCAACAACCCAAACACCCAGGCCCAGATGCCGCTACTACCGAAAAAGGCGATCAGAAAGAACACCACCGCCAGGATGTAGCGAACGAGCCGATCCGTGCTGCCTACGTTGGGAATCATAGACCCCTCCTTAGCCAGAGCCTAACATTTTCGAGCAGGTACATAGGCCCTTGCTATCAATTATACGCCGCCCACAAGCCTTTTAGATCTCAGGATTCGGGGCGGCTCAAGCGGTAGCGGAGCTGCTGCAGGTGATGCTGCTCGTGGTAGGCCAGGGTCTGTAGCCAGCCGAGGGCAGTCAGCTCGCCGAAAAAGGGGTGGGCATAGGTGGGGGGCCAGGATAGGCGCTCCCCGCTTTCGGCCACCTCGAGCAGCAGGCGTTGGCGCACCGCTTCCAGGCGTTCTAGCAATTGCGCACGGGTCAGCCCCCCCTTGGGCTCCATCTGGGGTGGGGCCAGCAGGCGGCCATCAGGCCGGGTTCGACCGGGCGGCGGGGGCGGGAAGGGCTCGGCCTCGCCCAGGGCGACCTTGCGCAGCCGCCGAATAATTTTTCCTGCCGACTCCTCGACCAGCGCAAGGTGCTCGAGCACCTCAGCGGGACTCCAAACCTCTGGCCCAGGTCGTCTCAACAAGGCCTCGTCGGTAAGACCCTCCACCAGTTGTAAAAGCTCCTGCCGTGAACGTGCCAGATGGCGCAGGCAATGGGCCGCATCACCAAAGCGCGACAGCATCTCCTGGGCGGAAGACATGAAGGCATTCTACAAAAATCAACCCCCCTGGCTACGAGCGATCAAAGGCCTCGCACATCTGGCTGGTGCAGGGCAGGCAGACCAAGCCCTTCAGGTAGAGCTCGTGCACCGCATCCACACCGGCAATCTGTTGCAAACGCTCGAGCGAAATCTGCACTTCGTGATCCGGTAGATACACTTTGACCTGGTTCATGGTGCCCGGAACCCACTCGCACTGGATACCTCCCCTCCCCGGCAATCCTTGTTGAAGCGCCTGCATAACCCTGCACCCCCTCACTGCCACAAAACCTGGTCTTTGAAGATATTTATAGCCGAACGGGTTGAATTGAACTAGAGAATTATGTCCCGTTGCAGGCCAGGCACCCAACACATCATGAAGCGTTTCAATTTGCCCACCCTCGAGCGGGTACAGGTAAGATACAGGGGTTATGGTTCCGATTGATCTGTCCGGTAAAAAAGCCCTGGTCATGGGCGTAACCAACGAGCATAGCCTGGGCTGGGCTATCGCCGAAAAACTGTACGCTGCTGGGGCCGAAGTGGCCTTCAGCTACCAGGGCGAGCGGCTCCGGGAAAAGCTTGAGAAACTTACCGCAGGCCGTCCAAATCAGCGCCTGTACCAGGTGGATGTCACCGACGAAGCCGCCCTCAAGGCCATGTTTGCCGACCTAGGGCAGGCCTGGGGCGGCCTCGACTACCTGGTACATTCAATCGCCTTTGCCCCCCGCGCCGCCATGGAAGGCCGCTTCATCGAGACCACCGCTGCCGACTGGAACACCGCCCTGCAGGTCTCGGCCTACTCGCTGGTCGCCGTGGCCCGCGAAGCCGAGCCGCTGCTCCGCGAGGGGGGCAGCCTGGTCACCCTGACCTACTACGCCTCCGAAAAGGTGGTGCCCAGGTACAACGTAATGGGCATTGCCAAAGCCGCCCTGGAAGCCAGCGTGCGCTACCTAGCCTATGAGTTGGGCAAGAAAAACATCCGGGTCAACGCCATCAGCGCCGGGGCCATTCGCACTGTGGCGGCCATGAGCATTCCCGGCTTTCGCAAGATGGTAGCCAAATACAATGCCACAGCCCCCCTGGGGCGCATGATCACCCATGAGGAGGTGGGCAACCTGGGTTTGTACCTGCTCTCCCCCCTATCCAGCGGCACCACCGGCCAGACGGTGTATGTGGATGCAGGCTACAGCATCATGGGCATGAGCTGGGATGACGCGCAGGAATAGATCCCCAAAGAGGGGATGTGGGGGCGCTATGATCCCTCGGTTTTCACATGCACCCCCGCATGTTCCGAAGGAGCCCATAGCTTAGCGGAAGGGCGGGATGCCCTGTCGCTAGCAGCCGCTCCAGAGGAATGCCCTGGAACGGCCCGCTTTGGGCGATTCCTTACAGACAAAACCTAGCGGCGCTTGCGCCCACCCTTGCCACCGGGCTTTTTACCGCCGCCGCTAAAACCTCCAGCACCGCGCAAAAAGCTTTTGAGCTTGTTTTCAAACTCGGGAGCCTGGCGGGGCAAGCGCTTGGGCCGGGGGGGCTCCACTGGGGCCGGGGTCAGTTCCTTGATGGAAAGATCCAGGCGGCCCTTTTCATCACGCCCCAAAACCAGCACCGAGACCACATCCCCTTCATTCAAATGGTCGCGGATGTTCTTGACGAACTCGTGGGCCACCTGCGAGATATGCACCAGACCCGACTCACCGTTGGGAAACTCCACAAAAGCCCCAAACTCCACAATTCGTGTAACACGACCTTCTACGATTGCACCGGCTTCAAGCTCCATTCAAGCGTTCCTCCAAAACCACACGCAATCCCATAGCTCAGATGTACCAAAGCTGTTGGGGATTCACGATACCTCACTATACCATCCCCGGTCTGCTTCGCCATAAAGCCACGCCCCGTCTAGGCGCTGTAATAGCAGATTCGGCGAACCAACCCCACCAAAGGGATACGCTTTCTTCGCCGAGCATAGCAAGGGGTGTGCTCTAGGATGCCCAAAGATGGCCTCTGTTTGCATCCGGTATAAGGGGTTGGCGGCTCCAAATGTAACGCATTTGCAACACTAAATATAAAAAGTGATATATTTGAACCACGGAGGAACTCAAAATGATCGTCGACCGCCCCAGGGATTTATGGTTTGAGCTCGATAGCGAGGAGCGCCAGATTATCGGCGCTCTGCGGGATTTTTTGCAGGCCGAGGTGGCCCCCACCGCCGCCGAGCGCGACGAGACCGGTGCCTTTCCCTTTGAGATTGTGAAGAAGTTGGGCCAGATGGGGGTGATGGGGGCCCAGGTGCCCGAGCAGTACGGCGGGGCAGGGCTTTCGACGCGTACTTTTGCCCGCATTATCGAAGAAATTGCCGCGGTGGATGGTTCGCTGGCGCTTACCGTGGCCTCGCACAACAGCCTGTGCACCGGCCATATTCTGATTGCCGGCAACGAACAGCAGAAGCGGCAGTTTCTGCCCCGGCTGGCTTCCGCCGAGGTGCTGGGGGCCTGGGGCCTCACCGAACCGGGCAGCGGCTCAGACGCGGCGGCCATGCGCACCAAAGCCGAAGAAACTGCCTCGGGCTGGGTGCTGAACGGTTCAAAGCAGTTCATCACCCAGGGGTCGGTGGCCGGGGTCTATGTGATCAACGCCCGCACCGATGCCGCCCCCAGCGAGGAAAAGAAGCACCTGGGGCTCTCGGCGCTGGTGTTCGAGGCCCCCATACCCGGTCTGCGGATTGGGCGCAAGGAGAAGAAGCTGGGGCTCAACGCTTCGGACACTGCGCAGATAATCTTTGAGGATATTACCCTACCCAAAGAGGCCCTGCTGGGTGAGCGGGGCAAGGGCTTCTACGATGTGATGAAGGTGCTGGAAGGCGGGCGCATCGGCATTGCCGCCATGGCGGTGGGGCTGGGGCGGGCCGCTCTGGAGTTCGCTAGCAAGTATGCCCTACAGCGCGAGCAGTTTGGCAAGCCCATCGCCGAGTTCCAGGCGGTCTCGCACAAGCTGGCCGAGATGGCTACGCAGCTAGAAGCCGCCCGGCTTTTGTACCTGAAGGCCGCCGAACTGCGGGACGCCGGTAAGCCCTTCGGCCCGGCTGCGGCCCAGGCCAAGCTCTTCGCCTCGGAGGTAGCGGTGCAGGCCTGCGACGAGGCCATTCAGATCCTGGGCGGCTACGGCTACATCAAGGAGTACCCGGTCGAGCGCTACTGGCGCGACGCCCGCCTGACCCGCATCGGGGAGGGCACCAGCGAGGTGCTGAAGGTCATCATCGCCAAGCACCTGCTGGCCCAGTACCGCTAACAAAGACCCTTCCCCCCTTCCCTGCGCCCTGCTATCCTTTTGCGGTGTACGAACTGTTCAAGCCCTGGCTGTTCCGCCAAGACCCCGAGACCATCCACGAGCGGGTGATGCACGGCCTGGCCTGGCTGGGGCAGCGGGGGCCTGGCCTCGAGCCCATCCGCCTGTTCTTCAGCCTGCGCGACCCGCGCCTCGAGGTCACGGCCTTTGGCCTGCGCTTCCCCAACCCCATCGGTCTGGCCGCAGGTTTCGACAAAAACGCAGCAGCCGTGCGAACCTGGGCCGCCCTGGGCTTCGGGCACGTGGAGGTTGGCTCGGTGACAGCCCGGCCCCAGCCGGGCAACCCCAGGCCCCGCCTGTTTCGGCTGCCCCAGGATCAGGCGCTCATCAACCGCATGGGCTTCAACAACGAGGGGGCCGAGGCCATCGCCCGCAGGCTAGAACGCTTGCAACAAACCTTTGGCCGGCCCCCGGTGCCGCTGGGCATCAACCTGGGCAAGTCCAAGATCACCCCCCTGGAGGAGGCCCCCCAGGACTATTTGCAAAGCCTCTCCCGGCTGTGGCCGTATGGCGACTACTTCGCCATCAACGTAAGCTCCCCCAACACGCCGGGGCTGCGGGCTTTGCAGGATAAAGAGCGGCTGGAGGAGCTGCTGGCCGCGCTCACCGGGTTTGTGCAGGGCCGGAAGCCCCTGCTGCTCAAAATCGCCCCCGACCTTACCTGGGAGCAGATTGACGAGATTCTGGGCCTGGTGGAAGATTACCGCCTCGCGGGCCTGATCGCCACCAACACCACCACCGCCCGCACCGGCCTGCAAACCCCCATAGACCAGGCCGGCGGCCTCTCGGGCAGGCCCCTGCGGGCGCGCTCGCTGGAAGTGTTGAAGTATCTACATCAGCAGCTTGGGGGCCGGCTACCGATTGTCTCGGTGGGGGGTATTTTCAGTGCAGAGGACGTGTGGGAGCGGCTGGAGAACGGGGCCACGCTGGTGCAGGTGTACACCGGTTTGGTCTACGAGGGGCCCCTGATGATGAAAAAGCTGTGCCGGGGGCTGCTGGAAAGAATGGAGCGAGAAGGTTTGCGCAGCCTCACAGAGCTCCGTTCGACTCCGTAGCCAGCAGTTCGCGAATTTTCTCGAGCTCCCCTTCGGCAGCGGCCTCGCCATCCCGGATGGCCTGCTCGAGCTGCGGCTGCTGAAAGTTAAAGATTCCGATGCCCTCGAGCTTAGGCCGCAGCACCAGGTCGGGGCGCGCGACCGCCAGCTTTACCTCGGCCAGGCGGATCTGCATAATCTCCACCGAACGGTAGACGTTTTGGATGGGGTTGGTGTCCGTGCCACGGCGGAAAATCTGCTGCCACCAGGTTTTTTTCTGGGGGTGCTCATGCAACACCTCCAGCGGGGTCACATCCACCGCAATCACCCGCTCCGCTCCCAAAAAGCGGGCCAGATCCACCGGAATCTGGTTCAGAATGCCGCCGTCGGCCAGCAGCTGCGCGCCCACCCAGATGGGGCTGATCACCCCTGGGTAGGCGATGGAGGCCCGAATGGCCTGGAACACATCGCCCTGGCGAAAATACACCTCGGTTCCGGTAACCAGGTCGGTAGCAGTAATGCCCAGCGGAATGGGGAAATCCTCTATCTGGCGGGGTAGGTGGGGCTCCAAAACACGCACCAGCTCGCTGAAGTTGAGCATATCGCTCAAAGGGTTTAAGTCCAAAAAGCGCCAAAAAGATGTCTGGGACAAGATCTCCTGCACCCCACTGGCCGAGTGACCCGCAGCGAAAAAGGCCGCCATAATGCTGCCCATGCTGGTTCCGGCCATCACGCTGGGGCGGAAGCCCTCGCGTTCCAGCACCCGCATTACGCCAATGTGGGCGTACCCTCTGGCCCCCCCACCGCCCAGAGCCATTCCGAAACGCTTAGACTCCGCCATGCCTCCAGCCTAACCCCAAACCACTGGTTAATTCCATTTAGACTTAGACAAGGACCGCGCCGCCTACAAAGAATCTAAAAAGCGCTTCTTGAGTTCGGGGGTTGGCACCATACAGCGCTCGAGCCGCCCAAAAAGGCGGTAGCGGTTTTTGGCAATCAAGCGGTAGACCCAGTCCCGCAACCCCTTGGGCACCCACCGCAGTAGCGCGGGGATGCGCCACACCCCTCCCAGCCGGTAGAGGATGTGCAGGGCGGCATCCGACTCCAGCCAGACCCGCCCCTCCTCAACCACCACCACGCTATCGGCCAGAGCTGTCTCGGTAGGAATACCGTACCGTCGAAGCAGCTGTTGCCCAACCTCGGACTGCTGGGAAGCAAACACAAAGCGCTGGGACTTGTCGTGGCGAAGGATAAACTGCACGGTGCGGTGGCACAGGTTGCAGACACCATCGAACAACACCACCGTCTTCATGGTTTCAGTTTAGTGCGGTAGGGCTCGAGGGAATGTGGCAGGGGCATTTGTAACCCACCTTGCGCCCCCAACCCCCCGTGTTGCTAAAATGCGCAACACGGGGTAGCCAAGGTGAAACTCATTGACCAATACGGGCGCATCATCAAGGATCTACGAGTTTCGGTCACGCCGCGCTGCAACCTGCACTGTTTGTACTGCCATCCGCTGGGCTGGGAGCAGAGCGAACCCCCCGGCACCCTCTCGGTTGAAGACACCCGCCACTTCCTGAAGGCCATGCAGATGCTGGGCCTGGAATCGGTGCGCTTTACCGGCGGCGAGCCCCTGGTGCGCAAAGAACTGCCCCAGATGATCGCGGCGGCCCGCGAGCTGGGCATCCCCGATATCGCCATCACCACCAACGGCCTCCTCTTCAAGCGAAAGGCCAAGGAGCTTTTAAGCGCAGGGCTCAAACGCATCAACCTCTCGATGGACGCGGTAACCCCCGAGGTCTTCCGAACCATGACCCGGGGCGGGCAGGTCGAGAAGGTCTGGGAGGCCATCGAAACCGCCTGGGAGCTGGGCATGCACCCGGTCAAAATCAACGCGGTGATGATCCGGGGCATGAACGAACAGGAGGTAATTCCGCTGGCCTCGCTCTCGCTGGACAAGCCCCTCGAGGTGCGCTTCCTGGAGTACATGCACCTCGACAACTCCAACCCTGAGCTCTACCACGCCCGCTTTATCAGCGGGGCTGAGACCCGGGCCAGAATCGAGGCCCACTTTGGCCCCCTCGAGCGCGTAGACCACGACCCCACCGCCCCCGCACGGGTTTATCGCATTCCCGGCGCGGTGGGTACGGTGGGCTTTATCAACCCGGTTACCGAGCCTTTTTGCTCCAAGTGCTCCCGCCTGCGCCTGACCGCCGACAAAAAAATCCGGCCCTGTTTGCTGACCGACCTAGAGATGGACATCGCCTGGGCCTTTGAGGCCGAGAACCCTGTGGAGGCCCTGGTAGACGCCATCCTGCTGGCTACCGACCGCAAACCGGCCTTTGGCAACACCCTGCCCACCCTGCGCGAGCGGGTGATGGTGGGAATTGGCGGCTAGAGCACACCGTAGTTGTAGGTATCGTGGCGGCCATTTTTGTCCACAATGGCCCACCAGCGGTGCTCGGAGAGCGAGGGCATCTGGAGTAGAAACACCCAGAACTTGTTGGGGTTTTCGCCGCCATCGGGCTGAATGGGGCTTTCGGGGGTGATCAGGGTGAGCTGGGAATCCCCCGCGTTCATGAAGTCCCGCACGGCATTTTGTAGCTCCTCGTGGTCGGGTTCGTCGGAGAGGTCGTAGGCCGAAGGATCGGCCTCGATCAGGCCCAGGGGGCTTTGGTCGTCCTCGCCGTCCTCTACAAAGCTGGTAATGGCCGCCTCGAGGGCCTCGAGAAAGCCCTCTTCATCGGTCACAGAGGGTACTTCGACATTCAGGTCGGGCACCCCCAGCGCTCTCAGCAAGGATTCTATTCGCTGTTGCAAGGCCATAAGCAAGCTCGTCTGATTACATAACCACAAATGTGCAGACCGGTCAAGCAAAACCCAGGCGAGCCGGGGCTTGACCGCGCTGGTGTTTTCTTCAAAACCCTGTTATTGAGCCTTGGCCTGCCGGAAGCGTTCGATGCAGGCCTGCACCTCGGCCACCGCCCCGGCCCTGTCTTTCCAGCCCGCAACCTTGACCCACTTGCCCTTGTGGGCTTCCAGGGCCTTGTAGGTCTCGAAGAAGTTCTGAATCTCCTGTTTGTAGGCGTTGGGCACGTCGCTTAGATCCTGGATGTGATCCCAGCGGGGGTCTTCCGCCACCACCCCGATGATCTTGGCATCGCCGCCTTTCTCGTCCTGCATGTCCACCATGCCCACAATCCGCACATCCACCACCACGCCCGGCAAGAGGGGGTAGGTGGAGAGGATGATGCCATCCAGGGGGTCGCCGTCCTCGGCTAAGGTGGAGGGGATGAAGCCGTAGTCGCCGGGGTAGAACTGGGCGGTAGGCAGCACCCGGTCGAGCTTGATAGCTTCGAGGTCGGGGTCGTACTCGTACTTGTTAGAGGAGCCGCGCGGCACCTCGATAACCATATGAACGATCTCAGGGGCTTTTTTCCCAACGGGTAGGTTCTTGAGGTTGGCCATAGCGCACTTATTTTGCCACCCTTCCGCCAAAGCGGCAAATAATGGTGCCATGCTGGAAAGGGTTTTCTATCTAGCACTCCTGTACGTCCTGCTGCTTACGCTTCTTGCTCCGCAACTGCAAAACGTGTGGGCCGTAAAACTCGGCCTGTACCTCGCCACCGCCCTCATCTTGCTGTACCCCTTGGTATGGCTGCTAGGGCTGCTGGCTCTGGCGCGGCGGCGCCCTGCCTTGGCCATAAGCCTGGCCCTGAGCACCATCTCCCCACCCATCCTTGCCACCAGCCTCCTCCAGCTCATCGGCGGGTTCGTGGCCTCAGCCCGCTACCGCTCCCGCCCACCCACCGCGGAAACCTACCGCCAGCGAACCCGCTACACCCTTCCGTTCACGGGGGTGTGGTGGGTCGCCAACGGCGGGCCAGACCCCTCCACCTCGCACTCCTGGGAGCTGATAGGCCAGCGCTACGCCTACGACTTCGTCATTCTTGACGAAAGCGGGAAGAGCTATCGCCAAGACGGGCGGCGGATTGAGGACTACTACGCCTTCGGGGCGCCGGTGCTGGCACCGGCGGACGGCATGGTGGTAGCGGTGCAGAACCGCCACCGCGACTGCCCGTGGCCGGGGGTAATAGACCCCTTGGCCTGGAGCATCCTCGGCAATTACGTGGTGATCCGCCACAACGAGGGCGAGTACAGCCTCCTCGCCCACCTGCGCCGGGGGAGCGTGCGGGTGCGCCCTGGAGATCGGGTGCTGCGAGGGCAGGTGATCGGGGCGTGCGGCAACTCCGGGCACTCCACCGAGCCGCACCTGCATTTTCAGGTTCAGGATCATCCCAACTTCTTCCTGGCCGCTTCCCTGCCGGTACGCTACAGCCGCTGGCGCCGCGTGCGGGAAGGACAGGGCCAGGAGGTGGAGGAGGGGTTTTTCGTCCGGGGGGAGTGTGTAGAAAGCCTCGAGGGCGCGCCCAACCCCGCCCGGTGGCCGCTTTTGCGTTAGCATCTTCCTATGCAGCTGCGCTTCTTCCTCGTCCTGGCGGCCCTTGGCTTCGGCGCTTCGGGCCTGGCCCAGTCCCTGAGTTTTGGTCTATATGCTCGCCTGAGTCCGGACTACCTGACCCCCACGGTGGAGGCCACCCTCCCACTGGAGGGACTCGAGCTCAACGCGCGCTTTCAGCGCGAGGCCCTGGGGGTGGGGCTGGGCGGTGCCCTGGAGCTTGGCCCCCTGGGCCGGCTGAGCTACGGCGCACGGGCCAGCCTGGGCTTTGCCGGCTGGGGCTTACAGGCCGCTGCCAGCGGCGTCTTTGGCCCGGTGGCTGCCAGTCTGGAGGCCGCTTATAGCAACACCCTGCGCTCGAGCTTGTGGGTGGGCGACGAGGCCGAGGGCGGGTTGAAGCTGGGCCTGGGCGGGCGCTACCGGCTGGACGGACGGCAGACCCTGGGCCTGCAACTGGGCTTCAAAAACAGCCTGGCCGGCGTCGCCAGCGGCTCGGGGGAGCTGAGCTATGCCCTGCGCCGGCAGGAGACCTACACCCTGGGGCTGGGGATAGACGATTCACGCCTGTATGGCCTGCTGGGCTGGCGGGGCGAGCTCGATGAGGCCGGGACGCTGCTCGAGGCCACCCTGCGGGCCGGGCAGCTCAACCGGCTGGAGGCGGCCCTCACCACCCCGCTCGACGAAGACCTGCTTAACTACCTTAAGCTGCGCCTAACCGTGGCCTACCCCTGGGCTGCTACCCTGGGGGTGGAGGCCTATGGCTTCCGCGTCGATGCCGGCTACGATGGCGGCTTCTCACTATGGTTGCGCTACCGGCTCAGTTTTGGAGGCAACGAATGAAAAAACTACTAACAATCGCCTTCCTATCCCTTGGGCTGGCTATGGCCCAGAACATCACCGAAATTACCCGCCAGGTGCAGGCCAACCTGGAACGCTCGCCCTGGGAGGCCACCATCACCGGCAGGGTGCAGCTACCCGACGGCAGCACCCAGGAGGCCGATTTCCGGCTCCAGGTGATTCCGGGCAAGGAGCAGCTGGCCCGCGTCGAGTTCAAAAAGCCCGCCGCCCTCGAGGGCAACTTTGTGGTGATCTCGGATAAGGAGGTCTGGAACTATCTCTTCCTGACCAACCAGCTCATCATCCAGCCCCGCGCCAAAGCCCGGATAGAGGGCCTGGGTGTGAACCTGACCAGCCTGGGCGACTTCCAGGAGCTCACCCAGCAGGTCACGCTGCGGCTGCTGGGCGAACAAAACACCCCCGCCGGCCCGGCCTGGCGCATTGCCGGCACCCCCAAGGATGCCTCGCTGGGCTTTGCCAGCATGGAAATTCTGGTGCTCAAGTCCGACCCCCGCCCCCTCTCCATCACCCTGCGCGACAGCAGCAACAAAGTGCTGGCCGACCTGAACCTCACCAACTTCCGCCGGGCCAACCTGACCCCCCAGGCCCTGCGTAAGCGGCCCGCCGATGCCGAGGTGTTGCGGCGGAACTAAAGTAAGGGACTTTGGCTCACGCAATGAGCAGCTTGATATGCTATGAATAGCAGACCGACTCAGATCAGGCTTACAGCGCGCAGGCTCGATTAGAGCGAGAAAAGGCCATCACTCGCGCATGTCATAGACAGCTACAAAACGAAAAGCACGCAGCCGTACACGCTCTTCAGGTTCAAGCGAGACACCTTGCCCATCTTGGTTCTTTGAAGAATCTAATAGACGTCTTGCGTAGGAGGGGAGTTCTGCTTCCCCTTCGATATAGATGTTATAAGCACGATGAAAATACTCTTCGAAGTATCCTTGTGTACCCAGAAGGCAGCAGAACATGCAGTGAAAAGGTTTTGCTTCCTTTAGCAATTTGTCGAGTGAAACACGTTTGCCACGTTTTCCGTCAGCAAACTCCTCCATTACTAAAGCGTCAGCTACGTAGATAGCACCGTCTGCAACTGAAAGTGGACAAATTGTTGAAGAAGACAATGTGTAGATGAAATAGAGAGGAAGCCTACCATTTTGCCTGGAATACGCGAGCAGCTTATTCATTTGCGCCTTTGTATTGTTGGGGTACCTAAGTCGCCTAACATAGGAGTCGCTACGCTTGATGAACTTCTTCGCTTGGACAGCAAAAGAAAGATGAAAGGTACGGCCAACTAACCAGAGCTCAAGCTCAAAGTCGGCACCGGTCACCCTCTCCCGGTCACGACTGAACGGTGTCACGCGCAAATAATTGAAGCGCTTATCTATTTCCCGCCACTTCCATACCAAGTAGTCAGTGATCGACTCCTCCTTTGCGCTGTCTACATTCTCAAGGAACTTGCGCACTTCAACGGAAACAGCGTGGTTGTGCTCGGCCGGATACATGTGAGACTCTGAGCGAAAGAGAATAGGGGGAACCGACTCTGGAAAGGAGGTTCCCCCAGATGCAGCTTACTACAGTTGGAAAACCCCTGCTCAAAGCCGCCAACCAAGCCAGCCAGCTCGAACAAGCAGGCGCCGGCGACCCCGTCGTGGCCGAGCGCCTGCGGAAGCTCAAACTGGTAGAGACCCTCAGAAAAAAGAAAGTTCCCTGGGACGAAGTCCAAAAGCTGGTAGGCATCAGCAAGGCCACCTACCACCGCTGGAAAAAAAGACTCGAAGAACAAGACCTTGCCGGCCTCAAACCCAAAAGCCGCAAACCCAGGAAGCTGCGCCGGAAGGTACACTGGAAACCCGATGTCCTCATACGCATAGAGCGGCTGCGCAAACAAAACCCCACCTGGGGCCGCTGGCGCATCGGGCAGAGACTGCACAGAGAGGGCTACACCCTAAGCGAACGCACGGTAGGACGCATCCTGAGCTACCTGGAGCGAAGCGGCCGGGTGGAGCCGGTGAGCGCTTTCCTGGCCAGAAACCGTAAGGCCCGTTTGCGCAGGAAGAGCCAGCGGCCCTATGCCCGGAGGAAGCCCGCGGAGTACACGGCGCTGCGGCCTGGGGATCTGGTACAGGTGGATACGCTGTGGGTGGATCTGGGGGACGGGACGGGTCTGCGGCAGTTTACGGCGGTGGACACGGTAAGCCGCTGGGGGACGGCGGGGGTGTACAGCCGGGCGAGTGCTAAGACGGCGCTGGATTTTCTGCAGCAGCTGGTGCGGCGATGTCCTTGTGTCATCCGTGCGATCCAGGTGGATGGGGGCAGCGAGTTCATGGCGGAGTTTGAGGAGGGTTGTCGGGTATTGGGGATAGAGCTTTTTGTTTTGCCGCCGAGGAGTCCGAAGCTGAACGGGATGGTAGAGCGGCTGCAGCGGACGTTTCGGGATGAGTTTTACACGCGGGCTTTACCGCTGGGGATAGAGGCTATTCAAGGGGAGCTGGAGGGTTATCTGGAGCACTACAACCTGCACCGGCCGCACATGGCCCTGGGGGGGTTGGCGCCGGTGGAGTACCTGGCTAAGCTACAGGAGGTGTCGGTTCCCCTGGAGTCTCAAATGTATTGACCGATTACAGTGGTTTGCAGCGCATATGTCCATAGGTTATGCTGGTCGCGGAACGTTTTGCGCCAGTACGCTGTTAGCACCAGGGCCGTATCTCGGGATTCGATTTTAGTACAAAAGCCCCGAATGCATCAAAGCTCCTGTATCCTATGGTTATGCGCTTCGGCGAGCGGGGCGAGGGGTATGTGGTGGGGCAGTTTGCCCTGCTGGGCCTGCTGGTGCTGGCTTTGTGGCTCACGCCTTCCTTTAGCCCGCCCTGGCTCACCTGGCTGGGGCGGGGGCTGGCCGGGGTGGGCCTGGGGGTGCTGCTGCTGGCGGCCTGGCAGTTGGGCCGCAACCTCACTGCCCTTCCCAGGCCAAAGCCGGAGGGCTACCTGGTGCAGCAGGGGCTTTACCGGGTGGTGCGGCATCCCATCTACTGCGGGGTGCTGCTGTGGGCGCTGGGCAGCAGCCTGGCCCATCTGAACCCCTGGACGCTTGGGCTGTGTGGGCTTTTGTTCGTTTGGCTCGAGCGCAAGGCCAGCCTCGAGGAGCGCTGGCTGGAAGAGCGCTTCCCCGATTATGCCGCCTACCGCCGCCGAACCAAGAAGCTAATCCCCTGGATCTACTAGCCCATCTTTTGCAGCCAGTCCCACAGGCGCGGGTCGGTAAAGTCGGGGATGCAGAGAAAGGCCCCGGCCTGTTCCAGGGCATGGGGTGGGTGGCCGGTGGTGAGGGCCACGGTGCGGAGGCCGGCCCCCACCGCCGAGCGCACCCCGGAGGGGGAGTCCTCAAAGGCCAGGGCCTCCTGGGGGCCGATGTTGAGGTGCTGCAGGGCCGTGCGGTAGGGCAGCGGGTCGGGCTTGCCGGCGGGCAGGTCTTCGGACAGGACGATGGCGTCGAACATTAGCCCCAGCCGCTCTAGCAGGTAGTGGGCGTTCTCCCTGGGGGCGTTGCTTACCAGAGCCCGGCGCAAACCCTGGCTTTGGGCCCAGTCCCACAGCACCCTCAAGCCCGGTAGGGGTTGCACTTCGGATGCCAGCTCGCGGAAGCGGGCCTCTTTTTGCTCGATAAAGGCCACCTGCTCGTCGGGGGAAAGCTGGGGCAGCAGGCGCGCTACAATCTCGGGGTTGAGGCCCCCGCTGATCTGGGCCTGGTAGAAGCGGTGGTCGCCCTGGATGCCGTAGCGGGACAGGCCCTCGAGCCAGGCCTGCTCGTGCAGGCGGTCGGTGTCGGCCAGGGTGCCGTCAAGGTCGAAGAGCAGGGCCCTCAGCTTCACTTTTCCTCCAGAGCAGGTAGGTCATACCGGCCATCCAAGCCACCACCAAAAGCATACCGGTGGCCAAGGTGTCCTTGGGCAGCAGGGCAAATCCCGCCGGGATTAGGTTGCTGCCCACCGCCGCCGCATAAAACAAAAAAGCCAGCCCACCGTAGCCGATGTGCTTCTCAGTGAAGGCATAAAGGGTTGGGAACGTGGGGGCCACCCAGAACCCCACCAGGGGAAAAGTCCAGGCCAGGGGGGGCACGAAGTAGCACCCCACCACCAGCAGCGCTGCCAGGTGCAGCCCCACCAGCCGGGCCAGGGGGTTGGCGGCCACGAAGTCGGCCAGCAGCCAGCGGCCCAGGGTCAGGCTCACCCAGTACAGCGAGAGCAGCACCCCCACCCAGTGGGGGTCGTAGCCCAGGTGGCGCAAATAGAGGCCGGAGAAGCTCGAGACCACCAGCTCCACCCCCACATACGAGACCGCCGCCAGCAGCACAAAGGGCAGCAAGCCCGAAGGTGTAGGGGCCGCTTCAGCCTGGGGGCGTGCCCGCGCCGCGGGGGCTTTCCACAACAGGCCCGCCGCCACCAGGGCCACCAGCGCCAGCACCCCGTAGCCCACCCGCCAGCCCAGCCCCAGCAGCAACAAGGGGGCCAGCACCGCCCCCACCCCAAAGGCGGTGTTGACACGGTAGAGCACGGCCAGCTGGCCCTTGGGGTAGATCTCCAAAGGCAGGGCATTGCAGTGGAAGTTCACCACCGCCACCCCCAGGCCCAGCAGCAAAGCCGCCGCAAACACCCCGTCCATCTGGGGGGTCAGGGCCATTAGCAGCAGGCCCAACCCCTCAACCAGCAAGGCCAGGGCCAGCCAGGGGTGGCGTCGGCGCATCCGGCTGCTCAGGAAGATGCCCAGCAAAGCCCCCACAAAAAACAGGTTGAAGTACCAGGCCAGCTCAGGGCCCACAGCAAACTGGGCCTGCCACTGGGGGATGGCCGCCCCCACCGCCGCCCCAATGGCCCCGGTCATAAACAGCCCCAGGGCACTGCCCCAGGTCAGGCGCAAACGTTGAGTCTTGTCTACCGGGTTCATGGGCGGCCTCGCATACGCATTTCGGTAGTATCGCTCACTTTGACAAGCCTAAACGATACGGCCGAGATGCTTTTCTACTCCCTTCGGTCGGCTCGAATCTTTCACCTCGGACTGCCCATGGCGGTGAAGGATTCAAGCAGAAACGGTATCAGCCTCTCGACAAAGCTAAAACCCCCGGCGCGAACCGAGGGCTGTTGGTGACCCCAAGGGGATTCGAACCCCTGCCGCCGCCTTGAAAGGGCGGTGACCTAACCGCTAGTCGATGGGGCCGGGTTGGGTTTATCTCGGGGCGCTGCCTCGCGCTTAGGTCGGAGCGCAGTGGGTGGCAGCCCTTCGAGATAAATCTGGCTGGGGCACGTGGATTCGAACCACGATTGACGGAGCCAGAATCCGTAGTCCTGCCGTTAGACGATGCCCCAACAAGGAGCCTGTTCGAGCAGGCAACGGGTATGGTACAAGATGACCCGGTTTTTGGCAAGCCCTTCACTATAATCATTCCCAGGCCGGGCCTGCGTGGGGGCTTTCCGGCCTGAACCCAGCGTGGGAGGACATTTGGACAAAACCGCACAGAAAATCATCGAGGCCCTGTCCCAGGTGGTCTCGCCCCTAGCAGCCAGCAGCCTGCTCAAGCGCGCGCTGGGAGGGCAGCCGCCAGAGGCACTGGAACCGCAGCGCTGGGCCGAGCTGATCGAGGGGCCGTTGCAGCGAGAAATCAAAGGCATCCTGCCGCTGAACGGGCTTTTGCCCGAGCTAAAGCAGTTGGCCCAGCAGCTCAAAACCCAAGCCCGCAGCCCCCAGCCAGTGGCGGCTCCTACCCTCGAGGTCACCGATCTGGCCGAGTACATAGATCTGCAAAGCGAGTCTGAGCGCCAGCGCCTGGTGCTAGAACTGGCTCGCAAAGAAGGGGTGCTGGCGGTAATGCTGGAGTCCAGTTACGGACGCGAATTGCGCTTGGGATCTTACAGCGAGAGCCTGGTCGAACTGCTTTCTACCATGCACCGGTTACTTGACCGCAAAGGGAGTTACCGGGTGTTTTACACTGTGTTCAGAGAGGCTCAGCTGGTGCTGCGCCCCTTGGGGCAAGGTTACCTGGCTGTGCTCACGCGCAACGAGGCCAATCTGGGGCAACTGCTATACCGAATGGGCAAGATCGAAGCCCTCCAGGTGGGCGCCGAGCAATAGGAGGTTATGACCATGAAGCGTTGGTTTGCGATAATCGCGCTATTTAGCCTGGCCTGGGCCACTCCGGCCCTCACCCTGTACGACCAGCTCGCACCCATCTTGGATCAGGTGCGCACGCTACAAAACAGCAACCCCGCACGGGCCCTCGAGCTCCTGGCCCAAGCCGAGGACAACTTCCGCAAGGGGGCCGGTGGATTGCCCCCGGTGCTGCGCGAGGGCATACAACAGTCCCTGGCCGATGCCCGCCAGGCCCTAGCGCGCCGCAGCAGCGCCGACCTCGAGGCCCGCACCCAGATCATCAAGGCCATCCTGGGCAAGGCCCTGTACGACAACTACTTCAGCGCCCTCGCGGCAGGCAACAGCGCCGATGCCAACCGCCTGCTGCCCAAAGTGCTCTCAGCCAGCGGGCTGCCCAGCAACCTCCAGGCCCAGGTGCAAGCCCTGGCCGCCGCAAACAACCTGGAGGGGGTGCGTCGTTTGTTTGAGCGCACCTATGCCCAGGGCATCACCAACGCCCTCCAGCGGGCCCAGGCCCAGACCAGTGCAGTACGGGCCTACCTCGAGGCCACCCGGGCCTACGCGCTTTATCTAATCGTGCAGGACTCGCCCCGCGCTCGTGGGCTCAGCGCCAAAGCCTTTGTGGATGCCCTGGGCAAACTGTCCAGCGGCAATCTGGGCGGTTTCAAAACCGATGTACAGGGGTTGGTAACCCAGGCTCAAAACTTCCTAAGAGCGGCCTCGAGCCCCCAGAGTCAACGGCGAAGTAACCCCACCACCACCGCTAACCAAACCCCCCCGGCCGCTGGGGGGGTTCGCCTAGAGGCCCCCCGCACCCCCCCGGCCCCCAGGGAAACGCCCCCAACAGTTGCTGTGCAAACCCGCCCGGCTGTTCAGGCGGCCCCCACCCCAGACGCCTACCAGCAGCTGCTGGGGGATCTGCGCTTCCTAATCAAAGACAGCCGCCAGCTCGAGCGTGTGGCCGACAGCCTGACAGGGGCCGGCGTTTACAGCATCGACGACTGGAAACGGGCCTTGCTGGAGGTACGCGGACGCCTGCTGGAGGCCCAGGCCCAGGTTGAAAATGGGCAGACCGCCCTTGCTCGTCGCACCCTAGCCCAGGTCAGCGCCCGCTACAGAACGGCCATTGCCCCCCTGATCGAGGCCCTGCAGCCCGAGCTGGCCCAACGCACCAACCGGGTGCTCAACCTGGCGGAAAACGCGGTGGGCCTGCGCACCAGCGACTTCACAGTGCTTTCGGGGGAGCTGCTGGAAAACGCCCTGGTTCTGGAGGGAAGAAGCCTAGGGGCTTTCCACAGCCTGCAAATCTGGCTGCTGCAAACCATCCTGGGCATCCCCCGGGCTTTTCTCTTCATCCTAGCCGGACTCCTGGCCTTCTTCCCGCTTTACCTGCTCAAGCTGACCTTCGGTGGGCGCAACGTCTACTGGCGCTTCCTGGGGCTGGCCTTTTTCTTCCTGCTGCTGCCGGCTATGATGGAGGGCTTATCTTACATCGGCTCCATCCTGTCCGACCCGCGCTACGGTCGGCTGCCCTTCCTGAACATCCTCACCTACCTGTCCATCCAGCAAAACCTGGTGGCCCAGTTGTTCTGGGGCCTGACGGTGTTCTTGGTGATCATCTTCGCTACGATTGGCCTGCGCGGCATTGCAACCCAGTTCGGTTTGCTGCAAAACCAGCGCACCCCTGTACAGCGCAGCCGAAGCTCCACCATAGCCCAGACCGCTGCGGGTAGTGCGGCAGGCACCGCTGCCAGCACCAAGCCGCACCCCGGCCTGACCAGCGAGACCATCGTGGAGTGGGATGAGGAGTTCTAATACCAGTTCGGCGCCGGAGTGCTCTAGGATTCAAAAAGACAGTCTTTGGAGGCCTTTGCTTTGGTTGAATATCTTTTTGAATCCGGTATAACAAAGCATCAAAGACCTGCACTGTTCCGGAAGCGTTAAGCTAGCCCAGCAGACCACGTAACGCCATACCCCCAACGCCCAGGCGGTATAATCCACCCGGTTTTTCTTATGAAACTGGGTTTTAGCCCCCTTACCGCTGGCCTCAGCTACCGGCAATCCCTCGAGCTGGCCTCCGATCTGGGCCTTTTTCTGGAAATCGCCTTTGACCAACACGAAATGGATCCCCGGCTGCCCAAAGCCCGGGAGCTGGCCGAAATGGGCCGGGTCGCCGGGGTGGGGTTTACCGTGCATCTGCCTTTCGTGGACTGGAACCTGGTCTCGCTGGTACCGGAGGTGCAACGGCTCTCCCTCGAGCGCACCCAGCGGGCCATCGACTTCGGAGCCCAGATCGGTGCGATCTGTGGGGTGCTGCACACCGGTTTGATTCCGCTGCGGCTACCCGAGGCTGTAAACCACGCCCACCAGCTCGCCCATCAGGCCCTCGAGCAGCTCGAGCTGGCCATACCGGTGGCACTGGAAAACCTGGGCCTCGACCCAAGCGATCTGCTAGAAACCCCCATCGAACTGCGGAACCTGCTGGAGTCCCACCCCCAGTACGGCTTCTGCCTGGATGTGGGCCACGCGCTTATCCAGCGAGGCCCCACGGGCCCCCAGGAGTACCACCACCTGCTGGGCCACCGCCTGCTGCACCTTCATCTGCACGATAACCGGGGTGTTCAGGACGAACACCTACCCTGTGGGGAGGGGGCCGTGGACTGGGCCTGGGTGCGGAAGCTGCTGGAGAACTTCGACGGCACCGCGGCCCTCGAGGTATCGGGCGGCGCGGAGGGTGTGCGCCGGAGTGTGGCTTTGTTGCGGGCTGATTCCTAAATTTATTCCAAGCTACAATTGGCGCACGCAAGCTTTTATTGTTGCAGTCTATACAAGGGACATTTGCCCCTGAGTGAGTTTTTATGATGGTCTTACCGGGGCGCAGGCCCCTAATTTTCTGGTAGTCTTGAAAGCAGTGCCCAGCCCCCCTGAACGGGCCTGGCCAGGAGGAATCAAGCAATGCCGATTGAGCGAATCGAAGTGTATCTGGATGGCGGCGCCGAACCCGTGCAGGTGCTCACCCAACCCCCTTTCAAAGTCACCTACGACACCCGCTCACTAAGCGACGGGGAACACCTGCTTCGGGTGGTTACCTACTACACCAACGGCGCCCGGGAAGTAAAGGAAGTGCCCTTTAAGGTAGCCAACACCCCAGGGGTGCTGCTGCAGGGCCTGGAGGAGGGCAAGGAGGTCTCGGGCACCCTGGACGTGACCCTGCGGGTGGCCGACCCCGATGTGAAGCCCAGCCGCGAGCGATTCCCTGGGCTGGGCGCGGCCATCGCCACCGCCGCTATTCTGGGCGGGGTCTGGCTCTTCTTTGCGGCCACCGGCGTAACCAACAAGACCCTCGAGGAGGTCGCCAAACCCCCCGCTGCCGCCGAGGCAGGGGCCCACGGGGGCGATCATGGCGGCGCGGTAGCAGCCGTGGACGAAGCCCTCAAAGCCAAGGGCGAGCAGATTTACAGCGCCAACTGCGCCGGCTGCCACCAGCCCACCGGCAAGGGCCTGCCGGGGGTCTTCCCGGCCCTGGACGGCAGCAAGAACGTGGCCGACAAGGCTTACACCATCAACATCCTGCTCAAGGGCAAGGGCGGAATGCCCAGCTTTGCCCAGCTCTCCGACGAGGAGCTGGCCGCGGTGGCCACCTACATCAAGAATAGCTGGAGCAACAAGTTTGGCGGCGTGACCCCCGACGAGTTCAAGGCGGCCCGCTAAACCTGGAGGGAAGATGTACCGCAACGATACGGTGGTTCCCTACTTCGCCCTGGTCTTCTCGGCGGCCCTGTTTCTGATGGCCTACCTCAACGACCGGATGCGGGTGGTGCACGAAGCCGGGGTGGTACCCCACCTCACGGTAGGCAACATCGGGCTGATGGCCTTTGCCATGGTGCTGTTTATCTACGGGTTTATCGGGCTGTTGAGCAACTGGCTCGAGGGCTCCGAGCTGCGCCCTGGCAAACATGAACCGGAGCCCAGCAGCCTGCCCATGGTGGCCGGGGTGGTGCTCTCGCTTCTACTGGTGATGCTCTCGGGCTTCTTCGTGCGCACTTTGGTGTTCGCCAACAACCCCGAGATTGGCTATTACAACGCCACCACCCTACAGGCCGGGGTGTTTGCCTCAATGATGCTCATCCTGGCCTTGCTCATCGCCATCTACAAAAAATACTTCGTGCCAGAAGAAGTTCTGGCCGAAGACGAGAAAAGCGACTTCCCCTGGTAGCAGAGTTTGGAGGATTTGACAATGGCCGATCATGAAGCCACTGCCCATCACCACGAGCACCACCACGAAGACCCCCAGGCCCACGCCACCCGCCGGGCCATCCTGCAGGCAGCCATCGGCGTGAGCGCAGGGGCCGCGGTGCTCTCGACCCTGTGGGTGGGCGCGGGTCTGGTACCCCGCGAAGAAAAGATTCCCAGCAAAGAACCGGTGGCGGTGGGCGACACCCTGGTCTTTGCCACCGGCCCCAAAGCCGACCAAGAGATTACCCTGGACGACCTGCGGGCCGCTCAACGGGAAAGAATCCCCTTCATCATCGCTTTCCCCAAAAGCCCTGAGAACGTGGTCAAAAAAGACCTGATCACCAACACCATCATGGTCATCCTGGCCGATCCCAACAAAATGAGCCCGGAGACCCGCCAGCACGCCTCCCCCGAAGGGGTGCTGGCCTACTCGGCGGTCTGCAAGCACCTGGGCTGTACGGTAAGCCTGTGGCAGAACGACACCTGGCTCTGCCCCTGCCACGGCGGCCGGTACGACATCTACAACCAGGCCAGGGTGGTGGGAGGCCCGGTACCTGCGCCCGTTCCCCAACTACCGGTTAAGGTGGAGGGGGGCAAGGTGGTGGTGGCGGGTGAGTTCCTGGGCAAGCCCGGCGCCGACGTATAGGGAGGGAGTATGTATCAGTGGTTAGACGATCGCTTGAGCATAGGAAAGCTATACGCCAAGGCTTTCCGCAAAGCCTTCCCGGTGCACCACTCGTTTTTCCTGGGCGAGATCACCCTGTTTTCCTTTGTCACCCTGGTGCTCACCGGCATCTTCCTGACCCTTAACTACGAGCCGTCCATCCGCCCGGTCTCGGGCTCGCTCTCGGGCGGGCAGGAGGTGCCGGCCGCCTATTACTCGATTCTCTACATCGACTCGCTACCCTTTGGCGCGGTGATCCGCTCACTGCACCACTGGGCCGCCCACATCATGATCGCCGCAGCCTTCCTGCACATGCTGCGCATCCACCTGACCGGGGCCTACAAAAACCCCCGCGAGCTGAACTGGATTGTGGGGGTGTTCCTGCTGGTGCTGGCCATCATCACGGCCTTCACCGGCTACGCCCTGCCCTTCGACAACTACGCCCTCACCGCCACCAAGATTGGCTACGAGATCGGCGCGGCGGCCCCCTGGGTGGGCAAGCTGCTCTCGGATATCCTCTTTGCCGGTGAGCTTTCCCCCACCAACACCCAGACCATCCCCCGGCTCTTCCCCATTCACGTGCTCTGGCTGCCGCTGGCCCTGATTGCCCTGATTGGCGCGCACCTGACCATCATGATCAAGCAGAAGCACACCCAGCCCAAGTACGCCGAGAAGGTGGCGCCGGGCAAGATTGTGGGGGTGCCGCTCTTCCCGCAGCAGGCCGCGATGATGGGCATTCTGTTTCTGGTCTACATCGCCGTGACCACCTTCATCGCCGGGGCTTTCCTGGCCCACCCGGTGCAGGCTTTTGGCCCCCCCACCGCCAACACCCCAGCGGTTAAGCCGGACTGGTACTTCATGTGGATCTACGGGATCTTGCAGATCATCCCGGCCAACTGGCGTTTTGAGTTCCTGGGGGCCACCTTTGGCCCGCAGTTCTGGGGCGGCATCCTGGTACCCACCATCATCATCCTGGGGGCCCTGGCCATCCCCTTCCTGGACTACTCCAAAGAGAAGCAGCGCTACCTCGAGCTCCCCAGCCAGCACCCCTTCCGCACCAGCTTTGTGGTGGGGATGCTGATGTTCTACATCATGAGCACCCTGGCCGGCTACAAGGTGGATCTGGGCCTCTCCAACGGCCTGTTGTGGGTGCTGGTCTTTATCGTGCCCATCGTTACCGGGGTGGTCTGCTACATCATCATGAAGGCCATCTACGGCAAGGACTGGAACCGGGAGCCCGACATCAAGCTGATGGGCAAAGGCTCCGCCGCCGACGATTAAGACTCGTTCAGTCTCAAGGCGCTCCCCTGCGGAGCGCTTTTTTTGGTTCCGCGGCATAATGGGGTCGGGGTTTTTGAGCGAACGCGAGCAGCTGGAAAAGATCCTGGCCCTGCTCGAGCTGCCGACCTCAAGTGCATACACCCCGCAATAGAAACCCACCCCAGCGCATGGCTAATCATCCCCGCGCTCGTTGGGGTGTGCCCGGTTTGCTCGAGCGCGGCCCGCTCCTCACCGCCCGCCTGGATCGCACCGCGCATTTGCATAAATATACACTTGCGAAATATGGCACCATCATGTCCAGGATTTGCTTAGCGGTGCTTTGCCGTAACAAAAAATACGGTTTTTGCCCCAATTGTGCGTAATCCTTCATCGGGCTTCGGGGGCCTCGAGCTAAACTAAAACTACCCCCGCAGAGGGGAAACCAAGCCAGAAAGGAGGTTGATCGAAACACCGCAAGGAACTTCCCATTGCTGGTCAGGCTTTGATTACAAGCAATACGACGAACTGCCACCACACGGTATGCCACCGTGCGATGGAGCGACTAAGTCGGCAGGGTGATGCCCGAGCATCCAGAACAATTCTCGGGAGAAAGGTTTGCAGAAGTGTAAAAAGGTAGATTCGCATGAAAACGCTCGTTATAGGCGCCGGAGCCGCCGGCCTGGCCGCGGCCCAAGACCTAAAGAAGGCGAAGCATCAGGTTACTGTTCTTGAAGCCCAACACCGCGTCGGAGGACGCATCCGCACCGATAGAAGTTTTGCTGCTGTACCTATCGAGCTCGGCGCGGAGTTCATCCACAGCAGCCAGGTTCCCACCTATCCCCTCGCTGCACAGTTTGGCCTGCGCACCCACTACTTCAACCAGCAGGACGACACCCTGGTACGCCTGCCGGATGGCAGCCTTCGCACCATTGCCGAGGTGGGCTGCGAGGCGCTGGGCTACAACAACATCCGGATGGTGGACTGGCCGCAGGCCCAGGGCGAGGAGTCGCTGGCCGCGTACCTCCAGCGCAACCGGCTCGAGGGCCAAAAAATCCCCTACAAGCTGCAAGAGTACATCTCCGACTTCGACGCTCCAGAAACCCTGAGCGCCCAGGCCGCGCTGGAGTTTCTGTGTGACAAGTCCGCCGAGGAGGGGGATTACCGCATCCTCGAGGGCTACGATTAACTAGCGATAAAACTAGCGACCTCACTGGACATCCGGCTGGGGGCCGTGGTGGAGACGCTCGAGTGGGGCCCTTTTGGCGTCAAGGCCCTCACCACCGATGGGCGGGTCTTCCTGGCCGACCAGGCCGTAATCGCCGTGCCCCTGGGCGTGCTGAAAGCCGGCCGGATCCGCTTTGTCCCCGAGCTGCCCGAGGCCAAGCAAGAAGCGCTGCACCGTTTGGGCCTCACCGATGCGGTTAAGCTCTTCTTTTTATTCGATGGGCCGGTCTTCCCGCCCGGCATTGTGGAGCTTTACGTGCCCGGCCACAGCCCCGACGAGTGGTGGAGCAGCGCCGCCGGCCACGGCGTAAACTTCGAGATTCTGACCGCCCTGGCCACCGGCCCCAGGGCCCGCGAACTCCTGGCCCTGCCCGAGGAAGAGGCCCTGAAAAGCGCGCTGCAAACCCTGCGCCAGGCCTTAGGCCGCCCCGACCTCACCCCCCGCCGGGCCCGGCTGGCCCACTGGCAGGACGACCCCTACACCCTGGGGGCCTACTCCAAGGCCAGCGTGGGGGCCTCCCAGGCCCGCCGCATCCTGGCCCAGCCGGTGGGCAACCGGCTCTTCTTTGCCGGCGAACACACCGCCTCCAACGCCTGGGCCGCCACCGTGCACGGGGCCTATGCCAGCGGACGGCGGGCCGCCCGCGAAGTCCTACAGGCCCGCGCGCTCACCTATCCGACCCCCCGTTCCGAAACCCTGCGACCCGCCCTGCCCTTGGGGGCGTGACAACCACAGCGCAGACTGCCCAGCACGGCGAAAAACCGCTGTGCTGGGCATTTGCTGTGGACTGGGGTGCCGCCGCGTTGAAAGGAGAAACACGGCAGCGACGGCAAAAAAGATTCGCCACCACCTGCTCAAATTACATTCCATGCCTCCCCCACCACACCCCCACCATCAAGCCCGCCACCTCCCCCAGCTCCACCAGCGCCCCGTACACATCGCCGGTAAGCCCACCCCCCAGCCTTCTGGCAGCCCAGGAGGCCAGCAGTAGCATCGTCGCAAGCACGGCCAGGGCAACCCAGGGGAAGAAGTAGATGGCCGGCAGGGCAAACAGCAAGGCCGGGAAGATTCGACCCTCGCGGCTGCGGGCCCCCAGGCCCTCCTGGCGGGCCGCCGGAAAGAGGTTCATGGGCAAAAGCAAGCCAAAGCGCACCAGGGCGGGCAGGCACAAGAGCAGCCAGGGCGAGGGGCTCGAGGCCAGCAACTGCCACTTCAGGAGAAGCACCACAAACCCCACCCCAAAGGCAAAGCTGCCCAGGTGCACATCACCCAAAATGCGCAGGCGCTCGGCGGGGGGTTTCATGGAGAGGAGGGCGTCGGCGGAGTCCAGCAGGCCGTCCAGGTGCAGCATGCCGGTACAGGCCAGCCAGACCGCCAGCAGGATGGCCCCTTGCAGCCCATCGGGCAAGGCAGCGGTCAGCCAGGCCACCAGGGCCAGCACCCCACCAATCAGGTAGCCCGCCAGGGGGTAGAAAGCCGAGGCGGCCTTCATTTCGCCGTCTTTGACCTGGCCCAGGTTGGGCACGGGAAAGGTGGTCAGAAAGCCTACAGCCAGCCAGAAAGGGCGCACCTTAAGGTTGTACCAGAACCGCCCCAAAGCGTGCCTCGAACTCTTCTTTGGTTCTGATGGGACGGCCCTCGAGCCGCAGTTGCACGGTCTGGGCCTGAATTTCTTTAGGGTAAGGACAGTGGCGGCACCCAGAGCCGCAGCAGTAGCCGCGCTTGCGGTGATACGCCTCGGTGAAAACGTAGAGACCGTTTTCGATGTAGTAATCTACGTTTTCTTTGAGTTCTACCCTCGCCATTTTTGTTTCCTTGTGAGCATTTTACTTTATTTTCTGGATTGAATATCAATCCAGCCTAGGTTTGCGACACCCCGGCCTGGGCAAAGGTAGCCATCCCCGCCATTACCGAGGCCGCCGCCCGCAGGATGGGAAAGCTCAAAACCGCCCCGGTGCCCTCGCCCAGGCGCATGTCGAGCTCGAGGATGGGCCGCAGCCCCAACGCATCGAGCTGCCTTCTGTGCCCCGGCTCCACCGAGCGGTGTCCGGCAAAAAGATATTCGCGCACGTTCGGCTCGAGGCGGCAGGCCAGCAAAGCCCCGGTGGTTACCGGGAAGCCGTCGGTGACCAGGGGCAGGCCGGCCTCGGCCCCGGCCAGAAACACCCCCGCTATCGCCGCAATTTCCAGCCCACCCAGCTCTGTGAGCAGCTCGAGCGGCCCGGCTTGAGTAAGCGCGCCCAGACGGGCCTGGGCCCGGTGCAGCGCCCTACGCACGACCTGCACCTTTTGCTGGTAGCGGGCCTCATCCACCCCGGTACCGCGCCCGGTCACCGCCTCGGCCTCCAGCCCCAGCAAGGCCGCGGTAAGGGCTGCCGCCGCGGTGGTATTGCCGATGCCCATATCACCGGCGGCCAGGATGGTAGCGCCCTCGGCGATGGCCCGGCGGGCGGCCTCGGCCCCGGCCCGGATGGCCTGCTCGGCTTCGGCGCGGGTCATGGCGGCCTCCTGGGCGATGTTGCCGGTGCCCGGTCGCACCCGCTCCGGCGAGGGAACAGGGGAATTGACGCCCACATCGAGCACGTAAACCTGGGCATGGGCGGCTCGAGCAATTTGATTGATGGCCGCGCCCCCCGCCCGAAAGTTCAGGAGCATCTGGGCGGTCACCTCGGATGGGTAGGCCGAGACGCCCTCGGCGGCCACCCCGTGGTCGGCGGCGCAGACGATCACGGCGCCTTTGCCCAGCACGGGCCGCAGGGTCTGCTGGATGGCGGCCAGGCGAACCCCCAGTTCCTCCAGATATCCCAGCGAGCCCGGCGGCTTGGTGAGCTGATCCTGGTGGGCGCGGGCCTGGGCCAGCCATTCCTGGGGGATGGGTGGGATGTTGAAGCGCATCATAGACTATTTGATCTGTAGCGGAATACCCGCCACCAGCAGGTAGACCCGCTGGGCCTCCTGTGCGACGCGGGCGTTGGCCGCCCCCAGCAGGTCGCGGTAGCGCCGGGCCAGGGGGTTGTCGGGCACGATGCCCAGGCCCACCTCGTTGGTGACCACCAGCAGGGTCTTGCCGGTCTGGGCCCGAACCGCCAGCAGGTGCTCGAGGGCGGGCTCCACCTCGAGGCCGGCCAGCATCAGGTTGGAGACCCACAAGGTGAGGCAGTCCAGCAGCACCACCCCGTGCCGGGCCCGCTCCAGGGCCTGGGGCACCTCGAGCGGGGCCTCCAGGGTCTCCCAGGCGGGGGGGCGCTCGGCCCGGTGCTGGGCAATGCGCTGGCGCATCTCCTCATCCAGCGGCTGTGCCGTCGCGATAAAGCTCACCCGCTCCTGCCCCAAAGCCCAGGCCTGGGCCTGGGCAAAGCGGCTCTTGCCGGCCCGGGCCCCCCCGGTGATGAGCAGCAGATGGTTCTGCATAGGGCCTCACCCCCCGTCCTCGGGCGTTCGCACAAAGCGCACCCGCTTGTGCGCCCAGTCCACCCCCACCACCGCGCAGGGCGGCAGGAAGCGGTCTTGATCCAGCTCCCGCAGCACCAGGCGCAGCACCCCCCCGTGGGTAAAGACCAGGTGGCGGCCCGCCGGCAGGCGGTCGAAGAAGCCATACACCCGGCGCCGCAGCTGGGCGGTGGACTCCCCGCCGGGTGCCTGGAAGCCATCAAAGGCCAGGAGCGCCGCTTTGCAGGCCTCGGGCAGCTCGGCCCACTTCAGGCCCTCGAGCCCGCCGAACTCGAGCTCGCGCAGCGCCGCCGAGACTTCCTGGGGTTCGCCGTAGGCCAGCCGGGCAGTCTGGATGGCCCGCTGCAGGTCGGAGGCCACCACCCGCTCGAAGCGTTCGGCGGCCAGCCAGCTCGACAAAGCCCGGGCCTGCTGCTCACCCAAGGCCGTAAGCGGCACGTCGCTCCAGCCGGTAAGCCGACCCTCCCGGTTCCAGGTGGTTTCTCCGTGGCGCACCAGCCAGAGCTCGCACATCCTTCACCTCCGCAAAGCCTCCTCCGGCGAGGGCAGCGGCCAGGCCTCGGGGTGTAGAATCCCGGCCAGGATCTCCACCCCCCGCACCACCTGGGGGGTCAGGGCGCAGAAGTAGGCCGAGTCCAGCGCCCAGCACTCCACCCCGGATAGGGGGCTTTTCCAGCCGGTCAGATCCCGCAGGGCTGCCTCCAGGCCGTAGCCGCAAAAGGAAAACAGCAGCACCTCGGGCTGCCAAGCGGCTATTTCCTCCCAGGTGGTGCGGAAGCTGGGGGCTTCGGGGCGGGCTCCTACCGGCTCACCGCCGGCGGCCTCGAGTAGGTCGGGCACCCAGTGGCCGCCTAAAAAAGGGGGCTCGAGCCACTCGATAAAAGCCACCCGGGGCCGCTTTCGCCCGGCCACGGCCCGCCGCACCCGCTCGAGCCGGCCCTGCAGCTCCTCAATCCCCGCCTCGACCGAGACCCCGGTGGCGGCCGCTACGGCCCGCAGATCGTCCCACAGGTGGGCCAGCCGGGTGCCCTGCAGGCTGAGGGTGGGCACCCCAAAGGACAGGCAGTCCACCGCCTGGCGCAGCTCGCCGGGCCCCACCGCACACACCTCGCAGACCCCCTGGGTCAGGATCAGGTCGGGCTTTAGGGCCTCGAGCACCTCCGTGCGCACCCGGTACAGGCTCTGGCCGGCCTGGACAGCCTGGCGCACCCGCCGGTCTATCTCGGCCTGCGAAAGCCCTTTGGGCAGGATGCTCTCGGTCAGCACGGGCTTGTCTGTCACGGCGCAGCAGTGCGAGACCCCCACCGGCTCCACCCCCAAAAAGCGCAGTATCTCGGTGGCCGCAGGCACCAGGCTGGCTACCCGCATCCGCCCCCCCTTTCCACCCAGGCATACAGCGGGGTTTCTACAAACTCCGGCGGCCCCTCCAGATACAACCGGAGTCCCGGCAGCAACAGGTTGGCGCCTTCCTGCTCGAAGTCCAGGGGATCGGCGGGCAGGGCATACAGCAGGGTCTCACCGGGAGCAACCCCCAGCCGCATCAGCCGGGCCCGCGCAGGGCGGACGCAGCGGATACGGGCCTCCTGCGCCACGGCAATGTAGCGGGCCAGGCAGGGGCCATCCTGGGTAACCAGGCGGCGCACCTCTCCCAGGTCGAGTAAAAGCAGCTTCTCTGTGACTTTCAAGCTGGCCTGCATCTATTCCTCCAGCACCACCACCGGCCGGTCTTTCACCCGGTGCACCCGCACCCCCGCCCCGTACACCCTTTGCAGCAAGGACTGGTCGAGCACCTCGGCGGGACGGCCCTGGGCCAGCAGCCTGCCCTCCATTAAGAAGGCCACCCGGTCGGCCCTTGCGGCCAGGTTGGGGTCGTGCAGCACCGTCAGGATGCCCAGCCCCTGGGCCCGCAAACCCGCCACCAGGGCCAGAAACTCGACCTGGTGGTGCAGGTCGAGGTGGTTGGTGGGCTCGTCCAGCAGCAAAAACCTGGGCCGCGCCGCCAGGGCTCGAGCCAGCAAAACCCGCTGCCGCTCCCCGCCCGAGAGGGTGGGGAGCCGTCGGTGGCGGAACCCGCTCACCTGGGTCTGCTGCATGGCCCATTCCACCGCTTCCCAGTCGGCCCGCCCCTCCCGTCCCAGCAAGCCCAGGTGCGGGATGCGGCCCAGGGCCACCACCTCTTCTACCGTGAGGTCTTCGGGGTAGCCGCCGTTCTGTGGCAGGAAGGCGATCTGCTGGCCCCGCAACCAGCTCGAGTACCCCCCCAGGGGCCGACCCTCCAGGTATACCCCGCCTGTGGTGGGCTGCAAAAGCCCGGCCAGCAGGCGCAGCAGGGTGGACTTCCCCGAGCCGTTGGGGCCCAATAGGGCCAGCCACTCCCCTGGCTTTAGGTGCAGCTCGAGGCCCTCGAGCACCCTTTTTTGGCGATAGGCAAAGCCCAGATTATGGGCCGCCAGCCCCCTTGGAACTGCCGGACTATCGGAAGGAGGCCTAGCCATACCGCCTCCGCTCCCGCCACAGCAGGTACAGGAAAAAAGGCCCCCCCAGAAGCGTGGTCACGATGCCCACCGGCAGCTCCGCCGGGGCCACCAGCACCCGCGCCCCCAGGTCGGCCCAGAGCAGCAGCACCGCCCCCCCCAGGGCCGAGGCCGGCAGCAGGTAGCGGTAGTCGCCCCCCAGGAGCCGCCGGAGCACGTGCGGAGCCACCAGGCCCACAAAACCGATGATGCCGGCCTGGGCCACCGCCGCAGCGGTCAGCAGCGTACAGACCCCAATCAGCAGCAGCTTAAGGCCTTCCAGCGGCAATCCCAGGCTGCGGGCGGTCTCCTCGCCCAGGGTGAGGGCGTTGAGGGTGCGGCCCAGCAGCAAAAAGACCGGCAGGGTAAAAAGCAGATAGCCCGCCAGCGCCCCCACCCCCGGCCAGCTTATGAAAGATAGGTTGCCCAGCGTGTAGGCGAACACCGCCCGCACCCGGTCGGCGCCCTGCAGCATCAGGTAGCTGGTCAGGCCCACCAGTATGCTTCCCACCACCACCCCGGCCAGAATCAGGTCGTGGGTGCGGCCGGCCCCTCCAGAGAGCAGCAACACCAGCAGCACCGCCCCTACCGCGCCCAGAAAACCAAACCAGGTAGCCGCGAAAGGCAAAAAGCTAAAAATGGCGTGCTGTGCAAAAGCACCGCTCAAGCCACCTGCCAGGCTCACCGCCAGTGTGACCCCAAAGGCCGCCCCCGCCGCCGAGCCCATCAGGTAGGGATCGGCCAAAGGGTTGCGAAACAGGCCCTGGAAGGCCGCTCCCGAGAGGCCCAGCGCGGCCCCCACCAGGATGGCCCCCAGCACCCTGGGCAGGCGCAGTTCGGTGACGATGGGGTTGTCTTGCCAGCCCAGCAGGGCCCTCAGCACCTCCTGGGCTGGTATCTGCACCGCCCCATACCAGAGCCCCAGCAGCCCACCCAGCCCCAGCAGCACCAGCAAAGCAGCAAAAACCCACAGCCGCGGGAGAAGCCCCGCCGCCACCCGGCGCTTAGGTGTGGTGAGGGCTGGGGTGTGCACCGTACCCCCTAGCGGCGCAGTTCTGGGTGGAAGCAGCCCACCAGCAGTTGCAGCCCCTGGGCCACCCGCGGGCCGGGGCGCGAGAGCAGGTTATCCTGCTGGCCGGTAAAGGCGCAGATGCGCTGGCTGCGGATGGCCGCCACCCCTGCCCAGCCCGCCCGCTTGGGCAGGTCGGCGGCCCCTGGGTGGGTGAGCACGATCACCTGCGGATTTTTCTGCACCACCAGCTCGGGGCTGATCTGGGGGAAGAGCCCCAGCTCCTTGGGAATGATGTTCTGGCCCCGGGCCTTGGTAATCAGCACGCCGATGAAGGACTCGGGCCCCACCGTGTAGGGGGTGGGGTCGATCTCGTAGTAGACCGTGGGGCGCTCCTTGGCCTTGGCCGCGCGGGTTTCTACCGTGTACACTTCGCGTTGAATTTGCGCCACCAGCCGCTCGGCCTGCGCCTCCAGCCCCAGCACCCGGCCCAGCAGGCGGGTGGTGCGGAAGATGTCGTCGTAGGTTTCGGGCTTGACGGCAAAGCTGGCCACCCCGGCCCGCTCGAGCCCCTCGTGCAGCCGGCCGTAGACCGAGACGATCACCAGGTCGGGCTTGAGGGCCAGGATGGCCTCGAGGCTGGGGTTATACAGCCCCCCCACCTTGGGCAGCCGCTTGACCTGCTCGGGAAAATCGGAGTAGTCGTCCACCCCCACCAGCCGCCCGCAGGCATTCAGGGCGCACACCGTCTCGGTCACCGAGGGCAGCATGGCCACAATGCGCTGCGGCGCAGCCTTGAGCGTAACGCTGCGGCCGAGGTCGTCGGTCAGGGTGCGCGGGAACGGCTGGGCCAGGCCAGAGGTCAGTAGCGCAAAGCTTAAGGCCAGAAGCAAAAGCCAGAAACTTCTCTTCATTGCGTCCCTCCCCAACCCGGTCTCGCCATGGGGCGTAAAAAAACGCCCTCGGGAGTGAGGACGCCAAACAGGTTCCCCAAAACTCCCCCTTCTTGCGAGAGGTGCCTTCCGTATGGGAGTTAG
Source organism: Meiothermus taiwanensis WR-220 (assembly GCF_003568585.1). NCBI lineage: Bacteria > Thermotogati > Deinococcota > Deinococci > Thermales > Thermaceae > Meiothermus > Meiothermus taiwanensis. The sequence goes on from NZ_CP021130.1 coordinate 2,684,838, forward strand.
GAAGGCGTTTTGGCAGGTATTCGGACTTCGGGCTTTCTGCACCGTTACCGCTGCGCGACAGTGCCGGACTTGCACCGGACTTCCCCACTTTAAGCCAGGGCTACGCGCCCAGGCACCAAAACTTGACCGGGTTGTAAGAGCCCTAACGGGCCTTGGCTTCAGGCTACACCCCCAAGACCTACCCGACAAGCGCCTACCAGGTGGGCCAGGCCGGGGCGGCCTCGAGGCCCTTTTCGCGCAGGTAGTCCTGCAAGCCCTGGACAGCTTCGGGCTTAACCGGTTTTACCCCGTGGGCCAGAATGCTGCTGTGCCGCTGCTGCAACAAACCCTGAAGCTTGCTCGAGTAATCACCATAGAGATACTGGGCCAGGGTTCCAGTGTTGCCCAGGCGGGTGTCAATTTCAAAGGCCAGCCCCAGGGCCTCCTTCAGGCCAAGGGTTTTGTTGTTGCTATTGGCCAGGGCCTTCAACTTGTCGGGATAGGTAGATTCCTTGTGTAGGATAATACCGGTGCGCTCGAACAGGTCGGCCTCGGCGGCCAGCTCCACCGCCCGGTACAGCCGGGCCAGGGCATCGTCGTAGCGGCCCCGGGAGGCCCGGCGCTGGGCGTTGGCCAAAAGGTCGGCCAGCAGGGCAAAGGTGGGCTTACCCTCCCGATCCAGGATGTCCCGCAGCCGTTCCTGGGCCTGCTGTAATTCCTGCAACGCCCGCACCTTGGCCCTATGCCCCCAGGCCTCGGCGATGGCAAGGGCGGGCTCGAGGTGTGCTTTCAGCTTCTGCCAGGCCGCCTTGTGGTAGAACAGATCCCAGTCCAGCATCCCCTCGGTAATCCCTTTCAGATGCCCATAAAAGCGCTTTTCGGAGGGGGTCAGGGGCCGGGCCAGCAGTTCGTCCAGAAACTCCTGGGCAGCCTGGTAGTCGCACTGGTTCCAGGCCCGTCTAAAGCCCTCCCACTCGCGCAGGCCGTAGCGGTAGGTGGGGTCTTCCAGCAGCCGCAGCCGCTCGCTGCCGCTTTTCACCCGCCCCTGCGGGTCGCGCTGCTGGCCGCCCACATAGCTAAAGGTAACGCCCTGCCCGGTAAGGGCCAGCACCAGCCCCGCCGACATGGTTTTGGTGCCCCCGGTGATATCGGCCACAATGGCCCGTGCCTCCCACTCGAGGGCCTTTTGCAGCGCCAAGCGCCCTTTGCGGAACACCTCGCCCAGGTCTTCGGGGTCGTCGAGCAGCAGGGTGTGGTAGCGCAACCCATCGCCATACCGCCGGACAAGCTCCCCCGCCACCGCCTGCGAACCCTGGCTGGCTACAAGAATCACCCCCTGCGGGGTGTGCTCGGTCAGGGCAAACTCGAGGGGCCCCAGGGTCTGCCCCACCCCCAGAATCAAAACTGTGTTTAGTTGCTCCTGCACACATCCAATCTACCAAACCCCGCGCGACCTCGAGCTGCGCTCCATTGGCTACTTCTCCGCCAAACCTGGCGAACTCTACCTGTTGTTGTGCCCGTCGTGATAAAAGCCTTCCCGCAAACTTTGGCCTTGACAAGGAAGCAGCCCCCGACTAACCTTAGTTTTGCCTGCCGGGATGGTGGAACTGGTAGACACACTATCTTGAGGGGGTAGCGAGCGCAAGCTCATGCGGGTTCAAGTCCCGCTCCCGGCACCAGGTACCACGGTAAACGCGGTGCAGCCAACCCGACTGCACCGCTGCTTTTTTTAGCCTTTGATCAAACCTTCAAGCAGCCGCGAAAACCCCGGGCCGCGTAGTAGGAATCGGCCCCATTGTGGTAGATGAACACGCGGTCGTAGCGCCGGTCGCCAAAGATGGCCCCGCCCAGCTTTCGGATGGCCTCGGGGGTTTTGAGCCAGCTCGAGGTCTTGGTATCAAAACGTCCCAGCTGCTGCAAGGCCTGGTACTGCTCCTCGGTCAAAAGCTCGATGCCCATGGCCGCGGCCATCTCCAGGGCTGAGCCGGCAGGCCTGTGGTGCTTGCGGGCTAGAAGGGCTTCCCGGTCGTAGCAGAGGCTGCGGCGGCCTTTAGGGCTTTCCGGGGCGCAGTCGAAAAAGATAAAAGCCCCGGTCTTGGGGTCGTGGCCTACCACATCCGGCTCACCGCCTGTGTTCTCCATCTGTAGAAGCGAGGCCAGCTTATCGGGCTGGGCCAGGAGCCGGGCCTCGAGGTCGGCCCAGCGCAGCCCTGGGTGGCGGTGGGGGTGCTGCTCAAAGCGGCTTTTGAGCAGCCTGAGCAAGTCGTCGTACTGCTTGGGGGTCATGCCCATCAGTTTACAAACAGACGCTATCGAACCTTGATCAGCTCGGCCAGCTGGGCGTACAGCCGCTCTTCCTCGGGGCTGGGGTTGGTGGGGATGGTCACCCGCACCTCGGCGTACTGGTCGCCCCGGCTTTTGTCTTTGCGGGGCCAGCCTTTGCCAGCCAGGCGCAGCTTGCGCCCAGTCTGGGTTCGCCTGGGAATGGTGACCTCCATCGGGCCGTCGAGGGTCTGCACACGCACCTTGCCCCCCACCACCGCGATGGGGGCCGGCACCTCCACCACGCTGTAAATGTCATCGCCCTCCAGGCGCATCTCCGGTCTGGACTGCAGCTTGACGTGCAGATATAGGTCGCCTCCGGCGCGCCCCTTGCCGGCCAGGCGAATTTTCTGCCCCTCACGCACCCCTGGTGGGATGCGCACCGTAAGGCGCTCGGAGCCAATGGAGATGGTTTTTTCCCCGCCGTGGTAGGCCTCCTCGAGGCTCAGGGGCAGCTCGGCCTCGAGGTCGCCCGCCACCCGGCGCGCACCCCGGCCCGGCACCTGTTCGAATAGGTCTCCAAAGCCGCCAAAACCACCCCGGCCGCCAAAGAGCTGCTGGAAAAAGTCGGAGAAATCGCCCACATGGCCGGTAAAACCGCCAAAACCACCCTGCCCCGGCGGGGGGCCCTGCCAGCCCGGGCTGCCCGCAGCCGCACCGTAGGTATCGTAGTAGCGGCGTTTTTCCGGGTCGGACAGCACTGTGTAGGCCTCGTTAATCTCTTTGAATTTCTCCTCGGCCCCCGGCTCTTTGCTCACGTCGGGGTGGTACTTACGGGCCAGCTTCTTGAAGGCCTTTTTGATCTCATCCTCGCTGGCGTTCTTAGAAACCCCAAGAATTTTGTAGTAGTCCTTGTAGGCCATATTCATCCCCGCAAGTTAGGCGTAAGACTCGAGGCCGAGGGCCGGAGGTTAGTTGCTCTCGGCGCCTGGTTTCGGGCCTTCGGCCTCCTCCGGTTTGGCACCGCTGCCCACCACCACCCGCGCCGGTCGCACCAGCAGGTCGCCGTACTTGAAGCCTTGCTGGTAGACGTGCATGACCTTGCCCTCCTCGCCCTCCACGGCCCCGATGGCCTCGTGGTAGCGCGGGTCGAACTCGGCGCCCACCCCCGGCACGGCCTCCACCCCCAGGCTCTTAAGGCTGCGGGTGAAGTTTTCCAGCACGCTTTTAACCCCCGGAATCAGATCCTCGGGCTTTACGCTGGCAAAGCCCAGGGCCCGCTCGAGGTCGTCCATCGTGCCCAGCAAGGCCCGCACCGCGTCGAACTTGCCGTTGCGCTGGGCGGCCTCGAGCTCCTGCACCATGCGCTTTTTGTAGTTTTCGAAGTCGGCGTACAGGCGCAGGAATTTGTTTTTGGAGGCCTCGAGCTCCGCTTTCAAAAACTCCACCTCGCCCCTGAGGCGCTCCACTTCGGGCAGGTCGTTCTGGGCTTCAGGGGTATCAACCACCGGTTCCTTATTCTCCATACATCGCACCTCTGTGGGCTAAAGGTGGGGTGCAGGAGGCACGCCCCCACACCCCACCTTCTGCAACCTAGTCAGCCGGTTTGTAATCGGCGTCAATCACGTCGTCGGACTTGGAGGTGCTGCCCTGGGCCTGGCTGCCCGCAGCCGCCCCCTGCTCGTAGGCCTGCAGGGCCGCAAGCAGCTCCTCGGTGGCCTGGCGCAGGTCGGCGTCGGAGCCGTCGGTGTCCACCAGGGTCTTGGCCCGGCTGACAGCGGCCTCGAGGCGGCTCTTGGCCTCGGCGGTGCTTTCCTTCTCCCCCATCACCCGCTCGGCCTGGATGCGCGCGGTATCGAGGTTGTTCTTGAGCTCGGCGTGCTCCTTGCGCTTGCGGTCGGCCTCGGCGTTGGCCTCAGCTTCCTTGATCATGCGCTCGATCTCCTGCTCGGAGAGGGTGGTGGTGTTCTGGATGGTAATGGAGGCTTCCTTGCCGGTGGATTTCTCCTTGGCGGTCGCGTGCAGGATGCCGTTGGCGTCGATGTCGAAAGTGACCTCAATCTGGGGCATGCCAGCCGGCATGGGCGGGATGCCATCGAGGCGGAAGCGGCCCAGGCTCTTGTTATCGGCGGCCATGGGGCGCTCACCCTGCAGCACGTGGATCTCCACCGAGGGCTGGTTGTGCTCGGCGGTGGTGAAGATCTCCGACTTGCGGGTCGGTACGGTGGTGTTGCGCGGAATCAGCACCGTGAACACCCCACCCTTGGTCTCCACCCCCAACGAAAGCGGGGTCACGTCCAGCAACACCACATCTTCTACCTGCCCGGTCAGCACACCGGCCTGCACCGCCGCCCCCAGGGCCACCACCTCGTCGGGGTTGACGCTGCGGTTGGGCTCCTTGCCCAGCATCTCCTTCACAATCTGCTGCACCGCCGGCACGCGGGTAGAACCCCCCACCAGCAGCACCTCGTCGATCTGGCTGGCATTCAGGCCCGCATCGCGCAGGGCCTGCTCCACCGGGCCACGGAGCCGCTTGAGCAGGGGCTGGATCAGCTCCTCGAATTTGGCCCGGGTGAGCTTGCGCTCGAGGTGCAGAGGGGTCTTGGAGACCGGGTCGAGGCCGATGAAGGGCAGGCTGATGGTGGTCTCGGTGACCGCCGAAAGCTCGATCTTGGCCTTCTCGGCGGCTTCAATCAGGCGCTGCAGGGCCTGCCGGTCGGCCTTCAGATCCACCCCACCCGACTCCTTCTTGAACTCCTCGGCCAGCCAGTTCACGATGGCGTGGTCGAAGTCGGAGCCGCCCAGGTGGGTGTCACCCGCAGTGGCCTTGACCTCGAAAACACCGTCGCCGATCTCCAGCACCGTCACGTCGAAGGTGCCCCCACCCAGGTCGAAGACCAGCACGGTCTCGTGGCCTTTTTTGTCCAGGCCATAGGCCAGGGCCGCTGCGGTGGGCTCGTTGACGATGCGCAGCACCTCGAGGCCGGCGATCCTACCAGCGTTGGCGGTGGCCTCGCGCTGGGAGTTGTTGAAGTAGGCCGGTACGGTGATCACCGCCTTGGTGATCTTCTCTCCCAGCTTTTTGGAGGCATCGTCCACCAGCTTGCGCAGGATCATGGCCGAAATTTCCTCGGGGGTGTAGAGCTTGCCACCAATGTCCACCCGCACCCCGCCATCGGGGCCCTTAACCACCTTGTAGGGCACCCGCTTGACCTCATCCTGCACCTCTTCCCACCGGCGCCCGATGAAGCGCTTGATCTCGAAGACGGTGCCCTCGGGGTTGAGCACGGCCTGACGACGGGCCACCCGGCCCACCAACTGGTCGCTTCCCTTATAGGCCACCACGCTCGGGGTGGTGCGCTCGCCCTCGGCGTTCTCGAGCACCACGGGGCTGCCACCTTCCATGATGGCGATAACACTGTTGGTCGTTCCTAAATCAATTCCTACGGCTTTTGCCATATATCCTCCGCTGGCCGCACTTAGCACGGCTCACTGAACTATATGATAGCTGTTATTATTGATATAGTCAATAGAGTTGAGTCAGGTATTATCAAGTTTGAACCCACCCCTGGCCGCGCACCTATGTCTAACTCAAGTTGCCACCTATCCCAACTACGAAAGAAAATAAAGGCCACTATGAACTGGACTGTTCTAGTGGCCTACTGCATTATAGACGACCTGCTCAAGACCCCCGCCAGCGTCGTCCGGACCCTCTGGGTACTGGCAGCCCTGGCGTTTTCCGGAAAGCACAAGCACGCCCTGGCGTACGCCCAGGAACAGGCCTTCTTTCTGGTGCACAGGCGGTAGCCCGTCGTCCACTGCGGATGTGGAGGGGTTGTATCGGCTACCGCTGGACTTACCGAGGGGGAGTGAGCTGTATGTGGATCGGAGGTATGCTGCGGGCCATCCGCAAGAGGAACTCCAAACGCTACCAGCCGGCATCGCAGTGGATTGCCCAGCAGGGGCGGAGGATCATCGAATCGGTGGGTTCTGCCCTGACAGAGCTATTCCCCAAGCGGATTCATGCCACGATCCTCGAAGGGTTTGTGCTCAAGGTGTGGGGGTTCATCTTTGCCTACAACTTCAGGTATTTTGTAGGTGGCAACTTGGGTTAAAAATTTAACGCGGCAAGCCGCACATCCCCAATAAGCAGTTACCCTAGCTAACCATGAAGGCCAAAACAAAACTTTTATACATTTTACTTCGCTCAATCATCTTACTTCTCCTCTCAATGGTGGTTATTTATTACGCAATGCTTTTTATTTTTTCTTCCACAAAGTGGGCTGATTCACGTATTTACGTAGTTAATCAGGGATCTACCAAGATAACAGACGTTAAAGTTGTTTTTGGCGGCTCATGGGACGGCTCAACTGAGGTGTATTCATTGTCAAGTCTCCCACCAGGGGAAAAGTGGGTAATAACGCCAAAGATAAATCAAGAAGGCGGCGTAACACTCACCTACTTTGAGCAAAAGTCGGGGCCGAGGCCGCGAATGTCCTATATTGAACCTAAGTTTTTTAGGATCTATTTTTATGTTCGCTCAGACACAGCGTCGGTCACCACACGCTTATGGCCGCCGTAGGCCTGCCTTAGAACCCGTCCCGGTCGGTAAGAGAACGTATACTGCACTATGATCCACAGAACGCCCGACCACAGCGCCAAAAGCTGTTTCGCCGGGCCTTGGGACTCCAGCCTACCAGTGCCCGTGGGCTACGCCAACCAGGGCATCGAAGAGCCACACCTTCACGCCCAGATGTACGAGGGGCAGGGGGTGGGGCTTTAGGCCGGGGACATGCTGGCGGTGGAACCGGGCGAGGTTCACACTTTTGCCCGGAGTTCGCCGGATTGCTTCCACCCCATTTATTTAAGCAGCAGCTTTCCAGCAGCACAGATCGATTGGTTTCGGTCCCAAAAACAACCCTCATGAGCGCTGAGCGTATTCTCAATGGGACTTTCGAACTTTACAGGCATAGGTACTTTTGACTACCTTTGCGTATGCAATTAGGTGTACGCTAAAAAAACAATGAACCGCCTGCCGTTCAACTTATGGTTTATCCTGCTGGTAGCCATTCTGATTGCCTGGGCCTTCAGCCTGACCTCGCATCAGCAGCCCGCCAATCAGGTGGCCTATACGACGTTTCTGAACGAAATTGACCAGGGGCGGGTGGCCAAAATTACGGTGGATGGACGGCAGCTCAACGTCACCCGCCGCGAAGACGGAGACCAGTACATCACTTTTGCGCCAGGCCCCTTAGATACCAGCACCATCCGCGAGTGGGGCGACAAAAAAATCCAGGTGGAGATTGCCGCACCCAGACGGGAAAACCCCTTGCTGGGCTTCCTGATCCCCTTGCTGCTAATCGGTTTGCTGATCGGGCTCTTCCTCTTCTTCTCGCGCAACCGGGGCCCTTCGGGCGACAATGCCTTTAGCTTCACCAAAAGCCGGGCCAAGGTGCTAACCGAGGCCCCCAAAACCAGCTTTAAGGACGTGGCTGGCTGTGAAGAGGCCAAGGAGGAGCTCAAGGAGATTGTCGAGTTTCTTAAGGCCCCGGCCCGCTTTCACGAGATGGGGGCCCGCATTCCCAAAGGGGTGCTGCTGGTCGGACCACCCGGCTCGGGCAAGACCCACATTGCGCGGGCGGTGGCCGGCGAGGCCAAGGTGCCCTTTATCGCTGCCTCGGGCTCCGATTTTGTGGAGATGTTCGTGGGGGTGGGGGCCGCCCGGGTGCGCGACCTGTTCGAGACCGCCAAACGCCACGCGCCCTGCATCATCTTTATAGATGAAATTGACGCAGTAGGCCGCCGGCGCGGCGGCGGCGTGGGCGGCGGCAACGACGAGCGCGAGCAGACCCTCAACCAACTGCTGGTGGAGCTGGACGGCTTCGAGAAAGAAACCAGCATCATCATCATGGCGGCCACCAACCGCCCCGATGTGCTCGACCCCGCGCTGCTGCGGCCAGGCCGCTTCGACCGCCAGGTGGCCATCGATGCCCCCGATGTGAAGGGGCGTGAGCAGATCCTCAAGATTCATGCCAAGGGCAAGCCCCTGGCCGAGGATGTAGACCTGGCCCTGCTGGCCAAGCGCACCCCCGGCTTCGTGGGGGCCGATCTGGAAAACCTCCTCAACGAGGCAGCCCTGCTGGCCGCCCGCGACGGCCGCAAAAAAATCACCATGAAAGACCTGGAAGAGGCCGCCGACCGGGTGATGATGGGCCCGGCCAAAAAGAGCCTGGTGGTCACCCCGAAAGACCGCGAGATCACCGCCTACCACGAGGCCGGGCACGCGCTGGCCGCGCACTTCCTCGAGCACGCCGACAAGGTGCACAAGGTGACCATTGTGCCGCGTGGGCGGGCCATGGGCTTCATGATGCCCAGCCGCCAGGACACCCTGCACTGGAGCAAAAAGCGCCTGACCGATCAGATTGCCGTGGCGCTGGCCGGCCGGGTGGCCGAGGAGTTGATTTTCGACGACGTGACCACCGGGGCCGAGAACGACTTCCGCCAGGCCACCGACCTGGCCCGCCGCATGATTACCGAGTGGGGAATGCACCCCGACTTTGGCATGGTGGCCTACCAGGTGCGCGAGGACACCTACCTGGGCGGCTACGACACCCGGCAGTACTCCGAGGACACCGCCCGGCGCATTGACGAGGCCGTGCAAAAGCTGCTGCAAGAGCAGCACGACCGGGTGCTGGGCCTGCTCACCGAGAAGCGAGAACAGCTCGAGCGGGTGGCGCGAACCCTTTTGGAGCGGGAGACCCTAAATGCCGAGGAGTTCGTGCGGGTGGTGGAAGGCGAGGCCCTGGAGAGCCTCGAGGCCCCCGAAGCCCCCAAAGACAAGGAGGAGAAAGAACCCCCTCGGGTCATCCCCAAGATCAAACCCAACCTGGGCGGGGCCTGAGGTTTTTGGGTAAGCTGTCGGCGTGCGCGCTTACTGGGAACGCCCCTACGAAAGCGAGTTTGAGGCCCGGGTGGTGCGGGCCTGGAGTGAGGGTGAAAAGCACTTTGCCGTGCTCGATCAAACCCTCTTCTACCCCACCTCGGGCGGCCAGGCCTGCGACACCGGCACCCTGAACGGGGTGGCGGTGCTGGAGGTGCTCGAGGAGGCCAAGGCCACCGGCCCGGTGATCCACCGGCTGCAAAGCCCCCTTCCCGAGGGGCAGCTTGTGGTGGGCCGGATTGAGTGGGCCCGGCGCTACCGGCAGATGCAGCGCCACACCGCCGAGCACATGCTGGGCCAGGCCTTTTTGCGGGCCGCGGGCTGGAATGTGGTGGCCGTCAATATGCTCAACCCGGTCTGCACCATGGACTTCGACGGCGCCCCCGACGAAGCGGTGATCCGCCAGGCCGAGGCCCTGGCCAACTGGGCGGTGTATGCCAACACGGCGGTGCGAACCTATTTTATTGACGAGGCAGAGGCCCCGGCCCACGGCCTGCGCCGCGCCCCCAAGGTGACCGGGCTTATCCGGGTGGTGGAGATCGAAGGCTGGGACAAAGTGGCCTGCGGCGGCCTGCACGTAGCCCGCAGCGGCGAGGCCGGCCCCATCAAAATAACCCGCTTCGAACGCTACAAAGGCGGCACACGCGTCTACTTTGTGGCGGGCTGGGAGGCCCTCGAGCTCTTTGACCAGGAGCACCGCCTGCTCTCCCGCCTGGGGGAGTGGTTTAGCTCGAGCCCCCTCGAGCTCGAAAAGCCCATCGGCAACCTGCGCGAGGAGTGGCGCAGGGCGCGGGCCGAAAACGCCCTGCTCAAGGACGAGCTGGCCGAGCGCATCATGCGCGACCTGCTGACCGAGTTCCCCACGCAGACCATAGCCGCCCAGGTGCCCAACAGCGTGCTGGATATGGTGGGCCGGCGCCTGGCCGAGTGGCCGGGGGTGCTGGCCCTGCTTTTAGCCCAGGCCGAGGACAAAGCCCGCTACGTGCTGCTCAAGCACCCCAGCCGCAGCGAAGACCTGCAAACCATCTGGGAGGAGGTGCTCAAGCCGCTGGGGGCCCGGGGTGGGGGGGCTTTGGTCAAGCTGGGGGTGATGCCCCTGAAAGCGCTCCACCCGGCCCTGCTGGCCTTCGAGCGATACCTGGCCCAGGAGCGATAAGACCGGAAGCAACTACGGCTCGAGCCGCACCTTAGGCATGACCCGCCGGAGCGGCTCGGGCAGCCACCAGTTCCACCGGCCCGCCAGCACCAGCACCGCTGGCACCAGCACCAGCCGTACCAGGGTGGCATCCAGGAACACCGCCAGCGCCAGCCCCAGACCGATGGTCTTGTTGGCCACCACCTGCCCCACCACAAAGGCCGAGAACACGATAATCATGATCAGGGCTGCACTGCTGATCACCCCGGCGGTGCGCTCGAGGGCAAACCGCACGGCCTGGGGGGTGTCCAGCCCGGCCAGATGGGCCTCCTGCACGCGGGAGAGCAGAAAGATCTCGTAGTCCATGGAAAGCCCAAAAATCACCGCAAACATCAGGATAGGCAGCGAGCTGTCGATGCCCCCCACATCGGTGGGCGCGCCCACCAGCCCCGCCGCAAAACCCTCCTGAAACACCAGGGTTATAAGGCCGTAGGCCGCCCCCACCGTCAGGGTGTTCATCAGGATGGACTTGAGGGGGATGACCAGGCTACGGAAGGCCACCGCCAACAAAAGGAAGGTGGCCACAAAAACCGTCCCGATGGCGGCGGGCATGGCCCCCACCAGGGCCTGGGTGAACTCCATCGAACCCACCGGCGCACCGCCCAGCAGCACCCGCTGAAACCCGACCCCCTGGGCTTCCTGCTTAAGACGGGTATACCAGTCGGGGATGCTAGGGGCCTGAAGGGCGTCGCGGGGAATGACCGTAAGGCGCAGGTAGCGGCGGTCTTGGCTGATGTACTGGTTGGTGAGGCCCACCAGCTCGGCAAACCCGCCCTGGCCCTCTAACCTACCCGCCAGGAAAGGCGAGACCACCAGCCGCACCTCCGGCCAGGCGGAAATACGCTGCTCGAGCGCCCGCCAGCGGGCCCGGTTCTGGGGGGTGAAGCCCTCCTCTCCCAGGTCGAGCAGCACCTCGAAGGCATCCAGCGCCCCCCCGAGCTCGAGCTGCCGGATGAGCTCCAGGCCCTTGCGCGACTCCACATGAGGGCCCAGCCCAAACGCACCGGTGTAGCCCAGCTTCATCTGGGTGGCCGGCCAGGCCAGGGCCAGAAGCAGCCCCGTCACCCCAAACGACCACATCCAGGGGCGCTGCATCACCGTGCCGGCCCACCGGCCCCAGAAGGGGCTGGCCTTCCCGCTGCTGGTAGGTTTGAAGGCCCAGCGGCGCGGCGCGTTAACCCGCTCGCCCAGCAAAGCCAGAATGGCCGGAAGCAGGGTGATGGAGGCCAGCACCGTCAGGATAATAGCCATCACCCCGCCCACCCCCATCGAGCGGATGAAGGTCAGGTCGGGCACCAGCATGGCCCCCATGGCAATGGCCACCACCAGGCCGCTCGAGGCCACCGTACGACCGGCGGTCTGGGTGGTGATGGCCGCGGCGGCCTGCGCCGTGCGGCCCGCGGCCAGCTCCTCACGGAAGCGATTGACCATCAGCAAGGCGTAGTCGATCCCGGCTCCCAGCGAGAGCATGGTAATCACCGAAAGCGCAAAACTGCTGACTTCCCCCAGCAGGGTTAAGAAGAACAAGCCCGCCAGGCCGGTGGTAATGGCCACCACCCCGACCAGCAGGGGCAGCCCGGCAGCAACCAAAGCCCCAAAGGCCAGCAACAACACCCCTCCAGTCAGGGGCAGGGCCATCAGCTCGCTGCGCTTGACGTCGGCCTCCAGCAGGTGCAGAAAGTCCTTGGTCACCGCCGTAGCCCCCGTTACGTAAAAGCGGGTTTCGGGGGTCTGGGCCGCCCTGGCCTCACGCCGCAGGGCTTCTATCACCGCCTCGCCGTTCTCCAGGCGGGTGTCCAGCAGGGTTGCTGTTATCCTGCCATCGGCGCTTTTTTGCTGCAAGGGGCTGGGAGCATCGTAGCGGTGGAGGCGCAGCACCCCCTCCAGGGTCTGTATCCGGGCCATCAGTTGGTTGTAGGCCTGGCGAAAGCGGGGGTCGTGTTCAGGCAGGTTGGACTCGCTCACCAGCACCGTACGATCAACCGAGGGCAGCGCAAAGGCCTCGTTCAAGATTTGCAGGACCCTCTGGGCCTCGCTGTTTTTCACGTCGCTGGCGTTGGCGGCCAGGTTTTGCGGGGCCAGCCGGGCAGCTGGGATGGCCAGCAATACCAGCAGAAGCCAGACCAAGACAACCTGTACAGGATAGCGGACAACCAGGCGGGCTAAGGCAGCAAACATAAGAAAGCCCGCCCAATATGGCCCTTCTTTCACAAGAACACAAGGAGGGGTGCTGCAATTGCCCGGCCACACCAGCACCCCACCCCACAACCTGCCAATCCAGTAGAATGCTCGTGAAATGCCCGTTCCAAGCTACCAGAAATTCATGTACCCCCTGCTCGAGCTAGCAGCGGACGGTGAGGCGCACTCAATGGAGGAAGCCTATGAGGTGCTGGCCAAGAAGTTCAACTTAAGCAAAGAAGATCGGGCTGAATTGCTGCCCAGTGGAGGGCAAAGTAGGTATGAGAACCGCGTCGGATGGGCCAGAACCTACTTGATGAAAGCCGGATTGTTGGAGTCTCCAAGCCGAGGACAATTCAAAATCACTGCGGAAGGTCAGAGAGTTTTGCAGTCGGGCATTACCGAACTTAACAACCAGTACCTTATGCGATTCCCCGGTTTTGTTGAATTTAGGCGTAGAGACCGCACCACGGAAGAAACAAGCTCAAAAGAAGAGGTTGGCAATGAGACAACACCAGATGAACAGCTCGAGCAGCTCCACCAGACCCTGAAAAAACAACTGGCCCAGGAGCTTCTAGAGCGCGTCAAACAGTGCTCCCCCGCCTTCTTTGAGCGCCTGGTGGTCCGGCTTCTGGTGGCGATGGGGTACGGTGGCTCGATGGCCGATGCGGGCAGGGCCGTGGGGCGGAGTGGGGATAACGGCATTGATGGCATCATCAAGCAGGATCCGCTGGGCCTGGACAACATCTACATCCAGGCCAAGCGATGGGAAAGGCCCGTCCCGAGCGAGGTGGTAAGAACCTTCCATGGGAGCCTGGCCCTGCAAAAGGCCAGCCGGGGGGTTATCATAACCACCTCGGAGTTTTACAGTGAGGCGATAAGAACCGCCCAGGCGCTGGGGAATATCGTGCTGATAGACGGAAATACCCTGGCCGAGCTCATGATTGAGTACAACGTTGGGGTTACGGTAGCGGCAAGGTACGAGATCAAGCGGGTGGATCGGGACTTTTTCGAGGAGGACTAGCGGTAATACCGCGCCGTATCGCGCAGGTGCCCCTCGAAGTCCACGTTCAAAAACAGGCGGCCCTGGGCGTGCAGGAAGTAGAGGTACTTCTGGCCTTTTTCGTTGGTGCGGATGGGATAGAGCACGGCCTGCAGAGCCTCGGCGCCGGGATTGCCGATGGCCCCGGGGGGTAGGCCGCGCCGGGTATAGGTGTTGTAGGAGTTGTCTTTTTCAAAATCGCCCGCCCCTCGATCGAGTTCGGGCAGGCGTTTACCCAGACCGTAGGCCACGGTGGGGTCGGCCTGCAAGGGCATGCCGATTTCCAGGCGGTTGAGGAAAACCCCTGCAATCAAGGGCTTTTCGCTGGAATTTGCAGCTTCGGCTTGCACGATGGAAGCCAGCGTGACCCAGTCGTGGATGCTTTGTAGACCAAGTTGTTGCAGACGGGCCTTGGCAGCAGAGGTAAACTCCTGTTCCATGCGGCGGGTCATGGTGCGGATAACGTCCTCAGCGGTAAAGTCGAGGGGGAAGTCGTAGGTGGCGGGGAAGAGGTAGCCCTCGAGGGTGGGGCCTTTGGCCTCGGCAGGGCGCAGCTCGGAGGGGGGGTTGTTGACCAGCTCGAGGAATTTGGGGCCATCCAGGTTATTTTCGCTCAAGCGCTGGGCCATATCCACCGCCCGCCAGCCTTCCGGGAAGGTGATGCGCACGGTGAGAGGGCGGGACTCGTCGGTGATGGACAGGGCAATGGCCCGCAACCCCTTGCCCTCGAGCTGGTAGTAGCCGGGCTTGAGTTTTTTATCCTGACCGGAGAAGCGCAAATACAGAGCAAACATATAGCCCGAACGCACCAGTCCGGCCTGCTCGAGGATGCGACCGACCGCTGCAGCCCCGCTGCCTTTGGGAATGCGGATCTCGGCCGTGGTGCCGGTGGGGCCCATCAAATACAGGGCATAGCCAAATACCGCCGCCACCAGGGCAAACATGAACAGCACCCCCCGCAGAATCCAGCGGGTGGGCGACTTGCCCCTTTCCTGGGGGTCGTCGAGGGTTGCAACAGGCCCATCGGGAGGGGTTGGCTTGTTCGAATCGTCCATGCTAAAAGCTCCACGGCTCGGTACGGCCCGGCTTATGCACCTGCCAAATAGGATTCCAGCAGCGCGATGGCCGCGGCTTCGTCCAACTTACCTTTCTCCTGTCGAATGCGCTTGGGGGCATTTTTGAGGCGGTTTTGCCCCAGTTTGGTGGTGTAGCGCTCATCCAGCAGCTCGACCTGCATACCCCGCCCACGCATGGCCTCCACCAGGGCCTGCACCCGCTCGGCCTGGGCGCTGGGCCGGCCATCGGTGCGCAGGGGCAGCCCCACCACAAAGCGTTCGGCCCCTTCGCGCTCGGCAAAAGCCGCCAGGGCCTCGAGGTCGGCCTCGAGGTTTTTGCGCACCAGGTAGCCCCGGCCAAAGGCCCAGGGTGAACCGGTCTCGCCCACGGCCAGGCCAATCCGGGCCTCCCCCACGTCCAGCGCCACTACCCGCATCTACCCTATTATCTCCCTCAGCCCACAGGCGCAGATGAGGCCAAACACTATTCCAGCACCTGCTCGAGGGCCCCCAAGGCCTTATCCAGGTCGAAGCCGCCGCCCTGGGCCAGCGCCCCCTTGCCGCCGCCGCGCCCGCCCGCAACAGCCGACAGTTTCTTCATCACCGCACCGGCATCCAGCCCCTTTTCCAGGGCCTTTTTGCTCACCTTGACCACCAGGTTCTGTCCCGAGCCTACCGCCACCAGGTCGGCCTGGTGCTTGTCCAAAAGCTCGTCCGCTGCGCCCCGCAGGGCCCCGGCCTCGAGGCCCTCGAGCCGAACCGCCAGGTACCGGTAGCCGCCCGCCTCCCTGAGCGAGAGGCCCGCCGCGCCGCCCCCGAGCTGGGCTCGAGCCAGCTCCAGCCTCAGCCTTTCGATCTCTTTCTCGCGGGCCTTGAGTTCGTCCTGGAGCTTGTTCACCCGCTCCAATAGGTGCTCGGGGGCCGTCCCCAGCTCGCGGGAGAGGCCGCCCAGCCAGTTCAGCATCTCGCGCACGTACTGCACCGCCCCGGTTCCGGTCAGGGCCTCAATGCGCCGCACCCCCGCCGCCACCGACTCCTCGGCCACGATCACAAAGGCCCCGATCTCGCCGGTGCGCCGCACATGGCAGCCGCCGCAGAGCTCCTTGGAAGTCACATTGTCGATGGCCCCTTCCACGCTGACCACCCGCACCACGTCGCCATATTTTTCGCCAAACAGGGCCATGGCCCCTTCCTTGCGGGCTTCCTCCAGGGGCTTGTAGGCATAGCTCACCGGGAAGTCGGCCTGAATCCAGCGGTTCACCAGCAGCTCAATCCGGGCCAGATCCCTGGGGGCAATCGGCTCGAACTGGCTGAAGTCGAAGCGCAGCCGATCCGGCCCCACGTAGCTGCCTTTCTGCTGCGCGTGGGGGCCCAGCACGGCCCGCAAGGCAGCGTGCAGCAGGTGGGTGGCGGTGTGGTTTTTTTCGGTGTCGCGCCGCTGCTGATCCACCAAAGCCCGCACCGTCGAGCCGGCTTTAAGGGTGCCCTCCTCTACCCGCGCAATGTGCAAAAAGATGCCGTCGGGGTTTTTCTGGGTGGTCGAGACCCTGGCCCAGCCCCCCTCCCATTCCAGCACGCCCGCATCCCCCACCTGGCCGCCCCCTTCGGCGTAGAAGGGGGTTCTGTCCAGCACCACCTGCACCTCGGTGCCGGCCGGGGCTTCCTCTATGGTTTGCTCGCCCACCAGAAGCAGCTTGACCTGGGCCTGGGCCTCGAGGCTCTCGTAGCCCACAAACTTGGTGCCCCCATAATCCGCGGCCAGGGCCGCCAGGGCCTCGTTGGACCTCTTGAAAAGCTCCTTGCTGAAGGCGGCGGCGGCTCGAGCCCGCTCCTGCTGCTCCTCCAGGGCCCGCTCGAAGCCTTCGGTGTCCACCTGAATCCCATGCTCTCCCGCAATTTCGATGGTTAAGTCGAGCGGGAAACCGTAGGTGTCGTAGAGAGTAAAGGCATCCCGCCCCGCCAGGGTATCGCCCGGCGCCAGGCCTGCCAGCATGGCATCCAGGCGCTTGATACCGCTCTCGAGCGTGCGCAAAAACTGCTCTTCTTCAATTTTGATTTGCTTTTGCACACCCTCGAGGTGCTCCTTTAGCTCGGGGTAGACCCCGCCCATCACCTCGGCCACCACCCCGGCCAGCTTGAACATAAACGGCTCGCGCAGACCCAGCAGGTAGCCAAAGCGCACCGCCCGGCGCAGCAGGCGGCGCACCACGTAACCGCGCCCGGTGTTGGAGAAGTGCACCCCATCGGAAAGGATGAAGGCCACGGCACGGGCGTGCTCAGCAATTACCCGGTGGGCCACCGAGCTGGGGCCTTCGTAACTGATGCCGGTTAGCTCCACAATTTTGGCGATCAGGGGCTGAAACTCGTCGGTCTCGTAAAAGTCGGTCACCCCCTGCAGCACCATGGCCACCCGCGCAAGGCCCATGCCGGTATCAATGTTGGGCTTGGGGAGGGGCTCCAGCACGCCGCCGTCCTTGCGGTCGTACTGCGGAAACACCAGGTTCCACAGCTCCACAAAGCGGTTGGACTCGCGGGTCTCGTAGTAGTCGGCCCAGGTGTCCGAACCGAAGGCCGGCCCCCGGTCGTAGTAGATCTCGCTGCACGGCCCACACGGCCCGTTGGGGCCTTTGGTGGGGGCGTTCTGCGGCCAGAAGTTCTCGTCGGCGTCGAAGCGGTGGATTTTTTCGGGGGGTACGCCCACCCGCGTCCAGTGTTCAAAGGCCTCGTCGTCGTCCTTGTAGATGGTCACGTAGATGCGCGCCGGATCCAGGCCCAGCCACTTGGGGTCGGTCAGGAACTCCCAGGCCCACTCGATGGCCTCTTTTTTGAAGTAGTCGCCGAAGCTGAAGTTGCCCAGCATCTCGAAAACGGTCTGGTGGCGGTTGGTGCGCCCCACGTTCTCGATATCGCCGGTGCGCACGCTCTTCTGGCAGGTGGTCACCCGGTACCACTCGCCCTCGTGGCCGGGGAAGACCGGCTTTTTACCCAGAAAGTAGGGCTTGAGGGGGGTCATGCCCGCGTTGATGAAGAGCAGGGTGGGGTCGTCCTGGGGCACCACGCTAAAGCTCGGCAGGCGCAGATGCCCCTTGGATTCGAAGAACTGGAGAAACTTTTCGCGGATTTCGGCGGTTTTCATCGTGGCCTCTCAAACTAACCCAGCATAAAAAATATACCCCGCTAAGCAAACCCCACCAGCCATTTCAGAACGAAACGCCGGGATCAGCGGGTGGCTTGAGCGAAGGAAGAGGGTTTCATTGCTGAGCCTAGCATTGCACCTGGCCCCCCAAACAAAAAGTTGGGGCCCAGGCCCCAACCCTCAAGCGGATTGCTCGGTTTTACGTTGGCGGAGGAGGGGGGATTCGAACCCCCGATAGGGACTTTCGTTCCCTATAGCGGTTTAGCAAACCGCCGCCTTCAGCCACTCGGCCACCCCTCCATCTGTCCAGTTCTGGGGTATCCTCCCAAAAACTGCAAGCGATACTTTAGCACAAAACCTGGCAAGTAAACCACCCCAACCAAAGCAAAGACGATGCAGAGAAGAGATCCTTCGAATCCAGGCCGCTCTACACAGGTCAGGTGCACAGCGCCCGGCGGCCATGCCCATCGTGCCTGGGCTTTGGGCAGTGTACCAGGCCATCCCACAGGGTGGATGCGTTCGGAGCAAAGGAGTTGAGTGGATGCCTGGGGGCGATCCCCTGTCGTGACTCACCCAGGGGGACTGCCGCCCCAGACCCCAATCGAATGATACCGGATTCAAAAAGATAGTCATCCAAAGCAAAGATCTCCAGAGGCTATCTTTTTGAATCCTAGAGCACACCCCTCGCTACGCTCGGCGAAGAAAGCGTATCCCTTCCAAGGGGCGGTATCGCCCTCCGCTACGCGGATAACTTCGGTCGGGTTAGTTCGCCGCCTTCCAGCGCCGAACTAACCGAATCTGGTATGAAATAGCCTGGCGGAGGGAGAGGGATTCGAACCCCCGGTAGACTTGCGTCTACAACGGTTTTCAAGACCGCCGCTTTCAACCACTCAGCCATCCCTCCAGGACAGCGCATTCCTAACTATGGCCAAGCCCCCCTGGGTTGTCAAGTAAACCCAGCACCCCATCACCAACTTTTTGTAGAAGCAACAAGCAGTTTGCTACGAGGAAGCCCGGTGCGACCCTTCTCAATAGGGCGCTCAACGCACCGAGCGGATCTGGCGAACTAGGAGGGTGCCCAGCACAAAACAAACCGCCGCCACCAAGAACAGCACTGTGTAACCCAACCCAGGGCTCTGGCGGTTGAAGGCATCCAGCATGGCCCCAAACCCCCCTGCCAAGACCTGCGGCAGCACGATGGAGGTCTGCCAGATGCCCATATCGGTGGCGTGGGCCTGGGGGTTGGGCAGCACATCGGAGACCAGGGCCCAGTCTACCGCCAGATAGGCCCCGTACAGCACCCCGAACACCAGGGCCAGCACAACCAGCACATCGTAACGGGGCAGCAGCAGAATGGGCAGCATCAACAACGCCAGACCCACCCCAGCCACATAGATAATGGGCTTACGGCCATACCGGTCGGACAAACGCCCCGCCGGCACCGCAGCCACCGCGGCCCCAATAGAGATGAGTAAGCCCAGCAGGGCCACCGCCTGAAAGGCTTCCGTCGCCAGGGTTTGACCGAAGGCCTGGAATACCTGCACCACATCGGCCAGGTAGTACTGCAAGTAGGTTTGCACCACATACTGGGCCAGCATGACCAGAAAACGCGTAAACCAGACCCAGCGAAAATCGGCGCTGCGCCAGGGGGCCACCAGGCTCTCCCACAAGCCCCGGCGCTGGGGCCTTAATCCCGGCACCTCGCGGATCAGGCGCAAAACCATCCCGGCTGCGATCAGGTTGAGCAGGGCGATCAGCAAGAACTGCCACTGCAGGTTGGCCAGCAGGAAGCCCGTTGCGCCCGCCACCACCTGGCCGCTCACCTGGAGGGTGCCCAGCCAGCCCGAGGCCACCCCCCGCTCGCGCCGGGCCGTGAGGTCGGGGATTAGGGCCGAGTAGGGGCCGGTGGCCATATCGTCGGCCAGCTGCAGCAACAAATAGGCCACTACGAGCTGCCAGTAGCTGCCTGCATAGGCCATCCAGACCAGCGCGCCAGCCGTGATAATTGTGCCCATGGCCAAAAAGGGCATGCGGCGACCCACCCGGTCAGAGATGTAGCCCCAGATGGGCGGCCCGATGAAAGCCATCAACGCCCCCAAGGCGAACAGCAGGCCCAGGCGGGTAGCCCGCTCAGGTTCGGGCACCAGCTCGGCCACCCGCGCCGGCAGCAACACCAGCAAAATAAGAAACCACTTAAAGCTACTGGCAAACCAATAGGAGGAGAGCACCAAATACCACAGGTTGGTGTGGGCGCGCATCTGCCCCAGTATACGGGCGGCAGACCTGAAAGCGCTGCATCGGAAGCCCGAGAACCTCGAGCCGCCCACCATTTGAATCCGTCACGCCAGCTATACTGAAGCGTTATGGCTTTGCCGCAAGACCAAACCCCACTGCTTTCGCTGCCCATCGAACAGCTTCCGGGCCAGGGCTACCGCCGGGCGCAGCTGGCCGCCTGGCTCTATGCCAAGGGGGCGCGGCAGTGGGAGGAGATGACCGACCTGCCCAAGGCCTTGCGCGCTGAGTGGGCCAAGCAGTACCGCATCTCGGAGTTCAGCGAGGTTACCCCCTTCCCAAGCCAGGACGGCTCGGTCAAGTACCTGTTTACCCTGCTGGACGGCCAGAAGACCGAGGCTGTGTACATGCCCTACCTGAACCGTAAAACCATCTGCATCTCCAGCATGGTGGGCTGCCCGGCGGGCTGCACCTTTTGCGCTACCGGCCGGATGGGCTTTGGGCGCAACCTAACGGCAGCCGAGATCCTGGATCAGATTCTGTTTGCAGCCTACCATCAGGGGCACACCCCCCGCGAGATTCGCAACGTGGTGCTGATGGGCATGGGCGAGCCGCTGTTAAACCTGGAAAACGTATATAAAGCCCTCGAGCGCATGCTGCACCCCGAGGGGCTGGCCATGAGCCCGCGCCGCATTACCCTTTCTACCGTGGGGATTCCCCGGGGCATCTACAAAATGGCTGAGTGGGGGCTCGAGGTGCGCCTGGCCCTATCGCTCCACGCTCCCGACGACGAAACCCGCCAGCAGATCATCCCCACCGCCCACCGCTACAGCATCGCTGAAATTATGGAAGCCGTGCGGCACTACTACGCCAAGACCAAACGCCGCATCACCCTGGAATACACCCTGCTCAAAGGCATCAACGACCACGACTGGCAGGCCCGGGCCCTGGCCCAGCACTTCAGGGGCCTGAGCGTTCACATGAACCTGATTCCCTGGAACCCCTGGGAGGGGGCCCCCCACCAGGGCACCCCCAGGGCGCAAATCCTGAAATTCGCCGCTATTCTGGAGCAGCAGGGCATCCCCACCTCGGTGCGCTGGAGCCGGGGGCGCGACGTGGGGGCTGCCTGTGGGCAGCTCGCCCTGAAGCAACCCGCCTGAGCCAGCCAACGCGCTGGGCAAAAGCCATACAATGGGCAGCGGTATGAACCGAAACGTCATCCTCATTGTGGTTATCGCGTTGGCTTTGTTGGGTGCGATCTATTTTATGTTTGGGCGGCGCCCAGGCACCGTCAGCAGTACACTCTGCAGCAACCAACCCCCGGCGGCCACCGGCCTCACCAACGAGGGCGTCACCGCCCTCCGCATCGAAGACCTCAAAGAAGGCAGCGGCCCCCAGGCCATCACCTCCAACACCGTGCGGGTGCAGTACATTGGGCGGCTGGTAGACGGCAAGCAGTTCGACAGCTCCTGCCAGCCGGGCCGCACCCCCTTTGAGTTCACCTTAGGGGCCGGCCAGGTCATTCCCGGCTGGGACTCGGGCATTGTGGGTATGCGGGTCGGCGGCCAGCGCCGGCTGATTATCCCGGCCAGCCTGGCCTATGGTGAGCGCAGCCCCAGCCCCAATATTCCCCCCAACTCGGCCCTGGTTTTTGACGTGGAGCTTTTAGAAATCAAGTAGGCCTTGTAACCCATGCCTTGAAGAGGCCGCGGGTATACTTGGGAGGTGGGCTCGCCCGGCAGGGGGTGTAACACCGGATGCAAGGGGCTATCTTTTTGCATCGCAGGGCACACCCCTCGCCGCACTCGGCATCCCTTCGGTCGGGTTGGTTCGCCGCAGGAAGGCACCGAACCAAGCGAGTCTGGTGTGCATGGCCCGGTTTCCAAAGGTGAATAAATGCGGTTTGTGGTATTGAGCGGACAAAGCGGGGCCGGCCTGACCTCGGCCCGGATGGCCCTGGAAGACCTGGGCTATTTTTCGGTAGACAACATCCCTCCACAGCTTTGGAGTGACCTGCTCAAAACTGTCGAGCCTCGAGGCATCCATAAGGTGGCGGTGGTGCTGGATATTCGGGCCCGGGATTTGCTGAACGAGGTGGAAAGCATCCTGGCCCAGCTCCGTCCCTTCATCATCTACCTGGAGGCCAAGT
Source organism: Meiothermus taiwanensis WR-220 (assembly GCF_003568585.1). Taxonomy (NCBI): domain Bacteria; kingdom Thermotogati; phylum Deinococcota; class Deinococci; order Thermales; family Thermaceae; genus Meiothermus; species Meiothermus taiwanensis. Next base: position 2,707,006 of record NZ_CP021130.1, read on the forward strand.
CCGATATCCTGCTCAAGCGCTACAACCTTTCGCGCCGCCTGCACCCGCTGGGCATGGGCAACCTGCTGCGCGAGATAGAAGAAGAGCGCCTGGCCCTGGCCCCCCTGCGCGACCGGGCCGATCTGGTGATTGATACCTCTGAGCGCACCCCCCGCCAGCTCAAGGAGGCCCTCGAGGCCGCCCTGGGCGAAGAAGAGGGCTTCCTGCTGCGCCTGTTCTCTTTTGGCTTCAAGTGGGGCCCACCCCAGGAGGCCGATCTGGTGCTGGATGTGCGGGTGCTACCCAACCCCCACTACGACCCCGTGCTCAAAGCCCGCCCGGGCACCGACCCGGAGGTGGCGGCGTATGTGTTTTCGGAAAAGAAGCACGAACCCTTCTACCGCACCCTGCTGACCACCATCGGGCTTTCAGCAGACGGTGCCCGCCAGACTGGACGAGCCGCCTACACCGTAGCCATCGGTTGCACGGGTGGACAGCACCGCAGCGTGGCCGTGGCGGAGCGCTTGGCCCAGGAGCTCTCGAGCCGCTTTCGGGTGGAGCTCGAGCACCGCGACCTAGACAAGGCCCTGAACACCTGAGCGAGGCCGCTATGCTCTGGAACAAGGCCAAGCGCCCCAACCTGCAAACCCTCACCCAGGGCCTGCGCACCCACCCTGCCGACGACCGCTTTTTCAGCTTGCTGCGCTGGCTGCTGCCAGGCATGCGGGTCAAGCGGTATGCATTTTTAGCAGCCCTGGGCCTGCTGTGCATGTTCACCGGGGTGGTTCATCTCTCCTGGCAAACCTCGTTCCTGCCCTGGTTCTTGCAGACCACCCGCTGGGCCGGCTACTTTTCCATCCCGCTGTGGATCTCGGGGGGGCTTTGGCTGCTGGGGGGCCTGGTGCTGTTTTTGATGGGCTTGCGCTGGATGAACCGCAGCATGCTCTCAGCCATCACCGACCCCGACTCGATCTCCAAGCAGGTGTATATACACCGGAGGCTCGAGGCCGGCCCCCGCATCGTGGCCTTGGGGGGCGGAACAGGGCTTTCGCGCGTGCTGCGGGGCCTCAAGATGGAGACCGCCAACATCACCGCGGTGGTAGCGGTCACCGACGACGGGGGCTCTACCGGACGCCTGCGCGTCTCATTTGGGGTTCCGGCGGTGGGCGACCTGGTGGACTGCCTGGCGGCTTTGTCGAATGCCGAGGGACTTCCCGACCTGATGAAGTACCGCTTCCAGCGGGGTGGGGAGCTTGCGGGCCACACCTTCGGCAACCTGATGCTGGTCTCCTTGTTCGAGCTCAACAACGACTTTGCCAGCGCCATGCGCCAGGCCAACCAGGTGCTGCGCCTGCGTGGGGCGGTATGGCCTGCAACCTACGAAGCGGCCCACCTCTGGGCCCAGCGCGAGGATGGTTCGCGGGTAGAGGGGGAGACAGCCCTGCGCGAACAGCGCGGCCGGATCCGCAGGGTGGGGCTGGCCCCTATTGGGGTAGCTGCCATGCCCGAGGCCATCGAAGCCCTGCAAAAAGCCGATTTGATTGTGCTGGGGCCGGGCAGCCTCTATTCCAGCGTGATTCCCAGTTTTTTACCCAAGGGCATCCAGGTGGCCATCCAGCAGTCCCCAGCCAAGCTGGTCTACATCGTCAACATCATGAGTGAGCGCGGCGAGACCGAGGGCATGGACGCCTACGAACATTTTCATGCCATCGAGCAGCACCTCGGTCGCAGGCCCAACGTGGTGCTGATCAACAATGCCCGCATCCCCGAGGATCTGCTCCAGCGCTACCATAACGAAGGCCAGGCACCCGTGCGCTTCAACCCCCAGCGCTTCGAGGGGCTGGGGGTGCAGATTGTGGCCGACGATTTTCTGGAGCCTGGTTTTGCCCAACACGACCCCGCCCGCCTGGTTAAGGCCCTAATCAACCTGTGCTAGGGTTCTTGATGTAGGGGCCAATAAAGGGTAGGGTGTGGACTTGTGGGCTGCTCTGGCTCACCCGTTGCCTGTATTTCATACCAGATTCGGTTAGTTCGGCGCCTTCCTGCGGCGAACCAACCCCAGCGAAGGAAGTGCACTGGGATTCAAAAAGATGGCCTCTGGAGGTCTTTGCTTTGGATGACTATCTTTTTGCATCCGGTATCAGGTAGACATTACCGCGGATTACTTGAGCATTGCAGGGAAACCCTCCGCTATGATCCCGCTTCTCTTCTCCGATCCCGTAGGTGACGACCATGGGCTGGGCTATGCCTACCCCCGCGCTCCGCTGTTTGCTGAGGCCGGCTTCGCCGACCTGACTGGTTTCGAAGCCCTTCGCAGAGGGGAAAAGCTAGTACTTCGGGTCAGGCTCCACCGTTACTCTAATCAGAGCAACGCCCCCCACGGCTTCTCACTGGCCACCATTGGCATTTACATCCATACCGGGCCGGGCGGGCAAGAAGAGCTGCCCGGGGCTGGCTTCAAAACCCCGCCGGGGCAGGGGTGGAACTGGGCCTACCTGCTCACTGGCTGGAAAGCTGAGGAGCACCGCCCTGATGGCAGCATCGAGAACGTGTCGGTTACAAGGAATGGGGACTGGCTCGAGCTTGCCTCCAACCTACCCCCAGGGGACTATGGCTACTACGTGGCGGTGGGGCTCTACGACCCTTTCACACCCTGGAACTTTCGCCCAGTGCGCCCCGGTGGAGGCGCCTGGACGCTGGACGGGCCAGCAGGGGCCCCAGCCGCTGTCGATGTGCTCTCTCAGGATCAAAACCAGGCCTACCAAAGCGGTGTCTTGCAACCCGTCCGCGCCACCCAGAACCGCACCCCCTGGGCCATCCTGAGCGCGGCCTTGGGGGTGCTGTTCATCCTGCTGGCCTTCCGCTTTCCCCGACGATGAGACCCGCCACGGTCGCTTAGCCGATGGTTTTGCAGAGTTTTGAACGACCTATGCGAACCCGCCCCCAGGGTGTACCCTGGATTATGCGCGATTTCCTGCTAAGCTTGCTGCTCAACACCCTGGCCCTATGGCTCGTGACCCAGCTCTATGGCGGGCTTTTTTTCGCCCCTGGAAGCGGTTTGGGCGATTATCTGCTGACCGGGTTAATCTTTGGCCTGGCCAACGCCCTGCTCAAACCGCTGCTGCTATTGCTTACGCTGCCCTTCAACATCCTGACCCTGGGGTTGTTTACCCTGGTGGTCAACGCAGTAATTCTGCTGGTTGTGGCGGCCCTCACCCCGCTGGACGTGCGGGGCTTTGGCGGGGCCTTGATTGGGGCTGTTTTACTCGCGGTAATTAGTTTTGGTCTGAACCTGTTGATGGAGCCCCGGGATCGCCGCAAGACAAGGTGAGCCACCCTCATCCAAACTAGCGCGAGCCCGTGATGTAGCTTTCCAGCTCGGCAATCATAAACTCCTGCTGGGTCATGATGGCCTTCACCACATCCCCGATGGAAATCACCCCCACCAGCTTGCCATCCTCGAGCACCGGCAGGTGGCGTACACGGTGGCTGGTCATGAGGTTCATGCAGTCGGCCATGGTGGCCTCGGGGGTCACGGTGATGAGGCTGCTGGTCATGACCTCCTCTACCCGGGTTTCTTTGGAGATGCGACCCATCAGGATGATCTTGCGGGCATAATCGCGCTCGGAGAAGATGCCCACCAGTTGGTCACCTTGCATCACCATAAGGGCCCCCACGTCGTAGGCGGCCATGCGCTCCAAGGCCTCAAACACCGTGGCCTCCGGCGGGATGGCGTATACCACATTGCCCTTAGCCAGAAGCAATTGCCGTACTGTGCTGGTCATAGCGAACACCTCCCCAAACAGGTGTACTAAGCGGCAAGCCTTTCCACTTCCTCTTAGATTCGGAGTGTATAGGCTATTGTACTTGGCCCAGCCCAACTTTTGAAATAGGGGTTAGGCGGCTCGAGGCCGGGGCTGCGCCTCGCGCACCGCCAGGGACAGGGTCAGGGCCGGCACCAGCAGCAGGCCCAGCACGCTCAGGCTCTCGAGCACCCCAAACCGCTCGATAATCGGCCCTACCACCCCATACAAAAGCCCAGCAAACCCCCAGGTGAAGCCCATCAAAAGCCCCGAAACCGTGGCCATCTGGCTGGGCTCGTGCTCCTGGGCCATGGTGACGGCCACCGGCACGCCCGCATTCATCAGCGCCCCGGTAATCGCCAACAACCCCACATAGAACCAGTTCTCCGGCGGAACCACCAGCAAGGCGATATACAGCGGAATGGCAAAGATCATGGTTCCCACCAGCACATTGCGCCGCCCCAGCCGATCCGACAGGGTTCCGCCCAAAAAGGCCCCGACGGTGGCCGAAATGCTATAGACCGACAGCGTGAGGGCCACCTGGGCATCGGAGATACCGCGCTGGTGAAACCAGAACGGAATGGTGGTGGAGAAGCTCATAAACACAATGCTGCGCAGGGTCGAGACGGCCCACAAGCGGGCCACATGCCCCCTAAAAACCCGCTGCAAATCTGCAAAGGAAGAGGGTTTGGTCTGTAGCCGGGCAGGCGGCGCCTGGCGCAAGAGTAAAAAAGCCGGAATCAGGGCCAGGGGAATGAACCAGGCCAGGCTTTGCAGACCCCCTTGGTTCACGGCCGCGAGCGAGACGATAGGCCCCAGCGAGATACCAATGTAGCCCCCCGTACCAAAAAAGCTCATCCAGAAGCCCCGCCGAGCCGGATCGGCGTACTGCCCCACCAAGGCCGCCCCTGCCGAGTGGAACAGGGCTGAGCCCAGCCCCGACAGGGCCAGCACCACCCCCGCCACCCAGAGGTTGGGGAAGAAGCCCAGCAGACCACCCCCCAGGGCCATGAGCAAGGGGCCCAGGGCGGCCAGAACCCGGCGGTCGTATCGGTCGGCCACCAGCCCGGCCAGGGGTTGCAGCAGGCTCCCGGTTAGGGATTGCAAAGCCACCAGTAGCGATACCGCCCCATAGCTCACGCCAAAAGCGGCCTGGAGTTTGGGCAGCAGAGGGGTCAGAAAGGCACCGAATAGGTCGTTGGTGGCATGGAGCCAGGAAAGCAAAAACGGCAGCACCTCAAGAGCATACGCTGACCGCCGGGTCAGGAAAAGCAATTTAGGAATCAAAGCCCGGCTGAGGTGTGCCGCTCACGCAGGCCCGGTGTTTTGCAGCCTTACCCTCACGTAGCCTGCCGCAGGTTGTCCAACACCTCCCAATCGCCCGGCTCCACCCCGTACAGCAAGGCCAGGTAGTAGCTAGTCCAGGCCACGCGGTACCAGTAGCACAGGGCTTTGGCCAGGGTGCCTTCGGCCTCCGGCTCAGGGAGTTCGATAAGGGTATCCACCCGGCTTTCCAGGATTTCCTGGGCGTAGCCTCGGCGCTCGTCGTCGCCTATCAGCACAGCGGCAATGGGATCGCCCTGCTCGTGGCGGGCCTCCAGCGCCGTCACAAAGAATTCCAGGGCCGAGGGCGGGGGGGTGAAGGAAAGGCTTTTGCCGATGCGGCTGAAGGTTTGTTGCAGGGCCTGGCCCAAACCTGGATAGCGGTCGGGCACCACCCACATGGGGGTGCGCTCCAAAAGCGAGTAGGCCATGAACTTGGCTGGATTTTTACTCAAACCAACCTCGGGGCGCAAGCGGTCGCGCTCCAAAAGCAAAGCCCGGTCAATGCGGGACAGCTCAGCTTGCTGCCCTGTGGCCAGCAGCAAAAAACGCAGGTAACGGTAGGTGGCAAGGGGGTGGGCCGGCACCTCCACCTCGACATTCTCCCGAAAACCCAGCCGTACGATCTCCGCACCGCTCACCGATGCATAAAGCCCCGCCCCGGCTGCACCGCCAAAGTCGTAGCCCCCTTCCAGCACGAATTGCGTACCGTTAGCGGTAAGCTCCAGGGCAAAGTCGCGCGCCAACTGCGCCGCCCACCAGCCCTCGCCAAACCCCACCACGCCATACGGCGGGGCGTACTTAGCTTGGGGAATCGGCCCACTGCCCACCAGGTCGCGCAGGTCGAAGGCCAGGCCCAGACGATCGGCCAGGTAGGTTTCTTGGGCGTCAAGGTCACGCATTCTTTTTTCAGTTTACCGATAACCCAACCAAAGCGTCTTGCGGGCTTGATGGCTCATCCGGCCTTGGGCTGTGGGGGCCTGCATGGCCCAGTTTTACGCATCTGGCTAAATGCGGTAGCCTGAAGCTCGCATGTCGCCTTGGGCCGTCCTCATCGCCGCCATGTCCGCCGGAACTGCCGTCTCGCTCATTGGACAGGCCTACCCCACCCTGGCCCCCTATATCCGCACCGATCTACAGCTTTCCCTGGCTGCTGTAGGCCTGCTCAACACGTTTGTTTACATCGGCACCATGCTAGGTTCGCTGCCTTCAGGCTGGCTTACCGACAAGCTGGGCAGCCGCACGGTGATGGTTGTAGGCACCCTAGCAGGCGCTGGACTCGCCATTGCCATTGCCCTGTTTGCCAAGTCTCAATGGATGTTCATTCCATTTTTGTTTCTGGTGGGGCTGGTGGTGGCTTCAGCCACACCCGCCGGCTCGCACGCAGTCTCCCAGTCGTTCCCACCCCAGCGGCGCGGCCTGGTAATTGGGCTGCGCCAGATGGCGGTTCCCCTGGGGGGCGCGCTGGCCGCCGCCATCTTGCCAGCAGTGGCCCATCAGACCAATTGGCGCTGGGCCTCGGTGGTCGCAGCCGTCATCGCCATATTAGCCGCCTTGGTCACAGCCCGGCTCTACCGTGAAAACCCAGCAGCAAGGGCCCCCTCTAAAACCACCCCCCCAGGGCTGGCTACGGTGCTGCGCTCACGCAACATCCTGCTGGCGGCCACCGCCGGCGTAACCCTACCCACCGGGCAGTTTGTGATGATTACCTACCTGATTTTGTTTCTTAAGGAGCAGTACGGGGTTCCTGAGCTCACCGGCGCCGCCCTGCTCACCGCTGCCCAGTTGGCTGGGGCCTTTAGCCGGGTATTCTGGTCGTGGCTATCGGACAAGATGGGGGGCCAGCGCAAACCGCTGCTGGTCATGATGGTGGGGCTGGCCGGATTAAGTGCGCTGGTGCTGGCCTGGCTTCCCCCCGGCACGCCCTTGCTGTTCAAGGCCCTCATCGTGCTGCTGTACGGAGCCACCGCACTGGGCTGGCAGGGCCTACATTTTTCGCTTCTAACCGAGCTTTCGCCCCCCGGCTGGGAGGGGCGGGTGGTGGGGTTTGGCCTGATTTTTACCTCCATCGGCATTGCGGCTGCACCGCCCCTGTTTGGCCTGCTGGTAGATTCCAGCAACAACTACGCCCTAGGCTGGATTGCCCAGGCTGCGGTGTTTGGGCTCGGTGCCTTATTGCTGTCCAACATCGAGGAGAAAAACCGCCGCTAGTGCGGTTTTCGACAGCCAGAGCCTGGCCCCTTCATCCCGGTACCTCTACCCCCTTCGATCGGCTCGAACCCTCATCCCTTAGCAACTTGAATCCTAGAGCACTCCCATCGCTCGGGCTATTTCTTCACCATTCGGTAACGCAATAGGCGAATCTGGTATCAGCAGCTCGAGACGGCAGATCGCTTGGAGGGGGCCTCTTCGATTTCCATCAGCCGACCATCCCGCAGCCGCAAGACGCGTTCAGCCTGGCGGGCTAGCTCGAGGTCGTGCGTCACCAAAATCACCGTGCGCCCCTCCTGGGCCTGGTGCAAAAGCAGCTCCACCACCCGGGCCCCCGAGGCTGAGTCGAGGTTGCCGGTAGGTTCGTCGGCAAATAGGATGGGGGGGTTCAGGGCCAGGGCGCGGGCAATGGCTACGCGCTGCTGTTCCCCACCCGATAGCTTGTTGGGCCAGTGCTTAACCCGATGTCCCAGCCCTACCGCTTCCAGCAGTGCGGCGGCCCTGGCGGTGCGCTCCTTGAGGCCTATGCCCGCCAGCATCATCGGGAAGGCTACGTTTTCCAGGGCGGTCAGGGTGGGAATCAGGTTCCATTGCTGAAAAACAAAGCCCATGTGCTTCAGGCGCAGCTCCGAGCGGGCATCCTCGGACAGGGTGGAAAAGGGGGTGTTGCCAAGCCACACCTCGCCCTCGCTGGGCACATCGAAGCCGGCCAGCAGGTTCAGGAGGGTGGTTTTGCCCGAGCCCGAAGGCCCCACGATGGCGGTCAGGCCAGCCGGAAAGCGGTAGCTGAAGCGATCCACCGCCACCACATCCAACTCGCCCTGATGGTAGCGTTTGTGCAGGTTGATGGCCTCGAGCATCACAGCCTCCCCAACGCCTCGACCACCTTGAGCCGGCTGGCGGTTCGAGCCGGCAAGAACCCGGCCACAAGCCCCAGCACCACCGCCACCAACAACGCGAAGGAGGCCAGGCGGAAGGTGATAGCAGAGAGGGCCAGGCCCACCTCGCGCCCGGTGAACCAGTTCACCAGCCCGGAGGCCGCCTGGCCCAGGAGCAGGCCCAGGAGCCCCCCCACCACCCCCAGCAGCAGGGCTTCCAGGAGCACCAGCCCAAATATAAAGCCCTGCTTGGCCCCCAGGGCCCGCATCAGGCCGAACTCCCGGATGCGCTCGTAGACCGACATCATCACCGTATTGGCTACCAACAAGCCCCCCACCACCAGCGCCACCAGGCTGATGCCAAAGCGCACCAGATCGGAGATGCGCACCGCGCGCTCGGCGAAGCGCAGCACATCCCCGGTGGTCTGGGCGTTCACCCCGGCGATCCGGGCCTTGATGGCCTGGGCCACCTGGTCGGCTTTAAGACCCTCCCGCACACCCACCGCCGCAGCCGTATAGTTGCGTGTGCCCAGGGTCTCCTGCACGACGCTGGAGGGCACGTAGATGATGTTGTCGGAAAGGCCCCCGTTGGGCTTCAAAATACCCTCTACCCGCAGTGAGATGCTGGGCGAAAGGCGCAGCACCTTACCAAGGCCAAGTTGGTTACGCTCAGCCAAGCGGCTACCCACCACCGCACCTCTGGGGCCTGGAACCAGGCTGCCCTCGGCCAGGGTAAGGTTGGGGTATAGCGCCTGGGGGCTGAGCCCCTCGGGGATCCCCTGAAAGACAAAAGCGGTCTGGGGATCCAGCCCCCCTCGAGTCAGCACCACATAGGGAATCACCTGGCTGATACCGAGTTCGGGGGCAGATTTTTTCAGAGCCTCTACCGTTTCGGGCCGTAGCTCTGGGTAGCCAGGGCTAAAGGCCTCAACGCCCTCCGGCAAGACCAGCACCGCAGGCCCCACGGTTGATAACTCGGCCCCCAGGGCTTTACGCAGCCCCTCACCAAACGACAAAAAAAGCACCATAGAGGCCGTTGAAACCACAATTCCCAGCAGGGTCAGGATGCTGCGAACAGGCCGGGCCCGCAGGTTGCGGTAGATGAGCGCCAGAACTTCCACAGCCATCAGGATACCCGTAAAAGGCTGCCAGAAATGGGTAATCCGCGCCAGGTTTCTCGCCAGCTGGAGCCAGTGCGCACTGCTAGCCCTAACAGATAAGCTGTAGGCATGCAGCTCATTACGGTGTTTGGTTCATCGAGGGCACAACCGGGCACACCCGCTTTTGCCGAAGCCCATGCCTGGGGCCGGGCCATCGCCCAGGCCGGGTTCGGCGTGGCCACCGGCGGCTACAACGGGGCCATGGAGGCCGTCTCGCAGGGGGCCAAGGAGGCCGGGGGGCTGGTGGTAGGCATCACCGCGCCCAGCCTCTTCCCCCAACGCAACGGGCCCAACCCGCATGTGGATCTGGAGCTACCCTCTTCTTCACTGCTCACCCGCATCGAGCGGCTGATTGACGTGAGCGTGGCCTGCCTGGCCCTGCCCGGTGGGGTGGGCACCCTGGCCGAGATTCTGGCGGCCTGGAATCTCAACCACATCGCGCAGCTACAGGGCAAGCCGCTCAAGCCGCTGGGGGTGCACGTGGGCTGGCTCGAGGTCATCCGCCCCGGCCTCGAGGTCACCCCCGACAACCTGGAGCTGCTCACCCCCATTGACTCGTTGCCAGGCCTGCAAAGGTTTTTGCAGGGGCTTTCTAGCGCTCCAGCACCCGGAAAGTAAAGCTCACCTCGAGGCGGATGGTCTCGTCCACGCTCAGCACCGACAACACCCGCGGCTGGGTCAAGCCAAAGTCGCGGAAGGTGAAGCTGGTACGGGCTTGCAGGATGGCCGTCTCGCCCCGGAACTCCACCTCGCCCTCCCAGGTCACGCTTCGGCTCACCTCCCGGATCTTCAGGTCGCCCACAATCTGCACCGTGGCCTTGCCGCTCGTGGGCAAGGGGAAACTCAGGCCGCGCACCTCTTTGGGCACAAACTCGGCCAGGGGGTAGCGGTCGGTGTTGAGGGTGTTGCGGCGGAGGTAGTTGTCGCGCCGGGGCTGGTCGCTGGTGAGAGCGGAAAGATCCACCGTAAAGCGGGAACCCTCGAGGGCCCGCCCATTCCGGTCGAGCCGCACCACCCCCTGCACCTGCTTGCTAACCCCCACCGCGTCGCTGGGAAAGTTGACGCCGGCCAGCTGTTCGCGCACCCGGTAACGGGCCTCGCTCTGGGCCGGGACGAGCTCGAGGCGGCTCTGGGCCAGGGCGACCCCACAAAGCAGCAACAGTGCCATCAGCCTTCCCATAGATCCTCCTCTATCTCTTAGAGAGCAAAGCGATCAGATTCTTGAGGTTATCGGCGGCGCGGGGCTGCTCCTTGAAGGGGTTGTAGGGTTTGCCCTGGGTCACGGCCTGGAAGAACCCCCCAGGCCCCCCCTGCCGCGGCTGGCCCTGGAAGTTGCCCTGGCCCATCTGGGGGTTCTGCCCACCGCCCTGCTCCCGCCTCTGGCGGGCCTCCTCCCGCTGCTGGAGAATGGTCTGATCCATCCACTTGAGCTGGGCTGGGGTGAGGATGTTGTCCTCGATGTTGCTCAGTATCTTGCTAGCCTCGGCGGGCTTGAGGTCGGTGCGGGTCTGCAGGTCGCGCAGAATGGGCAGCAGCTTCTGGGCCTGGGCCTTGGTGAAGGCCAGGCCCCGCTGCTTGTCCAGCTCATCCAAAAGCCCAACGGTAGCCACCAGATCCAGCACCGGACGGTAGGCCTCGAACCGCTGCCGCATCTCCGGGCTGAGGTTGGACGGCCCACCCTGCGCCAGCGCCAAGCCTAGAGCCAGTGTGGTTAGCAGGCCGATCAGTCTTTTCATGTGCACGCCTCCAACGCTCGCAGTCTGCCATTGCTTTGTGTAGAAGCGATAAAGATTTGGTTGCTACTCGTACCTGAGCGACTCCACCGGGTCGAGCCGGGCCGCCCTCGAGGCCGGATAAAAACCGAAGAACACCCCCACCGCCACCGAGAACAGGAAGGCCAGCACCATGCTGAAGGGGTCGAAGACCGGGGTCACCCGCAGCAGCTGCCCCACGCTGCCGGCCATGGCCAGACCCAGCAGGATGCCCAGGATACCCCCCCCTACCGAGAGCACCACCGACTCCACCAAAAACTGGGTCAGGATGTCGCGCGGCTTGGCCCCCAGGGCCTTGCGGATGCCGATCTCGCGGGTGCGCTCGGTCACCGAGACCAGCATGATGTTCATGATGCCGATGCCCCCCACCAGCAGGCTGATCCCGGCCACCCCGCCCAAAAACAGGGTCATGGTCTGGGTGACCTGGTTGACCGAGGCCAGGGCATCGGCCTGGTTCTGCACGCTGAAATCGTACTCGCTGGGGTCGGTGACTTTGCGGCGCTGGGCCATAAAGTCGGTGAGCTCCTGCTGCAACCGGGGGAGGGCGTCCTTGTCGGGGGCCTGCACATAGATGGCGTTCACCCGGGGCTGGCCGGTGCTGCTGCTGCGAGCAAGGCGCTGGAGGTAGGTCGAGAGCGGCACCATCACCTGGTAGTTGGGGCTGGCGAATCCCGAGTCGCCCTTGTCGGGCAGCACCCCCACCACCGTAAAGGAGATGCCGGCGATGCGGATGCGCTGCCCTATGGGATCCTGGCCGCCGAACAGATCCTGGGCGATGCCGTACCCAATCACCGCCACCCGGCGGCGGCTTTGCAGGTCGGTCTCGTTGAAGAAGCTTCCAGAGGCCGGCTGGGCATTGCGTACGCTGGCGTAGTCGGGCCAGGTGCCAATCACGGTGGCGTTGAGGTTGTTGGCCCCCACCTTGACCTGCTGGTTGCTTTGCAGGGTGGGGGCAATGCCGACAATGCGGTCTGCAAAGGCCGACTGTACCGCCTCGGCATCGGCCAGGGTGATGGTCTGGGGGCCGCCAAAGCGCACCAGGCCAAAGCCCCCGCCCCGCCCCCCGGTGTTGCTGCCGATGGTGATCAGGTTGGTGCCCAGGCTTTGCAGGCTGCGGGTGATGTTGGCGGTAGAGCCCTGTCCCACCATGGTCAGGGCCACCACCGCCGCCACCCCGATGATCACCCCCAGGGTGGTCAGCACCGAGCGCAAGGGGTTGCCCAGAATGGCCCGCCAGGCGATGCGGAACACCTGCCAGGGGTTCATACCGCCCACGTGGGAGCGAACTTTTTGCGGAGCCGACCCCGCTACAGAAACACTCATGCCACACCTCCTACAGCCCGTTTGCGGTGGGGGTTGGGGCCGTCGGACTCGATCTGCCCGTCCCGGATGCGCACGATGCGCCCAGTGTACTCGGCGATATCGGGCTCGTGGGTCACGATAATCACGCTGGTACCCTCGTCGTTGAGCTCCTGAAACAGCCGCATGACCTCTACGGCGGTCTTGGAGTCGAGGTTGCCGGTCGGCTCGTCGGCCAGCAGGATGGAGGGGCGCATGGCCAGGGCCCGGGCAATGGCCACCCGCTGCTTCTGGCCACCCGAAAGCTGGGAGGGCAGGTTCTTGAGCTTGTCACCCAGGCCCACTTTTTGCAGCACCTCGAGGGCCCGTTCCCGCCGCTCCTGTGGGCTATAGCCGGCGTAGGTAAGAGGAACCTCCACGTTTTCCAGCACATTCAGGCGCGGCAGCAGGTGAAAAGCCTGGAAAACAAACCCGATCTCCTGGTTGCGCACCTCGGCCCGCTGGTTTTCGGTCAGGGTGGTGACGTCCCGCCCGGCTAAAACATAACGCCCCTCGGTGGGCCGGTCGAGCAGGCCGATGATCTGCATCAGGGTGGTTTTGCCCGAGCCCGAGGGCCCCATCAGGGCCACCATCTCGCCCTGGCGAATCTCCAGCGAAACCCCCTTGAGGGCCTCGAACTCGAGCGCCCCGCTTTTGTACACCTTGCGCACCTGGTGGAGGGCCACCACCGTCACCGCCCACCTCCCGGAGGGGCTCCCAGGGGCAGGCGCAGCCCGCCCTGGTTGCTGGAGCTGCTGGAGGTGGATCGGGCACGGCTGGGCAGCACCACGGTCTGGCGCGGCTCGAGGCCCTCCAGCACCACCTGGTTCACCCCGTCGTCGGGCCCCAGCACCACCCGCACGGTCTCCTTGCTGCCATCGGGCTGCAGCACTTCCACGTAAGCCCGGTTGCGCACGGTCTGCACCGCCCGCTTGGGGATGGTTAGGGCATTGGGAATTTCCTCAGCGATAATCTCGCCCTCGGCGGTCATGCCCGGCCGCAGCTTGCGCTCGGGGTTGGGTATGTTCACGGTTACATAAAAGACCGCGATGTTCTGCTGGATGGTGGCGCTGGGCGAGATGGCCGTCACCACCCCCTGGAAGGTCTCGTTGCTGAAGGCATCGAGGGTAACTTCGACCTTCTGGCCCACCTTAACCTTGGCGATCTCGCTTTCGTCGATCTGCACCGGCAGGTTGACGCTGCTGTCGTCAATCAGGGTGAGCAGGGCGGTGCTGTTGCTGACCGTGGCCCCCACCCCGATGCTCCCCACCTGGGCGTTGACCTCCGCGACCACCCCGTCGAAGGGGGCGTAGATTTTGGTGTTGGCCAGGTTTTCCTCGGCGTTTTTGACCTCGAGGCGGGCCTGTTCTACAGCGATCTGGGCGTTTCTAAGGTCTTGCGCGTTGGCGCTGTTCCTGAGCGAGAGGGCCTGGCGCGCGGTGTTCAGGTTAACCCGGGCCATCTCCAGGCTGGCCTGGGCCTTGGCGTAGGCATCGCGCGCGCTTTGCAGGCTCTGGGCGCTGGCCCCACCCAGCTCGAAGAGCTTCTGGGTGGCCTCGAGGTTGGTGCGGGCGGCCTCGAGGTCGCGCCGGGCGCTGTCGTAGGCCACTTCGGCACTGGAAAGGCTTTGCCGGGCTGAGGCCAGGGCGCTTTGCTGATCGGCCCGCAGCTTATCCAGGCTGGCCTGGGCTTTTTGCAGGGCCAGCCGGGCGTTCTCCAGGGCACGCTGGTAGTTGGTGGGGTCGAGCTCTACGATGAGCTGGCCTTTTTGCACCCGGTCGCCCACCGTTGGCAGCTTGAGCACCGTGCCGTTCACAGCAGGTTTAACTGAGAGGCTCTGCACGGCCTCGAGGGTGCCCGGCCCCGAGACCGAGACCCGGAACACCCCCTGCTGTACCGTGGCGGTCTCGACCGTAGGCGCAGCGCTGGCAGGCTTGGGGCGCGAGAACCAATAGGCCACCCCTCCCACGGCCAGCAGCAAAACCAGGGCCAGCCAGAGCCAGGGTATGCGGATACGGGAACGGGCTTGCGTCATGTTCACCCCTCGATTCTCTTCCAAGAGACCCAACGTTTGGTGTATGCCATGCGAAGGTTTGGTGAAGACAAGCCGTGGGAAAACCTAGGGCGCACCCGCCGCCCGCACCAGGCCGGTAAAGTCCTGGCCCGCCGCTACCGAGAAGGCCGCCAGGGCCCTCCAGTAGCTGCCCAAAGCCTGCACCAGGGCGTACTCAGCGCTTCTGAGCGAGACCTGGTCGGTCTGGAGTTGCAAGGCCGAGATGGTGCCGGCCCGCAGGGCGGCCTGGCTCTGCTCCACCACCTTTTGCGCGTTGGCGAGGTTGGCCTGGGCCAGGGCGATGTTTTTGTAGGCGCTCTGGGCGGCCTGGTAGGCGTTGGTGAGGCTGGTCTGGGCGTTTTGCTGGGCGGTTTGCAGGGTGCGCAGGTTGTTCTCCAGGCTGGTTTTGGCGGTGTTGAGCTGAACCGCCGGGGTGTAGTCGTTGTCGGCCAGCTTGACGTTGAGCTGCGCGAGTTCAACCGCCTGCTGGGCCTGCAGCACGCTGGGAAGGCGCTCGAACAGGCCGTTGCGCAGGGCCTCGAGGTTGGCTTCTAGAGCAGGCGGGTTCGGGGGGGGCGCCACCGTCACGTTGCCCAGGTCGCTGAGGCCCAGAAGCGCGGCGAGCTGGGCCGCCAGCACCGGTATCTGCGACTGGGCATTGGTGAGCGACTGCCTCGAGCTGTCCAGGGTGGTCTGGGCCCGGGCCACGTCCAGCGCGGTGGCGTTGCCCGCGGCCTGGCGGGCCCGAGCCACCTCCAGGTTGCGCTGGTTCAGGGCCACCTGGGCCTGGAACAGGGCCACGTTCTGCTGGGCTTCGTAGAGGTTGGTATAGGCGTTCACCACGCTCTGCATCACCGCAAGCCGGGTGGCCTCGAGGTTGACCTGGGCCAGCCTGGCGTTCTGCTCGGCCTGGGTCAGGGCCACAATCAGGGTGCTGGGGTCGGCCTTGAGGGCGGCAAGCTGAAGGTTGGCGTTTTGCAGGGTGGCCTGGGCGCTTTGAAGCGTGGGGCCCCGGCTATAGGCCTGGGCCAGGGCCTGAACCAGGGTCAGGCTGTTCTGGGCCAGTCCAGCCGAAAAAATCAGCATCGGCAGTAGCCAAAAAAAGCGTTTTGCGAGGTGGGTCATCTATTTTCCTCCAAGGGTTGCGGTGAGGTCGGCGCCCAGGGCGTTCTGCAGGGCCAGGGCGGCCAGCTGGGCCTGGATCAGGGCGGCCTCGAGGTTGCGCTGGGCCTGAAGCTGGCTCACCTGGGCCGCCTGCACCTCCACGCTGGTACCGGTGCCGGCCTGGAGCCGGGCCTGGGCGGTGCGCAGGTTTTGGTTGGCCGTATTCAAAGCAGCCCTGGCCGCGGCGATAGCGGCCTGGGCGGTCTGCAGGTTCTGATACTTCTGCCGCACATCCAGCTCGGCGGACTTACGGGCGGTTGCCAGGGCCTGCCGGGCCGCCTGCAAAGCGGTCTGGGCAGTGCGGATGCTGCTGTCGCTCACGGGGTCGAAGATGGGCACGCTCAGCGACAGGCCCAGGCTGTAGCCCTGCAACAGGGCACTGCTGGTGGACTGGCCCACAGGCAGGGCCGCCGAGAGCGAAGCGGTGCCGCTTTTGAGGTTCAGGCCTGCCGAGAGGGTGCTGCCGCTGTCGCTGTAACCCAGGCTAACCGAGGCGTTGGGGATCAGCCGGTTGCGCTCGGCGCTGGCCAGGTTCTCTTCGGCATCGCGCAGCTGGGACAGAGCCCGCAGCACGTCCGGGCGGCTTGCCAGAGCCCTTTGCAGCAGGGCTTCCAGGCCCTCACCGGGCAGGCTGGGTTCCTCGGGGGGGGTGGTGGGGTTGCCGAGCTGCTGGGGGTTCAGGCCCAGGGTGCCCGCCAGGGTGAGCCGGGCCAGCTCGAGGGTTCCCTGGGCGCTCAGCAGGCTCGAGCGGGCCGCGTCCAGGTTCTGCTGGGCGGTGAGCAGGTCGCTGAGGGTGGCGCTGCCGGCCTGGTTCTGGGCGGTCACAATCTGTAGCTGGCGCTCGCGCAGGGCCAGGGTGGCCTGGGCCAGGGCCAGGTCGGCCTGGGCCTGGCGCAGGTTGAAGTACTGGGTGTGCAGGGCGATGTACAGGTTGTTCCGGGCCTCGCGCCGGGCCAGGGCGGCCCGCTCCAGGGCCCGCTCAGCGCTGCGTACGGCATCGGCGCTGCTCGACCAGGGCAGCACCCCCAGGCTGGCAGTAGCGGAAACGGTCAGGCCGCTGCCGCTGCCCTCGCGCAGGGTGTAGTCGGCCCCACCTGAGAGCTTGAGGCCCTGGGCGGCCAGGGCGGCCTCGAGCTGCCGCAGCGCGCTCTCGTAGCTGAGGTCGGCGCTTTGCCAGTCCAGGGTACTGGGTAGGGCTTTGAGCGCATCGGAAAGATCGAGCCCCTGGGCTAGCACGGGGGGGGCCAGGGCCAGTAGGGTTGCAAGGGTTGGGAGCAGTCTCTTCAAAACGCCACCTCCACTCGGGTCATCTTTGACAAGGCGCATGTAGGCGCAACAAACGGGATGTGTAGGTTTGATGAAGGCGTTCTGGATAGCCAACCCAAGCCCGGCCAGGGCCGGGTTTTGTGTGGTCTTTCGCACAGCCGGTACCCAGGCCACCCTGGCTCAAACCCGCTAGCTCATCACCTCTTCCGGGTGGTGCTTGTTCCAGTAGCGCACCAGCCCATCCACGCTCATCCAGGCGGGGTCGGCAAATTCGTACTCCCGCAGCTCTTCCTCGGAAAGCCCCGCGGCCCGTAGGGTGTTGCTCACATAGGCCTCGAAGGCCTGCACCATCTGTTCGCGGGTGAGGCCGGCCTTGAGCTGCTGCTTGATCCAGTCGGCCCACTCCACAAGCCTGGCCTCCAGCGCATCCAGGTGCGGCCCGACCTCCTCGGTCTCGCCAAAGTGGGTCAGGTAAATCCTGCTCAGCTTCAAGGCCCGCAGCCGGGCGATGGACCCGCGCCAGGCTTCGATGTGAATTTCCGGCGGGGGGCAGGGGGGCAGCACCGGGCCGCGCCCGATTTTGACCCCGGTTACGTCGCCGCCGATCAGCACCTCGCCAATCCGGTAGGCGTGGTGGTGGTAGGCATGGCCGGGGGTCTCGAGGGCCTCAATCAGGGCCTCGCCAATCCGGATCACCTGCCCGTCCTGGACGATCTCAATCTGGCCCTCCGGCACGTGGCCCATCTGGCCCCAGAGGGCCTCCATCTGATCGCCGTAGATGCGGCTGGCCGAGGCCCAGAGCTTGCTGGGATCTGCCAGGTGCGGCGCCCCCTTGGGGTGAACGTAGATGGTGGCCCCCCGCTCGGCCATGCGCCAGGCCGCACCGGCATGGTCGAGGTGGATGTGGGTCACGAAGACGTGCTTAACGTCGGAAGCGGCGTAGCCCAGCGCGTTGAGGCCGTCCAGCAGCACCGAGAAGCGCGACTCCGGCCCGGTCTCGAAGAGCACCGGCCCCGCCGCTGTTTCCAGCAAAAACGCGGCGATCACCCTGGGGGCGCGGTCGTGAAGGTCGAGGATGTGGATCACAGGTTCATTGTACGCGGCCCTAAAAGATGCCTGCAAAGCCGTCCAGAATGCGGGCGATGTGCCGGGCGGCGTTGTGGAAGTCCTGGATGCGGATGTTCTCGTTGGGGGCGTGGGTGCGGTTGGTGATGCCGTAGCCCACCCCGGCGTCGATGACCGGGATGTTCAGGGGCCCGGCAAAGGCATACACCGGCGAGCTGCCCCCGGTCAGGGGGATGCGCTGGTAGGGCTTCTGGTAGACCTCCTGGGCCGCGCGGGCCGCCAGCTCTACCAAGGGGTGATTGGGGTCGGAGCGGGCCGGGAACATGTAGTCGGCGTGGGTGATCTGCACGTCGGTGAAGCCCTGGGCATCGAGGTGGGCCCGCAGCTTTTGCAGGATGTCGGTGGGGTTCTGGTCGGGCACCAGGCGGAAGTCGAGCTTGGCCGAGGCTTTAGCCGGAATCACGGTCTTGGTGCCCGGGCCCTGGTAGCCGGTGGTGATGCCCTGGATGTTGCAGGTGGGGTTGAAGACGGCCTTTCTTAGCTCGAAGCCGCTCAGGTTGTTCACAAAGCCCCGCACCCCAAAGCTCTGGCGCAGGTAGGCCTCGAGGTCGGGTAGCTGGCGCAAGAGCTCGAGATCCTGCTCCGAAACAGGCCGCACATGCTCGTAGAAGCCCGGGATCAGGATGCGCTCGTTCTCGTCCTTCAAGGAGGCCAGCACCCGCACCATCCGCCAGGCCGCGCTGGGCAGGATGTGGGCATTGCCGGAGTGGGCGTCGCGCGAGAGGGTCTCGACCTCGAGCTCCAGGGCCAGAATCCCCCGCCGGCCCAGCGAGGTGCCGGGCCGTTCCTCAAAGTCGATGCCCCCCTCCTCCCAGATGGCCCCGTCGCATCTGAGCAGGTTCAGGTGATCCTGCACGAACCGGGCGATGCCGGGGCTGCCCACCTCCTCGTTGCCCTCCACCACAAAGAGCACCCCACAGGGCAGCTCGCCCCCATGCGCGGCCCGCACCGCCTCCACCGCAGCCAGCCGGGCCATAAACTCGCCCTTGTCGTCCTTGGCCCCGCGGGCGAAAAGCCGGCCATCCCGAATCACCGGCGCAAAAGGGGGCGAGTCCCACAGCTCCAGCGGCTCGGGGGGCTGCACGTCGTAGTGGTTGTAAAAGAGCAGGGTGCGCTCTGATTTTCCGGCCGCCCGGCCCACGATCACCGGGTTGCCGTAGCCCTCGATCCTCCAGGTCTCAAAGCCGTGCTGTTGCAGGATTTGTTCGACCAGTTGGGCGCACTCCAGCACCCCCTCGCCGGTGGCCGAGACGCTGGGCTGGGCGCACAGGCGGATGGTCTCTTGCAGGTAGGCCTCGAGGTGCTCTTGCAGGTAGCGGTCAATAGCTTGCGACATAGCCAGACTATAAACCCGTCCCGTACCCCTTGGCCATTACGGGTTTTTGCTTCCCGTTTGCCAAACGTCTTCCCTCTAGGAGGGGGTTGCTTTGGTCTTGTAATCCCTGAACTGCTCCCGCAGCCTGGACTTCAGGAACTTGCCGGTGCTGGTGCGGGGAATCTCATCCAGGAAAACATAGGCATCCGGCAGCCACCACTTGGCAAAGCGGGGCTCCAAAAACCGGGCCAGCTCCTCCGGGGTGGCGCTCTGCCCCTCCTTGAGCACCACCACGGCCAGCGGGCGCTCGTCCCACTTGGGGTCGGGGATGGCGATCACCGCGGCCTCCTTGACGGCGGGATGGGCCATCAGGGCGTTCTCCAGGTCGATCGAGCTGATCCACTCACCGCCGGACTTGATCAGGTCTTTGGTGCGGTCGGCGATGCGGATGTAACCCTCGGGGTCCATCGCCACCACATCGCCGGTGCGGAACCAGCCGTCCTCTGTCCACTTGTCGGACTCCTCCTCCAGGTTGTAGTAGCTCGCGGCCACCCAGGGCCCCCGCACCTGCAGCTCGCCCAGCGACTGCCCGTCCCAGGGCACCGGGCCCTGCTCGCCCACCGCGCGGATCTCCACCCAGGGGGTGGGCAGGCCTTGCTGGGCCCGGTAGCGGTACTCGAGCTCGGGGTCGCCCCGCAGATGGCGCTTGAGCCGGCTCACCGTGCCCAGCGGGCTCATCTCGGTCATGCCCCAGGCGTGCAGCACGGTGTGGCCCAGGCGGTCGAAGGCCCGGATCATGGCCTCGGGGGCCGCGCTGCCCCCCACCACCATCTCCATCGGTCTGAGCTGCCAGCGGGTGGGTTCTTTCTCGAGGGCTTGCAGCACCCCCAGCCAGATGGTGGGCACCCCGGCGGTCTTGGTCACCTGTTCCGACTCGAACAGCTCCAGCAGGCTCACCGGGTCGAGGTGGGGCCCCGGCAGCACCAGCTTGCTGCCCACCATCACCCCGGTAAAGGGCAGCCCCCAGGCCAGCACGTGGAACATGGGCACCACCGGCAGCAGCACATCCTGGCCGGCCAGGTTCAGGGCATCCGGCAGGGCCGAGGCCAGGCTGTGCAGGGCAATGGAGCGGTGCGAGTAGACCACCCCCTTGGGCTTGCCGGTAGTACCGGAGGTGTAGCACATCGCGGCGGCGTCGCGCTCGTCGAGGGCGGGGTAGGCAAAGTCGGGGTCGCCGGTGGCCAGGAAGTCCTCGTAGCTCAATAAGCCCTCCGGCAGCGGCTGGCCCGAGAGGGGCACCACGATCACCCGCTCCAGGTTTACCTGCTCTTTCACCGCCTCATACAGCTTCAAAAGCACATCGTCTACGATGAGAAACCTGTCCTGGGCATGGTTGATGATGTAGGCGATGTCGGAGGGGTGCAGGCGCAGGTTCAGCGGGTGCAGCACCCCCCCGGCCACCGGCACGCCAAAGTAGGCCTCGAGGTGGGCGTAGGTGTTCCAGGAGAGGGTGGCCACGCGGTCGCCTTTTTGCAGCCCGGCCTTCTGCAAGGCCGAGGCCAGCCTGCGCGAGCGCTGGTAAAAATCGCCAAAGGTGTAGCGGTGAAGCGAGCGGTCGGGCCGCCGGGTCACTATCTCTTCCTTTGGAAACAGCTTGCCAGCCCGCTCCAAAAGATGCGGCAGGGTCAGGGGAAAATCCATCATGGTGGACTGCATGGGCGCCTCCTCTTGCTTCGGGTTGTAACAAAAGTATAAAGCCCCCTCGAGGCCGTTACCACGAGGGGGCTGGGTTCTGCGACCGGCCTAGAAAGTGAAGAAGGCCGGAACGAATTCGTAGGCGTTGCCCGCGCGGCGCACGTAGCCCACGCCCGGCCAGGCAAAGTGGTAGCCCACCACCATAATCCGCTCGGCCGCCGCGGCCTGCCACAGCCGGGCCCGGGTGGCCACGGCCTGCTGGGGGTTGGCGTCAAAGCCCAGGTAGTGATCGGGGAAGCGCAGCGAGAGGATGTAGTGGCCCCCGGCATCGCCCAGGTGCCACAGCGTCCGCCCGCCCGAGCTGACCTGCACGGCCAGGTGCCCCACGGTATGACCGGAGGTATCCACCGCCGTAACGCCCGGGGCAATCTCGGCGCCGGGGCGCACCCGGGTAAAGCGCTCGCGCAGGGCCACCAGGTTGGCGGGTGGGGTGGCCTGGGAGAGCCAGAACTGCAGCTCGGCCTCGCCGATGATGTGCTGGGCGTTGGCAAACACCGGCTGCCCATCCCGCACCAGCCCGCCGATGTGATCGCCGTGGCCGTGGGTGATGAAGACGATGTTGATATCGGCAGGCCGCAGGCCGGCGTTGGCCAGGTTGCTGAGCAGCTGCCCGGCCTGGCCCCGGCCCGTATCAACGAGGATCTTGGCCCGTCCGGTGTCGATGACCATGGGGTTGAAGTTGTTGATGAACTGGGTGGGCTCGAGGAAGTTCTCCCGCAGGGCAGCTTCAAACTCGGCCTGCCGGCCGGGGTTGGCCCCCCAGTTGGGGAAGGCATTGCCGGGTGGGGTCTGGCCATCGCTCAGCACCGTGAGGGTAAAATCCCCCAGTTTGAATCGGTAAAAGCCAGCCCCATTGGGCATCGCAGGGGCCTGCTGGGCCATAGTGGGTATGGTACCAGCGGCCGCCACCGCACCGGTGGTACCCAGCAGCTTGAGGGCTTGACGACGAGACAGTTTGCTCATACGGGCCTCCTCATGGTTCTTTCATTTGGCTTGACGAATTAAAGTACATAAAAAACCATAGCTTAGGGGGTTCAGCCCAATGTAAGCTCACCTCACATTGGCCTGCCGCCGCTGCAACCCAGCGTGTATGTGGGCCCAGCGCAGGGGCTCGGGCAGGCGGGTCTTCCCCATCAGCGAGCGCACCAAAGCCAGGCTCTCTTCCATGCCCACCTGGTGGCCCGGCGAGACCACCAGTGGGCGCACCCCGCTGCGGCTGCGGAAAAGCCAGCCCATCTGCGCTTCCCCATCCATCAGGCGCACCGCCGAACCCGCCTGTAAAGGCAGCGCACCCTCGGGCCGGCCAAAGAGCAGGGTCTTGGCCACCCCAACGGCCGGAAGATCCAGGTACACCCCCAGGTGGGCGGCGATGCCCAGCCGCCGGGGATGGGCGATGCCCTGCCCATCCACCAGAAGCACCTCGGGGGGACGGGAAAGCCGGGCCAGGGCCGCCAGGTACAGCGGGGCCTCACGGAAGGAGAGGTAACCGGGAATGTAGGGAAATAGCTCGGCCTCATCCATCTGGGCCGCGGCCACCTCGAGCACCCCCCCCGCCTGCCTGTCCCACAGAACCGCCACCGCCACCGAGGGGCCTTTTACCTTGGAAAAGCGGGTCGGGTGGGAGGCATCCAGGGCCCCGATATACCGGGCCCCACAGGGGTTCCCCGCCAGCACCACGGCCTGGGCCAGCGCGCGTTGCAGCGCCGCGGCCTCCTGTAGGCTGCTGGGTCGGGCCAAGCTATTGGGGTGCATAAACCATCCGCCTAATATGCTACAATCGGCCCTTGGCGTAGGTTCGCTGGTGCTTAACCCGGGTCTTACCTTATCGGGGTACAAAGAGTTGGGTGGGCAGTGCTACCGAAAAAGGGCCGGGCCAGGCCCGACCCTAAGAAGCTGGCGCACCCGACAGGACTCGAACCTGTGACCTTTCGCTCCGGAGGCGAACGCTCTATCCACTGAGCTACGGGTGCATAAGCACCAAGCAGGGTAGCACCGCATAGAGGAGGCAGTCAAGTGTTTGGAATCAACAGAAGGGTAGTTGCGGTTATTTTCGGGGTTCTGGCCCTGGCCTTTGTGGTGGGTTCGGTTCTGCTCTTTACCCCCCAGGGCCAGCGCAGCACCCAGGGCAAGACCGAGTTCACCGTGAACGGTCGCCCGGTCTACGAGCTGGATCTGGCCAGGGCCCAGCAAAGCGATCCCATCTTGAGCACCAACCCCCAGGGCCTTTTGAAAAACCTGGCCGAGGTCAACTTTATAGACCGGATGATCGTGACCACCGCGCTATTGCAGGACACCGCGCGCATCCGGGTCTCGAGCGGGGAGCTCAAAAAAGAGCTCGATACCATCAAGGAGCGCTTTGGCCTGCAGAAGAAGCAAGACTACGACCGCTTCCTGACCCAGGTGGGCTACACCGACTCGCAGCTGCGCAATGAGCTGCGGGATCAGATCCGCATCAATAAGCGGGTTGAGGAGATTCAGAAAAAAGCAGAGCCGACCGAAGAGGAGATGCGGCTGTACTTCGAGCTCAACCGCGAGCAGTACAAAAACGAAGAACGGGTGCAGGCCCGCCAGATTGTGGTGGACGACAAAGCCACCGCCGAAAAGATCTACGCCCAGGTGACCGCCCCGGGGGCCGATTTTGCCGCCATTGCCAAGGCCAACTCCAAGCTGAACGCCGAGCAGGGCGGGGCCTTGGGGGCCCAGGCCGGCCAGAGCGAGCCCGGGCCGGTGACCCGGGTGGTCTTCCCCAACGTGGTGGCCGACGCGGTCTTCAAGCTGCGCGACGGTCAGATCAGCAAGCCCATCGAGGCCGGGGGCCGCTTTTACATCGTGAAGGTTGAGAAGTACCTCCCAGCGGGCGATGTGAAGTTTGAAGAGGTCAAGGATCGGGTCAAGGAGGACGCCAAGCGCATCAAGGGCCAGGGTGCCCTGGAAGCCTACATCGAAGAGCTGCGGGCCAGGGCCAACGTGAAGTTTGCCGAAGGCTCCACCTACAAATTTGAAAACCCGGTCGTGGCCAAGGTCGGTGAGACCGAGATCAAGCTAACCGAGGTAACCCAGTCGGTCTTCGCCAACCCCCAGGTGCCCCAGCTGCTGCAGCAGGGCTTGGGGGAGCTGGCCGTGCAGTTCTTCATGCCGCAGACCCTGGAGCAGCTCATCAGCCGGGAGGCGGCCTACCAGTTCGCCCAAACCCTGGGCCAGCCCTTCTTTGGCTCCAAAAGCGATATAGTCACCCAGGCCCAGCAGTGGAAAACCCGCGACATCACCGTGACGGAGGCCGAGGTGCGCAGATACTACGACTCCAACCTGGCCAACTTCACCATCCCGGCCTCGGCCAAGGTACAGGCCGTGAACTTCAAGAAGGAAGACAAGGCCAAAGCCGATGCCTTCCGGGCCGCCGCCCTCCGAGGCGGAAAGCTCGAGGATCTGGCCAAGGCCAATGGCGGCACCGTGCAGGACTATGGCGTGGTCAACCCAGGTACCATGCCCCCCGTGCCCAACCGGCTGGTCTTCCTGACCCGTGGCACCTTCCCCAAAGGGCCCTTGGGCGAGGTGAGCGAGGTGGTGAAGCTCGAGGATGGGAGCTTCCAGGTGCTCATCGTCAACGACCGCAAGGCCGAGGTGCTGCGCCCCTTCGAGGAGGTCAAGGAGGAAGCCCGCCAGCAGGTGCTGGCCAGCCGCCGGGCCGAGGCCGCGCAAAAGTGGCTGGAGGAGGTGCGCAAGGCCGCCAAAGTGGAGAACAACCTGCAGAAGGTGCTGGCCGCCCTGACCCCCAAAGAAGAGCCCAAACAAGAGCAGCCCAAAACCAACGAGAGCCAGCCCAGCGGCAACCCGTCCCAGCCTGACACCAATCAAAGCACCCCAGCCAACCGCTAATCCCATACTGTTTGTGGCCCTCCCCCAAACTGGGGAGGGTCTTTATATGGCACCTGCTCGAACACCACCCACCCTGACCTTCTGCAATTGGCCGGCAGCGTGTAAACTCTAGGGCGGTATGGAACGCACCTACATCATGGTCAAACCCGACGGCGTGCGCCGGGGCCTGACCGGCGAGATCATCAACCGGATCGAGCGCAAGGGCTTCAAGATTGTGGCGATGAAGAAGATGGTCATATCCCGCGAGACCGCCGAGACCCACTACGGCGAGCACAAAGGCAAGCCCTTCTTCGAGGGGCTGGTTAACTTCATCACCAGCGGGCCGGTGGTGGCGATGGTGGTGGAGGGGCCGAATGCCATCGCCGAGATGCGCCGCCTGATGGGGGCCACCCGCCCCTGGGAGGCCGCCCCCGGCACCATCCGCGCCGACTTTGCCACCACCGTGGACGAGAACGTGATCCACGGCTCGGACGGCCCCGAGAGCGCCCAGCGCGAAATTAGTATTTTCTTCAAGCCCGAAGAGATTATCGGTTAGCGCTTGCGGCGGCGCCTGGCTTTGCCCGCAGTGGTGGGTTCGGGCAGACCCTTGAGGCGGGCCTCGAGGCTGCGCATCTGGTCGCGCAGGCTGGCGGCCTTCTCGAAGTCGAGGGCCTCGGAGGCCGCCCACATCTCGGTCTCGAGCTGCTCCAGCAGGCTCTGCAAAAGCGCCGGGTCGTCCAGCACCGCCTCGGCCGCCTCGGCCTCGTAGTCCTCGGGCTTGACCAGCTTGCGCACCGACTTCTGCACGGTGGCGGGGGTGATGCCGTGCTCGAGGTTGTAGGCTTCCTGCAAGGCCCGGCGGCGGTTGGTCTCGTCAATGGCCGCCCGCATCGCCTCCGAGACGGTGTCGGCGTAAAGAAACACCTCGCCCCCCACGTTGCGGGCAGCCCGCCCGATGGTCTGGATGAGGGAGCGTTCGGAGCGCAGGAAGCCCTGCTTGTCGGCGTCCAGGATGGCCACCAGCGAGACCTCGGGCAGGTCGAGGCCCTCGCGCAGCAGGTTGATGCCCACCAGGGCATCGAAGTAGCCCAGCCGCAGGTCGCGCAGCAGGGCCTGGCGCTCGAAGGCGTCGAGTTCGTGGTGCAGGTAGCGGGCCCGCACCCCGTGCTCCACCAGGTAGGCGGTGAGCTCCTCGGCCATGCGCACCGTGAGCACGGTCACCAGGGTGCGCTCGCCCCGGGCCGCGCGGGTGCGGATGGCCCCCATCAGGTCTTCGATCTGGCCGGCGGTGGGTTTGACCGTCACCCGGGGGTCTAAGAGGCCGGTGGGGCGGATGATCTGCTCCACCACCCGGCCCGAGACCTCGAGCTCGTAGGGCCCCGGCGTGGCCGAGACAAACACCACCTGCCCCACCCGCTCCAAAAACTCGTTGAACCGGAGGGGGCGGTTGTCCAGGGCGCTGGGCAGGCGGAAGCCGTAGTCCACCAGGGTTTTCTTGCGCATGTGGTCGCCGTTGTACATCCCCCGGATCTGCGGCACGCTCACATGCGACTCATCCAGGAGCACCAGGTAGTCCTCGGGAAAGTAGTCGAGCAGGGTGTAGGGCGGCTCGCCGGGGGCCTTGCCCGACAAAAACCGGCTGTAGTTCTCGATGCCGGGGCAGGTGCCCATCACCCCCAGCATCTCCAGGTCGTAGAGGGTGCGCTCCTTGAGCCGCTGGGCCTCCAGCAGCTTGCCCTCGGCCTCGAGCTCCCTAAGCCGCTCCTCCAGTTCCCGCCGGATTTGCGGGATGGCCTCCTTGAGCCGCCACTCCGGGGTGGCGTAGTGGGTGGCCGAGAGCAGCACAAAGCCCGGCAAATCTTTGAGGCGTTCGCCCGTCACGGGGTGCACCACCGTCACCCGGTCGATGGTGTCGCCGAACAGCTCGATGCGGATGGGCTCCTCTTCGTAGGCCGGCCAGACCTCGAGCACCTCACCCCTGGCCCTGAAGCGCCCGGCCGAAAGCTGCAGATCGCCCCGCTCGTACTGCAAGTCCACCAGCCGCTCGATCAGCCGCTCGCGGGGGTAATCCTGCCCCACCTCCACCACCAGGCTCATGTTTTTGTAGTCCTCGGGGCTGCCCAGGCCGTAGATAGCCGAGACCGAGGCCACCACAATCACGTCGCGCCGGGTGAGCAGGCTGCGGGTGGTGGAGTGGCGCAGCCGCTCGATCTCGGGGTTGATGCTGGCGTCTTTCTCGATGTACAGGTCGCGTCCCGGCACGTAGGCCTCGGGCTGGTAGTAGTCGTAGTAGCTGATAAAAAACTCCACCGCGTTCTGGGGGAAAAGCTCGCGGAACTCGGCCGCCAGTTGCGCGGCCAGCACCTTGTTGGGGGCCATGACCAAGGCCGGGCGCTGCAAGGCCTCGATCACCTTGGCCATGGTCACGGTCTTGCCGGTGCCGGTCGCGCCCAGGAGGGTGACAAAGCGCTCGCCATCGCGCAGGGCTTCGGTGAGGGCGGCAATGGCCTGGGGCTGGTCGCCTTTGGGTTCGGGGCCTTGGTAGCGGAACATCGGAAAAACCGGCACCTTAGGATACAATCCCCGGCACCCGCGCTTCATCGGGCAGCGGCTCAAAGAAGGCGTCCTCCACGCTGCCTTTCAAGAAGCCCAGGGGCACCTTGTCCACCGGCTCCAGGGGCGCCAGTTTGGCGTAGGGTTTGCCGCACTTCGAGACCACCACCTCCTCCCCCGCGTGGGCGCGCTCGAGCAGTTCGGAAAAGCGCTGCTTAGCCTGGTGCGCGGTGACCATCCTCACGCCTTATATCCTAGGTATCCAGGCCGACTTTCACAAGCCCGCCCCGTGCGGAGCGATGTATGCTAACATAAACATATGAAGCGGACGACCATCTACCTGGATCCCGAGCTCGAGCTCCTCCTCAAGCTCGAGGCCCGGCGTACAAAAAAGCCCATGGCCGAGATTATCCGCGAGGTGCTGCGCAAAGGCATCACCGCAAAACGCCCGCGCTCCCGGTACGTTGGCGCCTTCGACAGCGGCCACACCACCGACGCCGAGCGCTTTGAAGAAGTGTTGGACGAGCTGGGGTTTGGCGAGCCGGAGAACAGCTAATGCTCCTGGATAGCGGCATCCTTGTGGCCTATTACAACCGCCGCGATGAGTGGCATCACGCGGTGGCCCGTCTCCTGGATGAAAGAGAAATACTGCTGCTGCCGGCCCCGGTCATCCCCGAGGTGGATTATCTGCTGGGTAGGCGCATGGGCCTGGCCGCCCAAATGGCGCTTTACGAGGACATCGGGTCGCAGGTTTACCAGGTAGTCGATCTTTCCGAAGCCGGGTACTGGCGGGTTTTGGAGCTGAACCGGCAGTACGAAAGCCTCCGCCTGGGCTTCGTGGACGCTGCTGTTATTGCCATAGCCGAGGAGCTTGGCATCGGGCAGATCGCCACCCTCGACCGCCGGCATTTTGGGGCGGTGGAGGCCAGAATCAAGCTCGAGCTGCTGCCCTGAAAAAAGAACCCCGCCCTTTCGGGCGGGGCTTGAAGTGGGTTCGGTATTTAGAACTTCACTTCGTAGCTGATCTTGAAGCCCGTACCATTGCTGACAGTCGCGCCCGAGCCGTTCGCCAGGGTGGCCGAGGCCGCTGCCATGGTCAGGTTGCCATACTTCCACTCGAGGTACAGACCGGTCACGCTACCCGAGTTGGTGCCGAAGCCGCCGGTGAGGTTCCAGGGGTACTGCACCTCGCCGGGGTAGTTGAAGACGCGGTCGGTGGTGATGCTCAAGGGGAAGTTGCCGAAGCCGCGGGCCGGAGCACCGCCCACAGGGAGGGGCGATACCACGTTGGTCGCCCTGTACTGAGCATAGCCCACCTTGAAGACGCTCCCGGTAGCCAGGAACTCGTTCAGGTTGAGGCCCACCCGCCAGTATTGCTCGCTCGAGGAGTTGCTGCCAGGTGCAGTTTCAGTGATGGACTGCTGCACGAAGGCACCCTCGAGGCTGGGCTTGAGGGGGATACCCAGCGGGTCGGTGCTGACGCCAATACCGTATTTGAGGGCATTGGTGGACAAGTTAGTGTTGCCCCCTGCCGCATCCGCAAAGCTGTGGTAGCGCACGATGGGGTTGAGCGAGATAAAGCCTAGCTTCAGGTTGTAGCCCGCACTGGCCAAGATATCGGTGCCGGCATCGGGGCCCGCGAAGGACTGGTACCACAGGTTGAGATCCAGGTTCGGAACCAGCGCGTTGCTGGCCCGGCCGCTATGCACCAGCTTGACACCCCAGCCGCTCGACCAGCGGGCGTCCAGGTTGTTGTAGACGTAGAAGTTGTAGTTGCCGTTGAGGCCCGACTGGGTGCCAGCAACGGCGGAGACCTGCCCACCGTTCACGTTGGTGTTGTTGTAGAAGCCGTTCAGGCTGAAGCCGGCGAACAGCGGCACAGTGACACCCAAGCTGAGGGTATCTGCGGTCTGGCTGCGGGTGGCAAAGTCGGCGGAGTTGTCGTAGAAGACACGCGCCTCGATGTTATTCAAGAAGGACAGGGTCAGCTTACCATCGAAACCAAAGCCGATGTTGTTGGCGCCGTAGGGGGCCTCGCCGTTGCCACCCAACCCAAAGAAGTAGTAGCTGGAGGCCGAGGACAGGCCAGCCTGACCGTTATTGTATTGCGGGTCAATGGCGCGGTAGTTGAAGTTGGCCTCAAGGATACCCAGCTTCACCCCAATCTTGGTGTAGAAGGCCTGGTCGGTTACGAGCTGGTTGGAGAAGTCGGGAGTAAAGGCAAAGGGCGTGGAGGCCACATAGGCACCTTCCAGGTTCACAAGCCCAAAGAGGCTACCCTTGTAGTCCACTCCAAAAGCCGAACGGTTACCACGGTTCTCAGCGTAGCTGAGGCCGGTGGTAATACCCAGCAAGTTGAGTTCAGCCCGCAGACCACCGTAGGTGGGGTCGCTTCCCCATACGCGGCTTGCAGCCGGAACTGAAGTGCTGTCAATCCCTTCACCTGCCACCACGGTGAACTTAGGCGCCAGGGGGAAGGCTTTGGCATCCAGGGTAGCCACAAAGCCACGGGTGGTGATCAAGTCCCCCACGGTGCTGTTGTTGAAGAGGTAGGGGTTGAAGCTAAAGGTGCTGTCGTCGTTGTTGTAGGTGACGCTGAAGGCCTGGCCGGAGAGGCTGCCCTTGACGCTGGCGCTGTTGAGGGCCAGGGTACGAGCTGCACCCGAGTTCACCAGATCAGCGCTCAGACCCAGGCTGACCTCGCTGATGGCACCGCCGGTGGGCTTGAGACCAAAGTTCAGGGTGGCCCCGCCATAGGTGTAAGTTTGGTCGAAGTCCCCACGACGGAAGGCGTTGCGAATGCGGTTACCCGAGCTATCATCCGCACCGGTGCCGGAGCTCAGGGCGTTGTTCGGGAAGAGGCGGTCGATGTCGAAGTTACCGCCGGTGTTGGTGGCATAGCCATAGGTGGCCGAGAGCGAGCCGGTCAGGGTCGGGCGGGTGCCTTCTACAGCGGTCAGGCGCTGATCCAGGGCCCCCACCCGGGTGTCCAGGGCGCTCACCCGGTCGGAGAGGCGCACCAGGTCGCTGCGCAGGGCGGTGGCGAACTCCTGGATGGCGCTCACGTCTTCGCGGTTGGCGAAGCTTTCGAAGTCCACGTCGCCGAGCTGCTTCTCCAGGGCGGTTACGCGGTCTTGCAGCGAGAGGACGTCCTGGTTCAGGAGCACGGCCAGCTCGTTGAGGGCGCGGATGCTGTCGGCGTCGGCCTCCACCTGGGTCTTGAGGGCGGCCACATCGCCTTCCACGGCATCGAGGCGCTCGGCCAGCACCTGGGCCTGGGCCAGGGCGGTATCGGCGGCTACGCTGGCGGCCTCCACCCGGTCGGCCAGATCGGCCAGGGCGGCTTCGTCCATACCGGCGGCGGGCTCAGCCTTCATAGCCTTGAGTTCTTCGATGGCGGCCTCGAGGCGGGCGATGTCGTCCTTGGAAGCGGCGTTGTCTTCCAGGGCCGATACGCGCACGCCCAGGGCGGCCAGCTCGGCGGCCAGCTCCTGCACCGCGTTGCGGATGGCGGTCATGTCTTCCGCGTTCATGCCGCTGCCGTCGGCCTTCACGCACTCGCCGCCCTGCTGGATCTCGTTCAGCAAGCGCTGGAAGATCAGGGCGGCCTGGTAGCGGGTCAGGTTGGTGTTACCACGGAAGGTTCCATCGGGGAAACCCGTGATAAGACCGCAGGCCGCGATGCGCTCGACGGCTTCTTTGGCCCAGTGTCCGGCGGGTACGTCGGAGAACTGCGCCTGACCGAAGCCTAGACCGAGCACGGTCAGCAACCCAGCCAAGTAAACTACTAGCTTCTTCTTCATTCTGCCTCCTCAAAGCCTCGCGGGCCTCCGGATGGATGCCGCACGAGAACCGGTTTTGCGGAGGCGCGGGGTTTTGCGGGGCGAGTTGCCGTGTTTCCTCTCCCAGAGTCCCCAGCGTCCGCAACGGATGCTCGGTAGAGCGGGCTCCCCACTCACGGGGCTCAAAAAGCTCTCACCTTGCGCATCCGGGGGCATCATACCCATGTATTTATCGGGATGTCAAGTATGAACAGGCGCTCAGACGATTAAACTGTACAATGGGCTGGGGTTTATTAAGGCCCCAGGAAAGGAGGTTGGGTCTCAAAGTGAGGAGCGCAGGGGGTCGGATACCGACCTTACGAGGTGGCGGTCTCATGCCGAGATAAGCAGCCAACTGCGAAAGATCGAGTGGTTCCGCGGATGCCGCCAGGGGGCGAACCCCTCCCTCTCCGCTGGCCCAGCGGCCAGAGCAGCCCTGCGGGAAAGCCGGATGCGCGAGCGCCGGACAGCCAATGGGCAGGGTTCAGGTGGAGAAAGCAGCCTAAATTCATCACACCCACCGGCCTTATCCAGCCGGTAAGGGGTGGCCTTTGGGGTGTATGGCCCCAGGTTTGGTGCAAATAGCAGCGGCTTGAACGGACAGTTGGTCTATGGTTTAGGAAAAGAGGTAAAAAGATGTGTGGAATCGTAGGGTATGTGGGTTTCCGCGAGGCGTCGGAGGTAATTCTGGACGGGCTCAAACGCCTGGAGTACCGCGGTTACGACTCAGCGGGGATTGCAGTAAAGGT
Source organism: Meiothermus taiwanensis WR-220 (assembly GCF_003568585.1). Lineage (NCBI taxonomy): Bacteria > Thermotogati > Deinococcota > Deinococci > Thermales > Thermaceae > Meiothermus > Meiothermus taiwanensis. Next base: position 2,739,126 of record NZ_CP021130.1, read on the forward strand.
TAACGGGCACCTCGAGGTGGTCAAAAAAGCTGGCAAGCTCCAGGTGCTGGCCGACAGCCTCAAGGAGCATAACCTGAGCGGGCAGTTTGGGGTGGGGCATACCCGCTGGGCCACCCATGGGGCCCCCACCGACCCCAACGCCCATCCCCACACCACCGAGAAGGGCGATATTGTGGTGATCCACAACGGCATCATCGAGAACTACTTGCCGCTCAAGGAAGGCCTGATCGCCCGGGGTCATACCTTCACCTCCGAGACCGACTCGGAGGTGCTGGCCCACCTGATCGAGGAAAAATACCGGGGCGACCTGGTGGAGGCGGTGCGGCTGGCCCTGGCCGAGGCCTATGGGGCCTACGCCCTGGTGGTGGCCCACCAAGACCACGAGGAGATTGTGGTGGCCCGCACGGTGAGCCCGCTGGTGATTGGACTGGGCGAGGGCGAGAACTTCGTGGCCTCGGACGTACCGGCCCTGCTGCCCTACACCCGCCGGGTGATCTTCCTGCACGACGGCGATATGGCCGTGGTGACCCGTGAAGGGGTTAAGGTGACCGACCTGGCCGGCAACCCGGTGGAGCGTGAGGTGGTGACGGTGGAGTGGAGCCTCGAGGCCGCCGAAAAAGGCGGACACCCCCACTACATGCTCAAGGAGATCTACGAGCAGCCGAGGGTGCTGGAGAACACCCTGGGGGGCCGCCTGCACGAGGAAGAAGCCGGGGTGGAGCTGGGGCTCAAGCTCGAGCCCACCCGCTACGACAAGGTGCACATCGTGGCCTGTGGCACGGCCTACTACGCGGCCTGGGTGGGCAAGTACCTGCTGGAAGCCCTGGCCCGCGTGCCGGTGGAGATCGACGTGGCCTCGGAGTACCGCTACCGCGACCCGGTGGTGGACGAGAAAACCCTGGCCATCTGCATCAGCCAGTCGGGCGAGACCATCGATACCCTGGAGGCCATCCGCGAGGCGGGGCGCAAGGGCGCGGGCACCCTGGGGGTCATCAACGCCAAGGGCAGCAGCATCACCCGCGAGGTCGACGACACCCTCTACATCCACGCCGGGCCGGAGATCGGGGTGGCCTCCACCAAGGCCTACATCGCCATGCTGGCCGCCATGGCCATGCTGGCGGTCTGGATGGGCCGGGCCAGGGGCAGCCTGGACGAGAAGACCGCACGGGAATTTCTGGGGGAGATGCGCAAACTGCCAAGGCTGGTGGAAGAGGCGCTCGAGCTGCGCCCCCAGGTAGCCCACATCGCCGAGAAGTACCACCAGGCCCAGGACTACCTGTTCCTGGGGCGGCATATTCAGGCCCCCACCGCCTACGAAGGAGCCCTCAAGCTCAAGGAGATCAGCTATATCCACGCCGAGGCCTACCCCGCTGGCGAGATGAAGCACGGCCCCATCGCCCTGATCGACGAGCGCCTGCCGGTGGTGGTGCTCGCCACCCAGAGCCCCTTCTACGAGAAAACCGTCTCCAACATCCAGGAGGTGCGGGCCCGGGGCGGGCGGGTGATTGCCGTAGCCACCGAAGGCGACACCGAGGTAAAAAAGTTTGCCCAGGACGTGATTTATGTCCCCAAAACCCACCATTTGCTGGCCCCGGTGGTGAGCGTGGTGCCCCTGCAGCTGCTGGCCTACGAGACCGCAGTATGCCTGGGCCGTGATGTAGACCAGCCCCGCAACCTGGCCAAGAGCGTGACGGTGGAGTAGCCGAGCCCGTATAAACGCGCCACCCGAAGGTGGCGCGTTTTTTTGGTTCCTGTGCCACAATGGGCGGGGTGGAAATCTACCTGGGCACCGGCGGCTACACCAACGAGGACTGGGTGGGCCTTTTGTATCCGCTCGAGGCCAAAAAAGACCAGTGGCTCTCGATCTACGCCCGCCAATTCAACGCCGTGGAGCTAAACGCCTCGTTCTATCACATTCCCGGCCTCAAAGCCTTTGCCGGAATGCTAAAGCGCAGCCAAGGGCGGGTGCACTGGGCGGTCAAGATACACCAGAGCATGACCCACGAGCGCAAGGCCAGCGACGAGGATTACCGGCGGCTTTTTGAGTCGGTGGCCCCCCTGCGGGAGGCCGGGGTGCTGGGGCCATTTCTGGCCCAGTTTCCCCAGAGCTTCCACCGCACCCCCGAGAACCGCCGGTATTTGGCGGCCCTGGCCCAGCGTTTCGCCGACAAAACCCTGGCCCCCGGCGGGCTGGCGGTGGAGTTTCGCCATGCCTCCTGGGACCTCGAGGAGGTGCGCGAAGCCTTCAGGAAAGCCGGGCTGATCTGGGTCAGCACCGACTACCCGCCCCTGCCCGGCCTGCCCAAAAACCAGCTCCACATCACCGGCGAGATCGCCTACATAAGGCTCTCGGGGCGCAACAAGGAAAAGTGGTACGAGGGCAAAGACCAGGCCGAACGGCACGACTACCGCTACAGCGAGGAAGAGCTGCGCTTCTGGGTGCGCTCCCTGCAGGCCGCTTTGGAGCACGAAACCCTCACCCAGGTCTGGTTCATCTTCAACAACACCACCAAAGGCCATGCCCTGGTCAACCTGGAGATGCTCAAGCGGTTGCTGGAGGAGGCCGGGCTACCTGGCTAGCTGGGGCCGGGCCAGGAAAAACAAAAGCGCCAGAGCGATCAGCATGGCGGAAAACACATACGGGTAGGCCGGGGAAAGACCATACAAAGAGGTGCCCACCACCGGCCCCAGCATGCGCCCCAGGGCCTGGGCTGCGCTGGATAAACCCGCCACCACACCCTGTTCATCGTCGGAGACGGCCAGGGACTGGGCAGCGGTCAGGCCCGGACTGGCCATGGAGCCCAACCCCAGCAACACCAACGAGGCCGTGAGCCAGCCGAAGCTGGGGGCAAACACCAGGCCCAGGTAACCCAGCAGCAGCAGTGCCAGTCCAAAGCCCAACAGCACCCTGGGCGGCCACCTGACCACGCGCACCCAGAAACCCTGCACCAGTACCCCCACAATGCCAAAAATCACCAGGGCCAGGCCGACGGTCTGGGCCGTCTGGGCCGGGTTCAGGGCCAGGCGATCCTGATACAAGAACGCCACGGTCTGCTCCATGGCAATGGAGGCCAGGTTGATGCTCAAGCCAATGAGGAGCAACGGCAGGATGCGGGGATCGGCCCAGGAGAGGCTGGGAGGGGTTGGGGCGCGCTCGAGCGGCCGGCGCGACTCAGGCAAGGCCAGCCCGACAAAAAGCGCGTTCAGTAAGGCCAGGGTGGCCGAAAAAACCACCGGCACCAGCAGCCCAAAGTGCGCCAAGCCCGCCCCGATGGCCGGGCCAAAAATCACCCCAAGGCCAAAAGCAGCCCCCAGGATAGCAAAGTTCTGGGTGCGCTGTTCGCGCGGGGTGATGTCGGCCAGATAGGCCTGGGCAGTGGGCAGGGTAGCCGAAGAAAACGCACCCCCCAACAGCCTGGAGAAGAGCAGGCATCCAAACAACCCCCAACCCGAGAGCACCTGCTGATAGCCCAGCCAGGCGAACAGTGCAAACAAGAAAAAACTGGCCGCAAAACCCAGAATGCCCATCAACAAGATGGGCTTGCGCCCCACCACCTCGCTGCGTCGCCCCCAGTGGGCCGCCAGGATGAACTGCATCAGGGCGTAGCCAGTGGAAAACAACCCCACCTGCAGCTCACTTAGACCCAGCTCGCGCGACAGGGGCCCCAGGATGGGAAATAAAACCGACAGGCCCAGAATGCTGTTGAACAGGGTAAGGAATAACAACGATAGCGGTTTCACCGCCCAACAGTTTATCGCCTGAGCCACCCGATCGAAAAAGGCACCTATTGAACGTAGGTCAACCAGGCCTGGTATTTGGGGTTTTTGCCGTGCACCACATCCATGTAGGCAGCCCTGATCTTCATGGTGTGCTCACCGGCCCGGCCCGTACCAATGGCCCGGTGATCCAGGTAGGAGACGGGGGTAACCTCGGCGGCCGTGCCGACCATGAAGACCTCGTCGGCCATGTAGAGCTGGTCGCGGGTGGCCCGCACCTCGCGCACCTCGTAGCCCAGGTCGCGGGCAATGGTGATGATCGAGTCGCGGGTGATCCCCATCAGGTTAACCGAGTGCTCCACCGCGTACAGCACACCATTGCGGAAAAAGAAGATGTTTTCCCCCGACCCCTCGGCCACAAAGCCTTCCTTGTCGAGCAGGAGGGCTTCGTCGGCCCCCGCCTGCTGGGCCTCCACACGGGCCAGGGCGCTGTTGACGTAGTTACCCCCCACCTTGGCCTTGCCGGGCATCACGTTGGCCGGGAAGCGAGCCCAGGACGAGGTAATGAGCCGGGCCCCTTTGCGCACGGCCTCCTCACCCAGGTAGGTGCCCCATTCCCAGGCTGCAATCATCACCTCGGCGGGGTTGTTGGGCAGGGGGTTCACCCCCAGGGTGTGGGCCCCCATCCAGGCCAGGGGGCGGATGTAGCAGCTTTTATAACCGTTGGCCCGGACGACCTCCTGGATGGCCTGGTTGATCTGCTCGGGGCTAAAGGGCAGCTCGAACATCATGACCTTGGCGCTGTGAAAAAAGCGCTCGGTGTGTTCTTGCAGGCGGAAAATGGCCGGGCCCCGGGAGGTCTCATAAGCCCGGATACCCTCAAACACGCTGGTGCCGTAATGCAAGGCGTGAGTCAGTACCGAGACTTTGGCCTCTTCCTGGGGCACCATCTGCCCGTTGAACCAGATGAGCCCAGCCTTCATTTTGCTATCGCCACCAACGCTTTTGGTTTTGGTCTCGGTTGCCATGTTTCCTCCAAGGGTAAACGCGGTTCATTTGCTGTGCATCCCTCGCGGCAGGCCAGGGAAGCGCTGCGGACTCCAATATCATACTTCTTTGAGCAACGAGCCCAGGGTATCCGGTAGCAGGTGGCGGTAACTTCGAACCTCTTGTTCACCGGTGCGAAGCTGCAGGTAACGTCGGGCGGTGTCTTGCAGGATGGGCATCAGTTCGGGCTGCTGGATTACCTGGGGTAGCAGGTCGCGTAGCTGGGCCTCGAGCCTCTGTTGGGCCAGGTAGCGAGCGGCCTGTAAGGGCTCGCCCTCGAGGCGGTTCTTTAGCGGGAAGCGTGTCAGTCGCGCCGCCTCACGTTGCACAGTAGGCGTATCCAGCAGCTTCTGGCATGGCCTGCAGGGATGCACCGGACTGGGCGTACCGCAGATGGGGCATGGTGGATGGGGGCTGCTCTTTTGCCTTTGCAGTATGGCCCTTCCGGCCCGCAGAATCACCCCCTGCAGGTCTTGCGGGGAGCGCCCGGCCAGCTCCTGCAACCGGGCCTCTTCTTCGGGGTTTAGCTTGGGTAGGGCTTTTGGCCTTTCCTGGGGCCTGGCCTTTTTCTCAGCGCCTACCAGGAAGCGCAGTTCCCGCACCAGCCCGGGCTGCTTTTCCTGGTAGCGCCTCAGAAACTCCTCCCGCAGATAGGTAAGCTGGTGGGCCACCACCGCATCGACCACCCGCACGAACAACACCCCGTCTTCCAGGCGGTCGGCCTCGGTGAGCTCGCTCAGGGCCGGCCCGGCAATCTCGGGCCACAACGCCAGGGCCTGGCCCCGCCGAACCCCGCTGACCAGCCCCTTTTGGCGCAAAATCTGGGCAACAATCTCGGCAGATGATCGAGGCTTGGACATTCCTTCTACAGGCTAGGCAAAAGCCCCTCCCTTGGCTACTACCCGGCCCACCAATGGGCCGGACTGGGGTATGGTAACAGCGTGGAGCTCAGCCCCCAGTCCTGGATTGTGGCCCTGCTGGCGGCCTGGCTGGTGGGTGCTTCTAAAGCTGGGTTATCAGGTGCAGTAACCATTGCCGTGGTTCTGTTTGCCAGCATTATCCCGGCCCGCGAGGCCACCGGCGCTTTGCTACCGGTGCTGATCTGCGCCGACTTTATCGCTGTCGGCATGCTGCGCAACAACGTGCGCTGGCAGGCGCTCATGCGAATTTTCCCCTGGACAGCGGTGGGAGTGGGCCTGGGCACATGGATGCTCTACTTTAGCAACGACACCCAGGTACAGCGGGTGATCGGGGCCATTGTGGCTGGCATGACCCTGTATCAGCTATACCGCAAGGCCCGCAACCTAGACAAGGTGACGGTCTCCAAACACCCCGCCTTTGCACCCAGTATGGGCGTGGCAGCAGGTTTTACCACCATGGTGGCCAATGCAGCCGGGCCCTTTGTGCTCATCTATATGCTGGCTATGCGGATGGGGAAGCTCGAGGTGGTGGGCAGCATCGCCTGGTACTTTTTGGTGGTCAATCTCTTCAAAGTGCCTTTCGCGGTGGGACTGGGCCTCATCACCTGGGAGTCGCTTGCCTTCAACCTGTGGCTAACCCCTGCGGTGGTGTTGGGGGCGGTGGCAGGCCGCCGGCTTCTAAACCGCATCTCGCAAAACACCTTCGAGTGGATGGCCCTCGTGCTGGCCTTGCTGGGGGGCCTTCGGCTGCTCCTGGCCTAGGGGATCCTTTCATACGCATTTCATACCGGATTCAAAAAGATAGTCATCCAAAGTAAAAACCTCCAGAGGCTATCTTTTTGAATCCTAGAGCACTCCCTTCGGTCGGGTTAGTTCGCCACCATTCGGTGACGAACTAACCGAATCTGGTATCACTCCCTCACCACCAGGCGTAGCCCGGGGTGAAGGATACAGGCCAAACTTCTATCAGCGTTGGCCTTTATTTTTTTGGGGTTTCTTCTGGGTTTTCCTGCTGGTAGCCGGCAGGGGCCTGGCCCAGACCCGCCGCAGCCAGAACAAACCCCAGACCGAGGCCAGACCCAACCCCAGCGCAACAGCAAAGGTTGCAACCGCCACGCGCAGCCAGGAGGGGTGCAGGCGCTCGCCCGAAGGCAGGGTCACAGGCCCGCTCGAGGTCGCCAAAACTTCGGCGTAGGGTAACAGGCGCACCAACACAAAGCCCATAAACGCCGCCACAATGCCAGCCAGAATGGCCAGCCCCAGCAACAGGGCCCAGGCCAGCCCACGCTGGGCCTCCCGAATCGATTCAGCCTCTGCTTCCTTTCTGTGCATTACGAACCCCACACCCCGGCTTCAATCTCGATCACGGCCCCGGTGCCGGGGGTTTCCAGGCCGGCCAGGATGGCCTGCGGCAGGCTCTGGGCATAAGCCAGCAAGGCCCCCCGCCGGCGGTTGTCCAGCTCGCTATGCCATTCGTCTACCAAGAGCAGTGGGGCCTCCTCGTAGTGCTGCCAGAGGAGGCGGTGTTCGGCCAGGCGGAGGGCCAGGGCAATGCTACGGCACTCGCCCCGGCTACCAAAGCGGGCGGCCTCGCGCCCCTCCAGCAGAATCACAAGATCGTCGCGGTGGGGCCCCACGCTGGTGGCCCCGCGCTGGAGATCGTCTTGCAGGTTATCCTCCAGGGCCTGTAAAAAGCCATCGGGGTCGGTGGTCTCAGACAGCTCCAAGCTCAACTCACCCGGTGCCAGCTCGCGGTAGGCCTCGCGGGCCAGGGGGGTGAGCTTGGCCAGCATCCGGCGGCGCAGGCTGAGAATCTCCCCCCCGTACTTGACCAGTTGGTGGTTCCAGATGCTGAGGGTGGTCTGGATCCCGCCGGAGCGGCCCTCCCTGCGAAAACCGCTCTTCAAAACAGCATTGCGCTGCTGTAAAGCCCGGTTGTACTGGCTGAGCATCGAACGGTAGCGGGCCGAGAAGCGCGAGAGCAGCACATCCAAAAACCGGCGGCGCTCCTCCGGGGGGCCCAGCACCAGCTCGAGGTCGTCGGGGCCCAAGAGCACCGCACCGGGCAGCTGGGCCAGCTCGCGCAGCGAGGCCGGGGCCTCGTTGAGCCGGTGTTCACGCCCTTCGCGGCTCAGCTTTACCTCCAGGCGGCTGCTGCCGAACTGGGTCTCGATCTCGGCATGGAGCCAGGCCTCTCCCTGGCCGAAGGCGATGCGCTCGGCCAGGCCGTTGCGCAGCTCGCCCCCCAGGGCCAGCTCGATGGCCTCGAGCAGGTTGGTCTTACCCTGGGCATTCCCCCCCACCACCGTGGTCAGGCCCGGCCCCGGGGCAAAAACCGGGGTGGAGAGGTTTCTAAAATTCTTTTGCCGCAAGCGCACCAGCCGCACGGGGTATAGGCTAAAGGCCACAGGCCCCAGGCTCAAGGGCCAAAGGCGCATTTACAACTCGTCAACCCCCACAGGGTGGCGTATGCTGGCGCTCATGAGTCCCGAACTGCTCGCGGTTTCTTTTGCGCTACTTTCCGCCATTTCCTGGGGTGCAGGCGACTTTAGCGGAGGGGTGGCGGCCCGCCGGCTCAACCCCTACCTGATTGCTTTGCTGGTGCACGCCACCGGCTTGTTGCTTTTTACTCTGCTGGCCTTGCTGCGTGGGGAGGCTTTCCAGCCCAGCGACATCCCCTGGAGCGTGGGCGCAGGGCTGGCGGGCTGTGTGGGGCTGGTGTTCCTGTACCGGGCTTTCGAGGCCGGGCAGATGGGGCTGGCGGCCCCCATGGCCGGGGTGGTGGGGGCCGGGCTGGCGGCCCTGGTGGGGTTTGTGCTCGAGGGCCATCCCACCCCATCCCAGCTCCTGGGCTTTGGGGTGGGTTTGCTGGGCGTCTGGCTGGCGGCGCGCCCCGACGGCGCTTCTGGCCCCTCGAGGGGGCTCGTCTACGCTTTTTTGGCGGGTCTGGGGTTTGGGGGCTATTTCACCCTAATTCATCAGGTGGAAGGCCTGTTCTGGCCCTCGGCCCTGGCCAAACTCACCGCCACCACCCTGATGCTCTGGCTGGTGGGCGGGCTGGGTCTTTTGCAGCGGACAGCCGGTCTTACTGCCAGCCTGGGCCTGGTGGGCCTGGCCGGGATTCTGGACGCCGGGGGCAACCTGCTCTTTCTGGTCGCGGCCCAGACCGGGCGGCTGGACGTGGCCGCCGTGATCTCCTCGCTATACCCCGCCTTTACCACTCTGCTGGCCTGGGCCCTGCTACGAGAACGGCTGAGCCAGGGACAGGTGATGGGGGTGCTGCTTTCGCTGATAGCCATCGCCCTCATCGCCTCCGGTTAGCCGGGCTTGCAACGGGCCGTGTGCTCGCTAAAGCTTCAAGCCGTACTCGTAGCCCCAGGAGAAGGTCTGCAAGCGCGCAAACCCCATCCGCTCATAGAAGGCCACCGCACCCATGTTGCGCCGCCCCACCCCCAGGTGCACGCCCGGCACCCCTAGCTGGCGCAGGCGCTCCAGAAACACCTCCATCAGCCTGCGGCCCTGCCCCTGACCCTGGGCCCTGGGCAGCAGGTCGATGTGCAGGTGGGCCGGGTAGGTGTCGGCCAGGCTCGAGGGCACATAGCCTTTGTGAATCAGGCGGATCATGGCGGCATCCCTGGAGGTATCGGCCTCGAGCGGCAGGGGGTACTTTTCGCGCAGCGGCGGCAGCCACACCGCCTCCATCCAGGCTGCGAACTCGAGCGAGTCGCGGCAGCCCAGCACGTAGCCGCAGACCCCCTCGAGGTCGGTGAGCACGAAGGTCAGGTCGGGCTCGTGAACGGCATAGGGAGCGGCATAGAAATGCCCTAGCAGCGCGGGGTCATGGTACAGGCCGCTGGCATCGGCCCCGCTGTCGCCGGTCAGCAAGCAGATGCGATACAGCTCGGGCAGATCGGCGGGCCTATAGGGGCGGATGGTCATACCTTGCATCAGTCCTCCAGCAGTCCGATAAAGCTCTGCGGATCGGGGTCTATTTTGAGCCGGGCACCGCGCACCGGGGGCAGGTTCGCCATCAGGGCCTGGACTCGCTCTTCGCAGCTTTTGAGGAGCAGGTGAAACACGTACTGGCCCCGCAGGCGGGCCACGGGGGCCGGAGCTGGGCCCAGCAGCTCGCCCGGCTGGGCGCGGGCCTGGAGAACCCGGGCCAGCTGGTAGATGGCATCGCGGGCCACGGGCTCCTTGGCGTGTGCGACCTCGAGCTTCACCATCCGGCTGGCCGGGGGGTAGCCCAGGGCGCGGCGCAGGGCCAGCTCAACCTCCATAAAGCCCTGGGGACTGGCGGCCTGAAGCGCCCGGTGGGCGGCGTGCCCCGGTTCAAAGGTCTGCAACACCAAGAGCGGACGGCGGTGGGGGTGCAGGTCGGCCAGCTGCCACAAAAGCCGGTGGTAGCGTTCGGCCGCCCGAAAGTCGGACTCCAGCACGAAGCCATCGGCATAGGGCAGCAGCACCAGCGCCAGCTCCGGCAGCACCGGCCCCCGCAGTACGGCGGTGGTGCCCACCAGCACCCCCGGCTCGCCTGCCAGCAAAGGGCGCAGGTCGTCTTTGGCCTCGGCGGTGTAGCGGTAGCGGGGCAGGGTGGGCAGGTGCCGCCCCAGGGCCTCCAAAAGCCACTCCACCCCCGGCCCCCTGGGCTCGAAAACATCGGACTGGCAGCTAGGGCATAGCTCGGGGGCCTTCTCCTGGTGGCCGCACTGGTGGCATTGCAAGAGGCCCAGCCGCCCGCTTTTGTGGTAGCGCAGGGGCAGGGCACAGTGGGGGCACATGGCCTTCCAGTTGCACTGCTTACAGCGCAGCACCGCGCTATAGCCTCGCCGGGCCGAGAGCACAATGGCCTGGCGCTTTTTCTCCTGCACCTGCTGCAGCAGGGCAATGGCGGCGCCTGTAAGGGGCCAGCCCCGCTCCTGGCGCAGATCCAGCAGGTGCAGCCGCGGGCGGGGTGGGGGCAGCGTGTAGGCCGGCTCCTCCCAGACCTCCAGGCTGTTGACGCTCGAGCAGTAGTGGATGGGAATCCCCAGGCCCTGGGCCCGCAGCCGGGCCAGCCGGGGCACAAAGGCCCTCGAGCCCCCCGGAAGCTTGTAGGCCTCGGCGCCCTCCTCCACCACCACGATGCGTTCCCAGTCGAGCGGGAGCAAGAGGCCCTGATAGGTCGTCAGCACCCACCTGGCCGACCCTTGCGCGAGCTTTCCCCAGACCAAGCGGCGTTCCTCGGCTTTCATCTCGCCGTGTAAAACGGCGGCCCCGGGGAAGAAAGACTGGCATTTTTTGAGCAGCGAGACCTCGGGAAACAACACCAGGGCCGGGCCCTCTTGCACCAGGCCCATCAGAGCACGCAGGCGCTCCAGCAGCCGCCCCCCTTGCAGGCGCACCGGGGTGAAGGGCAGCGCCAGGGGCTCGAGCGCCCGCGTCGCAGTGGCTTCTGGAGCCGGCAGCACCTCCACAAACCCGATGTACCCCTTCTCAAGCAGGCCCTTCACCACCCCCACCCCCACCCCGGCGGCTCGAGCCAGCGCGGCCATGCTCTCCACCCGACGCAGGTCGCGCAGGGCATACCAGGCTGTCCGGGCCTTCTCGCCCACGCCCTCCGGGGGTTCGCGCAACACCACCAGGGCCTGGGCCGGGGTGCGCCGCTCGGCCACCTCCTCCTGCAAAACCCCAGCCTCGCGCAGAAAATCCAGCAGCTTGGGATCCAGGCCCTGGGCCTCCTGCCAGCCTTCGGCCAGGGCTTCCAGGCCCCCGGGCAGCACCGCCGGGTCGGCTCCGGGCAAAAGCCGCACCCGATGGGCAAGGGGGGGCTCGAGGAAGGGCAGCAGATCGTTGAGCAAAACGCCCACCGCACAAAAGCTGTCGCGGGCGGCGGCCAATAGAAACTCGAGGGCCGCAGGATTAAGCCAGGGCTGTGCATCGAGGTAGGCCAGGGCCTCACGCAAAGCAAAGGCCTTCTGGGGGGCTTCCTCGTAGCCAACCACCACCCCCACCCGCAGCTCACCGCGCCAGGGCACCACCACCCGGTAGCCCAGCACCTCCGCTCGAGGGTCGGTGTGCGGGGGCAGGTAGGTCATCGGCTCGAGCGGCAAGGGCAGGGCAACCTTCAAGACCTGCATCCCGCCCAGATTACCCGAAGGCCCCAGGCCGGTGGCACCCCTACATAGCAGATTCGGTTAGTTCGGCACCGGAGGGCCGCCAGCCCACCCCACCGATGGGGCAGGCTTTCTTCGCCGAGCGTAGCGAGGGGTGTGCTCTAAAGATAGCCTTGTGGTCTTTGCTCTGGATGAGCATCTTTCCGGTATCAATCCGCCCGGTCATCGTGCGACCACCCAAACTGCTAGGCCCTGGGCATCCCAGTAAGACTCTGCTGGGGCCGCCGGTGGCTTCGATACAGCAGCTCCTGGGCCTGGCGCAGGGCCTCCTCCAGGGTCAGGCCGTTGCAGGCCACCCAGACCACCCGGGCGTTGGCAAACCGCTGGCTCAGGCGCTCGGTCAGCTCGTGTCCGCTCACCAGTCCGATGTGCAGCCCGCAAAACAGGTGATCGTCCATGCGGTATAGCCCATCCCCCTGCCGCAGCGCTTCGCGCATAATCTGCCCCAACTCCTGCAGGAGCTGGAGGTTCTGGCCGGCCTCCGGGAGCAGCCAGTAGGAGAACAACAGCGGCTGGTCGCTGCGGCTGGCCAGGGCCTGGTAGCGTTCGTAGTCGACCTCGAGGGCCAGGCGGGTGCTCAGGCCCGTCTGGCGGTCGAAGAGGGCCACCTGGGATAGCTCCTGCTGGGTTGCCTCGAGGTTGCGCACAGCCTGGAAAAGCGCCACCCCCACCAACCCCCCCAGGGCCCACAGCGGCCACACCACCCAGTAAGGCCCCGACTCGGGATGGGGTAGCAGCGCCACCAAACCAATCAGGCTGCCCAGCATTACCCAGGGCCCCCCAAACAAGGCCAGCGCCGTCAGGCCCAGGGTGGCCAGGGTGGCGACCGCGTAGAGCATCACCTCATGATTCCAGCCGGGCACAACTGCCTCCGGCTGCTGCACCGCCCAGACCAGCAGCCCCAGGGTTGCCCCCAGGTGCGCAATGAGCGCCGGCTGCGGGTAGCGCTGGGTCAGCGAGAGTAGGATGGGGGTGGCACCAAGGTAGGCCAGGGCCGTCCACCGGGCTGTGTCGGTTCCCACTAAAAGCTGGGTTAGCGCCAGGGCCCCCCCTCCGAATACGGTCATACGCCAATACAGCCGGTGGAGCCAGGATCCAACCGGTTCGAGTCCCTGCGACATGGGGCTATTGTAGAAAAACCTCCGGGCTGGATGCCACAGGAATGAGCGTTAAAACGCAGACCGGCGTTACTTCCAGGCCCCCGCCCCGGCAGAACTGGATATGCTTTAGGCGTGGCCTGGGCCCTGATTCCATCGGGTGCGCTGCTCTACGTAGCGCTGTACGCGGTGGTGCCCATGCTCCCCGGCCTGGAACGCCTGTTTGGTACCCCGCCCGGCAGCGCCCACCTGGGCATCAGCCTGCCCTTTGTGCTGCTGGTGTTGCTCTCACCGCTGGTACCGCGCCTCCGCCTGCCAGCGGGCCTGGTGATGGGCGGTGGGCTGCTGGGGGTGGGTTTATTTGGTGTGCTGGCCGGGCTGGCACCCAGCCTGGAGGTCTGGACGCTCTGCCGAAGCCTGCAGGGGGCCTTCGCGGCGGCAGTTCCAGGGCTTTCACTGGCCCTGTTACCCCGGCTGTATCCCCGCAGGCATACCCAGATGGCCGGGTTCTGGGTGGCCGGCAATGTGCTGGGCGGGGGCCTGGGGCGGGGGCTGGGGGGGCTGTTTGCCGAGTGGTTTGGTGAGCGCTGGGCCATGGTCTTGCTGGCCCTTCCGGTGGCGGTCATCGCCTGGGTGGTGCTGCGCACCCGCGATCACCTGGCCCTGCCCGCACCCCAGTACACCCTGCGGGCCTGGCCCCTGTACACCCTGGGCTTTATTCTGCTGTTTCTGAACTTTTTTGTAGCCAACCTGCTGCCCTACCGCCTCGAGGCCCTGGGGCTATCGCAGGCCCAGATTGGGGGGATTTTTTTCGCCTATCTGGCCGGTATTCCCGGCAGTGCCCTGGCCGGCGCGCTGGTGCGGTGGCTGGGTGAGGTGCGGGCCTTCCGGCTGGCCTTTGGCGTGGTCACCCTGGGCCTGCTGCTCCAGCTGCCCGACCAGCCCCTGTGGATACTGATAGGTTTTGTGGCGATGATGGCGGGTATCTTCACCGCCCAGGCCATCGCCGGTGGGGCCTCGGGGCGGGGCGGGAGTGGGGTGAGCGGCACCTACGTAGCGGCGTTCTACCTGGGTGGGACGGTGGCAGGCCTGGTGTATCCACCCTTCATTGGGCAAAGCCCCTTGTGGGGCCTCGAGGTGGCCCTGGGGGTCTCGCTGCTGGCGGTGTTTTTAGCCGGGCGGGGGCTGCGCTAGGTCCGCTAGATAGGGGTTGCTGGCCCGCTCATGGGCGATGGTGGTGGTGGGGCCGTGCCCGGGGTAGACCACCGTCTCGGGCGGCAGCTGGGCGATCCGCTGGAGCGAGGCCCACAAGGCCTGGGGGTCGCTGCCCGGCAGGTCGTAGCGGCCAATGCCCCCCCGGAAGAGCACATCCCCGCTCAGCAGGTGGCCGGGCCGGTAGAAGCCCACGTGTCCCGGGGCGTGGCCGGGCAAAAACAGCACCTTTAGGCCCAGGCCAAAGTCCAGGGTCTGCCCTTCGGCCAGGGGCTCGACGGGCTCGGGCGGCTGGGGAATGGAGAGCCCCCAGCGGGCCGCGCTCAAAGCGGCGCTGCGGTAGAGCGGCAGGTCGGCCGGGTGCAGATAGACCGGTAGGTGCAAAGCTTCTACCAGCGGGGCCACCGCCCCCACGTGGTCGAAATGGGCATGGGTCAGCAGGATGGCCTCGGGGTTCAGCCCCACCCGCCGCACCTCGGCCAGAATGCGCCCGGGCTCGTCGCCGGGGTCTACGATGACCCCCCGCCCGTTTTCGGCCATCAGCAGATAGGTGTTTTCCTGCAAGGGGCCTACACTGAGAGCGTATACCTTCATAAGGAACGCTCCACCGGCAGGTCGGCCTCGGCCTCCCACTCCAGCATGCTGCCCAGGTAGTTGCGGGCCTCTACCCCCTGCTGCCGCAGCAGCCAGAAGGCGCTGGCGCTGCGGGCCCCACTGCGGCAGTGCACCCCTACCACCTGGCCGGGCAGAAGACCCAGGGCCCCGGCGTTGTCGGGGCCGAAGGCTCCCAGCGGGATGTTTTTGGCCCCTGGGATCCGGGCGGTGGCAAACTCGTGGGGCTCGCGCACGTCCAGCAAAGGATAGGGCAGCCCCGCCAGGATCTCGTCGGCAGTGAGCAGGATCCCGCGGTTGAGCCGGGCCCAGGGTTCACCGGCCACCGGCTGGGCCGGGGCCTGCTGGGTGGCCCAGGGCTCCCATCCCTGCGGCCACAGGTAGACCTCGAGGCCCCCCAAAGCCAGCATAAAAGCGGTTTTGCTCAGGCGGGTGTTGAGCCCCATATCGTAGACCACCACCGGGCGGTGGGGGCCCGCCCCGATGCGGCCGTTGAGCTCGGCCAGGGCTTGCTCGAGCTGCTCCAGCTCTTCCTGGCTGCGCAAGCGCCCTCGGAAGCCCGACAGGTCGAGGTTAATGGCCCCCTCGAGGTGGCCCTGGGCGTACTCGGCCGGGGAACGGCTGTCGATCAGCAAGGCGTGGGCGGGGGGATCAGCAGAGATAATCATCCTTTCAGATTGTACCGGGCGCACCCCCTGTTTATGCTGATAAAGATGAACCTGCGCGTGGATGTTTTCTCCGGTTCCGAGCTGGCCCCCTTCATCCCCGAGCTGGCCCGCCTGCGCATGGCGGTGTTTCGGGAGTGGCCCTATCTCTACGAGGGGAGCCTCGAGTATGAGACGCACTACCTGGCCAAGTTTCTCAATCTTCCCGAGAGCACCCTGGTGGTGGTGCGGGACGGCGAGCGGGTGGTGGGGGCCTCCACCGCCCTGCCCCTCGCCCAGGCCGAGGCCGAGTTCCAGGAGCCCTTCATACAGGCCGGGCTGGATCCCCAGGACTGGTACTACTTCGGAGAATCGGTGCTGGAGCCGGCCTACCGGGGCCGGGGGCTGGGGGTGGCCTTTTTTCAGCACCGGGAGGCCCGGGCCCTCGAGCTCGGCTACCGCCGGGCCACCTTCTGCGCCGTCGAGCGCCCCGCCGAGCACCCCCTCAAGCCGGCCGATTACGTGCCGCTGGATGCCTTCTGGCAGCGGCGGGGGTTCACCAAGCGCCCCGATCTGGTCTGCCAGTTCACCTGGCGCGACCTCGGCCAGCCCCAGGAAACCCCCAAGCCCATGGTCTTCTGGATGAAGCAGCTCTAATGCAAACCGCATGAATTGGCAACCGTTTCACATTCGGGTTTTTGAATAATATCCCGTCCCAAACGAATAAAACCTATACCCTCCGCTGGGAAACACCCAGATACCCACAGAGTTATCCACAGGCCAGACCGGGTTATCCACAGAGTTATCCACAGGCCCGTCCTTTGCATGAGGAAAAGATGAGGCAAAGCCCAAGGGCTGCCTGAATTTTCCTGGGCCTTCCTTTCACTTGCTTTATAAGCGCGGCCTATAGCATGATGGGTATACGGGTTGTTTATGCCAGGATCGGATGCCATTCGCATTGAGCCGAGGCCGTTTTTGCGCTTCGTGGCGGGCCTTCTGAATCGATGCCCCCTCTGGGTGGCCTCGCCAACCCCCGACCAGAACCATCTTCTGGCCCGATCGCCCCTAGGAACCCGGTATGTCTTCCAGGCATTCTCCCACCTTTCCGGTCTGGACAGCGCCTTGCAAGACGCACTGAGCGCCAAGCGAACCCACCAGGCCGAAGGCGTGGTGCTAATTCTGCTCGACCAGCCCCAGGGCGCTTCGTTCGGCGAGCTGGCCCAGGCCCACGGGGTGCAGCTATGGACCCTGGCCGACGTGGACTATCTGGTGATGGCCGCCGACCTCGAGTCCAACGCCCCCCTGGCCCACCTGGGCCTCCACACACAGCCGACCAACGCCACCATCGCCCCCCCACCCGCCCCCACTGCCCGGGCCGAGCGGGGCCTTTAGCGCCACTGACCCGCCCGGCTTGTGGTATAAGCTGTGGGTATGAGTCAGCAGCGCGTGCAAACCGATCAAGCCCCTCAGGCCATCGGCCCCTACAGCCAGGCCATCGTGGCCGGCGGGATGGTGTTTTGCTCAGGCCAGATTCCCCTCACCCCTTCCGGTGAGCTGGTTGCGGGGGATGTGGAGGCCCAGACCCATCAGGTGATGAAAAACTTAGGGGCGGTGCTCGAGGCCGCCGGAAGCTCTTTTGAGAAGATCGTGCAGACCACCTGCTACCTGGCCGATATGAACGACTTTCCGGCCTTCAACAAGGTGTATGCCGAGTACGTGCGCGAGCCCTTCCCGGCCCGGGCCACCGTGCAGGTAGCCCGCCTGCCCCGCGACGTGAAGGTGGAGGTCGCCTGCATCGCCCTTCTCTAAAGGCCCGCCCATGAATCTCTACGAACGCTTTCTGGCCCAGGACGTGCGGGCGCTGGCCCGGGCCATCACCCTGGTGGAGTCGGGCTACCCCGAGGGGCAGGCCCTGCTGCGGCAACTGCGCGGGCGCGGCCAGGCCAAGGTGGTGGGCCTGACCGGCAGCCCCGGGGCCGGCAAAAGCACCCTCACCGACCGCCTGATCGAGGAGGCCCGAAGGCGGGGCGAGCGGGTGGCGGTGCTGGCGGTGGACCCCAGCAGTCCCTTCACCGGGGGGGCCATCCTGGGCGACCGCATCCGCATGATGCGCCACCACCAGGATCCGCAGGTCTACATCCGCTCGCTGGCCAGCCGGGGGGCCTTGGGCGGGCTGGCCGGGGCCACCGTGGCCAGCCTGGCCCTTCTGGAGGCCTTTGGCTTCGAGCGCATCTTCGTGGAAACGGTGGGGGTGGGGCAGAGCGAGGTGGACATCGCCCGCGTGGCCGACACCACCGTGCTGATCCTGACCCCGGCCGCCGGCGACGCGGTGCAGGCCTTCAAAGCCGGGGTGATGGAGATTGCCGACGTGTTCGTGGTCAACAAGTTCGACCTGCCGGGTGGCGAGCGCATCGTGCAGGAGCTAAAAACCACCCTGGAGCTGGCCGCCCCCCGCCCGGCGGGCTGGAAGCCGCCCGTACTCACCGCCATCGCCCCCAAGGCCGAGGGGGTTCCGGAGCTCTTCGAGGCCCTCGAGGCCCATTACCAGCACCTGCAAGCGCACAACCTGCTCGAGGCCGACCGCCTCGAGCGCGCCCGCTTCGAGGTGGAGAGCGTAATCCAGGAGTGGGGCCGCCGCAGAACCCGCGAGGGCCAGGCCCTCATCGCCCGGGTGGCCCGGGGCGAGCTCACCCCCGAGGAGGCCGCCCTACAGCTGCTAAGCGGGCCCCTGGGCATCCAGGTCTAGGCTGCGCATAAAGGCCCCTATCCGCTGAGCCGCCCGGCGCAGCACCGCCTCGGGCTGCACCAGGGCAAAGCGCACATACCCCACCCCTCCCGGCCCAAAGGCCCGCCCCGGCGCAAGGGCCACCCCGGTCTGGGCCACCAGGGCCTTGGCAAAGGCCAGGTCGTCCAGGGACAGGCTGGAAGGCAGCCGGGCCCACAGATACATCCCGGCCTCGGGCAGCGGCACCGCCCAGCCCTGCTGGGCCAGGGCCTCCACCATGGCTGCCCGGCGGCGGGCCCAGGTCTGGGCGTCGGCCTGCAGGCGCTCTTGGGGTATGGACAAGGCGGCCACCCCCATGCGCTGGATGCCCAGGTACTGGTTGAAGTCGATGGGGGCCTTGAGGGCCTCCAGGCTGGCGATGGCCTCGGCGTTGCCCAGGGCAAAACCCAGCCGGAAACCGGCCAGGTGGTAGCTTTTGGAAAAACTAAAAAGCTCCACCACCCGCTCCCGTCCCCCCGGTAAGGCCAGGGGCGAGGGGGTGGGTTTCAGGGCCTGGTCGAGGTAGGGGTTGTCGTGGATGAGGAGCAGGTCGTAGCGCCGGCAGAACTCGAGGGCCTCGGCAAAAAATTCCTCCGAGGCCAAAGCCGCGGTGGGGTTGTTGGGGTAGTTGAGCAAGAGCGCCCTGGCCCGCCGGGCCACCGCCTCCGGCACCGCCCCCAGCTCGGGCAGCAGGTGCTCGCCCAGGGGCATCAGGTGAACCTCGAGGCCCGCCACCTTGGCCGCTCCGAAATAGGAGGGGTAGGCCACATCGCACATCAGCAGGACATCGCCGGGGTCGGCCACAGCCATCAGCAGATGGGCCAGCCCCTCCTGCGAGCCGATCAGGCTCAGGGCCTCGCGCCGGGGGTCGAGCCGCACCCCGTAGCGCCGGAAGTACCACTCGGTGGCGGCCTCGAGGAAGGGCAGGGTGCCCGACTTGAGGCAGTAGCCGTAGCTCGAGGGGTCGTCTATGGCCTGTTTGAGGGCCTCCAGGGCCTCTGGGGGCGGGGGCAGGTCGGACGCCCCAATCGAGAGATCCACCACCTCGAGGCCCTGGGCGCGGGCCTCGGCCTTGGCCCTGTCCATCTCCAGAAAAACCCCTCCACCGGTGGGAGTGCGGCTCGAGCGAAACATATGGTCTACCATACCGCAAACCGCTCAGTGGTAACTCGAGTGGTTTTCCAAACACCCGGCGGCCTAGCAATACGCCTGTGCGCCTGTGCGCTAGGCTTTTATCACGAAGGGCACAACAACCGGTAGAGTTCGTTGGGGTTGGCAGAGAAGTAGCGAATGGAGCGCAGTGGGGATAGGTTGTGGAGATGTAAAAGGTTGATGAGCACATCACGGAAATACATCAACCCAGCGGCCCCCTTGCGACTGCGGGAAGCGTCTTCACCAAAGACGGTATCGCGGGGGTGGTGCAGGCGGTTCTCTACCTGCCAGTGCCCGCGCCAAAGGGCATAGAAACCCTGAGGGGTGCGATCCAGCGAGGTGATGGCATCGTCGGTCTCCTCGCTGACGTGGAACCGGCAAAGCCACTGACGCTGGGAGGCATGGGGGCGATGCTCAGTGTCCAGATCCACAACTGACCGCTCCGCACCTCGTGGTGCTGGTACTGCTCAGCCGGGTGGGGTGGGTATGTGTCCAGGGCCCAGGCTATCAGCTGCTGCAGGTCTTTCTGGTTACTCTTGACCGTGAAGAGGTAGCCCCCTTTTGCGCCACCACCTGCTGGGCCAGGGTCGGGCTCATCACCCCAGCATCCCCCGTAATCAGCCAGTCCACCCCCAGGTCGCTCATCCGCACCAACCAACCCTCGGCTGCCTTGGCCTCGCTGGTCGTAACCGCTGTGCTACCCAGGCTCAGCCCCAATCCCTGCACCAAGGTGGAGAGGAAGACCAAAGCCGCCTCACCCTTGCGGCCCCGCCGGGTACCTCGCAGGTGTTTGCCATCGGTGGCTATGGCCAGCGGCTCTTCCCGGCCCAGCGCCCGCAGCACATCCTGGGCCCAGGCCAGCATGGCCTCCTGCAAGGCTGCCAACTGCCCATCCAGGAACCAGAAGAAGCGATACATCGTGGCCTGGGCGGGCAGTTTGCGTTGCCCGAAGCGGTTGCGTAGCTTCAGGGTGTTCAGCAGGTACTTCTCCTGATCCCTGATCCAGTGGGCGATGGCTAGGATATTTGTCCGACCGCTGCCCAGGGCCATCAGACTGATCAGCATCAGGTTTTCCCATTCATGCTCGGTCTTCAGATATTCCCTCGGATCGGGTATCTCCGCCAGGTATGGCAAGGGGCTGGGTATCTGTGTGGGATTCATAGGCTCTTATGATAAAAGCCTGCCTGTGCGCAGCTCAGGAGCTTCGAGCCCTCCTAGTTTGCTATAATGTAGGGACTGCCCGGGAGTTTACGTGACAACTAACAAGCCAGCCGTCGCAAACCTGAACGACCACCATCTTGGCACGATGGCTGTTATACACAGGAAGAGTTTGAGCAGCTCTGGCTGTAACCAATCGAGGCTTCTGGCGGAGATTACGAGGCACTTAATGCGGTGCGTATGTTGAACCCGAAGACTGGTTTCTGAACAGCTTGAGGTAGTTATGGCTCCCCACCCGATATCCGAACTGTACGACGAAATGTACATCTTGTACCGAGAAGGCCGCTATACCCGCGAGGACTTTGAGCGGCTCTGGCCGCAAATGGTGGAAATTGCCCGCCAAAATAACGACTGGGATTTGCTGAGTACAGTGCGGATGCTGACCCCCGAGGACTGGCTTCGGGATGCGTGGCAAAAGACGGTTGCCGAAAGCCGCGCAGCAGAAAAAAATCCCGTATAATCGAGCCAATCTCGCCAACCCATACCCTGACCCCAATCGGGGCCAACGGTTCATCCCCGCGGGTGCGGGGAATACACCTTGACGGTATTCGAGCTGGGCGAAGGCCCGGTTCATCCCCGCGGGTGCGGGGAATACCCACTTCAACCGGCACGTTTTCCAATCCTTCGCGGTTCATCCCCGCGGGTGCGGGGAATACCTGGAGGCGGTGAATACTCTGGCTACTGTAGCCGGTTCATCCCCGCGGGTGCGGGGAATACGCTCATCACGCAATAACCATGGGACTGTCCGCGCGGTTCATCCCCGCGGGTGCGGGGAATACGAGATCTCAGTAGACGAGGAAGCTCCCGTAGACCGGTTCATCCCCGCGGGTGCGGGGAATACAGAGAGAGTATCAGGATCAAAAGTACGGACAACGGTTCATCCCCGCGGGTGCGGGGAATACCTGACCCGCGCGGTCAAGCGGGCCTTCCAGGAACGGTTCATCCCCGCGGGTGCGGGGAATACCAGGCCGCCGGAGGTGATCTAAGCGGGATTCCCGGTTCATCCCCGCGGGTGCGGGGAATACGTATCGGCTGGGAGAGGGGAAGCGCTGATGCTCGGTTCATCCCCGCGGGTGCGGGGAATACGCTGCGCGCCTTTATGAGCAATCTGGTGGCCCGGTTCATCCCCGCGGGTGCGGGGAATACCCTCCGCGCTGCCGTCCGGTGGGGACGCTCGCCGGTTCATCCCCGCGGGTGCGGGGAATACGGGCTGAGGTCTTCCGGGCCTGCGTGCGGCACGGTTCATCCCCGCGGGTGCGGGGAATACTATCCCCTAGCCGAACCACCATCCATTACCGCCGGTTCATCCCCGCGGGTGCGGGGAATACGCCGCAGGGGGTAGCATGGGCACCACCCCGGCTGGTTCATCCCCGCGGGTGCGGGGAATACTCCGTGAAAGCTAAGCTGTTAGATCAAGAGATGCGGTTCATCCCCGCGGGTGCGGGGAATACAGTTCAGGGCAGGGGGTGTAGCGGAAGCGCTCCGGTTCATCCCCGCGGGTGCGGGGAATACGCATGGCCTGCATGATGGCGGCCTCGAGGGCGGCGGTTCATCCCCGCGGGTGCGGGGAATACCCCTCCCCTCTGCCCCTGCGGGCGGTCAATATCGGTTCATCCCCGCGGGTGCGGGGAATACGCTCCTCAGAGCCCACCGCCTCTGCCTCTGCCTCGGTTCATCCCCGCGGGTGCGGGGAATACGGCTCGTAGTTCTTCCAGCGCGGCCATCAGGTCGGTTCATCCCCGCGGGTGCGGGGAATACGCGCTGGGGATTTCCTCAAAGGTTGCGTCCTCAGCGGTTCATCCCCGCGGGTGCGGGGAATAC
The DNA here is from genome assembly GCF_003568585.1 of Meiothermus taiwanensis WR-220. Taxonomy (NCBI): domain Bacteria; kingdom Thermotogati; phylum Deinococcota; class Deinococci; order Thermales; family Thermaceae; genus Meiothermus; species Meiothermus taiwanensis. Next base: position 2,761,485 of record NZ_CP021130.1, read on the forward strand.
GGGTAGGCGTAGGGGGCGGGGCCGCCATAGGGCCGGTTCATCCCCGCGGGTGCGGGGAATACATCCGCTCGGGGGGACCATCAAGCCGTTCGACCGGTTCATCCCCGCGGGTGCGGGGAATACCGCGTACCCCTCGCACGCACTGGCCCCAGCCGCGGTTCATCCCCGCGGGTGCGGGGAATACGGCTGGGGGGTAATCTGGCCCCTGACCCGAAACGGTTCATCCCCGCGGGTGCGGGGAATACACGGTTTCGTTCCAGTTTAGCATGTTCTCCTCCGGTTCATCCCCGCGGGTGCGGGGAATACGGGGTTTTGTCGCTTCAGGAGCTAACCGACAGCGGTTCATCCCCGCGGGTGCGGGGAATACTGGGGAAGAGGAAGCTCCGCGCCTTTTCCCAGCGGTTCATCCCCGCGGGTGCGGGGAATACCCCTGGCCGCTCTCCCCAAGGATTTTTGCAATAGGTTCATCCCCGCGGGTGCGGGGAATACGCCCGCAGGCAGGGCACTGCCGGGAGGTGTTCGGTTCATCCCCGCGGGTGCGGGGAATACTCATGCAGGATGTCCTCAGCATAGCGATAGGCGCGGTTCATCCCCGCGGGTGCGGGGAATACGATGCAGGGAACCCGAGCGGTACTGTTGCGCTCGGTTCATCCCCGCGGGTGCGGGGAATACGCCCGAGGGCCAGCGCTGCGGGCAGGTACTCCTCGGTTCATCCCCGCGGGTGCGGGGAATACGGCTCCAGGGTTCCGTCCTGGCGCAGGCGGGCGGTTCATCCCCGCGGGTGCGGGGAATACGGCCTGGACTACCTCGGGGTTGGCTTTGACGGCGGTTCATCCCCGCGGGTGCGGGGAATACGAAGATTATCCAGGGGCGAGAGCAGTTCATCACGGTTCATCCCCGCGGGTGCGGGGAATACTTAGCCGTCCGCTTCAGCCGTCCGCTTCAGCCGGTTCATCCCCGCGGGTGCGGGGAATACGCAGCAGGGGGGATGTAGCGCACCGCAACCCCACGGTTCATCCCCGCGGGTGCGGGGAATACGGTCTAATGTCATATTCCTGTCCTGGGTTGCTCGGTTCATCCCCGCGGGTGCGGGGAATACTCCTTGCCGCCCGACATCTGCACCACGACGTTCGGTTCATCCCCGCGGGTGCGGGGAATACTTGAGACAATGAAGAGGCGAGGTATTAACACCCGGTTCATCCCCGCGGGTGCGGGGAATACATGTGCTCGATGGTTCCTACTGCCAGGTTTGCCGGTTCATCCCCGCGGGTGCGGGGAATACGGCTGCAACCGCCCCTGATTTAGGGCTTTTCTCGGTTCATCCCCGCGGGTGCGGGGAATACGGAGGCCTCCTTGGCGGTATAGCCCCAGTGCGCGGTTCATCCCCGCGGGTGCGGGGAATACGGTAACTACGCACTCAAAGTGGTGGTGGTTGACCGGTTCATCCCCGCGGGTGCGGGGAATACACTTGATTCTAACAGCAAAACTAGCCGCTCGAGCCCCCGGAAGTGTCAGAATCCCGAGTCTGATTGTCAAGATTCACCCCTGGTTTGGCTTTTCTACTTCGCTTTTGGTGCATACGCTCCCACTCGGCATTCTTCACGGCCACCAGGGTCAGGCCGTCAAAGTCTACGAGGGTGCGGGTGGTGTCGCCATGGGTTCGGATGGCAAAGCCCTGTTCGTTGTTGGTGCGGTAGAGCAGGCAGCAGCGTCCAGCAGTTTTTTTGGCGACGCACTTTTCCCAGAGCAGGTCGCGCACCAGCGCCGAAACGCTGCCCACAAACACACCGGTACTCACCTCGAGCATCCAGCGCGAGAGCTCACCCCTCAGGGTCTTGGGTACCTTCTCCAGGACGATCACTACCATAGGCTATCCCACCTGGAACCGGGCCGTCGGGATCCCATAGATCGCCCGGTGCTGCGGGGTCGGCAGCGTAGGGGTCGGGGGTCTCGAGGGCATCGAAGAGGCTATGCAGGTCGGAGACGATGCGCTCCAGGAGCTTGACCTCCTTAAGCTGTTCGCGCAGGGTGTGGCGCACGCGGCGTTCGACGCCCACGTCCGACTCGGCGACCACTCGGAAGGCGGTGGGTATGAGGGTTTCGGCCTTGTAGATATCGGCCACGTCGTAAACGAAGGAAAGCTGCTTACCGGTGTGGATGAAGCCCAGGGCCGGGCTGTAGCCCGCCGAGAGGATGGCGGCGTGGGCCAGGCCATACAGGCAGGCTGCCCCGGCGGAGATGGCGCGGTTGATGGGGTCGGCGGCGGCCCAGTTGCCCCGCTGGTAGTTGCGGCCCTTCCACTCCACGCCGGTCTCGCGGCTCCAGCGGGCGTATCTCGCGCACCCGCACCCCTTCCGGCCCCGGATTTGCTCAAGGGAAAGCTCGGGCGACAGCGGCTCGGGAAAGCGCAGCCGGTAGAGGCGCTTGACCACCTCGAGGTGGGCCTCGGGGTCGGCCCAGGCCCGCACCTGGCGCATCAGGTTGGCGCTGGAGCGGGTCTCCCCCATCCCGCTGGCATAGAAGCGCACCATCTCCTCACCCACCCAGAACACTGAACAGCCGTTGTTGGCTAGCTGGCGTATAGCGGCGTGGGTGATGGAGGTGCCAGGGCCCAGCATCAGCACCCCCAGCGCCGCCGCCGGGATGGCCACCACCCCTTCCTGGCTGTAGTAGGCCACCGCCTGGTCTTGCTGCTCGAGGCGGCCATGTTCCAGGTAAAGGTACGAGAGCCCATCGCGGAATTTGGGGAGTTCCTGGAGGTTGCGGGTCTCGTACTTCATGGCTAGACCTTTGCGATGGAGAGCAGGCCAAAACCCAGGGCTTTGGCGTGGCCCAGGCCAGCAGCCAGGGTGTGTTTGAAGGCCTCGAGGTCGGTGATCTTCAGATGCCCCTCGTACAGCACCGACTGAAGCACAATCGGGCCGGAGCCGTCGTGTTTGTACATGCGCACCCGCTCGCTCTGAACCACCATCGCGCCCAGCACCGAGAAGCCCCCTTTGGCTCCCTGGCGATGCAGCCACTCGAGCTGCTCTTCGAGGGTTTTCAAACCGTGGCGCTTGCGCTTTTTGCTATCAGGATTGTTGGGATCTTTTTTGGTCACAGTAGGGTTAGCACGTAGGCGAAAGCGCAGCACCTGGGCAGGCTGGAGGTGCTCGAGGGGGATGGGTTTGGAGGCTGGGGGCTGGGCAAAGTAGCCGGGGAAACGCTGGACCAATTTTTCCCAGTCCGGCATCCCGGCACTCTGCACCAGCACAATGGGGATTTTTCCTACCTCAGCCCGCCACAAAAAGCGCGCTGGGGTCTGATTGGGCCCGGCAAAGGCATGGCACAGGGTGGCGTGCAGCTCATAGGGGCTGGCCAGGTCGGTGCGGGCCTGCTTAGAGCGGGGATCAAGCTGGAGTCGGCTCAGGTACACGCTTCACCTCCACCCAATGAGGAACCACAAAACGGGCCCCAAAGCGGCGTTCCGCAAAGGAGCCCAGCGGCTGATCCATGCGCAGCGAACCTTCGCTCGAGCCCCAGTTTTCCAGCATGACCAGGCACCTGACCGACTCGCAATCCTTCCCCTCTTCGTCCTTCGGCCAATCGCGCCCGAGGTAGCGGTACTTGAGGGCTTCCTGCAAAGGCTCCTCGCGCAGGCCGTCCTCGAGATACACCCCTGGGCTGGGCAGGTAGCCCTTTCTACCCAGAAATAGCGGCCAGGAGGGGTTCTTCAGCGCCCGGTGCGCGCGCTCCAGGAGGCGTTGGTCTTCCCCCTCGAGCCCCACCAGGAAAACCGCATCGGCCAGGTAGTAGCGCCGGGATGTGGTGGTGGGGTGCACCTTGGACTCATCGGCGGCGATCACGTTCTGGGCGGTCTGGTAGTCGTAGCGCAGCACCCCCGGCTGGTCGACGCGCACCCCCATCCGCAAACGCGCCAGCTCGAGCACAGGCGCCCGCTCTTCGCGGTCTATGCCCATAGCCGCACACAGCAAGCCGATCACCCCGCTTTTGGAGGGGGTGAGGTCGGTGTCTCGCTCGTCAAAGCGGCTTTTGGTGCCCCAGGACTGCATGGGGCCCGCCAGGCGCAACAGCAGGGTGGGCATCTCAGACCTCCAGCCCAAGGTTGGCCCTGACAGCTTTCATTGTGCTTTGCACCAGTTCGTCCAGGCTTCCCACGGGCGTGCCGATCTGGCTCTGGGCATCGGTGAGGTTGAGCACCCAGGCCGCTCCATCCTGCCCGTAGGCGGCGGAGAGCTTTTGCCACCTGGCCTCGAGCCGCTCCACCGAGGCCTCGGTGAGGCTTTTTTCCCGGCTTGGGCGCACCGGCTTCTCGAAGGCGTTGGCCAGGTTGCGCGGGTCGGCTTCCTGACGCACCGTGAACAGCACATACTCGGGGTCGTTGTGGGCCGCAAAGGAGTTCTGCTTGCCGCTGGGCTTGGCTTTGACTATCGCCCGCAGGAAGGCCTCGAGGCCCCGGAGCATCAGCTCGGTATCGTTCTGGAGGTTCGCACGGAGCTTCTCGAGGTCGAGCGCAACATAGCGGTAAAAGCAGGCCGAGTTGAACTCCACCGTACCGATCATGTCGGCCCCCGCATTGTCATCGGGCTTGAGGTCGTCCACAGCGGTGTAGAAGTCGAACTCGCGCTCCACGGCGTGGGTGGAAAGGGCATGGGCCACCTGGCAGGCGGCGTCCTGGTTCTTCTCGGGGAGGTCGGCCAGCATGCGCCCGAACAGGGCCACGTCCAGGGCCTTGCCGCCATCTAACACACTGCCCAGGGCTTTTTTGATTTCGTCGGGGACGGCTTCCCTGGCAGCTTTCTTGGCATCTTTGGTTTTCTTTTTACCCCCCTCTTCCTCGGCCTGGGGGGCCACCAGGCCATCCCAGTGCTGGTCGATGAGGTCAGCGATCCTGGCTACCTCTTGCCTGCCCAAAAACAGCAGGTACTGGGTTTTGCCCTCTGCATCAACCCTCAGGCCCATACCGCCCAGGGCTTGCTCCACCTTCTGCCGGGCTTCCTCCTTGCCCCTGCCCCTGGCCTCGAGCTGATCTACCAATGCCTGAACCAGCCGCTTGGTGCGTAAAGCCAGCGCCTCCTGGGGCAGGCCATTGGGGTGGTCGCGCACATACTCCCGTGCAGCCCGCTTGAGGCACTGGCTGCTGATGCGCCCGCGGCGGTAGCCACCAAAAATGGCATCCTTGGGAGAGCCAGTGTCGTCGCGGTTGAGGTTGGAGGGGGCGAAGTTTTGCAGGATGTGAATCTCGAGCAGGTGTTTCATGTTTTTCTCCTATTGCGATAGATTGAGATCGATCTGTAGCCGAACAACCTTCCACCCCAGGCCCTGGCGTTCCATGACCAGGCCTTCGTTGGGGTTATCTTTAGCGTGAATAAACGCTTCGGAGAGACCGCGGCGCTTGATGCGCCAGTGGGTCACATTTTGTGTATCGGCCTGCCCCGGCTCCTCTCCCGTACCAACGCTGGCAAGCCCTTCAGGCGTGACGTAAGCATCTATAACCCGGTCGACCATCGGCCCCACAAAAGCCAGGGCCAGCGCCCCGAAGCCCGTGGTGTCTTTCTCAACTTCTCGCATAAACGCGCGGTTGAGATCGGATTTCAGGCTTTCCCGCACCCTGGGAAAGTCCACATATCTTGAAACGGCCGAAGCGTTGTTGGTTGCTATGGCCCGCTGCAACCCGCGAAGGGCAAGGTAGGGGGAGAACCAAAAATAAGCGAACCCCAGCACCATAGCCGCAATCGCTACCCACAACCACTGTTTACTGCGCATCTTCACCCTCCATGGAGATGGTCTCTTCCTTAGCAACGGTACGGTAGAAAGCCCTGGCCCATTTCTGTTGCACTGGCTTGCGCTCACGGTTCCAGGCCAGCAGGTCGCGCAGGAGTTCCGACCAGTAGATGCGGATGTCGTCCTGGCTCTCAATAAGCTGCACCATCTGGCGCAGGCGGTAGGGCAACTGCTCTTCATCGGCATCCAGCAGGGCGATAAAGCGCTGCTCGATGCTTTTGGACTGGTCGCGCGCAAGGTAAAGCTGTGCAATGGCGTGACCCAGCGTGCGGCGGTAGCCTTTATTCACGCCTCCTTCATTGTTCTGGCCCACCTCAGGCTCCTCTTCATCTTTGCGAAACTGCTCCAGCTCCGATGAAGAGACCGTGCTGGCCCACAAACCGGCCACCAGGTAATAACAAATCCGCTCCCAGCGATCTTCGTGCTCGTCCTGGATGCGCCCCAGGAACCCCTCAACCAGCGGAACCACCTCCGCTCCCGGCGCATCCAGGCCGCGGCGCATCCGTGCCAGGTCGGCTGGCGTGCTGCGCTGGCGCAGGTACCGTACAAAAGCCTGTTCTCTACTGACTTCCTTTTGCACCCACTACCTCCTTTTGTTTGTAGATATGGGCCAGCAAAATGCCCTCGCCCTTGTGAACGGCCCGCAAAGCCCGGGCATCGTCCCCCGCGGCCAAAGCAGCAAGCCGCCAGGCCTGCAGGGCCTCGCGCTGGAGAATCTCGCGCCAGGCCCGCTCGAGCCGAGCCTGCTGCTTTTCGAAATCGGGGCCGAGCTGGCTTATCCAATCGGCGAAATGGCCCTCGAGCGCCGACCAGTAAGCCACCTGGTGAGGAAAGCTCCGGGCCAGCTTGCTCACGTCGTCTTTATGGGGCTTGCGATCCCCCATGGACAGCAACCCGGCGGCCAGGGCTCGAGCAGCCCCATTCAAAACCTCTCCCATCACTTCGGCTTCGTTCAGGCATTGCTCGACAAAAGCGCGCAGGTCGGTCTCGCCCAAAATGGCCTCGGGCAGGCGGTATATCTCCCCCCGCCAGAGTTCGACCTTGGCCTGATCACTGGCCTGACCCGCCACCATCACGGGGAGGCCCCGCTGCCTGAAATGGCGGCCCAGGGCGCGGTAAACGTTGCGGGCATGGTCGGCCACGGCCAGCCCCTGGGCCGAGCCGGGCTTGGGCAGCAAAGCGGCAAAGTCGCGCCACAAGGCCCGGCCCTCGCTAAAGCCGAGGGGGCGCTCTCTGGTGGGGTCTTTGGGGTCAGGGCGAAACGCCACCATCGGGTCGCGCCGAACCTGGCTCTCCTCGTAGCGAACCCCCGAGGCGTAGGCGATCCAGCGTACGATAGTCTGACCATCTTCCTCCTCAGGGTGCAGGCGCACCGCGCGCGCGAGCCAGGTGTAGCGGTGCACGATGCCCTTGGCGCTGGCCCTGGCCCGCTCGCAGTCCGCCAGGTCGGCAACCTTCAGGGGCTCCTGCTCCCAGGTGGCGAAATCGTGCTCGTGCTCCCTTTTGGGATAGGCCACTAGGTTCAGGCACAGCGTCTGGTGGAGGTTGTCGCCCAGCACCAGCGCCAGAGCCGCCGTCGCGACCGGCGCCGTGGCGGTGTGGCACAGCACGCTCTTGCCTGCAGAAAGGGCAAAGGTCTGGTTGGCCACCAACAGCCGGGCGGCCTCGGCGGGCAGGAGGGGGCGGGGCCTCGAGGTGACGGTGTGGTCGAAGAGCACCTTGTTGTTGTCGGAGTTGAGTTCGGGGGCCAGCACCGTCCAGGAGCGGCAGGAGCGCTCGAGACTGAAGTCGGGCACCTGGTAGAAGGGCCGCTCGGGGTGGAACAGGTCGAAGCGATCCCGGTACTTACTCAGATAGGTCTGAATCTTTCCGCGATCGAACCCCTCTTCGAACCACTCGGCCGCCTCGTAGGCATCGGCGGGGCCCTCCAGCGCCCGGTGCAGCACCGCCAGCAGCAAGCGGTGCAAGGCCGCCGTCACCAGCGGGCTGGGGTCTTCGATGCGCTCGAACTCGCGGGCCTCGAGCAGGGCCTGCTCGAGGCTCACAAGCAAAAGCTCGTTTCCCGTTCGTACGGGAATCCAGGGCTGGGTTATTAGATTAAACGTGGGCAAAGCTTACCTCCTGTTGCTTCCTGTAAACCACCCCAAGCTCGGGGTGAAGCTCGAGCACAAGTTCCCCCAGCACCGCGCACCCTCCCTCGAGCACCACCGGATGGGCATGGGCCAATAGGGGGGTTTCACTCCAGGGCTTGGCGGGCAGGCCGTGGGCTTTCCGATGGGCCTCCAGGGCCTTAAGGTTGTTTTGCACCAGCTCATACCGGCTGAGCTTGACCGAGCGGGCAAAGATGCGCCTGGCCTGGGCCAGCTCGAGCTGGCTGGCCAGGCTCACCCCCTCCTTCCCGCCCGCATCGAGGCAGAGCTGCCCGCCCACCTTGTGCAGCAGCACCACCGTGGCGCTGGGGGGGCCTTTGCGGGTTTTGAGCAGGCTGGGGTCGTCGTCGGGGTTGGGCTCGTCGTCGGGCAGCCTGGTGAAGTCCCGGGGCTCGAGCCAGCCGGTTTCATCGGGGTCGCCAAAAGGCGCGTAGAAGGCCTCGTCCTGATCTCGGGCGTCCCTTTTTTCCATGCGGGCCTGGGCTTCCTCAAGGGCCCTCCTCCACGCTTCCGGAAGCCCCTGGGGCATAGGGTCGCTGTAAACCTCCTGCACCAGGCGGTCGATATCGCCCGGAAGCTCGATCTGGGTGCGGTTGCGCAGGGCCAGCCAGCTCCGCAGCAGAACGTAGCGCTCGTAGATGCGTTCGGCCGTACCGAAGTCGGGCACCCCTTCGCACTCCAAACCCGCCACCCACAACACCGGTTCGGTGTGGGAATGCCGCTCCTCCGCGCTGCGGGCGTGGCGGTGCAGCCGCCCTGCGCGCTGCAAAACCAGATCCACCGGGGCCAGGTCGGTGAACATCACATCAAAGTCGAGGTCGAGCGATTGTTCAACCACCTGGGTGGCAACCAGGATGGCTCTTTTAGGGCGCTGCCCTTGCTTACCAAACTTATCTAGAACAAGCTGCTCGCGATTTAAGCGCTCCTCGAGCGGATAGCGGGCATGAAACAGGTATACCTCCACCCCATCCGAATTGCCCGCCAAAGCCCGGTACAGCTCCTGTGCCCGCTGCACGGTGTTGACAATACAGGCCACACAGCCGCCCCGGCGGGCCTGCTCGAGCGCCTGCTCGGCGATGGCCTCGAGGCCGAGCGGCAAGGCCCGTAGCCGCAGGGTGGGCTGTTTGCGCGCCTCAAAGGTCTCCACCACGGGCATGGGGTTGTCCTTTACGACACGGGTAATGCGGGGGTATGGCTTGTCCTCGGTTATCTTCTCGGCCCCAAACGCCCTGAGCAGATTTTCCCGCTTGGCCCTGGGCAGGGTCGCGCTCATCAGCACGACCGATGAATCCAGCGCCCTAAGCCAGCGCACCAGCGACTCGATAAGGCCGCTGGTGTAGGTGTCGTAGGCGTGCACCTCGTCCAGCACCACCACCCGGTTGCCCAGGCCCCACAGCCGCACGAACTGGTGCTTGGTGGGCAGGATGCCCAAAAGCGCCTGATCTACCGTACCCACAGCGTACTCCGAGAGCAGGCCGCGCTTGCGGTGAGAGAACCAGATCTGGGCCTCGACTCCTTCTTCACGCTCTTCAGGGCTGTTGGGGCGCACGCGTATCTCCTGGTAGGCCTCCACCAGCTCGCTGGCCCCGTGCAAGAGTTGCAGGTCGAGCCTGCAGGACTGCCCCCAGCGATCCAGAAAGGCCTTGGCCCGCTCGAACATCAGGTTGCCGGTGGCCTGGGTGGGCAGGGCCACGTACATCCCCCGGTGGCCGTTGGCGGCTTGCAGGCGCAGGTGGGCGTAGAAGGCCGCCTCGGTCTTGCCTTCGCCCATGGGGGCCTCCACCAGCAACAGGGCGGGGCGATCCACGCCCTCCAGGAGGCGCTCGATGGCAGCTTGCAGTGGGCGGGCCCTGAACGGCGCTTCGGGGCTACCCAGATAGGCAAAGACCTCTTCCAGGCTTTGCGGCTCGGGCATCAGGGTTTTGCGCTGAAACCAGCCGATGCCATCAAGCTTTTGCGTGGCCCGCACCTTGGCCTCCCGGTAATACCCGGCCAGATCGTCGCCGAGGGGGTGAAAGTCGAGGCTCGAGCCAATCCAGTCGGCAAAGCTGGTAAGGCCCGCCAGGCGCTCGAAAGCCGCACCCCCATAGAGCTTAACTTTGGGAGCCTCCCCCACCCCCAGCACCTCGAGCACCGCTTCGAATAGCTCGCGGCGCACCTCGTCCCAGTTCGCGTTGCCTTTCTCACGGGTTGTTGCTTTGTCCAGATCGCCCCTTGTTGCCCGGAAGCCGTGGTGCTCCCCCACCGCCGCTGCGACATTCTGGGCGGCCCGGTATTTCCACCCCCTGGCCTCGAGTAGTTCGGGCAGCACCGCCTCGCTGATGATGCTGTGGGAAAGGTCGTCGGGCGGCGGCGTTGGGTCGCTTGACCAGGTGAGCCCCGTGGCCCAGAGCCGTTCCTTGCCCTCGAGCCACTTCTGCTGGAAGGCTGGGCTGGCCTTGCCGATATCGTGCAAGCCCGCCAGGGCGCAAACCCAGGCTTTGGCTTGCTGGGGCTCCAGGCTTAGATCGTGGGCGTAAAGCTCGAGGGTCTTGGGGGGCTCGCGCTCGAGGATCGCCTCGGCGCAGGCCGCCACGTCCAGCAAGTGTGCAATGAGCGGATGCCAGGCGCCCTGCTCCCGGCCCCGGTCGCTTTTGGCCCACAGCCTCCTGGCTGACTCCGAAAGCCTCATGAACCCACCTTCCCCTTCATCCCTTCGAACCCCCTGGCATACTCTTCCAGCACCTGCCGCGCCTCCAAAAGCCACCGCTGCCGCAGGCTAGCCGGTTCCAACACCTCCACCCGAGGCCCCCAGCTCTGCACCCAGGACAGAAGCTCCAGGGGGAAGTTGTCGTTGTTGGTGCCCACGGTAATGCAAACCTCGAGGCCCCCGTCGGGAAGCCTCGAGGCAATACGCAGGTTGGGGTAGCCGCCTTCCAGGATGCGGTAGGCGGCCTCGGGGCGGAAGCGAAGCCGGACTTCCACCGGCACGCCGCCGCTGCTGCCCACCACCCCCCAGGCATTGGAGAGGTAGTGGCGGGGGTCGAAGTCCGGTGGGATGGTGTAGGCCCCCGGCTCTCCCACCGCCCGCACCCGGCGCATCCGGCTCAGCTTGTAGGTGCGCAAAGCCTGGTGGTAGCCGCGCTCGAGCCCGATCACATACATCCCCAGGTTGGTGCGGGCCACCTCGAGGAAGTAGACCTCGAGCACATTTTTGCGCGGCCTACCCGAGCCACCGGGCTTGAGGTAGTCGAACTCGATGCGCTGGCGCTTGAACCAGGCCTCGGCCACCACGGCCATGGCCTGCCCTTCATCACGGTGCTGCAGGGTGCGGCGCTCGAGGTCTTCGGTGCTCTTGAGCGCCAGCTCCTGGGCCGGGGAGGGCAGCCGCCGGGCCAGCTTTTTGAGGGCCGAAAGATAGGTTGGCTCGTAGCCGGGGGTGTGGTGGTAGAGCATCCGCAGGGCGCTGTGGGTCACCAGCGCCTCCACCGGGCTCAGCTCGTAGCTTTGCAACAGCTGATACTGGGGAGAACGCCCCACCTTGCCCACCTCCACTGCCTGCAAGTCCTCGAGCAGGTAGCGCAGGGCCGTGCGCTTATGAACCCCCAGTACCTGGGCCAGCTCACCGGCCGTGTAGGGCCTGACCGCCAGCAGGTCGCGGGCCTCCACTAAGCGCAGCGCCTTTTTGTAATCCACACTTTCTCGGCGTGGCTGACCCATATGGCTTTACCTACCTGCAAGTCTAGGTGCTGGCGTCCAGGTCTCGTCCAGATTGTCAGAAAAGCTTCTAGTTCGCTCATAAAACTTGATCGAATCGTGCTAATCTTTACCAGATTTTTCCTCATGGGAAGCGCCGTCGCGAGGTGAGGGTTACCTGGACTACCCGCCCCCACAACATTTGGGGCCACCGTCTACAACCCAATGGCCCGGCCTATTCCCAGGGGTGCCTGTCTGTAGGGCCAAGCTCATCAGCACCAGCAGCAGGATTCCTTTCTTCAACCAACCGGATACCTTTTTATGAATGCCTCGTTTGTTTTCCACGCCCGCCAGTGTGGGCCCCGAGCGTGACAGAGCCTGTCTCGAATCTTTGACAAGCGAACAAACCCCTACCGCTTGGGCCTGAACCCAAGCCGACTTTATTGATGGCGTTACTAGGGATGTACAGCTTGCAGGGCCTCCACCCGCTTGGCCCCGCGATAAACCCGCTTATAGAAAGGGCTGTCCAGGCTTTCGATTACCACCCGGCTGCCGTAGCTGTTGGCGTGGGCGAACACGCCCCGGCCCAGGTAGATGCCCACGTGGTCAATTTGGCGGCCTCCAAAGCTGAAGAACACCAGGTCGCCCTGGCGCATCGCACCCTGCACGGTGCTGAAGGCTTCCCACTGTTCGCGGCTGGTACGGGGCAGTCTGATGCCCACTTCGGCAAAGACCTGCTGTACAAACGCCGAACAGTCCACCGCACGGTCGGAGCTGGCCCCAAACACATAAGGCAGCCCCAGGTATTTGAGCACCACCAGGATCAGGGGGTGGGTGGGGTCGTAGTCGGTGTCGGCGGGCTGGGGCTGTGGGGCGGGGTCGGGCGCAGGCGGGGTGGGGTTGGGCAGCGGGGTCGGGTTCGTCAGACTGGCCGAAGCGCCCGCGGGCGGGGTGGGGCTGGGGTTGGCTGGGGGCGGGTTGGGTGTCGAGGCAGGTGGGTTGCTAGGGGCCACCGCTCCTGCCTGGGGAATCCGGAGCACCTGGCCGGGTGAAAGATTGGTGCCCTCGAGGCCGTTTTCCCGCTGAATAGCCTGCACCGTGGAGCCGTAGCGCCGGGCGATGGAAAAAAGCGTATCCCCCCGCTGAACAGTGTGTTGTATGGTACGGGCCGGCAGCTGCAGCACCTGCCCTACGCTCAGGGTGGCCTCGCTCAGGCCGTTGAGCCGCATCAGGATTTCCACGGTGGTCTCGTGGCGTTTGGCAATGGAGTACAGGGTGTCGCCGCGTTGCACCGTGTAGGTGGGCCCATTCTGGGCCAGCACCAGCGCAACCAGCCAGGGCAACACAGCAATTGTGCGCATAACAAGGTAAGTATACGCTCAACCCCCCCGGCCTTGCGTTTATGAGCGGTTAATGCAGGCTGGCCTTTAGGCCCGGCGGAAAATCGTAAACATGAAATGGGTGATAAGGTTCGCAATTTCGTTTAAAGCCTAGCCATAAGAGTCCCTCACCCTGGCTGCGTAGCGTAGGAATCGAAGCCGAGTTAATCAGGCTTCAACAGCCCAAAAGGAGGTTTATATGCGAAAAAGCCGTGTAACCTTATTGGGGTTCATACTGGCCGTATTTTTCGGCACATTTGCCCACGCCCAGACCCAGTTCCGGGATGTTCCAGCCGGGCACTGGGCCCGCCAGGCCGTGGAGTTTGCCGTGCAGTGTGGCCTCATCGAGGGTTTCCCCGACGGCACCTTCCGTGGCGACCAGAACCTGACCCGCTACCAGGCCGCCCTGATTTTCTTCCGCCTCTACCAGACCAACCGCCTCGAGAACGCCCAGCCCGAGTGCCGTCTGGCGGTAGAGCGGGGAGCCCAGGAGGTAGCCCCCGAGCTTCAGCAGCTACAGCAGCGCTTCGAGGCCCTCGAGCGCACCACCCAGGATCAGGCCGCCCAACTGGCCGCGCTCGAGGCTGAGGTTAAGCGGGCCATCGAGACCAGCCAGCAAGCCGCGGCCCTCGAGCAGCGCCTGGTGACCCTCGAGCAACAAGTCCAGCGCCTGGCCCAGGCCCCGGCCCAACCGGCAGGCCCCACCCCGGCCGAACTCCAGGCCCGCATCGCAGCCTTGGAGGAGCAAGTCCAGCGGCTGGCCCAGGCCCCTGCCGCCCCCACTGCTCCGCAGGAAGTAGCAGCCCTCGAGCGCCGCATCGCCGCGCTGGAGGAGCAGATTCGCAACCGCCCCGACACCGCCCGCGTGGCTGCCCTGGAAGAGCAGGTGCGCGGCCTGAGCAACCAGGTCACCACGCTGCAAAACCAGGTCAACGAGCTGCGCCAGCAAACCCAGCAACCCGCACCACAACCCCAGCCTGAGGTGCGGCCCCCCGAAGCTCCCACGCTCGCTGCACCCCCGGCCCGCAATTTTTACCTCGGTGTAGGTGCGGCCCTGGGCATCGTTCCTCAGCCCAGCGGGGGCATCTTTGACAGCAGCAATATCAACCTTACCGGGATGGTAGGGGTGCGCGAGGCGTTGCTGGGATTCGGTTTGCGGGCCGGCCTGGACTACAACCTCAGCACCCAGGCCCTAGGAATCGAGGCCTACCTGATGCGTCACTTCGGCAGTGAACTTGTTAGCCCCTACCTGGGCGTGGGCGCCCGCTTCCTGCCCGCCCTGGCCGACCCCATCTACGGCAGTGCCGCCGTGGGGCTCGATATCAACCTGTCTGGCTCCCTCGGCCTCTTCGTGGAAGGCAACCCCCGCTTCGAGAGCGGCGGCAACTTTGGTCTGGGGGCACGGGCCGGCTTGAAGCTGAACTTCTAACACCCATCCTTGAGTAAAAAGAGCCCCCACCTGGGGGCTCTTGCTTTTTTGCACCCAGGAGGGCGCCGCCGGTGCCTGCTTTGGGATGGTTCATCGCCAGCGGGTTTTCTGTGGCACGCACAGGCACCGAGCATTTGATCTTGCAAAAACACGAGGCTTGTATTATGTATTATACATAATCACCGAAACCCATTCGGTGTGTACCATCCGACGCATCCTGGAGGTTCGCATGGGCATCCACTACCTGTTTCTGGACATGAACGCCTTCTTCGCCTCGGTGGAGCAACAACTCCGGCCCGAGCTGCGCGGCAAGCCGGTGGCGGTGGTGCCCATGCTGGCCGAGACCACCTGCTGCATTGCCGCCAGCTACGAGGCCAAGCGCTACGGCATCAAGACCGGCACGCTGGTGCGGGAGGCCCGGCTGTTGTGCCCTGGGCTCGAGCTAATCGAGGCCCGCCCCAAAGAGTACATCCGCGTTCATCATCAGATTCTGCAGGCCGTGGACAGCGTGCTGCCCGTCGAGGCGGTGCTCTCGATCGACGAGCTGGTCTGCAAGCTGATGGGCCGGGAAAAGGAACCGGAAAACGCCCTTAAACTGGGCCAGCAGGTCAAAGCGGCCATCTACCGGCGCGTGGGGGAAGAGCTTCGCTGCTCGGTGGGGCTGGGGCCCAACCGCTTTTTAGCCAAGGTGGCCGCCGAGATGCACAAACCCGACGGCCTGACCCTGCTACAACCTTCCGACCTGCCCCACCGGCTCTACTCGTTGCAACTGCGCGACCTGCCGGGTATCGGCCCCGGTATGGAGCGGCGCCTGTTCAAGCACGGGGTAACCACCGTGGAGGGGCTCTACCGGCTTTCTGCGCTGCAACTGGCCCAGGTCTGGGGCAGCCGGGTGCACGGTTTGGCCTGGTGGCACCGCCTGCGGGGCGCCGACCTGCCCGAAGCCCCCACAAGGCGGCGCAGCCTGGGCCACTCGCACGTGCTGCCCCCGGTATTCCGTAGCGAGGCCGGGGCCCGCGCGGTGCTCACCCGGCTGGTGCACCGGGCCGCCGCCCGGCTGCGCCACGAGGGCTACTGGGCGGGTTCGCTGGCCCTGTTTGTGCGCTTTCTGGAGGGGGGTGAGAAGCGCAAATGGGACGCCCATATCCGCATCCAGCCCAGCCAGGACACCCTGACCCTGTTGCGGGTGGCCCTTGGGCTCTGGCAGCAGAAGCCCGAGGGCACCCCTTTCAAGGTAGGAGTGGTTCTGGGAAACCTGATTTCCGGCGACCAGCTTAGCGAGCCGCTGTTTGAGTCCGAGCAAAAACTGGTGCGGCTGGCCCAGGCCATGGACAAGGCCAACAGCAAGTACGGCCCCCAGGCCCTCTACTTCGCCGGTATGCACCGCACCGAGCAGAGCGCCGTGACCCGCATCGCCTTTAATCGCATCCCCGACCTGGACTTGCCGGAGATTTGAAGACCGATCGGGGTTTTTCGGAGGGTTTTTGCCAAAACCATGACCAGCGCCCCTGCTGTAAAACCGAATCTATAGCTTTGCGCTTTTGGCCCCGGGCCTTAAGCTAGAACCCGTGAGTGCGCTCTACCGCCAGGCCCGCCCCACCACCTTCGATGAGATGGTGGGACAGGAGCATGTCAAGGAAGTGCTGCTCAACGCCTTGCGTTCGGGGCGGCTGGCCCAGGCCTACCTGTTTTCGGGGCCCCGGGGGGTGGGCAAGACCAGCAGCGCCCGGCTGATTGCCCAGGCGGTCAACTGCTCGAGCGACCCCAGGCCCTGCGGCACCTGCGAGGGCTGCCGGCTGGTGCGGGAGGGGCGGCACCCCGACGTGCTGGAGATTGACGCAGCCTCCAACAACTCGGTAGAGGACGTGCGCGAGCTGCGCGAGCGCATCCTGCTAAGCCCCATCCTGGGCCAGCACAAGGTGGTGATCCTGGACGAGGCCCACATGATGTCCAAGAGCGCCTTCAACGCGCTCTTGAAGACGCTGGAAGAGCCCCCACCCCACGTGATCTTCATCTTCGCCACCACCGAGCCCGAGCGCATGCCCCCCACCATCCTCTCGCGCACCCAGCACTTCCGCTTCCGACGGCTTTCCGAGGCCGAGATTGTGGAGAAGCTCCGGCGCATCCTGGCCTGGCTGGGCCGCGAGGCCGAACCCCAGGCCCTGCAGCTCGTGGCCCGGCTGGCCGATGGGGCCATGCGCGATGCCGAGAGCCTCCTGGACAGGCTGCTGACCCTCGAGGGCCCCCTCACCCTCAAGCAAACCGAGGAGGCCCTGGGGCTGCCCCCGCAAGAAGCTTTGTTTGCCCTGGCCGAGGCCCTGGACAAAGGGCAGCTCCGGCTGGCCCTGGAACAGGCCCATCGCCTGTACACCCAGGGCTTCGCCGCCCGCACCCTGGCCCAGGGGCTCCTGGAAGCCCTGCGGGCCGGGCTGTACGGGCGCATGGGGCTGGGCACAGGCCCCCACCTGAACCAGCCCGACGAACGCTTAGTAGCCGCCATGACCGCGCTGGACGAGGCCCAGGAGCGCCTCCTCAAGCGCTCGGATGTCATGTCGCTGGAGCTGGCCCTCCTCGATGCTTACCAGGCTCTCCACCCGGCCCCCACCTCCCCAAGCGCAACGGTAACGCCGGCACCGCCCAGCATCCCCGACTTCGACCCCAGACCCAAAAAGCTCGAGGCCCGCAAGGAGGCCCCCGCCGCGCCGGCCAGCCCCCCATCCCCTTCCCCCGGCGTGGCCGACCTGGCTTCGGAGTGGCGGCGGGTCATGAATGCGCTCAAGATGACCATCCGCGGCTTCGTGCGCGAGGCCGAGCCGCGCTTTGAGGAGGACAAACTGGTGCTTTTGTTCCCCGAGCGGGCCAGCTTCCACTTCCAGGGGGCGCAGAAGAACCTCGAGGAGATTCAGAAAGCAGTCCGGGAGGTGCTGGGCATCCAGCAGGTCGAGCTGCGCCTGGGTGGGAAAAAAAAACTAGCGGATGAGCCGGCAGGGAACCGGGCCAACAGCTTACGGGTGCCAGACCGTCCCGAAGGGGATCGTCCATCAACCCCACCCCCAACGGAAATCCCCCGCACCCCAGATACAGCCGCTCCAGCCCCCGCCCCCACCGATGCGCCCTGGGAGGAACCCGCTCTCTCCCCATCACACCCCCTGGATGGGGGCCCGCCCGAACCGGAACCCTGGCACCCCGAAGCGGCCCTCTTTGACCCCAACCCGCCCGACGAAGCCCTCGAGGAGACCGACGGCCAGGCCCGCAGCGAGGCCGGCCTGCTGGAAGACCCGCGTTTTCAGAAGCTCATCCACCTATTCGGTGGAAGGCTGCGCAAGTTTTACCCCGAGGCTCCGCGCGAGGTAGCGCTCGAGGCTCCTGCCCACGAGAGCGAAGGGGAGCCGGACTGATACCCGATCCGGTCAGCTCGGTTCCGGAAGGCAGCGAACCAACCCGATCGAAGGGGGTAGACATGCATTCCTCGGCTTGTCAAAGTGAACGACCTACCAAAATGCGTATGAAGCCAGGAACGCGCTGAATGGGCTGCGCACAGCCCAAAGTAGGGGTGTAGACTAACATTGCCATGAACACCAGCGACCTCAATGGGGAGACTCTAGACGGCATTCTCAAGCGCTTGCGTCGCATAGAAGGACAGGTACGGGGCTTACAAAAAATGGTCGAGGAAGGGCGCCCCTGCGAGGAAGTGCTCACCCAGATGACCGCTACCAGAAAGGCCATGGAGTCGGCTTCCACCCTCATCCTACAGGAGTTCCTGACCCTTTGCGCCCTTGACATCGCAAAAGGCGACACTCAAAAACCCGCGCAAATTGCCGCGATGCTGCGCAAGTTTGCGGGATAAGGGTCAATCTCGAGCCCGAATCTGGGCCACCACCCACCGCATGGCATCGCTGCCCTGGGCGGTAACGCCGCTGTGGTCTTCGCGGGACTGGAAGCGGAACAGGCGGGTTTTGGAGCCGTCGAGCCGGTGGTCGGGGTCGTCGTCGTGGATGAAGTTGACCGGGGCCAGGTTGAGCGGGCGGCGGCTCACCACCTCGAGGCCCACCCCCACGTTGGGCGGTACCACATCGTTGAGATCCTGTTGGGTCGGCAGGCCCGGCACCGTCAGCACCCTGCAGGGGCCGCCGCCTTCATCTGCGTTGAGCGGGAAGGGGCGTCGCAGCCCGCGGGCGTCGTAGTAATCCTGGATGATGCGGTTGTTACGCATATTATCGGTATCCCAGAAGCTACAGATAGCATCCAGGTAGATGGCATAGTCGAAGCGCACCTCGGGGTGGTTCCAGGCCAGCAGGCTGGCCCAGACCGTGCCGTGGGAGTGGGCCAGCAGCACCACCCGCGTGGGGTTCTCGAAGCCCCGGATCCAGTACTCGTAGACCCGTTTTAGATACCCTTCGGCCTCGAGGTAGCCCGGCTCCTGCTGCCGGGAGATGCCGCTGGTGTGGGCGTACAGGAAGGCCGAAACGTCGAAGTATTCCACGCTGTAGCCCAGTTCACGAAAAACCCCCACCACCGTCTGGGCGGTCTGGCGGGGGATGGTGCTGCGAGGAAACACCTCGTCGTCGAGGTAGCCGTAGTTGTCGAAGGGCGGATTGCAGCCATCCCCCACCACCGGCAGCGAAGCGCAGCGACCCGAAAAACCCATCACCACCACATCGGGGCTGCCTGCCGGTCGCAGGTTGCGCTGCGGCGGGGCGGGCAGGCAGGCGGCCAGCAGCACTACCAGCCAGAGCAGGTGCCTCATGGGTTTTAGGTTACAATTTTGGCATTCTTGAGGAACATAGCAAGGGTTCGTTCTGCCATAATCGAGCCAACCCCCGAGGAGCGATCACATCCCACCATGACTGCACACGCCGATATACACCTGAAGCTGAAAGACCACCTTGAGTTCCTCTACCCTGGCCGGGGCCAGGAAGTGCTGGGGCAGCTCATGGCCCTGCTCGAGGGCTACCCAGACCTGGCCCGACCGCACCCCACCCCTCCCTGGAGCGAGCAGGACGCCATCCTGATCACCTACCCCGACCAGATCACCCAGGCCGGCGAACCCCCCCTGCAAACCCTGCACCGCTTTCTGCGCCAGCACCTCCGGGGGGCTTTCTCCGGGGTGCACATCCTGCCCTTTTATCCCTACACCTCCGACGATGGCTTCAGCGTGGTGGACTTCAAGCAGGTCAAGCCCGCGTGGGGTACCTGGGAGGATGTCCAGGCCATCGCGGCGGATTTTCGCCTGATGGCCGATCTGGTATGTAACCACGTCTCGGCCTCGAGCCCCTGGTTCCAGGCTTTCTTGCGGGGCGATCCAAAGTACCAAAACTACTTCATCACCGTGGAGCCCGGCACCGACCTCTCTGCGGTCTTCCGGCCCCGCGCTTTGCCCCTGCTTACCCCCTTCCCCACCACAAGCGGCGAGAAGCTGGTCTGGACGACCTTCTCCACCGACCAGATCGACCTCAATTTCGCCCACCCCGAGGTGCTCCTGGAGGTCATAGATGCCCTGCTGCACTACGTGCACAAGGGGGCGCAGTTCATCCGGCTCGATGCGGTGGGCTTCATCTGGAAGGTGATCGGAACCAGCTGCATACACCTGGAAGGGGCCCATCGCATCGTCAAGCTGATGCGGCTGGTGCTGGATATAAAAGCGCCCCAGGTGGTGCTGGTTACCGAGACCAACGTGCCGCACCAGGGCAACATCGCGTATTTCGGCAACGGCCACGACGAGGCCCAGATGGTCTACCAGTTCCCCCTGCCCCCTTTGGTGCTGCACACCTTCCGCACCGGGGACGCCAGCAGGCTGGCTGCCTGGGCCGCCAGCCTGAAGCCGCCCTCCGAGCGCACCACCTTCTTCAACTTCCTGGCCTCGCACGATGGGCTGGGGGTGGTGCCGGCCCACGGCATTCTGGAGCCCGAAGAAATCGCGGCCCTCGTCCAGCAGGCCCTGGATCATGGGGGCCGGGTCAACTACAAGGACACCCCGGCGGGCCCGGTGCCCTACGAGCTATGCCTGACCCTGTTCGATGCCCTCAATCATCCCCACGGCGACGAGGACGAAGACCTCAAGATCGCCCGCTTCCTGGCAGCCCATGCCGTTCTCCTGAGCCTGCAGGGGGTGCCGGGGGTCTACATCCACAGCCTCTTCGGTTCCCCCTCCGACCACGCGGGCCTGCAAGAAAGCGGGATCAACCGCCGCCTCAACCGGCACAAGTTCACCGGGCCGGAGCTGGCTGGGCTGCTCTCCAACCCTCACTCGCGCGCCCGCAAGGTGCTGGCCCGCTTTACCCACCTGCTCAAGGTGCGGGCTTCTCACCCAGCCTTCCACCCCAACGCGCCCCAGGTGGTGATGGAGTCCAGGGAGGTCTTGCGCATCCTCCGGGGCTACCGCGACCGGCAGGTGGGGTGCTACATCAACGTGACCAACCAGCCCCAGCCCATCCGGCGGGTGGGGCGCGACCTGATTAGCGGCAAATACTTCGCCGGCAGCCTGCCTCCCTACGGGGTGGTGTGGCTGGTCTGAGGCTCCCACATCCTTCCCACCAAACCCATCTACCCTCCTAGGCGAACCTGGTTCACACGGGTTCTTGCAAAGGAGGTCAAGATGAAAAAAAGCATCTGGATTTCACTGATCGCCCTGATTGCCAGCCTGGCGCTGGCCCAGCCGCAGCCGCCCGTTCCCCCCACGCCCCCCCCTGCGGGCCCTGGCACGAATGCTCCTTTGGCCCCCAACCCCAGCTCCTATCGAGAGGCGGAGCGGGCTTCCAAAGAGCTCTACAGGCTGCAATTTGAGCTTTCGCACACGCAAGGCCCCCGCGTAGCCCTGGCCCAGCGCCTGGCCGGTGAAGCCCAGCGGGATTTCCAGGCCCAGCGCTATTTCCAAGCTGCCGAACGGGCCAAGGCCGCCCGGAAAATTCTGGTGGCCCAGCGCTTTGAAAGTGGGATGCTCACTGCAAGCCCCAGCGGTAGGCCCCGCCCAGTAAGCTACTCGGCCCCCTATAGAGCCCAGGAACGGATCACTCGTCTGGAAGCGGAGTTGGCCTATTACCGCAACAACAACCCGCTGGTGCGACAGCTCCTGCAAGAGGCTCGAGGCCTGCTAAGCCGGGTAAGTCCCAACGATTTTAGCTCCCTGTATCAGGCTGAAGCGGCCCATCACCTGGCCAGCGCTGCCGGGGATCTGATCAAGGCCGACCGGGGTTTCTAGCAAGCCTTGCATCACCCGCCCCTGGCGCTAAGGGGCGGGTTCTAATGAAAGGAGGTATCTGTGAAAAAGCTGTGGTTGTTACTGATTCCTTTGCTGGCAGCCTGTGCGCCCTATTATGGGCCTAGAGATTTCTGGGGGCCCCGCGAGCGGGATTTCTTTGAGGCGCTGGTAGGTTTTCTTTTCCTGATACTGCTTGTGCTGCTGATAGCTGTGGTTGTAGTGTGGGTGCTACGTCAGCTACGGCAGGGCCCGTGGTCTCAGCTCAAAGACGCTGTGCTCCCCCTCCCCTCTCCACTGGCCCCGCGAATCCGGGCCCTTAGGGAGGCCACAGGGTCGCTACCACCTGACCAGCGCGAGCGGTTGAATGACATGATTGTAGAAGTCTGGGAGGCCCTCGAGCGCGGGGATCGCAAGAGCGCCGAGGCGGGCGTGCTGCGGGCGGAAGCCTTCCTCGAGTTCAGCCGAAAGGAATAGGCGCGGCGTTATGGTAGGTCTTTGGTTGGTAGCCTTCGCATCCCCCCTGCTGCACATCGAGCAGGCTGTAAAGCTGGCCCAGAACCACCTGGGCCAGCCGTACGAACCTTACAAGGTTGAGTTCAAGCTGGACAAATCGCCCCCATACTTGGAGGTGCGGCTGGGGGGCTGGGAAATTTGGGTAGAGGCCCGCACCGGGCAGATTTTCCGCGTGCGCCCCAAACCCCCGCCCCCCCATACCCGCGAAGCTCACCTGCCTTTTAGTCAAGCCCTCCAGCTCGCCACAGCCAGCCTGGGCACGGTGGAGAAGCTCGAGCTCAAGCCCAAGCCCAAAGAACGTCTGTTGGTCTGGGAGGCCAAAACCGGCCGCCGGGAGATTTGGATTGAGGCCCGCACCGGGCAGATAGTCCTTCGCAGGTGAGTATGCGGCTTTTGTTGGTAGAAGATCACACCGGGCTGGGCCGGTTGTTGCAAGACACCCTCAGCGGTCAGGGATTTGCGGTGGATCTGGCCGAGGATATGGCCAGCGCCGATGGCCTGCTGCAAAGCTTCCCTTACGACCTGGTGGTTTTGGATCTGGGCCTTCCAGATGGGGACGGCATCGAGCTATTGCAATCGCTCCGGGCTCGAGGCGAGAAGATGCCCGTGCTGATTCTAACTGCCCGGGATGGCCTGGCCGACCGGGTAAAAGGCCTGGAAGCCGGCGCTGACGACTACCTGGTCAAGCCCTTCCACCCCGAGGAGCTGGTAGCCCGGATCAGAGCCCTTTTGCGGCGGGCTCGAGGGGAGCCTACCAACCGCTTTAAGGTGGGTCGACTGGAGCTGGATATGGAGCTAAAAAGGGCCTGGTGGGACGGGCAGTCGGTACACCTGTCCGGTCGGGAGTATGCCCTCCTGGAGTTCCTGGCCCTCCACGCCGAGGGTTATTTTTCCCGCGAGGCCCTTATGGAGAAAGTCTGGCCCGGAGAGGCCGCCATAGACCCGCGTACGGTGGACACCTATGTGCGCTACCTGCGGCGCAAGCTCTCGCCGGAGGCTATAGAAACCGTGCGCAATCTGGGCTACCGTTTTCTGGGATGAGCCTGCGCCTGCGCCTGACCTTGCTGGTGATGGTGGTGACCACCGCCGGCTTCCTGGCGAGTGGGGTTCTGCTCAGGTGGGGCCTCGAGGCCAGCCTGCTCCGCCGGCTGGACAGCCAGCTCGAGCGCGCCACAGATATTGCGCTCACCCTTCTGGGCCCCGACCCCGAGGACGGCAGTTCACGCTTTGTTCCAGAGCGGGGCCTGCCGGTTTTACCCCAGCTACTCCCGGGTCTGGTGCTGCTACTGGTGGACGAAAGCGGCACCTTACTGGACGCCTTTGGCCGTCCACCCGCCCCCAGGCTACTGGAGGAGCTGGCCCAGGGAAAATCCTCTGTCTATCGGATACACACCCGCCCTCTCGCAGACGGCCTGCTGCTTCGCGCGGCCCTCCCCCTCGAGCCCGTTCAGGAAAGCCTACGGTTTCTAACCCGTCTTCTTTTGTGGATTATTCCCCTGGTCTTCCTAGGAACCCTGGCGGGGGCCTATTTTCTTCTGGGGCGCGGCCTGAACCCGCTGGATCGCCTCACCCGTCGGGCCATGACCCTGGCCGAGCAGCGCCGGTGGGGTTCCAGCCTGCCCGAGCCCAGAAGCCGCGACGAAGTGTGGCGCTTTGTGCGCGCTGTCAATAGCCTGCTCTTTGCCTTGGGCGAGGTTATCCAGAGCGAGCGCCGCTTCACCCAGGATGCCGCTCATGCGCTGCGCACCCCGCTGTCTATCCTGAGCGGCCGCCTTGAGCGGGCCCTGGCCCAGGCCCCCGCTTCGGTAAAGCCAGAGCTTTTAGAAGCCCAAAAAAGCCTGCGGGATATGCTGGACTTGGTGGAGTCCCTACTCCATCTGGCCCGGGCCGATGCCGGCAGCCTGGAGAAACGCCCGGTGTTCCTGGACACTCTTGCCTTCGAAGAATCTGAGCGTATGCGGGAAGCCTTTAACCGGCTGGACTGGTTCTTGCCCGAGGAACCGGTGGTGGTATCTGGGGACGAAACCGCCTTGCGGGCTGCCATCCGAGCCCTGCTAGAAAACGCCCTGCACCACGGTGGGGGGCAGGCCAGCCTGCGGGTGTACCCCCAGGGACGGCAAGCCTATCTTGAGGTTCACGACCAGGGGCCAGGCCTCGAGCCCGGACAAATCCCCCACATTTTCCAGCGCTTTTACCGTGGGCGGCGAAGCGCTGGCAGCGGGCTGGGGCTGGCTTTGGTAGATGCCGTTGTACGCTGGCACGGGGGCCAGGTCATAGCCGGGCGATCCCCAGAGGGCGGTGCGCTCTTAGGGTTTGCCTTACCGTTGCAAACAAAATCGTAAGCAGACTGGCCGGGAGGTCTTGCTTCCGTGGTTTGTTTAGTTCTGGGCCAGCTCGAGCATCTTCTCTATCTGGGTCACCTTGACCCGCGGGCGGCCCTGGGCCTGCCCCTGGGCGCATTCGTGCTGGTCGAGTTTGAGCCAGTGCTCGAGGGTCACGTACCGCACCCCGCGCGACTGCAATAGCTGGGTGACCGCCTGGGGACTGGGCTCGGGGGCCCGGGGCAGACCGGGAGCATCCTCCAGCAAAAGCCGGATGGTCTCGGTGGCATCGGCCTTGTTGGTGCCGATCACCCCGCTGGGGCCGCGCTTGATCCAGCCGGCGGTATACTCGCCCACCGCCACCTGGCCCTCGCGCAAAACCCGCCCGCCCTGGTTGGGGATGACCCCCTTGCGGCTGTCGAAGGGCACCTCGGGTAGGGGCACGCCCTTGTAGCCCACCGAGCGCAGCACCATCCCCACCTCGAGCTCCTCAAACTCGCCCGTGCCCACCGCGTTCAGGTTCTCGTCCAGGCGGTTTTTCTCCAGGCGGATCCTCTGCACCCGGCCCTCGCCCAGCACCTCCACCGGCGAAACAAAGAAGCGGATGTGGATCCGGCGGGGCTTGCCGCTAAGGGGCCTGGCCGCGAACTCCCGCAGCACCTCGAGGTTCTTGAGCAGGGCCGGATCGTGGGCAATGGAGGCCGCGCTTTTTTCGTCGAGCTCGAGCTCCTCCGGCCTCACTATGACATCGGCGTTGTGGAGCTCGCCCAGCTCCCGCAGCTCCTTGGTGGTGAACTTGGCCTGGGCCGGCCCCCGCCGCCCCAGCATGTAAATATCGGTCACCTGGCTCTCTTCCAGCACCGGCAGGGCATGGTCGGCAATATCGGTTTTGCCCAGCTCCTCCGCCGACTTAGCCAGGATGCGGGTCACGTCCACCGCCACATTGCCCATACCCACCACCGCCACACCCCGCACATCCAGCCGGATATCCAGGTTCTGGTAATCGGGGTGGCCGTTGTACCAGGCCACAAACTCGGTGGCCGAGAGGCTGCCCGGCAGGTCTTCACCGGGAATGTTCAGGTGGCGGTCGCTGGAGGCCCCCACCGTGTAGACCACCGCATCGTAGTGGCGCTTTAGGTCGGCGTAGGTGAGGTCGCGGCCATACTCCACGTTGCCCAAAAACCGCACCCGTGGATCTTGCAGCACCTTCTGCATCACCTTGGTGACCGACTTGATGGTCTGGTGGTCGGGGGCCACCCCATAGCGCACCAGGCCATAGGGGGTGGGTAGCCGGTCGAAGACATCCACCGAGACCGCCACCTCGCCCTGTTTGATCAGGGCCTCGGTAGCATAGATACCCGAGGGCCCCGCACCAATGACTGCTACCCGTAAGGGGCGGTTTGCGTCCAACTGCTCTGCCATCTATCTCCTCCGGTTTGTGTCTGGAATCGGGCCGCGGATGCACCGCGTTCAGATAGGGCCAATCATATCCCATCCTCCCGCCGCAAACACTACGCCCTGAGCAATGCGATCAGTGCGGCGTACAACCCAGCCCCCACCCCATACAGCCCCAGCCAGAGCAGGTCGGCCACCCGCAGCCGCCGGCGCAGCAGCTGCACAACCCCCACCCAGAACAGCCCCAGCGAACCCACCAGGCAAAACAGGCTCAGGTAGGCGATAAACACTGGGGCCGCTACGCTGCGGACCAGCAGCCAGGAGCCCCCTGCCATGACCAGCGGGAGCCAGAGGAGCAGGGCGGCGTAGATCAGCCAGCGGCGGCCTTGCACCCCTTCATTATCGCAGGAGGTCGCCCACCCAGCTCGAGCCCCTTAGCAAAACGCCGCTCGGTCTGAAGGTAGACAAGTTCCGGTGAAAAGCCCAAAAAGGCTTTCCAGGTAGCATCTAGGGTAAGCTCGAGCGCCCCCGGCAGCGGCAGTCCAAAACACCCAGATGCGTGGGGTTTTCATCTGTCTTTGCTATTTAGCCAGAGCTCGACGCGGTACCACAGTAGGTAACTAGCAGCACCAACAGCGAGCAGGATGAGCCAAGATATCCACGGAAATAGCAGGTAAGCGATCAAGGCAGCCCCGAAAGCCACATACGATGCTTCATAAGCGGCAATTTTTCTTTGATCTCCGCGCGCAAATTTTTGCAAAAACTTCTCCTCGAGATTGGTAACGAAAGGATGTAGCAAGTATATCAAGGCGAATACGATCGCAAATCGGAAAATCAATACTCCAAGGTCACTGGAAGGTGATATAAGCTCTCGGGCAACAGCTATGCCCGAGGAATAAAGAAGGCTTTCTCTGAGGCGCTTCATGGCGATCCTTAGGGGTAGTTATAGGCGTGCCCATTGAAAAAAGAAGGTTAGCGCCACCGCAAGTAAAAGCAGAAGAACAAGCGCCCAACCGCTTTCCATACCCCAAGCATAAATTGCGGGCACTACCAGCAGAAAAGCCGAGATGGTATCAAATATGAGAAAGAAACCTTTCTTCGCACCTCTCTTGGTGGTATCGGTGCCAGCTGCGGTCGTTCTTTCAGGGTAGAAGATAGCCTGCAACACGATCCCCAAAATAATCGCCACCGCCATTGGCACACGATTAGCCAAGTCGCTCCACAGATCCC
Organism: Meiothermus taiwanensis WR-220; assembly: GCF_003568585.1. Classification (NCBI taxonomy): domain Bacteria; kingdom Thermotogati; phylum Deinococcota; class Deinococci; order Thermales; family Thermaceae; genus Meiothermus; species Meiothermus taiwanensis. Next base: position 2,788,559 of record NZ_CP021130.1, read on the forward strand.
CACCTTGCAGGCTATGGATTAAGGAAAACAAAATGCCTACAGCCAAAACATAGAGACCTATAGCCAAGTAAGCTAGAAGCCTTTTGATCATAGATGCTGGGCTGGCCGTCTCGGGCCTGAGCTAGAACGAGGGCCAACGGGGTAAGCGATGGCTAGGGCTTGATTGGCTCTCCGCATGGTTCCTCACTTTTGAAGTCTCAATAGCAGCAGCGCTGGTACTACAGGTATAGCAAAGCAACACCCCCTAAGCAATGTGGGCTACTTTGGTTGGCCCAAGCTAAGGCATTGTAAGCACCGCATAGACAGGTGCCCATTCGAGTTTTTAGCATGGTTTTTATGACTGTACGCAAAGCCCGCGTCACCTGCCCGCTGGACTGCCCCGACGCCTGCTCGCTGATCGCCAGCATCGACGAGGAAAGCAACACCCTGCTCAAAATCGAGGGCGACCCCCGCCACCCCATCACCCAGGGCTTCGCCTGCGTCAAGACCTACCGCTACCCCGAGCGCAACCACCACCCCCTGCGCCCGCTCTACCCGCTGCGGCGGGTGGGCAGGAAGGGCGAGGGGCGGTTTGAGCGGGTGAGCTGGGAGACTGCGCTGGACGAGATCGCCGAACGCCTAAAGGAGATCATCGAGAAATACGGCCCCGAGGCGGTTCTGCCCTACTACTACGCCGGCACCATGGGGCTCATGCAGTACGAGCATCCCCTGGCTTTCTTCCGGGCCATCGGGGCCAGCGAGCTGGAGACCACCATCTGCGCGACGGCGGGCCGGGAGGCCTGGGTGAGGAGCTACGGCGACCGCTATGGGGTAGACCCGGAGGATGTCCCCCAGGCCAGGTTTATCCTGCTGTGGGGCATCAATAGCCTGCACACCCACACCCACCTGACCCCCTTTTTGAAAAAAGCCCGGCAGAACGGGGCCCGCATCGTGCACATCGACCCTTACGAGAACCTGACCAGCCGCTTTGCCGACGAGCACATCAAGATCCGCCCCGGAAGCGACGCGGCCCTGGCCTATGGGATGGCCCGGGCGATTGTGCAGGCCGGGCTGCACGACAAAGACTACATCGCCCGCATGACCACCGGCTTCGAGGCCTTTATGCAGGTGGCGGAGGCGTGGACGCCAGAGAGGGTGGAGGCCGTCACGGGGGTGCCCGCCGAGGTGGTAAAGAGGCTGGCCCTCGAGTTCGCCCAGGCCAAGGCCAGCCTGATCCGCACCAGCTACGGCCTGACCCGCCACCCCGGAGGGGGCAGCGCCCTGCGGGCGGTGATCCTGCTGCCGGCCATTACCGGGGCCTGGCAGTACCCGGGGGGCGGGGCCCTGCTCAGCACCTCGGGGGCCTTTTTCCTCAACCGCCGCTACCTGGGGGGAGCCCACCTGCTGGCCGCCCGGCCCACCCCACCGCGGCGGATCAACATGACCCAGATCGGCAGCGCCCTCACCAGCCTGGAGCCGCCCATCCGGGCCCTGTTTGTCTTCAACTCCAACCCGGCGGTGGTGGCCCCGCGCTCCGACCTGGTGCAAAAGGGCCTGCAGCGCGAGGATCTGTTTACGGTGGTGCTCGAGCAGGCCCTTACCGAGACCACTCGCTACGCCGACTATGTGCTGCCCGCCACCACCTTTCTGGAGCACCCCGACCTCTACACCGCCTACGGCCACTACTACCTCTCCTGGAACGAGGCGGTGATGCCGCCCCAGGGCGAGGCCCGGCCCAACACCTGGGTTTTTGCCGAGCTGGGCCGGCGGCTGGGCCTGGAGGAGCCCACCCTCTACTGGGACGCCGAGACCCTGGCCCGCTCGCTTTTAGACACCGACCACCCCTGGCTGCAGGGCATCACCCTCGAGCGCCTCAAGGCCGAGGGCTTCGTGCGGCTCAACATCCCCCGGGGCTTCCGGCCCTTTACCGAGCGGGCCGGCACCCCTTCCGGCAAGGTGCAGTTCGACCCCCCGCCGCAGGTGATCCTGACCGAGCCCACCCCGGAGTTCCCGCTCATCTTGCTCACCCCTCCCGCCAAGCACTTCCTGAACACCACCTACGGGCACATCGAGCGCCTGGTGCAGGGCGAAGGGGGGGAGCCCACCCTGCTGGTACACCCCGAGGACGCGCGGGCCTTTGGCGTGGTGGACGGCGCGCGGGTGCGGGTGCGCTCCCAGCACGGCGCGGTGGTGCGGCGGGTGCGGGTGAGCGAGGCCCCCATCCGGGGTACGGTGGTGCTGGAGGGCACCTGGTGGGAAAAACCCGCGCCGGACGGCAAGGGCATCAACTGGCTGACCGGCGAACACCTCACCGACATGGGGGCGGGCTCCACCTTCCACTCCAACCCGGTGCGGTTGGAAGGTTTGGACTAGGGGGCTGGGGTGGGCTCCAAACCCACCCGCCACAGCCCTTCTTCCCGCATGGCCCAGGCCGGGTACTCCTCCTGGGCCAGGAAGCGCCGGGCGTACAGAGCGGCCAGCCGGGCATGGCGTTCGCTATCCAGCTCGTAAAGCAGGGCCACGCTGGCCGCGTCGGCCAGGGTGCGCAGGGCCTCCTTGGCCTGCCACTGGGCCTCCTCGGGGGAGAGGCTTTGCAGGCGGCGGAGGGTGCGCTCCAGGCTATTCAGCGCCAGCCTGGCCTCCTCGCCGCCCACCGCCTCGAGCTTGGCGGCAAACTCGGCCAGGAAGGGCTCGGCCGCGCCCTTGCGGAAGAGCACCTCGAGGGTATCTAAAGCCTGCACGTTGGCGGGGCCTTCCCAGATGGGGGTGATCAGGGCCTCGCGGGCCAGGCGGGCGATGGCGAAGTCCTCCACAAAACCCACCCCGCCGAAAAGCTCCATGCCCAGCTGGGTGCAGTAGGTGCCGTGCTCGGCGGTGCGGGCCTTGGCCAGGTGGGCCAGCAGCCGGGCGTAGTGGTAGCGGGGGCTGTAGGGCGGGGTCTCCTGCCAGGCCGCCTCCCAGGCCGCCACCGCGCGGAAGGTCAGGGCCAGGCCGCCGGCGATGCGCACCGCCAGGTCGGTCAGGTCGCGGCGGATGAGGGGGTGCTCCTCCAGTTTTTTGCCAAAGGCCCGGCGCGAGCGCACCCGGAAGAGGGCCTCGAGCTGGGCCTTGCGGGCCAGCCCCATGGCCCCGCAGGCGTTGGCCAGGCGCGACAGGGTCAGGGTTTCCAGGATGTAGTAGATGCCCTCCTCGGCCCGGCCCACCAGATGGGCCTCGGCCCCCTCGAACTCCACCTCGCCCGAGGGCACCGCGCGGGTGGCGAGCTTGTCCTTGAGCCGCCGCACCCGGTAGTTGAGCCGGCCCTGGCTGTCCAGGCGCGGCACCAGAAAGAGCGCAACGCCCTTGGGCCCCGCCGGCGCGCCTTCGGGCCGGGCCGAGACGATGGCGTAATCGGTGAGGCCGGCCCCACTGGAGAAGTATTTGTCGCCCCACAGCCGCCAGACCGCCCCCTCGGGCACCGCCCGCACCTGGTTGGCCCCCAGGTCGGAGCCGCCCTGCACCTCGGTCATCCAGGTCGCGCCAAAGGCCCGGCCTGCCAGGAGTTCCTCTTTCCAGCGGGCCAGCTGCGGGGCGTACTTGTGGATGGCGTAGACGGTGGCGTTGGTGATGGTCTGGATGCAGTAAAGCCCGGGGTCGGCCAGCAGGTAGCCCAGGGCAAAGTGCAGGTGCCAGCTTCCCCCCTGGTAGGGGGCCCGGTTGATGGCGGCCAGTTCGCGGTTGAGGGCCTCCTGGGCCGGGGATAGCCGCACCCGGTCGATGCGCTGGCCGTCCAGGTCGTGCATCACCAGCACCGGACGGGCTTCTTTATCCACGTGGTCGGCGATGCGGTAGGCCGCCCCCCCGGCCAGAGCCCCGAAGCGCTCGAGCTCTTCCTTGTGGTTTCTCCAATCTTTCCAGTGGCGCTCCAGCAAGGCCGGCAGATCGGGCTCCAAGGCCCAGTGGTTCTTGCCGTAGGCATAGGACTGGTGTTCCATAACTACCCCGCTTTCAGCAGTAGTATAGGGCCTATGCGCATCATCGACCTCCGCTCCGACACCGTGACCCGGCCCACCCCGGCCATGCGCAAGGCCATGGCCGAGGCCGAGGTGGGCGACGATGTCTACGGCGAAGACCCCACCGTGAACCGGCTCGAGGCCCTCGCGGCCGAGATGCTGGGTTTCGAGACCGCCCTTTTTATGCCCAGCGGCACCATGACCAACCAGGTCGCCCTGATGCTGCACCTCAAGCGCGGGCAGGAGGTGATCGCCCCCGAAGGGGCCCACATCTACGAGTACGAGCCGGGCTCGCTGGCGGTGCTCGCGGGCGGAACCATCCGGCTGGTGAAGGCGCCCTACGGCATACCCGACCCCGAGGCGGTGCGGGCCGCCATCCACACCTCGGTGCACCAGGCCCCCACCGGCCTGATCGCCCTGGAGAACACCCACAACACCGCGGGCGGCACGGTGGTGCCCATCGCCGTGCAGCGGGCCATCCAGCGGGTGGCGGAGGAGGCCGGGCTGCCCACCCACCTGGACGGGGCGCGTTTTTTCAACGCGGTGGTGGCCCTGCAAACCACCCCCGTCGAGCTGGCCAAAGGCTTCCGCACCGTCTCTATCTGCCTATCCAAGGGGCTGGGGGCCCCGGTGGGCTCCCTTTTGCTGATGCCCAAGGAATACCGCGCCGAGGCCTGGCGCTACCGCAAGCTGCTGGGCGGGGGGATGCGGCAGGCGGGGGTGCTGGCCGCGGCGGGCATCCTGGCCCTGACCGAAGGCCCCGGGCACCTGGCCCGCGACCACCAGATGGCCCGGGCCCTGGCCGAGGGGTTGTTGCGGCTTTGCCTCGAGGTGGATCTGCAGGCGGTGCAGACCAACATGGTGTACGTGCAGATACCCCAGGCCCCGGCCTTCGTCCAGCGCCTGCGCGGGCTGGGCGTGCTGGCCAACGCCATGGGGCCCAGCCGGGTGCGCTTCGTCACGCACCGCGACCTGCACGACGAGGACATCCCTCTGGCCCTGAAGCGAATCGAGCAGGCCTTGCAGGTGGCCTAGGCCTCCCCTACTCCTTCCACTCCTCCACCGACTTGTACTGCACCAAGGCGGCGTAGGTGGTTTGTGAACCACTCTGGGAGGTGGAAAACTTGACATCTATCAGAAGAGCCTCCAGGGGAAGGCTTTCTACAAAACGGTTGAGGCGTTCCTGGAATATATCGGGATCCGTAGCCGAAATTAGCTTGAACTGCACTCCTTGCATACCAAAAGACTAGCGCAAGAACCGGCCGAACCGGGTGCAAAACCCGGTTGGGTCAAGCCCGGCCGGCCAGCAGTTGCTCCGGCCGGTCACCGATCACACCGTCCACACCCCACCCCAGCAGCTCCCGCACCGCCGCGGCCTGGTTAACCGTCCAGGTGACCACAAACATCCCACGGGCCTTGAAGTATTCCACCTTTTCCCGGCTCAGCAGCTTACTTAGCGGATGCACCCCCTGCACCGGCAGGCAGGGTACCAGCTCTTCCATCTCGGTCTCGGCATAGAGCAGGGCCAGCGGGACATCTGTCCCCAGGCGGTGCAGCCGGATCAGGGCCAGGGGGTCGAAGCTGCTGATCCAGGCCCGTGCGCGCCCTGGCCAGCTCTGCAAGACCTGTACCAGTAGCGCTTCACGGCCATCCGAGGGGCCCGGCCGGCTTTTGAGCTCGAGGTTGAGCCAGGCTTGGGGGAATCCCTCGGCCAGGGCCAAGACCTGCTCGAGTCGGGGCAGCCAGGGCGCTTGCTGCTGCAAGGTGGGCCAGTCCAGCGCGGCAATGGGCTGGCCCTCTAGCTCAAAGTCGTGGTGCACCACCAACACCCCGTCGCGGGTGCGCTGCAGGTCGAGCTCGAGGCCGTCCAGGCCGGCCTCCAGGGCCTTGCGAAAGGACTCGAGGGTATTTTCCTTGGCCTGCAGTGGAGCGCCGCGATGCCCTAGAAGCAAGGGTTTACCTGATAACATGCCATTTCTCCTTGCCAGAGGTACTCACTTCCCAAACCGCTTTTGTGTCTGGGAGTCGAGATTATACCGCTTTCAAGCAAATTGTACGTGATGGATGAAAGCAAGCCGGTCTGCGCATGTTGTAGACTGCTAAATATGGGCAAATATGATGCGCGTCTTTCGCAATTGACCCAGTCCCCCATCATTGCTCGGCTCGAAGGCCCCGGCGGTCTTCTGGCCTTAAGTAGCCGAGAATTGTTCTACCTAGACGATAACACCTCACAGAGCTCACGCCTTTCCATAATCAAGCGCATTAGCGTAAACAAGCAGACCGGCACCATAGACGTGATGAGCGAGCAGGGGATCCTCATGAGCATTGCCCCGGCCGCTTTCCAGAAAGACGAATTAAAGCTTTTCCTGGAGTCGCTCAAAGGACATGTGCTCAGGGCCAAGTCCGAAGCCACCCAGACCGATGAGCCCCCCCGGGTGGTCGAGTCGGTAGAAACACCCCCACCCACACCGGATGCTGCCCGCGAAGCCAGTGTTCCACCCCCCAGCCCCCCCACGCCCCAACCCACCTACCCGACACCCCCGGAAACACCGCCGGTTGCGCCAGCTTTTTCTAACCAACTCAACATCACAGAACCAGCCAAAACCCTCCCCGATGAACCCAGCGATTCCATCTGGGCCTATGAGGGTTCGCCTAAGCCCAGCTCCGCTGCACCCGTACCCGCACCCGCGCCCACCCCTACAGCCACAGACGCGCGAAGCGAGGCCAGCCCAGCGCCCAAGGTTTCTGCTCAAGGCAGGGGCCCTTCCTCAACGCAACGCGTCATTTCGGTGTTACTAAAGGTTTCAGCCCTGATCACAGCAGGTGTTACAGGAGGATATTTAGTAGTAAATATGGGTAGCACCAGCGATATCTGGGTTCCGCTAGGGGTAATTTCAGTGGGTCTCTCTCTTGCGCTTATTCAGTGGCGCTTATCGGAGCCCTACTGAGCGCATTTCTGTAGGTTCAAGGGCTGGATTCGCAGCCCCATACAGTAAATTGGGCTTCAATGAAGCCTTGGCTGAACATAGCCTATATCCTGGTGGTGCTCGGTCTAGGGCTGGCGAGCCTATGGCCCAACCTAACCGTTCGATTCGCGCCAGCCCAGTTCTACACCCCACCCACCCCAGGCCTGGAAGCCACAGATACTCTAAGACCCGGCCCTGCTTTACCCGAGGTTCAAAAGGTCAACCTCAACACAGCCAGCCAAGCCGAGATCGAGAGTCTGCCCGGAATTGGCCCTGCGCTAGCCCAGCGCATCATTCAAGGACGCCCCTACCGCACGCTCGAGGACCTCGAGCGTGTTAAGGGAATCGGGCCCAAAATACTTGAGCGGTTGCGTCCCCTAGTAACCCTATGATTCCTTTTGCTCTGGGTGCTGGGGCCCTGCTGGGAGCCCTCAGCCAGCTAACCCCCTGGGCCTTCCTAGGCTTGCTGGCAGGGCTTGGACTCCCGCAATCCGCACGTTGGCTTGGTTTGGGTGCCTACGCCTTGATCATCCTGCACCTAGGCCTAGCCAAGGATCCTTGGGATTCGCAAATAGGCCGGTGGGTGCGGATCGAAGGCACCCTTCGAGGGGGTTTTCTATACACACCGCAAGGACGCCTGTACGTACACCACTTTCCAAATCTGCAGGATGGCCGCTACGTTTTGGAGGGCCATCTGCTGCGCCCTTTAAGTAAGCGCAACCCCGGGGGCTTTGATCAACAAACCTGGTTGCACAGCCTGGGGGTTACAGCAGTGCTGCGAGCCCAGCAGGTTGTGCATTACGAACCCCTGCCCCCAGATCCCCGCCAGTGGCTTCAAAAGCAGCTTGTAGCGGGCCTCTCCCCTCCAGTAGCCGCCCTGCTCGCCGCCCTGACCCTCGGTGAACGTCGCAATCTAGGTGAAGCCTATACGGAGTTTCAGCAAGCCGGGCTGGCCCACACCCTGGCCCTATCTGGCTTACATGTGGCGATCCTAACCGGCTTTTTTGTACTCTTGCTCCATCCGCTGGGCAGGTGGCGCTACCCTGCAGCCTTGCTTTTATTGCTGCTGTATCTGTGGCTTGTTGGGCCCCAGCCCTCGCTGGTACGAGCAGTGATTATGGCGGGCTTTGTGTTGACGGGGCTCTTCATTGGACGTGGCCGGGTAGCAGTCTTGCCGGCTTTGTCGCTAGCTTTATTTGTTCAATTGCTGCTCGAGCCGCGTACCTTGTTCAGTCTTTCGGCGCAGCTCTCCTATCTGGCCGTGCTGGGCATGGCCCTGGTACTACCACGCCTGCCCAGGCTCGAGGGCTGGAAACAGTGGGTCTGGTCATCGGTGAGCGTCACCCTTGCTGCACAAATTCTGATCCTTCCCCTCTTGCTACATCATTTCCATCAACTGCCCCTGGTCTCCCCCATTGCCAACTTGCTGGTGTTACCCTTGCTGAGCTTCCTGGTTCCCCTGGGCTTTCTCAAACTACTAGTGGGCGGCCTGCTGGCCGGGCCCATCGAGATTCTTGGTTCCTTGGTTCTGGGGCTGGTTGGGTGGCTGTCAAATGGCCCTTTGTTGCGCTGGGGTGAGATACCGCCCGTGGGGTTCGCTCTCTACTACCTCGGCCTCCTCCCACTCCTGCTGGCCCTTTACGGCCGTCTTCACTGGGAACATGCGGCAGGGCTTGCTGCCACGGCGGCCCTGGCCTCCATCCTGCCGCAGCACCTACCCCGGGCCGAACTGTGGCAGCTCGACGTCGGCCAGGGCGATGCCACCCTGGTGCGCCTTCCCGGCAGGGTAGAAATCCTGGTGGACGGAGGGCGTGACTGGGCTTACCCCCGGCTAGAACAAGCCTTGCGGGCCTTGGGTGTGGATGATCTTGACCTGCTCATCGCCACCCACCCCGATGGAGACCATGTGGGGGCCCAGTTAAAGGTTATACGGAATTTTCCAGTTGGTGCATTGGTTACTGGGCCCAGGGTGCGGGGCGCCACCTTGGACGATGCCCTGCACCTGGCCGCCCGTCAGCGTGGAGTCCCGGTTTTTTTTGCACGCAGAGGAAGCCAGCTAACCCTGGCCGGGGCCCGCCTTCGTTTCTTGGGGCCACAAGGTGACGAGGTCGAGGACAACGAACGCAGTTTGGTTTTTGTGTTGGAGTACAGGAGTCACAAGATACTTTTTACCGGCGACGCCCCCGTCTCCGTCGAGGTGCGCTGGCCTACCGAGAGGGTGGATATCCTAAAGGTGGGTCATCATGGCTCTGAGAGCAGCACCGGTGATTATCTATTGCAGCACTTCCGCCCCAAGCTAGCCTTAATTGGTGTGGGCAATAACCCGTATGGCCACCCGTCGAGGGTCGTACTAGAGCGTCTAAATCAGTACGGTGTGCAAATTCGACGTACCGATATCGAGGGGGCTATACGAATTCCGTTGCCTTGAATTACCCCTCGTAGCCCAGGGCCTGCAAGATTGCGGTGAGTTCTTCTTCTGAGTGGTAACTGATCTCTATCTTCCCTTTTTTGAGGCTCGTAAAACGAACTTTTGTACCCAGTCGGCGCGAGAGGTTGCGGGCGATCTCGGGGTAGGCTTCTTCGCCTTTTGCGCGGCCGCTCGAGGCCGCAGGTCTATCCTTGAGTTTTTCAGTCTCGCGCACGCTCAGCTGCTTAGATAGCACCTCAGACAAACCCCAGCTTCGCCTGGACTCAGGCAACATCAGAAGGGCCCTGGCATGCCCTGCACTGATTTTATTCTCCTCCAGGGCTTTTCTAATCTCTGGGCCGAGCTGGAGCAGCCGCAGGGCGTTGGTAACCGTTACCCTGGCCTTGCCCACGGCCCTGGCCACCTCTTCTTGGGTCATGCCCATATCTACCAGCCGTTTGTACCCCTCCGCCTCTTCCATGGGATTTAGGTCTTCACGCTGCAGGTTTTCAATAAGGGCAATTTCCAGGGCCTCGCGCTCCCCTATATCCTTGATAATGACCGGAACCTCGCGCAACCCCGCCATCTGAGAGGCTCTAAAGCGCCGCTCACCCGCCACCAGCTCGTACATATCCCCCTTCGGCCTCACCAGCAACGGCTGCAACAACCCCTTCTCCCTGATGGAGGCGGCCAGCTCTTCCAGCGCCTCTGAGTCGAACAGGCGCCGGGGTTGTCCGGGGTTGGGCTTGATCAAGGCCAGAGGAAGTTTGGTTTGGGAAGCCGGGGTTTTGGGCAGTAAGGCTTCCAATCCTTTTCCCAGACCGCTAGGCTTCTTTGACACGACGCATCACCTCCTCAGCCAGGCGTCGGTAGGCGTGGGCACCGCTGCTGGTTGGTGCGTACTGGCTAATATCCTGACCATAGCTGGGTGCCTCGGCCAGCCGGACATTGCGTGGAATTACAGTCCAGAACACCTTTTCTCCTAGATTGGCTCGGATGTTGCTCTCAACCTGCTGTGATAGCAAGGTGCGAGGGTCGTACATGGTGATCAGTACACCCAGAAGCCGCAAAGCTGGATTTATGCTGGTACGCACTTGTTCAATGGTCTCCATCAGGCCAGCAATTCCCTCGAGGGCATAGTATTCAGCCTGCACCGGAACCACCAAGCCCTCCGCTGCCGCCAAAACGTTGATGGTAATGGGGCCCAAACTGGGGGGAGCGTCCAGTAAGATGAGGTCGTAGGCCGGCTCCAGCGACCGTAAAACTTCAGCCAACCGCGTGGGCTTTTCTATAAGCTCTGCAGAAGCCCCGACCAAATCAGGGCTCGAGGGAAGCAGATCCAGCCCCTCAGCCACCTTCACCAGTGCGTCTCGAACATCATCATTACCTACTAAAACAGTATAAATGTTGCGCTCAGGTACAGCCTGCCCCACCCCCGAGGTTGCATTAACTTGGGGATCGAGATCCACTAACAGAACCTTTTGACCGGCCTTGGCTAGGTAGGCTGATAAATTTACGGCGGTGGTGGTCTTCCCCACCCCCCCTTTTTGATTCACTATGCCAATGCGCTTCACCTTGCTCACTAGGATAACGGATTTTTGGCGGGAACCCCAGGTTTGCGGGGGTACTGGGGCGGTGTGTGCTCCACCTTACGCAGGATAATTAGATGTCGTGTATCGCCTGTGCCTGGCAGCTTCAGGTGTATTACCTCCTCCAGCACGCCCCCCAGCTTTCGTACTGCACCTTGGGCCTCTGCCACTTCACCCATCACCTCAGCGCCTTTCTGTACCAACACAAACCCACCCACCTGCACCAGTGGTAGGGTCAACTCAGCAGTGACGGCCAGTGCAGCCACCGCGCGGGTCAGGGCGGCCCCATATGTTTCACGTTTTACACTCTGCCGACCAAGGTCTTCAGCGCGCCCCCAGAGAGCCTGTGCGTTTGGCAGCGCCAGGTTTTGTATGGCCTTGGTCACAAACCCTATTTTCTTCTGGGTAGCATCCAGCAAATCAAAGCGGATGTCAGATCTTACAACTGCCAAAGGCAGCCCAGGAAAACCCGCTCCGGTACCAACGTCTATCACCGACAGCCCGCTTGTAAAGCCAGAGTAACGCAGACAAGACAGAGAATCTATAAAATGCTTATATACAATGCCACTTTCATCCCGGATGGCGGTTAAGTTAAGGTTTTGGTTTGCGGTTGTAAGCAGGTCAAAGAGCAAAGCAAAGCGGGTTAGATGGGGTTCTAGTTCCAGTCCCAGTTCCGCACCCGCTCGCAACAGCATCTGTTTTCCATCCGCGCTCATCTGCATACATTGGCCGCTCCATCGGCAGCATGCGATATGTAAAACGTGAAACATCACCAGCCTGATCAATGAACAGGAACCGGCATTTTAGCGATGTACACCAAAAGCGCTGTGATGTCTGAGTCCCGGATTCCTGGAACCCTCGAGGCTTCCGCTACCGAGTGGGGGCGAACCCTGCTGAGTTTCTCGACCGCCTCTTTAGAGAGGCTGGGAACCTGGGTATAATCAAGATTCACTGGCAGGCGGTAGGCCTCGAGTTCTTTCAGTCTCTCACGCAGCTTGGCCTGCCGCTCCATATAACCTGCGTACTTGGCCCGCACTTCAACCTGGTAAGCCTCGGCCTTGCTAAGGGGTATCTCCGGCGGCCCAATTAACCGCAGTACCTGTTCATAACTGGCCTCAGGCCGCCGCAGGTATTGCAATGCCGAGACCCCCTCTATACGGCTACGCTGAAGGCGGTTCAACTCGTTCTGAACCCGCGTATATTTGGCCTGTACGGCCCGTAGATCTTCAGCCGGGCGCAGCCCCCAAGCAACCGCCAGCGGTACCATGCGCTCATCCGCATTATCCGACCTGCACAACAAGCGCAGCTCCACCCTCGAGGTCATCATGCGATAGGGCTCGTCCACCCCACGGTGAACCAGGTCGTCTACCATCACCCCGATATAGCCAGAGGCTCGAGGTAGTTGAACCTCTTCCAGCCCCATTGCATACCGCGCCGCATTCAAACCAGCAAGCAAGCCCTGGGCTGCTGCCTCTTCATAGCCCGAGGTTCCATTGAGCTGACCAGCAGTAAACAGCCCCGGTAGCATACGGGATTGCAGACCTGGGGTTAGTTCCAAAGGGTCTACCGCATCGTATTCCACCGCATAGGCATAGCGTTGAATCACAGCCTGCTCAAACCCTGGCAGGCTACGCACCATCTGAACCTGCAGCTCAGGGGGTAGGGAAGAGCTAAAGCCCTGCAGGTACAGCTCTGTGGTGTGCAGTCCATCGGGCTCCACAAAAAGCAGATGCGTCTCCTTGTCGGAAAAACGAACCACCTTGTCTTCAATGGAAGGGCAGTACCGGGGTCCAATGCCTTCAATATCCCCACCGTACAGAGGCGATAGGTGCAGGTTTTCCTGGATCAGCCGGTGGGTGGTTGCAGTGGTGCGGGTCTGCCAGGTGGGGCGGGCCGTCGCATAAGGGCCAGGCACCCCAGCAAAGGTTTCTGGAGGATCATCCGCCGGAACCACCTCGAGCTTGTGGTAATCCACCGAGTCGGCCTGGATGCGGGGGGGCGTCCCCGTCTTAAAGCGCAACAAACGATGCCCCACCGCTCGTAAGCTCTCGGAGAGAAAACGGGCAGGGGGCTCTCCTTGTCGCCCTGCGGGCCGGGACTGCCTTCCATACCAGACCACCCCTTGTAAAAAGGTGCCGCTGGCCACCACCACAGCCCTGGCCGGCAGTCTGCGTCCATCCACGGTTTGCACGCCACATAGCACCCCCTGCTCAACCCACAGCGCCGCCACTTCCGCCCGCACGCTTTCAATCTGAGGGTGCCCCAGCAGCACCCGTTGGGCCTCGAGCGCATAAAGATCACGATCCACCTGCACGCGCAAGCTCTGAACCGCGGGGCCTTTAGAACGATTTAGCACACGGGTGTGAATGGCGGTGGCATCCGCCAGCTTGCCCATCAGGCCACCCAGGGCCTCTACCTCAGCCACCAGTTGGCTTTTGCCGGGCCCACCCACGGCGGGGTTGCAGGGCATCAAGCCGATGCGCTCGGGGTTCGACGTAACCAGGCCCACCCTAGCCCCCAGCCTGGCTGCTGCCCAGGCCGCCTCGATTCCCGCATGACCACCGCCCACCACTATAACGTCATAGGCCCCCATCCCCATCAACTCCTAACCTCGCATTTTAGCAGAGGCCTCCTAGAATCCACGAGCCCAACGGGCACACCACTCGAATTTCACGCGGTCTTATTTTTTACTGTTCCAGATACGGATCCTAGGCTCCAGCAAGGTTTTTCTCACACCCACACAACATTATCCACAGGGGGTTCTCCACCTGTGGATAACTCG